>OY970187.1:1312500-3860468 GCA_963708165.1 Rubricoccaceae bacterium | reverse complement strand
AGCTTTGAGTGGGTGTCCGGAAAACAGCGGGACACGGGGTCCGACAAGTAAACGCGCAGGATTGTCCAGTGGCCGACCACGAGCGCCCTTTCCTCAGGCTTTGGGGCGGTTGCAAGGCCGAGCTACGAACTGTGGGTGAGCCGGTTCGGAGAGGCTTGAAAACAGGGCGCAGCGAGCCCATGGGCGTCCCAACCGGTTGATGGTCCTCGCCAAGCGGACAATCCTGTTCCGGTACTTGTCGGAGGCCAGCTTCTGGCGCCAGAGGCACCGCCACGCAGCGGCGGGCTCGCGCTACCCCAACCGGCTGCTCTGCACCCTGGGCGTGACGCTGCTCTCGAGCCTCGGTGGCCCGGCGCGCCCGCGCTGCACTTCGCCTTCGGCGCGGCGTGGGGCTAGGGCCTGCTCGGCGCGCGGCTGCTGCCCCAGCGCGGCGTGCTCGCCACCGCCTGGGACGCGCTGGGCGCCCGCGCCGACGTGCGCCTCTGGCACCCGGCCTCGGACGCGGTGCTCGCGCTCTACCCGAGCGCTGCGGCCGTGCTCGGCGCGTTGCCCGCGCGAAAGCGGTGGCAAGCCTCTGGCGCCAGAGGCCCGAAGACGAGAGCGGCCCGCTGCGCCGAAGCGCAGCGGGCCGCACGTAGCCGGGGCGCGGACCTGTGGGAGCGGTCCGAGGCCCCGGCCAGGAGGCAGCGCCGGAGGCTAGTTGAACAGCACCCGGAGCCCGAACTGGGCGCGCCAGCGCGAGAACTCGCTGGGGTCGTCCACGTAGGTCTCGTCCGGGCCGACGAAGTTGAGCCGGGGCTCCCCGTCGCTCGCGAAGCCGACGAGGCGGAGCGGCGAGAGCGCGGCGGGGTTGGCCACGCGGCGCACGCCCCAATCCGAGCTCAGGAAGTTGGCCACGTTCTGCACGTCGAGCGTGAGTTGCACCGTGTTGGTCCGGCCGCCGACGAGGAACGAGACGTCCTGGAGCAGGCGCAGGTCCACGTTGGAGTACCACGGGTTCACCGCGCCGAAGCGCTGCGCGATCTCGCCGCGGCGCTTGGAGAGGTAGTCGTCCTGCTCGATAAACGCGTCCAAGCGGGCGTACTGATCCGCTGCCGTGACCGTCGCGCCGCTGGCGTCCACAAAGTCCACCAAGTTGGCGTCCGCTTCGCTCGTGGGGATGTAGATCAAGTCGTTCCCGCCGAAGCCGTCGCCGTTGACGTCGCCGGCGTAGATGAACGAGTAGCGGTTGCCGCCAGCGTAGAGGAACTGGTTGCCCTCGGCGACGGTCGCGAAGAGGCCGATGCTCGTCGCCGCGGCCGGGCTCCACTCGTGGCGGTAAAACGCCGTGCCGATAAACCGGTGCGGCTGCCCGAACTGCGACGGCGCGAGGCCGGGCCGGTTGGGGTCGCCCTGAACGGGGTTGCTCTGGAAAAGGACGCTCGCGATCTCCGTCGAGTTGAGCAGGTTCTCCGCGCGGGTGTAGGAATACGCCGCAGTGAGGTTGAGCCCGAAGTCGAACGCCTTGCGTGCCTGCGCAGTGAGGTTAAGGTTGTAGCCCTCACCGGTGTTGTCCAGCACGTAGGTGCCCCGGCCGTCGGGGTTCAGCTCCGCGCCGCCCTCCTGCGCGCCGAAGTACGGGCGGCCGTCGGCCAGCGTCCGCACAGGCGTCACAAGGTCCGCGTTGCGGTAGTAGACGCCGTTGACGTCCTTGCCGAAGATGCCCTCCAGGGTCAACACGGTCCCGCCCGGGAGCGCCTGGTCCAGCGCGAGGTTGGTCGTCCAAACCTGCGGGAACCGGAAGTCCTCTACCATCGCGTTGAGGTCGAAGGACTGCTGGAGGATCGCGTTGTCGCCCGTCTCGATCTGCTCAGCGTCGGGGTTGCCGAACGGGTCGTAGAGGTTGGGGTTGGCGCCGGGGTTGGAGATCACGTTGCCGACCCACACGAAGGGCACGCGGCCGGTGAAGATGCCCGTGCCGCCGCGGAGCTGCGTGCTGCGGTCGCCAGAGGCGTCCCAGTTGAAGCCCACGCGCGGCGAGAAGAGCGGGCTCGCACCCGGAAGCGTTGCCTGGTCCACGGTCTCCGGCTCGTCATTCTCGTCCAACGAGGTGAGGCCGGTCGAGAACGGGTTCTCCACCGGGTCGGTGAAGTAGACCGGCACGTCCATGCGGAGGCCTGCGGTGAGCTTGAAGCCGTCGAACAGGGAGATCTCGTCCTGCGCGTAGAGCGCGAACTGGCCCACGTCGATGGTCTCGCCCTTGAACGGGAAAGTCTCCGGCGTCACGAGCGCGCGGAAGTCGCGGCGGCAGTCGATGCCGGGCGCGTTGGTAGAGCCGCCGCAGAGCGGGAGGTCGGGGTTGGTCTCGAAGAAGAACTGCTCCAGGCCGTCCAGCGCCTCGCCCGCGTCGTCGGTGTCGCCGTCGCCGTTGAGGTCGTAGGCGGCGCCGGTGAACCAACTCGCGGCGGGGAAGAACCCGTGGCGGAAGAGGTTGAACGAGTTGAAGAACGAGAACACCTCCGCGTTGGCGCCGACGGTCACGACGTGGTTGTCGGCGAAGAAGGTGAAGTTGTTCGTCAGCTGGAAAACGTCCTGGTCGAGGACGTTGCGGATCGAGAAGGGCTCGTGGCCGGCGGTGGTGTACGTCAGCCCGTCCACGGCGATGTCGATGGTCGGAAACGGCTCGGAGAACGGCTCGCGGAAGTCGCGGAAGCCGGTGTAGCTGGCGAATAGCCGGTTGGAGAACCGCTCGCCACGGCTGTTGAGCTCGGCCGCGACGGAGTTGAGCTCGTTGTTGATCCGGTAGCCGCTGTTCTGGAACGGGAGGCTGGTCTCGTTGGGGCCGCGGCCGGTGTTGTTGATGGTGATGGCGGCGGGGTTGGCCGTCAGGTCGCGGTAGGCGTCGAGGTAGTTGTAGCGGAAGGACGCCGTGTTGTTGTCGTTGACGTTCCAGTCCAGCTTGAGGAGGAATTTGTCGTTGTCCGTCGCGCGGAGGTAGTCGTCGTAGGCGCCGGTGTCGTAGTCGTAGGCGTCGAGGAGGCGCTCGGAGATGGCGTCGAGGTCGGCGGCGCGGACGCGACTGACGCCGAACTGCCCGGCGTTGTCGCCGGTACGCGCGGCGAAGTTGGAGCCGGGATCGTCGCGGCGGGAAAGCTCGCCGTTGGCGAAGAAGAACAGCCTGTCGCGGACGATGGGGCCTCCGATGGAGAAGCCGACCTGGTTGAACGAGAGGTCGGGGTTGGCGAGCACCTCGCTGCCGGAAACCGTGTTGCCGATGAGGTCCTCGTTGCGGTAGAAGGTGTAGGCTGAGCCTCGGAAGGTGTTTGTGCCGCTCTTGGTGACCTGGTTGACGTTGGCGCCCGTGAAGCCGCCCTCGCGCACGTCGAACGGCGCGATGGAGACCTGCACCTGCTCGACGGCGTCGTAGGGGACGGGCTCGGCGCCCGCCTGCCCGCCCGGCGCGGGGTCGTCCAGGCCGAACGGGTTGTTGAAGTAGGACCCGTCCAGGGTCACGTTGTTGAAGAGCCAGTTCCGGCCGCCGTAGGAGAAGTTGCCGTCCGAGCGGGGGTCGAGCCGCGTGAGGTCGCGCGTGGAGCGGGAGATGCTGGGCAGCGCCTCGATAGAGGGGAGGCCGATGGTCGTCTCGGCGCCCGTCCGGTCGGGGTTGAGCGTGGCGTCGCCAGAGGCTCGGACTGTCACCTCGCCCAACTCGGCGGAGGTGCTCAGGAGCACGAGCTCGATGACGCTCTCCTGTCCCAGCCGGAGCTGGAGGCCTTCGATCACGGTCGGCTCGTAGCCGACGAACGTGGCCGTGACGGTGTATGGGCCGCCGACGCGGAGGTTGGGGAGGTTGAACCGGCCGTCGACGCGCGAGGCGGCGCCGTAGCGCGTGCCCGTCGGGACGTGGACGGCGACGACGTTGGCGCCGGGGATGGCCTCGCCGGTCTCGTCGAGGACGACGCCAGCGAGGGCGGAGGTCGTGACGCCTTGAGCGGAGGCGGGGCCTGCGAGCGTGACGGCGAGCGCGAGGAGCGCGGCGCCGAGCGCGTAGCGGAGGGACATGAATGCTGGGGGTGGGTGAGAGCCACCGCCCCGCTTCCAAGCCGTGCGCCAGAGGCGTAGCGGGTGACCGGTTCTGAACCTATCTCCCCCTCACCCGTCCGGTGTTACCAACCTCGCCTGTGGCGCGGTCTTCCCTCACTCTTTAACTCATTGTTACGACGCCTAACGCTGTTCACCTTTGCCTCTGGCGCAACAGCGTTGTCCAGAGGCGATCAATCTCCACACGCGGCCTCTGGCGCCAGAGGCTCGGCAGCGGGTCAGTACGAGAGGCGGACGCCGATCCAGCCGCTGGGCCGGTAGAACTCGCGCCGCGGAGGAGGAGGGCATCGACCTCATCGTCATGGGTACGCACGGACGCCGCGGCTGGAAGCGAGGGGTTCTCGGCAGCGTCGCCGAAGCCGTCGTGCGCCGCGCCCCGTGCCCGGTCCTCACCGTCCGCTCGCTCCCGCCAGAGGCCTCGTCGCCGTGGCCGCCCGCGCGCGTGCTGCTGGCGGTTGACCTGGATGACCTTGGGAGCGGCACGCCGCTTCCTGCACAGTGGGCCGCGGCCGTCGCGCGCGCCTATGGCGCGCCGCTCGACATCGTGACCGCTCTGCCGCATACCGCGACGGGGTTTGGCCACCTCGGCCTCTGGCGGCGCAGGGCGCGCTTCAGCCCGCCAGAGGCTTCTCGGCCTCGCCGGCGATCTGCAGGGTGCGTCGGATGCTCCGATGGCTGTTCATGTCACGGTCCGCAGAGGCGACCCCGCCGATGTCGTCGAAATCCGTCGCGCGCGAGGACCGCACGCACCTCTTGGTCGTCGGCTCGCACGGCCGACGCGGCCCGCGCCGGGCGCTGCTCGGCAGCGTCGCAGAAGCGTTAATGCGCACCGTGCCGTGCCCCACGCTCGTCGTCCGCCAGAGGCGTTCGCGAATCGTCTCGGCCATGCCTGGCGCCGAGCCAGAGGCGCTCATTCGCCGAGCCTCTGGCGGCCCGTCGAGGCGTAGAGGCCGCACGTTTAGTCCCGTGAGAAGGCGCATCTTGTAGGTTGAGGTCAGAGGTCATTTCGGGCCTCCGAGTCGGTAAGCCCGATGCCATCTTGGTCCGACGCCTCAGCGCCGAGACCGGATAACAGCGGGGGCCGTCGGCTCGCGATTCTCGTCAGGAGTCCGAACAGTTGCCAGGGCCGTCGCCGTCTTGCGGTGCCGAGCCCGACTCACGCAAGACCGGGCCGCGGGCGGGACAGATCTAACCCATCATGGACGGTTCCGTCTACGTCGGCATCGACGTCTCGAAGGCCACGCTCGACGTGGCCGTGCTCCCCACCCGCGAGGCCTGGCAGGCCACCAACGACCCCGCGGGAATCGACGCCCTCGTCGCGCGTGTCGCCGCGCTCGTCCCGGCGCTCGTCGTGCTGGAGGCCACCGGCCGCTATGAGGCGCCGTGCGCGGCGTCGCTCGCCGCCGCCGGTGTGCCTGTGGCCGTTGTCAACCCGCGGCAGGTGCGCGACTTCGCCAAGTCGACCGGGCGGCTGGCCAAGACCGACGCGCTCGACGCGGCGGTGCTCGCGCTCTTCGCGCCCCTGCCCCTGGGGCGGGGGCAGGGGATCCGACCGGAGCCGCGTCCGCTGCCGGACGCGGAATCCGAGGCGTTTGCGGCGATTCTGTCCCGCCGCCGCCAGCTGATCACGATGCTCGTCTCGGAGAAGAACCGGGCGCACCTCGCCGCGCCGTCGGTGCAGAAGAGCATCGCCAAGCACGTCCGGTGGCTGGAGAGAGAACTCGGAGGCGTCGACGAGGACCTCGTCTCGGCGATCCGCGGGAGCGTCGTCTGGCGCGCGAAGGACGACCTGCTGCGGGCGATTCCCGGCGTGGGCCGTGTGCTGGCGACGACGCTCCTGGCGGACGTGCCGGAGCTCGGGCAGTTGAATCGCCGGGAGATCGCGGCGCTCGTCGGCGTGGCACCGCTCAACCGAGACTCAGGCGCCTTCCGGGGTCAGCGGTCCGTGTGGAGCGGCCGGTCGACGGTGCGCGCGGCGCTCTATATGTCGGCGCTGGCGGCGGTGCGGTCGAACCCACCGATCCGGGCCTTCTACCAGCGGCCGGTCGAGGCGGGCAAGCCGAAAAGGTGGCACTGGTGGCGTGCATGCGGAAGCTCTTGGTCACGTGCAACGCCGCCGTGCGCGACGGTGCCGTATGGGATCCCAGCAACGCGCTCACGGCTTGACTCTCAACACAGTTGCTGTTACACGGCACTGCGATGGATGCTCGTGCAGTCAAACGGCTCGAAGTTCTCAGCGTCGTTCTCCGTGGAGCAGCGACAAAACTGGCGCTCCCGTCCGACGCGCCGGACTGGGCTCGCGAGCGCTACGACATGGCGGAGGAGTACGTCCAGCAGAATGAGCACGAGGTGGCCCTCGTCGTCCTCGAAGATCTGGGCCATGAGTTCGGGAGTTCGTCGTCGTTCTGGCTCAGCTTGAAGCGTGCGGCTGGGCTGCTCTCGTTGAAGGACCGAGAGAACCGGATACGAGGTCAATACCGAGCCGCGCTCGTTCGCGAGCGCGATGCAAACCCCGGCGCCGTATGACTCGCCGCTGTAGGCCGCCGGGGGCGTCAGCGTCTCTGGCTCGTCCAGGCATCGGCGCCTACATTCGCTCGTCCACCCGCCGTGCCGTCAGCCCCGGGGGCTAAACGGCCAAATGTTCTGCGGCGCGAGCCACTCCCGAGCATGATCTACGTCGAGGGATTCGCACTGGGCGCGCTCGTCTGGCTCGCCGCCTTTTACGCACTCCGCAACCTCAACGTCTTCGCGCCCGTCGCCGTCTTCGCCGCGGCTGCGGCCTGGGCTTACGCTCGGCTCCCGGACCCAGCGGCGACCGCCGCGGGGGCGCTCCTAGCCGGTGCCGTGGGGCTCGTCGTGGCCGGCGTCGGCAACGGCCTCTACTACCACGCGAGGCTAGAGCCGCGCCCGCTGGCGAAGTCCGAGGCCGTCATCCGAAAGGTCGCCGCGATCCACGTCGGCGCGGGCGTCGTCGGGTGGGTCTCGGGAGCGCTGCTCGGGATGCTCGTCGGGTAGGCGCCGCAGAACCCACCGCCAGAGGCCTCTGGCGTATCCCATGGCCTCTGGCGCCTGCCCCGAGCAGCGCTTCCGGCGCCAGAGGCTCAGTCGCCGCCCGGCTGGATCGCGTCGCGCACCACGAAGAGCGGGTAGACCACCGCCGCCACCGCCGCGGGCAGGTAGAACAGCACCAGGCGCCACACGGCCGCCGTGAGGCCCAGGATGCCCGCGCCCACAAACGGCGAGTGCAGGAGCGCGAACGTGGCCTCCGCCGCGCCAGCGGCTCCGGGTGTGGGGACGGCGCTGCTGACGGCGTAGGTCATCCAGCCCAGGAGCCAGAACAGCAGCGGCTGGAACGGCCCGCCGAGCGCCGCGATCACGACCGTCGCGACCGAGTAGCGCGCGGTCCACTGCAGCGCCGTCAGCACGAACGTGAGCGCGAACCAGCGCTTGCCTCTGGCGGCCACGAGCGCGAACGTCTGCTTCACGTCGCGCACGCCTCTGGCGAAAGGTCGTCGCACCTTCGCCGCGATCCGACGCGCGCGTCGGCGCCAGAGGCGCCCGAGCAGGCCTCTGGTGGCAGCGTGGAAGAGCGCCCAGCAGGCCAGGAGGAGCCCCACTGCCCCGCCTACGATGACGACCGCTGGCGCGTCCACGCCGAACGCGAAGCGGTCCAGCGCGCCGCGGATGGCCTCGGACTCGCCCGCCGACGAAAACGCCAACGCCGCTGGAATCGCGAGCGAGATGAACAGCAGGTCTTGCATCCCCTCCACGGTCAGCAGCGAGGCCGCCATGCCACCGGGCACGCCGTGGCGCGTCGCGAGCGCCCACCGGATGCTCCCGCCGCCGACGGCCGTCGGCGTGACGGCCGAGCCCAGCACGCCGCCCGCGTACAGCCGGAACGACGTCCAAAAGTGCAGCGGGTGCCCCACGAACCGCGACCAGACCGTCATGCGCGCGCTCTGCGTCAGCCACGGAATCCCGCTCAGCGCGAGGACGAGCCCCAGCGTCACCAGAGGCACGTCTCTCAGCGACACCAGCAGCGCGTGATCGGTCGTCGCGAGGGAGAGCACGACGTTGGCCGCCACCCCGAGCGGAATCAGGATCGCGGCGGCGCGGAGCAGCGAGCGGACGGGTGGCATCGAAGAGGGGAAGGGAGGCCTCTGGCGCAAGAGGGGACCGGGACGGCAGCGCCAGAGGCACGGCAGCGCCAGAGGCACGGCAGCGCCAGAGGCACGGCAGCGCCAGAGGCACGGCAGCGCCAGAGGCACGGCAGCGCCGAAGGCGGGGCTAACTTCGCGCTCCCTCTGCCTCCAGATATGCCCGAGACCGCCACAAATCGTCACGAGGAAGCCGCACGCCTCGTCGGGCGCCTCTCCAGCCGCATCCGCACCGTTCCGCCCTCGGGCATTCGGCGCTTCTTCGAGATCGCCGCGTCGATGGACGACGTGATCTCGCTCGGCATAGGCGAGCCGGACTTCGTGTCGCCGCTGCCGGTCATCGAGGCCGCCAAGGCGAGCCTGGACGCCGGGCGGACGGGCTACACCGCGAACCTCGGTCTTTCTGAGTTGCGCGATGCCATCGCGGGCGAACTCAAAAGCCTGCACAACTTGGAGTACGACCCCAAGGAGATCGTCGTAACCATCGGCGCGAGCGAAGCCATGTTGATCGCCATGCTGGCGCTCGTGGACCCAGGCGACGAGGTACTGATTCCCGAGCCCTGCTTCGTGAGCTACGGCCCGAGCGCCTTCTTCGCGGGCGGCGAGGTCGTCTACGTGCCCACCCGCGCCGAGAACGACTTTCAGGTGACCGCCGCCGACATCGAAGCGCGCATTACGGACAAGACCAAAGTCCTCTTCCTGGGCTACCCCAACAACCCTACGGGTGCGGTCATTCGCCAGGAGACGATGGCGGAGATCGCCGAACTCGTCGTCAAGCACGATCTATTCGTGATCTCAGACGAGATCTACAGCCGCCTTATCTACGGCGAGGCGTTCGAACTCGGCCACGTCAGCGTGCCCACGCTTCCGGGCATGTGGGAGCGCACGATTTTGCTGGGCGGCTTCTCCAAGAACTACGCCATGACGGGCTGGCGCATCGGCTACGCCTGCGCACCCCGCCCCATCATGGAGGAGATGTACAAGGCGCACCAGTACGTCGTCATGAGCGCGCCCACGATGGGCCAGGTCGGCGCCCTCGCGGCGATCCGGCACGCGCAGGAGGACGTCGAGATGATGCGTCAGAGCTACGACGCCCGCCGCCGCCACATCGTGGACGGCTTGCGCGAGGCGGGCCTGCCCACGTTCGAGCCCGAGGGCGCCTTTTACTGCTTCCCCGACATCACGAGCACCGGCCTCACGTCCGAGGAGTTCGCGCAGCAACTGTTGCAGGAGGAGAAAGTCGCCTGTGTCCCCGGCGGCGCCTTCGGCCCCAGCGGCGAGGGCTATCTCCGCTGCTCCTACGCGACGAGCATGGAGAACGTGCAGGAGGCCACAAAGCGCATCGCGCGCTTCGCCAAGAAGGTCCGCGGCGACGCCTAAGCATCTGGCGCCAGAGGCGTGGTCGGAAGCGTGTGGTGTATCGTCGCGCGGGAACGCATTCCGCTTACGCCGCCGCCAGCGGCCGTCTCTCTCTTTCCCTGTGTCGCATGCGTTTGCTCCTCACTCTGTCTCGTCGTCTTCGTCTCGGCCTCTGGCGCCGAAGCTCAGCGCCGTGGCCGCGCCATCGCACACCAGGGCGACCTCGCCGTCACGGTCGGGTTCAGTGGCCTCAGCACATTCTCGATCTCGCCGCTGGAGGGCGGAATAGGCCTCCGGTATTGGGCGGGTGAGCGGACCGTGCTCGGCACCACGTTCTCCATTAGCGGCTCGGACAGCGAGCAGCGAGAGCGCGCAGGGCGGCACTCTGGGAGGCTTTGAAGAGTCGTCGACATCTGAGAACTCGGCACGATCTGCATCCCTCAGCTTCTTCGTGGAGCAACACGTTGGCCGTCGCCGGTCAACCGTCTCGCCCTTCGTGGGAGCTGCAGTGCAGTTCGGGATCGGGTCGAACGACGGCGTGGATGACACGCGTTCCGAAAGGCTCTATGCAGAGCAAGATCTGCGGCGGGTCCAAGAGTCCAGAGTCGTGAGGGAATCAGAACGGACGTTCGTAAGCGGCGGTCTTTTGCTCGGGGCCGAGATCAAGGTCGTGAACGGCGTCACACTAGGCGGAGCCTACACGTTCGGCGTGGAGTACGCCGACGCAACGGGCGCGACCCGGTTTTCAAGCCTGGACCGCACGTTTGTGGGCGGAGTTCTTGTAGACGAGGAGGAGGTGAACAGCAGCGAGACGGACAACTCGGGTGATGATTGGCGCTTCGGCGTAGGCACCACACGTGTGGCACTCTCCGTCTACTTCTAGTCTCTGGCGAGACCCCAGGCGCCCGACGCCTCTGGCGCCAGAGGCCGCGCATCCCTCCGCGCCAGAGGCGGTAGCTTGCGCGCATGGACGATCTCATCGAACGCGTCGCGGACCTGGAGCGCTACCTCGACATCGCGGGACGCCGCGACACCCTCGACACGCTCAAAGCGCGACG
The DNA here is from genome assembly GCA_963708165.1 of Rubricoccaceae bacterium. Taxonomy (GTDB): domain Bacteria; phylum Bacteroidota; class Rhodothermia; order Rhodothermales; family Rubricoccaceae; genus Rubricoccus. Next base: position 3,849,814 of record OY970187.1, on the reverse strand, counting down.
CCTGGAGCCCGGCTTCTGGGACGACAACGACCGCGCCCGCACGACCGAGCAGGCCATCGCGGGCGAGAAAAGCTGGATCGACGCCTACGACGCGCTCGCCGACCGCCGCGACGACCTCCTCACGCTGCAGGAGATGCAGGACGAGGACCCAGACTCGGACCTCTCGGGCGAGATCGAGGCCGAGCGCCAGAGGCTGGAGAAGGGCATCGAGACCCTAGAACTCCGCGGCATGCTCTCGGGCGAGGACGACCACCGCACGGCCATCCTCACCATCAACAGCGGCGCGGGCGGAACCGACGCGCAGGACTGGGCCGAGATGCTGCTGCGCATGTACACGCGCTACGCCGAGCGCCACGAGTACTCGCCGACGCTCTTGGAATACCAGGAGGCGGAGGAGGCGGGCATCAAGAGCGCGAGCCTGCGCATCGAGGGACCGTACGCCTACGGCTACCTCCAGGCCGAGAGCGGCGTCCACCGTCTGGTGCGCATGAGCCCGTTCGGCTCGGGCGACAAACGCCAGACCTCGTTCGCGAGTGTGTTCGTCTACCCCGAGATCGACGACGAGATCGAGGTCGACATCAAGCCGGACGACCTCGAACTGCAGACGTTTCGCAGCGGCGGCAAGGGCGGGCAGAACGTGAACAAGGTTGAGACGGGCGCGCGCCTGATCTGGACGGGAACGCTGAGCAACGGCGAGTCGGCGCGAGTCGTGGCCGAATCCACCGAGCAGCGCTCACAGATGCAGAACCGCGAGCGGTCGATGCAGATGCTCAAGTCGCGCATCTACGCGCTGGAGCAGGCCATCCGAGAGGCGGCCAAGAACGCCGAGGAGGCGGGCAAGAAAAAGATCGAGTGGGGCAGCCAGATCCGCTCCTACGTCTTCCAGCCCTACACGATGGTCAACGACCACCGCACCGAGGTCAAGATTCCCGACGTGCAAAGCGTGATCGACGGCGACATCGACGCGTTCATCAAGGCGTACCTGCTCCAAGAGTCCGGACCTACGACCTGAGCCTCTGGCGCTGCTTCTCTGCCGGGCCGCGCTCCTCGTGCATGGTTCTTGCGCTACGCCAGAGGCCTCTGGCGCCACGGCGCCTGGTCCCCGGTCATGTCCCGCTGACCTAGCAATACGGCTTACGGTGCGCCTCGCTTATTGCCTCGTGGTGGCTGTGGTCGTCGGCGCCTGTTCGCCAAGCCGCCCTTCCGAGGCCTTAGTCGGCGCCGATCCTCAAGAGGCATGGCGTGCAACGCACGACTCGGTGACCTTGCTTCTCAACCGCAGCATGGTCTCGCTCGACTCGCTCAACGGGGACGCGCGGGCTACCTCCCCCGCGTCATGCCGGGTCGTGCAGTTCGGGTGCCTCCGCAGGCCTCTCGTCTACTCCGCCGAAGACCCAGATGGGGAGAGGATCGGGAGGCTCGCGAGCCGTGTCCAGGCGCTCGATAGCGAATGGTGGCGGCTGCTCTCCGTTCAGCCTGAGCCTTCGGACGGTGGAACACGCTTTCCCTATCCGCCCATCTGCGCGCCGATGCCGCCGCCCCCTCCACCGCTGTTCCGCGACGGGCAATGCGTCGCCTGCTATGGTGGCCCCACCGATGCGCCCGCGTGCCGCTCGGGGGAGTAGCCTGTTTTCCACGTGTTGTGCAGCGCCTCTGGCGCCAGAGGCTGTGGCGGGCCCTTCGGGGTGCCTCGTGATTACCGCGGGCGAGAACGAGGCACACGTCCTGCGCCTCTTGCGGTTGACACCGCCGCGCCAGAGGCCGTTATTTCCCGTCTACCCCCCCGCGATTGCCATGAAGCGAGTCCTCTTTCTGTCTGCCCTCATCCTCGCAGGATGCGGAGTCACCGATAACACCGACGGTCTGAGCGCGCTGGAGCGCGCGGAGTACGAAGCCGAGATCGACGCGACGGTCCGGGCGCTCGAAATCGCCATCGGTCAGGCTCGCGCAGAGGACGTGGACGCCTGCCGCGAGCTTCCGCTGGGCCCGGACGCGTGCGGCAACGCCACCTCTCCCGCATCTACTCACTCACCGACGGCGACACGCCGACCATCCTGGAACTCGCTGCGCTCGCCACCCGCCTGGGACGCGAGTACGACGCAGCCCTCGGTTTGGAGCGCGAGTGCCGGGTCTTCCAGCCCCGTGAACTCATCTTAGAGGGTGGCCAGTGCACGACTGAGCCCGAGATCGCCGAGTAGCCTCTGGCGCCCGCCAGCCTACGCCCTGAGCACAGCGCGGGAACTGGCGGTAGTCTCGCGCACGCACTCGCCTCTGGCGCCGCGCCAGAGGCTCACCCGCCTGAGTCCTCAACATGCGCGAACGCGTCGATTTTCTCGTCATCGGCTCCGGCGTCGCCGGGCTGTCTTTTGCGCTGCGGGCGGCCCAACACGGGACCGTGGCCGTGGTCACCAAAAAAGCCTCGGCCGAGAGCAACACCAACTACGCCCAGGGCGGCATCGCGGCGGTCATGGACCCCGACGATGATGTGGAGGCGCACGTCCAGGACACGCTCATCGCGGGCGCGGGCCTGTGCGACGAGGACGTGGTGCGCATGGTCGTCACCGAAGGCCCGGACCGAATCCGCGAGCTCATGGACTGGGGCGCCGAGTTCGACCGCGACGCCAGAGGCGACCTGCACCTGGGACGCGAGGGCGGCCACTCGGCCGACCGCATCGTGCACGCCGCCGACATGACCGGCCGCGAGGTGGAGCGCGCGCTGCTCGCGGCGGTGCGCCAGCACGACAACATCCAACTCTTGGAGCACCACTTCGCGGTCAACCTCCTCACGGAGCACCACCTGGCCTCTGGCGAGGACGAGGACCGAGGGAAGGGAGATGCTTCTGGCGCCAGAGGCTTGCACTGCTTTGGCGCCTACGTGCTGGACGAGGCGACGGGCCAGATCGAGACGTTCCTGGCGCGCGTGACGCTCCTGGCCGCTGGCGGCGCGGGGCAGGTCTACCTCCACACGACGAACCCGACCGTGGCCACAGGCGACGGCATCGCGATGGCCTACCGCGCCCGCGCGACGGTCGCCAACATGGAGTTCGTGCAGTTCCACCCGACGAGCCTGTACATGCCGGGCGCCGACTTCGGGGGACGCGCGTTCCTAATCACCGAAGCCGTGCGCGGCGACGGCGGCATCCTGCGCAACCTCGCCGGCGAGCGCTTTATGCCGGACTACGACGAGCGCGCCGAACTCGCCCCGCGCGACATCGTGGCCCGCGCCATCGACGACCAGATGAAGCGCCGCGGCGAGCCGCACGTCTGGCTCGACATCTCGCACAAACCCGCGGACGAGGTACTCAAGCACTTCCCCAACATTCAAGAAACGTTGCTCGCGAACGGCCTGGACATGACCAAGGGGCCGATCCCCGTCGTGCCCGCGGCGCATTACACGTGCGGCGGCGTCGTGGTGGACATGGAGGGCCGGACAAGCATTTCGGGGCTGTTCGCCTGCGGTGAGGTGACGTGCTCCGGGCTCCACGGCGCGAACCGCTTGGCCTCCAACTCGCTCCTGGAGGCGCTCGTCTACGCGCACCGCGCGCTGGGGCCCGCTGCCGAATACGCCTCTGGCGTAGGCTACGAGGACGGGATTCCGGATTGGGACGAGACGGGGACGGAGAATCCGCGCGAGTGGATCTTGGTGAGCGCCAACCGCCGCGAGATCCGAACGGTCATGCAGGACTACGTCGGCATCGTGCGGTCCACGCTGCGACTAGAGCGCGCCGCGCGCCGCATCGACCTCATCCACACCGAGACTGAGGAGTTCTACCAACGCACCAAACTGACCAGCGAACTCTGCGAGCTGCGCAACCTCGCGGCCATCGCGCACATGATCGTCGGCTGCGCGCGCCAGAGGCAGGAATCCCGCGGGCTGCACTACATGCTGGACTTCCCGAAGCCCAACCCAGCGATGGTGCACGACACGCTGGTGGACGTCTCGCCGGTGGGGTAGCCTCTGGCGCCGCTGGAAGTCTCCACGCGCATCGTTTCTCACCTCCAGACCTCGTCCTGCGACCCGCCGCTCTCCGTCGAGACCTCCAGCGCCTTCTGGGCCGCCTCGGCCTGGCAGACGCATTCGACGCGCCTCGCGAGATCGCCGTCGTCGTCGCCCTGCGCGATGGGATCTCGCTCCGCGACGCCCTCGAGCGGCTCGGCATTGACACGGCGCCGCTCGACCTCCCGCCTCCGCCAGAGGCCATGCCGTTCTCACACGTCGCACCCGGCCGGGCGTTTGCGTGGCGAGACCACGTCTGGACCCGCGCCACGCTCGACCGAGCGCTGGCCTCTACTCCGGACCGACGTGCCCACCCTCGCGTCCTCGCGGCCTACCTCGCCGCCACGCAGCGCAGTCAGCCCGCGACGGCCTTCCGCTGGGCCTCTGGCGAAACGTGCGTCGCGGAGCGCGTCGATGCCAACGACCTCGTCTTCCTGGCCGAGCCACCCGCCCCGGTCGTGCTCTCCGCGCCAGAGGCCTGGGTGTCGGTGGCGGACGAGCCCCCGCCGTTCGGGCGCTCGGTCACCATCGACTTGCCGTCCGGCCCGGTCTCGGCCCGCCTGCTTTTCTCCGATGAAGCCTCTGGCGGAGCGATGTGGATCACCGCTGAGGGCGAGCAGTGCGACCCCGACGAGATCTACCGGTGGCATCCGTAGAGCGTCTGTCGGCTGCTCTCTCAGAGCGCTCGCCTCTGGCGCCAGAGGCTTTAGAACCCGATGCGGACGCGGAGCGACGGCTGGCGGCCAGGTAGCGTGCGCGTGACGGTCTCGGCGCCGCCGCCAGAGGCGAGGCGCAGCGACCAGTCCAGCACGTCGCGGCGGCCGAGGAGGTTGGCGACATCGAAGGCGACCTCGATGCGCGTGCGGGCAAGCGTGCCGGTGTAGCCGATCCCGGCGTCGAGCGAGAGCAGCGGCGCGAGCACGTCGTCCTCGGGGCGGTCGAAGGCGAGGTCGCCGAAGCGCGTGACGCCTCGGGCGGGGAGCACGTCGTAGTAGGCGCGGCGCAGCGCCCACGGGCGGCCCCAGACGCCCAGGCCTCTGGCGCGGAGGAGTACGCCTGCCTCGCGGCGGCCGAGTGCGACGACGTCGAGCCCGAGCGTGGCGCGGACGGGTTCGGACCACGGCGCGGCCACCCACCGGCCGCCAAACCGCGCGGCGGAGCGGCGGTCGGTTTGCGCGAGCGCGACGCCTGCCGAGGCGGCCCAGCGCGGCGCCTGCCGCTCGACGCGCGCGCCGACGCCCCACGCGCGGCCCTCTTCTTGGAGCAGGAAATCGGCCTGGTTCGCCAGAGGCCCGCCGCTAGAGAGCAGCGCGGTGTAGTCCAGCGCGTAGACGCGCGGCATCGCTTTCGCGTACGCCTCCACGCGCGCCGACCACGCCGAGGTGGGCTGCCAGAGCACTTCGGCCGCACCGTGGAAGGCCGAGGGCGCATCGACGGTGCGGTCGACGGGAAGCCACACGGCCACGTCGGGGACGAGCGCGCTGGGGCCGAACGTGGCGAGTTCGACGCGCGTCGCGTACTGCCGGTACACGCCCACGGCGAGGCGCGCCGCGACGCCCGCCAGAGGCACGCCCGCGAATCGGTCGCCGGGTAGCGCGTCTAGGCGGAGTGCCAAGCGGGGCTCGGCGAGCACGTCGCCAGAGGCCGCGAGCGCAGTCAGGCGCACGCCGGGCTCGACGGTCCAGCGCGCGCCCAGCCGGTGCGTGCTCTCGGCAAAGGCGGTGAGGCGCTCCTGGCCGTGCTCGGCGTCCAGATCACGCAGCGACGCGGACATGGCGCCAGAGGACAGCAGGTGAAAGCGGTTGCGGACGGTCGTGGCTTCCAGGCCGAGGCGCAGGTCCTGGCCGGTTCCGAGTGCGACGCCTGCGTCCAGGCTCGCGGTCCACTCGTCCAGCGCGTTGCCGTTGTCGCGCGGGTCGCTGGCGTCCAGCACGGCGCGAAGTTGGCTTTCGGCTTGCGCGAGGTCGTCGGTATTGCGAGCCCTGCGTCAGTCTCGCGCACAGCGTCGTAACGCTGGGACAGGCGGTGCTGGCTGAACCGCACGCCGCCGCCGATGAGCCATCGCGAGGAGAGCAGCGCGTCGGCGCGGACTGAGGCGGCGAGGTTGCTCCACCGCGTGCCATCGCGCGCGAAGAACAGCGGAGTCGCGGCCTCTGGCGCGCCGCCAGAGGCGGAGGACGCGTCGATGGGCGTGCCGACGGCGAACATCTCGGTCACGACGGCCGAGTCGCCGCGGTAGACGCTCGCGCGGACCGTGCCGAGGGCGCCTGCGCGCACGCGCGCCGCGGCGTGGAGGTCGGAAAAAAGGAGAGGTCCGAGCCATGCTGGTGCGCGTCGAAGTTGGCCTCTGGCGGCACGGCCGAGCCGTCCAGCGCCGCCGCGAGGACCGGATCGACGGCGTTCCACTCGCGCAGGGCGCCGTCCAGCGAGGCGGGCCGGAACACGTCCCACATCGAGCGCCGCGCCGAGACCATCGCGACCGATTCGACGGCCTCGCCGCGCCACGTGCCCAGCCGCACCGCGCCGCGCAGGCGCCCGCTCGTGGCGTACACGTCGCTCTCGACCGCCAGATCGAGCGGGCCTCTGGCGGGACGCGCGAGCGCGTGCTCGGCCTCGATGCGGCCCGAGAGGTGCGAGCCGCCAGAGGCCCCGAAGCCCGCCTTGCGCACGGTCACGCGGCCGACGGCTAGGGGCTGATCGCGCCCAGCGCGTCGCCCAGCGAGAGCGGCTCGTAGATGCGCGCGCCATCCAGCGTCAGCGCGTGCTCGCCGGGCTCGCCGCCCTGCAGCGAGAGCGCGTCGCGGAAGGTGCGCCCGCCGACACCGAGCAGCGGCCGGAGCGCCGGGCCGTCGGCGCTGGACGTGACGGCGGGCACGCCGCCCGCCAGAGGCATCGCATCATGGGCCTCTGGCGTGTGGCCGGTGATGCGGTCGGGCAGGATCTCGAAGCCCACGTCGGCGCCGAGTTGCTCGGACGCGGCGCGGGGCTCAAACGCCGACACGACGGCCGTTCCGGAGCGGAGCACGGTCGGCTGCAGCGCGATGCGCGTGCGGTGCGTCTCGCCCGGCGGCACGGCCACGCGGACCGCGCCGGAGCGGTAGCCGACGTAGCTCGCGAGGAGCATGTGCGGTCCGGGCTCGACGCCCGCGAGGCTGAACCGGCCGCTGGCGTCGGTCGCGGTCGCCGCGCGACCCAACAGCACGTGCGCCAGAGGCAGAGGCTCGCCGGTTTCGGCATCTACGACGAGGCCCGCTACGGCGCCCGCCTGGGCGGGCTCCACCACGCGTTCCACGATGACATAGGTGCCCGACGAGCGCCGCACGTAGTCCAGCCCGACGGCGTCGGTGATGCAGCCCAGCAGGTCGTCCGCACTCCACGCCTCGCCGCCGCACCACACGCGCGCGGTGCCCACGCGCTCGGCCGAAAAGACGACATCGACGCCGAGCGCGTCCGCCGCCGCCACGAGCGCGCTCGCTGCGGGTACGCCACGCAAAATCAAGCGCGCAGCCTCTGGCGCGGGCGAGACCTGAGCCATCGCGCCAGAGGCCGACAGCATGAGGAGCGCTGCGACGCAAAACCGAGAAAAGGGGAGAGGGAGCATCTACGGGCCAGGGCAGCGCGAAGGAGCAAACGATAAGAACTCAGTCGCCAGTTCCCGCCGCGCGGTAGCCTCTGGCGGTGCGCGCGAACCGCGTGCCGGTCGCGGCTCCCAAGTCGCCCAGGAGCGTGTCGAGATCGGGCCGCGCGGAGTAGACGGCCGAGACGCGCTCGCCGAGCGGCGCGCTGCCAGTCTCGATCTCCACGTCGTAGCGCCGAGCCACGTCGCGCAAGACGGCTTCCAGCGGCTCGTCGTCGAACGAAAGTCCGCCCGTGCGCCAGAGGCCCGCGCGCTCCACGTCGGCCTCTTGCGGCGTTAGGTCGCCAGAGGTCGTGACCGCCTGGCCGGGCGCGAGAATTACGTCCTGGGTGCGGGCGCTGACGCGGACCGAGCCATGCACGAGCGCGACGGCCGTCGCCTCCCACGCCCGCACGTTGAAGGCCGTGCCCAGCACTTCGATGCGCGCGTCGTGCGTCGTCACCACGAACGGCGCTTCTTGCGTCTGCACGTCGAAAAATGCCTCGCCCACGAGCGCACGTCGCGCGCCTCAAACCGGCGGTCGTGCGAGAGTTCGGCGCCAGAGGCCAGCGTGACCTCGGAGCCGTCGGGCAGCACGACCGCGACTTGCTCGCCCAGCGGCGCGCGGTGCGTGACGGGCAGCGTCCACCACACACCCGCAGCCGTCAGCGCGAGCACGCCCACCGCCACAGCCCAGCGCGCGCGCCGCCAGAGGCCTCTGGCGGCAGGGCGGTGCGCGGCGGTCCCGGGGCGGTAGGAGCGGAGCGAACGCCAGAGGCCTCGGGCGCAGTGATGCGCGAGCGAAGCGCAGCCCAAGCGGTGTCGGTCGCAGCGTCGTCGGCGGGCTCGTCCAGCAGGTGCCAGACGCGGGCGAGGTCCTCGGCCTCTGGCGCCGCGCCGAGCGCGTCGCGGAGGTCGTCGGGAAGGAGGGACGGATTAGCGGACATCGGATTCGAGCGCCTGGAGGCGGTCGCGGAGAGTACGGAGGCCACGGACGATGTGGTTGTTGACGGTGCGCGCCGAGCAGGTCATCACTTCGGCGGCCTCCACGTGGGAGAGGCCCTCGAAGCGCGTCAGCGCGATGGCGGTGCGCTGGCGTGGCGGCAACGTGCCCAGCGCCGCGCGAACCTGCGCGCCGACGCCAGAGGCGTGAGCCACGGCGTCGGGCCGAGGCGGCGGGTCGGGACGCGCGTCGTCGGCTCGGGCATTTAACAGCTCGCGCCGCGTGGTTCCATCGCGCGAGGCGTTGTAGAGCCGGTTGCGGATGGACCGCGCGAGATAGGCCGCGATGGACCGCTCGGGGTCGATCCGCTCGCGATGCTCCCACAGCCGCGCAAACGTCTCCTGCACCGCGTCCTCGGCCTCTGGCGGCGACGGCGCGAGCGCGACGGCCAGACGCGAGAGGCGCGGATGCAGCGCCCGGAACAGCGCCTTGAACGCCGACAGGTCGCCCGCCCGGACGCGGCGCGCCCAGTCGTCGAGGTCGGAATCAGAAGGCGCGGACACGAGGCGGGTGGAAGGGAAGAGCTACAGATACACGCGAGCGCTCGAGGGTGACCAGTCCGCCAGAGGCGCGGCGGACGCTTGCCTCTGGCGCCTAGAGCCTTGCAGTCGTCTGGATGCGAAAGGGTAGGGCGTGCTCGCCGAGCGCGCCGCACTCAAAGCGCAAAGGTCGCAGCCCAAGCACCGCAGTCGGCCACGGACGCCTCGGCGAAGCGTCCCTACCGGATAGCCGCCAGAGGCCTCTGGCGCCAGAGGCGATTCCGCGGGAGGGAGAGGGGTGGGGGGAGCCTGATCCCCAAAACCAGACTGGTCATCGCCTCCCAGGTCACGGGTACTGGCGCCACACCTCCACACCGAGGCCCGTCCCCAACCACACCCCGATCCCATGCTCCGGCTCCTCGCGCTTCTCCTCCTCGTCCCGGTCCTCGCCGCCTGCGACTCCACCGAGACCGACGACAACGACCCGACCATCACCGATCTCGTCGTTGCTACCGCCAACCTCTCCACGCTCGAAGCCGCCGTCATCCGCGCCGGCCTGGACGACGACCTGGCAGGCAACGGCCCCTTCACCGTCTTCGCTCCCACCAACGACGCCTTCGGTGATCTCCTCGACGCGCTAGACGCCACGGCCGAGCAGCTTCTGGCGCGAGAGGATCTCGGCGCCATCCTGCAACTGCACGTCATCGCAGGCGCCGAACGCCGCGCGGCGAGCCTCAGCGTCGGCCAGTCCCTGGGCACGCTCAACGGCCAGAGCATCCGCATCGTGAGCGCAGGCTCTGGCCTGGGCATCGACACCGACGCCGACGGCGCCGCCGATGCCCGCATCACGACGACAGATATCGCGGCCTCCAACGGCGTCGTGCACCTCATCGACGCCGTCTTGCTCCCCTAAGCCGCCTCTGGCGGACTCCGGACTCTGGCGCCGCACCCCGGCGCCAGAGGCCACCCTGTTCACACCTCTCCTCTCAGTCCCATGTCCTTGTTTCGCTCCCTCTCCGTTCTCGCGCTGACCCTGGCGCTCGCGATTCCCTCGGTCGCCCAGGTCCGCCTTCAGGTCATCCACAACGCCGCCGATCCCGGCGCAGCCGTCGTGGACGTGTACGTCAACGGCGCCCTCACCCTGGACGACTTCGCCTTCCGCACCGCGACGCCATTTCTCGACCTCGCGTCCGATACCGATCTCGTCGTCGCCGTCGCGCCCGGCACGTCCACGAGTGACGCCGACGCCATCTTCAGCAACACGTACAACCTGCCCGCGGGCGCCTACCAGTTGATCGCGAATGGAGTCCTCGACCCGGCCCAGTTCGCCGCCAACCCCGACGGCGTCTCGACCGCGTTCACGCTGCTTGCCGCAACCAACGCGCAAGAGGCCTCTGGCGACGGCGATGCGGTCGCGGTCCGCGTGGTCCACGGCGCGACCGACGCTCCGAGCATCGACGTGCTCGCGGGTGGCGCGCTCCTAGTGGACGACGTGAGCTACACCCGCATCACGGACTACTTCGCGCTTCCCGCCGCCGATGCCACGCTGGACGTTGTGTTCGCAGACGGAGGGACGGAGTCCTACGCCGCGCCTCTGGCGGGCGCCGAGGGTGCAGCCGTCACGATTCTCGCCTCCGGATTCCTCGGGCCGGAAGCCAACCAGAACGGCGCGACGCTCCGCCTGCTCGCCGTCTTTGCGGACGGGACGACGGCGGTGCTCGAACGGGTGGGGGGCACGGCTCGGCTGCAAGTCATTCACAACGCCGCCGATCCGGCCGCAGCGGTCGTCGATGTCTACGTCAACGGCGCCCTGCTGCTCGACGACCTCGCCTTCCGCACCGCCACAGCGTTCATCGACGTCGCCTCGCAGACGCCGCTCACCGTCTCCGTCGCGCCCGGCACCTCCACGAGCTCGGCCGACGCCGTGTTCACCCAGACGTACACGCTGGCCTCGGACACGCGCACGCAACTGATCGCCAACGGCGTCCTCGACCCCGCGCAGTTCGCCGCCAACCCCGATGGCGTCGCGACCGCGTTCACGCTGCTCGTCGGCGCAGACGCGCAAGAGGCCTCTGGCGACGACGACGGACTAGCCGTCCGCGTGGTGCACGGTGCGACCGATGCGCCCACCGTCGACGTGCGCTCCGCCGGATCTGTTCTGGTGGACGATGCTGCGTACACGGCCATCACGGGATACCTCGCGATCCCTGCGGCGGCCTACGTGCTCGATGTCACCACCGCTGGCGGTACGCCCGTCGCGTCCTTTAACGCCGGCCTCGCAGGTGCTGGCGGCTCCGCCGTCACCGTTCTCGCCTCGGGCTTCCTCACGCCCGCGGACGACCAAAACGGCGAAGCCTTCGGACTGCTCGCCGTCTTCGCTGACGGCACGACAGCGCTGCTCGGCGCCGCGCCGATCTCGACAGACCAGGCGCCAGAGGCCGGGACGCTCGCGCTCGGCGCGCCTGCGCCCAACCCTGCCGCCACGCGTACGGGCGTCGAGTTTTCGCTCGACGCTCCAGGCCGCGCCACGCTCGCGCTCTACGACGCCCTCGGGCGACAGATCGCGACGCTCGCCGATGGAGACTTTCCCGCCGACCGCGTGCAGGCGGCGTTGGACACGCGCGGCCTAGCCTCTGGCGTGTACACGCTTCGCCTGAGCACGGCCTCTGGCGTCCGCTCCCGGATGCTCACCGTCGTGAGGTAGAGTGCACGATGTGTGCCGGGCGCCCCCTCTGGCTTCGTGCCGGAGGGGGCTTTTTGCGCCAGCGCCTCTGGCGCCAGAGGCGCTGGTGTCACTCGGTTCCCCGTCCTTTCGTGACGTTGATGTGATTGCAGAGCGCAGGGGCCCGTCCGTAGGTTAGACACGCTCCCCGGAGCACCCGTCGTCTCTGGACGCTGCTAGGTCCCACCCCTCCGCACCGCCCCTTGCCGCGCCCGTTCCGACAGAACGGGCGTTTTCCGTCTCTCCCTCTCGCAGTGTCCGAACCGTCTCCCGTTTCCGCTCCCGACGAAGCCACTGGCGCCACGCCAGAGGCGCGCATCCGCGTCCTCGCCGAAGAGGTGCTCGCGGAGACCGATCTGTTTCTGGTCGATCTCTCGGTCCGCGGATGGAAGGGCAGTCAGGTCGTCGAGATCTTCGCCGACCGCGAAGCCGAGCCCGGAGAAGGCGTCAACCTGGACCTTCTGGCCGATGTGTCGCGCCGCCTCGGCTTTCTCATCGAGACCGAGGAGGTGATCGCCGACACGTACCGCCTGGACGTGTCCTCGCCCGGCCTGGACCGTCCGCTGACCGACCCGCGCCAGTTCCGCCGCCACATCGGCCGCGAGGTCGCGCTCTCTCTCGCCTCTGGCGAGACGGTACGCGGTGAACTCACCGACGCGACGCCAGAGGCCGTGACCGTGCAGCCGCTTGAGAGCGTCGGCAAGAAGAAAGACAAGACCGCCTCTGGCGACCCTGTCCAGGTCGCGCACGCCGACATCGCCAGCGCCCGCATCCAACTCCCCTGGTAACGCGCCAGCGTCGCCAGAGGCCCCGAACCCCCGACTATGCAGAGCACCGTCCTCGTCTCCTCGTTCGCTGAGATCGCGCGCGAAAAGGACATCGACCGCGACACCCTCCAGGTCATCATGGAGGACGTGTTCCGCGCGATGATCAAAAAGCGCTTCGGCGCCGACGACCCGGAGGCCTTCCAGGTCATCCTCAACCCGGACAACGGCGACATCCAGATCCTGCACGTCCGTGAGGTCGTGGAGGACTACGATCTCGAAGACCCCGTCTCTCAGATCGAGATCTCGGACGCCCTCCAGATCGAGGAGGACTACGAGGTGGAGGACGAGGTGGCCGAAAATATTCAGATCGAGGACTTCGGCCGTCGCGCCGTGCAGACCGCACTGCAGACGTTTCGCCAGAAGATTCGCGACATCGAGAAGGACAACATCTTCCGCGAGTACAGCGAACTCGTCGGCGAGATCGTGGTCGGCGAGATCTACCAGACGCGTCGCAGCGAAGTCCTCGTCTTGCACAACAAGACCGAACTCGTGCTCAAGCGCGAGGGGCAGATCCAGAAGGACCGGTATCGCAAGGGCGACATGCTCCGCGCGGTCGTCAACGCCGTCGACCGCGATGCGGGCGCGAGCCCTCAGGTCAAGATTAGCCGGACGGACCCCGTGTTTGTCGAGCGCCTCTTCGAGTTGGAGGTGCCAGAGATCTACGACGGCATCATCGAGATCAAAAAGATCGTCCGGCTCCCCGGCGAGCGCGCCAAAATGGGCGTCATCTCCCACGACGAGCGCGTCGACCCCGTCGGCGCCTGCGTCGGCGTCAAGGGATCGCGCATCCACGCCGTCGTGCGCGAGCTCGGCGGCGAGAACATCGACGTGGTGCCCTGGACGGACGATCCGGTCGAGCTCATCAAGCGCTCGCTCCAGCCCGCCAACCCGATCCTGGTCGAACTCAACCGCGACCTGGACCCACCACGCGCCCGCGTGACCGTCCCCGCCGACGAGGTCTCGATGGCCATCGGCCGCGGCGGCCAGAACATCCGCTTGGCCTCGATGCTCACCGGCTTCGAACTCGATGTCTACCGCAACATCAAGGAGGACGAGGAGGACGTGGACATCGACGAGTTTCGCGATGCCATCCCTCCGGCGATCATCCAGAAGCTCAAAGACATCGGCTGCGACACCGCCAAGGCCGTGCTGGAACTCCAGCCCGCCGAACTCGCGCGCCGCACCGAGCTCACTGAGGAGACAGCCAAGAAGATCCACCTTCTCATGAAGGCGGAGTTTCAGGACGAGGCCGCGCAAGCCGCCGCCGCCCTGGCCCTCGCCGAAGATGCCGACCTCGCCGCTGGCGCCGCCGCCGCTGAAGAGAAACAGGCAGCCGAGGCGAACGCCGCTATGGCGGACTCTGCGTCAGAAGACGCTGCGCCAGAGGCCTCTGGCGAAACCGAGCCCACTCCTGAGGTGGCATCTCCTGACGAGCCAGCCACTGATGCCGCCTCTGGCGACGACACTGCGCCCTCGGAAGCCGATGCCTCGCCTGAGGCGCCCGCTACCGACGAGGGTGCACCGGTCGCCACGCCAGAGGCCGACGCCTCGGAGGACGCTTCGCAAGAAGCTCCCGCTGAGACCGACGGGGGCACCCCCGAACCCACGGCCTAGCGCCGTACCCTGTACGATTGACTTAGGCCGTCCGCGGCCACGCACACGCCAACACCTGCATGCCAACCACGCGCCGAGCGAGGTCGAATAAGCCGAAGCGCGTCCAGCTCTTCAAAGCATCCCGCGAGCTCAACATCGCGACGGATACGGTTGTCTCTGCGCTCCAAGAGCGCGGATTCGAGCTAGACGACAAGCTCAAGTCGGGCGATCCCAACGCCCGCTTGGAGCCCGCGATGTACGACGCCCTCATTGAGGCGTATTCCGATGACGCCGACGCGAAGGCTCGCGTCAAGGACCGTCGCGAGCAGATCGCTGCCGCGCAAGAGGCTGCAGAGGACGAGCCGCAGCGCGTCTCGACGAAGGATCCCGAGCCGGAACCTGAGTCCACCCCGGAGCCCGTCGCGCCCGCTGAGCCCGTCATCGAGACAGCGGCCGCCGAGGCGCCCGTGGCTCCTGCCGAGCCCGTCATCGAGGCCGCCCCCGAGCCTGTGGCCGCGGAGCCCGTGGTCGAAAAGCCTGCGCCCGTCGCAGAGCCCACTCCGACTCCCGAGCCCGTCGCCGAGGCAACTCCTGAGCCGACACCCGAGCCCCCGCAGGCTTCTGGCGAGACGACGCCAGAGCCTGAGGCTCCAGCAGAGTCCAAAGCCGAGGCTGCAAGCGAGACGCCAGAGGCAAGTGATGATGCGCCTGACGCTGATTCTCCCGCTAGTGACGACGCCGTCGCTGCAACGCCAGAGGCCGAAGCCGCGCCAGAGGCAACAGAGAACCTGTCCGTGGATGCGCCATCACCTGCGTCCGACTCCGAGGGTGTCGTGCGTGCAGGCCGCTACGCGTTGAGCGGCACCAAGGTGCTGGGCAAGATCGACCTCTCAGGACTCGATAGCGGTCGCAAGCGCAAGCGCAAGGCCTCAAAAGCCGACGACGCCGTTGCCGCGCCCGCCTCTGGCGGAACCGACGACAGCAAGCGCTCTCGCAAGAAGGGAGGAAAGAAAGGCCGCCCAAGCGTCAGCAAAGCCGAAGTCGAAAAGAACGTCGCCAAGACCGTTGCAGCCACGACCGGTAAGGGTGGGAGCAAGCGCGTGCGCCAGAAGCGCCGCCGTGCCCGCCGCGACGAGCGCGCTGCACAGCGCGAGCTCCTGGAGCAGCTCCGCGAGGAGCAGTCGCAGATCCTCCGCGTCATGGAGTTCATCAACACCGGCGACCTAGCCGAGGCGATGAACGTCAACGTGGCCGAGGTGATCTCGAAGGGCTTCGCGATGGGCATGATGTTCTCCATCAACCAGCGCCTGGACGCCGACCAGATCACGCTCCTCGCCGACGAGTTCGACTTCGAGGTCGAGTTCATGAACGAGGATGAGGAAGTCCTCGACATCATCGTCGAGGACGATCCCGAGGACCTCAAGCCGCGCTCGGCCGTCGTGACCATCATGGGCCACGTCGACCACGGTAAGACCTCGCTACTGGATTACATCCGCACCGAAAACGTCGTCGCTGGCGAGGCCGGTGGCATCACGCAGCACATCGGTGCCTACGAGGTGACGCTGGAGGACGGTCGCGAGATGACCTTCCTGGATACGCCGGGTCACGAGGCCTTTACCGCGATGCGCGCCAGAGGCGCGCAGGTGACGGACCTCGTCATCCTCGTTGTGGCCGCGGATGACCGCGTAATGCCACAGACGATCGAGGCCATCAACCACGCGCAAGCCGCCGAGGTGCCGATCATCGTGGCGATCAACAAGATCGACCGCGAGCAGGCCAACCCGGACAAGATCATGTCCGAGCTCGCCGAGCAAGGCGTGCAAGTTGAGCAGTACGGCGGCAAGGTTCAGTGCGAACTGGTCTCGGCGCTCAACGGCACCAACGTGGACAGCTTGCTCGAAAAGGTGCTTATTGAGAGCGACCTGATGGAGCTGACCGCCAACCCGGACCGCAACGCGGTCGGTACGGTCATCGAGGCGCAACTGGACAAGGGCCGCGGCGTCGTCGCGACCATCTTGGTCCAGAACGGCACGCTCAACATCGGTGACGTGTTCGTCGGAGGCATGACCTCCGGGCGCGTCCGCGCCATGTTCGACGAGCGCGACAACCGCGTCGAAGTGGCCGGTCCGTCCACGCCTGTACAGGTGCTCGGCTTCAACGATGCGCCAGAGGTCGGTGACCGCTTGGTTGTGTTGGACGACGAGCGCGAGGCGCGCGAGATCGCGTCCAAGCGCGTCCAGCTTCAGCGCGAGCAGACGATGCACCAGCGTCGCCACGTGACTCTGGCCGACCTCTCCCGCCGCATGGCGATGGGCGAGATCAACATGCTCAACCTCGTCGTCAAGGCCGACGTGGGCGGCTCAGCGGAGGCCCTCTCCGACGCGCTCCTCAAGCTGTCCAACGACGAAGTGGCGGTCGACATCGTGCACGCAGGTGTCGGTGCGATCTCGGAAAGCGACGTGATGCTTGCCGCAGCGTCCAACGCCATCATCATCGGCTTCCAAGTCCGTCCCGGAACAGGCGTGCGGACCATCGCGGAAAACGAGGAGATCGACATCCGCACCTACTCGGTCATCTACGATGCCATCGAGGAAGTGCGCGCCGCGCTCGAAGGGCTGCTTTCGCCCGAGAGCAAGGAGACGATCAACTCCACCGTCGAAGTCCGCGAGACGTTCCGCGTACCCAAGGCTGGCACTATCGCCGGTTGCTACGTCGTGGAAGGCAAGATCACGCGCAACGACAAAGTGCGCCTCTTGCGCGACGGCGTGGTCGTCTACGACGGCGTGCTGGACAGCCTCCGCCGCTTCAAGGACGACGTCACCGAAGTCGCCAGAGGCTTCGAGTGTGGCCTCTCGATCCGCAACTTCAACGACATCAAGGTCGGGGACACGGTCGAGTCCTACGTCATCACCGAGGAGAAGCGCACCCTCGAAGTCTAGAAGAGGGATGTGGGATAGGGGATGAGAGAGGGATGCGGGAACGCGTCTGCTCATCCCTCTATTCCTCCATCCCCACTCCCTCTCGATATGTCTATCCGCACCGAGCGCGTCGCGCGCATGATTCAGCGGGAGGTCGCTGAGCTTCTTCAGCACGACTTCCACGAGGCCAGCCAGTCCCTCATCACCGTAACAGGTGTCCGCGTGACTGCCGATCTTGGCATCGCGTACGTCCACGTCAGCGTCCTCGGCGACACGCCAGAGGCTCGCCAGGCTGCGTTCAACCGGCTCGATGCCGAAACGATTGCGATCCGCAAGGAACTGGCCGCACGCATCCGTAACCAGGTGCGCCGCATCCCGGAGATCAAGTTTTTCCTGGACGAAGGCCCGCAAAAGCGCGCCCACATGGACGACCTGTTCGCCAAGATCCGCGAGGAGCGCGAAGGACGCGAAGCCTCTGGCGAGGCTGAAGTCGAAGAGACGAAGCCCGCGCGCGGCGACTACTAGGCGTGGCGGAGCTGAAGCCTCTGGCGATTTACGGAACAGAAAACGCACTGCCGCGCCCGTTCGGCACGCCAGAGGCCCCGATGTCGGGTGCCGTGCTGGTCGACAAGCCGGGCGGCATCACGTCGTTCGGTGTGGTAAAAAAGGTGCGCTGGGGGCTGCGCGTTAAGAAAGTGGGCCACGCCGGCACGCTCGACCCGATGGCCACAGGCCTGCTCATCCTTTTGGTGGGCCGCGACGCGACGCGGCAGCAGGACAGATTTATGGGACTGCCCAAGATCTACACCGGCACGATCCGGCTGGGCCAGACGACCGCCAGCTTCGACGCCGAGACGCCCATCGCCGAAGCTGTTGACGCCTCTGGCGTCACGCCAGAAGCCATCGAGGCCGTGCGCGAGCGGTTCGTGGGGGAGTTGACGCAGGTTCCGCCGATCTACTCCGCGATCAAGAAGGACGGCGAGCGGCTGTATAAAAAGGCGCGTCGCGGCGAGACGATGGACGTGCCGCCGCGGTATGTAAGCGTGTACGACTTGGCGTGGACCAACGTGCGCGCCTCTGGCACAGACCAGCCGGAGAATACGGTGGACGTGGACTTCCGCGTCGAAAGCTCAAAGGGGTTTTACGTGCGCAGCCTCGCGCACGACGTGGGCGCGGCGCTGGGCGTCGGCGGTCACTTGATCGCGCTACGGCGCGAGGCCATTGGCCCGTTCAAGGTCAGCGAAGCGCTGCCTCTGGCGGCGTTCGAGCGTGAGGCATGAGGACCGAAGTCGGACCGGAGATCACGCGCGACGACCGGTCTGTCCTCACGACGGGCACGTTCGACGGTGTACACATCGGACACCGCGCCATCATCCGCTATCTGGTAGAGCGGGCCCAAAAGATGGGCGGCGTGCCGACGCTCGTGACCTTCGACCCGCACCCGCGCGAAGTCATCGCTGGAATTCGGGTGCCGCTGCTGACCACGATGGCGGAGCGCGCCGATCTCGCCAGAGGTCTGGGTATTGATCGCTTTGTCGTGCTGCCGTTCACGCGGGACCTGTCCATGCTGGAGCCCAAAGCGTACATCACCGACGTGCTGCTTGGGCAGATCGGCATGAAGGAGATCGTTGTCGGCTACGACCATCGCTTCGGTAGCGGCGCCAGAGGCGACCGCGATCTGTTAGACCGCCTCGGCGCAGACCACCACTTCTCGGTCGACGTGATCCCGGAGCAGATCGAAACCGGCGTCACGGTCTCCAGCACGGAGATTCGCCAACGCCTAGCCTCCGGCGACGTGAAGCGCGCGGCGCAGCTTCTCGGCCGCCCGTACCGGTTCAGCGGGACCGTCGTGCGCGGGGAGGGGAGAGGCCGCACCATCGGTTTTCCGACGGCCAACGTGCAGCCGGAGCACGACCGCAAGATGCTGCCCGGTGTCGGCGTGTACGCCGTCCGCGCGAACCTCCCGCCAGAGGCCTCTGGCGCCAGAGGCTCCGCGCCTTTGCTCGGGATGATGAACGTGGGCAAACGGCCCACGTTCGAGACCGACGGCGCGGTCAAAGCCGAGGTGCACCTGTTCGAGACCGACGCCGATCTGTACGGACGCCGCCTGACTGTAGACGTAATTGCGCGCATCCGGGGTGAGCAGCGGTTCGATGGGCCACAGGCACTCGTCGCGCAGCTCAAAGAGGACCGGCAGCGCGCGCAATGGCTGCTTACCGGGTCGCCAAAGGTCTAGCGCGAGCACCGGCGCCTCTGGCGTAGCGCGAGGAAAAGCGTACCGAGGACCCATCCGCTAGACGCGCCGAGCAGATAGACTTCGGGCTCCCACCTGAACCCCTGCCATGCGCCTCTTCGCCCTGCTTTCCGTCTTATTCCTCGCCTCTGGCGCCATGCCCAGTCCGATGCCGCCCACCTGGGTCAGGCGATGGGCGAGGCCAACGCTCGCGCTGCCGAGGCTGGAATGATCGCATTCGGCGAGGCTAAACTCGCCTTCTCCGATGGTTTCACCAGCACGCATCTTCTAGACTTGGAGGCAGACGTCGAGTACATGATCGTTGTCGCCACCGCACCCGGCGCGAACTTCGACCCCGACTTTTTGGTCGACAGCTCCGTCACGAGCGTCATGGCGAACGCTGAAACCGACGCCGACGAAGAGATCCGCTTTACCGCCGGGGACACCGCAACTCACATGTTGAGCATCGACATCTACGGCTGCATGGAAGACGAGTGCGCGTATGCGTTTGCGGTCTACCGTGCCCAGTAGACCTGCGCCTCTGGCGCCAGAGGCTCGCGCAAAGATGCTGCGTGAAGAGACGACAGAGGCGAAAACGGCGCCGAACTCTGTAGATTGGGAGTTCTCGCGCCCATGCTGGGCGCCCCACTGAACAGACCACGTCGGCCCGGAAACCCCGGATTCCCGGCGGGTCTTCGTCCGCACCACAGCGTCGGACGAGGATCAACCCCACGCTACATGATCAGCACAGAGCAGAAGCAGGAAATCATCGAGACGCACGGCGGCTCCGAGAGCAACACCGGCAAGGCAGAAGTCCAGATCGCGATCTTCACCGCCCGCATCGCCGACCTCACCGAGCACCTCAAGATCCACACCAAGGATCACACGTCTCGTCTCGGCCTGCTCAAGATGGTCGGTAAGCGCCGTCGCCTCCTCAACTACGTTGCAGGCAAGGACATCCAGCGCTACCGCGATATCATCGCCACGCTTGGCCTCCGTAAGTAACTGAGGCCTACGCGGCGGCTCCCTCTGTGGGAGCCGCCGTTTTTCGTTCGCGCCAGAGGCCAGGTCCACTTCACGGACCGTAGCCTCCCGCGAAATCCCGCGCGAGACCCCATCGGGCCGCGCCCGCCCCACGGCGGTTCGTTCGATTGGGTGCGCCGCGCCCGCCACGCCAGAGGCCTCTGGCGGGTTGCGCCTCTGGCGACGCTGCGCCCCCCATCGAAGGGATCCCGAGCGGTCCGCCAGAGGCGGGCCGAAGGCTGGCACCCGAGAGGCCCCGCGCACTCTCAACACTGCGCCCGAAGCGGCGCCACACTATGTACAAGACTGCAATCACGCAGGACATCAAGGTGGGTGGCAAGACGCTATCCATCGAAACCGGCAAGCTCGCCAAGCAGGCCGACGGCTCCGTCGTCATCCGCCTCGGCGACACGGTCATTCTCTCGACAGCGGTTACGCTGAACGAGGCCCGCGAAGGCCAGCACTTCTTCCCGCTGACCGTCGACTACCGCGAGCGCTTCTCCGCCAAGGGCGCGTTCCCCGGTGGCTTCTTCAAGCGCGAAGGCCGCCCCACGGACAAGGAGACGCTCACGAGCCGTCTCATCGACCGGACCATCCGCCCGCTCTTCCCGGACGGCTTCCGCAATGAGGTTCAGGTTCTGAACTTCGTGCTCTCGGCTGACGAGGAGATCGACGGCGACGTCATCGCAGGCATCGGCTCCAGCGCCGCGCTCGCACTCTCCGGCTCCCCGTTCGACGGCCCGACGGCGCACGTTCGCGTCGGCCGCGTCGACGGCGAGATGATTCTCTTCCCGACCGTCAGCGAGCGCGCTGAGTCCGACATCGACCTCATCGTCGCCGGCAAGGCCGACGCGATTGTGATGGTGGAGGGCGAGATGGACGAGATCAGCGAGGACGACATGGTCGCCGCGCTGGAGTTCGCTCACGAGGGCGTCAAGGAGATCGTCAAGGGCATCAACACGCTCGTCAAGACCTACGTCAAGGAGCGCGGCGAGATCACACCGAAGACCTACGAGACCGTCGCGCCTGACGCGGATCTGGTCGAGATGGTGTACGGAAAGATCAAGTCCGACGTGGACGCGCACCTGCGCAAGGAGTACTCCAAGGAGACCTTCTACGGCGGCATCTCCGACATCAAGAAGGCGCTCCTCACCGATCTCTTCGGCGAAGGCGACGACGCCAAGACGGAGATCGACGGCGGTTTCTCTAAGGGCGACGTAAAGGAAGCCTTCAAGGAGGCTGAGTCCCGCGTGATGCGCGAGATGATCCTCGACGAAGGCCTCCGTCTCGACGGCCGGTCCACGACCGACATCCGCGAGATCTGGAGCGAGATCGACTACCTCCCACGCGTGCACGGCTCGGCCGTCTTCACCCGCGGTGAGACCCAGGCGCTCGTCATGGCGACGCTCGGCACAGGCCGCGACGTGCAGGCCGTGGACCAGCTCTTCGACCAAGAAGACAAGCGGTTCTACCTCCACTACAACTTCCCGCCCTTCTCCGTCGGTGAGGCGCGCTTCCTGCGTGGCCCCGGTCGTCGCGAGATCGGTCACGGAATGCTGGCCGAGCGCGCCATCTCCAAGATGATGCCCGGCGAGGAGGAATTCCCCTACACCGTCCGCATCATCTCGGACATCCTGGAGTCCAACGGCTCGTCCTCGATGGCGACCGTCTGTGGCGGCTCGATGGCCCTGATGGCCGCTGGCGTCCCGCTGAAGAAGCCCGTCGCGGGCATCGCGATGGGACTCATCGCGGACGGCGACAAGATCGCCATCCTGAGCGACATCCTCGGAACGGAGGATCACCTCGGCGACATGGACTTCAAGCTCTGTGGCACCGCAGGACGGCATCACGGCCTGCCAGATGGACATCAAGATTGATGGCCTCAGCATGGACACGATGAAGGAGGCGCTGGAGCAGGCGAAGGCCGGCCGCCAGCACATCCTCGGCGAGATGGCGAAGACGATCGAGGAGGCACGCGAGGAGATCTCTCCGACCGCGCCACGCCTCATCCAGGTCGTCATCGACCAGGACTTCATCGGCGCCATCATCGGGCCAGGTGGCAAGATCATCAAGGGCATCCAGGCCGACACGGGCGCTCAGATCAACATCGACGAGCGCGATGGCAAGGGCTTCGTAACGGTCGCAGCGCCCAACATGGACGCCGCGCACGCCGCAGTCGACATCATCCGTGGCATCGTGAGCCAGCCCGAGGTCGGTGAGACCTACATGGGCACGGTCAAGAACCTGCTTCCCTTCGGCGCGATCATGGAGATCATGCCCGGCAAGGAGGCGATGCTGCACGTGTCCGAGATGGCACACGGCTACGTCAACGACCCGGCCGACGAGTGCCAGATCGGCGACAAGCTGGAAGTGCAGCTCATCGAGGTCCGCGACGGTGGCAAGCTCCGCGTGAGCCGCAAGCCGTTCCTCCCCGAGCCTACGGAGGAGGAGAAGGAAGCGATGGCCAAGCGCCGTGAGGAGCGTGGCTCCCGCGACGGTGGCGGACGCGGCCGTGGTGGCCGTGACGGCGGCCGTGGCCGTCGCCGCGACTAGCCTCTGGCGAGCGAAGCGCAGACCTGGCCTCTGGCGTCGAACGCCAGAGGCCACGGGTTTGCTTGCGCGCCCCCGGATGCTTCGGTGTCCGGGGGCGTTTTCCGTGTCAGGCCTCTGGCGCCAGAGGCGGTCTACGCCAGAGGCGGTCTACGCCAGAGGCGGTCTACGCCAGAGGCGTGTCGCTAGCGCAAGCCAGGGTCCCGCGTTGAGCGCACGCCGTCCAGACGTCGGAGGGCAGCGTTGGCGGTCCCGGCAAGGTGGGGCGCGCTGGCGGGCGGATGTGTGGCGAGGGTCTGAACATCCGCGCGAAGGGCCTGGGCGTTGGAGCCGATGTCCGTCACGGCGCGGAGCCCCTCCTGCTGGACGTAGACGCGCGTGTCGCGCAGTGCCGCGCGCAGAACGGCGAGGGCCTCTGGCGGGAGCGCAGCGGGCGGCGTCTCAGTGTCGCGGAACAGCGCGCCGAGCGCGCCCAAAGCTGCACCCTTGACCGTGTCCGTAGTAGACGTGCGCGTGACGGCGAGGACAGAGGGGTAGAGCGCATCTCGCACCGCCGGGCCTAGAACGTAGACGGAGCCCAGTGCCGCTGCTGCCGCGGTGAGATCAGCGTCCCGCACGCCTCTGGCGAGCACCTCCATGAGCTCTGGCGTCCGCAAGGCGAGAAGGGCTCCGTATGCAGCGGCTCGCTCACGCGGATCGGATGCCGCCGCAGACCGGACGACGTGCGGAGCGAGCGTATCGAAGGCCCCCGGTCCGATCATGCCACGCTGGACTCCGATGCCTCCAAACGCAACGACGGTGAGTGCGATCTGACGCGCCGCCAGAGGCTCGGCACGCAGACCGAGGGCGAGGAGCGGGACGTAGGCCTCTGGCGCGTCGGTGAACGACGGCCCGGCCAGGGTGCCGGCGAATAGAGACTGCATGGCTTCGGTTCGCGCCTCGTCGGGGAGCGAGGGCCACGCGGAGACGAGGTCGCCGGGAGTCTGCGCGAGGGCGGAGCTGAGGCACGACGCCAGTAAAACGAGGGCGAGAACACGCATGACTGACAGGCAGGGGACAGGTGTATCGGCGACCCACGGCCCGACCGTAACTCATCATGCCTGAGCCTATCGGACGACCGTTGCGCGCTGCGTCGCGGCACCCGCGGCAGACTCCAGGCGGAGCACGTAAACGCCAGAGGCCAGACCGCTGGCGTCGAACGTCGCCGAGTGGGGCCCAGCGGCGTGCGGGCCTCTGGCGAGGACAGCGACCTGGCGCCCGGACACGTCGTACGCGGCAAGCGTCGCGTCGCCCGCTTCGGCGAGGCGGTAGGTGAGCGCGGCGCGGCCGCGAACCGGGTTGGGCGCGGGCGCATCGAGCGCGAGAGCATCGGCCTCTGGCGTGGGTCCGCTCGCGACAGGCGGCGAGGTGTCGAGCAGCGCCAGAGGCTGGTAGTCGCCGCCCAGGATGCCGGTCGTCGTCGCGGCGTCTAGCCCGAACCACGACTGGAGGAGCGTGGCGTAGATCTGCCGGAAGTCGGTTTCGTGCGCGATGTTGCCGGTGCGGTCCAGCGTGCCCAGGTCGGGACCGTCGCCGTAGAGCCCGCCGACAGCCTTGGGGCCGAAGAGGAAGAGGGGGGCGGCGGTGCCGTGGTCGGTCCCGTCGGAGCCGTTTTCGGCGACGCGGCGGCCGAACTCGCTAAACGTGACCGCGAGCGTGCGCTCGGCGTCGCCAGAGGCCGCGAGGTCGGCGTAGAAGGAGACGAGGGCGCCCGAGAGTTGGTCCAAGAGCGCGGCGTGACGGCCGGCCTGATTGGCGTGGGTGTCGAAGGAGCCCAGCGAGACGAGATAGATGCGCGAGCCCAGGCGCCCTTTGATGAGCCGCGCGATGGCCGCGAGCTCCTCGGCGAGTCGCGAGTCGGGATAGCTGGCCTCGTTGGCTGCGGCGGCTGTCGCGGCCTGGATCTTGTCGCGGTAGCGAAACGCGTCGTTCGCGACCGAGCGCACAAAGGCGAGTTCGGCGCCAGGGGCGCCTGCGGGCACATCGGTCGTGGAATAGATCTCGCCGCCTTCGGCGATCTGCAGAAACAGCTCCACGTTGAGGAGCGCCATGCTCATGCCGCCCTCGGGGCCGTTGAAGAGCAGCGGCGCGCTCGTGCCCATCTGCACAGCGGGCGGGGCCTCTGGCGGATTGTCGCGCGGATCCGGGTACGCCGTCGCAAGCGCGCGCCCGGCCCAGCCTGTGGGCGCCACGTCTTCCTCGCCGCTCATCCAGATATCTGTCCCGCGAAAGTGCGAGAGGCTGGAATCCGGATAGCCGACCGAGTGAACGACGGCCATGTCGCCCGCACCCCAGGTGGGCGCGAGGGCTGCCAACTGCGGATGCAGTCCGAAGTCCTGCGACAGCCCGTGCGTGTCGCCGGGTTGGATGGCGAGCGTGGGCCGCGCGTTGCGGTAGAGGTCGTTGTCGAGCGGCACGATGGTGTTCAGGCCGTCGTTGCCGCCTTGCAATTGCACGAGGACGAGCACGCGGTCGGTCTCCGCTTCGGCTAGAGCGTCGAGAAGCGGGCTGCCCGACAGCGCGCGCGCCTCAGTCTTGCCGACCCACGCCGGGGCGGTCGCGGCGGCAGCACCGCCGAGCCCGGCGCGGACCAGGAAGTCGCGGCGGCTCCACGCGGCGTGGTCGTGGTCGTGGCCTGCGCCGTGCTCCAGCGAGATCGCCCGGTCTCCGCCTCTGGCGCCAGAGGCGGACGTCTTGGAATGGTCGTGGTGGTCGCACATGGCTAGACGAGTTGGTGCTCGGGCAGTCTGCCCAGGTGTGCGATGAGTGCGCGGAGGCGCCACACGGCACCGTTCGCGCTCGGGTCCCACTCGTAGGCGGGGATGCCGCCCAGCAGAATCTCGACGGCGTCCGCGAGCGCTGGGGGCGCCAGAGGCTGACCCAGGAGAAGGTCCGCCAGGTCGGCGGCGAGCGCCGCGGCGTCGTAGGCGGAGGGCAGCGTGAGGATGTAGGCTGTGAGCGCGTCGTCGCCCTGCACGTACCACTCGGTGAGCATCCAGCGCATGGCGATGGTGCTGGTGTCGACCCACTCGTGGTGTCCCGGCCATCCCGCGACGGTCGGTGGTTCGAAGACGACCTGCCCCGCGAGCCACATCGCCCACCACAGAAAGCCCTGGCGCTCGGGGTCGGCAGGGCGGCCGATGGCCGTGTGGTAGCCAAACGCGTTCTCGACGGGGCTCTTGAGGCGCGTGCCGACAAAGGCGTCGGAGAAGAAGTGTTCGCTCTTGAGCAGCGCCCGCACGACCGGCGCGATCTCCCAATTGGATGCCTGCAGCAGCGCCGCCATCTCTGCCACGACGACCTCGTCGGGCACTGCGTAGACGAACGCTCGGTAGAGCGTGCGGCAGACGAAGTGCGCGATCTCCGAGCCTCTGGCGCCGAACAGCAGCGGGACCACGTCGTCGGGTCCCCACTCGCCCGTCTGGCCGAAGACCGTTTTGGAGCCGGTGTCGTGCCAGTCCGGGATAAAGTGCGATTCCAGGTCGCCATAGGTGTCGACGCCCCAGCCGGTGAGTACGCGCGAGAGCTCGCGGATGTCGGCTTCGGTGTAGTTGGGCGAGCCGTCGGGCGCGGTGATGCCCATCGTGAACAGCTCCAGCAACTCGCGGGCGTAGTTCTCGTTGGGCGCGCCTCGGCGGTTTTGCACGCCGTTGAGGTAGACCAGCATCGCGGGATTGGTCCCTACGTCGCGCACGAAGTCGCGGAAGTTGCCCAGCGACCTCTGGCGCAAGAGGCCCCAATAGCGAACGAGCCACGGCGCGAGGAAGTACTCGCTCCAGTTGGTCACAAAGTGGTCGTGCCAGAGCATCGTCATGCGCTCGCGAAAGGCGACCGCGGCGCGCGCCAGAGGCTCCGCTTCGCCTTCGCCCATGAACGCGCGGTACACCTCCCACTCGACCTCGTTGGCCCATTCGGACGTGCGCTGGTTGTACGCCTGCCGTTCCGCCGCTGGCGCCGACCAGTGCGGCGGCGCATCGTCGGCCCAACTCGGGCGCGTGCGTTCGGGCAGCGCTATCGCGCCGTCCACGAGGGCATCGACTGCCGCCTCTGGCGAGCGCGCGAGCGCGGCGTCGATGGCTGGGAGCGTGGCGCCGTAGGCCGTGCGGCGTAGCAGGTGAAGGGCGCGCGAGCGGTCCCACGGCTGGTCGGCGCTGGGTACGTACGGCGACAGCCCCGCCGAGGACTTCCGGTCGCCTCTGGCGCCAGAGGCCGGGCCGAGCGCGGCGAGATGCTCGGGTGTTGGCCGAGGCGGCTGCGAGCCCCACGCGATGTGCCCACCGCGCACGATCTGCCCGGGCATAGACTCGAACGAACCCTCGAACGGCGGCGGCGCCGTGCGGCCGTGCGGTCGGTCGGGCGGAAACGGAGCGTTCATGGCGGTGCAAGAGGCGGGCCCGTTTAGTATCGAGCCTCTGGCGAGCCTTCGCCATCACACACCCAGGTTGGAATGGGCGCCCACGCGCTCCAGACCGAGCCTCAGCAAAATATCAGACGCCAGAGGCGACCTGTACGCTACCGCTCCCCGCCGCCAGAGGCCTCTGGCGGCGTGCCGACGTAGATCATCACGATAGATCCGTCTTGGAGCGGGGCGCTTGTAAACATTTCCAATCGCGCGTCGGCCGCGATGTCCTCGCGCGTGATGAGGAGGACACCGTTGGCACCCAGCGTCGCCGCGGTGCGCTGCGCGTCTTTGACGCGGCTATTTCGCTGGTCGTCGCTCTCGACTCGCGCCTGTCCAGGCCTGCGCACGGGCAGCCGTTCAAGCTCCTCGCCTGATACGACGCGCGGCACGCCGACCGCCGGTTGCGTCCCGAACGTGTTTGCGACCACGCCGAGCACCTTGAACATGCCGGGCACGTCGTCCAGGCTTTCATAGACGGTGATGCCCTCGCGCGGCAGGATGGGGTAGCCGTTTTCGGCAGTGCCCGAGGGCCATGAGGACGCGCAAGCGCTCAAAAACAGGAGGGAAGCGAGAAGGGCGAGCGTGCGAGTCATCGGCAACGGAGATGGAGTGCGGCCTAACCTACGGGTGCTCCGCGCCGTGGCCCTACCTCTGGCGCCAGAGGCGAAGTGCGAAAAGGCTCCCGCCAGAGGCCGGGCGCAAACGGGTGGCGCTCGCGATCTTGGCGCCACACCCACCCGCGATGCCTGTGGCCGACTCGACCTCCGCCCAACGATTTACTTCGCGCTGGGGCCTCATCCTCAGCGTTCTCGGGATTGCTGTCGGCACGGGCAACATCTGGCGCTTTCCGCGCATCGCCGCGGCCAACTCGGGCGACGACGGCGCGGGTGCGTTTCTGGTCGCGTGGCTGGTGTTCTTGATCGCGTGGAGCATCCCGCTCATCATCGCGGAGTACGCGATGGGTCAGCGCGGGCGGCGCGGCGTGGTCGGCACGTTTCGCACGCTCGCGGGCGGCAAGGTGGCATGGCTGGGCGCGTTCGTGGCGTTCGTGGCGGCGGCCATCATGTGCTACTACAGCGTCGTGGCGGGCTGGACGGCGTTCTACCTCGGCAAGAGCACGCTCGCGGGCTTGCCCGTCACGCAAGAGGCCTCGATGGCGGGCTGGGAGGCGTTCCAGGGCAGCCTGTGGCCCATCGTGCTGCACGCGCTCATGATGGGACTGGGCGTGTGGGCGGTGAGCGGCGGCGTCAAAGGCATCGAGCGGGCGAACAAGATCTTGGTGCCGTCGCTGCTCGTGATCGTGGTGATCGCGGTGATCCGCGCGGTCACGCTGCCGGGGTCGGGCGCGGGCATCGCGTTTCTGTTCACGCCGGATTGGGGCACGCTTGCGCGTCCGCAGGTGTGGCTCGAAGCGCTCACGCAGAACGCCTGGGATACCGGCGCGGGCTGGGGCCTCATTCTCACCTACGCCGCCTACATGCGCCGCGAGGATGGCGTGGTGCGCAACGCCGTCCTGACCGGCGTGGGCAACAACACGGTCTCGCTTCTGGCGGGGACGATGATCTTCGGCATCGTCTTCGCCGTGCTGGGCGCGGCGGGGCAGAGCCAGACCGAGATCCTCGACCTCATGCGCCAGAGCGGCGACCGCGGAACCGGCCTCACGTTTATCTGGATGCCGCAGCTTTTTGCCGAGATGCCGCTGGGTAGGCCTCTGGCGGTGCTGTTCTTCCTCGCGCTCACGTTCGCCGCACTCAGCAGCTTGCTGAGCATGATCGAGCTGTCGACGCGCGTGATCGTGGACTTCGGGATCGACCGCAAAAAAGCCGTCATCGCCGTGGGTGTCGTGGGCTTTCTGATCGGCGTGCCGAGCGCGCTCTCGGGCAACGTCTTCGGCAACCAGGACTTCGTGTGGGGCGTGGCGCTGATGCTCTCGGGCGCCTTTATCGCGCTCGCCGTCGTGCGCTACGGTGCCGGGCGCTTGCGCGAGGACATCGCGACGCCCGGCGACTGGCGGCTTCCAAAATTGTGGGATGCGTGGATGACTTACGCGATTCCCGCCCAGGCCATCGTGCTCTTGGGCTGGTGGCTGTTCCTCGCCGCGACGGCCTATTCGGAGAACGCCTGGGACCCGCTGGAGCCGTACTCCGCCGCGACCTGCCTGCTCCAGTGGGGCGTCGCGCTTCTCGCTCTCTATCTCGCCAACGGCTGGATGCTCCGCCGCCTCGCGCTGACCGAGCCCGATGCAGATCCCGAGCCTCTGGCGAACACCGCCCCCGGCGACCTTCCCGTCACCCCATGACGCGCACGATCAGTGGCCTCTGGCGCCAGAGGCCTAGCCTTGTGCATCCGCTCTTCAGGTCCGAAACAGGCGACGCCATGATGCGCACGCAACCGTCTACCATGTCATCTCGAGGGAAGCGAAGCGACGAGGGATCTAGCCCCAGCCGTCGCCAGAGGCCCGTTCAGCGCGCGAGCATCCAGCGAGTAGTTCCCTCAGCTGCGCTCGGGTTGACAGGTAGGGAAGGAGGGAGACAGGCAGGGTCCGTTATTGCATTGTGCTTCGTCGCTCTCCTCGCCACCGGCTGCGCCTCCACGCCAGAGGCCATCCCAGATCAGCCTCTGGCGCTGATCACACGCGCCGAAGCGACGGACTACCGCGAGACCTCCACCCACGCCGATGTGATAGCGTTTCTCGACGCGCTCCCCGCGCGCGACGATCTGCATATCGGCGCGTTCGGTGAGAGTGGGGAGGGGAGAACGCTGCCTCTGGCGGTGTGGGGCGCGGGCGGCGCCTCGCCAGAGGCCATCCGCGCAAGTGGCAAGACGCGCGTGCTCGTCTTCGCCAACATCCACGCGGGCGAGGTGGCAGGCAAGGAGGCCGCGCTGATGCTGCTCCGCGACCTGGCCTCTGGCGCCCACGCCGAGTGGGCCGATCAGCTTGGTCGTCATGATTGCGCCGATCTATAACGCCGACGGCAACGAGCGCGTCGCGTATCGACAACCGGCCGCGGCAGCTCGGGCCGGTCGGCGGCATGGGGCAACGGCCCAACGCGGACGGCTTGGACCTCAACCGCGACTTTATGAAGCTGGCCTCGCCAGAGGCCCGCGCGCTCGTCGGCCTCTTGCGCGACGCCGACCCGCACGTGGTCGTGGACCTCCACACGACCAACGGCACGTTCATGGGCTATCACCTCACGTTTGCGCCGCCGCTCTCGCCCAACACGCCAGAGGCCATCGACCGGCACCTGCGCGAGCGGTGGATTCCCAACATCCAGCGCGAGATCTTGCGCACCGACGACATGGCGACCGAGCACTACGGCAACGTGCCCGGTGCGTTCGGCGAGGGCACGTCGGTCCCGCGTGGCTGGTACACGTTTAGCCCGCAACCGCGCTTCTCGACCAACTACGCCGGGCTCCGCGGACGCTACGGCCTCCTCTCCGAAGCCTACTCCTACGCCCCGTTCAGCGAGCGCGTGCAGGTTAGCAAGCGCTTCGTCGAGGAAATCCTCGCCAACGCCTGGGCCGACGCCTCTGGCGTCCGCGCCACGACCAACGCGGCAGACCGCCAGAATATCGTCGGCGACTCGCTCGCGGTCCGCGCCGGGTTCGTGGCGCCAGAGGCCACGCGCGAGATCCTCTTGGGCGCCGTCGACACGCTGCGCCACCCCGTCACCGGCGAGGCGATGTACCAGCGCCGCGACGCGCGCACGCCAGAGGCCATGCCGGTCTTTTCGCGCTTTGGCGCGACGGAGACAGAGCGGGTGCCCGCTGTCTATGTCATCCCGCGCTCGCAAAAGGCCGTGCTGGAGCTTCTGGCGGCGCATGGGATTCGCACCCAGGGCTTCTTCAGCACCCCTGGCACGCTGCAGCAATTCCGCGTAGACAGCGTCCGCGTCGCCGACCGCGCGTTCCAAGGAGTGCGGGCGCAAGAATCCTTTGGCGCGTGGGAGCCGCTGGGTGCAGGGCTGACATCCCTCGATCCCGACCGATACGTCTTTGTGCGCATGGATCAGCCTCTGGCGCGCGTCGCGTTCATGCTCCTGGAGCCGCGCAGCGACGACGGCGTGGTCCACTGGGCCATCGTGCCTCTGGCAGACGGGGAGCCGTATCCCGTTTTCCGCGTAGCCTCCCGCTAAGCAGGCACACCACTCGGCTACCTGTGCGTTCACTTTCGCCAGAGGCCCGTTTCCCGACTATGAGCAAGTACGTCCTATCCCTCGCCCTCGCGCTCGCCGCCTGCGGCACCGACACGCCATCGCCAGAGGCCTCTGGCGGGGCCTCTGGCGTCGAGATCCCCACGACCGGCTCGCCGCTCATCGAGGTCGCAGAACGCGACGCAGCTCGTCGACCGGTCATCGAGGAAGGCAACGAGATCACCGTGCTCAACTTCTGGGCGACGTGGTGCGGGCCGTGCCGCATCGAGTTTCCCGACCTGATGGCGTACGACGCCGAGATGGAGGACGAGAACGTGGAGGTGCGCTTCGTTTCCGTGGACGATGCCGAGATGATGGACAAGGTGCGTGCCTTTCTAGACGAGCAGGGCCTGGAGGAGAGGTCCTACGTGTCGCCCAACAACACCGTTTTGGCCGCTGAGTTTGGGCCGCGCTTCGGCGCGGCATTGCCCACGACGCTCGTGATGGACTCCGAGGGCATCGTGCGCGGCGCGCACATGGGCGTTGTTTCGTCCGAGAGGATCGCCGAGCTCGTCGCGGGCGTACGCGACGGGTCCATCGACATCACCACCCAACTTTGACCCGATTCCTCGCACTCCTCGTCTGCCTCGTCGCGCCTCTGGCGCACGCGCAAGAGGCGCCTCTCGCTCTCGGCGCTCCGGTGCCTCTCGCCTCGCAGAGCTTCGCGACCGCATCTGGAGGCTCGCTCTCCCTCGCGTCGGCTGGGGGTGAGAACGGACTCGTGGCGGTGGTGTGGAGCGCTGCGTGCCCGTGGACGGAGAAGTACGAAGCGCGCATGGCGCGGCTCGCCGCGACGGCGTCGGCCAACGGCATCGGCGTCGTCCTCGTGGCCAGCAACGACCCGGCGCGGAGCGCGGGCGACACGCCAGAGGCTCTCGTGGCGGCTGCAGAAGCCGTCGGCGTGCCCGTCCTGCTCGACCCCTCTGCCACGCTCGCCGATGCGCTCGGCGCGCGCCAGACGCCAGAGGCGTTCTTCTTCGCGGGTGGCCTGCTCTACTCCGGCGCCATCGACGACAGCCCGGCCGACGCGGACCGCGTCACCATTCAGTATCTCCAGCAGGCCCTCGATCAGCACCTCGCGGCTCAGGCGGTCGAGATCGAGCGCACCACGCCGTTCGGCTGCACCGTCAAGCGCGCGCGCTAAAGCAGCGCTGAGCCTCTGGCGAAAGGACCGCAGCGGCCTCTGGCGCCAGAGGCGCATCGCGGGGTGGAGTGGTGCGATCTTGGGGGCTGCACCTGCCTACCCTCATGATCGATTCTCCCGCGGCCCTCGCCGACCTTTGCACCCGCGCCCGCGAGCAAGACGCCGTCGCGCTCGACACCGAGTTTGTGTGGGAGCGCACGTACTACGCCGCGCTCGGTGTGGTCCAGGTCGGCCTCGGCGGGGACGATGTGCACCTTGTGGACACGATTGCGCTGACGGGTGACGATTTGATGCCGCTGGGTGAGCTTTTGGCGGACCCGGACACGGAGGTCGTGCTGCACGACGCGTTGCAGGACTTGCAAATCCTCGCGCGGGCCACAGGCTACCTGCCGCAGAACGTGTTCGACACGCAGCGCGCCGCCGGCTTCGTGGGCCAGAGCGCGACCGCCTCGCTGCAAGACGCGGTCGAGTGGGCCTCTGGCGTGACGCTGGACAAGGGCGCGACGCGCTCCGACTGGCTCCGCCGTCCGCTCTCGGACACGCAGGTCCATTACGCCGAAAACGACGTGCGCTACTCGCTCGACGTGCGCGACAAGATCGTGGAGGAGGCCGAATCGCGCGCAGTCGCCTGGACTGGCTCTGGGACGAAATGGAGCGCTACGAGGACGCCGCCCACTACGACGAACTCGACCCGATGGAGGCTGTCCACCGCGTCAAGTCCCGCGGCGCGAGCAAGCTCGATGCGCAGGGCCGCGCCATTTTCCGCCACGTCGCGGCCTGGCGCGAGCGCGAGGCGCGCGACCTCGACCGCACCCGACGCATGGTGATCGGCGACGACGATCTCGTTAAGGTGGCAGAGCGTCGCCCGCGCTCGGCAAACGACCTCGACCGCATCCTCACCGGCCGCCAGTCGCGCCGCTACGCCGACGGCCTACTCGATGCCGTGCGCGATGGCATCGACGCCGACCCCGAGCCCCGCCAGAGGCGCGGCCGTCCCGGACCCGAGGAGGAGCGCCGTCAGGCACAGCTCAACGTGGTCCAAGGGCTCGTCGCGGGCCGGTGCACGCTGGGCGGGATCGATCCGCATCTGGCGGCGACCAAGGCCCACCTCACCGCTCTCGTCGAAGCGGGCGCGGACGCCTCGCCAGAGGATCACACCATCTTGCAGGGCTGGCGCGGTTCATTCATCGGAGAGGCCGTTCTGGACTTCCTGCGCGGCGAGACCTCGGTCCGCTTGGACGGCTCCGAGGGCTGGCCAGACGTGGCCTAGCGCCTCTGGCGCCAGAGGCCTCTGGCGGTGCGATCTTGCAGTGCGGCGTCACCAGAACAGCGTTAACCATGTACGACTACCTCCTTATCGGCGCTGGAAGCGCGGGCTGCGTGCTCGCCGACCGGCTGAGCGCCTCTGGCGCGCGCGTGCTCCTGCTCGAAGCGGGCGGTCCCGACTCGCGCCCCGAGATTCGCATCCCGGCCGCGTTCTCCAAGCTGTTCAAAACCGACGCCGACTGGGGCTACCACACCACGCGCCAGAGGCACGCCGCCGACCGCGAGTGGTTCTGGCCGCGCGGCAAGGTGCTCGGTGGCTCATCGTCCATCAACGCGATGATCTACATCCGCGGCCATCGCGCGGACTACGATGGGTGGGCCGCAAACGGTTGCACCGGATGGGGATACGCCGATGTGCTGCCCTACTTTAAGAAGTCCGAAGACAACGCGCGTCTCCGCAACGCCTACCACGGTCAGCAAGGGCCCGTCCGCGTCGAAGACCCGCGCAGTCCCAGCCCTCTCTCGCGCACCTTTATCGACGCCTCTGGCGAAGCCGGGCATGACCTCAACGACGACTTCAACGGTGCCGAGCAGGAAGGCGCTGGGCTGTACCAACTCACGCAGCGCGGCGGGCGGCGCGTGAGCGCGGCTACGGCGTTTCTCAAACCCGCGATGCGGCGCGAGAACCTGACCGTCGAGACGGGCGCACACGTCACGAGCCTGATCGTGAAAGGCGGCGTCGCCAGAGGCGTCGAGTACGTGCAGGGCGGCGTGCGGCGCAAGGCGATGGCCTCTGGCGAGGTGATCCTGTGCGGTGGCGCGATCAACACGCCGCAACTGCTCATGCTCTCGGGCATCGGCCCGGCCGCGCACCTGCGGGAGCACGGCATCGCGGTGCGCGTGGACGCCAGAGGCGTGGGCCAGAACCTGCACGACCACCCGATTGTGGGTGTGCGCTGGCAGGCCAAAGAGGGGGCGTCGTTGATGGACGCGGAGACGCCGGGGCAGGTCGCGCGATATCTCCTGGGCCGCCGCGGAATGCTCTCGTCCAACGTCGCCGAAGCCGGGCTTTTCGCGCACTCCGGCGCCGGATCTGGGCCCGCCTCTGGCGTGATCCCGGATCTTCAGTTTCACGTCGCGCCCGCGCTCTTCTACGAGCACGGCTTTCTGCCGCCAGAGGCTCACGGTTTCTCGCTCGGGCCGACGCTGGTGACGCCGCAGTCGCGCGGCACGCTGGCGCTGCGCTCGGCTGACCCGATGGAGCACCCCGCGATCGACCCCAACTATTTCGCGGAGCCCGGCGACATGGCGTCGCTCGTGGCGGGCGTACGCATGGCGCGCGAGATCGCGGAGCAGCCCGCCTACCGCGCCCTGCGCGGCGACGCAGTAGACGCGATGGCGGATGCGACGACGGACGCCGAGATCGCCGAGCAAATCCGCCTCACGGCCGAGACGCTGTACCACCCGGTCGGCACGTGCCGCATGGGAGCAGACGCCGAGTCTGTCGTCGACCTCGCGCTGCGCGTGCGCGGCGTGGACAACTTGCGTGTGGTGGACGCGAGCATCATGCCCACCATCCCGAACGGCAACACGGACGCCCCGACCAAGATGATCGCGGAGCGCGCGGCCGACTGGATTTTGGGCCTCGCTCCCGATCCCGGTGCCGCTCAAGCCTCTGGCGATGGCGCGTCCGGCCGCCTCGCGCCGGAGGCGCGGATGTAAACTTTCGTCTTGCCTCTGGCGCCAGAAGCCGAGGCCGGTTTGCTCCCAATCGCCAGTCCCGTGCCTACTCGTACAGCGACGCGGCGTGCTCGACGCGACCGAGCAGGAACGAAGCGCCCGGATCGACGGCGACGCGGCCTTTCATCGCCTCGCGGCCGAGAAGCATGGGGAACTGCATCGCCGCGCGGTCTGCGAGCGTGACCTCGATGGGCCACTCGGGCGCGTCAGAGCGCACGCCGAGGCGGAGCGTGATGCCGACCACGATGCGCAGGTCCTCGTGGCCGCTAGACGAGCGCACGTGCCGCTGGTCCACGACGGGTGCTTCACAGGCCACCTTGACCTGCCGGTGGCGGCGGAAAAACGGCCGCACGACGAACCGCACCCACGTCTCGCCGCCGCGCTCGAACGTCTCGATGCGGCTCGCGTGGAGAGACGAGGTGGCCGCGCCGGTATCCACTTTGCAGCGCACGGCCGGAAGCCGGATCTCTGGAAACGCGACCCATTCCCGCCAGCCGACGGTCGTAAGTGCGCCAGAGGCTGGAGGATTGGAGAGGGGAGAGATCATCGGTCGGGGTAGGCGACGGCCTGTACCCAGTCGTCCGGGAGAGGTTCGGGGCCGAAGCGGGCGCCGCGCGTGATGGCCCAGCGCTGAAGCCAGGATATTCCCGCGCGGCCGGTGTAGGTGTGCGGCTCGCGGTACGC
This sequence comes from Rubricoccaceae bacterium, assembly GCA_963708165.1. Classification (GTDB taxonomy): domain Bacteria; phylum Bacteroidota; class Rhodothermia; order Rhodothermales; family Rubricoccaceae; genus Rubricoccus. The sequence goes on along the minus strand of OY970187.1, from coordinate 3,813,385 downwards.
CGGGTCTTCCAGCGCCTCCGCCAGAGGCACGAGCGTGTAGCCTCTGGCGCCAAACACGTCCATGAGTCGGCCGAAGTGATCGGCGTGGAGCGCGTTGGCGTGGATGAGGAGCACGCCGGGAATCTCGCGGCCGAAGAGGTCGCGCGAGAGACCCTCGAAGTACGCCGCCGTCGTGTCCATGTACGCGAGGTACGCGTCGGCGATGCGGCCTTGCAGAGCACCGTCGCCCGCTTCAAGGGCGAGGTCGTAGGCCAGCGCGTAGACGTACTCCGTGTTGTCGTGCGTGACGGGCGCGATGGTGTAGCCTCTGGCGCGGATCCAGGTCTCGAAGGTGTCTTTGGTCTGCAGATCTGGTCCCACGTTCAGGTAGGGGTGCCGGAAGTAGCGCAGAGAGTCTCGGGGCGCCGAGCCTCTGGCGCTCAGGAGCGTGCGCGTGATCGTCTCGCCGCGGACCACATCGGCCTGGAACTCCGCCAGAGGCGTGTCGAACAGCGACGGGTGGCCGTAGGTGTGGTTGCCCAACTCGTGCCCGGCGTCGACCCACGCTTGGAGCAGCGCTACGCGTTCGTCGCGCTCACCCTCGCGGTCCAGCTTGCCCTCGTTCACAAACCCGACGACGGGCACGCCCGAGGCGTCGATCTGGGCCAGCAGGTCGCTCGTCACGCGCTGCATCCACGCGAGGCCGTGGCCGCGCCCGACCGGCAGGTCGTCGATGGTGACGGCCATCGTGCGTCGCGGCGCCTCTGGCGCCAGAGGCTGGAGCGCGGTGGCCTCTGGCGCGGGCTGCGCGCACGCGGTCCCGGCGAGCACGAGGAGAAGCGCGAGGCCTCTGGCGAGGGCTCCGGTCATTCGGTTCCGCCAGAGGCGGTTTGCATGCGCGCGGCCGTGCCGCCCGCGAGGAGATAGAGCACGGCCATCCGCACGGCCACGCCGTTGGTGACCTGGCTCAAGATCACGGCGCGGTCCGAGTCCGCGACTTCGCCCGCGATCTCGACGCCGAGGTTGACCGGGCCGGGGTGCATGATCCAGAGGTCGGGGTTGGCGTCGAGGTGCTCGCCGCGCAGCCCGAAGCGCTCGTGGTACTCGCGCAGGCTGGGGAAGAGGCCATTGGGGCCTGCGCCCTGGCGTTCCAGTTGGATGCGGAGCGTCATCGCCACGTCGCAGCCTTCGAGCGCCTCGTCCAGCCGGTCGGTCACGCGCGCGCCCAGGTGCTCAATCCCGACCGGCATCATCGTGCGCGGGCCGCACAGCGTGACCTCGGCGCCGAGCGCCGTGAGCGCGTAGATGTTGGAGCGCGCCACGCGGCTGTGCGCGATGTCGCCGATGATGCTGACGCGCAGGCCGGAAAAGTCGAAGCGCGAAAGACCTGGCAGGCGCGGAATGTCCAGGTTAGCAATCGTGCTCGCGTCCAAGCAGCGCCTGCGTCGGGTGCTCGTGCTGGCCGTCGCCTGCGTTGACGATGACCGAATCCAGGCAGCGCGTGAGAAACTGAGGCGCGCCCGCGCTTTTGTGCCGCACCACGACCAGGTCGATTTTCATCGCCTCGATGTTGCGCGCCGTGTCCTTGAGCGTCTCCCCTTTGCTCACGCTGGAGCCGCTGGCGCTGAAGTTGACCACGTCGGCCGAGAGTCGCTTTTCCGCCAGTTCGAACGACAGCCGCGTGCGCGTGCTGGATTCGTAGAACAGGTTGACGCACGTCACGCCGCGCAAGCTGGGCACGCGCTTGATGGGCCGGTCGAGCACGTCGCGGAACGCACGGCCGGTTTCCAGGATCAGGCGGATCTCGTCGGCGGAGTAATCCGCGAGACCGAGCAGGTGGCGGTGCCGCAGACGGCCGCTGGCGGGAGTCTGGATCGCGTCGGTCATGCGCTCACAGGGGTGGAATCGCCAGAGGCTTGTTTCTGTACCAGCCACACGCCGTCCACGCCGTCTTCCTCGATCAGGCGCACGCGGACGCGCTCGCCGGGCTCGGTTGGTACGTCGCGGCCTACCAGGTCTGGCGCGACGGGAAGCTCTCGCAGGCCTCGGTCGATGAACGCCAGCAGCCGCACGCTGGCGGGGCGACCGAGGTCGAGAATGGCGTCCAGAGCAGCGCGCGTCGTGCGCCCGGTGTACACCACGTCGTCCACGAGCACGATCCGGCGGTCCGTCAGGTCGAACGGGATGTCGGTCGGGGAGACCTCTGGCGCCAGAGGCCCGAGGCGCAGGTCGTCGCGGTAGAACGTGGCGTCGAGCACGCCGAGCGGGAGCCGCACGCCCTCGAAGGCTTCGATGCGGTCTCGCAGGCGCCGCGCGAGGTGCGCGCCGCGTGTTTGCATGCCGATCAGCGCGAGGCGGTCGGCGGGCTCGGCGTCGTCGTCCAGGTGCTCCACGATCTGCCGGGCCAGCCGGTCGAGCGTGCGGCCCATGTCGGCGGCGTCCATCAGCTCCGCCTTGAGGGCATCGCCGGGGGAAAGGGGAGGGGCGCCAGGCATGCGCCGAAACTACCGCCTCTGGCGTGCGCCGCCAGAGGCGATTGGGGCCTCTGGCGCTGGGCGTCCTGAACGCCTGGGTGGTCGGTAGGGGGCGTATGCGATAGGTCCCTATGGGTCTGGGTGCGCTGAGCATCTACAACGCGGCCTCTGGCGCAGCGCTGCGCCAGAGGCCGGGATCCTCACGTCTGCGCCAGAGGCTAGACGTTCGAGTTGTCGCCGGGCGCCGGGCGCGGAAGGTCGGAGCCCTTGGGGATCTCCATGTTGACACGGTCGGGGTCGAGGTCAAGACCCGTCATATCCGTCCGGTCCACGCGGTTGGCGTTGTCGGCGGCGTCGCCTTCGTTTTTGTTGTCCATGCCGTCGTAGGCGGCATCGGTGCCGCCGTAGTGCATGGTGCCGCCTTCGCTGGCGGGGAGGTCTTGTTCGGTGGGTTGCGTTTTGTCGTCGGCCATGAGTAGAGGGGTCGGTAGATGGTGGGGTCCAATCGGGTGGGCCGGGCTGCGGTTCCATCGCGCGGCCTCTGGCGCCAGAGGCTCGGGCGGAGACACGTTAGGAATTCTGCGGCGCTCCGCAATGGAAATGGCTGCCCGAGCACACGCCCAGACAGCCATTGTTCACTAGCGATCCTGGAATCAGCAGGTGCCGTCGTACGACTTCTTGCTGACGCCCCCGTTGTCGCCTGTGCGCACAACCTGAATGTCGTACTCGTAGCACTCCACATCGTCGAAGCTGTCGAGGTCGAAAAAGAGGGCGTCCTCCGTCTGCGACTGATCAGAGCCGATGCCAGAGGTGTAGATGGCCGATCCGTCGTCAACGATTGTAGAGCCGCTGAGTAGGCGGAAGTCAACCGTGACGGCGTCGTACCGGTCGTCGCCGTCGTTTCGGACGTTGACCTCGTACGTGAGGATGCTGCCGTCTGAGGACTCGGTCACGGAGCGGACGTTAATGTCGTCGGCATCTGCACCGCCGATGCTGTCGGGGTCGTTGCTGTCGCAGGCGACAAGCACGAACGGAAGGAAGAGGAGGGAGAGGAGGCGAAGGCGCATGGGTTTGTGCGGGTGTAAAGAGAGGGGCAAACGGGCGAACGCGAAACTAGCCGCCGTTTGAAGCAGCCGCTACAGAACTCGAACGCTCTCCAGAGACGCTGAGTATCGCGACCCCTTCCGGTTCTTTTCCGCCGTCTCTGGCCGGACCGAGGCAGCGCGTGGTCTGGGAGACTTCTCGCCGCTTCGCTCTGTCGGAATGACGTGGGTAACCTCTGGCGCCAGAGGCCGGAACAGAGGCGCAGTACGTGGATATCTCGGCACCCGCTGACGCGACCCTCGTCACGCCCGGTGGCGTACCCTCGGAACGACGCATCCTCCGTCATGGCCCGCATTTCCGACGACACCATTTCCGAGGTCCGACACGCGTCGGACATCGTGGACGTGATCAGCGACCGCGTCAAGCTCAAAAAGCAGGGGCGGCGCTTTGTGGGGCTGTGCCCGTTCCACAACGAGAAGTCGCCCAGCTTCTCCGTCGACCCCAACGAGGGGCTGTACTACTGCTTTGGGTGCCGCCGCGGCGGCGACACGTTCAAGTTTGTGCAGGAGATGGAGACGGTCGGCTTCTTGGACGCCGTGCGGCTTCTGGCGGACCGCGCGGGCATCGAGATCGCCGAGGAGGGCGCCTCGCCAGAGGACGACCACAAGGCGTCGCTGCACGCCGCGCTGCGCTTTGCGGCCACGTTCTACTACAAGCAACTCGGCGAGGAGGGTGGCGCCCGCGCGCTCGAATACCTCAAGGGACGCGGCTTTACGCCAGAGGCCATCCGCGCCTTTGGCATCGGCGCGGCGCCGGTGGGCTGGGACGGGCTCGTAACGGCTGCGACCGCTGCGGGATTCAGCGCGCAGATCCTGCAAGACGTGGGGCTCGCGAAAGAGCGCAACGGCGGCGGGCATTACGACGTGTTCCGCGACCGGCTGATGTTTCCCATCCTGTCGCCCATCGGCAAGGTGCTGGGCTTCGGCGGGCGCATCCTGCCCGACACGCCGACGGCCTCTGGCGAGTACACGCCCGCCAAATACATCAACACGCCCGAGACCGAGGTCTACCACAAGAGCCGCGTGCTCTACGGGATGAAGCAGGCCAAGCGCGACATCCGCACGCAGCAAGAAGTCATCGTCGTGGAGGGCTACGCCGATGTGGTCTCGCTGTGGCAGGCGGGCGTTCAAAACGTGGTCGCCGCCAGCGGCACGGCGCTCACGCCGCAGCAGATGGACGGCCTCTCGCGGTTGGACGTGCAGCGCGTGATCCTCCTCTTCGACGCCGACGACGCGGGACGCAACGCTGCGCGAAAAGGCGTCGAGGTCGCGCTCGATGCCGGGCTCGCGCCTTACGCGGTCTCGCTTCCCGACGGCGCCGACCCCGATTCGTTCGTCCGCCAGTTTGGCGCCGACGCCTTCCGCACGATCCTGCGCGACGAGCGGATGGACTTCGTCGACTTCCTCGTCAGCGGCGCCCGCCGGGACGGGGGGCTCACCACGCCCGAAGGCACCCTCGCGACGGCCGAGATGGTGCTCGCCGCGGTTCGCCGCGTCAAAAACCCCATCCTGCTCGACGGCTACCTCCGCCGCGCCGCCCAGGCCCTCGACGTACCCGACGCCGACCTCCGCCAGCAGTACGAATCCGAAACCGGAAGCCGCGCGCCCCGCCAGAGGCGACAGGCCGAGCTTCCGCCTCTGGCGCCAGAGGCCGCCGCGCCGGTCGTCGTGCCGGTGCGTCCGCAGGAGCACGAACTGCTCCGCCTGATGCTCCGTCACGGCGTCATGCTCGTGGAGCATGTGCTGACTCATATGAGCCTGGAGGAGTTCGCGCCGGGGCCTGTGCGTCAAACCGTCGAGTTGCTGCTGGAGCAGTTTCACGCCGGTAAGGTGTCGTCCAAGCCGTTCGTGCAGGGCGAGCACGGCGAGCCCATCCGCGCGCTCGTCTCGGCTGCCGTTGCCGAGCGGCACCAGGCCTCGGAGAACTGGGAAGAGAAGATGGGGACCGAGATCGCCGGCAAAGACCCGCAACCGCTTGAAGCCGCCAACAGCGCGATGAAGCAGCTCAAACTCGCCCGCGTGGACGAGGCCATCGAGGCCGCCACGCGCCGCGTGGCTCCAGGCCGAGCGCGAGGGCGAGGACACGACGCTCGATCCAGCGCGAGGTCATGGAGTTGACCGCGCTGCGCAGCCACATCGACCGCGGTGATTTCCTCGGCGCCGAGGCCTGAGCCTCTGGCGCGAGCACCTGCCAACACGCCTCTGGCGCCAGAGGCCGCCCCGCCACACAGCGCGGCACCCGCGAGCCGCACCGGCGTAGACTGCGACCGATGCCCACACCCTCCCCGATGGAATCCCCCGAGCCCTCCTCCGCACGTCCTGACTCCGCCTCTGGCGCTGACCCCTCGCCCGAGGCCGACTCCTCGCCCGAGGCCGACTCCTCGCCCGAGGCCGAGGCGCCGCACGAAGCCCAGGCGCCACGCCCGAGCGATGCTGCCGCAAGCGCGTCTGAGAACGTCTCGCCAGAGGCCTCTGGCGAAGCGAGTGAGGAGCGCGTGGTCACGGTAGATCCGGCCGCGCTCGCCATCATGCCACCGTCCGTGGATGCCACGCTGGCACCGACGCTGCCGCAGGCCGTCGAGCCGCAGCCCGTTCCCGAGGGCGCGCCGCTGGACCATCCGTCGCTGCTGTTCAACCGCGAACTGAGCTGGCTCGACTTCAACTGGCGCGTGTTCTCGCAGGCCCTGGACGAGCGTACGCCTTTGCTGGAGCGCGTCACGTTCCTCGCCATCGCGGCCAACAACATGGACGAGTTCTACCGCAAGCGCGTCGGTGGGCTCAAGCGGCAGATCGGCGCCCGCGTGCGCCAGCTCTCACCCGATGGCCGCCTGCCGACCGATCAGCTAGAGATCGCGCGCGAGTCCGCCCGTGCCCTGATGACCGCGCTGGACGACGTGTGGACGGACACGCTCAAGCCCTACATGCTCGGCGAGGGCATCGAAATCCGCACCTACGACTCCCTGACTGAGAAGCAGCGCGACAAGCTGGACCGCCACTTCCTCACGCAGATCTTCCCCATCCTGACGCCTCTGGCGGTCGACCCCGGCCACCCGTTCCCGTTCATCTCCAACCTCTCGCTGTCGCTCGCGTTTTCGCTGCGCAACCCTGGCCGCAAAACCGAGCACTTCGCGCGCCTCAAAGTGCCCACCGCCAGAGGCCGCTTTCTGCATGTGCCCGGCGAGCCCAAGCACCTCATCGCGCTCGAAGAGCTGATTCGGCACAACGCCACGGCGCTGTTTCCGGGCATGGAGGTCGAAGGCGTCCACGCCTTCCGCGTGACGCGCAACGCCGACGTGGATCGCAACGAGGAGGAGGCCGATGACCTGCTCATGATGATCTCGGAGGAGCTTCGCGAGAGGCGCTTCGCAGACATCGTGCGGCTGGAAGTCGAGGCCGACATGCCCAAGCGCGCCCGCAAGCTGCTCACGCGCGAGATGGGCCTGGACAAGGAGGACGTGCTCGAAGTCAACGGCCTCATCGACCTCTCCGGCCTGTTCGAGATGGGCAAGCTGGACCTGCCAGAGCACACCTACCTGCCCTGGGAACCCGTCGTGCCCATCCGCCTGCGGCACCGCGAGTTCGAAGACGAGGACGACATCTTTCGCGGCCATCCGCGAGGGCGACGTGATGGTCCACCACCCGTACGAATCGTTCGCGGCCAGCACGCAGCGCTTTATCCAGGAGGCCGCAGATGACCCGCAGGTCATCGCGATCAAGATGACGCTCTACCGCACGAGCCAGGACAGCCCCATCGTGCAGTCGCTGATCCGCGCGGCCGAGCGCGGCAAGCAGGTGGCGGTACTCGTAGAGCTCAAGGCCGCTTCGACGAGGAAAACAACATCGAGTGGGCGCAGCGCTTGGAGCGAGCCGGCGCGCACGTGACCTACGGACTCGTGGGCCTCAAGACGCACGCCAAGACCTCGCTTGTCGTGCGCGAGGAGAGGGGAGAGCTGCGCACGTATTGCCACATCGGCACGGGCAACTACAACCCCAAGACCGCCCGCGTCTACACAGACTTCGGCATCCTCACGTGCCGTGAGGAAATCGGCGCAGACCTCATCGCGCTCTTTCACCACCTGACAGGCCTCGCGCCAGATCAGGTGTACAAAACGCTCCACGTCGCGCCGCGCGATCTGCGAGGCGAGTTCGTGCGCCTGATCCGCCGCGAGATGGACCACCAGCGCCTGAGCGGCACGGGTCGGATCGTCGCGAAGATGAACGCGCTGGACGATACCGGCATCATCCGCGAGCTCTACCGCGCCAGCCGCGCAGGCGTGCAGATCGACCTCATCGTGCGCGGGCACTGCCGCTTGCGCCCCGGCCTGCCGGGCTATTCCGAGAACATCCGCGTGGTGTCCATCATCGGCCGCTTCCTGGAGCACAGCCGCATTTTCTACTTTCACAACGACGGCGACCCCGACATCCTCATCGGTTCCGCCGACTGGATGCGCCGCAATCTGGACGACCGCGTGGAGGTGATCGCCAAGGTCGAGGACGAAGACGCCAAGGCGCGTCTCTCGCGCACGCTCAAGTTCTGCCTGGAGGACAACCGCCTCGCGTGGGACCTCGGCCCGGATGGCCGCTACACGCAGCGCCAGCCCGCCCCTGGCGACCCCATCCGCGCATTGCACGACACGCTCATGCACCGCGCCCGCCGCCGCACCGCCGAGAACGACCGCGCGTGGAGCCTCGCGGGGTAGCGCCAGAGGCGTTTCTCGCCAGAGGCCTCTGGCGCCCGCCAGCGCGCTACTGCTGCGTTCACGTCATTCCGACAGAGCCCGTTCGGCTGCGCTCAGGGCAGGCTCCGCGACGAGGGATCTAGCCATGTCTCAGCGCCAGAGGCGTATTCAGCGCTCGTGGCAACCGGCGAGTAGATCCCTCGGCTGCGCTCGGGATGACAAGGTGGAAAATTGCCGAACTGCCTCTGGCGCCGCGCCCTTTCCCCGCGATTTCGAGCGCCGCGCCTTGCCTCTGGCGCCAGAGGCTGGCACCTTCCGGCTCACCCTCTCGACACCCATGCGCGCGCTCCTCTTCCTGACTCTGGCCTTCAGCTTCGCCGCCTGTGGCGGAGGAGGTCCTGTGGAACCCAGCGCCGATCAGGCCGCGCTCTTCGCCGAGACGGTCGACCTGGAAATCGTCGTGCCCGCGGAGAAAAACGCGATGGCGTACGCGCTCGCGGAGATTAGCGCGCCCGCTGGCGCGCGCGTGCGGCTCGTGATGGACAACTCGATGACGACGAGCCGCGCGATGATCCACAACGTGGTCGTGCTCAAGAGCGCCGGCGCCATTGACCGGGTGGGCAAGGCTGCGGCGGGCGTCGAGAGCAACATCCCGGACGATCCCGCCATCCTGGCTCACACGCCTCTGGCGGGACCCGGCGAGCGCCAGGCGGTCATCTTCACGATGCCACCGGCAGGGCGCTACCCGTTTATCTGCACCTACCCCGGCCACTTCCAGTTTATGCAGGGCGTGCTGATCTCGACGGCGTCAGAGGCAGGGACGCCAGAGGCAGGGACGCCAGAGGCCTCTGGCGAGGGGGAGTGATGAGATTGCTGCCGCTGTAGCGCCTCTGGCGCCAGAGGCTACCGCCCGACGGACTGGCGCACGCGCTCCAGCGACTCTTGCGTTACGACGGGCGCCACTTCGGCGTGCGGGATGTCGTTGGTCTGCGCGAGGGCACGCACGCGCCGCCGGGCTCCCGGCGTGTAGAGAACCAGGTCGGCTTGCTTGACGACCTGCTCGATTCGCCGGCGCTCCTCGTCGGTCGTGATCGCGATAAAGCTTCCGGCGTAACCGGAGAGGTCGCGCAGGGCGACTTCGATGGGCGCGGCGCCATCCCGGCTGCGCGTGACGAGCGCTACCGTCTCGGACTTGCCCCGCTGCGCGACGCGTTCCAGCGTGTCGTACGGAAAGCGCACGTCCACGCCCACCACCTCGGCTTTGGGCGCGGCGCGCTTGACCGTCTGCATCTGCGCCAGAGGCGCGATCACGGCGTCGGCGCCTTCGTGGCGGCGTAGGTCGGCGATGAGTACGGCTTCGACGCGCTCTTGCAGTGCTGCACCTGTTTGTTCGGCACCCGCCTCCGCGAGCTCGCGGTAGGGCCCAGCGAACAGAAGCGTGCGGCGCGTGCCCGGCCGCTCGAAATAGGCCAACTGCTCCTGCACGACGTAGTCCATTTCTTCCTCGTCCAGGCCCAGGGCGACGAGCTTTTGCAGCGTTTCCTGCACCGCTGCCGAGCCGCGCTCCATCCGTTCGGCGGTGGAGAGAGGGACAGGCTGCGAGACGAAGTAGCCGCCGCCACGCCGCACCTCCAGCAGGTTCTCGTCTGCCAGGCGTTGATACGCCTTTCGCACCGTGTGAAACGACACGCCGACTTGCTCGCCTAGCGCGCGCGTAGAGGGCAGGCGGTCCCCAGGCTTGTACTGACCGGCCGCGACCCGAAAGCGGAGCTGCTCGATAAGCTGCTCACCGACAGAAAGAGGAGCGTCGCGGTCCAGTGTGATCATGGCCCAAACCTACCGCCTCTGGCGCTGCGGCTAGCCTGGGCCACGTGTTTCTCAAACAAACGCTCCCGCCAGAGGCCTCTGGCGGGAGCGGATCTGAGAGTCGCCTGAGTGTCTCGGTTCAGGACTGCACAAAGCCGAGCCACGAAGGCGACGACGTGGCGCCTGCCACCAAGCCGGGAGCCTCTGGCGAATGGAAATGCGCGAGGTGCCCCTGGATGCGGTCGCGGAGGCTGTCGACGGCCTGCGACACCAACTCGGTCGGGTAGCCACGGTCGCCCATTTCGACGACGGTGCCGATGGAGACCGCCTTGGCGAGCGCGCGCCCCAGGTCGACCGTTTTGCGCTGCGAGATGGTGTGGTCTACGCTGAAGTCGAACAGGCCGCTCAACGCGCCAGAGGCTTTCTGCGTAAGCGGCTCCTGCTCCGCGAGGTAGCTGCCGATGTGCTCGGTCTTGGACTTGCGCATCCCCTTGAGCACAGCGTCGGCGACCTGTTCGTAGAGAATGTCGTTGGAGCCCTCGAAAATCTGGAAGGGGCGGCTGTCCGTCACCGAGCGTCCGGCGAGGTGGTCCTGGCGGTACCCGTTGGCGCCCGAGAGCTGGAGGTAGGACTGCGCCGCGTCGTGCATTGCGTCCGACATGGTCGTCTTGAACGAGTTGGCCGCAAGCGACATGCCCGACGAGTCGACTTCCAGTCCTGCGTTTTCGGATGTGTAGAGGCACATCGCGCCGCAGATCGTGGCGTCGGCCTGGAGCTTGGCGAGGCGCGCCTGAACCTGATCGTATCCCGCCAGAGGCTTGCCGCCGACGAAGCGTTCCTCGCAGTGGAGCTGCGCCTCGTCGCGCATGCGGCGGAGGAAGCCCATCGCCATGCCGGGGAACTGCAGGCGGCTGCGGTGCAGCACGTCGAGCATCATCTTGATGCCCGTCGTGTGCGGCTGCAATTGCTGGACTGCGGGCACGGTCAGGTCGAGCTTGTTGCGACCGTACGGGATCATGTAGAGCCCGAGGTTGGCGAACGTCTCCTCGACGGTGATGCGCTGTCCGGGCTGCGTCACGTCGGCGACGTAGAAGCCGATGTCGCGGCCGGGCTCGCCGTTTTTGCCCGTCGGGCGAGCGGTGAGCAGCCAATAATCTGCCCAGCCGGTAAGGCCGGCCCAGTGCTTGGTGCCGCGGATGTCGATGCCGCCAGAGGCGTTGGTCGTGGCGGTCGTCTTCATCTTGAGCGCGTCCGAGCCGTAGCCGGGCTCGGTGATCATGAGCCCGCCCATGCTCTTGCCGTCCAAAAAACGCCGGAAGACTTCTTTCTTGAAGCCCTCGTCGGCGTACTTCGCGACGGGTTGCAGGAACAGGCCGCCGTTGATGCCCACCATGAGGCAGAGCGGCAGCGACTCGTAGCCTGTGGCCTCTAGCACGGCCAGCCCCTCTTTGATGTGCGCGCCGCGCCCGCCGTACTCGGCGGGGATGTAGGCCGCCAGAGGATCGTCGGCGAGAGCGTTGAGGTCGGCGAGGGCGCGCGAGCCTCGGATCTCGCGCATCGCAAACGGCGGCAGGCCGCGCTGCAGCGCGAGGGTGTCTAGGTCCAGGCGCGAGTCGAACAGGTTGCGCAGGCGGCCGCGGTACTCGTCGAGGTAGCGGCCGAGACCGAGCGATGCCTCATCGATGGTCGCGCGGACGCCACCTTTGGCTTCGTCCCACTTCTCGCTCCATTTGCCAGTGGTGCCGTCCCAGCGAAGGCGGGCGCGGTCGGCAGCGTCCTGGGCAGCGGGGCGAACGATCTCAGAGAGATATCCGGTCACGGAGTTGGGGTTGGAGCGGGAAGGCATGTCCATAAGGTAGGGAAAGAGCCCAGTGGCCTCTGGCGTCGCCGTCCTGTCATCACAGGCCTCGGCGGGTGGGAAGGAGGTGGCGGCTGTGACGCCGCCTGACCGCTCAGGTTCGGCCCCGGCTTAACAGTGGTAACCATCGCTACCATCGGGCATGGATTCTGCCATTTCGCTGCTCCTGCTCGACGCCTCTGGCGCGGATGAAACCGTGCTTTCGCCAGAGGAGCACGCGCGCCTCGCGACGTTTTCGCATCCTGACCGGCGCATCGGGTTCGTGCTGGGCCGGACGGCCGCGCGCACGCTGATCGGCCGAGCGTTGGGTGTGGCGCCAGAGGTTGCGCCTCTGGCGGTGGCCGAAGGCGGCGCACCCGTCGTCGCTCTGGCGCCAGAGGCCGCGCCGCTGTTTGTGAGCATCGGGCACGCGGGGCGGGGAGAGCCCGTAGGTGGCGCCGTTATTGCATCAGTGCACGTAGGTTTCGATCTCGAACGCATCCTCCCACGCCACGCTGGCCTCTGGCGCCGGATGCTCGCGCCAGAGGAGCACGACGTGTTGGATGCCCTCGGCGGCGCCACCGACGAGGCGCAAACGCTGCTCTGGTCGCTCAAAGAAGCCGTACTCAAAGGCACGCAGACCGGGCTCCGTGCCGGAATGCGCTCGGTCATGCTCTCAGGCCTCGACGTGTCGCGCCAGAGGCTGACCGCGCGCGATGGCACAGGTCGCCTCTGGCGCCTGCGCTACGAGCGCCGCGGTGACGTGTGGGTGACGGTGGCTCTGGCCGAGAGCTAAACCACGCGCGGCCCGGCTCGCATGAGCCGGGCCGCGCACAAGAGCCTCTGGCGCGAGGTCGCGCGCCAGAGGAGTGCCTAACGGACGACCGTGAAGCGCTGGGTGACTGCGGCGCTACCGCCTCTGAGCTGCGCGACGTAGACGCCGGGCGCGAGCGCGGCGGTATCGAAGTGCGCTGTGTGACGGCCTGCTTCGTGCTTTCCTCGCGCCAGCACAGCGACCTCGCGTCCGAGCGCGTCGTACACGCCTAGAGTGGCCTCGCCCGCGTCAGCGAGGTTGTACTCCAGCGAGACGAGGCCGCGCGCGGGGTTGGGAGCGGGCGCCCCCAGCGAAAGACTGGCGGCTTCTGGCGAGTGCGTGTTGGTCGCATGCGCAGGCGTGATGCGCAGCACGAACCGGTTGCCAGAACTCGCCACGACTCCAGTCTTAGGCGCCAGAGGCGCGAGGCCTGTGTCCACGCCGAGGCCGGCGGAACGGTCTTTGGCGGCGTGAGTGCCCATCGCGAACTCGTAGGAGCCGCCTTCCGCCAGAGGCGTCGAGGTGCCCATCTGGCGGTCCACGAGCGTTGCCGCCCAACCGATCGGAAGCGCTCCGCTCCACGAAAGCGCGAGCGCGAGATCGCCTTCGGCGTGCCCCTCGGTCGCGATCTCCAGCGGCACTTCGATCTCACCCGAGGCCTCTGGCGCGAGCGCGTTCATCGAGAGCGCGTGCTCGCCGCCGACGGCGCGCGTGCTGAGCACGGTGCGGGGCCACGCGCCGGGCGTGAGCCGCACCGCGTCGAGCGCGTCGGGGCCGATGGCAGCGCTGGGTGCGGCTGCCACGAACGCGACCGAGACGGGCTCGCCGTTGTGCGAAAGCTCCAGGCGAAGCGGGCTCGCTGTCTCGCCAGAGGCCTTGCCGTAGGCGCCAGGGCCTGGGTAGACGACGGCGCCGACGGGCACGGTCATCACAGGGTTGGGCGCGACAGCCTGAGCGAAAAAGGCCTGAAACGCAGGCACGATGCCGCCTGGCAGGTCGCCGCCGGTGTTGGCCGTCCACATCCGGTAATCGCCCCCGAGGTAGTTGGGGTCGTAGACGTAGATGGATGGGGTGATGCCGTTGCTGCGGAGCGTCGCGTTCCAGTCCATGCCTGCCGTGAGGGGGTTGCCTAGGAGGTTCCACCCTTCCTGTACGCTGGGCACGTTGGGGTTGTCGGTGTAGCTCAGCGGGAAGGCGCTAAACGGCGCGCCCTCGTTCGCGAAGCCGGGCGAGTCGACGCGGAGCGTCTTGGGAAAGCCGCCGTCTATAGCCGATGTGCTTCTGTCGTCATCCTCGTAAACGAAGACGTACGCGCCGCGTCCGCGGTCCCAGGTGGCGTTTTGGTCGGTCAGGCAGGTGTACCCTCCGGCAAAGCTGGACGCGGTCTCGTCGTAGCCGAACGCCGAGCACCCCGCTCCTGGCGCGTCGGAGCCTGCGAATCCTTGGGTCCAGAGCGAGCCCAGGAGCGCGTCGTAGGTCTCTCCGGTGGGCTGCGCGAGCATTCGGTACGCTTGCGCGCCGTTCAGCACCGCCGAGCGCGTGAGCTCGAAGACGTAGGCGTTGCCCGTGCCGCCGCTGGCGAGCGCGGCGCCGACGAGTGCGCGCTCGCCGTCGAGCGCGACGGACTGGCCGAGTTGGTCGCCAGAGGCCGCGTCGTTCGCCGTGAGGATTGCGGTTTGCACCCAGGCCGTGCCTCTGAGCGCGAAGGCGTACGCCGATCCGGTGTCCGTGCCGCGGATGTCGTTGAGAAACCCTCCGACGAGCGCGCGGTCGCCGTCGAGCGCCACTTGGCGGCCGAACTGGTCGTTGCTGGCGCGGTCGCTGGCGAGCAGCTTGGCCGTTTGGCCCCACGTGCCGTTTAGGTCGAAGATGTACGCCGAGCCCGCGTCGTTTCCGCCGTCGTCGTTGCGCGAGGCGCCCACGAGCGCGCGGTCGCCGTCGAGGTCGACCGCGATCCCGAAGAGGTCCGCGGAGGCGGCGTCGCCCGCGGTGAGTTCGGCGGTCTGGTTCCAGACGCCGCTCGCGAGGTCGAAGATGTAGGCGGAGCCGGAGCTTGAGCCGTTGCCGTCGGTGTCGAGCGCGCCGACAAGTGCGCGGTCACCGTCTAGCGAGACGGAGCGGCCAAAGCTGTCGCCAGAGGCGGCATCGGTCGCGGTGAGCTGAGCGGTCTGCACCCAGGCTCCACCTGCGAGCTCGAACACGTACGCCGAGCCGGAGTCCGCCCCTGTGCCGTCGGTGCCAGTCGCGCCGACGAGCGCGCGGTCGCCGCTGAGCGAGACTGAGAAGCCGAACAGGTCGCCTGGAGAGACGCCGCTGGCGACGAGCCGCTGCGTTTGGCTCCACGCGCCTCCAACGAGGTCGAAGACGTAGGCTGCGCCGGAGTCCACCCCGTTGGCGTCGCTTGTGACGGCACCAATGACCACGCGGTCGCCGTCGAGTGAAACATCGGTGCCGAACCGGTCGCCGCTGCCTCCGGCTGTGGGCTCGAGCGTCGCCGTGAGGCCCCATACGCCGCCGGAGAGTTCGTACACGTACGCCACCCCGGTATCGGTGCCGCCGCTAGAGGCTGTGCGCGCGCCGACCACGGCGCGGTCGCCGTCGAGCGAGACCGACCATCCGGCGTTGCCGCCAGAGGCGGGCGGCGCGAGCGTGGCGCGCTGCGCAATCGCCTCTGGCGAAGCGAGGGTAAGCAAGAGCGCCAGGGGCGCGAGAAGAAGGCGTCGGGTCATCGGTCCGGGGAAAGTGGACGGGCAGACTACCCGGGAAGCCCCTGCTGCCAATGGGCCCTGGGAGGTAAAATGGCTGGGCGCATGACCACCAGTGGCCCGTTCCGGCCACTCTCTCTGGAGCCTCTGGCGCGTGGAATCCGCGCGACTCCAGGAGCGCAGGACCGCGGCCCCACCCCAGGCGTTCTAGCTTGCAAAGCGCTTCCACATCTTTCCATGTCTGATTCCCCCGTCCGCTTCGTCACCGCCGCCGCCCTGTTCGACGGGCACGATGCTGCCATCAACATCATGCGGCGCATTCTGCAGGCCAAGGGTGCCGAGGTGATCCACCTGGGGCACGACCGGTCGGTCGTGGACATCGTGGACACCGCCATTCAGGAAGATGCGCAAGGCATCGCGATCTCGTCCTATCAGGGCGGCCACGTCGAGTACTTCTCATACATGGTGGACCTGCTCAAGGAGCGCGGCGCGAGCCACATTCAGGTCTTCGGCGGCGGCGGCGGCACCATCGTGCCCGACGAGATCCGCGAACTGGAGGCGCACGGCGTGGCCAAGATCTACGCGCCAGAGGACGGCATGCGCATGGGCCTGGAAGGCATGATCGAGCACATGATCGGCGTGGCCGATCGGGAAGGGCGACGGGGGAAGGGGGAGGGGGAAATGCACGATTCCGCCTCTGGCGCCAGAGGCGAAGACAGAGGTGGCGGTGGCCTCTGGCGCGGGCGTGCAGACCGTCGCGCGAGCGCTGTCGGCGGTCGAGGCGCAAAGCATGGCCTCTGGCGATGGCGCCCTTCCGATCCCCTCTTCCCGCATCCCCCTTGCCTCTTCCCCCACGGCGCCAGTCGTGGGCATCACCGGAACGGGCGGCGCGGGGAAGTCGACGCTGACGGATGAACTGGTCCGGCGCTTCTTGAGCGACTTCTCCGACCTGAGGCTGGCCGTCCTGAGCGTGGACCCGACGCGCAAGCGGACGGGCGGGGCGCTCCTGGGCGACCGCATCCGCATGAACTCGCTCTACGGCGAGCACGCCGACCGCGTCTACATGCGCTCCTTCGCAACGCGTCAGGCGCACAAGGCGACGAGCGCAGCCTTGCGCGAGGCCGTGAGCGTGTGCCGCGCGGCGGGCTACGATCTCGTCATCATCGAGACCGCGGGCATCGGCCAGAGCGATACCGAGGTGACGGATCTGGTCGACGTGAGCCTGTACGTCATGACGAGCGACTTCGGCGCGCCGACGCAGCTCGAAAAGATCGGGATGCTGGACTCGGCGGATCTCGTCGCGCTCAACAAGTTCGAGAAGCGCGGCGCCGAGGACGCCCTGCGCGACATCCGCAAGCAGGTGCAGCGCAACCGCGGCGCCTTTTCCGTCTCGCCAGAGGCCATGCCCGTCTACCCGACGATGGCCGCGCGCTTCGATGACCCCGGCGTCACGCGCCTCTACCTCGGGCTTCTGGCGCAACTGGAAGAACACGGCTGGACGCGCGAGAGCACACTGTTCGACGTAGAGACCCTTCCCGAAGTCGATCCCGCCGGTCTCTCCATCGTGCCGCCCTCGCGCCAGAGGTATCTGGCCGAGATCGCCGACACGTGCCGCGACTACAAAACGTGGGCGGAGAACCAGGCCGAAATCGCGCGGAAGTGGGGCGAGGCCTCTGGCGCCAGAGGACAGGTGGAGGAGTGGGCGCCAGAGGACAAGGAGCAGTTGATGGGCCGCCTCGACGAGATGGTGGCATACTGGTGGGGCAAGCTGGACCCGCGCTCCCGCGCGATCCTCGACGGCTGGGACATCCTCGCGCACCAGTACACGCAGGACGAGTACGTCTACACCGTGCGCGGCAAGGACATCCGCCAGCCACTCTACCGCGAGACGCTGAGCGGGCTCAAAGTCCCGCGCGTGGCGCTGCCTAAGACGCAAGCCCCTGGCGAGCGCTTGCGGTTCGCGCTGTTGGAAAATCTGCCCGGCTTCTTCCCCTTCACGGCGGGCGTCTTCCCGCTCAAGCGCGAGGGCGAGGACCCGACGCGGATGTTCGCCGGCGAAGGCACGCCTGAGCGCACCAACCGCCGCTTCCACTTGGTGAGCACCGGTCTGCCCGCCAAACGCCTTAGCACCGCGTTCGACAGCGTCACGCTCTACGGCCGCGACCCCGATCCGCGCCTCGACATCTACGGCAAGGTCGGCACCTCTGGCGTGAGCATCTGCACGCTGGACGACATGAAGAAGCTGTACTCCGGCTTCGACCTCGCCGCGCCGACGACGAGCGTGTCCATGACGATCAACGGCCCCGCGCCGACGATCCTCGCCATGTTCCTCAACACCGCCGTCGATCAGCAGGTGGAGCAGCACCTGAAAGACGAGGGCCTCTGGCGCGACGCCGACGCGGAAATTTCGAGGCGGTTGGGCGACGACAGACCGCGGTACGTGCCGTTCAACAGCTCGGGGTCGATTGAGGAGGGTACCGGGTACGAGGTGCCGGGTACTGCGGATAGAGCGCCAGAGGCCTCTGGCGACGACGTACCCCGTACTCCGTACCCCGTACCCCTTCCCGAAGGCCACGACGGAGCGGGCCTCGGTCTGCTCGGCACCTCTGGCGCCGAACTGGTCGAGTGGGGCGTGCTCACGCCAGAGGCCTTCGAGCGCATCAAGACGGAGACGCTTAAGAAGGTGCGTGGGACGGTCCAGGCCGACATTCTCAAAGAGGACCAGGCGCAGAACACCTGCATCTTCTCGACCGAGTTCTCGCTGGGGCTCATGGGCGACGTGCAGCAGTCGTTTATCGACTGGGGCGTGCGCAACTTCTACTCGGTCAGCATCTCGGGCTACCACATCGCCGAGGCGGGCGCCAACCCGATCTCGCAGCTGGCGTTCACGCTCGCCAACGGCTTCACCTATGTCGAGGCCTACCGAGCCCGCGGCATGGAGGTGGATGCCTTCGCGCCCAACCTCTCGTTCTTCTTCTCGAACGGGATGGACGCCGAGTACACGGTCTTGGGACGGGTCGCGCGTCGCATCTGGAGCGTCGCCATGCGCGACCTCTACGGCGCGAGCGACAGATCCCAAAAACTGAAATACCACATCCAGACGAGCGGCCGGAGCCTCCACGCGCAGGAGATCCAGTTCAACGACATCCGCACGACGCTCCAGGCGCTGCTCGCGATCTACGACAACACCAACTCGCTCCACACCAACGCCTACGACGAGGCCATCACCACGCCGACCGAGGAAAGCGTGCGCCGCGCGATGGCGATCCAACTCATCATCAACCGCGAACTGGGCCTCGCCAAGAACGAGAACCCGCTCCAGGGCGCCTTCATCGTGGACGAGCTGACGGATCTGGTGCAGGAAGCCGTGCTCCGCGAGTTCGAGCGCATCAGCGACCGCGGCGGCGTGCTCGGCGCGATGGAGACCATGTACCAGCGCGGCAAAATCCAGGAGGAGTCGATGCTCTACGAGCACCGCAAGCACTCCGGAGAACTCCCTGTCATTGGCGTCAACACCTTTCTCGCGCCCCCAGCCTCTGGCGACGACAACAGCGGTGTGGAACTCATGCGCGGGACCGACGAGGAGAAGCAGCACCAGCTGGACAACCTCGCCGCGTTCCAGGCGCGCAACGAGGGCGCTGCGCCAGAGGCGCTTTCCCGGCTCCAGGCCACGGCCCGCCAGAGGCAAAACGTGTTTCCGGAGTTGATGGAGGCGGTACGCGTGTGCTCGCTCGGGCAGATCACCGCGGCGCTCTTCGAGGTCGGCGGCCAGTACCGCCGCAACATGTAGCCTCTGGCGCCAGAGGCCCTAGATTCCAGCATGGCTACCACGATCACCTATCCTCCGCCCGGCTTCCAGGAATGGTGGGAGGCCAACGTGACCGTTCTGCCCGGTAAGACGATCGAGGACTGGCGTGCTCTCCCCGAAGGCACGCGGGCCGAACTCATCAACGGGACTCTCATCATGTCGCCTGCGCCTCGTGTCATTCATCAGGTCGTTGTCGCTCGCCTCTTCGACGCGATGAGCCGCTTTGTCGAAGGGCACGGCCTGGGAATTGTTCTTCCCGCGCCGCTTGACGTACGATTGACAGATGAGCGCGCATTTCAGCCCGATCTGGTGTTCGTGGCCTCGGACCGGCTCGGCATCCTCAGGGAGCAGGAAGTAGACGGTCCACCAGACCTCGTGGCCGAAGTTCTCTCGCCCTCAACTGGGTACTACGACGCGACCGCTAAGCGCCTCGCGTATGCCCAGGCCGGTGTTCGCGAGCTTTGGCTGGCGGACCCAGGCGAACAAACAGTGGACGTGCTCACACTCGACGGCGATGACTTCCGCCTGTTCGACCGCGTCGTCGCCTCTGGCGAGATCGGCTCAGTCGTGCTGGAGGGACTCGTCGTATCTGTGAGCGGGTTGTTCCGGTGGCCCGGCCAGTAGCGATTCACTCCCGCCAGAGGCCTCTGGCGAAACGGCGCGAGGTTGACCCCGCCAGAGGCAGGCTTGCGAAGGGAGGGGCAGACTTCCCCTTGCCTGTCATGCTCGTACGCCTCTCGTCCCTGTTCGTCCTCGCACTGCTGCTCTCGCCTCTGGCGGCGGCGCAGCCCTCCGCCTCCAAGATCCGCGCTGACGTGCGCAGCGAAGTAAGTGGACGCGCGAGCAACATCAAGCTCACCGGCAACGGCACGCGGGCGCGCAACCGCGGCGTGTGGGAGTACCGCCGCTCCATCACCTATCAGGTGCCTCTGGCAGAGGTCCAGGGCGCGAGCGTCGAGTACTACGGCGACATGGTGTACCAGGGCGGGCGCTTCCAGAGCTTCCGGCCGTCGACGCAGAAGTACATCGGCATTCCTGCTCCTTCCGAGGCGGACATCAATGCCGTCGTGATGTCGGATCTGGCGGGTTCGTTTCCACTGGAGGCGCTAGAAGAGGACTATGCCTACGAGATTGTCTCCGGCGAGGACATCAAGTGGGAGTATCTCAACGCCATTGAAGTGCCCATCCGCACGCGGTCGAAGCATCGGAAAGACGCGAACACGCTCGAAACCATCGAGGCCATCCGTGAGGTGCAGATGACGCGAGATGGCGTCGACCAGCCGTGGCGGTTCGTCGTTGGCACAACGCGTGAGAGCAGAGTGATCGCGACCGAAACCCGAGCTGAATCCGACCTCGACACCATCCGGCGTCTGTTCGATGTCTCACGCATCCTTAAAGCCGAAGCCGAGGCGGCGTCCGTCATCGAGCTTGAGGTCAAGCCGTTCGAGAACGACCTGCACCTCGCGCTCGTGACGTACAGGATGCTTCGCGAGGCCGACCCAGCCACACTTGAAGCGTACCTCCGCAAGGTCATGTCCGAAGGTTTCTACGAACGCGGAAGTCGCACCGCTCTAAACGACCAGGGGAGGGCGCTAATCGCCCTCGCGATGCGCACCGCGCACGGCCCGGACGGTACCTACGGCGAGTACCATTGCGAGTCCCCTGCCTTCGACTTCGACCGGACCGAGGCCTCTGGCGGTGACCGCAAATACATCCTCTCCATCGTGGACGGTCCGCCTCGCGGGCGCGGCCTGAGCTGGTCGACAGAGATCGTGACCAAGAGTTTTGTAACCGGCTACGAGAACGGCCAGGAGGTACACAGCCCGTGGTACATCCACGGCCTGTCCATCAGCCTCCACGGTGAAAACGGCAACCTCGCGTGGCTGCGCTCCTTCGACGACCGGTCACAGGTCTGCCCCAACGACGTCCGGTGGCGCCAGACGCCTCTCGGCCAACTCACGCCGACCAACCACGAGTAGGCTCTGGCCTTAGGCTCTGGCCTCTGGCGGCGCGCAGTCGCCAGAGGCTTCGGCGAGATGAGACGCTCGGGAGGAAACCGCCAGGGGCTGAGCCCAGAACGGGACAGGAAACGCCGAAAGCCTCTGGCGGGAATGGGCGCGTTACATCGAGGCGGAGTGTTTGAGATGTGGCACGGTGGGGCGGGGTGTTGACATGGGGACCTGCCAGACACTTCTACCAACACCTTCTTTCCGCCACCTCCGATGCCGTCTGGCTCTCCCAAATCCCCCGCCTACATCGAGGCGATGATCCGCGAGGCCGTCGCCCACGTCGAGGCCTGCATCAAGCGACCGCTCGAAGACCTGGGGTTCTCTGGCCCTCACGCCCGGCTCGACCTCGCGCACGGCCAGCACGATTTCCTGGCGGGCTACATCTGGGGCGGCCTGCAGCGCCTCCTGGAAATGGGCGAACTGACCGATGAGGCCTCGGTCGAGCGCGCCGCCAACCGGCTCTACGCTCGCCTGCTCGGGCCGTTCGACAGCGAAGATTGCCGTCCGTGGCACGTCTGGATCGTGCGCGAAGGGCTCAAAGAAATGCAGCGTCCGCACGCCCTCTTGGGCTACTGCGCGGGCCGCGGCGATGTGTTAGAGCGGATGCGCGCCCGCGACTTCCGCGCCGCTCTTGGTCCGGCTCTCGCCAACCTCACCGGAAACGACTCCGACGATACCGACGCGCTCCCCGATTGGAGCCGTCTCCAGTAGCGCCTCTGGCGCCACCAACTCCCGGCGAAGGAGAGAGGCGGTGTGAGACGGAAGGCGGCCTGGCCGCGTCTGTCTCGCGCCGCTTTTATGCGTCCGTGCGTGGCGGGAACGCTCCTAGCGCGAGCGCCGTGAACGGCGGGTGACTGCACCCGCACCCCCCGAGCCTCTGGCGCATGTCCTGCGCCGCCCCGGCACCGTTTTGCTCGACGGGCCTCTGGCGGACGCCGACACGAGCCAGAGCGGCGCGTGGCTGTTTACCGATCCCGCCGAGATCCTCCGGGCGGATCGCTACGCAGAGGTGCTGCCGCTCCTCTCGCGATTGGACGCAGCCCTCGCCAGAGGCCAGCACGTGGCTGGGTGGATGGCCTACGAGGCCGCCTACGCCTTCGAGCGCGCGCGCTTTGGCGAGCCTGAGCACGCCGGGCCTCTGGCATGGTTTGGCGTCTACGAGGCGCCACGCTGGATCACCGCTCACGACGTGGACGCAGCGCTGGCCGCCAGAGGCCGCATCTCGGGCCTCCGCGCTGAAATTACGGAGGCGAGCTACGCCGAGCGCATCGCGCGCGTGCGGCACCACATCCGCGAGGGCGATGTGTACCAGATCAATCTCACCTGGCCTCTGGCGTTCGACGCGGACGATTCCCTCGACGTGTACGGCTCGCTGCGCGCGGCGCAACCGACGGCCTACGGCGCGTTTCTCCGCACCGAGGAACTGAACGTGCTCTCGCTCTCGCCCGAGCTGTTCTTCCGCGTCGCGCCTCGGGCCTCTGGCGAGCGCGTCATCACGGCCCGGCCTATGAAGGGGACGGCGCCGCGCGGCGCCACGCCAGAGGCTGACCGCGCGCTCGCTTCGGGTCTGGTGGCGGACGAGAAGAACCGCGCCGAAAACCTGATGATCGTCGACCTGCTCCGCAACGATCTGGGACGGGTGGCCAAAGCGGGAAGCGTGCGCGTGCCCCAGCTGTTCCACGCCGAGCGCTACCCGACCGTCACGCAGATGACCTCGACGGTCCAGGCCGATCTCTCGCCAGAGGCTGGGCTCGGCGACGTGTTCCGTGCGCTCTTTCCCTGCGGGTCGGTCACGGGCGCGCCCAAGCTGCGCGCCATGGAGATCATCCGCGACCTGGAAGACGGTCCGCGCGGCGTCTACTGCGGTGCCATCGGCTACGCCGCGCCCTCGGGTGCGGGCGGGCTGGGCGCAGCCGCGTTCAACGTGCCCATCCGCACCGCGACGCTCCGAACGACGGCCTCTGGCGCCAGAGGCGAGTACCGCGTGGGCTCGGGCGTGGTCTGGGACAGCGACGCCGCGAGCGAGTGGGCCGAGTGCTGGCTCAAAGCGCGCCCGCTGACCGATCTGGTAAGAGGAATAGAGGGATCAGGGATGGAGGGATGAGCGGGACGGCAGTGACAGACCACCCGGATGTGCCTGCGGGTACAGCGCTGATCGAGACGATGCGCGCCGACGGAGGAGAGGTGCCGTTATTGGAATTGCATCTCGCGCGATTGGTCTCGTCCGCCAGGGGCCTCGGGTTCGAGTTCGACCTTCAAGCGGTCGGCGAACGCATCCACCGCGCCGCAGCCTCTGGCGAGCCCGCCCGCCTGCGCCTGCTCCTCTGGCGCGACGGCACGCACGAGGTCACGGCCTCGCCGCTGCCGCCAGAGGCGTGGACGACCGCTTCGATCTACCCCGAGCCTCTGGCGGAGGCGGGCACGTGGCGCTGCACGTGCAAAACCACCGCTCGTGCGCATTATGACCGCGCCGTTGCATGGGCCGAGGCATCCGGTGCGGACGAAGCCCTCGTGCTCAACGCCAGAGGCGAGGTCATGGAGGGCGCGCGCTCCAACGTGTTCATTCGCCGTGGCGATATGCTCGTCACGCCGCCTCTAGCGTCTGGAGGACTGGGTGGCGTGATGCGCCAGTGGCTGGTCGCGGAGGGCGCACGGGAGCAGGTCCTGACGCCAGAGGATCTACACGCGGCCGAAGCGGTTTACCTCACGAACGCGGTCCGCGGCGTGATGCTCGTGGACCTCCTCGCGCCTCTGGCGTGAGCTCTTTCCCCTCTTCCGACTCTCGACCTCTCATGGCTGGCATTCTCGACCTCCTCGCCCAAAACCTCGGCGGCTCCAACATGGGCCAACTGGCAAACGCCATTGGCGCCGACCAGGGCAAGACACAGACGGCCGTTCAGGCTGCGCTCCCCGCGATCCTCGCCGGGATGAACCGCAACACCAACAACTCGCAGGGCGCGCAGAGCCTCGCCAACGCGCTCGACCGCGACCACGACGGCTCGCTGCTCGACAATCTCAGCGGCTTCCTCTCTGGCGGCATGGGCGGCACAAAAGCTGCCGACGGTGCGGGCATCCTCGGGCACATCCTGGGCGGCCAGACCAACACAGTCGAGCAGGGCGTCGCGAAGGCGTCGGGTCTGGACAAGGCACAGGTCGCGAAGCTTATGATGACGCTCGCGCCCATCGTCATGGCCGCGCTCGCCAAGCGCAAGCGCCAGTCCAACCTGGACTCGACGGGCCTCTCGGGCATCCTCGGCGCCGAGTCCCAGGCCGCGCGCCAGGCCGCGCCCGATGGCATCCTCGGCCACCTCAGCGGCTTCTTGGACCGCGACGGCGACGGCAACATCCAGGACGACATCATGGGCCACGTCGGCCGTGCCGCCCTCGGCAAGCTCTTCGGACGCTAGACGAGCTGGGGCGAGCCGCCAGCGGCCTCCCTGTCTCACCCAGCCTCTGGCGCCATTCCCGGCGCCAGAGGCTTTTTGCATCGACACCGTTTTTAACTCCTCCCGCGACATGGCCCGCATCGATACCGCCCCTTTCCGCATCGCCCCCGGCGAAACCGTCGACCTCTCCACGCGCCCGACCGAGGTCAGCCAGGGACATGACGACGATGCGCTTGAAGCGCTGCTCGAAGAGAATGCCGAGGAACTGGAGGAGCTTCAGGAACGGCTCTACGCCGAGAGCAAGCAGTCACTCCTCGTCGTCTTCCAGGCGATGGACGCTGGAGGCAAGGACTCGACCACGCGCCACGTCTTTGGCCCGCTCAACCCGCAGGGCATCCGCGTGTGGAGCTTTAAAAAGCCCACGCCCATCGAGCTCGCGCACGATTTCCTCTGGCGCGTGCATCGCCGCGCCCCCGCCAACGGCTACATCGGCGTGTTCAACCGGAGCCACTACGAGGACGTGCTGATCGTCAAGGTTCACGAGTGGGCCTCGGCCGAGACACTGGACGCACGGTATGACCACATCGTGGACTTCGAGCGCCTGCTCGCCTCTGGCGGCACCAAGGTGGTCAAGATCATGCTGCACATCTCCAAGGACTACCAGAAAAAACGACTCGTGCGGCGCCTAGAGCGCGACGATAAGCACTGGAAGTTCAACCCCGAGGACCTCAAGGAGCGCGCCCGTTGGAACGATTACATGTCCGCGTTCGAGACAGCCCTGGAGCGCACGTCGACGGCCGCTTCCCCGTGGTACGTCGTGCCCGCCGAGAACCGCGACTTTCGCAACGCGCTCGTCAGTCAGATCGTCCGCGAGGCGCTGGAGCAGATGGACCCACAGTTCCCCGCGCCCACGTTCGATCCCAAAGCGTACCCCGCCGATTCTATCGAGTAGCCTCTGGCGACGCTTCGGCCTCTGGCTTTGCCCTCGCCTCTGGCGCCGGAGGCAGCGCTCCCGCCCAGTCCAGCCGAGCGCGTGTGATGCCATCCGTGAGGTCTGCGTGCTCTGTGGCCTCGGCGAGTTGCGCGAGGGCTTGCTCGGCGTCGCCAGAGGCCTCGGCTACAGCCCACCTCGCGAGCGCCCACGCGGTGGGGTCTGCGAACGGCTCGCGTTCGCTCAGGCGGTCTAGCCACGCCTGCGCCTGCTCAGGGTCGCGGCGGACGGAGGCCTCGAAGAAGGCCGCATCGACCACGAGTGACGCGCGGGCCGCTGGCGGCAGGGCGCCGTGAACCTCGGCGCGGCGCGTGAGAGCGCGGTGGGCGCCAGAGGCGTCGCCGCGGTCCAATGCGTGCAGCGCCAGAAACGACTGCGCGGCTTCCTCCATCGGTTGCCCATCGCGTAGGCCCGAGGCCTGGGCGACGAGTACCTCGTCCCAGTCTCGCGGCCTGCTTCCCGTCAGCGTTTGGGCGACAAGAGCGAACACGGCCGCCTCGCGCTGGGCTGGCGGCCCGCCTCTGGCGAGGGTGAGCAGGCGCGCGCCGTCGCTCGAAAACCCGCCCGCGCGGCTCGGAATAAGAGTCGCGAGCCCGATCATCGCCGAGACGAGCGCCAGGATTCCCAGCGCGCCGCCCCAGGCTCCGCCCAGCGCCCATCCTGCGCCGCCCGCTCCCAACGCGAGCGCAGCGCTCGCCAGAGGCCCGCCCGCCACGAGCGACGCCACGCGCCGCCGGAGGTCGTGGCCGTCGCGCGGCACGCTCAGCGCGAGCCCGCCCGCCAGGCCCGAGGCTTCGGTTGAGCGAGGTCACGATCCGCTCGCGCCTGCGCTCCACCCGCACCGGCCCGACGATAAAGAGTGCGAACCGGAAGCCCACCAGCGCCCCTCCCGCGAGGTGCCCCGCCTCGTGAACCGCGATGGCCACAAACGGCGCGACGACGAGCGTGGCGAGGAGGGCCCACCCGGGCATCCCGTCCAAAAATGAAAAGTCAGTACTCGACGCGATGCCGTACCCGACGGCCCCTCCGGCGATAGCAAGCGCAAGGGTGACGAAAATGCCTCGGACCTTGCTCCGCGCCGGAGCGGGCGAAGGTTCGGCGACGGGCGGGAGGTCGGGGCGTGACGGGAGCATGGTGTGGCGCTCGTGCGGCGCGCGAAACTACCGCGAGGCAGGGCTGCGTGGTGCGCGAGCCTCTGGCGCCAGAGGCCTGTGTTCTTGCCGAGTCTTTTGTGGTTTGGCTGCGCGTCTCTTCGGATGTTGACGGCACACTCACTCTCAAACCTCATGAGCGACTCCTCACACACCTCCGGAACGCACACCCACGGCGGCGACGGCGCCAGCGGCCACGTCGACATGACCAACGGCGGTCACGACACCACGACCAAGGTCACCGGCCGCGCCGCCACGCAGGGCGAGTGCCCGTTCCGCGGCACGCGCGTCGGCGGCGCGATTGGCTCCAAGCCGCAGACCAACGACTGGTGGCCGGAGCGTCTCAAGGTCGAGCTGCTGCACACCAACTCGCCTCTGGCGAACCCGCTGCGCGAGGTCGACTACGCCGCCGCGTTCCAGGGCCTGGACTACGAGGCCGTCAAAACAGACCTGCGCGAGCTGATGACCTCGTCGGTCGACTGGTGGCCGTCGGACTACGGCAACTACGGCCCGCAGATGATCCGCATGGCGTGGCACTCCGCAGGCACCTACCGCATCGCCGACGGCCGCGGCGGCGCGGGCACGGCCATGATGCGCTTTGCGCCGCTCAACTCGTGGTGGGACAACGGCAACATCGACAAGTCGCGGCGCCTCATCTGGCCCATCAAGCAGAAGTACGGCGCGGCCCTGAGCTGGTCCGATCTCATCGTGCTGACGGGCAACGTCGCGCTCGAAGTCATGGGCTTTCCCACGTTCGGCTTTGCCGGAGGCCGCGAGGACGCCTGGGAGGCCGACCGCAGCACCTACTTCGGGCCGGAGTTCTGGCGCGAGGGCGACTCGCAGCCCGAGCGCATGGTGCACCTGGACAAGCGCTGGAGAGGCTCGCCCAAGGAGGAGGTCTGGGACCTCGAAAACCCTCTCGCGGCCACGCACCAGGGTCTCATCTACGTCAACCCCGAAGGCCCCGGCGGCAACGGCGACCCGATGGACAGCGCCCGCGAGATCCGCGAGAGCTTTGCCCGCATGGCGATGAACGACGAGGAAACCGTTGCGCTCGTCGCAGGCGGCCACGCCTTTGGCAAGTCGCACGGCGCGGTGCCCGCCGCCCAGATCGGGCCGGAGCCCGAGGCGGCGCCCATGAGCGCGCAGGACCTGGGCTGGCACAACCCGGTCGGCAGCGGCAACGCCGAGTTCACGTCCACCAACGGCATCGAAGGCTCCTGGACGCCCGACCCGACGACGTGGGACAACGCGTACCTGGAAAACCTGCTCGGCCTGGAGTGGGAAAAGACGACCTCGCCCGCTGGCGCCGAGCAGTGGACGCCCGTCGACAAGGACGCGCCCAAGACGCCCGACGCGCACCTGCCCGGCGTCGAGCACGCGCTGATGATGACGACGGCCGACATCGCGTTCAAGACAGACCCCGCCTACCGCGAGATCTGCGAGCGCTTCCACGACGACTTCGAGTACTTCACCGGCGCGTTCTCGCGCGCATGGTTCAAGCTCACCCATCGCGACATGGGACCGGTGAGCCGCTACCTCGGCCCCGAAGTGCCCGAGGTCGTGCTGCCCTGGCAGGACCCGATCCCCGCCGTCGACCACCCTCTGGTGAACGACGCGCAGATCGCGGATCTCAAAGCCACGATCCTGGCCTCTGGCGCGACCGTGTCCGAACTCGTGTCGGCCGCGTGGGCTTCGGCGTCGAGCTACCGCAATACGGACAAGCGCGGCGGAGCCAACGGCGCCCGCGTGCGCCTGGCGCCGCAGAAAGACTGGGAGGTCAACAACCCGGAGCAACTCGCCAAAACGCTCGCCATGCTCGAAGGCCTCCAACGTGCCTTCAACGAGAAGCAGCGCGCCGAGTCCGCCTCTGGCGCGACGCAGGTATCGCTGGCCGACCTGATCGTGCTCGGCGGCGCTGCCGCGGTCGAGAAAGCGGCACAGGACGCAGGCATCCAGGTTACGGTCCCGTTCGTGCCCGGCCGCACCGACGCGACCGCGGAGCACACCGACGGCGAGAGCTTCGAGTGGCTGCGCCCCGTCGTAGACGGCTTCCGCAACTACCACGACAGCGACGTCGAGATCAGCATCGCGCGACGAGCACCTGTTCCTCGACAAAGCCGCCCAGCTCGCGCTGACGGCGCCCGAGTGGACCGCGCTCGCGGGAGGCCTCAAAGTCATCGGCGTCAACTACGACGGCTCCGCGCACGGCCAGTTTACCGACCGTCCGGGCGTGCTGACCAACGACTTCTTCCGCGTCCTCACGTCGATGGACTACGAGTGGGTACCGCAGGATGAGAAGCAGACTGCGTTCGCGCTCACCACGCGGGCCTCTGGCGAAGCCACGTTCACCGCCACCCGCTGCGATCTGGTCTTCGGCTCTCAGTCCGAGCTGCGCGGCGTGTCCGAGGTCTACGCCTCGGCCGACGGCCACGAGCGCTTGGTGAAAGACTTCGTCGCCGCATGGCACAAGGTGATGATGCTCGACCGCTTCGACGTGCCCGAGGCGCGCAAGGCCGTCATGTCGATGTGCTAGCCTCTGGCGAGATCGGTTTGCGAGCGCCCGCTCTGGCTTCGGCTGGGGCGGGCGTTTTGCTGCGCCAGAGGCGCGCGGCGTGTGTGGGCGCCAGAGGCCTCTGGCGTGCCGCCTACCGCTCCTGCGCCGTCGCGACAAACGTGCCCTCGACGCTGATCTCGCTCTCGGAGTCGCCGAGCAGCGACACCGTGGCCGCAAACGAGCCCGCAAGGCGCTCCTCGGTAGAGGCCGTCACGGTCAGCGTGCCGCCGGTGGAGACGGCGAGCGCGGGCGGGTTGTTGGGGTCTCCGGCGGAGCCGTCGGGGAGGTAGAGCAGGAAAAAGGAGTCGCCTGCGCCGTTGCCGCCAAACGTGAGCGCGTCGAAGTCGTAGTCGCCAGAGGCCAGTTCCTCTTCGGTGATGCCGACGATCAGAAACGTGTCCGCGCTGTCGTCCGCGCGGAGCTCGATGCCGGTCAGCACGAGGTCGCCCAGGCCTTCGGGCGAGAGGAAGCGCGTAAACTGGCCCGAGAGCTCGCCAGAGGCCGAGGCGCTGCCTTTGAGCGTGCGAGCACCGGACGTGCCCGCGGCGACCGTGGCCTCGAAGCCAGGCGCGATGGCGGGCGGCGCGTCGGGGCCGCTGGCGTCGCAGGCGGCGAGAGTCAGGGCGAGGGCGAGAAGGAGGGAGGCGCGCATGGGTGTACGAAAGGTGGGAGGTCCAAGATCGTGCAGAGCGCCGCACCGCGAAAGGGGATGCTCCGCCCAGGCGAGCGCATCTTTCCGTGGTGTGTCATCCTGAGCGTGCCGAAGAGAACGCGAGGCGGGCCGAGGTGGAACAGCGATCGCCCTTCCCGGCGTTCACCCGGTCTACACGATTGCACGCCTCGCGCCATGACTTCCGCCTCCACGTTCGACTACATCATCGTTGGCGCGGGCTCGGCGGGCTGCGTGCTCGCCAACCGGCTGACGGCCTCTGGCGAGCACACCGTGCTCCTCCTGGAAGCAGGCGGCGAGGACGCCGACAAGAACATCCACATCCCGGCTGCCTTCGCGAAGCTGTTCGAGACAGATTCGGACTGGAACTACAAAACCGAGCCGCAAGAGCACCTCGCGGGACGGCGGCTCTACCAGCCGCGCGGCAAGACGCTCGGCGGCTCGTCGTCGCTCAACGCGATGATCTACATCCGCGGCCACGCCGCCGACTACGACGGCTGGGCGGCCTCTGGCGCCAGAGGCTGGGACGCGGACTCGGTGGAGCCGTACTTCGAGCGCAGCTTTGGGCCGCAGGCCGATGCCGAGCACCACGCGCTCCACGTCAGCGATCAGGTGAGTCCGAACAGCCACACCCAGCGCTTCATTGAGGCGGGCGTCGAACTGGGCTATCCGCGCAACGACGACTTCAACCACGGCGATCAGGAAGGCTTCGGGCTGTACAAGGTGACGCAGAAGGAGGGCGCCCGGTGGAGCGCCGCTCGCGCCTACCTCCAGCCCGCGCGCCAGAGGCCGAATCTGACGGTCTGGACGAACGCCCGCGCGCTGCGCGTCGCGACCGAAGCGGGCCGCGCGACGGGCGTGCACGTGGACCGCGATGGCGAGCGCGTAACGGCGCACGCTGCGCGCGAGGTCATCCTAGCCTCTGGCGCGTTTGGAAGCCCGCACCTCTTGATGCTCTCCGGCATCGGCCCGGCCGAGCATTTGAAAGAGCACGGCATCGACGTGGTGCACGACCTGCCGGGCGTGGGCGAGAACCTGCAGGACCATCTGGCGCACGTCGTCTCGCGCCGGTCCAACGCGAAGGACACGCTGGACCTGGCCGAGGCCGTAGTACGCGTGGGCAAAAACCTGTTCGACTACTTCGTGCACAAGCGCGGCCCGTTTACGAGCAACGTGGGCGAGGGCGGCGCCTTCGTCAAGTCCGACGAGTCGCTGGACGCGCCCGACGTGCAATACCACCTCGCGCCGACGTTCTTCCTGGGCCACGGCAGCCGCAACCCGGCAGGCGTGGCGGGCTACAGCGTCGCCGGGCTCGTGCTCACGCCCGAGAGCCGCGGGACGGTTCGCCTGGGCAGCGCCGACGCGCGCGCCAAGCCGCTCGTGGACCCACGCTACTTCTCCGACGCCAGAGGCGAGGACCTGCGCCGCACCGTCTGGGCCTTCCGCCTGGGCCAGCGCATCGCCGACGCGCGCGCCTTCGCCGACGTCAACGCCGGGCCGTACGAGCCCGAGCGCGTGCTAACGTCCGACGAGGAGATCATCCCGTTTCTTCGCACCCACTCCGAGACGCTCTACCACCCCGTCGGCACGTGCAAGGTGGGCGTGGACGACCAGGCCGTCGTCGATCCAGACCTGCGCGTGCACGGCATTCGCGGCCTCCGCGTGGTCGACGCGAGCATCATGCCGACCGTCACGCGCGGCAACACCAACGCGCCGACCATCATGATCGCCGAGCGCGCCGCCGATCTCATCCTCGCCGCAGAGCCCGTCGCGGCCTAGCGCCTCTGGCGACTGTCGCAGTTCTATCTCGTACGGACACCATGCATGGTGTCCCTACCCCACACGTTCCGTTCGCCTCTGGCGCCAGAGGCTCCTCTCTCTCGATCCCACCATGGAAGCCCCCCCGATCCCCTCCGACACCTCGCGCGCCGACATCGACGCTGCGCTCCAGGACCTCGCCGACCACGTAACCGAGTGGGCGCAGCTCCCGATCTCGCGCAAGCTCGAACTCCTGGACGGCCTGCGCGGCCGCATCGACGCTGCAGCCGGGCGCTGGGTCACGGCCGCCTCTCGCGCCAAAGGCCTGCCGGTCGGGTCTCCGCTGCGCGGCGAGGAGTGGGCGTCGGGTCCGTGGGCGACGGTCGCGTACATCGCGCCGCTCACGCGCACGCTGGAGCACGTCCGCAACCGCAACCTGGGCAAGATGGTAGACGGCCGCGTCCGCCAGAGGCCAGACGGGCAGGTCATCGTCCGCACGTTCCCGGACGGGCTCTACGACCACCTCCTGTTCAGCGGCGTCGAGGTGGACGTGTGGATGGAGCCCGAGGTCACGCCAGAGGACCTCACGGGCACAATGGCGACGTTTTACCAGCAGGCCAACCCGACCGGCGCGCTCGCGCTCGTGCTCGGCGCGGGCAACATCGCGTCCATCCCGCCGCTGGACGTGCTCTACAAGCTCTACGCCGAGGGGCAGGTCTGCCTGCTCAAGATGAACCCGGTCAACAGCTACCTCGGGCCGATCTTCGAGGAGATCTTCGCCGAGTTCGTGGACGCGGGCTACCTCCGCTTCGCCTACGGCGGCGCCGATGTGGGCGCCTACCTCACGAGCCACGAGCTGGTGGACGAGATCCACATGACGGGCAGCGCCGCCACGCACGATGCCATCGTGTACGGGACGGGACCCGAGGGCGAGGCGCGCAAACAGCGCGATGAGCCGGTCATCGATAAGCCCATGACGAGCGAACTGGGCGGTGTGAGCCCGTGCCTCGTCGTTCCTGGAAACTGGAGCGAGCCCGACCTGGACTACCAGGCCGAGCACGTCGCGACGACGAAGATGCACAACGGCGGCTTCAACTGCATCGCGAGCCAGGTGCTCGTGCTGGCTGAGGATTGGCCGCAGCGCGAGGCGTTCGTCCACTCGGTCCGCCGTGTGCTCCGCGAGCTTCCCGACCGCCCCGCATACTACCCGGGCGCCGAGGGGCGCATCGGAGGCGCACGCGAGGCCTACCCCGAGACGGCCGAGCGCCTCGGCCCGACCGGCGCGCGCACGCTCATCACCGACGTGCCGCCTGGCGACGCCTACGCCTTCAACGAGGAGTTCTTCTCCGGCGCCCTCGCCGTCACCTCGCTCCCCGGCGGCGCGCCGACCGCCTCTGGCGAGGCCCAGGCCTCCGATACCGCGACCGCCCAGGCCGCTGGCGACTGGCTGGACCGCGCCGTCGATTTTTGCAACGACGAGGTGATGGGCACGCTTGGCATCACGGTCATCATCCACCCGCGCACGCTCGCGGCACTCGGCGACCGCTTCTGGGACGCCATCGCGCGGTTGCGCTATGGCACCATCGGCGTCAACATCTGGAGCGGCGCGGGCTTCTTGCTCGCACAGGCCGCGTGGGGCGCCTACCCCGGGCATCCGCGCAACGACATCGAGAGCGGCGCAGGCGTGGTCCACAACGCGTACCTGTTCGAGAAGCCGCAGAAGACGGTCGTGCAGGGGACGTTCGCGCCGTTCCCGCGCTCGCTCCTGCTCGGCGAGACGCACACGGCGCCCAAGCCGCTGTGGTTCGTCACCAACGAAACCGCCGAAACCACCGGCCGCCGCGTCACGCACTTCGCCGCCGACCCCAGCCCGCTCAAGCTGCCCGGCATCTTCGCCTCCGCGCTCCGCGGCTAGCGCCAGAGGCCTCTGGCGCCAGAGACTGGACGCCTTCTTCCAGACGTGTCATCCTGAGCGGAGTCCGCGAAGCGGACGCAGCCGAAGGATCTTTACCGACTGCAGCACTCCAACCCAGGCTCTCGCCTCTGGCGGGAGAGACCGTCGCACTAGAGATCCTTCGGCTTCGCTCAGGACGACACGTCTAAACCTCTGGCGCCTGCGGCGGCGCTAGAGTCCTCGGCAGACTCTCGTATCCGTTTCCGTTCATTCCCCTTCCGCGATGTACTCCGGCGACCCGATCACGATTCCCGACGCTCTCCTCCACGACTTCGTCCTTCAAGACGCGGCCTCGCGAGGCGACAAACCCGCCATCATCGACGGCGCCAGTGGCCGCACGCTGACCTACGCCGCGTTGGCCTCTGGCGTCGAGCGTGTGGCGGCGTCGCTGGCCGCCAGAGGCTTCGCGCCGGGCGACGTGTTCGGCATCCTGAGCCCCAACCTGCCGGAGTACCCGGTCGCGTTCCACGGCGTGCTGCGAGCGGGCGGCACCGCGACGACGATGAACCCGCTCTCGGGCGTGGACGAGCTCGCGCACCAGCTCTCGGACTCGGGTGCGCGCTTTCTGCTTACCGTCCCGGCGTTTCTGGAGACGGCGCAAGAGGCCGCATCTCGTGCGGGCGTCGAGGAAGTGTTCGTGTTCGGCGAGGCCTCTGGCGCGACGCCGTTTTCCGAGCTGATGGGGGAGACGGGAGCCGCACCCGACCTCTCAGGTCTGGACTCGCACGAGGCGCTGGCGGCGCTGCCGTACTCCTCGGGCACGACGGGACTGCCCAAGGGCGTGATGCTCTCGCACCGCAACCTGGTCGCCAACGTGCTCCAGTTCGAGGCGGTGGACGACGCGACGCCAGAGGACGTGCTGATCGCGGTCCTGCCGTTTTTCCACATCTACGGCATGACGCTGCTCGTCAACGCGGCGCTGCGCAACGGGCAGACCGTCGTCTCGATGCCGCGCTTCGATCTCGTGGAGTTCCTGGGCTTGATGCAGGATCACAAGGTGACGAAGGCGTTTCTCGTGCCGCCGATCCTGGTCGCGCTCGCCAAGCACCCGCTCATCGACACCTACGATCTCTCGCACCTCAAGCGCATCGTCTCGGGCGCTGCGCCGCTGGGCGACGACCTGGCCGGAGCCGTCCACAAGCGGCTGGGCTGCGAGGTCAAGCAGGGCTACGGCATGACCGAGGCCAGCCCGGTCACGCACTTCGTGCCCGCGAGCGCGCAGGGCTGGACCAAGTACGGCTCGGTCGGGCCGGTCGTGCCCGGCATGGAGGCCATGCTCGTGGACGTGGAAACCGGCGAGGAGACGGCCTCTGGCGCCAGAGGCGAGCTCTGGGTGCGCGGGCCGAACGTCATGCGCGGCTACCTGAACAACGACGAGGCGACCGCGCACACGATCGACGACGACGGCTGGCTGCACACCGGCGACGTGGCGGTCGTGGACGCCGACGGTGACTTCACGATTGTAGACCGCGTCAAAGAGCTCATCAAGTACAAGGGCTACCAAGTGCCACCAGCCGAACTGGAGGCCCTTTTGCTCTCGCACGATTCCATCGCGGACGCCGCGGTCATCCCGGTCCCGGACGAGGAGGCGGGTGAGATTCCCAAGGCCTACGTCGTGCTCAAGCCGGACCACGACTTGAGCGAAGCGGACGTGATCGCGTTCACGGCCGAGCACGTCGCGCCCTACAAAAAGGTGCGGCTGGTGGCGTTTACCGATTCGATCCCAAAGTCGGCCTCGGGCAAGATCCTGCGGCGCGTGCTCGTGGAGCAGGACCGCGCATGAGCCTCTGGCGGACGGTGGAGCCGAGATAATGCGTCCCACGTTTGAGGCTGTATCCCGAAGGGCTGAACAGGAGGGTAGGGCGTGCTCGCCGAGCGCGCCGCAATCGACCGCGGACACCTCGGCGAGGCGTCCCTACCTCGACGCCTTTTAACAAGAGGCCTCTGGCGCCAGAGGCTTAGCCAACAGGTGTGTACTGTTTGATCTCGGGCTCAGCGGCGAGCATCGCGCCCGCAGCGGCGAACGCCTCGGCGATGTGTGGCGTGCTCATGTGCGCGTCCATGGCAGCAGCATCGCGCCACGTTTCGACGGTCACAAAGACGGCTGGGTCGTCCGCGCTCTGGGTGAGCGTGTATCCCTCGCATCCGTCGTCGGCCTGTGACTTCCTGGCGAGCGTGGCGAGAACGTCGCGCACGGCGTCGGCATGGGCGGGCTGGGCGGTGATGGTGGCGAGGACGACGATCATAGCGGCGGGCGTGGGTGATCCTCTAGGTACCTCCGCCGCCGCGCCTTCGCCAGAGGCTTCGCGCGTCAAGCTTTGGCCTCTGGCGCCGAGCCGTTCAGCCGCGCGGAAGCACCATGAGCACGCACGCGCCCTCCTCATCGTCTAGCACAGCTGCTCGCTCGAAGCCCGCGTTCGCCAGCGCTTTCCACGATGCGATGTTGGCCTCGAATGGGCCGGCTGCGGCCCGCGCCCACTCAGGGTGCATAGGAAAAACCACATCGCGCACGAACGCGCGGATCATCGCCGAGCCCACGCCCTGGCCTCTGGCGGAGGCCTCGCCGACGAGGTAGTCGATTCCAGCGGTGGTCTGGAGGTCGAGGTGCTCGCGCCAGTAGTAGGTCTCTTCCTCGACCATGTCGGCCGCGCCGTAGCACTGGATCCAGCCGACGGGCGCGCCGTCCAGCAGTGCCAGCCAGTGCTCGACGGGATCGCCGTGGCCCTCGCCGTAATCACTGACGACGGCGTCCCACGACACGTCATCCCCTTCCCACCACTCGACGACGGCGGGATCGTTGAGCCAGCGGTGGAGCAGCGGCAGGTCGGCGTCTGTGAGCGGGCGAAACGTGATGTCTAGATCGGCCATGTGGCAGGATAGGGGAGACGCGCCGTTCGCCAGAGGCCTCTGGCGGACGTTTCCAGTCTCCGGAGCGCTCCATCCCGTATCCCCCATCCCTCTTCCCGCGCCTCGGTAGCTTTCGGCCTGCACCCCAAGAACACCATGCCCGAGCGCCCCCAGACCGCCGCCGAGACGCGGCAAGCCTTTCTCGACTTCTTTCGCGAAAAGGGCCACGAGATCATCCCGACCGGCTTCCCGCTCGTCCCGCAGGACGACCCGACGCTGCTGTTCATCAACGCCGGGATGAACCCGTTCAAGGACGTGTTTCTGGGCACGGGCACGCGCCCGTACAGCCGCGCGGCAGACACCCAGAAGTGCCTCCGCGTGAGCGGCAAGCACAACGACCTGGACGAGGTGGGCGTGGACACGTACCACCACACGTTTTTCGAGATGCTCGGCAACTGGAGCTTCGGGGACTACTTCAAGAAAGAGGCCATCTCGTGGGCGTGGGAGCTGCTGGTAGACCGTTGGGGCCTAGACCCCTCGCGGCTGTACGCGACCGTGCACGAGGGTGACGACGCGCTGGGTCTCGAAGCCGACGAGGAGGCCGCGACGCTGTGGCAAACCGAGACTACGCTTCCGCCCGCGCACATTATCTACGCCGCCAGCAAGGACAACTTCTGGATGATGGGCGACACCGGCCCCTGCGGCCCGTGCACCGAAATCCACGTCGATATGCGCCCCGACGCGGAGCGCGCGCACGTGGCCGGGCAGGACCTGGTGAACAAGGACGACCCGCGGGTGATCGAGATCTGGAACCTCGTCTTTATCCAGTACAACGCAAGCGTCGCGCAAGGAGCCTCTGGCGAGACGGTCACGACCCTCGCGCCTCTGGCGGCGAAGCATGTCGACACGGGTATGGGCTTCGAGCGGCTGACGGCGGTGCTCCAGGGTTCGTCGTCCACGTACGACACTGACATTTTCGCGCCCATCCTCGCGCGCGCCGCCGAGCTGTCGCCTCTGGCGCAGATCCGCGGGTATGGCGATATCGACGGGACGCCAGAGGCCGTCGAGCGCCAGCGCATCGCGCTGCGCGTGGTGGCAGATCACGTGCGGACGCTCGTCTTCGCGATCACGGACGGCGCGCAGCCGGGCAACACGGGCCGCGGCTACGTCATCCGCCGCATCCTCCGCCGCGCGGTGCGCTACGGCTACCAGGGCCTCGGCATCCGCGAGCCGTTCCTGTTCAAGCTGGCCGAGGCCGTCGTGGACACGATGGGCGAGGCGTTCCCGAGCATCGTGGAGTCCCGCGACTTCGTAATGCGGGTGATCAAGGGGGAAGAAGAGGCGTTCCTCAGAACCCTGGCGAGCGGGATAGAGATGTTTTCGACATTTACAGAGCGAATGGTAGAAAACAAAGCTGTTCAGAAGCGTGAGGGCAACAGCGTTTCGATTACCGACGGCTTTGAAACGCGAATGCTGAAGATGGGAGACCCGAATCTCTCAGAAGATGATGCCTTGATCGAGTACACCGAGGGAACTGCAAAAGGGCGTCTCCCAGGCGCATTTGTGTTTCTCCTCCACGACACCTACGGCTTCCCCGCTGACCTCACCGCCGTCATGGCGCGCGAGAATGGATTGACGGTGGACGAGGCCCGGTTCGAGGAACTGATGCAGGAGCAGAAGGACCGCGCGCGCGCCGCGGGCTCCTTCAAGCAAGACAACTCCCAGGTCGACACCTGGGACGCCGTCCACGACACGCCAGAGGCCGTCGAGTTCGTCGGCTACGACCATCTCTCTGTGGACGACGCCAAGATCCTCCGCACCCGAGCCTCTGGCGACGACGAGAACCCACGCTACGAGATCGTGCTGAGCAAAACGCCGTTCTACGCCGAGAGCGGCGGGCAGGTCGGCGACACCGGCACGCTCCACACCTCTGGCGAGACGATCCAGGTGCTCGACACGCAAAAGGGCGCCGACGGCGTCATCGTGCACGTCGTGGACCGCCTCCCGCACGAGGCCTCTGGCGCGGTGACGGCAACTGTGGACGGCACACGCCGCCAACGCATCATGCGGCACCACACGGCTACACACCTCTTGCACCGCGCGCTTCGCGAGGCGCTGGGCGAGCACGTGCAGCAAAAGGGCTCGCTCGTCGCGCCCGACCGGCTGCGGTTCGACTTCTCGCACTACGAGAAGGTCTCGCCAGAGGCCATCGCGAAGATCGAGCGGCGCGTCAACGAGGCCGTGCTGATGAACCTGCCTCTGGCGGAGGAGCGCGGCGTGCCCATCGAGGAGGCCAAGGCGCGCGGTGCGATGGCGCTCTTCGGCGAGAAGTACGGCGACGCCGTCCGCGTCATCACGTTTCGCGACGGCGGTGACGACGACGAGACCTCGTTCGTGAGCGTCGAGCTGTGTGGCGGCACGCACGTCCAGTCCACCGCCGAGGTCGGCCTGTTCCGCCTCACGACCGAAACGAGCGTGGCCTCTGGCGTGCGCCGAATCGAGGCCGTCGCAGGCGAAGCGGCGCTGGACGCGATCACAGCCGACCTGAGCGAACTCAACGCAGCGCGAGAGGCCTTCGGGCAGACTCCCGACGGTCTCGGTGAGGCCGTCACCGCACTTCAGGTGCAGGCAAAAGCGCTGGAGAAGGAAATCGCGGGCCTCAAGCAGGACGCCGCCGCCAGCGGCCTGGACGGCTACATCGCCGACGCGGTGGACGTGGACGGCATCGCCGTCGTCGCGGCCGAGATCCCGGGTGCCGACGCCGATGCGCTCCGCGCGCTAGGCGAGGAGGCCCGCCAGAGGATGGCCTCTGGCGTTGCTGTCTTCGGCTCGCGCGATAAGGAGGCCGGCAAGGTTATGCTCGTGGCCGCGGTCACCGATGACGTGGTCAAGCGCGTGCAGGCCGGAAAGCTCGTTGGCGTGCTTGCCAAAATGGTCGGCGGCGGCGGCGGTGGTCGCCCGACCCTCGCGACCGCCGGCGGCAAGCAGCCTCAGAACCTGCCCGACGCGCTTTCCGCGGCGCCAGAGGCCGTCCGCGGGCTCCTGGGATAGAAGGTCTACGCGATCCCACCTCTGGCGCTCTCGCGAAGCGCCGGAGGTCGCACAGGCGTCGCCGATGGAATACAGAACTGTGCGCCTCTGGCGGCAGGTGCGTGCGCTATGTGTGGCCGCAGTCTATGTGTGTAGTGTTGTCAGAGGTCGGCACGGCGTTTGTGTTTTTGGGATCGGTCTGCACATCGGTGTCGTACCTGCTAGAACCAACACGCCACTATGTCTATGACGTTTCGCGCCTGCTCTTTCCTTCTCGTCGCGCTCCTCGCCGCATCTCCGGCATGGGCTCAAAAGCCGCGTGAGGTGAGCGCCCTCGAAACAGGATCCGATCCCGCTCAGCAGGAGCCGTATATGTCCGCCGACGCTCGGTCGAGCTTTGTGGGCACGCGCGCCGTGGCGCTCTACGCTCTCGACGCCGTCGTGCAACCTGCCTTGCCGGAGGCTATGGCTCGCGAGTTCCTATCGAGCCACGAAAGCGTGCTCGGCTTGAGCGCTGCAGACATGCAGATGACGCGCGTGCGCAAAGGCGACGCGGGCTTTGTTGTTCGCTTTCAGCAATTCATAGAGGGCGTTCCTGTGTGGGGGACTGAGACGGCCGTCAGCATCGACACGAAGAACCGTGTGCAGACCGTCTTCAACGGCGCACGCGACGTGGCCGTGGCGACGACTGTTCCGAGTGTGGCCTCTGGCGTGGCGCAAGAGGCTGCGTATGTGCATCTCGGGATCGACGGCGTGCGGCATTACGAGGCCCAACGTCTCGTCATCTGGCCTGCCTCTGGCGGCGCGCGCCTCGCGTGGCAGATTCGTGTGGAGGCCCAAGAGCCGCGCGGCGACTGGGAGGTGATCGTGGACGCCCAAACCGGTGAACTCCTCCGCGTAGCCGACCGCCTGCTCACGCACCGCGGCGAGGACGACCCGACGACGCCTCTGGCGATCCCGACCGTGGAGACGCACCCGCTGTACAAGCGCCTCGATGCGACGGGCTTCATCTTCGACCCCAACCCAATTGTACGGGCGGGCGTGCTGTACGGCGGCGCGTACTCGGACAACGGCGACCTTAGCTCGCCTGAGCTGGACGCTGCCCGCACGGCCGTCACGCTCCGCGACATCACCAAGGTGGGTGACACCTACGAACTCGCCGGCCCG
Source organism: Rubricoccaceae bacterium (assembly GCA_963708165.1). Classification (GTDB taxonomy): domain Bacteria; phylum Bacteroidota; class Rhodothermia; order Rhodothermales; family Rubricoccaceae; genus Rubricoccus. Next base: position 3,772,660 of record OY970187.1, on the reverse strand, counting down.
TGGGCGGAGAGCGTGGACTGGGATGCGCCTCGCGAGGGGACGTACGGCCAGCCCACGCCCGAGTGGAACTTCACTCGGGAAAACGACGCGTTTGAAGCCGCTACGGTGTACTGGCACCTCGACAACTACATGCGGTACATCAACGAGACGCTCGGCGTACCAGCCAGGCCACAGGCATACAGCACGGGTGTGCAGTTCGACTCGAAGGGCTGGGACGGTGCCGATAACTCGTCCTTCTCGTCAGGCTCCGACCGCCTCACGTTTGGCCACGGCTGCGTGGACGATTCGGAGGATGCCGACGTGATCCTGCACGAGCTTGGCCACGGCCTGCATGATTGGCTCGCGAGCATCTCGCAGGTGGACGGCATGAGCGAGGGCTTCGGCGACTACGTCGCGCAGAGCTACAGCCGTGGCTTGGGTCTCCTCTCGCCTAGCAGCCAGGCATACGACTGGGTATTCAAGTGGGACGGCCACAACCCCTGCTGGAGCGGACGCTCTTCCGCGATTACGGCGACGTATCCCACCGGGAGCCTGCCGCACGCCAGAGGCCAGCACTTTTCCACGTCGCTGATGCGCATCTGGGACCAACTGGGCCGCGAGAAGACGGACAAAGCTGTCTACGAAGGCATGGCGATGACCACCGGCTCGACGCGCCAGCCGCAGGCGGCGCAGGCCATTATGCAGGCCGCGGCTAACCTGGGCTACTCGGCAGAGGAAATCGAGATCATGCTCAACAGCTTTACCCGCCAGGGCTACAGCGGTCTCACCGCCCCGCCTGTCTCGAACGAAAACGGCGCGCCAGAGGCCTCTGGCGCCGAGCTGACCGCACCCGCGCCCAACCCGTTCTTCGGCACCACGCAGGTAGAGCTTCGCGTGGAGCAGCCGCAGACGGTCGTGGTGAAGGTGTACGACACGCTCGGGCGCGAAGTCGCGACGCTTCTCGACGAGACGCTCATCGCGGGCCGCCGCTATCCGATCACGCTGGACGGCCGCGGTCTCGACTCGGGCGTCTATGTCCTCGTCGCTCGCGGCGAGACGTTCCAACGCACGCAGCGCGTTACGCTAACTCGCTAACCGCTGTCAATGGCGACCGAGCGGGCCAGGGGCACATGCCTCTGGCCCGTTTTGTTGTGGCCTCTGGCGGCTTCCACCAGTCCAAGCGGCGCCAGAGGCGGAGCCCGTCTTCACCGCGGCCTAAAGGGCAGGCCTCTGGCGCGTGGCTGTATCTTGGCCGCGGAGAGATGCCGGAGTGGTCGAACGGGCTAGTCTCGAAAACTAGAGTGCCTGTATGGGTACCGAGGGTTCGAATCCCTCTCTCTCCGCCCGCGCCTGCCCCCCAAGGGGGCGGGCGTTTTTTTATGCGCCAGAGGCTGCCTCTTGCGCTTCAGTCGATCTCGATGACATCCACGCCCGTCGGGCGGTTGAAGCGCAGTCGGAAATCGCTGGGGTTGACGAGCAGGCGGTTGTGTTCCAGCGTCAGGCGCACGCCCTCGCTGGGCGCGACGAGCACCACCCGCCGCGGCATCACGACGCCGCCGATGGTGTCGAACGCCGAGAACCGTTGATCTGCGACGACCACATTGCTCGCGTCGATCTCCTGCGCCTGAACCACGCGCCAGAGGCTGGGGTCTACGACGAGCACGCGCCGCGTGCGGTCCGTGCGGCGGTGCACCAGGAGGTAGCGGCCGGAATCGGGCGTGACGGTCCAGTCGGCGTTTGCCTCTGGCGCCAGAAGCCCGGCCATGGCCTGCGCGAGCAACCGGGAGGAGCCGGTGCCGGGGATGTAGCGCTCAGCGACGCCCACGTCGCCGACGTACAGCCGGCCGTTGAGCTTGTCGTACGCCACGAAGTCGCGCGGCGTCACGAGCCCGCGACCGCCCTCGATGCCCAGCGGACCGCGAACCGTCATCGTGGTCGAGTCGGCGAGGCGGGAGCGGATGGAGTACGTCGCCTTTTGGTCGATCGTGGGTGTGCGAATCTCGATCCGGCCGTCGGCGGAGTAGAACGCGACCGAGGCGGTCGAGCGCTGAATCGCGTCGCGGATCTGCGGCGCCGTGTGGTACGGGTACGCGTCGGGCAGTTGGCCCTCTGGCGCATCGTCGACGAGCGGGCCGGAGCTACACGCGGCGAGAGACAGGGAGACGACGAAGAGAAGAGCGAGACGCATGAAGAGCGGCGCGGTCGCGCCAGAGGAGAGGGGTCAGCGGGCGCGAAGCCACGCGTTGCCGGGGTCGAGGGCGAGCGCGCGGTCCCACGCGGACCGCGCCGCCGCGGCATCGCCTCTGGCGGCGGCGAGGTCGCCTGTCGCCGCGAGCACGAGCATGGGATCGGCGCCAGAGGCTTGGGCGAGGGCATCGGCGGAGTCATCGGCGCGGCCGAGCGCGGCGAGCGCCATCGAGCGGATGGCGTGGCCGTCGGGCGTTTGCGGCGCGAGGCGCAGCGCCGTCTCAGTGTCGCCTCTGGCGAGAGCCGACTCCCCAGCCGCGGCCTCGACGTTCGGGTCACCGCTCAAGAACAGCAGCGCATCGTCGGCGACGCGCGCGCTTCTCGCGTCACCGCTGCGGGCGAGCGAGCGCAGCGCCAGAGGCCACGCGCCTGCATCGCGCGGGTTGGCGTCGAGGGCGCGCACGAGCCGGTCGGCGGCCTCGGCGTAGCGGCGCTGGTCGAAGGCGATGCGCCCGCCCAACGCAAGCGCCTCTGGCGACGCGGCGCCGGAGAGCACCGGTCCGAGCATTGCCGCGGCCTGAGTGAGCGCGTCGGCGTCTTCGCCAGAGGCGTCGTACAGGGCGCGCGCGCGCTGCAGGCGGTCGGCAGGCGTGCGGGCGTCGGGTGCAGCCTCTGGCGCGTCGCCGCGCCACGTGGCGCGCAGCGCGATGGCGGCGCGGTCAGAGGGGTGCCGCGCGAGGTAGCGATCCAGCACGCCGAGAGCGTCGCGGGTGTGCTCTGAAGAGTGGAGGGCTGTCGCGAGCAGCATCGCAATCGCGCCTTCGCCAGGGGCCAGCGCGAACGCGCGCCGCAGGTGGGCGAGCTCGGCGCGCGTGTCGCCAGAGGCGTTGGCGAGCACGGCCAGGCGCACGTGAACCGCGGGCGTCTCGCCCACGCGAGCGAGCGTGGTGAGGACACGGACCGCCTCGGCGGTGCGGCCGAGCGAGGCGTAGGTCTCCGCGAGGTCGGCGAGCACAGCCGGGTCGTCGGGCTGCAGACTAAGCGCCTTTTCGAGATGCATCGCCGCTACCTCGGCGTCAGTCTCGCGGAGAAGTGAGGCGAGGCGCGTCCAGACCGTGACCTCCTCTGGCGCCAACCGCGCGGCTGTCTCCGCCGCCAGAAGCGCCTCCGCCCGCCGGTCCAGCGCGAGGTAGCTCTCCGAGAGTGCGTCGAACACCGCGCCGCTCTCGGGCTCGATCTGCAGCAACGCGTCCAGCGCACCGATCGCCCCTTCGTGGTCGTCGGCCCACTGCATGGCGAGCGCGGCCACGAACTCGCGGTGCGCGTCACGCCCGGACTGCGCCGCCGCCAGAGGCGACGCCAAGAGAACGGCGAGGGCGAAGAGGGAGGAGCGGAGCACGGCGCAAGATCGGGGGACGGGCGCTCTAACGCTACCTTCGCGCCGAACGTGCCCAGCCGCTATGCCTGCCGACGACTCCGACGCGCCTCTGGCGCCCACCAAGCCCGACACGCCACCCGATGCGGTGCCAGAGGCCTCTGGCGGCTCGCGCTTCCGCGCGCCGGACACCACGCTGATCATTTTCAGCATCATCGTGCTCGCGGTCGTGCTCACGTGGATCGTGCCGCCAGGCGCGTTTGAGCGCGCCGAGATCGACGTCGAGGGCGTTGGCACGCGAGAGGTGGTAGTGCCGGGCACGTTTGCGCCCGTCGAGCGCGAGGTCACGGGTGTGCGCCAGAGGCTGACCCACTCGGTCGCGATCCTCTTTCAGGCGCCCATCCGCGGCTTCGCCGACCCGGACGTGGCGGATATCATCGCGTTCGTGCTCTTCATCGGCGGCATGTTTGCGATTCTCGCGGCTACAGGCGCCATCGACGCCGGGCTGAGGCGAACCGTGCTCGCGGCCGAGCGCTCGCCGCGGCTGGAGCGCGCGCTCATCCCGCTGTTCATGGTGCTCTTCTCGCTCGGGGGCGCCGTGTTCGGGATGTCGGAGGAGACCATTCCCTTCGTGCTCATCTTCGTGCCTCTGGCGCTCGCGCTGGGCTACGACAGCCTGACCGGCGCTGCGATCCCGTTCGTGGGATCTGCCGCGGGGTTCGCCGCCGCGTTCTTCAACCCGTTCACGGTCGGCGTGGCGCAGGGCATCGCGGGCGTCTCGCTGTTCAGCGGTGCTGGCTTCCGCATCGTGCTCTGGCTGTTCACGACCGGCATCGCGACCGCGTTCGTGATGTGGCACGCCGCACGCGTCAAACGCGACCCCACGCGCAGCCCCGTCCACCGCCTGGACGCCACAAAGCGCGCCGACGCCACACCGCTCGCCTCTGGCGACGCGGCGTTTACCGCCCGCCACAAAGCCGTCCTGTGGACGTTCGCGCTCTCACTTCTCGTCCTCGTGTGGGGCGTGTTTCCGCGCGAGCGGGTGATCGAAGGGCTCGGGACGGTCCGCGGGCTGAGCTACTACGTGGGCGGCGAGGGGTGGTACATCATCGAGATCGCGGCGTTTTTCCTGGGCCTCGGCGTGCTCCTCGCCTTTATCGGCGGGCTCTCGCCCAACCGCGCCGCTGGCGCCTTTATGGAAGGCGTCAAGGACCTCGCGCCGACGGCCGTCATCATCGGCATCGCCAGAGGCATCCTTGTCGTGCTGGAAGACGGCCAGACCATCGACCCGATTCTGAACGCGCTCGCGAGCAGCCTGGAAGGGGCGGGCGCCGCGACGAGCGCGATGGCGATGTTCGGTGCGCAGAGCGCCATCAACTTCTTCGTGCCCAGCGGCAGCGGACAGGCTGCGCTCACGATGCCGCTCATGGCGCCTCTGGCGGACCTCGTCGGCGTGAGCCGGCAGACGGCGGTGCTCGCCTTCCAGATGGGCGACGGCTTTAGCAACATGATCATTCCCACGAGCGCGGTGCTCATGGGCGTGCTCTCGCTCGCGCGGATCCCGTGGCAGACGTGGGCGCGGTGGATCCTGCCGCTGCAGGTCGTCTTGTTCGCGCTCGGCCTCATCGCGCTCGCCATCGCCTCCGCCGTCGGCTATGCGTGACGCTTCTGTCTAACACGGTGGACGCGCCAGAGGCCTCTGGCGGCGCATAAGACGTTTACACATGCCTTACGTGAGGGTAGAAGGGGCGAGGCCTGTCGCCAGAGGTACGGAACGGCCCTTGCATACGTTTGGTCACCGCGAGGGCGCCTGTTACATTTGCGCTCTCCCTTCCCGACCAACTCCCACCCTTATGACTTTCCGCATCACACGCTTTCTCGGTGTCGCAGCGATGCTTGCGCTCGCCCTTCCCGCATTCGCGCAGTCGCCCGTCGGGCAGTGGCGCACCTTCGAGGACGGCAACGCCAAGTCCATCGTCGAGATCTCCGAGTCGCGCGGCGTGCTCACCGGCCGCATCATCCGCCTACTCCCCGAAGGCCGGACATGCTCAAACTGCGTGGACCGCTACCCCAACGACGGACCGGCCTCCGCTATGCGCGGCCGTGCTCTCAAGGGCTCCAACCTGAAGGACCTCGTCATCCTGACCGGCTTCTCCGACAGCGACGGCGACGGCAAGTACACCGGCGGCTCCGCCTTTAAGCCCGACGAGGGCAAGAACTACAGCGGCTGGATGCAGGTGCAGCCCGACGGTCGCCTCCGCCTCACCGGCGGGTACAAGATCCTCGGCCGCGTGATCGGCAAGACGCAGTACTGGGAGCGCGTGCGCTAACACGCCAGAGGCTCGCCTCTCGCTTGTGCCTCTGGCGCAGCGCGCCGAGCCTCTCGACATGCCCGTTAGGGTGACGCCCTCTGGCCCGACGGTCGGAGGGCGTCGTCGTTATACTCGTCTACACACGTCTTATACACGCATGAACTCGATGGAGATGGCGCCGGGGAGGCGCATGTTTTGAGCGGTCTCGGAGGCCATGTGCTGGTCCTCAACGCAGACTACCAAGCCATGTCGGTGTGCAGCGTAGAGCGCGCGATGGTGCTCGTGGTTCTCGAGAAAGCCGAACTCATCGCCGACCGCGCCGACCGATGCATCCGCTCCGCCCGCACGCGCCACCCGTGGCCGACCGTCGTGCGGCTCAAGCGGTACATCCGCATGCCGTACCGCCGCGTGCTCCTTACGCGCCGCAACGTGCTCCGCCGCGATGACCACACGTGTCAGTATTGCGGCAGCATGGATAAACTCACACTCGACCACGTCATGCCGCGCAGCCGCGGCGGGCGCGACGCGTGGGAAAACCTCGTGGCCGCCTGCACGCCGTGCAACAACCGAAAAGGCAACAAAACACCCGAAGAGGCCGGGATGCCTCTGGCGCGCAAGCCGTTTCGACCCAGCCACGTGATGTACATGCGCGATCTGGTGGGCACGCTGGAGGAGACGTGGAAGCCGTACCTCTTCGCGGCGTAGCCGCCAGATGCCGACGTGTGCTGGCCTCTGGCGCCAGAGGCCAGCCACCAGAGGATTGGCGGTGTTTTCGAGGGACCGCGCGGAGTTGCGCGCGTACGCAGCACAGCACGCCTTCCCAACGGATGAATTTCCTCTCCAACCCCATCGTCGCGCGCCTGCTGTGGGCGCTTCCGCTGCTGCTCGTGGTGATTGCGGTGCAACTCACGTTTACAGGCTTCGAGCAGCGCCAAACCGCCGAGTTCGGGACCGGCGTGGAGGCTCAGGTGCTAGATGTGGAAGTCCGCGAGCGCAGCGAGATCACACATGGCATGGTCAAGCTGCGCTACACGCCGCCAGAGGCGTCGGCACCCGTGGAGCGCTTTATCGAGCTGCCTCTGGCGTTTATGAAAGAGATTCAGTACGCCTACGAAGCCGACTCGTCGCTCGTCGTGCCCATCCGCGTGCAGGCAGGTAGCGACCAGGTCATCCTCGATGCGTTCTCGCGCGTGCAGTGGGTGATGACGTTTTCGTTCGCCGCCATGGCAGGCTTCGGCGCGATCTGCCTCGCGTGGCTCGTCGGCGGGTGGAACCGGTTCCTCTCGCGCGAGGGCGATCCGGGGCTTCGCGAGGCGACGCCAATGGATGAGCCTCTGGCGCGAGAGGCCTCTGGCGGAGAGGAGCGGTAGCTTTGACGCCACCTCGCTGCTTTAGATGTCCCGCCTCGCGTTTGCGCTCGTGCTCCTGGTTGTGTTCACCGGGTGCGACAGCCACCTCTCGCAGGAGGAGTTCGAGGCCTCGACCGATCCGCTGGAACTCTCGGTGGATGTGCTGAACCCGCAGGGCCTAGCGCGAGACACGCTTCGCCTATCCGTGACAGGCGTCAACACGACGGACTCGCTCTACGTCCCGGAGGTGTTGCTGGACGGGGAGCGCGTGGCGCACTCACGGCGGCGGGTGAACGCCAGAACGTGGCACGTTGGGATCTACGTCAGCCATTTGGACGGCCCCCACTCCGCTACGGTACAGGCGCTCGACGGTGTCTCCACCGTCGCGGGGCGGGACACGTTGCGGGTGCAGAGAGAGGCGACGGCGACCGTTACGGCACGTGTTCAGCAAACCCTTTGGCAACGGCTTGTGACCGGCACTTCTGCCTACGAGTCGAACGCCCAGGATGTGTTCACCGACGCCAGAGGCGACCTGTGGGTGCGGCTGAGCGACTACCGCTCGTCTTTCTGGTCGTCCCCGGACGGCACAGACTTCCGGCAGCGGCGGAGTGGGTTCGAGCGGTTTATCGGATCCGAGCGGGACACCGCCTGGATCGAGTACAACACAGCGGGCTCGGGCGGGCAGTCATTCCTGGCGCGCGTCGACCTCGCGACCGGTCAAAACGTGGACGCCTACCAAGTGATCTACAACGGAACGCTCGCGGCTGGCGACTCGCATCAGGGCGCGTTTATGGGCATTTACCAGGGCAACCAGAATCTCGTCCACCTCCGCGATGGCATCGTGACGTTTGTTGAGGAAGGGCCGTACGCGTTCGCCGCCGACCTCGGCGATCTCGCGGACTTCCTCATCACGCGCGACGGCACGCACTGGCTCGCCACCTACCGCAGCGGCGTGTTCTGGAACCGTGGCAGCGGCTGGGAACGCGCCGAAGGGCCGGGTGCCGAGCAAGCGATTGATCTTGAAGAAGGCCCTGGCGGCGAGGTTTGGGTGATGAACCGTTCCGCTGCAGGCTGCACGGTCCACGCATGGGAGGGGGGGCTCTGGCGCGAGCGCGCGTCGTTCGCGCAGGACGGCAACGGCTCGTGCGGCGTGTTTGCCGTCGGCGCCTCTGGCGGTGTGTGGCGCGGGCGGACGGATGGCTACGCCGAGCGCCACAAAAGCGGCGTGCTGGACCGCCGCTACAACACCGACGCGGTCGAGGACATCGTCGTCTCTGGTGAGACGGTCTGGATGGGCACGGGCTACGGCGTCTACCAGATCCGCGACTACGAGGAGTAAGCCCGCGGCCTCTGGCGCCAGAGGCCTGGGCCCATAAAAACGCCCCGCCTCCAGAGCGGAGACGGGGCAGAGGCTAGACGCCGGAGGCTCTACTTGAGCGAGTCCTGCACCTCGCGGAATAGCTCCGGGTCGACGACGATGCGACCGTCGTGCTCGGAGACCATAATGCGGTCGCGCTGGCGAATCTCGACCTGGCGCTGTGGCGGCACGAGGAAGCCGGCGGCGGCCCCGCGCTCGATGGGCACGACGGCGCGTCCATCGCGCATGCGGCCACGGAGGCGCTCGTACGCCTTGAAGTAACGTCCGTCGATGTCTTTGGCGGCTTTCGCGCGCGCCTTCTCGAACGACTTCTGCTCCTTGGCCGTGTCCTTCTCCACGTGCGAGAGCTCCTCGTGCTTCTCCTTGAGCATGTCTTCGAGCTCCTTGAGGCGGTCGTCCGAGGTGGTCACAACGTCCTCGTTGTCCACGTCGCGGCCTTCGAGTGTTTCGATCTCGTCGTGCGCATTCTGGATTCGCTGGCGGTGCGCCTCGATCTCTTTGGTGAGCGCGTCGTACTCGCGGTTGTTGCGCACCTGAAGCTGTTGCTCCTCGTACTTGCGGATCAGGCCCTCGCTCTCGGCGATGTCGAGCTTGAGTTTTTTGCGCTGCACTTCGCCCTCCTTCTTTTCGGAGCCGATTTGCGAGAGGCGTGTTTCGAGGCCTGCCTTCTCGTCTTCGAGGTCGCGGATCTCGTCCGGGAGGTCCCCGCGGAGCTTGTTGAGCTGGTCGATGCGGCTATCGATGGCCTGGAGCCGCACGAGTGCGCGGAGTTGGTCTTCGATGGAGGTGGTCGTGTCGGTCGCCATCTGGGGTCGGTGTCGCGAGAAGGAAGTGGCCAGACTACCGCCAGAGGCGCCGGGGAGTTTTGCAGAGAGGCGGAATTCGGAAGGGTCGTGTGGCACTCGAAAGCTCCGTCCTACCCTCTGGCGATGTGGCCTCTGGCGAGACCCGGATAGCAACAGGGCTTAGCAGATCCCTCGTCGCTTCGCGTGCCTCGGGATGACGGTCTGGGGAGAAAGACGACGACATGGAAAGAACTGCGGCGGCCTCTGGCGCCAGAGGCGCATGGAGCGCAGCTTCCACCCGGAACCCGGAACCCGGAACCCGGAACCCGGAACCCGAAACCCTCAGCCGTCGGCCATCGCGAGCGCTGCGACTGCCACCTCCGCGCCAGCGTCCACGAGCGGTTGAGCTGCCGCCAGCAGCGTCGCGCCAGTCGTCAGCACGTCGTCCACGAGGAGCACACAGACGCCCGCCAGAGATCCAGCCTCTGGCGAGAGCCCGAACGCGCCGTCGACGTTTTCCCACCGCTTGCTAAACGCGAGCGTGGTCTGCGTCTGCGTCGCGCGGGTGCGCACCACCAGATCGGCCCGGGCGCAGCCCAGCGCCTCCGCGGCGCCAGAGGCCAGCCCAGCCGACTGGTTGAAGCCGCGCTCCAACTCGCGCAACGGCGCCAGTGGCACCGGGCAGACATAGGCGGGGCGCCACGAGCGGCGTGCGAGGTGGACTCCCAGCAGACGCCCTAGCGGCAGGCCGAGGCTCGGGCGACGGCCGTACTTGAGCGCGTGCTGCACTCGCTGCACCGTGCCGCCCGCATCGAACGACCACAGCGTGGCGGAGCGCTGCGCCAGAGGATCGGGCGCGCCGCGCGCCACCAACTGCGCCGGCACGGCCTCTGGCGCCGGATGCGGGAGCCTGCGCACGCATGCCGCGCACACGGGCGAGGCCTCCGCCAGAGGCCCGCCGCAGCCCACGCACAGGCTCGGGAAGACGAGGCCGGCGGCGGCGCGGGCGGCAGATCGGAGGGCTGAAAGGGCGGGCATCGCGAAACGGGATGCGGCAATATCTTGCAGCCCTCTCACGCATCCAAACTCAGCATGGCCGAACGTCGCGGCATGATCGTCAAGAACGTCACCGAAGAGCCACTCACGGTGCGCCTCGCCTCTCGCTCGTTCTCCCTCGAATCACAGGGCGAGACCGTCGTCACGCCTAAAGAAGTGCGCGATGTCACGCTGCGCGACTGTTTGCAGCGTCGCACGCTCGCGGTCGTGCGCCCGGCTAGCGCCGAGGAAACAGCCGAACTCACCAGCGCCGAGGAGGACTAGCCCGTGCGCGTCCTCGCGCTCGAACCCTGGCACGGCGGCTCGCACCGCCGCTTTCTGGACGACCTCGTGCGGCACAGCGCCCACGATGTCCGCCCGGTTACGATGGCTGCGCGCTACTGGAAGTGGCGGATGCAGGGAGGCGCGGTTACGCTCGCCGAGAAAGCTCGCGAGCTCTGCGCGGATGGGTGGGCGCCGGAGGTCATCTTCGCGTCCGACATGGTCAACGTCCCGGCGTTTCTCGCGCTCACGCGCGACGTGTTCGCGACCGTTCCGGTCGTTCTCTATTTCCACGAGAACCAACTCACCTACCCGCTGCGCGAGGGCGAGGAGCGTGATTACACGTACGCCTACCTCAACATTCTCTCCGCGCTCGCGGCCGACCGCGTCGTGTTCAACTCCGAGTTTCACAGCGCGGAGTTCTTCGGCGCTCTGCCAGACCTCCTGCGCCGCTTTCCCGACTACACGCACGTGGGCACACTCCCTGCGCTGCGACAAAAGTCGAGCGTGCTGCACCTCGGCCTAGACCTCGCGGGGCTCGACGCCGCACGGCCTCTGGCGGAGAAAAAGCGCGTGCAAGAGCCCGGCCCGCCGGTTCTGCTCTGGAACCAGCGCTGGGAGTACGACAAAGACCCCGAAGCCTTTTTCCGCGTCGTCAATCGCCTCGACGACTCCGGCCACCGCTTCCGCCTCATCCTCGCCGGGCAGTCGTTCGAGGAGATGCCTCCCGCCTTTGAACGAGGCTTTCGGCGCTACGCCGAGCGCGTGTTGCACTACGGCTACGCCGAAAGCTTCGAGGCGTACGCCACGCTGCTGCACCGCGCCGATGTCGTGGTGAGCACCGCCAAACACGAGTTCTTCGGCATCGCGATGATGGAGGCGATCTACTGCGGCTGCCACCCGCTGCTGCCCGACCGCCTGACGTACCCGGAGCTGATCCCCCGCCAGCTACACAGTCCGTTATTGCACGCGCCTGTTCTCTACAGCGACGAAGACGACCTGTACGAAACGCTCAAACGCATCCTCTCCGGCGACGACCGCACGCTCCCGTCCGAAGTCCTCCGCGAGATTCCCGCGCACCTCGCCTGGCGCGAGCACATCGCCGCCTACGACGCGCTGTTCGAGGAAGCCTCTGGCGCCAGAGGCGCGTGAGGGATGAGGGATGAGGGGATGGCGCCGCGATTTTTGTTCCGCCAGAGGCCTCTGGCGTCCGGCTGGTTGTGGTCTCGCAGAGCCCCCCTCTCGGAGCGTCCGCGCGATGCACTTGGTTCATGCCCGGCGTTTGCCTCTTTTGGTCTCGCCTCTGTTCTCACATCCTGTCATCCCGACAGAGCGAGGCGACGAGGGATCTAGCCACAGTGGGCGCCCCATTCTAGTGCGAGCATCCGGCAAGTAGATCCCTCGGCTCCGCTGGCTGCGCCTGCCCTTCGGGGTCGGGATGACAAGCAGGAGAGGAGTGAGCGTGCCTCTGGCGCCAGAGGCGGACGCGAAACAGCTTTACTCGGAACTCGGAACTCGGGCGCGACAGCGCCAGAGGCGGCGGTAGCTTGCAACTCAGCACTACGCCCATGCCCGAGACTCCCGACTTCCGCCTCCACAACACGCTCGCACGGCAAACCGAGGTCCTCGTGCCCAGCGAGCAGAGCGTCTCTGGCGTGCCGCTGCTGCGGTTCTATAGTTGCGGCCCGACGGTCTACAGCTACGCCCATGTGGGCAACTTTCGCACGTTCCTGACCGCCGACCTCGTCGTACGCACGGCCCACGCACTGGGCTGGGACGTGCGATACGTCAGCAACGTGACCGATGTGGGGCACCTCACGGACGATGACGTGGCTGACGCCTCTGGCGAGGACAAGCTGGCCAAAGCCCTCGCGAGCAAAGAGGGCGAGCAGTTCGCCAACGTCTGGGACCTCGCGCGGCACTACACCAGCGGACTGGTGACGGACTGGCACGCGCTCAACCTCCACGAGCCCGACGTGCGCCCCCGCGCGACCGAGCACGTGACCGAACAGGTCGACGCGGTGCGAACGCTCTTGGAAAGCGGCCACGCCTACGAAACCGAAGACGGCGTCTACTTCCACGTGCCCAGCTTCGACGGCTACGGCAAACTGAGCGGCAACGAGGCTGCAGACTCTCTTCGCGACGGCTCGCGCGACTTGGTGCAGGACAGTGCCAAGCGCGACCCGCGAGACTTCGCGCTGTGGAAAAAAGACGACGCGCACCTCATGCAGTGGCACGCGCCCTTTGGCAAAGGCTTCCCCGGCTGGCACCTAGAATGCTCGGTCATGGCGCAGAAATACCTCGGCACGACCATCGACTTGCACGGCGGCGGCGAAGACCTCCGCTTCCCGCACCACGAGTGCGAGATCGCGCAGGCCGAGGCCCTCACCGGTGAACCATTTTCCCGCATGTGGATCCACACGCGCTTTCTGCAGGTCGAGGGCGAGAAGATGTCCAAGTCGGCGGGCAACTTCCTCACCGTGCGCGATCTCACCGCGCCGCCAGAGGCGGGCGGGCGCGAGGACTGGGGCGCGCCGGTCGATCCTCTGGCGCTGCGGATGCTGCTCATCTCGGGCCAGTACGGCAAGCCGTTCAACCTCACGCGCAAAGCGCTAGAGGACGCGGGCAAAAACCGCACGCGCTACGTCGACGCGCTCGCCGCGGCCCAGACGGCCTCTGGCGCCGACGTCGACCCCGATCTCGCCGCGGGCCTCTCGGACGAACTCGACGACGCCTACGCCGACGCGCTCGACGGCATGACGGACGACCTCAACACGCCCGTCGCGCTCGCCGCCGGGCTCCGCGGCGCAGGCGCGATCCTCGCCCTCGCCAGAGGCCCCGGCCTCAACGCCAGCATGGCGGGCGCCGCCATGCGCTATCTCCAGAAGATCGACACGCTGCTCGGCATCGTCGGCATCGACATGCCCGAGGCTCCGGGCGGCACGCAACGCGTCGCCTCTGGCGCCAGCAGCGCAGAGGACGCGGCGTTCACGGCCGAGGTCGACGCGCTGCTCCGCGACCGCGAGGCCGCTCGCGCCGACAAAGACTGGGCCCGCGCCGACGCGCTACGCGACGCCATCGACGCGCTCGGCGTGGTCGTGATGGACACGCCCTCCGGCCCGACGTGGAAGCGCGCCTAGCCTCTGGCGCTAGAGGCCTTTCGATTCGCGTCCCTCTTGCGTGCGAGGGGGACAGTCTGGAAAGAATGGAGGTCGCCTCTGGCGCCAGAGGCCCATCTGACCCTCGCATCCCTCGTTCATCCCTCCATCCCGAATCCCTCCCGCATGGACGCCTCCGACTATTCCGAACTCGACGGCGGCCTCGTTCGCATGATGGACCGGCTCAAAGCCGAGGGCACCGCGACCAAAGATCCCGAGGCTGACCAGTTTCTGCGCGACGAGCCCAACGCCATCTTGCTCGGCTTGCTTTACGATCAGCGCGTGCTCGCCGAAACCGCATTCTGCGGTCCGCTCAAGCTGCGCCAGAGGCTCGGGCATCTCGACATGCGCCAGATCGCAGACATGGACCGAGAGGCGTTCGCGACCGTGTTTACCGAGTCGCCCGCGGTGCACCGGTTCACCAACAAGATGGTCGACACCACGCAGTCCGTCGCGCGTGCCATCGCGGACGACTACGGCGGCGACGCGGGCGGCCTCTGGCGCGAGGGCACAAATGCCGAGGTCGAGAAGCGAGTCAAGAAGCTGCCAGGTTTTGGGCCGCAGAAGGCAGCTAAGCTCAAGTATTGCCTGTATTACTTCGGACACCGGGACCTCTCGGAGTAAGCGCACGTAGGGAGGCGCTATGGCAGACCCCACGCACCTCGACGTTCCGACCTGGGCCTGGGTGGCGTTTAACGGCTACGTCGTCGCGTTGCTGCTGCTGGATCTGCTGGTCTTTAACAAGAAGGCCCACAAAATCGAGTGGCGCGAGGCGGCCCGGCTGACGGTTTTCTTCGTGGCCGCGGCGCTGGTGGTCAACGTCGTGATCTGGTGGCAGTACGGCCTCACGCCCGGCCTCACGTTCCTGACGGGCTATCTGGTCGAGTTGTCGCTCTCGGTCGACAACCTGTTTGTGATCGCGGTCTTGTTTGGCTATTTCGGAGTCCCGGCGCAGTATCAGCACCGCGTGCTGTTCTGGGGCATCTTTGGCGCCATTCTGATGCGGGCGGCCATGATTTTGGTCGGCGTGGCACTGATCGACCGTTTCGAGTGGGTGCTCTACGTCTTCGGCGCCTTTCTCATCCTGACGGGCGCGCGGATGTTCTTCCAGAGCGAGGAGGGAAGCAACATCTCGGACAACTCGATCCTGAAGGTTCTCCGTCGCGCTCTTCCGGTGACCCAGGCCTACCACGAGGAGCATTTCTTCGTGCGTCACGCGGGAAAGCTCATGGCGACGCCGCTGTTTCTCGTCCTCGTGATGATCGAGCTGACAGACGTGGTGTTCGCCGTCGATTCCATCCCGGCGATCCTGGGCGTGACGACGGACCCGTTTCTGGCGTACAGCTCCAACATCCTCGCCGTCACCGGCCTGCGGGCGCTGTACTTCCTCCTCGCCGGTGTCATCGAGCGCGTGCGCTACCTGCACTACGGGCTGGGTGCCGTTCTGGTCTTTATCGGCCTCAAGATGCTCTCGGCCGAGTGGCTCCACGCCAGAGGCTTCGAGATTCCCGAATGGCTCTCGCTGGCCGTGATCGTGGTCTGCATCGGCACGGCGGCTCTGGCCTCGTGGCTCGCGGACCGCCGCGACCGTGACATTCCGCCGCCTTCGGGCACGCCAATGCCGGCCGGCACGCCAATGCCGGGCGGCACGCACGCGCCAGAGGCCTCTGGCGTGACGCCACGCGAGATCGCTGGCGACGCGTAACGAGGCCTTTGGCGAGAGGTGCTGCGCGTCACAGCGTGTCTCTGGCGCCAGAGGCGGAGTGCTGTGATACGGGATCGCCGCGCTGCGGCGTTCGTATCCTCTCCGCACTGAAAGCGCTTCCCGCCATGCACATCGTCTCCTCGCCCACGCATCCCACCGGCCGTTTCGGACTCGCCCTCGCGGGCGGAGGGCCTGAAGGCGCCATCTACGAAATCGGCGTGCTCCGCGCGCTCGATGACGCGCTCGACGGCGTCGACTTCAACGATGTGCCCATCACGGTCGGCGTGAGCGCGGGTGCGCTCGTGGGCGCGTGCCTCGCTAACGGCATCACGACGGCACAAATGGCGCGCTCGGTTATGCACGAGGAGCCGGGTGAGCAGCCGTTCCGTCCCGAGCTCTTCCTCAAGCCCGCCGCGGGCGAGATCGCCCGTCGACTCGCGTCGATTCCAGGCTTGGTCGCTGGGGCTCTCGCAGATACGGTCCGCAAGCCGCGCACGTACAGCCTCGTCGCGACGCTCATTGAGCGGCTAAGCCGCGCTGTGCCCGTCGGCGTGTTCGACAACAAGCCGCTGCGCACCTACCTGGAGCGTGTGTTCGCGCCAGAGGGCCGCACCGACGACTTCCGCGCGCTTAAAAACGAGCTCATCGTCGTCGCCGCCGATCTGGACGCGGGCGAGACGGTTCGCTTCGGCGAGGGGCCTCTGGCGAGCGTGCCCATTTCGCTCGCGATCCAGGCCTCGACGGCGCTGCCCGGCCTCTACCCGCCGGTCGAGATCGACGGACGTCACTATGTGGACGGCGTGCTGCACAAAACCGTTCACGCGTCGGTCGCGCTCGACCGCGGCGCGGAGTTGGTGCTGTGCATCAACCCTATCGTGCCCGTCGATACGGTCAACAGCGTCGAGAAGGGCGTGATGGAGCGCGGCAAGCTGGTCGACCGTGGCCTGCCGACGGTCATGAGCCAGACGCTGCGCACGCTCATCCACAGCCGCCTCGGGACTGGCCTCGCGGCCTACCGCGAGCGCTATGACGCGGCCGACGTGGTCCTGATCGAGCCCACGCGGGACGACTACACCATGTTTTTCGTCAACGTGTTCTCGTTCGCCGAGCGCAAGATGGTGCTGGAGCATGCCTATTCGAGCACGCTCCGCCAGCTCTCGCGCCGCCGCGACGAGGTGGGCCCCATCTTCGCGCGCCACGGCATCACGCTCCGCGAGGACGTGCTGGACCGCCCAGCGCACGACCTCTGGGACAGCGTTGCGTTGGGCTCCCGCCAGAGGCGCCGCAACGGACGCCGCGCGCTCATGCCTTCCACCGTCGCCACGCGCGACCTGCGAGACACGCTGGGCGACCTGGAGGACATCCTGGGCTAGCCTCTGGCGGCTTCTCTGGACGGAGCGGGCCGAAGGTGATTCGAGGCTTGCGCCAGAGGCCTCTGGCGAGACGGGCCCGAAGCGGCTTCTGGCGGGACGCGCAGAGCTGCCGATCCGTCGCGAGCCTACGTCGCGGAACGCGAGCTGCGCCTGCCGTCGCGGAGAGACCACGTAGGGGTTCGGCTCGCTGCCCATGCGTGGAGGATTTTGGCGTGCCTGTCCAGGTCCGAGTGGCGGCTCCCTGCCGGAAACGTGATCTCGAAATGACCAGCCTGGATGTGCTCGATTGGGTAATGCCACCCATCGACAGCCACATGTCCGCCACGGCCGGAATGGACGACCGTGACGCGCTCAGGGGAATCAAGGGGCGAGGTCTCGTTTGAGTCACGCATATGGAACAGTAGCGCCTGTGGCGCCAGAGGCCTCTGGCGGAGTTAGGGAGCGGTCAGGCCGAGTGCTTTGCGAAAGAACACCTCGCCGATGCCACCCTCGTTCAGACCGGCGAGCACGCCGCATTCCTCGAATCCCATTCGGCGGTGCCACGCCTGCGGCTCCGGCTCGTCCGCCTGCGACGAACTGTACAGCGCAACGTGTCCTCGGCTCGCTACCTCCGCCTCGACGTGAGCGAGGAGCGCCCGCCCGACACCGGCGCGGCGGTAGGGCTCCAGCACCCAAATCATCTCGACGTATGGGAGCTTCGACCACAGCCATTCGAGCCGAAGGTACCCGATAGGCTCACCGTCCCGTAGCGCGAGGAAAACGTCGGCGTCGCTCACCTTCCGCTTTACGAAGGAATCCGGAAGGTGGCCGTCCTGAGAGACGAAGTTGAGGTCGCCCTCCGTGGCTGTGCGGACGACGATCTCAGGCTCAGTCATGAGTGTCCGAGAATGAGGGCGGTAGAACAGTTGGACGCTCAGCCGCGAGAGGCTGAGGCGCTGGAGGTTCAGGCGGGCAACGTAAGCGCCGGAGCCGCCCGACGCCAAGAGCGCTAGAGCCTGTCGTCGGCCTGCAGCGGCGGGATACTTCCAAGAAGCGGCGCCGCGTCCTATACTCCTCGTACCCCCCAGTGGCCGGACCGTCAAGCCCGCACGCTGAACTGGCGCCACACCGGCGCCCTCCACTCCGGGAAGACGGTTCTGGCGCCCACGACGTGTATCTGAGACTGCCCCGCTTCAGCGGGGCAGCGGATGGCCCGGAGAAATCCGGCCACCGCGAACTCCTTGAGGGGTCTGGCCGCCGCCGGGGCCTTGATGGCCAACGCGCGGACGGCACCCACCGATACGAGTCGGCCGCCACAATTCGGGGACGTAGGACGCTGCCCGGCGAGAGCTGGTGCGAGGGGCAGGGCTTCAGCCCGGAGCCCCTGATTCGTTGTGCTCGGACGCCACGCTGGAGCTATTCAGCTTCTTTGAGGGGTTTATGCTGCACCGCGCCGGATACACCCGAGCCTCTGGCGCCAGAGCACAGCGCCCCGCCAGAGGCTACAGCACCGGCGCGAACAGACGCGTCGCGCTCGCAGCGAAACGGAACAGGAACGACGTGTCCTCCAGGTCCTCCTGCGAGATGCGCGTCGCGTTCGAGAAGTCGTGCTCCAGCATCCGGGCCGTCTCGCCACAGAAGGTCTTGTCATGGATGACCATCGTCGCCTCGAAGTTGAGGCGGAACGAGCGGTTGTCGAAGTTGGCCGTGCCGATGGCCGCAAAGTCGTCGTCCACGAGCGCCACTTTCTGGTGCATAAAGCCGGGCTCGTGGAGAAACACCTTGACGCCCGCCCGCTCCACCTCGGGCAGGTACGCGTAGGGTACCCACTTGAACCACAGGCTGTCGGAGGTGCGCGGCATCAGCACGCGCACGTCCACGCCCCGCAGGGCGGCGAGTTGGAGCGCGCCGAGGACGCGGCCATCGGGCACGAAGTACGGCGTGGCGATCCAGACGCGTCTTTCCGCGCTCTCGATCACGTGCGTGTACAGCAGGCCGCATGTCTCCAACGCGTCGGCCGGGCCGCTGGCGAGCACGAGCGCCGTCTGGTCTGCGCCAGAGGCCGCCTCTGGCGACCACACCAGGTGGCCCAGACCCTCGCGCGTGGCGTAGAACCAGTCGCGCGCGAACGACAGTTGCAAACCCTGCACCGTGGGCCCCTCGGTCTGCAGGTGCGTGTCTCGCCAGGGGCCGATTTTCTCGTCGCGTCCCAGGTACTCGTCGCCGATGTTGAGGCCGCCGACGAACGCCGTGCGCCCGTCGCAGACGACGATCTTGCGGTGGTTGCGGAAGTTGAGGCGCAGCTTTTTGAGCCACGAGCGCGGCCCGGCGAACCGCGCGACGTGGACGCCCGCGTCGCGCATCTCGCGGAGGTAACGCCGGGGCAGCTTCCAGCTCCCAATAGCGTCGTAGAGAAATCGCACCTCGACGCCTCTGGCGGCAGCGTTGATGAGAGCGCGCTGCACGCGGGCGCCGATCTCGTCGTCGTGGACGATATAAAACTGGAGCAGCACGTACGTCTCGGCGGCGTCGATGCACGGCACGATGGCGTCGAACGTGGCGGCGCCATCGACGAGCAGGCGCACGTCGTTGCCTCGCGTAAACGGCAGCGTCGCCATCGCGCTGAACGCGCGCATCTCGCCCTGCTCGCGAAGTCCGCGCTCGCCCTCCACGTCGTCGGGTTTCACCCAAAACCGAGTCAGCCCACTGTCCAGCGACTCGTTCACGCCAGAGGCGATCCGGGCGTCGAACTCGCGCAGGGCCTCCAAGTAATCATCGTACTTGAAGCGGCCCAGGATCCAGTAGATCGGCAGCGCGATGAGGGGCAGCGTGGCGAGCGCGAACACCCACGCGATGGAGCCCTGCGGCGTGCGTGACTTCATGACCGCGTCGACGGCCGTCGCGAAGCCGAGCAGATAGAGCGGAATGACGGCCCACGGCGTCCAGCCGAGCGCGTCGACGATCGATGAAATGTCGGGCATCAGTCGGTGAGCCGGAGAATGAGCCGTGCCGCGGTGGAATCTCGCTGCACGCTGACGCGATCCCGCGGCGCTCCGGCACGGACGAGCCTCTGGCGGAGGC
This sequence comes from Rubricoccaceae bacterium, assembly GCA_963708165.1. Taxonomy (GTDB): domain Bacteria; phylum Bacteroidota; class Rhodothermia; order Rhodothermales; family Rubricoccaceae; genus Rubricoccus. The sequence goes on along the minus strand of OY970187.1, from coordinate 3,752,682 downwards.
GCACGCCAGAGGCCGAGTCGGCCCGGACGGTCACGCCCAGCCGGGCGTGGCGAGCGAGCAGGGCGGCCACGCCAGAGGCCTGTTGCACAGCACCGGCGGTATCTGTGGGCACGGCGCGCGCGCCCAGCCGCACCGGCCGCGTGCGCGCCGACGCGGACGGGAGGTCGAGCTCGCGCGCCGCCTGTCTCGCGATAAGCTGCTCCGCATCCCGTCCCAAGCGTCGCGGCGCGGCGTAGACGACCGTGAGCGCGGGCGGGCCGTCATCGACCGCGATCTCGCCGCCCAGCAGCACGACGCTATCCGGCACTGCCAGGCTCGCGAGCACATCCGCCACGCGAGCGCGGACGGCGTCGACCGAGGGCGGAGCCTCTGGCGCCAGAGGCACCGGGTCCGGGTCGGTCGTGAGGCGGTCTGCGATTTCGTTGAGGTCGCCGCGGGAGGCCAGAACCTGCTCCAGGCGCAGGTCGATGGGCTCCCCGGCGATGGCGCTGACCTGCTCCTGGACGCGCCGCCGCGTCTCGTCACCGATCCATGCCGTTGTCGCGACGCGAAGCTCGGCGCGCGAACTCCGCTCGCCCATTTCCCACTCGCGAGAGAGAACCGAGGCCTCGTCGTCGGCTTCAAGAGCGGAGACAGCTGCGGAGACGGCTCGGGCGACCCGACCTTCGCGGATCACCTGCCCCAGCGAGTTCGACAGCGGAACGGCCACCGCGCCCACAAACGTGGCCACGAGCGTCAGCCTCGCCAGAGGCGAGCGCATCACGCCCAGCCGGCCCACGCCGGGAAGCGCGGCGACGCGCGCGCCAAACGTGCCCTCGGTTTCCTGCTCGTGCCATTTGCGCGCGGCATCGCGCACGTCTTGCCGGTGCATGCCCACGGCCAAGAACGCCAGCATGCCCATGATGACGATGCCGCCCAGGTTGGCGCCGAACAAGAGCAGGCTGCCCTTGACGAGCGCCCACTGGCCCGTCGCGATGCCGAAGCCCGACACGCCCAGCGGCGGGATCAGCGCCACGGCAATCGCTACGCCTGGGATGCTCGCCGAGAGCCGCCTCTCGCGCGAAACCGTGACGACGGCGCCTGCGAGACCGGAGAAAATGGCGATCGCCAGGTCGAGTGTCGTCGGCCGCGTGCGGGCCGCGATCTCGGACGTGACCTCGTTGAACGGCAGAATGAGCGTGAGCACCGCCGCGACCGCGATCACGCCGATCATCCCGACGAGGATCGTCGCAAACGTATGGACGGCGAGCCGCCCGTCGCCGATGGCGAGTGCGAGCGAGAGGCCCAGCAGCGGCCCCAGCAGCGGCGCCACGAGCATCGCGCCGATGACGACGGCCGTCTGGTTGAGCAGCAATCCCAGCGTCGCGATGGCGCCCGAAAGCATGAGCACGAGCCAGAACGGAAGGTCCGTGTCGACGGCCGCCTCGGCGGTCTCGCGAAACAAGGCCGGGCAGTCAAAGCGCCTCAGCCCCAGCTTCTTCCGTGCCGCCTCCTCCAGCGCCGTTTCGTCTTCGCGTACGTCTGAGGTGGCGCGAAGGTCGGGCGCCTCTTGCGAGGACGGAGCGGGCAGATCGGGCATGGGCGCGGAAGGGGTCCTGCAAGACGCCAGAGGCCGCCTGCGGGTTCGCCTCTGGCGAGAGGCGGTGACCATCCAAGGTCTGCCACAGGTAAACGCGCTGCGCAGCCGGGTGCGGGCGAGCTACGCCAGAGGCAGGCGCACAGCGAAGACCGCGCCCTCGCCGGGCATGCTCTCCACCGTCAGCGTGCCGCCGTGGCCGTTGGTGACGATGTCGTAGCTCATGCTCAGGCCCAGACCGGTGCCGGAGCCGGTCGGTTTGGTGGTGAAGAACGGTTCGAAGACCCTGGCCGCGATCTCGGGCGCGATGCCCGGTCCGCTGTCCGCGACTCGGATCTCGACGGCGTCGGCGTCGCGTCGGGTGCTCACGGTTACGGTCGGTGCGCTCGCGAGAGGGCCTTCGCCAGAGGCCCCAGCAGTTTGCGTCCCCGCGCCAGAGGCCCGGGCGGGTTGCGCCTCTGGCGTGAGGCGCACGGCGTCGAAGGCGTTGTCGACGAGGTTGATGAGCACGCGGCCGATCTCCTGCGAGACGACAGGGGCGGTGCCCGCGTCGCCTGCGAGGTCGAACAGGAGCGAGACGCTCGTCTCGGGGTGCCGCGCGCGCATGCCGTGGTAGGCCAGGTTCGCGTACTCCGTGACCAGCGCGTTGACCTCTAGCCTCTGGCGCTCGCCGCCGCCCGTCCGTGCGTGATCCATCATGTCGCGCACGATGCGGTCGGCGCGGCGGCCGTGCTCCTCGATTTTCTCCGCGTTGGCCTTGAGGTCGGCCAGGATGGCCTCGCGTTCTTCGGGGTCTTCCTCGTCGTCGAGTTCGTCCACGAGTTCGCGCGAGAGGCTGGCGAAGTTGTTGACGAAGTTGAGCGGGTTCTTGATCTCGTGCGCGATGCCCGCCGTGAGCGCGCCCAGGCTGGCCATCTTCTCCTGCTGCACCAGCCGCGCCTGGGCGGATTTCAGCTCGTCCAGCGAGGTCGCGAGTTCGGCGGTGCGCTCCTCCACGCGCGATTCCAGTTCGTCCGCGTAGGCGCGCAGCGACGCCTCGGCGGTGCGCAGCGAGCCGGTCATGCGGTTGAAATCCTCGGCCAGCACGCCAATCTCGTCGCGCGCGCCGACCGGCACCTCGGTTTCCAGGTGGCCTCTGGCGGCGAGCCGCACGCCACCGAGCAGCCGCCGCAGCGGGCGCGTGAGGCCCTCGCGGAGGTACAACGGAAAGGCGAGCAGCACGAAGGCGCCCGCGCCCAGAATGAGCCAGGCAAACGGAGTTGCGCGGCGGCTCTCGGCCTCGATCCGCGCGGTCCAGCGGTTCTCGACCGCCGCCCTGCCTCTGGCGACCGCGCCCAGCGCCAGAGGCTCTGACGCGGTCGGCGTGCCGGGCGAGAGGCCGCGCACCCACGGCTCGCCAGGCGGCACGGGGCCGTAGCGAAACTCGACCGCGCCAGAGCCACGGAGCACGAGTTGCGCGGTCGCCGTGTCGGTGCCGCTCTGGGTCAGCGGGATGTCCCGCCACGTCACCGTCGCGCTCGCACTGTCTCGCGCGATGCTGACGCCTTCGCCGGTCGGCGAGAGCCCGAGGAGCAGAGGCGCGATCCAGGGGATCGGTGAGCCGCGGTTGACCTCGGCCAGATTCTGAACGCTGTCGGCGCCGAAGGAGACGTAGCCGTCGTCGTCGATCAACACCTCGCGCCAGAGGCTGTCGGCAAAGGGGAACGCGAAGCCCAGCGGCACGCGCAGCGGCGTGCGGTCTGCGATGGCGAGTGGTTCGCCCGGGGCGTCATCTATCGCGCCGTCGGCGTCGGAGACGATGTAGCCGCCGCTGTCCTCTGGCGTGAAGGCGAGGCCCGTGGGGAGCGGTCCGTACGCCGCCAGAGGCTCGCGAAAGGCGATCGCCGAGGCCACGCCGAGCGCGGTCACGACGGCGACGAAGGCGAAGCTCACCACCTTGACGAGTACGCTCGTCGGCTCGGGCGTGTAGCTGACGTGCGCCGTGACGATCGCCATGATGACAGCCGCCCATGCCACGAGCGACAGTTGCTCGAACAGCCACCCCGAGATCGCGCCCGACTCCTGCAGAAAGATGAACACCGGAAACACAAGCCCAACCGACAACGCGCTGCCGAACGCCCTGAGTGCCCGCCGCGTGGCCTCTGGTGTCTCGGGATTGCGCGAGCGCCGCACGAGAACGAAAACTGCGGCCGAGATGTGGAGCAGCAGTAGCGCCGAGGCTAGCCGGTCGACGCCCGTATCGGGATCGTAGCCGATGCCCACGCCCGAGGTCGCATGGATGTACGCGGCGGCGCTGAACAGCAGGATGCCGCTGGCAAACAGCACTGCGCGCGATTCGCGCGGATACGGGTTGCCCATCAGCCGGTAGGCAAATCCCAGCGCCGCCCACGTCCCGACGAGCACACTGCTCCACGTCAGCGGGATGAGTACGTCGCCATTCCAATCGGCGTAGATGGTGCGCAGGCCCATCTGCGCCAGATGGTGCAGCACGAACCCCGCAATCACGCCGACGAACCACCACGACCCTTGAGACTTGTTCGGCCGCAGCGCAAAGGCGAGAAACAGCACGCTCGTCAGCACAACGAGCGAGAAGCGTGGCAGCGCGGAGGCGGTCAGGGCGAACGTGTCCATCGGGGCGCCAGAGGCTGTCCTGGGAGACGGCGAGAGGTGACCGCGCGAGTATAGCCGCACCGGCCCGCCTCTGGCGATGCGGCTCCCGCCAGAGGCTCAGGCGGCGAGCAGCGCGTACCGGTGGCGCCACTCTGCGATGCCGAGCGCGCCTGAATCCCCGCCAGAGGCCTCTGGCGCCGCCACCGCGCGAGGGAAAACGAGAAGCTTGCGTAGGCGAGGTTGGCGACGCCTCATCGCCAGGACAAACCATTCGGGCAGCCATACATATCGCGTAGCCATCCATGCAGGCTCAATACGAGCACGCCGACAACTGCGCCAGCGGTGCAGTCAATCCTGAGCAGGTTGCGGCGCCAATCCATGCGCGGAGTCTACTCGCCAGAGGCCTCTGGCGCGGCGGTCACGCGGGCGTGGCGATCACCATCGTCGTGGCGTTGATCTGGTCGGCGCGTGTGATGGGTACGAGCGGGTGCTCGGTGGTGCTCTGGTTGCGCATGTCCTGAATGGCTGCGAGGTCGTACCTGGCCTCGCGCAAGACGCTTAGGATGTCGGCGGTGCTTGTTTTGAAGGCGCCCAGGCGGTGGGGGTGAATCTCCAGAAACAGCAGCGGGCGAGCCTCAGATAACAGACCTGTCATGCCACGCAACACCTCTCGCTCCGCACCCTCCACGTCGATCTTGAGCACGTCCGGAGGCTCGCGGTCCGCGAAGAAGTCGTCGAGCGAGACCGAACGCACGGTCGCGGTGGTCTCTGGCGGGCGTTCGCTGCCAGTGAGGTCAAGCCGCAGCGTCGACCGGGGGAGCGACGAGTCCCGCGCGTAGCTCGCGACGCCAGAGGTGGAGGCGATGGCCATGTTGTGCATCTGCACGTTCGTGCGTCCGTTGAGCTCCACGTTGCGCTGCAACAAGCCGTAGTTGACCCGGTCCATCTCGAACGCGTGGACAGTGCCCTCGGGCATATGCGCCGAGGCCAGGCACGTGTACCACCCGAGGTTGGCGCCCACATCGGCAAAAACCCGCGCGTTTGCAAGCGCGTCCATCATGAGACGTGTGACGCGCGTCTCGATCAGCCCACCGCCCAGGAGCTTGGGAAAGAACACCCGGTTTGAGAACTCGTCCGCAGTGCTGTACGTGACCGCGTGGCCGTTCACGGTGCAGGTGTGCTGCTTCATGCGGCGATACTGATTTCGTCTCGGGTCCAGCGTCTGAAGGAAAACACGCGTCGATTCGTAGACCCCGGCCCGCTTCAAAAGGCCCTTGCCGGTTTGACGCAAAAAACGTGTCATGTGCGATGTAGTACCCATATCCCGGAAGGTACTCGTTTCGGTGCAAACGGCCTGTGCCTCAGGCTTCCTTTCGAGTCCGGCGCGGCTCGCACGCGGGTGCAGGCATGGCGGTGCCGCCAGAGGCCTCTGGCGAGAACCCGGGGCGCTACACCAGCCGGTCGCGCAGGGCTGGCGCGTAGGTGCGGCTCACGCGCAGCGCGGTGCCGTCCACCAGCGTGGCGCGGAAGCCACCGGAGCCATCGGGCTCCAGCCCGCGCAGTGCCGCCAACGCCACGACGGCCGAGCGGTGGACGCGCACGAACCGTTGAGGATCGAGGCGCTCGGCCATCGCGCCCAGACGCTGGCCGACGAGGTGCGCACGCCCGCCCGTGGCATGGAGGGTGGTCGTGTCGCCAGAGGCCTCGGCCCACAGGATTTCGGCGGTCTCGACCGGGATGACGCGTGCGCCATCGCGCACCAAGAGGCGCTCGGAGTAGGTAGGCCTCTGGCGTGCGTCCAGAAGTGCCGCCAGTTCGCCTAGAGCCGAGGTGGTCTCGCCAGAGGCCAGCACGCGGCGTATGGCGTCTGCGAAGCGCGCGCGGTCGTACGGCTTGAGCAAGTAGTCGACGGCGGCGACCTCGAAGGCTTGGACGGCGTACTGGTCGTAGGCTGTCGAGAAGACGATGCGTGGCATGGCCTCTGGCGGCGCGAGGTGGAGCGCGTCGATGACCTCGAAGCCGGTACGGCCCGGCATCTGCACGTCCAGGAAAAGCAGGTCCGGCCTGTGTTCTCGGATCAACGCCTCGGCCTCGATGCCGTTGGCAGCTTCCGCGACGATCTCGACCTCGGGAAAGTCCGCGAGGTACTGCCGGATGAGTCGGCGGGCGGGGGCCTCGTCGTCGGCGATGACGGTGCGCATATCAGACAGAGAGGAAAGCAGTGGCCTCTGGCGCACGTGGCGAGACGCGCGCGCCGCGCTCGACCGGCAGGGTGAAGCGCACAGCGAAGCCCGTCTCTCCTGCTTCCGCGTCGATCTCGACGCCAGAGGCGCCCATGGCCCGCAACCGCGCCTGCGTGTTGCCCAGCCCCACGCCGCCTACGTCCTCCGCGTCGTGCCGGGTGAGCGCGCTCACACTCTCGCCAGAGGCGAGCCCGCGGCCGGTGTCCGCGACTTCGACCGTGAGCCTGTTCTCGCAAAGGTGCGCGGCGACGCGGACCGTTCCGCCCGCCAGAGATGGCGCGATGCCATGGCGAACGGCGTTCTCCACCAGCGGCTGCACGAGCATAGGCGGAATGGCGACGCCTCTGGCGAGGTCGTCCACGTCCCACTCGACGCGCAGGCGGTCGCCGATGCGCTCCTGCTCCAGATCGAGATAGGCGCGGGTAAACCGTAGCTCGTCGTCGAGGCGTACGGTTTCGCGGCGGGAGGCGTCCAGCGCGTAGCGCATGAGGTGCGCCAGCCGCGAGACGAGCGCGCGGGTGTGCTCGGCCTCTGGCGGGACGCTCGCCGAGATCGAGTTGAGCGTGTTGAAGAGAAAGTGGGGGTTGAGCTGCGCCTTGAGCGCCGAGAGCTCGGCCTGCTGAGCAGCCTCGCGCAGCATGTGCTCGCGGTCGGCGCGGACGCGTTCTGTCGCGACGATGCGCGCGGCATGGAGTGCGGCAAATGTGCCGCCGTAGATGATCGCGGGGATGTACACGTCCCAGACGGCGCCACCGCCGCTGAGCACACCCAGGTCGAGCGCTTTCGCCAGAGGCCGGTACGTCCAGAACCACGCCGCTACCCAGAGCGGCCCGAGCACGGCGTGCGCCGCGAGTTGAGCGCCCAGCCCGCGGCGGTCCAACCCGCGCACGACGAGCCACCAGACGGGCAGCGTGAGCGCGCCCTTGATCGCGTAGTCCATCAGCGAGCGCGGCCCGACGCGCACCAGAGCGCTCAAGCCCCGCTCCCAGCCCTCATAGGGCACGTAGCTGCCCGCGATGGCGATGGCGTACACCAGTGCCAACACCACGTACACCGCGGCGACGATGCCGACGCCGCGCCACGTCAGGTGGGGAGCGGGGGCCTCTGGCGTCACGGTGTGTCGGGAGTAATGAGCATTGGGGCAGTGTGGCGTGTGTGGCCTCTGGCGCGTGCGCCCTCGCCAGAGGCGAAGGTAGGCCGCTCGGGTGCGTTGGACGCCTCCCTCTAGCCAGACGCGTGCGCGCGGTAGAGTCGAGCGCCGTAGAGCGTGAAGACGGTCGCTTTCTCACCCTGGCCGCTCACGAGCAGGCGGAGCGCAGTCGCATCGCGGAACCACTTAGCCACGGGCGTGCGCTGGGAGAAGGCGCTCCACGGCACGCGGAGCGTGGTGACGCCGTCCGTCGGGCCGATGGCGAACGTGGGCCGGTCGCGGCGGGATGTCGTAGAGGATGCCACGTGGAGCGCCAGAGGCCCCTCGCGCACGTCGAGGGTGAGCTCGACGCCGTCGAACGCGCTGAGGTCGGTTGTCTCGTCTGGTGTCCCGAGGCGGAGCTCGACGCCTGCGCCGGTAAAGCTCGGTCCGGCCTGCCCCGCGACGCGGAGCGCACCGCCTTCCACGGTCGCGGTAGCATCCGAGCCCTCGCCGTAGAAAAACGGCGCCCACGCTCCACCGGCCGGCGCCGCGAGGCCTCTGGCGAAATCCGATAAGCTGCCGTTGACGATGGGAGCCGAGGGGAGGATCGGGTAATCGAATGGGGCCGCGGCGTCGTAGGCGCGCTGGAGCCTCTGGCGGAACGCGCGGTGCGCCTCGGCACCGCCGAGCGGCTCGAACAGGGCTGCGCCGTTCGGGCCGAGAACAATGCGCGGGCCGTCGCCAGAGGCTTCGATGCGCAGACCTGAGTCTCTGAGCGTCTCGGCAAGGGTCGCGCGTACCGTGGCTGGGTCTTCGGAGACGAGACGGTCGAACAAAGCCGCGACTGGCGCTCCGCCGGTTTCCGCTACGGCTCGCCGCATCGCGAGGAGAGTGATGGGCGTGCCCGCTTTGCCCGTGTGGCGCTGTAGGAGGAGCCCGAACCACTCGCGGAGTCGCCGTTCGCCGTCGGTCTCGCGCGCGAGCGCCGCATCGAGTGCGAGACCGATCACGAAGCCCTCGCTGTAGGCGCGGCTCCCTGTGATAGGGTCGGACGCTGCGACGGTCTCGTACTCGCGCACGTACGTTGTCGCGGCCTCCGTCCATTCCGCGTTCGAGAGCAGGCCGGCCTGGTGCGCAATCTGGTAGCCGAGGTAGTTCGTGAGGCCCTCGCGGAACCACGGCCACAGCCGACCCTCGACGGGCGCAGGAGCCGGGTCGGTCCGCGAAAACGCGACGGGCGTCCAGCCGTGGAGGTATTCGTGCGCGATGGTGCCCCAGAAGCCGGGGTCCGAGGGGTCGTTGTCGTGCTGGAGCACGATGAACGCGGCGGCCTCTGGCGAGGCGGCGAAGTTGCCCGGTATGCGGCTCGGCTTGCCTTCGAGCAGGTCGATGATCGCGAACAGTGCCTCTGGCGTTTCCAGCCCACCGACGTACGCGTCGACGGTCTCGACCAGGCGCCGGAAGCCGAGGGCGAAAACAGAATCTGGGACCGGGTGCCCGGCACGCACGGCCAACCGCGACGTGCTCGTACCGGACTGCACCTCGATCAAGCGGAGGTCTCCCGCCAGGACAGGCGAGCGCAGAGCCGCGTCCAGCGACGGTGCATTTGCAGGGCTCTCCGCCGCGTCGCCGAAGGCGGTCGCCGCGTGCCAGCCAGCGCGCACGGCGTATTCCAGCGAGACCGTGCCCTCGGGCGGTGCGCCAGAGGCCATCGGGTAGCGAAGCACGTCCCAGTGCCACGCCCGGAGCCGACGGCCGCTCAGCGACGGCAGCACGGAGTTTTCCTGCACCTGAGCCGGAATGGTTAGGGCGTACGAGAAGCGCACGCCCTCGGATGTCGCTTCGGCTTCGGCCACAGACGCCGAGTCGGCGCCGGTACCGGTGGCCCAGCGGTCCACATCCGCGAGGACGCCTCCGGCCCACAGCGCGTCTACCACCACACGCCTGTTCTCGGGCTCGATGGTGAGGGTGTAGCGGAGCGCCGCGCCAGACCTCTCGCCTCTGGCGCCAGAGGCGGGCTCTGCTCTCGTGCCCAGGCGAGCCCCCTCTTTCTCAGTGTGAGAGAGTTGGCGCGTACACGCCCAGGCCTCGGTCGGGTCGCAATCCAGCGCCAGAAAGCTGGCCTCGTAGCCCGGCGCCAGGCGCCCGATGGCGCGGCCGGGGAAGATGGACTGAGGCGTAACACGGCTCCACAGATCGAGAAGCGTCGCGGGCTCGAACACGTCCCCGGCGGCGAGATAGTCGGCCTCGAACGCGGACGTGCGGCGCCACTGGTCGGCGCCCAGCGCCAGAGGCACGCCCGCACCGTGGAGCGCCTGGAGCTCTGCACGCTGCCGCGCTCGCTCGACCTGCAGCGTGTCTGCGCTCACGTCTTCCACGTCCGTGAACAACAGCGAGGACGTCGCGACGGCAGTCACGCCGCCAGAGGCCATCTGCGCGATGGTCTCGCGGTCGAGCCAGAACCGCGGGTCGCCTGTGCCGATACCGTCGTTGCCGCTCGGGATGTGCGCGAGGGCGTCCACGCCCGCGGCGACGGCGCGGCGCACGTCGTCGCGCGTGTTGACGTGCGCGAAGACGGGCAGACCGGCCTCTCGCGCTCGCCGCACGATCTCGCGCAGAGCCTCTGGCGAGAGGCCGCAGTTTCGGTCGTCCGTGCGATCGTCACATCGCGCGTTGTACGTGAGGTAGAGCTTGACCACATCGGGCTCAGTCGCGAGATAGGCGTTCCACTCCGCGTCGATGGCCTCTGGCGTGTCCATGAACCAGTAGGCGCGGCGGTGCTGTGTCCACGCGAGCGTGTCGCTGCGGGCGGCGTCGGAGGCGGCGTTCGGGTTGCGCGCGAGGCGTTCGTAAAGGGGCGCCGGGTGGCTGCCCGTCGAGGTGATGCCGCCGTGCGCAAGCGCCACGTCGAGCCCTGCCGGGAGGTCGGCGCGCGGACCGCCAGAGGCGTCGTCGCCCAGCACGAGCGCGTACAAAATGCCGCGGTCGGCGAAGAGCTCCTGTGCAAAGCGCGCGGTGTAGCCGTCGGCAAGCATGTGCGTGTGCGCGTCGCCGAAGGGCGGCACGATGTAGCGCTCGCCCAGGTTTACAACGCGCGCCTCTGGCGCCAGAGGCGCGTCTACGAACACGCCGCCAGAGGCCCACGTCGTGTCGCGCGGTGCGAACCGCTCGCCGTCGAACCACCGCCCGCCGACGTAGGCTGTCGTCACAGTATCGCGATGCGTCAGAGGTACAAGGCCGATGGGTACGCCTCCTTTCTCGCGGTGCGCGATCTGCCCTGCGCACGCCCAGTCGGCCGTCGGGTCGCACGCGAGCGCGAGGAGCGACGCCTCGAACCCTTCCGCGAGGCTCCCGATGGCGCGGCTGGGGAAAATGGCTTGAGGCGTGCTGACGGACAGAGCGTGCAGCGTCTCGGTAGGGGAGAGCCCGCCGATCTCGACGGCGTAGTCGGCCTCGTCGCGGGAGGTGAGGCTTCCCAGGTCGGCGCCGAGCGCCAGAGGCACGCCTGCGCGGACGAGCCGTTGGAGCACGTCGCGGTGGTACTGGCGGCCCACGGCCTGCATCTCTGCGCTTGGTCGGTAGCGCTCCGGCACGAATGGAAGCTGGGCCGGTCCACGCGCGAACGTGGGCGTGACGGCGACGCCCTGGGTGGCGAGGCGCGCCGCGAGCGCGTCATCCAGGCTGTACGCGGCCTCTGGCGCGCCCGTGCTGCTGTAGCCCGGCACGTGAGCGAGCGCGTCGACGTTCGCGTCGAGCGCGGCGCGCACGTCCGCGCTCGTCTCCACGTGCGCCACCACGCGAAGGCCCGCCGCGTGTGCTCGTCGGACGATCTCCGCGACGACGGCGGGGCTCAGGCCGCGCGGGGCCTCTGGCGCGCCCGCAGCCCACTCCTCACTGTTGCTCAGGTACACCTTCACCACATCCGGCTCGCCCGAGAGGATGCGAGGCCATACGCGGTCCACGTCTGCGACGGTCGCGGCGAGGTGATACGCGTCGCCTTCGAGAAGCCGACTCTCGCGCATCTCGTCAGCCCGGTCCCACATTTCCTGGATGGTGAGGCCAAGCGCCTGCCGCTCGTACGCCGGGACAGGGTGCGCGCCGGGCGCCGTGACTCCGCCATTGGCATACGCGACATCGACGGTCGTCTCTGTCCCGCGGACGGCCACGCGATCCGAGAGGCGGTTGTTCGGGTTCTGCACGTAGAACACACCCAGCGCCACGAACTCGCTGTCCGCTGCCGCGAGCCCATCCTGCGTCTCGAACCCGTGATAGTGCGCGTCGCCGTACGGCGGCACGACGAACCGTCCGCTGAGGTCGACCGTGCGAACGTCAGCCTCTGGCGCCAGAGGCCTGGTGGCGAACACGCCGCGGTCGGCCCACATCGTGTCGCGGGGCACGAACCGCTCGCCGTCGTACCACGCCCCGCCGACGTAGGCCGTGACCCCCGGCTCGTAGCCGGCGCGGGACGACGCCTCGGAGACGCGTGCGGTCTGGGCCGACGCCAGAGGCGCCAAGAGAAGAAGGGCAAGAAGCGCGCGCATGTCGAGGTAGAGCTGTGGCGCCAGAGGCCTCTGGCGGATGCAGTGGATCTATCCTCGTTCGATGAGGACCGAGCCTGCGTTGGCCGAGACGTTGAGCGTGGCGCCTCCCGCGCCGATGTAGACGCGCCGAGATTCCCGCGCGGGGCTCTGCGCGTCCGCTTCGTTGATGTAGCCCCAGTTCACGTAGGCCTCCACGATGGCGTCGTAACGCTCAGGAATGAGCAGGCGCAGCGTGCCAAAGTTGGCGGACGCGCGGAGGCCCTCGCCGTCCCACGCAGTGCCGTTCAGGTCCACGTCGACGTTCCCGCTGTTGGATCTTGCCGTCACATTCCCACCAACACCCGAAAGCTGCACGTCTCCGTGGTTGGTGTCGATCCGAAGCGTACCCGTCACGCCTGTGACCGCTATCGCGCCATCGTTCGTGTACAGGTCGAGGTCCGTGCGCGTGGGCACGGAGATGACGAACTGCGTCTCCACCCACCCACCGCCTTCGGTTTGGGGCGCAAGAGTGCCGCCAGAGGCCAGGATCTCGGTCGCGGCCAACAGCGCCTCTGGCGAGCGGCCATCCGTTTCATAGGCTCGGACCTCCGCGCGGACGCCGATCTCGTCACGCTCCCAGGCCACGACGCGAATGCTACCGGTGACGCGGTTGCGGACGGAGAGAGCATCGCTTGCGCCGAGCGTGAGCGTGCGGACTTCGCACGCGGTGGCTCGGCCGTAGTCTTGCGCCGGGGCGCAGTCGGGGGGAGCGGCGAACAGGAGGGCGAGAAGGGCGAGCATGGCGGGGAGAGGAGTACGCCCCAAACATCGCCCGTGACCTCTGGCGTGTCACGCGCCACCCCACGAGCCGCAGCCGCGGCCCGTGGGTGGCATCCATACTCCGCGAGCGACTACCGCACGACCGTCAAGCGGCGTGTCTGCGTCGCCGCGCCCGCGCTCAGGCGCACCACGTAGACGCCCGCCGCCAGAGGCGCGGTGTCCAGCGTGGCATCGTGGTCGCCCGCGCGAAGCGAGGCCTCGACCAAGACGGCGACCTCGCGCCCCAGCGCGTCGTACACCGCGAGGCGTGCCTCGGCCGGAGCGTCGAGCGAGAACGGGATGCGCGCGAGGCCGCTGGCGGGGTTGGGCAGCGGTGCGCCCAGCGCGAGCGCCGAGCCTCTGGCGGTCGTCGTGCCGGTCGTGAGGGCAGGCCGAATCGTGATGGTGAAGCGCGTCTCGCCAGAGGCGAGCACCAGTGGGCGCATCGAGGGCGCCGCGGCGCTCGCGGCCTTGGCAGCCTCTGGCGCCGCGATCACGAGCGCGTCTTCGGCGGATAGCGCGAGCGCGACCTCGCCAGAGGCGGTCAGGTCGAAGGCGCGCTGCGTCGCGAGGTCGGTGAGCGTCGCCGTCCAGCCCTCGGGCAGCGCGACGGGCTCCCACGTGAGGCGCGCGTCGGCATCTGCACCCACGCCAGAGGCCAATGCCTCAGCGTGGACAGAAAGCGTCGCCTCGCCGGGCACAGCCGAGACCGTCAGGGCCTGCGCCTCTGGCGTGACGGCGACGAGCCGCAGCGCGTCGGCGCCTGCACTGGGCTGGAGCGCCAGCGCGTCGCGTGCGTCCAGGCCAATCTCGGCGTTGGGGTCGACGGCGATGGCGAGCTCGGCCGTCCTGTCGCTCGCGCCGACGCGCCCCGAGAGCCTCAGACGCACATGCGGAAGCAGCGGTGCGGTCTTGCTGGCGCCAGAGGCCGCCTCTGGCGTCTCGCCGGTGAGGCCGTTGAGTGGGCTCCACGAGCCCAGGCGTGCCGCCAGAGGCGCGACGAGGCGCGGGCTGGATCCCACAGCATAGACGAAGAAGCCCTGGCCGACCGGAATCGCGCCGTCCTTTAGCGTGCCGCCCACACCGGTCGTCCACGCGCGGTAGTCGCCGCCGTTGAAGCCGGGGTCCCAGACGTACATAGTGGATGAGACCTTGGTCTTGGTCCAGTCCGGGTGATCCCAGCTCAGGTCCTGGTCGAACGGGTTGCCCAGCAGGTGGCCGCCGGGGAAGGGGGCGGCGGACGTAAACGTGATGCCGAAGTCGTGGTCCGTCGCCAGAGGCGTGCCGCTGGCGGCGAGCACTTTGGGAAACGTGCCCTGCTCGCCGTTGGTGAACGGGTCGTCGTCGGCGAAGGCGTAGAGCCAGAAGCCGCGGCCGGTCGGGATTGATGTGGACGTGGCGGGGAGCGGGTAGGTGGCGTCGCTTTCCTGATACATGAACACGTTGGCGAAGCCGCCGCTGCCGTCCTCGTCGATGTCGGCGCCGGCGTAGCCCGCGGTGTAGATCGGGCGCAAGAGGCCGGGCGTAAACGTACCGTCTCGGTTGTCACCACCCAGGCCCAGGTCGGGGTAGGGGAGGGCCATCATGCGCCAGCCTGCAGCGCCCGAGAGGACGATCGGCGGCGTGCTCGCGCCCGCAGCAAAGGCGGTCACGAGCGAAACAGCGCCGTCTGTGTACTGACCATCATCGTCGGTCGTGCTCGCCGTAAACGCGCCGCCGCGAGAGGCCGGGCGCAGCGGGGTATATGCGAACCCGGCGCCAGAGGCGCCCCACGCAACGCTGCCCGCCTCGAACGTCTGCTGCGTGTCGGCGTCGTAGACGACGAGCCGGAGCGCGTCGCTGTCGTTCATGCGCGAACCGTCTGCGCCGACGTTGGTGCCGTTGCCGAGGACTTCAATCACCATGTCGTGCACGCCGTCCCAGCGCAGGCTCTGGCCCACGCGGCCGATGCCCGCCACGCTCGCGCCAGAGGCAGCACTTGCGCCTCTGGCGAGAACCGCCACCTGGTCGCCGGGCTGGATCGGTGCGCCGTTGACGAGCAGGCTCTGGGCGTCGCTCGCGCGCAGCACCACGTTGTGCAGCTTGCCGCCAGGGGCGGCGGTGAGGGTGAACGCAGAGTCGTCCTCGTCCATGGCGCGAGGGTAGAGCCCTGTGGGCGCCCACCACGCGTAGTCGCCTGGGCGCGCCTTGACCAGCGAGCGGCCGTCATTAAACGCGGTCGTGGTCTCGAACGCGTAAGCGTCCGAGTAGTCCTTCAATTCAAAGTTGGAGTGCGGCGTGTCGACGAACGTGCTCTGCTCGTTGCCGCTACCCGCGTCGTTGAGCGCGAGCACCATGCCGTAGCGGCCGGGCCGCGGCGGCGCCGTTGCGGCGAGAGCGCCCACAGGTCCGGCCGGGTTGAAACCGCCTCCGCCTGGGTTGAGGCCGCTCATGGGCGTGCTCTCGCCCTGCCCGGTCAAGCGCCGCAGCGCCATGAGCCAGTCGATTTCGTCGCCCAGGCCAAACCAGATGTAGTCCTTCCAATAGATCGTCGGGCGGCCCTCGGACGCCATGATGATGGCGTAGGCGAGGTTTTTGCGTGCGACGATCGGGTCGTGCCCGCTGTCGGTGCCGGGCTTGACACACGTGCTCCCGGTTTGGACGGCACCCGGCTCGGAGCAGTCGGCTCCCTGCCAGCCCACGCGGTCTACGTCGTGGTTTTCGACGAACGTGACCACGTCGAACGGGTCTAGGCCGCCAAAGTGGAGCCCGGCGCTGTTCAGGTTGCGAACGTCGTAGCCGCCGCCGCCGTTGGCCATGTCGCGCAGCGCGTAGCGCAGCCCGAAGTCGAACATCGCCATGTTGGCGTCTTTGCCGCCGCTGCCAAAGCGCGAGTTGTAGTTCTCTACCTGATCGTGATACGCGATGATCTCGCCTGTGCTCGACCAGTTCTCGCCGAGCGCGAACGGCTGTTCGCCAGAGGCCAGCTCGACCACCCAGGGCGCCAAGAAGGCCGGGTCGATGTGCTTGATCGCGTCGAGCCGCACCTCGTCGGCGCCCAGATCGTCCATGATCCAACGCCCCCAGGCGACGAGAGAGTCCGCCGTGGTGCCCATGCCCTGCTGCCCGTGGTACCAGCCGTTGTTGGGTGCGCTGGCGTCTAGGACGTTGTCGAAGTTGTGGAAGTAGCAGATGTCCTGTCCGAACGGCGCGTCGTGGTAGGGCGCGTCGAAGTCGCAGTGCGTGGTATTGCTGTGGAACGCGTCGGGGCCTGCCGGGAAGCGCCCGCTGAGCGGGTTGAATACGTTCCACTTGAGGAACGGCGCGCCGCCACCGGGCACGCAGTGCACGTTGGACTGCGCGTCGGCGCCGTCGCGGTGGTTGAGCACCACATCAGCCATGATGCGCAAGCCGCTCGTCTTCATCTGCGCGATGGCGCCTCGCAGTTGCGCCTCGGTCCCGAAGCGCGTGCGTACGCTGCCTTTTTGGTCCAGCGTGCCCAGGTCGTAGTAGTCGTACGGGTCGTAGCCCATCGACCACCGCCCGCTGCCACCCTTGACGGGCGAGGGAATCCAGACGGTTTGCACGCCGCCAGAGGCCAGACGTGGCGCGACGGTCGCGACCGAGTCCCACCACACGCCACCTGCGTTGGTCGCGTGGTCGCCGGGGTGGACGTTCCAGTGGAAGCCCTGGAACAGCACGTCGGGAGACGCGCCGCGCGGCTGCGCGTAAGCGCTTCCACAGAACAGGACGAGGGCGAGCAGCGAAAACGAGAGCTTCATATCGAAAGCGGCGGGGGAAGGGCAGCGCGACAGTTTACTAAGGCATTGCCTCTGGCGGTAGTGCGCCGCTAGATATCCGAGGTGGTCCTACAGAATGCTGGCGCCAGAGGCCTCGGGCGTTAGGTGCCGAGTGCCTTTGCAATCAACACGAGACCAAATAAAACCAGAATGAAGATGATTCTAGACCCACCCTCGGGCAGCCTCTTTCTGCTCCGCTCCGACCACGACACACGCACAGACTCGCCGGGGCTGGGAATCGACCTGACCCAGATCCATAGCCCACCGACGATCAGCACGATGCCGAGAACGAAGTACAGCACGGATGCGAAGTCCACTGACGCCAGAGGCTAGGATCGCGCTGCGATCCGCTCCACCTCCGCCCAGACGCGCAGTGCGTTCTCACCCAGAATCTTGCGGATGTCGGTCTCGGAGTAGCCCTTCTGCAGCAGCGCCGCGATGAGGTTGGGGTAGCTCGCCACGTCCTTCAGGCCCGTCGGCAGCGAGTCGCCGACGCCGTCGTAATCGGAGCCGATGCCTACATGGTCGATGCCGACGAGGCGCACGACGTGGTCGATGTGGTCCACCACATCCTGCAGGTCTGCGTAGGGCACGTTGGCGCGGAAGTACGGGTCTGCGAATGCGTCGAAGTCTGCACTGCCCGGTTCCAGGCCGCGGCGCTCGGCCTCTTGCGCGATGAACGCGCGCGCGGCGTCGCGGTCGTCCTGGTAGCGCTTGAGCAGAAACGAGGAGCCGAAGTTGATCATGATCACGCCGCCGTTCTCGGCCAGCCGCTCGATGCGGCCGTCGTCCAGGTTGCGCTCGAAGCCAGGCGTAAACCGCCGTGCCGACGAGTGGCTCGCGATGACGGGCGCTACGGTCACCTCCATCACGTCGTCGAAGGCGCGGTCGCTCACGTGCGAGATGTCGACCATGATGCCCAGCCGGTTCATCTCTTGCACCACCTCGCGGCCGAAGTCGCTCAGGCCCTCGTGCGTGCCCGCGTCGTCGTAGGACGAGTCCGAGATCTCGTTGTCCTGGCTGTGCGTGAGCGTGATGTAGCGCACGCCTCTGGCGTAGAAGTGCGCGAGGTTCGCCAGGTCGCCCTCGACCGGCGCGCCGTTCTCGATGCCGAGGGGAAGCGAGATCAAGCCCGCCTCATGGTTGGCGCGCACGGCCGCGACGCCAGAGGCCCGCGCAAACTTATCCGGGTGCGTCTCGATGATGCCTTCCACCATGTCGATCAGCGAGTCGGCGAGCGCCGCCGCGCCGCCCGTTTCCTGGTAGCTCGCCGGGATGTAGATGCTCATAAACGGCGCGTCCAGCCCGCCGCGGCGCGCGCGGGGGTAGTCGAAGTCGCCGCCGTCGGTCGCCTCGCCCACGTCTACAAAACCGTTGGTAAGCCGGTACGGCACGTCGATGTGGCCGTCCACGATGATGGCCTCTTGCGCGAGGGCGTTTGCGCGCTGCATGAGCGCGGTGCTCGCGACAGACGGCTCAGGCGCAGCCTCTGGCGTGGGCGGCGAGTCGGGCTGTGCGCTGGCGGCGCCTCTGGCGCCAGAGGCTCGGTCGGGGCCCGTCTCGAGGGGCGGAGGCGTGCTGCTGCACGCGGCGAGGGTAAGGACGGCAGTCACGAGGAGGAGCGGGCGCATGGGCGGGGCGGAGGCGAGGCGCCAAAGTAAACCGGGCCTCTGGCGCAGTCGCCAGAGGCCCGGGGGCACGCGAACCGTGCGGGAGCGCTCGACGTGTGCCGAGCGCCAGAGGCTTACATCGCGGCGAGCGCGACGAGCACCTCATGCATCTTCATGCATCTTCGGCGTCGTCGCCGCGGCCGTCCGCGACGTGATCTGGCCGATGATGTCTTTCTGCGCCGAGCCGCTCACGCCAGAGGCGGAGTTGAGGCCGAACATGAGCTGCTGCGCCTGCTGGTCGCTGATCTCGCCTGCGCGCTTGGCTTGGTCGGCGTAGGCTTTGGCGAGCGAGAACGTCATGGGCCACGTGTACTTGGGCTGTCCCTGCGCGTTGAGGTGCGTGAGCTTGACCGTGTTGGCGGCGTCGATCTCGTTCTGCGTCAGGTGCTCGCTGGGCGTGAGCGTGAACACGTCGAGGCCTCTGGCGATCTCGGAGTTGACGATCATGCCGTTGTACCAGTAGACGCTCCAGCTTCCGCCCATCTCGAACGTCTCGGCGCTGATCGGCCCGCGGTCGTGAAAGGCGATTTCCATCGGGTTGCTGGCATCGGTCCAGTCGAAGACCGAGATGCCACCCTGGTACCAGGACTGCACCATGATGTCGCGTCCGGGGACCGGGATCAGTGAGCCGTTGTGGGCCACACAGTTCTCGGTGCTCGTCTGCGGCGCGGGCATCTTGTAGTAGCTCGCGAACTCCATCACGTTGTTGTTCAACTCGAAGATGGCGTTGGCGCCCCACTCCATGGGGTCGTCCTCGCGGCACTTGGGCTGGCCGCCACCGCCCCACTCGTCCGTAAACAGCACCTTGGTGCCGTCGTTGTTAAACGTGGCGGAGTGCCAGTAGGCGAAGTTGCTGTCGGCCACGGCCTGCAGACGCGTCGGGCGCGCAGGGTCGGAGATGTCGAGCAAGAGCCCATAGCCCTCGCACGCGCCGCCGGCCAGGCCGATCTCGGGGTAGAGCGTGATGTCGTGGCACTGCGTGGGGCCGGGCGCGGGGCCGTCGTCCTCGTCGCTGATGCCGAACTGCTGCGCGATGATGGCGGGCAGCTGCTCGCGCAGCATCGTGCTATCGGCGGCCGTTGGCGTGCCCGTGCCGCCGCGCTGCGCCACCATGCCCGCCAGCATCTGGCCGACGTACTGATCGGGGATGACGACCATGTTGCCGCGGATGTCGGCGACAAACTTGCCCTCGGCGCGCGCCGCCTCGATCTCGCGGAGATCCGCTGGCGACATGCCGTGCTCCTCTGGCGCGGTCAGGTCGTCGAAGATGCGAGGCGAGCTCACAATCTTGGCCGAGGCCGGGTTCGCCAGAGGCACCTGGATGACTTCGATGCGAAAGAGTGCTGTGTTGGGGTCCTCGCCGGGCATGCCGCTGGAGCAGCCCGCGAGCTCCTCATCGGAGCGCACGCCGGCCGAGCCGGAGACGTAGATGTACAGGTTCTCGTCGTCGTTGGGGTCCTTTAGAACCGAGTGCGTGTGCGAGCCGCGGCACGTCTGCACGTTCGAGATGTACTCGGGATTCTGGATGTCCGAGATGTCGAAGATGCGGATGCCGCGGAGCCGGTCCATGCTCACAGCTTCACGCACGCCCTCGGTGCCGCAGTCCAGGCGTCCGCCCAGGCCTTCGCCCGAGACGAACATCAAGTTGCCGTAGACCGAGACGTCGCTCTGCGACGCGGGGCAGACATAGTCGTTGACGACGGTCGGGTTGGCGGGGTCTGAGATGTCCCAGATGATGACGCCGTTGTAGTTGCCCTGGAACGCGTAGTCGCCCTGGAAGGCGAGGTCCGAGTTGGTCTCGCCCACAAACGCTGGGGGCGGAGGCGTGGTGGAGACCATCTTCATGTTCCAGATGGCTTCCTCGGCGTCGAAGAGACCGGCACCTAGGCCGACGCGCGGGTCGACATCGGAGGCCATCATCATGCCGCCGCGGTCGGCGGCCTGCTTGACGGGTGGAGATGGCATCGCGGGCGGCGTGGGCACGTTCGCCTCTGGCGCCATCGGCTGAGAGCCGGAGCACGCCGCGAGGGCCGCGACGGCCACGAGTGAGAGGAAAGGGGAGAGGCGTTTCATAGCGGAAGGATGAGGGCGAAGGGGAGAGGGCGCCAGAGGCTGGCGCGAGGGCTACTGGGAGAGGCGGTCGAGCATGAGCTGCATCCGCGCGATTTCGGTGCGCTGGTCGACCTGAATATCGGAGGCCAGCTTGAAGGCGGTGTCGTCTTGCGCGGCGCCGTCTTTGGTAAAGAGGTCGTCGGTCATGGTGACCGCACCCGCGTGGTGCTGGATCATGTAGCGCAGGAAGAGGAGGTCGAAGGCACGGCCTTTAGCGGCGTTCATCTCGTCGAGTTGCGCCTGGCTGAGCATGCCGGGCATCCCGGAGTGGTCCATGCCGTGGCCCATCGCGCTGTGATCCATGCCACTGTGGTTCATCGCAGAATGGTCCGTCTCGCCAGAGGCCTCTGGCGCGTCGTGGTCCATGCCCGAGTGGTCCATGCCGCCCATCTCGCCGGAGGCGGCCTCTGGCGATTCCATCGTGACGGTCAGGAGGGTGCCCTCGAAGGTGGGCACGGGCACGGGCTGCCCGCGGTCGCGCAGCCAGCGCTGCATCGACTCGATCTCGTCGTTCTGCGCGTTCTCGATGCGCGAGGCCAGCGTCTTGACCGAGCCCGAGGCGGCGTTGCGGTACGCCATGTCGGCGAGGATAAGCGCCTGCGCGTGGTGACCGATCATGCCGGTCATGTAGTCCACGTCGGCCTGGGTGAACGTCTTGCTGTCGGCTTTGCGCTGCCAGTACAGCGCCTCGATGCCGGACGTGTCGCCAGAGGCTTGCGTTTGGGTTCGGGCGGGCTGCGCCTCTGGCGCCATGGGCGCGTCGGCTGTGGGAGTGCTGCCACTGCATCCGCCCAGGAGGAGGAGGAGCGCCAGAAGCCCGGAAGGGGTGTGGAGGGTAGAGGGCATGCCTCGGTGTCACGGTGGGTGTGCTGTAACGTACGGAATGCCACACCCCCTCTCTGGCCTCTGGCGCGAAGGGGCCGCCTAGCCGAGCGGCGCGGTTCCAAACTCGACCGAGAAGGCCCGGCACCAGATTGCGATGCCCGCTACGCCAGAGGCGTCGGAGAGTGCGCCCGCGGGCACGTCGTAGTTCTGGTCGCCGCGCGTGCTTCGGAGTTCGCCCAGGTCGATGTGGCCGTCTTCTTTGTCGGTGAGG
This sequence comes from Rubricoccaceae bacterium, assembly GCA_963708165.1. GTDB lineage: Bacteria > Bacteroidota > Rhodothermia > Rhodothermales > Rubricoccaceae > Rubricoccus. The sequence continues at coordinate 3,731,125 of OY970187.1, read as the reverse complement.
CTGCGTACGGCCCACACGCGAAGATCGGGACCGTTGTCGACCTCGAAGCCTTCGAGCCGCACGATGAGCGCGCCGTCGCCGTCGCGGATCAGGAGCGCGCGTCCGCTCGCAGCGTGATCACTCGCGCCCGCAAACGTGCCTTCGGCGACGATCTCGGCCTGCACCATCATCGGGTCTGCGATGAGCCCCGTCGGCATGTAGTCGGTTGTGTCGGTCGCCACGTCGCCAGAGGCTGCGTCCGTCTGCGCCTCTGGCGAGACGGGCGAGGCGTCGCCGAGCGGATCGGTGGAGGACTGGCAGGCCGCGAGAGACAGGGCGGCGAGGAATAGGGCGACGCGCATCGGCATAGAAGGGGAGAGCGCCAAGGTGCGCACGATGTGTCGCGGGCGCCAGAGGCATGTCCGCTGGGATGGGCAGCGCCAGAGGATGCGGGCGGGACCCGCGAAGTGTCTGGTTCGTTGTGCCAACAACTACCCAGCACGACAGATGGAACTCGGACTCTTCTCGTTCGCCGAAGTGCCACCCGGCCAGACCCAGTCCTCACGCCTGCGCGACCTTGTGGAGGAAATCGAACTGGCCGACCAGCTCGGGCTCGACGTGTTCGGCGTCGGCGAGCACCACCGGCCCGACTATGCTGCGAGCGCGCCCGCCGTCATCCTGGGTGCCGCCGCAGCGCGCACCACGCAGATCCGTCTCACGAGCGCCGTCACGGTTCTCTCGTCCGACGACCCGGTCCGCGTCTTTCAGGACTTCGCCACGCTCGATCTACTCTCGGACGGCCGCGCCGAGATCCTCGCGGGCCGCGGCTCCTTTACCGAATCGTTCCCGCTCTTCGGCTACGAACTGCGCGACTACGACACGCTCTACGCGGAGAAGCTGGACTTGCTGCTCAAGCTGCGCCAGAGCGAGCACGTGACGTGGAGCGGCACGACGCGCGCGCCTCTGGCGGGGCAGGGCGTCTACCCGCGTCCGCAGCAAGAGCGGCTTCCGGTCTGGATCGCCGTCGGAGGCACGCCCAACAGCGTGATCCGCGCGGGCGTGCTGGGATTGCCTCTGGCGCTGGCGATCATCGGCGGCGCTCCAGCGCGGTTCGCGCCGCTCGTCGACCTCTACCGGCAGGCGGGAGCCGAAGCGGGACACGACCCCGCCACGCTCAAAGTGTCCATCAACGGCCACGGCTTTCTCGCCGACACGCCAGAGGCCGCGCGCGACCTCGCGCTGGAGCCGTTCATGGCGACGATGGGCCGCATCGGCCGCGAGCGCGGCTGGCCGGCGCCCTCTAAGGGCCAGTTTCTTGCCGAGACCGCGCTCGAAGGCGCGCTCATCCTGGGCTCGGCGCAAGAGGCCATCGACAAGATCCTCTACGCGCACGACCTCTTCGGCCACGACCGCCACATGGTGCAGCTCACCGTCGGGCCCATCGATCACGCGCACGTGATGCGCGCCATCGAGATCTTCGGGCGCGATGTGGCGCCGGTTGTGCGGCGAGAGGTCGCATCGCGCATTGTCGCCGCGTAGGCCTCTTGCACCAGAGACCATCTCGCACATTCCTCGCTCAGATAAAGCCTCTGGCGGCGGCACCGAGCGAGCCCCACCACGACCTCGCAGGGCGCCGCGCCAGAGGCGCTCTGGTCAGCGCAAGACGGTGAGCGCGCGCGTTGCTCGCTCGCCAGAGGCGTCGAGGCGGACGAGGTAGACCCCGGCGGGCAGGCCTCTGGCGTCAAGCGTGGCGGTGTGCATTCCAGCGGTGCGCTGAGCGTCTACAACCATGGCGATTTCGCGGCCGAGAGCATCGAACACGGCGAGGCGAACGTCGCTCGCCAGAGGTAGATCGTAGCCGAGGGTGGCACGGCCTCTGGCGGGGTTCGGAGCGGGAGCGTGTAATGCGAACACGGTCGGCAGTGTCTCGCCGGAGGGCTCCGAAGCCACAGGCGTTCCGATGCCGTAAAACACGCCTGCAGTCGTGGCCTGCACATAGCCCTCGGGCGAGGTCGTTGGGATCTCGACGGCGTCGAACTGGCCGCTGGCGCCGCCAGAGGCGTCGATGAGGAGAAAACGGTCGCCGTTGGACGGCGTGAAGCCGTCGGCGAGGGTCACGCGGAGCGTGCCGCCGAGCGCGGCGCGGCCGGTGACCGCCAATTGGTCGTGCTCCGTCCCGGGAGTCGCGCCGCCGACCTCCATCTCCAGCACAGCCTCTGGCGCGGGCGCCGGGAGGTCCGAGCCGATGGTGAGGACGCCGGGCGAGGCGCCGGGGCGCCAGAGGCCGCGGTTGGTAACCGTTCCGGCGGTGAACACGACGGTGCCCGTGCCGGCGATCTCGGCGCTAGCGGCGAGCGTTCGCGAGCCGAAGACGAACTCCATTTGCCCGGTGTCGCCAATCGTGTAGCGGCCTGTATCGGTACCGTTCGAGTTGAGCTTGAACGCCCCGTCCTCGATGCGCACCTCGCCACTGTTGTCCATCGGGCTCTGAAAAAACAGCGTGCCGCCATCGTGGACCACGGTCCCCGTGTTTCGGAAGTTGACGAAGGTGACCAGACGCTCTCCTGGCCCTGAGGAGGTAAGCGTGCCCGCGTTCTCGAATACGGTCGTGTTCGTTCCTGCCGAGAGGTCCGCGTCACCGACCCAAGTCGTCGGTCCCTCGGCGCGGAGCGTGCGCGAGTCACTGAGCGAGAGTCTGGCGTCGCCACCGATGGCGAGGGGGATGGTGGGACCGAGAATGGTCGTGCCGCTGCCTGCCATCGTGCCGCCGGTCCAGGTCAGCGAGCCGGTGACGGTGACCGTGCCGCTCCCGTCCAGGGCGCCGTTTTCCATCACGAGCGTCTCGGTCGTCGCGTCGGCGTTGAGCGTGAGGCCTCCCCCGGATCCCGCAATGCGTGTCGTGGTCACATCGTAGGCGTCGGTGACGGTGAACCGGTTGCCGAACGAGGTGATGGTCACCGCGTCGCCCGTGACGCTCGCCTGCGTGCTGGCTCCGCGGCCGGACACGCGGAGCTCAGCCCCGCTCAGAACCTCGATGGCCCCGGACCCCGTGGTGCCCGCCGAGTTGAAGCCATTGAGCTCAAGAGCCCCATTTTCTACGCGAACCAATCCGTCGTTGACGAACCCACCACTGAGGAGTGCTGCGCCCGTGCCGTTCCGGCGAATCACGCCAGAGGCTGTGTTCGTGAGGGCATCTGGGAGGCTGGAGAAAACGAACCCGAAGGCGTCGCTCTGTCCCATCACAGGGATGATCTCGCCGTTGTTGACGAGCGGCCCCGCGCCACCCCACCGGCCTGTCGCCTCCCAGAGGATCGTGCCGTCGTTGACGAGTGTGCGCCCCGTACCCATCGCGAAATTCCTCGCGCCGGACGATGCGTTCACCAGGTGGAGCGTGGCCCCCGATGCGACCGTGACCGTTCCCGTCCCGCGAAACCCCTCGACGCTCCCGCCATCCCAAAGGAAGCGCTCGGTGATGGTCAGGTCGACGTCGCCCGCGACGGTGCTTCCGTTCTCCATCGCCAGCCCGGCGACCGTGGTGTTGGCCGCAAGCGTGACGGTCAGAAAACCCGAGATGGCGGCAGTGTCTGCGGCAGCCGGGACGCCCGCGGGGGACCAGTTGGAGGCTTCGTTCCAGTTTCCGCTGCCACCCGCCCATTCGTAGCGGGTCTGGCCGCTGGCGGACGCCGCGAGGAGCAGAAGAGCGAGGGAGAGCAGGCGCATGGATCCAGGGGCTTGGGGATCTCACGCTAGGCCGCCAGAGGCCTCTGGCGCATGACGCGAACGCGCCGTTTCGCAGGGCGCCGGCGGCTGTGCTTGGCGCCAGAGGCCTCTCGCGGAGTGCGGAGGCGTCAGGTTGTGTCATCCTGAGCGGAGGCCGCGCCAGCGGCGGGAGCCGAAGGATCTCTGGTGCGACGGCGTCTCGCGCCAGAGGCGAGAGCGCTGCTCGGAGCGCCGTGCTCGGCAGAGATCCTTCGACTCGCTGACGCTCGCTCAGGATGACACGTTGGGTGCTTGGGAGCGGTGCCGAGAATGCCCCGCTGCTTCAGCCAGGAGACGCCTCTGGCGCCAGAGGCCCAGCTGGGCTTGATTCCCGTACCCCGTACCCCGTACCCCGTACCCCGTACCCCGCGCCAGAGGCGCTACACCAGCCGTTCGCGCAGCGCCTTCGCCACCACCTCGCTGCGGCTGTGGACGTGCAGCTTGCCGTAGATATTCCGGATGTGCCCGTCGACCGTGTGCGGGCTCAGGAACAGGCGCTCGGCGCTGGCGCGCTTGGTGAGGCCGTCCACCAAGAGGTGCAGGATCTCGGTTTCGCGGTCCGATAGGCCGTAATCCGGTGCGGGAGCGGCCATGGCGGTGAACAGGTCTAGCACGCGGCGAGCGATCTGCGCGTCCATCGCCGCGCCGCCCGCACGGACCTCGGCAATGGCGCCGACGATGGCCTCTGGCGTCGCCGTTTTGAGCAAGTAGCCGGAGGCTCCGGCACAGAGGGCGCGGAAGATGGTGTCCGTGTCCTGGTGGACCGTCAGCATCACGACCGGGACGGCGGGAGCGCGGACGGCGAACTGCTCGGCGCCTTCGACGCCGCCCATGCCGGGCAGGCCGATGTCCATAAGCACGGCGTCGGGCAGGGCGCCCGCGTCGAGCGCGTCGAGCGCCTCCTCACACGTAGCGAAGGGAACGGCAATGTGGCCCTCTACACCGTCGATCACGTCCACGATGGTCTCGCGGTAGAGCGCGTTGTCTTCGACGAGCCAGACGGCGACAGGCATGGAGCGGGAGGCGGAGCGGCTCACGATAGGCCCGCGTCCTCGGCGCTATCAGGACGCGAACGCGCCGTTTTGCCTCTGGCGCCAGAGGCGGGATCGGCCTCTGGCGCGCTGTCCTCGCCAGAGGCCCGGGGCGCGATCAGCCTAATCCGTGCGCCCTCGCCGGGTGCGCTCTCGATCTCGACCGTCCCGCCGAGCGTCGCCGCGCGCTCAGCGAGGCTCCCGAGACCGTGGCCTGTGCTCGCGCCAGAGGCGTCGAAGCCGCGCCCATCGTCGGCGATAGAGAGTGCGAGCACGTCGTCGGACACGTCCAGACGGATGTGGACTGTGCTCGCGTGGGCGTGGCGGGCGACGTTGTGCAGCGCTTCTTTCGCGACAAGCAGAAGCTGGCGGCGCGTCTCCATACCCAGAGGCAGGTCTGCAGCCTCTGGCGCGGCGACGGTGCAGCGCACGCCGGGCAAGAGCGCTGAGCACGTGTCGCGCAGGCGCTCGGCGAGATCGTGCACGCGGTCCGAGCCGGGGTCGATGGACCACACGATGTCGCGCAGGTCGCCCACCAAGTCGCGAGCGGACGAGCTGAGCCGGTCCAGCCGCGCGCGGTCCGCCAGAGGCAGATCGCCGTTGCGGCGCACCAGATCGCTCAGGACAGCCATCGAGGACAGGCTGGCGCCGATGTCGTCGTGCAGATCTCCCGCGATGCGCAGTCTCGTGTTCGCAAGGTCGAGATCGCGCGCGCTGAGTTGGCGCACGAGCCGCAAACGCTCTGTTGCGAGGACGTAGCGTCGGCCGAGATCCTCTACGAGCGCGAGATGATCATCGTGAAAGCGGGCGCCGCCGACGCGCATCCCCAGTCGGATCGCGCCAGAGGCGTCAGAGAGTGGGACCGCGAGCGCCACGTCCAGGTCGGGGACGAGGTGGAGGCCTCTGGCGTCGGCGACATTGAGCACACCCGGACGCGCCACGGTGCGCGCTAAAGGCGCATCGGTGAGTGTGCACGAAGTAAGCCCGAGACCCTCTCGCAGGGTGTCCGTTAGCGCGCGGCCGAGTGCTTCCGGGTCTACAGCGGCGCCAGAGGCGGCCTCGAACGCAGCGGTTGTGTCACGCGTTTGCCGCTCGTGCCGGTCGAACACTCTTCCCAGCACGCGAAGCATCGCGCGCTGAAGCGGCACGAGTAGCGCCGCCAGTGCAACGGCCAGCGCGACGCCCGCGCCGATGGGCAGCGAGCCTCTGGCGCCGAGCGCTGACGACAGGGCCGCTGCGCCAGAGGCGTAGGCGACCGCCAGAAGCAGGAGGGAGGCACCGGTCGCGAGACCTGGAGTTACGAAGCGGTCGATGCCGAAAAGCCCTTCGCGCGTGACAGCGACGGCGATTCCGGCAGGGATGAGGAGGTAGCTCAGCCCGACCAGTGCGTTTGTAGCGCCAGTGGAGCCCAGACTGACGCCGAGCAGACCGGGCAACTCCCAGAGCAGCGTATCGAGGATGGCGTAGGCGCCAGCAGTGAGCAAAACCCAGCTTGCTTGGCGTCGAACTCGGCGCGTGGGCGCGCGCGCGTACTGCACCCCACACAGCACCAGCACGAACAGGCCTACGACTCCTGCGCGAAGGTGGAGTGCGGCCTCTGGGTACCCAGTGGGGGAGAACGCGAACAGCGCGAGCATCGCAGCGCCCACCGCGCCATAGATCACCCAGACGACGCGCCGCCCCCCAAGGCGACGCGGGAAGAGCACCAGCCAGTGCAGCGTAAACGCGTGATACAAACCGTTGAACACGATCTCCCAGACCTTCAGCGTCTGCCACATCCCGAGCGACCACACTGCCGACGGCCCAATCATCGGGAAAACGAGCGCGGCCGAGGCTGTCCAGAACACGAACGGGGCCGAGCCGGGTGCGTCGGGGTTGCGCGTGAACACCCACCACCCGATCCCGAGCGTCGCCAGCCCCACGCCGAGGAGTACCCACCGGTACCATGGCAGCATCGCGAGCCGCTGCACAAGCGTCGGTGACCGCGCCTCCATTTGCAGCGCGACCTCGCGCCCATCGCGGATCACCCGGAGAGCCTCTGGCGTCGGCCTATCGCGCCACCGCAGACCCTCGCCAGAGGCCAACGGGTCGCCGACTCGGGCGCCAGCGGCCTGGGCTGACGACCCCATCGCGACGTGGCTTACCACACCGTCGCTCGGCACGAAAACGCCTCTTGCGGCGTGGGGCTCTGCTACCAGCCGCACGGTGTAGCCAAGCGCGCCCAGCACCGCACTGGCGTAGACGAGGTGGAGCAGCCAGCGGCGGCGGCGGGAGAGGGGAAGACGCGCGTCCATACCCGACCGTGGTTCGCTTGGAACTTAGGGCGGAGCAGGCAAACCACTGTTCGCGAAGAGTCTGCGCGCGGTCGTGGCCTCTGGCGCCAGAGGCTCAGGCGCGGTCGGCCAGCTCCGCCCAGCGGTCCACGTCGGCTTCCATCTGCTTCAGCAACGCGCCATGCTCCTTGCTCAGCGCGACCACCTTTTCGGCATCGGTCGCGTGCTCCGCGAGCAGCGCCTCCAACTCGGGCTGGCGCGTCTCGGCTGTCTTCGATCCGCGCCTCCACCTCGTCCGAGCTCGCGCTTCTCTGCGTACGTCAGTTTCGGCGCCGTGTCGCCAGAGGCCTCTGGCGGAGACGCCTTCTGCGGGGCAGGTGGCGACTTGACCGCTTTGGTTCGCGCCTGCTCGACAGCTTTCTCGTGTGCTTCGATCTCCAGCCACGCGCTGTAGTTGCCCGGGATCTCGCGCAAGCGTCCGTCTTCCTCGAAGCGGAAGAGGTGCTCGGCGGTGCGGTCCAGGAAGTAGCGGTCGTGGCTGACCGTGATGAGGCAGCCCGCGAACGTGTCGAGGTAGTCTTCGAGCGCGACGAGCGTGGGGATGTCGAGATCGTTGGTCGGCTCGTCCAGAATCAGCACGTTGGGCGCGCCCATGAGCACGCGCAAGAGCACCAAGCGGCGCCGCTCGCCACCGGAGAGCAGGCCGACGGGCGTGTACTGCTGCTTGCCAGGAAACAGGAAGCGCTCCAGCATCTGGCCCGCCGTGATGATGGAGCCGTCGGCGGTCTTGACGTGCTCCGCCACGTCGGTCACGATGTCGATGAGCCGCTTCTCGTCGTCCAGAATGCGGCTCTCCTGATCGAAGTAACCGATGCTCACCGTCGGTCCGCGCTCGACCGTCCCCGAGTCGGGCTCCAAGCGACCGGTGATCATCTCCAGCATCGTCGTCTTGCCCGCGCCGTTGGGGCCGATGATCCCCACGCGGTCGTTGCGCGTAAAGCCGTACGTGAAGTCCCGCACGAGCACGCGGCCGTCGTAGCCCTTGGTCACGCGCTGCATCTCGATCACCTTTTTGCCCAGCCGCGTCGTCGCCGATGCGATCTCGATCTCGGCGCCAGCGGCCTCTGGCGCGCCGTCGATAAGCTTGTGCGCCTCGGCGATGCGGTGCTTGGATTTGCTCGTGCGCGCCTTGGCGCCGCGGCGGAGCCAGGCGAGTTCGCGCTTGGCGAGGTTGGCACGCGTCGCCTCGGCCGCCTCGGCCTGCATCTCCTTTTCCGCTTTCGCCGCGAGGTAATCGGAGTAGGTGCCGACGTAGCGCTCGACCTCGCCGCCGCCCACTTCGAGCATCCGGTTCGTCACGCGGTCCAGCACGTAGCGGTCGTGCGTGACGAGCAGCAACGCGCCGGTCCACGACTGGATGAAGTCTTCCAGCCAGCCGACGGTCTCAGCGTCGAGGTGGTTGGTCGGCTCGTCCAGAATCAACAGGTCCGGCCGCTCCACGAGGACTCGCGCGAGGGCCACGCGCTTGCGCTGCCCACCGCTGAGCGTGCTCACGATCTGATCCAGATCGGTGATGCCCAACCGGTCGAGAACAGCGCGCGCCTGCGCCTCCAGATCCCATCCGCCAGAGGCGTCGAGCTTGTGCGCCAGGTCGGTCATGCGCTGCACGAGCGCCGGGTCGGTGTCGCCCATCTCCATCGCGTGGACGGTTTTCTCGTAGTCGCGCAGGACCGTCGCCATCGGGCCGTCGCCCGCGAAGACAGCGTCCAAGACCGTGGCCTCTGGCGCGAGCTCCGGCCGCTGCGGCAGGTAGCCGATCCGCACGCCCGAGCCCTTGATGATGCGGCCGCCGTCGGGCGGCTCCACGCCAGAGGCGAGCCGCAGCAGCGTCGTCTTGCCCGAGCCGTTGGCGCCGATGACGCCCACTTTCTCGTCGGCCTCGATCACGAACGAGACCTCGTCGAGGAGCGGCTTGGTGCCGTAGTCCTTGCGGACGCGGTCGAAGGTGAGCAGAGCCATGTCGGAAGCGGGGCGGAAGAAACGGCCTCTGGCGCCAGAGGCATAAAAAAAGCCGCCTTCCGGTGTCGGAAGGCGGCTCAGGGTGCCCGGGACTGGACTCGAACCAGCACGGATTTTACTCCACACGCCCCTCAAGCGTGCGTGTCTACCAATTTCACCACCCGGGCAAGGGCGCGCGTGAGCGCTAGAAAAGAACGGTGGCCCTGGCGGAGCCGAAGCTCTCTGAGGCCGGCCTCTGACGAAGCAGGGCGAGGGTGACTCCGGAAGGACTCGAACCTTCGACCCGCTGGTTAAAAGCCAGCTGCTCTAACCAACTGAGCTACGGAGCCAGTCATGAGGACCATTGGGCGTCCCGGAAGGCAGAGCGCAAAGGTAGACCCCGGCCAGAGGGCGTTGCAACGGGCGCATGTGGAGCCAAAGCAAAGATCGCGGGGCGGACGTGTGACGGCCTCTGGCGCCAGAGGCCAGCAGCCGCACGGCTGTGTAGGCCAGATTGTAGGCTGGGACTCCAGCCCGCCAGAGGCGGGTGCGCGCGCCGCGCCCTACTTTGAGGCCCGCACTCCACCTTCTTATGTCTCGTCTTTTCCTCCTCGCCGCGCTCGTCTGCGCGATGGCCAGCGCGCCTCTGGCGCAATCGCTCGAACTCATCGGCACCATCGAGTTGCCGTCCAAGCCGCGCCCAGGCGCGGCGGAGAACCCCAACGCGGGCGTGCCCAACATCGTCGGCGGGTCGGACGTGTGGGCGTACACCGCGCCCGACGGCCGCGAGTACGCGATGATGGGCAACCTGGAAGGCATCGCGATTGTCGCCGTGCCGTCGCTGGAGATCATCGCGCAGATCGACGGTCCGACCGAGGACGCTCCGTTCTACTGGCGCGACATCAAGACATACGGTTCGTTCGCGTACGTCACGAGCGAAGCTCGCGGACGCAGTGAAGGCTTGCAGATCATCGATCTGCGCAGCCTGCCGCACTCCGCCAAAGAGGTCGCCGTGATCAAGGGCGAGAACGACCGCCTGGTCTCGTCCCACAACCTCTCCATCGACACCGTGACCGGCCACGCGTACGTCCTCAACTCCGACGCCAACCAGATCGTTGCGCTCGACCTCGCCAACCCGATGATGCCGGTCGAGGTCGGGCACGTGGACGTGACGGACTCACACGACGTCTTCGCCAGAGGCGACACGCTCTGGATCGCCGAAGGCCGCTCGCCCAAGATCTCGGTCTGGAACATGACCGACAAGGCCAACCCCGTCGCCATGGGCGAGGCCGTCTTCCCCGATCCCGGCTACGTCCACAACGTGTGGCCCACCGATGACGGCCGCCACGTGATGACGACCGAGGAGACGGCCAGCAAGACCGTCAAGGTCTGGGACCTCTCCGACCTCTCCAACCCCGAGCTCGTCGGCAACTGGATCGGCGCGAGCGACCTGGCGCACAACGTGCACATCCAAGGCGACTATGCCTTTGTCTCGCACTACGCCTCTGGCGTGAGCGTGGTCGACATCCGCGACCTCACCAACCCCGTCGAGGTGGCGCGCTACGACACGCACCCCGAGAACGACGACGCGGCGTTTTACGGCAACTGGGGCACCTCGCTGCCCACCGCCAGCGGCCACCTCTTCGTGAGCGACTTGGAAGGCACGCTGACCGTGCTCAAGTGGAACCCGATGTCGGCCGACAGCTAAGCCCGCCTCTGGCGACAGACCAAGAGGCTCGGGGCACATCGCCTCGGGCCTTTTTTGTGCCGAGACCGGTAGTAACCCTGCGCGTGAGAGACCGTAGCGGGGCGATCTTGCGGCGCTCCCCCTGGCTATGGAAACCAAGACCCTCGAAAACCGCACCTTTCTCGGCCTCGTCGTGCTCGTCACGGTGGCGTTCGCATGGCTGCTCGGCGGCTACATCCAGACCATCTTCTGGGCGGCCGTCCTCGCGATTCTGTTTTCGGCACCGTTTCGCTGGCTCCGTCAGAGGCTGCCCGGCCAGGGCACGCTCGCGTCGCTGCTCACGCTGCTACTGATTTTGCTGCTCGTGATCGCGCCTCTGGCGGGACTGGGCGCCGCCGTGACCGGCGAGGCCATGTCGGTCTACACCGGCGTAACGACCGGCGCCATTGACCTGACGGCGATTCTGGAGCAGGCGGAAAGCCTCCTGCCACGCGCCACGCGCTTTGCCGAAGACTGGGGCGTAGACCTCGACGGCATCCGCGAGCGCATCTCGACCACGGCGCTCAGCGCGAGCCAGTTTGTGGCGTCGAGCGTAGTGAGTGTGGGGCAGCAGACGGCGCAGTTCATCCTGCTTCTAGCGGTGACGCTCTACCTCCTGTTCTTTTTCCTCCGCGACGGCGATACGCTCGTCAACACGCTCGTGCGCGCGCTTCCGTTGGGGGACCCTCGCGAGAGGCGCCTCTTTTCGCGCTTTGCCGCCGTGACGCGCGCCACAGTCAAGGGCTCGTTCATTGTGGCCGCAGTTCAGGGCATCATCGGGGGCATCGGCTTCTGGATCGTCGGGTTGGGCGCGCCGGTTTTGTGGGGCGCCATCATGGCGATCTGCGCGCTGATTCCGGCCGTGGGCACGGCGCTCGTCTGGCTTCCCGCCGTGATCTACCTGCTCGCGACCGGCGCATGGATCAAGGCGCTCATCATCGTCGGCATCGGGCTGGGCGTGATTGGGACTGTGGACAATGCGCTGCGGCCCATCCTCGTGGGGCGCGATGCGGGCATGCCGGACTACATGATCCTGCTCTCTACGCTCGCGGGGCTCGCCACATTCGGCATCGCGGGCATCGTAATCGGCCCCATCATCGCGGGGCTGTTCCTGACCGTGTGGGAGATCTTTACCGAGGAGTTTGGGCCGATGGACACCGCCACACCGCTCGCCCTCGCGGGGGCCTCTGGCGAGGGCTCTGTCCTCGTGCCGCATGAGCCAGTGCCACTGGCGGAGCCTCAACCGCCGGACCTCCGCGCCGCGGCGCCAGAGGCCACGTCCGGACGGGGCATAAAAAATCCGCCTCTGGCGGGAGAGCCGGAGGCGGACAGAGGCGGGAGCCGCGCGGGGGCTTAGCCCTCGTTTACGGTTACGCTCGTCATCGTGTCGCCGCCCTTGAGGCTGTCGACCACGTCCATGCCGTCGGTCACGCGGCCGAAGACGGTGTGCTTGCCGTCCAGGTGCGGCTGCGGCTGGAACGTGATAAAGAACTGGCTGCCGTTGGTGTTCGGGCCGGCGTTCGCCATCGAGAGCACGCCGCGCTCGTGGCGGTTGGGGTTGCCGCTGGTTTCGTCCTCGAACTTGTAGCCAGGGCCGCCGGAGCCGGTGCCGGTCGGGTCGCCGCCCTGCGCCATGAAATTGGGGATCACGCGGTGGAACGAGACACCATCGTAAAAGCCGTCCTTGGCGAGGAAGACGAAGTTGTTGACGGTTTTGGGCGCGTTGGTGGCGTCCAGCGAGACCGTGATGTCGCCTTTGTTTGTGGTGATCGTCGCGCCGTAGCTCTTGCTGGCGTCGATCTGCATGTCAGGGGCGGAGCTGTACTTCTTCATGGGTGGGGTGGTGTTGTGTATGGCCTCTGGCGCCAGAGGAGCGCCGGGAGGGATTAGTCGGACAGGAGCCCGAGATCGGAAAGGATGGCGGCTTCGTTGGTCACGCCCCAGCGCTCGACGCACTTGCCGTGTTCCCACCGGCCCATCTGGATGGCGGGGGCGGAAAACGTCTTGCCAGTCGGTGCGTGGCCTTTGAAAGGGCCGCTGTGTGTACCTGTCGCGGTGTAGCGAAAGGTTACCCATTCGTCCGTCGCGTGCATCTGCTCGATTTTGAGATCGAGGTCAGGAAACGCGGTGCGGAAGTCGCGGAAAAACGCTTTGACGCCGTCGCGTGTGCCGGGATAGTCGCCGGAATCGTGATCCACAAAGTTGTCGGCGAGGATGCTGTCGAGGGCGTCGAGGTTGCCGGAGGTGACGGCTGCGCCCCATCGCTCTTGCTGGTCGAGGTTGGTCTGGCGGTCGCTCATGTAGGGCAGGGGAGAGGCGGAAGGGATGTCTACAACCGGGCGGCTTCGCCGCGGTTCACCGCCAGAGGCCTCTGGCGTCAGTCCAGACGCGCGTTTCACTCGGCCGCGGCTGTCGCGGTACACCTCGGTTCGGCGCCAGAGGCTTCACAGCAGAGGCACGGCTCTACGCCAGAGGCATCTACGCCAGAGGCATGGCGTCGTTGAACTGCAGCGCCGCGAGGCGTGCGTAGAGGCCGCCTCTGGCGACGAGGTCGTCGTGCGTGCCCTGGTCCACGATGCGCCCGTCGTCCATGACGAGGATGCGGTCGGCGTCGCGGACGGTGGCGAGGCGGTGGGCGATAACGAACGTGGTGCGGCCCTCCATGAGGCGCGCGAGGGCCTCTTGCACGGCGGCCTCGCTCTCGGCGTCGAGCGCGCTCGTGGCCTCGTCGAGGAGCAGGATCGGCGGGTCTTTGAGGAGCGCGCGCGCAATCGCGACGCGCTGTCGCTGCCCGCCCGAGAGCTTGACGCCACGCTCGCCAACTTCCGTGTTGTAGCCGTCGCTCGCGTCTATGATGAACTCGTGCGCGTTGGCGGCGCGGGCCGCTTCTTCGATCTCAGCGTCGGTCGCGTCCAAGCGTCCGTAGCGGATGTTCTCGGCCAGCGAGACGCCGAACAGTTCGATGTCTTGGGCGACGAGCGAGACCGCCTCGCGCACGCTGTCGACGGTCGCCTCGCGTAGGTCCACGCCGTCGACGCGGACGCTTCCGCGGTCGGGGTCGTAAAAGCGCGGGATGAGGTTGAGGAGCGTCGTTTTGCCCGCGCCGCTCGGACCGACGAGCGCGACGGTCTCGCCCGGACGCACGCGCAGGCTCACGCCGTCTAGCACGGCGCGGTCGTCGTCGTAGGCGAAGCGCACGTCGTCGAACTCGACCTCGCCACGGACGGGCGCCGCCAGAGGCCGAGCCTCTGGCGCGTCGGCGATCTCGGGGTCCATGTCGAGCAACTCGAACAAGCGCTCGCTGGCGCCCGCGGCGCTGTTGAGCGAGGCGTAGAGGCGGCTCGCGCCGCTGACCGTCCGCGCGATGTTGAGCGCGTAGACGATAAACGCGACCAGGTCGCCCGCGCTCAGTCGGTCGGCCAGCACCTCGCGCCCGCCGAACCAGAAAATGACGACGAGCGCCACGAAGAACATGAAGCCCACGCCGCCCCAGAACGCCGAGACGACGACGGCCCGCTTACGCGAGGTCTCGAACAGGCTTTCCACGGCGTCGCCGTAGCGCGAGGTCTCGAACCGCTCGCGCGCGAACGCCTTGACGACGCGAATGGCGGCGATGGCTTCTTCGGCGATGGCCGTCGTGTCGGCGAGTTTGTCCTGGATCTCGCGCGAGAGCTTGCGCACGATCTGCCCGAAGTAGCGCGTCGCGAACGCCATCACCGGAACGGTCACCAGAATGACGAGCGTGAGCCGCCAGTTGAGCACCAGCATCAGCGCGAGCGAGCCGATCAGCGTGAGCGTGAGCGTGAGCGCCGAGGCGAGGTCGTCGGTGGCCGTCTTCTGCACGCTCGACACGTCGTTGGTGAGGCGGCTCGTGATCTCGCCGGTGCGTGTGGTCGAGAAGTAGCGCAGGCCCAGGCGGTGCAAGTGGTCGTAGACGCGCCGCCTGAGGTCCGTCACCACGCGCTCGCCGGTCCACTCCATGAAGTAGCGCCCGAACGAACCCACGAGGGCCTGGACGGCGAACAGCGCCAGAAGCCCCAGCGCAAGCGTGTCGAGCAGCCCTGCGTTCTTGTCTGTAAAGACAGCGTCGATCAGCCCTTTGAGGCCCAGCGGCACGACGAGGCCGATCGCGGTCGAGACGAGCGTGAGGCCAATCGCGAGGACGAGCCGCCCCCGGTAGGGCCGCGCAAACGCGAGGATGCGCTTGAGCGTCGTCGCCAGAGGCACGGTGTTCTTCGCGCTCGCCTCTGGCGCGGTGCTGGGTTGCGCCTCTGGCGGGGAGGATGTCTCGGGCGTGCTCATGCGCGCCCTACGAGAGAACCGGGGCGGGGTTCTCACTTCGCGGCTTCTCAGAGGCGCGTGATTGGAAAAGCACCCGCCCCGCCGTACTCTTACAGCCATGAGCGACTCCACGCCTGCAGACGACGCCTCACCCTTCGCGCGCAGCGCCAGAGGCCTCGCGGCTCTTGTGCTCGTGGCCGTCACCAGCGTCGGCCTGTGGCCGCAGGCGAGCACGGCGCCCGTGCCACCGCGCGTCAAGAAGGTCAAGCGGGTCGCCGCGAAGAAAACGGCGCCTCTGGCGGTCGCGCCGGTCGCGCTCGTAGCAGCGACGCCAGTAGAGGAGGTAGCGGCGCCTCTGGCGCCAGAGGCGGGCGAACTCATCGGCACCGGCGAGGCCAGCTATTACGGGCAGGAGCTCGCGGGCAACCGCACCGCCAGCGGCGAGCGCTTCGACCCCGATGCGCTTACGGCCGCGCACCGCACGCTTCCGATGGGCTCGCGCGTGCGCGTCGTGAACGAACGGACGGGCGCGAGCGTCGTCGTGCGGGTCAACGACCGCGGGCCATTCGCAGACGACCGCGTGCTCGATGTGTCGGAAGGCGCCGCACGCGAGATCGGCATGATCCGCCGCGGCACGGCCAACGTGCGGATGGAGCTCCTGCCGCGCCGCCGCGGCTAGGATCTGTTCAGCCTCTGGCGCCAGGGGCGCCGATGCTGCTCAGCGCTTGGCGTGCTCCACTACGACGCGCTGCACGACGGCGTCCAGCTTGGAGGCCTCGAACGGCTTGCGCACGACGGCTGAAATGTGGTCGCTGTCGGCCGCGGGGTCGGTGTCTCCGGTGAGCAGCACGACGGGCAGCGCCGGGTAGCGCTCGCGCACGTGGGCCGCCAGCTCGCGCCCGCTCATCTCGGGCATCGAGAGGTCTGTCACCACGCAGTCGTATTCGCCAGAGGCCAGCGACTCGAGCGCGGCGATGCCGCCGTGCACCGCCTCGACGGTGTGGCCGCGCAGGCCGAGCAGGCGCGAGGTGATCGTGCGCACCATCGGCTCGTCGTCGACGACGAGCAGGCGCAGCGACGCCTGGTCTTTCTCGGCGCCAGAGGCGCGCACCTTGTGAACGGGACGGTCGGGGACGGGGGCCTCTGGCGCGAACGGCAGCACGAGCCGAAAGATGGACCCGGTGCCGGGCGTGCTCTCCACTTCGATGCGGCCTCCATGCTCTTGCATGATGCCTTGCGCGACGGCTAGGCCCATGCCCGTGCCGTTGTTTCCCTTGGTGGTATAAAGCGGCTCGAAAATGCGCCGCAGCACGCGCGCAGGCATCCCGACACCGGTGTCGCTCACTTCGACGATGGCCGCGTTGCGCGCCGCGTCGCGATATGTGCTGAGCGAGATCGAGCCTCCGGCGGGCATCGCCTGCACGGCGTTGAGCACCAGGTTGACCAGCACCTCGCGCAACTCCGTCGAGTACCCCTTGATGTGCGGAACGGGCGCGAGATCTGCGTCGAGTTCGATGGCGATGCCCTGGCGCCGCGGCTCGTTGTACCAGTACGGCCGCGTGAGCGTCACCACCTCGGCTACGAGCGTCGCGAGCTCGACGGTTTCGAAGCGCTCGCGCTTCTCGTGACGGATGTAGGCCTGGATTTTCTTAACCAGCGCGGCGCCGTCGTTAGCCGCCTGGGTGAGGGAGCGCAGGGATTCGTGCGCCTTGCCCCTCACGTCGCCCATTTCGTCACGCAAGAGCTCTGCGTGGCCCAGAACGGTCGTAAGCAAATTGTTGAAGTCGTGCGCCACACCCATCGTCATCTGCCCGACGACTTCCATGCGGCGGCGGCGCGTCTGCTCCTGTGCCCACGAAACCGGCTCGCGTAAAATCTCGCCTGTCACCAGAACCGGATACCGTCCTGCCGACGTGCTCGGCAGCCGGATGGGGTGGAAGTGCAACAGAACGGGTGTCGGCAGGTCCTCGTCACCGAACGGCTCCACCAGAAACACCTGCTGCGAAACGAGCTGGCCTCTGGCGGCTTCGGTGACGTAGTTCGCCGCAAACCGTCCGTCTTTCATCGGCAGGCGCGCCCACAGGCCGTCCATGCCGAAAAGGTGGCGCCAGGCTTCGTTGGCGTCCAGACATTCCCCCGCCGCCGTGACCGTCGCTGTAACGAGGTCGGCCGCGATCAGAGGAAGAGAAGCGGCCTTTTCGGAGACCGGTACGGGGGTGGCAACCTCCATGCGTGTGGTGGGGACGCGGCACAAGGATACCACGCCTCTTGGGGAAATCCTCACATGTATCGGCAGGTGCGCAGTTTCCTTTCACCACGGCGGGTTTTTTCTCAGCACGCCGTCGGCCTCTGGCGCCGCGCCGAGCCGCCAGAGGCCCTGCACGGTTTTCGCTTGACCGCGAACCTCGCGCCGGGCACCTTCCGCCTCCCGACCCCGATTTCCTATGTGGCACGACAGCATCCTCGACACCATCGGCAACACGCCACTCGTGCGCCTCAACGCGCTCGCGCAAGACCTGCCGTGCACCGTCCTCGCGAAGGTGGAGTTTTTCAACCCCGGCGCGAGCGTGAAGGACCGCATCGGCCTCGCGATGGTGGATGATGCCGAGGCCAAGGGCTTGCTCAAGCCCGGCGGGACGATCATTGAGGGCACGAGCGGCAACACGGGCTTCGGCCTCGCGCTCGTCGCCATCGCCAGAGGCTACTCGTGCATCTTCACGACGACTGACAAGCAGAGCCAGGCCAAAATCGACAGCCTTCGCGCACTCGGCGCTGAGGTCATCGTGTGCCCCACGGCCGTCGCGCCCGACGATCCGCGCTCGTACTACTCCGTCGCGAAACGGCTGAGCGAGGAGATCCCTAACTCGTTCTACCCCAACCAGTACGACCACCCGGCCAACGCGCAGGCGCACTACGACTCGACCGGGCCGGAGTTGTGGGAGCAGACCGAGGGCCGCATCACGCACTTCATCGCGGGCGCCGGAACGGGCGGCACGATCTCGGGCACGACGCGCTTTCTCAAGGAGCAGAATCCAGAGGTAAAAAGCATCGGCGTGGACCCGTACGGCTCGGTCTACTACACGTACTTCCACTCGGGCGGTACGTTCGATGAGAGCGAGATCTACCCGTACCTGACCGAGGGCGTGGGCGAGGACATCCTGGCGGGCAACATGGACTTCTCGCTCCTGGACGACTACGTCCGCGTGACCGATAAGGAGGCGATGCAGATGACGCGCCGCCTGGCGAAGGAAGAGGGGATGTTCGTCGGCCAGAGCTGCGGCATGGCGATGGCCGGCGCGCTGGATTGGATGCGCGAGCACGCGCACGAATTGACGCCAGAGGACGTGGTGGTCGTGCTCCTCCCGGACAACGGCTTCCGCTACCTCGCCAAGACGTTCAACGACGACTGGATGCGCCAGCACGGCTTCCTTGAAGCTCCGCGCACCCTCACTGCGGCCGATGTGCTCGTCGCGCGCCCGGGTGGTGTGCTCTCCGTCTCGCCAGAGGCCACGTTGGCGGACGCGGTGGAGGTCATGAACCAGCACGGTATCAGCCAGCTTCCCGTCTACGACGCCTCTGGCGTGCAGACCGGCAGCCTGACCGAGCGCGGCATCCTCGCGCGGCTCGTGGCCGACCCCGACGCCAGAGGCCTGGCTGTGGCCGAGGTCATGGGCGAGCCGTTCCCCGTCGTGGAGGCCGACGTGAGCGTGGCGGGCCTCTCGGCGCAGTTGGAGAATGGCGTGGGCGCCGTGCTCGTGCGCGCGACGGCCTCTGGCGAGGCGCACATTCTCACGCGCTCGGACCTGATTGCGGCGCTGGCGCAGCAGAACTGAGCCTCTGGCGCCAGAGGCAGGTGTTTACCGCCCGAGGCCTCTGGCGAAGACTTTAGCGGCGACTGTCTAAGAGACGTACCGGATGAGATCGTCTTTGCTCATCCCAAGATGCTCGGCAATGTCACCGAGAATCGCGTTCAGCGTGCCCACGCGGAGAGGGCTGTGAAGCGGGACCGTCACGTGATGGTCACCGTCGTCTGATGTCCGCGTGAGCCGTACGTGGCTTCCGCTCTGCCGGGTTTGTTCGTAACCGAGCTTCCGCAGTCGCCGGATCAAGCGGCTCCCGTCGAGGTCGCGCGGGATCCTCACGCCGCTAGCACTTCTTCGCGGACAAAGTGGAGGCGGATGACTCCTGGCCGCTCGTCCTCGTCGAAGTGAACCGCGACAGCGTCCCGAACCATGTCGCGGAGTTCGCGCGAGGTGTCGGCCTCGGTGTAGATCGAGTGGCCGAGCGCCTGCGCTTCGTAGCCGCCCTCTGGCGACTCGGAGACGAGAAAGATGATTTCGCTGGTCATGGCGTCGCGGTTTTTCCCAAGTTAAGTCCCGGGTGGACTCTACCGGCTTGCAGCTTTCTGAGCCGGTCCTGATGTCTGCGCAAGTGGTCTCTGGCGAGGCGCACATTCTCACGCGCTCGGACCTGATTGCGGCGCTGGCGCAGCAGACCTGAGCCTCTGGCGCCAGAGGCCTCTGCAACGCGTTAGTCTGCCCTTGATGATCCGCGATTGTATACGTAGTGGTTGAGACTGGCCCACCGGACTTGTTCGCTGAACTCACGTTGGATCCAATCTGATGCCTCTTTTTCTTCTCCCTCAGGGACCTCGATTATCAGGGACCATGTCTGTGGGGCACTCCCAAGAGCTAACAGTTCTGCCACACCATCCCATTTGATTCGCGTAGCATCGAGCGTTTCGTATCCAGTTACCTCGAACAGGTCCGCTGCGAAATGTATGTGATCAACGCCAGTTCGGAGTTCTACTGAGACGACGCCGGGCTCGAAAGCAGGTCGGGCTTGGGAAGGCTCCGGCTGATTCTGTCCAGGGACTTGGCGTCCAGAACAACCAGAAAATGCGGCTGTGCCAGCTAAGCCGAGGAGCAATAGATGAACTAGGCGCATGGAAACGAATGCAACGGTTTCAGAGAGACCCGTCCCAAACAATACAGGCCTCTGGCGCCAGAGGCCACACAAAACGGGCGGCTCTCCGAAGAGAGCCGCCCGGATCTGACTCGCGCCAGAGGCTAGAAGCCTGAGCTTAGAAGCCCATGCCTCCGCCCATACCGCCCATGTCACCGCCACCCATTGGCATCGGTGCTTCAGCCTCTGGCTTGTCGGAGATGACGGCCTCGGTCGTGAGCAGTAGACCTGCGACCGATGCGGCATTCTCGAGAGCCGTACGCGTGACCTTGGTCGGGTCGACGACGCCCATCTCCAGGAGATCGCCGTACTCCTCGGTCCGTGCGTTGAAGCCGAACGAGCCTTCGCCCTCCTTGACACGGTTCACGACGACGGAGCCTTCCAGCCCAGCGTTGTTCACGATCGTGCGGAGCGGCTGCTCCAGCGCGCGACGGATGATCTCGACGCCGATCTGCTGATCTTCGTTTTCGACCTCACAGTTGTCCAGCGCAGGAAGTGCGCGGACGAGTGCGACACCACCACCGGGGACGATGCCTTCCTCGACGGCCGCACGGGTCGCGTGGAGGGCGTCCTCGACGCGGGCCTTCTTCTCCTTCATCTCGGGCTCCGTGGAGGCACCGATCTTGATGACGGCGACGCCACCGGACAGCTTCGCGAGGCGCTCCTGGAGCTTCTCACGGTCGTAGTCCGACGTCGTGGTCTCCATCTGGGCCTTGATCTGGTTGATCCGGGCCGTGATGCCGTCCTGCGCACCTGCGCCATCAATGAGGGTCGTGTTGTCCTTCGTGATGACGACGCGCTTGGCCTTGCCGAGCGTGTCCAGCGTCGCGTTCTCCAGCTTGTAGCCCATCTCCTCGGAGAGAAGCTCGCCACCGGTCAGCGTCGCGATGTCACCGAGCATGGCCTTGCGGCGGTCGCCGAAGCCAGGGGCCTTGACGGCGGCTACGCGGAGCGTGCCACGGAGCTTGTTGACCACGAGCGTAGCGAGAGCCTCGCCGTCGATGTCCTCCGCGATGAGCAGGAGGGGGGCGCCGGTCTGCGCGACCTTCTCCAGCACGGGAAGGAGATCCTTCATCGCGCTGATCTTCTTGTCGTGGATGAGCACGAGCGCGTCCTCCAGGACGACCTCCATGTTCTCGGGGTCCGTCACGAAGTACGGCGAGAGGTAGCCGCGGTCGAACTGCATACCGTCGACGGTGTCCAGGGTCGTCTCTGTGCCCTTGGCCTCCTCGACGGTGATGACGCCGTCCTGACCGACCTTGTCCATCGCGTCTGCGATGAGGTCGCCGATCTCCTGGTCGTTGTTGGCGGAGATCATGCCGACGTTGGCGATCTCGGCCTTGCCGCCCACGTCGCGGGACTGCTTGCGCAGGTCCTCAACGATGGTCACGACGGCTTTATCGATGCCGCGCTTGATGTCCATCGAGTTGGCGCCGCTCATGACGGACCGGAGGCCCTGGTTCATGATGGCCTGCGCGAGGACCGTCGCGGTCGTCGTGCCGTCACCGGCTACGTCAGACGTCTTGGAGGCGACCTCCTTGACCATCTGTGCGCCGACGTTGGCGACTTTGTCCTCCAACTCGATCTCCTTGGCGACGGTCACGCCGTCCTTGGTCACGGTGGGGGCACCGAATTTCTTCTCGATGATGACGTTGCGACCCTTGGGGCCGAGCGTCACCTTGACGGCGTTGGCGAGGGCGTCGACGCCCGCCTTGAGCGTGTCGCGGGCCTCGACGTCGAAATGAATCTGCTTGGGCATTCTTCTAAGTGGGTTGAGTGTTCAGAGGGCCGCTGGCGAGCGTCGCGCGAAATACAGCGCGGCACCAGAGGCCGGGGTGCAAGAGGCGAGGCCTCTGGCGGGGACTAGTCGTTGACGATGCCGAGGATGTCGGACTCGCGCATGATGAGGACGTCCTCACCGTCGAGCTGGATCTCCGTCCCGGCGTACTTGCCGTAGAGAACCGTGTCGCCCTCCTGGACGGTCATGTCGATCTTGGTGCCGTTCTCGACCTTGCCGGGTCCGAAGGCGACGACGGTGCCGCGCTGCGGCTTCTCCTTGGCGGAGTCGGGGATGTAGAGACCGCTGGCGGTCTGCGTCTCGGCTTCCTGTGCCTTGACGACCACGCGGTCGGCGAGGGGCTTGATGCTAGCCATGTTGGTATAGAGTGGGATGGGTGTGGAGAGTTAGCACTCTCTTGAGGTGAGTGCTAAGGGTACACGCAGATGGTCTCCCTCCCGATCCTTGCGCGCCGCGAAGCCTTGGTTAAGGTGTTCCCCCATATCGCTGGGCATCGGTGGGACGGGCGTCTCTAGCCAGGGCTCACTGCGCGAGATGCAATGCACCGTCTCCAGCGCCAGAGGCCTCTGGCAGTATCTCGTGGTGTGAGAGAGCCTCATCGCTTCGCTCCATCGCGATGACGACGGTGGAGAACTGGGTTCGCCTCTGGCGCCAGAGGCGAGTGGGAGTCGCGCGGCACAGGAGAGTGCATCTCCTGTGAAGGCGCTCCGTAGTTTCTCGCCATGAGCCTTCGCGACCACGTCCTTCTGACCTCGACCCTCGCGTGGGGGATCGGTGCGCTTCTGGCGGTGGGTTTCTTTGCGCTCGTGTTCGTGCCGCCCTTTGTCGACGGACTCGGTCGCGCAGGACTGATGCACGCGTTTTCGTTCGTGTGCCACCAGATGCCCGGAGCGGTCGGCGTCCATCGGCGGCGTGCCTCTGGCGCTTTGCCACCGGTGTACCGGGATCTACGCCGGGTTTACGCTCGGCCTGGTCGCAGGGCCTCTGGCGGTGCCAGCGTTTGTGGCGGCAGTCAAGCGCGTGTTTGCGCGGGTGCCCCCCAAGCACCGCGCGTTGAGCGTGCTCGTCGCCTCTGGCGTGCCGACGCTTACGGACTGGGCGCTCGGCGCCAGCGGCATCTGGCTCAACACGCCCGTCTCGCGCGTCGCGACGGGACTTTTCCTCGGGCTCGTCGCGGGCCTGCTCGTCGCCAGAGGCCTGCTGGTTCAGCGGGCCGTGGCTGTTTCACCCTCACCCTCTCTCACCTAGTCATGCCTTCTAAAAACCAATCCATTATCATCGGCGTCGGGGTCGGCGTGGTGCTCGGCATCATCTTCGGGTTCCTCGCTTCCTCTGGCGGCCAGGTGGGCCAGATCATCGGCGGCTGTGGCGCGTGTCTCGTTGCGCTAATCGCGCCAATGATCGCTGTCTGGCATTACACCAGCACGTACAACCTTACGATTCCTGCAGGGCAGGGAGCCGGGCTTGGCGCCACGGTGGGCGCGATCAGCGCGGTGGTCGGTGGGCTCATCAACCAGTTGCTCCTCAGCTTGGGCATTCTCCCCGATCCCATCGTGGCGATGCAGGAGCAGCTCGAAGCGCAGGGAATGGATGCGGCTCAGATCGAGCAAGCGCTTTCCCTCGGCCAGACGATGAGCAACCCCATAATCGGCATCGTTTTTGGCCTCATCATTGGCGCACTCGTCGGCGCGATCGGCGGCGCGATCGGCGCCTCCGTCTTCAAAAAGGGGGGCACGCAGGTCGACGAGTTCGACGTGTAGTCTCCCACGCTCTGGCCTCTGGCGCCAGAGGCCGCACGCGGGCCGTTCGGGAAACCGGGCGGCCCGCTATCGTTTGTGCGGGCGGCGGGCCTTCCACGGACCGCCGAAGATCTCGGCGAGCACGAGCGCGTCTTGCGCTTCCTTGGGGTCTTGCAGGCGCTCGCGCCACTGGCCTGCGCGCGACAGGCGCCGAGGCGGCAGCGGGGGCGCCAGAGGCCCGTGGTCGTGATCGACGATGTCGCGGCCTCTGGCGAGTCGTTCGAAGCGCTCCTCGGAAAAGGGGCTGTCCAGACCAAAGCCTCGCGCCGGGCGCGTGGAGGACTCGAACGCGCCGTCGCCCTTAAACGAGCCCATCTCGTGAAACTCCTCGACGCGCGCAGGCGGAATGGTGGAGGCAGGGACGGGCTCGGGCACGAGTGTGTCAGGCGCACTGAGTGGCTTCTCGACCTCTTGCGCAGGCTGTGGCTGCGCGCCCTCACGCATGGCCTCCTCCATGCTCAGCATGAACTCCTGGAAGGGCGTGGGGCTGCGCGTCTCACCCGAGGCGGTGATGGCCTCTGGCGCCGTGCCTGTGGTCCGCGCCTCGCGCTTTCTCTTGCTCCGGCGGGTAGCGCTCCAGATGTAATAGATCGCGACACCAGCGATCCAGACGAGTTCGAGGGCGGAGTCCATAGAAGGGTGGGCGTTTGCGCTCTGACGGCGCGGCGGCGGTGGGGTTGCCTGGGCGGTGCGCTAGAAAAGCGAGGGCTGGCGCGAGGCCGCTTCGATGGCTTCCAGAATTTTACGGTTGGCGCGAGGAAACGCGTACTCGTCCAGTTGGTCCGGGCGCACCCACAGAACTGGCTCGCCGCTGGCGCTCACCGGGTCGCCAGAGGCGGCCTCTGGCGTGCAGCGGAAGGCATGGAGCGTGACGGTAAAGTGCGAGTACGCGTGGTCCACGCGTGCGACCTCGGCGCCGACCTCGACCGCGAGGCCGAGCTCTTCCTGCACCTCGCGCGCGCACGCCTGGGATGGCGTTTCACTGGGCTCGACCTTGCCACCGGGAAACTCCCACAGGCCGCCCAGCATGGCGTCCTCGGGACGGCGCTGGATGAGAAGCTCGCCTCTGGCGTCGGTGATGAGCGCGACGGCGACGGTCTTGTGCGGGACCGCTTTGCGCTTGCTCACGACGGGGAATGCTTCGGGATCACCCCCAGCGCGCGCCACACACACGCCCGCGAGCGGGCAGACGGCGCAAGCGGGCGAGCGCGGCGTGCAGACCGTGGCGCCGAGTTCCATTACAGACTCGTTGAAGCGCGCCGGCCTCTGGCGGTCGAGCAGACCCGTCGCCAGGTCCTGCATCGCTTTGCGCGTGAGCGGCGCGCGCGAGTCCTGCTCGACGCCGAAGACGCGCCCGAGCACGCGGATCACGTTGCCGTCCAGCACCGCCAGAGGCTGCCCGAAAGCGAGCGAGAGGACGGCCGCGGCGGTGTATGGGCCGACGCCGGGCAAGGCACGAACGGCTGTTTCATCGCGCGGAAACTCGCCGCCGTGCTCGGCTACGATGTGCTGCGCTGCTTTGTGCAGGTTGCGGGCGCGCGAGTAGTAGCCCAGCCCTTCCCAGCGCTTGAGCACGTCGTCCTGCGGCGCCGCGGCCAAAGCCTCTGGCGTGGGAAACGCCGCCATAAACCGCTCGAAATACGGCACGGCTGTGTCGACGCGCGTTTGCTGAAGCATGACCTCCGAGACCCACACGCGGTACGGGTTGCGGGCGCCTGAGTCGTCGGCCTCGCGCCACGGCATGGGTCGGCGGTTGGCCTCGAACCACGCGCCCAGCGCGTCGTGAAAGGCAGCTGTGTGCGCGTCCGTCACCTGCGAGAGCAGCGCGTTCGCCAGAGGCGTGTGCTTGGCCACAGGCCTCTAGGCGCGGATCTCGACGAGCAGCACCAGCCGCTCGGGGGCCGAGCCCTCGGCCACGCGCTCGATCAGAATGGGCAGCGTGCCGCGCTCGGCGTCGGTCGTGCGCCAGAGGAACGAGCGGTCGACCAGCCAGGAAAGCGCGGGCGCGTCGAGAAGCTCGTAGGTGGCCGTGCGGCCCTCGTGAAGCACCGGCAGCGCGACGATGAGAGGCATGCCCGCCTGGACGCTGTACCGCAGCGTGTCGGCCACGGTAGGTTCGGCACCAAGGGGCGCGGCGGGCCGTTCCCCCACCTGCGCGCCCAGCGCGAGAAAGCCCACGGCGACGATGATGACTGCGAAAAGGCGATGCACGGCAGGAGAGGGGAGACGCGCCAAGATAACGAGCGTCACCCTCGGGCTGGTGTGCCTCGCCGCAGCATGGGCCAGTGCAGCCTCTGGCGCGAGAGCCCAGGTCGTACCCGTCCGCGCTGGGGGCGACTCGCTGGGCGTCGCGCTGGACGCCCGCTCGGCTCAGGCTGTCTTGGCGCGCGAGGGCTTCGCGTTCGCCCGCGTCGACTCGGTCACGCCCCAGGCCATCTGGGTCACGACCGGCCCGCGTGTCCTCGTGCAGGAGGTTCGTATCCAGACCGACTCGATCCCCGCCGGCGGACTTCTGCGCGGCTGGGCCACGCGAGAGGGGCAGCCTCTGGCGCCAGAGGCTCTGGCTCAAGATCTGGAGCGTCTGGCCGAGGCGCTGCGCTGGCGCGGCTTTGCCGACGCGCGCATCGAGCCTCTGGCGGAGGTCGTGGGCACGGCGCCGGGCTACCGCCTCACCGTTCGCGTGCGCGAGGGCACGCGCGAGACCATCGGCCGCGTCGCGTTTGTAGGCGGCCGCGCGGTGTCGGACCGCTTCGCCGTGCGGGCTTCTGGCGTCCGGCTCGGTGCGCCGCTCGACGGCGTCTCGCCAGAGGCCGTTCAGCGCTCAGTCCGCGCCTCGGGCGCGTTCTCGCGGGTGGGGCGGCCGACTCTGGCTCGCGACGGCTCGGGGGTGCTCGTGCTGCAAGTCCCGGTCGAGAGCGGCCCGCCGGGGCGTGCCGACGTGGTGCTGGGCTACCTGCCGCCCGCTTCTGCTCAGGCAGGGCAGATCGTGGGCAGCGGGCGCGTGGATTTGCTCGGGCCGTTTGGCGGCGGCCGCGCGCTGAGCCTCTCCCTGGACCGCAACCCTGGCCTCGCGTCGCGCTTCTCAGCGTCGGCGCGCGATCCGTTCGTGCTCGGTCTGCCTCTGGCGGCGGGGTTGGCCTTCGAGGGCGAGTCTCGCGACTCGACGCTCAGTCGCCAGAGGCTCAGTGCCGAGGCGGGCGCGCGCATCGGCGCGGGCGTCACGGCAGCGCTATCGCTGGCCGGTGAGAGCGTGCAGCCCGGTCGCGCAGGTGCCCGGCTGGGGCTAGACGGCCTGCCGCGCGTGCGCCGCTCCGACGCCGCTTTTCTCGGTGTCGCGCTCCGCTACGACGGCACGGACACGCCTCTGGCGCCACGCCGAGGCGTCGTCGTCTCGACGCTCGTCGAGCAGGGCATCCGTAGGCGCGGCGCCGCGCCAGAGGCTCCCGAGCCGACGCGCTTCCGCCAGCAGCGCCTGGACCTGGCGGTGCGCGGCTACGTGCCTCTGGCGGGCCGACTCGTCGCCGCGCTGGGCGCCGACGCGCGACTGGTTCTCAACGCCAGAGGCACCGATGCGGGCGCAGACGAGGGCGAACTCCTCCGCTTTGGCGGCGCGACGTCGCTGCGCGGCTACGACGAGGAGTCGCTTCTGGGCGACGCCGTCGGGCGGCTTCTGGCGGAGACACGCGTTCTCCTCGGCGGCGATGCCTTTGCGTTCGCCTTCGCGGATCTCGGCGCCGTTCGCCGTCCCTCTCTGGCGGGCGAAGCCGGTAGCACACGCGTGCTGCCCGGCTACGGAATCGGCGCCCAACTCGAAACCGGCCTCGGCCTCGTGCGCCTCACCTACGCGCTCAATCCCGACCTGCCTGCCGCCAGAGGCAAGGTGCACATCGGTCTGGGCGTGGGACTGTAAGGGGCGACGCCTTTTCGACGCCAGAGGCTCAATCGTGCTCGAGGCCTCTGGCGGTCCCGTGGTTCTCGCGCCAGAGGCCTCTGGCGACCGCGATCTTTCCGCACTCCGAAACCCGCACTCCGAAACCCAGACCGCGATGGACCTCACCGAAACCACCCTGTCCTCCGAACCCGTCTACGACGGCGTCCTGCTGCACGTCCGCAGAGACGAGGTGCGCCTGCCCGACGGCAACACGTCGGGTCGCGAGTGGATCGAGCATCCGGGCGCTGCCGCCGTGATCCCGCTGTACGCCAACGGAGACACGGTTCTGCTTCGCCAGTTTCGCTACCCGCCCCGCCGCGAGTTTCTGGAGGCGCCTGCGGGCAAGTTCGACCGCCCCGGCGAGGCGCCAGAGGCTCTGGCCGCGCGCGAACTGGAGGAGGAAGCCGGGATCTGCGCCGAGACGTTCACGCCCCTCGGCGTCACCTATCCGTGCATCGGCTACTCCAACGAGGTGATCCACCTCTTTCTCGCCGAAGGCATCAGCGACGGCACCGCGGGCGCCGACGACGACGAGTTCGTCGCGCCGGTGCGGATGCCTCTGGCGGAGGCCGTGCGCAGGGCACGTGCGGGCGACATCCTCGACAGCAAGACGTGCGTCGCGCTGCTGCTCGCGCAAGCGCACCTGGACGCGAGGGACTCGGCCTAAGAAACTCTAACAAAACCGGTGTCATTGCGAGCGAAGCGCGGCAATCTCATGCCGTCGAGCGCTGGATCACCAGATCGCCGCGTCGCTACGCTCCTCGCGATGACAACAATCTGGTTCTGTTAGGCGGTCTAGGCCTCTGGCGCGAGAGGCCGACCTCACGCACCTTCAGTCCCCAGTCCCCAGTCCCCAGTCCCCAGTCCCCATCTTCACACCCCTTTGCGTCGCAGTGTCGCCAGAGGCGGATGTACTTTGGGTCTTTACCCGCCTCGGCACCGCTGATGTTCATCTTTATCGTCGTCCTCATCCTGGTCATCGCGATCCTGCTCTCCGTTGTGGTGTTGCTGCAGAGCGGAAAGGGCGGAGGCCTCTCCGGCATCGGTGGCGGTCAGACGACCCAGATCCTCGGCGCGCGCCAGGCCCCAGACCTGTTGGAGAAAGCAACGTGGGTCTTGGGCTCGCTCTTTCTCTTCCTGTCTCTCGCGACCACGTTCTTCACCGGCGAGGAGGATGTGCAGGACCCGTCCGCCTTCGAGCAGGCCGCCGACGAAGCCGGTGACCTCCCCGCAGCGACGCCGCTGCCCGTGACGCCCGGCGCACCGGGCCCAGACGTTCCTGGCGCTACGCCGAGCGCACCACCGGCCCCCGCCGGTGACGCCCCCGCAGACACCGAGTAATCCGCTCGCACGACTCGACTCCGAGGCCGCTCCCACGCCGGGGCGGCCTCGTTTTGTTTTAGCCTCTGGCGAGACACGCGCTCAAACACGTCGAGAGGTCTCGTCGTGTGGCAGGTGTATTCAGCCCCAGGGTGAAAGCGGCGCCTCTGGCGCCAGAGGATGAAAGCCGCGTACAACCCAAAGAGCGGCGCCCAGGGAAACCCCGGACGCCGCTCGCGCGCGTCGGCCTGTAAGCCGGATTCTGTCCCCGCCAGAGGCGGTGCCCGAAGGCAGGCCTCGGGCGGTGGACCGTCATCTATCTGCGCGGCCTACCCGCGTCACGCCAGGCGGGCCGCCTGGCCTTCCGAAGAAGGGAACGCTGCGTGGCCTTGCACCCCCCGGGGTTTACCCAGCCGCACCGGTCGCCCGGATGCGCTGGTGGGCTCTTACCCCACCTTTTCACCCATCACCTGTGCCCGCGAGCGGGCCATCGGCTGGTTTGTTTTCTGCTGCACATGCCGTCACCAGAGACTTGCGCCTCTGGCGCCTCCGTTTTCACAGAGCGGGGTGCCCGTCGGTGTCCGGACTTTCCTCTCCGCCCGCACCCGAAGGCACCGCCGGAGCGACGGTCCAGCCGACGCGCCCTGCAGGATACGCCGTCTCTGGCGCAGAGCGCCCACGCCAGAGGCTCCGCGCGATGGTTTCACCGGCCGCCTCTGGCGCCAGAGGCCAGCATCAGCGTGATCCGCCGAGCGCTAGAACCGGAACGCGTCGATGCCGGGGTAGATGGCGCTCGCGCCCAGGAGCTCCTCGATGCGGAGCAACTGGTTGTACTTCGCCATGCGGTCACTCCGCGAGGCCGAGCCGGTCTTGATCTGCCCGCAGCCCAGCGCGACCGCCAGGTCGGCAATCGTCGTGTCCTCGGTCTCGCCCGAGCGGTGGCTCATGACAGACGCGTACCCGAAGCGGTGCGCAAGCTCGACCGCGTTCATCGTCTCCGTCAGCGTGCCGATCTGGTTGGGCTTGACGAGCAGCGCGTTTGCCACGTCCTCGTCGATGCCGCGCTGCAGGCGCTTCGTGTTGGTCACGAAGAGGTCGTCGCCCACGAGCTGGATGCTGTCGCCGCAGCGCTCCGTGAGCGAGGCCCAGCCGTCCCAGTCGTTCTCGTCCATCGCGTCTTCGATCGAGATGATCGGGTACTCGTCCGCCCACGCCGCCCAATAGTCCACCATCTCCTCGCTGGAGAGCTCGCGCTTGTCCGACTTGTGGAACACATAGGCGCCCTCGCCGCCTCTGGCGTCGGCGTCGTAGAACTCGCTCGCGGCGGGGTCGAGCGCGATGTAGAGGTCTTCGCCCGCGGTGTAGCCCGCGTTGTCGATGGCCTCCAGGATGACCTCGATGGCCTCCTCGTTGCTCTTGAGGTTGGGCGCGAAGCCGCCCTCGTCGCCCACGGCTGTGCTGTAGCCTCTGGCGGAGAGCACCTTCTTGAGGTGGTGGAACGTCTCGACGCCCATCCGCAGGCCTTCGCTAAACGACGTGGCGCCAGCGGCCATGACCATAAACTCCTGGAAGTCCACCGAGTTGTCGGCGTGGGAGCCGCCGTTGATGATGTTCATCATCGGCACAGGCAGGCGGCGCGCTCCGGCGCCTCCGAGATACGCGTAAAGCGGAAGGCCCGCCTCTTGCGCCGCGGCGCGAGCGGCAGCCAGCGAGACGCCCAGGAGCGCGTTGGCGCCCAGGTTGCTCTTGTTGTCCGTGCCATCGATGGCGATCAGCGCGGCGTCGAGCGCGGCCTGATCCATGACGCTAAAGCCCTCGACCTCGGGCGCGATCTCGTCGTTGACGTTCGCGACGGCTTTGGAGACGCCCTTGCCCATCCAGTCGTCGCCGCCGTCGCGGAGCTCGACGGCTTCGTATTCGCCGGTGGAGGCGCCAGACGGCACCGCCGCGCGGCCCAGCGCGCCGTTCTCGGTCAGCACGTCGACTTCGACGGTAGGGTTGCCTCGGCTATCGAGAATCTGGCGGGCGTGGACGTTGACGATCAGGGACATATCGGGAGAGGGAGGAGTCTGCCCAAACCTACCGCCGCCTCTGGCGCCCGCGGCTGTTTTCCCTCGCCAGAGGCCGTCTTTCGCCGGAAGCGCTTGCTACGCCCGGGCCTCTGGCGAGACCTTGCGGCGCACCCACTCTGCCCCATGCCTACGCACCCGACAACGCCCCGTGACATCGCGCGCGACCTGCTCCGCATCGGTGCCGTCACGCTCCGCCCCGCCGACCCGTTTACGTGGGCCAGCGGACGCCTCGCGCCCATCTACACCGACAACCGCCTCACGCTCTCGCACCCCGACGTGCGCCAGAGGCTCGTCGAGGGCTTCGTGACGCTCGCCGAGCGCGCGGGCAACGCGGCGGCGGTCTCGGGCACGGCCACGGCCGGAATCCCGCACGCGACGCTGCTGGCGGACCGCCTCGGCCTGCCGCTGAGTTACGTGCGCTCCAGCGCGAAGGGCCATGGCAAAGGCAACAAGATCGAGGGCCGCATCGAGCCCGGCGAGCGCGTGCTCGTCGTGGAGGATCTGGTTTCGACCGGTGGCTCGGTCATCGACGCCGTCGAGGCCATCCGCGACGCGGGCGGCGTGGTGCAGACCGTCCTGGCCGTCTTCACCTACGGCCTGGACGCGGCGGCCGACGCCATTTCGGACGCGGGCTTCACGCTCCGCACGCTCACCGACTTTCCCGCGCTCCTGGACGTCGCGCAGGCCTCTGGCGAGATCAGCGCAGGCGACCTCGCCGCATTGGAAGACTGGCGCCGCGACCCCGAGGCGTGGAGCCGCGCGCGCGGCGGCGCGTAGCCTGGGGCGAGATCGCATCGTTGCGCAACCGCGGCGATCCCTCGTCGCTTCCCTCTGTCGGGGATGACGAGTCGGGGATGATCGAGTCGGAGTGCTCAGCGTAGGCCTCTGGCGCCAGAGGCGAGACCCGCATCCCTCTCCATCGCGCATCCCTCCATCCCTCCACATGAAAGCCGTCCTCCTCACCATCGGCGACGAGATTCTGCTGGGCCAGATCGTCAACACCAACGCGGCGTGGCTGGGCGACCAGCTCGCCCTCGCGGGCGTCGACCTCGTGCGCTCCGAGACCATCGGCGACACGCCAGAGGCGATCACGCACGCGCTCGACGGCGCCTTTGCCGACGCTGAGTTGGTCGTCGCGACCGGCGGCCTGGGACCCACGCACGACGACATTACGGTGCAAGTCGTGGGCGACTTTTTTGACGCGCCTCTGGCGCGCGATGCCGAGGTCGAGGCCGTTCTGGAATCGCGGTACGCCGCCAGAGGCGCAGCGCTCACCGAAAGCCGCCGCAGCATGGCTGATGTGCCCGAGGGCTTCGAGCCTCTGGCGAACCCGCGCGGCGCGGCGCCCGGTCTGTGGGGCGAACGCGACGTAGGGGGGCGGCGGCAGATGATCGCGCTGATGCCCGGCGTGCCGTACGAAATGAAAGCGATCTGGGAGGGCGGCGTCGAGCCGCGTATCCGCCAGAGGCGGCCGGGAGCGGTCGTGCACCGCACGATCCTGACGGTCGGCAAGGGCGAGAGCGACATCGCGGACGACCTGGGCGATCTCGGTGCGCTTCTCGGTCCGGGCGTCGGCCTCGCGTTCCTTCCGTCGCTGGGCACGGTCCGGCTCCGCGTCACCGCCAGAGGCGAGGACAGTGCGGAGGCGCAGTCCCGCATCGACCGCGCCGCCGAGCGCTTGCGCCACCGCCTCGGGCCGCTCGTCTTCGGCGAAGGCGAGAGCACGCTCGAAGCGGTGGTGGGAGAGATGTTGGCCGCCAGAGGCCTGAGCATCGCCTCTGGCGAGAGCTGCACCGGCGGCGCGCTCATGGCGCGCATCACGAGCGTGCCCGGCGCGAGCCGCTACGCGCAGGGCGCGATCGTGGCCTACAGCAACGAGGCCAAGCGCGATCTGCTGAACGTTCCGCAAGGCCTGCTCGACGCGCACGGCGCCGTTAGCGAGCCCGTCGCGCTCGCCCTCGCCCGAGGCGCGCGCCAGAGGCTCGGCGCCGACATCGGCGTCGCCACGACGGGCGTCGCCGGACCGACCGGCGGCACGCCCGAGAAGCCCGTCGGCACGGTCTGGCTCGCCCTTGCGGGTGCCTCTGGCGAGCACGCAGTACGGCTCCAGCTTTTCCCTGACCGAGAACTCAACATCGCCGTCACGACCACGCTCGCGCTCGATATGGTGCGCCGTCACGTGCTGCGCACGGCAGATACGCCAGAGGCCTCTGGCGAGCGTTCGTATATCCAGTCCTGACCTCTCTGACCCGCGTGGAACTCTCCTTCGGCCTGCTCCTCGGCGCCTTCGCGCTCTCCTTCGCGAGTGCGGGCGGCGCGTGGGCGCAGGCAGCGCTGGACACGGACCGCTCGGTCTACGCCAGAGGCCACCGCCTTGGCCTGGGCCTGCCGTCGCTCGGGACGGCGCTCCTGGCGTGCGCCACGCTCGTGCGCCCGCAGTTCGACGTGTCGTTCGTCACGCTCGCGCTCTGCGCCGGGTTGGCAGTTTTGGGTGCCATCCTGGGTTTGCTATCCCAACGCGGCGCCGTTCTCGCGCGAGGCGTGGTCTGGCCTCTGGCGGCGATGGCCTACGTCTGGGCCATCGCGCAGGCCATCGGCATCGCGTGAGCCTAGCGCGCCCGGGCTTCTGGCGCCAGCGGCCCGGGCACGGCGCAGGTCATGGGTACGGTGCACGGCCGCACCTCGGCGGAGGTCGCAGGCGGCACGATGAGGTGCACGTCGCGGTCGGAGTGCATCGCGCCGACGAGAGCGCCGATCGGGACTGTGCCGAGGAGTCCAAACGCGATGCCCCCGCGCGCGTCGACGTCGAAGAAGTTGTCGTCGTCGGATGCAATCAGTAGCCCGATGGCGGTGCCGACTCCGGCCGCGATCGCGATGCCTTTGAGCGCGCCGCGCCCGTCGCGCCGGAACGTGATCGCCTCGATCTGCGCCGCTGGCGCCGAGCGGGCCTCGCCGCTTTTCCGGTCTACCCACCGCGCCGAGTCGGCGTCGATGCGGAGGTCGCTGACCGGACGCCCGCGGTCTCCCTGAAGCGCGAGGACGGGGTGTCCGCGCTCGGCGCGGTCGTTGAGAGCCGCGCGACCTTCGGGTGTGGAAACCGTGGCAGGCTGGGTCGAGACGCAACCCGAGAGCGCCAGGAACCCGAGCAGGAGAACAAGACGCACAAGACGTAGAGAGTGGCCCCGCATTCTACGCCAGAGGCCGGTAGCTTCGGCCGTCCCTTTCCAAGCGGTATGCCAGACTTTCTCCTCGCCGGCGGCGAGATCCTCGACCTCGACAGCGGCAGCACCACCCGCGCCGACCTCCTCATCCGCGACGGCGTGATTGCCGAGATCGGCACGGACCTCGAAGCCTCTGGCGCCGAGGTCATCGACATCTCCGGCGCGATGGTCTCGCCCGGCTGGATGGACATGCACGTCCACTTTCGCGAGCCGGGGCAGGAGCACAAGGAAACGCTCGAAACCGGCGCCCGCGCCGCGGCCTGGGGCGGCTTTACGGCCGTCGCCTGTATGCCCAACACCGAGCCGCCCATCGCCACGCGCGACGTGGTCGAGTTTATCGTCGCGCGCCAGAGGCCTCTGGCGGTGGCGATCCACCCGATCGGAACGGTCTCGAAGGGGCGCGAGGGCAACGAGATGGCCGAGATGGGAGACATGCAGAACGGCGGCGCGGTCGCGTTCTCGGACGATGGCTCGCCGGTCCAGCACGGCGGCCTGATGCGTCGCGCGCTGGAATACGCTCGCACGCTGGGAGCGCCGATTCTCGGGCACGAGGAAGACCTGACCCTCAACGCGGACCACGGGCACATGAACGAAGGCGCCGTCGCCACGCGGCTGGGACTGCCGGGCATCCCCGGACTGGCCGAGGAGGCGATGATCGCGCGCGACGCCCTCCTGGCCGAGTTCACCGGCGGCCACGTCCACGTCTGCCACATCTCGACGGCTCGCGCGGTCGACATCGTGCGGCGCGCGAAGGAACGCGGCGTGCCGATCACCGCCGAGGCGTGCCCGCACCACTGGACCCTGACCGATGAGGCCGTAGCCAACAGCGAGTACGACACGCACACCAAGATGCACCCGCCGCTGCGCACCGCCGAGGACGTGCAGGCCATCAAAGACGGCCTCGCAGACGGCACCATCGACGTGATCGCGACCGACCACGCGCCGCACGCGCCGTTCGAGAAGGAAGTCGAGTACATCGAAGCGCCTTTCGGCATCCTCGGTCTCGAAACCTGCTGGGGCCTGACCTGCCGCGAGCTCGTGCGTCCCGGCGTGCTGCCTCTGGCGGAGGCCGTGCGCAAACTGGCGGTTCGTCCGCGCGAGATCCTTGGACTGGACGTGCCGAACATCGAAGTCGGCGCCCAGGCCGAACTGACGGTCTTCGATGCCGACTCTGACTGGACCTTCGAGGCGCGTCACATCCAGAGCAAGTCCAAAAACACCCCGTTTGTCGGCGCGCCGATGGTGGGCCGCGCGTGGGGCATCGTCAACCGCGGCCAGTGGGTGCCCGCGAGCCAATAGCGCCAGAGGCCTCTGGCGGGATGCTGAACACGCGTCTCACGACATGAGAAAGGCGCTCAATCTGTCAGCCTCTGGCGTGCTCGCGTTGAGTGGCCTGCTTCTAGCTGGGTTCGTCCTCGCAGGCCTCTGGCGCACGCCGCCGAGCGGCGAAGGGCCGGACGCTCAGCTTCTGGCGTCGCTACGGCATCTCGACGCCGAGGCCGCCAGAGGCGAGGCGGAGCGAATGCAGGGGCTGTTTCCTGAGGGCTACGTGTTCACGCGCGTGCTCCACGGTCTGGCATGGGCGCAGGTCGCGGCTGACTCCAGCGTTTCGCCTGCGGTCCGAACCGATGCGCTCGCCGCCGCGCGTCTCGCGCAGCGAGACCTCGCCTCGCCAGATGCCCGCGCTCCGTTCCCGGCCACGCTCGATCCGCCGCACGGCGCCTTCTGGACCGGCTGGACGCTCTGGCTCGACGCCTCCATTCTCGCCGCCTCGCCAGAGGCCCAGCAGGAGTCGGCCTCTGGCGCCGCGTTCCGCGCCCGCGCCGATTCCCTCGCCGCGGCGCTTTCGCGCTCGCTCGGCGCCAGCGGCTCGCCGTACCTGCACAGCTACGCGAATGCAGCGTGGCCCGCCGACGCGTTGCCCGGAATCGCGGCCCTCGCCATCCACGACCGGCTGTTCCCCGCGCGCTACACCGCGCTGCGCGCGGCGTGGCTGGACGCGGTTCGCATGCGCCTCGACCCTGACGCAGGCCTTCTCCCGCACGCCGCCGACCCCGCCTCTGGCGCGCCGCTCGAAGGCTTTCGCGGCTCGTCGCAGGCACTCATGCTGCGCACGATGGCCGACGTTGACCCCGAGGTCGGCCGCGAGATGTATGCCACGTTCCGCGAGCGCTTCGTCACCACGCGCCTCGGCCTGCCGGTCGTGCTGGAGTTTCCACCGGGCGTCGCGGGCCGCCCCGATATCGACTCCGGACCAACGCCGTGGAGCGTGAGCCTTCCTGCGACCGTCGTCGCGATTGGCACCGCGCGTGCCTACGGCGACCGCGATCTCGCCAGAGGCTTGAGCCAGACCGTCGAGGCCTTCGGCGTGCCTCTGGCGTGGCGCGGCAGGCGGTTCTACGCCTTCGGCGCGATGCCGGTCGGTGACGCGTTTCTCGCGTGGGCGAGGTCTGCGGGCTATGCGCCAGAGGCCGAGTGGGCGCCTCTGGCGGGAGCATCGCGCCTTCCTGTGTCGGCGTTCGCGATGCTTCTAGCGGCGCTTTGCCTCTGGCCTTTCGCGCGCGTGCTCCGCGCCAGAGGCCTCTGGCGCCGTGCAGCATCAGGATCCGGCGTGGAATGATCTCCGCCAGAGGCTTCCTGCGAATGAAGAGAGGAACGGGCTCTTACTCTTCCATCTCTACGATCCCGGCATGAGCTTTCAC
This sequence comes from Rubricoccaceae bacterium, assembly GCA_963708165.1. Classification (GTDB taxonomy): domain Bacteria; phylum Bacteroidota; class Rhodothermia; order Rhodothermales; family Rubricoccaceae; genus Rubricoccus. The sequence continues at coordinate 3,694,270 of OY970187.1, read as the reverse complement.
ATCACAGCCATTCCAACGGTCGCACTCACACCGTCCGCCATCCCGGACTCGCACAAGGACCACGGTCACCCGTTCTTTCAGCACACCGGCTACGCGCGCGTCGGTCAGGAGGCCATAATCGAGATCATGCACCGCGCCGAGGAGCAGGGGCTGGATGCCCTGAACACCGACGAGCTCCGCATTGAGCTGCAGCGCGCCCGCCGCGCGCACCGCCACGGCGGCGGGCATCCCGGCGACGCGAGCGACACCCAGATGGCGCGCGTGCTCCGCCTCATCCGCGAACGCGTCGCCGCCAGAGGCGGAAACGTGGGCCTCTGGCGAGGCGACATCACGCAGTTGCACGTGGACGTGATCGTCAACGCGGCCAACCGCGCGCTGAGTGGTGGTGGCGGCGTGGATGGCGCGATCCAGAAAGCCGCAGGGCCCGAGCTTCTGGCGGCGACGCTGGCCCTTCCCGAGATCTCGCCCGGCGTTCGGTGCCAGGTAGGCGATGCCGTTCTGACGCCAGGATTCAAGCTCCCGGCTCGCTACGTGGCGCACGCTGTCGGGCCGGTCTGGGAGGGCGAGGAGAAAGACGAGCCGAAGAAACGGTTGGCCTCCGCGTACTACGCGTGCTTAAACCTCGCCAGCAGCGTCAAGGCCGAGTCCATCGCCTTCCCAGCCATATCGACCGGCGCGTACGGCTTTCCGAGCTGGGACGCGGCGCTCGTCGCCGTCCACGCGTGTCACCGCTGGCGCCAACTGAACGATACGCCGTTGCGCATCGTGCTCGTGCCGTTCGACGACCGCTCCCACAAGCACCTCCGTTCCGCCCTCCGCCGAATCGCCCGCTGATGCTCGACCTCGCCCCCCACCAGATCCCTCGCGCCGAAGTCCGCCAGAGGCTCCGCGCGCTCGAAGCCGAGCACGACATGCGCGTCGTCTACGCCGTCGAGTCCGGCAGCCGCGCCTGGGGATTCGCCTCTCGCGACAGCGACGTGGACGCCCGTTTCCTCTACGTGCGCCGCCCTAACTGGTACCTGTCCATCTTTCCAGGTCGCGATGTCATCGAGCCGCCCATCGACGGCCTGTTCGACGTGAGCGGCTGGGACTTGCAGAAAGCGCTCGGGCTGTTCTACAAGTCCAACCCGCCACTTCTGGAGTGGCTGCGTTCGCCACTCGTCTACGAGGAGGCCTCTGGCGTCGCCGCGGGAATGCGCGCGCTCACGCCGCGGTTTTACTCGCGCCGTTCGTGCTTCTACCACTATTGGAGCATGGCGCGAGGCAATCACAAAGCCGAGCTTCGCGGCGAACTCGTGCGCCCGAAGAAGTACTTCTACGTGCTCCGGCCCATCCTGTGCTGCCACTGGATTCAGGCCGAGCCTCTGGCGCCGCCACCGATGGAGTTCGAGGCGCTGGTCGAGCGCTTCCTGCCCTCGGGCGAGGTCCGCGAGGCCATCGACGCGCTGCTCGTCGCCAAGCGCGCGGGCGGCGAAGGCGACCGCCAACGCCCGATCCCGGTGTTGCAAGCGTTCATCGAGCGCGAGATCGCCGACCTGGAGCCTCTGGCGAAGGCCATGCCCGTTGCCGAAGCCGACCGCGACGCGCTGGACGTGTTTTTCCGCCAGCAACTCCGCGATGTTTGGGCGCCAGAGGCCGGGTAGAGCGCTCCGTACATGTGCGCGCGGGCCGTAGATTGCGCCTCTGGCGACCCCACACGGCAATGCAGACCCTGACTCCCGAGGCACTCCGCGCCGACACGCTCGGCATCGACGCGCCCATTCAGACGCCCTTCGGAGAGCGCCGGATGGTCTACGCAGACTTTACCGCCAGCGGCCGCCAGCTGGGCATGATCGAGGACCACCTGCGCGAGGTCGCGGTCCTCTACGCCAACGCGCACACCGAGGACAGCACGACGGGCCGCACGGCCACGCACCTGCTCCACGAAGCCGAGCGCGCCATCAAGCGCTGCGTCGGCGCAGGCCCGGCCGGCAAAGTCGTCTGTTGCGGCAACGGCTCGACTGCCGCGATCCACAAGCTCCAGGAGATCCTCGGCATCGCAATCCCGCCGGCTACGCTAGACGACCTCACCTCGCGCCTGGCCGACGCCAGAGGCCCGGACGGCGCCGCAGACCTCGCGCGAGACCTCCGCGCCAGAGGCCCGGTCGTGTTCGTCGGGCCGTACGAGCACCACTCCAACGAGGTCACGTGGCGCGAGGCGCTGTGCACCGTCGTGGAGGTCGCGCTGGACTGCGACGGGCAGGTATGCCTGGATGATCTGGAGACGGCCTTGAACGATCCGCAGTGGGAGGGGCGTCGCAAGATCGGCTCGTTCTCCGCCGCCTCGAACGTGACCGGCGTCGTCGCGCCCGTCCACCAAATCGCGCGTACGCTGCACCGCCACGGCGCGCTCGCGCTGTTCGACTACGCCGCCGCGGGACCGTACGTGCAAATCGACATGCAAGCCTCTGGCGACCGCGAGGCGCGCTTGGACGCCGTGTTTCTCTCGCCGCACAAGTATCTGGGAGGCCCGGGCTCCTGCGGGCTTCTGGTCTTCGACGAGTCGCTCTACCGCTCCGACCTCGCGCCGAGCGTCGGCGGTGGCGGAACGGTGGTGTATGTCACCGACCGCGGCCACGACTTTTCGCCGGACATCGAAGCCCGCGAGACCGCCGGGACGCCCGGCTTTTTCCAAACACTCCGCGCAGCCTACGCGATGGAGGTCAAGCACGCCATCGGCGTGGACGCCATCCACGCCCGCGAGCACGCTGCCGCCAGCCGCGCGCTCGCGTTGTGGCGCGAGATCGACGGCATCCAGATCCTCGGCCCGGACGATCCGGACGTGCGCCTCGGCATCGTTTCGTTCAACATCACGGACGCCTCTGGCGCGATTCTGCACCCGCGGTTTGTGACCGTGTTGCTGGACGATCTGTTCGGCATTCAGAGCCGCGCGGGCTGCTCGTGCGCCGGGCCGTACGGCCACCAACTCCTCGGCATCGACGACGCCACGACCGAGCGCTTCCGAAGCTGCGCGCTGGACGGCATCCACGGCCTCAAGCCCGGCTGGGCACGCATCGGCTTCCATTACACGATGGACGACGCCGAGGTCGACTACCTCATCGACGCCGTACGCTTTCTGGCGCAGGTCGGCAGCCGCTTCCTTCCACTCTACACCTTCGACGTGAACTCGGGCGGTTGGACGCACCGCGAAGGCCGCTCGGCGCCTCTGGCGTTTGGCATGGACGCTCTGCTCGCGCCGCGGCCTCAACAGGCGCGGCCTCTGACGCCAGAGGCACGCCGCGTGCGCTACGCCGAGGCGCTCGCGTTCGCGCGCGCGTCTCGCCGACGACATGGGCGCATCGACCTGCGACGGCCGCTTGACGGCGACCTCGCGGATCTCCAGTTCTTCGCCCTCGCCTCGTGAGCACGGCCCCGCCAGAGGCCCGCGGCCCGTCCACGCGCACGCTCCTCATTACCGGCGCCGTCGGCCTGCTCGTCGCCATCGTGCTCGTGATCGCTCTGACCCGTTCCGAGCCTCTGGCGCCAGAGGCTCCTCGGCCCGCTTTCGATGGCGACCGCGCGCTCGCGCTCGCCGCCCGTCAGGTCGCCTTCGGCCCGCGCATCCCCGGCACGCCCGCGCACGACTCGACGCGCGCGTGGATCGTGGCCGAGCTTCGCGCCAGAGGCGCACGCGTGGCCGAGCTGCCCGTCTCGGTCCCGCACCCGCGCGAGCCCGGCCGTACGATCGACGGCACCAACATCTTCGCCTCGTTCGACACGACCGCATCGCGCCGTGTGCTTCTGGCGGCGCACTGGGATACCCGCGCCATCGCGGACAACGACCCGGACCCGGCCAAGCGCGCGCTGCCCGTTCCCGGCGCCAACGACGGCGCCTCTGGCGTGGCCGTGCTGCTCGAAATGGCCCGGCTTCTGGCGGAGTCCCCCGCGCCCGTCGGCGTGGACCTCGTCTTCTTCGACCTCGAAGACATGGGCGAGCCGGGATTTGGCGAGGACTCGGCGGCGGTGCCGTACGCCATCGGCTCCGAGGCCTTCGCGTCGCAAAACCCCACGTACCGGCCCGCCTATGGCATTTTGCTCGATATGGTCGGCGACCGCGACCTGCGCATCCCGAAAGAGGGCTACTCGATGCAGGCCGCGCCAGAGATCGTCGCGATGGTGTGGAGCGCGGCCGAGCGCGTGGGCGCCACGGCGTTCGCGCCCGAAACCGGCGCGCCGATCTACGACGACCACATCGCGTTTCTGCAGCGCGGGATTCCGATGATCGACCTCATCCAGACGCCGTTTCCCGACACCTGGCACACGACCGCGGACACGATGGACCGGCTCTCGGCCGAGTCGCTGGCGCAGGTCGGCCGCACGCTCGTCGAAGTCCTCTGGGGGCTCGAAGCCGAGCGCCTTTTAAAGCCGGGCCTCTAGCGCCAGAGGCCTCTGGCGTCAGCCGTGCGGGTCGGGGTAGAGGCGTTCTTCGATGGCGTCTGCCACGCCCGCGAGCTGCGCCGCGTCCATGCCGTCGAGGATCTTGCGCATGGGCCGCTTCATACCGCTCACCGCGAGTCCGAGCGCCACGCCGAGCGTCTTGCGCGTGATCGCGCCGACGCCCAGCTCCGCCAGAGGCTGGGCGAAGTGGTGGTCCATCGAGTGCTCCACGCTCGCGTGGATAAACGCGAAGGCGCGCGCGGCCTTCTCGGCCTCTGGCGCGGCGCTGCGGAGCAGGTCGATGGTGGCGCGGCCGTCCTCCGCCAGAGGCGCGGGCAGGGGCGTCGCGAGAAAAAGGGCGCGGCTCATTGGAGAACGGGGAGAGGGGAGGTCCAGGCCGTCGCGGGCACGTCGCCTGCGATCCGCGTGACGATGGCAGAGCCGTCGGGCTTGGTTTTTCGCGTGCGGAAGGTGAGTGTGCCGCTTTCTGACGCGAGCGTCTGCGGCGCGCCCCAGTCCCACGTCGTCACGTTGGTGTCGCCTTCGAGCACGTAGGTCCAGCCCGTCATGCGGCCCTCGGCGTCGGCGCGGAGCCAGTAGCGGTCGCCGGGCGTGAGGCCCACCTCGCCAAAGCTCAGCGCCAGCACGCGCTCGCCGGCTCGGGCGGAATCGGGCGCGAGCGTGCGAGTCACGCCGGGGTCCATGACCTTGAGCGGCGCGAGCAGCCAGTAGGTGTCGTTGATAAAGCGCGAGTAGCCGTCGGCGAGCAGGCTGTCTCCCGGCGGCGACACCTCGCCGTTGATCCACGCCTCGCCAGAGGCCGTCCCGAGCGCGGACGCCGCGAGGTCCAGAATCACGACGGCCATCGAGTCTCCACCAACGCCCCACTCGACGCGCGCGCGCTCGCCGTGGCGGTCCCAGAGGTGGCGCGCCTTGAACACCTCGACCGAGTCGCGCTCGAAGGCCCAGTCGAAGCGCAGTTCGTGCAGGTCGCTCCACGCGTCCCATCCGCCGCTGGCGGCGATCATGTCCATCGCGAGCGAGTCCGCGGCGGTCTCGGCGGTGGGTGTGGAAGGCGTCGCGCAGCCGGTGACGGCGAGCGCAAAGGCGAGAGCGAGAAGGCGCATGGCAAGGCAGGGGAGGGGCTGCAAGATCGCACCGGCCTCTGGCGCAATCCGGCCGCGATGCGACGCGCGCCAGAGGCAGGTCTCGTCGCGCCTCGTGCCGCTACTCGCGAGAGGCGTCCGGCTCCGCATCCTCTGCCAGAGGCGTGGGTGTGGCAGAAGGTGCGTCAGTCTTCCAACGGCGCGCCTGCTCGCGGAGCATGAACAGATACAGGCTCTCGACTTTCTCGCGCGCCCACGGCGTCTTGCGCAAAAACTTCAGGCTCGATGTGATGCTGGGGTCGTGCGTGAAGCTGCGAATCTGGATCTGCTTGCCGAGGTCTTTCCACCCGAAGTACTCCACCAGTTCGGTGACGATGCGTTTGAGCGTGACGCCGTGGAGCGGGTTTCGGGGCTGAGGGTCTGCCATGAGTCGGAGTGCTGGGTGGCCTCTGGCGGGAGGTGAGAGATCCCGTGGCACACGCCAGAAGCTTCGGCGGGGTTCGGAAGCTTCTGGCGGACGAGGCTTCTGGCGGACGAGGCTTCTGGCGGACGAGGCTTCTGGCGGACGGAGGCTCTGGCGGGGCTCAGGCGCCAGAGGCGCTCTCCAACGCTCGCGCGAGGTAGGGCGCCGTTTTGCTGTCCGCAGCCCGCGCTACCGCCTCTGGCGTGCCCTGCGCCACAATCTCGCCGCCGTCGTCGCCCGCGCCGGGTCCGATGTCGATCACCCAATCGCTGCGCCCGACGAGCTGCATGTCGTGCTCGACCGCGATCACCGTGTGCCCTGCCTCGACCAGCCGGGCGAGGTGGCCGACGAGTCGCTCCACGTCGGCCGGGTGCAGTCCCGTCGTGGGCTCGTCCAGGATGTAGAGCGTGCGGCCGCGGCCGGACCGCTGCAACTCGCTCGCCAGCTTGACGCGCTGCGCCTCGCCGCCCGAAAGCTCGGTCGCAGGCTGCCCCAGTCGCAGGTAGCCCAGGCCGACCTCGCGCAGCGTATCCAGACTGCGAAACACCGCGGTCTCGTCCTTGAAAAACTCCCAGGCCTCGTCGACGGTCATGCCCAGCACCTCGGCGATGGTGCGCTCTCGGTACTCGACCTCCAGCGTTTCCGCGTTGTAGCGCGCGCCGTGGCAGACTGGGCACGGCGCGTAGACGCTGGGCAGGAACAGCAACTCGACCGTGACCCAGCCTTCGCCCTGGCAGTGCTCGCACCGGCCGCCTTTCACGTTGAACGAGAACCGGCCGGGCTTGTATCTCCGCTCCCGCGCCAGAGGCGTCGCGGCGAAGCGCTTGCGGACGTGATCGAACAGGCCGGTGTATGTCGCGAGGTTGCTCCGTGGCGTGCGCCCGATGGGCTTCTGGTCGACCTGCACCAGCCGCGAGAGCGAGTCTACATCGCCGCCCAGCCGCGCCGTGGCGCCAGAGGCCTCTGGCGTGTTTGCCTCTGGCGACTCCTCCATCTCGCCAGAGGCCCGCCCGAGATGGACCGCGAGCGTTTCGGCCAGCACCTGGCTCACGAGCGTCGACTTGCCCGAGCCCGAGACGCCGGTCACCGAGGTCAGAACGCCGAGAGGAAACCGGGCCGTTAGGTCTCGGAGGTTGTGGCGCGTCGCGCCGCTCAGTTCCAGCCATCCCGAGGGCGTGCGCAGTGCATGTGGCGCCAGAGGCTCGGTCCCGAACAGGTACGCGGCCGTCTTCGAGGGCTCCACGCCGCGCAGGGCCTCTGGCGGGCCGCTGTAGAGGATCTCGCCGCCGTGCTCGCCCGCGCCCGGCCCCACGTCCACAATCCAGTCGGCGCGGCGCACGATGTCCAGGTCGTGCTCGACGACGAACAGCGAGTTGCCTGCCGCTTTCAGGCCGTCCAGCGCCGCCAGAAGCGCCTCGGTATCGGCCGGGTGCAGGCCCGCCGAGGGCTCGTCCAGCACGTAGACCACGCCGAAGAGATTGGAGTACAGTTGCGTGGCCAGCCGCAACCGCTGCAGTTCGCCGGGCGAGAGCGTCGGCGTGGAGCGCTCCAGCGCGAGGTAGCCCAGTCCCAGGTCGAGCAAGCACCTTCAGCCGCGCGACCAGATCCTCGGCCAGCCTCTGGCGCGCGAGCGCCTGCTCGGGGTGCAGCGATGCAAACGCCTCGTGACCAGCCTCGTCGCCTCTGGCGTAGGGCGCCAGAAGCGCCGACACGTCGCGCAACGAGAGGCGCGAGAACTCGGTGATGTCGCGCTCGGCGAACCTCACGGCGAGGGCCTCGGGGCGCAGCCTCTTGCCCTGACACGCCGGGCACGGTTCGTCTACCATGTACGTCTGCGCCCGCTGCCGCATGGTCGCGCTTTTCGAGGTGCCGAACGTGTGCAGCACGTAGCGGCGCGCGCTCGTAAACGTGCCCTTGTAATTAGGAGCGAGCCCGTTCGCGATGGCCTCTTGCGTTTGCTGCGGGCTCAGGCTTCGGTAGACGGGCTCTACGGGTTGCTCGTCCGTGAACAGAATCCAGTCGCGAGTTTCCTGGGGCAGATCGCGCCACGGAATGTCCACGTCGATGCCTCGCGTGACCAGAATGTCGCGCTGGTTGTGCCCGGCCCAGGCCTGTGGCCACGCCGCGACGGCCCGCTCGCGGATCGTGAGCGACGGATCGGGCACCATCGACGCCTCCGTCACGGTGTACACCCGACCCTGACCGTGGCACTGGGGGCAGGCGCCCTCGGGCGTGTTGGGCGAAAATCCCTCGGCGTAGACGATGCTCTGTCCCGGCGGGTACGTGCCAGCACGCGAGTACAGCATCCGCACAAGGCTCGACAGCGTGGTCACGCTGCCCACCGACGAGCGGGCGGTCGGTGTGCCGCGTTGCTGCTGGAGTGCGACAGCGGGAGGCAAGCCTTCGATCGCGTCCACGGCGGGCGCGCCGACCTGGTGAAACAGGCGGCGCGCGTAGGGCGAGACGGATTCCAGGTAGCGGCGCTGCGCCTCGGCGTAGAGCGTCCCGAAGGCGAGCGAGGATTTGCCCGAACCGGAGACTCCGGTAAACACGACCAGCGCGTCTCGCGGCACGTCCACCGAGAGGTCCTTGAGGTTGTTCTCGCGCGCACCGCGAACGCGCACAAAACCGGAGTCGTTGAGAGCAGTCGTCGTGGCGCGTGGCGGAGGCATTCAGGCAGGTCGTGTTCGCGGAGGCGAATCGTTAGGGCATAGCCGTCGCCGCGGCCTGCGGAAAAGTACCGGCGTGCCCCGTGCTGGAGGCAGAGTGCCGTAGGCGTCCGTTGGAAGATGCGGTGCCTCTGGCGCCAGAGGCCGCGTGGTCGCTCACGCTCTCTCCAAGAAGACGCCTGCCTGTGGCGTGGAACGCTGGGGCGCCGCGCGTGTCTACGCCCCGAACCCTCTTCCGCCGCCCGTGCCTCTCGCTACCCTCCGCGCCCCCTCCGCCGCGCCTCTGGCGCCAGAGGCCAGCCTCGCCGGACGATGAGCGAGAAACGCGTACGCAGTCCCATCATTCGCGCGCGCCGGTCGGGCCGCGGCGCTCGCCAGAGGCAGAGAGCTCGCGCGGCGGTGCCGAGCTTTTTCACGCTGATGAACCTCTTGGCGGGGTTCTTCTCGATCATCCAGACCTCGAACGGCAACCTTGAAGCCGCAGCGTGGCTCGTCGTCCTGGGCGCCTTTTTTGACCTGTTCGACGGCATCATGGCGCGCCTGGCAGGCGTGTCGAGCGACTTTGGTGTCGAGCTGGACAGCCTTTCGGACGTGGTGTCGTTCGGCGTCGCGCCGAGTTTTTTGCTGTACGAGTTTGGGCTGAATCAACTCGGTCCGCTGTGGGGCGCGCTTCTGGCGAGCCTGCCTGCGCTGTTCGGCGCGGTGAGGCTGGCGAAGTTCAACACGCTGGCCTCGTCCGAGGAGAAGTCTTCGGAGTTTATCGGCCTGCCAATTCCGGCTCAGGCGGGAACGGTCGTCGTGTTCATCCTCACGTTTTACGACGCGCAGTGGTTCGACGTGCTCGCGCGGCCTCAGATCTCGGTTCTGATCACGCTCGTCATCGTGCTCTCGTCGCTGATGGTCTCGCCGGTACGCTTTCCCGCGCTTCCGCAGCCATCGGCGGCCAACCTGCGCACATACCGAGGACGCTTCCTGCTCTTCGGCGTCGCACTGCTTCTGGCGCTCGTCTTCCAGGAGATCGGGCTGCTCATTGCAGCGCTCGTCTACCTCGCGATCGGTCTGGGCAAAACGCTGGGCTGGGTCTACCGCGTCGCGACGGTGGACCCTGACGCCGAGCCGGTGGCCGAGGAGCCTCTGGCGTAGTTTCTCGCGCACCCCCTCACGCTTTTCTGATGTATCGCGCTACCGTTCACGTTACGCTCCGGCCTTCCATTCTCGACCCCCAGGGCAAGGCGATTCAGTCGGCGCTGGCGTCGCTGGGCCAATCGTCCATCGAGAGCGTGAGGACCGGCAAGCGGTTCGACCTCACCATCGACGCGGTCTCGCCAGAGGCGGCACGCGAGGTGGCTACAACGGCGTGTGAAACGCTGCTGGCAAACGCTGTGATGGAGGATTTCGAGGTGGAGCGCGTCGAAGAGCTAGAGACGGTTGCGTGACATGATCTGGATGGAGACCGATACCGAGGTTCTCGTCGAAGAGGACACCGAAACGCGGCTGGACACTCCGTGGCGCGTCGTGCTATTCGACGACGACTACCACACGTTTGAGGAGGTCATCGTGCAACTCGTGCTCGCGACGAACTGCTCGGCGGCCGAGGCGGAGCAGCATGCCTGGCGCGTTCACACGACGGGCCAGAGCATGGTCTTCGAGGGCTCCTTCGAGGAGTGCTTTCGCGTGCAGGCGGTCCTGCGCGAGATCGAGCTCGTGACCGAGGTGCAGGGATAGCCTCTGGCGCCAGAGGCTAGCGCACGGCAGGTTGGAGCAGGCGCAGCGTCCCCGCATCGGCGTCCATCTCCGCGAGCGCGCCGACGGGTACGGTCACTTTGTCGCGGATGTGACCGAACGGCGCGCCGAAGTACACGGGCACCGCCAGAGGCTCGAAGTGGCGCCGCATGACCTCTTCCAGCGTGAACTGTCCGACCGAGTCGACCTCGGGGTTGCACCCGCGGCAGCTGCCAAACGCGACACCTGCGAGCCCGCCCAAGAGCCCAGACTGCCCGAGTTGGGTCAGCATCCGGTCGATGCGGTAGACGCTCTCGCCGATGTCTTCCAGAAACAGGATGCCGCCTTCGAAAGAAGGCAGATACGGCGTGCCCACCATTGCGCACAGCACCGTCAGGTTACCGCCCAGAAGACGGCCTCGGGCGGTGCCGCTGGTAATGGTGAGGATGGGCTCGGGGTCGGCTTCAGCCTCTGGCGCCAGAGGCCCGGCACTCGCGTCGAAGACGAGCGCGCGCAGACTCGCGAGCGTAAACGGGCTAAACGTGGACGTGGCCACAGGCCCGTGAAAGCCGACGACGCCGGAGCGTGCGTAGGCAGCGAGCAGAAGCGACGTGAGATCGCTGTAGCCGATAACCGCTTTCGGGTTGGCGCGCAACGCCGTCCAGTCGACGAGTGGGAGCATTCTCGCGCAGCCCCATCCGCCACGGATGGCGAAAAGAGCATCCACCTTCGGGTCCGTTATTGCACGGTTGAAATCCTCTGCCCGTTCTGCATCGGTCCCGGCGAGGTACCCATGTCGCTCCAAGACGTGTTCACCCACCACGTGGTCCAGACCCAGAATCGACATCGTCTCGATTGCCTTATCGAGCAGCCTCTGGCGGACACCACCCGCAGGCGCGATCAGCGCGACTGTATCGCCGGGGTTGAGGCGCGGTGGCACGATCGGTTCGGTCACGCCTCTGGGGTGACCAGCGGCGGCCTCTGGCGCGGCGAGAGCCGGGCGCGCGAGGAGGGGAGTGGCGGCGAGTGCGGCGCCAGCGCCCAGAAAGCGGCGGCGGGAGAGGGGAGAACTCATGCCGAAGTCTAGCGATTCCCGCTCGCCAGAGGCGTCGCACGTGCTCGGTGGCCTCTCGCGCCCGTAGCTTGGGACACGCACTCCCCTTGCTATGTCGTTCCCGTTCGCAGACCGTCCCGTCCTCGTCACCGGCGGTGCCGGATTCATCGGCTCCCACGTCGCCGACGCCCTCGTCGCCAGAGGCGCACAGGTTCATGTGCTCGACGACCTCTCGGGAGGCGTCCGCTCCAACGTCCCGGCCGAGGCCACCTTCCACGAGATGGACCTCCGCAGCGACAGCGTGCGAGATCTCTTCGCAGAGCACAAGTTTGCGGCCGTCGCGCACCTGGCGGCGCAGATGGATGTGCGCCGCAGCGTGAGCGATCCGGTCTTCGATGCCAGCGTCAACGTGCTCGGTTTGCTCAACCTGCTCGAAGCCGGGCGGCAGCACGGACTCGAAAAGGTCGTCTTCGCCTCGACGGGCGGCGCCATCTATGGCGAGCCGCACCCTGATTTCAACGACGCCGGACCGCAGCCCGAGACGCACCCGCAACTGCCGATGTCGCCCTACGGCATCACCAAACTCGTCAGCGAGCACTACCTGCGGTTTTACAAGGAGACGCACGGCATCGAAAGCGTCGCGCTGCGCTTTGCGAACGTGTACGGTCCGCGCCAGAACCCACACGGCGAAGCCGGTGTGGTGGCCATCTTTACGCAGATGCTGCTCCGAGGCCAGAAGCCGACCATCAACGGACCGGGCAAGCAGACCCGCGACTACGTGTTCGTGAAGGACGTAGTCCGCGCCATCATGGGCGCGATGGAGCACGACGGCACCGACATTTTCAACGTCGGCACGGGCATCGAGACCGACGTGAACCAGCTTTTCGGACACCTCAACACGTTTACGGGCGCCAATGCGCCCGAGACGCACGGCGAGGCCAAGCCCGGCGAGCAGCAGCGCAGCGTGCTCGACACGTCCAAGATCCACGAGCACTTCGGCTGGAGCCCCGAGACCGACCTCGCGACGGGCCTGGAGGAAACCGTCGAGTGGTTCAAGACGAAGGAAAAGCAGGGATAAGCAGTCGGGTGCCTTTGCACTGCGCCCCCGCCATCGTTCCCACTCCGCCTCTGGCGCCAGAGGCCTCATCACCCCCGCCGTTCCGTTGCACCGCGTCCACCTCAGCGAGTTCGAAGGGCCGCTGGACCTGCTGCTGTTTTTTATCCGGCGGGACGAGCTGGATGTGTACGACATCCCCATCGCGCGCATCGCAGACGAGTACCTGGATGCGGTCCGCGCGATGCAGCACTTGGATCTGGACGATGCGGCCGAGTTCGTGTACACGGCCGCCCTGCTGATCCAGATCAAGGCGCGGATGCTGCTTCCGCGTCCGCCCGCCGAGGACGGCGAGGAGCCCGAGGACCCGCGCAAGGAACTGGTCGAGCGCCTCTCTGGAATACGTCCAGTTTCGCGAGGCAGGTGAAAAGATGGGCGCGGCCTTCGAGGACCGCCAGAGGCTGTTCACGCGCGGCGAGGCCTCCGGCGAACGCGAGCGCTACGCCCCGCAGGCGGAGGAGGTCACCTATCGCGCCAGCCTGTTTGATTTGCTCGGCGCCCTCGCCAAAGCCCTCGAGCGCAGCGCCGAGATTGCCGACCCGTACCGCCACGCCGTTCTGCGCGAGAGCGTGGCCGTGGATGAGCAAAAGGCTTGGCTGCTCGACCGCCTGGCCTCTGGCGAGCGCGTCCGCTTTGCCGACCTCATGCACGACCGGAGCAAGGCCTTTATCATCGCCACCTTTCTCGCCGTGCTCGACCTGCTTCAGCGCCAGAGGCTGCGCCTCACGCTCGGCCTCGGCGCCGAGGACTTCGCGCTCGTCGCCGCGCCAGAGGCCGACGCCTCTGGCGAGGATGTGTCCTCTGGCGAGGATGTGTCCTCTGGCGAGGATGTGTCCTCTGGCGCGGTACACGATTCCGTTTCTCCGTGATGGACACCACCGTTCCTGCCGGCCGCGTCGCCGACGACCACGACGCACGCCTCGCGCAAGCCGTCGAAGCTCTGGTGTTTGCCTCCGATGTGCCGCTGCGTGACGAGGACCTCGCGCGGGCGTACACGGATGTGACCGGGACGGACATAGCGCCAGAGGCTATCGTGGAGGCCGTCGAGCGGCTAAACGCTCAGTATCGGGCAGGAGGACGCGCCTTTCGCGTCGAGGCGTTCGGCGGTGGGTACAGGCTCGCGACCATTCGCGAGCTCGCGCCGTTTGTGCGCTCGTTGTTCGCGCGCGAGGAGGAAAAGCGGCTCAGCCGTTCGCTTCTGGAGACACTTGCCGTTATTGCATACAAGCAACCCGACCACCAAGCCCGAGGTCGAGCACGTGCGCGGCGTCTCGTCGGACTATGCCCTCCGCCAGCTCCTGGAGCGCGGCTTTGTCGACGTGGTCGGCCGCGCCGAGTCCATCGGGCGCCCGCTGCTCTACGGCACGACAGACCGCTTTCTCGACCAGTTCGGCCTCGCGACGCTCCAGGACCTCCCGAGCCCGCGCGAGGTCGAGGAGATCCTGAGCGACCCTCGCTTTTCGCGCGAACGTGCGCAACTCCTCGCCGAGTGGGCCGCGGACGCTCAGATCGATGGCGCTCCCGGCGCCTCTGGCGGGGAAAGCGAAAGGCGTGAGAGACGGGTCGAAGGGGAAACCGCGATGGACACGTCGCCGCCAGAGGCCTCTGGCGGTGCCGCTCGCCAGTTCTCGGTACCCAGCACCCCGTCCCCGCCACCGGTTTCACCCGAACCGTTCAGCGCGCCCGCCTCTGGCGTCGTTTCTTCAGGCGACACCCCCGAAGCCCCTTCCGATGGCTGATCGCCGCCGCACCACCGCCCAGCACACCAAGGGCCGCAAGCGCGCGAGCCGCGCAAACCGCCAGAGGCCCGACACGAGTCCGCCGAAGGCGCCGGCGTCGATCACCGAGGAGGTGCGCCTCAACCGGTACCTCGCGAGGGCGGGCGTCGCGAGCCGTCGCGGCGCCGATGACATCATCGCCGAGCGCCGTGTGCGTGTCAACGGCGAGGTCGTGACCGAGATGGGCATCAAGGTGAGCCCCAGCGACCGCGTCGAGGTCGACGGCAAGCCGATCACGCCCGCTGGCCTGGTGTACATCCTGCTGAACAAGCCGACGGACACCATCACGACCGTCGCGGACGAGAAAGGCCGCAAAACCGTTCTCGATCTCATTGACCTTGATGGGGGAGAGGGCGACGCGCTGTTTCCCGTCGGCCGCTTGGACCGCAACACGACCGGTGCGCTGTTGCTCACAACGGACGGTGACCTGGCGCACCGCCTGATGCACCCGCGCTACGGCGCAGGCAAACTGTACCTCGCCACGACCGAACGCGTCGTCACGGCGCCTGAGATCGACGCGCTTCGCAACGGCGTCGAACTCGAAGACGGCCTCGCCAAAGCGGATCAAGTCGGCTACGTGGACGACGACAAGCACCGCGTCGCGCTGGCGCTCCACGAGGGCCGCAACCGGCAGGTGCGCCGCATGCTGGAGCACCTCGGGCACGAGGTCTCGGGCCTCGAACGTGTCGGCTATGCCGGTCTCGACCTGAGCGGCCTGCGCCGTGGCCGCTGGCGTCGCCTCCACGCCCACGAGGTCAACATGCTCCGCCGCTCCGTCAAGCTCAAAGCCATCGTCTTCTAAGCTCGCGCCAGAGGCTGGATTGGGCCTCTGGCGATTCGCCTCCTGAGTCTCCCGCCTCCATGTCCAAAATCGCTTTCGAAGGGCTCACCTACGACGACGTGCTACTCGTTCCGGCGCGCTCGTCCGTCATGCCGCGCGACGCGTCGACCGTGAGCCGCATCACGCGCAACATCACGGTCAACATTCCACTGGTCTCGGCCGCGATGGACACCGTGACCGAAGCCAACATGGCCATCGCGATGGCGCGCGCGGGTGGCGTCGGCGTGCTGCACAAAAACGTGATCCCGGAGCAGCAGGCCGCGTTCGTGCGCCGTGTCAAGCGGAGCGAGAGCGGCATGATTCAGGATCCGATCGTGCTCCGCCCGGCGCACACCGTCGGTGACGCGCGCCAGAGGATGGCGCACTACAGCATCGGCGGGATCCCGATCGTAGACGAAGACGGGCACCTGGTCGGCATCGTGACCAACCGGGACCTGCGCTTCGAGCACAAGCACGACCGGCCTCTGGCGGAGATCATGACGCGCACGCCGCTCGTGACCGCGCCCATGGGCACGACGCTGGACGAGGCGGAGGCCATCTTGCAGGAGCACAAAATCGAGAAGCTGCCCGTCGTGGATGGGGAGACGCACCTGCGGGGCCTGATCACGTTTAAAGACATCCAGAAAAAGAAGAAGCACCCGTTCGCCTGTAAGGACGAGTTCGGCCGCTTGCGCGTCGGTGCCGCCGTCGGTGTGGGAGGGGACAACGAGGAGCGCGTCGCAGCGCTCGCCGAGGCCGAGGTCGACTTCGTGGTGGTCGATACGGCGCACGGACACTCCGAGGGCGTGCTGCGCGCCGTCGAGCGCATCAAGGCCAACCATCCCGGCCTGGACGTGGTCGCGGGCAACGTCGCCACGCCAGAGGCGACCGAAGACCTCATCCTCGCGGGCGCCGACGCGGTCAAGGTGGGCATCGGGCCGGGCTCTATCTGCACCACGCGCGTGGTCGCGGGCGTCGGCGTGCCGCAGCTCACGGCGGTCATGCGCTGCGCCGAGGCTGCGGCCCGCTACGACGTGCCGATCATCGCCGACGGCGGTGTCAAGCAGACCGGCGACATCCCCAAAGCCATCGCCGCTGGCGCGAGCACGGTCATGATCGGCGGGCTGTTTGCGGGCGTTGAGGAAAGCCCCGGCGACACAGTCTTGTACGAAGGCCGCCGCTACAAGAACTACCGCGGCATGGGCAGCATCGGCGCGATGGAGGCGGGCTCGAAAGACCGCTACTTCCAGGACGCCGAGGATGACCTGAAGAAGCTCGTGCCCGAGGGGATCGCGGGCCGCGTGCCGTACAAAGGCACGCTCGAAGAGGTGGTCTACCAAATGGTCGGCGGATTGCGTGCCGCGCTGGGCTACTGCGGCTGCGACGGTGTCGACGCGCTGCGCGAGCGCGCGCAGTTTGTGCGCATCACCGGCGCTGGGCTTCGCGAGAGCCACCCACACGACATCACGATCACGCAGGAGGCACCCAATTACTCCTCGGCCTGATGAGCGGTCCCAAGGGCACGCGCCTCGACGCCATCCGCGCCCGCGCGGTGGCCTCTGGCGCCGAGGCGGCGGTGATCACGCACCGGGCGGACATCCGCTGGGCGACCGGCTTTACGGGCTCGAACGGGATCCTCGTCGTCACGCCAGAGGCCGCCCACTTTGTGACAGACGGCCGGTACGACGTGCAGGCGCGCCGCGAGGTGCAGGACGCCGAGGTCCACGTGCCCGGCTACAAGCTGTGGGAACACGTCGCCGAAAGCGGTTGGCTCGCAGCCTCTGGCGGGCAAGGCTCGGGTGCCTCTGGCGTCGCGTTCCAGTCGGACCACGTGACGGTTCAGCAGCGCCAGAGGCTGGACGACGTGTTCGAGGGCGTAGGCTGGATACCGGTCGAGCAGCTCTTGGTGCAGGACGTGGCGGCCAAAACTCCTGCGGAGGTGGACGCGGTGCGACAGGCGCAGGCCCTGACATGCGAGGTGTTTCGGTCGATTGAGCCGTTATTGCAACCAGATACTTCTGAAAAGGAGATTGCAAACCGTATCGTCGCCGAACACCTCAAGCGAGGAGTGACCAGCATGGCATTCGAGCCCATCGTCGGCTCCGGCCCCAACGGCGCGCTTCCCCACGCGCGAGCAGGGGACCGCCGCCTGGCGTCGGGCGACATGGTCGTGCTTGACATGGGCGGCTATCTCGACGGCTACGCGTCGGATTTGACGCGGACCGTCGCCATCGGAGAACCGGGTGAGGACGCACGCGCGGCCTATGCCGCCGTTCTCGCGGCGCAAGAGGCCGCCATCGCGGGCGCTCACGCGGGTGTCAGCGGTGCGCACCTCGACGGTCTCGCCAGAGGCGTCCTCGCGGACGCGGGCCTGGCCGAGTACTTCACCCACAGCCTGGGCCACGGCGTGGGGCTAGACGTCCACGAGTGGCCGCGGCTCTCCGGCGCTGCCGATCACGTACTGCCCGCTGGCGCGACGGTCACCGTCGAGCCCGGCGTCTATCTGCCCGAGCGCTTCGGCATCCGCATCGAAGACATCATCGCCGTCACCGATGGCGGCTGCGAGAACCTGACGCCTCTGGCGAAAGAGCTGCTGGTGATGTAACTCGGCGCCGGAGGTCCCGGTGCTGCGCCAGAGGCACAACCCGAGTGGCATCTCTAGCGACAGATCGCCTGGTCTCGAAGACCGATTACGCTTCAGCTGGATCGTTTCAGAACCGTTGTTGCGCCAGATGCCGAGACGGCAAGGCATCTGGCGCCTATCTTGGTACACACGTCTCTCGTCTGCGATGGAACCGCCCGTCCTGCTCGATCTCTCCGCTGTGCCGTTCGACACCCTCGACGGAACGCTCCTTCTGGAGCTGGAAGGCACGCCCTCCCGCGCGATCCGGAATGGACTTCCCGCGCACGCCTTCGATGCGCTGCAATCGGCTCTCGGGCTTCCTGCAGCGGCGCTGGCGGAGGCGCTGAAGATGGCGCCGCGCACGCTGAGCCGCCGCCGAGCCTCTGGCGTGCTGGCGCCCGACGAGTCGGACCGGCTCCTTCGCGTCGCCCGGCTTGCTGAGATGGCGACGGCGGCGCTGGGCGACTCCGAGGCCGCGGCGGCGTGGATGACCCATCCGCACGCGCTGCTGGAAGGGGAGACCCCTCTCCAACGTGCCGACACGGCTCCGGGCGCGCGTGAGATCGAGGACATGCTGTACGCTATTGAGTTCACATCGGCAGCCTAGTGACAGGACGTTCTCTGGTAGCGTGGCGGCTCACGAAATCGCGGTACGCCAACACCGCGCTTTCTGGGATTGGCTCATCTCTGCGGGCGGGTAGATGGCACGCCAGAGGCCGTCCGGTCGTCTACGCGGCGTCGTCGGCGGCGCTCGCCTTGCTCGAAACGCTGGTCCATGTCGACCGGGCCGAACTGCTGCGCGCCGACTACGTCGCGGTTCCGCTCTCTATCCCCCTTGCTCTCGTTGAGCGTCTCAACCGGACAGAACTGCCTTCAGATTGGCAAATGTGGCCACATCCCGCATCGACCCGAGCGCTGGGAACCGAGTGGTTCGATGCCAAACGATCGGTAGCCCTGGTGGTGCCGTCCACGGTCGTGCCGCACGAGACGAACGTGCTTCTCAATCCTCTGCACCCCGAGTTTCGCCACGTCGAGAGCGGCCCACCGGAACCTTTCCCCGTCGACGCCCGGCTCGCAAGGCGTCTCTAGTGCGCGCAGAATACCCGCAAAAGGCTGTGCCGTCGAGGCCTCTGGCGGAGACCCCGCGAGTGCTGTAGTCTCCGCATCACGGCGCTCATCTTCCTCGCCTGTCGCTTCCGCCTTCTCCGTGCGCATCACGTTCGTCCTGCCCACCCCAATCCGCATCCCGATGGGCGGCGCCAAGGTGGTGTACGAGCACGCCAGAGGCTTGGTCGAGCGGGGGCACAGCGTCTCGGTCGTCGCGCCGAAGCAGGACGCGCGCTCTCCGGTCGCGCTGGCGCGCCGGGCAGCGGTGGCTGTGCGAGACCGCTTGCACGGCGTGGCCGGTGCGCACGCCTACGCGGCCTCTGGCGTCGAGACCATCGATCTTCCCAACCCCAGCGGCACCTCGTTTCCCGACGCCGACGTGACCATCGCGACAGGCGTTCAGACCGCACCGTGGGTGGCGCGCTTGCCGCCAGAGGCCGGGCGGGGCGTCTACTTCGTGCAGGGCGACGAGACGTTCGTGCGCTCGGACGCTCGCGAGTCGTGGCATCTCGGGTTGCCACTGCTCACCTGCGCCCGCTGGCTCGCGAGCGAAATGGAAGCGGTGGGGCTCCAGCCTCTGGCGACGATCCCCAACGCCATCGATCCCGTCGAGTTTGGCGTGGATGTGCCTCTGGACGCGCGCCCGGCCCAACTGGTCGCGCTCTACCACCGGCATCCCGTCAAGGGGCCAGATGTTCTGCTCGACGCGCTCGACACGGTTCACCGCCAGAGGCCGGATGTCGCCGCCGACGTGTTCTGCGCCCGCCCGCCGTCGCACACACTTCCCGATTGGGTCTCGGTCCACGTGCGTCCCAAACCCAGGCACCTGCGTGCGCTTTACAACGGCGCCCAGGTGCTGCTTCACCCCAGTCGTAGTGAGGGCTGGCCCCTCGTTCCGATGGAGGCGGCTGCGTGTGGGTGCGCGGTCGTCGCGAGTCTCAACCCGGGCGTGCAGGAATATCTCGCCTCTGGCGAGTCGATGCTCGGCGTGCCTATTGGAGACGGCCAGGCGCTGGGTACGGCGGCGCTGGATGCGCTCTCGAACCCGACTGCACGTCGGCGGCTGTCGCAGAACGCACAGCGGTCGGTCGGCGCGCTGTCGTGGCGCGAGAGCACCGACCTGCTCGAACAAACCCTGCAGGGCCTCGCGTGACGACGATCATCGTCCCGGTCTTGAACGGCGCGCACGTGCTCCCGCTCACGGTCGGTGCGGTTCTGGCACAGCCCGCCGACCGCATCGTCTACGTCGACGACGGCTCGACAGACGCCACGCCGACGCTTCTGGCGAACCTCGCGCGTCGCGATACCCGCGTGGAGATCCTTAGGCACGCCGAGAACCGCGGCCGCGCGGCCTCTCGCAACGCCGGTGCCTCTGGCGCCAGGGGCACGCTCTTCTTCCTGGACGCAGACGTGGCGCCAGAGGCTGGGTATCTCGATGCGATGCGAGAGGCGCTCACCGCGCCAGAGGCGATCGCGGCCGTCGGCACTCTGTCGTTTCCTGATGCGGATCCTCGCGATCCCTACCACCGCTACCTGGCGTCGTCACGCCGTGGCCCGGGCAACAAGATGGGTGCGGATGTGTCGTGGCGGTACTTCATCGCGGGCGTGTCAGCCATCCGAGCAGATGCTCTCGCGAACGCTGGAGGCTTTCCAGAATCGATCCGCTATGGGGAGGATTTGGCTCTCGCCTGTGTGCTCTCGCGCAGCGCTCCCCGCGGCTTACGCCACGCGCCAGAGGCGCACGCGGGCATGTACGATATCGGCACGCTGAGCACGGCCCGAGAGAAGCTCTCCGGGTTCGCCCGCGACCTGGGAGCGATCCGCGAGGTGTGCCCAGACGCTCTCCGGACCGGTGGCTTCGAGTCGCTGCAGCCCACATCGGTGCACGGCCGCCTCGCGATGGCGGCAGCGCAGTGGCGAGCGCCAGCGGCTGTGTGCACCCGTCTGCTAGCCCACGTGCCCACCCGGCTGCAGCCTCTGGCGGTGCGATACCTTCTGGGCCACACCCTCGTCGCGAACGCCCGCCTGGATGCTCGTCCTTCCTAGCACGCTAGAATCTGTCTCTCTGGCTGTCGACGCGGCAGAAGTTGCGGGCACGGAGTGCGGTTTGTCCTCCGAGACCGTCTCTCGCATCAGTCTCGCCGTTGCAGAGGCCGTCGCCAATGCCATCGAGCACGGAAATCAGGGGATTGCCTCGCGCGAGGTCACGGTCTCCTTTTCGCCAGAGGCTGAGAGCCTGTGTATACGCGTCGCGGACTCAGGGCATGGCATCGAGGCGTCGCAACTCGAACGTGCGTCACTGCCTTCTAATCCTCTCGATGTAGGGGGGCGCGGCCTGTATCTCATCCGCGAGCTTTCAGACCATGTCGAGGCCTCTGGCGCGAGTCTGTACCTGTGCTTTTCAGACCGCACGTGAGGCGAGCCCTGCCGCTCACACTGCTGGCTACGCTTGTCGCCCTCGCGACATGGACCGCGCGAACGCCAGAGGCCGGTTGGATGTGGCGCCTCGCGTTTGTAGCGTTGATTCTCGCGGCTGTCCCTGCACTGCTGTGGGCCCTTCGTGAGGCAAAGCCAGGCGTGCGGATGCTACTCGGAGTCGCTCTAGGCCTGCGTCTTCTCGCGCTGCCTCTGGCGCCGACCCTGTCCGATGATGGGTATCGGTACATGTGGGACGGATTCCTCGTCGCGCAGGGCGAGAACCCCTACGAACTCACGCCCCGCGAACGCGCAGAGCTCGCTGATGCGCCACCCATATCGCTCGCCGATCTCAACTCACCCGACTACCATTCGGTCTACCCACCCACGTCCCAAGCATTCTTTGCCTCGGCCGTCTGGCTATCGGGAGGTCATCGAGCCATCGCGTGGTGGCTCTACAAGCTCGCGCTGATCGCGGTCGAACTGGTGGGCCTCTGGGCACTCGCGCGAACACTACCTGAGGCGCACCTGGCCCTCTACGCCTGGCATCCGCTGACCGTCCTGGAGTTCGCAGGGCAGGGGCACACCGAAGGCCTCGCGCTGGGTTTCCTCGCGCTTGGATTGGCCGCAGTCCTCCGCCAGAGGCTGATGTTGGCAGGGGGATGGCTGGCCATCGCAGGCTGGGTCAAGCTGTGGCCCTTCGGACTCATCGTGCTCTGGGGGCAGAGAGGCTGGCGGTTGATCGCCGTGATGTGCGGGCTGGGAATCGGCGTCGCCCTACTGCTCGCCACGAGGAGTGGGGGAGCGGTGGAGTCGCTGGCTCTATATGCGGGTACGTTCGACTTTTACTCGGCGCCGTACGCACTTCTCAAAACTGCTGTGTGGCCTCTGGCGGGAGAGCGAGCGGGGCATTTTGTGAGCGGAGCGCTAGCATGTACCCTCGCAGTAGTAATTTCCGTTATTGCATATTTGCTTTCAAGATCGAAAATCAGTGTCCAAGAAGCCACGGTGGGAGTCGTAGTTGCAGTCGTGCTGACATCTCCGACGCTCCACCCCTGGCATGTTCTGCCCCTCCTCTGGGCGGTATCTCTACTGCCAGAGCCAAGATTTGCGATGCCTGCGCTCTGGCTCGTCTCGTGCAGCTCTCTTACCTATCTCGTGTACGTCACCAGCCCATATATGGGCACCCTCGCGATGGCTATCGGATGGGGGGGAGCGCTCGCTCTGCTAGGCGCCCCGCTCATCCCATGGGTGCTCCAGAGGCGGGGCCAGTCCAAGTGGAAACGCATTCGAACTGCGCTGGGTGCTGACGCCAGAGGCCCTCTTCTGGATATCGGTGCCGCCGAGGGCTACGTCGGCGTAGCCGCTGCAGCGGATGGGTTCGAGGTCGTCCTCGCCGACATCGAAGACGTCCGACGTACGGAGTTACCGTTTCTGCCGATCTTTCTGGATGCGATCGATGCCGAGAACGGGGCGTTCGAGACCTCGTGTCTCGTCTTCGTGCTCCATCACGCAGAGGTACCGTCTCGTGTCCTTACGGAGGCTAACCGGGTAACCTCGTCGCGCATTGTCGTCTGGGAGTCCACGCCGCGGTGGTGGATGCCCGTGTTTCTTCTGCAATGGCTCGATCGGACTGCAAACTCGCTTCGTCCTCAAGGGCACCACTTTCCTCTCGCCCATATACGTCCGGATCTTGTCTGGGAGGACCTTTTCGACCACTCAGGCCTCCGCGTGTTGTCCAAAAACCGGTGGGGGCTTGTGCACCCTCAGACGATGTGGTGTCTCGAACCTAGTGCTTCCTCTCTCGAAGAGACCGCGCGCCAGAGGCGGGAAGCCTAGTACTTCTGAACCGTCGCGTCGATTTCGTCACTCCATGCGAGGATGCCGCCTTCGAGATTTGAAGCATCGAAGCCTCTGGCGAGTAGCATCGACACCGCGACGCCAGAACGCGCGCCGCTTCTGCAATACACGACGATCGGGGTGGAAGCGTACGGCTCTAGCTCATCCCAGCGGTTCGACAGGTCTGGAAGCGGGATAATCGCGCCACCGATGTTTGTAAACGCGTGCTCATCGGTCGACCGCACATCGAGCAGAAATACCTTTTCGCCAGCGTCGAGCCGAGTCTTGAGGTCACGAACAGTCAGGGAAGGGGTGGCCATAGATGGGGACTGGGGCGTGCACTGCTTCGCGACGAGCGAGGCAGAGTCCGCGATAGACGAAATGGATGGATGATCGCCGCAGAGCGGGCACTCTGGATCCCGATCGACGCGAATCTCCCGGAATCGCATTGCAAGCAGGTCTCCCAGGAGCAACCGGCCGACCAGTGGCTCCCCGATACCGAGTAGCCATTTGGTAGCTTCCGTGGCCTGTAGGAGCCCGAACACGCCGGGCACGACGCCCAGCACGCCCGCGTCGGCACACGACGGCGCAATGGCCTCTGGCGGGGGCTGAGGAAACAAGCAGCGGTAACAAGGTCCGTTATTGCCTGATACAAACAACTGGCCTGAAAACGACGCTACCGACGCAGAGATATAGGTTTTACCCGATAGAAAGCACGCATCGTTGACCAGATACCGGACCGCGAACGCATCTGTGCCATCCAGCACGAGATCATACCCACGGACGAGTCGCTCGGCGGTCTCGGCGGTGAAGGCTTCACGCTGCGTCACAACCTCGATGTCTGGATTGGCCGCACGGAGCCGCTTTGCTGCGGCCTCGACCTTTGCCGCACCGATATCGCTCACGGCATAGAGCGTCTGCCGGTGGAGATTGCTTCGCTCGACGGTGTCAAAATCCACCAGACCGATTCGCCCGACGCCAGAGGCGGCCAGGTACATCGCTGCCGGTGAGCCCAGTCCACCTGCACCCACGATGAGCACAGAGGCGTTTCTGAGCCTCGTCTGCCCCGTCACACCGAGTTCAGGGAGTCTGATCTGGCGACTGTAGTGCTCCAACTCTCGCGGGCTGAACGCCATCACTCCGCACCTCTGGGCGATGGGAGAAACAGTGCAAGGCCAAACACGCACAGGATGTTGGTGACGACGAAGAAAAGTGCCTCCTCGATTGGTAAGCCGAGGAGGTCTACGCCTGTTCGTGTTGCGTCCGTGATGTCCCAGATGCCGTCATAGATCGCGAATCGATCCGCGGCCCACAGGTACAACGACGGTATGGCAACGGCGAGGGCAACGCGCCTACGCTCCTCCCAGACTTTGTGGGCCCCAATCCAGGTCAAACCTGCGAGAACGGGCGGCGCCCACGCGAGAATCAGGCCTAGGTAGAGAGCGTGACCACCCAGGTAGAGACACGCGACCCCAGAGGCCGTCGCTGCCAGGAACAGCGCGATCAGGCTCCACTTGAACGCCTTTGGCGCTGAAGCCTCTGGCGAGTCGGCGAGACCGCGACCGCGCAGGAAAAAGTAGAAGAGTCCTGTGAGCACTGGCTGTAACAGGAAAAAGGCGTACTCCTCCACAGGTACATAGCCGATTGTCGCCAGCACACGGCCCGGTGGGTAGGTCCATATGCCGTTGGCTACCAGATAGTTGTCCCACGGCGTGGTGTATACAAACGCAATCGCAAGAATGGCTCCGAGCCACTTCAAAGCCTCTGGCGCCCCGACTCCCGCCAGAGGCTTGTGCTGGAGTGCTCCCAGCACGAGGATCGGCGGGAGGATGAACACGAGGTGGAAGGTCAGGTAGGTCACGAGAGAGCTTTAAGGACGACGCGTGCCGCGTTGCGGCCGCTAGCGCCCATTATGCCGCCGCCTGGATGGGTGCTGGCACCTGTGAGGAAGAGCCCATCGATGGGTCCTTTGTACTGCGAGAGATCCATGGTGGGACGCAGCGAGAACATCTGGTCGATCGACATTTCGACGTGCATCACGTTGCCGCGGCGCAGACCAAGCTCTCGCTCGAGCCACTCCGGGTGTTGAAACAGCTGGCCGACGATCTTATCGCGCGTGCCCGGCGCAACCTTTTCAAATGACGTGAGGATCGAGTCGGCTACTTCGTCTTCAATGTCGGACCATGAACGGTTTCCGGAGAGCTCATACGGGAAGTACTGCGCCCAGAGCCACAGAGCTTCACCTCCAGCCGGTGCGAGCGTATCGTCGACGGCCGAAAAGCTCATCGCGACGATGGGCGGATCTTTGGCAGGCTCACCGCGCAGGTAATCAGCGTACGCGTCCATGATCTGCTGACGGTCACGGCAGACGAGCCCGAGTCCAACTCGGGCATCGTCTCCGGGATGAGACGTGTACTTGACGGGTTTGTCCAGGGCGAGGCGTAAAATGGCACCAAACCCGTTGCCGACGCGCACGCCCTTGAGCGACTCAGGCCTGTACTCTGAGGGGAGCAAACGGCCGACACTTTCGAGGATGTGTGTGCCTGCGAGAACGCTTCTGGCCGTGCTGATGTCGTTTCCGACGCGAACGCCAGAGGCCCGGCCGTTCTCGACCAAGATCTCGTCGACGGCACTGCTGGTAAACACATCGCCACCGTGCGCCTCAATGTGCTTGCGAAGCGCTTGGGTGAGCATGCCCGAGCCGCCGCGCGGTCGCGCGACTCCGCCTTGATGGTAGAGCGGGTGCCATAGAAGAAAAGGAGCCGTAAGCGGCTCCGTGGGAGGCGGGCCCGACTGAGCGGCCATCCACACGAGTGGTGTCTTGACCTTCTCCTCCGAGAAGTACTGATCGACAACGTCACCATAGGGCTGCAAAATGGCTTGCATCGCGCGCTGCCAGTCTATCTGGGCTGACTCCCCTAGGGCGAATGTCTTTCCGATCTCGAATGGGCTCGGTGACCTCAGAAACGTCTCTTTTACGGTGTTCGCGAACGGTGTCCACTCGTCGATAAACCGACGGTATGCATCTCCCTCGCCTGGAAACCGCTGTTCTAGCGCCTCGCAGGTCTTCTCGACATCGCGCCAGATGAACAGATGGTCGCCGTCCTCATAAGGGGCTGAAAACAAGGGGTCGAGTTCGATGTAGTCGAGCCCGTAGTCCTCCAGTTTCAACTCCTCCACGATGGGCGTGAGTCGAATCAGGATGTGCGCCGAGCCGCCCAGGTCGAACTGGTAGCCTGGCACGATTTCTTTGGTCGAGACGGCTCCGCCGACAATGTCTCGCCGTTCGAACACAGCGACTCGGTATCCAGCTTGCGCGACGTATGCCGCGCTGATGAGCGCGTTGTGACCCGCACCTATCACTATGAGATCGTAGTCCGGTCGGAAGGAGGGAGGCACGCCAGAGGCTGGTTGGTTTCCTCGCGTAGCCTCTGGCGCTGTCATGCGTTCCCGCTTGGATCTCCAAGGTCGATGAAGTCTGCCGCACTGTCGGTGAGCTTGTCTCGCTGGTGGACGTAGATCATCGTCGTCTCCAGGTTTTTGTGGCGCGCGTGGGTTTGAACTTGCTGGACCGTCGCGCCAGCTTCGATGGCGAGGGTGCAGCCGGTATGACGAAGGGTGTGGGCTCCGACGGTCGCTTTGATCCCCGCAGCCCGCGCTGTCTTGTTTACGATGTCATATATCGAGGTCGTCGAGAGGCGACGGCCACTGCTGTTATTGCTAAGTGATTGCCAGACTGGGCCTCTGGCGGCTCCATAAGACTCAGCGAGATTCAATAGTGCATGTCGGACACTATTTGGCATCTTGACGAACTGATCTGCTCCGCCTTTGGTGCTGGGAAGATCGAGCACCCAGTGGTCTCCAATCGGTCGCATGTGTTCAAAGTCCATTGCGGCAGCTTCCGATCTTCTCAGTACGCAATTGAGCAGCGTAATAATGAGTGCTCGGTTGCGGACGCCAGAGGCCTGGTCCATATCTACGGCGGCCACAAGGCGCTGCGCCTGATCTCGGGTGAGAACAGTAATAGCGCGATCAGATCCTCCAGAGCGTGCAATACGCCGGACGAGGTGACGGTCTGCTGGATTGGTTTGGATCGCATTCAACGCAATCAACCATGCGAAAAAGCCACGCAGTGTCGCCAGCTTGCGGCGCAGCGTTGCCGGGGCCATGCGCTTCGATTCGAGCGTCTCGACAAACGTATTCACGTGAACAAAGGTCACGGCACGTGCCATCTCAAGCGTGACGACTTCCGAAGAGAAAAATCCCTGCAGGTCACGTCTGTACCCGCGTCTTGTGTTGTGTCGATCAAAGCGCATAAGGTAAATCGGTACAAGGTCCTGCTTGTCTGACTCCAGACCCACAGGTATTGCGGTAAATGACGGGTTAAACCCGGTAGGTGTGAGCTCGCGCATGGCAGGCGTGGAGAGGTGTACAAAGACAACTTAGGGCCACCGCGATAATAACTGTTATCGCAAGTAGATGCCAGCCGTCCAGATCTGTGATCCTCGCAACCCCGGCTTCGCCCAGGCCTCTGGCGCCAGAGGCTCAACACGTATCTCAATGCCGAGTGCTTTGGCCCGAGCTACAGCGAGCGGTACCCCTGAGTGGCAAACGCAACGCCGGGGATGCATCTCACGACACACCCCCGGCAGACCTGGCTCAACGACAACGGTTAATTGTTATCGTCGTCCTCTGGCGTCCCGGCGTTGTCGCCGAGGTCGATGTTTTCGTCGATGGCGTCACTGACATCGCCAGCGGCGTCAATGACCGCAGCGCCCGCGCCGCGAACAGCTTCACCGGCGTCTTCGAGTGCAGCGTCTGTATCGGCTTGGGCCTCATCGACAGCATTGTCGTCAACGGTGATCTCGGTATCGTAGTCGACGTCTCCGTCAGATTCGACTTCGCGCTGCGTTTCGGTTTGGCAACCTGTGAGCGCCAGAGGCGCAGAAACAGCGAGAGCCAGCCCGAAGGCTGTAAGCATGAACTTGTTCATGTGTGATTGGGTGTGGGTTGAACAAAGTGCCCGAGCGACCGGGCGACCGTTTAACTACCCACGTGCTGTCTGCGTGTGCTACACCCGAAAATTCAGATACCGTGAGCGAGCGAGGCACCACTCTGAGAATCGAACAGGTGCAGTTTCGCCGCGTCCGCGTGTAGATGGACACGTCCGCCAGGCTCTGGCAGCTCCTGAGGCTCGACTCGCGCGACGAGGCTCGTCTGATCGCGGCTTGCATACAGTACAATTTCATTCCCCATAGGCTCTAGCACGTCGACCGTGAATGCGCCTAAATCCACCACCGTCTTGGCCTCTGGCGCATTCCCGACGACGTACAGGTCTTCCGGCCTGCAACCGAGCGTGATCCCAGAAGCAGCCTCTAGCGTGCCGCGAAGCGCCAGAGGCGCGATCCCAGGGGTGACGAACGTGGCGCCAGAGGCTGTGCGTTCGACAGCTCCCTGAATGAAGTTCATCGACGGGCTGCCGATGAACCCGGCCACAAAGATGTTGGCAGGACGGTTGTACAACTCCAACGGTGGAGCGATTTGCTGCACATAGCCACCGTCCAAAACGACGATGCGGTCACCCATCGTCATCGCCTCGACCTGGTCATGCGTGACGTAGATCATCGTCGCATCCAACTCGCGATGGAGCTTGGATATCTGCGTCCGTGTCTGAACACGGAGCTTTGCGTCCAAGTTGGACAGCGGCTCATCGAAGAGAAACACCGCAGGGTTTCGCACGATAGCACGGCCTAGCGCAACGCGCTGCCGCTGTCCGCCAGAGAGCGCTTTGGGCTTTCGCTCCAAGGCGTCGGTGAGTCCCAGCTTCTCTGCGGCCTGGCGTACCCTCTGTTCTATCTCGGGCTTCGGTGTCTTGCGAAGTCTCAGCCCGAACGCCATGTTCTCGAAAACATTCAGGTGCGGGTAGAGCGCATAATTCTGAAACACCATCGCGATGTCGCGGTCCTTTGGCGCCACGTCGTTTACAACGCGGCCCCCGATGGAGAGTGTCCCCCCGGATATTTCCTCGAGGCCAGCGATCATTCGGAGCGTCGTGCTCTTGCCGCAGCCCGACGGGCCCACCAAGACGATAAACTCGCCGTGCTCGATTTCGAACGAGGCGTCGTGTACGGCCACAAAGCCGTTATCGTACTCCTTCTTGACGCGGTCGAGGGTGACGGTAGCCATACATACGGGATGCTGCGGTCCGCGAAGATAGAGGCACAGGCCTCTGGCGGGAAGCGCTTACATCACCACTCTTTTCTTTACGCATGACAGACTCTCCCCCATCGATTCTCTGTATCGGTGCCCTGTATACAGGTTCGGAACGCGGGCTCGCCTCCGACATTCTCGCCTCTCGCGCCAGAGGCCTCGCACCAGTAACCGTGTGCACTGCGCTGGTGGTCGCATCGCATGGTGCCGTTACCGATCTGACCGAAGTCCCTGTCGATACCGTGTTCTCACAGCTGGAGCACATTGACCGGACAATTCAGCCTTCGGCCGTGCGCATCGGCATCTTGGGCTCAGACCGAAACGCCGACGTGATCCTGAAGTGGGCCTCTGGCGCGACCGTACCTGTCGTGTTGGAACTCGTCGCCTCGGGTCCCAGCGGTGAAACGGTTCTACCCGCCAGAGGCATCGACGTGGTCGCCGAGCACCTCGCCGTTGCGGATCTCGTACTGATCTCGCGACAGGATGCAGAACTCGTGACCGGCGGGGAGATTGGGTCGCTGGATGACGCGCAAGTGGCAGCACAGCGCATCACAAATCGTGGGGCTCAACGCGTCGTGATCGATTGCGGACACCTGCCGGCTCGCTTTTATGACGCGGCCGATGACCCAGGAGGTGACTCTTCAGTCTCGGCCCTCTCTTCCTATCTCTATTTTGACGGAGAGGACTTTGCTCTCTTTGAGACTCCTGTTTTGCAACCCGCTCATCAGCAATCACTATTTGCAATAACGGTTGCAGACGAATTGTCGCAGAGCTCCTCGCCAGAAGCCGCTATTCAAGCAGCTGTTCGCGAAATCGTTGAGGCCTCGCGAGAACTTGTGAACACAAAGGCCGAGGGCGGTCTCCTCAACTATCACTGGAGGCATCGCGACGAGACCAGGCTACCGTAGATTCAAGCTCACGCGCTGGTAGCCGTATGTCTCTCTCCTCCGCTCGAACGACGATCTACGACGTAGCGGATGCCGCTGGCGTCGCGATCTCAACGGTCTCTCGCGTTCTCAACGACTCCAACGAGGTCTCTGACGCAACGCGACAGCGTGTACGAGAAGCCATCGACACGCTGCAGTTTCAGCCGCAGCGGATGGCGCGCTCTCTTGCATCCAAGGAGACGCCGGGGCTGGCCGTCGCGATGCCCTCATTTACCTCGCTGTTTTTCGTCGAGATTCTTAAGGGAATCAAGGACGTGTTGCGAGAGTCGGGCGACACAGACCTGATGCTGTGCAATCTGGGATCGGTTGAACCCGAGGCATCTCTGGAACGCTTTCTACGGCGTGGCGCAGTCGGGGGGTTGCTGCTTACCGCTCTGCCACCAAGCGAGGAGGCCACAAAGTCACTGCAGCGGATGCAAGCTCCTGTAGTCCTCTTGGGCGCGCGAGACTCGGCATTCGACTCGATCTGGTGGGACGACACACAGGGGGCAAAGCTTGCGGTGGACCACCTCTTGGAACTAGGCCATCGAAGGATTGGCTTGATCTCTGCACATCCGTGGAGCCAGGCCGCTGAACCGCGTTTAGAGGGGTACCAGCAAGCCCTCGATGCCGCTGGCGTCGCGTTCGATCCCTCCCTGGTTGTGCGCGGGTCGACTCTCAAGCACGCCGGATACTCGGAGGAAGCCGGAGCGGAAGGCATGGCAAAACTGCTCGCACTCGACAAACGGCCGACAGCCGTTTTCGCCGCCTCCGATGTTCAGGCATTTGGTGCTTGGTCTTACGCACGAGACAACGGCGTCCGCGTGCCGCGCGAGGTCTCCATCGTGGGGTATGACAACCTCAAACTGAGTCGCTTTCTCAACCTCACGACGATCAACCAGAAAATGCAGGAGACGGGACGCCACGCTGCCGAACGTCTCGTTGCCCGAATGGCCTCATCCGCCTCTGGCGAGATTCTGGATGAGCAAATCCAGGTTGAACTCATAGCGCGCCGTTCTACGACCTACGCTTCGTGACGACGCTTCCAGACATACTTCCTCCCCCTCTGGCGGAGACACATCTTGAGCTGGGCGAGAGGCGCCAGGGAAAGGTGCGCGATACGTACAAGTTGGCGCATGGCCAAATGGCGCTCGTGACGACGGACCGGATTTCTGCGTTCGACCACGTCTTGAACCAGGCGAT
The DNA here is from genome assembly GCA_963708165.1 of Rubricoccaceae bacterium. GTDB lineage: Bacteria > Bacteroidota > Rhodothermia > Rhodothermales > Rubricoccaceae > Rubricoccus. Next base: position 3,662,805 of record OY970187.1, on the reverse strand, counting down.
TCCGCTCAAAGGGCAAGTTCTCAACCAGCTCGCAGCCTACTTCTTCGAGCGCACGGCCGATATCGCATCCAATGCGGTTCTCTCTGTCCCCGACCCCAACGTGACAGTCGCCATCGCGTGCGAACCATTGCCGATCGAGTTCGTGGTGCGTGGCTATCTGGCTGGTCATGCGGCACGGGTGTACGCCGGGGGTGGCCGTGAGCTGTGCGGTGAGCCTCTGGCGGAGGGATTGAGCGAAAGCGAGCGGTTGGAGACGCCCATCCTGACCCCGGCCACAAAAGCCGAAGAAGGACACGACGAAGACATTTCTCGCGCTGACATTGTCGCCAGAGGCCTGCTGGACCAAGAAACTCTCACGCAAGCCGCCGACCTGGCTCTCGCGCTCTTCGCCAGAGGCTCGGACGTGGCCGCCGAGTGTGGGCTTCTGCTGGTTGACACCAAGTACGAGTTCGGCCGCGCACCCGACGGACGACTTCTCGTCATCGACGAGATTCACACGCCCGACTCGTCGCGCTACTACTACGCCAGCGGCTACGAGGAGCGCTTGGCCTCTGGCGAGCCACAACGACAGCTCTCAAAAGAGTTTGTCCGGGAGTGGCTTATGTCCGAGGGCTTTCAGGGCAAAGATGGGCAGATCATACCGGACATGACGCCTGAGTTCGTGCGTGAGGTGACGGGCCGCTACGTCGAGCTATACGAGACCATCACAGGACGAGACTTCGTGCCAGATCTCCACCCGTCGCCAGAGGCCCGTGTTGCGTCCTCTCTCGCTCAGTTCTCATAGAGTTCGGGACGGCGGTCCCCGTGGAGGTCGTTGTGCGGGTTGATTTGCCTCTGGCGCGCGCTGCGTGGATCAATGCGTGCGGTGATCACACCTTCTTCCTGGCCTCTGGCGGCGGCGAGTGTTTCCGCGCCGGGTGAGCAGATGAGGCTCTGGCCGATGAATTCTAGCGTCTCCCGCCCATTGCTCTCCGTTCCGGTGCGGTTTGCCGTCGCGGTGAATACGTGGTTTTCCAACGCGCGGATGGGCATCGACCGGGGGCAGTGCGGCAGCACGAGGTTGGACGGATGCGCGATGATGTCGGCGCCACGGAGCGCTAGCGTACGGGCGGATTCTGGAAAGAACCAGTCGAAGCAGACCATCGCTCCGAGCCTGTAGCTGCGGTTGTTCCGATCTGTCACAGTCCACACTTGAAAGCCTGTGTCGCCGGGCGAGAAGTGCTGAGTCTCCTCGTAAAACAGGTGCGTCTTACGATATGTGCCCAGCCAGCCCCTGGGTGTCACCACGACGGCACTGTTGTAGAACTCATCACCGTCTCTCTCGGGCAACCCGCCAACGATTGTGGCGCCCGTCTCGCGAGACCACCGCTTCATGCGCTGAACCGTTTCACCTTCGGTCGCTGATTCCGAGAGACTGTGTGCCTGTTCAGTCGATTCGAAAAAGTATCCGGATGCGAAAAGCTCCGGGAGCACGATCAAGTCTGAATCTACCCCATCGAGCATCGCCTCGACATGGTTCAGGTTGGCTTGCGTCTCCCCTATCGTAGGTGCAAACTGGAGAACGCTGACAGTCGTTGGGATCATCTTGTCTGCAAAGAGAGAATGCAACTATTGCAATAACGGCTACTTAATAGCAGCGGCCTGAAGTGCGGTGATCGCTGCGACGTTGACGATGTCTTCCGCATCCGCGCCCCGCGACAGATCGTTTGCAGCTTTGGCTACGCCCTGAAGGATGGGGCCGAATGCCTCCGCTCCTCCCAGACGCTGCGTGATCTTGTACGCGATGTTGCCCGCGTCGAGATCAGGAAATACGAACACGTTAGCGTCGCCCTGGATCGGGCTGTCGGGAGCTTTGCGCGCGGCTACGGTGGGCACAAAGGCCGCATCGAACTGGAATTCGCCGTCCAGCGTGAGGTCAGGCGCGAGGCCTCTGGCGATAGAGACCGCCTCCCTGACCTTGTCTACTTCTGGGTGATCTGCGGACCCCTTGGTCGAGAAGGACAGGAACGCCACGCGCGGCTCCTGGCCCGTCAGAAAGCGGTGGTTGCGTGCAGCGTCGATGCCGATGCCTGCAAGCTGCTGCGCGTTGGGCTGCGGGACGACGCCGCAGTCGGCGTAGGTAAGCGGGCGGCCGTCGGGCAGAACCATGAGGAAGAGCGAGGAAACCAGAGCGGAGCCTTCGGCGACACCCAGGACCTGAATCGCGGTGCGGACGACATCGGCAGAGGAAGTATCGGCTCCAGCTACACATCCATCGGCGTCCCCGGCGCGCACCATCAGGTCGCCCCAGAGAAGCGGGTTGAGCACGTCTTCTCGCGCTTGCTCGTACGTCATGCCCTTGTGCTTGCGGCGCTGAAACCACATCTGCGCGTAGGCCTGCACGTTTGGGCTCTCGGCAGGGTCGAGCGTTGCGAGCGGCGCCAGAGGCACGCCAGCCTCTTGCGCCGCGGCCTCCACCTCCCCCCTCTTTCCGAGTACGACCGGCCGGCACAGACCAGTTTCGATCATCTCGGCGGCGGCACGAATCGTGCGCACGTCGTGCCCTTCCGGGAGAGCGATCTTCTGGTTCAGAGTGGCGGCACGAGCGCGGAGGTCAGCGATAAACGGGATCATAGCGGGGAGGGGTTGGCCCAGGCCGACGTGCCTCTGGCGTGGGGTTTCGGTTTACGGGTGGGTACGTCGCGATGGATCGTGCCGATCAGCCCCGGCACGTCTGAAAGCGGCAGCACGATATGTGGCGGAGGCGGCGCAAAGAACGCTCGCCTCTGGCGAGAGCACATCGCCCAGGCAGTGCAAGACGACGACCCGCGTCAGATTCCAGCACTGCAACGCGCCAGGGGCGTGTTTTGCCAGAGGCCGTGCGAGCGTACACCTCGTCGCTTAGCGTCGGCGGTTGCTCGCTGCCTGCCCACGTGCACGAAGTGCCAAGGAGAAAGCATGTGCTGCTGACGGACCCGGCCTCTGGCGCATCGCCGTCAGGCAAAGGCGAACGCAGTCTGGGTGGGCATCGCGCCAGAGGCCAGCGTTCCAGCCTCTGGCGCGACGAGCGCGGTCGAGATGGGGGATTCGCGCGGAGGCGTTACCCGAGGTCTGCGACGGTTTTCTTGACGGCGTCCAGGTCGGGCATCTCGCCGGCGTTTTCGAGCACCTCGGCGTAGCGGATCTTCTGGTCGCGGTCGATGACGAAGGCTGAGCGCTTCGAGATGCGGTCGAGCTTCATCGGGGTAAAGTCGCCGTCGTACTTCGCGCCGTAGGCGTCCGAGACGCTGCCGTCGTGGTCGGAGAGGAGCTGGAACGGGAAGTCGTGGACCTTTTTGAACTCTGCGAGCGCAAACGGCGAGTCGGTCGAGACGCCAATAACCTGGGCGTCGCCGTAGTTGCCGATGTCGTTGCCGACGGTGTCGAGTTCGTTGGTGCAGACGCTCGTGAAGGCACCCGGGAAGAACAGCAGCACGACGGGACCGTCGGACAGGGCGTCGCTGAGTTCAAAGGGCTGCGTGTCGCTGTCGAAGAGCGAAATGTCGGGAGCGGCGTCGCCAGAAGAGAGAGGCATCGAGGGGGATGGGAATGAGCGTGCGGTACGCCGCGGCCTCGGAGCGGTTCGCCTCTCGCGTTTGCCTCTGGCGCCAGAGGCTCAGCCCCCGAACCGGATGGTGCGGATGGGCTCGATGCGCGAGGCGGCACGGGCTGGCAGGTAGGCCGCGAGCGTACACAGTACGACGGCCGCGACGGTCACCCACACGAAGTCGAACACGCGCAACTCGATAGGCGCGGCGCTGAGGTAGTAAGCCTCTTGCGGCAGCGGGATGAACTCCCACTTCTTCTCGGCGAGTCCAAAGAGCAGCGCCAGCCCGGCGCCGATGCTCGCGCCAGAGGCGCCGACGAGCGCGCCCAAGATCAGGAACAGGCGCCGCACAGACGCGCGGCTGGCGCCCATGGCGAGCACGGTCCCGATCTCGCGGGTCTTCTCCAACACCACCATCAGCAGCGTGCCAATGATGTTGAACGCGGCCACGATGACGAGCGTCGAGATCACGAGTGGTACGATGCTGGCCTGCAACTCGACCCAGGCGAAAAGACCACGGTACACGTCGTAGACCGAGCGGGCGTACACAGGCGACCCCATTTCGGCCGCGATGCGCGTCGCCATGGCAGGACTCGCTTCCAGGTCGTCCAGCGTGACATCGATGCGCGTCACCTGGTCGCTCGCGTATCCCAAGAGGTCGCGCGCGCGGTCGATGTCGGTGTAGGCGAAGCGCTCGTCGAAGTCCGCAAGTCCCGTTTCGTAGATGCCCGAGACGTAAAAGCTCTTGACCTTGGGCCGCGAGCCAAATGCGCCCGCCTGCCGGGCCGTCCGCGTCGCGAAGACCGTCACGCCATCCCCCACGTGTACACCCAGCACCTCCGAGAGCCGCTTGCCAATCACGACACCCAGGCGGCCTCTGGCGTCGGGCTCGAAGCTGAACGCGCCCGCAGAGTCGACCTTGGACTCGATAAAGGGCTGGCCGTCTCGCGGCGTGCCCCAGAGCAACACGCCTTCAATGGCGGGCTTGGAACTGCCGTCCGCTCCGGCCTGTGGCGCGGCGCGGAGCAGCGAAAAGTCCATCACGACGGGCGTCACGCGGTGCACGCCTTCCATCGCCGCGATGTCGGCCTGGAGTTGATCGGCGTTCGCCAGAGGCTCGCCGAGGAAGCTGTCGACCTGCACATGCTGCCCGAAGCCGACGATCTTGGACTCGATCTCGCGCTCGAAGCCGCGCACGATCATCATGGCAAGCAGCAGCGCCCCCACGCCCACCGCCACGCCGCCGATCGCGGCGATGGTCACGAAGCGCAGAAACGCGCGGCGCTCGTTGCGGCCTCTGGCGCCACGGAAGTAGCGGAAGGCGAGGGTACGCTCGAAAGGACCGATCAAGAGGCGTGCGGTGGGCGAGCGCGCAAGATCGCCCCGCCAGAGGCTCGCGTTTCTGGGGACTGGGGACTGGGGACTGGGGACTGAAAGCAAACCGCCGGAGGCCTCTGGCGCCAGAGGCCGCAGTCGGGACGGTGCACTATCCATCCTGTTCATCGCAACGAGCTGCTGCCGTCAACGCGCGGCGTCGGACGTTCACCCTTCGCCAGAGGCGCACTCGGTATCTTCGCGGAAGCCCTTCCTGAACTCTCATCCCGACCCGATGAACAACGCCATCGCGCGCCCGCCCGCACCTATCAACGAGCCCGTCAAGTCCTACGCGCCCGGCTCACCCGAGCGGGCGTCGCTGCGCGCCGAGCTCGCGAAGATGGGCGGTGAGCACGCCGAGATCATGCCCTACATCAACGGCAAAACCGTCGAGACGGGTAAAACGGTAAAGGTCGTCGAGCCGCACGACCATCAGCACGAGGTCGCGACGGTGCACACTGCGCGCCCGGAGGACGTAGAGGCAGCCATTCAGGGCGCGCTGGATGCGCGGCACGACTGGAGCCGCATGGCGTGGACCGACCGTGCGTCCGTCTTTCTCAAAGCCGCGGAGCTTCTGGCGGGGCCCTTTCGCGACCGCATGAACGCGTCCACGATGCTGGGGCAGTCCAAAAACGTGTTCCAGGCTGAGATCGATGCCGCGGCGGAGATGATCGACTTTTTCCGCTTCAACGCTCACTTCATGCGCGGCGTCTACGAGGATCAGCCCGTGAGCGACCCCGGCATCTGGAACCGGACCGAATATCGCGGGCTGGAAGGTTTTGTGTTTGCGGTCTCGCCGTTCAACTTCACCTCCATCGCAGCCAACCTCTGCGCGGCGCCCGCGATGATGGGCAACACGGTCGTGTGGAAGCCCGCGCCGACGCAGATGCTCTCGGCGCAGGTCATCGTCGAGTTGTTCGAGGAAGCAGGGCTGCCACCAGGCGTGATCCAGATGCTCCCCGGCGAGGGCGCTGACGTGGGCGACCCCGTCATGGCGAGCGAGCACCTCGCGGGCCTTCACTTCACGGGTTCTACGGGCACATTCCAGCACCTCTGGAAGACCATCGGCGACAACATCAGCGAGTACCGCACCTACCCTCGCATTGTAGGCGAGACGGGCGGCAAAGACTTCATCGTGGCGCACGAGAGCGCAAACGCCGACGCCGTCGCGACGGCCATCGTGCGAGGCTCGTTCGAGTACCAGGGACAGAAGTGCTCCGCGGCCTCCCGCGTGTACCTGCCCGATAGCCTGTGGCCCGCCGTCAAGGACTCACTGCTCGCGCAGATGAGCGAGATGACGGTCGGCGCCCCGCAGGACTTTTCCAACTTCGTCAACGCCGTCATCGACGAGCGCGCGTTTGGCAAGATCACCGGCTACATCGACCGCGCGAAAGAAGCCTCTGGCGTCGAGATTGTGGCAGGCGGCACCTACGACGGCAGCACCGGCTACTTCATCGACCCGACCGTGCTCAAAGCCGACGACCCGCGCTACCAGACGATGGAGGAAGAGATCTTTGGGCCGGTCGCATCGATCTACGTCGCCCCCGCGTCGCAGTCGTTCGATGACGTGCTGGATCTCGTAGACAGCACCAGCCCGTACGCACTCACCGGCGCCGTCTTTGCGCAGGATCGCCGCGTGATCGCTCACGCAGCAGATAAGCTGGCGGAGTCTGCTGGCAACTTCTACATCAACGACAAGCCGACCGGCGCCGTCGTTGGACAACAGCCGTTTGGCGGCGCCAGAGGCTCCGGCACGAACGACAAGGCGGGCTCCAAGTGGAACCTGCTCCGCTGGGCCAGCCTCCGCTCTGTCAAGGAGAACTTCGTCTCGCCCAAGCACTTCGCCTACCCGTTCCACGAGAACGACGAGGCCTAGCCCGTACCCGGCGCCTCTGGCGCGACCGACTCTCGCCAGAGGCGCGGTTCCGCCCAAGGCACACGCCGCCCGTGACCTTTCAGAGCATCCATCACCCTGGCAGCGCCTCACGCGCGCTCGTCGCCGCGCGGGCGCAGTCGACGCCTGTGGCCGTCGCGTTTCTCATCGTGATGGTGGCTGCGCTCTCGGCCGTGCTCCAGGGCATCGACGTGCTCCGGCCGCTTCTCATCATCGTGCCGCTGGTGTACCTGCTGGCAGCCTCTGGCGGGTTGTACGCGATTCAGAAGCGCCCAGCCGAGGTGATCGTCCACGGCGGCCGCGCCGCGATCCCGTCGGTGTGGGACGCCTCGGGAGACGGACCGGCGGTGTTGGAACGCGTCCACTCCGTGCTTCCACGGCGCGAAGGTCTGGTAGTTGGGATCGGGGACATGGTGACGACGCTCCGGCCCGAAGACTGGCCCGAGTTCGCAGACATCCACCGCGCTCTGGCCGACGCGGCACGCGTAGCCGAGATTGAGGGGCAGGCCATCTCCTGGACATGAACCCACGCCTCCGACCCGCTGACCTCACGACGCTCCCGCTGGACTTTCCCGAGGCCGACGCATCGCCAGAGGCCTCTGGCGGTGATCAACCGGCGCGCCGTGTGGCCCGGGACGCGATGAACCCGTGGGACTTTTGCCCCAACTGCAGCAGTCGACTGCACAATGAGAAGTGCAAACGGAGGTGTCCGCGTTGTCACTATTTCATGTCGTGCTCAGACTTCGACTGAGCCTCTGGCGCCAGAGGCCCGAGCCCGAACAGGGCGCGTGCATTCTGGGTCGTGACGGCTTCGATGTCCGCAAGAGGCAGGTCCCGGAGCGCAGCGAGTTTCTCCGCGACCCAGCGCGTCCACGCAGGCTCGTTGCGCTTCCCACGGTTGGGCGCGGGCGCGAGGTAGGGCGCGTCGGTTTCGAGCACGATGCGGTCGAGTGGCACGTCGGTGATCGCGCTGGGCACGCCGCCATTCTTGAACGTGAGCGTGCCTCCCAATCCGATGTAAAAGCCCAGGTCCAGCACCTCGGCCGCGAGCCACGCCGGGCCGGAGAAGCAGTGGAAGACGCCTGTCAAGTCGCCAGAGGCCGCCTCTCGCTCTTCGCGGAGGATGCGCACGATGTCGCGCGAACAGTCATCAGATCCTTTTTTGTCACGGTTGTGTAGCACAAGCGGCTTTCCCGTTTCCATGGCCATGCGCACGTGCGCGCGCAGGCTTTCGTGCTGTAATTCGACGTAATCCCGGCTCCAGTAGTAGTCCAGGCCCGTCTCGCCCACGGCCACGATGCGAGGATCGCGCGCGAGGTCCAGTGTCGCGTCTAGGTCGCCAGAGGCGCCCTCGTGGACGTAGCTCGGGTGGATGCCTGCCATCGCGCGAAGCCTCTCGTCACCGTCGGCGAGGTCTAGCGCCAGATGCGTAGACGCAAGATCCACGGCGGGCATCAGAATCATCTCGACACCCGCTTGCTCGGCGCGAGCCACAACCTCCGGGCGGTCGGCATCGAATGTGGGCAGGTAGAGGTGTGCGTGCGTGTCGATGATCATGGCGTAAACCTACGCCTCTGGCGTCCTGCACCGGGCATAGTCGAACGGTACCGGACGTGCCGAACGGCACAGAGACCACGTCCGCGCGTCGCCACGGGCGACGGCGGCGGCGCCAGAGGCTCTACCTTCGAGCGTGCCACTTACCGACACCTCCTTCCGCCCTCGCTGGCGCGTCCGGCTGCTCGTGGCCGTGGCGGCTGTGCTGTCGCTTCTGCCTCTGGCGCGGCTGGGGGCGGCGTGGTGGGACACGACGCAGACGCTCGGGATTGAGTTGGGCGAGACACCCCCGCGCGGTACCGCGGGGGTACGGTGGACAGACACCGACGAGGGCATTGTGGCCGCTTCCGTCTTTCGGTCGGGCCCGGCGTACGAAGCAGGCTTGCGGGATGGAGACAGACTTACGGCGCTGGACTTCCAGACGTACTTCCAGGCCGAGGATGTTCAGCGGTCTATCGAACGCGCGACAGGTGTTACACTTGCAATAACGGCACTTCGCGATGGGGAAACGCTCCAGGTCGACATTCCAGTCGCACGCGACCCCACCTTTCTCTACGCCTTTAGCGCTGCGCTGTGGAATGCCTCCGGCTGGGGGTTTGCCCTCGCGTCGTTTCTGCACGTTCTGGCGCTCTTCAGCGTCCTGCCTCTGGCGCGACGGGCGCGCCGCGCCAGAGGCGCCGCGACGCTTATCGCAGCAGCACTGGTCTGGGTGGCTGGCAACCTGCTGCGGCACCTCTGGGTGACGCTGTTCGGGCCTCCCTCCCTCTCGGGCGGGCTCGCCTCGGCGGGCTTCGATGCTCTCACGCTCATCGCTCTCGCGGGCTGGATCGCGTTTCCAGCGCTGCTCTTCCGGCGCACGCTGCTGGACGACCGCCTGCTGAGACTCGCGAGCCGAGGGCTGTGGGGGCTCATCTGGGTGCCGCCCACCATTCTGGGGGCAGGCGTCCTAACCGCGACCCTGGCCGGGCACATCGGGCCCATCCCACCCGACGCGTTCGTCGGGCCCATCCTTTTCTACGTCTGCGTGTACGTCGCCGTCTCGACAGCGCTGGGCCTCTGGCGCCAGTGGGCTACGGTGGCGGGTGAGGCGCTGGCGACGCCGATGTGGAGCCGCATCGCGTCGGGCGGAGTGCTCCTGCTGGCCATCGCGGGTGCGGTATTCGTCTACAGCACGCTGACGGGATTCCAGGATGACGTGGCGACGGGCTGGTTTGTGGTCGCCCTCCAGTTGTTTTCCCTGCTGCCGGTGCTTCTCGTCTCGGCGGGCACACTCCAGTACGGCCGGTTCCGAACCCTCGTGACCCGAAGCGTGACGACGGGGGCCGCGCTGTTCGTCGTGTTTGTACTCGTCGTTATCGGGTCGATTCTCGTGCGAGCCCTGGGTCTGGATGTACGCGGAGCCGGGCCGGTTTCGCTCGGGTTGTGGACCGTCGCGCTGCTGCTTCTCGCCGACTGGCTGGCACCGCCAGTCCGTCGCCTGATCAGCCGTACGGTCCAGTCGGATCGGCAACGCGGGCGCCTGCTCCTCGACCGTCTGGGCGAGCGCGTCCGCCGCCAGCCCGACGTAGCCTCCATGGCGACCGAGACCGCGGAGACGGTCGGCCCGGCGCTGCTCGCCCGCTCGGCCGTCGTGTTTCTGCGCGAGACCGACAGCGAGGCCTCTGGCGAGACGTGGGTGCGCGCCGCGTATCGCCCCGAGCCACCGCACTTCACCCTCGCCGAACTCGAACACGCCTGGGTCGATTTCCGCGACGCCAGAGGCGTATGGGCCCGCAACGAGGAGTTGGACGAGGCGCATCTGCCCGAGCCCCTGGCGCGGCGCCTGCGACACATCGGTGTTGCTCTGGCCGTGCCGATCATGGGCAGCAGAGATGAACCCGTCGGGCTTATCGCATTGGGGCGCAAGGAGCGCAGGTTCTCGGTGTACAACGTGGAAGAGGTGGAAGCCCTCAAGGCATTGGGAGCCCAGCTCGCCCTTGCAGCCGAGCGCTTGTCGCTGCTGGAGCGCGAGCGCGCGCTGGTGCGCCGAACCGCCGAGGCCGAGCTCGCCGCGCTGCGCGCCCAGATCAACCCACACTTTCTCTTCAACGCGCTCAACACCATCGCGGCGCTGATCGCCGAGCACCCGGAGCAAGCCGAGTCGACGGTCGAAACGCTTGCCGGCCTGTTCCGCGACGTGCTCACGTCGTCGGGCAAGCGGTTCGTGCCTCTGGCGACCGAACTCCGGCTGGTCGAGCGCTACCTCTCCATCGAGAAGGCGCGCTTCGGCGACCGGCTCGACGTGCGCGTCGAGGTCGACCCGGCGGCGCTGGACACGCCCGTCCCGGCGTTTGCCGTGCAGACGCTGGTCGAGAACGCGGTCAAGCACGGCATCGAGAGCAAACGTGGCGGCGGCTTGGTGCGGCTGAGCGCGCGCCTGCTCGACGGGCAGACCGAAGTGCGCGTCGAAGACACCGGCGTCGGCATTCCGGCGTTGTTCGCCTCGCCAGAGGCCACGCTTGGCACCAGCGCACTCAGCACCGGCGCACTCAGCACCGATGCGACCGCGCCCGTCGGCGCAGCCTCTGGCGAAGCGTCGTTCCACGGCGTGGGGCTCTCAAACGTCGCCGACCGACTGCGGCATCTCTACGGCACGTCGGATCGCCTTGCCATCGCGAGCAGCCCCGAGGGAACATCGGCCTCGCTCCTCCTCCCCCCTTCCTCCCCCGACTGATATGCTGCGCGTGCTCATCGCCGACGACGAAGCCCCCGCTCGGTCGCGCCTCCGGCGCTTGCTAGAGCCTCTGGCGGAAAGCGGCCGCTTGGGTCCTATCGAAGAGGCTGAGGACGGCGTGGCCGCACTCGAAACCCTGAGCGCCGAGCGCTTCGACTTGGTCTTTCTCGACGTGCGAATGCCCGGCCTGGATGGCTTCGACGTGATCGACCGCCTGGCGCCAGAGGCCCGCCCGGCTGTGGTCTTCACGACCGCCTATGACGAGTACGCGATCCGCGCCTTCGAGGCCAACGCCGTCGATTACCTACTCAAGCCCATCGGCGCAGAGCGCTTGGCGGAGTCTGTCGGGCGCGCCGAGGTCGCAACCGATGACGCGGACGACCGCCTCGCGACGCTTCTCGACACGCTAGACAGCGACGCCAGAGGCTCGGTCTCGCCGCCCGTGGAGCCCATCCGCCAGCTCTCAATCCCCGCGCGAGACCGGCTCATCGTCGTCAGCGCCGAGTCCATCGTCGCGGCCGAGGTCGGCGACGGCATCACCAACCTGTACGTGCGGGGAGCGGGCGCGACCGACCGGCACATCGTGCCGTTTACGCTCGACGCGCTCGAAGGCCGCCTCGACCCGCGCCACTTTATGCGCGTCCACCGCAGCGCCATCGTGCAGGTGTCGCGCATCCGCGAGATGATTCCGTGGTTCTCCGGGCGTTACAAGTTGGTGCTGGACGGCGGCCAGGAGGTCATCGCCAGCCGCGCCCGGTCTCGCGAGCTCAAAGAGCGCCTCGCGCTTTAACACGCCGTGGCGTAACGTGCGCATGACAACATCGGGCATCCTGTATCGCTCTCGCGCGCGAGGACGATGCCAAGCAGAACGCCCCCCTGCCCCATGCTCCGCCTTACGCTCGCTCTCCTGCTCCTCGCGACCGCGCCGTCTGTGGCCTCGCAAGAGGTCAAGGTGCGCCTGTTCGAAGGCCGCAGCGGCTCGTCGGCCCGCTTTACTGCCGTCGACGCGACCATTTCGGTACGGTTAGACGGGCGCGAGATCGCGCAGGCGCACCCCGGCCAGGTCATCCACGTGGAGCGGCAGGGATCGGGCATCAAAGTGGCGGCCGAGAACGTGCGCGAGCGCGGCACGCAGCTCGAACTCGCGTCCTCTGGCGAGACGCGCGTTCGAGCGGACCGCAACGACCGCACGTATCTCGGCCGCTTTACCGTGAGCGCAGCCGGCCGCGCGCTGCAGCTCGTCAACACCGTCCCCATCGAGCCCTACGTGGCGAGCGTCGTCGCGACGGAGTACCCGTTCAGCGAGATCGAGGGCACGAAAGCGCAGGCCGTCCTCGCGCGCACCTACGCCATTCGCCACCAGGGCGACCACGCGGGGTACGACGTGGAAGACAGCCAGCGCTCGCAGGTGTACCGCGGGACGGGCGCCGTGACCGACGTGTCGAGCCGCGCTGCCAACGAGACCGCAGGCCAGATCCTCAAATACGGCTCCGAAGTCGTCGAGGCCGTCTACAGCTCGTCCTCTGGCGGCCACACCGCCGACAACGAAGCCATCTGGCACACATCGCCGGTCCCGTACCTCCGTGGCCGCCCCGACCCGTACGACGCCGACGCGCCCGATCACCGCTGGACGGCCCGCGCGAGCCAGTCTCGCGTCCACGCCTCGCTCGCGCGCTACGCCAGAGGCACGACGGGCCTGAGCATCGTCGAGCGCTCCCCATCGGGACGCGCCGTCCGCATCGAGCTCCGCCCGTCGGGCAAGACGATCACCGGCTCGCAGTTTCGCGCGGCCGTCAACGCGCAACTGGGCTGGCGCACGATCAAGAGCACGCACCTCGACATCCAGGCCTCTGGCGGGCAGTACGTGTTCAACGGCCGCGGCTTCGGGCACGGCGTGGGCATGAGCCAGTACGGGGCCCGTGGCCACGCGCGAGCGGGCTACAGCTACCAAGACATCCTGGCGTTCTACTTCGCGGGCACGCACGTGGAGTCGCAGGACGGTGCCCCGGGCGCACTCGTCGCGTCGCGGCCCGACGCGCTCCGCCGCATGCCGACGCGCCGCGCCGTCGCGTGGGGCCACGAGGCGCCAGAAGCCGACACGCCTGCCGCAGCCTCTGGCGAGACGCGCATTGTCCCTCCGGCGCCCGCTGACGCGCCGCGGACGACTGCGCCGCGCATCGACACGCGCCCGGCCTGGGTCGTGCGCGACGCGCTGCCCAACGGCCCGCGCGTGCGCTCGCGCCCCACGCCTCGCGCCCAGGCACGCCAGGAAGCCGCCGCCGATACGACCTCGCGCACCGGCTGGTAAGCCTCTGGCGACTGCCAGCAACTACGCCTAGTCCCGGTCGACCGCAGCCCAGGCGCCCGCCTCTGGCGTCCAGCATCCGCGCGCCATGCGCGGCGTGGTAAACGCCCAACTGCCCGCGCCAGAGGCCGAGAGCGCGATGATCCCGCCTGTCGCAGGCGACGCGCCCGGCCACCGAATGGCCTCGCGCATGTGCCGCAACCGCGCGCCAGAGGCGGCCTGGGGCGTCGCGCCCGCCGCGATGGCGTCGGCGGCGCGCGCGCAGAGCTGGACGGTCGCGATGGCTTCGCCCCAGCCTGTGGCCGAGAGCGCCGCGCCGCGGTCGGCCCAGAAGCCGGAGCCCACAAGTGGGCTGTCGCCGACGCGGCCGGGACGCGTGTAGGGCGCCCCGCCGGTCGAGGTCGCCGCGGAGAGATGGCCTCTGGCGTCCCGCGCGACGCATCCGACCGTCCCGCGCGGAGCGGTTTCGCCAGAGGCCGTTTCATCACGGGCCGTTGTGCTGGGGGTGGACTCGCCAGAGGCTCCCGAGAAGGCGTCGCTTGTGTGAAAGCCCGGTCCCGCGCGCAGCGCGTCGTAGCGCTCGCGCTCACGTGCTACGATGAGCCGCTCGGGCTCCACGTAGGGCATCCCGAGCTCCGACGCGAAGCGCTCCGCCCCTTCGCCCACCATCAGCCGGGCCTGCCCGTCGGCATGAACCAGATGCCGAGCCAAGCGAACCGGGTGCGCGACCGTGCGCACGTTTGCGACGGCGCCCCATGCGAGCGTCTGTCCGTCCATCACGCCCGCGTCCAACTGCGGACGCCCGTCGCGGTCCAAGACGGCGCCCAGGCCCGCGTCGAACGCAGGGTGCGACTCCAGCACCTCCACGACCGCCGTCACCACGTCCAGCGCCGTCTCGCCACGTGAGAGCAACTGCTGGCCTCTGGCGAGCGCGCGGTGGAGGCCGTCGAGATGTGCCGCGACCTCATCATCTGGGATCGCCCATGCACCGCCGTGGACGATGAGCATGGGTCCCGCCAGAGGCTCGGCGCCCGCCTCTGGCGCCAGAGGCACCGAGCCGGAGCACACCGGGAGCGCCGCGTCGCCCCAGTCCATCAGCCGAAGTAGCCGAAGGCGTTCTCGAAGTGCTCGACCGTGGGCTCGCCCTTTTCGAACAGCACGGCGACCACGTCGAAGCGCACGGGCGAGGGAAACAGCTTGCGCTCGTGCAGCCACGCCTCGGCCACGCGCCGGATGGCTTTCTGCTTGGCCGCGTCCACGGCATCCTCGGGCCGCCCAAAGCCGGTCCCGCGGCGCGCCTTGACCTCCACGAACACGATCTCGCCGCCGTCATCTGCGGGCGTGGGCTCGAAGCTCACGATGTCGATCTCCTCGCGCCCGAACCGGTAGTTCTGGTCCATGATGCGGTGGCCTCTGGCGACGAGAAACTCCGCCGCGATGCGCTCGCCTTCTTTACCGACTTGGGACGCTGTCATGGGGTTTGGGAGCCGCGGAGTCGCATCGCGAACCGGATAATCTTCTGCACCTCGTCCGCGCGGCGACCGCGCAGAAGCGGCAGCAGAGCGCGCGTAAAGCCGTCGAACACTTCCATCACCTCCACGAGCCCGTCGATACGGTCCGCGAACGCAGGGTCGCCCTGGGAGTCGTCGCCAGAGGCTCGGAGTTCAGTCGCCAGGTCGGCGAGCGCGCGCTGGACGGGCGCGATCTCGCGCCTCTGGCGCTCCTCGATGATCGTGGTCGTGATCTTCCACACGTCCTGCTCGGCTTCGTAGAAGTCCTTCCGGCTGCCCGCCTTCTGCGTTTTGCGCACCAACTCCCAGTCCAGCAGCGCGCGCAGGTTCATGTTCGCATTGCCCCGGCTGATGCCGAGCCGCTCCATGATCTCGTCCGTATCGAGCGGGTCGCTCGAAGCGAACAGCAGCGCATGGATGAGCGCCATCGTGCGGTTGATGCCCCACTGCGAGGCCATCTCGCCCCAGAGGCGCACGAACTCGTCCTCCGCCGCGGACTGGCGCGAGTCTGGGAGACCGGACGGTTGGACCTGGGTTTCACTCATATGTGAAACCAAGATACTCGAACAGGCTCTGCTAGCGAGACGGCACCCTGGGCCCATGCGTGTATCTTCGCGCTCTCGCGCTCATGCCTGTGATCGTCACTCTTACTACGGATTTTGGCTCTCAGGATGGCTACGTGGCCGCCATCAAGGGCGCGATGCTGAGCGTCGCGCCAGAGGCGCGCGTGGTCGACATCTCGCACGAGGTGCCACCGCAGGACGTAATGGGCGCGGCGTTCGTGATGCGGCAGGCCATCTCCTTTTTCCCCGAGGGCAGCATCCACGTCGGCGTGGTCGGCTCGGGCACCTCGCGGAGGCCTCTGGCGGCACGCTTTACGCCGTCGGGTACGGACCGTGAGCACCTCTACGTGGGGCCGGACAACGGGCTGCTCTCGCTCATCAGCGAAGGCGCCCCGATCCGCACCGTCGTGCTCGACCAGCCGAGCCGCTGGCGCGGCGCGCGGGCGAGCGAGACGTTCCACGGCCGCGACATTTTCGCGCCCGTCGCCGGGCACCTCGCCTCTGGCGCCGCGCTGCGCGACGTGGGCACACCGACCGAGGAAACCGCCACGCTCCGCTGGGCCATGCCTCGCGCCGATGAGCAAGGCGTCGAAGGCTGGGTGGTACACGTCGACCGGTACGGCAACTGCATCACCAACATCCCGCGCGAGACCGTCGACGCACACCGCGACGGCCGCGACGTGAGTGTCTACGCCGGAAGCACCATTATCCGCGGCATGACCAGCACCTACAGCGACGTGACCGATGCAGAGCCCGTGGCGGTCTTCGGCAGCAATGGCTCGCTAGAGGTCGGCGTCAACCGCGGCAACGCCTCGGAACTGCTCTCGCTGTACCGCGGCACGGCGGTGCGCCTCATCTTCGGGTCCGACTCCCATCGCGGGCGCCGCCGGGCCGACGCCGCATGACCGACTCCCCCTCTCCCGACGAGACCCCTCGAGTCGACATTCCGCGCGTCAACACCCCGCGCGACGACGCGCCGCAGAGACTCAGCGCTTACGACCGCGTGCAGCAGCGCGAAACCGCGCCAGAGGCCTCTGGCGGTGGCCTGTCGTGGTCCTGGTTCGCGGGCCTGGTGTTTTTCATCGCGGGCGTTGTCGGCGTATGGATGTGGGTGAACCGAGCGCCAGAGGCAGCCGAGCCCGACTTGTACCGCCTGGCGGTTTCGGCCGCGACCGATTTTCGCCCGTCAGAGATCACCGACGACCCCGACCGTGCGATGTCGTACGTGCTGGAGGCGTTTGGCTTTCCGCTCTTTCCGCCCGAGCTCGATGGCTTCACGCTGCTCGGCGTCGGCAGAGCGGAGTGGGCCTCTGGCGTCGAGGTGCCCGCGTTCCGGTACGACGGCGCGGACGGCGCGACGGTCGTGGTGTACGTCTACGACTACATCTTCCTCGACGACACGGCGCGCGAGGGCATTCTGCGCCTGGCGCCCGAGGTGTACGCCCGCCTCGCCGAGCCCGAGCCGGTCGACAGCCGCCGTGTCGACGGCGCCTACGTCGTCACATGGCGCCGTCGCGCGAGCATCTTCTCGGCCGTTGCCCCTGGCGAAGCCTCGGCCGAGCAACTCCTGCAAAGCGTCCGCCGCGCCGAGATCTAAACCGCCGGAGCGCGCAGGCGCGGCACGCCAGAGGCCGGGCGGCCTGCCGCCTCTGGCGCGTCCAGCGTGATGCGGAACGTGGTGCCCTCGCCGGGCTTGGACGCGGCGACGTCCAGGCGCCCGCCATGGTAGGCTTCGACGATGCGGCGCGAGAGGCTGAGGCCCAGTCCCCACCCTCGCCGCTTGGTCGAAAAGCCGGGGCGGAACACGTGCCGGGCCGTCGCGCGGTCCATGCCTTTGCCCGTGTCGCGTACGTCGATGATCGCCAGAGGCCCGTCGCGGCGTGCGCTCACGACGATCTCGCCGCCGCCTTCCATTGCATCCAACGCGTTTTTGAGCAGGTTCTCGACCACCCACTCGAACAGTTCGGGGTTGAGGCGCGCCTCGATGCTCGGGTCGACCTCGACGCGGAGGTCGACCGCCGGACCTGAGCGCGGCAGCCTGCGCCGCATGTAGTCGCCCACGCGGTGCAGGACGGGACCCAGCGCGACGGTATCGAGCGCGGGCATCGACCCAATCTTTTCGAAGCGATCTGCGACACGCTTTAGACGCTCCACGTCCTCCTCCAGTTCGTCCGCGATCATGTCGGTCGGGGCCGCATCGCCCAGACGCATCAGCTCGATCCATCCGATCATGCTGGAGAGTGGCGTGCCCAACTGATGCGCCGCCTCTTTTGCCATGCCCACCCACAGCATCGACTGCTCGCTGCGGCGCACATAGCTAAACCCGAGGTAGCCCACGAACACGAACAGACCTACGACCGCCAGCTGCACAGCTGGAAACGCGCGAATCAGGCGCGCCAGGTCGCTCTCTCCATAGTGGACAAACTGCACCTCACCCGCCGAATACTCGAAACGGATCGGCTCGTGATTGGCGTCCATTTTCGCGACTCGCGCCAGAAGCTCGGCCTCTACGTTCGAGGCTCCTCGCGAGGAGTCCACGCGCACATTCCGCCAGAGGGTCGGCTCTCCGCTCACCGAGTCGGTGATAATCGCCGGGACGGAAAAGCGCTCGGGCTGGATGATCTCGCCGAATACAAAGTCCAGCCCTTCGCCGCCGGGTTGGCCCTCGGCCCACGCGAGAGCCTGCCGAAGCGCCTCGGTTTTCTCGCCGCTGAGTTCCAGCGCGCCAGAGGCAATCGCGCTGTCCAGCGTCACGAGTTCGTCTGCGAACGGGTTGCCCTGGAAGGAGACCCGCGCCTGAAACCCGATCGCGCGCGCCCACAGTTCGACCGCGGCCTCGTCCTGCGCCTGCAGGCGGTCGGCCAGGCGCCACGTGAACAGCAGCGAAACCGCGGCGATGATCACCGCGGCGACAATCAGCCCGAGCTTGAGTTTGGTTCCGGTGCGGTAGGCTTGCACGTGTTGAGCATGAACGAGCGCTCAAGCTCGCACCGGTACAGCCCATCCGCCTCTGGCGCCCCAACGCGGCCTCTGGCGCCAGAGGCCGCAGCGCGACTCGCCAGAGGCACGACTCGCCAGAGGCACGACTCGCCAGAGGCACGACTCGCCAGAGGCACGACTCGCCAGAGGCTAGGCGAGCGGAATCTCGATGGTTTCGGAGCGCTTCGGCCCCGTGCCCACGGTCGAGATGCGGACGCCGAGGCGGTCCTCGATAAACTGCAGGTAGTCGCGGGCCTCTTGCGGCAACGCGTCCATGCTCGATGCGGCGTCGATGCTGCTAAAGCCGGGGAGCGTTTCGTAGACGGGCTCGACGCGCGCGAGCGTGTCCAGGTCGAGCGGGAAGCGGTCAGTCGTCTTGTCGCCAATCTTGTAAGCGGTGCAGACCTTGAGTTCGTCCAGGCCTGCGAGCACGTCCAGCTTGGTGACCGCGATATCGGTAAAGCCGTTGATGCGCACGGCATAGGCCAGCGCGACCAAATCCAGCCAGCCGCAGCGACGGGGCCGCCCGGTCGTGGCGCCGAACTCCTGGCCTGTGGCCCGGAGGTGCTCGCCCATCGCGTCGTCCAGCTCGGTCGGAAACGGCCCGTTGCCCACGCGCGTCGAGTACGCCTTGACGATGCCGATCACGCGGTCGACCGACGTGGGCGGCACGCCCAGCCCGGTGCAGCAGCCGCCTGCCGTCGGGTGGCTGGAGGTCACGAACGGGTAGGTGCCATGGTCCACGTCGAGCAATGAGCCTTGTGCGCCCTCGGCGAGGATGCGCTTGCCGCTGGCGAGCGCGCGGTGGAGCAGCGCCGTCGTGTCGGTCACGAACGGGTCGATGCGGCGGTCGAAGTCGACGTACTCGCTCACCATCTGCTCTACGTCGATGCGCTCGGCACCGTAGACCTTGGCGAGCAGATCGTTCTTCTCCTCTAGCGCCGACTCGAGCTTGGCGCGGAGCGTGTCCGGGTCGAGCAGGTCGACCACGCGGATGCCGTTGCGGGCAAACTTGTCGACGTACGCCGGACCGATGCCACGGCCCGTCGTGCCGATGGCGCCCGCGTCGCGGTACTTCTCCTTGGCCTCGTCCAGGCGTTTGTGGTACGGCATGATGACGTGCGCCGTGTGCGAGATGTGCAGCCGTCCTTCGACCTGAAAGCCCAGCGCCTCCACCTGCCGGATCTCGTCCATCAGCGCGACCGGGTCGATGACCACGCCGTTGCCAATCACGCACTCCGTGCCCTCGTGGAAGATGCCCGACGGGATGAGGTGGAGCACGAACGTCTTGTCCTCCCACTTGATGGTGTGCCCGGCATTCGCGCCGCCCTGGTAGCGAGCGACGATGTCGACCTCGGGTGCGATGAGGTCGACGACTTTTCCTTTTCCTTCGTCGCCCCACTGGGCGCCGATAACGATGGTGACGGGCATCTCTAAGAGAGGACAGACGCGTACACCGCGCGCCGCGGTCGCCTCTGGCGGCGTCGCCAGAGGCTGAAAAAGAGGGCCTCTGGCGCGAGTCGCCAGAGGCTAGACAGCGGCCTCTGGCGAGGCGCTGGGAGCTAGGCGTCGAACGCTGCGGCGGCCTCGGCCACAGAGCCGTGAATCGAGAACACGCCGAGCAGCTTGGTGACGGTCAGCAGTTGCGTCACGCGCTCATGCACGCCCGCGAGGCGAAGGTCACCGCCTGCGTTGCGCACGATCGTGAGCGCGCCGATCAGCATACCCAGTCCGGACGAGTTCATTCGCTCCACGCCCGAGAGATCAACGACGACGTTCTTTCGCCCGTCCGCGCGCAGCGCGCGCAGCTTTTCGTGCAACTCAGAGCCATCGGGTCCGCCCATGGCGTCGCCGGAAAGCGTGAGAACGGCCGTGCCGTCGTGGTCCGAAGTCTGGATCTGCATAGCGGTAGAGAGAGGGGTCGTGCAAACCTACGGCGCCAGAGGCTGGCCTCTGGCGCCGCAGAACATCACGCCAGAGGCTAGCGCGCCGCGGCGAGGCGGCCGGGCGCACCGGCGCCGTAGCGCTCGCGGAGGAGCACCACGATGGGCGTCGCGACGAAGATGGACGAGTAGGTACCCACCACGATGCCGATGATGAGCGACAGCGAGAAGCCGCGCAGCACCTCGCCGCCGAAGATGAACAGCACGAGGACGGTGAGGAGCGTTGTGATGGACGTCAGGAACGTGCGGGACAACGTGGAGCTAATCGCGCGGTTGGCGACGACCTCGAAGGGCTCGGTCTTGAACAGGTTGGCGAACTCGCGCACGCGGTCGAACACGACCACGGTGTCGTTGATCGAGTAGCCGACGATCGTGAGCAGCGCCGCGATAATGGCCTGGTCGAGCATCAGCGTAACCGGCGTCAGGTCGTGCACGAGTGCGAAGAGGCCCAGCACGATGATCACGTCGTGCGCCAGAGCCGCGACGGCGCCCAACGCAAAGCGCCAGTCGAAGCGGATAAAGATGTACAGCAGGATCACGAAGAGCGACCCAAACACGGCGTAGAGGGCGCCGCGCTGCAAGTCCTCCGCGAAGCGGGGCCCCACGGCGTCGGTGCGGATGTCGTCGGGGTTGGCGCCGGGAAAGGCGCTCGCGAGCGTGGAGAGGATCGTGGTCGTGATCTCGCTCGCGTCGCCACTTTCTGACGTGGTGCGGATGAGAAGCTCGGTCGCGTCGCCGTACTGCTTGACCTCGGTGCCTTCACCGAGAGCGGCGTTGAGAGCCGCGCGCGCTTCGGTCGGAGGAATCGCGGTATCGGTCTCCACGACGATCTCGGTTCCGCCCTTAAAGTCGATGCCGGCTTCCAGGCCGGGATAGACGAGCGAAATGAGCGCGATGACGATGAGCGTGCTGGAGATGATGAGGCCAAGCCGGCGCTTGCCCCAGAAGTCGTAGTTGACGTTGTCGAAAATGCGCATGATTCAGTTGGATTCGGTTGGTCGGTTGCGGTGTCGGTCACGCCAGAGGCTGCTGGAACGTCCAGCCCGAGCCTCTGGCGAGAGTCAACCGATCAGCCGAAGGCGACGTTGGCGCCGCGGCTCGTAACGAGGTAGTCGAGGAGGAAGCGCGTGACGACGAGTGCCGTGAAGAGGCTCGTCACGATGCCTGCCATGAGCGTGACCGCGAAGCCCTGGATCGGGCCGAGGCCGAACGAGTACAGGATGACGCCGATCAGGAACGTGGTGATGTTGGCATCCGCGATGGCGGAGAGCGCTTTCTCGAACCCACCGGCGACAGACGCTTTGAGCGTCTTGCCGGTCGCCATTTCCTCTCGGATGCGCTCGAAGATGAGCACGTTGGCATCGACCGCCATACCGATGGTCAGCACGATACCCGCCATGCCCGGAAGCGTGAGCGTGGCACGGAAGCCCGCGAGGATGCCGAAGATGAACAGGACGTTCAGAATCAGCGTCACGCCTGCGACGAGGCCTGCGGTGCGATAGTAGAAGATCATGAACACGACCACGATCGCGAACCCGATGAGCAGCGAGGTCAGACCCGCGCGCACGGACTCGGCACCGAGGCTCGGCCCGACCGTCCGCTCTTCCACGATCTGGACCGGAGCGGGCAGTGCGCCACTCTTGAGGACCGTCACGATGTCGTCCGCCTCGGTCTTGGTCACGCCCTCGATGGAGGTGCGGCCTCCGGCGATGCGGCCGTTGATGCGCGGCCACGTGTACACCAAACCGTCGAGCACGATGGCCACCGGCTTGCCGATGTTGGCGCCCGTGAGCTGGCTCCAGCGCGATGCACCCTCGCCGTTCATGCTGATGCTGACGAGCGGCGCGTTGGTGAGCGGCTCGAAGTCGGCACCGGCGTCGGTGACCACGTCGCCTTCGAGCTCGATGCGCTCGTTGACGCCCATGAGCCAATACTCGTCCTGATCCTCGCGGCCTTCGATGGCGCGCGCAGAGTAGAACAGGTCGATGCCTGGAGGGATCAACCGTGCGACATCGGGACGGCGCAGGATCGCCATCACCTCCGATGTATCGCGCGACTGCACGGCGCCGAAGTACGGGTTGAAGCCGTCGTTCTGCACGAGCGCCACGAGATCCGACATGAGGCGCTCGCCAGAGGCCTCTGGCGTAGCCGTGCCGGTCATCGCCGCGATGTCGAGCTCGGACGATGCCGAGTCGGCGGCGGTCGAGTCCGCGCCCGCGATGTCGCCAGAGGCGGTCGTGTCGGGCTCGGGTGCGACGCCCTGGTCGACGAACGCCACGATCTGCTGGGCCGCGTTGGCGACGATGGCCGGATCGGGGAGCAGGCGGAACTCCAGCTTGGCCGTACCCCGGAGGAGGTCACGGACACGCTGCGGCTCGTCCACGCCGGGCAACTCGACCGCGATGCGGTTGGAGCCCTGCTGCTGGATCGACGGCTCCGACACGCCGAAGCGGTCGACGCGCTGGCGGATGATCTCGGTCGCGCGCACGATGGCTTCGGCGACTTCGAGCTTGAGGTATGCACTCACCTCGTCGTTCGAGCTTCTGGCGGTGATGCCCTGCGACGAGTTGCGGAAGTAGCGCGCCAGGCGAGTGCCCTCGCGCTGCTCCTCGACCGCGTCGACGAAGAGATCGACGTAGTTGTCGTTGGACTCCTTGGCCTGCTCATTCGCCGTGGCGAGCGCGGCGGTAAAGGTCTCGTCCTCGCGGCCGTCTGCGAGCTCTTTGATGAGCGCGCCTGCGCCCACTTCGAGCGTCACGTGCATCCCGCCCTGGAGGTCGAGCCCCAGGTTGAGCGAGCGCTCGCGCGTGTTCTGGAGGTCGTCGTAGTTGGCCTCACGGTACTCCACCTGCTGGGTGGAATCCATGGACGCGAGTTCGCGGTTGTTGAGCGCTCGCTGGGCCGTGGGCCACAGATAGAAGAGCGAAAGCAGCACAAAGGCTGCGACGGCGAAAATTTTGAATCCGTTGCCTTGCATGGTTCGGGGCGCCTCTGGCGAATGCGCAGAGACGGCTAGTCGTGTCGGGGGGACTGCCGCGCGACCACTCGCGCGTGCAGAGAGCTAAACGTGCAGGTGCCAGCCGTGACGGCCAGCACGGGCGCTAGGGGCCGCGAGGCTGGAGCGGCCGCGGAGACGCGAGAGGCCCGGCCTCTGGCGACCAGCCTCGGTCAGGCGCCATCGCGACGAGCGATGCGCCAGAGGCCGAGTTCGAGAGCACAGCAGCTCCCGAGGGTGCTGCGGGCGCGGCCGACGAGGCCGCGGCGGCGACGATCACCGCCAGAGGCGAGACCGGCTCGGTCAGCAGCCACAGCGCTTCGCCATCCAGCCGAGCGAGGACCTCATCGGCGTCCTGGCCGGTGGCCGCGAAGTAGGCGTCGAGAAAGGCCCGCTGGGGGTCGGCGGCGGTTTGCGAGGCCGAGAGCGCGAGCGCGACCGCCTCGCCGTGGCCCAGCACCTCGGTCAGCCGCTCGGTCGCGGCGCCGTGTGCCGACGCGACGGGCGCCAGCGGCAGCACGAACCCGGCCAGGGCCAGAGTCGCGATGAGGCGGCGGAAAAGCGGGGAGCGGAGACCGTTCACGAGCGCGAAGGTACCCTAGCCTCTGGCGCGCACGCCTGCTTCCCGCCCCTCTTCACTCCGCCTCAACGCACACGTGTCCTATCTGCTCGCCCTCGACCAGGGCACGACCTCGTGCCGCGCGATCCTGTTCAGCGCCAGAGGCGAGGCCATGCGCACCGCCCAGGTGCCTCTGGCGCAGCACTTTCCGCGCCCCGGATGGGTGGAGCACGACGCGGTGGAGATCCGCGACCGGGTGCGCGCCGTCGCGCAAGAGGCGATGGCTGGGACAGCCTCGGGCGAGATCGCGGCCATTGGAATCACCAACCAGCGCGAGACAAGCGTCGTGTGGGACCGCCACACCGGCGAGCCCATCCACCGCGCGATCGTGTGGCAGGACCGCCGCACCGCCGATACGTGTGCCCGCCTTCGCGACGAAGGCCTGGGCCCGCACGTGCGCCGCACGACGGGCCTCCGGCTGGACCCGTACTTCTCGGGCACCAAGCTCGCATGGCTACTCGACCACGTGCCGGGCGCCAGAGGCAAGGCCGAGCGTGGCGACCTCCTCTTCGGCACGATGGACACGTGGCTGATCTGGTGCATGACCGGCGGACCCGACGGCGGGCGCCACGTCACCGATGTCACCAACGCCAGCCGCACGATGCTCTGGGACCTCCGCCAGAGGCGCTGGGACCCGCTGTTGCTCAGCGCGCTGGACGTGCCTCTGGCGATGCTGCCGCGTGTGGTGGCGTCTGCGGGAGAGATCGGAACATGGAATGGTATTGCAATAACGGGTGTTGCGGGGGACCAGCACGCCGCGCTCTTCGGCCAGGGCTGCCTCGCGCCGGGCGACGCGAAGTACACGCTCGGAACGGGCGGCTTTCTGCTCCTCAACACCGGCACCCGCGCCGTGGCCTCTGGCGCCGGCCTGCTCACCACGACGGCGTGGGACCTGGGTGACGAGCTGCACTACGCGCTCGAAGGCAGCGTCTTCGTCGCCGGGGCCGCGGTCGAATGGCTGCGCGATGGCCTGGGCCTGCTCACCGACGCGCGCGACGTCGGGCCTCTGGCGCTGAGCGTGCGAAAGCAGCGACGGCGTCGTGTTCGTGCCCGCGTTTACGGGCCTGGGCGCGCCGACGTGGGACCCCAGCGCCAGAGGCGCGCTCTTCGGCATCACGCGCGGCACAACGCCCGCGCACATCGCCCGCGCCACGCTGGAGGGCATCGCGCACCAGACCGCCGACGTGCTGGAGGCCATGCAGCGCGACGCCGAGCTTCCGCTCGACCGCCTCCGCGTCGATGGCGGCGCAGCCTCTAGCGACGCGCTGCTCCAGATCCACGCCGATCTGCTCGGCATTCCCATCGAGCGCCCGGCCAACGTGGAGGCGACCGCGTGGGGCGCTGCGGCGCTTGCAGGCATTGGCGCGGGCGTGCTTTCGCTCGGCGACATCGCCTCTCCCCCGCCCCAGGCCGTGTTCACGCCCGCCCTGCCCGAGCCCGAGCGCCAGAGGCTACGCGGCCTCTGGCGCCAGGCCGTCGACCGCTCGCGCGGGTGGGCAGGCGCATAGCCTCTGGCCTCTGGCGCCAGCGGCGGGTTAGCGGTCGAGCGTGAACACCAGCGTCGGCACGTAGAGCCGGGACTGGCTGCCGGTGAGCTGGAGCAGCGCGCCGTAGGAGGTCGGCGAGGCCTGGCTTTCTTTGAGCAGGATCTGTTGGTCGGCCGTGATCTCGCCGTCGCCGATGAGATAGATGCCACGGACCGAGCCAAAGCGCGTCTGCTCGGCTGTGTCTTCTAGCTCCGTCGCGAGCGTCCACGAGTCTGGGTAGGTGATGCGAATGCGCTTGTTGGTCACGCGGTCGTAGTAGATCCGGATGGGCAACTGGCGCTCGTTGACGTTGGTCTCGAACGCGCTCAGCGACGCGGGCGAGAGCAGACCGCCGGTGCGGAAAATGACCTCCTCTGGCGTGATCGTCACCAGGTCCGGGATTGTGTAGCGCAGCCGTAGCGCCAGAGGCTGTCCGTAGTCGCCCAGGCCTTCGATCTCGTACTCGAAGTCCTCGATCTCGCCTTCGCTGTAGGTCAGCAGCTCGCGGACGTTTTCTTCCTTTTCGTCTTCGGTCAGGTCCTCGAACGCCTCGCGCTGGGCAAAGGCTGCGATCCCGCGGAGCGTTTTGGTCTCCTCGACCCGAATCACGCCGTCCTCGTCGATGGCGACCGTGTAGTCCTCGTCCACGGCGTACGCGTCGGCGTCTTGCGTGGGGAGCGTGACGAACTCCGTCCCGCCCTCGGGGCGGATGATAAGCGCCTCGGCGCCCTGAAACGACTCCGGGATGTACGTCGTGGGCAGCCCTTTGATGTAGGGAAAGACGACGTACTGACGGTCCGTTCCGATCACGCGGACGGCAGGCGTGGTGAACTGCGTGCTGGAGATAAAGCCACGGTCGAAGTAGCCCTGGCTGGTCGGGTGGATGAGCAGAAAGTCGGCGTTGAGACCGACCTCGGTAAGCATCGCCTGGGCGAGAGACGTTTGCAGGTACAGGTTGCCCTTCCTCTGGCGCATGACGCTCGCGAGATCGTCTGCGTCGCCCTCACCATCGATGTTGGTCTGAATCCAGCCCACGATGGCGGCCACCTTGGCCGAGTCCGAGTCGAGGCCTCTGGCGAGAGCCTGCGCTTGCTCTTCAACCTCGCGAAAGCGGCGGCCACGGTCGAAGGCGTAGTCCCCGAACTCTTTGGTCAGGTCCTTCCACGACGTCGGAAGCGCGTACCACGGCTCCTCGTTGGGAAAGTACGGGTTGGCGATTTTGCTGACCTGCATCTCCAGGTACGGCGCCACCTCCTTGAAATAGGGCGAGTACGGCTCGTCGGGAAAGCCCTGCAGGTCGCGCCCCTTAAACGTGACGACGCTGCGCTCCGGATAGCTCGCGCGGTCGATCTCGAACGATGGCACCTTGCGCGGGGCGATCTCCTTGATCTTAAGCGACCAGTAGGTGGGATAGACGTACCGGAACGCGAAGTTCTGAACCGGCACATCGAGTTGCAGCGACGCGTCGATGTAAAGTGGAGGTTGGTAGTCGCTCGTGGACTCGCGGCTGGTGCGGTAGGCCTCCTCGATCACGGTTCCGCGCTCGACGGCCGGGTAGGCAAACTTGTAGGTCACGCGGTCTTTGTCGACCTCGCGCACGAGGTCGGTTTCGGAGTACGTCTTGACGTCGCCCGAGGGCGACGTGGACCGCAGCATGATGCCGTCCAGCTTCTCTCGAGCCGCCAGGCCGACGCTGAACGTGGTAAACACCTCTTCGT
The DNA here is from genome assembly GCA_963708165.1 of Rubricoccaceae bacterium. GTDB lineage: Bacteria > Bacteroidota > Rhodothermia > Rhodothermales > Rubricoccaceae > Rubricoccus. The sequence goes on along the minus strand of OY970187.1, from coordinate 3,635,546 downwards.
CGGCGTCCAGAATCACGTACTGCCGCCGGATATCCTCGACGTAGATCCACCGCTCGATACCGCGTCCCCGCTCGGAGACGAGGAAGACGTGCTCGGCCGTTTGATCGTAGTCGAAGAAGTAGGCGGGCTCGTCTGGAAAGCGCTCCGCGAGATCGTCCAGACTGAACGGCGCGATAGCTGGGAGTTCGCTCAGCGACCGCTGCGTGAGATCGGTGCGGAAGCCGGAGAGGTAGTCGACGCCGGTGCAGCCGGCGAGGCTGAGCACACAGGCGAGAGCGAGAAGTCGGCGGATCATTGGGTAGACCGGAAGGTGATAACGTCCCGCTTGGCGCCCAGGTAGGCGTCGGCGAGGGCGAGGTAGGCGTCGCGGTCGTCTCCGCCAAAGCGCTTGGTGCGCTGCCCGAAGGTGTATTCCACGCGCGAGCCCTCCGCCAGAGGCTCGGCGCGCGCCTCGAACCACACGGGGCCTCTGGCGTCGCCAAAGGCGGTGTCGATGCTGTCGGGCCGCCAGAGGCTTCCCGCGATGTCGAGTTGGAGGCGCACGTTGGGACGCTCGCTCGTGCGGATCTGGAGCGCGTCGTCGCGCCGCTCCGAAACCGAGGCGTCGATGGTGCGGAACGGCGTGAGCGGCAGGTAGCGCTTGGTGGGCGACGCGATGACGAACTGCGAGAGGTCGGCGCGCGAGCGGTACTCGCGGGAACGAGCCGACTCGGAAACGAACTCCAGCTCGCTCAGGCGGATCTTGTTGAGCAGATCGCCCGCGACGGCCGAGAGCGCGTTGCGCGCGTCGCTCTCGGTTGCGCGGGCTTCGACGGCGCGCACCATTTCGAGCAGCGTGCCGCGCACGGTCAGCGTGGCGCCAGAGGAAGCGGGTGCGTCCAGGTCGAGTTGCAAACGGAGGTCGAGCGTGGGGTCCGCGCTGGGGCTGGCGACGAAGAGGCGCTCGGCGCCGTCAGGGCCCATGCGGAGCGCGAGGCCGTCGATATCGCTCTCGGGCAGGTCTCCAAAGGAGAGGTACGGGTTGGTGGGGTCGAAGTAGGTGCGCGTGCCGTCGTCGTGCTCGAAGGAGCAGATGACGTGGTTGTACAGCGTGAGGTGCACGTCCTCGAACTCAGGCTCGGGCTCGGTCGAGATGAGGACCGGGTCGACCTGCAGGCCGAGCGACTGGGCGAGCGCGGAGATGAGAAACGCGCGGTCCTTGCAGTCGCCGTAGGAGTTCGCCATCACCATATCGGGCGCGCGCGGCACGAAGGCTCCCGCGTCACGCTCGTCGGCGATGTAGCGGATGGACGTGCGCACGTAGTCGTGGAACGACGCCACGGTCGCGCTGTCGCTCTCGCTTTCCATGCCTCTGGCGACGGGCAGAATGGTGGGCGCGACGGGCCGCTTGGTGAGCGTGCCGTACCACGCCGCAAACTCGTCGGGCGCGGTCGGCGTGAGCGCCAGAGGCCCTTTGCGCGCGTCGATCATCACAAAGGCGTGCACGCCGTTGTGCGCGAACAGCGGCAGATCCGCCAGAGGCTCCAGGTCGCGGAAGACCAGGCGCGTCCTCCCGGGAGCGGTCGTGATCTCGTGCGTGACCTCGCCGCGCGGCGCCTGGATGCGGAACGACACCTGCACGCTTTCCGGGTGCTCCACGTCGATGGTGTACTCCGCGAGTCGGTCGATGCTGGGCACGCGCAGGATGGGCACGTACGCGGCCGAGAGGTAGTCGCGCTCGTAGGAGTAGCGCATCACGTCGCCAGGGCGAGCGGCCTCGGGGAGCAGGATCTGGTGGTAGGTGCCGCTGGAGAGAAAGACATCGGCGCTCTGCGGGCGGATCTTCTGGATCGCGTCGCGCCCGAGGCGCTTGCCGTTGAGCTCGGCGCGGAGGTTCTGGATGGGCCCGAAGTACTGCTCAAAGGCGCCGAACTCGCGCCACGAGGTCGAGCGCGGCGAGAGGTAGCGCACCTCGACCTCGGCACGTTCCGATACGTCTTCCGCCCGCTCGCCAAAGACGAACGTATGGCGCTCGGTGTAGGAGACGTCTTGAGCCGCCAGAGGCACGGCTATGGCGACGAGAGTAGCGGCGAGACAGAGTGCTCGCGCGAGAGAAGACAGAATCATGCACGGAGCAGGACCTATCTGGATGCCTGCCGGGGAAGGGGACACGCGAATGTAAATAACGGGCGCAGCGAGTGCGCACACCTAGGCATATTCGCGGTGGATCTGTCCCTACCTCTGGACTCCGTCGAGCGGCATCACCAAGCGCGGGCGGCTGCGCCCGTGCATGGCGTCGCGCAGGGCGTAGGCCAGAGTGATGGCGACGAGCGCCAGAGGCGCGTTGCCGGTCACGAGCCCGACGGCGTCTTCCACCTGCGAGGCCATCGCGTCCAGATCGGCGTCGGGCACGTGGGCCACGAACTTCTTGATCGCCTCGCTCTGGTCTACGTTGACGAGCGGCGCCGCGTCGCCAGAGGCGCGGGCGAGCACCAAGTCGCGGATCCAACTGTGCACCAATCCCAGCCACGCTTTGGCGCCCTCGCGCCCCAGGCCGGAGACCTTGGTCACGATGGGCAGCAAGCCTCCCGCGCGTCCCAGGTAGGCCTGCCGCACAAAGTCCACGGCGAGCCCGCGTAGCTCGCCCAGTTCCTCGCTGCCGACGAGCTGCCGCGCTCGCGTGTAGGAGCCGTTCGCCATGCGCGCCGCCACGCCAGAGGCCTGGGCGCTTACGCCCTGGCGCGCCTGCAGCGCATGCTCGATGGCCTCTGGCGCCAGAGGATCGAAGCGCACGCGCTGGCAGCGCGAGACGATAGTGGGCAGGACCGTGTCGAGCCGCTCCGCCAGAAGCACGAGGACGACGCGCGGCGCGGGCTCCTCCAGCAGTTTTAGAATGGAGTTGGCAGCCTCTTGGCGCAGGTGATCGGCGTCGGCGAGGAGGCCGACGACGTGGCGGCCCTCGACGGGGTGCTTGGTCATGTCGGGCCGGAACACCTGCTCGATAGGGCACGCGGCGGTGCTGCACCTGCTTGTTGCTGGGCGCGTCGCCGTCCAGCTTGGCGCGGCTGCGGTAGTCGTAGGCACCGTGCGGGTCCGTGCCGACCAAGCGCACGCGCTCGGCGTAGTCGCTCGGGCGGTCGTCCTTGGGCGCTTTGCTGGTGCGCGGAAACGGGAGGTACAGCCGCACGTCCGGGTGCAGCATCCGCGCGACTTTGGTGCAGGGCAGGCACGTGCCGCAGGCGTCGCCCTCGGGGCCGCCGGGCGTGCCGCGGCGCTCGCACTGGAGCGCCTGGGCAAACGCGAGCGCCGTTGCCAGTTTGCCCGTTCCGCCGGGGCCGTGGAAGATCACGGCGTGCGGGATGCGGCCGCTGGCGAGCGCGCGGCTCAGCGCATCGGTGGCGCGGGGCTGGTCGAGAATCTGGCTCCAGGGCATGGGCTGTGGTCGCGCCAGAGGCTGCCGAGTGCGGCCTCTGGCGCAAGCTACGGGGAGGGGCGGGCCTCTGGCGCCAGAGGCTACCGCTCCACACGCCCCCGCCCTGAGGTCGCCTCGATAAACTGCGCCGCCAGAGGCTCCACTTCGGACGCGCGCACGGCGAGCGCCAGTGCAGCGCCGGTGGCGGAATACCGCTGGTCTGCGATCTTGGCGTCGAAGGCCTGAACCGTGCGCATCGCCGCCGAGGTGTCGTCGAAGCCGTAGTGCAGCGTGAGCCTCTGGCGGACGGTGACGGTGCGGATGAGGCGTTCGTCTCGCGCGGCGTCGAGTGCCCACGCGGCGCCCTCGCCGTAGGCGCGCGCCAGGCCTCCGGCGCCCAGCTTCGTCCCGCCGTAATAGCGTGTGACCACGACGGCGACGTTGGTCAGGTCGCGCCCTTCGATCTCTTGCAGGATCGGGCGCCCGCCCGTCCCGTTGGGCTCGCCGTCGTCGTTGGCGCGCCACGTCTCGCCAGAGGCGCCCAGCCGGTACGCCCAGCACCAGTGCCGTGCGGCGTGCTCGCGCGTGCGCATCGCCTCCACGACGGCGAGCGCCTCCTCTTCCGTAGCCGCTGGCGCGGCGTGTCCGATAAACCGTGAGCCCTTCGACTTGGGCGGCTCGGCTTCGGCAGCGGCGCGGAGGGTGCGGTAGGTGTCGGGCATGGCGCAAGGTCGCCACGCGCCGCGCCTCTGGCGGGCGCCTGCGCCTCTGGCGGGGTGCGCCTCTGGCGGGGTGCGCCTCTGGCGGGGTGCGCCTCTGGCGGGGTGCGCCTCTGGCGGGGTGCGCCTCTGGCGGGGTGCGCCTCTGGCGGGGTGCGCCTCTGGCGATCACGTGTCGCCAGAGGCCTCTCGCGTTTGCACCGGTTCTTGCGGGCGACACGCCAGAGGCAGAGGTTACTTGCGTCGCCGGTTTCCGAAGCGCTCTCCCACCGCCGCGATGTTCGCCCTGCTCGCACTCCTTCTGCTCGTGCCCCCTACCGACGTGCCGCGCGTGACCGCTGCGCCCGCGGCCGAAATGAGCGTCGATGGCGTGCTGAACGAAGCCGCGTGGAACGTAGCCGTGCCCGCGACGGACTTCGTGCAGTTCGAGCCGAGCGAGGGTGCGCCGGCCTCGCAGGCCACGCGCGTTCGCGTGCTGTACGCCGCCGACGCGCTCTACATCGGCGCCGAGATGCTGGACACCCAGCCCGAGCGCATTCGCCAGACGCTCAGCCGCCGCGACGACCGAGGCAACGCCGACGCGTTCACCGTCGCCATCGACAGCTACAACGACAGGCGCACCGCGCGCGTCTTCGGCGTCACGGCCGCGGGCGTGCAGATCGACGCGATTCTGGAGGGCCAGCGCGAGGACGACTCGTGGGACGCCGTGTGGGCCTCTGGCGTGCGCGTGACGCCCACAGGGTGGACGGCCGAGATCCGCATCCCGTACTCCCAACTCCGGTTTTCGGGCACTGAGCACTCGTGGGGCATCAACTTTACGCGCACCATCCCGCGCCTGGGCGAAGAGTCCTACTGGTCCCCGTTCAGCCGCGAACAGGCCGACTCGGGCATCGTGCAGTTTTTCGGCCAGCTCGATGGCATCGCGGGCGTGCGTCCGCGGCGGCTCGTGCAGGCCGTGCCGTACACGCTGGCCTCTGGCGCCAGAGGCGAAGACGTGGCGCGCCTGGGAAACCCGGCCTATGACGGCGGCTTCGACGCCGGAGCCGACCTCAAGATCGGCCTCACGCCCAGCGTCATCCTCGACGCCACGATCAACCCGGACTTCGGGCAGGTCGACGCCGACCCGGCCGAGCTCAACCTTTCGACGTTCGAAACCTTCTTTTCCGAGCGCCGCCCGTTTTTTCTCGAAGGCACGCAGATCTTCGACAGCGGCTTTTCCCGCGACGGCGCGCTGGTCTACACGCGACGCATCGGCAGCGACGCATCGCCTCTCATCGCGGCCACCAAGCTGACCGGGCGCACCGCCAGAGGCCTGTCCTTCGGCGGGCTCGCCGCAGCTTCTGGCGCCGACTTCGACCCGCGCCAGTTTTACGGCGTCGCGCGGCTGCGGCAGGAGTTGGGCGAGCAGAACTACGTCGGTGTGACGGCCACAGGCTTCGACGCCACGCGGCGCCAAGGCGCGCGCAGCCTCGTCGGCGCCGTGGACTGGCAGTACCGGGTGGGCGCGGACGATGCCTATCAGGCCGAGGGCGTTCTCGCAGGCTCCCTCCGCGACGCGTCGCCAGAGGCGGCCTCTGGCGGAGATGGTTTCGCGCTCTATGCCGGTTTCGATCAGGTGAAAGGCTTTCGGCGCTTCGGCTCCGGGCTGCGCATCTTTTCGCCTGGCTTCCAGCTCAACGACGTGGGCCGCTTTCGCGAGACCGACCGCGTAGCCGTCAACGGCGCTCTCATCCACCTCTGGAACCAGGGCGACCCGTTCGGTCCGTTCCAGCGCCTCAACTCCTTTCTGTTCTCATCCGCCGCGTGGGCCTACTCCGATGGCGTCTTTCGCGGTGCCGACGTGGGCCTGAGCGCCAGCGGCGAGCTCCGCGGCTTTCAAGATGTCCGCTTCGGGCTCGAACTCGACGGGCTGGGCGGTCAGGACATCCGCGAGACGCGAGGCCTGGGGTCCATCGACAACCTCGCGAGCCTGAGCGCCCGCGCCTCCATCTCGACCGACACGCGGCGCACGTTCGTGGCCGAGTTCGGACTCGGAGGCCGCGCAGACGCAGAGGGCGGCTTCGGCATCGGTCCCGAAGTCGACATCGACTGGACGGCCAGCGACCGCGTGCAGCTCAGGCTCTCGGGCGAGGTCGAGACCGCGCACGGCCAGCGCGCCTGGGCCGCCAACGAAGGCTTCGTCCTCACGCCCGACGGCCGCGTTCTCCTGGGCACCCAGGCTACCGCCCCTGGCGACCTCACCGCCTCTGGCGTGTTCGACACCGGCTTCGCGCCCGGTTCAGGTGGCTCGTTCTTCGACGGCTTCGCGCCAGAGGCGACCGCGCCCGCGGGCTTTCCGGGCGGCGTGGGCTACTACCTCCCGCTCTTCGGCAACCGCGACTACCGCTCAGCCGACCTCACGCTGCGCACGACGGTCATCTTCCAGCCCACGATCTCGCTGCAGCTTTACAGCCAGCTCTTCGCCGCCAGAGGCCGCTACCGCGACTACCAGCTTCTGGCGGCGCCTGGCGACCTCCGCGCCTTCGACGCCTACCCCAAGCGCCGCGACTTCTCGTTCGCCTCGTTCAACGCCAACGCCGTCTTCCGCTGGGAGTACCGGCCGGGCTCGTCGCTGTTCGTCGTCTGGCAGCGCGGCATGGACGACGACATCTTCGAGGAGGTGCGCGCCTCTGGCGCCGAGCCGTCGCCGTTCGAGCGCGACGCGCTGAGGCAGGTCGGCGACCTCTTCGGCCGCTTCGCGGACGATGTGGTGCTGGTCAAGCTGAGCTACCTGCTCTCGCGGTAGAGCCTCTGGCGCCAGAGGCCTCTGGCGCAACCCAGTCACCGTTGATCTAGAGCCGAGAAACGGCCAACCCGAGCGCCACACCCACCGCGTCGGCCGCGAGGTCGCGCCACGAAAAAAGCGGCTTGTAGGCGCGGCGCGAGTCCAGCAGCTCCTTCGCGAGGCCCACGCTCAGCGCCATGCCACCCGCCAGAGGCGCGGCCAGCTCGGGCTCCATGCCCATGCCTTCGGTGAGCGCGACGTGCGCCCCGAGCGCGAGACCAAACGAGACGCCAACGTGGTAGGCCTTGTCGCGGGCAATCCAGCGGTCGGTCGCCGCCTGGTCCAGCGTGTCGAGCGGCGCCAGAAACTCGCCGCCGGCCTCTGGCGCGAGGTCATCGGGCAGGCGGTAGCCCAGGTCTACCGCAAGCGACTGCGCACCGGCACTGATGCTCAGCGCCAGAGGCGCCGCAGCCAGGAGCGCCATCGCCAGAGGCCTCACGTGTCGAGCGGGAGGTCGGTCGGCGTGTCGTCGCTCAGGAGGGCGCGCATGGCGAACCCTGCACCGCCGAAGAGCACGATGCCTGCCAGGATGAGGATGATGAGCCCGCTCATGGGCGTCCTGTCAAAGCGCACCGACACGTTTTGCGACGCGCCTGCAGGCGTCGCAAGCGCCACGACACCCGCGCGGCTGGGCGTCCACGTTGCGGTTCCGCCAGAGGCCAGCACGACCTCTTCGTAGGCGATCCCGCTGTTGGGCCGGTAGGTGACGAGCAGCGAATCTGTGGGCTCACCGAACGTGACAGTCACAGGCTCGCCGCGGACGATGATCTCGGGCGAGACGTTGATCTGGCCTCTGGCGCCAGAGGCGAACGCGAGGGCGACGAGGAAAAGGAGCGTGCGCATCAGGCCTGGGTATCGACGGCGGTGAGAGTCGGGTCGCCGGCGCTGTGTGAGGGCGCATCGTGCGTGCGGCGCGTGGTCAGAAACGCGGCGAGAGCGAGCGTGAACACCAGCCAGACGACAGGAATGACCGAAGGCATCCATTCGTAGCCCGGCATGTCGTAGCCGGAGCCGTAAAGGCCACCATCCGCGGCAAACTTGCCGCCAGACTGCGTGAAGTCCTGCAAGAGCGTGCCGATCAGGACGAAGGCGAGGACGGCAGGGATCACCACTTTGATCATCCAGTCGAACCACGGGCCGAGCTTAAACTTGGTGTGCACGTTGACGGCCGCGCGCAGCTTGTGCGCGCCCAGCACCCAGCCGACGAGCAGGCATTCCAGCAAGCCGACCGTCAGCAGGCTGTAGCGGAACGCCCAGTTGTCCACGATGTCGAGCAGCGAGAGGCCTAGCGTGCCGTTGCCTGTCAGGCCGGGGTCGATGATCGTCGGGATGGCGTACATCAGCGAGCCTGCGATGCCGGGCACGAGCACCATCGTAAGTGCCTTGGCGCGGCTGATGCCCAGCTTGTCGATGAGCGCACTCGCCATGCCTTCCACGAGCGAGACGGCGCTCGTAAGCCCTGCCACGACGAGGAGCAGGAAGAAAAAGACACCGAAGAACTTGACGTACGACGGGAAGTCCGCAATGCCCTGTGGGACGGCGAAGAACGAAAGCGAGAGCGTCGTGCCCGCTGGGTTGAGAGCGTAGACGAACAGCATCGCGAAAATGGCAACGCCGGCGATGTACTCGAACCCGCAGTTGAGAAAGCTGACCAGCAGCGAGTTGTTGACGTTGTCCGCGTTCTTGGGCAGGTAGCTCGCGTAAGCCGTCATGGTGCCCAACCCCAGCGAGAGCGAGAAGAACATCTGCGCGAACGCGCCCTGCCACACCTTGATGTCGGTGATGCCGTCCGTGTTAGGCGTGAAGAGGTAGAGCACGCCGTCTGTCCCGCCGTCGAGCGTGAGGCCGCGCACGATGAGCACGATCATGAAGACCCACATCAGCGGCACGAACACTCGAACCGCTTTCTCGATCGTCTCCGTCCCCCGCCAGAGCGCGAGGATGGTCATGGTCCAGATGGCGAGCACGGCCAGCATGGGCCACCACGTAGCCACCATGCCGAAGAACCACGCGATCGCGCTGGGCCCTGCGCTGGGCTCGGCAAACGGCGCAAACGGTGCGCTCGCGCCCGGCTCCAGCAGGCTCCCGAAAGCACCGACAAGCATCGACAGCGCCCAGCCCAGGATCGTGATGTAGTACATCGTGATCGTGAGGGCGCTCGCGAGACTCCACCAGCCCACGAACTCGCCTTTCTTGCCCGCCATCTTTTGCAGCGCCAGAGGCAGCGAGCGGCCCGTCATCGTGCCCAGGCTGAACTCCATGATCATCACCGGGATGCCCAGGACGAAGAGCGCGATGAAGTACGGGAGGTAGAACGCGCCGCCGCCGTACTGGTAGGCGTTGGAGGCGAAGAAAACGATGTTGCCGAGCCCGATCGCCGAGCCGCTGGCGGCAAGGACGAAGCCGAGTTTCGATTTCCAGGCGCCGCGCGAGGCGGTGTCAGGCGTGGAATCTGCCACGAGGTACCGGGGTGTTGGGAGAGCGTGAAGCTACCACGCGCGCTCCGCTTCGCCAGAGGCCTCTGGCAGAGGCTGCGTTTCGCTCCGGACCTTCGGGCTGTGTGTGCCCCACGCGGTCCGCGTGCGCAGGCGAGCGCCTCTGGCGCCAGCGGCTGCTATGCAGCCGACCTGTGCGGACGCATCAGCGGTGTGCGCCTACCGCGAGGTCGTCGCCAGAGGCTCAGCGCGTGATGCCCTCGGCGTCCAGAATTGAGCGGACGATGCGCAGCCGGCCCGGCCCGATGTCGAACGAGCCGTCGGTCTCCGCGACGGCGTTCATGGCGAAGACCACGTCGCCGCCTCTGGCGGCGGGCCGCTCCACCCAGCCCACGAGCCAGCCGATGCCGGGTTGCCGAGCGATGTCCGGCCGAGCGTCGTGGATGCCCCAGCCTGTTTTGGCGAGCAGGCGCCAGCCGTCGCCAGAGGCGAGTTCGGGCAGGATGCTGCGGACGGTCGCCTGGGCCTCTGGCGAGAAGCCGAGCGTGCCACGCCGGAGACCGTCCATGAATGCGAGTTGCTCGTCGGCGGAGATCTGGAGCGTGCCGTTGAGCCACGCCATGTCAAGCGGCTCGCCCATAACGGAGTTGCCGTAGCGCTGCCGCGCGAACACGTCGTCGTAGCCGCTCTGCCCAACCTCGCGGGCGGCGTGCTGGAAGTACCAGATGGCGGACACTTCCAGAGCGCTCCGCAGCGACTGATCCCGGTTCCAAGCCGCCAGCCTTCGCTCTACGCCGTCCCACGCCAGAGGCTCGTCGGGACCTGCGACGACGCCCTGGTCCAGAAACACGAGCGCGTTGAACACCTTGGACGTGGAGGCCGGCGTGAACCGCTCGGCGGCGCGCTGAGCGTCGTAGCGCGAGACGCGGCCTGCCTCCATCATCACGAACGTGCCTCTGGCGCCTGCGTCCGCGAAGTGCACGCCCCAATCGGCGCGAACGGTGTCGGCGGGCATCGCGCCAGAGGCGAGGGTGCTGTGCGATGGGGCCGCGGGAGCCTCTGGCGTGGTGCTGGGACCGCAACCGGAGAGCAGCAGAGCGAGAGCAGCGGCGCGTGCGAGCATGATTCGAGTGGGGGAGCCTCTGGCGCCAGAGGCTACAGCTCGCCGTTCTCGGGCAACGGCGGCGGGAGCACCTCGACGCGGACTTCGCGGATGCGGTTTTCTTCGACGCCCTCGACGCGCAAGCGCAGGCGGTCGATGTCGAGTTCGTCGCCGGGCGTGGGCACCTCGCCGGTCGCGTGGAGGATGAGGCCTCCTAAGGTTTCGAAGTCGTAGCTGCTCGCGTCCAAGTCCAGGCCAATCGCGTCGGCAAGGTCGTCCAGGTCGACGCGGGCGTCGGCGGCCCAAACGTGAGGGCCCGCACCCGGGAGCGGGCGCACAAACGTCTCGTCGTTGGCGTCGTCCAATTCGTCGCGGATCTCGCCCACCACTTCTTCCAGCAGGTCCTCGAGTGTGACGAGACCCGCAGTCCCGCCGTATTCGTCCACCACGACGGCCATGTGCGTGCTAGAGGTCTGGAAGTCGGCCAGCATGTCATCCAGAGGCTTGCTCGCGGGCACAAAGCGCGGCTGGCGCGCGATGGTCGCCCAGTCTGGCGGCTCGGCGCCAGAGGCCCCGAGGTATGGCAGGAGGTCTTTGGCATAGATGACGCCCAGAATCTGGTCCAGGTGCTCGCGGTAAAGCGGAAAGCGCGAGTGGCCCGTCTGGCGAATCTCGTCGAGCGCCTCTTCCAGCGTCGCGGTCTCGGGTAGCGCGTGCACATCCACGCGGCTCACCATGACCTCGCGCACGGTCGTCTCGCCAAACTCCACGATGGAGTGGATGAGCGCGCGCTCGTCTTCTTCCAGACTGCCCTGCTGCTCGCCGACGTCGGCCATGCTTTTGATGTCTTCGGAAGACAGCGGGTCGGACTGCCCACGGAAGCGCGCCTGCAAAACGGAGGCGAGCGCGGCGAGAAGATCCGCGACCGGCGTCAGGATCTTGACGAGCGGCAGCAAAAAACCGCCTACGCGCGTCGCGAACCACTCTGGCCGTCGGCTGGCGATGAGCTTGGGCGCGATCTCGCTGGTGACGAGCAGCACAAACGTTAGCGCCACCACCTGTACGATCAAGACCACGACCTCGCTCCATCCCATCGAGGCCGCGAGCGAGAGCATCAACTGCGCCGAGAGGATCGCCGCGCCCACGTTGACGAGTGTGTTGAGCAGCAGGATGGCGACGAGCAAGCGCCGCGGCCGGTCCAAGAGGCGCACCACGCGGCTCGCGGCGGGCTCGCCCTTGTCGCGCATCGCCTCCACGTCGCCAGGGGCGAGCGAGAACAGCGCCACCTCCGCCCCGGAGAACAACGCCGAGAGCCCGAGCAGCGCCACGAAAACAAGGATCTGGACCACGAACCCGGTGACGCCGGGCGCGGCCTGGAGCAGCGCCAGAGGCAGCGCCGCGAGTAGGGTGGCCGGTGTGCCCGGCGAGATAGAAAAGGGGTCCAATGCGGGAGGACCTGGCGGCACAAGCGCCTCTGGCGAAAGCCAGGAGGCGGCGACAGCGCCAAGATACGCGCGGGATGGCCCGCCTCTGGCGCGAGGATCGGCGGGCGCATGCGAAGACACCGCGTGTGACGTTGAGGTGAAGGGCGAGCCGGTGTTCACGCGCTCGACCCATTCACCCACCCCCTGTTTTCATGTCTATCACCCACCCCCTCGCTCGCGCGGCGCTCGTCGTCGCGCTTGTCCTCACCCTCGCCGCGTGCGGCAGCACCGACTCGTCTGTCTCAGACGCTCAGGAGATCTTTGCCGAAGCCGACCGCGCATACCCTGCCATGAGCCCGCAATCGGAGCCTCTGGCGGTAGCGGATCCACCACCGACGGACCGCGAGAACTACGCCGCTCTGGACGAGACGGGCTTTGTCACGCCAGAGGCGGCCCCCTTTTCGACCTTCTCCATCGACGTGGACCGCGCGAGCTACGCCAACGTCCGGCGCATGCTGGGCGACGGGTATCTGCCTCCTGCCGACGCCGTCCGCATCGAGGAATTCGTCAACGCGTTCGAGTACGATCTCGCCGCGCCAGAGGCGGGCGCGCGGCATCCGTTCGCTGTCGAGACCGAAATCGCGCGCGCGCCGTGGGCGCCTCAGCACCATCTCGTGCGCGTGTCGATGCAGGCCCAACGCATGGAGACCGAGAACCTGCCGCCGCTCAACCTCGTGTTTCTGCTCGACACGTCGGGCTCGATGAACTCCGCCGACAAGCTCGGGCTGCTCAAGCAGGGCCTCACGCTCCTGACCAACAACATGCGTCCGCAGGACCGAGTCGCCATCGTCGCGTACGCGGGCTCGGCCGGGCTCGTGCTACCGTCCACATCCGACCGCGGCCAGATATTGGACGCGCTCGACCGGCTCCAGGCGGGAGGCTCGACCGCGGGCGGTGCTGGCCTGCGCCTCGCCTACGCGACCGCTCGCGAGCACTTCGACCCCAACGCCACCAACCGCGTCGTCCTCGCCACCGACGGCGACTTCAACGTGGGCACGAGCAGCGACGCCGAGATGCAGCGGCTCGTCGAAAAAGAGCGCGCCTCTGGCGTGATGCTGAGCGTGCTCGGCTTTGGGCGCGGCAACCTGCAGGACTCCAAGATGGAAGCGATGGCCGACCACGGCAACGGCAACTATGCCTACATCGACTCCATCCGCGAGGCGGAAAAGGTGCTCGTGCGCGAGATGGGCGGCACGCTCGTCGCCCTCGCGAAGGACGTGAAAGTGCAGGTCGAGTTCAACCCGGCGCACGTCGCGGCCTACCGGCTCATCGGCTACGAGAACCGCCGCTTGCGCGACGAGGAGTTCAACGACGACACGCGCGATGCGGGCGAACTCGGTGCAGGCCATAGCGTCACGGCGATCTACGAAGTCGTTCCCGCAGGCCAGCCCGTGCCCTCCGGTGCAGGCGTCGACGCGCCGCGCTACCAACGCACCACGCCCGCACCCCCGGCCTCTGGCGCCAGAGGCGAGCTGATGACGGTCAAGTTCCGCTACAAGCCCGCGACCGGGCCGGGCACATTCTCGGACACGAGCGTGCGCCTGGACCGCGTCGTGCGGGCGGAAGACGCGCGCGAGGTCAAGGCGTCCAGCGAGGCGATGCGCTGGGCCACGGCGGTAACCGAGGGCGCGATGCTGCTCCGCCAAACCGCCTACGCGCCGGGCGCGAGCTACGACCACGCGCTCGGCCTCGCGCGCTCTGCCCGCGGCCAGGACCCGCACGGCGACCGCGCGGAGTTCGTACGCCTGCTGGAAACGGCTCGCGCGCTCGCCAGCACTCAAGGGGCGCAGGCGCAAGGCCAAGCCCTCGCCGACTAAACACACGCCTCTGGCGGGAATCGTCTCGCCAGAGGCACGTTCGGCGACGTGGTGCGATGCGCCAGAGGCACATGGGCACGCCGCTTGGGGTTGGCGCGTTGGGTGCCGATACTGGTAGGGCTTCCCTCCCGCCCTGTTCGCACCGCCTGTGCTCATCCGCCCCACGTCTACCCCTGCGCAGCCGCGCGTCGCGCCCATCCCGCGGCACGTGCCGGTGCCGCCGCGAGGCCTCTGGCGGCGCTTCTGGTGGCGCGTGACCGATAGCGAGCGTCCGCTGTGGCGCCGCATCGGCACCGTTCTGGGCGCATTCGCGGTTCTGGGCACCATCCTCGCGCTGACGGCGACCGTAGCCGTCGTGGTGTACGCGATGTCACTTCGGGCGTCGATGCCCGACACGTACCAGCTCACCGCCGCCACGCGCGCCCAGCCGACGCTGGTGTATGCCGCCTCTGGCGAGAAGCTGACGCAGTTCGAGCCCCGCTTTCGAGAATGGGTGCCGCTGGATTCGGTCCCGCTCCACTTTACGCACGCGCTGATCGCGACCGAGGACAGGCGCTTCTACGAGCACGGCGGCGTGGACGTACGCCGCATCGTCGGCGCGATGTACTACACGACACGCGGCGACCGGCAGGGCGGCAGCACGATTACGCAGCAGCTCACGCGCAACCTCTTCCCCGAGGCCATCGGCAACGTCGGCATCGTGGACCGAAAGCTGAAAGAGGCGATGGCCTCGCGCCGGATCGAGAAGACCAACACCAAGCGCGAGATCCTGGAGGCGTACGTCAACACGGCTCCGTTTCTGTACAACGCGCACGGCATCGAGATGGCCGCGCGCACGTACTTCGGCGTGCCCGCGCGCGAGCTCAGCGTGGCGCAGGCCGCCACATTCGTGGCGATGCTCAAAGGCCCCAGCCGCTACAACCCCGTCCGGCAGCCGGAGCGCGCGCTGGAGCGTCGCAACCTCGTGATCCGCCTCATGGGCGACAACGGCGACCTCTCGCCCGGTGCCGTCCGCGAGGCGCAGGCCGAGCCGCTGGGAGTCGAGTTGCGCCCGCAGCCCGGCGAGTCGTCTCTGGCGCCGCACTTTACCGAGATGGTCCGCCAGAGGCTCAACGCGTGGGCCGTGGAAAAAGGCTACGACGTGGAGCGCGATGGCCTGGTCATCCGCACCACGCTCGACCTCGGCATGCAGCGCGAGGCCGAGGCCGCAGTCGCCGAGCGCGTCCCGCAGGTCGCCCGCGCCGCTGGCGCCCGCTACGCCGGAAGCACGCTCGACGTTCACCTGCGGCGCACCCCGCTCTATGCCCACGCGCTCGCTGGGGGTGACACGCCAGAGGCCGCCTTGCGCGCCGTACGGCAGGACCGCGCCGTGGTCGACTCGGTCCGGCAGATCCTCACGCGGTTGCAGGTCGGGCTCGTCGCGATGGACCCCGTCACGGGCCATGTCAAGGCCTACGTGGGCAGCCGGGACTTCTTTACCGACCCATTCGACCACGCAGGCGTGGCGAAGCGCCAGCCCGGCAGCACGTTTAAGGCGTTCGTCTATGCGGGTGCGCTCCAGCGCGGCTACGCGCCAGACGACATGGTAGAAGACACCGCGCCCGAGCTCGACATGGGCGGCGGGCGCACGTGGCGACCCACCAACGCAGGCGGCGGAGCCTCTGGCGGCAGCGTGCGGTTGGTGGACGCGCTGGCGTACTCCAAGAACACCGTCGCGGCGCAGCTCGGCATCGAGATCGGCGCGCCGCGCTTGGCCATGATCGCGCGCGCGATGGGCATCCAGAGCGAAATGGACATCGTGCCCTCGCTCGCGCTCGGCACCAGTCCCGTGACCGTGCTCGAAATGGTCGGCGCCTACGGCACCATCGCGGGCGACGGCGTACGCCGCGATCCTCTCCTTATCCGCCGCATCGAGAGCGCCAGCGGCCGCGTGATCGAGGAGCGCGGCGGCGGCGGCGGGCGGCAGGTGCTCACGCGCCGGGACGCGCGCGTGCTGACGGGCATGATGCAAGAGGTCGTGCGGCGCGGAACTGGCGCCCGAGCGCGCGACTACGGCGCCTCTGGCGACCTCGCGGGCAAAACCGGGACCACACAAAACAACATGGACGGCTGGTTTATGCTCATGCACCCGCGCCTCGTCACCGGCGGCTGGGTGGGCTACAACGACCAGCGCGTGACCTTCAACCGCGGCTCGTCGGGGTATGGCAGCCGAACGGCGCTTCCCGTCGTGGCCAGCTTCTTTGCGCGCATCCAAGACCTCTTGCCGCCTGCCGTCTTCCCCGTGGCGCCCGGTTTTGGCGAGCGGATGACGACCAACCCAGACAGTCTCTTCGGCCGCATCGACGACCCCACGATGGCCGAGTTCGACTGGGACGCCTATCTAGACGGCTACGGCGAGGACCCCGCCGATCCGCGCGAGCGCGAGCTCCCAGAGGTCGAGCGGCCCGACACGCCGCGCCCGAGCGTGGACCCGCAGGTGCGCCGCCAGGGCGCGCTACGAGACCTCCGCGACGACCGCGACCGCGACGACATCGGCACGGACGACCTGCTCAACCGCGACAACGAGCCGCGCCAGCGCGTCACGCGCCCGCCTCCGGCACCACCGCCCTCGTCGCCCCCACCGCGCGGCGGCAACCCCAACAACCGCGGCGGCCTTACTGCGGAAGAGATGCTCGGGATCGACGGCTAGCCGCCAGAGGCTGCGCCTCAGGCCTCTGGCGCGCGATGCCACGTACGGGCATGTCGCCAGAGGCGGACAGGCCCAGTCGGCTCAGCAGGGAGGCGCGGATCTCCTCGGCCTGCTCGCGCGAGGGCGTGCCGTGGCGCGTCAGGCGAAGCCGCTCGCCAGTGTGCAAGCGCGCCACGAGTGCAAACCTGTCGTCGCCCTCGCTGCTCTTTCTCGTCTAGCAGAAGAATATCGCGCACCTCGCCCGGCGCCAGATGCCTCCGCATCGAGCGGCGCAGGGGACGGCGCTCCGTGATGACGAGCCCGCCGCGGGTCGCGACTGTTTGCGTCCACCGGCCCCACCCGACGAGCAGACCGCCTGCGAGGTGCGCCGCGCCGATCAGCGCGACGGCGCCTCTGGCGCCCAGGCTTTCCGTGTCCATGCCCGCCAGCCCGAATGCAGCGATGGAGAGCGCGCCCGTCCCCGTTACGACGAAAAGGCTCCCGAACGCGCGCAGGCAGCCCACGGCGTCCGTGAGGGTCTCGCTCTTGCGGGTGCTCGTGTGGCGAATCATGCCGCAGGTATCGGCGCCAGAGGCTGAGTTCTGAACCCGGGTGCCGCGCGACACAAGTGCAGGCCTCGAGCGTAGGCTCCATCGCTTCCACCTCTCTACTCGCTCTGTGACTGCTCGACTTCTGCTTCTCCTTCTGGCGCTCGTCGCCTCTGGCGCCTCCGCTCAAGACTTCTCCGGCACATGGAGCGGCGCGCTGAGCACGCCCAACGGCGCCGTAACGCTCGTGCTCAACATTACGCCAGAGGCCGAGGGCGGCTACGCAGCGACCGCCGACAGCCCGGACCAGGGCGTGACAGGCCTGACCGCGACCGTGACGGCCTCTGGCGATGAGATCACGGTCGCCGTCGGCGCCGTCGGCGCGCGCTTTGTGGGCGCGCTGGAAGGCGACGTGCTGACGGGCACGTTTTCGCAGGGCGGCGGATCGCTCCCGCTCGTCCTCACGCGCAGCGCCGCGCCAGAGGACGCGGAGCTTCGAGCCTCTGGCGACCTCGCCGCTCTCGTCGGCGATTGGGAGGGCACGCTCGGAGGAGCCCTGCCTCTCGTGCTCCACTTTACGCCGGGTAGCTCGCCCGATACGCTCGCGGCGACGCTCGACAGCCCCTCGCAAGAGGCCTTTGGTATCCCGACCGCCGGGGCATGGATGCAGGCCGGGCGGCTCTACGTCAGCCTTCCGGCCATCTCCGGCAGGTACAGCGCAGAGATCCGCGGCGACTCCCTCGTCGGCACGTGGGATCAGGGCATGGGCCAGCCGCTCGTACTCACGCGTGCTGCCGCTGGAGCCTCTGGCGCCAGAGGCGACGTGCGCGGCCCAAACCGGCCTCAGACGCCCGTCGGGCCGTTTCCCTATCGCGAGGAAGAGCTGAGCGTGGTCGTCACGCCCGAGGTCACGCTTGCGGGCACGCTCACGCTGCCCGAGGGACCGGGGCCGTTTCGCGCCGTCGTGCTCGTGAGCGGCTCGGGGCCGCAGGACCGCGACGAGACCATTTTGGATCACAAGGCTTTTGCGCTTTGGGCCGACCGGCTCGCGCGGGCAGGCGTGGCGACCTACCGCTTCGACGACCGCGGCACGGCCGAAAGCACGGGCGACTGGGCCAACTCCACCATCGCAGATTTCTCCGCCGATGCTGCCGCTGCCGTCCTGGCGCTCACCGCGCGAGCCGACATCGCCAGCGTGGGCGTGATGGGCCACAGCGAAGGCGGCTACGTCGCACCCCGCGTCGCGTCGATGCTACCCGAAACCGCATTTGTGGTGCTTCTGGCGGGGCCGGGCGTCCACGGCCGCGAGGTCTACGTGGAGCAGCAGCGCACCATCGCTGTGTCGCAAGGAACGCCCCCGGCGGTCGCGGCTCTGTACTCCGAGGTCGTCCGTGAACTCGTTGGTCCGTATACATCGACCGACACGCCTCTGGCGCAGCGGCGCGCCCGAGGCATCGAAGCGGCACGCGCACGGCTCGACGCGGCGCCAGAGGCGACGCGCCTGCTCCTTCTCCAGGGGCAGGACCCAACCGACACCTTCGACACCATTTTGGACTTCCTCTCCACGCCTGGGATTGGCTCGTTTATCGCGCACGACCCGACGCCCGATCTTCGAGCGCTGCGCATTCCGGCGCTCGCCCTTTTTGGTGGCACAGATCTCCAGGTCACTCCGGCCCAGAGCGTGGCGCCGATGGAGGCGGCCCTCGCAGCTTCGCAGAGCCCCATGCACGCCGTCGTGACGTTCGACGGACTCAACCACCTTTTTCAACCCTCCGCGACTGGGCGCGTCGAGGAATACGGACGTATCGAAACGACTGTTGAAGAGGAAGTGCTGGACTTCGTGACGCAGTGGATCGCCGGATTAGGCGACTGATGCCTCTGGCGACGACCTCACGTTCCCGCGCCAGAGGCTTATTAAGCATCTCGGCGCGGTGCCGATACCGGGTGCAGCCCCACTTGAGACCCGCCGTTATGAACGCAGCCTCGTTTCCGTTCGACTTCGAGAAGTTCGGTTTTTCCGATCCGACACCCGAATTCCTGATCGTCACCACCGGTGACGATCGCGGGCGCGCGGCCGTCGAGGGCGTCGTGGTGATCCCCGGCCTTCCGGTCTGCCGCGTGCGGATGCGCACCGACACGGACCGCCTGTACCGCTACGGTCCCGGCCGCCGGGCACTCATCGCGTACGTGCGCGCGGCCCTGCACGAGGACATAGCCCGCGAGCTTCCTGTTAACTAAAGACGCTGCCCACGGACGCCACGGCGTGTGGCACCAGAGGCCACAGAGAGCGTCTCACGCCAGAGGCCTCTGGCGGCTCGAAACACCCGCCCATGGGAGCGGCGCGCTGTACCTTGGGACGCACCCCCAGAGGCATTGTGGATAAGGCGCGTGACTATTGCGGAGTCGTCGGAGTGTTCAACCACCCGGACGCCGCTCGGCTCTCCTATTTCGCGCTGCACGCGTTGCAGCACCGTGGCCAGGAATCGGCCGGTATCGTGACGAGCGTACACGACGAGGCCAAGGGCCGCCGCGTGATGCCGGTCCACAAAGACTTCGGTCTGGTGCTCGACGTGTTCGACGACGCGAGTCTGTTCGAGGACACGCTCGTCGG
The DNA here is from genome assembly GCA_963708165.1 of Rubricoccaceae bacterium. Classification (GTDB taxonomy): domain Bacteria; phylum Bacteroidota; class Rhodothermia; order Rhodothermales; family Rubricoccaceae; genus Rubricoccus. The sequence goes on along the minus strand of OY970187.1, from coordinate 3,615,947 downwards.
CGACAGCGCCATCGGGCACACGCGCTACTCCACGTCCGGCAGCAGCACCAACCCGGCCAACGTGCAGCCGTTTGTGACGCACTTTCAGGAGGGCCACCTCGCGCTGGCGCACAATGGCAACCTGAGCAACGCCCGCGCGCTGCGTGAGGCGCTCACAGCCCGTGGCACGCTTTACAACTCGTCGTCGGATTCGGAGCTCATCATGCACCTCGCGGCGCAAAGCGAGGAAAGCGGCGTCGTCCCGCGCATCATCGACGCGCTGCACCACTGCGAGGGCGCCTTTTCGCTCGTCATCCTGACCGACGACAACCTGATCGCCGTGCGCGATCCCAACGGCTTCCGGCCTCTGGCGCTGGGCCGCCTGCCCACCGCACCCGGACGCCAACATCCCGGCTGGATCGTCGCCAGCGAAACGTGCGCCTTCGACATCGTGGGCGCCGAGTACGTGCGCGACATCGAGCCCGGCGAGATCCTCGTCATCGACCGGCCGGGCGTGGAACGGGTAGCCTCTGGCGACACGCCAGAGGCGGTCTCGCGCTTCGACGGAGTTTGCATGCCGCGGCGCCACGGCGTGAGCCAGTGCGTGTTCGAGTACGTCTACTTCTCGCGGCCCGACTCGCTCGTCTTCGGCGCGATGGTGGACAAGGTGCGCCGCAAGCTGGGCAAACGGCTCGCGCACGACGCGCCCGTGCCGTACGTCAAGAAAGGCGAGGGCAAACGGCCGCTCGTCATGGCCGTGCCGGATTCGTCCAACACAGCCGCCATCGGCTACGTCTCCGAGTCCAACAAAATGGGACGTCGGTGCAAACTGGACATCGGGCTGATCCGCAACCACTACGTCGGGCGCACCTTTATCGCGCCCGGCCAGAGCTCGCGCGAGCAAAAGGTGAGGACCAAATTCAACACGGTCCGCGGCGTGCTCAAGGATCGCATCGTGGTCATGGTGGACGACTCGGTCGTGCGCGGCACCACGGCGCGGCAGCTCGTCAAAATGGTGCGCGATGCAGGCGCCAAAGAGGTGCATTTCCGCGTGAGCAGCCCGCCCGTCGCCAACCCCTGCTTCTACGGCATGGACTTCCCCAGCCGCGAGGAGCTCGCCGTCAACGCGCACGGCTCGGTCGAGGCCATTGCCGAGTGGCTTGGCGTGGATTCGCTGGGCTATCTCTCTGTGGAGGGCATGATGGACGCCGTCGAGACCGCGCACGAAAGCCGGGACCGCTACTGCCACGCGTGTTTCTCAGGCGAATACCCGGTGCCGGTGGAAACAGGAGTGGTCAAAGAGGAAAACGATTGGTAGCGCCAGAGGCCTCTGGCGCGCGCTTGCCTTCGCGTGGCGCGACGGCTTCTTCTCTCCCACCACGTTTCATGCGCGCTCTCCCCCTCTGCCTCGCCCTCGTCCTCATTTCCGGCTGCGACACCACCGCTGAACCTGCTGCGCTGGACCGCACATCTTTCCAGATACGCATCAACGACCCTGGCATCGAGCGCGTGCAGCAGCGGTTCACGAGAAGCGAGACTGAGGCCACTGTCGGCGTGCGCCCGGCGGCGTGTGGCGGCGAAACCCTCCTCTCCTTTTCGGCGCGAAACGCGACCGGCGAAGCGCTTCGCCTCCAGGCCATCATCGAGGGCGACGGCACGCTGCAGGAGCCCGCAACGGTCGAGATCGCGCCCGAGAACATCGAGGGAGACGTTCGCTACACCGGCGACCTGCCCGGCGCTAGAGACCGCACGAGCGGCATCGAGTTCACCGTCGCCCGCGGCGTTTTCTCCGTGACAGAGTCCTCCGCCAGAGGCATCGCGGGGGCCCTGCAAGTCTCCGGCAGTGGCAACGGCCTGGACTTCGACGCGACAGCCTCGTTCGACGTAGTCCCGGTGCAACTGGGCTGCGGCACCTGAGCCTCTGGCGAGGACGAGATTCCGCGAGTTACCACGCGAGCAAACCCGAGCCTCTGGCGACCGTGCCGAGCCACACCTGCGCATTAGCTGTTTCTCAGCGCGACCGCACGAGACCTTCAGGCGGTCCTCAGGCGCGCCAGAGGCGAGCGGTGGATGTTGAGAGCGCTTCCCCGGCCACACCAACCGGACCCATCATGCGCTCTCTCTTTTCAACGCGACACCTTCTCGTCGCTCTCCTCCTCGTCCCCGTGGCTGCCTTTGCACAGGACGAAGACCCCGCCCGTGTCACCGACGAAGCCGTCGTCGCGGACCTCGCTCAACGCTTCGAAGGCGCCGACGTGCTCGCCTATGACGCACGTGCGCCTCTGGCGGCGCTCGCGGCCGACGGCCTCTTTGCCGTCCACACCGCCAACGGTGGTCTGACGCTCCACGCCAGCCTGTTCGAAGGCGCCGTCGCCGACTGGATCGTGACCGACGCCACCGGTGTGCTCGGCGGCGTCCAGCCCATCGATTCTGCCTCTGGCGACACGTGGGCGTGCGCGTCGGGCGCGGGCTCGATCGTGTGCTGGAACGTCACGCCGCCAGAGGCTGCGCCTGCAGACGAGATGCCCGAAGACGAGATGCCTGAAGACGGTGTCCCGGAAGACGGCCAGATAAACGACGGCTCTGGCAGGTAGAATCGTAGCCTTTGCATCGACAGGAAGCCGACGCGTTGAAGGGCGCGTGGGCTTCTTCCGTGTTTAGATTCCGGCCCTAGTTGCACACATCGACATGCGCATCGCCACAGCCTTACTTCTGGCCCTCGCCTGCATCGGCTGCGATAGCACACGCGATGAGACCCAAGACAACCGGGTTGGCCTCGTGCTTTTTGTACCGAACGCGTTTCGTGTCACAACGACGTTCGAGGATGACGATCTCGACATCACTGCGCAACCACGCGGCCTGTTGTGCACAGGTGGCCTGACGATCTCGATCCGTGGCGACAACGGCGAGGACGAATTGGATGCCAGTGTCTTCCTGACCAACACCGGCAGCTATCCCCAGCCCGGCACGTACTCGTTCACGCCAGAGGACGGGTTCAGCGCCCAGGTGCAATACACCGGCACTCGCCTCCCAGGCTTCGACGAGCCTCAGACGACCATCTACGAGGGTACCGAGGCGAGCCTGACCGTGACAGAGTCCGGCGAGCGGTTTTCCGGCACGCTTCAACTGGCCGGTGTGGGAGGTGACGTGACCGCCGAGGTGGGTGCGACATTTTCTATTCGGGCGCGGCGCGAGGGCTGCTAAGACGCTCTACCAAAGCTGTTGTCCTTGCGAGCGAAGCGCGGCCATCTCGTGCGGGTGAGCGCTGAGTGACCAGATCGCCGCGTCGCGTCGCTCCTCGCGATGACAACCGCTTGGTGTTGACAGGCGGTCTACGTCTCTCCCCTACCAGTTGTCGCGCCAGAGGCTAGGCGTCGTCGTGCGGCATCGCCGATTCGCCGTCCAGCGGATCTTCTTCGGGAAGCAAGACGCCCAGCACGTCCGAGGTCGTCTCGCAAATCATCACCGCGCCAGAGGCGCGCAGTTCAGCCTCGGTCCCGAAGCCACACAGCACGCCGATGGCCTGCGCACCTGCCGCAGTCGCCGCCTCCATGTCAACCGTCGTATCGCCGATGACCAGGACTGCCTCTGGCGGGACGACCATCGCCTCTGCCGCGTAGAGAATAGGATCGGGATACGGCTTCATCCGCGGCGTCGTCTGCGCGGTCACGACGGTGCGGAAGAGCGAGCGCACCTCGTAGTGCTCCAGAAAGAAGTCGACGCGCTCCTGGTGGCCCGTCGAGACGGTACACATCGGATAGTGCTTCGCGAGGATGTGGAGCATGTCCTGCACACCGGACACCATGCTGTGCGGCACGTGGTCGGCGGCTGCCGCATTGCGGCTCGTGTCGCCATGCTCACGCTGTCGGCGGATGTCGCGAAGTCGGTCTCTGGCGCTGGCGACAGCGCCCTTGATGCGCGAGAACTCATCGTCCAGCCCCAGCTTGTCGAGCAAACCATAGGCCGTGTTGACGGGTGTCTCAGCACTCATCACCACACGTCGAGCCAATTGTTCAGCGCGGCGACCAGAAACACCTGGAACGGCATCGAGCGCCTCCGCAAGGCTTTGCACCAGATGGTCGTCGGTATCGGCGAGCGTACCGTCGATGTCGAAAACGAGGGCGCGCACGCGCGTGAGATCCAGGGCCATGTGCGAGAGGGGCAAACAGAAGACGGGCCGTGGTGTAGATCCACGGCCCGCCTGGGTTCCGCCAGAGGCTGGCCTCTGGCGGGTGTATTACGCGTGGCGCGAGCTCACGCCAGAGGCTACTTCGTGCGCTCAGGGATGACGCCGTCGTCACCCGAGATGATCACCTCGACGCGGCGGTTGAGTTGGCGCCCGGCCGCGTTGTCGTTCGTCGCGCGAGGAAACGCCTCGCCATAGCCGCGCGTGGCCACGCGAGAGGACGAGATGCCGCGCTCGATCAGCGCTGCACGGACGGCATCGGAGCGGCGCTGCGAGAGCGTCAGGTTTGTGTCGTCGCCGCCTGAGCTGTCCGTAAAGCCCTCGATGAGGACGCGGCGCTGCGGGTACTCCGCCAAAAACTGGACGAGTTGCTCGACGGCCCGGTAGCTGCCGGGCTTGAGTTCAGCTTTGCCGACATCGAAAAGCACGTCTCCGAGTGTGAGTACGAGGCCGCGCTCGGTCTGAGCCGCTTCCAGGTCTGAGATGCGAGACGCGAGTTCCTGTGCGCGTGCTAGCGCTGCAGCCGCTTCCTGGCGGGCACGCTCGGCATCGCGCTGGGCCGCCTGGGCAGCAGCACGCTCCTCGGCGGCGCGGCGGTTTGCGTCCTCAGCCGCACTCCGCTGCTCGGTCGCCTGTCGCTGTGCCTCTTCGGCACGGCGGCGCTCAGCCTCGGCGGCAGCACGTTGCGTTTCCGCCTCGCGCTGAGCGACTTCCGCGCGGCGACGCGCGGAGTTGGCCTCGGCCGTCCGCACTTCGAGTTGCACCGAGCGGCGCTCAGACTCGGACGCGGCGATCTCTGCCTCCGCGGCGACGCGCTCCGACTGCAGGACAGCCGTGCGAACGAGTTGACTGGCTAGAAACGCGTGATGATCGACGAGAGACGGTTCTGCCTTTTCCAGGCGAAGCGCCTCGGCAGTTCCAATCTGTGCTTGCGCCTCGTCCAAATAGTCAGAGGCGGCGGCCGTGACCGTGGGCTGGGATGCAGCAGACGCGTACATATCGCGCGCTTCGTCCAGAGCGGGGTTCGCGGGCGGCGGGCCGGAGCAGGCCGCAAGGGCCAGCGCGAGCGCCAGCAAAGAGAATCGGGTCATGGTGGGATGGGCTACTCGGCCTGGAGGCGTTGGATTTCTTCGCGGAGGAGTTGGATCGTAGCGCGCAGTTCAGTCGCGGCAGACTTGGCCTTGGCCGTCTGCGCGGTGACCTCAGCGAGCTCAGCCGTTACATCGGCCTCTCGCGCCAGGCGCAAGGAGAGCTCCGTATTGCCGGCCGTCAAGGCGGACTCGGCGCGGTTCAGCCGCGTGCGGGCGACGTCGAGCGGGTCTTTGGCGAACTGGTCGGCGCCATTGCGCTCGGCATCGCGTACGGATTCGCGGGCAGTACGCAGGCCCGCCTCAGCATCTGCGGGCTTAACGGAGGCGCGGTCAGAGCCGCCACAACCGAAAAAGAGTACGGCAGCCCCGAGGACAGCCGCACGGCGAAGAAAAGGCATAGCAAGGGAGTCGGGTGGGCCGCCAAGCTACGGGCACAACCCCCGACTGAGGGCAAATCGCCTCTGGCGGCCCGCCCTCAGCCCGAAACACGCGCGCAAAGCCAGAACGGCAGCCTCTGGCGCCAGAGGCCCCCGCATAACCCTACGCCGTGAAACGCTTTAAGGCGTGGCCGAGCTCTGCCGATAGAGCATCTAGGCACACGTGGCGGTGCAGGTCTTTGGCCCGCTCCGACAATACCTGTGTCACAGGGCAAATAGCCTTGCCCTTTCAAAGCCGTTTGGGTAGCTTGGAGCACGGTTCCCACCACAAGGGACTTTTCACACATGACCCAGGGTTCTCTACCCGCGTCACCATGCACCGTCTTATTCCCGTCATGGCAGCAGCTGCTGCACTCGTTGGACTCGGCGTTTTCGCCGTCTTCCAGATCTAAGTCAAGACGAGGGGTCTCCCCTCTTTTCAGCTTGCGCCGCGCGGCCTACCGATTTTCTCGGTAGGCCGCGCGATGTTTAAAGCCTCGCGCGCCAGAGGCACGTCAGTCGCTAGACGCCTCGTCTGCGAGCGCCTCGAACACTTCCTCGTGAGGTGTGAAGCGCTTCGTGAGAACGTCTAGGCCCGTTTTAACACCGATGCCGACAGCCGTCTTCATTGCCACGTCGAAGGCCTGCTTGGAGGACCCAGGAGCGGAAGGCGTGCGCGTGTCGTCTTCCCGAGGCACGTAGATGACGGGCCTCTTGCGCGCTTCGCTCGCGAGTGCATCGTCCGCGAGTTCGCCTCTGGCGACGCGGTGCGCGGCAGAATCCAACATGTGAGCGACGTGGAAGCGGATCACGTCCGCACTGTCGTCGGGATCGGGCAGCCGCTTGGAGCGTCGGCGCAGTCCCCAGAGCAGTCCGAGCATCGCGCCAGAGGCCAGCGCGAGACCGAGGGCCGCCAGAGGCTTCTCGCGAAACCGGTCCATCAGAGGACGCCCGCCGATGTTGACGTCGTCGCCGACGTGGGCGACTTCGTGCTTGATGGCGTCGATGCGGAACTTCATATCCCGCTGCGTTGCGTTCAAACGAGCGCGAATGTCCTCGGCCGAGAGAGACGCGAGATCGGGATCGTCGCCGAGGTCGACCGGGGCCGAGGGGAGCGCGAGGAGCGGCTCCTTGGTGGGCGTGGCGGGGCCCGGCGTTGGCTCGGATGTGTTCTGGAGATCGGGCATTTAAACGACGGACTGGCGAGCCTTGAGGCGCTCGGCGTCCTGAACTTGTTCACGGGTGATATCGCGCTCGTCCTGCTCTTTGCGTTTGGCCTCGACGACTTTGGCTTCCGCCTCGTCATATTTCCGCTTTGCGAGCCACAGTAGGACGATCCCTGAAAGGATGAGGACGCCGGTTAGAATGGCGAAGCCTCCCCAGTAGCTGCCGATCAGCGCGCCGATTCCGAGCGCGATGGTGACGAGCAGAAACAGGAGGCCCAGCAGGACAAGTAGGACGCCTGGAATGCCGAATTTTGCGACATCCGCGAGGTGCTGCAAACGTTCAAGGATCCCAGTGATCCCCTCGATTTTACGCTGGACTAGCGCGATGCGCAGCTCGACGTACTGCCGCAGATCCGCCGAAAGCGCCGCGACGTGATCGCCGATGCGCTCGACTTTGGTCTGGTGCGGCGGCAGCTGGCGCGATTCCGGAAGCTTTTCAGCCGCAGGATCCAGCACTGGCGGGATCGTGCGCAGGGCGGGAAGGTTTCGGCCGCGAGGCGGGGCGGACGGCATCGGCGAGAAGGGCGAGCGAGCGGAGACGGGATGTACCCAACGGCGTACCGCCCGCTGGGTTCGCGGAACTTCGAGAAACGCCGGGGCTCTACACCTCAGGCCACACCTCCGCCTCGATGACCGTCAACGCCCGCCCGACGCCCAACCCCAACAGCCTCAAGTTTGAGGTCACGGGCGCAACTCTCACCGACGCGACACAACTTGCCTTTCAGTCGGCTCGCGAGGCCTCTGGCGACGCGCTCGGGGAACGCCTGTTCGGGATTCGCGGCGTCGAGAGCCTGCTCATCACGCCCCACTGGGTCACCGTCACCAAGCAGGCCGCCGCCGGCTGGGACATTCTGGCCGAGAGCGTCGAGGTCATCCTGACCGAACATCTTGACTAAGACGCTCTACCAAACCTGCGGAGCGCTGAGTGACCAGATCGCCGCGTCGCGTCGCGCGATGACAACCGCTTGGTGCTGATAGGCGAGTCTGGGCCTCTGGCAGTCTGGGCTAGGCGAAGCCGAACGGGCCAACGGCCTCTCCCCAATGTCCGACCGAACGATTCTACTTCTCGGCTCCACAGGCCTCGTCGGCGGGCACGCGCTCAAGCTGCTCGCGCACAGCGAGACGTGGAGCCGCGTCGTCACGCTGGGCCGCCGCGCGATGCCTCTGGCGAGCGGCACGCACGAGCACCACGTCGTCGACTTCGGAGAGGTGGACGCGCGTGCCGACCTGTTCGCCTGCGACGCCGTGGCGTGCTGCCTGGGTACGACCATCAAAACCGCAGGCTCGCAAGAGGCCTTTCGCTTCGTCGACCACGACCTGCCTCTGGCGGCGGCGCGGCTCGCGCACGCCAGAGGCGCACGGGCATTTGGGCTGGTGAGCGCGTATGGCGCGAGCGCTGACTCTCGCATCTTCTACAATCGCACCAAAGGCGAGGCCGAGGACGCCATCCGGTCGGTCGGGTTTGAGCGCGTGGCGCTGCTCCGGCCGTCGCTTCTGACCGGCGACCGCGACGAGACCCGTGTCGGCGAGCGGATCGGGGAGGCGGTGCTGAGTGCGGTAGAGTTCGCCCTCGTGGGTCCGCTGCGCAACCTCCGCCCGACGCCCGCGACAGATGTGGCGCGCGTTCTCGCGGCTGCGCTCGCTCCGCCAGAGGCGCACACGTCCAGAGCGCAGACCGAAGCCTCTGGCGTGACCATCTTCGAGCCCGCCGAAATCCGCGCGCGCGCGGCGGAACTGCGCAGCGCCAGAGGCGCATAACGCGGACACTCTCCTCGCTCCAATGCCCGACGACTACGACCTCCCCTCCCCCCAGGACGCCTCTGCCGACCAGCCCGTCGTGGACGCCTCCGAGCGCGCCGAACCCACGCCGCAAGGCCGCGCCGACGACGACACGGATGTGCGCGACGACGACGGCGATACAGACATCGCCTGAGCAGACGTGCGGGCACGGCACTGTGCCCGCACGCGCCCTGCCTCTGGCGCCAGAGGCAGCCTTTCTCGCAAATCAGCGTTGCGTGTGAGGGAAGATGGGCCGCTCGAACACGTCGCCCACCGGAATCACCCGCACGTCCTCTGGCGAGAGGTCCAGGTCGTACACCTCGATGATGGCGTCCTCGGCCAGCACCTCTGGCGACTTTTCCGATGCGTAGGTAATAGGGCTGGGCGTGCCGAGGATGAGCGCGTCGTGGAGCCGCGCCGCATCGGGCGCGATCATCACGACCTCCATCTGGCCGGGCGTGATGTGCTCGCGGATGACGCGGTTGATGTCAGCCAGTGTCAGCGTGTTGAGTTCGGCGCGGTACCACTCCACATAGTCGGTCAGGCCGTAGGCCATCTGGTCTTGCGTGTAGCCCAGGCGACGGCCCTGCGTGCTCACGAGCAGCGCGACGTACTTGCTCAGGAAGTCTCGCGTGTTCTGGAAGTCGGCTTCGCTCAGGCCGTCGTCACGCAGCTTGTCGAGTTCGTACGTGGCGATGCGAAGCGCGAAGTGCGCCTGCTCGGGCGGGACGGGGCGGATCCAGACCTGGAAAATCTGCGAGCGCCGCGCCAAGCCCGCAGGCGGCATCGTGGTAAACATGCCTCCGGGGTAGTACTCGACGTACGCGTAGTCGCCGTAGTTCATGCCGCGAACCTCGCGGATGCGCTGGAACAGGTGCGCCGACGAGTTCCTGTGCTCACCCAACCACGACCGAACCACGTCGAGCGCGACAAAGTCCGGGTGGCTCCGCGTTACGTCGATGCGGTGGCCCATCGAGATGGCGACGGCCCGCGCCTCGGGCTTGTCGACGATGGTGACGTTCATGTCGCCAGAGGCGTACGGCATCGGGTTTCCGCCGATAAAGCGGTCGCCAGAGGCGGGCCGAGCCTCTGGCGGAAGCGCCGCGAGGGTGGCGCGAACGGTGCGGAGGCCCTCGTCTGAGATGCCGCCTGCGACGCCGAGCGTGAGGTTTGCGAGCGTGTAGTGATCGCGGTAGAAGTCGCGCACGTCTTGCAGGGTCAGCGCCTGGACGGCCTCGGCGTGGCCCATCGTGAGGTGGCCGTAGTCTTGGCCACGATAGATGCTTTCGTAGAGCACTTCCTTGCCCAACTCCTCGTCGTTGCCCGCGCGGAGGCCGGTGCGGATCGCGTTGAGCGTCTGCGTCTTGACGCGCGAAAAGTCCTCCTCGCGGAAGCCCGGTTGCAGGATCATCGTGCCGACCGTTTGCCAGTACGCGTCGAGGTTGTCGCGGTGGACGGTCCCGGCGAGCGTCGTCACCTCCTTGTCTACTTGCGCGCCGATGCCTGCCGCCAGAGGAAACAGCGCTCGCTGCACCTGCGCGTACGTCTGGGCGCGGCTACCGGCGTCGGTGACCATCTGCGCCGTGAGCGCCGCGAGACCTTCTTTGCCTTCTGGGTCGCGCGCGGCGCCAGAGGCGAACTGCAGTCGCAGCGAGACGAGTGGGCTGGGACCCGGCTGGTGCAGCACGCGCACAGTCTCGGGGTCGCCAGGCGCCAGAGGCACGTATGGGCCATCGGAGTGGAGCGCTGGTGGAGGCGTCGCGCCTCCTCTGACAGCGTTCCGGGACTTCAGATGCGTGTCCACGCTGCCCGCCGCCATCGCCTCTGGCGGAAGCGCACCCTGGGCGAGCGTCACGACGACCATGTTGGCGTCGGTAAACGTGCGCGCTGCCACCTCGCGGACCGCTTCTGGCGTGATGGCTGCATACGTGCGATAGATCTCGTTGAGCGTCCCGGGATCGCGCGTGACCGAGAGGACCGGCACGATGGCGTCCGCGATGGCCTCGGTGTTGTCCAGCCCGGCGGCGAAGCCGTAGGTGAGCGCGCTTTTGAGGTCGGCGAGCATGCTGGCCTCTGGCGCCTCCAGGGTGAGGCGCGCCAGCTCTTTCTGGATCTCGTCGCGCACGTAGGCGGCGTCGGCAGGATCGGTCACGCGCGCCAGCACGGTGAGCAGGCCGGGATCGCGGCTGTCTGGGAAGGACGCTGCGAGCACGTCGGCGACCTGCTCGTCGACGACCAAGCGCTGGTAGAGCGGGCTACTGGGCCCGAAGCCCAGGCTGGAGATCACGTCGAGCGCCTGCATGTCGCCCGCACCGGCGTTGCCGTCGGTCGGGTACGCGGCCGGACCGCGGAAGGCGACGGTGACCCACGGCGGCGTCGGGCCGGTCCAGTCCACGTGGCGGTATTCGGGTCCCGCCAGCGGCCCCTCGACCGGAATTTCGGGCGGCGTGTAGCCGCGCTCCCACGCGCCGAAGTGCCGCTCGACCATCGCAAAGGCGGCCTCTGGCGACACGTCGCCCGCGATGAGCACGACGGCGTTCTCGGGGCGGTAGAAGCGGTCGAAGAATGTCTGCGCATAGTCGTACGCCTCGGGCATCGCTTCGATGTCCTCGATGAAGCCCATCGTGGTGTGGCGGTACGTGTGCCGCTCGTAGGCGGCCTCGCGCTGGACCTCGAACAGCTTCTGGACCGGGTTGGCGACGTTTTTGTTGTACTCGCCCAGGACGGCCAGCGCCTCGGTGCGGAAGTCAGCCTCGGAGTACGAGAGGTTCTGGAAGCGGTCGGCTTCCATCGCGAGCATCTCGTCCAGGTCCTCCGCCAGAAGCGTCGTGTGGTAGACCGTGCGGTCGTTGGAGGTGTACGCGTTCTGGTCGCCGCCCATCCGCTTGAGCGCGGTCTGATACGCGTCGGCGCTGATGGTCTCCGTCCCCCTGAACATCATGTGTTCGAAAAAGTGCGCAAAGCCCGAGCGGCCCGGCTCCACCTCGTCTCGCGAGCCCGTGCCCATCACGATCTGCAGCGAGACGATGTCCGGCAGGCCCGTCGGCACGACGACGGCGCGGAGGCCGTTGGCGAAGTCGCGCGTGGCGACCTCGAACGGGTAGATGGGCGCGCCAGAGGCCGCGGGCGGTTGTGCCTCTGGCGGAGCACTCGTCGGCGCGGCTGGCGCCTCGACGGGGGCGGTGCCGCTACAGGCGGCGAGGGCGACGACGAGGGCGAGAAGAGAGAAGCGGTGCAGCATCGGAGGGGCGAGGTCGGGGGGCGGAAGCGCCAGAGGCTGAAAGTAGCGCGGTGCGGGCGGCGGGACGGCGGCCTCGGGCCTCTGGCGCCACCGGCGCCGAGCCTCGCGCGTCTCCTATGTTGCCGCCCCGCACCGCCCAACGCCATGCCCCGCCAGGAACGCTTCCACATCGAAAACGCCGACGGGCACGCGCTCGCCGCGCGGCTCGTGCTGCCCGAGGGCGAGCCTCTGGCGACGGCGCTGTTCGCGCACTGCTTTACGTGCTCCAAAGACCTCCACGCCGTCCGGCGCGTGGCCGAAGGCCTGACCCAGCACGGCTTCGCGGTCCTCTCGTTCGACTTTACTGGATTGGGTGAGAGCGAAGGCGATTTCGCAGACACGAGCTTTTCCTCGACCGTCGCGGATCTGGTCTCGGCCGCGCAACACTTGGGCGCCAGAGGCCTGCCGCCGTCGCTGCTCGTGGGGCACTCGCTGGGCGGCGCGGCGGTTCTCGCCGCAGCAGGCCACGTGCCAGACGTGCGTGCCGTGGCGACGATCGGCGCGCCGTGCGACCCCGATCACGTGCGGCACCTGTTCCTCGACCACGAAGCCGACATCGCCGCCTCTGGCGAGGCCGAAGTGAGCATCGGCGGGCGGCCGTTCTGCATCCGCCAGCAGTTTCTGGACGACCTGGACAAGCACGAGACCATGCGCCAGAGGATCGCCGACCTGGACCGGCCGCTGCTCGTGATGCACAGCCCGACCGATCAGACGGTGGGCATCGAGCAGGCGCGGCACATCTTTGAGGCCGCGCGGCACCCGAAAAGCTTCGTCGCGCTCGACGGCGCCGATCATCTGCTTTCCAAGCGCGAGGACGCGCACTTCGTCTCGGACATTCTCGCCGCATGGGCCGAGCGGCACTTGGGACTGGCGCACGCCTCTGGCGAACGCACCGCGCCCAAAGCAACCGCGCCAGAGGCCTCTGGCGGCTACGCCGACCCGACCGTGACCGCGCAGCTCGGCGCGAGCGGCTTCCGCACCGACCTCGGCGCCAGAGGCTTCGTCTTCCACGCCGACGAGCCGGCGAGAATCGGCGGCACCGAGACCGCGCCGACGCCCTACGACTACCTCGGCGCCGCACTCGGCGCCTGCACCGCGATGACGCTGCGCATGTACGCCACGCGCAAAAAGCTGCCACTGGAGTCTATCGACGTGGCCGTCACGCACGCCAAGGTCCACGCCGACGACTGCGCCGAGTGCGAGACCGCCTCTGGCGCAACGCTGGACCAGCTCACGCGCACCGTCACGGTCCGTGGTGACCTGACGGACGCGCAGCGCCAGAGGCTGCTCGAGATCGCGGACCTGTGCCCGGTGCACAAGACGCTAGAAGGCACGGTTCGCGTCGTAACCGTCGCAGGCTAGCCTCTGGCGGCGGTCACGCGCGGGGCGGAATCACGCGCACATCCCGCGCGTATCGCTCAAAACACCTGCCCACCCATGCCAACGTCCCTGCTGATCCAGCCCGATACTCCAGCCCCGAGCACGGCTCCGCCAGAGGCGCCCTCGCCAGAGGCGCCCTCGCCAGAGGCGCTCTCGCCAGAGGCGCTCTCGCCAGAGGCCAGCGCGACGCTCGCCGAGCGCTTCGCGGCGGTCCGCGCCCAGACCGAGCACCTGTGCGAGCCTCTGGCGACCGAGGACTACGTGGTGCAGGCGATGGAAGACGTGTCGCCCACCAAGTGGCATCTGGCGCACACGACATGGTTCTGGGAAACCTTTGTTCTGGCGGAGCACGCCGAGGGCTACGAGTTGCACGACGAGCGCTACCCGTTCCTGTTTAACTCGTACTACGTGCAAGCTGGCGAGCGCCACTGCCGCGCCCAGCGCGGCTACCTCTCGCGCCCGACCGTGGAGCAGGTCTTCGCCTACCGCCACGCCGTCACAGCGTCGATGGAGTCGTTCCTGGCTGACTTCGACGAGCTCGCGCACCCCGAGATCGCCGACGTGATCGAGATCGGCTTGCACCACGAGCAGCAGCACCAGGAGCTGATGCTGACCGACCTCAAGTACGTCTTCTCGGTCAACCCGCTGCGCCCCGTCTATCGCCAGAGGCCGCCCGAGCAGGCCGCAGATCCCGGGCCTCTGGCGTGGGTGCCGCAGATCGCGGGCGTGAGCGAGATGGGATTTCTCGCCTCGCTAGAGGCTGCGACGAGCCGCGAGCGGTTCCACTTCGACAACGAGGGCCCTCGCCACCGCGTGTACCTGGAGCCGTACGCCCTCGCCGACCGTCTGGTGACGGCGGGCGAGATGATGGCGTTTATCGAAGACGGGGGCTACTCGCGCGCTGAACTCTGGCTCAGCGAAGGCTGGGCCACGGCGCAGGCCGACGGCTGGGCGTGCCCGTTCTACTGGGAGCCGCCGGGCACCAACTCCGACGCCTGGGAGCACTTCACGCTCGCCGGGATGCGCCCCATCGACCCGCACGAGCCTCTGGCGCACGTGTCGTTTTACGAAGCCGACGCCTTCGCGCGATGGGCCGACGCCAGCGGCTTCGCGCCCGGCGCACGACTCGCCAGCGAGGCCGAGTGGGAAGTCGCCGCGCGCACTGTTTGGAACGGCACCACCGCCGACGGCGACGCGCCCGGCTCCTACGTCGACGCAGGCCGCCTCCACCCTGCCCCGGCGCCTCTGGCGCCAGAGGCAGTGGCTGGAGGCGACGGCGCGCCCACTGCGCCGCCCCTGCGGCAGATGTTCGGCGAGGTGTGGCAGTGGACCGAAAGCGCCTACCGCCCCTACCCCGGCTACCGCGCCGCGCCGGGCGCCTTGGGTGAGTACAACGGCAAGTTCATGTCCAACAAAATGGTGCTCCGCGGCGGCAGCGTCGCCACGCCACAAAGCCATATCCGGCCCACCTACCGCAACTTCTTTCCCCTCGACGCCACGTGGCAGTTCACCGGCATCCGGCTGGCGAAAAGCCTCTAACCGATGCCCCACTCTGTGACCGCCTCTGGCGCCGACCTCCTCACCGACGCCTTTCGCGCGGACGTTCTTGCGGGCCTCCACCAGAGGCAGAAAACGCTCCCCAGCAAGTACCTCTACGACGCCAGAGGCTCGGAGCTTTTCGACCAGATCACGCGCCTGGAGGCGTATTACCCGACCGAGACGGAGCGTGCCATCTTGCGCGAGAACATCGGTGGCATCGCCGCGGCCATCGGCGCGCGGCCCGTCGTGGTGGAGTACGGGAGCGGGTCGAGCGACAAAACGCGCATCCTTCTAGATGCGCTGCAAGAGCAGATCGCGGCGTATGTGCCCATCGACATCTCGCCTTCGGCACTGGAGGACGCCGCCGAGCGTCTGCGCGAGCGCTATCCCGCGATGCCGGTCCTGCCCGTCGCAGCCGATTACACGAAGCCGTTTACGCTTCCAGATCTGCCCGCGCACGACCACATCGTCGTCTTTTTCCCCGGCTCCACGATTGGCAACTTCGAGCCCGAGGACGCGCGCGCCTTTCTCGCCCAGGCCGCACGCGTGGCCCGCGGCGCCTCTGGCGAGAGCATGTCTGACAGCGCCAGAGGCGGCGGCCTGTTGATCGGCGCCGACCAGCGCAAGCCGCTCGACGTGCTCATCCCCGCGTACGACGATCCCGACGGTGTCACGGCCGAGTTCAACCTCAACCTGCTGCGCCGCATCAACCGCGAGCTCGGCGGCACGTTCGACCTCAGCCTCTGGCGCCACGACGCGCGCTGGAACGACGCGCAGAGCCGCATCGAGATGCACCTGGTGAGCCAGGCCAATCACGAGGTCAGCGTAGCAGGCGAGACGTTCGGCTTCGCCAGAGGCGAGACGATCCACACCGAGATCTCGACCAAGTACGGCCCCGACGACCTCGCCTCGCTGGCCTCCGACGCCGGGTGGACCCGCCGCGACCGTTGGACGGACGCCAGGGGTTGGTTCGCCGTCGAGCGCTACAGGCTGAGCTAGTGTTCGGACTGGAGATGTTCGAGAACGCCTCTGGCGCCAGAGGCCTTGACGCAGCGCCTACGCCCCGTCTTCGCGCGCTCGGCGGCCTCCCGCCAGAGGCTGTCGCTGAAGCCAACCTGTGGTTCCTGAACGAGACGGGTGTGGACGAGCACCTCTCGCCCAACCGCTCCAACGGCCTGGACGCGATGATCCGACAGATCCGCGAGGCAGCGGCCTGAACACCGCGCGCGGGCCAGTCCGGCCTCTGGCGTTGGCCTGCGTATCGCCAGAGGCTCACATTTGCCTTTTAAACGGTTCCGGCGGACCTTGGGCCACTCCCCGACCGCTGCCATGTCCATCCGCGAGCGCTTGCTCGGCTCCAATGCCCGCCGCCGTGTCCTCATCGTAGGCGCGGTCGCTCTCGGCTTGTGGGTGGCGTTTCTGGACAGTCACAGCTTGGTGCGCCGCGCGTTGTACGCACGCGACCTGGGCCGCATCGAAGTCGAGAACGAAACGCTGCGCCGCGAAAACGCAGACCTGCAGGCCTCCATCGACGCGGACCTGGACCTGGAGACGGTCGAAAAGGTGGCGCGCGAGCAGTACGGCATGCGGCGCCCGGGCGAGACCGTCTACCGGGTCGTAACCGACGAGTAGCCTCTGGCGCGAGTAGCCTCTGGCGCGAGTAGCCTCTGGCGCGAAACCACATTCGAGGCGCTGCACGTTGATTCACTTTCAACGCGGGCCTCTGGCGCCAGAGGCCGGGCCGGGCAGATAAGCGCGCGCCAGAGGCGGTAGGTTGCGGCATGGAAGAGACCGCTCCCGCTTCGGGCCGCCTGCGCAAGAGGCTCTACGATATCGTGTTCCACGCCGAGGACCTGGCGGGGAAGACGTTCGACATGTTGCTCATCGTGGCCATCATCGCGAGCGTCGTGGTGGTGATGCTCGAAAGCGTGGCGTCGATCCAGGCACAGGTGCCGCGGCTGCTCCGCATTCTCGAATGGGTGTTCACGATCCTGTTCACAGCCGAGTATCTGCTCCGGCTGTGGTTGGTGGAGCGCAAGCGGCACTACGCGCTGAGCTTTTTCGGCATCGTCGATCTGCTCTCGGTCATCCCGACCTACCTCAGTCTGTTCATCGCGGGGGCACAGGCGCTGCTCGTGGTGCGCGTTCTGCGCGTGCTGCGCATCTTCCGCGTGCTCAAGCTCGCGCACTACATCGACGAGGCCGAGTCGCTGGGCCGGGGGCTGGCCGCGAGCAAGCGCAAAATCCTGGTCTTCATCTTCGTCGTGCTGACGCTCGTGACCGTGATGGGCTCGATGATGTACGTGATCGAAGGCGCCGAGAACGGCTTCACCTCGATCCCTCAAAGCGTCTACTGGGCCGTCGTCACGCTCTCGACCGTCGGATACGGAGACATCTCGCCGGTGACGCCGCTGGGCAAAAGCCTCGCGCTGGTCATCATGATCATGGGCTACGGCATCATCGCCGTACCGACGGGCATTGTCACCGCAGGCTTGGTGCAGGAGCGTGAGCGCGCTGCGGCGGCCCGGCGTCTCAAAGAGTGCCCCACGTGCGGACTCGAGGACCACGATGCCGACGCGCGCTTCTGCAAGCGCTGCGGCTGTGGCATCATGCGCGAGATCCCCCAGGCCTCTGGCGCGTCAGGCGAGCCGCCTCTGGCGCCAGAGGTTAGCTAGGCGTCACCGCCAGAGGCTATTCGAGCAGCAGGTCGACCTCGCGCTCGACGCGTTGCCCGCTCACGCGGTCCTCGATCTGAAGCGTGAGCGTGTACACGCCCGGCTCCTGCCCCGTCGCGTCGAGCAGCACGTACTGGCCGTCGTCGGCGTTCGTGCCTTGGGCGGGAAACGAGGTCGACACGCCTCTGGCGCGGCCCCCGAAGATGCGCTTCGCCAGACGCGCCAGGCCTCGCGAGCGGTCCTTGGGAATAAGCCGAGCTTCCACATCGTAGCCGCTCTGGCCGCCCTCCAGCCCCAGGTTGTAGACCTCGAAGTACACCGCGATGGGATCGCCGACGGTGTAGACGCCCCACGGCGCGGGCTGGATCGCGAAGTCACCCCGCTGGATGCGCCCCGGTCCTGCCGCTACGCCTTCTTCCACCTGAATGGCGAGCATGAGGCTGGACAGCATGAGTTCGGTGCCCGAGAAGTCTGGGATCTCGACCGACTCGCGGTGTACGCCAGAGGCAGATCCATCGGCGGTCTCGAACTCGACCGATACGTCGTGCGGGCCGGGGCGCGCGCCGATGCGCTCGCTTGCGACCCACAGGCTCACCTCTTTGTACGGCACCACCTGATCGGTGCGCAGGCCGAACAGCGTTTTGCGCCGCTCTACCAGCAACGAGTTGTCAGCGCCGACGAGGAACGCGCCGGTCTTGATCGTCGCCGGGATGGTGCCGTCCCGGCCCGAGGCCTCTGGCGCCAGAGGCACGCCGTAGTGGATGTACACGTCGGCTTCGGGGCCGTCCTGGCGGAAGGCGCTCACGAGCGCCGGGATGTAGACCTCGCGGCCAGGCACTTTGTACTCGTAGCGCTCGGGCGTGGTGCGGAAGGCGCTGCGGGCGCGCAGCACGTAGTCCATGCTCTCGATGCCGCGCACCGACGTGAGGCCGAAGAGATCGGCCGGTGGGGAGTACAGCGTGTACTCGCCGTTGCGGTTGGGGTCTTCGAAGACGAACTGCTGGTCGCCATAGTCCCAGATGTTGAAGCGGTTGGCGAGGCCAAACATCTCGGGCGAGTTGAACGCGTCCACGCGGTCTGTGTAGCGCTCCAGGACGACGCCCAGGTCGCCCTCGACGATCAGGTCCTCTCGCGGCACGCCGTAGCGGACGTGGATCTCGCCGCGCTCGGTTCTCCAGCCGGGCAGGTCGAGGTCTCTCGACTTGTAGAGCAGGTCTGCCGTCACCAGCCGCGCGTAGTGCTCAAGGCGGCGCTCGTTGAACGGATTGAGGAAACGCGGGTCGCGAGCGCTCCAGAACTTGGCGGCGTACACCTCTGGCGAGGCGCGGTACTCGTCCACGTCGTTGGGCGAGAGCACGTAGGTGAGGTCTTCGAAGACCTCGCGCTCCGCGTCCTCCATGCGGTCGAGCCCGTTGCGGAAGGCCGCTGCCGCGGCTTCCCACTCTCCCACGCGGTGGTTCATCAGGCCGAGGTACAGCCACATCTCCGGGTCGTCCGGAAAGTGGACGAACATCTCCGCCAGAGGCGCGCTCGCGGTCTGCCAGTCGCCGCTCAGAGACGAGAGCCGCATCACGTGCTCGTAGAGCGAGCGGCGGCGGGGGTCGCTTTCGAGCGCCTGGCGCAGGTGGCCTCTGGCGAGATCCGACGCGCGGTCGGCGCGCTCGGTGAAGGTGCCTGAGCCCAGGCTGCGGATCAGGCCGGTGTCGAACTGGTTGCCGCGCGAGGCGGCAAAGTCGCCCGAGGCGGCCTCGCGGAAGCCCTGGCTTTCGGTTTCGACCACACCCCGCGCCTCCAACCCGGGATCTTCGAACCCCTCGCCACCAGCCGAGACTTCGATTTCCACTTTATCTGTGAGCCGCTTTTCCTCGTCCGAGACAAAGGCTTCCACCGGGTCGAACCCGGCGCCGCTCGTCCAGACGGCGTTGCGGTAACGGTAGTACTCCGCGATGTGCAACAGCGCCAGCTCCTCGTGCGCGAACGCGTTGGTGGAATCCAAGCTCAGCAACCGGTCGGCGATCTTTCTGCGCTCCCGCGCGCGAAGGATCTCGATTAAGAAGTTGCCTGCGTCCCCGCGCAGCGCTTCGAGTTCGGCGGTCAGGTACTCCGTGTTGGTGGGCGCGAGCTCGACCGCGCGCTGCACCGCACGACGCGCGCCCTTGATGTCCTGCTCGGGCGACGGGGCCTGCAGCGCGATCCCGAGCCGGTAGAACGCCTCCGCATCCGCCTCTGGCGAGTCCGTCGCCTGCTCCAGCAGGCGAATCGCCTCCACCACGCGGCCTTCCCGGTAGGCCGCAACGCCTCGGTCCACGAGGTCCTCGACGGGAGAGCTCTGGGCGGTCGCCAGAGGCGCGAGGGCGCTCAAGAGCGCGAGGAGACACAAACGTCGCATGGAGGTCACGGGTGGATCGAAGGGCCTCTGGCGCAAGAGGCCAGCGAGACAGAGTAGGGCACGAGCAAGCGCCCCGAAGGGTTGCAACGCGTGGGGCGATGCCTTCGCGTGCCGAGTCGCCTCTGGCGCCGCTGAATGGCGCCAGCGGCCAGGCTCCACCGGAGCCTCTGGCGCACGAGGCCGCCTCCGCCAGAGGCTCACGGACGGTCGCTGAAGCGGTCCAGCCGCGCCACGTGGTCGCGCACGATGGTGCGCAGAAACGCCTCTGGCGCCAGGCGCGACGGCTCCAGGTCGAGGCGCCGTTCGACGGCGCGCTGCGCGCGCTCGGCCAGTGCCTGTGAGCGGCGGTCGCGCTTCGAGATGTGCATCCTCGCGATCACGGCGCGGACGGTGCGAATCTCGGCGTCGGAGAGTTTTTCGGCCTCGGGGTAGACTGGCTCGTAACCGTCTGGGATGAGCGGGTAGAGCACGTTCATGTGCTCCAAACGCCGCCTCTGGCGCACCACGGTCGTGCCCGCCGCGAGATCACCCAGGCGCTGCGAGCGCTTGGTGAGCGCGACCGAGACCACGGCCACGACGCCGCTCGTGATCGACACGTCAACCAAGCGAAGCAGCCAGCGCAAGAGGTACTGCGCGAGCGTGGGCTGCGCGCCGTCCAGCCGCGCCACGCGCGTGCGCATGACCAGCTTGCCGACCGTCCGCCCCTCGAAGACCACCTCCATCACCAGGTGGTAGAGAAACGGCGGCAGCCACGCGATCAAGATGAACGCCGTAAACGACCCGACTCCGAACTCCCCCAGGATCCAACTCACCGCGATGATCCACGCGATGCCGATCGCGCCGTCGATGACAGTGGCGACGATGCGCTGCCCCGCGCTGGCGGGCTCCAGCGCCAGAGGCACGTTTTGGGCGGTGCGGATCTCCAACGACAGGTCCACAGGGCGGGCGCCAGAGGCGCGGGCGGTGTGCCCCGATGATACCCGATCCCGGCGGCCCTAGCCTCTGGCGCGGCCCTAGCCTCTGGCGCGGCCCTAGCCTCTGGCGCGGCCCTAGCCTCTGGCGCGGCCCTAGCCTCTGGCGCGGCCCTAGCCTCTGGCGCGGCGCGGTGCGATCTTGCGCGCACTCAACCTCTGCAGCGCCCACACGTGAGAGAAGCGGTCTTCGTCCGACGCCACGCCGACGACTGGAAACGGTTCGAGGAGCAGGCGGCCTCTGGCGCCACGCCCGACCCCGACGCCCTGACCGACGCGTACATCCGCGTGGGCGACGACCTGGCGTTTGCCAAGACGTTCTACCCCGGCTCCCCCACAGCGGCGTACCTCAACGACCTCTCGGCCGACATCCACGGCCGCGTGTACCGCAACCGCCGCGAGGAGCGTGGCCGGTTCCGGCGCTTCTGGGCCAAGGAAGTGCCGCAGGCGATGTACGACGCGCGCCGCGCCATGACCGTCGCGCTGCTGTTGTTCCTCGGCGCGTGCGCTGTCGGCTTCGTCTCTGCCTCTGGCGACGGCGAGTTCGCGCGCCTCATTATGGGCGACGGCTACGTCAACATGACGCAGGCCAACATCGAGAGCGGCGACCCGTTCGCGGTGTACAAAGACATGCGGCAGGACGACATGTCGGCGATGATTGTGCGCAACAACATCATCGTCTCGTTTATCGCCTTTATCGGCTTTATGCCGCTCTTCAACCTCCCGGCGGGCTCGCTCGGGACCGGGTGGGTGATGGTGAGCAACGGCATCATGGTGGGCGCGTTTTTCCACCTCTTCGCCAGCAACGGCCTCTCGGTCGAGTTCTTCCGCGTCGTGTTCATCCACGGCATGCCGGAGCTGACGGCCATCGCGCTCGCGGGCGGCGCGGGGCTCACGATGTGGAACTCGATCCTCTTTCCCGGTACCTACCCGCGCCGCGAGGCCTTCGCCAGAGGCGCCCGCCGCGGACTCAAGATCATCCTCGCGCTCGTGCCCGTGTTTATCTACGCGGGCCTGCTCGAAGGCTTCGTCACGCGCCTTACCGACATGCCGCCCGCGCTCAGCTGGCTCATCATCGCGGCCTCTGGCGGGATGATGCTGTGGTACTTCGTGCTCCTCCCCTGGCGCGTGGGACGCGCCGCCAGAGGCTCGGCCAGCCTCACCGCTCCTGCCCTCTCCCCGTAACCCATGCCCACGTTCTTCCCCGACGACGGTCCGATACGGTTCAACAAGTCTCGCGATGCGGGCAGCGTGATCAACGCGACGGTCGTGTTTATCCGCCAGAACGCGCGCGAGCTGCTCGTGGGCTTTTTTGCGCTCGTGATCCCGTTTGCGCTCGCAGCGGGCGTGGGCGTGGCGCTGTTTTTCCGCCGCTTCGGCGCCATCCTCACAGATCCGGCGGCGCTCGAAAACGACCCGACGCTGATCTTCGACGTGTTCGGCCCGTCGTACCTCGTGCTCATTCTGGGCAGCATCATCGCCTTCAGCATGGCGCACGCCGCGATTGCGGCCTACGTGCGTCTGTACCGCGAGGGCGAAGTCGGCAGCATCACGGTCTCACTCTTGTGGGACGAAGCCAAAGGGCTCATTCTTCCCGTGATGGGGATGTACCTGCTTCTGGCGCTCGTGATCATCGTCAGCGGCGCGGTCGCCATCATCCCATGCCTCGGTGCGGTCGCGTGGCTGGCCTTTATGGTCTGGATGATGCCGTACGTGCACGTGATGTACGCCTCGCGCATGACCGAGTCGGAGACCATCGGCGAGGCGTGGAGCCGAGCACGCCACCTCGTCGCCGGCTCGTGGGCGGGCATCTTCGGGACGCTGCTTCTGGCGTGGGTGATCGGCTATGTCGTCATTCTCGCGCTCTCGATTCCCCTCTCGATCCTCCTCTCGTCCGTGCTGGTAAACAGCGTCTCGGCATCGACCGATCCGACGGCTGTTCTCGACTCGATGGCCTACACCATCGCGCCGATGCAGGTGATCAGCATTGTGGCCTACCTGTTGCCCGCCATCGCGGCGTTCTTCGTCCACGGCCGCCTGGTCGACGAGGTCGACGGCGCAGGCGTCGAGGACGATCTGGACATCTTCGACCGCGGCGTGCAGACCGCACCCAACACGTCGTGGGACGACGTGCCCCCCGCCAGAGGCTCGAATGGCGACGCGGCGACAGCCTCTGGCGACACGCCAGATGCACCCACGGACGGACCCGGTGACGCGCCCGACACCTCGGGTGGCTTCCGAGGCGGGCGCTTCGGCGCGTGAAAGGGGGCGCACTCCCCGTGTCCCGGCGCACTGCGCGCCGCGCCGCCAGAGGCTTCGGCCTCTGGCGTGTGCTCGCGTTCGCGCTCGTGCTCGGCGCGATGCCAGGCGCCACGGCTCAGGACGCGCCCGAACCACCCCCTCCCCCGCCTCCCGCTGCACCGCCGCCCGAGCCCGCCGACGGAGACACGCCCGAGCCTCTGGCGGTCGAGCCGCTGGACTCCTTTTACGGCCGTGACCGCGCGCCAATCGACGACGACGGGCGGGAAATCGTCGTCGCGCCTGACACGCTGGCGGCGCGCGATGCGCCCGCCGCTATGCTCCAGCGCTACCGCGCCGACCCGGACTTCCAGTACGACTCGCCAGAGGCCGAGGGCCCGTCGCTCTGGGACCGCATCATGCGCTGGCTCGGCCAGACGTTTATCGAGCCGCTGTTCCGCGGCCTGGGGAGCAGAGGCGGCAGCAACCTTCTCATTCTGCTCGCGGTCGTGCTGCTGGCGTGGGTCGTCACCCGCCTCTTGCGCGCCGACGCCGGTCCGCTCTTCGGGCGCAAAGACCTGAAGGCCTCTGGCGCCGGGGCCGGTCCGCTCTTGGACGTAGAGGACATCCTGGAGGTGGACGTGAGCACGATGCTGAGCGACGCGCTCGCCAGAGGCGACCTCCGCGAGGCCGTGCGCTTCCGCTACGTGCTCGCGCTGCAGTCGCTCGCGCAAAAGGGCGCGGTGACGTGGCGTCGCGACACCACAAACCGCGAATACGTGCAGCAGGCGCGAGAGGCAGGCGGCGCCGCGCTCGCCGGTCCCTTCGCCGACGCCACGCGCGCGTTCGATTACGTCTGGTACGGCGAGCGCGCGGTCGATCAGGCGCGCTACAACCGGCTGGAGCCGCTGTTCGAGCGCATGGACGCCGCGCTCGCAGCGCAGAACACCCGTCGCCAGAGGCCTGAGCCCGCATGAACGGACGCGGTCTCCTCTGGCTTGTCGGGTGCAGCATCGGGCTCGTGGCGCTGATGGTGCTCACGGCGCCCTCGCGCGTCGACACGCGCATTCGGCTGGAGCGCGAGGGCAGCGCGCCGTTCGACGCCGAGGTGTTCTACGCCTCCCTGCCCGAGTGGCTCGGCGCGCCGGTCACGCCCGTCGACGAGCCGCCGTTTCTCTTTCTCGCCGACTCATCGCGCACGGGCACGACGTACATGTTCGTCTCGCGCGCCTTCGCGCCCGACGAGGCCGAAGCCACACGGCTCCTGGCGTACGCTGCCCGCGGCAACACCGTTTTCGTCTCCGCGCACGTGCTCGGCGGCGCCCTCTTCGACTCGCTCGGCACGCGGGATTCCCTGCGCGACGGCATCGGCGTGCGCACGCAGTGGCAGGACGACGTGCCGTGGCTGCAAAGCGGAGACCTCACCGAAGACGACAGCCTCGACCTCTGGGCCTCTGGCGTGGACGGCACCTACGGCTTTCCGTTCACGGTCAACCGCGCCGCTCTCAACGGCCTCGACTCCGCCCGCACGGACCTCTTGGGCACGCTCCACCACACCAACGACTACGGTCTGGACGAGGAGCCCAACTACGTGCGCATCCGCTGGGGCCGCGGCGCGGTTCTGATCCACACGGCGCCTCTGGCGCTGACCAACGCCGCGCTCACCGGCGAGGGCGACGGCGAGGCGTACGTGGCTGGGCTTCTGGCGTCGGTCCCGCAGCAGCCCGTGTTCTGGGACGACTACACCAAGCCCTACCGCACGCAGGCGCAGACGCCGCTCCGGTTCGTGCTGCAGACGCCCGCGCTGGCCTGGGCCTACTGGCTGGGCCTGCTCCTGCTCCTGCTGCTCATTCTGTTCCGAGGCCGCCGCTGGCAGCGCGCCATCCCGACGGTCCGCCCGCCGCCCAACGCGCAGCGCGAGTTCGCGCGCACCGTCGGCCGGTTGCACTTCACGCACGGCGACACGCGCGCGCTCTACACCCGCAAGAGGCGCATCTTTCTCGACCGCCTGCGCACGCGCCTGCGCATGCCCGCGCCGGATCTCACCGACGGCAGCGCCCGCCGCGCCGCCCGCCGCGCCGGCGTGCCCGAGGACGAGGCCACGACGCTGTTCGCCACCCTCCGCCGCTTGGACACGCAGAGCGCACCCGCGGGCGCCGACCTGGTCGACCTCGACACGCGCCTCGACCGCTTCTTCCGCCACCTCGACGCGCCCGCCAGAGGCGCAGGCGAGGCCTCTGGCGACTCTGCCTCTGGCGCAATGACCGCCTCTGGCGACCCTGCCTCTGGCGCAACGACCGCCTCTGGCGACGGCGCGAGCGCAGCCGTCTCGGCGCCGCCCGCACCCCGCTAGCTTCCCACTTCCCTTCCCCGATCCACGTGGACACCCCCGATCCCGGCGCGCCCCTGGCGCCCGACGCCGCGCCTCTGCCCCCCGAAGCCTCAGACTCGACCTCGCTCCAGTCCGCCACGCCAGAGGCGTCTGGCGACGACCTGTTCGCCTCGACCTCGGATCTCAGCCCCGTCGCTGAGGCCGTCGACAAGCTGCGGCACGAGATCGGGCTGCTCGTCGTGGGTCAGGCCGGGATGGTGGACGAACTGATCGCGTGCCTGCTCGCGGGCGGCCACGCACTCATCGAAGGCGTGCCGGGCGTGGCGAAAACGCTCACGGCCAAGCTTCTGGCGAAGGCCACAGGCCTGGACTACTCGCGCGTGCAGTTCACGCCCGACCTCATGCCCGCCGACGTGCTCGGCACCAGCGTTTTCCGCCCGCGCGAGGGCGACTTCGAGTTCCACCGCGGCCCCATCTTCGCGCAGGTCGTCCTGATCGACGAGATCAATCGCGCGCCTGCCAAGACGCAGGCAGCCCTGTTCGAGGTGATGGAGGAGCGCCAGGCCACCATCGACGGCACGACGTACCCGATGCAGGCGCCGTTTATGGTGCTCGCCACGCAAAACCCGGTCGAGCACGAGGGCACGTACAACCTTCCCGAGGCGCAGCTCGACCGCTTCCTCTTCAAAATTGTCGTCGGCTACCCCAGCCTGGATGAGGAGGTGCGGATGCTGACGCAGTTCCAGGCCCACGGTGGCCGCGTCGACCTGAACCGCGTGAGCTCGGTTCTGGACGCCGCCGCGCTGGAGTCGGCGCAAGAGGCTGTGCGCCAGATCCGCGCCGAGCCGCCCGTGCTGCGCTACGCCGCCGAGATCATCAGCGCCACGCGCACGCACCCCGCGCTGACGCTCGGCGCGAGCCCTCGCGCTACGCTCGCGCTCGTGCAAGGCGCCAAAGCCGTCGCCGCGATGTCCGGCCGCGACTTTGCCACACCCGACGACATCAAGTCCATCGTCGCGCCCGCGCTACGCCACCGCATCCTGCTCACGCCCGAGCGCGAGATCGAAGGCGTGCGCGCCGAGGACGTGCTGCGCCGCATCGTCGAGGAAGTCGAGGTGCCCCGGTGAGCGGCTACGACCGCCGCCGCCGCGCGCGCAACCAGCCCGCGCCCACGCCGCGCCAGAGGCCCCGTCGCCGCGCCTCTGGCGACGGCACGACGCGCGAGGCCACCCACGCCTCTGGCGCCAGAGGCGCACGCGACACATCGTCTCGCGCCGCTCGCCAGAGGCCTGCCTCTGGCGCACGCCCGGCGCGCCCGGCGCCCCGGCCGCGCAAGCCGCTTCCGCTCGGACTGTTCCGCGACCTCTTCTTGCCGCGGCGTTTCTTCCAGGTCGGCGCTGGGCTCGTCGTCGCGTTCGTGATCGCGTTTTTCTGGGCGCCGCTCTTGTGGCTCGCCAAGGCCGCCACGTTCGCCGCGGCGGTCCTGCTTCTGGCGGACATCCTCTTGCTATGGGCCACCAAAACCGGCCGCATCACCGCCACGCGCAGCGCCGAGGCCAAGCTGTCCATGGGCGACCACAACGAGGTCGCGCTGAATCTGGAAAACCGCTACGGCACGCCCATCACGGCCCGCATCATCGACGAGGCGCCCGTCCAGTTCCAGAAGCGGGACGACGGCGCGACCGTGCCTCTGGCGCCGCGAGGCCAGGATGGTGCTCGCCAGAGGCGGACCTACACGCTGCGTCCCACCGAGCGCGGCGCCTACAGCTTCGGCCACCTCAACCTGTTCGCCGCCACACGCATTGGGCTCGTCAACCGCCGCTTCCGCGCCGCACCGCCAGAGGAGGTCAAGGTGTACCCGTCGATCATCCAGATGCGCACGTACGCGTTTCTGGCCGAGAGCAACCGGCTGGAAGAGGCGGGCCTCAAGCGCGTGCGGCGCCTGGGCCAGACCATGGAGTTCGACCAGGTGCGCGCCTACGTCCCTGGCGACGACCGACGCACGATCAACTGGAAGGCCACCGCGCGGCGCGGCATGGCTGGGGGCGGAACAGGACCGTCGCTGCTCGTCAACCAGTACGAAGAGGAGCGCGCGCAGCCCGTCGTGGCCGCGCTCGACATGGGCCGCGCGATGCGCTCGCCGTTCGAGGGCATGACGCTGCTCGACCACGCCGTCAATGCCAGCTTGGTGCTGCTCAACACGGCGCTTATTAAGTCCGACAAGGCCGGGCTCGTCACGTTCGACCACGAGGTCCGGACGGTCGTCGCGCCAGACCGCGGGCGAGGCCAGCTCTCGCGGATCCTCGAATCGCTCTACCGCCAGAGGCCGTCCTACCGCGACCCCAGCTACGAGGCGTTCTACGCCGCGGTCCGCAGCCGCCTCAAGCGCCGCTCGCTCATCCTGCTGTTCACCAACTTCGACACCCGCGCCGGGCTGGAGCGCCAGCTTCCCTATCTGGTTCGCATCGCGCGCAAGCACCGGCTCGTCGTCGTCTTGTTCGAGAACAGCGGCATTCGCGAGCTTCTGGCGACGCCCGCCGAGCGGCTGGAGGACGTGTACGTCAAGGCCACCGCCGAGACGCTCGCGATGGAGAAGCGAGAGATCGCGCGCACGCTGGAGCGCCGCGGCATCGGCTCCATCCTGACCTCGCCCGAGCACCTCACCGTGGACGCGGTCAACCGCTACATCGCGCTCAAAGCCCGCGGCTCGTTTTAGCGCCAGAGGCCTCTGGCGGGGCTGGCACGTCGCGCAGCGGCAGACGGGTGCGCGCGCATGTCGTGGTCGGGTCGTCCGTGGTTATACCCGAGTCGAGGACGCGTGCCGCTAGAGGCCTCTGGCGGAGGGATCCGACCGTCGCGCGAGGCTGCGCGGCTCTCGGACTGCTTTGGATCTGGGCCGTTTAACCTTCTGATCTGTCCGGTTTAGAGACGAGACGGACCCCCGCCACCGCTTATTTACAGCTTCACCATGTCTCCACAATTACCCTACTTGGACGCCTCCATCGCAGCCTCGCGGCGCCAGAGGCCACATGAGGGAAACATGAGGGAGGGCACTAGGCACTGCCCCGCCATGTGAACACACGGTGCAGGTTGCAGGAAGGAATTTGGAAGGGTAAATCGGAACCGTCAGTCGCCGGAGCGTGGGAGCTCTAGCGGACGCCGCCCCACCGGCCCCGTCTACGGCGATGGCACCCCTACCACCATCAGCTCCCCCCCTCATGCCCATTGAGCATGTCGGACGCTGGACCCGCCGCGCCTTTTTCGGTGCCGCTCTCGGTCTTCTCGCGTCCCCTTCCTTCGCCCAGGACAAATCTGCCCTCGACGGCGCCTCGTTCGACCGCTCCGACGTGGAGCGCATCGAGTGGAGCGACGCCTCTGGCGTACCCACGTACATCGCGGGCCGTCTCGGTAGCGTCACCTCCAAGACCAACGCGCCCGCCGCCTTCTTCTCCCAGAACGAAGGCCTGTTCCGCGTCCAGCCGGACGACATCGTGACCACGCGCGTCGACACCGACGAGCTGGGCATGACCCACGTTCGCGTGCAGCAGATGGTGGGCGGCGTGCCCGTCTTCGGCGGCGACGCGGCGCTGCACCTTTCGCGCACGGGCGAGGTCTACGCGTATGGCGGCACCCTTCACCCCGAGGCCAAGGCTGTAGCCGTACGCCCAGCCGTCGGAGCCTCTGGCGCACTTTCCAGCGCTCGCGCCGTGCTCGGCGCCGTGACGGAGCGCACGAGCGCCGCTGGCGATGACACCTTCGGCCACGAGGCCATGGACTGGACGCCCCAGGCCGACCTCGTCGTCTACCCGCACGAGGGCACCTACCTGCTCGCCTACCGCGTGCAGCTGTTCGTGGACGCTCCCGCGCCCGCCAACTGGAACGTCTTCGTCGACGCGCAGACCGGCCAGGTGATCGACCGCTACAACACGATCCACACCTTCGACGCCCGCACGGCGCCAGAGGCTGCACCGATGGTGTTCGCACCCGAGGTCGGCAGCGGCGCGAGCACGTTTGGTGGCACGCGCACCATCCCGACGTACTCGTCCGGGGGCACGTACTACCTCTACGACACCACGCGCGGCCCCCAGTACATCCGCACGATGACGGGCAACAACGGAACCACCCTGCCCGGTAGCTACATCACGGACACAGACAACAACTTCACCGACACGGTAGCGCGCGCCGGTGTGGACGCGCACTACGGCGCGGTAACCGTCTACGACTACTACCAGAACACGCACGGCCGCAACTCCTACAACGGAGCCGGTGCGACCATCACGAGCACGGTTCACCACCGCGTGAACTACAACAACGCCTTCTGGAACGGCCAGCAGATGGTCTACGGCGACGGCGACGGCAACACGTTCAAGGCCCTCGTGGACCTCGACATCGTAGCGCACGAACTGACGCACGCCGTCACCGGCTCCACGGCCGGCCTGATCTACCAGAACGAGAGCGGAGCGCTCAACGAGTCCCTCTCCGACATCATGGCCGTCATGGTGGACCGCGACGACTGGCGCCTGGGCGAGCTCAGCTACACGCCCGGCATCGCGGGCGACGCGCTGCGCGACCTCTCCAACCCGCCCTCTGGCGACCAGCCCGACAACTACGCCGACCGCTACACCGGCACCGGTGACAACGGCGGTGTGCACATCAACTCCGGCATCCCCAACAAGGCTGCTTACCTGATGGCCGCTGGCGGCACGTTCCGCGGCGTCACCGTCGCGAGCATCGGCCGTGCGAAGACGGAAAAGGTGTGGTACCGCGCTCTCACGCAGTACTTCACGTCGTCCACCAACCTCGCAGGCGCTCGTCAGGGCGTGCTCTCCGCCACGTCCGACCTCTACGGCACCGGCGCGGAGTACGCGGCCGTGCAGAACGCCTTCGCGGCGGTCGGCATCGGCGCGGGCGCCTCTGGCGGCGGCGGCAGCACGCCTTCAGGTCCTCCGCAGTGGCGCTACGAGACCGCGACGGTCCAGAGCGCGCACAACTACGCCAACAACACCAACACAACCGACACGTACTCCAAGCCCGGTGCGAGCCGTGTGGCCGTGTACTTCGAGCGGTTCGAGACGGAGAACAACTACGACTTCGTCTACATCAAGAACGGCTCCGGCCAGACGACCTCGACGTACACGGGTAACAAGGCCGCGTTCTGGGCCATCGTGGACGACAGCGATCTCGCGATCAACTTCGTCTCCGACTACTCCGTGACGGCCTACGGCTGGCGCGCAACGCGCTTCGCGTACTACGCCGACCGCGCGCTGCTCGTCGCAGGCGAGGAAGGCATTCCGATGGCCGAGGCGCCTCAGCCTCTGGCGTCGGACGTGATCGACCACAGCCTCGCTAAAGCGTCGCTCGTGACGGGTCTAGAGGCTCCACGGCCCAACCCTGCCAGCGGCACGGCCAACGTGGCGTTCTCCCTCGCAGAGGCCGGTGACGCGCGCGTGGCGCTGTACGACGTGCTGGGCCGCGAGGTCGCGATCCTGCACGACGGCCAGACCGAAGCCGGCGAGCACGTCGCCTCGTTCGACGCGCGCAGCGTGCCCTCGGGCTCGTACATCGTGGTGATGCAGACAGGCGCCGAGCGCCTCACGCAACGCTTCACGGTCGTGCGGTAATCGCAACGCCGTGCGGCAACGCACGACTCGCCAGAGGCTCAGCGGCCGCCGTGGGATTCGTCCCGCGGCGGCCGCGTTTTGTGTGGCCTCTGGCGGCCGCGTGTCTGGACCGGCCGCAAAAGCCGTGAACTGGGATTCACCGCCAGAGGCGGCGATGGGAGCTCGCACACAAAATGGGGGCGTGGGTGGCTAAAACTGGTGCCGTCCTGGCCGATACCTCGGGCGCAGTTGCGCGACTTCCGCCGCGCGCTCCACTCCCACCATGACACGCAGACCCACCACCCCTGCCGCGCCCGCGCCGTCGAGCACGTTCGACCGCGTTGTGCGGCTCGCCTCCCAGGTCATCGGTGCTCCCGTTTCTCTGATCAGCCTCGTAGGCCCTGAAAAGCAAGTGTTCGTGAGCGCCCTCGGCCTGGACGAGCCCTGGGCGACGCAGATGGAGACCCCGCTCACCCATTCGCTGTGCCAGCACGTCGTGGCGAACGACGCGCCGCTGCGCCTGGAGGACGCGAGGACGCATCCCGAACACTGCACCTCGCTCGCGATCCCAGAGCTCGGCGTGGTGAGCTACCTCGGCGTGCCTCTTCGCACGCGCTCAAACACACCGCTGGGTGCGCTGTGCGTGATCGGCCACGAGCCGCGCGAGTGGAGCGATGCGGACGTCGCCATCCTCGAAGACCTCTCGGGCATCGCCACGACGGAAATCGACCGACAGCGGATGCATGCCGACCTTCTCCGTGCCTCGCACGAGCTCGCCCAGCAGGGCGAGACCATCCGGGCGTTTTTCGACACGGCGCCGCTCATGATGGGTGTCGTCGAACTGCTCCACGACGACATCCTGCACCGTCTCGACAACTCGGCGACCGCTACCTACTTCGGGTC
The DNA here is from genome assembly GCA_963708165.1 of Rubricoccaceae bacterium. Classification (GTDB taxonomy): domain Bacteria; phylum Bacteroidota; class Rhodothermia; order Rhodothermales; family Rubricoccaceae; genus Rubricoccus. The sequence goes on along the minus strand of OY970187.1, from coordinate 3,583,963 downwards.
GACGCCAGAGGCCATGCGCGGCCAGAGGTCGAGCGACCTGGGCACCGCCCCAGAAACGGTCGCGCGGTGGCTCGCCGCCTACCGAGAAGCCATCGAGACGGGCGCTCCGGTGCAGTTCGACGTTGCGACGAGAGGCTCGACCGGTTCTCAGATTCTGGCCACGACCGTTAGCAGCATCGGGGCGAGCCCAGACGGGCGACCGCTATGCTTGTACGTGTGCGAGGACGTGACGGCGCGCCGTGCCACCGAGGCAGCGCTGCAGAGGAGCCAGCAGGATCTTCAGTCTGCGCTCGCGGCAGGTAAGATGAGTACCTGGAAAGTGGACCTTCCCGACGGTGTGTTCTCTTTCCCGGACGAGATGCGCCGCCTGTGTCACATAGACCGCGACCGCTACGCATCCCGCGATGCGCTGCTTCTCGTCCACGAGGACGATCGCCAGAGGGTGAAAGACGCATACAAAAGCGCCATCTCAGCCACGGTAGCCTCTGGCGAAGCGCGTGAGGTCACCTTTGAGTACCGCGCTCATGTCCGTGGCGAGACGCGGTGGTTCCGCAACGTGGGTCGCGTGGAACCTGGCGGGCCTGACACGGCGCACGCCATGACCGGCACCATCGCCGACATCACCGACGAGAAGCAGTACCAGCACGCACTGGAGGACGCGCGCGAGCGCGCGCAAGAGGCTGCGCGCGCCGCCGCTGCTACCACGCGGCTGCAGACCAGCATCCTGCACAACATGAGCCACGAGATCCGCACCCCGCTGACGGCCGTGATCGGCTACGCAGACCTCCTCGCCGAAGACGCCTCTGGCGACGCCTCCGAGTATGTCGGGTGCATCCGCGACGCGTCGGGGCAGTTGCTGACCACGCTCAACTCCGTGCTGGACCACGCGCGCCTCGAAGCCGGGCACGGCACCACCAAGGAAGGCGATGCCATCGAAAACACGCGCCTGGACGTGGCGCCCATCGTCGGCGCGACGGCGCAGCTGTTCCGGCATCGCGCGGCCGACACCGGCGTCTCGCTGCTCTGGACGCCTCCAGAGGCGCCCGTCTGGGCGCTCGCCGACCGCGGCGCCATCCAGCGCGTGCTCGCCAACCTCGTCTCCAACGCCGTCAAGTTCACCCCCGCGGGGAGCATCACCCTGAGCGTGGAGCAGGCGCCACACACCGGCGACAGTGCCGGAGCCTCTGGCGAGGTCGCGATCACGATCCGTGACACGGGCATCGGCATGAGCGAGGCGTTTGTGGCGCGCGCGTTCGAGCCGTTCGAGCAAGAGTCCGACGGCATGTCGCGAAGCCACGAGGGCACCGGGCTCGGGCTCGCCATCGTGCGGCAGCTCGTGGAGATGATGGAGGGCAGCATCACGCTGACGAGCGAGCCCGGCGTGGGGACGACGTTCGTGGTGCGCATTCCGGCGGCGTAGCCTCTGGCGCCAGAGGCGTGGGTTGTTTTCCGCCAGAGGCCTCTGGCGGGGCGTGCCTCTGGCGGGGCGTGCCTCTGGCGGGACGGGGCTCGGGCAGGGTGAGTGCTCGGCGGGGTGATAATCCCCCGCTTTGCTCCCCGTTGGTCGCAAAGCTGTCCCCCTTGTCAAGGGCAGGGCCGCTACGTTCTGCCTCCAGAGCCCCATTCTTGTCATCCCGAGCGTAGCCGAGGGATCTACTCGCCGGTTGCCTGCACGCTGGGCAGGCCTCTGGCGCCAACTGCGGCTAGATCCCTCGTCGCTTCGCTCTGTCGGGATGACACGAACGAAGGACCGCGACCAGAACGTAGCAGCCCTGCTTGTCAAGGGGGACAATCCAGATGTCGGATCGTCCAGGCTCCGACGGCCGACGTGCTTCTCGGGAGAGGCCGCGAGGGCAATAATTCTTGTCGTTGAAGGAACAGCCTCGCGCCCAGCGGGAGGGCGAGGCGGGGTCGTCACGCTCCACCGCAGTCTTCCGAGAGGCCTCTGGCGAAAAACGCTCGTACCCCCAGGCGCCAGAAGCCCGGCGCCAGAGGCCGCGCGCGGCGAACTTGCGGCGTTATCTGCCCCGCCCCCGACGTGCCCACGCCTTCCGCCTCTGGCGACGCTCCCCTCCCTCCCGCCGACGCCAGAGGCGACGCGCCCCACGCCGACCTCGCCGCGTTTCTGCGCGACGCCGCGGCCTCTGGCGGGGCCGAGCGCGCCAACGCGCAGCCGTTTCTGACGGGCTTGGCGACGGTTCTGGGCGTGCCCGCGCCCCACCTCACGACCGGCGACGCGGCCAAGGACGGCTACGTGTTCGAGCGTCCGCTGGACTTTCAGGATGGGACGCAGAGCAAGGGCTTTATCGACCTGTACAAGCGCGGGTGCTTTGTGCTGGAAACCAAGCAGGGCGCCGACGCCAAGCGCTCCGCCGACGGGCGCACGCTGCGCCAGGGGCACGGCACGCGCGGCTCGCGCGCGTGGGAGGCCACGATGGAGGCCGCGCGCAACCAGGCCGAGGGCTACGCCAAAAACCTCGAAGCCGCCGAGCCCTCGCCGCCGTTTCTGATCGTGAGCGACGTGGGGTTCTGCTTCGACCTCTACGCCGACTTCTCGGGCACCGGCCGCCTCTACCGCCCCTTTCCCGACGCCGCGACGAACCGCCTGCCTCTGGCGGCGCTGGGCGAGCCCGAGACGCGCGCACTCCTGGCGACGATCTGGACCGAGCCTCTGGCGCTCGACCCCGCGCGGCGGCAGGCCCGCGTGACCGTCGCGCTGGCGAAAACGCTGGGCGAACTCGCGCAGGAACTCACCGACGCGACCGACGCCAGAGGCGAACCGATGGACGCCGAGGCCGTCGCGGGATTTCTCTCGCGGGCGCTGTTCTCCATGTTCGCCGAGGACGCCGGGCTGATCCCCAAGGGCGCGTTTACCCAGATCCTGGAAGCGTACGAGGACCAGTTGGACCGGCTGCCTCTGGCGCTGACGGGCTTTTTCACGTCCATGGACCGCGGCGGCTGGGTGGGCGAGGTGCAGGCCGAGGTGCGCCGCTTTAACGGGCTGCTGTTCAAGGACACGCGCGCGCCGCGCCTCTCGCGAGGGGCGTACGACAAGCTGAGCGAGGCCGCGCACGCCGACTGGGAGCGCGTGGAGCCGTCCATCTTCGGGACGCTGTTGGAGCGCGCGCTGGACCCGACGGAGCGGCACCGGCTGGGCGCTCACTTCACGCCTCGCGCCTATGTGGAGCGCATCGTCGGCCCGACGATTCTGGAGCCGCTGCGCGACGAGTGGCAGGGCGTGCGCGCGGCCGTCGAAGCCCTCGCGGAACGGGCCGAGACGGCCACGAGCCAGGGCGCGCGGACCAAGGCGCGCAACGAGGCCAAAAAAGAACTGGCGGGCTTCTTCTCGCGATTGGCCAGCATCCGCGTGCTGGACCCGGCGTGCGGCAGCGGCAACTTCCTCTACGTGACGCTGGCGGGCCTGAAGGCGCTCGAAGACGAGGCGCGGCGCGTGGCCGAGCGCATCGTCGGCGAGGCCGTGGGCGAGGGCTTTGGCGTGACGCCCAAGAACCTGCACGGCATCGAGGTCAACGCGCGCAACGCGGCGATTGCGGACCTCGTGCTGTGGATCGGGTATTTGCAGTGGCACCGCGGGCGCTACGGCGACGCGCAGCCGCTGCCGGAGCCGGTCCTGGAAGGCTACGGGCAGGTGGAGCACCGCGACGCCGTGCTCGCCTCTGGCGACGACGGGGAGCCGGTGCAGGCGCCGTGGCCCGAGGCCGATTTCATCGTCGGCAACCCGCCGTTTATCGGCGCGAGCCGGATGCGCGACGCGCTGGGCGACGACTACACCGAAGCGCTGCGGGCCACGTACCCGAACGTGCCCGAAAGCGCCGACTTGGTGATGCACTGGTGGGAGCGCGCGGCGCGGGCCGTGCGCGAGGGCCGGGCGGAGCGCTTCGGGCTCATCACGACCAACAGCATCACGCAGACGTTCAACCGGCGCGTGATGGAAGCGCACCTCTCGGCCGACGCGGAGCCTCTGGCGCTCGTCTTCGCCGTTCCGGATCACCCGTGGGTGGACGGCGCCGACGGAGCCGCCGTGCGCGTGGCGATGACGGTCGGCGCGAGGGCGAGCGCCGTGGACGCCAGAGGCGGGCGCCTCGTGGAGGTGACGAATGAGACAGCCTCTGGCGATGGATACCGCGAGGTGGAGACGATCGAACGCGTGGGCGAGGTCAATCCAGACCTGACGGTCGGCGCCGACGTGAGCGAAGCAGAGCCTCTATCGGCAAACGCAGAACTCAGCAAGTCGAGGCGTGATGTTATTTGGTTCTGGCTTCATAGTGACGCCAGAGGTCGCGGCGACTCTGGGACTCGGCCGCGTAGACGGTCTTGAACGATACATTCGGCCGTACCGCAACGGCCGCGACATCATGCAGAAGCCGCGTGGCGCATACATCATCGACCTCTTCGGGCTGACAGCAGACGAGGCCCGCCAGAGGTTTCCAGAGACGTACGAACACGTTTTGCGCGAGGTGAAAGCCTGATCGTGACAAGAACCGCAACAGGAGCATTCGCGAAAACTGGTGGATCCACGGTCGCACCTAGGTCGGAGATTCGCCGGCTCTCGAAGACTTGCCCGCTACATCGTCACGGTCGAAACGTCAAAGCACTGCCTCTTCCTGTTCCTTGACGGAGTGTCTCCCCGACAACAAGCTCATCGCCATCGCGCTAGACGACGCTTACCACCTCGGTGTGCTCTCCTCTGGCGTCCACGTCGAATGGGCGCTCCGTGCGGGCGGGCGGCTCGGCGTCGGCAACGATCCGGTCTACATCAAGACGAAGTGCTTCGAGCCCTTCCCCTTCCCCGCCAGAGGCGAGCACGACGAGCGCATCCGCGCGCTGGGCGAGGCCCTCGACGCGCACCGCAAGGCGCGCCAGAGACAGACGGGCGTCGGCCTGACGGACCTCTACAACGCCGTCGAGGCGCTCCGCGCCGGGCGCCCGCTCACCGCCAAGGAAGAGGCCAGCGCCGAGGCCGGGCTCGCGCACACGCTTCTCGACCTCCACCGCCAGCTCGACCGCGCCGTGCTCGCCGCCTACGGCTGGGACGACCTCGACGCCGAGGCGCCCGCCTTCCGCGGTACCGTCCTCGACCGGCTGGTCGCGCTCAACCGCCAACGCCGCGCCGAGGAGCGCGCCGGGCACGTCCGCTACCTCCGCCCGTCGTTCCAGGCCTCTGGCGCCGAGGCGCAGTCCGGCCTCGCGCTCGTCACGCCCGCGTCGCCAGAGGCCGCGCCCGTCCGCCGCGCCTGGCCCGACACCCTCGCCAAGCAGCTCGCCGCCGTCCGCCAGGCCGTCGAGGCCGGAGCCGACTCGCCAGAGGCTGTCCGCGCCCGCTTCACCGGCGCGCCCGCCGCCGCCGTCGCCGCGTCGCTCGATGCGCTGGCGGCGCTGGGGCTCGTTCGCGCCAGAGGCGAGGCGCTGGCGGCGTAGGCGTGTCGAAGGCGGCACAGGGCAGAATGCGTCCTCACGCGCCCTCGACGTACGATCTCCCTGAGAGTGGGTACCGCTTCTAGCATCCTCGGCGGTGCCTCGTCCGTGATAGAACGGCACGTGTATCCTGTCCGCCCACTCCACTCCCTCTGCGAATGAGGCTCCACCCGTCCTGGCTCGTCATCTTCTGCGTGTTCATCGGAGCGTGCGACTCGCAACCGGAGGCATCGCAGAGTTCTCTCGTAGGCTCTTGGGTCACCGACTCGCTCGGAACGGTCACGTCCGTTGTCCCCGTGACCAGCCAGACCGTCGTCAACTTCGCTTCTGTCGCGACGGAAGGGTCCGTCTCCTTCGTCGGCAGGGTAAACGTCGTCCTCGGCTTCGGATACGTCGACAGAATGAGCAGCGATGGGCTACAGGAGGGTAGACGGGAGCTACCTGACGCTTCTAGACGTCCGTGGGTGTTCCGCTGCAAATAGTGAGTGCGCGAGAAGCGGAGAGGCGCTTCTCTCCCTTCCCTCCGGTTCGATCGAGAGCTACGCGACAGCGACCGCAACACTACTGCGCCGATAGGTAAGAGGGGTCAATCGCCCTCGCTTCGCCTCCCCGCTAGCAAGCCTCTGGCGCCAGAGGCTCCGTTCGCGATGCCTCCTGCGAGCGCATCCCGCTGTCGTGAATGTGCCGTGACGGGAGCCGTCCCACGCCAGAGACGCCAATGGCTGAGCCCTCGCACCGCACGTGGCCGGAGGCGCCCGCCAGCAGCTCGGCGCCGTGCGCCACGCCGTCGAGGCCGACTCGCCAGAGGCCGTCCGCGCCTGTTTCACCGGGGCGCCCCAGGCCGCTGCATCGCTCGCGGCGTTGGGCTGGTCCGCGCCAGAGGCGCGGCGCTGGCAGCATAGCCTCTGGCGCCGGTTTCGAGACGAGCGACCTCGCGAGCTCGGCCTCTGGCGACGCGCCCAGGCACTCGGCTAGCGGTTGCCCAACTTGCCGAGCTCACTTTCCAAGACTCTCACCATCTTGCGAGCGGCGCCGTTCACCGCTTGCCCCGTCGTGGGAGCCATGTCGCTTGCCGATGTCGGGGGGCGCCCTTCGATCCGCGCCTCCAGAACGCACTTCTTGTCGGCACCGACAGACTTCGACGTGCCGTCTTCGTCGCTGAGGTGCACCTCCAATCGTGTGAGCTTATCGGCGAACCGCGCGAGAACGCGACCGAGAATCTCCTCGGCTTCCTGAATCAGGTCCGCGTTTCCGTCGATGTTGTTGTCTGTGTTGACTTGGATCTGCATGTCGAGCTCTTCGGAGAGAGGCGTGGGGGCTGCCGCCAGAGGCCGTTGTACTGGCGCCGGGGTGGCCGCATGAAAGGGAGCCAAGTAATCGGCGCCGCGCGTGCGGGTTCCTCGCCTTCTGCGCGGAGCGCGTCCGGCCTCTGGCGCCAGAAGCTTGAGATCTGGAGTGTTGCCCTTGACAAGGGCGACATGCTCGGCACCGCAGGGTGAGCGGCCCTAGCCCAGCGCGCCCCCCGCCACACCACCAAAGCCTCTGGCGCCAGAGGCCACGAAAAAGCGCCCCCCGCACGAATGCGAGAGGCGCAGGGAGCCGTTGACCGGACTTGAACCGGTGACCTGCTCATTACGAATGAGCTGCTCTACCAACTGAGCTACAACGGCGTGACGAGCAAAGTACGGCGCCGCCAGAGGCCGCATCAAGACGCGCGCGGCGCTCCACGCCGTCTTCGCCTCTGGCGCGCGCACGCCCATTCAAGGCGAGCCGCCAGAGGCCGATACCGGGCGCAGGCGGTACGTTGAGGCCGCCACACCGACCCACCGCACGCCGCCGCATGGACGCCCTCCGTCAGCACCTCGCCACCGTTCAAGACCTCCGCCACACCGCCGCCGTGCTGGAGTGGGACCAGGAGACGCACATGCCCGAAGGCGGCGCCGAGGCCCGCGCACACCAGATCGCGACCGTGAAGCGCCTGGCGCACGAACTGTTCACCGGGGGCGAGACCGAACGCCTGCTGGGCGCTGCCAATGCCCGCGGCGAGATGGACGAGGCGCTGATCGACGTGACCCGTCGCGACCTCTCGCGCGCCACCCGGCTCCCCTCCGACCTCGTCGCCGAGATGGCACAGGCCACCAGCCGCGCCAAGACCGCGTGGGCGCATGCGCGCGCCGAAAGCGACTGGGCGCTGTTCGCGCCGCACATGGAGCACATCCTCAACCTCAGCATCCAGAAAGCCGACCTGTTGCGCCCGGTCGTCGCGGCGGAGCGCGGCCCGGACTACGCGCCCGAAGCGGACGACGCGCGCTACGACGCGCTTGCTGGACGAGTACGAGCACGGCGGCTCCACCCAGGCCATTGCGGCCGTGTTCGCCACGCTTCGCGCCGAGTTGGTGCCGCTCGTTGAGGTCGCCGCCTCGCGCCCGCCCGTTCACGACGAGCCGCTCTACCGCTACGTCCCCGAGGGCGTGCAGTGGGAGCTCGGCCTGGAGGTCGCGCAGCAGTTCGGCTACGACTTCGCCAGAGGCCGCCAGGACCTCTCCACGCATCCGTTTACGACCTCGTTCGGCGCGGACGACGTGCGCATCACCACGCGCGTGGACCCCAACTTCTTCCCGACCGCGCTCTACGGCACGCTCCACGAAGCCGGGCACGCGCTCTACGAGCAGGGCATCGCGCCGGAGCTTGCGCGCACGCCTCTGGCGGACGGCACCTCGCTGGGCATCCACGAGAGCCAGAGCCGGTTGTGGGAAAACCAGGTCGGCCGCAGCCGCGCGTTCTGGCGCCGCCACTTCGCCGACTTCCAGAGCCGCATCGGCACCTGGGGCGACCTCACCGCAGACGACCTCTGGCGCGCTGCCAACCGCGTGCAGCCCAGTAGCATCCGTGTCGAAGCCGACGAGATCACCTACCACCTGCACGTGCTGCTGCGCTTTACCCTGGAGCGCGAGATGATCGCCGGGCGCCTCGCCGTGGCCGACGTGCCCCAGGCCTGGAACGCCGGAATGGAGTCGCTACTCGGCGTCACACCCGAGACCGACGCCGACGGCTGCCTGCAGGACATCCACTGGTCGCTCGGTGCCATCGGCTATTTCCCGACGTACACGCTCGGCACGCTCATCAGCGCTCAGCTCTGGGACGCTCTCGCGCGCGACCTGGGCGACATGGAAGGCATCGTCGCCAGAGGCGAGTACGATGTGATCCTCGGCTGGCTGCGCGAGCACGTCCACCGCTTCGGCCGCGCCCGCTCCGGCGCCCAGATCCTGCGCGACGCGACCGGCTCCGACCTCGACGCGGGCCCCTGGCTGGCCTACGCCAAGAAAAAGGTCCACGCCGTCTACGGCGCCGAGGGCAACGACTGGTCCGCCACGATGGGCGCGATGGGCTAGCCTCTGGCGGCGCGCTTCGCGCGGGTTCCGAGCAAATCTGCTTCACGTCGGCCTCTGGCGCCAGAGGCTTTTGGGGCGCTGTGCTTGGCGGTAGAACCCCCCGAGAACGCTCGGGCTTGCGCTCTGACCTGCCGGCAGAGGCTGGGCGAGGCCTCTGGCGCTGCATGAGCGGCGTAGGGTCGCGTTCTCTGTCCCCCTCAAGAGCGGGGACAATTCAGATCTCGCCTCTGGCGAAGCACCAAGCCATCTGGATCAGCGAGGCAAACTCCGGTACGGATTGTCCCCCTGTTTAGGGGGACAGAGGATGCGACCACTCGAAATCACATCGCGCCTGGATGTTCGAGACGCGCCAGAGGCTGGGCCAGCGCGCGGAGTAGAGCATCCTCGGGGGGTCCCAGCCGAGCACAACTGATGTGGACATCTCTGGCGCACCAGGTGGCTCTTACCCGAGACCGTGGTCGTCGCAGAGGCCGCGGTGTCCTGCGTGAGGGTGTATGCGATACGCCCCCACGGAAGATCAGGCGAAACACGCCTCTGGCGACGCCGAACCTTTCTCACCCCTGCAGAAGCTCCGCCACGCGGTCGAACACGCGCTGGTCGTAGAGCATCAGCCGGTGCGCCTTGACCGGGATCGCCTCATTGGTGCCCACGGGCAGCACGCCAGAGGCGCCGGGCACGACCGTGAGGTCGAACGGCGTCCACAGCGACGCGAAGTCGACCTGCTCCAGCACCTCGATGTCGGTTTCGAGGTCCGTCAAGAAGTCGCTGCCGGGGCGCATCTCGCTGCGTCGCCTCTTGCGGCATGATCCGCGCAACGTGACTGCCGCCGTGCGGCGAGGCCAGCGTGACGAGCCGCCGCACGCGCTCCGCCCCGCCGTGGCGCTGCACGTACAGGCGCGAGACGAGCCCGCCCATCGAGAAGCCGACCAGGTCGACCTCGCCAGAGGCTCCGGCATGGCGGTCCACCTCCCGCGCGAGGATTTCCGCGAAGTCGTGCAGTGAGCACGTCGCCAGACGCGGCGTGAGCGCGATCGCGTGCGTCTCGAAGCCTCTGGCGCGGAGGTCGGCGCCGAGCTTGTGGAAGCTCGCCGGGCCGTCGAGAAAGCCGGGGACGAGGAGGACGGGGCGCTGCATCAGCCGCCTACGATGCGCCGCTCGGGAGGTTCACGCCAGAGGCTGCACGGGCAGGCGATCGCGACGGGCGAGGCCTCTGGCGAGACCGCTATTCCCAGCTTCGCGAGAGGCTTTCGGCGTAGGCCTCCCACAGGGTGTGCGGCTCGGCGGCGCGCATCTCCACCACGCCGCACTCGCCGCAGACGGTCACCGCGATCTCCGACGTAGCGGGCTGCTTCCTCAGTCTGGCTTCCGGATTGCTGTAGACGCTGACGCTAAACCGCGTGCTCCCGCCAGAGGACAGAATCGCGTCGGGAATCATCGCGTCGGCGCCACAGGCGCGGCAGACGGGCGTAATGGAGGGGTTGGTTTCGGGCATCGCGGAAGGGATCTGGCCTCTGGCGCCAGAGGCTAGAGAATCGGCGTGCGGAACGTGTCATCGGCGCGGACGCTGCGGGCAAAGGCCGCCAGGAGTTGCACCGTGTGCTCCACATCCGATACGGATACGGTCTCGACCGTCGAGTGCATGTAGCGCATCGGAATGGAGACGAGCGCGCTCGCCACGCCCTGGCGCGAGGTAAAGATCACGTCGGTATCCGTCCCCGAGTATCGCGACGAGGACTCGTGCTGCAGCGGGATGCCTTCCCGCTCCGCCACCTCCATCAGCCGCGCGACGACGGCCGGGTGGTTGACCGTGCCGTGCGTGACCGTCGGGCCTGCGCCCAGCTTGACCTCGCCGTGCTTGGCCTTCTCGATGCCGGGCGAGTCGGTCGCGTGCGTCACGTCGAGCACGACCGCCACGTCGGGCTGGAGGCGGTATGCGGCCATCTTGGCGCCGTTGCCGCCGATCTCCTCTTGCACAGCATTGAGCGCCACCACCTTTGCGGGGTGCGCGTCGCCAGAGGCCAGGTCGGCGAGCACCTGCGTGAGCACAAAGCCGCCCAGGCGGTTGTCCAGCGCGCGGCCCATGATCATGTCCTCGCCCAGCATCGCGGGGCCGTCCGGGTAGACCGCCGGGTGCCCCACGCGGATGCCGAGCGCGGCGACGCCCTCGGGGTCTTTGGCGCCCACGTCCACGAACAGCTCTTCGAGCTTGGGCGCCTTCTCGTCCGTGCGGTCGCGCAGGTGTATTGCGGTATTGCCTACGATGGCCGGGACTGGGCCGTTGTCCCCCAACACGATCAGCCGACGGCCTCTGGCGATGGCGTGGTCACTCCCGCCGATGCGGTCGACGCGTAGAAACCCATCCTCGGTGATGTACTTGACGGCGAAGCCGATCTCATCGGCGTGCGCCTCCAGCAACAGTGTCGGGGCCTCTGGCGAGGTGCCCTCGCGCGTGGCCCAGGCACTGCCGTAGGCATCGCTGTCCACGCGGTCCGCGGCGCCAGAGGCGCGCGTGGCCCAGAGGCGCTGGCCGGGCGCTTCCCACCCGGTGGGGCTGGGCGTGCGGAGGAGATCGAAGAGAAAGTGGCGGTCGGCGTCGGTCATGTCGGAGTCGGATCGAAAGGGAAAGCGAGCCTCTGGCGGCACAGCGCTGGCGGCACACCGGAGACGGCGCCAGAGGCGACACGGTTCGCACAGGAGAGTCCCGTGCGCCAGAGGCGACCCGAGCCTGTGGCCCCGCGGCCACCTGTTTTGCGGAGGCACCACAGACCTCCCTCCCGCTCCCATGCGCCCTGCACTCTTTCTGCTCGCCTGCCTCCTCGCCAGCTGCAATACGGACACGACCACCCGCACCGTCGAGACGTACACCGTGCCGCCAGAGGCCTCTGGCGAGGGCGGGGAACAGAGCGATACCCAACGCAACGACGCTGAGCGCAGCATCGCAGACTACTTCGCAGCCAACTACGGTGTCACGTTGACCGCACTGGACTGCCCGCCCCTGCCCGACGCCGGAACGGTCACCTGCGCGACGGAAGCAGAAGGCATCGCCTTCGACACCGATGTCGTCGTCAAACCCGGCGGCGACGCGGGCATCGTGCCGGTCGGGTTTGTGACGCAGCACGCAATGGAAAAGGTGACCGCGATGGCGCTTCAACAGCCCCACGGCGCGGACCTCCGCGCCTCATGCGACATGCCGGTCGCCATGCGCACACCCATCGGCGAGACCGTCCGGTGTGTCGCCAGAGGCGCAGACGGCGCCGAGCACGCGGTCGGGATTCGCTTCGACGACGACCGCGGCGACATCCACATCGCGCCGATGTAGAGTTCACGGTGTGAGAGAGTGCCCGCGCTCGCCTCCGGGTACCTTTGGCGAGCACGCTCCCCCACACATGATTCGCACTCTCGCGCTGCTGGTTCTCGCCAGTGGCCTCGCGCCCGCCGTCCTCGCGCCCGCCGTTCTCGCCCAGGCCTCTGGCGTCATGCCCCCTGCCTCTGGCGCTCCGACGGGCGTCGACGCGCCGCGCCCGCTCGTGGTGATGAACCTCGCGGCGCACCCCGACGACGAAGACGGCCTGACGCTGGCCTACTACCGCGGCCGCAGAGACGCCATCGCGTACTCGGTGATCTACACCCGTGGCGAAGGCGGGCAGAACGAAGCCGGGCCGGATCTTTACGAGCGCCTGGGCGCGATCCGCACGCAGGAGACCGAAAAAGCGGGGCGCGTGCTGGGCACGCAGGTGTTCTTCCTCAACCACTACGACTTCGGGTACTCCAAGCACGCCCGCGAGGCGTTCGCCGAGTGGAGCGCGCCGCGCCGCAGCTTCTGGGAAGACCGCCCCGGCGCGCTCGACGCCGAGGCCGGGCGCGAAATGGTCGTGCGCGATCTGGTCACGCTCTACCGCCGCCTCAAGCCCGACGTGGTGTTCACCAACCACGACTCTGTCACCGTCGGGCCGGGGCGCCAGCACGGGCAGCACCAGGCCGTCGGCATTTCGGCTATCGAGGCGTTCGACCTCGCGTCCGACCCCAGCTACAACCCCGACGAACTGAGCGACCCCGCGCTCAGCCTCTGGCAGCCGCGGCGCCTGTTCCTGCGCGTGGGCGGCTTTTCCGGCACGCCAGAGGCCTTCGACGTGGCCGTGCCCGTCTCGGAGACCTGCGCCGCGACAGCGTACCGCCCCGAGGAAGAGTGCGCCCGCCGCGCCGTCGCCGCGGCCTCGCTGCACATCTCGCAGGGCTTCGACGTGTTCGCGCCGCGCTTCTACCGCCAAACGACGCACTTCCAACTCATCCGGTCCGCCTCTGGCGAGGCGCCGCTCCCGCCAGAGGCGACCGATCTGTTTGCCGGCCTGGAGTACTCCGAGGTGCGCCGCGGCATGACGTGGCCGGGCTTTGTGGACGCCGGACGCGTCCAACCCGTCGCGGGTCTTTCTGCGCCAGAGGCTGCGGTCCCCGGCGAGACGTTTGTCGTCCGCGCCGCAAATCCGGGCGGAACGCCGGAGATCGAGGTGACGGGCCCGGCCGTGCTCGCGGCCGACCCGACGATCACGGCGGACTCGCTCTTTATTCCCATCGCCGTGCTGGACGGCGCGATGGCGACGATGCCCGCACACTACCTGCAGTACGACCGCCAGGAGAGCAGCCCGCCCATCCTGCTCCTCGTCACCGCCGAGGACGGCACGGTCAGCAATGCACACGTGCCCACGCAGATCGCCCCGCCGGTGGTCGCAGACCTGCCGCCGTCGCCCATTCGCTTGGCGCCGGGCCACAACACTGTCGAGGCCAGCATCCAGACATACGACCCCGCGACGACGAGCGTCACGGTGCGCATGGAGGTGCACTGGAAAAGCTCGCGCGCCTTCACCGTCTCGGTCCCCTTCGCAGGCGCCGACACGACGCTCGGACCGGGCGCCCACCGCTTCCCGATGGTGCTCGACATGGACGACGACGTGCCTTCGGGCCCCTACGAGGTCTACCTCTACGCCACGCCCGATGCCACGAGCGCCTCTGGCGGCGCGTACACCGGCCCGGCGGTCGAGGTGCGCCCCGCAGCGGTCTTACCCAACGTGTCGGTCGCGCCGGGTCTGCGCGTCGGCTTTGTGCGCTCCTACGACGGCACGATGGGCGACGCCCTCTCGACGATGGGCGCCGACGTCGTCGAGCTGGATTCGCTCGCGCTCGCCAGAGGCGACTTCGACGGGCTCGACACCATCGTGATCGACATCCGCGCCTATCTAGAGCGCGACGATCTGCGCGCGCACAACGACCAGCTTCTGGCGTGGGTCGCCAGAGGCGGGCACCTCGTCGTGGGCTATCAGAAGCTGTTCGAGTGGAACAGCGGCCGCACGCACCCGCTCCAGGCCGAGGAGACGAACCCCGAGTTTGCGCCGTACCCGCTGGAGTTGGGCCGCGAGCGCATCACGATGGAGAACGTGCCCGTCACGGTCACCACGCCGGAGCACCCGCTGTTCACCGCGCCCCACGCCATCACGCCAGAGGACTGGGACGGCTGGGTGCAGGAGCGCGGCCTCTACTTCCCCACCGACGCCGCCGACGCCCGCTACGCCCGGCCTCTGGCGATGGCCGACGCGGGCGAAGCTGCGCTCACGACCGGGATCCTGCTCGCCGACGTGGGCGAGGGTACCTACCTCTATTCGCCGCTCGTGTGGTACCGCCAGCTCGCAGCGCTCAATCCGGGCGCGTGGCGGATGTTCGCCAACCTCGTTTCGCTGCCGCTCACCGATGGGCGGTAGCGCAGTCCAGGCCTCTGGCGGCCGGTTCGGGCGAGCGTGGTACCAAGCGCCTGCCTCTCTCGGCCTTGCCGCCCTACAGCCTCTGGCGCCAGTCAAGCCGTTTTCTGGTTGCAATAACGGTTTATTGACATCACAGTTGCCAGAGGCGCCGTGACGCCAGAGGCCACGCCCGATTCGCCCGACCTCGCTCGCCGGACGCCAGAAGCCACCCTAGAGCGCCGCGCGCTGGGCGCCGCGGCCCTCGCCGCTCTTCTCTGGGGTGGCACGTTCGTGCTGGGCAAAGTCGCGCTCGGCGCCGTCACGCCGACGTGGCTGATCGCGTGGCGCTTCGGGCTCGCCAGCCTGTGCCTCCTCCCATTCGTGCGCTGGCGCGAGATCCGGCTCGGCCGCAGCGAATGGCTGATAGCCTCTGGCGGCGGCACGCTGGCCGCGCTCGTGGTGTTCTTGCTCCAATTCGAAGGCCTGGCCCGCACGACGGCCAGCAGTGCGGCTCTTTTGGTCGCGGTCGCGCCGCCACTGTTCGCTATCGCGGCGTGGGCGGTGGATGGCGAGAAGCCCGGACCCGCGACCTGGGCGGCGGTCGGGCTTTCGGTGATCGGCGTGCTTCTGCTGGTAGGCCGCCCAGGAGCGGGGCGAACCGTCCTGGGCGACACGCTGTGCGTGCTCTCGATGGTCGGCGCGGTCGCGTGGACGCTCCTCTCGCGACGCCTCGCGCGTCGCGTCGGCGCGCTGGCCTCGACGGCGCTTCAGTTCGCGTGTGGCTGGGCCGTGCTCATAGCTCTCGGCCTCTGGCGAGGTGGGCCCGCGCTCCCGGATTCGCCAGAGGCGTGGGGCGCCATTCTGGCGCTTGGGACAGTGTGCACGGCGCTCACCTTCTGGCTGTTCAACTGGAGCATTTTGCACATCGCGGCGGCGCGCGCGGGCGTGCTGGCCAACATTGAGCCCGCGGTCGGCGCCGGGCTGGGCATGTGGCTCCTGGGCGAAACACTGGGGCCTCTGGCGGCGCTCGGCGGCGGACTGCTCATCCTCGCGGCCCTTCTCGCGAGCGTGCCCACGCGCGCCGCTCCGGTACTCCCATCGGCCTCGCCAGAGGCTGCCTCCCCTTCCCAGCCTCTGGCGCCGCACCCGTGACCTCCGACGACCTCCGCCCTCCCACCCGGTTCGACGACGCTCGCTTCGAGCGCTACCGTCCGCAGACCGACGCGCAAGCGCGCGCGATGGACGAGGCGCGCGTGTTCGTCTCGCGCGTCCGCGCGCGCTACGCACCGTCGGGATGGCTGGCGCGCGCCGGGCAGGCACTCGGTCTCACAGCCTCTGGCGCCGACGGCTTGCGCGGCGGGCTCTACCTCGTCGGTCCGGTGGGAACGGGCAAGACACACCTGCTGGCGTCGATCTACCACGCGTTGAGCTCGCCAGAGGCCGGAGCATCCGTCGCATGCGCGTTTACGCATTCCAAAGACCTGTTCCGCTCCACGCTCACGCCAGAGGCCTACGCCGAGCGCGTCGCCTCGGGCGCGAGCGTGCTGTGCATCGACGAGATCGAATTGGACGATCCGGCGCAGGAGGTGCGGCTGATCGGCGTGCTGCGGGCTCTGCGCGAAAAGCGAGTGACGCTGGCCGCGACCTCCAACGCCGACCCGGACGCGCTCATCGAAGGCGCGCAGTTCGGCAACGAGCGTCTGGCGCGCTTTATCCGCGAGGAGTTCGAGCGCCAGTACCACGTCGTGCTCGTGCCCGGCGAAGACTTCCGCCAGAAGCTTGCCAAGCCCGGCCGCGCCTGGGTGGGGCCTCTGGCGCAGGCGCAGGCTGCCATGCGCGAGGCGTTCGAGGCAGCCCCCGAGCCGCGCCGCTGGCTCGCCTTCCCTGACCTCCTCTCGCTGACGGCGAGCACCGAGCGCCAACGCCTCGCCGCCGACCTCGCCTCGGCCGACGCCCTCTTTCTCGACGCCGTCGAGATCACCAGCACCGACGACGCACTGCGCCTCTTGCGCGTCATGGACGACCTCTACGGCACGCCCGACCCGCCGACGCTGTTCTTCACGAGCGAGGCCGAGCCCGCCTCGTGGTTCGACCCGAGGGAGCACGCGGGTCTCGCGCGCGGCATCGCGGAGAAATTCCACCGCACGGTCTCGCGCATGACCGGGCTGGCGGAAGTGGAGCGGGTGTAAGGGGACTGGGGACTGGGAGAGAGCACGACTTCTGCCTCTGGCGCCAGAGGCACATCCCGCCACCGGCGAGCACTCGGCGGTACGAAGCAGAGTTCGCGCCTTTCGCCAGAGGCAGACGCCTCGCGAAGTCTGCTTCAGCCCCCGGCGGCCCTGACAGGCCAGAAACCGCCAGAGGCCCCGTGGTACGCCTCTGGCAAGGAGAGCAAACATCCTTCACCAACCCCTCCTGCGAGGACACGGATGTTGAACCACACACAAGACCTCTACGAGTCAGAATTCGAAGACGAATTTGAGTTCGAGGCGGAGTACGAAAGCGATTTCGGAAACAGCGAGTTCGAGTTCGAAAGCGAGTACGAGATGGAAGGCCCCTTCGACGAGGGCGAGGAAATGGAACTCGCCGCCGAGCTTCTCACCGTCGGCAGCGAGGAGGAGATGGAATACTTCCTCGGCAAGCTGATCCGCCGGGCCGCCAAAGGCGTCAAGAGCTTTGCCAGATCGAAGGCCGGAAGGGCCGTCGGAGGCATTCTCAGGAGCGTCGCCAAAAAGGCGCTGCCCATCGCCGGAGCTGCGCTCGGCAACTTGGTCATACCCGGCGCGGGAGGCCTCGTCGGCGGCAAGCTGGCGTCCATGGCCGGACGCGCCTTCGGCTTAGAACTCGAGGGCATGAGCCCCGAAGACCAGGAGTTTGAGGTCGCGCGGCGGTTCGTCCGTCTGGCAGGCGCCACGGCTCAGAACGCCTCTCGCGCCTCTAGCACGGCACCACCCAAGGCCGTCGCCAAGAGCGCGCTCGTTGCGGCGTCGAAGGCGCACGCTCCGGGGCTCGTCAAGCCCGCCTCGCGCATCCGCACCGGCGGCTCCTCACGCGACACGCGAGGACGCAGCAATGGCGCCAGCGGCCAGAGCGGCCGGTGGGTGCGCCGCGGCCGCCGCATCGTGCTCCTCGGCGCGTAGCGCCAGAGGCCTCTGGCGCCCCGCGCCTTCCTCCGCACCGCTCTAGAAATCGGTAGGGACGCCTCGCCGAGGCGTCCGCGTCCGACCGCGGTGCTGTGCAGTTCACCGCGGCGCTCCGAACCCGGCGCGCTCGGCGAGCACGCGCATCGAGAACACACCCTCACAACCCAACACGCCCGATCTCTGCCCGCCTCTGGCGCCAGAGGCCGCGCCCCCGCTTTCCACACAGCCCTTCCTCCCATGCACGACCTGGACCACACCCGCCCCGCCCACGACTACGAAACCGACCGCGACGAGGAGTTCGAGTTTGAGTTCGCCGACGACGAATTCGAGTTCGAAATGGAGTACGAAACCGATGACGCCGACCTCTTCTCCGAGGCCGAAGTCAACGAACTCGCCGCCGAACTCGTCTCCGCCTCTGGCGACGACGAGATGGAGTATTTCCTCGGCAGCCTCGTCAAGAAAGCCGCCTCACGGGCGTACAAGCTCGGCAAGGCCGCCGCTGGCGAAGCGCGCCGGTTTGCAGGCTCCTCCCAGGGCCGCGCGCTCGTGGGGCACGCCAAGTCCGCCGCCAGAGGCTTGCTCAAGAAAGCCGGCGGATCGCTCGGCGGCTACGCCGGATCGCGCTCGGGCTACGGCGCGGGCCGCGGTGGCCGCGCCGGAACCGACTTCGGCGACTGGGTCGCGGACAAAGTCGGCCTGGAGTTGGAAGGCGTCGGGCACGAGTTCGAGTTCGAGGCCGCCAAGCGCCTCGTCCGCGTCACGGCTGCCGCGACGACCAACGCGCTCACGCAGCCTGCCAAGGGCTCGCCTATGGCCGCCTCGCGGCGCGCGCTGAGCTCGGCCGTCCGCCAGACCTCTGGCGCCTCGCGCGGTCGCCAGAGGCAGGGCCGTTGGATGCGCCGCGGCTCGTCCATCGTCCTCTACGGGGTCTAGTCATGGCCATTCCTCCCCTCGCCCAGGCCGTGTTGGAGCAGGAGGCCCGCGCCCTGCTCACGCGCCTCGCGCAGGTCCGCGCCTTTGCGCTGACCATGCCCACGACGCCAGCGGCCGCTGCCCGGCGTGACGCGCAGCACGCCATCGACGAGTACCTCGTGGCCGGACGCCGTGAGCTCCGCGAGATGGTCTACGCGTACATCCGCTGGATTCGCGGCCCCGCGCGCCACCAGGTCACCGCCGAGAAAGCACAGCGGCAGTTCACGCTGCTCCGCTTGCGCTTTAACAAGGTGCTAACCCAGTTCGACCTCTTCGCCGACGTGCTCACCCAGCGCGGCGAGCACGGGACGGGCGCGTGGCTTTCGGGCCTGGACGCCCTCGCGGCCGACGGGCTGGACTTGGGCGAGCGGTACTACGACACGCCCCCCGTGCTCTGCTATCTGGACCGCGGCCACGGGGCTGCCATCCGGCGTGCCCGAACGCGCCTCCCCGGCGGAGGCGAAAACCCGGTCGCGATTGTGCGCGTGCCGCGCGAGCGCATGATCGGCAGCGGCATCGCCGCCTCGCTCCTCCACGAGGTGGGGCATCAGGCGGCGGCGCTGCTGGGGCTTGTGGATTCGCTCAGGGCTGAGCTTCGGGCACGCCAGAAAAGCGACCCGGCGCGAGCCAAGATCTGGGTGTTGTGGGACCGCTGGATCTCAGAAATCGTCTCCGACTTCTGGGCGCTCGGCCACCTCGGCGTCAGCGCCACGATGGGGCTGATCTCGGTCGTGAGCCTGCCGCGCGCCTTCGTGTTTCGCGTCAGCCTGGACGATCCGCACCCGTTTCCGTGGATCCGCGCTCGGCTCAGCTGCGCGCTGGGCGAGGCGCTCTTCCCGCACCCGCAGTGGGCGCGCCTGGTCAAACTGTGGCACGGCTTCTACCCACTCGCGGGTCTGGATACCGAGCGCACGACGCTTATCCGCGATCTGGAAGCCTCGCTGCCTGCGTTTGCAGGGCTTCTGGCGAATCACAGGCCCACATCCCTGCGGGGGCGCTCGCTGCGCGAGGTGCTGCCCGTCCGCGACCGACAGCCCGCCACGCTCGCCGCGCTCGCGCGCCGCTGGGCCTCCGATCCCATCGCGATGCGCGAGGCGCGCCCCTCGCTGGTCTTCGCCGCTCTGGGGCAGGCGAAGGTCCACGGCCGCCTCTCGCCAGAGGCCGAGGCCCGCACGATTGGCAGTGTGCTCGACTACTGGGCCGTGCGCAGCGCTATCGGCCCCTCCCGCCCCCTTGCTTCCGCTCAAGCCGCCTAACCCCCTCCAACCATGACGATCTACCGCATCACGGGAACGCTCATCCGCAGCAGCCCCGCCGACACCACCTACCGCTACTACCTGGAAGCCTGGGACGCCGACGAAGGCGACGACGACGGCTTGGCGACGACTGCCGTCCACATCACCGAGGACGAGACCAGTGCACCGTTTACGCTGCTCTTCAGCAGCGACCGCCTGCCCGTTGAGGCGGAGGAACTCAGTGGAGCACCCGAGCTGTTCTTCAAGCTCTACAACATCCGCAACGCGTCCCCCTTCGCGGACTCGCGCGACGACGCGTTCGTGCTCAGCCGCGGCCAGTCGGGCAGCGTATCTCTGGGCTCGTTCACGGTCGAGTATCAGGCCGAGGTGCTCTTCGGAGACGCCGACGACCCATCCGCAGCCTCTGGCGCGCGCAAGGACGACGACATCTTCGAGCCCGACCTGGGCGACCTCGCGAGGACGGTTTCCGCGTTCTCCACGGACGTGTTCGTGGACGGCACGCCAGAGGCCGACGACGAGAAGGATGACGACGAGGACATCGGCGACGCCGTGGACGACGGCGCGCTCCAGGTGCACCTCGTCTCCGCCACGCCGACCTCGGCGGAGACGTTCTTGTGGAACTACATCAAGTCGCGGAGCGCGGCGATGGGCTTTCCGGTCTACCAGCGCTTCCTGGACGCGGTGCTGTGCGACGAAGAAGGCAACAACGAAGACTGCCTCGACGCGCGCACCGGCGACGCGATGCGCAAGCTCCGCCGCTGCGGGCTTCGCAGCACGGACGCCTATTCTGTCATCAAGGGCGCGACCGAGGCGTTTCTGCTCCAGCAGTGCGGCCACGCCGAAGGCTTGAAGTTCTGGCACGGGCCTCTGGCGAGCCTCACCGATAGCGAAGTGAAGCAGCAGGCCGAGGAGTTCTTCGGCCAGATCCAGCAAGGCATGGGCGCACGCGTTCTGCCCTATTTCGAGACGATCCGCCAGGCGCTCGGCATCATCGTCGTGGATGACCGCGACAGCCTGAAGTATGGCGCGGGATGCACGGGGATCCTGCGCTCGCGAGTGGCCAATCCGTGCTTTCTGGAGCTCATCTGGTCGTACTGGCATGAACAGGGCATGCTCGTGCAGACGATGGGCGCGCTCTCGCTGCGCTTCCAGAACCGCCGC
Source organism: Rubricoccaceae bacterium (assembly GCA_963708165.1). Lineage (GTDB taxonomy): Bacteria > Bacteroidota > Rhodothermia > Rhodothermales > Rubricoccaceae > Rubricoccus. The sequence goes on along the minus strand of OY970187.1, from coordinate 3,562,874 downwards.
TTGCCCGGTATGCAGGGGGATCCGCTGTCTCAGCTCGCCGTCGACCCGCTGCGCCCGCTGGGCAACCTCATGTGGGGCTACATCCAGGACGAAGGCAACCGGCTGAGCGTGCCGCGCCGCGCCTACGAGTACACGTACGAGTACGGTCTCGCGATAGAGGGCAAGGCCGTCCCGAAGATCCGGGCCGCCGAAAGCCGCGCCGAGTTCCTCTCGGCCTTCCACGGCCTGCTACAGCTCGCCACGCAATTCTTCCGCGAGGACAACGATTCGACGCTCCGCGCCGACGCCTTCCCAGTCCTCAACGCGCTGCGCGACCTGCACTTCGTGCTCGCCAAGGGCGCACACAACCAGTACGGAGACCTGCCGACGCAGGCGCGCTCCGAGATGCTGATCCAGCAGTACCTGCTGGCACGTCCCGAGACGCGCGACTTCCTCGGCGGCCGCCCGATGGTGCCCTACGGCGAGGGCTGGATGGACCGCGTGGAGACCATGAAGGGCTTGCTGGGGTGGCCCGGACCGTCGATCACGCACTTCCGAGACCTGGGCCACTACGGCGAGCAACTGCTGCTCTCGACCCGGTTTGGCAACTGGAGTCAGATCAACGACCCGGAAACGGCGCGCGCATGGGCGCACGCGTGGCGCGGCGAGATCCAGCGCTACGTCTACGCCTACCGCGCTGTCACCGGCGTCGACCTCTCCGGCAACATCGTGACGGCGCGGCTGGCAGGCGACGAGGTCGCCCAACCCTCGGCGCTGATGCACCGCCGACACGCCGCGCAGGCCTCTGGCGGCGCGCAAGGTGACGGCGCGACCGGACCCGTGCCGACGCGCTCATGAGACCAGCCTCTGGCGGGGCGGCGCGAGTGCGGCGCCCCGCTGATTTTGCGTCGGCCTTGTACCTCGGCCTCGCGCATCCCCACGATGCGCTCCAGCCCTGGTCGGCGCTCACGACCGGTGCGCCCGCAGCCTTGCGAGAGCGAGACATAGATCGCCGTGTCGCCAGAGGCTTGGCCGCGCTCGTCGGCCTGCCCGACGCGGGCCTCTGGCGCTCGACGCTGCACCTGTTCCACGACCTCAGCGATGCGCTCGTGTCCCCGGGCACGACGGTCTTTGCGGACCGAAGGCTGTACGCCGTCGGCCGGTGGGGCGTGGAGCACGCTGCGAGGCGAGGCGCCCGCATGCGCTGGTTTGCGCACCACGACGCGGACGCGCTGCGCCGCGCGGCCCGAGCCTCTGGCGGCGGGCCGTCGCTCGTGATTACGGATGGCTGGTGCCCGGCCTGCGGGCAGTTCGCGCCGCTGGCGGCCTACGCCGATGCCGCGCCAGAGGCGCGGATCGTTATTGACGACACACAGGCGCTGGGCATCTTCGGGCGGCCAGCCTCTGGCGCCAGAGGCGCAACGCCGTACGGAACGGGCGGCGGCGGGACGGCGCGACAACTGCAACTTGCGCCAGAGGCCCGGGCGCGGTTGGTTGTCGTCGCGTCGATGGCGAAGGCGTTCGGGGCGCCTCTGGCGTTCGTAGCGGGCGCCGAAGCCGTTGTCGCGCGGTTTCGCGAACGGGGCAGCGCGCGCGTGCACAGCAGCCCACCGTCCGCAGCGGACGTGGCGTCGGCGGCTCGCGCGCTCGAGATCAACGCGGCCTCTGGCGATGCGCTCCGGGCGCGCCTCTGGCGCCGCGTGCGGCAGTTCCGAGCGGGCGCCAGTCGACTCGGTCTGGGTGCGGAGGGCGGGCCGTTTCCGGTCCAAACGCTCCACGTCCGAGCGCCTGGCGCAGTCCAGGCGGGGCTGGAGCGGCGCGGCATTCGCGCGGCGCTCGTGCGCTCCGCCAGAGGCCCCGCGCTCACATTCTTGCTGAGCGCGCGCCACTCCGAGGCCGACATCGACCGCGCGCTGCGCGCGCTCGCGGAAGCGGTGCGAGCGCCGCGCCATGCCACGCGGCCTCTGGCGGGCTGAGCGGCCTAACGATGTTGTCATCGCGAGACCATTCGGCTGCGCTCAGGACAGGCTCCGCGTGGCGATCTGGTGATACAGCGCTCGGACGGCCCAGATTGCCGCGCCGCTGCGCTCCTCGCAATGACACCTCAAAGCTTTTCGGATAGACCCTCAACAGCCCTGCCTTCTATCGCTTTGGATCGGCGCTGAGCGTCACCCGGCAGGATGAGCGGCCTCTGGCGCCAGAGGCTCACGCGGCGCTCTCGCGCCATTTGGCGACGCGAAGCTGGATGGCCCGGTCGCTCACGCCCAGCCGCTCGGCGGCGCCATGCGTGCCGCCTTCCGTTTCCAGCGCCAGGCGGATCGCGGCGTCGCCAGCGGCGGTGCCGATGTCTTTGAGGCTCATGCCGAGCGCGAGCGCGTGGCGCGCGGTCGCGGAAAACGGGTCGGCCTCTGGCGCGACGCGTTCGCCCGGCTCCGGCCACTCATCCGGCGGCACGTCACCGACCGTCACGGGACCATTGCCGACGTGACGCGCGGCGATGCGCGCGATGAGCTGCCGCAGCTCGCGCACGTTGCCCGAGTACCCGCGCGACGCCAGAAGCTCACGGACCGGCGCGCACATCGTCGCGCTTTCGCCCAGCCTCTCGCGCAAAAACCGGTCGCTCAGCGCGACGATGTCGCCCGGCCTCTCGCGCAGCGGCGGCAGGTGCAGGCGCACGGCCGCGATGCGGTGGTACAGGTCGTGCCGGAAGCGCCCGGCCTCTACTTCGGCTTCCAGATCGCGGTGCGTGGCGCAGACGAGCCGGAAAGACACCTCGCGCCACGCGTTCGAGCCGACGGGCTTGAACGTCTGTTCCTGGATCGCGCGCAGCAACTCGGCTTGCAGCGCCAGAGGCAACTCGCCGACTTCGTCGAGGAATAGCGTGCCGCCGTCGGCCAGCGCGAGGGCTCCTTCACGCGCGGCGATGGCGTTGGTGAACGCGCCTTTCTGGTGACCGAAAAACTCGCTGCCCGACAGCTCGGCCGAGATCGTCGTGCAGTCCAGAATCACCACGTCGCCCTTGTCCGGGCGCCGGTCCAGCGTGTGGATCAACCTCGCGACGAGCTCTTTGCCGGTCCCGCTCTCGCCCGTCAACAGCACGTCGGCTTGCGAGTAGCGCGCGACTTCGATGGCGCGGCGCAGCGAGGCCTGCCACCGTGGGCTCTCGCCTGCGAGGCGGTCGCGCACGAGCGGCGCGCCCAGCATCTGGTCGACCTCGCGCCACCGCTCGAACCGCGCGCCCAGGCGCGCTGCGAGCGCCTCTGGCGATGCGACGGGCAGCACATCGGCAGCGCCTGCTTGGAGTAGTGTCCATGCCGAACGCAGCAGCGGCGAACTCACCGCCACCACGACCGCCCGGTGCCCGGCCTGACGGTAGGCCTGCGCCCGCGCGAGGACCGCGCCGAGCGGGCCGCTGGCGAGCAGCACTCCCGAGCGCCGGGGCGAAGCCTCTGGCGGCGCCAGTTCAAACCGAAGGGCAGAGCTCCCGAGGGCGCCCAGCCGCGTGGCGAGGGCTTTGGCCTCGTCGCCGACATGTTCCAGCAGGACTCGCATCTCACCGACCTGAACCGCCCTGTGCCCGGGTGTTCCTCAGGGCGCTGTACTCGCCGCAACCGGAGCGTGAGTCGCCCGGTCCTCTCTACGATACACGAGAGCAGCGGACCCATCCGTCACCGACCTCCACTCTTCACACGCGAGCCTCTTCGCCAGAGGCTGTCGCGCTGCACCTGCTCACTGGACCCGCCAGAGGCCTCTGGCGGAACGCGGACCCGGCCGCTCGGTCCAAGCGCGAAACACCCGCGCTCCATGCCCTCCCCCGTTACCGGCCTCCACCACGTCACCGCCATTTCTGGCTCCGCGCAGCAGATCGTGGACGTGTACTCCGGCCTGCTCGGCCTTCGCCTGGTCAAGCGGACCGTCAACTTCGACGACCCCGGCACCTACCATCTCTACTACGCCGACGGCGACGCGCGTCCGGGCTCGTTCCTAACCTTTTTTCCGTGGGGTGATCGCGCGCTCGGCGGCCGCGTCGGCGCGCCGCAAGCCGTCGCGACAGCCTACGCCGCGCCCGAGGGCGCCGTGGACCTGTGGCTGGACCGCTTGGCGAGCCACGCGCCTCTGGCGAACGTGACGTTCGACGCGCCAGAGGCACGGTTTGGGGATCAGGTTCTCACGCTTCGCGATCCTGATGGGCTCGTGATCGAGATCGTCGCCACGCCTGACGCCTCTGGCGGCTGGGAGGCCGGGCCGATCCCGCCAGAGGCTGCGCTGGGCGCGTTCCACTCCGTCACGCTCCGAACTGCGCGGCCCGAGGCCACCCTGCGTGTGCTGACCGACGCGCTGGGCTACCAAGAGCACGGCGAGGAAGACGGCCGCCTTCGGCTCGTGCATCCCAAGACGGACCGCGCGCGCTTCGTGGACGTGATGCGCGAGCCCGGCGAGGCCGGACGCATGGGCGCAGGCACGGTCCACCACATCGCGTTCCGCGTGCCCGACGACGAGGCCGAACTCGAAACACGCGAGTTGCTGCTCCAGATGGGCCTCCAGCCCACGCCACCCATCGACCGACAGTACTTCCACTCCGTCTACTGCCGCGAGCCCGGCGGCGTCCTCTTCGAGATCGCGACCGACCCGCCCGGCTTCGCGACGGACGAGCCCGCCGACGCGCTCGGCCAGAAGCTGATGCTGCCGCCGCAGTACGAGTCTCAGCGCGAGGCCATCGAAGCCCGCCTCCCCGTCCTCCAGGTGCCGTCGTGATCCGCGCTCTCCTGATTCTGCTCGCCTCTGGCGCGATGCTCACGGCCTGCGCGGGCGACGCGCCCGAGACGCAGACAGCCGAGGCGCCAGAGGCCTCTGGCGAGACGTGGACCGCCCGCGGCGTCTACCTCGGCTCGCGCTTTGAAGGCCAGGCCGCCACCGTCGACCACGAAGCCATCCCCGGCTTTATGGACGCGATGCAGATGGACTTCCTCCTCGCCTCGCCAGAGGCCATCGACGGGCTCGCCGAAGGCGACAAGGTCTCGTTCCGTCTGGACTACAACGGCAGCCGCGTCGTCGCGAGCGGCTTCCAACCTCTGCCCGACACCACCACGCTCGCGCTCGCCTCTGGCGCCGCGCCCGACTCCACCGCCGACTGATGCCGCACGAGACCGCACCCATCCGCACCGCCGGCGCCGACCTATCCGCTTCCAGAGGCGCCGTCATCCTCGTCCACGGCCGCGGCGCGGGCGCCGCTGATATTCTCGCGCTCGGCCGCGAGGCCTCGCCAGAGGCCCTCGCACTGCTCGCGCCCGACGCCGACGGCGCGACGTGGTACCCGCACTCGTTTCTGGCGCCTCTGGCGTCGAACCAGCCCCACTTGGACGGCGCGCTCGCCGCGCTCGGCCGGGCGGTAGCACAGGCCGAGGCGGCGGGCATTCCGCGCGAGCGGATCGCGCTCGCGGGCTTTAGCCAGGGCGCGTGCCTCTCGCTGGAGTTTGCTGCGCGCACCGGCGGACGCTGGGGCGCCGTCGTCGCACTCTCGGGCGGCCTCATCGGCAACGGCGAGGACGGCAGCAACAAGCCGCCCGCCGACAAGACGTTCGACTACGGCACGGACCTCGCCCGCACGCCCGTCTTGCTCGGCTGCTCAGACGTCGACCCGCACATCCCCCTGTCCCGCGTCCGCCGCAGCGCCCTCGTGTTCGGCGACCTCGGCGCCAACGTCGACGAGCGGATCTACAAGAACATGGGCCATGCCGTCAACCGCGACGAACTGGACGCGATGCGCGCCCTGCTGGAGCCTCTGGCGTAGCGCGGGGACTGGGGACTGGGAGAAAATCCGCTTCAGCCTCTGGCGCCAGAGGTCTTGGGTACGGCGCTGTGCTCGCCTGGGTAGAACCCCCCGAGAACGCTCGGCGTGGTGCTAGGTGCAAACACCAGAGGCTCAGCGACTCACCGCGCGTTGCGTGAGCGGCGCAGAGGTCGCGTTCTCTGTCCCCCTTGAAAGTGGGGACAATCCAGATCTAGCCTCTGGCGGAGTTGCGAGCCGTCTGGATCTGTGGGAAGACCGCAGTCTGGATTGTCCCCCTGTTTAGGGCAGGGCCGGTACGTTCTTGAGCCACGCGCTTGTAATCCTGAGCCTGCGACCCCGCAGGGTCCGCGAAGCGCAGGATCTCAGCGCCGACGCCAGAGGCCATCGGTGGCAGTGGAGGCGAATCGAAAGCCCGAGTTGAGATCCTCCGGCTTCGCTCAGGATGACACGTCGGGAGGGGTTCGAGCTAGCACTTAACGGCCCTAACCCTGTTTGGGAGACAGAGGATGCGCCCCCTGCGTCTGCCTACAAGCTCCGTTGTCCGCCGCACGCCAGAGGCCGGGTCAGTGCGCGGAGCGGAGCATCCTCGGGGGGTCCCAGCCGAGCGCGCCGCCCCGCCAGAGGCCGCCCCGCCAGAGGCACGCGCCCAGCCTCTGGCGGAACCGCACGAAACACAAGCGGGTGGACCTCGCGCCAGAGGCTGGCTCTGGCACACGCCCCCTCCCGCATGCCGTTTATCCTCGCCGCTGGCGCCGTCCCGCCGTTCCTGACCGAAGTCGTGTTGCTCATCGTCGCGGCTGCGCTGGTGGCGTACGTGTCGCAGCGCTTGGGGCTGGTGCCCATCGTGGGCTTCCTGCTCGCGGGCGTCGCGATAGGCCCCAACGCGCTGGGTCTCGTGACCGATCAGGCACTGATCGAGGCCTCGGCGGAGATCGGTGTGCTGCTGCTGCTGTTCACGATCGGCATCGAGTTTTCGCTGGACAAGCTGGCCAAGATCAAACGGCTCATCTTCGTCGGCGGCGGCATCCAAGTGGTGCTCACGACGGCCATCGTGACGGGCATTTTGTTCGCCTTTGGCATCGACTGGAAGGTGGGCGTGTTCTCCGGCTTTCTCGTCGCGCTCTCGTCCACGGCCATCGTGACGAAGATGCTGGGCGACCGCGGCGAGACCAATGCGCCGCACGGGCAAGCGTCCGTCGGCGTGCTCATTTTCCAGGACCTCGCGGTGATCGTGATGGTGCTGCTCGTGCCCGCGCTGGGGACTGGCGTAGGCGGCGAGACGGTCGGGCCTCTGGCGCTGATCTGGGCGCTGACCAAGGCGGCGCTCATCATCGTGTTCGTGCTGGTTGTGGCGCGGCGCGCGCTGCCGCCGCTCTTGGAGCACGTGGCGCGGACGTGCTCGCCGGAGCTGTTCCTGCTCACCATCGTCGCGATCTGCTTCGGGACGGCGTACCTCGTGGGCCTCGCGGGTGTGAGCATCGCGCTGGGCGCGTTTTTGGCGGGTCTGGTGGTGAGCCAGAGTCGCTTTAGCGAGCACGCGCTCAGCGAGATCCTGCCGCTGCAGATTCTGTTTTCGGCGACGTTTTTCGTCTCGGTCGGGCTGCTGCTGGACTTGAGCTTCATGTTCGCCAACATCTGGCTCGTGCTGGGCATCATCGTGGCGGTGCTCGTCATCAAGCTGTTCACCACGTTTGTGGCGCTCCGCGCCGTGGGCCGCGCGACGCCCGTCGCAGCCGCTGGCGCGCTGTGGCTGGCGCAACTGGGCGAGTTCTCGTTCGTGCTGGAGCGCGCGGGCCGCGAGGCCGGTTTGTCCCCCATGGGCATGGGCGAGGCGGGTGCGCAGGCGTTTATCGCGGCCACGGTCGTGGTCATGGCCCTCACGCCCATCTTCGCGCCCCAGGCCGGGCGCCTCTCGGCAACGCTCCGCCAGAGGCAGGAAACGAAGGACGAAGACGACGCGCCAGAGGTGGATCCTGGGCACTTTGCGGACCTACAAAACCACACCATCATCGCGGGCTACGGCGAAAACGCGCGCAAGCTCGTCCGCGTGCTGGACGGCTCGGGCGTGCCGTTCGCCATCGTCACGCTCTCGCCGGATGGCGCGCGAGAGGCCGAGGCCGAAGGCCAGCGCGTGCTCCGCGGCGACTATGCCAAGCAGTTCATCCTGGAGGCCGTCGGGCTGCAGCGCGCCAAGCTGCTCATCGTACCCGACGACAACCCGCAGATGGCGCACCGCGTGGTGAGCGTCGCACGTGCCCTCGCGCCCACGACTCGCATCGTGGCCTGCGCACCCAGCGTGGCCGACGCCGAGCACCTCACCGCCTCTGGCGCCGACCGCGTGATCGCGACACAGATGGAAGCCGTGATCGGCATGTTCGACGACATCCTGCGGCACTACCAGGTGGCGCCCGAGGAGATCTTGAAGCACGAGGAGGCGCTGCGCCGCGGCACCTATAGCGCGCTCGACGCCGAGATGATGGGCGCGCCCGCCGTCGAGTGTGAACTGGACGACGATTGCTTTTCGACACGCACGATCACCGTCCGCGAGGGCGCGCCGGTCGTCGGCAAGACGCTCTCCGAGTTGAAACTGGACGAGCGCCTGCTCCACGTCATCAGCCTCGACCACGAGGGCGAGATCACGCGCGAGCCCGCAGGCAGCGCCACGCTCGAAGCAGGCGACACGATTCTCGTCGGCGGCGACGCCGCCAGCTTTATCGCCTCTGGCGACCTCTTCCGCGCCCACGATGCCGCCGCTCCTCCCCTGCCCGACCTCCCCGCCATGCCCACCCAATCCGCCGACTGGATCGACCTAGACGCGACCGTCACGCTCGCGCCCGACCCGAAGGCCGGGTGTACGCACGGCGACCACGTCCACGAGGTTACGCCGAGCGCCAGAGGCTGCGAGGAGTGCATCGCCTCTGGCGAACGTTGGGTGCACCTGCGCATCTGCATGGAGTGCGGCCACGTCGGCTGCTGCGACTCCTCGCCGGGCACGCACGCCACGGCGCACTTCCACGCGACGGGCCACCCCATCGCGCGGAGCATCGAGCCGGGCGAGGCCTGGGGCTGGTGCTACGTGGACGAGGTGATGCTGTAGCCTCTGGCGCCAGAAGCCGATGTACCTGCGGCGTGGTGGCTCGATGCTTCCGCCAGAGGCTCAGGCGAGGGCGTCGAGCGGACTGCGGATGCCGAGGCCGTTGAGGTCGGCGACGTGGAGGTAGATCTGGGTCGTCGCCAGCTTGGTGTGGCCCAGAAGATCTTGAACGGTTCGCACGTCGGTGCCGCCTTCGAGAAGGTGCGTGGCGAAGGAGTGGCGCAGCGTGTGGCACGATGCGCGCTTGTCGATCCCGGCGGCGCCAGAGGCTCGCTTGACCGCCTTCTGCACGGTAGATGGATCGAGGTGGTGACGATGGATGTGGCCGGTCTCTGGATCCTGGGACCGACGAGATGCGGGGAACACGAACTGCCATCCGAAGCCTCTGGCGGCAGTGGGGTACTTACGGGCGAGCGCGTGGGGCAGCTTCGCGTCTCCAAACCCTTCCCGGAGGTCCTCCTCGTGGAGCGCCCGCACGCCATCGAGGTGGGTTCGAAGCGGCTCTATCAGCGCATCCGGGAGGACGGTGACACGGTCCTTTCGCCCCTTGCCTTGGTGCACCGTCAGTTGCCGCCTGTCGAAGTCCAGGTCCTTGACGCGGAGGCGGAGCGCGCCGTGAAGCCGGAGCCCCGCCCCGTAGAGCAGGCCACCTACGAGCCGGGAGACGCCTCGGAGTTCGTGGAGCAGGGCGGCCACTTCGCGCTGGCTCAGGACGGTGGGGATGCGCCGCGGCTTTCTCACGCGGATGATGTCGAGTTCGTTGAGGGGAACGCCCAACACAGCATCGTACAGAAACAGCAGAGCGGAGAGCGCCTGCGTCTGCGTACTGGCGGCCACGTCGCGCTCCACAGCGAGGTGTGTGAGGAAGGCCTGCACCTCAGGCTCGGCCATCTCACTGGGATGACGGAGTCCGTGATAGCGGACGTATCGTTTGATCCATCCCGCGTACGTCTCCTCGGTCCTCGGGCTCATCTGGCGCGAGCGGATGGCGCTGTGGACCTGTTTGAGAAGTTTGGACACGAGTTCTATGGCGTCGATGTCCAAGTAGATACGTGCGCGCTGGCTACCAAGCCAGTCGCTTAGGCGGAACGAGTCCGTAATTTGGGCAGATTCGGCGTATCATGCGGACTCGTTCCGCCTAAGCGTCATTTCGCGGGGCTTCATGCGGCCTGAGTCCGCTCAAATATTGGTTAGCTGGCCTCAGAGCAGTGTCGATAGAGCACCACTATTACTCTCTACCCGCTTCCTTGGAAACTGCCGCTCGGACTCATGCGGCAGCGTGGGTAAGAATGTATCATTGGGGCATCTCAAACGAGGATTGGAAGAGGAGATCTTTGCGTGATTGGGTCGCAGAGGAAGGATTTGACATCCATTGCGAATCCGCCTACCTCTCTGCTTGCGACTGGGTCTACAGAGATCTCAGAACCGTCCTACAGACCCTGCTGCCTGAGCACGGTGGCGCCGCCGTCCGAGGGACTCCGCGCCCGCTCAAGATGACGCATGACAAAGAACGCCCCGCGTGGCTCGCACGTCGTGCTCGTCACTCAGGATGGTACGAGTGTTGGGTCCACACAGTCAGTGCCTCCAACACCAGGGAGATCGCCAAATCCCTCTCTTCGGTGTCCTACGACGCGCTTTCCCGTGCCTACGAGACAGTTCATGAGCAGTTGGCACAGCCGGTAGACATGGAGACAGGCAAGAGCAGCGTCCCCGAACTCGAGTTCTATCGAGGTCAAATAGGCGAGCTATCACGTTTTTATTCCGACGCCGCCTCGATGGGGCACGCGGTGCTCATCCATAGCTGCTAGCTCCACGTTCTAGCACTGTAGCAGCCGGGACGATGGGTAACACTTTAGACCGGCTTGATGGGTGACACGGTTAGGGGCCGAGTCTACGTCTTGAGCTGGTAGTCCCGCTCGTCGAAGCGGCCGAGCTCTACGGCGTAGAAGTGGAGCGACCACACGCCGTCGGCGATCTCCTCGAAGGCCACAGGCTCGTTCGCCAGCGCCTGGCTCAGAAACCGCTGGTGGCCCTTCATCTTGAACGTCCCGCACCGCGACACGCGGCGGATCTCGGCGTGGGCCGGGTACTCCGGCTCGGGCAGCACGCTGGCTCGGGCAGCACGCTCGGCATCGGACGGGGCGTAGCGCGAAGTCGGCGTCGCGCCACCGATCCCGTCGTGGGGCCGCTCGTCGTTGAACTCGGCGCGCCAGGTGTCGAAGCGGCGTTGCTGGGCGGCCATGTCCGCTTCGGGTGGCCTCGCCGCCTCCGCTTTCAGCGTGCGGTGCATCCGTTCATGTTGGCCGTTCTGCTGAGGCTTGCCCGGCTCGATGCGGTCGGGCGTGATGCCGAGCTTGATCCAGCGCACGGAGAGCCGCGAGAGGCCGCAAATGGCCTGCGTAGCGAAGGGCACGCCGTTGTCCGTGCGGATCGAGAGGGGCAGCCCGTGTTCGTGGAACAGCCGGTCGAAGACGCGCAGCGCGCCGGACTGCTTGACCGAGCCGTGGCCCTCGCAGGCGAGCACGTAGCGGCTGTGCGCGTCGCAGACCGTCAGCGGGAAGCAGTAGACCCCGTCGCGGGTCTTGAACTGCCCCTTGTAGTCCGCCGTCCACACGTCGCACGGCGCATCCGCGACGAGCGGACGGCTGCCAGGGTGCGCCGCCACACGCCGACGTCGTCGGGGCTCGACGAGCCCGTGACGCTTGAGGATCGTACCGACGGTCGAGGCCGCGGGCAGCGCCACGTCCGGGTGCCGCCCCGCGAGCCACAACAGCAACTTGCGCGGTCCCCACGAGGGGTGCTTCTGGCGCGCGGCGACGACGAGGCCTTCGACCTTAGCCGGAGTGGTGGCCGGATGGCCCCGCGTGGCGTGGGAGCGGTCGGCCAGCGCCTCGGCGCCGCCGTCGGCGTAGCGGGCGATCCACTTGTAGGCGGTCTTGCGCGAGACGCCGGCGCGGGCGGCGAGGTCCGCGACGGAGTAGAGGCCGTCCGAATGGAGGGCGATGAGGCGGGCTCGTTGGAGCATGGGGTCGGTAACAGTCCAGGGCACGGCGGTGTGGGGAGGGCCATGCCGGGTGAACGAAGCTGTCACCCATCGTCCCGGTCTGATCTGTTACCACTCATCCCGGTCCATACACACAGGCCAGCTAACCTGCGGCTGCACTCCGACGAAGGGCTCCAGCGTGTTCGCTCTGTCCGGCCTCTGGCGCCAGAGGCGTATCCTCCGCTCTGAACCACCTCTGGTGGCCGTTGCCCTTCGCGGGTGAGCCGCCTTCTGTTCTGCCGCGCTTCAGGGGCGGTGCTAGTGCCCTTGCGACGACTCCTTCCGCGCCGTTGCTTCGGCGTGTTCGGCCTGAGCCCCCAGAGCCTATCCCTATGCGGTCTCCAATCCTCTCTCTCCTCATCGTCGCGCTGGCGGCCTGCGACACCGGCGGCGGATACGCCTGCCCTGCCGTCGTAGAACCAGCCGTCATTGTTAGCGTCTCGGACGCCGCAACGGGTGAGCCCGTTGCCGAGGGCGCCGTTGCCGTGGCCCGCGATGAGGCGTTCGCCGACACATTGGGGCGGTACCAAGTGAATGAGGCTCTGGAAATCGTCTCGCTCGCGGGGGCGCACGGCCGGTCGGGGGAGTACAGCGTGACCGTGGAGCGGGCGGGGTACGCGCGCTGGGAGCAGTTGGGTGTCGTCGTCCGGTCGAGTGGGGGTGAGTGCCCGCAACCGGTGACGGCAGTTTTGGACGCACGGCTCGAGCGGGCGTCGCCGTGAAAAGGCGTGCCCGGCGCGGCAGAACCCGCCACTGGTATTAAGCGGAAGTCAAGGGGGCGGCGTCGATTCTGGCCGTTGAGGAGGATGCGGGCATGAGCGTGCTGGTCGGGCAGCGGTAGCGACGCGGCGTCTCTAGCCCGCCGCTGGAGTGCGGCGGACGGGCGTGGAGCGCGTCACCCCGGTCGGTCGCGAGCCATGCTGGCCAGGATCGGTCGTCTCCAGCGCCGAGTGGCACGGAGCGACGAGAAACATCCCGTATCGGCTCTGCGAGGCGGAGGGTGCCGCCGAGGGACGAGCTGCTTCCGACCGCCTCGGGTGAGGCGGGGATCGGGGCGCTCCATGGTGCACGGCGAAGCTCTCGGATCAGAGACCCATGAGGCTTGACGGGCGGTTGTCGGTCCTCTCGGCGGCAGGGGGTGCGGGACGGCGGTCCGTCCCAGCGGTCGGTGAAAGCGGAGGTGTAGCGGGGTGGCTAAGCGGCGAGCGCGTACTGGCTCTGGCAGACGTGGACACGGGCCGGGTCGAAGGGCTCAGAGCTCCGGTGGGCGCCCCACACAACGCTGAGCAGCTTGCGCATGGCCGCCACTCGCGCCTTTGGGCCGATGCCGGCCCAATGCTCGACCATCCGCTCCCGCCGCTCGGCGTAGCGCACACCTAGCAGGCGGTCACCGCGCAGGACGGGGAAGACCGCCTGTTGCGGAAGCGGCTTCCGCAACGAGCACCTTCCGAAGCATCGGCCGCCCCTTCTTGGACAGCCGCGTCTGCCCTTTGTACTGCCCGCTCTCACGCTCCCGCAGGTTCATCCCGGCGTAGCGCAAGAGCTGGCGCTTCGACGCGAAGTCTGCCAGAGGCCCGGTCTGGCCGACGATCCGAGCCAGATTGAAGAGCGTGATGCCGGAGACCGCCTCGTCGATCGGTGGCAGCGCGCCGTCGGCCTTGAGCGTGGCGCCGAGCGCCTCGATCTGCTCTTTCAGCGCCTCGGCCTGGCACTCGTGCATCTCGAGCTCGGCGACCAGCGCCGAGAGTCGGGCGGAGAGCACGGCCGCGACGGCTGGCGGCGGCGCCGAGCGGACCGACGCCTCAGCGGCGCTCAGGAGCCGCTCGCCCGTCACCGTCTTCACGCCCGGGACCCGGCGCCGCAGCATGGCCAAGAGACGCGTCTGGCCCAGTGATACCAGCCGGTGCGGGCACAGCAGGCGCTCGCGCAGCAGCACCCGGCCGGTCTTGGAGAACGTGAAGGCGAGAGGTCGGTCGTAGTCTGGGAAAAGGTCGCGGAGCGTGGCCTGGAGCCGCGTGCGGATGGCCGACGTGACGCGGACCTCGTCGTCGTGGAACGCCGTCAGGTGGCGCAACCGCACGTAGGGCTCCGGCAGGTCGCGGTGGCGCTGCGTCTTGCCCATCGCGGCGGCCAAGTGGATCACGCGGGCATCCTTGCGGTCGGTCTTGCCGGTGTCGAGCGACTCGGCTTTGGTGAGCTGCCCGACTTGCTCGGAGCTCACGAGCGCCGTCTGGTGGCCAGCGCCTCGGGCGACGGTGAGCAGCGTCCGCTCGTAGCCGCCCGAGGCCTCGCAGATCACGCGCACGCCGCAGAGCCCGTGCTTGGCCGCGAGGGCTGCCGCCTCGCCGAGTGCCCGCTCGACGGCCTCGGTGCGATTGGCGATGACGTCCTCGGCGACGACCTCGCGGAGTCCGGACTCGAAACGGGAGAAGAGGTGGAGCGTGTCTTTGGAGACATCGGCGGCGAGCAGGAGGACGGGGCGGGCCTTGTCGGGAGCGGGCGTGGTGTGGATCTTCATGGCGGGCCTCGGCGGCAGACTGGGAGGGTTGTGACGATCCGAAAGGTCTGTCGTCCGGGGTCCCCTCGTCTGCGGCTAATGGTATGGTGCACGCCGACAGCACGCTCCAGCGCCTTGCTTCTTTCCAGCGTCAGCGTCTACGTTGCCTCGTCCAACCGCTTTGCCGCGTGCTGCGGCTGAGTGGCAAACTGTTCTACCGCACTCCCTGGCCCCGAAATGGAAACGCTCTGGTGCTGGCGGTGCAAGCAAAACGTGCCCATGCTGGACGAGTCAGAGTTTGAGGTCGTCCGCGAAGCGCACGCCCGGGGTGTCCAAGCTGTCAAGGACTACCGCCAGCAGCACGCCGCTTCGCTACGAGAGACTCCGATAGCCGAGCTTCACAAGCCAGTCCGAAACGCCTACGAACAGTTGACCGGAGCCGCCGGGTTCGACGCCGACCACATCTTGAAACATCGTTTATCACTCTACGGGCCGCCGTGCTCATCGTGTGGCAAGCCGCTTCGGACGCCACAGGCCCAGACGTGCGCTGCGTGCGGCGCTCGCCGTGCGGCCTAACTCGCCGCTGGTGCAGGTCTCCCGCGAACGAAGTACGTACTCAGCCCGACACCCCAACGCCGCCGACGCCAGAGGCCTCTGGCGCAGAACAGCGAAACCGCCTCTGGCGCCAGAGGCTAGAAGCACTCCTCGCGCACCACTACGCCGTCCACGATGACGGTGCAAACGTGCGTAATCGTCTCCAGCGGGTCGCCGTCGAAGATCACGAGGTCCGCGTCCTTGCCGGGCTCCAGCGAGCCCACGCGGTCGTCGATGCCGAGGATGCGCGCGGCGCTGATGCTGACGGCTTCGAGCGCGTGGACGCGGTCCAGGCCGTAGGCCGCGGCGACGGCCGCCTCGAACAGCACGACGCGCGTTTTGGGCACGTAGGCTTCGTAGCCGCTCTGGATCGCAAAGGGGATGCCCGCGGCACGGAGCTTGGACGCGGTGTCGAAGGCGAGGCTTTCGGTCTCGCCGCCCGTCCGGTACATCGTCGGGTGGAGGATGATGGAGACGCCCGCTTCGCGGATGTCGTCCAGCACGAGCGGAGCTTCGGACGCGCCGTCGAGCACGACGTTCATCTGCGGAAACTCGCGCGCGAGGCGCAGCACGGCCTGGATGTCGTTGGCGCGGTGCGCCGTGATCAGCGCCGGCATCCTGCCTGTGGCCACCATCGCCAGCGCCTCGGTGTCCAGGTCGCGCGTGGGCGCGTCGCCAGAGGCCGCCATCTTCTCGGCGTGCGCGAGGCCTTTGTACATCGCGGCGCGGATCTGCGCGATGACGCGGGCGCGCGTGCCGGGGTCGTCGAAGCGGACGCCGCGGCCCACGGTCATGGCCATCATGGTCGTCGAGTCCACCAAGGCCTCGTCGATGGTGTCGTACGCCGTCTTGACGATGGTCGTCTGGCCTGCGGCGAGCGCGCCGGGTGAGTGGCCGGTGTGGGCGGTTGTGATGCCGAGCGCGAGCAGCCACTCGACCAACTCATCGCGGGCGTTGTACGCGTCCATCGCGCGGAGCGAGGGCTGGAGCGGGCCGCCCATGTCGAGCGCGTCCTGGTCCTGCGGCTGGTTGAGAATGCCCGAAAGCCCGACCGTGCTGCGCACGTCCACGAGACCCGGCGTAACGACCACGCCGCGGATCTCGCGGGCGCCAGCGGGCACGCGGACGCCTCTGGCGGAACCAGCGCTCACGATCTTGCCGTCACGGATGACGACCGCGCCATCTACGATGGCAGGGCCCGCCATGGTGTAGAGCGTGTCGGCGTAGACGACGAGCGATTGGGCGGTGGCGCCAGAGGCGGCCAGGAGCGCGGCGAGAGCGAGGAGGAAACGCATTAGCGGAGGAGGACCTGGAGGGCGTAGTTCCGATCGCGCGAGACGACGGTAAAGGAGAGCGGCAGCGTCTCGCCAGAGGCCAAGCGCACGTCGCCGTCGATGGTGTAGGTGGCGTCGCCGCTCATGATGCCGGGCGTGTTGGCCGTGACGCTGCGCAGCGTCACCACCTCGATGGCGCCCAGGGCTTTCCACGGGCGCCCGCCAGAGGGATCGAGAACAGCAGACAGGCCGAGCGACTCGCCGATCACCTGCGCTGCGGCGCCATCCATGCGCGTGGTTTCGATGGCCACGCGGCGTGCTGCAAACGCCTCAGGATCGGCGAACTCTGCGACACCGTACCAGTCGTGCCGGTCGATAGCCGCCGCGAGATCGGCGAGGAAGTTGTCCAGGCGCTCGTCGCCGGTGGGCGCGACAGGGTTGGCCTCGGCCGTGAGGTTGTCTCCGGCAACGTGCGGGATGCCTGCGTACGGGCCGCTGGCGTCAGGTACGAGGGGGCGCGGGGAGCCTGCGCACGCGGCGAGGGCGAAGGTCGCCAGAAGCAAAAAGAGCGGTCTCATTGGTGAGTATGCAGAGTGGTGGTGCGGTACACGTCGTAGCCGCCGACGGAAAATGCGGCGTCCTCTGGCGTGGCGAGGTCGAAAACCTTTGTGCCGTCCACCCAGGTCTGCTCGATGCGCGTGTAGATGGACAGCGGGTCGCCGGAGAGAAGCACGAGGTCGGCGTCCTTGCCTACTTCGAGCGAGCCGACGCGGTCGGCCATGCCGAGCATCCGAGCGCCAGCGAGGGTCATGGCTTCGAGGGCTTTCTCGCGGCTCATGCCCGCACGCACGCCGAGCGCAGCGGAACGGAGAAAGAGGCGGCTATCCGTGATGCCGTCGTCGGTGTGGTAGGCTACGTCGGCGCCTGCGTCTTCGAGGGCTTTGCCGGTGCGGAAGACCAGGCCTCGCGCCTCCATTTTGCCGCCGGGCGAATCGAGCACGATGATCGACGCCGGGGCGCCCGCCGCCGCGATCTCGTCGGCCACGCGCCAGCCTTCGCTCACGTGATGCAGGACGGGCGTGAAGCCAAACTCGCGGCCGATGCGGAGCGCGGTCAGCACGTCGTCGTGACGGTGCGTGTGGAAGTGGACGCGGCGCGTGCCGTCGAGCACTTCGGCCAGGCCTTCCAGGCGTAGGTCGCGGCCCACACTGTCGCCCGCGGCCCGCTTGACTCGGAACGCCTCGGCCTCTAGAAACGCCTCGCGCACGATCGCGACCGCTTTGGCGCGCGTGCCGGGGAAGCCGTTGGTGCCGCGCAGCGAGTTGGTGCCGTTGGCCATCTTCATGCCACCGCAGATCTCCGGTCTGCGGGTCGCTGCAGAGCAGCATGTCCTCGATGGTGTTGGCGTCGCGGAGCTTGAGATAGGCCGTCTGGCCGCTCATCAAGTGCCCCGAGCCCGGCATGACGTTGACCGTCGTGATGCCGCCTGCGCGGGCGCGCTCGAACGTGTCGGCGCGCGGGTCGAGCGCGTCGAGGATGCGCACATCGGGGTGCATGGGGCCAGAGCGGTCGCCGCCGTCGCCCTCCCCCACGTGCGAGTGCGTGTCGACGATGCCGGGCATGATGACCTTGCCTCTGGCGTCGACGACGGTCGCGCCGCTCGGCACACGGACCGAGCCTCTGGCGCCGACAGCGGTGATGCGCCCGTCCTCAATGACGACGACGCCGTCTGCGATCTCGGGGCCGCTAATCGGGATGACCGTGGCGCCGACGAACGCCGTGGACTGGCCGCTAGCGCCAGAGGCCAGGAGCAGAAACGAGAACAGCAGGGCGACCAAGCGCCCCGAGAGCGGGAATTTCGGCACAGGGAGCGGTGGTGAATCCATGAAGCGAAGGTACGCGGGCGCCAGAGGCTCGGGTAGCTTGGGTTGCCGTACCTGTGCAGATGCCTCTGGCGGCGGTGACACACGGTTGCTTCCGAGCCGCCGCATCTTCCGCCCCTGTCTCGCCAGAGGCGCATCGCCCCTTGTATCACTGCCCCTTGTATCACGTCCCGCTCCCCATGTCTGACGCTCTCAAGACCACGCCTCTCCACGCCCAGCACGTCGCGCTCGGCGCCAAGATGATGCCCTTTGCGGGGTGGGACATGCCGGTGCAGTATTCCGGCATCCTGGACGAGCACCACGCGGTGCGACGCGCCGCGGGACTCTTCGACGTGAGCCACATGGGCGAGGTCGCGGTCAACGGACTCGGCGCGCAGGCGTTCATCCAGCACCTGGTCACCAACGACGTGAGCCGCATCGTGGACGGGCAGGCGCAGTACACGGTCATGTGCCACGCCAGCGGCACGGCCGTAGATGACCTGCTGGTTTACCGCCTCGGTGCGGAAAACTGGATGCTGGTCATCAACGCGAGCAACATCGACAAAGACCTCGCGCACATGCGAGAGGTGCACGCAGCGGGCGCGTGGAAAACCGACGGCCAGGACTGCACGATCATGGACCTCTCGGACGGCACGGCGCTGATCGCGCTGCAGGGGCCTCTGGCGTTCGAGATTCTAGGCGAGGTAACCGACGCCGTGCCCGCCGACCTTCCGTTCTACCGCTTCGTCACGCCAGAGGCCGGCGCGTTCCTGGGCTGCCATTCGCCCATCGTCTCGCACACCGGGTACACCGGCGAGGCGGGCGTCGAGATCTACTGCACGAACGAGGAGGCGCCGCGCGTGTGGGAGGCGCTCATGGAGGCCGGTGCCGCCAGAGGCCTGCTTCCGGCCGGTCTGGGCGCGCGCGACACGCTGCGCTTGGAGGCGGGCTTCTGCCTGTACGGGCACGAGCTGAGCGACGAGATCACGCCGCTGGAGGCGGGCGTGGGCTGGGTAGTCAAGCTGGACGCGGGCGAGTTCGTCGGCGCCGAGGCGCTGCGCGAGCAGAAGGAAACGGGCGTGCCGCGCAAGCTGGTCGGGCTCGTCGTGGAAGGCCGCGGGATTCCGCGCGAGGGGTACGAGGTGGCCTCTGGCGAGACCGTGATCGGAACGGTGACGAGTGGCACACAGTCGCCCGTCTTGGGCCAGGGCATCGGGCTGGCGCTGGTCGAGAACGACCCGGCGTATACCGCGCTCGGCACGCAGCTCGCGGTCCGGGTGCGCGGCCGTGAATTGGCCGCGACCGTCGCAAAACCGCCGTTCCACAAAGCGAAGTGACGCTACCCTTCGCATCCCTGGTTCAGCCCCTCTGCTCGTGGATATCGACGTCGTTCTCTCCCCTTCCATTCTCTCGCCAGAGGCCCTCAAGGGGCGCCGCGTGGTCATGGTGGACGTGCTCCGCGCCTCGACGACCATTGCGACCGCGCTGGCCTCTGGCGCGCGCGCGGTCATCCCCGCGACCGACACCGGCGAGGCCGGGCGCCTCGCGGCCAACCTGGACGCGGACTATTCGCTGCTCGGGGGCGAGCGCGATGGCAAGCCAGTCGCGGGATTCGGCGCGGGCAACTCACCTGCGGAGTACGGGCCGGAAGCGGTGCGTGGCAAAACCGTCGTGCTGACGACGACCAACGGCACGCGAGCACTGGCGGAGGCCAAAGCGGGCATCGAGGTGGCGGTGGGCGGGCTTCGTCAACGCCGCACGCGCGGCGCGCTTTCTGGCGGAGGGCCTGGAGCGCGGCGAACCGGGCACCATCTTGTGCGCAGGCTGGCACGGGCGCGTCTCTCTAGAGGACACGCTCTGCGCAGGTTTGCTCGTGAGCCGCATCGTAAGCGCAGCGCAGGCGGCTGCTCTCTCGGACCCGTCCAAGATGGCCTATGCGCTCTACCAGGGCAGCCAGGGCGACATCGAGCGCGCCCTCCGCAGCACCGAGCACGCGCGCCGCCTTGTCGCGCTCGGCATGGGCGACGACATCGCGCGGTGCGCCGCCGTCGACACGCTGGACGTGCTCCCGGTGCAGCACGACGGCCGCATCACCGCCTCTGGCGACTGAGCGCGGTGGCCTCTGGCGCCAGAGGCCTCGGGTGTATCCGGCGTGGTGCAGCATAAACCCGCCGCTATGCGAACGCGGGTTTTGGGGCGTCGTTCGCGACGTATGTTACCGGTCACGCTGCTCCGGTTTTATCCGGCGTGGCGCCCCTCAATACTTGGTTCTGCAGCGCCCACCTCGCGCAACCTCTGGAGTGAGCTGCGAGCCACGCGCGGGGAGGTCCTCCCACGGGAGCTGAAGGTGGTCGAGCGCGTCACCGAGGCGGGGGCGGTCGTCATCGGGACCGACGGCGCTGGCGTCCGGCTGGCAGCTTCGGCCGGTTTGACTGGGGGCGGCACGCGCGTGACTTCGGCGGTGGGGTTCTGCGCTTCGTCCTGCCACGGTGCCGAGCGTCGCGGGCGCTCCAGAACCAGCCGCTGCAGGCCGACCTGCGGCGCTAGCGTTCTTGCTTGGGTGCGAGATCGGCGCGTACGTTGCTCGCTCGATCCATCGTGCCCTCAGCCTCGGCGTCTGAGCGGCGAACTGTTACACCGCCTTCCACCGTGGTCGAGGAAACCCTGCTTCCACCCTCTGTGCTGGCGAAGGCCATAAAGCACGGGAACGAGTACGGCTGGGCACTAGCTGACGTGCCGGCAGTGATCGTCGCGACGGAGGCAGTCGGCCTTGCCAACCTCGGCCGCCGCCGCAGTTCGTCTACCCGAATGGGACCTGGTATTAAGCGGAAGTCAAGGGGGCGGCGTCGATTCTGGCCGTTGAGGAGGATGCGGGCATGCAGCGTGCTGGTCGGCGCAGCGGTAGCGACGCGTCGTGCTCTAGCCCGCCGCTGGAGTGCGTGCTGGACGGCTGGAGCCCGCGTCAGCCCCGGTCGGTTCGCGAGCCATAGCCGGCCAGCGATCGGTCGTCTCCAGCGCCGAGTGGTACGAGCGTCGGCAACATCCCGTTCGGCCTGCGAGGCGAGGGTGCCGCCGTAGGGACGCTCGACCCGACCGTCTCGCGGCGCGTCAAGCCGAGGATCGGCGCTCTCATGGTGCGCTCGCTACCTTCACCGACAGCCGTCGCCGAACTGCCGTTGGGCCGCCATATCTCACCCATGCCGCACTTCCTGGTCGAGGCGGACACCGTGCTTGCGACTGTACCGGACGAGTCGATCCAGATTGATTACGCGTCGCTCGTGCCGTCTGAATCGTCCGCGTTTCCGCTGTCGACGAGCGAGGGGGTGACGACGAACCGAGCTACTACGGTGAGCACTACCGAGCTGTGAGAGCGCTCGCCGATTCGCTGGGGCGTATCGGTGACTCGACGGCCTCTCGGTCAGGCGAGGCCGGTGTCGCCGCGGTCGAGATCGGTGACGACTTCTGGCGCGAACGCGGCTTCACGCCGATGACTGGAAGGCGGTACGTCCGGCTGTCGGCGTTCTCGGTGATCGGGACGGTGTTCGTGATCCTCGTCTGATCAGCGTTCTGGAGCTTCTCGCACACGTGGACGCGGGCGGGTCGAAGGGCTCAGCGCTCCGGTGGCGCCCCAGACCGACGAGCAGCTTGCGCATGGCCGCCACGCGCGCCTTCTGCTCCACCATCCGCTCCCGGCGCTCGGCGTAGCGCACCCCGTAGCAGGCGGTCGCCGCGCAGGATGGGGAAGACCGCTTGCCCGAGCACCTTGCGCAGCATCGGCTCGGCCCTTCTTGGATCAGCCGCGTCTGGCCTTTGTACTGCCGCTCTCACGCTCGCGCAGGTTCATCCCGGCGTAGCGCAAGAGCTGGCGCTTCGACGCGAAGTCGCGCCAGAGGCCCGGTCTGGCCGACCAGCCGAGCCAGGTTGAAGAGCGTGATGCCGGAGACCGCCTCGTCGATCGGTGGAAGCGCGCCGTCGCGCCTTGAGCGTCGGCGCCGAGCGCCTCGATCTGCGCCTTCGAGCGCCGTCGGCGTGGCACTCGTGCATCTCGAGCTCGGCGACCAGCGCCGAAGCCGGTCGGAGAGCACGGCCGCGACGGCGGCGGCGGCGCCGAGCGCACCGACGCCTCAGCCGCGCGTCGCGAGCCGCTCGCCCGTCACCGTCTTGCACGCCCGGCACCCGGCGACGCAGCATCGCCAACAGCCGCGTCTGGCCCAGTGATACGATCCGGTGCGGGCACAGCAGCCGCTCGCGCAGCAGCAGCCGCGTCGAGGGTCGTAGTCCGGAACGGCGCGGGTCGCCTGAGCCGGGTCCGGATCGCCGACGTTGAGCGGACCTCGTCGTCGTGGAAGCGTCAGGTGGCAGGAGTCGCGGTCGCAGGTCCGGTGGCGCTGCGTCTTCCAACCGGCCAGTGGATCCGCGCGTCTTGCCGGTTGCGTGCTCTGGCCTCAACGGCCGACCTGCCGGAGCTCACGAGCGCGTCTCGTGCCCGGCCCGCGGGCGACGCGAGCAGGTCCGCTCGTAGCCGCATGCAGCGCCTCGCAGATCACGCGGACGCCCCAAAGCCCGTGGTCGACGCGAGGGCTGCCTCGGAGTGCTCGCTCGACGGCCTCGGTGCGATCTCACGCCTCGGCGAGACTCGTGGTGTCCCGACTCGAAGCGGGAGAACAGGTGCAGGTGGCCTTGGAGACGGGCGGCGAGCAGGAGGACGGGACGGGCCTTGTCGGAGCGGGCGGGGTGCGGATCTTCATGGCGGTGCCTCGGCGGCAGCACTCGCGAGGGGGGTCAGTGACTCCGGAAGGTCTGTACGTCCGGGGTCCTCCTCGTCTGCGGCTAATGGTATGGTCCAAGCCGACGAAGGGTGTCAGCGCTCTCAGTTCGTCCGAGCGTCAGCGCTACTTACGCTTCGTCCTGCCATCGCGCCCTCAGCCTTCGCGGTTGAGCGGCCCTCTGCTGCTGCTAGAACGCAGTCGCGCTTCGCATGTTTGGCCTCTGACAGAGTGATCGCACGAACCAACGGTCCCACTCACACGGGCCAGGCCTCTGGCGCCAGAGGCTACATCACCACCAGAATCGTCGCCAGCCAGCCCGGCCGCGTCGAGATGCGGAAGCCTCTGGCGGTGGGACCCGTCGGGATGTCGGTCGAGACATCCGTCCGCCGCGGGTCCGACGCCAGCCGCGCCGTGTGGATGAAACGCGTGAGGCCAGGCGCATTGGGGTCGTAGACGTGGAACGTCGCCTCGCCAGAGGCTGCGCCGCGCTCGACACCGAAGGCCACGACCTGATGGTTGCGCGTCGGGTCCGGCGCGTCGCCGACGAGGCCGAGCACGACCGGGCGCCCGCCCTCGATAACTCGCGCGGCGTGCTCCACGCTCGCCGCCATCGCCTTCGCCAGAGGCGGGTGTGCGCTGCCGTCCAGCCGCGCGCGCGTCCAGAGCGCCATGAAACGTCCCAGCGAGACGCGCAGCGTTTCGGCCTGCCGCCGCCTCAAGAGCGAGCGCAGCGGCTCTTTCGCGAGCGATGCCGTCGCCACGCGGCCTCTGGCGGGCCACCGCTCCACGGCGGCGAGCGCCATGCCGCCGCACAGCCCAAAGCTGCGCCACCGCTGCGCGATGCCTCTCACAATCCCATCGCCCAGTCCCGCTGCGCCCACGCCGCCGCCGACGATGGCTCCCGCGCCAGAGGCTTTGCGCCCGGCGAGGCGTCCGCCTGCCGCGCCCGCACCGGCGAGTGCGAGCGCCGAGAGCGGGCGCAGGCGCCGCGACAGGTGATCCAGATCGTCCTCGGTCCAGGCAAAGGAGTTGGTAAACGAGAAGCCGTCGCGCGCGGGGTCGAACGCGAGAACGGTCGCCTGCGACGTGCGCGCCAGAGGCGCGGGATCGGGAGCGGCGCCGAGAGGCGTGGCGCGGCGCGCGGTGGGTGTGGTGTGCTGCATGGCGCAAGATATCGCGCCAGAGGCCGCGCCTCTGGCGCAGCGCAGGCAGTCCAAACGGCACCTCTAGCCTCTGGCGAAGCGGCTAGTTTGCAGCCTCTCTTTCGCCGCCGCTGTGACCCGCTGGATTCTCGCCGCTCTGCTCCTGATGCCTCTGGCGCCCGCCGCGCAGGGGCCTCTGGCGGGAGCGACAGGCACGCGGGAAACTGTGGGCGCGACGCCAGAGGCCGACCTCGTCGCGCAGGCTCTCGCGAGCGTGGACGCGTTTCCTGGCCTCGCAGCGCTCTATGCCGAGCGCGACCACGCGCGCATCTGGACGCATCCCGGCAGCGTGCGCCTCGTCCTCGCGCGGTTGGAGGAGGCCCGCTTCGACGGCCTCACCGACGAATACCTTGACGCCGCGTCCATCCGCATGCTCGCAGCCTCTGGCGCCGATGGCGCACTGCGCGACGTGCTCCTCACCGACGCTGTGCTCCGTCTCACCCATGCACTGCTGGGCCGCCGCGTCGATCCCGAGACCGTCCACCGCGGCCACTGGCACCTGACGCCAGAGGCCCGCACCCGCCGCGCTCTCGACCCCGCCGACGTTCTGCGCGAGCCTCTGGCGGCGGACGATCCCGCCCGCGCCACGCTCGCGGCTCTGCGCGCGCTTCAGCCGCGCCACGCCGAATACCACGCGCTCCGCCAGAGGCTCCGCGACGCGCTCGCCGTCGACCTCTCGGTCATCGGTCCGGCGAGCACGCGGCGCGAGGACACCGACGCCGTCTACCCAGACGTGCCGCGCCAGAGGCGAGACGCCCGAGAGATCGCGCTGCTCCGCCTCAACCTGGAGCGCTGGCGCTGGCTCCCGGCCGACTTCGGCGCCGCGCACGTCCTCGTCAACGTGCCCGCTGCGCGCCTGATGGTGCGCGAGGCACCTGCCCTAACTCCCTCTGGCGCAACAGGTACGCGCCCATTGTTCGACTCTGGCGCGAGGCCTTCCCAGATTGTGCTAGAGATGGACGCGACAGTGGGCCAGCCCGAGCCCGACTGGCAGACGCCGGTCCTTTCCGACCCCATCCGCAGCGTCTCGTTCTTTCCCACGTGGACGCCGACGGTCACGATCCAGCGCCGCGAAATCATACCCGAAGCGCGCCTGGATGGTGGCGCAGACCTTTACGCCAGAGGCTTCACCGTCTCGCGCGGCGGCCGCACGTTCGACCCGCGCGAGGTCGACTGGGACCGCGCGCGCGCCGGGCAGTACCGCATCGTGCAGCGCGGCGGGCCGCTGGGCGAGCTGGGCCGCGTCAAGTTTGTGATGCCCAACCGGCACTGGATTCTCATCCACGACACCAACACGCCCGAGGAGTTCGACGACGACGAGCGCGCGCTCTCGCACGGCTGTGTCCGCGCCGCCGACCCCGGCGCCCTCGCCGACGCCATCCTCGCGCGCACAAACGGCTGGGATGCGGGCCGCGCCAGCGGCATCATCGCCGGGCACCCGCGCTCGCGGGGCGTACGCCTTCGCGAGCGATTCCCCGTCCATATCGTCTACTTCACCGCCTGGCCGAGCGCCGAAGACGCCTCTGGCGTCGCGTACCACGACGACGTGTACGGCCGCGACCGCGAACTCGCCGCCGCGCTCGGCCTCGCGCTTCCCGACGCAGGTCTTCCCGCCAGAGGCCAGAACGAACGCTCGTCTGAGGCTGCGAATCGGTAACACACAGCGACCCGCCTCTGGCGTACGTTCCGCGCCCGACGCCCGTTGTACGCGTCCCCCCTCCCTTCTCGATTGATGTCTCGTCTGTTTGTGCATCCGCTTCTCGTCGCTGTTCTGGCATGGTCCCTCGGATGGGGCATCTTTGACGGCTGGTTTGGCGACAAAGGCCCGGCACAGATCCAGCGCGCGGCGCTCCAGGAGGCCGTCGAACGTCTCGCCTCTGGCGACGCGCGCGAGGTGTACGAAGCGGGTGAGTTCAACACGCTCTGGTCGCCAGAGGAGCGCCGCACGCTTGCCGCACGCCTTGCGTTGGCCTCTGGCGACGCTGTCGCGCCCGAGTCCATCGGCGCCGATGACGCGACCGACGCCATCGCGCAGTGGGACGGCACGCAACAGGAGTGGAATTCGCTGAGCGACGACGAGCGCGAGGTCACCGCCGACCCGCGGCCTCTGGCGCTCGCCCGCGCCGACGTGCGCATCACCGAGGCGCTGCTGATGTACGGCGAGGCCCTCACAGGCTCGCGCCTCGACCCGACCTCGATGCACGCCGGGACGTGGTTCGCCGCCGCCCAGGATTCTCTCGCCCGCACCCAGATCGTGGATGCTGTGGCCTCTGGCGACGCGCAGACCGTCGTCGCGGCGCTGGACGCGATGCAGCCGCAGGACCCGCGCGCGCAGGCGCTCCGGGCCGCACTGCTCCGCCTCCGTCAGGCCGATGCCGCCCCCATTCCCGACGGAGCGCCTCTGGCGATGGGCGGCACCTCGATCCGCATTCCGCACGTGCGCGCACGGCTCGCCGCGCTGGGCTACCTCGGCGCCGACGCGCCCGAGACGGGCTGGAACGATGCTGAGCCCTACCTCCTCGACGACGATCTGGCGGGCGCACTCGCACGTTTCCGCGACGCCAGAGGCCTCGCGCCCGACTCCTCGCTCGACGGCGCGACCACCCGCGCGCTCAACGCCGATCTGGACAGCCTCGCCGACCGCGTCGCGCTCAACGTCGAGCGCTGGCGGCACATCAAGCGAGACCTGGGCGAGCGCTACGTGTGGGTGAACATGCCCGCCTACCGCCTCGAAGTCCACGAGCCCGACGGCGAGATCGGCATCGAGATGACGGTCAACATCGGCAACGCGCAGACGACGGGATGGACCACGCCCGTCATCTCCGACTCCATCACGCGCGTCGTTTTCCGCCCGGCGTGGTTCGTGCCGCGCTCGCTCGCCGCCGCCCAGGTCTTCCCGATGGCGCGCGCCGACAGCCTCAGCCTCTGGCGCTCCGGCTTCGAGGTGTACCAGAACGGCGCCGCCGTCGACAGCCGCCTTGTGCCATGGGATTCGGTCTCCGTCGGGCAGTTCCGGTTCGTGCAAAAGCCCGGTCCGAGCAACCCGCTCGGCCGCGCCAAATTCCCGATGACCAATCCCTACGCCATCCTCATCCACGACACCAACCGGAGCGACTTCGGCGGCGCCGTCTCCAGCGGATGCGTCCACGCAGGCGATGCCGAAGCGCTGGCCGCCTACCTACTCCGCGCCGAGGGCTGGTCCGAGGAGCGCGCACAGCAAGCCTATCGCCGCGGCCCACAGCGGCAGGGCGTGCCTCTGGCGCAGCCCATCCACACACACTTCGTGTACCTCACCGCCGAGGTGGACCCGAGCGGCGCGCTCGTCTTCCACGGCGACCCCTACGGCTACGACCGCGAGCAGCTCGCAGCACTCGACGGTCTGCTCTAGCAGGATCGAGGGGCGGAAGCCAACCGGCCACAGCCTCTGGCGCCAGAGGCGATGCCTTCAGCCCCTCCCCTCAGGAAATCCTCGCAGCGCAGAGAGCGGTTCGATGCGCGCGGCGCTCAGCGTCACGCCAGAGGCCAATGGACGCGCCTCTGGCGCCAGAGGCGTGACGAAATAGATGTCTGCACGATGTGACCTCGCGCGAGTGGCGTGCGGCACGCCGGTGAACCTCTCTCCTTTCCGATGCTGAAACGCCTCCCCCTCTTTGCCGCCGTCGCGATGGCAGCGCTCGTCGCGACGGGCTGCTCCCCGCTCAACTACGGCTACGGAAACGACCGCTCGAACGGCGGCTACTACGACGACTACGACAACGGCGGCTACAACGACCCGTACTACAACGACGTCCCCGTCTACGGCAACGGCGGCTACGACTACGGCGGCGGCTACGACGAGGGCTACCGGGACGGCTACCGCGATGGGTACTACAACGGCAAGGCGTACCCTCGCTACGCCCGCGTCCGAGGCAACAGCTACCGCGTCTGCCACGGCCGTCGCAGCGTCACGCTCTCAGGCCGCGCACTCCAGGCACACCTAGACCACGGCGACTTTTTCGGCTCGTGCTCCAGGCAGTACCGGGACCGCCACGAGCGCCACTACCGCGTCGGGCGGCACCACGCCAACTACCGCCGCTCCGTCGAGCGCCGCCGCGCAGACCGCCAGGCAACGACCGCCGTGCTGACCGACGCGACGACCGCTACGACGATGGCGAGCGCCGCACCCGCCGCACGGACCAGCGCCGGAGCGCCGACCGCAACGACCGCCGCGCTCGGGACACTCGCGCTCGCAACGACCGGGCTCGCGACGACCGCCGCGCCCGCGACACCCGTGAGCGCCAGACGCGAGAGACCCGTCAGCGGGCAGAGCGTCAGAGGCAAGCGACCCGTGAGCAAGCCCGCGAGCGCGAGACGCGACAGAGACAGACCCGCGAGCGCGAAACACGCCAGAGGAACCAGCGCCAGACGCGTGAGCGCGAGTCCCGCCAGAGGCAGACGCGTGAGCGCGAGACACGGCAAAGAGAAAGCCGCGAGCGCGAGACACGCCAGAGGCAGACGCGTGAGCGCGAAACGCGCCAGCGTGCAGTCGCGGGAGCGCGAGACCCGCCAGCGCGCCGAGCGTACCCGCGAGGCCGAGCGTTCCAAAGAGCGCGAACGCACCACGCGCCGAGGCCGCCGTGGCAATCAGGAAGAGACGAAAGAGGCTCCCAAAGAGGAGCGGAAGGAACGCCCCTCGCGACGGGGCCGCCGGGGCGGCAACAACTAGCCCCTCTCCGTCCATCTCCGAGGCCTCTGGCGATGCGCCAGAGGCCTCGCTGTGTGTGCTGCCTATCGCGCGACGCGCGTGACCCGGTGCGAAGCCTCCAGGCACGGCCGAATCGACCCGTCCGCAGCGCGCTCACCCACGACCTCGACGCGATCCCCCGCCTTCAACGCACCCACCACACTCAGTCCCTCCGCCGCACACAGGTTCGTCCGCGCCGCGATGAGCACGCGCACCGTCTCGCCAGAGGCTGTCTCCATCACAATCTGCCCATCGCCATCGTATGCGAACGGCGAGAGATCGACCGACGTGATGGTGCCCGAGACGGCTCCACCAGAGGCCTCTGGTGTCGTGCGCGAGGTGCAGCCGGAGGCGAGCAAAGCGAGGAAGAGAAGCGTGCGCATGGTGGCGGAGGTGGTGACGAGAAACCTACGCCTCTGGCGTCGCTCCGAGGGCATCCGCGAGCGCGCCGAATGGGACCGCAGACTGCTCGCCGCTCGCGAGGTCTTTGACCTGCGCCTCGCCAGAGGCGAGCTCGTCTGTGCCGACGATCACGGCGAAGCGCGCATCTTGCCGCGAGGCTTCGTTGAGCTGCTTGCGCCACGCGCGGCTCAACAGGTCGAACTCCACGCGCAGGCCTCTGGCGCGAAGCGTCTGCGCGGCATGAAGTAGCCACGGCCGCGCGGTGTCGTCCATCGCGACGAGAAACGCGTCAGGGCGAGCGATACCCGGAAGCTCGGTGCCCGCCTCGGCGAGCGCGATGAACAGGCGCTCGATGCCCGCCGCGTAGCCCACCGCCGGGACCGGCGTTTTGCTCCCGACCGCCTCGGCCAGGCCGTCGTAGCGGCCGCCCGCGGCCAGAGCACTCTGTGCGCCCAGCGCGTCGCTTTCCAGCTCGAACACGGTTCGCGTGTAATAGTCGATGCCGCGCACGAGCAGTGGGTCTTCCACGTACGGAATCTCCAGCGCGTCCAGGTGCGCTTTGACGGCGTCGTGGTGCGCGCGCGCCAGAGGCCCCACGAAGTCTGGCAGCTTGGGAGCGCCGGCCACGATCTCGCGCTCGCGCGGGTCCTTGGTGTCGAGCAGGCGCAGCGGGTTGGTCTCCAGCCTCTGGCGGCTGGTCTCGCTCAACTCGTCCGCGAACGGCGCGACGTACTCGCGGAGCGCGTCGAGGTAGCGCGGGCGGTCCGAGGCGTCGCCGATGGTGTTGAGGCGTAGCCGCGTATCGGTGATGCCAAACGCGCTGTAGACGGCGCGCAGGTTGGCGATCACCTCGACATCCGCCACGGCCTCGGCACTGCCCAAGAGTTCGACACCGAACTGGTGGAACTGGCGGTAGCGGCCCTTCTGCGGACGCTCGGCGCGGAAGCACGGCCCGATGTAAAACAACCGCTGCGCACCACCGCGCTGGAGCAGGCTGTGCTGCAACGCCGCGCGCACCACAGGCGCCGTCACCTCGGGGCGGAGCACGTACGTCTCGCGCCCGCGCTCGACGGTAAACATTTCCTTCTGGACGATGTCCGTCGTGCCCCCGACGCCTCTGGCGACCAGGTCGACCGGCTCCAGAATCGGCGTGCGCACCTCCTCGAAGCCGAACCGCTGCATTTGATCGCGCACGACGCCCTCGACGTGGCGCCATGCGGGCGCGCCGGGGATTTCGGTGCCGCCAGAGTCGTGGGCGATAGGGAGCACGTCGAACGTGCCGCGGATGGTCTTGAACATGGGAGCAAAGGTGCGGGCTCGGAAACTGACCGCGCAGGCCTCTGGCGTCAAACGAATCTCTGGCGCCGAGTGCTGCTTTCCACGAGCGGGCATCTGAACACGTGTACTCGCACTAATGCAATAACGGAATATCCACTCTGTTTCGTGCCTCTCGCCAGAGGCTAGGCCAGACGCGCCTCGGCGTCGGCGAGCGTGCGCAGCACCTCCGGCACCGACTCGGCGTCGAGGAGCCCCTGGCGCATCCCGGAGTCCGCCATCACGCGCGAAATGCGGCTCAGCAGACGAAGGTGAGTGCCGCGCGCCGCCTCGGGACCGGCCATGAGCAGCACGATGCGGACCGGCATCTCGTCCAGCGCATCGTAGTCGACGGGATCGGCCAGGATCGCCAACGACGCGCGCGTATCCCCCACCGCCGACGTGCGCGCGTGAGGCAGGGCAAACCCCTGCCCCACGCCTGTCGAGATCACGCGCTCGCGCGTCAGCACGGCTTCCAGAACGTCATCGGCGCGGTCGTCTGTGACCAGCGCCACCATCTGCTGCAGGAGGTCCATCTTGGACGCCGCAACGAGTCCCACCCGGACCCTCTCGGGCGGCAGAAGCGAAACGAGGGAGTGCAGAGCGGTCACGCCAGAGGCTACTCGACGTGCGGCGGCACGTTCCGGGCAAAGGGGGTGAAGAGGAACGCCCGCGTTCCGATTTGGAGCGCCTGAACGGTTCGCGCTGGGCCTCTGGCGTGCGAGGTGCGTTGCGCGAGAACGGCACGAGACTTGGACTCCTGCCAGCACTCCCATCTGCCTTCCCCGTGGCCGCCTCCGCTCCCGTTTCCGCCTACGGCCTTCCCGGCCCCCTCCGATCCATCATCGAGGGGTTTCAGGAACGCCGCGCCCGCACCACCGCCGACAAGTCGCTCGCGCTGCGCCTCAAAGACACGATGGCGCGCGAAGGCTCTGCCGCCAGAGGCCTCAGCTTCTACATCGAGCACGGCGCTGTGGCCATCTACGGCAACGTCGCCAGCGGTGCAGAGCGCGAGGCCATTCTGAGCCTCGTCGCGCGCCAGCCCGGCGTGACGCGCATCGTGGACCACCTGCGCCTGGCACCGAGCGCCTGAGGGTCGACGCCTCTGGCGCGTCTTTCGCTCGAGCTGTCGCCAGAGGCTACGCGTAGAGGGATGCCGGACGCAGTCGACGCGAGATCAACGCGTCCAGGCTAAATCGCCCGGGTCCCGCTGCCAGAAGCGCGAGCGACGCCACGCCGTAGACGAACGACAGTTCGCGGTCCCCGAACGGATCGCCGCCGTGCGCGAGGAAAAACGCGACGCCCATCGTGAACAAGAGTCCGGCCGCGCCGAGACGCGTGAACAGGCCGAGCGCGATCAGCAGGCCGCCGCCGAACTCGGAGAGCGCAGCCAGCCACGCGAACAACTCGGGCGCTGGAAAGCCCAGCCCAGCAGTGTTTGCGACAAAGCCCTCGCTGGGTGGAATCTTGCCCAGTCCGTGCGCGAACGCCATCGCGAGTCCGGCGCCTACGCGGAGCACCAAAAGGCCTACGTCGGTCGCGAGCGCGTTCTCGCCAGAGGCGGTCAGGCGCGAGAGAAAGCTTCTCATGCCCGACGTACCCAGCCGTTCTCGATGGGCGCAAAGCCCAGGTGCGCGTAAAACCCAGACGACAGGTTGGAGTCGCGCAGCACCAGTTCGGTGCCTTTGCAACGCTTCAGCACCTCGTCGATGAGGCGCTTGCCCAGGCCCGAGCCCTGGAAATCGGGCTCGACGGCCAGGTCGCAGAGGTAGCTCACCTGGTACCCGTCCGTCAGCACGCGCGCGAGACCGACCAGGCGGTCGCCCTGCCACGCCGAGAGCACGAGCTGGGAGCGCTCGAACGACTCGCGGAGCCGGTCGGCGTCGTCGGTCTGGCGCAGCAGCGGCGCGCGGCGGTAGAGCGTCGCAATGCGTCCGGGCGTGAGGCCCTCCTTTGTGTCGCGAATGTCGAAAGCCTCTGGCGTATCGGTGTCAGTCATAAGAGCGGATGTCGGGCGGTGCCTACTCAGGCGCCGCACCTGGGTTCTCTGCGAGGTCGTCCACGACCGGCGTCGCGCGCCGGGCTGCGATGCGAAGGGCCTCTGGCGGCGCGACATCCGGCGCCGTGCGCAGATGCAGCCGCACGCCATCGCCCGCCTCGACGACCCATTCGGACTCGCGGCCCAGAAACTGCCGCGTGACGAGCCGCGCGGGCACGCCAGAGGCTCCGGCGGTTTGCGCCTCTGGCGAAACGGGCGCGAGGTCCTCGGGCCGTACCGCGAGCGCTTGCCCTGGCGCCAGAGGCGCGCCGCCCAGGCGCTCGGCCAGCGCGCCGCGCACGACATTGGCGCCGCCAAGGAAGCTCGCGACATAGGCCGTCGGTGGGGAGTTGTACAACGCCTCTGGCGTGCCACTGGCGACGAGCCGCCCCTGGCGCAGCACGGCGATCAGGTCTGAAAGCGCGAGCGCCTCCTCCTGATCGTGCGTGACGTAGAGCGCCGTAATGCCCAGGCGCTGCTGGAGCGCGCGGATCTCGGCGCGCGTCTGCACGCGCAGTTCGGCGTCGAGGTTGGAAAGCGGCTCGTCGAACAAGAGCACGTCGGGCTCGACGGCCAGCGCCCGCGCCAGCGCCACGCGCTGCTGCTGCCCACCCGAGAGCGCCGCAACCGGCCGCGCCGCCAACACACTCATATCGACGCGTTCCAGCGATTCCTGCACGCGCCTTTGGCGCTCGGGCTTCGCCAGTTTCGCGTCCAACCCGTAGGCCACGTTCTCGCCGACGGTCATCGACGGAAAAAGAGCGTAGCTCTGGAAAACCGTCGCCGTAGGACGTTTTTGCGGCGCCAGAGGCGTCACGTCGCGCCCCGCGATATGGATCGTCCCGGCCTCTGGCGTCTCGAAGCCGCCCACGAGCCGGAGCAGCGTCGTCTTGCCGGAGCCCGACGGCCCGAGCAGGGACACGAGGGCGCCCGGCGGCACATGTAGCGAGACGCCATCGACGGCGCGCACATCGCCGTAGAGCTTGGTCACGGCGTCGATCTCGATTCCTGCGGCGGAGTCTCGCATGGGGCGGAAACAGGTCGGGGCACGGCGAACCGTGCCCCGAGGGATCAGAAGAGGCCTCTGGCGCCAGAGGCCCCGGTCTGGGCTACGCGTTGAGCGCGGCGGTCACCTTGTCGGCGGCCTCCTGCAGGCGGATCGCCGTCTGGATGGGCAGGCCGCTGTCCTTGAGGATCTGCATGCCTTCCTCGGCATTGGTGCCCTGCAGGCGAACGATCAGCGGGACCGTCAGCTCCATGTTGCTTGCCGCCTCCACGACGCCCTTGGCGACGCGGTCGCAGCGCACGATGCCGCCGAAGATGTTGACGAGGATCGCCTTCACGTTCGGGTCGCTCTGGATGATGCGGAAGCCCGCCTCGGTCGTCGCGGGGCTAGCCGTTCCGCCCACGTCGAGGAAGTTGGCGGGTTCGCCGCCCGCGAGCTTGATGAGGTCCATCGTGCCCATCGCGAGACCGGCGCCGTTGACCATGCAGCCCACGTTGCCGTCCAGCTTGATGTAGTTGAGGTTGTGCTTGTCCGGCCTCGACCTCCAGCGGGTCTTCCTCGGCTTCGTCGCGCATCTCCGCCAGGTCCTTGTGGCGGAACATCGCGTTGTCGTCCAGATCCATCTTCGCGTCCAGCGCGATGATCCGGCCGTCCTCGGTCTTGACGAGCGGGTTGATCTCCGCGATGGTGGCGTCGGACGCGCGGTACGCTTTGTACAGCGCCATCACGAACTTGACGCACTCCTTGAACGCTGTGCCTTCGAGACCCAGGCGAAACGCGATCTCGCGCGCCTGATAGGAGCGGAGGCCGGTCGTGGGATCGACGTGCACCTTGATGATCTTCTCGGGGGTCGCCTCGGCCACCTCCTCGATCTCGACGCCGCCCTCGGTGCTCGCCATGATGACGTCCATGCCCAGCGCGCGGTCGAGCGTGACGCCCAGGTAGTATTCCTGCGCGATGTCTTCGGCGGCGGTGACGAGCACCTTGCGGACGAGCTGACCCTCGGGACCGGTCTGCGGCGTAATAAGCTGCATGCCGAGGATCTTCTCCGCAGCGGGCTTCACGCCGTCGATGGAGGGGCAGAACTTGACGCCTCCGCCCTTGCCGCGGCCACCGGCGTGGATCTGCGCCTTGACGACAAACTGCGTGACGCCGTCGGCAGCCATCGTGTTGGCGGCTTGGACGGCCTCTTCGACGGTGTCGGCGACGATGCCGCGCTGTACGGCGACGCCGTACTGGTCGAGGATTTCTTTGGCCTGGTACTCGTGGACCTTCATCGGGAGGGCGGGTTGGGAGAGGAAAGCCAAATCTACCGCCCGCCAGAGGCGCGGTGGGTGGAGCGCGCGGGAAAGCTGCGCCTCTGGCGCTTCGCGGTTCCGAGTTCGATTCAGCTAGCTGCCTTCTGCTCGCCTCTGGCGCCAGAGGCTTCCTGTGGCGCGGTGCACGGCGGGTAGAACCCCCCGAGAACGCTCGGGACTTTGCCCCTAGCCGACGCCAGAGGTGAGACGAGCGCCGCGCGCTGCGCCAGCAGCGCAGGGTCGCGTTCTCTGTCCCCCTTAAAAGTGGGGACAATTCAGACGGTGCCTCTGGCGAGACACTCAGCTATCTCGAACCAGTCAGACGACCGCGGTGTGGATTGTCCCCCTCCCCTGGACAGGGGGACAGAGGATGCGACCACCCGAAACCATATTGAGCTGAGGTTTCCGCCACGCACCAGAGGCCGGGCCAGCGCTCGAAGCGGAGCATCCTCGGGGGGTCCCAGCCAAACACAGTACCCCGCCAGAAGACCCAACCGCCGGAGCCTCTGGCGGAACGAAGCAAACGCCACCTCTCCGCACCCTCCCCAGCGCCAGAGGCGCCGCCCGCGCGTTGTCCTGAACTTGCGCACGCCCCCCTCCGCCCCCGTGACCCGGTTCGACCGCTACGTTCTCGTCCGCTTTCTCGCCGCCAGCGGCCTGCTACTGGTGCTGCTCAGCGTGACGTTCGTCGTGATCGACTACTCGGAGTTCGTGGACGACTTCCTGGACCGCGGCGCCACGCAGCGCGACGTGTTCGGGACGTACTACCTCAACTACATCCCCGAGATCGTACGGCTGGTCTCGCCTCTGGCGGTGTTTCTGGGCGCGATCTACACTACCTCGCGGCTTGCGCAGTCGATGCAACTGGCGGCGCTGCGGTCGGCGGGGGTGAGCGTGTGGCGCTACGCGCGTCCCTTTCTGCTGGCAGGAATTGCAATAACGGCTGCCTTGTTCGCCTTCAACGGCTGGCTCGTGCCGCGCGCCAACATCGTCGTCCACGAGTTTCAAAACCGCTACTACCGCGAGGCGCCCGAGGAGCGCACAGGCTCCGAGATCGTGCGCCAACTCGCGCCCGACGCGCTGCTTGCGGTCGGCTACTTCGACCGCGAGGAAGGCCGCGCGATCCGCATCACCGCGCTCCGCCTCGATACCGCCTCTGGCGGCCTGCCCGTCGGCGTGCGCCAGAGGCTGGACGCGCCGCAGATGACGTGGATCGATTCGCTAGGCACGTGGCGCCTCACCTCTGCCGTCGAGCGCACCTTCGACGCCAGAGGCGGCGAGACGCTGCGTGAGCACCCCGAACTCGACACCGCCTTCGCCGTGCTTCCCCGCGACCTCGCGCAAAGCGACCGCGATGCCGAGCGCATGACCATTCCCGAGGCGCAGGCCTATGTCGAATCGCTCGGCCGAGCGGGCGTGCGCGAGCGCGGCCGACCCATCGTCTCGCTGCACAGCAAGCTTTCCTACCCGTTCGCCAACCTGATTCTGGTCCTGCTGGCCGTGCCGATGGCCTCGCGCAGGCGCCGCGGCGGGCAGGCGGTACAACTCGCACTGGGCCTGGGCGTGGCGTTCGTCTACCTCGCGATGCAGAAGACGATGGAGCCGCTGGGCTACGTCGGGGACATTCCGCCCGTGGCAGCCGCCTGGGTGCCCCACGCCGTCTTCGCGCTCGTCGCGCTCGTCGCCATCTGGCGCGCGCACCGCGTCTAAGACCGTGCGCCAGAGGCGAGCCTCGCCCTCCAGCCTCTGGCGCCTGCCGCGCCGCCAGAGGCCGCGTTCCCGTTACCTTCGCCGACTTCCTTTCTACATCCCCACCCCATGGCTGACTACCAGCACCTCTCCACGCCCGCCTCTGGCGAGACGATCACGATGACCGATGGCGGTCTGAACGTTCCCGACAACCCGATCATCCCGTTTATCGAGGGAGACGGGATCGGACCCGATATCTGGGCCTCGGCCAGCCGCGTGCTCGACGCCGCCGTCTCGAAAGCCTACGGTGACGACCGGAAGATCGAGTGGTTTGAGGTGTTTGCAGGCCAGAAGGCGCACGACCAGTTCGGCGAGTGGCTGCCGCAGGACACGCTCGATGCCATCAACGAGCACCTCGTCAGCATCAAAGGGCCGCTCACGACGCCCGTCGGCGGCGGCATCCGGAGCCTCAACGTGGCGCTCCGCCAGAAGCTCGACCTCTTTGCGTGCGTGCGCCCCGTCCGCTACTTCGAGGGCGTGCCCAGCCCGGTGACGAACCCGGAAAAGGTGGACATGGTCATCTTCCGCGAGAACACGGAGGACATCTACGCGGGCATCGAGTTCGAGAACGGAACCGAGGACGCCGAGACGTTCAAGCGCCTCATGAAGGAGCACTTCCCCACGCGCTTCGAGAATGTCCGCTTCCCCGATACAGCAGGCTTCGGCATCAAGCCGGTCTCGCAAGAGGGCACGCGCCGCATCGTCAAGGCCGCGCTGGACTTCGCCGTCGCGCAGGGCCGCGACAGCGTGACGCTCGTTCACAAGGGCAACATCATGAAGTTCACCGAGGGCGCCTTCCGCGACTGGGGCTACGAAACCGCAGGCGAGCTCTACGGCGCGACCGAGTTGGACGGTGGCCCCTGGCGCACGTTCGAGGTCGACGGCCGCACGATCACCGTCAAGGACGTGATCGCGGACGCCTTCTTGCAGCAGATTCTCACCCGCCCCGCCGACTACGGCGTGATCGCGACGCTCAACCTCAACGGCGATTACGTGTCCGACGCCCTCGCGGCCGAGGTCGGCGGCATCGGCATCGCGCCGGGCGCCAACATCAACTACGATACCGGCGTGAGCATCTTTGAGGCCACGCACGGCACGGCGCCCAAGTACGCAGGCCAGGACAAGGTCAACCCGTCCTCGGTCATCCTCTCCGGCGAGATGATGTTCCGCTACATGGGCTGGGACGAGGCCGCCGACGCCATCATCCGCGCGATGGAGAAGACCATTCTCCAGAAGCGCGTCACGTACGACTTCGAGCGCCTCATGGACAGCGCGACGCTGCTCAAGTGCAGCGAGTTCGGCGACGCGCTCATCGAAAACATGTAGACTGTCTGACACCGGCTCGCCCTCGGTGGCGCCAGAGGCCTGCCCATGCCTGGGTGGGCCTCTGGCGCGTCTGGGCTCGCCAGAGGCCTCTGGCGAAACGCAGGCACGCACTGCGCTCCAGCGCTAGGCCCCCTGCAGAGCTACCGGCGGCCGCGGAGGGCGAAGCCCAGGCCGATCAGGCACGCCGCCGCCGCCCCAATGAGGACGGGCGTCGAGAGGAGCGTTTGCGTCCACCCCTCGGGCGCGCCAGAGGCGATCTGCTCGAAGGTGTGAACCGATTCGATGGCGCCGCTCTCGTCGTGGAGGATGATGCGGCCCGAGCCCAGCTGGCGCAAGAGGCGCTCGGTCTGCTCCAACGCGGCCTCGCGCGTGTCGGCCTGGACCGAGACCGTAGGCGATCCCTGCAAGCGTGCGGCCCACTGGCCGTCGCGCGGAACGAGGTGATAGATGTTGGTCGCAGACATGAGGCTGTGGATCGAGTGCGGACAGAAAGTAGCCTCTGGCGTGTGGGTGAGCGCCAGAGGCACTCGGGGGCGGATACCTTGCGGCCCGCCCTCCTGACTCCTCGTGAAACTGATCCGCCGCGTTCTCGCCGTCCTCCTCGTGCTCGTCGTGCTGCTGGCCGTGGGCGGCTGGCTGACGGTCCGGGCGTCTCTACCAGAGCTCGACGGCGAGGCGCCTCTGGCGGGACTGAGCGGTGCCGTCACGGTCGACCGCGACAGCTTGGGCGTCGTCCACATCCAGGCGGCTTCTCGCGCCGATGCGGCGCGTGCGCTGGGCTACGTGCACGCGCAGGAGCGGCGCTTTCAGATGGACTTGCTGCGCCGCGCCGCGGCGGGCGAGCTCGCGGCGTTGCTCGGGCCGACGCTGGTCAGCACCGACAGCGTGCTGCGCCCGCACCTGTTCCGCGACAAGGCGCGCGAGGCCTACGCCGCACTTCCCGACGCCCACCGGGGCATTCTGGACGCGTACGCCTCTGGCGTCAACGCAGGCACCGACGCGCTCGGCGTGCGTCCGTTCGAGTACCTCGTGCTGCGCCAGAGGCCTGAGCCGTGGCAGCCCGAGGACGCGCTTCTGGCGGCCTACGCGATGACGATTGACCTGCAACGCGCCGACCTGGACGACGAGCTCGCGGTCTACGCGCGCTTCGAGGCGCTGCCGCCCGCGCTCGCGCGCTTTCTCGACCCCGGCGGCGACCGCTGGGACGCGCCTCTGGCGGGCGAGGCCGTCGTGCCGCCGCCGCCGCCGTCGGGCGATTCCCTGGGCGGGTTTGTGCCCGCGGCCGTGGGAGACGAGGCGAGCCGCGGCAGCTTTCTCTCCTCCTTGCAGCGCGACGCGCTGCGCGTGGGCTCGAACAACTGGGCCGTGAGCGGCGCGCGGACAGCCTCTGGCGCTGCGATGGTCGCCAACGACATGCACCTGGGCATCCGGCTGCCCAACATATGGTTCCGCGCGTCGCTTACAGTGACGCCAGAGGCCGGGGAGGGCTACACAGCGGGTGGCGTGACGCTGCCGGGCACGCCGCTCGTGATCGTGGGCTCCAACGGGCACGTGGCGTGGGGCTTCACGAACTCCTACGGCGACTACGTCGACCTGGTGCGGTTGGAGATGGAGCCGGGCATGACCAACCTGGTGCAAACCGACTCGGGCACGGTCGAACTGGTCACGCGCCGCGAGACGATTCACGTGGCAGGCGCCGACTCGGTCATGCTCGATGTCGTCATGAGTCCCTGGGGGCCGGTGCTGCTGGAAGACGGGCGGGGCGAACGCTACGCGGCGCAGTGGGTGGCCCACTCGCCAGAGGCCTCGAACCTGACCCTCATCGAGTTGGAGACCGTCCGCGATCTGGACAGCGCGCTGGACATCGCGAACCGCTCCGGCATTCCGGCGCAGAACTTCGTGGCGGGCGACGCCAGCGGCCGCATCGGGTGGACCATCGCGGGGCGCATTCCCGCACGCGCGAACCGAGACGGCCAGCAGCCTGTGGCCTCGACCGATCCCGACGCGAAATGGGCCGGGCTTCTGGCGCCCGCTTCCGTCCCCCGCATCGTCGACCCCGGCGACGGGCAACTCTGGACCGCCAACGCGCGCGTCGTGAGCGGCGACGCGCTGCGCGTCATCGGCGACGGCGGGTATGCCTCTGGCGCGCGCGCGCAGCAGATCCGCGACGGCCTGAGCGCGCTGACCGAGCCGATCGCGCCCGCAGATCTGCTCGGCATCCAACTGGACGACCGCGCCCTCTTTATGAGCCGCTGGCGCGACCTTCTGGACCGCACCACCGCCGACACCGACCGCCCCGAGATCCGCCAGAGGCTCGACGGCTGGACCGGCCGCGCGTCCGTCGACTCGCCCAGCTATGGGCTCGTCAAGCGGTTCCGCGAGGAAGTGGGCAGCCGCGTCGCCGCCAGCGTGATGGCGCTGCCTCTGGCGATCCACAGCGACGCGGGAGCTCTAGGCGAGGCCGCGCTCTGGCAACTCGCGAGCGCACAGCCCGCTCAGTTGCTGCCACCCGACTGGCAGACGTGGGACGCCCTCCTGCTCAGCGCCGCCGACGCGGCTCTCGGTGCGACGCCCGCTACCTGGGGACTCCAGAACACGGCCGAGATCGAACACCCTCTGGCGGACGCACTGCCGTTCGTGGGCCGCTGGCTGCGGATGCCCGCCGACCCCATTCCTGGCGACGCGTGGACGCCGCGCGTGACGGCTGCGTCGTTCGGCTCCAGCGAGCGCATGGTCGTCTCGCCGGGCCGCGAAAGCGAGGGCATCCTGCACATGCCCGGCGGGCAGGCGGGCCACCCGCTCTCCCCCTACTGGGGCGCGGGCCACGACGCCTGGGTCGAAGGCCGCCCGCTGCCGTTCCTGCCTGGCCGCCCGGTGTGGACTCTGCGGCTGGTGCCCCGCTAGCCTCTGGCGGGAGACAGCAAACGTGGTCCGAGCACCTGTCGCCAGAGGCCTGGGCTAGCTTCGGCGCGGTCCCCTCTCCTCTCCTGATGCTCCGCGCCACCGCCTCCCTCGCCCTCCTCCTCAGCCTCGCCGCGTGCGCGGGCTCGCCCGCTCCGCTGGACAGCGCCTCTGGCGAAACTGCACCCGGCCCGGCGGTCCTCACCGCAGCGCCAGAGGCCTCGCTGGCCGTGCTCGGCCAGGACGACCTGCGCCGCCACACCGCCGTGCTCGCCTCCGATGCCTTCGAGGGCCGCGGGACCGGGACGGAGGGCGAGCGCAAAACCGTCGACTACATCATCGCGCAGATGCGCGAGATCGGCCTCGTCGGCGGGATGCCCGATGGCTCGTTCGAGCAGCCCGTCCCGCTGCGCAGCGTGCGCACGACCGAGGCCGAGGGCATCGCGTTTACGCCCAACACGGGCGCCAGAGGCGCGGCGATGCCTCTGGCGTACGGCGACGAAATTATCGGCTCGCCCGATGGCACGATCTCCACCCTCGACCTCGCAGGCGCCGAGGTCGTCTTCGTGGGCTACGGCATCACCAATCCCGGCTACCGCTGGGACGACTACAAAGACACCGACGTGCGCGGCAAGATCGTCGTCAGCTTTGTCAACGATCCGCCCGCGACGAACTCGGAGCCCACACTCTTTCAGGCCGATACGCTGACGTACAACGGGCGGTGGACCTACAAATACGAGGAGGCCCGCCGCCGCGGCGCCCTCGGCATGCTCCTCATCCACACCGACGAGACCGCGGGCTACCCGTTCACGGTTCTCAACGGCGACGCGTTCGGAGAGCACTACAAAAACGTGGACGTACCCCAAGGCGCGCTCGCGCTCGCGGGCTGGATCTCCGAGGATGTCGCCAGAGGTCTGGCGCGCTCGATGGGCATGTCGCTGGAGGACTGGTTTCGCATGGCCGGAAGCCGCGCGTTCACGCCCGTCGACGTGCCCGTCACGTTCGAGGCGTCGATGGCGTTTGCGCACGCCTCTGGCGTGACCGGCACCAACGTCGTCGGCAAGCTGCCCGGCGGCTCGCCAGAGGCCGTCGTGTACAGCGCGCATCACGATCACCTGGGCATCGACCGCGAGGCCGAGGCGCGCGGCGAGGACGGCATCTACAACGGCGCGATCGACAACGCCTCTGGCGTGGCGATGCTCTTGGAGATCGCGCAGGCGTTCGTCGCGTCGCCAGAGGCTCCGGTGCGAAGCGTCTATTTCGTGACCGTGAGCGCCGAGGAATCGGGCCTCCTGGGCTCGGCGCACTTCGCCGCCAACCCTCCCGTGCCGCTGCGCGATATGATCGCCAACGTCAACGTGGACAGCGGCAACCTCTACGGCGAGACCGACGACATTGTGGGCATCGGCGCCGAACGCAGCGAGATGTTCGGCTACTTGGTAGAGGCCGCGCGCGCCGAGGGCATGGCGGTCACGATGGACCCTTCGCCCAACCAAGGCCTCTTCTTCCGCTCCGATCAACTCGCCTTCGCCAGAGGCGGCGTTCCGGCCGTCTTCGTCAACACCGGCCAGACGTACCGTGGCCAGCCCGCGGGCTATGCCGCCCAGGTCCGCGCCGACTACCGCGCCAACCGCTACCACCAGCCGGGCGACGAGCTGACCGACGACCTCTCGTTCGGCGGCATCCTGCAGCAAACGCGCGTGGCCTTCCGCCTCGGCTATGGCATCGCCGCTGGCGACCTCCGCCCACAGTGGAAGC
This sequence comes from Rubricoccaceae bacterium, assembly GCA_963708165.1. Taxonomy (GTDB): domain Bacteria; phylum Bacteroidota; class Rhodothermia; order Rhodothermales; family Rubricoccaceae; genus Rubricoccus. Next base: position 3,520,254 of record OY970187.1, on the reverse strand, counting down.
CCAGCGAAGCGTTCGGCGAAACGCGCCGCCAGTCCGAAGCCGCGCGCTAGCGCCAACCTATGACGTGCCTCTGGCGGCACGCCGCGCGCCTGGGGCGCAACCGCTCGCCAGAGGCGCCGTAGCCCACCCGTACCTCTTCCTCCCGCCATGCGCGCTCTCCTTCTCGCCCTGCTCCTCCCTCTCGCCGCGTGTGGCGCCGACGCCGACCGCGAGGGCTCCGCGCCAGAGGCCGCATCCGAAGCCTCTGGCGAGACCGGCTACGGCGGGCCGATCCGCGGCGAGATCGCCGTCGTGGAGACCAGCGACAAAGGCGAGATCGAAGTCGGCGTCACGTCCGAGGTCATGTTCTTCCGCCTCGGCGAGTCGGCGCGGGCCGAGGTGGAGAAAGAGTTGGAAGCCGAGAGCGAGGCCGGCGGCATCGGTGGCGCCATCTCCGACATGGTCGGCGGCGTGGTCACCAAAGCCCTCGCGACGACCGTGCAGATGCCGCTGGAGCAGGTGCAGGACGTGCGCTACGAAAACGGAAACCTGATCGTCGAAGGCGAAGGCTCCTCGTTCAGCTTTGGCGACAACAACTCCGCGGACTCCGGCATCCCGTTCGACGCCGACGCGGCCGAGCGCATCATCGACGCCTACAACGCCTCGCGCTGAGCCGCCAGAGGCAAGCAGCCGCCAGAGGCGAGCAGCCGCCAGAGGCGAGCAGCCGCCAGAGGCGAGCACGAGCAGCCTCTGGCGAGAACAGCCTCTGGCGAGAACAGGCTCTACTCCGACGCTGCTTTGATCTGCTGCATCGCCTTCAGGAGCGGTGACGTGAGCTCGTCGAGGTTGTCCAGCAGCGCCTCGCCATCGATGGCGTCGACCTCCATCAAGTCGTCGCCCGCGGTGCTCAGGAACGAGAGATAAAGGCGCATCTCGCCCTCGGCTTCGTTCGGGGTGCCGCCCAACAGCGCGAACCGGACCCGCATGAGCGTTTCCGCGCGCTCCGACGCCAGCGCGGCTTCGAGCACCTTCTGCCGCGCTCGGTTCTGAGCGTCCGGCCGGTCTTCGAGCGCCAGCGTCACCACGCGGTTGTACTGCACGACGGCCTCTCGCGCCTCGTCCATCGCGACCTCTAGCAAGCGCGTGGCGAGCGAATCGGCCGGGACGGGCGGGTCGGGCGGTGGCGGGGGCTGAAACTCCTCGTCGTCCAGAAGCTGAGGCGTGGGTGCGGGCGCCGGGGGCTGCGGAGCCTCTGGCGTTGCCGCGGAGCACGCCGCGAGACAGAACGCGAGCGCCAGAGGCGCGAGACGAGAGGGAAAAGCGCCAGAGGCCATAACCGAGCGAGCAGATGGAAGGAGTACTGCGCGAGCAGCCGCGCGCAAGATCGCACCGCCACCGGCTCAGCCAGCCGCGCGAGCCTCTGGCGCGATCCACTCAACCTTAGCTTTTGCCTGCGCCAGAGGCGGCGCTATGTTGGGGCTCGCTCGGCGTGGTAGCTCAGCTGGTTAGAGCGCACGACTCATAATCGTGAGGTCGAGAGTTCAAGTCTCTCCCACGCTACAAGTCCCCCTTGGGAGAGTGCCCTTTGGGGGAAGTGCCCCCTGGGACTCGGGTCCTTGGGGACCGGCTCACTCCCGAGCCCCTGTCGCCCGGCCTCGGCTGGGCGTCGCTGTATCTGGCCTCCACCCTATGCGGATCTACGTCCACGACTACGCGGGGCACCCGTTTCAGGTGCAGCTATCGCGCGCGCTGGCGGCCCGTGGGCACACCGTCGCGCACGGCTACTCGTCGACGAACCTGACGCCGCAGGGCGCCCTCGCGCGGCGCGAGGACGACCCCGAGACGTTCACGCCCGATCCCATCGCGCTGGACACGCCGGTCGACAAGGCCGCCCGCTCGTTTGGGGGGTTGGTCCGCAGGCGGCAGGCGGAGCGCACCTATGGCACGGCGCTTATCGAACGGCTCGGCGTTTTCAAACCCGACGTGCTTCTGGCCGCCAACACCCCCGTCGACGCGCTCGCGCCGGTGCAGCGGTGGGCGCGGCGCGAAAACGTACGTCTCGTCAACTGGCTGCAAGACATTCTCTCGGTCGGCACGGACCGTTTTCTGCGCCAGAGGCTGCCCATCGTAGGCGGCATCATCGGGCGAGCGTACATGGCCCGCGAGAGGTACCTGCTCCTGGACGCCGATGCGGTCGTGGCGATCACCGAAGGCTTCCGACCGCTATTGAGCGAGTGGGGTGTGGCGGCCTCTGGCGTGCACGTGATCGAAAACTGGGCACCGCTGGACGAGATGCCGCCGCGGCCCAAAACCAACCCGTGGGCGCAGTCGCTGGGGTTGGAGGACAAGCGCGTGGTGCTGTACGCGGGCACGCTGGGCATGAAGCACAACCCGGAGCTGTTGCTCTCGCTCGCGCAGCAGTTGGAGAGCGACCCCGAGGCCCGCGTCGTCGTGGTCAGCGAAGGCGCCGGGGCGGACTGGCTCCGCGCGCACAACCCGCCCGCCAACCTGATGCTCCTCCCCTTTCAGGCGTTCGAGGACCTGCCGGACGTACACGGCGCCGCAGACGTGCTGGCGGCCATTCTGGAGCCCGATGCGGGCGTGTACTCGGTCCCGTCCAAGGTGCTTTCCTACCTCTGCGCGGCGCGGCCGGTGCTTCTGGCGGTCCCGCCCCAGAACCTCGCGGCGCAGATCGTGATGCGCGAGCAAGCGGGCATCGTCGTGCCGCCCACCGCTCCATCGGCCTTTGGCATCGAGGGCCGACGGCTTCTGGCGGACGAACCTCTGCGCGAGGCCATGGCCGCGCGCGCCCGCGCCTACGCCGAGCGCACGTTCGACATCGACGCCATCGCGGACCAGTTCGAGGCGATTTTGGCGACGTAGCTGGGAACGGGGAGATGTTTGCTTCAGCCTCTGGCGCCAGAGGCCAGCGCTTCGCGTTCAGACGGTCATCCCGACGGAGCACAGCAGAGCCTGCGCCGAACCGACGGAGGTGAGAGGTCTCCCAAGCCGGGGTGCTGCTTCCGACTCGCCAGAGGCTCCAAAGCAGGCAGGGCTGGAGGGAGATCCCTCCGCTACCCCGAGAGGACACGAATGGGCCCGCAGAGGGCACTCGGCCTCTGGCGCCAGAGGCGTGCGGATGCGGCGCAGCCGAGTGCGCAACGCACGTAGCTTCCCACGCACCTCTCCAGACCCATGCCTTTCGCGATCGGCGTCGACCTCGGCGGCACCCAGACCAAAGCCGCCCTTATCCGCGACGACGGCCGCGCGGTCAAAAACGCGCGCACCGCCACGCCCGCCGAGGACGGCCCCGAGGCCGTTCTAGACGCCATCGCCGACGTGATCGAACAGGTCGCCGAAGGGCTTCCCGAGGGCGAGCCTCTGGCGGGGATCGGCGTCGGCTGTCCCGGCTCGGTCTCGCTGGACCGCAGAACCATCCGCCAGCCGCCCAACCTGCCGGGGTGGAAGGACGTCGTGCTACCCGAGGCCCTGCCGCCGCGCTTTAGCGACAGCTTCCGCCAGAGGCTGGGCGAGGCGCCCATTCTCGCGGAAAACGATGCCAACGTCGCCGCGCTCGGCAGCGCGTTCTGGGGCACCGGCAAGCCGTACGACTCGTTCGTCATGGTGACGCTCGGGACGGGCGTGGGCGGCGCCATCATCCACAACAACCGACTGTTCCGCGGCTCGACCGGCGCCGCGGGCGAGCTCGGCCACATGAGCATCGACTACGAAGGGCCGTACGCGAGGTCGGGTGTGGCGGGCGCGCTCGAAGCGTACCTCGGGCATCGCTTCCTGAGCCGCCATGCGCGCTACCAGCTTCTCACGCGCGAAACGTGCCTGCACGCCACCGCGGGCGACGACCTGAAAGACCTCGATCCCATCGCGCTGCACCGCGCCGCGATGGCGGGTGACATGGCGGCCGTTGAGATTTTCCAGTGGGCCGGTCACAAGCTGGGCGTCGCGCTGGGCGGCATCGTCAACCTGCTCGACATCCGCACGTTCGTGATCGGCGGTGGCGTGTCGCAAGCCGGGGACGTGCTCTTGGATCCCATTCGGCAGACCATCGGCCGCTTCGTGACGCCCGCCCTCCGCGACGGCATCACCGTCTTGCGCGAGGAAAGCGGCAACGCTGTTGCGGTGCAAGGCGCGGCCCGGCTCGTGTTCGAGTTCGGCGAGGACCACGCCTAGCCTGTGGCCGGGCTCGCCTCACCCGCCCTGCTCCGCTCGGCTCGCCAGAGGCCTCTGGCGGGAGGTCGACCGGGGCATGGCTGCCTCCGGTGGGCACGAGGCCAAGAGGCGCACGCGTTGCGTCGCGGTCTCCGCACTGCTCTGTGGTCCGCGCGCTCGCCCTCCTGCTCCTGGTCGCCTCTGGCGCCGCGCGCGCGCAGTCACCCGACTCGACCGCCGCGCCTGCCGACTCCACCGTGCAACTCGCACCGCCCGATACCGCGCGTGTCGCGGACCCAGGTGCGGCGCCAGAGGCCCCGCGTCCGGCAGAGGCTGCACGTCCTGCTCGCCGCACCGACTACGGCGTGCCTCTGGCGCCCGCGGCCGAAGGCGGGCTGGAGCAGCCCGTCACGTTTAGCGCCGCCGACTCGCTCCGCCTCGTCTTCGCCCCGCGCGACTCGGTCGCCAGAGGCGAAAAGCCTGACGACACTGCGTCGCTCTACGGCGACGCCAAGGCTGAGTACGACGGCGCGACGCTGGATGCAGGGCTGGTCGAGATTTTTCTGGGCCGCGAAACGCTCCGCGCGAGGCCTCTGGCGAGCGGCGCGGGCCGCCCGGCATTTGCGCAGGGCGAGGAAGGATTTACGGGCGAGGAACTCGCGTTCAACCTCCGCACGCGGCGCGGGCGCATCGCGGGCGGACGCACACAGATCGACGACGGATACCTGCTCGCAGGCGTCGTCAAGCAAGCGTCACCGAGCGTGATCTACGCCGCCAACGCCGCCTACACCACCTGCGACCTGGACCATCCGCACTACGCGATGGAGGCCGGGCGCATCAAAGTCGTAGACGGCAAAACGGTCTACACCGGCCCGGTGCGCCTGCGCCTTCTCGGCATCCCGACGCCGCTGTGGCTCCCGTTCGGCTTTTTCCCCGCGACCGAAGGACGGCGCAGCGGGCCTCTGGCGGCAGGCTTCGGCACCAACACCGACTATGGCCTCTTCCTCGAAGACCTGGGCTACTATTGGGCCATCAGCGACTACCTGGGCGCTGTCGCCAAGGGCAAAATCGGCACGACGGGCTCGATTCAGGCGTACGGGCGGCTGGACTACGTCAAGCGGTACGCCTACGACGGCGACATCTCGCTGAGCTACGGGCGCCTGCTCCGTGGAGAGCGCGACGACCTCGACGCTCAAGACGTGCAGCCCATCGCGCTGCGCTGGAACCACCAGCAGACGTTCCCCGCGGGCCAGCGGCTGACGGCCAACGTGGACCTGCAGTCCTCCAGCGCGCGCTTCGTCTCTGACGACTTTGCGGGCCAGGTGCGCCAGAGTTCGACCTCGACGGTCAGCTACGCGCAGGCGTGGCCGCGCGCCGGGCGCTCGCTCAACGTCCAGCTTCGCGCCAACCAGCAGTTCGACCGCAGCTCGGCGCAGCTCACCCTGCCCAGCCTCTCGTTTAGCCAGCAGCGGCGCTTCCCCCTCAAGCGCCAGAGGCGCGACGGGCGTGGCGAGCGGTGGTACGAAAAGATCGGCTACTCCTACCAGGGCTCGGCTACGAACGCGTTTTCTTACGTCCCCAAAGCCGACAGCCTCTTCGACGACGGGGGCGCGCCCTCGTGGGTGGACGCGCTCTTTAGCCGTGGCGCGTTCGCCAGAGGCAACGAGGAGGGCGAGCGCTTCGACTACGGTGCTTCGCACACCGTGCCCGTCTCCGCCTCGTTCTCGGTCCCGCGCTTTAACCTCAGCATCAACCCGAGCCTGACGTACAACGAGAACTGGGTCAACGAGCGCACGCTGCGCACGTTGGATACGGCCTCTGGCGAGATCGTGGAGAGCGACGAGAGCGGTTTCTACTTCGACCGCCGCGTGCGCGCCTCGCTCGGCGTTACCACCGCGCTGTACGGCACGGCGCCCTTGCGCATCGGCAACCTCGACGGGCTGCGCCACGTGCTCCGCCCGACGCTCTCGCTCGACGCCCAACCGGATTTTTCCAGCGCGCCCTTCAACACCGTCCAGGTACTCACCGACGCCTCTGGCGAGGAGCGCCGCTTCGCCACGCTTCCCGGCGTGCCGACGCAGCCGGTCGGCGGGCTCCGGTTCTCGCTGGACAACGCCTTTCTGACGCGCGTGGTCAGCACCGACTCCACCGGTGAGGAGTCCCGGCGAGCGCTTCAACTCCTGTCGGTCGCCGTCAGCGGCGGCTACAACTTCGCGGCGGGCCAGCGGCCCATCGACAACCTCTCGTTCCGCGCGAGCGCAGGATCCGGCCCCTTTCAGGCCTCCGCCAGCGGCTCGTTCTCGGCCTACTCGCTGGATGAGACGGGCGCTCTCACCGAGGCGACCTACCTCGCGGCCACAGGCCGCCCGGTGCGCCTTGAAGCGCTGCGCTTCAACGCGGGATGGAGCCTCCGCTCCCGCCAGAGGCAGCCCGTCGCGCGAGCCTCTGGCGAGCCCCGGCTCCCCGCCGGTCCGCGCTCGACGATCCGCACGGCGACGGGCGCGACAGACGCGGCCTCTGGCGAGGACGTGCTCTACGACCCCTCGCGTCCCGACTATTCCGCGAGCACGGGTCTCTTGGGGCCGCGCAACTCACGCCTGAGCGCCAGCTTCGACCTCACGGCCGCTTACCGCCCGGCCATCGGCACCCGTGACGCGCGGTGGACGACGACGGTGGCGGTCAACAACCTTGCCTATCAGCTCTCGGACAAGTGGGGGCTTTCCGGCGCCGCCGGGTTCGACGTGCTGGAGCAGGAGGTCACGAACACGCAGGTCGTGCTCCGCCGCGACCTCCACTGCTGGGAGATGCAGATTCGCTGGGCGCCCATCGGGCCGGTGAAGGCGTTTAGCGTGGGCATCTACCTCAAGAGCGGCTACCTCCGCGACCTGCTCCGTCTGGACCTGCCCAACGCGGACTTCCGCTCGGCGTTCACCAACGTGGGGCTGCCGCGCTAACAAATGGCCGCTCAACCGCCCTGGGCTGACGGCGCGGCAGTTGGGGCGAGCAATGGTAGCGCCGACGCTCCGTCGGAACCAAGAACGCTGGCGCCTAGGGTCGGCTTGCAGCGGCAGGTTAGGCGGCGTAGCGGAAGAGCCAGTCCAGACGCTTCGCATACGCGCTACCCGGTGTGATCCGCGTCACCGTGTTCCGGAGCGCCGCCAGCGCCCCGCCCGCCTGCCCGAGCCTGCCCGTCCACAGCGACTCCCGCGTGACCCGAGCCGTCCGCCGGTACCGGGCGGCCTCGTACGACGCGAACGCTTCGGAGGGAGATGTGGACTCAGCGATGGCCCGTGCGAGTACGAGGCCGTCCTCAATGGCGAGACACCCGCCCTGGCCGAGGTTCGGCGTCGTCGGGTGCGCCGCGTCGCCGACGAGCACGGCCCGGCCCCGGCTCCACCCCCGGCGCGGCAGCCGATCGTAGGTATCGCCGCGCAACACAGCCTCGGGCGGCGTGGACCGGATGGCCTCGGGGATCGGGCCGTGCCAGTCCTCGAACATGGCGAGCACCTCGGCCTTCCGCGCCTCGGGTCCGCCGTCGGCCTCACCCTCGGGCCGGTTCGCCGTCGCGTACCAGTACGCCCGTCCGTCGCCCACGCTGAGGAGCCCGAACCGTTGCCCGTTGCCCCACGACTCTGAGATCTCGCCCCCCACGAAGTCGTCGGGGAGCGGCCCGATCCCGCGCCAGATCGGGTGACCGCGGTAGACCGGGGCCGAGGTGTCGCCCGTCACGAACGCCCGGACCGCCGAGCGAATGCCGTCGGCCCCGACGACAATGTCGGCCTCGGCGGTGGTCTGGTCGTCGAACGCGAGCTGGGCGCGGTCGGCGTCGACCTCGACGGAGGCGAGCGCCTTCCCCGTGCGGAGAGAGCCGTCGGGGAGTTGGTCGGCGAGGGCCTCGATGAGGTCGGGCCGGTAGGCGCAGAGGGCGGGGGCGTCGTGGCCGCCAACTGGTGCCCTGAGCAAGAGCCGCCCGGCGGCGTCGCGGACGTTGAGTGCGTCGATCGGCCCCGCCGTCCGTTGGACGGCGTCGAGCGCGCCGAGCCGGTCGAGCGCCCGCGTGGCATTGGGCCAGAGGCTGATCCCAGCCCCGACGTCGGCGAGCGCGGGCGCCCGCTCGTAGACAACGACCTCGACGCCACGCTGGTGGAGCGCGGCGGCGGTGGCGAGCCCGCCGATCCCCCCGCCGACGACAGCCGCGGTGTTGATCTGAGTCATGGATGGTGAGAGAGTCGGTTAGCCGCCTAACAAGTGTTGGGAGGCGCCACGCAGGATAAACCCGACGCAACGCAGTCCATAATACCCGGGCTCACCGGCACACACAACGCGCCTCTGGCGGCGCACGGTAGCCCCTCGTGTTCCGCCAGAGGACCTATGCGCCTCTGGCGCCGAGCCACGCTAGCAGGTCCTCCGCGATGCGCGCGCCCGCGTGCCCGTCCCACAGCGGAGGGACCGTGCCCGTCTTGCCCTCCCCCGCGAGGATCGCCTCAACGCCTCTGGCGACTGGCTCCGCCGCCAGAGGCAAGAGCGTGTTCGTGCCCATCTCGACCGTGCTCGGCCGCTCCGTGCTCGGGCGGAGTGTGAGACAAGGCACACCCAGCGCGGTCGTCTCCTCCTGGATGCCGCCGGAATCCGTGACCACGACCGCGGCGCGGTCCATGAGCGCGATGAAGTCGAGGTAGCCCTGCGGTGGAATCAGGTGCACGCCAGAGGCCGCCTCCAGCCGCGAGAGCAATCCGTTGGCCTCCAGCCTCTGGCGCGTGCGGGGGTGCAACGGCAGGACCACGCTCAGCCGCTCGGCAAGCGCCTCCACGATGCGCACCACCTCCGCCAGAGGCTCCGCGCGGTCCACGTTGCGCGGCCGGTGCATGGTGACGAGCGCGTACGGCGCATCGCCTACCTCCACCGCCAGAGGCCTCTGGCGAGCGGCTGGGGCGTGCGCGAGCAGCGTGTCGATCATCACGTTGCCTACGAAGGCTACGCGGTCGGCGGGCACGCCTTCGCGCGCGAGGTTGTCCAGGCCGCTCTGCTCGGTCACGTAGAGCCGGTCGGCGAGGTGGTCGACGCAGATGCGGTTTTGCTCCTCGGGCATCGCGCGGTCGCCCGAGCGCAGCCCCGCCTCGACGTGCGCCAGAGGCACGTGCCGTTTGGCCGCGACCAGGCCTGTGGCCAGCGTCGAGTTCACGTCGCCCACCACGACGACGGCGTCGGGCGCGACCTCCTCCAGGACCGGCTCGAAGGCCAGCATCACGCGCGCGGTCTGCTCGGCGTGGCTTCCGCCGCCCACGCCCAGGTAGTGGTCTGGCTCCGGGAGCCCGAGGTCGCGGAAAAACACACCGCTCATGCGCTCGTCGTAGTGCTGCCCCGTGTGCACCACGACCGAGCGCGCGCCTCTGGCGACGAGCGCCCGATGCACCGGGCCCACCTTCATGAAGTTGGGCCGCGCGCCGACGACAGAGAGGATGGTCATGCTGAGGACTGGGGACTGGGGACTGGGGACTGGGGACTGGAAGATCGCGGTTGCCAGAGCCTCTGGCGCGGGTTCCGGGTTCCGGGTTCCGGGTTCCGCGAGGAAGCTGCGCCGTACTCGCCTCTGGCGCCAGAGGCAACGCCTTTCTCTCCAACAGGTCATCCCGAGCCCGTTCGGCTACGCTCAAGGCGAGGGATCTAGCTGCGTCCGCGCTTGAGATCGCATGAGGCTCAAAGGCACCCTGTGAATAGATCTCTCCTCGCGTCACTTCCCTCGGAATGACATGGTGGACGTTCAGGCGATTGATGCGGAGCAACCGAGATGTTCCGCGGCACCCCGACGCAGTACCAGTCAAGCGCCAGAGGCGCCGTCTCACCAGCTATGCCCCGCTCGCCACCGGCGCATCTGATCTCTTCCCCCCATCCTCCAGATCCTCCGCGCGGATCTCCTGGGCCTTGCCTGCCAGAAACAGCAGCAGCGGGACGGTCAGGCTTACGCCCTCGCTGACGTAGGTGCGCGCGAACTCGTGTACGTCGAAAAACGACGGAAACCAGCCGATACCAAGCGCGAACAGAGCGATGGTCCCGAGCCCCAGAACCGCGTGGTAGCCCAGCAGATAGAACCAGTACGGGCGCGTTGGGAAGGCGACGATGAGAAACATCGCGGGCATCAGGAAGATGACCCCTGCGGGCGCGGCCCACACGATGCCCTTAATGTTGGGTGCCAGTTCTTCGCCTTTGGGGAGCACAAAGACGGCTTCGGCGCGGCGCTCCGGTTGCACGACGTCCAGCGTACGGCTGCGCTCGGTATCGACAGCCGCGAAGACGGGATAAGCCACGTGTTGCGCGAACGCCTCGCGCGCGGGCCGAATGGCCACGATGTAGCTCACGAACAGGAGCCCGGCTAAGAACACGCCCCACAGACGCGGGTGCTTCTCGACCGTCCTCCGAATCCCTGCCAGCCTCTGGCGGAGGCCGCTCTGGCGCTCGGTCATGCCGCCTGGAGCGTGGGGGCGGGCGCCGCGCGTTCGCCAGAGGCACCGTCGATGTCGTCACGCTTGGGCTCGCCCCAGTTGGCCCAGGCGACCCACAGGCCGAAGATCACGACGTAGAACACGAACAACGCGTGGAAGCCGTGGACCGAGTCGAACATGGCCGGGATGTGATGCGAGACCATGAGCAGAATCGCGCAGCGCAGCACGTTGGTGATCACGAGCGCGATCAGGCCGAGCGGGATAAACAGCGCGCGGCGCGCCCACGTGCCGGGGTACGCGATCACAAAGCCCACGAACAGGCTCAACGCCGAAAGCCCGTTGCATCCGTTGGCGATGTTGACGCCCGACTCGCGCGTGATCCAGACCACGCGGCCGTCGGCGAACGCGGTGTCGTAAAACGGTTGGAGCACGCCCGCGGTCGCGCTGGCGACGCCGTGGGACAGCCACGTGTCGATGCGCCCGTCGGGGAGCAGCCAGAGGTCGTAGAGCACGAACCAGACGGCGTAGCAGGCCACCATCTTCGCGAGGAAGAAGGACAGCGAACGGTGAGTGGCGAGGATCTGTCGGGCGGCGTCCACAGAGGGTAGCGGGTGCGGTCCGGCTAGGATACGGCCTCTGGCGGGACCTAGACGCGCGCGGCGGCGCCAGAGGCGGTCTTCTGATAGACCTCAAAGGTCTCCTCGATCACGGTCGTGGCCGAGAAGCGGCTCACGGCGAGCGCACGAGCGCCCTCGCCGAGCGAACGGCGAAGGTCGCGGTCCTGCAGAAGTTCGAGAACGGCCGACGATAGAGCGCCGGCATCTCGCGGACGGACGAGAAAGCCCGTTTCGTGATCGCGCACGATCTCCCTGCATCCCGGAATATCGGTCCCGATTAGAGGACGCCCGAGCGCGGCGCCTTCGATGAGGGCGCGCGGCACGCCTTCGCCGTAGCGCGAGGGCAGGCACACGATGTGCGCACGCTTCATCGTCTCGGCCATTTCGTCCTGAAAGCCCCACCACTCCACGTCGCCGGTTTCGGTGATCCGCGTCATGTCGTCCTGCGAGATCGCGTCCGGGTGCTCCTCGTCGAGCGAGCCGACGAGCACGAATCTCGCCAGAGGCATCTGGCGGCGCACGCGTTCGGCGGAAGCGGCAAACGTGCCGATGCCTTTGCTCCAGAGCATTCGGCTGGGCAGCATCACGACGGGGTCGCCGTCGGGCTCGGGCGTCATCGAAAACGCCGAGATGTCGACGCCGGAGCCTTGGATCAGGTGCGTGCGTGTGCCGGCGAGTACGCCAGAGGCTCGCAGTGTGGCCTCGTCGTCGGAGTTCTGGAAGATGATATCGGTCCCGGCGATGGCGCGCTTCAAGACCGGTATGAGGCCGCGACGGATCATGCGCGCCCGGATTCCAGCGTCGCTAAACGAGTAGCCCAGTCCCGCGATGGCATTGACCACCTGCGTGATACCTGCGCGCTGCGCGGCGAGCGAGCCCAACACGACGGCTTTGAGCGTGAAGTGATGCACCATGTCGGGCTTGAGCTCGCGGTAGAGCGCCTCGATGCGGCCGACGGCTGCGAGCTCAGACCAGGGGTTGAGCCCCTGGCGCGAGATCGCGACCTCATGAAACGCGAACCCCTCGGCTTCCAAGCGGGGCGCAAACTCACCACGCGGCGCCGCGAGCAGAACCTCGTGCCCAGCCACGCGCAACGCGTGCGCGAGGTCCCGCCTGAAGTTGAACAGGTACCAGTCGGTGTTGGCGAGGAAGAGGACGCGCATGGGAGTCGGCTGGGACGGGGCGGAGTATCGGCCTGTAAATAGAGGTGCTAAACCCCGGAGAGCTCAGGCGCCAGAGGCTGCAGCGGATGCGCCTCTGGCGAAAGGCTCAGCCTGGCCTGCTCCACCCGGTTTCACGGCTGAGAAGCGTCTCGACGAAGTCTACGTGCGAGCTGTAACGCTGGGTGAGTTCCCGCTTCACACTCGCGGAGACCTCTGGCGGAGCCGCGCCCCTGTAGACGCCATCCAGACCCAACCGCTTGCCCGCTGCAACGATGCGGTGCAGCCGCGCGTGGTGCAGCGCCGCGACAGTGCGGGCCGCCACGCTCGCGAGCGCTGGAAATCGCGCTCCCCCACCCGCGTTGACGCGCGCCAAAGCCTCTGGCGCCGTCGCCAGAGGCGCGAGACCGGCCCAATCGGTGAGGATGCGGAGCGTGGCGTCGGGGCGAGCCGAGATGTCTTGCAGAAGGATCACGAGCACGCGGTCGCGGCCCAGCGCGTCCGTCCAGCGCGGCACGTGCTCGGCGTAGTCGCCTGCGGTGAGGATGGACGGGAAGGCGCGCGCGGCTTGCCAGAAGTCTGCGCCGACGCGGCCTTTGGAGTGGTGGTGGCGGTAGAGTGAGACGGCGCGGTCGACGGGATCGCGAAGTGCAATAACGGCCCGTGCGTTTGGTGCGAGACGCGCGACTCGCGCGGGCACGTCGGGCGCGTCGAAGTAGGTCGGCGCGACCTCGGCCCACCCGCCAGAGGCGTTCGGTGCGCTGGCTTCTGGCGCCGGAAAATGGCGGCGGTAGTCGCTCAGGCCGCGGTCCCAGTGGCGGTCGAAAAAGAACGTCTCCTTGACGTGCGCGGGCAGCGCGAGGTCGGGGTGCCGCCGGAGCTGTGCGTCCAGCCACGTCGTCCCGGTCCGCTGCGGACCGACGCCGAGGAGGCGGAGCGGGAGGGTTTCGCTCATCGCGCGGGTCGCCAGAGGCCAGGGTGCGTTGGGGGCAAGCTAGAGCGCGGCGGCATCGCGGAGAAGCGCGAGGAGCGCGAGGCTGGTGGCGTCGGTGGTGAAGCGCGCGGCGTTGGAACGGGCGCCGTCGGAGAGCCTCTGGCGGAGGCCGGGATCGGTGAGCACGTCGGTCAGGGCGCGCGCGAGAGCGCCAACATCGCCAGAGGCGACGAGCAGAGACGATGCGGGGCCGACCGTCTCCAACCCGTCTAGTTGGTAGCCAACGAGCGGCACGCCCCAGGCGCCTGCTTCGATCCACGTGATGCCGAAGCCTTCCTGTGTGCTCGGCGAAGCCAGAACCCAGGCCTCGGCGTAGAGCCGCGCCTTCTCCGCGGCGCTGACGTGGCCGCGGAACGTGACGGGCAGGCCTCTGGCGCGGTCTTCGAGCGCCTCGCGGTCGGGTCCGTCGCCCGCGATGATGAGGCGCGCACGGGGCACCTCGCGCGTGACGCTGCGGAACGCGCCGATGAGATCGTCCACGCGCTTGCGGCCGAGGTGGAGCGCGCCCAGGTACAGCACGGTCGGCTGGGGCGAGCGGCTCGCGCCAGAGGCGTGGGCGAAATCGGCCTCTGGCGCGAGGATGGGCGGCGGCAGCACGTGGACCGGCGCTCGGCGCGGACCCAGGCGCCGGACAGCCTCGGCGGTCCGCTCGCTGGGCACAACGAGCGGCGTGCTCCGGTACGCCAGAGGCAGCAGCGTGCGGTCGAGCACGGCGGCGCGGCCTCTGGCGTGTACGTGGTGCTTGAGCGCCACGACCGGCGCGCCGAGCCACAGCGGCAGCGCCAGAGGCGCCGCCATCAGGTTTTCGAGGACGGCGTCGGCGCTGGACGCGTGGGCGCGGATGGCACCGAGCAGCGGCGCGAGGCGGGCACCGGACGAGCCCACGCGGTATACCTCGACGCCGCCGATGGTCTCGCGCGCGGGCAGCGGGTCGCGCTCCTGAGCGCAGACGAGCCGAACAGCGTGCCCCTCGCGCGCCCATGCACTACCTACGGCCTGCACGTAGGCCTGCGCTCCGCCCGAGCGGGCGGCGCGCGTGGGGCCACGGAGCGAGACGATGAGAAGCCGCATCCCGCCAGTCTAGCGACTTGCGCCAGAGGCTGCGCAGGTGCTACGCGTCGCCGTTGGGGGCGCCACGGGGGTCGTCTTCGCGGCGCTCAGCCTCTGGCGCGGTCGTGTCGCCAGAAGCCTCGGTAGGCGGCGTGGAAGCCTCTGGCGCGGGCGTGAAAGCCTCTGGCGAGAAGCGCGCGAGGTAGCCCGTCGCGGCGTCGCGGAGCCAGCGGCCGTGGCGTCCAATGAGGCCGGGCGCAAACGCCAGCGCCACGAGCCACACGCCCCCGATCACGGCCGCGCCCGCGCCGAGCGTGATAAACGGTGCCATGTCTGCGCCTCGCAACGGGACCGCAACGGCGTGCGCCAGAAGCCCGCCCACGACCGCGATGAGAGCGCCCGGCGCCGCGCCGCGCAGCAGCGGCCACAGCGTCCCCTCGGTCTCGCGGACGGCCACGACGGCGCTCAGCACGAAGAACAGCACGACGGCGCCCACCACGCCCGCCGAGACGCCGTTCAGCCCGTACCGCCAGCCGAGCAGCGCGCCGGTGAGCACCATCAGCGCATACGCACCTTGCAACATCGCGGCTTTGTAGATCTTTCCGCGGGCTTCCAAAATGGTCATGCCCGTTTTGTACGCCGCGCGAAAGAACATGCCGCCCGCGAGGATTCGGAGGGGCATCACCGCGCCGCCCCAGTCGGGCCCCAGCGCGACGAAGACGACCTCTGGCGCAAGTACCGCGGCCGCTATCGCCAGAGGCATCAGAAACAGCGCCAGAAGCGACGTCGTGCGGTACAGCGTGGCCCGAAGCGAGGCGGTCTGGTCCTGCGTCTGGGACAGAATGGGAAACATCACGCCGCTAAAGCTGCCCGCGAGAAAGCTGGCGGGGAGCGCCATCATCTGATACGAGCGGTTGTACAGGCCTAGCGCGCTCGCGCCCAGCGCGCGCCCCACCACGAGCGCGTCGCCCTGCCGCGCCAAGCTGTTCAACGCGCCTTGCAGCATCACACCGCCGCTGAATCCCAGAAGGTCTCGGAGCGCCTCTGGCGTCGCGCCGCGAAGCGGGTGCGGAAATCGGATGACGTAGCCCAGCGCGCGGAGCGCACTCTGCGCGACGCGCCCGCCGACGAGTGCCCACAGTCCGAACCCGCTCAGCGCCAGCCCCACACTCACCGCGCCCAGACCGATCACGTCCGCGACGGCGCGAATCACCACGACCTCGCGAAAGGCCAACGCGCGCAACTGACGCGCCCGGCTCGCCGCGCTCAGCCCGTCAAAGACGAACAGGAGCGCGAGCGCCGGGAGCACCTGCGCCAGAGGCGGCATCTCGAAAAAGCTCGCCGCCGCGGGAGCCACGGCCCACACCATTCCGAACAGTGTGAAGCTCAGTCCCGCCGAGAACCAGAACGCGCTACTCAGATGCGCGCGCGAGACGCTGGGCCGCTGCACGAGCGCGGGCGTCGCCGAGGCGCCCACGATCTGCGCCACGATCTCCACGACCACGAGCGCCGCACCCACGATGCCGAAATCGGACGGCGGAAGCAGACGCGCGAGCACCGCCGTCACCACCGCGCCCACGACGAAGAGGAACACGCGGTCGGCCGACATCCACAGCATCCCGCTGAGGGCGCGTTTCTGGAGATGCGGCGCTACCATCGCAGCCTCTGGCGCCAGAGGCCACCCCGTTCCGCACCGCACCGCCAGAGGCCCGTGCCGCGGCGCCGCCAGAGGCGGCGGCGTTGTCCGAGCGGCGTGCAGCCACGGGCGAGCGCCGTGGTCACGTGCGGTCCTCGCGTCGCGCGAGGTCAGCAAGCGTGTCGCCGTAGGTGGTGCCCGCGAGGCCCCTGGCGAGAGTCGCGAGCTGCGCGGCGTCGATAAAGCCCATCCGGTAGGCTACTTCTTCCGGACTCGCAATGAGGAGCCCCTGGCGCGCCTGCACCGTGTGGACGAACGCGCTCGCGTCTAGCAGCGACTCGTGCGTGCCCGCGTCCAGCCACGCCACGCCGCGGCCCATCACCTCCACGCGCAGCTCGCCGCGCTCCATGTAGGTCCGGTTGACGTCGGTGATCTCCAGCTCGCCTCTGGCGGAGGGCGTCAGGTCCCGCGCGACCTGCACGACGTCCGGCCCGTAGAAATACAGGCCCGCTACTGCAAGGTTGGAGCGCGGCGCCAGAGGCTTTTCTTCCAGATGAATCGCGCGGCCGCTGGCGTCGAGTTCGACCACGCCGTAGCGCTCGGGGTCGCGCACGGGATAGGCGAACACGCACGCGCCAGAGGCCGTCTGCGCAGCGCGTTGCAGGCCAGCGGTGAGGCCGCTGCCGTAGAAGATGTTGTCGCCCAGAATGAGGCAGACCGGCTCCTCCCCTACCCACTCGGCGCCGATGCGGAAGGCGTCGGCCAGGCCGCGCGGCTCGGCTTGTTCGGCGAACGCGAACGTCATGCCCCAGGCCTCGCCGGTGCCCAGGAGCTCGCGGAAGTGCGGCAGCGCCTGGGGCGTCGAGATGACGAGCACCTCGCGGATGCCCGCCAGCATGAGCGTGCTCAGCGGGTAGTACACCATCGGCTTGTCGTACACCGGCAGCAACTGCTTGCTCTGGATAATCGTCAGCGGCCGCAGGCGTGTGCCGTGGCCTCCGGCGAGGAGAATGCCTTTCATGGGGTGGAGCGCCTCTGGCGCCAGAGGCTAGCGGGCGTCGTACTGCGTCGCGATCCAGTCGCCTAGGTCGTTCTCGCGCGCGATGGCGGCGAGCCAGCCGCGGTGGCCGAGCATCCACGCGACGGTCGCCTGGAGACCGGTGTCGAGCGAGTGACGTGGCGTCCAGTTCAGGTCGCGGCGGATGGCCGTCGTGTCCATCGCGTAGCGGCGGTCGTGCCCGGGGCGGTCGGTCACGAACTCGACCAGGCGCACGTGGGGCGCTCCTGCGGGATGCCGCTCGTCCAAGATCGCGCAGATGCGATGCACGAGGTCGAGGTTGGTCGGCTGATTGTCCCCACCGACGTTGTACGTCGTGCCCGCTTCTGCGCGGGTGAGCACCTGCCAGATGGCTTCGGTGTGGTCGCGCACGTACAGCCAGTCGCGCACCTGCTGTCCGTCGCCGTAGATCGGTATAGTGCGGCCGGAGAGTGCGCGCAGGATGGTAAGCGGGACCAGCTTTTCCGGGTACTGGAACGGACCGTAGTTGTTGGAGCAGTTCGTGATCGTGACCGGCAAGCCGTACGTGCGTGCGTAGGCGCGCACCAGATGGTCGCTCGCGGCCTTGGTCGCGGAGTACGGCGAGGACGGATCGTAAGGCGTCGTCTCGCGAAACGCCGGGGCCTCTGGCGTGAGGTCGCCGTAGACCTCGTCGGTCGAGACGTGGTGGAAGCGCACGTCGCGGCGGCCCTGCCACACCTCGCGCGCGGCTTCGAGCAGGTGGAACGTGCCGACGACGTTGGTCTGCACGAACGCGCCCGGCCCCAGGATGGAGCGGTCGACATGGCTCTCGGCTGCAAAATGCACGATGCCGTCGATCTCGTGCTCCCGCAAGAGGCGCGCCGCCAGAGGCTCATCGGTGATGTCGCCTTCGACAAACGTGTGCCGCAGATCGTCGGGCAGATTGGCGCGGCTCCCGGCGTAGGTCAGCGCGTCCAACGTCACCAGCCGCACGTCGGCATCGGCCTCCAGCGCCGTCCGCAGGAAGTTGGCGCCGATAAACCCGGCGGCGCCGGTGACGAGAAGTGCGGACGGACGAAAGCTCACGAGCGTGCGGGTGGAGCCGTGAAGATACCGGCCGCCCGCGCCTCTGGCGGCACTCGCCAGAGGCTCCGCGCTAGCTTCCCGCCCCTCACCCTCGCACTGTGCGCCTCGCGATCCTCTCCGACATCCACGCCAACCTGGAGGCGTTGCAGGCCGCGCTAGCAGACGTAGACCGCCGCGGTGTGGATGCGATCGTGTGTTTGGGTGACATCGTCGGCTATGGGCCTGACCCCGCGCCGTGCGTCGATCTCGTGCGCCAGAGGTGCGCTGCGGTCGTGCTTGGCAACCACGATGAGGCCGTCGCTTTTGACCGCAACCTGCGGTACCTGCCGAAGGACGGCGAGACAGCGGCCAAGCTCCATCAGACGCAGCTCTCCGAGGATCAGCTCGCGTGGTTGCGCACGCTCCCCTTGCGAGTCCGTAGCGGCTCGATGGTAACGTTGGCCCACGCGGCACCGCTCAACCCGGCCGAGTGGCCGCGGCTGGACAACTTCGGTCTTTTGCAGGCGCAGTTCGACGCGTTCGACACCGATGTCTGCTTCGTCGGCCACAGCCACCGCCCGGCGATCGTCGCCAACACCGTCGGTGTACACCGGGTGCGCAAGGGGCACCGCTACCTGATCGACGTCGGCAGCGTCGGGCAGCCGCGCGACAACGACCCGCGCCTCTCGTTCGGCATCTTCGACACCGAGGCGTTCGCGTTCGAGCACGTGCGGTTGCACTACGACATCGCCAAGACCGTCGCGAGGATTCGCGAGGTCGGCCTTCCTGCGGAGATAGCCTCGCGCTTGCAGCGCGGCATCTAGCCTCTGGCGCGAGCCTCTGGCGCGAGCCTCTGGCGACACAGACGAAGGCTTGCTAGACCTCTGCTCGTACGCAGAAGCCTGCTACTCGACAGGCGCCTTCTTACCGCTAGAGGCCTCTGGCGGCGACCCAAACAGAACGCGCCCCCCAGCCGAAGCCAGGGGGCGCGAAATCCGACGAATCGGAGGGTCGACTAGCGAGTCACCGTGAGGCGCTGCGTGAGCGAACCGTTCTCACCCTCGGCACGGATGACGTACACGCCAGCGGCGAGCGTCGTCGTGTCGAGCGTGAGCGTTGCCTGATCGCCAGAGGCCATCGGACCGTCGCGGAGCACGCTGACCTCGCGGCCAAGTGCGTCGTAGACGGAGACGCGGACGGACTCCGAAGCGCCAGACGAGAGGACGACGCGCGTCACGCCAGAGGCCGGGTTCGGCATCGGGGCGGAGAGCGTCATGCTTCCGTCAGCGATGGGCTCGTTGGAGACCACGCTGGACGGCGCGAAGATCATCGTGAAGCGCTCAGCACCTGCCTCCCACTCCTCCGTCGTTGTGTCGGCGGTGAAGTCGTACCGGTCAGCCATGCCGAGATCGACGCTCGTGCCGGCCTCGTTGTCACGAAGCGTAACGTTCCAGCCCTCGGGGAGAGCCGACGCATCCCACGTGATGGAGAACGTGCCGCCTTCCGTTGTCACGAAGGACATCGGGACGCTGTGCGCCTCGGTGATCGACTGCGGCATGGAGTAGACCGCCTGCGCCCACGGGTTGCCGTTGTTCACGCCGATAGGAGCGATAAAGGCGTACGTGGGATACATCGAGGTCACGTTGGTACCGTCGAAGCGGTCCCACTCGAACGTGGCGTCGTCTGTGAAACGGAAGAGGGTTGCCGTATCGAGAACGCCTTCGCCGCTTGTCGTGGCTCCTTCCATCGTCAGAGCGAGCTGCCCTTCGACGGCCGTTTTGGCAACCGTTCCCGCATCAATGCGAGGGCGCTGGAAGCCAGACGGGATCGCGAAGTTGACATCGTTGTCGCTGTTGGTCGCGAGCTCAACGAAGAAACCATTGAAGCGACCAGAGGACTGGCCTGCGAATGGATTGGTCGTGTTCGCCGTGCGAATCTCGTATGAGCCCTTGATGGTCACGCTGTTCGACTCGGAGGTGCCAACCGTCGGGTTCCAGATGTAGACGTTGTTTTGGATGACCGCCGTGTCGGCGTTATCCGTCGGAGTGATTCCACCGAGAGCGTACGGATACGCGTAGGGGTTGCCGATAAAGTAGAACCGTGACTGGATCGAGGGATCCGGGCTCGGAGTCGGGCGGCCTGGCGGGTCATACAGCTGAACTGCAGGAACAGACAGGTCGTACTCGCCAGCATCGATGAACGGATCTGGGGGGTTCACGTCGAGAGACAGGCTGAACGCAGGATCCGCGAGATCGTAGCTGAAGCTGGTACCGTTTGCGCTTGGAGTGGTCGCGAGGTCGTAGAAGTACCAGAAGAAGCCGGCACCGGGGAACAGCTGCTCATCTGTGGCTGCGGGCGCCACGAACGAGTTCAGAATGTCCTGGGTGCTTTCTCCGGCGGCACGCGTGAGGATGTTGGCTCCAGCGCTCGGGTACTGCGCGGGGGTCGTCGCCCCTGCTGGAACGCCCTGAACGAGGTTGATCGTTGTGATGTCGTCGACAACGAAAGGCGTGCTGCCGTTAAACCCAGGCATCGCCAGCATGCGCCAGCCCTCGTCGCTGTTGTCTGTCAAGCTGCCTTCAACGCCTTCAACGGATTCCGTCTCGTCAACCGTGACGAAGGTGGGGTTGTCCGCACCGGGCGTGGGCGTAAAGACGTAGAACGTCTTCGAGATTCCGCTTCCAACACCGTCAAGGAAAAGGCGCTGAAACGATCCGTTAGTTCTGGACAGCTCTGGCTCCTCAAATCCCTCGTCGTACTGAATCGTCTCGCCGAAACCGGCGAGAAGCGCGGTTGAACGAGCATTGTTGCCCTGTCCATACACGACGGCGTCAACCAGGTTGGTCGTGGTGGGAGCCGTGTTATTTGGGAAGTCTGCGGCATCCCCGGTGTAGATGGCAAGACCATCATCACCGTTCTGGAGGGAAGCCGGGAAATCTGCCTGCGGAATCACCACTAGACCATTTGCGTCCGTGGTGTACGGATCGAGGTCGATCCTCGCGTAAGAGACCGCGCCGTTGCCGTTGAAGAACACGAGCACGTACCCTGTCAGAGCCGTGTTAGGGTCTGTGGGCGCATAGAGTTCAATAAACTCGGCAACGTCTGGTCCGGGAGTGTCCGGGTCAAACTCGCTGATGAAGAGATCTCCTGTGACTTGCGCGGAGGCAATCATCGGCGCGAAGGCCAGGAGCAAGAGTAGTAGTCGTTTCATAATTCTGCGAAGGGAGCAATGCGGTGGGAAAGGCCGCCAGAGGCGGCCAGGAACTCGACTAGTCTTGCTGGCGAGCGCGAAGCTTGCGAGCGGCGTATCCCGCACCAGCGAGAGCGAGAAGCCCGAGACCACCGTCGAGAGGCACATCGTTCGGTGGCGGTGGCGGTGGTGGTGGCGGTGGGCCAGGGCCGAAGTTGTCCTCAGACGCCTCGGAGGTCGAGGTGGAGGAAGACGCCCAGTCGGGGACGCTCTGGGACATCGCGGTACCAGATGCCAGGAGGACGAGGACGGCGAGAAGGGTATGCAAACGCATAGACGGAAGGGCGTGTCGGGAGAGGCGGTTCATCAAAGGATACGGCACAAAGCCTATTAGACTTCGAAATTGCTCATTAACAGTGTGAGAAGTGGCGCGCGTTCTGAAAAATCAGGGAGTACCTGAGTTTGTATAGATCGTACTGGAGGCCAACGCATCTCTTGCAAGAACGAGGCCAGAACACCCTCAGCCTCTGGCGCCAGAGGCGGTGCCTGCTGCACGTCCTGTGCTCCATGCCCACATGAAGTTGTACCCGCCGATGGGCCCGAAGGCGTCCAGGACCTCGCCGCAGAAGTAGAGACGCCTCTGGCGTCGGCTTTCGAGAGTCACTGGATCGACCTCCGAGAGCACGATGCCGCCACCGGTGACTTCGGCTTTTTTGTAGCCCTCGTCGCCGGTCCAGGGCAACACATACTCAGTGAGAGCGCGAATGAGGCGTTTCCTTTCGTCGCGACGGAGATCGGCGCGGGAGCGATCCGAGGGAACGTCAGCGTCTGCGAGAAGGGCATCGACGAGGCGGTTGGGAAGGCGGTCGCGAAGAAGCGTGAGCACAAGGCCTGCGCCTGGCTCCCGGAGAGCGGCATCCCATTGCTGAGCGTCCCAATCGTCCCATTGCACCCGAACCTCTTGCGTGTCTCCGCTTTCGCGCGCGAGCGTGGTCAGGTGCGACACATCGAGAACAGACGGCCCGCTGTAGCCACGATGCGTAAACAGAAAGCCGCCTCTGGCGCGGATGCCCTGCTTGCCCGCTGGCGCGTGGACGTGGACATCGAGCGAGACACCTGACAGCGTCGCGTGCACGGCAGGATCCGCCAGGAGAGGGGTGAGAGCGGGATAGGTCGCGTGCATCGCGTGGCCGAACTCGCGAGCGGCGCGCAGGCCGAAGCCGTCCGAGCCGGTCTTGGGAACCGAGAGACCGCCCGTAGCGACGACGACGCAGTGCGCCGCGAGCATGTCGCCGCTGGCGAGGTGTACTCGCCAGAGGCCGTCATCGTCCTCTGGCGAGACCAGCCGGGATACCGATTCTTCGAACGAGAACTCGGCGCCCGCCCGCAGCGCCGCTCCGAGCAGACCGTCGCGCACGTCGGTGGCGCGGTTGGAGACGGGGAACAGCTTGCCGGTCTCGGCTTCGCGGGCGAGTGGGATGTCGAGGTCGTGCTCGAAGAACGCGCGTTGCTCCGCCAGAGGCCAACTCAGCAGCATCCGCCGCAGCGTCCGCGCCGACGACGATGTCACAAAACGCGACGGATCGACCTCGGAGGGGAGCACATTGCAACGCCCTCCCCCACTCACGACGATCTTCTTGCCGCCCTTACGCGACCTCTCGATCACGCGCACGCTCGCGCCCTCGCGCGCGGCAAAGATGGCCGCCGTGAAGCCTGCGGCTCCGGCGCCGACAACGACGACATCGTAGGTCATGAGACTGGGGACTGGGGACTGGGGACTGGGGACTGAAGGTGACCCGCCTGCGCCTCTGGCGCCAGAGGCGAGACCCGTTTCCTCGCACACTCCGCGCGAGCGACGCGGTGCCCGCGTGGGGATAGCTTGGCCGCCCTCCTCCTCTGTTCCTGTGCGCCGTCTCGTTCTCGTTCTTCTCCTCTGTATAGCCTCTGGCGCCGCGGCGCAGGTGCCCTCGCCCGAGGCGTTCCTGGGCTACCCGCTCGGGGAGCGGTTTACGCCCCACCATCGCGTAATCGAGTATGTGACGGCAGTGGCCGAGGCATCGCCGCGCGTGACGATGGAGGTGTACGGCGAGAGCGCCGAAGGCAGGCCGCTGGTAACGCTGACGGTCGCCGCCGAAGGTGTCGCTACCGAGGCGGTTCGCGAGTCGCGCAAGGCCTCCGCCAGAGGCCAGGGTGCGCCCGCGATGCCGGTTGTGTGGCTGAGCTACAACGTGCACGGCAACGAGAGCGTCAGCACCGAAGCCGCCATGGCGACGCTGTACCAGCTAGCCTCTGGCGACCCGGCGCAAACCGGGCTGGACCGCGTGGTCGTGGTCATGGACCCGTGCCTCAACCCGGACGGGCGCGAGCGCTATGTGAGCGGCTTTCGCCAGCGCCGCGGTGCGCGCGTCAACGCGTCGCCAGAGGCGTGGGAGCACGAGGAAACGTGGCCCGGTGGGCGGTTCAACCACTACTTGTTTGACCTCAACCGCGACTGGGCGTGGGGCACGCAGCCCGAGACGCGCGCGCGGTTGCGGGCCTACCAGCACTGGATGCCGTCGGTCCACGTCGACTTTCACGAGCAGGGCGTCGACAGCCCGTACTACTTCGCGCCAGGGGCTGAGCCGTTCCACGCCGCCATCACGCCGTGGCAGCGCGAGTTGCAGGATCTCATCGGCGGCGGCAACGCGGAGGCGCTCGATGCCGACGGACGCCTCTACTTCACGCGCGAGGTGTTCGACCTGCTCTACCCCGGCTACGGCGACACCTGGCCGACGTTCAACGGCGCCGTGGGGATGACCTACGAGCAAGGTGGCAGCGGTCGCGCGGGCCTCGCGATCGTCACCGCCGAGGGCGACACGCTCACGCTCGCTGACCGCATCGCGGGCCACCGCGACACAGGCCTCGCGACCGTCCGCACGACCGCTGCCAACGCCGAGCGTGTTACGCAGGAGTTTGCGGCCTACTTCGCCGAGAGCAATTCGGCCTCTGGCGCCTACGTCGTGCGTGGTCCGGAGGCGCGGGTGCGCGCGCTCCAAAGCCTTCTGGTCAGCCAGGGCATCCGCTCGGAGACCGCGACCGAGCGGCGCACGGTTTCCGGCCTAGCCTACGCTGGAGGGCGCCAGAGGCCCGCTCGCGAGCAAGTGACGGTCGAGGTGGGCGACCTCGTCGTTCCCAAAGGCCAGCCGCAGGGCGCCCTCGCGCAGGTCCTCTTCGAGCCCGAGCCCGCGCGCTCGGACTCGCTCACGTACGACATCACCGCCTGGGCGCTGCCGTACGTGTACGGCCTGGACGCCGCCGAGGTGAGCGCGCCTCTGGCGTCGCGGCTGGAGCCGCCGTCTCCCATGCCCGCCGCTGGCGCCTCGCTGGACGCCTATGCGTTTGTGCTGCCGTGGGACGGGCCGAGCGCGGCGGCAACACAAGCGCGCCTCTTGCGCGAGGGCGTAAGTGTGCGCGTCGCCCCCGACGCGTTCGAGGTAGCGGGCGAGCGCTTCGCCAGAGGCTCGCGTATCATCACGCGCGCTGGCAACGAGCAACTCGGGCAGCGGCTGGGCGAGATCGTGCAGCGCGCCGCCCGAGGCCAGGCGGTGCCTCTGGCGTCGGGCCGCGTGGACGCGGGCGCCGATCTGGGCTCCAACCGCGTCGGGTTCGTCGACGCGCCTAGCGTGGCGGTGCTGACCGAGGCGCCGGTCTCCCCCACTGCGCTGGGAGAGGTGTGGAGCCTGTTCGACCAGACGTGGGAGTACCCGCTGACGCTTCTCGGCGCCGCCAACTTCCGCACAGCCGACGTGGACGACGTGGACGTGCTCATTCTTCCCGATGGCGGCTACGGCTCGTGGCTCTCGGATGACCGCGCGAAAGACCTCCGCGACTGGGTCCGCGGCGGCGGCCGGCTGATTGCGATGGAGGGTGCGGCGCAGCGCCTGGCGGGCAAAGACGGCTTCGGAATCACCGCTCGCAAGGCGCCAGCGGCAGATTCCTCGGCCGACGCGCGCTTGCGCCGCTACGAGGACAGTCCTCGCCAGCGCGCCTCTGGCGGCACGCCGGGCGCCGTCTACCGCGTGAGCCTGGACGACTCGCACCCGCTCGCCTATGGCTATGCAGACTGGATGTACGCGCTCAAGCGCGACGCCTCGCCGTACGAGTTTCTCGCCAGCGGTTGGAACGTGGGCGTCGTCCGCGACGGTGCGCCCGCAGCGGGCTTCGCCGGGGCCGAGGCGCAGGCGAAGCTCAAAGATTCGCTCGTCTTCGGCGTCGAGGACATGGGCCGCGGGCAGGTGGTGTACCTCCTGGACTCTCCCCTTTTCCGAGGCTTCTGGCGCGACGGCGAGTTGCTGTTCGCCAACGCGGTCTTCGGGCTCGGCGCGCGGTAGCGCCAGAGGCGAGCTGCCTGTGGTCATTGCGAGGAGCGCAGCGACGCGGCAATCACGCGCACCCGAGCACGGACTCGCCAGATCGCCGCGCTGAGCCTGCCCTGAGCGCAGCCGAACGGGCTCGCGATGACAACTACGGGCTGTGTCAAGCCGAGCGCTGTCGTGATTTCGCCTCTGGCGCCAGAGGCTAGTCGCGCGGCGACCGCTGCGGAGCGCGACACGGGCCAAACTCGCGCGGCTGGCCGGTGCGGCCGTCCGTCGGCAGGATTGCCGTCTCGCGCGTCATCCGCTCCGGGTCCTCGCTCGCCATGTAGACCAGCATCGCCGTCAGCGTCGCGTTCTGCTTGAGGTCGTCGAAGACGATCTTGTCGTACGTGTCCAGGTTGGTGTGCCACGTGTACTGCCGGTACTCGTCGTACGGCGACTGCAAGCGCAGGACGGGCGCCTCGGCGCAGACGAACGACGTGTGATCGCTGCCGCGGTTGTTTTGCTCGCCCGGCACCTCGACGGTGATCTGCGCTTGAATCTCGGTCGGGACCGCCGCCATCCACATGGGAAGGTGTTCGGCGGTGTCCAGGAAGCCCTGGCCCTCGATGCGCTCGAAGCGCCACGTGCCGTTGTCCTGGTTGAACCCGACCTGCAGGCCCGCGACGACTTCCGGGTGGTCCTCGCGGAACGCGCCCGAGCCGATCAGGCCCATCTCCTCCGCGCCCCAGTGGCCGACGAGGATCGTGCGGCGCGGGTTGGGGTAGTGCTCTTTGAGAAGGCGGATGGCTTCGAGCATGATGATGGTGCCCGTGCCGTTATCGGTCGCGCCTGTGGCCGCGTGCCACGAGTCCAGGTGCGCGCTCAGCAGCACGTACTCGTCGGGAAGCTCCGTTCCGCGCATCTCGGCGATGAGGTTGAACTGCGGCACCTCGCCAGAGGCTTCGGCCTGCGCATCGACGCGGATCGTCGGCGTGTGGCCGGATTCCGCGAGACGCGACAAGAGCCCGTAGTCCTCGCACGACACGTCGAGGCCGACCGCGCGCTGGTTGCCGGTGCTGAACACCTTGTTGGCGCCCCAACCGCCCGACCACCGCGAGCCCAGCGTGCCCGCGATGCCCGCCTCCTCGAGCCGTTGCAACCCACCGCGGCCGAGAGCGCTCAGCCTCTGGCGCCAGTCCTGGCGCAGCGCGCCGCGCAGCGAATCCAGCCGCGCGATGGTTTCGGGCCGGGCGTTGGCCTCCAGTTCCTGCGCGGCGCGGCACATGGGCTCTGGCGCGTCCAGCAGCACAAACTTGCCGTTTAGCGTTTCCAGCCACGCGTCTACAGTCTCTGACGTGAGGCCGGCAGGTGGCGCGGCGACCTCTCCGGTCACAGGACCGTTCGTCGCGGGGCTGTTCGCCAGAAGCTCCGCCACGAGCGACTGCGTGCGCGGGCCCACCATGTCCACGCTGAGCGTGCCCGCCTCCCAGCGGGTCCATGTACCGTACTCCTCGCGGCGAGCCGTCACGCCCCACCCGGCGTACGTCTCTAGCAACCAGTCCTGTGCGTTCTCCAGCCCCGTCGAGCCTGCCAGGCGCGGCCCGATCACGTCGATCAGGTGATGCGCCAGAGGCTCGGTCTGGGAGCTTTCCATGCCCTCGGCGTAGATCGCGCGGATGACAGGATCGGCGGTGGGAAAGTGCTGTGCCTGCGCGCCAGAGGCGAGCAACAGGGCGAGTGCAAACGGGGCGGCGAAGCGAGGCATCACGTGCGGGGAATTTGAAACAGGTCGGCCGAAAGGTAGGACGCCTCTGGCGATGGAGACGGTAGACTCTGCAGTTGCCCGGGGCGGCACGCATTGCCGTCCACGCAAGGAGGCACCGGGCAAAGCGCCCCGATGTCGAGTATCGTCTGGGGCCGGAGGTCGCGTCGCGGCTGCGCCCTGTCGAACTCACCTCTGCGTCCCTGTTTTCCCATCTCGACCGTGTGTGTTCCATGACGCTTCGCCAGAGGCTCGCGCCGCTTCTCCTCTCGCCGTGGATCGCGCCTGCGTTCGGCGCACTCGCCCTGCTTGTGCTACCCGGCGAGGCGCTCGCCCACGGCGTGCCCGAGGGCGACGCGGGCTACATCCAGGCGACCTCTGGCGTGCTGCCTGGCCCGTTCGCGTACCTGGGCGCCAAGCACATGGTGACCGGCTACGACCACCTGCTCTTCCTGCTGGGCATCATCTTCTTCCTCTACCGGAGAAAGGACATCGCGCTCTACGTCTCGCTGTTCGCCATCGGCCACTCCGTCACGCTGATCGCGGGCGTGCTGACGGGGTTCAGCGTGAGCGCCTACCTCATCGACGCCATTATCGGCCTCTCGGTCGCGTACAAAGCGCTCGACAATCTGGGCGCGTTCCGCTCGTGGTTCGGCTGGCAGCCCGACGCCCGCGTGGCGACGCTCATCTTTGGCCTGTTCCACGGGCTCGGGCTGGCGACCAAGATGTTGGAGTTCGAGCTGTCGCCGGACGGCCTCTTTGCCAACCTCATCGCGTTCAACGTGGGCGTCGAGGTCGGGCAGATCCTCGCGCTCAGCGCCATCCTCATCGCGATGGGCCTCTGGCGCCGCACGGCCAGCTTCTCTCGCCACGCCTATGCCGCAAACGTGGCGCTGATGAGCGCCGGGTTCGTGCTCGCGGGCTACCAACTCGTCGGCTACGTCGTCTACTCCTGAGTCTATGTCCAACGTCACCCCGCCCCCCGGCGTCGAGCTTCCCACGCCTCGCGCGCTCGTCCGCTCGACGCTCATTGCGTTGGCCGTCGCCGCTGTCGTCTTGGTCGGCTTTGTCCTCCCCGCCGAGTACGGCGTCGACCCGACGGGCATCGGCCGCGTGTTCGGGCTGACCGACATGGGCCGGATCAAGGTGCTTCTCGCGCAAGAGGCCGAAGCCGAGGACGCCGCGCTCGCCGCGCAGGTAGCTGCGCCAGAAGCCTCTGGCGTGGCCGTGCCGGATTCCACCGCGTCGCCAGAGGCTGGAGCCGCAGCGCCAGAGGCGGTCACGCGCATCACGCTCGCGCCCGGCGAAGGCAAGGAAGTCAAGCTGGTGATGGACGAGGGCGGGCGCGCCACCTACGCCTGGGCGACGGACCGCGGCGTGGTCAACTACGACACGCACGCCGACGGGCCGGGCGACCCGGAGCGTGGCATCGCGCCCATCTCGTATCACGGCTACGGCAAGGGCACGTCGGTCGCCTCGGACGAGGGCGTGCTGGTGGCGGCCTTCGACGGCAAGCACGGCTGGTTCTGGCGCAACCGGACGCGCGAGTCGCTGACGGTCACGCTGCGCACAAGCGGGGACGTGCAGGGCATCGTCGGTCCGTGACACACGGCGACGAGCCTCTGGCGCCAGAGGAACCAAACCGTTGTCATTGCGAGGAGCGCAGCGACGCGGCAATCCCGAGCATCCGAGCACGGACCCACCAGATCGCCACGCTTCGCTCGCGATGACAACGAGTTGGGAAACACACTTCCGGCCGATCCTCTGGCGCCAGAGGCCCTCCGTACGTTTTGCCATGGCACGACGCGCCTACTACGCCTACATCCTCTCCAACGCGAAACGGACCGTGCTCTACACCGGCGTGACCAACGATCTCCGGCGTCGCCTCACCGAGCACCGCGACGGCACGGGGTCGGCCTTCGTGCGGAAGTACAACGTGCACGACCTCGTCTACTTCGAGGAGCACCACGATGTCAACGACGCCATCGCGCGCGAGAAGCAGATCAAGGCGGGGTCGCGCAAGAAGAAGGACGCACTCATCGCGGCGATGAACCCGGAGTCCCGCGACCTCTCGGACGAACTGTGGAGACTGGACTGAGCCTCTGGCGCCAGAGGCCACACAACCGCTGTCATTGCGAGGAGCGCAGCGACGCGGCAATCCCGGCACGCCGAGCACGAACCCACCAGATCGCCGCGCTTCGCTCGCGATGACAATCGTCTGGGAACGCGCTCGCACCGATCCTCTGGCGCCCGCCTCTGGCGCCAGAGGCCACACAATGTTGTCATTGCGAGGAGCGTAGCGACGCGGCAATCTCGGCACGCCGAGCGCGGACACACCTGATCGCCGCGCTCCGCTCGCGATGACAACAGGCTGGGAAGTGCAACGCGCTCCATGCCTCTGGCGCCGAAGCCCGTCGCGCCGCATCCGGTATCTTCCCCGCCCCACGCCCGAGGCCTCTGGCGCACGTCCCGCACACCCGATCCCACACCACCCGATGCCAAGCGACCAGACCGGGTTCGACTTTACCGTCGTCCGCAAAGACGAGCCCGAAACCCCGCGGCAACGCCGACACCCCGGCGCCGAGCGCCGCTGGCGCCACCGGCCCAGGCCTCTGGCGGCGCAGCGGGCACGACGCTGACGCTGCCCGAACTCGAACGGCACCTCTGGGGCGCCGCCGACCTCTTGCGCGGCTCCATCGACTCCGGCGACTTCAAGCACTACATCTTCGGGCTGCTCTTCTACAAGCGCCTGTGCGACGTGTGGCAGGAGGAGTACGAACTGCGCCTGGCCGAAGGCCTCAGCGCCGACCTCGCGGCGGACCCCGAGGAGCACCGCTTCCACATTCCCGAGGGCGACTTCTGGCACGACGTGCGAAAGCAGTCCGTGAGCATCGGCGAGGCGCTCAACACGGCGTTCCGAGCCATCGAGGATGCCAACCCGAGGCTGAAGGGCGTGTTTCAGGACGTGGACTTTGCCAACAAGCAGCGCTTCCCGGACGCGATGCTGGACCGGCTGATGGGCCACTTCGAGCGCTACAGAATGCGCCGCTCCGACGTGGACTCCACCATTCTGGGCGACGCCTACGAGTACCTGATCGCCAAGTTTGCGGACGACGCGGGCAAAAAGGGCGGCGAGTTTTACACGCCCAAGGAGGTGGTGCGCGTGATGGTGGAAATCCTGCAGCCCGAGGAGGGCCAGACGGTCTACGACCCGACGTGCGGCTCGGGCGGGATGCTGCTCGAAACCGTGCACTACATGGAGCGCCACGGCCTCAACGCGGACTCGCTCGCGCTCCACGGCCAGGAGAAAAACCTCAACACCTGGGCCATCTGCAAGATGTCGCTCTTCCTGCACGACATCGACGACGCGGAGATCCTGCACGGCGACACGATCCTGAACCCGAAGCATCTGGCGGACGAGAAGGTGCTCAAGCGCTTCGACGTGGTGCTCGCCAACCCGCCGTTCAGCCTCAAGGGCTGGGGCCACAGCGTCTGGAAATCCGGCGACGCCTTCGGGCGCGACACCTACGGCTGCCCGCCAAAATCCTACGGCGACCTCGCGTTTATCCAGCACATGGTGGCCTCGCTCTCCGCCAGAGGCCGCATGGCGGTCGTCTGCCCCCACGGCGTGCTCTTCCGAGGCGGCGCCGAGGGCAAGATCCGCGCGGGCCTGCTGGAGGACGACCTGATCGAGGCCGTCGTCGGGCTCGGGCCGAACCTGTTCTACGGGACGGGCATCCCGGCCGCCATCGTGCTCGTCAACCGCGACAAGCCTCTGGCGCGCAAAGACAAGGTGCTGATCGTCAACGGCGACAAGGACTTCGTGCCGGGCAAGAACCAGAACACGCTCGGGTGCGGGCGACGTGAGCCGACTGGCCCAAGCCGTGCACCGCTACACGGACGAGGACCTGTTCTGCCGCGTGGTGCCTCTGGCGGAGATCCGCGACAACGACCACAACCTCAACCTGACGCGCTACGTGCAGACCGACCCGCCGCCGCCGCCCATCGACGTGAAGGCGGAGGTGGCGACGCTCCACGCGCTCATGGCGACGCGCGACGAGGCGGAGAGCCGGATGGTGGGATTCCTAGAAGGGCTTGGCTATGCAGACTGAGAGCTGACGCCGACCTGGATCGGCGAGATCGCTCGCGAGCTGTCGAAACAGAGTCCCAAGGAGGCGAGGAGGTGCATACGCTGTCACCAAGCACCGAGGCTTCGTTCCGTCAGTCTGATAACGGAAAGCAGGTCTTCAGCCAAGGAGACGAGCAACTACAGACTCGGTAGCGCGAGGACCAGTTCGCATATGCGACTATCGCACTCGGACGAAGGCTCTACTCGACTGCTCTGACCGTCCGTGACGAGGCGCATCATCAGCCCGATGTCACACTGTGTTCGATTGGACGAGTCGAGTGGACTCCGAGCTTCGCTCTGTCGCAGTTGCTTCGGACATCGCGTGATGCTCAACGTCGCGTTACCGAGCTGATCGGCATCGGCGCACGTGGCACCGGACTGCAAGCGTGTCAGTCTTGACACGCTCGGCCGATGCAGCACTTCAACTCCCGCCTCTGGCGGAGCAGAAGAAGATCGCCGCCATCCTCTCCTCCGTGGACGAGGCCATCCAGGCGACCCAGGCGGTCATCGAGCAGACCCGGCGGGTGAAGGACGGGCTGCTCCAAGACCTTCTCGCCAGAGGCATCGGGCACACGCGGTTCAAGCAGACGGAGATCGGTGAGATTCCCGAGTCGTGGGAGGTGCTCGAATGTCAGAGGTCTCGAAAGTGGTTCGAGCGGTTCTCCACGCCCTGCTGGCGACCCAGAATACTTCGATGGCGACTCACCCATGGGTCTCTGCTTGCGGAGGTAACCACAGACGATGGGATCACCTGCACCACACGTCCCCGAGGCTGACAAAGCGATCTGAGCGGAAGGATTTCGGACAACTGCAGCACTGTGTCTTGACCAACGGCGGAGCAACTCTAGGGCATCGCCCGAGATGCTTCGGTCGACTGACGGGCTGCGCAGATGACGGTTAGCCGCGTTCACTTCATCGCGTGGACTCGCCACGAGGCTGAACAAACACTTCCTCTACTACTTACCTGCACGAGCCAAACTTCATATCTACGTGACGTTGTTGCTCCAGCGACTTGGACAGACCTAACCTGGATATTTCCATCATCGGAAACTTGGCCTTTCCGTTTCCAGCCACTGGACAGCTAGCAGAGCAACTTGTGTCAAGCTTCGGGCTCTGGACTCGTCAAGAAGCGAGTCGTTAACGCCACTCAAGGCCTACGTAAAATCAAAGCCGGGCTCCTCCAAGACCTCCTCACCGGCGCGGTCCGCGTCTCGCCATGAGCACGCCCAACGAGTACACGCTGGTCGAGAAGCCCCTTCTGGACACCCTCACCGGGGCGTACGGCTACCGCTTCATCCCGCCAGAGGCCCACGCGAGCCTGCGAAAGCGCGAGAACGAGGTGCTGTTCACGCCGCTCCTGGTCGCGGCGCTCGTCCGCATCAACAACATCCCCGAGGAGACCGCCCGCGCCGTCGCGAACGACCTCGCGGGGCTGACCGACAACGAGCGCTGGCTCCAGATCCTGCGCGGCGACTACTCCCGCAAAGTGCCCGGCGAGGCCACGCACCGCACCATCCGGCTCATCGACTTCGAGGACGTGCAGAACAACGAGTTCGCCTGCACCAACCAGCTTCGCGTGCAGGGAGCCTCTGGCGTGCGCAAGCCCGATGTCGTCGTCTACGTCAACGGCATCCCGCTCGTCGTCATCGAGGCCAAGAGCCCCACCAACCGCAGCCAGAAGCTGGCCGACACCATCGACCAGGTGCGGTCGGCCGAGCGCGAGGTGCCGCGCCTCTTCCACTCCAACCTGTTCAACATCGCCACGACCGATGTGGACCTGAAGTACGGGGCCACAGGCGCGCCCAAAGAATACTGGAGCCGCTGGCGCGATCCGTGGCCGCGCCACGCCAGCGAGTTCTCCGACGCCACCGCCAGAGGCCTGTACGCGCTCCTGGAGCCGGGGCGGCTGCTGGACATCCTGGCGCACTTCGTCGTGTTCGAAACCCGCGACGGCAAGACCGTCAAAAAGATCTGCCGCTACCAGCAGTATCGCGCCGTGGGCAAGATGGTCCAGCGCGTGGTCGAGGGCGAGCACCGCGCCGGGCTGATCTGGCACACCCAGGGCTCGGGCAAAAGCCTCACGATGGTGTTCGCCGCGCTCAAGTTCAAGACCCACCGCGGCATCACGAGCCCACGCCTGCAAAACCCCAACCTGCTCATCCTCACCGACCGGATCGACCTCAACACGCAGATCACCAAGACGTTCGCGGCCGTCGGGATTCAGAACATCATCGACGCGGGCAGCATCCAGAAATTGCGCGAGACGATCACGCCCGGCTCGGTCGGCAAAGTGGTGCTCTCCACCATCTTCAAGTTCCACTGGGACGACGAGCGCCTGCAGTCCAAGGACGAGCGCCAGAGGCAGGCCGCCCTGCGCGAACTGGCGGTGGACGGGTCGGACAACTGGATCTTGATGGTGGACGAGGCGCACCGGACGCAGGAGAAAGACCTCGGCGCCTACGTCCGCGCGATCCTGCCGGATGCCACGCGCTTCGGCTTTACCGGCACGCCGGTCAAGAAGGGCGACGCCAACACGTTCGAGAACTTCGGCGCGCCAGGGGCTCGGTCCGCCGTTCCCCACCAGAATGCTGTCATCGCGAGCGAAGCGCGGCGATCTGGTGACTCAGCGCTCGACGACACGGGATTGCCGCGCTCCGCTCGCAATGACAACGGTTTGGATACAGCCTCCACATCCGCCGGGGCGCAGACCGCCGGGGCGCAGACCGCCGGGGCGCAGACCGCCAGGGCGCAAACCGCCAGGGCGCAAACCGCCAGGGCGCAAACCGCCAGGGCGCAAACCGCCAGGGCGCAAACCGCCAGGGCGCAAACCGCCCGAGCCTCTGGCGGAGCCGAACTCTACCTCGACAAGTACGGCATCCAGGACGCCGTGGACGACGACGCCACGGTCCCGATCCACTACCAGAGCCGCATGACCGAGTGGCACCTGTACGACAAGGAGATCGACGTGCTGTTCGACCAGTGGTTCGCGGGCGAGACGCCCGAAAAGATCGAGGAGCTAAAGCGCCGCGGCGTCACCAAAGGCGACCTCGCGCGCTTCGGGCCGCGCATCGACTTGATCGCGCACGATATCTGGGCGCACTACCGCGGCTCGGTCGCCCCGGACGGCTTCAAAGCTCAGATCTGCGCCATCGACCGCCTCGCGTGCGTGGCCTACAAAAAGGCGCTCGACACGGTCATCGCCAAATCGCTCCGCAAGACCGAGGGGCTCAGCAAGAAAAAGGCGAAGCGCAAAGCCGCCGCCATGTCGGTCTGCATCTACAGCCCCGGCCAGCACGACAGCGAGCAGTTTCCCGATCTGGTGAAATACCAGATCGCGCCAGAGGCCGTCACGCCAGAGGTCGTCCCGCGCTTCCAGGACCCGGACGATCCGCTGTGCTTCGTCATCGTCTGCAACAAGCTCCTGACCGGCTTCG
Source organism: Rubricoccaceae bacterium (assembly GCA_963708165.1). Taxonomy (GTDB): domain Bacteria; phylum Bacteroidota; class Rhodothermia; order Rhodothermales; family Rubricoccaceae; genus Rubricoccus. The sequence continues at coordinate 3,485,276 of OY970187.1, read as the reverse complement.
ACGCGCCCATCGAGCAGGCGATGTATTTGGACAACCCGCTCACGGATCACAGCCTGCTACAGGCCATCGCGCGCACCAACCGCGTCTACACCGTGCCGGGCACAGGCACCCGCAAGCCGCACGGCCTGATCGTGGACTACATCGGCGTCTCCAAAAAGCTGGACGAGGCGCTGGCCGCGTACCGCCGCGAGGACGTGGCGGGCGCCATGCGCGACATGGAGGAGCTGCATGACAAGCTCCGCGCCGCCCACCGTGCGGTGACGGGCCTGATCTCCGCCGTGCCCCGCACGAACGACGTGAAAGCGGACGTGACCGCCATCATCGAGCACTTTGGGACTGAGGACGAGTGGTTCATCTTCCGTGCCGCCGCCGATGCCTTCGTCAAGGCCTACGCCGCGCTGTCTCCCGATCCGCGCGTGCTGAAGTACACGGCAGACCTCAAGTTCGTCGGCGCGATCCTGCCCTACGGCAAGCTCCACTTCGAGCAGGTCGAGGAAACCGACTGGAAGGCGTACAGCGAGAAGGTCCGCGCGATGCTGGACGAGCACTTGGAGGTGACGGGCCTCAAAACGGTCTGCAAGCTCCGCAACCTGAGTGAGCCCGGCTTCTGGGACGACTTCGGCGGCGCCGTGGACCTCAAGACCGCCGCCGTCCGCAAGCTGGCCGAGTTGAAGAAAGTCACGTCCGAGCGCGCCGCCGCCAACCCCGCCCGCTACGACAAGTTCAGCGACCGCATCAAAGAGCTCATCGCGCAGTTCAACGCCGGTCTGCTAGACGATCAGGACGCGCTGGACGCCACCCGCGAGGTCGCCGAAGGCGTCCAGGCCGAGGACGACGCGCACCGCGGCTCCGGCCTCTCCCCCACTGCTTTCGACTTTCATGCCATCCTGGAAACCTTCAAGCCCGAGTCTGCCGCCTCTGGCGAGCCCGAGGTCCCGTACACCGAGGACGCCGCCTCTGGCGCCAGAGGCCAGGAGGGTGGGTCGGCACTGTCACGCCTGGAGCACGCCGCCCTCGCCATCGACGCGCTGTACACTTCTGACGTGACCGCGCCGCCGCACTGGCAGGACAAGGCGCAGCTCAAAAAGGGACTCCGCGGACAGGTCCGGCGGCTGGTCAAGGACCTCGGCCTGAGCGAGTGGGCAAAGCAGATCCCGCAGGCCGTCGAGCGCTACGCCGTGCTGCACTTCAGCAAGCCGTGAGCCTCTGGCGCCAGAGGCCGGGGTCAGCGCGGTGCCGCCAGAGGCCGTCGCCTGCGTTTCTGCCAAACATGCTGTCATCGCGAGCGCAAGCGCGGCGATCTGGTGGTCCGTGCCCGACGTGACGAGATTGCCACGTCGCTGCGCTCCTCGCAATGACAATGGTTTGGGCCGACGTTGTACTCCCCACCACAGTCACTCCTTCATATGCCGGTCCTCACGGTCGGCAATACGGACATTCCGTACCACGTCCGCTTTTCCACACGGCGACGCGGAAGCGCATCGAGGTCACGCCACGGGGCGTCGAGGTGATCGCCCCAACCGATACGCCTCTGGCGGGCGCCAGCGGCGTCGACAGCTTTCTGCACGTCAAGAGGCGTTGGGTGTTCGATGCCGTCCGCGAGATCGAAGCAAAGCACCGCCGCCTGCTCACGCAGAAGTACGCCTCTGGCGCCACGCTCCAGTTTCGCGGCCGGTGGCTGATGCTCAACGTGCAGCCGCGCGACGTGGAGGCGGTCGAGATCGCGTGCCGAAGCAAGTTCCACGTCTCGGTCCCGATGGCGCTGGACGGCGTCGGCAAGCTCGAAGCCATTCGTGCCGCGTTCGGCGTTTGGCTCCGCAACCGCGCGCACCGCGACGTACGACGGTTCGGTCGGCGCCACCAGGCTGGGCTGGGCGTTCACGCCAGAGGCTTCCGGCTGTCCGAGTCGAAGAGCCGATGGGGTTCGTTGGGGCACGACGGCACGGTGCGGGTCCATTGGCGGCTCGTGCAGGCGCCTCTGGCGGCTCTGGAGTACGTCGTGGCGCATGAGGTGGCGCACTTGGTCCACCGCACGCACGGCCCTGAGTTCTGGGCTGCGCTGTCTCGGACGCTCCCAGACTGGCCGGAGCGCAAGGCGATGCTGGAAGCGTGGGAGACGGACCACCGCGCGGTATAGCCTCTGGCGCCAGAGGCCACAACGGGCAAACTGGTGATATCTAAAGAGACACACTTTCAACACCTGTTAAATTGGGACTCATTCACGGACCCGAGTGCCTCGTCTACTTTCGCTTGACGATCGTGGGTGCGGCGGCTCTCCTTCCTAGTTGCCAAAGACTATGTCCCGCCGCCCGTCCGAAGTCTCCATCTTTGTCGCTTGGCCGGGCGATAACCAGAAGGCGCGAGATCGAGCGTTCCAGGTGATTGGGGAGCTTGATGCCACATTCCACAAGCACCACGGCGTCCGTATCGTCGCCAAAGACTGGAAAACGCACGCGCGACCGGCAGGAGGCAACGCTCAGACGAACATCAACAACCAGGTCGGACCGGGCGACATCTTCGTCGGCCTACTCTGGACACGGCTGGGAATGGACGCGGGGCGCCGCAGGACCGGCTTCGAGCAGGAGTACGCCGTCGCCAAGAAGCAGTGGCGGCGGCGCAAGTCCTCGCTCATGCTCTACCTCCGCACAAGCAGTCCGCGCAAGCTTGATGCCGTGGACCCCGCCAAGCTTCAGGCCGTCCGCGACTTCATCGCGCGCATTCAGAAGAAGTACGAAGCGCTGTACTGGACGTACGGCGCGCTCCGTGACTTCGAAAAGCTGCTACGCCGCCACCTCACGGACGAGCTCCACGCGCGCCTCAAGCTCGCGGCCTCGCCAAAAGGCACATCCCAGCCCGTGGCAGCGCCCGCAACCAAAGCGCCCAAGAGGAAAAAGCCACGCAAGCTGACACCGCGCCAGTTCGCCCTCAAAGGCTTCAGGTCGGTCCGCTCCCGGTTTGAACGCCGGGCGAAAGCCGAAACGAAAATGCGCCCTCATATCACTGTCACGCTCAACCGCAAAGGCGAGAACGCGTTGGTCGCCGTCGTGTCGTCGTACGGCAGCGTTCGGGCGCGAGCGTGCATCTCTGCGGCGAAGGGTGAAGGCCAGTGGGGCTTGGTATATGAACGCGGCGACTCGCACCCGTTCTACGGCTCGGAGCCGACGTTCCGGCCAGAACTCCGAGTTCAGGTTGCAGATCACGACGGTGTCCGAGGATTCGCTCGGACCTCGCGACAGAGGTGGGATGTCAAGCCAGGCGTAGATCAGTCAGCCGAGGTCGCCGAGGCGTTCTGGGACCGGCTGATGCACGGCGTCAGCTAGCACCACAGCGCTTTCACTCCGCGGTATGGCCTCTTGCGCCAGAGGCTTTTGCCCACGATCCCGCCAGAGGCCACAAAAACGCCCCGCCCAGGCGTGCTGAGCGGGGCGCGGTGCCCGAGACTGTAGCACGCGGCGCTACCGAAGGAGACCGAGGTATCCCGGAATCGTCCCGCGCTCATGTTTCTGCGCAGGTGTGACACTCATTGACACCGTTTGATTCTAACATGGAGGGGTAAAACATGTACCCAGACCTGTACCCGCGGTGACCGTTACCCCTCTGCTCAGAATGCCCAAAGCGCGCCCCGATGGACACGCGCCGCTTTGGATACGGTTTACCGATGGGCAGCGCACCATCTATCTCTCGCTTGGAGTCTACCTCCACCCGCGTCTCTGGAACGCGCGCAAGAGCGAGGTCCGCAAGGGGCACCCGCACGCCAAACGCATCAACGGCCTCATCACGAAGCGGCTGGCAGAGGCTGAGGACGAGCGGATACGCCTCATGGTGGAGCGCGAGCCTGTCACCATCGACGCGATCCGGGACGCGCTCGCGCCGGAGCGGGTGAAGGCGGAGAAGCCGGTGTGCTTCCTCGCGTACGTGGAGCGGTTCCTAGAGGGCGTGGGCAAGGGCGGCAACGTGCGCCGGGTCCGTCGTGAGTCCGTCGTCGTCGGCAAGCTCAGGGAGTTCGCAGCACCAGACGGCGCGGCCCTCCCCTTCGAGCGCATCACGCCGGAGCTGCTACGGGACTTCGAGGCGCACCTCGTCGGCGTAAAGGGAAACAAGGCGTCTACCGTCCACGCCAACGTGGGCATCATCAAGATCCACTACCGGCGGGCGATTAAGGAGGGCGTCGTCGCTCGCGACTCGGACCCGTTCTTCTCCTACTCGCCCGGCCGGGCGCAGCGGCCCGAGAGGCCCAAGCTGACCGAGAAGCAACTCCACGCGCTGGAAGGGCTCGACCTCGGCGCCAGAGGCCCCGGCGCGAGCGTGGACTCCCGCACGCGCGACGCCTTCCTCTTCTCGCTCTACGCCGCTGGCGTCCGGTTCGGTGACCTCGCCAACCTCCGCGTTGGGGATGTGACTGCGGACCCGGATATGCCGGGGGCCGTGCGTCTCTCCTACCGGATGAGCAAGACCAAGAAGCGCGTCGCGGTTCGTCTCATTCCCCAGGCCGCTGCTATCGCGCTGGCCTACATGACCGACGCCAGAGGTGACCCGAAGGCTGCCAACGCCTTCCTCTTCGGGATGCTCGACAGCTACGACCTCACGACAGCCGAGGGACGGCTCGCGGCGGTGTCCAGTCAGAACGCGCTCGCGAACAAGTCTCTCAAGAGGCTGGCGAAGAAGGCTGCGACAAAGGACAACCCGATGCCGGATAAGCTCTCGTTCCACATTGCGCGGCACTCGTTCGCGGACCTCGCGCGGAAAGCGGGATGGGACGTGTACGCGATCTCAAAGGCCCTAGGTCACTCGGGCCTCAACATTACTGAGCATTATCTCGCGGGCTTCGACTCAGCAACGCTGGACACGAAACTAAAGGGTCTATTTGAATAATGGGATACCAGATAGGAAATAGAATAGTATCAAGGAGGGAGTACTTTGCCCACGCGCACGGGGACGACTTTGCAGAACTCCTTGAGGTGGGCGGCTACGCGATCTCAGACTCTTCCGATCCTCGGGCGCTGGTCTGGAAGCCGGGTGCACGAGGGCTAAGCGACAATCTGGATGATTTCATAGCGCCATCGCTCGGAGCTGAGCCCCTGAGGTTTGGCACCCTGGCTATGAAGCACCAAGACCCGCCAGCCTTCATTGCGCGTCGCATATACTGTCATGACACGGCAGAGTGGGAGGCGAAAGTGAAGAGAGAGAGGAAGGCTCACAAGTCCCTGAAACCGCACTTTCTCCTGAAAAGCGGCAAAGTCAGCGTCCGCGATTTGGCATCTGTAGAAGCGCTGAGGCGTTCCATTCAAGACGAACTAGACCATCGTGCAGATAGAGCGTCGGTCTGGACCGAGAAGGCGCGCCGCGTCTGGGCTGTCCCTCTGATAGAGATGGAGGCGAAAGCCCAGCAGACACCAGAGGAGCCGCTTACTGACGAAGGGAAATCCACATGGCGTCAACTCCTGATGATCTGGGACGAGGTCAGGGAAGGAGAGCGCCTTGACTTGGTCCTCAGCCGGATAGGCTATTGGTCTACACAGTCCCCCGCTATGCCTCGTAGCGCCTGGGAACGTGTTGCGATATCTATGACCTCGCTGCTTGCTGAGAGAGAACCGGAGTTGAAGCTTGCCCATGAACTAGTTACCCGGCTGACCGTCATCAATCTCATTCTACGGGCGGCTGCTTTCGGTCGTGAGGTGACAGAACCCGGCGAGCGGGAGTATGGGCCGCTCGAAGTCGAGATAGGCCGCGCGCTTTATTTGGACCGCGTGCGGCACGCACAGCGAGGCTATCTGAGATTCGATAGGGTCAGCCAACTGTGCGACTGGGCGTACGAAAGCCTTTCCGAAGCAGTAAACCCTAGAGTGGAGATGATGAGCGAGCCCAGCTCAATACTCACGAGCTTAAAGCGGTCAGGGCACTGGAATAGAAACAAGAGAGGCCCCAGCAACTCGGAGGAGGTGGCTGCTCTAGTAGTCACGCTCGTTAATGAGTACCACGACTGGCAGAGGCGGATTGAGTAAGGACAGATGCTGGGGTCCGTTTCGCTCCCTCTGTCCTTACTACTCGCGGTCTCTTTGGGTTGATTTGGAGCGCACCCACCAACGCTCCCGATGGACCCCGTCATTATCACGACCGAAAGCAAGATTCGCGGCCTCATAGCCGCCGCCGTCGAAACCTCCGTGGGACAACTTGCCCCACGGTTTGCGCACGCAGCCGAGAACCGTCCCGACAAAGGTTGGCTCACGAACCGAGAGGCACAGGACTACCTCGGGCTTAGCAAAGCCACGCTCGCTCGCTATCGCGCTGACGGCACGCTCGCCTACTCCAAGGTGGGGGCGAGCGTCTATTACCGCCTCGCAGATGTCGAGGCCGTCCTCGCGGCCAACGCCGTCGGCGCACGGAGCCGACATGCGGCATAAACGCAACGAGCACAGGAGGGACCTACCCCTCCTGTGCTCGCTCGCATTTCCAACGACCGGGCGCCTTCCAGATTGGACCCCAGACGGCGCCCAAGCCATCCAAAACCATGTCTCATTATACGACACAGCCAGATCAAGCCCCCCAGAGCACAGCGGCGCCAGAGGCTCCCGTGCTCCTCTCCTACTCCCTCTCAGGAAGCCTCACGTTCGCCTCGACGGCTGCCACGCCAGAGGCCAGAGACGCCACACCCGAAGACCTCGCGCTCTACCTCGCGCCTCGCCTGAGCGTGCTGCCCATCCGCTCCGAGGAGCCCATCTGGTGCGCAGCATGAACCCGAGCACACACACCGCGGCGCACGCCCTCTTCGGCCGTCCCGCCCTCTCCAATCCGCCTCTGGCGCCAGAGGTCTCTAGCCCACTACCACAGCCCCTCGTGTCTGCCACCGCAACCGGATCGTTCACCCTCGGACACGGCCCGCGCGTCGTGACGGTCGATGTCAAGGTCGGCCCCGTCATCGTCTCGGTTCTCGTGAGGGCCGGGCGTGTGGTCGGACCGATGCAGCGCGGCGGCGCGGGGGTCCGGTTCTCCAATGCGCGCGTCAGAGCAGAGGCCCGCACGGCCGCTGTAGAGGCGGCCCTAGAAGCGGAGCGCCGCGGGTGGCTGGCATGAAGACGCCTGACATCATCGCGCGCATCGAAGCGCACACCGGCCGGAAGGCCTCCCGCTCGGGCGAGGGGTGGACGGCCCTCTGCCCCTCCCACAACGACACGACGCCGAGCCTCACCATCGCGGAGGGCGACGACGGGCGCACGCTAGTCTGTTGCCAGCGCGGCTGCACCTTCGACATCATCGCCGGCACTCTCCAGCTCACGCCCGCCGACTTCTACGACCGAGACGAGGTGACCGAGTGGGACCCCAAGCGGGACGGCTACGAGGTCACGGCGGGACACACGTACACGGACGCGACCGGCGCGCTCCTCTTCGAGAAGCAGAGGCGGGAGCCCAAGCCGGGGCATCCCGCGCGAGGCCACGCCAAGACGTTCACCGTCCGACGCCCGGACCCGGACAAGCCGGGCCGGTGGCTCTACAGCCTGGGCAAGACGGAGCGCCCGCTCTACCGCTTGTCCGAAGTGGGCGAGGCCATCGCCGCCGGGCGCCGCGTCTTCGTGGTGGAGGGCGAGAAGGACGCCGACAACCTCGCGGCCCTCGGGTTCGTGGCGACGTGCAATGACGGCGGTGCAGGGAGTTGGCAGCAGCAGCACACGGACGCTCTGGAGGGTGCGCGCGTCGTTTTGATCCCCGACAACGACGCCACCGGCCGGGCTCACGCTCGCGCCGTAGCGGAGGCTCTAGCCGGTGTCGCGGACTCCGTCGTCGTGCCCGACCTCGCCACGCTCGCGGACGGCTCGCCCATGCCCCACAAGGGGGACGTGTCCGACTGGCTCGCCTCTGGCGGCACGGCGGACGCGCTCAAAGACAAAGTCCGGGACGCCCCGGCGTATGCCGACTCTCCCCTCGCCCGCGTGGCCTCTTGCGAGAGCCCGGACCCGGCGCCAGAGGCGAAGACGGCGGGCAAGCGCTCCGCCTCGACGGGGTTGGTAGAGATCGCGCGTGAGAAGATGGAACTCTGGCGAGACGCCGAGGGCACGGCCTTCGCCACGATCCCGACGCCCGCCGGGGGCCGTGAATCGCTCCCGCTGCGCTCGCGCCGCGTAAAGTCCTACCTGCACCGGCTGTTCTACGAGTCCGAGGGCAGGACGCCGGGCGGGCAAGCCACAGAGGACGCGCTCGGCGTGCTTACAGGCGTCGCGCTCTATGAGGGCGCCGAGCACCGCACGGCCGTCCGCGTCGCAGAAGAGGAGCACGAGGGCGTGCTCAGGCTCTACCTCGACCTCGGAGACGAGACGGGGCGCATCGTAGAGACGCGCCCCGGCGGCTGGTCCATCATCGCGCCAGAGGCCTGCCCGGTCCGTTTCATCCGCCGCGCGGGCGTGCTCCCCATCCCGGAGCCTGTGAGCGGCGGCGACGTGAGCGAGCTGGGCGAGTACGTCAACGCGACGCCCTCCGCCTTTGTGCTTCTCGTGGCGTGGCTCCTCATCGCGCTACGCGGGCGCGGCCCCTTCCCCATCCTCGGCCTCTCGGGCGAGCAAGGGACGGGCAAGAGCACGGCCGCGCGCATCATCCGCTCGGTCATCGACCCCAACGTTGCCGCGCTCCGCTCGCTCCCCCGCAACGAGCGCGAGGCATTCATCTCGGCCGCGGCCTCTGGCGTGCTGGTCTACGACAACGTGAGCACCATCTCGCCCGCGCTCTCGGACGTGATGTGCAGGCTCGCCACCGGGGGCGGCTACGCCACGCGGATGCTCCACAGCGACGCGGAGGAACAGATTTTCAGCACCACGACGCGCCAGATCCTTACGGCCATCGGGGACGCCGTGAGCCGTCCCGACTTAGCGGAGCGGACGCTCGCGGTCACGCTGGAGCGCATCCCGGACGCGGACCGCCGCACGGAGGCCGCGCTCAACGACGCCTTCGACGCCGCCCGCCCCCACATCCTCGGCGCCCTCCTCGACGCCGCCGCGCTCGGGCTGTCACGTCTCCCGGACACGCACCCGGACCGGCTCCCACGCCTCGCAGACGCCGCGCGGTGGGTCATCGCGTGCGAGGACGCCGGGGCGCTCCCCTTCCCATCGGGCACGTTCCTGGAGGCCTTCGACGGTGCCAAGAGCGAGTTGGTGGAGGCGGCCCTCGACGCCGACCCCATCGCGGCGCTGATCCGCTCGCTCCGAGACGACGCGGCGCCAGAGGCCGGGGCGGTGTTCTTCTCGGGCACGTCGGGCGAACTCCTCGACCGGCTCACGCTGCTGCACCGGAAGGACGACGAGAAGCGGAGGCTGCCCCACGGCTGGCCTCGCTCCCCACGCGCGCTCTCTTCGGCCGTCACCCGCTCGGCGCCCCCGCTGCGCGAGGTGGGGATCGACTGCACCCGCGAGCGCGCGGGCCGGGACCGCTCCCGCCTCTGGAAGCTCCGGCAGTCCACGGAAGAACAGGAACGCGCGCGACCGTCCGCACACGACCTCGACGCCTTCGCTATCGGGTCCGCTGCCCCGATGGAGGACGATTCCGGCGCGGACGGTCTCGGTTCTCCCGACCGTCCGCAACCGTCCGCAGAGCAAGGGGCCGCACGCGCTGGAATGGGGGAAACGGACGCTGGGGACGGTCGGGACGGTCTCCCGCAGCTCCTCTCCTCCGCCGGGTCCGGCCTCGCTCTCTGCCTCGGCTCCACCGTCACCACGCCCCGCGGCGAGGGCGTCGTGACTGCCGCGCCAGAAGCGGGCCGCGTCTCGGTGGAGGTGGACGGGATGCCCGGCTCGTTCCTCGTGTCCCACGTGAGCGTATCGGCCGAGCACGCCCCGTTCTAGGACGCCTCAACGATCACACCTACTACCTGCACACAGAACCGGGGGGGACCCCACCAAACCGATGCCCGAGACGACCACGCCCGATACCAAAACGCACCTCGCGCGGCTGGCGAAGCGAAACCGCCGCAGCCGGGGCGACCTCGACGGTGCGCGAAAGCGCCTCTATCTCGCCCTCGAACACGCCGAAGCGGTCATGCGCGACGCCGCGGCCTCTGGCGACGGCGCCCTCGTCCTGAAGGCCGTCCACGCGACCACGCAGACGACGGCGGCCTTCGCCAAGATCGTGGAGGTGGGCGAACTGGAGGCCCGGCTCGAAACGCTGGAGGCCGCGCTACAGGCCCAAGCCGACACACCCCCGCCCGCCTCTGGCGCCAGAGGCTCCCGCCCCTCCGCCTACGCCTGAGATGCCCCGATCCCTCCACTCCCGACTCGACGCCGCTGAACGTGCGCACACCGCGCCACGGGCCGACGCCCTCGCCCTCGCTCGCGACGCTGCGCGTGCGCTCACGCCAGAAGCGCTCCGCGAAGCCTACGCCGACCTAACTGTAAGTGCCGGGACAGACGCCGGGCCTCTGGCGGCGCTGTCAACCTCCGAACTCCTCACCGTCTACCGCCGCGCCGTCCGCGCCTCCTGATATGCCCCGACTCCGCTCCCGCCTGGACTCCCTAGAGCACCACGCCAACCCTCCCGCTCCCATGCTCCCGCGCTTCCTCGATCAACACCTCCACCCGGACGGCCGCATGATGCCGACGGCAGACGAGATGGAGCGCGAGGCCGCGCGGCTCCGCGCCGAGGGCTTTCGCCCCGTCATCGTGCAGACGGTCTACACCGCGCACTCGCTTGCTAGCGGGCACGGTCCAGACGAGTGGCAGACTCCCCGCACCGATGCCTAACCCGAAGCTCCGCCGAGTGGCGAGGATGGAGGACGGCACCCGCGAGCGTTGGGAAGCGGCGTGGGCTCCCTTCTGGGACAACGTGTGGCGAGCGGTCCCGGACGACGTGATAGACGCCCTCTGCTACGACGGTCCCGAGGAGGGCCGAGCGGCGCACCTCGACCGCGTGGACGGGGCGCTGCTCCGGTTCGCTGAGGGCGAGCCCGAGTGGACCGCCTACGAATCGACAGCCAAGGCGTGGGACGTGTGGACCAACGCCACCATGGACGCGCTCGACGCGGTGTACGAGGGAGACCTATCGATTTGGCCGCACGCACTCGGAGAGCCGCCGCCAGAGGCCACGCTACACCCGGACGACCGCGCCCGATGCCGAGAGCGTTTCGCGAGACAAAAGCCGGGGACGGTGGAGCACACCGCCGCCGCGTGGCCTCTGTTTTTCTACGCCGTCCTCGATGCCGCCCGACTCGCGCGGCAGAGGCCGACGGGGCGGGACCGATCCAAGATGTTCTCATACGCCGATCCTTACACCGCCTAATAAGTCAATCCGTGCAGTGCATTCGGGGGACTGTATGCCGGACCCGAGGGATGTGGACGTGAGCGCGGCGTGAGCGGCCTCTGGCGGTGGTTGCGTTGTCATGACAATCCAAACGTGGACCCTGTCCGCAGGGGGCCTCTTGCGGTGGATTAATGCGCTTCAGCTAGATGGTTGTAGACAAAATATTTGAGAACACGCAGCCGACAAGTCCCTCAAGCCCTCTGTTCATCACTTGAACCTTGACCATGGTCACCTCTGGATCGATATCGGAAAATCGACACAGGCCATCAGGATCGTCTAGTATCCTCAGCTCTGTACTCCTCTCAATATTTCCAAAACGCGTATGAAAAACGGCATCACCAGATATGTGCGCCTTCATCTCCGCCTCCCATCGCTCAGTCGATGTCCAGAGCACACCCCCACTCGAGGCGTATCTAGTGGAGCCCCCGTCGCAGGCTGCCACACAAATCGATACCGCCACAACCATAAAAATATTATAAAGTCTCATTACTGAATAGCAAAGTATATAAGCAGGCTGATAATTTTGTTCTCAGCGCTATGAGTTGAGGTCAGGGCAGTAGTCCTGATGGGCAGATTTGTCTCCGCACCTCTTCATAAAGGCCCAGCCTTCCGGCTAAGCTGCAGTCCAACGATACGAAGGACCCACAGTAACGCTAACACAACCAACCTAAGCATCCGCGCAAACTGCGGCGCGACGCTCCCTCAGTAAGTTGCGAGATGCCGAAGAAGCCTCACCACCTCCGCTCTCTCCCGCCTGCCCTCGCTGACTCGCTCACGCCAGAGGCCAAGCGAGACCTCGCGGACTACCGCACCGTGCAACAAAGGCGCCGCCGCGAGCGCGACGTGAAGGGATGGGCCAACACCGATGAAGGTGTCCCCCCATTCCTCGAAGCGCCAGAGGCCGAAGCTCCCCGCGCCGCCGACCTCTGGCGCTCGCTCAAGTCTCGCTCTAGTGAGGCCGAAGTCCTCGCGCTAGGCCAGCGGTTCGGCCTCGACGCCCACGGCACACGCGCCGCGCTGGACGCGCTGCGCCGCGCGGAATTGCTCACGTTGGGGCCAGATGGCTACACCACGCATGGACCGGGCAACGTGCCCTTCTGAACACTCGCCCCGCTAGCTTCTGCCGCCAGCGGGGCGGATCGGCTCAGGCGCCAGCGGCCTCGATGGCCGCGAGGTCACCGGACTCGTACGCCGCTTCGAGAGCCGCCTCGTCCGCGTCCCGGTCGGCGTGCGCGTTCACGATGGCCGCGCTCAAGCCGGAGATGGCGATGTTGACGCCGCGCGTGGGGCGCTCGGCCTCCCCTCCCGTTACCGCCGTGACGTGGACGCGAACCGGCGTGGTGTCCGTGACCGTCCCGGCTGCGCTCGCGCTCAGCAGCGGGAGGAGCCAGCCCGCGTGCTTGTCCTGAATGTGACCGATGACGTAGCAGCCCTGGCGCCCTTCGGGTGCGGCGAAGACGGCAACGCCGGGGCGCTGCCCTTCGGTCGTGGCGTGCAGGACGCACGGCACGAACGCCGCGCCCGTCTCTTCCATGTAGTCCGCGAGCCGTTCGATCCGCGACGCCAGAGACCGTACGCCCGTCAGCTTGGACGGGATCGCGAGCGACGATCCGCCCGCTCTCAGGCTGTACGCCTCGGCCTGCTCCATCTTGGCGGAGAGGTCGAAGGTGACGCCAGAGGCCCGGATGTGCGCGTACACGATGGCGGCGTCCTCTTCGATGGCCTCCTGACGCGCGAGGATGGGGAAGTCGGCAGACGGTGCCGGGCCGCTCGCGGGGGCGTGCGCCTCACGCTCTGCCTCTCCTTCCTCGAAGGCTTCGGCGTAGAGGTCGTAGGCGCCAGCGGGCGAGGTGGGAGCGTTGAAGGCTTCGCCGTTGAGGCCATCACGGTAGCCAGCGTCTCCGATTTCGTCGGCGTGGGCTGCGGTGGCGAAGGAGGCTTCGTAGAGGTCGGTGCGGTTGGTCATTGTCGGGTGGCACGGTGGCCGGTTGCTGTACCCACATAGTAACAATAAATGTTACACATGTCAAGGACCAATCCGGCCTTACCGTATCTTTTTTTGTTACCACGCACACCGGCCCTGCACGTATCTTCGAGCACACAGCAACCGGCTCCCATGCCCACACCCCGATACTCCGCGCTCCGCGCGCTGGACGACCCCGCCGACCTCCGCCGCTACCTCGACCTCAAAGAGCGCGTGCGCTCGCTGACGGCTGAGATGAAAGCGCTAGAGCCGACGATCTACGACGCGCTAGAGAACGAAGACGACGGGCGCGCAGAGGCGCACGGCTTCTCGCTCGAAGCCTCCATCTCCCGCTCGTACACCTACCCGCCCGCGACGCAAGAGGCCGAGCGCACCCTCCGCGAGCAAAAGGCCCGCGACCGCCAGACCGGCGCCGCGACCGTCAAGACCGCGACGGGGTTCGTCCGCGTCACCCGCCAGAGGCCGGACCCCACCGCCCTCGAAGCCGCCGCTACTATGGCGCTGGAACACGCCGCGAAGCTCGCGGCCTAGCCCTCCCCTCCAATGGCCTCCACTGACGCTCCCACGCCCCGCCTCCGCGCGGGGTCTTACTACACCGCCGCCGAACTCGCCATGCTCGCCCGCGACGCGCTAGAGGCCTCTGGCGAGACGCACGCGAGCGCAGCGGAGAAGCTAGGCAAGAAGCGGCCCGCCGTCTCCCGTGCGGTGAACCCGGACACGGCGAGCCCCTCGCTCTGCATCGCCATCCTGGAGATGTTCGCCGGGTACACCGCCGAGGCGCCAGCGTACCGGCTGCAAAAAGTGGAGCGCTAAAACATCGACGGCCCGCCCTCGCAAGAGAACGGGCCGCCGAAACAGCAACCGGCGCGGCTACAGAGCCGCCCGATTGTGTGGAAACTAGCCTACAGAGAGGCCAGATACTGCGAGGCATCTCCGCGAGCTAGCGGACGAGCGTCACGCGCCCTGTCCTCACCTCCTCGCCCGCTGGCAGCGGGGCCGTCACGCGGTATGCGTAGATACCTGGCTGTAGCGTGCTTAGGTCTAGAGGAACTGCCACGTCTCGGCCTGCTGCTACATGCGCTTCCATCTCGTGCATCTTGCGGCCGAGCAGGTCGAAGACCTCGACGTGAATGGTAGACGCCAGCGGCAGGTCTACGAGCACCGTCAGCGCGCCGCGCGTCGGGTTCGGCGCGGCTGAGGAGAGGTCGAACGCCAGAGGCGCCGAGCCCTCGCCAGCCGTCATCACGCCACGCTCTATGGTCAGCGCCAACGCCGTCCCTGCCGTCTCTAGCGCTCCGTCTGAGCTCACTACGCGCTGGAACACCTCGACGCTCTCCCCGGCGCCGACGCCGATGGTCGCCAGAGCGTCAGCGAGCGCGCCGTAGGTGGTCTCCGCGCTCGTCGTAGAACTCGTGACTGTGAGCAACGTCGTGGCGAACGAAGCCGTCGAACCCAGCTCCCACCGGTAGTCAACCGCGTCCCCGTCAGGGTCGGTCGCCGCGCTCCACGCCAGAGGCACGGGCGTCCCCTGATCGCCGGAGATCATGAGCGTACCGTTCGGGGCCGTGACGACGGAGGCCGATGGCGCGTCGTTGACCGGCGTGACGGTGACCGTCACCGTGCCCGAGGCCGAGCCTCCCGCGTCGCTGGTGACGTACGTGAACGTGTCCTGGCCCGAGAAGTCCGCCTCTGGTGTGTAGAGCACCGTCCCGCCGCTCTCGACCGAGACCGTCCCGTTGCTCGCGCCTGAGACGGAAGCCACCGCCAGCGGCTCGCCCACGCGGCTCTCGTCGTTGGCGAGCACGTCGATGGAGACGGCGGTGTCCTCGACCGTCGCCGCCGCGTCGTCGCGCGCCACCGGCGCGAGGTCGGAGACCGTGACCGACACCCTCGCCTGCGAGCTGCCGCCGTTGCCGTCGGAAACGGTATACAGGAAGGAATCCTGACCGGTGAAGCCTGCAGTGGGGGTGTAGATGACAGCCGTCCCTCCAGAGATGGCGACCTGCCCGAACGACGCGCCGCCTGCTGCGATCACACTAAGAGCGTCTCCGTCGATGTCGGTGTCATTGCTTAGCACGGCCACGCTCACGGGGTTGTCCTCGCCAGTAGAGGCTACGTCGTCACGCGCCAGAGGCGCGTCGTTAACAGGCGTGACCGTTACCCGGACAGTGGCCGTCGAGGTCGCCTTCCGAAGGCCCGTCGGGCTACCGACCGGTCCTTGCCCGTCGTCGACGGTGTACGTGAACTCGTCGGTGCCGTTGAAGTCGGCCTCTGGCGTGTACGTCACCGCGCCGTCGTCGCCTAGCGTCGCGGTGCCGTGAGCGGGCTGGGTGACCGCCGCGACCGCGAGCGCACTTCCGTCGTCGGGGTCGGAGTCGTTGGCGAGCACCTGTACGACGACGGCCACGTCCTCGGGCGTCGAGACGGCGTCATCCACCGCTACGGGTGCGTCATTACGCCCGCCGACAGTCACCGTGACTTCGCCAAAGGCAGTCAGCGTACCGTCTGAGACGGTGTACGAGAAGACATCAGTGCCCACGAAGTTCGGCCCCGGAAAGTAAACCACCTCCCCATTCTGCACCGCCGCTGCGCCGTTCGTGGGCTGCTCGGGGATTCCAACCACCACCAAATCATCCCCATCGGCGTCGGTGTCGTTGGCCAGCACGTCAACGGTGACCGCGGTGTCCTCCGGCGTCTCCGCCGTGTCCGCGACAGCCACGGGCGCGGCATTCAACCCGCGGGCAACAAGGCTTAGAACTCCTCGCTCATCATCGTACAAGGGCTCGAGGAATCCGCCGCCTTCCAGCGCCATCCCTTCGTAAACCTCAAAGGTCCCCATGCGTGCTCCATACAACACGACATCGAAGGATTCTCCAATACGAAACACCCGGGCTGGATCTGTGATTACGCGGAGCACGCCTTGAAACTGCACGGGATCGGGGCTCCATCTGTAGTCCACGACATCCGGACTATCCCCGACTTCCACCTCGACGACCCCGGCAGTGGAAGGAGCTAAGATCTCCAATGTCCCCCCCGCGATCACTGTGCCCGCGTCAGAGTATTCGCTCTCAAACAGTATTGAGCCTGGTCCCTCTATCCTCGATTCCGCAGAACCGACGTAAGGTGCCGAAATAGTCATCCCCTCAGCCTTGATGACTGCTTCGTTCAAGACTTGAGCACCTGAAAGGCCCCCTGAGCCTGAAATGACACCTCGATTGGTTATGGTTCCACCGATCTGGCCATCGGTAGTGATCAGTCCGGTGTTCAATACCGATGATGTCGCGAAGAGGCGGTCCACATTCGCTGTCCCTGCGTTCTCAAACGAGTCAAGCTGAGCGTCGAATACTCTTAGGCTGCCAGCGTTTTCAACGCTTGAGTTACCCATATCGCCGGACAGACTGCCGCTAGCTCCTTCGAGGTAGACCACGCTGGCACCATTTGAATCCCCAAGCCCGACATTGGAACCCGGCGCTGCTACCAATGTGCCAGCAAAGCTTTCAAAGTCTGCATTGCCCGTAACGTATAGATCTCCACTAATTGTGCCGGCTCTTCCATTCACGGATCCGACAATCGCCGTACCGAGGTTCATGCTCCTGTCGGAATCAAGGCTTTCCAATCGCAATGTGTCTCGTCTCGCACCGATGGACATTCTTGAATTTGAGCTGCCTCCCACATTATGGACAGATTCAATAACGTCTGCACGCACTCTCAAATCCTCAACTCGAACGAAGTAATCCCCCTCTCCATACCGGACTGAGCCAACTAAGCTTGCACTTACAGAAACCTCCACCTCAC
Organism: Rubricoccaceae bacterium; assembly: GCA_963708165.1. GTDB lineage: Bacteria > Bacteroidota > Rhodothermia > Rhodothermales > Rubricoccaceae > Rubricoccus. The sequence continues at coordinate 3,468,223 of OY970187.1, read as the reverse complement.
CACCGGCGACTACGTCGCCTACTGCATCAGCCGACACCGACACAGAGTTGGGATAGTTGTACCCCCAAACAGTTACGTCACCGATTGATCCTGAGACTCCGACCGACACGTCGTTGGAGTTCCTTCCGCGACGACCTTCACCTACGGAGACATAGCCCACATTTCCAGCGACACGTATAGACACGTTGCTTCTGTACCGAGCCAGTATTCCCTCAATACTTAAGCTACTGTCTATATCTACCCTAGCCACATCGGACGCCAGAACGCCTCGCATTCCATACAATCCCTGAACATACGCCTCCGCAGGGTACTCATCATTGCCGTCGAAAGATCCGACAAGACGCATACCACCCTCTCCCTTGAGCACGCTATTTTCGTCAACAGAAAGAACCCCATTGATTACGAGGTCAGCATTGCTCTCCAGAACACTACCGTTAGTAACCAATACTGCTTCTACTTGACGGCTCGACCCAATCCCTTCAATTGAAGCAAAGGATCCCTGCTCGAGGTCTAGCACAGATGTCTTGGCTTCGCCCTCGACCAAAAGACTTGACCTTACTACGCGTATCGTTAACGCCTCAACGCTGGAGCCTGCACTTACTACGCATGAGCAATCGATCAGGACTTCAGCGTCAGCGTCTGGCACCTCACCCGTAGACCAGTTCGCTCCGTCAAACCAACTCCCGCTCTGGTTCGAGTTCCAACTCGCCTCCGTCTGAGCGTGCAACGGGTTCACGGTCCACAGCAGAAAGAAGAAGGCTGCGTAAAACAATCTGGTCAGTTCCATTTCGACTCCGGATCAGGGTGTGCCTGCCTACACAGATTGGCGCAGCAGTAGTTGTGTGAAGCTACCACACGAGGACGATTGATCAGCGGACGACTGCCCGCAAGGCCTAAGGGTCGGTACAATGACTCGTCCCACGCTAGGATTAAGCGGCTCCGCAAGAGGAGTGGAAGCGTAGCCATTGGAGGCGAAGAACAAAAACCTGTACCCACGCCTGTACCCATCGCAAACAGAAAGACCCCTAAGTCGTTGTGACTTAGGGGCCAAGCCCGAAGGCTAAGTGCCCGAGACTGGAATCGAACCAGCACGTCCGTGAGGACACACGACCCTGAATCGTGCGCGTCTACCAATTCCGCCACTCGGGCATGAGCGCGGCCACGGCCTATAGGCCTCTGGCGACAGTCGCAAAGGTACGCGACGCTCGCACTGCCTTTCAACGCCAGAGGCCGCCCTCACCACATTCTCACGCGCGGCACTGTGACCTCGCGCGATCCTGTGCCGTCTAGCTTTTGCATTCCCACCGCACACGATGACTCTGATCCGCCTCGCCGCCCTCCTGATCCTAGCCTCTGGCGCCAGCGGCGCCCTTGTGCAACCCGTCTCTGCGCAGACCGCGCCCGAGCGCCCGCGCCCCTACCCCGTGATGCCGCCGCCCGCATTCGAGCAGGCCGTCGCGAACGGCACGCGCACGTACTCCGGCGATCCCGGCCCGAACTACTGGCAAAACCAGAGCGCCTACGACATCGACGTGACGCTGGAGCCTGAAAACGGCATGGTCCGCGCGACGGCCACGATGACCTACATCAACAACTCGCCCGACGCGCTGCCGGTGCTCCTCGTCAAGCTGCGCCAGAACCTCCACGCGCCCGGCGTGCCGCGCAACCGCCCCGCCGAAGTCACCGGCGGCATAACGCTCGACCGTCTCGCCTCTGGCGGCGCGGCGTTCCCCGCGGCCACAGGCCGCATCGAGCCCGGCGAGTACGCCGTCGAAGGCACGGTTATGACCCTCATGCTCCCCGAGCCTCTGGCGCCCGGTGCTCGTCTGGACATCGACATCGCGTGGCACTACCGTCTCGCGACGGTCGAGGGCGGCACGTTTCGCCAGGGAACGGACGGCGAGGTGTTCTACGTCGGCTACTGGTACCCGCAGTTCGCGATGTACGACGATGTGGTCGGCTGGCACAACGACCCGTACCTGGGCATGGGCGAGCACTACATGCCCTTTGCCGACTATCGCGTGAGCATCACCGCGCCCCAGGATTTCCTGATGTACGCGACGGGCGACCTGGAAAACGCTGAAGCCGTCCTGACTGACGAGACGCGCGAGCGGCTGGAGCGCGCGCTCCTCAAAGACGACATTGTCAACGTCGTTCGCGCCGACGAGCGGGGCCGCGCCACCCAGCGGGCCTCTGGCGGAACGCTCACCTGGGAGTTCACGGCCGAGAACGTGCGGGACTTCGCGTTCGCAGGCTCCGACCGGTACGTCTGGGACGCCACCCGCGCCAACGTCGACCAGAACGGCGACGGCACGCCAGAGGCCGTACTCATCAACGCGCTCTACCGGCCCAACGCCGAGAGCCCGTACGACGCGCCGTGGGAGCGCTCGGCCGAGTTCTCCGCGTTCAGCATCGAGCACCTTTCGGAGATCCTGTGGCCCTACCCGTGGCCGCACATGACGGCCGTGGAGGGCATCATCGGCGGTGGCATGGAGTTTCCCATGATGACGCTCATCGGCGGCGACCGCACGGACTCACGCCTCTTCGGCGTGACCTACCACGAGATCGGGCACATGTGGTATCCGATGATCACACAGCAGGACGAGAAGAGCTTTACATGGATGGACGAGGGACTCACGAGCTTTAACACCAACGAAGGCCGCGAAGCCTTTTTCGACGGCTCCGCTGACAATCGTCCGTTCGAGGACGCCTGGGCGCGCGAGAACCAGAGCCACTACCGCCTGCTCGGCACCGGCGACGCCGTCGAGCCCATGCGCCACAACGACCGCTACCCGCTCGACACGAGCGCGCGCGTCATCGCCAGCTACTCCACGCCCGCCGTGCTCCTGCACGCGATGGAGGACGTGTTCGGCTACGATGCCTTCTGGAACGCCTACCGCGACTATGGCACGACGTGGGCCTTTAAGCACCCGTACCCGTACGACCTCATGAACGTCTTCGAGGACAACCTCGGCCAGGACCTCGACTGGCTCTGGACGCCGACGCTCTTCCAAACGTGGACCGTCGATGTGGCGGTCGCGTCCGTCGAAAGCACGGCCTCTGGCGTAATGGTGGTCGTGCGCGACAACGGCCTCGCGCCGATGCCCATCCGCGTGACGGTGAGCTATGCCGACGGTAGCGCGCAGGTGCAGACGATCCCTGTAGACACGTGGCTGGAAGGCTCTCGCACGGCGAGCCTCACGTTCCCAGCGGGCGAGGTCACGCGCGTCGAACTCCCCACCGACACCATTCTGGACGCCAACCCGAGCGACAACGTCTACACACCCACGATGTAGACGCGCCAGAGGCCGCACCGGGCCTCTCGCCTGCGCCAGCACCCGGCTGCGAATCAAGACGGTCGCAGGTTCGACTCCTGCTCGGGACGCTGCCCCTCGCGATGCACCCGCGTCGCGAGGGGTTTGCGCGTGTAAAGCCTCCGCCAGAGGCCTCTGGCGCCGCCTCGCGCCATGAACGGCGGCCTCTGGCGCGAACGGCCGGTGAAAAGAGACGTCCGCACACAGATGAATGAGTGGGCGTCTTGTTCAGGCTCCCGATGCGCCCGTAGTTTCACGCTTCCGCCAGAGGCCACCGCGCTTCTCGGAAGACCCGCCTCGATAGCTCAGCGGTAGAGCATCCGACTGTTAATCGGACGGTCGCAGGTTCAAATCCTGCTCGGGGCGCCAACCCTCGCGATGCATCAGCGTCGCGAGGGTTTTCTGCGTCCAGGGCCTCCGCCAGAGGCGAACTACCCACCAGAGGCCTCCGGCAAAAACGCGCGACCTACGTTTCAGCCTACGCTCATGACCCGCCGCCGCCTCCTGATCGGACTCGCACTCGTCGCCACAGGCGCCGTCGCGCTGTTCCTCTGGCGCGGACGCGCGGGCGCGCTCACCGCCGTCGAAGCAGCGGTCCGCAACCAGTTTCCGGGCGTACCTGTCGTCACCACGGACGCGCTCGCGCTGGCACTTGCTGACTCCTCCACGGCTCCCCTCCTTTTGGACGCGCGCGAGCCAGACGAGTACATCCTCAGCCACATCCCTGGCGCACAGCGCATCGACCCGGACGCCAGAGGCGAAACGCTCGCCGCAGCGCTCGCCGCGATTCCCGAGGGCCGCGATGTCGTCGTGTACTGCTCGGTCGGCTACCGCTCGGCGGGGCTCGTGGATCGGCTGCGCGATGCGGGCGCGAGGGGCGTCTACAACTTGCAGGGCTCCATCTTCCGCTGGGCAAACGAAGGGCGGCCTCTGGCGGGCGCCAGAGGCGACGAGGCGCTCGTGCATCCGTACAGCGACTCGTGGGGGCAGCTGCTCGACCCCGAGCACAGAGCGCCTCTGGCGGACTGAGCATCGCCAGAGGCAGGCCAACGCGCCTTTAGGTCTGCAAGCAGACGGCCGATACCTCATGGCGCCTTCCCCATCGCTCTCGTGAACCCGGACACCATCCTCTCGCTTCCTGATCACGGCGCGCCCGGCGCATGGTTGATTACCGTCATTAAAGCACTTGCAGGACTGAGTCTTGCCATTTTCGGGTATCAGGTCTTCGCCCCCAAGCTCCGCATCCTGTTCTCAGACAGCGTGGACGACGAGGCGCGCATGACCTCGCTCCGCGACCGCGCGCGCGCACGTTCCGAGCACGGCGACGACCGCGACCTCTCGGCCAAGCTCCAGGATTCCCTCCACGCCTCTGGCGACGATCCCTTCGCCGAGCGCGAGGAACAGTACCTCCCCGGCCTCGGCCCGATGCCGACCGAGTGGCATGAACCCAAGCCGCCAGAGGCCGGGTAGAGCCTCTGGCGGTAGTTGGCAGAACGGCGCAACTTACGCCGCGAGCTTGTCGAGGTAGTGCGCGCGCAGCTTCGCGACTTTGGGCGCGATCACCGCCTGGCAGTACGGCTGGCCTGGGTTGCTGCGGTAGTACTCCTGGTGGTAGGCCTCTGCCGGGTAGAACGTCGGCTCCTCCACCACTTCGGTCACGATGGGCCGGTCGAAGGTGTTTTTCAGCTCTTCCATCACCGCGAGAGCGGTTTCGCGCTGCGCATCGCTGTCGTACATGATCGTCGAGCGGTACTGCGTGCCGCGGTCAGCGCCCTGCTGGTTGAGCGTCGTCGGGTCGTGCGTGGCGAAGAAGACGCGCAGGAGGTCGGCGTAGGAGATCACCTCCGGGTCGAACTCGATGCGGACGACTTCGGCGTGACCGGTCAGGCCCGAGCAGATTTCGCGGTAGGTCGGGTTGGGTACCTTGCCGCCTGCGTAGCCGCTGGTCACGCTGTGCACGCCGCGGAGCTTTTCGAGGACGGCCTCGGTGCACCAAAAACATCCGCCGCCGAGGGTCGCTGTTTGAGTCATCGCCATGATCGTTTGGAGTTGGTTTCCGCACCAACGCCCGGCCTCTGGCGGTGATTCCCCGTTTACAATGTCTTCGCGCCAGAGGTCGCATGTGTGATCGAACCAGGATCGGCGCCAGAGGCTCCCTCGAAGCTCAGGCCGCGCCACAGCCACCGGTCGGGCAGGCGGCGCCCCGCATCGCGGACGGAGAGGAGCGGCATGAGGGATCGGCGGAGGGGTGGGCGGCGTCAACCGCCGATCCCGCGCACCGTTTCGCCCGCCTATGGCTTCCAGCCCCGACCGTCTCCGCGTCCGCCTGATCCAGATCCGCGACAAGCCCGACGTGATCGCCGAGGAGCAGACCAGCTTCTGCACCCGCGCCAAGCTCCGGCCGGACCAGTTGCTCATCACCAACGCGCTGACCGAGCCTCTGGCGCCGTCGCTGCTGGACGATGTGGACGCGTGGATGATCGGCGGCGCAGGTGCCTACTCGGTGACCGAGACGTACCGGTGGACGCAGGACCTCATCGACCTCTGCCACGCGAGCGCAGACCGCGAGCTTCCGCTGTTCGGCGCGTGCTGGGGCCACCAGTTCGTCGCGCGAGCGTTTGGCGGGACCGTCATCAACGACCCGGAGCGCGCCGAGATGGGCACCGTCGAAGTGCGGCTCACCGACGAGGGCGCGTCCGACCCACTGTTCGGCACGTTGCCCGCGCGCTTCGCGACGCAGATGGGCCACCACGACCGCGTCAGCGTTCCGCCCTCTGGCGCGACCGAACTCGCCACCAACGACGTGTCTCCGTTTCAGGCTTTCCGCATGGACGGCCTGCCCATCTACGGCACGCAGTTCCACACCGAACTGGACGAGGAAACCGAACGCCAGAGGCTCGTCGCCTACCGCGCCCATTATCCGGAAATGGCCGACGACGCCGTTTTCCAAGCCACCGTCGACGCCCTCCGCCCGTCACCCCACGCCGACGACCTCTTGCGCCGCTGGCTCCTGCTCTGCGCCGTCGAGGGCGGCGCCGACCTCCTGGCCCGAGAGCGCGAGGCGTAGCCTCTGGCGAAGACCGAGGTCTGACGCCAGAGGCGGCGGTTTAGCTGCGGGTGCAGGCCTCCACCCAGCGCGTCGTCACCGTCTCGCTCCACAACTCGCCCGCCAGAGGCCGCTGCGGCCACCCGCAGTGCCCGCCTGCCTCCGGCGCGACGAGCCGGAAGAGCGGGTTCGCGATGTCCTCGGGGAAGCACGTCGGCGCCAGAAACGGATCGTTGCGCGCGTTGAGAAGAAGCGTCGGGACAGCGACCTGTTCGAGAACCCGAAGCGCCGACGAGCGCGCCCAGTAATCCTCGGCCGAGTCAAAGCCGTGCAGCGGCGCCGTCACGTGCGCGTCGAACTCGGCAAACGAGCGCATCGCGCGAATGGGCGACGGGTCTGGGGCGGTCTCGAACCGCGAGGCTTTCTCCTCTGCTTTGCGTGCCAGCGACCCGATAAAGCGGCGCATGTACGGTCGCCGGTCGATGGCCTTCATCGTCTGGGCAGATCCCGCAAGATCGACGGGGACGGAGATCCCGACGGCGCACGCAACCTCAGGCGCGATGTTTTTGGCTTTGTCGCCCACGTACTTGAGCGTCACGTTGCCGCCCAAGCTGAAGCCCACGAGCACGAGCGAGCGGTAGCCTCTGGCGAGCGCCCAGTCGACGACTGCCGCGAGGTCCTCGGTCGTGCCGCTGTGGTAGGCCCGCGCGAGCCGGTTGGGCTCGCCCGAGCAGCCCCGGTGGTTCCACGCGACAGCATCCCACCCGCGCCGCGCAAACGCCTTGGACATGCCGCGCACGTACGGCCGCTCCGACGTCCCCTCCAGCCCATGCGCGATCAGGACAGCGCGAGTCGAGCCTCCGGCGCCAGAGGCTCTGTGTGTTGTCATGCCAGAGGCCGGGAGCACGTCCAGGTCCAGAAAGTCGCCGTCGTCCAGTTCCAGCCTCTGGCGGCGGTAGCGGACGCCGCTCACCTCGCGGAAAAACGAGGGCACGACGGTCTGCCGATGGCCGCCTCGGAGGCCGCGCGGCGGCACGTAGTCGGGAACGTCGAAGTCGATCATCGGCGGGGCGCCAGAGGCTACGGGTGCGGGCGCGGCGGCATTCGCCAGAGGCGTTGGGCGGAGCCTCTGGCGCGATGTGCCCCGAGCAGGAGTCGAACCTGCGGCCTACCCTTTAGGAGAGGGTCGCTCTATCCACCTGAGCTATCGGGGCGCGCGCCCAAGATAAAGCCGCCTCTGGCGCTAGATTCGCGCTCCACTTCCCCGCGCCGATGGCCCGTCCTCCCGCCTCGCAGACCGCCCAGATCCGCTCCTGGGCGCTCTACGACTTCGCCAACTCGGCGTTCACGACGCTCGTCATCACGTTCATCTACGCGACGTTCTTCGTCAAAGGCATCGCGCCCGACGAGACGACCGGCACGACGCTGTGGTCACTAGGTGTCGTCGCGCCGACCGCCATTCTGGTGGCGCTCCTCTCCCCCGTTCTCGGCGCGATGGCCGACCGAACCGGGACGCGCAAACGCGCGCTGCTCATCACGACGGTGATCTGCGTCGCGGCGACGACGCTGCTGTTTTTCCCCCAGCGCGGCGATGTGTTGATGGCGATTGTGCTCGTCGTGATCGCCAACATCGCCTTCGAGGTCGGGCAGGTGTTTTACAACGCCTTTCTGCCTGAGATCGCGCCAGAGGACAAGATCGGCCGCATTTCTGGCTGGGCATGGGCGCTGGGCTACGCCGGAGGACTGCTCTGCATGGCGCTCGCGCTCGTGCTCGTCATGCCTGAGACGCCGCCCTTCGGACTCGACAAGGCCACCGGCGAGCACGTGCGCGTGACGAATCTCCTGGTCGCTGGTTGGTTCGCGCTCTTCTCCATCCCGGCGTTTCTCTACCTGCGCGAGCCCAAAGCCGAGGCGGTAGCGGGCGAGCGTGGACTTATCGCAAGCACGTTCCGCGAACTGGGCAGCACGTTTCGAGAGATTCGGAAATACAAGCAGGTGATCCGCTTGCTCCTCGCGCGGCTCTTCTACAACGACGGCCTGGTGACGGTCTTCGCGATGGGCGGCATCTTCGCCGCGACGGCCTACGGCTTTAGCGAGAGCGACATCCTGCTCTTCGGCATCGTGCTCAACGTGGCCGCGGGCATCGGCGCGTTCGGCTTCGGCTTCGTGGACGACAAGATCGGCGGCAAGGCGACCATTTTCATTTCGCTCGGCATCCTCTGCCTCGCGACGCTCATCGCCGTTCTCGGGCCGAGCCGGGCGTGGCTGTGGGGCGCAGGCGTGCTGATCGGCATCGCCAGTGGCCCCAACCAGGCGGCCAGCCGCTCGCTGCTGGGCCGCTTCGTGCCGCACGACAAGGAGACGGAGTTCTACGGCTTCTTCGCCTTTTCCGGCAAGGCGACGGCGTTCATCGGCCCCGTTCTCTTCGGTGTGCTGACCGCCGCCTTCGGAACGCCGCGCGCAGGCATCGCGGCCGTGCTCGGCCTCTTCGCGCTCGGCGCGATCTTCCTCACCCGCGTGGACGAAAAGGAAGGCGCGGCTCTCCGCGTCGCCTCCCGCGCGCCGGGTGCTCCGGCTCCCCTCTAGCCGCCAGAGGCCTCTGGCGCTGAACACATGACTACCGCCGCCGATATCGCCGCCGCCCTCGACCGCTGGGCGCCAGAGGCCCAGAGCGCCGACTGGGACAACGTGGGCCTGCAGGTCGGCGACCCATCGCGCGAGGTCACGCGCGTGATCACGGCGCTGGACCTGACGCCAGAGGTCATCGACGAGGCGGTCGCCTCTGGCGCCGAGATGATCGTGACGCATCACCCGCTGATCTTCAAGCCGCTCAAGACGCTGGTGCCCGACGCGTTTGTCCCGGCGCTCGCGTTCCGGCTGGCGCAGGAGAACATCGCGTTCGCAGCCGCGCACACCAATTTGGACGCACAGCACGGCGGCGTCTCGTTCGCGCTCGCCGCTCTTCTCGGCCTGGAAGACGTGACCACGCTCGCGCCAGAGGCTGGGCACCTGCGCAAGTTGGTCGTCTTCGCGCCTCAAACGCATGCCTCTGGCGTCCGCGACGCGATGACCGCCGCGGGCGCAGGCCAGATCGGCGCGTACCGCGACTGCTCGTTTAGCGCCTCTGGCGAGGGCCGCTTTCGAGCGACCGAGGGCGCGACGCCGCACGTCGGCGCGAGAGGCGAAATTCACACCGAGCCCGAGGACCGGATCGAAGTGCTGGTCGAGCGGTGGAATCTGAGCGCTGTCGTCGGCGCGATGCAGGCGGCGCACCCGTACGAAGAAGTCGCCTACGACGTGTACGCAGTCGAGCAGCGCTCGCGCACGATCGGCTATGGCGCGGTCGGTATGCTTCCCGAGCCTCTGGCGTTGGGCGCGTTTCTGGCGCGCGTCGCCCGCGGCACCGAGGCCGAGGTGCTCCGCTACAGCGCGTCGCCAGAGGCCGTGATCTCGCGCGTGGCCGTCTGCGGCGGCTCCGGCATGAGCTTCTTCAAGGCCGCCCTAGGTGCGGGCGCAGACGCCTACGTCACCGGCGACATCACCTACCACCGCTTTTTTGAGCCGTTCGGCGCCAGAGGCCGCTCGCGCATCGCGCTCATCGACGCCGGGCACTACGAGACCGAGTGGGTAACGGAGCGGCTGCTCGCAGATCACCTGAGCGACGCGTTTCCAGACCTCGCCGTCTCGCGCACACGCACGCGCACGAGTCCGGTCCAGACGTTCGTGCCTTAGTCGCGGCGCCCGCTTGACACCGTCGCGAGTTTGACGTGGCCTCTGGCGCCAGAGGCCTCTCCCCCGCTCCCTCTCGTGAAACGCCTGCACTGGGCCATTCTCCGCGCGCTGCCGCTGCCGTTCTTCGCAGCGTTCCTCACGCTGATGTTTTTGCTGCTGATGCAGTTTCTCATCAAGTGGCTGCCGGAGTTGGTGGGACGCGGCTTGCCGCTGGGCGCGATGGCAGAGTTGGTGGCGTACAGCCTGGCGTACATGGTGACGCTGGCGGTGCCGATGGCGTGGCTTATCGCTCAGCTTGCGGCGTTTGGGAGGCTGGCAGAGAGCCGCGCCTATCTGGTGGTCAAGAGCTCTGGCGTGCCGCTCTGGCGTCTCGCGTGGCCCGCGGCGCTCGTGGGCGTCTTCTTGGTGCTCGGCATGGGCGTGTTCAACAACATCCTGCTCCCCGAGGCCAACTACCGCATGAACGCCCTCTGGCGCGACATCAGCACCTCGCGCCCGGCGTTCGCGCTGGAGCCCGGCGTGTTCTACACCGGCGTGGACGGCTACGCGATCCGCGCCGACGCCATCCCGCCGGATTCCAACGGCGTGCTGGTGGGCGTGACGGTCGTCGAGGGCCGCACCTCTGGCGGCGGGCAAACTGTCCTCGCGGCCGAGCGCGCGACGATCCAACGCGAGTACGGCGGGCAGCGCCTCACGCTCCTTCTGGAAAACGGCCAGGCTCACGCCAAGCGCGGCGGAGGCGGCGACCGCTACGAACGCCTCGCGTTTGCGCGCCACCGCGTGGCCTTCGACCTGGGCTCGCTGGGCTTCGAGCGTCGCGACGAGGCCTCTGGCGCCCGCTCCGACCGCACGATGCTCACGAGCGAGATGATGGCCGTGATCGACTCATTGGACGCGCAGGTTGGAGCCCGCGCCGACACCGCCCGCGCAGCCGCCCTGCGCCTGGGTCGGCCTCTGGTAGCGGCCGACACGTCGGATCTCGCGCCGATCGCGTTTCAGCCAAACGTCCCGCCAGAGGCGTATGCGCTCCAAGACCCGTACGAGCTACCGGGGGAGAACGCGCCAGAGGCGGCCTCTGGCGAGACGCGCACGCTGCTCGCGGGGCTGGATGCTCGCACGGCACGCACGGTGCTTTCTCTGGCGCAGGATCGCGCGAGGTCGGTGCGCAGCACCGCCGAGGCGGCAGCGTCGTCTAGCCAGTGGGAGCAGCAGCGCGCCGACCGCTACCGCGTGGAGGTGTACAAAAAGAACTCGATCGCGCTGGCCTGCCTCGTGTTCGTGCTCGTCGGCGTGCCGCTCGGCCTCGCGATCCCGCGCGCGGGCGTGGGCGTGATCGCCACGCTGGCCGTGTTCATCTTTCTCTTCTATTGGATCTCGCTCGTGCAGGGCGAGAAGCTCGCCGACCGCGGGCTGCTCCCGCCGTGGCTCGGCATGTGGGCCGCCAACGCGGTCGTGGGCGTGCTCGGCGCCTACCTCGTCGCGCGAGAGGCGCGGGACCCGGCCTGGCGCGATCCCATCGCGACGCTCGCGGGGCTCGTCAAGCGGCGCAAGGGCTGAACCTCTGGCGCCAGAGGAGGGCGGGTTCGCCAGAGGCCTCTGACGATGGTCGGCGCGTTGTGGAGGCGAGACGACTGCGGACGTGTCCGCGGTAGGATTGCAGCGACCGGTTAGCGCGCCCGGGCGCAGGCTATACACTGACACGGTGGTCATCTGACCAACCCAAGTTTGTAGAGCAGGTCTTGCAACCCTGAACCCAGGTCCCGTCCGAGCCGAACTGAACAGGCGTGAGCGTTTTGTTGGCGAAGCAACCCGGACAAAAGAAGGCTCCTGTGGCCGCCTCCTGATAAGCCTGGCGACCGCTGTACCTATGACCATCATGAACCAAAGGGGCCAACACGAATCGCTCTGGACTGAAGCTCTCCAACTCCCGGATTTTGCCCTTGTACTCCTCAATCTGATCTTGAAGCAGAGCTACCGTCTGCTGAGTATCGAGCAAGTGCTGCTGAATGTCTATAACAGCCTGGTTCACCTCCGTCCGATTATTGAGGCTGTTCATACCTCGTGCAATTGTGGCTGCGGCCTTGATGCTGGCAAAAGCGGTTGCGATCTCAGCTGCCATGACGAAATGCGAGAGGTTTGGAGGCGCGCTAACAATTATTGGGCGGCGCCACGCCAGGTAAACTTGGCGCAGCGTAACCGATGATACCCGCCTCATTCCACCATACACAACGCGCCTCTGGCGCCGCGCGAGATTCGCAATACCACGCCGGGTAAAACGCATCCCGCCTCTGGCGCCAGAGGCTAGGCCGCGGGCACGAGCGCGACGGTGCTCAGACGGTCCTCCACGAACAGCGTCTCCGCCACGCTCCGCACGTCCTCGGCCGTGACAGCCATCACCTCCTCGATGGCCGTGTCCAGCGAGATGTGTTCCTCGAACGTCAGCTCCACCCGGCCCAGGCGCTGCATCCGGTTGGACATGCTCTCGACGCCCAGCATGACGGAGCCCTTCAACTGCTCCTTCGCGCGGGCGAGCATCCGCGCGCTCACCGCGCCAGAGGCCAGCTTTTGAAGCTCGCGCACGATGAGTTGGCGCGAGCGATCTAGCCGCGAGGGGTCCGTGGCCATGTACACGCCCACGTCGCCTGCGTCGCGGACCAGGTTAACGAACGAGTAGACGGAGTAGCAGTAGCCGTACTTCTCGCGGATGTTCTGGTTGAGCCGCGAGGACATGCCGCCGCCCAGGATCGTGTTGAGCACGCTGAGCGACGTCTTGCGCGGGTCCAGCGCGCCAAAGCTGCGCGTGCCCACGACGAGGTGTGCCTGCTGCGTCGTGGTGACCTCGATCTCCGTCGCCAGAGGCGTGTAGTCGTCGGCGGGCTCGCGGTGCAGAGCCTCTGGCGCGCGGTCGAAGCCGCGGAGTTGCTTCTCGACGAGCCGCACCACGTCGGCGTGGCGTGCGTGTCCCGCGACGCTCACGACGAGCCGGTTGGGCACGTAGTGCCGGTCCATGTAGCCCGTGAGGTCGTCGCGCGTGAACGAGCGGACCGTTTCGGGCGTGCCGATGATGGGACGCCCGAGCGGGTGAGCGGGGTACATCGCGGCCTCGTAGTGATCGTATACGTGGTCCTCTGGCGCGTCCTCATACATCTTGATCTCTTCCACGACGACATCTTTCTCCTTCTCGATCTCGCGCTCCGGCAGCGTGGGCTGCGTGACGAGGTCGAGCGTGGTGTCGAGCGCGCGCGCGAGGTGCTCGTCCAGCGCGCGAGCGTAGAAGCAGGTGTTCTCCTTGGTCGTGAACGCGTTGAGGTACCCACCGACGGATTCCATCCGCTGATTGATATGGTGCCCCTGGCGCGCCCGCGTCCCCTTAAAGACGAGGTGCTCGATAAAGTGCGTGAGCCCGGCTTCCGCCTCGGTCTCGTCGCGGCTGCCCGCGTCTACCCACGCGCCGACGGCGATGCTGCGAACGGAAGGGATCGTTTCGGTGACGACGCGGACGCCATTGTCCAAGACGGTGCGCTCGAATCCAGGCGCCAGAGGCTGCTGTTTGGCCATGTTCGGAAAGGTGTTTCCCGATGGTAGCCCTGGCCTCTGGCGCGGATCCCGGAAGAGAGCGCGAGTTTGGGTGGGACCGACAGTGAGTAGCCAATGGCAAAGAAAGGCGCGGGCCGACGCAGGGACACCATGCACGGTGCCCTCCGACCACGCCCGAGGCCTCTGGCGCGACCGCCTCTGGCGCGAGGGCTACTGCCGCGCGTCATCCGCGGAGAACCGCCAGCCGCTCAGCCGACTGGCGCCGGTTGGGCGCGCGCGTCATCACGACTTCGTAAGCCCTCGCGGCGTCCTCGGTCTCCCCGATGGACTCTAGCGCCATGCCCAGCGCCTCGCTCGCCGGGACGACCGGCGAGGGCGGCCCGAACGTGAGCGGCGCCTCGGCTTCGATGGAAGCGGCTTCGCGGAGCCGCGCGAGGCCCTACGGCCACGTCACCTTCTTGCATCAGCACGAGCCCGTCCAAGACCGCCGCCGCGCGCACGCCGACCACGGCGCGCTGGCGCCAGAGGCTTCTGCAGTCCATCTGCAAGTGTGCGCGCGGTGCTCAGGTCTCCTGCGTTGAGAGCCGCGTGGCCTCTGGCGAGATCGACGTGCGGCGCGCGTCGTGAGCGAAGCGTCGGCGCCCGCCGCGCGACCTCGTCCCAGCACGTCAGCGTCGCTGAAGGCGGTGGCGTGCGCGGCCGCGATGCCTCGCGATGTGCGCCTGCGCCGTCGTGCCGTCGCGGTCTTCGCGGGTGCCGTGTTTGGAGGCGAGCGCGAGAAGCGAATCCGCCAGAGGCCGCTCGTCGAGCTGCGTCGCGGCGTAGTGCCACCACCAGAGCGCGTGCCAGCCGTGGCCGTTGAGGGCCTCGCCGCGGCGGCTGGAGGCATCGCGGGCGGCGGCGTAGCTGCGCGCGTTGATCGTCACGCGTAGGCTCCATCATGCCCAGTGCGAGGTAGATGTGGCTCGGCATGTGGAGCGCGTGGGATGCGGCGGGCGCGATGCCGTCGTAGACCGCGCCGGGCGCAGGCCCAGCGGCGCGTGCACCGGGTCGTCGTAGGCGTGGATGAGATAGTGGGCCGCTCCCGGGTGTCGCGGGTTGTCCGCGAACACCTTCTCCGCGACCGCCGCGGCCTTCATGTACGTCGCGAAGTCGCGGCCTTCGTGCGCGGTGCCCAGAAGCGCGAGCGCGTAAAACGCCTGCGCGTCCAGGTCGTCCGGGTAGCGCGCGGCGAGGTCGCGCATGGCGAGGGCGTAGGCGTCGTCGCGGTCCTCTTTGTCGGCGTCTAGGTTGTCCTCCGAGTAGCCGAAGAGAACCCGGATGGTCTCGAAGTACGCGGCCTCACGCGGCGTGGCGTCGGCGCCGCGGCCCGCTCCGTAGTTCAGGATCGCAAGCTCCTCCATCACGAGCCGCGCCGCCTCGCGGTCCTGCCGCATCCAGATCGGGTGGTTGTGCGTCATCGCCTCGCCCCAGTACGCCATGCCAAAGCTCGGGTCGATGGCCTGCGCCTCGTTAAAGGCGTCGCGCGCGTCGTCGTACTCGAACGAGTGAAGCAGCAGCAGGCCGCGCAGGAACGGCGCTTGAGCCTCTGGCGAGCCGGAGTTTTCGAAGGTAGTCTCGCCCAGGTCTTGGGCACTGGCGCCAGAGGCGAGGAGGAGAACGGCGAGCGTGAGGGAGCGCATAACAGCGGGCGGAGCGGGAGAGCAGGATAGCGAGCCTCTGCCGGGAGAGGCGGAAACGAGCGGCGCCCTCCCCCGCACGTGTCGGGAGAGGGCGCCAGAGGCCGAGGCCGAGAAGCGTTACGCCTCGGCAGGCGTCGCCTCCACGACCGCGCCGTCGCCAGAGGCGGACGCGTCCGTGGGGACAAACGGCTCGCCGTCGCCGGGGAACTGCTTGACGTACGCCTTCTGAATCGCGTGCCCGTCGCCAGCGGCGATGGGGCTGGACTCGTGGACGTAGTAGTCCGAGGTCGGCAGGGTCTCCATCCAGCTGATGGCTGCGGCAGCGGTGCGGCGCATCGAATCGTCGGAGTTTTTCATCACCTTGCGGTTGTTCTCCTCGATGGTCTCGTGCGCCATGTGGAGGAAGTGCAGGCCCGCAGCCTTGTCACGCTCCCACGCGGCGCCCGTCTCGCCAGAGGCCATCTGGCGGTCCAGCTTGGACAGCACCGAGGCCCAGACGAACATCAGGATCGCGTTGTCGGCCAGGCGCGCCTGCACGGCCTGACGGCCGACGATCTCGTTCTCCAGCGCCTTGGACGCTTTCTTGAACACCATCGTGTGGTTCTGCGCGTGACGTGCCAGGCGGTCCGCAAAGGTGCGGAGGCTCGGGTGAACGCGCGCGACGGGCGTCTTGGGCACCTTCTTGCCGAGGTACAGCTCGGCTGCGATGGGCGTACCGGCCTTGACGGTCGCGGGCTTGAGCGCGTTGCCAAAGATGCGCGAGAGGTTTTCGCCGGGCGTCTCCTCTCCGTCCCACGAGACGGCGTTGAGCAGGCCGAGCATGTGCTCTGCCAACTGCTTGCCGCCGTAGGCGAAGATGAACGACTGCATGACCTCGTTGGAGCCCTCCACGATGCGGTGGATGCGGTTGTCACGCCAGAGGCGGTCGAACTCGTTTTCGGTCACGTAGCCCTCGCCGCCCATGATCTGCATGGCGCTGTCGATCACGTTCCAGCCCTGCTCGGAGCAGAAGACTTTGCACGCGGCCGTCTCGACCATGATGTCCTTGTCGTGGCGGTCCAGGAAGCCGCACGTCATGTAGAGCGCGGCGTCCATGGCGTAGGTCAGCGCGTGCATCTCGGCGATGCGCTTCTGCACGAGCTCGAAGTCCGCCAGAGGCCGCTGAAACTGGTAGCGCGTCATGGCCCACTTGGTGGCCTGCTCGCTGGCCTGCTTGGCGGCGCCGGTGACACCCGCGCTCAACGTGCAGCGGCCGTAGTTGAGGCACGTGAGGGCGACCTTGAGACCCTGCCCCTCGGTGTGGAGACGGCGGGCTGGCGGGGACTTCCACGTCGGTAAAGCGGAAGCGGGCCTGCCACGTGCCGCGGATGCCGGTCTTGGAGCGGTTGGCCTCGTAGACCTCGGCGCCCTTCATGTCGGGCGTCACGATGAGGGCGGTGACGCCGTCGCGTTCCTTGCCCGTCTTGGGATCGGTGTAGCGGTGCTTGGCCATCACGGTGTAGAGACCGGAGTAGGCGCCAGAGGTGCTCCACTTCTTCTCGCCGTTGAGCACGTAGACCTGCTTCTCTTCGTCCCAGTAGCACGTCGTCTCCTGGCCTGCGGCGTCGCTGCCGACCTGCGGCTCGCTGAGCGCGAAGGCGGAAAGCTTCTCACGGGCCACCATGGGCAGGAACTCGTCCTTTTGCTCCTCGGTGCCGAAGAGCATCAGCGCCTTGCAGCCGATGGACTGGTGCGCGCTGACCACGACGGCCGTGGAGCCGCAATAGCGGCCGAGCACTTCGAGCACGCGGTTGTAGCTGGCCACGCCGAGCCCCATGCCGCCGTACTGCTCGGGAATAGTCATGCCGAGCACGCCCATGTCGAAGAGGCGCTGGATGGCCCACTCCGGAATGTGCTCCTCGGCGTCGATCTGCACGCGCGGGTGCTCATCTTTCATGTACGCCTCTAGCTCGGCCACGAGCGCGTCGGTCTTGGTCTTCTCCTCTGGCGAGACCTCGGGATATGGGAAAACGAGTTCTTCGCGGACGCGGCCCCAGAAGAGGTTCTTGACGAAGCCCATTTCCTCGGGCTCGGGCCCCATCATGACTTCGGCCTCCTCGATCATCTTCTGATCGCGAGCGGAGACGCCTTTAAGTTGAGAGAGGAGAGACATAATCAGGTGCGGGTTGAGTTTGGGTCGTCGGAAGCGCTTTCTGCTACGCTAAGAAGCACGCGCGGGGTCCCTCTGGCAAGCCCGGATTTGTCGAATCGCGCGGCCTCTGGCGGGGCGCTTCGCTTCGTTCCGAGTTCCGAGTTCCGAGTTCCGAGTTCCGAGTGAAGCTGCTTCCCCTCGGCCTCTGGCGCCAGAGGCCGACCGGAACTTTTGAGAGCCGACCTGTCCAACCCTTCCCCCTTCCCCCTTCCCCCTTCCCCCTTCCCCCTTCTCATGACGCCCTTCCCCGACCGACTCGCCGCCGCCTCTGGCGCCAGCGGCTCCGTCCTCTGCGTCGGCCTCGATCCTGATCCAGAGCGGATGCCTGCGAAGTTCGCCTCTGGCGTGAGCGAGACGGCAGGCGCGACGGGTGCCGCGGCGTTCTGCAAAGAGATCATCGCGGCGACGGCCGAGCGTGCGGCGGCGTTCAAGCCCAACCTGGCGTTCTTCGAAGCGTTCGGACCCGACGGGTGGGACGCGCTCGATGCCGTCTGCGAGGCCGTTCGCGCCAGCAACCGACTGCTGATTCTGGACGGCAAGCGCGGCGACATCGGCAACACCGGGCGGCGCTACGCAGCTTCGCTCTACGACAGTCTTCTAGGCGACGCGGCGACCGTCGCACCATACATGGGAGCAGATTCGGTCGCGCCGTTCTTGGAGTACCCAGGGCGATGCGCGTTTGTGCTCGCGCTGACCTCCAACCCGAGCGGCACGGACCTGCAGGCGCTCGTCGCCAGAGGCGCCGATGGTGGGGAGCGCAGCCTCTGGCGCCACACGGCAGATATGGCGGTGCGGGCGGGCCAAGGGCTGCCCGGCACCGTAGGCTTTGTGGCCGGAGCGACGCGGCCCGAGCTTCTGGCGGAACTGCGCGAGGCGCACCCCGAGGCGCCGCTGCTCGTTCCCGGCGTGGGCGCGCAAGGCGGGACGCCAGAGGCGGTGCTCGTGGCCAACGCAAGCGGGCCGATCCTGGTCAACTCGTCGCGCGGCATTCTCTACGCCTCTGGCGGCGACGACTTCGCGCAGGCCGCGGGCGATGCCGCGGCACGATTGGCCGACAGCCTGACCATCTAGTCCCGTTTAGATACGCCTGCGCCCGCCGATACTGAGCGCATGCGGTGTCTCTTCGTGCTCGGTTTCCTGCTCGCTCTCGCGCCAGAGGCCCTCGTGTCCCGAGCCGAGGCGCAAACCTGCCCCTCGCCTCTGGCGACCGGCGATTGGAGCGCGGTGGACGGCTATGCGCTTGAGGCGTCGGAGCGGGACGAACGCGACATCAAGAGCCTCGCGCGGTACCTGCAGCGCGCTGGGCGCAGTGACGGCGCGCGCATTCGCGCCGCGTTCCGCTGGACGACCGCACACATCGCGTACGACGTGGAGGCGCTGACGGGCCGCCGCCCTAGCCAGTCGGCCGATACCACGTTTGCGACGCGCCGGGGCGTGTGCGAGGGCTATGCGCGGCTGCTCGTGTCTCTTCTACAGGAGATGGACATCGAATCGGCCTACGTCGACGGCTGGGGGCTGCCAGAGAGCGGCAGCGCCGCTATCTCACCCGATGGCCTCCACGCCTGGGTCGCGGCGCGTGCCGGGCGCGACTGGATCCTGATGGACCCGACCTGGGGCGCGGGCGGCGTCGCCAGAGGCCAGTTTTTCCCGCGCTTCAACCCCGCGTGGTTCGCCACCTCGCCCGACGCCTTTGCACGCACGCACATCCCCACGCTGGAGCGCTGGCAGCTTCTGGCGCGGCCGCTCTCGCTCACCGCCGCCGTCGCGCGCGAGGTGCCGGAGGCGGCCTGCCTGCGCGCCCCTGGCGAGACGACGCGCCGCAACGCGTGGAGCTCGAATGTGACGCAGAGTGACAGCGGGCCGCCGTGGGTGCTCAACAGCGGCGTCCGGTTTCGCCTGCTGAGTACCGTACCCGAGGAAGGCTACAGCGCCGGAACCCGCGCGCCGATCCAGATCGAGGTCGAAGGCGCGCGCGAGGTCGCGGTCTTCGACGGCGCCGTCCACAACCAGGACCTGCGGGCCTCTGGCGACGTGTGGAGCGGGCGCGTGCGGATCGGGCGCGAGCCGGTGCGCCTTGCCGTGCGGATGGCGCGCGGCGAGGCGTGGCGCATGGTCGCCTCGGTGCACGTCACCGAGTAGCGCCGCCAGAGGCCTGCACTCACCAGCGTCCGCCGTACGTTGTCCGAGAACGCCCACCCGCCGATGCATGCGCACCGCCCTCGCCCTCGCCCTGCTCCTCGCCTCTGGCGTCACGCTCGCGCAGTCCTCCGCCACCTACCGCGTCACGCTCGATGCGACGTGGAGCGCGCAGACGTTTCCGTCGGGCTTTCCCGGTAGCGCGCACTTCTCGCCGCTCGTGGGCGCAGTGCACAACGCTGACGCCAGGCTGTGGGAGGCCGGCGGCACAGCCTCTGGCGGAATCGAGGCGATGGCCGAAAGCGGGAGCACAGGCGCGCTTCTGGCGGAGATCGACGCCATCGGCGGCGGTGCCATTCTGGAGGCTGTGACCGGCGGCGCCATCGGCACCTCGCCAGGGGCCGTGAGCATGACCATTACGGCGACCGAAGCGCACGCGCTCGTCACGATCGTCACCATGATCGCGCCCAGCCCGGACTGGTTCGTAGGGACCGAAAGCCTCGACCTGCGCGACGACGCGGGCGGGTGGCAAAGCGAAGTGGTCGTGCCCATGTTCGCGTGGGACGCGGGAACGGACAGCGGAACCGGCTACACGTCTGGCAACGCCGACACAAACCCGCGCGAGCCCATCGCGCCTATTCAGAGAGCGCCCTTTGTCGTCGGCGGCAGCGTGCAGCCGCTGGGCACGATGACGTTTACGCTCCAGACCGTCGTCGCGAACGAGGACGCGCCAGAGGCCTCTGGCGAACTGAGCGTCTGGCCGCAGCCGATCCACACCTCGGGCCAGGTGCGCGTGCAGACCGACGCCTCTGGCGACGCCGACCTCGCGCTCTACGACGTGCGCGGGCGACGCGTGCAGGTGCTCCACACCGGGCCTCTCGCGAGCGGCGCCCACGCCTTCCGCCTGGACGCCAGCAGCCTGGCGCCGGGCGTGTACCTCGCACGCCTCGCGACCGAGAGCGGCGTGCGCGTGCAGCGCGTGGTGGTGGCGCGGTAACGCGCCCGCTCGCCCAGACCGAGAGCCTCTGGCGACAACGCCAGAGGCTTTTTCGTGCGCCAGAGGCGGGTTTCGCGCTGTGCTGTAACCTTCCCGGAGCGGGGGCCGTCGCTGCACTACCTCGCCCCGACAATGCGCCACGCCTCCCTCTCTCCTGCTCCCCAAGACGACCTCGTGCAACGCCACGCGGACCTCGTCTACCGCGTGGTGCTGAACCTTCTGCGTGACGCCGACGAGGCCGCCGACGCGGCGCAAGAGGCGCTCGTCAAGGTGTGGCGCGGCTGCGCCGAGATTCCCGAAACCAGCCAGCGCGCATGGTGCGCCCGCGTGGCGCGCAACTGCGCACTCGATCACATCCGCCGCCGCCGCTCGCGGCCCCAGCCCGCCCGAGACCCCGAAACGCTGATGGAGCCTCTGGCGGACACGCCCTCGCCAGAGGCCGACGCCGAGAGCGCCGAGTTTCAGCGCCAGCTCGACCGCGCGCTCGCCACGCTCGACGAGCCGTACCGCTCCATCGTCATTCTGCGCGAGGTCGAAGGCCTCGCCTATCAGGAAGTCGCCGACACGCTCGACCTACCGCTGGGCACCATGAAGGTGTACCTCCACCGCGCCAAAAAACGCCTCCGCGAAGCGCTCGTTCTCGCAGCACCCGAGCTGATCCCCGTCCCATGACCTGCCCCGACCGCCCCCACGATCTCGACCTGCTGCTCGCAGGGGAGCCCACGGCTCCCGGCGTGCAGGCCCACCTCGACGGCTGCGCGACCTGCGCCGCCGAAGCAGCCCTCGCACGCCGCATCGACGCCGCGCTCGCGTCCCACCGCGCGGTCTCGGCTCCGCCCGAGGTCATCGCCGCAGCGCTCGCCCAGGCGCGTCCGCCTCTGGCGCGTCCGCCTCTGGCGCGTCCGCCTCTGGCGCCTGCGCACCTGCACGCTCCCGACCGCCCCGCACGCGCGGGGAGCGCCAGAGGCCTCGCCGCCGCACGCCCTTCGTCTCGCCTCTGGCGCGTCGGCGGGGTGGCGCTGGCGGCCCTGCTCCTCGCCACGTTGTCGTGGACGGCGCTCCGCTCGCCCGAGGCCTCGCCAGAGGCCGTCGTCGCGGAGAACGAGGCGCCGATCGTGCCCGAGCGCGCCACGCCTCTGGCGGAGGACTCGGTCGACATCGAACCCGACGCCGACGTGGCGCCAGAGGCCGACGCGGCACCGGAGCGTCTCGCGCAGGCCCCGCGCTCGGCTCCCCGACGCATCGCGCCGCGCCGCCGCGCACCCCGCGCGCCATCTCCCGCATCTCAGCGCCTCGCGCCAGAGGCTCCCGCGCTACAGATCGCTCCCGACACGGCTCCCGACCCGCTTCTGGCGGAGAACGAGCCCACCCCTACACCGCAAGACATTGAACGCGCCGAGGCCGAGTTGCAACTCGCCTTTTCGCTCATCGCAGACGCTCAGGTGCGGGCCGGCCGGGCCGTCCGCAGCGAGGCGGGCGCGCTCTCCTCCACACTCGACAGCACCCTTCCCTTCTAACCCGATGAAACGCCTTCTCACCGTGGCCGCCTTGGCGGTCCTCCTGGCGCCTCTGGCGCCGCGCGCCCAGTCCACGTTCGACGTGGCGCGCCTCGACGAACTCTTCGACGCCCAGCCGATGGTCGAAGTCAACCTCCGTGGCTCCCTTCTCAAGCTCGCCGCTGCGGCCGCTGGCGAAGACGAACCCGGCGTGGCTCTCATGCTCGCAGGGCTTCGCTCCGTGACGGTCCGCGTGTACTCCGCCGAGGGCCAACGCGCCCGCTTCCTCTCCAGCATGAACAGCGTCGGGCAAGGGTTCGAGCGCGATGGCTGGATGACGATGGTCCGCGTTCGCTCCCAGCCCGACTCGCCCAACGACGAGGGCGACGTGTGGGTGTACGTGCTCGACGACGGAGACTCGTTCGGCGGCATGGCCGTCATGGCCATCGCCAAAGACGACGAGGATGAAAACGCCGTCTTCGTCCACATCGACGGCACCATCTCCCCTGCGGATGTAGCGCAACTCAGCAAGCGCTTCGGCAACGTGTCGTTCTCGATGGGCGACGATGACGAAGATGATGACCAGGACAACGATGACTAAAGCGCCCCTCCTGCTCGCCGTCTGCGCGCTCGCGCTTTCCGGCTGCTACTCCTTCGAAATGTCGCGCGTCGGCAAGCGCGTCGGCCAGGACATCGAGCGCCAGACCGGCGCCGATGTCGGCGGCGGCTTCTCGATGGGCGTCGGCCCGGTCTCCCTCGCGACGGCGCAGTTCGGTGCCTGGGCGTTCGCCCCGGGCTCGACCAAAGAGGCCCGCCAGATCGGCCGCCACGTATCGAGCGTCAAGTTCTCCACGCGTCCCATCCGCGGTGCCTTCGACGGACGCCTCATCACCGAGCCCACCTATCTGGACCGCTACAAGCGAAGCGGCTGGCACCCGTTCGTGACCGTGCGCGACTCGTCCGCTGCCGTCTGGATCATGCTGCGCGAGCGCGGCCCCAACGCCGAGATCACCAACATGCTCGCCGTCGTCGCCGCCGAGGATGCACTTGTGCTCACCAAAGTGAGCGGCAACTTGTCCACGATGATCCGCGAGGCCATCTCGCTCGGCACGCAAGACGGGTTGCTGGGCGACGCCCTTTCCCAGGCCGGACTCATTGACGAGGAAGAGGACGAAGCCCCTGGCGACAGCCTGAACGTGGACGCTGGGCCTTAGACGAGCGCTCAAACGAACGCAGAGCCTCTGGCGATCTTGCCGCATTCGCCAGAGGCTCTCATGCAGATTTCCGTTTCCGAACCCCCCGGACTCGCCGTCGCCGCGTTCACGACGACCTTTCCCGCGCCTCTGGCGGAGGTGCCAACGCAAGAGGCCGTCGCGCGTCTTCTCACGCTCGACGCCGAGGCGCCTCTGGCGCGAGACGAGACGGTGCGGCTGGCCGTGCGCGACCTGCTCCGCGCCAGAGGCTACACGCCCTCGGGCCGCGGCAAGCCCGCGAGCGAGTACCTCGTCAAAGCCGCTGAGGGCAGCTTTCTCGGGCCGATCAACGCCGCCGTCGATGCCTGCAACGCCGTCTCGCTGCACAGCAGCCTGCCCATCTCGGTCGTGAGCCTGGACCGCGCCCTGCCGCCGTTCCACATCCGAGCCGGTGCCGCGGGCGAGAGCTACGCTTTCAACGCCAGCGGCCACGAGATCAAGCTGGACGGCCTGCTCTGCCTCTGTGATGCCAGCGGCCCGTGCGCCAACCCCGTCCGCGACAGCCAGCGCACCAAAACGCACGGCGCCACGCGCGAGACTCTCAGCATCGTCTGGGCGCCCGCTTTACACGCCGACCGACTGCGCGAGGCCACCGCGTGGTACCGCTCGCTCGTCGAAGCCTCTGGCGCGGAAACGGTTGAGGTCAGCGCAGCCGCGTGACGCGGACGGACGCGACGCCAGAGGCGGTCTCGGCGCGCACGATGTAAACGCCCGCCGGAGCAGCCTCGCGCCAGATCACGTTGACGCCAGAGGCGTGAGCGCCCAGGTCTGCCACCTCGCGGCCGAGCGCGTCGAACACGCGCACGCGCACCGAGCCTGCCTCTGGCGAGAGAGCCGTGATGCGGACGGCGCCAGAGGCCGGGTTGGGAAATGCCGTGAGCGTGAGTGCGGTTGGTGCCTCTGGCGGCGCGGCCTCTTGCTCCACCGTCACGAGCGGGCGCGTGGCCCAGACCCCGCGGTCGGTCGCGAGAGCCAGCGTGCCGTCGGTTTCGTCCAGCGCGATGTCGTAAACGGTCCGCCCATCCAGCCCGTCGCCGTACGGCGTCCACCCGCTTTCCTCCAGGCGCCAGAGGCCGCCTTCGCCGCCCGCGAGCAGCGCGCCGCTGGCGTCGCGCTCCAGCACGTAGGTGCGCTCGTTTGTGTCCAGGTCGAGCGTCCACGGCTGCCCCTCAGCGCGGCGAAAGATGCCGACATCCGTACCGACCCACGCCTCGCCCTCGCCAGAGGCGAACGCGAAGGCTTCGCTCACGCTCAGCAAGCCTTCGGAGTCGTCGGCCCAGGTCTGGCCGCCGTCGCGAGAGGCCCAGACGGGGGTGGGGAGTGGGGTGGGCGTCGTACCCTTCCCTCATCGGTACCACTGGCTCCCGCATACACGGTCGAGCCAGAGGCGTAGAGTGCTCGGACGTTGCTGTACGGCAACGTTGGGGCTTCCTCATCCTCGCATGCCGCGAGGTCAGAGCCAGGGCACATCGTCACGCCGTCTCCCTTCCCACCGAATAGAACCCGCCTCGACGGGACACGAGCACAGAGTCCCTTACATGCTACAATTGCGAGGGCGAATGTTCTGGAAAAGGTACTCGCGCATGGGTCCTGCAGAGCGACTGGCGTTTGGTTCGATAAAGCCCTCCCTGGCGGGCTGGGGTCCACCATCGCCGAGGCCCGACCCCGGGACATCGGCGAGTGTCCGCGCGCTGAGCAACGACGCGTCGGGATGCGCCCACGCAGCGGTCCAGACCTCGAAGACGGAGGCATCCGTGCTGGCAACAGCCGCCGTCCACGAAAAGAACCTGCCGTGTCTCGACACCGCCGACACCCGTCTGTGCCCACGTACCACCGACGAGCACATCGATACCGCCTCCGATCTGCGAAAGGAGCACGGCGGATCCACACCGCATTCGAACTCAGTGTGAGTGGACTCACAAGCGGATACACCCCCGACGCGAACGAGTTGGGCGAGCGCGAAGAGTGGTCACGCCTATTCCCGGACGCAGCGTCCACCAAGTCCAAGCCTCTGGCGTACAGGACGCGACCATCGGCCGCTTTCTGAACACCGCGTACATCGCCGCTCGCAACCTCGCGCGGTTGAGACTGCTTCAGCAGGCCAGCGGTGGAGTCCACCCGGGAAGAGTCCCGGGCCGACCTGGCAGGTTTGGCGTCCAAACCAGAGAGTGCGGCCGCTGGCGGCGGCTCCACTCGCCGCGCATCCGCTGAGCGCCTGCCGCTCCCACGAAGTCCCACCATCCAGAGACCGCATAGCAAAGGATAAGGAAGGCGTAAATCCACCTGTGATGGCGATTCCAACCACGTCTTCGTCCGCGACCGTGATTCCCGCGACACGGTCCTGGGCTTCCAACGGCGCAGACGCGTTCTCCCACCTACCGCTTAGGAACCGGAAAGCGGCCCTCTCACCTGCGGCCCACAAAGCGCCTCCGCCAGAGGCTACAAACCGCACCTCCCCACCGACCGCCTCTGGCGCGCCCCACGAGCGCGCACCGTCGGTGGAGCGGCGAATGCCCTCCGCGCCAAACACGCCGACGAGGTCGCCCTCGTGCTCCACCACCGCCAGAGGCACCGCGACGCCCTGGCGCACGGCCCAACTCAGACCGCCATCGTCGGACGCGATCAGTTGATCGCCCACGGAGCCCAGAACGGTTCCGTCAGAAAGCACGCCGATCAGCGCGTGATCCGTCCGCCAGGGGCCTTGGGCGAACTGAAACGTCGGCTCCTGCGCTGAGGCGACAGAGGCGAGCAGGAGCGAGAGAAGCAAGACGCGCATGGAAGCAGGGGAAGACCTCACACGATACAGCCTCTGGCGAGGCGGCTCAAACGCAGAGACGCCAGAGGCGGGATAGCCTCTGGCGTCTGAAAGCGTAGCAGGCCCCTGGCGCCCGCTCCTAAAGTGCGCCCCGGAGCTTCTCGGCCGTTACCACGCGGTCGATGGCGAGCGCAAAGGCCGACTCGCGCATGGACGCTTCGTGGCGCTTCATCTGCGCCGCCACGTCGTCGTAGGCTTTGAGGATGATGCGCTCCAGCCGCGTGATCACGTCGGCCTCGCTCCAGCGGTACTGCTGGAAGTTCTGGCTCCATTCGAAGTAGCTCACGATGACGCCGCCCGCGTTCGCGAGAATGTCTGGAATGACGAGGACACCTTTTTCCTTCAGGTACTCGTCCGCCTCTGGCGTGACGGGCAGGTTGGCGCCCTCCACGATGAGTTCCGCTTTGACGCTCGCCATGTTGCCGTCGTGGATCGCGCTCTCCATCGCGGCAGGCACGAGCATGTCGCAGTCCAGCCCCATAAAGTCCTCGTGGGCCACGAACTCGACGCCAGAGGCGCTGTAGCCGTCCAGCGTGCCGTCGCCGTCGTCGCGGTTTTTGTACGCGATGGCGTCGGCGAGGTCCAGGCCGTCGGGGTTGTGGTAGCCGCCGGAAATGTCGCTGACTGCGGTCACCGTAGACCCGGCCTCGACGAAGAGGAGCGCGGCGTTCATGCCCACGTTGCCGAAGCCTTGCACCACGACTTTGAGCTCACCGGGGGCCTTGCCCAGGTGATCTCGCGCGGCAGCGAGGCCCACGATGACCACGCCTCGGCCGGTCGCCTGCTCACGGCCCGGGCTTCCGCCGAGCTCTAGCGGCTTGCCGGTCACGACGGCCGGGTTGTAGCCGTGCTGGCGGCCGTACTGGTCCACGATCCACGCCATCGTCTGCGCGTTGGTGCCCATATCGGGCGCGGGCACGTCTCGGTTGGGGCCCAGAATGAGGTGGATGCGCGAGATGTAGCGGCGCGTGACGTGCTCCAGTTCCATCTGCGTGAGCGTGCGCGGGTCCACGTTGACCCCGCCCTTGCCGCCACCGAAGGGGATGTCGACAAGCGCAGTTTTGTACGTCATCGTCTCTGCCAGCGCGCGCACTTCCAGTTCGTCCACGTGGGGCGAAAAGCGGATGCCGCCTTTAAACGGGCCTCTGGCGCCGTTGTGCTGGATGCGGAAGCCGCTGAAGACCGTCATGGTGCCGTCCTCGCGGTGAAGCGGGACCTCCACTTTCATCTCGCGGAAGGGCGTGCGGATAAGCGTTCGCCACTCATCGCTAAGGCCCATGATGTCGGCGGCTTTGGTAAAGTTGCCCGTGGCGATCTCGTAGGCCGAGACTTTCGGCCGGGCCGCGACGACGGGGGACGAGATGGGAGGTGGAACGACGCTCATAGAGAAGACGGAGGGAGGGGACGCGTCAAGATCGGTAGCGCTTCCAGAGGGGGCAACCCGTGTTTGCTGGGTTCTGGGTTCTGGGTTCTGGGTTCTGGGTTCTGGGTTCTGGGTAAAGCTGTTTTCCGCTCGCCTCTGGCGCCAGAGGCTGTTGCCGCTCTCACACCCGTGTCATCCCGAGCGCAGCCGAATGGGCTCTGACGGGATGACACGATGGGAGACGGAGGCACGCCCAAGTTGCGAGACCTCTGGCGCCAGGGGCGGAACAAAAACCGCGGCGCCCCTCCTCATCCCTCATCCCTCATCCCTCATCCCTCATCCCTCATCCCTCATCCCTCATCCGTAGCTTGGCGCCATGCCCGGACGCCCCCTCATTTCCGAGCGCCACGTGCGCGACGCGCTCGCCTCTGGCGCCACAACGCTCGCCGTGGCGGAGAACGCGTTGGTGACGGCCCTCGCGCGCGACCTCGCGCGAGACAGTGGTCTCGCCTTCGTCGCGCCAGAAGCTGCGCCTGCCTCTGGCGCCAGAGGCGCCGAGCCCATCGCGCCGCCCAAAACCCTCGCGGTCGGGTGCGACCACGGCGGGTTCGACTACAAAGCGCCGCTGATCGCGCACGCGCAGTCGCTGGGCTGGACCGTCCGCGATGTGGGCACGCACAGCGCCGACAGCGTCGACTATCCGGATTACGCCTTTGCCGTCGCGCGGCTGGTGCAGACGGGCGCGGTCGCCAGAGGCCTCATGATCGACGGCGTGGGCGTGGGCAGCGCGATGGTGTGCAACAAGGTGCCCGGCGTGCGCGCCGCGCTTTGCCCCTGCGTGTTTAGCGCCTTCAACGCGCGGGCGCACAACGACGCCAACGTGATCACGCTCGGCAGCCGCACGATGGGCGTCGAGACGTGCAAGCGCATCCTGGCGGAGTTCCTGAGCACAGACTTCGAGGGCGGGCGCCACGCCGCGCGCGTGCAGAAGATGATGGACGTCGAAGCCCGCTTCCTCCCCGGCGACGACTGCGCATGAGACCCGACGCCATCCCGGTGACGCCTCTGGCGACGCACGCCACGCTCTCGCCAGAGGACGCACAGGTTCTCTTCGGGAGCGCCTCGCTGCGAGGCTCAGAGCGCGTGGACCTCGTACGGCTGGGCGAGCCTCTGGCGTCGGTGGCCGTTGCTCTGGCGAGCCGGACACGACTCGAAACCGACGCGCTGATTGCAATAACGGACAACGCTCGGCTTGTCGGTCCTCTCGGCGCCGTCGCGGCGCCAGAGGCGGTCCAGGTGTGTTCGCGGCTCGTCGCGCCCGCAGCACTCGCGAGGGCCTGGGGGCTGGGCGAGACCGGGAGCGTGGTCCTGGGGCCTCTGGCGATGGCGCTGCCCGTCGAGACCGGCGCTGCGCTGGGCGTCCACATCGAGCAGTCGCTGTGGATCGGCGCCGGGCGGCCACAGACGGCGCGTTGGGTCGCGGGGCTGGACCTGGGCATCACGATGCCTGTCACGCCCGAAGAAAGCGCCGGGCCGCAGTCAATCCCGCGGCGCGTCGTCACCGAGAACGATGTGCGGCAGGCAATCCTGCACCGCCAGAGGCTCGCGCTTCGGCCCGACCAGATCGTGACGCCTGCAGCCCAGAGCCTCGCCCGCGAGCACGGCGTGTTCGCCTGAGCCTCTGGCGGGAGCGCGGTGGCCTCTGGCGGTTGAGACGAGCGCGCCAGAGGCGCCCTGGCAAACTGGCGTGCGTTGTAGCGCCAGAGGCGCATACCGGGCGGAAATAGATGGGTAGAGCAGGCGTCCCACATGCGCTTCGCGACTTCCTGCACCCCTCTTCCATCCCGTGCCCCTCCACGGCTCCTTCACCCCGTTATCTTCGCGGCGACTCTCCCCTCTTCTCTGCATGATTCGCCCTCTGGCGGTCGCGGCCCTGGTGCTCCTCTTGAGCGCCGACGCCAGCGGCCAGATTCTGCGCGGCGGCACCAACGGTGACACGCCCCGGCGCGCCGTCTCCGCGGCCCACGCCATCACCAACGCCCGCGTCGTCGTCTCGCCCGGCCGCACGCTCGACCGCGCGACGGTCATCATCCGCGACGGCCGCATCGTCGCCGTAGGCGTTGACGCTGAGATCCCGTTCGACGCGCAGGTGATCGAAGGCGACACGCTGACGGTCTACGCGGGATTCCTCGACGCCTACACCCACGCAGGCGTCAGCGAGCCCGAGGACCGCGACCGCTACGAAGGCGACCCTGGCGACCCGCCGCGCGACCGCGCGGGCCTCACGCCCGACCTGGACGTGCGCACGGTGTACAACGCCAAAGACGGTGAGCTCAAAGCGCTCCGCGAGGCGGGCTTCACGGCCGCGCACCTCGCCCCGCGCGAGGGCTTCTTCGCGGGCATGGGCGCCGTCGTCCTCTTGCGCGATGCCGCCAGAGGCGAGTACGCCGAGAACCTGTTCCTGCCCCAGACCGAGACCGCCATCGCGCGCATCGACCCCGCCTCTGGCGTCTACCCCGGCACGCCGATGGGCGTGCTGAGCAGCATGCGCGAGACGGTCGAGAACGCACGGCGCGAAGGCGCGAGCCGGACCGCGTTTCGGCGCGACGCCTCTGGCGCGAGCCGCCCGCAGTACAACCCCGTCGCCGAGGCGCTGCAGCCCGTTCTCGACGGCGACCGCACGCTGGTCTTTCTGGTCGACGGCTGGCTGGACGCGCACCGCGCCCTCCGCGTGACGGAAGAGATGGCGATCCCGCGCACCATTCTCGCGGGCGTGCCCGACGTGTCGCCGGTTCTCGCCAAGATCCGCGCCAGAGGCCTACCGGTCATCGCGCCTCTGGCGCTGCCGGATACGGTCGCGACCGACAGCCTGAGCGAAGCCATCGCGCTGCCGCCGCCATCGTCGGCGTCCCCCGGCGGCGTGTCGTTCGTGACCGACCGCCGGACGGTGAGCTTCCGCGACACGGACGCGGAAAAAGGCATTCTCACCGCGCAGCGCCTCGCGAGCGTCGGCGCCGCCGAGCGCAGCCCGTCGCTTCTCGCCTCGGGCGGCGTGACGTTCGCCTTCGGCTCGTTCGAGGCCAAGGGCAAAGACGTGCGCGCCAACCTCATCCGCATGACCGAGGCGGGCCTCTCGCCAGAGGCTGCGCTCGCGGCGCTCACCACGACTCCCGCCGAGATGATGGGACTGAGCGGTACGCTCGGGACGGTCGAGCGCGGCAAGCTGGCCAACCTCATCGTCACCACGGGCGACTACTTCGTGGACTCGACCCAGGTGCGCTTCGTGTTCGTCGAGGGCACGCGCCACGAGATCGAGGCCACGAAAAAAGCCGCCTCTGGCGACCCGGACGCGGTCGTAGAGATCGTCGGCACGTGGAGCTACGAGGTCGAGATTCCTGGCAGCACGCAAGCCGGCACGATGACGATCACGGGCTCGCCCGGCAGCTTCGAGGGCTCACTCACCAGCGACGGCGAGACGGTCAACATGAGCACAGTCGCGCTCGAAGGCAACGCCCTCAGCTTTACGGTCCCTCCCAACGACGGCGCCCCCGAAGTAACCGTTTCCGGCATCGTGACCGGCAATGAGTTCGAGGGCACCGCCGACGTGGGCGCCTTTGGCGCCTTCCCGTTTACCGCCACACGCCAGCCCGAGTAGCGCCTCTGGCGCGTCCTGCGGACGGGTACTGGGTACGAGGTACCGGGTACGCCGCTCGCCTCCCACTATGACTGTACCCCGTACCCTGTACCTCGTACCCGCCGCCGTCTTGGCCCTGCTCGCTTCTGGCGCTGTGGCCCAAACGCCCTCCACCCTTCCCGGCCCCGACGCCAGAGGCTCGGTCCTTATCCAGGGCGCGACCGTCCACACGGTCACCAACGGCACGATGGAAAACGCCGACGTGCTCGTGCGCGACGGCAAGATCGACCGCATCGGCCAGGGCCTCAGCGCGCCGCGCGGCGTCGAAACGCTCGACGCCAGAGGCTTGCATCTCATGCCGGGCATCATCGACGCGCACAGCCACATCGCGCTGAGCAGCGTCAACGAGGCGTCCAACGTCATCGTCGCCGAGGTGCAGATGCGCGACGCCCTCGACCCGAGCGACGTGGGCATCTACCGTGCTCTCGCCGGTGGCACCACGACCGCGCACTTGATGCACGGCTCGGCCAACCCCGTCGGAGGCGAAAATGAAACCGTCAAGTTCCGCTGGGGCACGCTCGACCCCGACGGGCTCATCTTCGAAGGCGCACCGCGGACGATCAAGTTCGCGCTGGGCGAAAACCCGACGCGCGTCCACGGACAAGGCCGCGGCATCCGCCCGCGCTCGCGCATGGGCATCGAACTGGTCTACCGCGAGGCGTTTACCGAAGCCCGCGACTACGCCGCGGCGCAAGAGGCTGCCCGCCAGAACCGCACGCCGATGCCGCCCATCAACCGGCGCATGGAAACCCTCGCGGCCATCCTGAGCGGCGACGTGCTGGTCCACAGCCACTCCTACCGCTCGGACGAGATCCTGATGCTGTTGGAGGTGCTGCAGGACTTCGGCGTCAGCCGCGTCACGTTCCAGCACGCCAACGAAGCCTACAAAGTGGCGCCCGAGTTGGCCGCCGCTGGCGCGAGCGCAAGCGTCTTCAGCGACTGGTGGAGCTACAAGTTCGAGGTCTACTACTCGTCCGCCTACAACGCCGCGATCCTGGCCAAGAACGGCGTCCGCACGTCCATCAACAGCGACGACGCGGGCATGATCAGGCACCTCTATCACGAGGCGGCCAAAACGCAGCGCTACGGCGGCCTGACGGATGACGAGGCGCTCGCGCTCATCACCATCAACCCTGCGTTCCAACTCGGCATCGAGGACCGCGTGGGCTCCATCGAGCGCGGCAAAGACGCCGACCTCGCGCTGTTCTCCGCCCACCCGCTCTCGGTCTACGCGACGGTCTCCAAGACCTGGGTCGACGGCGTGCTCCGCTTTGACCGCGAGCGCGACGGCGACGACCAGCGCCTCTACGTCGACCCCGCCGACGAAGTGCTCGACACCTCGGCGCTGCTCGTCCGCCACGCGGACGGCTGCATGGTCCTCCGATGATGCGCCGTCTCACCCGCTCGCCTCTGGCGACAATGCCTCTGGCGACCAGATGCCGCTGGCGACAACGCCTCTGGCGCCAGAGGCGACCCGTCCCGTTTCCCAGACGCGGACACCCCACGCGGTGTCCCACCGGTTTCCCGCTATGCGATTTCTCTGCCTCGCCCTCCTCGTTCTCGCCAGCGGCCTCGCCTCTGGCGCGAGCGCCCAGGGCGGCTACGCCTACGAAACGGGCACCTACGCCATCACCAACGCTCGCATCCAGACCGTCACCAACGGCGTGATCGAAAGCGGCACGGTCGTGATCCGTGACGGACGCATCGAAGCCGTCGGCGCAGGTGTACAGACGCCCGCCGACGCGACCGTACTCGACGCCAGCGGCCTGACGGTCTACCCCGGCATGATCGACGGCGGCACGAGCATCGGCCTGACCGAGATCAACGCAGTGCCCGTTACAGTCGACAGCCGCGAGATCGGAGATGTGATTCCGCAGGTCAGGGCGCTGACGGCCGTCAACCCGTCCAGCACGCACATTCCCGTCACGCGCGTGGGCGGCGTGACGCACGCGATGGTCATACCCAGCGGCGGCCTCATGCCCGGCACCGCAGGGCTGATCCACCTCGTCGGCTACTCGCCCGATCAGATGGCGGCAGGATTCGAGGCCATCGTGGTCAACTTCCCGCGCTCCGGCCGCCGCGGCCGCTTCGACCGCCGCACGGACGACGTGATCAAGAAAGCCAACGAGAAAGCCCTCGAAACGCTCGACGAGTTCTGGGCCGAGGCCGTGCGCTACGCCGCCATCGACTCCGCCCGGACCGCCTCTGGCGCAAGAGGTGCGATGCCGTACGCGCCAGAGGCCGCAGCGCTGCTGCCGGTCCTGCGCGGGAGCACGCCGCTGATGGTGGAAGCCAACTCCGCCGCCGACATCACCGCCGCGCTCAAGTGGATCGAGAGCAAAGGCGTCCGCGCCGTGCTCACCGGCGTCGCCGAGGGCTGGCGCGTGGCCGACGAGATCGCAGAAGCGGGCGTGCCCGTCATCACCGGCCCAGCCACAGGCCTGCCGACCCGCGCGAGCGACCGCTACTCCCGCGCCTACGAAAACGCGGGCCTCATGCACGCCGCGGGCGTGACGGTGGCGCTGCGCTCCAACGAGAGCGAGAACGTGCGCAACCTGCCCTTCCAGGCAGGCTTCGCGGCCGCGTACGGCATGCAGCACGGCTACACGCCACAGGACGCGCTGGAATCTGTGACCATTGTGCCCGCCCGCATTTTCGGCCTCGACGCCGAGATCGGCTCCATCGAATCGGGCAAGCGCGCGAGCCTCTTCGTCGCCACCGGCGACCCGTTCGAGCCGGCCACGCAGATCACGCACCTGTTCATCGAAGGCGTACGGGTGCCCATCGACAGCCGCCACATCCGGCTGTACGACGAGTACCTGAACCGAGAGCCTGCGCTCGCGTTGCCCGGCGGCACGCGCTAACGGCCGCGCTGCGCTTTCCGGCCTCTGGCGACGCGTTCCGCCAGAGGCCGCGTTGTGCCTGCGCTGCCGTTCGCCCTCGCCAGAGGCTCCGGCAGCCTGCGCCTCTGGCGAACCCGTTGCACAGCCAGCGGTTGACTCTCTTTTCGCGACCTCCCACCGCGCCATGAAACCGCTCTACGCCAACCTCATCGGTTGGGGCCACTACGCCCCCGAACGCGTCGTCACCAACGACGACCTCGCCAAAATCGTCGACACGACCGACGAGTGGATCCAGAGCCGGAGCGGAATCAAAGAGCGGCACTTTGCGGCCGAGGGCGAGGCGACGAGCCACCTCTGCATCGAAGCGTCCCAGCGCGCGATTGGACGTGGCGGGCATCGGCGCCGACGAGTTGGACCTCATCCTGATCGCCACGTCGAGCCCAGATTATCTCGTCCCGCCGGTGTCGAGCCAGATCCAGCACGCGCTCGGCGCCGAGTGCGGCGCGATGACGCTCGTCGTCGGCTGCACGGGCTTCGTCTACGGCCTCGTGACGGCGGAGCAGTTTATCAAGACCGGCGCGTATCGCACGATTCTGCTGGTGGGCGCCGAGACGATCTCGAACTACCTCGACATGACCGACCGCACGACGTGCGTGCTCTTCGGAGACGGCGCGGGGGCAGTCGTGCTGCAGGCGACCGAGGAGGAGTGCGGGATGAAATCGTTCGAGTTGGGATCGGACGGTGCAGGCGCTGAAGCCATCATCGCGCGAAGCCCCGGCACCGCCAACCCGGTTTCGCAGCGCGTGATCGACGAGCGCTTGCACTACCTGGAGATGAACGGCCGCGAGGTGTTCAAATTTGCGACCCGCGTGATGGGCGCCTCGCTGATGCGCGTGATGAAGGAGGCGCGGCTCTCGCCAGAGGACATCGACCTGTTCGTGCCGCACCAAGCCAACGCGCGCATCATCGAGTACGCCGCCAAAGAGTTCGGCCTGCCCGACGAGAAGGTGGTCGTCAACGTGGACCGCTACGGCAACACCTCGGCCGCGAGCATCCCGATCGCGCTCAGCGAAGCGCTCACGGACAAACGCGCCACACCCGGCCAAACGCTCGCCTTTGTCGGCTTTGGCTCCGGCCTCACGTGGGCCTCGGCCATTTTCACGCTGGGCACGATGACGGCGCAACCCCGCCAGAGGCTCGCCGCGCATGACGGCTCTGATGGGGCCTCTGGCGACGGCGCGAACGCAGACTCTGTCATCGGTCCCGGCGGCGAAGTGCAGGGGCTGATCGCCTGATGCCAGAGGCCTCTGGCGTGTAAAAGTCGCCAGAGACTAGCCCGGCATCTCCTGCTCCACGACGACGAGCAGCGAGCCGCGCGCGCCCTCGGCGGTCGGGAAGCCCGCGGTCGTGGCGACGCGCCAGCCGGAGGCGAGCAGGTCGTTGAGTTCCATCAGGTCAGGCACGTCGCCCGTGTCCCAGGTCACAACGAGCGCCTGCTGGATGGCTTTGGCGCGCCCGCTCTTGCTGCTGCGCGGCATCGGCGGCAGCAGCATCTCGTGGACGGCGCCGTTCGAGGAATTGAGTGGCGGCGCGTTTGGGGACGGCGACGGTAGCGATGGCAAAGACGGAGCTGGCGCCGCCGCGCCAGAGGCTCGGAGCGGAGGCGAGGACGGAGGCGCAGAAGCATGGGCCTCCATCGGCGCAAACATCGGGTCCGAGAGGTCGGTGTCGGCCAGAATCGGGTCCGACATCCGATCGACGTCCTCGAAGAGCGCTGCGAATGGGTTGCTCATCGTCAGGCCCTATGCTGGCTGCCCGGCCGCAGGCGCAGGCGTCGTGAGTTCCTCGCTAGCAGCACGCTTGGCCTTTGCGCGCGAGACGGCCTCAGCGAGTTGTTCGATGCGCTCCAGCACTTCGTCGGCGAGCGCAGCGTACTCCAGCGCGCCCGGTGTGGAGGCGTCGACCTCGAAGACGGTTTTGCCTTGCAGCGGCGCCGTTTCCAGCTTGGGGTCAGGGTGGATGATGGTGTTGAACACGCGCGCGCCGTAGCGCTGCGTGATGACCTCGGCGGCCATGCGCACCTCGCGCTTGTCCATATCCGCACGCGTGATCGCGATGCCGAGAACGGGCGCCATGCGGCCCACGCCCGAGTGGATGTGCCGCAGCATCTCGCCGAACGAGATCAGGCCCTCGATGGAGAGATACGACGGCACGACGGGGATGATGAGCGCGTCGCCCGCCATCACAGCGTTGATCGTCAGCAGCGACGCCGACGGTGGGCAGTCGAGCAGGATCAGGTCGTAGTCCTGTCGTGCGGGTGCGAGGGCGGCACGGAGGCGCGTCACGCGGTCGGACATGCGCCCGAGGCGCAGGTCTGCGCTCGCGAGGTCCATCGAACCGGGCAGCAGGTCGAGAAGCGGCACCTTTGTCTTTCTCACGGCCTCCTTGACCGTGACATCGCCGAAGATGACCTGCGCCGACGAGACCGCGAGTTCGGAGCGCTTGAGTCCGAGCGTGAGCGACGCCGACGCCTGTCCGTCGAGGTCGACGATGAGGGTGCGGCGGCCGGCGAGCGCGAAGGCGGCGGCGAGGTTCACGCACGTCGTGGTCTTACCCACGCCGCCTTTGTTCGTGATAACCGGGAGGATCTGAATCATGAGGGGGCGATCTCGTAACGGAAGCGGGTCTTCCAGAGCGTGAGACGGGGCTTGAGCGTGGGTATCGGCAACTAGGTGTGCAAACACAAACGCCGCACCAAACATGAATCGCTGCGGCCTCTGGCGCTCAACCTCCGCGCCGGGCCTCTGGCGCCAGAGGCCCGTTGCCCCCGTGCCGCCCTGCTCGTAGTTTGCCCGCATGACGACCGACACGCTCCGCGCCTGGACCTGGTGGCACCCCGCTTCTGCGATGGGCGCTCAGTCCCGGCACGCCTGACGGCGTCCAGCTTCCGACCGAGAGCCCTCTGCCCAGCAGCGGGCTTTTTTTATACCCCTCCCGTGACCTTCAGCGCCTTCGAGAGCTTCGTCTCCGAACATCTTCCCTCGGCTTCCGCCAGAGGCCATCGGCTGGCTGTGCCCGTGTGGGCGCGCCGCTCGGCGGACCTGCTCACGCCCGTCAGCGCGTTTCTCTCGCTGCGCGAGGCAGGCACGTTCGGCTTTCTGCTGGAAAGCGTGGAAGGGGGCGAGCGGCTCGCGCGGTACTCCTTCCTGGGCAAAAAGCCATACCTCGTCATCGAGTCGCGTGGTGGGCGCTCGCTGATGCACCGCCCGGGCGGGGCGTACTCCGGCGACGGTGCGCCGCACGGCGTGGAGTACCTGGACCAATCTGCGTTCGACGCGCTAGGCGCGATGCTGGAGGGCGTGGACCAGGCGACGGTCCCAGATCTCCCTCGGTTCACAGGTGGCGCCGTCGGATTCGTCGGGTACGACTCCGTGCGGCAGGTGGAGTCGCTCGGCATCGGCCCTCCAGATACTCTGGGCCTGCCCGACGGTGTGTGGGCGTTTTATGACCTCGTCGCCGCATTCGATCACGTACGCCATCAGCTCGTGCTCATGGCGACGGTCTTCCTGAACTCAGATACGGATCTGCGCGAGGCGTGGGAAGAGGCGCAGGACCGACTCTTGGCGCTCGAAACGGACATCACAGCGCCAGCGGCTCCTGGCGATCCGATTCGGCTTCTGGCGGAGCCCTCGTCCAGCGTGGAGCGCGAGACGTACGAGGCCGCGGTCCGCACGGCAAAGGACCACATCACCGAAGGCGACATTTTCCAGGTGGTCCTCTCGCAGCGATTCGCGACACCGTTCGAGGGCGACCCGTTCAACCTCTATCGCGCGCTGCGCCAGGTCAACCCCTCGCCGTACCTCTTCTATGTGGACGTGGACGGTCTGGAGGAGGCGGAGTCCGAGTTCACGCTCGTCGGCTCCAGCCCCGAAGTCCTCGCGCGCGTCGACCCGCGAGGCCCGGCCTCTGGCGGAACCGAGCGCCGCGCCGAGGTCCTCCCCATCGCCGGAACGCGCCCGCGGGGCGCGACGCCAGAGGCCGATCATGCCCTTGCCGACGAGCTTCTGGCGGACGCCAAGGAGCGCGCCGAGCACCTGATGCTGGTCGACCTGGGCCGCAACGATCTGGGCCGCGTGAGCGACATGGGTACCGTCCGGCTGGAACGCTACGCCGAGGTGGAGCGCTACAGCCACGTGATGCATCTGGTGAGCAGCGTGACGGGCGCCGTCGGCGAGCGCAAAGCGACCGACGTGCTCGCGGCGTGCTTCCCCGCCGGAACCGTGAGCGGGGCCCCCAAGGTTCGCGCGATGGAGATCATCGACGAGTTGGAGCCCATCCGCCGCGGGCCGTACGCGGGCGCGGTCGGCTATGCGGGCTTCGACGGCGCGCTGGACACCTGCATCGCGATCCGCACCTTTGTCGTCAAAGACAGCACGGCGTACGTCCAGGCGGGCGCGGGCGTCGTGGCCGACAGCGACCCCGCTTCCGAATACGAGGAGACGCGACACAAAGCCGCCGCGCTGATCCAGGCCCTCCAGACGGCCTCTAGCGACCTGCTCTAGCCTCTGGCGCCAGAGGCCCTTCCCTTCCAACCCACACGATCATGTTTCCTGCTCTCCGACCGATCCTCAACAAGGGCGGCGCTGGCCATTACATCTCCCGCGAGGAGTCTGTCGAGCGCCTCATCCCGATCATCGCCGACCAGCTTGGCCTCTTGCGCGACTACGACCACGTGGCAAAGCGCCTGCAGTCGCCGGTCGTGCGCCAACGGTTCGAGGAGGTGGTACTGCCCAACGTGCGGACTGAACTGAACAAGCTCTACGAAACGATCCTCTCGCTGGGAGGCACCGCCCCCACCGGAGCGCAGATGGACTGGAGCGATAGCGATCTCAGCGGCAACGACACAGAGCTCTTGAAGGAGATGTTGACGCGCGACCGCGCGTTCGGAGGCCGTCTGACCGAGGAGGCGGAGGCCGTGCATCACCAGGAGCGCACGCGCGCCATCATCGGGCACAACGCCGCCAAATCTGGCGACCGGCTCAACATGCTCCGCGCGCTTCTCGCCGACCTCGGATAATGGAGACCGCTCTCAACCGCTCTCCTGCGTCTTCGC
Source organism: Rubricoccaceae bacterium (assembly GCA_963708165.1). GTDB lineage: Bacteria > Bacteroidota > Rhodothermia > Rhodothermales > Rubricoccaceae > Rubricoccus. The sequence goes on along the minus strand of OY970187.1, from coordinate 3,429,011 downwards.
CAGAGGCGCAACCCGCCGGGGCCTCTGGCGTGCCGTCGCTGCTCTCCGGCATCCAGCCGTCGGGGACGCTGCACATCGGCAACTACTTCGGCGCGATCCGGCAGCACATCGCCAACTCGAAGGACACCTCCGCCAGAGGCGAGGCGTTTTTCTTTATCGCCAACTACCACGCGCTGACCTCGCTGCGCGACGCGAAGGCGCTGCGGCAGCTCACGTTTGACGTGGCGCTGGACTACCTCGCGCTGGGCTTCGACCCTGCGAACGCGCACCTGTTCGTGCAAAGCGACGTGCCGGAGGTGACGGAGCTAACCTGGATTTTCCTCACGCTGACGCCCGTCAGCCAGTTGGAAAAGGGCGTGTCGTACAAGGACAAGGTGGCGCAGGGACTGGGCGCCAACGGCGGGCTTCTGGCGTACCCCATCCTCCAAGCCGCCGACATCCTCGCCTACGGCGATCCCAGCGCACCCGTCCTCGTGCCTGTCGGCGCCGACCAGAAGCAGAACATCGAGATCGCGCGCGATCTGGCGATCCGCTTCAACCACACGTTCGCGCCAGAGGCTGAGCCCATTCTGCCCGTTCCGGAGGCGCGCATTCTAGAGGAGGTCGCCATCGTGCCCGGCATCGACGGCCGCAAGATGTCCAAGAGCTACGGCAACACGATCCCCATCTTTGAAGAGGGCAAGGCGCTCAAAAAGACCGTCATGTCCATCGTGACGGACTCGACGCCGCTGGAGGACCCGAAGGACCCCGAGGCCGACAACGTCTTCGCGCTCATCAAGCTCTTCGCCTCTGGCGAAGAGCAGGCGGAGATCGCGGAGAGCTACCGTGCGGGAGGCTACGGCTATGGGCACGCCAAGAAAGCGCTGCTGGGCATGATCGAGGCGGAGTTCGCCGACGCGCGCCAGAGGCGCCGCGAGTTGGAGGCCCGCCCGGACGACGTGTGGGACGTTCTACGCCAGGGCGCCACCGCTGCGCAGTCTGCGGCGTCCGCCACGCTCGCCCGCGTCCGCGAGGCGACCGGCCTCGTCACCACGATCCGCTAGACGACACGCCTCTGGCGCCAGAGGCCCCACCACCATGATCCTCGTCCTCGACAACTACGACTCGTTCACGTACAACCTCGTCCACCTGGTGGGCGCGGAGACGGAGGACCTGCGCGTCGTGCGCAACGACGAGATCACCGTGGACGAGGTGCGCGAGCTAAACCCGGCGGGCATCCTCATCTCTCCCGGCCCTGGCCGCCCGGCCGACGCGGGCATCACCAACGCGCTCATCCGCGACCTCGGCGCCTCGACGCCCATCTTCGGCGTGTGCCTGGGCATGCAGGCTATCGGCGAGGTCTACGGCGGCGACGTGATCCACGCGCCGACGCTGATGCACGGCAAAACCAGCCGCGTGCGCCACGACGGCGAGGGTGTCTTCGAGGGCGTCGAGCCCGACTTCGTCGCGACCCGCTACCACTCGCTCATCGTGGACCGCGCGACGCTCCCCGAGCCTCTGGCGGTGACGGCGGAAAGCGCAGAGGACGCCAGAGGCGAGGGCATCGTCATGGGGCTTCGGCACACAACGCATCCTGTCTGCGGCGTCCAGTTTCACCCCGAGAGCGTGCTCACGACCGAAGGCCCCAAGATGGTGCGCAATTGGGTGCGGGCCGCGTTGACGCGGGCGGGTACGGGGTACGAGGTACAGGGTACGTCGTCGTGAGCGGGTTCAAGCGGTTCGAAGAGATCCAGGCATGGCAACTCGGTCGAGAGTTGACGCGGCGGATCTACGAGGTCACACGAGAGGGCGCCTTCTCTCGGGACTTCGGCCTCCGCGACCAGATCCAGCGCGCCTCTGTTTCAATCACCTCAAACATCGCCGAAGGCTTCGAGAGACGCAGTCCCGCCGAGTTTGCCCGTTTCCTTTTGATCGCCAGAGGCTCCTCTGGCGAAGTCCGATCTCAACTCTACGCCGCGCTCGACCTCGGATACATCGACCAAGACACCTTCGCCGATTTGTCCCGACTCGCATCGCGCATCTCTGCCGCGACCGGCGCCCTCGCTCATCACAACCGCAAGCGAACGGGCCGTGTCTCCGAAGACGAGCCCGACCCGTACCTCGTACCCGGCACCCCGTACCCCACCTCAGAATGAGTTCTCTGAAACCAATCCTGCAGTTGATCGCCGAAGGCGAGACCCTCACCCAGCCCCAAGCCGAAAGCGCGATGCACCTCATGCTCCGCGGCGAGGCCTCTGGCGAAGAGATCGCCGGACTCCTCATGGGACTTCGCGCCAGAGGCGAGACGCTGGACGAACTCACCGGCTTCACCAAGGTGATGCGCGAGTTCGCGATCCCCGTCGACGCGGGCGACCTCAACCCCATCGACCTGTGCGGGACCGGCGGAGACCACTCCGGCTCGTTCAACATCTCGACCGCCGCGAGCTTTGTGGCCGCGGGCGCAGGCGTGCCCGTCGCCAAGCACGGAAACAAGGGCGTCTCGTCCTCCAGCGGCAGTGCCGACGTGCTGAGCGCGCTCGGCGTGCGCGCCGACCTGGACGCCTCTGGCGTCGAGCGGTGCTTGCACGAGACCGGCATCGCGTTTTTGTTCGCGCCACAATTCCATCCCGCCTTGAAGCACGTGATGCCCGTCCGGCGCGCACTCGGTGTGCGGACGTTCTTCAACATCCTCGGGCCGCTGTGCAACCCGGCGCGCGTCAAGCGCCAGCTCATCGGTGCCTTCTCGGACGAGACGGCGCGCATGATGGCGAACATCCTCATGCGACTGGGCAGCGAGCACGTCGTGGTCGTCTACGCGCATGACGGTCTGGACGAGCTCTCGACCACCTCGCCCACGACGGTTTATCAGACCGGCTCCGACGCCTTCGACGGAGGGCTCTTGGAGCAAACCGTCGTGCCCGAGAAATTCGGCCTGGCGCGCGTCAGCGCCGCCGCGCTGCAGGGCGGGACGCCAGAGGAGAACGCCGAGATCGTGCGCGACGTGCTGAGCGGCAAGGGCGGGCCACAGGCCGACATCGTGCTGCTCAACGCCGCCTACGCGCTTCTGGCGTCGGCCGAGTTCAAAGGGCTGGACGCCGCGCTCGACGCCGCCCGTGAGAGCATCGGCGGAGGTGGCGCCCTCGGTAAGCTCAACGCGCTCGTGGAGGCCACCGCAGACCTCGCGACAGCATGAGCAGCACCATCCTCGACACCCTCGTCGCCAGCGCCCGCGCCTCTGCCGCAGAGCGCGAAGTCTTGCAGCCTCTGGCGGCGCTGGAGCAGCGCAGCGCGTTCCACGCCCCCACCCTCTCGCTCAAACGTGCCCTCACGCGCCCCGACGGCCTCGCGTTTATCGCCGAGTGCAAGGGCGCGAGCCCGAGCGAAGGCGTGATCAAGCCCGAGTACAAGCCCGCCCAGCACGCCGCGGCGTACAAAGCCGCGGCCGCATCCGCGATCTCAGTTCTGACCGAAGACAGCCAGTTCGGCGGCTCGCTCGCGCACCTGGCGCAGGTCCGAGCCGCGGTCGACCTCCCGCTGCTTGCGGAAGGACTTCATCGTCACGCCCTATCAGATCGCCGAGGCCCGCGCCTTCGGCGCCGACGCCGTGCTCCTCATCGCCGCCGCGCTCGACGCGCCGACGATGGCCGAGTTGGTAGACCGCGCTCACGCGCTGGGCCTGAGCGTGCTTCTCGAAGTCCACAGCGAGGCCGAAGCCGAGATGGCCTCTGGCGCCGTGGACCTGTCCGCGCTCGATGCCATCGGCGTCAACCACCGCGACCTGACCGACTTCACCATCGACCTCGGCCTGAGCGAGCGCCTGATGCCACAGCTTCCCGACGGCCCCGCCAAAGTGGCCGAGAGCGGGATCGCCTCTGGCGAAGACGCCGCGCGCGTCCACGCCGCGGGTGCCGACGCCGTGCTCGTGGGCACGTCGCTTATGCGCGAGCAGGACCCCGGCCGCGCACTCGCCAAGCTCCGCCGCGAGACCGCCATCGCCATCGCCGCCAGAGGCGCACTCACCCCGGCCAACCTGCCCGCCTAATGCTGCCCATCGACCCCAGCGACGACCGCACCCGCGTCAAAATCTGCGGCATCACGCGTCTGGAAGACGCCCGCTTCTGCGCCGCCAACGGCGCCGACTACCTGGGCTTTATCCAGCACCGCGAAAGCCCGCGCTTTGTCGACCCGCGCACGGCCAAGGAGATCATGGAATGGGCCGTCGGGCCACAGGCCGTCGGTGTGTTCGTCAACCGCGAGGCGCAGGACGTGATCGATACGAGCGAAGCGGGCGGCTTCGCCGTCGCACAGATGCACGGCCACGAGACGCCAGAGGCGTGTGCCGCTGTCCGCGAGGCGGGCCTGACGGTCATCAAAGCCATCCAGGTCGTGAGCGACGCGGCATCGGAGCAGATCCTCGCGATCGCTGAACCGTACCGGGACTCGGTGGATTACCTCTTGCTCGACACGCACAGCACGAGTCTGTGGGGCGGAACGGGCGAGAGCATGAACTGGCGCCTCGCCAAAAACGTCGCGCGCGCGTTTCCCACCTTTCTCGCAGGTGGCATCGGCGCGGACAACGTCGCCGAAGCCATCGACACCATGCGCCCGTTCGCCATCGACCTCTCGTCCAGCCTCGAAGAAGCCCCTGGCGTCAAGGACTTCGACAAGATGGCCGCCTTCTTCGACGCCTTCCACGCTGCCGCCTAGCGGCGTGGCACCTACCCGTGTCACCGAGCGTACCGGGTATCGCCTCCACGACATTTCCGCCCGATGCCGCTCGCTGCGCCCTCGCGAGCGCCCGAGTGTTCCGCCCACCCCGATGCACGCCGAAACGCATGTGCCCCGCACCCCAGTCCCACCCCGTACCTCTCCTCCCCGACGCCAGAGGCCGCTTCGGCGACTTCGGCGGCGCCTTCGTGCCCGAAATCCTCCACCCTGTTTTGATGGAGGTCAAGGAGGCGTGGCAGTCCATCCAGGGCGACGAGGAGTTCTGGACCGAGCACCGCCGCCTCTTGCGCGATTACGTCGGCCGCCCGACGCCGCTCACGCGCGCCGACCGTCTGGCCGAGCGCATCGGCGCCAGAGGCCCGATCTACCTCAAGCGCGAGGACCTCTGCCACACCGGCGCGCACAAGATCAACAACGCGATCGGGCAGGTGCAGCTCGCGCGTCGGATGGGCAAGAAGCGGATCATCGCCGAGACCGGCGCGGGCCAGCACGGCGTCGCGACCGCCACGGCGTGCGCGCTCTTCGGCGTCGAGTGCGTGGTCTACATGGGCGAGGAGGACATCCACCGCCAGAACCTCAACGTGCAGCGGATGCGCCTGCTCGGCGCCGAGGTGCGGAGCGCGATGTAGCGGCTCTCGCACGCTCAAGGACGCCACCAACGAGGCCTTCCGCGACTGGGTCAGCAACCCGCACGACACGCACTACATCATCGGCTCGGTCGTCGGCCCGCACCCCTACCCGGCGCTCGTCCGCGACTTCCACCGCATCATCGGCGAGGAGACGCGCGCGCAGCTTCTGGCGCAGGAAGGCCGCGAGACGCCCGACGTGATCGTCGCCTGCGTAGGCGGCGGCAGCAACGCCATCGGCATCTGGGCGCCCTTCGTGGACGACCCGGACGTGAAGCTCGTCGGCGCCGAGGCCGCTGGCGAAGGGCTCGGCGAAGGTCAGAAGCACGCCGCGACGCTCAGCCGCGGCTCGCTCGCCGTCTTCCACGGCTCGCGCTCCTACCTCCTGCAAGACCACGACGGGCAGGTGCAGGAGGCCCACTCCATCTCCGCCGGTCTGGACTACCCCGGCGTCGGCCCCGAGCACGCCTACCACAAGAGCACCGGCCGCGTGGACTACCGCGCCGTGACCGACGAGGCCGCGATGACCGCGCTCCAACTCCTGAGCGAGACCGAGGGCATCATCCCCGCCCTCGAAACCGCGCACGCCGTCGCGCTGCTCACGCCTCTGGCGCTCGAAATGCCGGATGCGGTCGTGGTGCTCAACTGCTCCGGCCGCGGCGACAAAGACATGGAGACCATCACCGCGCGCCTCAACGGCTAGCCTCTGGCGCCGAGAGGTACCGGGTACGAGGTGCCGGGTACGCGCTGCCCTTCCACGCACCTCGCACCGTGTACCCGGTACCCCATTGAACCGACTCCGCTCCACTCTCGACGACCTCCGCGAACGCGGCGAGACCGCCCTCGGCCTCTTCCTCACCGCGGGCACACCCGCGCCAGAGGCGACGCTAGACGTGCTGCTCGCCGTGGCCGCCTCTGGCGGCGCCGACTTCATCGAGCTCGGCATGCCGTTCTCCGACCCTGTCGCCGAGGGCCTGCCCATCCAGCAGGCGTGCTGAGCGCGCTCTTGCGGCAGGCATGACGATGGAGGGCGTCTTCGACATCGCCAGAGGCTTCCGCGAGCGCTCCGACGTGCCTCTGGCGCTGATGGGCTACGCCAATCCCGTCCTTCGCTACGGCGTGAGCGACTTTTGCGCCGCGGCGCGGTCTGCAGGGGTAGACGGTCTCATCCTCCCCGATTTGCCTCCCGAGGAATCGGACGAACTGGACGAGGCCGCCGCCCACCACGACCTCACGACCGTCTACCTCGTCGCCCCCAACACTGCGCCCGACCGCGTCGCGCTCGTCGCCGAGCGCGCGACGGGATTCGTCTACGCCGTCTCGCAAGCCGGACTGACGGGCGCGGAACTCGCCGACGCAGACATCACGGCGTCATACCTCGCGCGAACGCGCACAGCCATCCACGCCCGCAACTTGCCTATGTGCGTCGGCTTCGGCATCCGCACGCCCGACGACGCGGCGCGACTGGGCAAGGAAGCCGACGGCGTCATCGTCGGCAGCGCACTCATCCGCCTCGCCGACCGCCTCTGGCGTGACGATTCGTCGCCAGAGGCTCGGCTGGGCAAAATTCGGGACTGGGCTGCGGCGTTGAAAGCCGGAGCCACTCAGCACGACTGACCGCGGGCCGCGCCCGACACCTTTTATGCTCCGCTTCCGCCTCGTCGCCCTCGCCCTTCTCGCATCCGCGGCCGCACTCAGCGGCTGCGACCGTGCGCTTGTGGGGCTTAAGCCCGCCGTCGGCGGGGTCCCCGAGATCCTCGTCGTGACCGACTCCGCGACGTGGGCCGGAACCGTCGGCGACGCCGTGCGCCAGGAGCTCGCCAAGCCCATCATGACGCTGCCCAACCAGCAGGGCGCGTTCAAGCTGCGCTATCAGCCTCTGGCGAGCCAGTTTCTCTCGCAGATCCGCGAGACGCGCAACGTCATCTTCGTGGCGCCCATCGGCGTGCAGACACCTATCGGCGAGTACATCCGCGCGAGGATTCCCGAAGGGCAGATCGGCGCCATCGAATCGGGCAACTCGGTCGCCGTCACCATCCGCGAGAACCTGTGGGCCGCAGGCCAGGTCGCCGTCACCGCCACTGCCGCCAACGACTCGCTGCTCGCAAGCGCCATCATCGAACGCGGCGACTCCCTCCGCGCCGCGTTCGACCGCAACGTGCTCACCACCACCACGCGCAACATGTTCGACGTGGGCCGCCAGGACGCCATCGAGGACACGCTTCTAGCAGAGCGCGGCTGGGCGGTCAACATCCAGCACGACTACGTGCCGGTCCAGGACACGACCGTCACCGTCGTGGGCCGGACGGGCGACTTTATCCGCTTCCGCCGTGTCATCCCAGACTCCTGGCGCGACTTCTTCGTCTTCACCCAGGACGGCGTCACCGAACTCCCCGACGACCGCGAGATCGACCGCATCACCGACGGCTTGCTGGAGATGTTCGCCAGAGGCGAGGAGGACGCCGCCTATGTGCAGCAGGACTTCCGCCGCCCCATGACCCGCGAAACGCTGCCTCTGGCGGGACGCGAGGCACGCGAGACGCGCGGCATGTGGATGATGGTCGAGGACCTGATGGGTGGCGCGTTTATCCGCTACGCCTTTGTGGACCAAGAGACCGACCGGCTGTTCGTCTACTATGGCATGACCTTCGCGCCCAGCCGCACGCTGGACAAGCGCGAGTTTTTGCGCCAGATGGAATCCATCGCGACGACGTTCCGCACGACGGGCGACGAGGCGCGCGCCGAAGCGGCCGACGCATAGCCTCTGGCGTCTCACGCCTCTCGCTTTCCAGACCACCCATGCAACTCGGCACGCTTCTGCTCGCGCTGCTCACAGGCGTCGGGCTGGTGACGGCCTTTGCAAGAGGCGCACACCGCCTTACGTGTGCAGGAGGGATCGGAGGCCTCTTGATGTGGCTCGCCGACTACGACTTCTTTGTCAACCCCGCGGGGCCTTCTCCCGGCCGCAGCCCTGCCCTAGCCCAGGCGCTCGCGCCTTCTCTGACATACGAATACGCGATGCCTATCGGGTTTCTCGTGCTCACTGGTGGAGGGCTCGCGCTCGGGCTCGCCGCAGACCTCGCGCGTAGACGAGTGCGACGCATCGCCTAGCCAGAACGCCAGGGGCACCGCATTGCCAGAGGCCTCTGGCGCCCCGAGGCTCTGACCACCAGCCACCCCTTGCCCGTAGCTTCCGGCACACACTCCCAGAAGACCGTGCCCAAGCTCCTCGATCTCTGCTACGGCCGCAGCGGCGACAAAGGCGACGCCGTCAACGTCGGCCTTATCGCCCGCGACCCGGCCCACTACGAATTCCTGCGCGAGCAGATCACGCCCGAGCGCGTCAAGGCACACTTCGGGCCGCGCGTAGACGGCGAGGTCGAGCGGTTCGAGCTGCCCAACCTCTCGGCGCTCAACTTTATGCTGCACGGCGCGCTCGGCGGCGGCGGCACGGTTTCGCTCAAGCTCGACGCGCAGGGCAAGACCTACGCGGCGCACCTGCTCCGCATGGAGGTCGACGCGCCCACCGTTTCCGCGCCAGAGGCTGCGTGAGTCTGCCTCTGGCGAGACGATCCCCGATACGCACAGCGCGACGGCTCCCAAGGCGTTGGCCTCTGGCGGTCGCGCTCCTCCTCGCGCTCGCCGCCTGCGGCGAAGCACCCGAAGCCTCTGGCGACGACGCAGCGACGCGCTGCCGACCGACACCACGCTCGCGGCCGTCCTCCTCGACCTCCACCTCGCCGACGCGCGCGCCGAGACCACCGGCGAGCCGCTCGATAGCCTGCGGCAGGTCGCGTTCGCCCAGCACGCTACGGACTCGGCACGCGTTGCTCAGGGCGTTCGCGAACACAGCACCACGCCAGAGGCCGTCTCTGCGCTCTACGGCGCCGTCCAGGACCTCTTTTCCCGACCCCCATGATTCAGGTCTTTACCACCGGCGGCACCATCGACAAGGTGTATTTCGACGCGCAGAGCGAGTTCGAGGTCGGTGACCCGCTCGTGGCCGAAATCCTGCGCACGGCAGGTGTCCAGTTTCCGTTTGCCGTCGGGACGCTGCTGCGCAAGGACAGCCTGGAAATTTCCGACGCCGACCGCGAGAGCGTAAGCGACGCGGTCGCGGCCTCTGGCGCCGAGCGAATCCTTATCACGCACGGGACGGACACGATGGCGATGACGGCGCAAGCCGTCGCGGCGCGCTTGGGCCCGGCCTCGACCAAGACGGTCGTCTTCGTCGGCTCGCTGACGCCCGCTCGCTTTCGCGAGTCCGATGCCGAGTTCAACGTCGGCTTTGCGTGGGCGGCTGTGCAGACGCTTCCACCAGGCGTCTACGTTGCCATGAACGGACAGGTCTTCGACGCGCTCTCAGTCCGCAAAAACCGCGCGATGAACCGCTTCGAAGACGCCCGCACGCCAGAGGCGCAACCCGCCGGGGCGCATCCCGCCGGGGCGCAGCCCACTGTGGCAGAACTTGCTGAAGCTTCTGGCGACGCACCCCTCACTACCCCATGATGGTCTCACGCCTGGGCGCTCTCGCGCTCCTTCTCGCCGCCGTTCCTGCTCTGGCGCAGACGCCGTGCACAGACGGCTTCGCCGCCGGCTTCCCGTGCTCGCGCGTCGGCCTCTACGCCAACCTGCCTCTGGCGACGTTTGCGACCTCCGGCTCGCCTGCGCCGTCGGACGCCAACGACATCTGGGGCTGGACAGACCCGCAGACCGGTCGCGAGTACGCCCTCGTGGGGCTGCGCAACGGGACGGCGTTCGTGGACGTGACCGCGCCAGAGGCTCCCGTCTTCCTGGGCAAGCTCCCGACCGCGACCAACCCCTCGACGTGGCGCGACATCAAGACGTACGGCAACTACGCCTTCGTCGTCAGCGAAGCGGGCAACCACGGCATGCAGGTGTTCGACCTCCGGCGGCTGCGCTCGGTGAGCAACCCGCCGCAGACGTTCACGGCCGACGCGCGCTACACCGGCTTCGGGAGCGCGCACAACATCGTGGTCGACGACGAGAGCGGCTTCGCCTACGGCGTGGGCGTCCGCGCGGGCACCTGCGGAGGCCAGGGCCTCCACATGGTCGACATTCGCGAGCCTCTGGCACCCAGCTACGCTGGATGCTTCGACGACGACGGCTACACGCACGACGCGCAGTGCGTGGTGTACCGCGGTCCCGATACGGAGCACCAGGGCAAGCAGATCTGCGTGGCGAGCAACGAGGACACTGTGACCATTGTGGACGTGACCGACAAGGCCAACCCGGTCCAGATCTCGCGCGGCTTCTACCCCAATCCCGGCTACACGCACCAGGGGTGGTTTACCGAAGACCAACGCCACTTCATCGTGGACGACGAGCTAGACGCGTCGGAGAGCGGCACGCGCACGATCATCATGGACCTGAGCGATCTGGACAGCCCCCAGTTCGACTTCTTCTCCATCGCGAGCATTCCCGTGCGCGACCACAACCTGTACGTACGCGGCAGTTTTGCCTTTCTGAGCAACTACGAAGGCGGCACGCGGATCTACGACGTGTCCAACCTCAGCCAGGACCAGATGTTGGAGGTCGGCTATTTCGACACCTACCCGCTGGGCGACGGCGGCAGTTTCGACGGCCAGTGGAGCAATTACCCGTACTTCCCCAGCGGCACGCTCGTCGCCAACGACGGCACCAACGGCTTCTTCGTCCTCGCGCCCGATGCCGAGTTCGTCACCTCGGCAAATGAGCCCGCCTCTGGCGCCGCGCCCGGCGGCTACGCCCTCTCCGACGGCACGCCAAACCCGTTCCGCGACCGCGTCGCCTTCACGCTCAGCGTCGACACGCCCCAGCGCGTGACCGCCGAGGCGTTCGACCTCTCGGGACGATTGGTGACGAGCGTCTTCGACGGCACCGTCGCCTCTGGCGTCCCGACCTCGTTTGTGCTGGGCGCCGAGCGCCTGCCCGCAGGCGCGTACGTGCTGCGCGTCACCGGCGAGACGTTTTCGGCCTCGCGCCAAGCTGTCTTGCTGCGCTGAGCGCCTCTGGCGAGAGGCGTTGTAGCGCGAGGTCAGCGGGCGCCAGAGGCGCACCGAGGGTCTAGCTCAGCAGCGCTGCCGCGATCGGCACCGTCATGGCCGCGAGCGCGCGCACCGTCGTCGCGAAGCGGGAGAGCCGCCCCAGGCGGGCCGCGATGGCCTCTGGCGCGTCGTCACGGCCGGGCGCCGCCTCGGCAGCGGCGTCTTCGATGGCGACCGAGTTGCGAGCGCTGCGCAGCGTCCGCGCGATGCCGAAGCCTAGCCCCACGGCCGAGGCCGCGACGAGCGTGGCCGAGTCTGGGGCAGGCGTGAGGAGCGCGAGCCCAACGCCCAGCGCAGCCGTCCCAAAGCCCACGAACGCCTCGACGGCCGCGACCAAAAGCGTGCGCGCGACTGGCGGCGCGTCGCCCGCGTAGGCGAAGCGCAATCCCTCCCACCCCGCCGCCGGCGCGGCGAACGCGCCCGCGGCGTAGCAGACGAGCGAGGCCAGGATGGTGCCGATCACGCCTGGACGAGTTCGCGCTTGAAGCGCTCCGCGAGGGCGTCCGCACCCTCTGGCGAGTCCGACTCGGCGTAGACGCGCACGATGGGCTCGGTGTTAGAGGTGCGAACGTGGACCCAGCCTTCGGGCAAGTCCACCTTCACGCCGTCGACGGTCGAGACGGTGGCCTCTGGCGCCGCTTCGTACGTCGCGGCGAGGTTGGCGAGCAGTGTTGTGGCGTCCAGTCCCGCCAGAGGCAGCTTGTGCTTGGCGATGTGGTAGGCCGGGTAGCTGGCGCGAACCTGGCTGAGCGTCTGGCCGGTTTCGGCGAGGTGCTGGAGCGTGAGCGCGACGCCCACGAGCGCGTCGCGGCCGTAGTGGAGTTCGGGCAGAATCACGCCGCCCGCTCCCTCGCCGCCCACGATGGCATCTACGCGGCGCATCTCCTGCACCACGTTGATCTCGCCCACGGCCGCGCGGTAGCTCTTCTGGCCGTGCTTGGCCGCGATGTCGTCCATCGCGCGGCTGGACGAGAGGTTGGTCGCGATGGGGCCGGGCGTGTGGCCCAGCACGAAGTCGGCCGCGACGACCTGCGTCAGCTCCTCGCCGAAAAACGCGCCGCCGTCCTCCACGAACGCCAGCCGGTCTGCGTCCGGGTCGACCACGATGCCCAGATCCGCGCCAGAGGCCTTGACCGTCTCCATGATGCCGGTCACGTTGTGCGGCAGCGGCTCCGGGTTGTGCGCGAACTGCCCGTCGACCTCGCCGTTGAGCAGTTCGATGTCGCTTACGCCCAACTCGCGCAAGAGCGCCGGAATGGCGAACGCGCCGACCGAGTTGATGCCGTCCACGACGACTTTGAAGCCTCTGGCGCGGATCGCCTCGGGGTCGACCAGATCTAGCGCGAGGATCTTCTCGATGTGGTACGGCAAGAGGTCTTCTTGCAGGTACGTGCCCATGTCCTTGTGGCCGACGGCGAAGGCGGCAGGCTCCTGCTCCGCCATCTTCAGCACCTCGCCGCCTTCCTCTGGCGTCAGAAACGCGCTCGACGGGCCGAGCAACTTGAGCGCGTTCCACTCCGCCGGGTTGTGGCTCGCCGAGAGGATGATGGCGCCAGAGGCGCTCGTGCTTGAGCACGCCCATCGCGACGGTCGGCGTCGTCGCCAGGCCGCCGTCGACCACGTCGCAGCCGGAGGCCTGGAGCGTGGCGGTCACGATGCGCGCGCAGACCTCGCCGGTGTCGCGCCCGTCGCGCCCGACGACAACCGTGGGCCGCCCGGACTGCTCAGGCCTCTGGCGAAGCCAGCCCGCAAACGCGGCGGTGTAGCGGACGAGAACGGCGGCGTCGAGGCCGTCGCCGACGACGCCGCGGATTCCAGAGACGGAGGCGATGAGAGGCATGTGTCGCGAGAGGTATGTGCCTCAAGATCCTGCTTGCTCTCTGGCCTCGCGCGAAGCGACCGGGGATTTCGCCAGAGGCCTCTGGCGGAGCGTCACGTTCGGGCGGGGCCCGGAGCCGAACGAGCCCCGAGAACGCTCGGCGTGGTCGCTTTGCCTCGGGCGCCAGAGGCGAGCGAGGCGTTGTGCGCCATCTGAACATCCTGGGCTCGCGTTCTCTGTCCCCCTCGAAGAGAGGGGCAATCTAGATCTAGCCTCTGGCGAAGGATCGAGCCTCCTTGGCCTTCATGACGACTCCGACGTGGAGTGTCCCCCTCGACGAGGGGGACAGCTTCGCGACCGTAGGGCGAGCGAAGCGGGGGTGCGCTCAGCCGAGCACAGCGCCACACGAGGCCTCTGGCGCCAGAGGCTACTCCCCCACTCGGATCTGCGCACCGCACAGCGCGGCCTCCTCCGGGTCGTTGGTCGCGAGCACGACCGCTCGCGCCGGGTCTGCCACGAGCGACGCCACGACGTCGCGGCCGCTGGCGTCGAGCGTAGCGCCGGGCTCGTCGAGCAGGAGCAGCGGCGGATCGTGCAGCAGGGCCGTCGCAATGCGCAGCCGCTGGCGCATGCCCGTCGAAAACGTGGCGACGCGGTCGTCGGCGCGCTCGCCCAGGCCGACGCGGGCCAGCACGGCCATCACGCCAGAGGCGTCGAGCGCGAGACCGCGCACGCGCACGAGAAAGTCCAGCGTCTCGCGCGCACTGAGTTGTGGGTACAGCGCGAGATCCGGCGTGACCAGCCCGACGCGGTGCGCGCGCTCGTCGTCGGGCACCTCCACGCCGTCTGACCGTCAGCCCCACCGTCCCGCCGGTCGGCGTGAGCACGCCCGCGAGGATGCGCACAAGCGTGGACTTGCCCGAGCCGTTGAGTCCCGTCACCGCCAGAGGCTGCCCCTGGCGCACGTCTAGCGAGACGCCGCGCAGGATCGCGCGGAAGCCGTAATGCATCGTTACGTCTCGCGCCGCTAGGTGGACCTTGGGCTCGCGTGCTTCGTTCATACTGCCAAGCTACCCGACTCTGTGCGCCTCCTTCCCCTCGCGTGTCTCCTCCTTGCCGCCTGCGCCCAGGATGCCCCCGCGCCTCTGGCGCCAGAGGCCCGCGGCCTGCGCTCCGCAAGCGCGGATACGGTCGATGTGCAAGGTGTGCGCGCGGCTCGCGCTGAGATCGAAGGCGACGCCAGAGGCACGGTCACGCTCCGCGCCGTCGACGGCGGCACGCGCGTGCTCATGGTGCTGAGCGGGCTCGACCGCGACACGCAGCATGGCGTCCAGATTCTCTCGGCACGCTCGTGCGACGATGCCGACCCCGAGCGGCACCTGGGCGACGGCCGCGCGACGCACGGACCCTACGACGCCGCGCCCGGACGCCGCCACGCAGGCGACCTGGGCAACATCAAAGGCGACGACCGCGCCAGAGGCCGCTTCGACCGCATCGACGCGGAAGTGCGTCTGGACGGATATCTCTCCGCCTCGGGCCGCGCCGTCGTCGTCCGCGCCGCGCAGGACGACGGCTGGGCTGAGAGTGGCGGCGAGATCATCGGCTGCGGCGTCCTCTCTCCCACACGATGATGCGCATTCTGGGCATCGTCCTTCTCCTCGCGCTTGCCTCTGGCGCCGCGTTCGCCCTCGGCTGGCAGCGGCGTGGTGCGCGCGTGCCTCCTCCGCCTCCGCCAGAGGCCACGTCCTCGCCCGCGCTGGATTCGCTCGACGCGCGCACGGCACGCCTTCGCGGCGCCCTGATGCGCCTCACGCCGCCCACATCGGCCGAAGAAGGCGCGCTGCGCCGCTCCCCATACCGCGCACACCTGGGCTGGGCCGACTCGCTCGGCGTCCAGCCTCTGGCGAGCGAGGCCGAGTTGAGCCGCCACATCGCCAGAGGCACGCTCGTACCGCTCGTGGACAGTGAGTTCTACGTCGTGCGCACGCTGGAACACTCCAAACCGTTCATCACGCCCGCGCTGCACGCCGATCTAGAGGAGACCGGCCGCCGCTTCCACGCCGCACTCGCCGACGCGGGCTTGCCCGCCTACCGGTTCAGCATCTCGTCCGCGCTGCGCACTGCAGACCTTCAGGCCGACCTGGGCCGCCGCAACCGCAACGCCACCGGCGGCACGTCGTCGCACGAGTACGGCGCGAGCGTCGACATCGTCACGTTCCGCTACGCCGCGCCCCTGGCGGGCCCCGACTCGATCACGTCCGCCTACGCCGACCCACACCTCGACCGCGCCAACCGCCTCTGGACCGACGCCGCGACCGAGGCCGCGCGCTCGCGCTGGGACCACCTCTACGGGCCTCTGGCGCGTGCCCTCGCATCGATGAAGCGCGACGAGCGCCTTCTGGTTCTCTTGGAGGACCAGCCCGTTTTCCACATCACGCACAGACGACCCGGTGACCTCTACGCCACCCCGCGACCCAAGCCCCAAGCCGTCACGCCAGACAGCAGCGGTGCCGACAGCACCGCCGACGGATAAGCTGGCCTCTGGCGCCGCCCCGCAAGAGCCCGCGATAGCTGCACCGCCAGAGGCTGCCCGCCAGAGGTCCCGCCGCTTGCCACCGCGCCGCCACGCTACGGTTTCTGGCTCGTCCTCGCGCTCGTCGCCGCCACGTTTGGCTATGGCGCGTGGCAATACACCGTATCCCGCGAGGCCGTCGAGGACAACGAGACGCACCTCGCCGCCGTCGCCGACCGCCTCGCGCAGGTCACCGACCTCACCGACGCCGAGATCGGGCTCCTCCGCCGCTCGCGCAACGCCACGCACGTCGAAGCCGCCCAGGCACGCGGCATCGAACCCGTCGTCGCCAGAGGCTCGCTCGCAGACTCGGCCGCCTCTGGCGGGCTCGTGCCGTTGGAAACGAACGCGCGCTACCTCCTGCTCGACGCCACGCACTCCATCTATCGTGCCACGCCCGGCGTGGTCGTCGCGCTGGATTCCATCGCGGCGCGCTTCGACCGCGAGCTCGAAGCGCGCGACTTGCCACGCTTCCGCTTCACGCTGACCTCGGTCCTCCGCTCCGGCGAGGACCAGGTCAACCTCAGTGGTGGCAACGTCAACGCCGTGCGCGGCCGGTCCAGCCACGAGTACGGCACGACGTTCGACATCACGTACCGCCGCTTTGACCTGGACGGCGGCGCGACGCCCATCTCGCCTCCGCTTCCGCCACGCCTGTCGTCCCTCTTCGCAGAGCCGCTGCGCCAGAGCCTCAAAAGCCGTCAGAATGAGTACTTCGACGAACTCGCGATGGAGCGCGCCCCGGCGCTCGCCGCCATCCTCGGACGCGTCCTCATCACGCTCGAAGACGACGGCGTGCTCGTCGCCCTGCGCGAGCGCCGCCAGCCAGTCTACCACGTCACCGAAACCAGCGGCGACACACGCGTGACACCCGTCACACCTTAGGTTTACACATGCGCTACGCCTTCCTGCTTCTTGCACTCGTCGCCGCCCAGCCTCTGGCGGCCCAAACCGTGCCTCTGGCGCCAGAGGACAGCGCGCTCGTAGAGCGGTTGCTCGACGCGTCTGGCACTACCCAGTCCTCCGAGGCACTGGAGCAGCAGCTCGCGGACACGCCTATGATGGGCGGCTTCGTAGACAGCCTCCTGGTCGGGTTCACGCCAGAAGCTTTCGTCGACAGCGCCCGCGCAGCGTTCGCGCGCGACTTCGACCGCGAGGCCATCGTGGCGTCCATCGAGACGTTCTCCGATCCCGAGATCCGACCGCTGCTAGACTTCCAACAGAGCATGAGCGGCAATCCCGAGCTTTCAATAGAGATTATGCGCGTGATGCTCAACCCCGACGACTACGACCTAGCGGACAGCCTCGCCGTGCAGCGCCTCGTCGATGCTAGCGGGATGGTCGACCAGTTCACGCAGTCCATGCGCGTGATGATGAGGGCAATGGCCGCTTCGGCGCCGAGCATGGCGGTGGAGGCGGCGGAGGCCGGTATGAGCGTGCAGCAGTACGCCGACAGCCTCATCGCGCCGCAGCACGCCGAGATGAACCGAACGCTCGTCTTGGGCTCCCGTTACGTCTACCGCGACGTGTCGCCAGAGGCCATCGCGCGACTTACGGACTTCTACACGTCGCCCTCAGGGCGGTACTACCTCGCGACCTCCTACGCGGGCGCCAACGCCGTCACCGAGCCGCTGTACGCGCGCCTCGCGCGCTACATGTCTGGCCTGTTCTCCGGCGACGCGCCCCCTGCCCCCGCGGCTTCTGGCGACGGTCAAGAGGGGCGCGATGAATAGCGCGACGGGCTCCCCGCACGCGCCAGAGGCTCCGAGCCCCGAGGACGACGCCCTGCTCTACGGCCATGACCCGACCGAGCGCATCGTCGCGCTCCACCCCGTCGGGCGGAGCACGATGCGGGTCTACCGCCGCTCGCCAGAGGACCAGGTCACGTGGGAGGACGAGCCCTACCACCCGTTCTTCCTGCTGGACGACATCGATCTGCTGCAGGGCTTCCCGCGCGACCGGTTCCAGTTTCAGCCTCTGGCGGGTCAAAACGCCTACCAGAGCTTGGTCGTCTTTCCCGACACGAGCGCCTATTGGGACGCGAGGCGCCACATCCAGGACCGCAGCGATTCGCAGAAAGAGCGGCCCGACTCCATCTACTTCGTCGGCGGACCCGAGGAGCAGTATCTCACCCAGACCGGCCGGACGCTGTTCAAGGGCATGGAGCTCTCGGATCTCCACCGCTTGCAGTTCGACCTGGAGGTGTACTCCGAGCGCGGCTTTCCCCAGGCCGACGTGCCGGAGCACCGCATCATTTTGGTCGCGCTGAGCGACAACCGTGGCTGGAGCCGCGTCGTGGGCGGCCCGCTGATGGACGAGCAGAGCGTGCTCGAAGAGGCGCTAGAACTCATGCGCGAGCGCGACCCGGACGTGATCGAAGGACACAACGTGTTTGGCTTCGACCTGCCGTACCTCGCCGCGCGGTGCCAGCTACACGGCGTGCCTCTGGCGCTGGGCCGCGACGGCAGCGAGCCGCGCTCTTTCCCGAGTACGATCCGCTTTGCCGAGCGCCAGATCGAGTACCAGGCCGTCGAGATCGCCGGGCGCCACGTCATCGACACGCTCTTCCAAGTGATGAGCTTCGACGTGTTCACGCGCGACCTGCCCAACTACACGCTCAAAGGCGTCGCCAAGTACTTCGGCTTCGCGCCAGAGGACCGCACGTACATCGCGGGCGAGGACATCGCGCAGACGTGGCGCGAGGACCCGCAGCGCCTTATCGACTACGCGCTGGACGACGTGATCGAGACCGCTGCCATCGCGGAGCACCTGAGCGGCAGCACGTTCTACCTCACCCAAATGGTGCCGATGCCCTACGGGCAGTGCGCGCGAAGCGGTCCGGCGTCCAAGATCGAGAGCCTGTTTATCCGCGGCTATCTGCACGCGCGGCACAGCGTGCCCCGCCCCGAGGCAGGCTCCCAGATCGTCGGCGGCTACACCGACGTGTTCATGACCGGCGTCGTCGGCCCGGTGGTCTACGCAGATGTCGAGAGCCTGTACCCGTCGATCATGCTCAACTACGGCGTGCAACCGCGCCGCGACGCGCTCGCGCTGTTCCCGCGCCTGCTCCAACGCCTGACCGACCTCCGCTTCGCGACCAAGCGCGCCATGAAGGAAGCCTCTGGCGACGCCAGAGGCGAGCTGGACGCACGGCAAAGCGCGTTCAAGATTGTGATCAACGCCTTTTACGGCAACATGGGCTTCGGCTTTGCCGCCTTCAACGACTTCGCCGAAGCCGACCGCGTGGCCGCCACGGGCCAGAAGCTGCTGCGTCAGATCATGGCCCTCATCCGCGAGCGCGGCGGCCGCATCGTCGAGGTCGACACCGATGGCGTGCTCTTCGTCCCGCCGCCAGAGGCCCAGTCCGCCTCTGGCGACGCCGAGCGCGCGTTCGTGGGCGCGCTCTCCGAGCCCATGCCGCCGGGCATCCGTATCGGCTTCGACGGGCGCTTTGAGCGGATGCTGTCGTTCAAAAAGAAGACCTACGCGCTGCTGGGTTACGATGGGACGCTGAAGGTCAAAGGCTCCAGCCTGGTCTCGCGCAGTGTTGAGCGCTTCGGGCGCCGCTTCGTGCGTCGAGCCATCGAGTTGCTTCTGGCGGAAGACGTAGACGCCCTGCACCAGCTCTATCTCGACGCACGCCGGAGCATCGTCGCGCATGAGTGGAAAGACGGCGTGGCCAGCTTCCAGCGCATGGAAACGCTCAAGCAACCTCTGGCGCGGTACGAGGAAGACGTGCGTGAAGGCAAGCGCAACCGGACCGCGTCGTACGAACTCGCCAAACGGCAGGCCGAATCCACAGGCGACGCGGTCCGCATCGGCGACCGCATCGCGTTCTACATCGCGGGCGGCGGAGGGCGCGTGTTCGAAGCCGCCAAGCTCGCCAGCGAGTGGGACCCGGCCAACCCGGACGAGGACACCGCGCACTACATCGGCCGGTTGGACCAGTTCGCCTCCAAGTTCTCGGCCTTTTTCGAGACCGACCACGCCTTCCGGCAGGTCTTCTCCGAGGAAGACCTGTTCGGCTTCGACGCCAGAGGCATCCGCCTCGCGGTAAAAGAGCGCGCGCCAGAGGAGGTCACGGACGACGTGCCGTTCTAGCTCGGCCATCGTGAAATCTCAAACTTTCACTCTAAGCTGAAAACCGTGGCGTGTTAGAGGCGTGCATGACCGGCACCGCGTCCCCGCCTCTGGCGTGAGCACTCGGACGAACACCTACGTCCGCATCGGTGTCCATCGGCTGCGCCGCGCCTGCGTGGCTCGGTAGTCTACCCCTCCTCCCAACACCTCCCTTCTCATGAAGACCCTTTTCTCCCTCTTTCTCGGCCTCACGCTTCTTGCGGGCTGCTCCTCCTCCAGCGAAATGGAGATGGACAACAACGCTGGCGTAATGGTCGGAGGCGCGATGATGCTGCCGACGAAGAACCTCGTCGAGAACGCCTCTGGCGCCAGTAACCTCACCACGCTCGTCGCCGCCGTCAAGGCCGCCGACCTCGTCGCGACGCTGTCAGGCCCCGGCCCGTTCACTGTTTTTGCCCCGCCAAACAGCGCGTTCTCTGCACTTCCCGCTGGAACGGTCGACAACCTGCTGATGCCCGCCAACAAAGGACAGCTCACGTCCGTCCTGACCTACCACGTCGTCCCCGGTCGCCTCATGGCTGCTGATCTCTCGGACGGACAGATGCTGACGACCGTCAACGGCAAGCAGCTTCAGGTCCGCATTATGAACGGCAACGTGATGGTCGGCGGTGCGACCGTGACGCAGGCCAACGTGGCCGCCAGCAACGGCGTCGCGCACGTGATCGACAAGGTTCTGCTTCCGTAGTCCACCACCTACGGTTTTAGGCCTAAGGGGGCGTCACATTGCGTGGCGCCCCTTTTTTATGCGCTTGGGATGCGCCAGAGGCTTGCCTCTACCCCCATGCTTGCCTCTGGCGCCAGAGGCAGGCGCCGCCAGAGGCAGGCGCACGTGGCGGAGGCGCTGCGTGACCTTTACTTAAGGCACGATGGTCGTCGTGACCGATGTCCTCGCGAACGAGCCGAAGACACCCAGGCCGTTCGCCACGTTGGACGTGATGTTCGGGATCTCGCCGGGCGAGAGCGTGGTCGGGCTGAACTGGATGGCCTGCGTCGAGACATAATCGACGAGCGCCGGGTCGAGCGAGTTGAGCGTAAACGTGTGCGGCCCAAAAAAGCTGACCGCCAGCCACGGCACGATGACCGTCACGGTGCCATCGCCGTTGCGGATGTACGACTCCTCGTTGAGCAGCGGCGACTCGCCGCCCGCGATGTCCTCGGGGAGGAAGTCGCAGTCATACTCGCCGTTCGCCAGAGGCTCGCAGTCGATGTCCTCTATGAACGACTCGGCATCTGGCGTCGGGCCGAAGCGGCCGTCCAGGCGCAGGCGCCGAAGCCCGAAGCTTTCGTCGTCACGCTGGAAGACCTCGTAGTCGTCGATCGCGTCGGCCGCGATGCCGATGAGATATACGTTCTGGTCGCCGCTGGCGGCCTGGGTCGTCTGCACGCGGAAGCTCGGGCCGAGGCCGTTGAAACCTCCCAGATAGGTCGTCTGCGGCGCCACGTCTTCGGCGAGCACGACGGCCTCTGGCGTGGTCGTGCGCGCACTCAGCGTCGCGCGTCCCGGAATTTCTGCGGTGAAGGCGTACGTGCGTCCGGGCAGCGCGAGAACGTCGGTGGCGTCGGTGAGATACTGGCCACGATCCACGTGCGAGTAGAGGTAGGTTTCCTCCGCTTCGCCAGAGGCGTCGAGAAGAGACACGCTCACGGTCGCGTCTGTGACGGGCGGCGTCGCGCTGGCTGTCCCCCCCAATGCCGTTGTGCGCGAAAGCGTGACCGCGCGCAGCGGCTCTCCCACTTCGAGAATCGCGCTGACCACAATCTGCTCTTCGTAATCCGGGCCGCCAATGTCGCAGCCCTGAATCGCGAGAAGCACGAAGAGCGAAGCCAGCGCACTCGCCAGAGGCGAGAGCCGACGCGCCAGAGGCCTCTGGCGGTGTGCAGAGATCAGCCTCTGGCGACGGAGCGAGGTGCGGGTCGTCATGGTCTAAAAGTTGAGGCTGAACGAGACGTTCGGCAGGAAGGGAAGCTGGCGCACAAAGTCGACGGTGACGGGGTCGGTGTCGAAGTCGTAGGTCGGAAACCAGATGTTGCGGCGGCTATAGACGTTGATGGCCTGCAGCTGGAGCTCGTAGTCGCCCACGCCGAAGAAGCGGCCGACGCGCTTGAAGCCCACGTCGACGCGGTGGTAAGGCGGCAGGCGGGAGTTGTTGAGAGCGGTCGAGTACAGGCCGTTGAGCTCGCCGTCTTCGAGAAACGGCACGTCCTCCACGGTATAGCTCGCGTCGGCTGCGGAGAACGCCTGGCCGGTCGCGTACTTGCCCACGGCCGTCGCACTCCACCCGCGGCCCAGGTCGTAGCTCGCGACGATGTTGAGGTCGTGCAGGCGGTCGTACTTGGGCGGAAAAAATGCCTGGAAGGCCTCGGATTCGAGCGGGTAGCGGCGGCGCGTGACGCCGAGCGTGTAGCCGATGAGTCCCGTCACGCGGCCCACTCCTTTTTCGAGCAGCACCTCGGCGCCGTAGGCGTAGCCTTCGCCCACGCGGAAGAGTTCGTTGTATTCCAGACCCGCGATGTCTTGCACCTCGGGGCGGCGGTCGAACAGATCGCGCAAGAGGCGGCCGTAGAGTTCGACATCCAGCCGGTAGGTTTTGCCCAGACGCGTTTTGAGGCCCAGCACGGCTTGTTCGGATTCCTGCGGCAACACGCCCTCCCCGACCGTGACCCACGTATCGAAGCCGGAAAACGCCTCGTTAGAGATCAGCGAGAGGAACTGGTGGTAGCGCCCGGCGGCAAGTTGCACGACCGTGTCGGTTCCCAGCTTGCGCTCGATCTGCGCCTGCGGCGAGAAGCGGAGGTAGTCGCCTCTGGCGAAATACTGCGCCCGCATGCCGCCCGTGAGGATCCACTGCGGCGTGGGGCGCACCTTGGCCTGCACGTAGCCCGAGCCATAGGCCGAGGGACTGGTGAAATCGAGCTGGACCTGCTCGTTAAAGGTCTGCTTGAAGTCGAGTTGGAAGTGACCGCCCCACGCGCCGGTCGAGACCTCCAGCTTTTCGCTGGGCAGCCATTCCAGGTCCACGCGGCCGGAGTAGTCCGTGACGGTGTTCGTGTTGGTGAACTCCGTTCCGAAGACGAGGGCCTCTGGCAGCGAGAAGTAGCGGCTGGCCGTCGCGCGGGTCTGGAGAAACGTCGTCTCGCCCAGAATGCGGTTGTAGGAGACCGACGCGGTACGGTTGCCGTAGTCCAGGTCGAACTGGGAGTTCTCGCCGAAGGGCACGCCCACGATGTCGCGCCCGGCGTAGGCGGAGACGCTCAACCGGTCGCGGTCGGTGAGATCGACGCCCACCTTGGCGTTGAGGTCGTAGAAGTAGAACTTGTCCGGGATGCCGTCTTGGTCCAGGTTTTCGCGCAGCGCCGCCAGAAGCGGCTCCAGCGTGGAGCGGCGTGCGTTGAACGTGTACGAGCTGCGGCCCACGCCCGGCACGGGTCCCTCGATGCCGACGCGGCTCGCCAGAAGCCCGACCGAGACGTTGCCGCGCGTCTCCTTGCGGTTGCCATCGCGGTTGTAGATGTCGATCACCGAGCCCAGACGGCCGCCGTACGTCGACGGGTACGCGCCTTTGTACAAGCGCACGTCCTTGATGGCGTCGGTGTTAAAGGTGCTGAAGAAGCCGAAAAAGTGCGTCGGGTTGTAGACCGTCGTGCCGTCGAGCAAGATCAGCGTCTGGTCCGGGCTGCCGCCGCGGATGTAGAGGCCGCTGGAGAAGTCGCTGGACGACTTGACGCCCGGTAGCAGTTGGATGGCGCGAAAGAGGTCGGCCTCGAACGCTGTCGGCAGATCCTTGACGAGCCGGATGGGCACGTCGATGGTGCCGACGGCCGCGGCCTGCTCGATGGGCACGTCGGCCTCGACCACGACCTCGCCGAGTTCAGCCTCTGGCGCGAGCTCGATGTCGATCTGCTGCGTCTCGCCAGAGGCCAAGCCGACGCGTCGCGTGATGGTCTGGTAGCCGATAAACGAGTAGCGCAGCGTCAGCGAATCCGAGGGCAAGCCGCCGAGCGTGTAAAAGCCTTGCACGTTGGTCGCCGAGCCGCGCCCGGCCGCGGCGCCGTCGAGCACGATCACGTTGGCGCCGATCAGCGTCTCGCCAGAGGACGCATCGCGCACAAACCCGTTGACGCCGGATTGGGCGCTGGCGCCAGAGGCCAGACAGAAAAAGACGAAAGCGAGAGCGCGCATGCGAGACTGGGAACCGTGCGGCAAGGACGCGAGACGGCGTGACGCAGGTACGCGCCCCGCGGGGAGATCGCGAGAACTCGCGCAGGCATGCGCGCCCAGCCTCTGGCGCCGGCTCCTCTCGAACCCGCCAAGCGCCCGCGAAGGCGCGCGCCAGAGGCCCGCTCTAGCTTCTGCCCCGCACACCCCGACACCCATGCCGACCTACCGCTACCGCCGCGCCGACGGCACCACGTTCGAGCACTTCCAGAAGATGTCCGACGACGCGCTGACCGCAGACCCGGAGACAGGCGAGCCGGTCGAGCGCGTGATCTCCGGCGGCGCCGGGCTGCAGTTCAAGGGCTCCGGCTTCTACCTCACGGACTACGTCAAGAAGAGCGGCGGCGAGTCCAAGAGCGACTCCGGCTCGTCCGACTCCGGTTCGTCCGCCTCTGGCGACGCGAAGCCTGCCAAGGCGGAAAAGGCGGCGCCAAAGAAAGAGTCCAAGCCGAGCACGAAACGCTCGGACTAGCGCCCCGTTTGCGCCAGAGGCCTCTGGCGTAGGGCTGGAAACAGAAGCGCCCACCCGGCTATCCGGGTGGGCGCTGTCACGTTCGGCGGTCGCCAGAGGCTAGCCGCGGATCTTCTTGAGCCAGCCGTCGACGCCCGTGTCGACCACGTGGCGGACCGCGTCGCTGATGACGTCGGCGAGTTCTTTCGCTTTGTCGACGCCGTCTTCGGCCAGATGCTTGGCTCGGTCGACCCCGTCCTCAGTGAAGCCTCCGGCGCGGTGCCCCGCGTTCTCGGCTGCTTCCCGGAGTGCGACGGCTGCGGCTGCGAGTGCAGCGGCCGAGGCCGCCGCGGCGTCACCGGCGGAATCCTTGGCCTCGGCGTAGGACCCCTTGGCCTGCTTCTTGAACACCTTGGCGCGCTTTTCGACGCGAGCCGCGAGCGACGGGGGCTCGGGGTCTGGCGTGATGCCGATCAGGATGCGGCCCACAACGAGACCGATGCCGCCAGCGGCCAGCAGCGCGAGTCCGGGGTGCTCCTCCGCCCAGCTCTTAACCTTGTCGACCGGGCTCTCGTTGGCGTAGTCGTCTGGCATCTCGTACTCGCTCGCCGTCGGTGCGACGACCTGGCCAGCGGGAGATGCGGTAGCCGAGACGGCCTGCTTGGCCGGTTCGCCCGATCCGGTCGGCACCGGCGGTGCGGTATCTCCGATGGGCTCGGGGCCTCCGGCCATCTCGTCGGAGCCGACGTTGGCGCGGTCTGCCAGAGGCTCGTCGGTGGAATCGGTGTTGGGTGTAGAGGTCGCCATTGTAGAAGAGGGGGATCGAAGACGGGAAGAGCCCCAACCGGGACTGGTGGTGTGCTACGCCGACTCCCCTGGTTCGTTTCTCGAAAACACCGCGCGATGCCGTCTGCCGCCTCTGGCGCACGCGCCACCCGAGACACCGCCAGAGGCCGTCGGCTGCGCGACGTGCGGCGCAAGAGGATCGGACTGCGCTCGTAGATTGCACCTTCACCGGTCCCCTCCCTCATGCCGTCCCGCACGTACGTCGCACAGCGTCCCGGCGCCTTCGGAGGTCTCGTCCAAGCGCGAGACCTTGCGGGCGTCCGTCTGGAGCCTCTGGCGTCGGTCAACGTCCGGGATTTCTACTTCGATACCGACGACGCAGAGTTGCTGCGCCAGGGGATGTGCCTGCGCGTGCGCGAGCAAGGCGGCGAGCGCAGAGCACTGCTGCGAGGCATCCGCCCGACCGACAAGACGCTGGAGATCGAAGCCGCACTCGACGGTCCGCACACCGACGTGTTCGAGGCGCCACCCGGCCTGCTGCACGAAACGCTCGAATCGCTCATCGGCGGCAGCGCTCCGGGGCAGGTCGATGCGCTGGAGCCTCTCATCCGGTTCCGGCAATACCGGACGCCTCGGATGGCCTACGACGGCTCGCGCCTGCTGGGCCTGCTCTCGTTCGACGTGGTCGTGATCGAGCTTCCGGAAGGCCCCTACGCGACCAACGAGCTAGACATCGAGCTCTCGGACACGGGCCACGAAGCAGACCTGTACACCCTCGACCCGGTGCTGCGCCAAGGCGGGCTCGTACCGGTCGCGCTCACCAAGTTCGAACGCGGCCTAATGCGCGTGCCTCGCAGCCTGACCGAGCCGCTCCTGCTGCTCCCCGATGAGCGCGAAGCGCTGGAGATTCTCGCGGCATCGGACCACGCCCTCCACCGCCGCCGCGCGCGGGTGCTCCTGCTCGACGCCAGAGGCTTCCGGTCGTCGACCATCGCGAGCCAGGTCGAGCTCAGCTCGGCGCGCGTGCGGCACTGGAAGCAGCAGTTTCGCGACCAGCGGATGGGCATTTTCGAGATGGAGGCACGTCCTCCGGCGTCGAGCCACCATGCCTACCGCGTCTCCGAGATGATGGCAGGCGGCGCCGAAGCCGTCGCGCCGGTCGCACTCTCGCCCGAGCGCGTGCCTCCCATGGACCCGCAGCCCGAGAGCGACCATGCCGGGGAAGCCTCTGGCGACGAGTCCCCGGGCGACGCTACGCCTCGCAACACAACACCTCCAGAGATGGCCTCTGGCGACGGCGCGCCTCCCGCATACCCGGATCTCCCCGGCGACGAGGTCCGCGACATCGAAGACCTGCTGGCGATGTTTCATCCGGGCGAGACAGCCACGCCGCTCCTCTACGACGGCCCCGACGAGCAGGACGACCTGGACTTCCCCGGTTCAGCTGCGTCCGATCTCGCGAACCCGACGCCAGAGGCCGAGCGGGACATCGAGCCTGAGCCGAGCGCCGAGCCCGTCGCGTCTACCAGGGCGACCGAGCCACACGATTCATCCTCGGTGCCTGTCCGCACGCTGAGCGTGGAGACCGATGGCCCCGTCTCACAGGTTGGCCTGACCGCCGCCGAGACCTCGCCAGAGGCCTCTGGCGACCGGCCGGTCGTGAGGCGCCCGCGCATCCAGCCCGACGACCCGATCCTCGACGCGGCGCTCCAGATCCTCTCGTACCACTTTGGCCAGCTCGGGTGGTGCGCCGCCGATCTGGGTCGGCGCCAGGGGCCGTACCGGCTGCTTCTGGCGGTCCACCGCGTGCGCCTCTCGCTCGAAGTCTTTGAGCCCATCTTGCCGCGCGAGACCGTCGAAGCGCTGCACCGAGGGCTGCGGCGGCTCGCCTTCGGGATCAACCACTCGTTCGATCTGGACCGTTTGATGGCCGAGAGCCCTTACAGCGAGGCTCTCGTTGAGCGCCGCGACCGGTCGCTGGACTCGCTGCGCGAGGTGTTGCAGGGTCGCTCGTTCGAGCTGTGGATCGGGCGCGCGCAGCGTCTGGTCGAACGGCTCGCATCTCAGCGCAGAGCCGGAGTCAACGCCCCCGACGACGCCCCGAACGCCTGGGACGATTACGTCGCGGACCCCGGCGTCATTCCCAACCGCACGCGCGTACGGCACCTCCTCGGCAGTGCGCTGTGGCAGCGCGTGGAGTCGCTCATGGCATGGGAGCGCGATGGCGGCCCGCCAGAGGCTGAGCACGCCTACCACCTCGCGCTCGCTTGCTCCGGCATCCGCTTCGTGCTCGGCATCGCCGAGACC
The DNA here is from genome assembly GCA_963708165.1 of Rubricoccaceae bacterium. Taxonomy (GTDB): domain Bacteria; phylum Bacteroidota; class Rhodothermia; order Rhodothermales; family Rubricoccaceae; genus Rubricoccus. The sequence continues at coordinate 3,401,340 of OY970187.1, read as the reverse complement.
GCCGCCCCAAATCCGGTGCGCCGCGCCGATACCATCCTGGACCGCGCCGAGTCACGCCTGATGGCGCTTCACCAGACACGCGGCTCAGCGCCAGAGGCCGAGCGCCGCGCCGAGGTGGAGCGGGTGTGGAAGGACCTGCGCGGGGCGGACCTGCGCGGCGCTCTCGCGCAAACGCTGGAGGCGCTCTAACCTGTGAAGCACGCCTGACCGAGGCCTCTGGCGGGACGCAACCGGCACGCCGCAACCCCGCCGCAACGCGGCACTATTCAGGAACGGTCAAAACCGCCAGAGGCGCTCACGCTTCACCCTCTCGCCACGCGCACAGGAGTGCGGTGGGGTTTCTTGGGGACACGAGCCCGGAGCCATCCGGCTGTTTCCGTTCACCGCAGCGTCGAAACGATATGACCCCACGCGAGTACCTCGCTGGCTTTCAAGACGACCCCCGACTGATCTCGGGGGCGTTCTATGATCAGGCCCCGGTCGAGGTGCGGCGTGGCGAGACGGTGGGCGTGGTGCTGATGAACCATGGCGGGCCGCTGGAGCGCGCAGACGTGGAGCCGTTTCTCTACAACCGGCTCATGGACCCGGCCGCGATGCGGATGCGCGCTCCCCACTGGGTCCGCGACCGCTACGCACGCCTGTTCGCCAAGCGACGAGCGCGAAAGCTCTCCCGCGAATACGAACTCATCGGCGGCGAAAGCCCCGTTGTGCGCCACGCGAGGGACCAGGCCAAAGCGCTAGAACGCGAGCTCCAAGACCGCTACGGCGATGCGCTCGGGGTCCGCTTCAAGACCTTCGTCGCCATGCGCTACGGCCACCCGACGTGCTACAGCGCGGCTCGAGAGATGGTGGCCTCTGGCGTAGACCGGCTGGTGCTCGTACCGTTGCACCCGCATTATTCCAGCACCACGACCGGTACCTCGCTCGCATTCTGGAAGGCGCTGGAGGAAAACGGCGAGATCCAGCCGCGCCCGACGAGCTTCGTCTACGAGTACGCTGCGCATCCGCTGTACATCCGCGCGCTCTCCGAGCGGATCGACGAAGGCCTGCAACGCTTCCCGTCTGGCTTGCGCGAGCGCGTCAACATCGTGTTTACGGCGCACGGCGCACCGCTTCACTCGCTGAAAGAGGGCCGCGATCCGTACTGCTGCCTCGTCCACGCGACAGTCCAGGAAGTCACAGACTACCGCGCCAACGCCGTCGAAGCGGCCAACTCGCACGTGTCGTTTCACCGCGTGGGCGTGCCCGGCCGCGGCCTGGGACCGAGCACGGGCGAGGTGATCGAGAACATCGCCGATAGAGGCTTCGAGGCCATCTTGGTAGTCCCCGTCACGTTCACCTCAGACCATATCGAGACCGCCTACGGGCTGGACGTGGTCGAGCGCGCGCGCGCCATCACGGCCGGAATCGAGCACTACGAGGTCGCGAGCGGCCTCAACTGCCACCCGCTGTTCATCTCGGCGCTCGCCGAGACCGCCGCCGCGCAGATCCAGGCCGCCTCTGGCGGCGAAGGCGCCGATGCGGCCCTCCCGCCGTCGATCGCGTCGCTGCCACGGCTCGACCCCACGTGCCGGTCTGTGCGCTGCCAGTGGTGCGCACACATGCGCGAGGCCACCGATTGGAGCGGTAGCATGACGCACGTGCGGCACGCCGTCACGCTCTAGACCGATGGATCATCTGCTCCGCACGCTCGCCGCTGTCTCCCCGCAGGCGCGCATTCTCTACCTCGGCTCGCGGGGTGCGAGCGCCGCCAACATCGCGCGGCTGGGCTTCGAGACGTGGGCCTCTGGCGGTGACACGGTCCGCGACGCCCTCGCAGAGGTCATAGACCCCGGCGTGGCACGCGAGCGCACCTCCTTCGGCACGCCAGAGGCGTTTCCCGACGCCTGGTTCGACTGGGTGGCAGCGGACGCAGACGGCACGCCCACGCCAGAGGCTCTCTACCATCTCGCGCGCGTGCTGCGCCCCGGCGGCTGGGTGTGGGTCGCAGCCCCTGGCGATGATCTCGATGCGCTCAACGCCGCAGCGCTCGGCGTGGGCCTGGCTGTTGCAGAGCGTGTGGCCGCCGACGAGCGCGACGGCAAGCCCGTCGTGCGCGGCATCTTCCGCCGCGTGGGCGACGGCGTGACGGGCTAGCCACGCTCTGTCTCTGCCGAGGCCTCTGGCGTGACGCAAGGGTCACACGGCCACGCCAGAGGCCTCGGCAGGACTCGGTATCTTGCGCACCTCCCCCCTCCCGAATCATGCTCGTCGTCGGCAACTGGAAACTGAACACCTCGCACGCCGAGGCCATCGCGCTCGCAGCCGATGTAGTGCGCGAGACCGAGGGCGTCGCGGGCCGCGCCGGCATCGGCATCTGCCCGCCGTTCGTGTGGCTGGATGCCGTGGCCGAGCGCGTGCGTGGCACGGCCGTCGCACTGGGCGCACAGAACGTCGCCGCCGAAGAAGCGGGCGCATTCACGGGCGAGGTCTCTGCACCGATGCTCGCCGAGCTCGGATGCCGCTACGCCATCGTCGGCCACTCCGAACGCCGCGCGCTGTTCGGCGAGACCGACGCCGACGTGGCCGCTCGCGCCAGAGGCGCCATGCAGCACGCTCTGGTGCCCATCGTGTGCGTAGGCGAGACGCTGGATCAGCGCACGAGCGGCGACGCCGAAGCGGTTGTGCGCCAACAGCTCAGCGGATCCCTCTCAGGTCTGGATATCGCCTCTGGCGATGCCATCGTCGTCGCCTACGAACCCGTCTGGGCCATCGGCACCGGGGAGACGGCCTCGCCGCAGCAGGCGCAAGACATGCACGCGACGATCCGCGAGGCGCTCCGCCAGAGGCTGGGTGAGATGGCTGGGGCGTGCAGATTCTCTACGGCGGCAGCGTCAAACCCGGCAACGCCGCCGAGATCTTTGCCCAGGCGGACGTGGACGGCGGACTGGTCGGCGGCGCGGCGCTCGATGCAGCGAGCTTTGCGGCCATCGTCAAGGCCGCGGGAGAAGCCGCGTGAGGCGCACCGCGCTACTTGCGGCGTGCATCGCGCTTTTCGCGGGCTGCGGAGGTGCTGGCCCCACGGCCGATGGGCGCGCCAGCGGCTACATCCCCGGCGTGCCCGATTTCGATCTGGACGCGCGCGTGATCTCGGCCGCGAACCCGGCGGAGATCGAGGCGCTGGTGTCCATCCCGCGCGCCTCGCTCGTGTTCACGCGCACCGACGACGGCTTCCGCACCATCGTGCGGACGGCCTTCCGCGTCTCCGACCGCGAGGACACGCCTCTGGCGTCGCCCGCCCGGTCCGACACGTTGCGCGTCGCGACGTACGCCGAGACCGCTTCGTTCGTGCCGCTCGTCGTGCGCCAGAGGCTTCCCGCCGTTGCGGGCGCGCTCGTGGTTCAGGCCGAGGTCGAGGACACGCGCACCGGCCAGACGGCGCTGCGCCGCCTGCGCCTCGTCGTGCCCGATTCATCCGACGGCCTCGCGCTCGGTGCGCCTCGGCTGCGCGGCGTCCTGCCCGCAACCGTCGGCTTCCGTCCGCTTCTCGCTCTCGGGGTCCCGGCCGATCTGGACTCGCTGGGTCTCCAACTCGACGTGTTCGGCGCCAGAGGCCCCGTAAGCGTCCGCGCCGAGGTGCTTCGCGTCCGCGCCGACACCGTCACGGCCGAGTCCCCCGCCGCCTTTTCCCCTGCTCCTGGCTCTCTCCGCGCCCGAGGCATCGACGCGGGGGAGGTCGACACGGTCTTCGTCACGCGCCAGAGGATCGCCACGCCCGCGCCGCGCCTCACCATCGAGACCGACGTGCCGCCTCTGGCGCCGGGCGTCTACCGCGTCGTCATGAGTGCCGAGGACGATGACGGCGAAGCAGAAACGTCCGAGCGCACGTTCGTCGTCCGGCCCGCAGCGTTCCCCCGCGTTCTGGGCATACGCGATCTGATCGAGCCTCTGGCGTACCTCGCGACGCCACGCGAGATGAGACTCTTGCACGAGGCCGGCGCAGACTCCCAGCGCTTCGCGTTCGACGCCTTCTGGGGCGGCCTCTTCAGCGACAGACGCCAGGCCGCGGCAACCTTCCGTGCGTACTACGAGCGCGTCGAAGAGGCCAACCGCCGCTTTTCCACCTACACCGATGGCTGGAAAACAGACCGCGGCATGATCTACATCGTCTTCGGCCCACCGGAGCGCGTCGAAAACCGCTTCGACCGCGAGGTGTGGACCTACGCCAGCGGCCTCTTCGCCTTCGAGCGCACCGCGCGCAGGGACCGCGGCGACACGCCCTTTGACGTATGGACGCTCGCGCGCGACCGCGCCTACGACGCGCAGTGGCGCCGCGCCATCCGCCTCTGGCGCAACGGGCAGCCACCGTGATCGCGCTCGAGTGGGCCATCCGTGCGCCAGAGGCTGGCGGTTGGGCTGGCGGTGCAGAGCGGACGCGGGCATGTCGCTCGGGCCGAGCTCGCGCCTTATCTGTTGCACCCGTGAACCTCTAGGCGAGACGCCGCCTCTGGCGCCAGAGGCCTGGGCCACGGCGGTACCTTCCGCGCTCCCCTTCCAGCGCTTCAGATGCCCACCTCCGCCCGCTACCCCGACGCCGACGCTTTCGACCAGGTACAGGTAGAAAAAGCGATTCTGGACCGCTGGGACGCCGAGGACACGTTCCAGCGAGCCTCGACATCCGCGAGGGCGCGCCGACGTTCGCCTTCTACGAAGGCCCGCCGACGGCCAACGGCAAGCCCGGCATCCACCACGTTCTCGCGCGGACGCTGAAGGACCTCTTCTGTCGCTACAAGACGATGAAGGGCTTTCGCGTGGACCGCAAAGCGGGCTGGGACACGCACGGTCTGCCGGTCGAGATCGAGGTCGAGAAGGCGCTCGGGCTCGAAGGACGCCACGCCGTTGAGGAGTACGGCATCGCGAAGTACAACGCGGCCTGTCGCGAGAGCGTCCTGAAGTACAAAGGCCTGTGGGACTCGCTGACCGTCCGCATGGGCTACTGGGTGGACCTGGACGCGCCGTACGTGACGTACGAAAACGAGTACATCGAAAGCGTGTGGTCACTGCTCCAGGTGCTGCACCAGAAGGGCCTGCTCTACCGCGGGCACAAGATCCAGTGGTACAGCCCCGCCAACGGGACCGTCCTCTCCAGCCACGAGGTCTCGCTGGGCTATGAGGAGGTGCAGGACCCCAGCATCATCGTCCGCGCGCCTCTGGCGGACGACCCCGACACGTCGCTTCTGGCGTGGACCACCACGCCGTGGACCATCCCGAGCAACGCCGCGATGTGCGTCGGCCCGAAGATCAAGTACGTCAAAGTCCGCGTGCCCAAAGAGGTCGGCGGGCATGAGCACCTGATCCTCGCCGAAAGCCGCGTGGCCTGGGCAATCAAAGACGACAACGCCGTCATCGTCGAGCACCTCACCGGCGCCGACCTCATCGGCAAGCGCTACACGCCGCCCATGCCCGAGGCGGGCGAGTGGTTTGTCGACCGCGCCAGAGGCGACGAGGCGTTCGCCCGCGAGGGCCTCTGGCGGATCGTCGGCGCGAACTACGTCACGACCGACGACGGCACCGGCATCGTCCACACCGCGCCCGCCTTCGGCGCAGACGACGCGCTGACGGGCGCCCGCGAGGGCATCCCGATGCTCAACCCCGTCGAGCCCGACGGCACGTTCACCGATGGCTTCCCCGTCTGCGGTGGCCTCTGGTTCAAAGACGCCGACCGGCCCATCATCCGCGATCTCGCCGCCAGAGGCCTGCTCTTCCGCGAGGACTCCTACGTCCACAACTACCCGCACGACTGGCGCAAGGGCACGCCGCTCATGTCCTACCCGGTCGACTCGTGGTTTGTAGAGACGACACGCGTCAAGGACCGGATGGTGGAGTTGAACAAAACGATCAACTGGCAGCCGGAAGCCATTGGCACAGGCCGATTTGGACAGTGGCTGGAGAACAACGTGGACTGGGCGCTGAGCCGCATGCGCTACTGGGGCACGCCGCTCCCCATCTGGGTGAGCGATGAGGACCCGGACTACGTCGAGGTCATCGGCAGCATGGCGCAACTGCGCGAGAAGTGCGGCGGCGCGTTCCCGCCAGAGGCCATCAACCCGGCCTCTGGCGAGGTGGACCTGCACCGGCCCTACGTAGACGCGATCTCGTGGCCCGCGCCCAACGGCGGCACGATGCGCCGCATCCCGGACCTGCTGGACGTGTGGTTCGACTCGGGCGCGATGCCGTTTGCGCAGTGGCACCAGCCGTTCGAGAACGACGAGGCGTTCGCGCGCAACTACCCAGCAGACTTCATCGCCGAGGGCGTGGATCAGACGCGCGGGTGGTTCTACACCATGCACGCGCTGGGCACGCTCATCACCGACTCGGTCGCGTACAAGAACGTCGTCGTCAACGGGCTCGTGCTGGACTCCGAAGGCCAGAAGATGTCCAAGTCGAAGGGCAACGCCGTCGACCCGTTCGCGGCGCTCGCCGAGCACGGCGCCGATCCGGTGCGCTGGAACATGATGGCGGCCTCGCCACCGTGGGAAAGCCTGCGCTACTCCGACGAGGCGGTTCTGGAGACGCGCCGCAAGTTTTTCGGCACGCTTGTCAACACCTACCGCTTCTTCGCGACCTACGCCAACGTCGACGGCTATCACTATGACGAAGACGCCGCCACGCCTCTGGCGCGCCGCAGCGAACTGGACCGCTGGGTGCTCTCGCGCCTCCAGAGCACGATCACCGAGACGGACGAGGCGCTAGAGGAGTACCACCCGACCCGCGCCGCGCGCAGCATCCAGACGTTCGTGGACGACATGTCCAACTGGTACGTCCGCCGCAGCCGACGCCGGTTCTGGAAGAGCACGGACGATGCCGACAAGCGCGCGGCCTACGACACGCTCTACGAGTGCCTCCGCACCGTCGCGCAGCTGATGGCGCCTCTGGCGCCGTTTACCGCCGAGTGGCTCTACAGCCAGCTCCGCCCCGGCAAAAGCGTCCACCTGACGGACTACCCCGCGCCAGAGGCCGAGCGGTTGGACGCCGACCTGGAAGACCGCATGTCTCTCGCCCGCGCTGTCGTGACCGCCGCGCTCGCGCTCCGCAACGACGCCGCTCTCGGCGTACGGCAGCCTCTGGCGGAGTTGCTCGTGGTCACGGACGTGGACGGCGTGGACGAAGCGACGCTGCGCTCGGTCGAGGACGTGATTCTGGACGAGGTCAACGTCAAGCGCCTTCAGACCGTGAGCGGCGACGGCGGGCTGGTCAACAAAAGCGCGCGGCCCAACTTCAAGACGCTCGGGCGCCGGCTGGGCAAAAACATGGGCGCAGCCAAAGCGCTTATCACCACGCTCTCCCCCCCAGCCATCGCGGCGTACGAGCGCGACGGTCAGATCACGCTGCCTCTGGCGGGCGAGGACGTGACGTTCGTCGCGGGCGACATCGAAGTCGTGAGCGAAGGCGTCGAAGGCCGACCCGTTCGGCAGGAAGCCTCTGGCGACCGGACCGTGACCGTCTCGCTGGACACAACGCTGACCGACGAGCTGCGGGCCGAAGGCATCGCGCGCGAGTTCGTCAACCGCGTGCAGGCGCTCCGCAAGGACGCCGACTACGACGTGACGGACCGCATCGAGGTTGTGTACACAGCGCCAGAGGCGGTGACCGCGGCTCTCGTTGCGCACCGCGAATACGTGATGGCAGAAACACTCGCGCGCGAGATCACGCTCGGCGAGGCTACAGGTGACGCGGTCACGGAGACCGATTTCGGGCATGGCCCCGTTTCCATCGCCGTGCGCCGCTACGTGCCGCCGGTCGCGGTCTAGCCTCTGGCGCAACGTCTCGCGCCTTTCCTCGTCTGACGGCCTCTGGCGCACCGCTCCGCGCCAGAGGCTACCCCACCCTTACTCCGGTTCATGCGCGCTCTCTGGTATACCCTCGCCATCGTTCTGGTGGACCAGGTCACAAAAGTGATCGTCAAGTCCAACATGCGGCTCGGCGAGTCGATTCCCGTGATCGGGGACGTGTTCAAGTGGACGTTTACGGAGAACCCGGGCATGGCCTTCGGGATGGAGTTGTGGGACGGTGAGCCCATCGGCAAGCTTCTGCTGAGTGTGTTCTCGGTCGTCGCGACCATCGCCATCTTCTTTTATCTCCGCCACGTCAAAGACGGCCCGGCGGGATACCGCCTCTCGCTGGCGTTCATCCTGGGCGGCGCACTCGGCAACGTGATCGACCGCGTGTTCTACGCCGAGATCTGGGGCTATGGCCACATCTTCTTCGGCAAAGTCGTGGACTTCGTGCACTTGGACGTGTGGCGCGGCTATCCGCCAGAGTGGCTGCCGGTCTGGGGTGGCAAGTACGTCGCGCTCTTCCCCATCGGCAACATCGCGGACCTCGCGATCATGGGCGGCGTGGCGGGCGTGCTGCTCACGCAGAAGGCGTTTCAAGCGTACATCCTCGAAAAAACAAACCCGGCGGCGCCAGAGGCTATCGGCGCGGAGGCCGCCCTTCCCGTCATGCCCGAAGCTCCCGCCGAGCCTCTGGCGAGCGACGCGAACGGGCTGACGGTCGTTGAGGCGCACACGGATTCGGAGCCGCCGCCAGTGGCCTAGCCCGGCGAGCGGGTGAGCCGCCGACGCAGCACTCCACGAGCCTTCGCCCACATGCGCGCACTTCTCGTCCTCCTGTTTCTCGCGCCTCTGGCGCCAGAGGCTCAAACACTGGGCGCCGACGTGGGCTTGGTGGTCGTCGATGCTCTAAACGAGGGCCTCGGCTACGTCGAAGCCTCAGCCTTCGTCACGCAACCCGTCGGCTCGGCCGCGTACGTCAGCGCGCGAGGCGCCCTCGCGAACGCAGGGTTCGACTGTTTCGACTGCGGCGACCTGGCCGAAAGCATTCGCACGTTGAGCATCGTCGCGGGCGTCCATCGCGACCTCGACGGCGCGACGGTCCGCGCGGGAGCGGGTCCTGCGCTGTCTCGCATCCTCCTATCAACTGGAGACGACCAGACGCGTCTCGGGCTCGCCGCCGAGCTCGGCCTGGACGTGTATGTGGCCTCGTTCGTTGGGTTCGGGCTGGGCATCCACGGCGAAGCGACCACGTCGCGCTCATGGGTGGGCGTCCGCTTCGGCGCCCGCGTGCGGTTGTAGCCTCTGGCGCCAGAGGCTGAACGTTCTCGCCAGAGGCCTCTGGCGTCAGCGCGAGGGTGGCGCGTAGTCTGTCGGCAGCAGGTCTGCCACACGCTCCCAGTCCCAGTAGCCGTAGCGCACCACGCGAAGCGGTTGCAGCACCTGCCCGTCTCGCGAGAGACTGACGACACCGCCCAGGAGTACCAGGTACGAAACCTGGCCCGCGCCGCGGCTCCTCATCTCGCGCGGCCTCCGGTCGACCTCGGGCAGGTACCGTACGTGCCAGGTGCCGGGAACGCTCAGCTGCAAGAGGTCGGGCTGGGTCAGATCCGGCACGCGCACCGCTTCCTGCAACTGCTCGTCGGTGAGTGTGAGCACATTGATCGAGATCCGCGCGCCCGGACGCGCGGCGGGCAGCACGCGGTACCCGGCCTCGTACGCGTCGCCAGAGGCCAGCCGCGCCGCGAAGTGGGGCCACGAACCCGTGTAGGCGCGTTCGCGCGAGCGAGCCCAGTGGCGCCTCTGGCGCGCGGTGCCATCCATCTCGCGGAACGCGACCTCGCCGGTCCACTGCCAGCGCTCGCCGGTCGAGGAAAATCGGAGGTCGAAAATCGTGAGGTGGTATCCCAGTTCTGTGTTGTCGAGCTCTAGCGTCGCCTCGGCGCGAGCCGTGAACGTGCCACCGTCGGTTTGCTCCAGTGCGAGCACCTCGGGGTTGAGAATCTCCACGCCCCGCGCGTTGCGCGACGTGCCGACGAACTCGCGCTCGAAGCGCCGGAGCCTCTGGCGCCAGAGGCGCGGCTTGTCCCGCTCGACGGTCGCCTCGCCCAGGCTGAGCGTGGCGGGCACGAGGCGCACGTTGACTGTGGCACCCGGCAGCGTGACGTCGCGCGTGAGCGTCTCGTAGCCGAGTGCGGAGACGACCAGAGTGCGCACGCCCGCCAGAGGCGTTGTGATCTCGAACTGACCGTCAGCGTCGGTGGCGTCGCCGGTCTGGGAGCCTGCGAGGAGTACGTTGGCGCCGGGGATAGGCTGGCCGCTCTCGGCGTCGGTCACGGTGCCGCTGGCGGATTGGGCGCGTGCGCTCGGCAATGCCAGCAGCAGGACAGCGAGACAGGTCAGAGCAAAGCGCATGGCGAAATGTAGGCGCCAGGCGTAGCCTCTGGCGCCAGAGGCCATTCCACTATCCGATGCGCGACCTTCTTTTCGCCCTGCTACTTTTCCCAGCGCTCGCGAGCGCTCAGGCCTCGCCAGAGGCAGCGCCGGTGCTGCTCTTCGAGCCTGCGCCAGAGGCGGAGCGGCCGTGGCGCATCGCGGCCTCTGGCGGGCTGCACGCCTATTTCGGTACCGCGGTCGCTATCTCCGCTGACAAGAGCGTACTGGGACCCGTCGCGTTGGGGGCGCGATTTACCCGTTTCGGCGAAGGAGACATCGGGATAGACGACGGCGGAGGTCAGACCGGAGCCACCGGAGACGTGTACCTCGCACTCCAAACGGGCGGACGTGTCCGCTTCCGCGTAACGGGTGGGATCGGCCTGGGCATCCTGGAAGGGTTTACGAGCGGTGTTCCGTGTGAGCCGGAGTTCCAGGACTGCAGCGGGTCTGGCAGCTTCTCGGGGCTCCATTCGTTCGCCATCGTCGGCATCGGAACCGACCTCCACCTGACACGCGCCATCGCGCTCGGCGCGGAGTACCGGGTGGATCCATCGGACCGCGGCCCGAATGCCTCCACCTTCGACCTCGGTCTGCGCCTCCGCCTCTGAGCCTCTGGCGCCAGAGGCCCTACCTTCGGGAACGTCTCCTTTGCACGACATGGCCCACGCTGCCCGCCCGCTCCGCATGACCGTCGAGGAGTACCTCGCCTTCGATGAAGCGGCTCCCGAGGGGATGCGCTACGAGTATTTCGACGGCGAAGTTGTCCCCGTCCACGGCTGGGACGCAACCGGGACCGAGGCGATGGCCGGGGCGAGCCCGGAGCACAACCAGCTCTCTCTGAACCTCGTGACGGCGCTCAACTCTCGCTTCGGTCCGCGAGGCTGCCGCGGCGGAGCCGGAGACCAGCGCGTGCCTCTGGCACAGGGCCGCTACAGCTACCCCGATCTGGTTTTCGTCTGCGGGGAGCCCCGCTATTCCGACGACACGCCGCCCACCCTGCTCAACCCGACGCTGCTGGTCGAGATCGTCTCCGACTCCACCGTCGCGCGCGACCGGGGCGACAAGCTGCACGGCTACACCCGTATCGAGAGCCTGCAGGAGTACTGGATCGTCGAGCAGGCGTCGGCGGCCATCACCCGGTTCGTCCGCCAGCCGGACGGGTGGGGCCTGCGGTTCGTGGAAGGCCTGGAGACGGACATCGCGAGCGAGGAACTGGACGTGCGCGTGCCTCTGGCGGAGGTGTACCGGTGGGTGCCCCTCGCGTAGCACGACCCCGCCAGAGGCTTCTGGCGCCAGAGGCCTGTTTCGCCAGAGGCCTCTGGCGGCGGGTACGCTCTCAGGATGGGCACGAGCGGCACTCCACCACCGCCCACTCCCCACCCCTCATACCCCACTCCTCTCTCCGTCGCTTCTTGGGCCGCCAGAGGCACGCACGGCGGTAGTTTCGCGTTCGATCCCCTCGCACGCTCAACACCTCCTCGTGGCATCGCGCATCCCGCAGAACCGGCTCCGCAACTTCTGCATCATCGCCCACATCGACCATGGGAAATCCACCCTGGCCGATCGGCTCTTGGAGGCCACAGGCACGCTCACGTCTCGCGAGATGCAGGCGCAGGTGCTGGACTCGATGGACCTGGAGCGCGAGCGCGGCATCACCATCAAGAGCCACGCCATCCGAATGCGGCACACCGCCGAGGACGGCGAGATCTACGCGCTCAACCTGATCGACACGCCCGGACACGTCGACTTCACCTATGAAGTCAGCCGCGCGCTCAACGCCTGCGAGGGCGCGATTCTCGTCGTGGACGCCGCGCAGGGCATCGAGGCGCAGACGATCTCCAACCTGTACCTCGCGATGGGACAGGATCTGGAGATCATCCCCGTCCTCAACAAAGTCGACCTGCCCAGCGCGCAGCCCGACATCGTCGCGCAGTCCATCACCGACCTGATTGGCGGCGACCCGAAAGACGTGCTCCATGTGAGCGCCAAGACCGGCATGGGCATCGAGGCCGTGCTGCAGCGCATCGTCGAGCGCGTGCCGCCGCCTGGGGGCGACCCCGAGGCGCCGCTGCAGTCGCTCATCTTCGACTCCACGTTCGACACCTACCGCGGCAGCATCGTCTACGTGCGCGTGAAAGAAGGCACGATCCGCAAGGGCGACGCCATCACGTTCATGGCGACAAACGCCAAGTACCACGCCGAAGAGATCGGCTACCTCAAGCTGGGCATGGAAGCCCAGGACGAGCTCACGCCCGGCGAGGTCGGCTACATCATCGGCAGCGTCAAGGACGTACAGGACACCAAAGTCGGCGATACGGTCACGCACACCCGAGGCGGCGCGGCTGAGCAGCTTCCCGGCTACCGCGACGTGAAGCCGATGGTCTTCTCGGGCATCTACCCGACCGACTCCGCCGACTTCGAAGACCTCCGCGCCGCGCTCGAACGCCTGCAGCTCAACGACGCCGCGCTGACGTACGAGCCCGAAACGAGTGCGGCGCTGGGCTTCGGCTTCCGCGTCGGCTTTCTCGGGATGCTCCACATGGAAGTAGTCCAGGAGCGCCTGGACCGCGAGTTCAACCTGGACATCGTCACCACGATGCCCAACGTGCGCTACAGCGTCGAGCTGACCTCTGGCGAGGTCGCAGAAGTCGAGAACCCGAGCGAGATGCCCGACCGCGGCGTCATCAGCGAGATTCGCGAGCCGTACGTGACCGCGCAGATCATCACCCCGACCGAGTACATCGGCGCGCTGATGGGCCTGTGCCAGGAGCGCCGTGGCACGTACATCACGCAGGAGTACATCACGCAAGACCGCGTGGACCTGCAGTACGAGCTGCCTCTGGCGGAGATCGTGTTCGACTTCTACGACAAGCTCAAAAGCGTCAGCCGCGGCTACGCCAGCTTCGACTACGAGTTCATCGACGAACGCACGAGCGACCTGCAGAAGCTGGACGTGATGCTCAACGGCGACCCGGTCGACGCGCTCTCGACCATCGTGCACCGCGACAAGGCGTATGACATGGGCCGCCGCCTGTGCAAAAAGCTCCGCGAGCTTATCCCGCGCCAGATGTTCGACGTGGCGATCCAGGCGGCGCTGGGCAACAAAGTCATCTCGCGCGAGACCGTCAAGGCGCTGCGCAAGGACGTGACCGCGCGGTGCTACGGCGGCGACATCTCGCGCAAGCGCAAGCTGCTCGAAAAGCAGAAAGAGGGCAAAAAGCGGATGAAGCAGATCGGCGCCGTCGAGGTGCCGCAAGAGGCCTTTCTCGCTGTCCTCTCGATGGACTGATGCGACGGCGCGCGAGACCCGGTATCCACACACGCCGCTCGCCAGAGGCCCACAGCCCCTGGCGGCGAAGCCTCTGGCGAGCGGCACGTGCGGCGTTTGCCCTCCTGCTCGCCTCTGGCGCGCCCCAGGCCCAGGAGTGGAGCCAGGATGCCGTGCAGATGCTCCGCGACGACGCCGACCGCGTCCGGGCGGCGCAGGCGGAAGCCCAGGCCGACCTCTCGACCGTGCTCCCGCAGCCGGTGCGGCTCTACGCCCAGACCGATTGGGCCCTGCTGCGCCTAGACGCCGAGGCCGAGCGCCAGAGGCTGGCCGTTCTGCGAGCCGCGAAGACGCGCGCCGACAGCCTCTTGCGCGCCTCGCGCACGCTGAGCGAGCTGGACTGGGAGAAGACCGCGCCCGGCGCGCAAGAGCCGTTTCTGGAAGACTTCCGCGAGACGTACTGGAAAGCTGCGAGCGCGCTCATCCCGTCGCCCATCGACACCATGCAGACGCTGGAGCTGCGCACGCGGCTCACGCAGCTCTTTGGCACGCCGACGCGCAACGCCGCCGCCGCCGCGCAGGAGCAGTACCTGGGCAGCGAGTTCGTACAGTTCGAGTACTGGTTCGTCGTCAACGACACCATCCCGCTGCTCGTCCTGGACACCGCCGGGCCGTTCGGCCGCGGCCTCCTCATCGCGGGGCGCGAGGCGCAGAGCGCGCACATGCCGATCATCAAAGCCGACCTGGCAGCCAGGCTTCTGGCGGCGCCCGCGACCGTCCCATACGTGGACTACTATCACGATTTTGAGCGCAAGCAGTGGTTCAAGACCGGCTTCGACGGCGCAGGCTACTTCACCGAGCGCATCCGCACGCCGCGATGGGCGCGCAACTTCGCCGGCACCAAGTGGCTGATCCACCGCTGAGCCTCTGGCGCAGCCTCCCACACGCTTCTCGCTAGCCTCTGGCAGCGCACGCCGCGTACCCTTCGCTCGCCGCGTCCGTAGAGCCCTCCCCTCCCCTTTCTGCCCGTGTCCAGCCCAACCCCCGACGCCTCGGCGACTCCCCGACCTTCTCGCAAGAGACCGGGACGCACCGCTCGCAAGAGGCCCGGCCGCAACGCGGAGAAGATCAAGCCGACGTTCAAGGAGAACGTCCACTTCTGGATCAAGGCGATTCTAGTGATCCTGTTTTTGCGGGCGTTCATTTTCGAGCCCTACCGGATCCCCTCGGAGAGCATGGAGGACACGCTGCTCGTGGGCGACTTCCTGATCGTGAGCAAGCTGCACTACGGCGCGCGCACGCCCAACACGATCGGCATTCCGTTTACGCGGATTTACGTGCCGGGGCTGGTCTTCCCGCAGACGCGGCTGCCCGGCTTTTCGGCGCCCGCCAGAGGCGATGTGGCGGTATTCAACTACCCCGCGGCTGTGGACGTGGAGCGCGGCGTGATCCCCGCCGACACGCCCATCGAACGCCGCGCGCCGTACATCAAACGCATCGTGGCCGTGCCCGGCGACACGCTCGCGATTGTCGACAAAGTGCTCATCCTCAACGGCACGCCCAAGCCTCTGGCGACGACGCTGAAGCAGCGCTGGCGCGCCTTCTCCGCCGACGGCGACCGGCCGACGGCGCGCGAGATGCTGGACATGAACGTGCAGTTTCTCGACGGCACGGATGGGACCGGCGCCGACGGCGTGCGGCAGTTCGACATCACGGCAACCGCAACCGGCGCCCAGCTTCTGGCGAGCGACCCCGAAGTGGCGCGCGTCGAGCCGTTCGTGCTCCCCGACTCGATCTCGTTTAGCGACCCGCGCCTGTTTGACCCGCGCGCGATCGACCTCATCTACGACCCGGCGCTGGCGTGGAACTACGACCAGTACGGCCCGCTCGTCGTGCCCGGCGTGGGCATGACCATCGACATCAACGACCAAATGATGGAGACCTACGGCGACGTGCTGGAGCAGTACGAGGGCGTGGAGGTCGCGCCCGCCAGAGGCGGCGGCTTCCTGCTCAACGGCGTCGCGCGGGACACGTACACGTTTACCGGCAACTACTACTTCGCGATGGGCGACAACCGCGACAACTCGGTCGACAGCCGCTACTGGGGGTTCGTGCCCGAGACGCACGTGGTAGGCAAGGCGATTTTCAAGTTCTTGTCGTTCAAAAAAGAGTTCCCGTTTGTGCGCCCGTCGCGCTTTTTCCGACCCATCCGCTAGCGGCGCCCTGTGAGTTCCACGCCGCCGCCAGAGGCTCTGCGCGCGCCTCTGGCGCCTCAACGGCACGTGCCGCCTCTGGCGCCGCCGGTTGTCCCGCGGGCGCGCGTGCACCCGCCGCCGATGGACGCGCACCTCGCGTCTCGGCCTCTGGCGGTAGGCGGCTCGCCAGAGGCCGTCCCCGCGGTACCCGAACGCAGCGGCTGGTCGGTCTTGCGCGTGATCGCGAGCGCGTTTCTGGCGGCGGTGCTGCTGCGCGCGTGCGTGTTCGAGGCGTACCGCATCCCGTCGTCGTCGATGGAGCAGACGCTGCAGCCGGGCGACTACGTGTTCGTGAGCAAGCTGGGCTACGGCACGCGCGTGCCCGAGACGTTCCGGCTGCCGTTCTCCCGGCGCGATCTCGCGAACCCGATCTTGCCCGGAGTGCGCCTGCCCGGTCTGGGCGGCCCCGCCAGAGGCGACGTGGTCGTGTTTCACTATCCGCCGGATGGTGGGCCCATCCACCGCCGCACACCCTACGTCAAGCGCATGATCGCGCTGCCAGGCGAGACGGTCGAGATCCGCGAAAAGCAGGTGCTCGTGGACGACGAGCCTCTGGCGCTAGCAGCAACAGGGCGGCAGTTCTGGGTGGTGCTACTGGCCGAGCGCGCGTTTTTGCAGTCGGATAGCCTCGCGGCCGTCGGAGTGGCGGGCCGGATCGAGCGCGTGAGCGAGCGCGAGCGCGTGATCGAGGCCACGCGTGAGGTAGCGGAGCGCGTGAGGCGGCTGCCAGGTGTGGAATCGGTCGAGGCGCTGGTGCGCCGCCCCGGCGACGGCAGCGCAGGCTTTCCCGCCAGCTACCGCTACAGCCTGGACGACTGGGGACCGGTCCGCGTCCCGTTCGCGGGCTGGACCATCCCGCTCGACAGCGACACGTGGAGCCTCTACCGCGACGCCATTCTCAAGCACGAGCCTCTGGTGGTGGAGCGTGTGGCGGGCGGCTTTACCGTCGGCGGGGTGCCCGCGGACTCGTTCACATTCGCGCAGGACTACTTTTATGTGCTGGGCGACCACCGCGACGATTCGGCCGACAGCCGCGCGTGGGGGTTTGTCCCGCACACGCACCTGGTAGGCCGCGCGCGTCTCATCTACTTCTCCTGGGACCCGGTCACGGGCGCGGCGCGATGGGACCGCGCACTGCACGTGGTGCGGTAGCAGGGATGGGACTGGGGACTGAAGCTGGCTCGACTGAGCCTCTGGCGCCAGAGGCACTGCCCCTCCCCCGCGGGAGATGCGCGCAGAGCAAAGAGATTGACCGCATTCTGCCTGCGAACTCCGCCAGAAGCCTCTGGCGAGCACGTGTCCCTCCAACTTTTTCGTCCTGCATCCTTCCCGCCGCTACACCATCCCCGCGCGCTTGCGCCCCACCCACTCGGCCGTGAGCAGGCCGATGGCGAGCGCGAGCAGCCACGTCCAGTCCAATAACGGCGTCTCCTCGACGCGCTCGACCGGTCGGTCGGCCAGGCCTCCCGCGCCGCGCAGACCGGCCAGCCACGGCGCGAGGCTGTCGAGCGGGACCACGCGCCCGCCCGAGCGCTCCGCCAGAAGCCGCATCAGGCTCACGTCGGCGCCCGGCTCGCGGAACTCGACGCTCACCTCGCCCACGCCGAACACAGCGCGGTCCGAGCCCAGGCGCGCGCCTCTGGCGGTGGCGACGCCCTCGGCGGTGTACGAGCCGACGGGCAGAGCGCCCGCATCGGCGACGTAGCGACCGTTGCCGACGGGGCGCATGGGAAGTTCGACGGTCTGGCCCGCGCCGCGAATGGTGAGCGCGACCTCAGCGTCCTCGACCGGCTCTAGCGTTTCGGTGTAGACCTCGCCGGAAAGCGTGACGCGCTCGCGGGCGTCGAACAGTGCGCGGTCGGCGCGGATGCGGACGGGACGGCGGTCGCGAGCGGCGGTCGTCCACCGCACCAAGCCGGAGGTGAGGCCCGAGAGGACGGGCGCGAGCACATCCAGATCGGGTGGGAGCGTGCGCCAGCGCCAGAGGCCTGCACCAAGGATGGCCGCGGAGCGGACGGCGCCCTGCTGCCGGACGGCGAGCAGCGGCGCGTCGAAGGTCTGCCCGCCGCGGCGGACCGCCAGAAGCGTGCGCGCGCCGGGCTGGAGCACCCACCGCGTCGTGCTGATCTGCAGCGGTGGGAGCGTGCGGAGTTGTGCCGGGTCGACGCCGGTTTCGCTCAATATCGGGTGTGCCTCGCCAGCGGCAGTCGGCGCGGCACCCGCCTCCACGAACGACGCGCGGATCTGCGCAGGCTCGACCGGCAGCACGTCGCCAAAGGTGCGGCCGAGCGTCGCGAGATCGGTCTGCGTGCCCAGCACGAACAGCGTGGACAACCCGCCTCTGGCGGCCTCGGCCAGTCGCTCGGTCTCGGCGCCAGAGGCCGCGCGGCCGGGGTAACCGACGAGCACGAGCAGATCGAACGCCGTCAGGTCTGTGGGCAGCGGGCCTTCGTAGAACTGCCCCGGCGCGCGCTGTGTGCGCACGGTCACGCTGAGTTGCCGGTCGGCTTCTAAAACGGAGCGCATCGCGACCACATCCGGTCCCGGCCCGGCGCCGACGAGCAGCACGCGGCGCTCGCCGCTGAGCACGCGCACAGACACGGTTTCGCTGTTGTTGCGCGTCGTCGCCTCGCCCGCCAGAGGCCCGGCGGTCACGGTGTAGCGCCTCAGGCCCGCGGTAGCGGGCGTGATGTCGAGTTCGACCGTCGCCTCGGCGCCCGCTGGGGACAGCGCGACGCTCGTGCGTGCGATTACGCGTCCGCCAGAGGCGACCGTCACAGGCACAGTCTGCCCCTCGTATCCCTCTTGCCGCACACCGACGCGAAGCGGCAGTGGGCTTCCGGCGTAGGCAATCTCGTTGGTGACCACGCGCGCGAGCCGCACGTCTCGCGAGGACAGGCTGTCGCCCGCGAGTGCGGTAAAAATGGGGACCGGGAAGCGGTCCGCCAGAGGCGCCGGGCTGCGGCCCTGCGTCACGCGGCCGTCGGAGACGAGGAGCACGCCGCGGAGGTTGCGGCCGGAAAAGTCGGCTTCGATGCGTCCCAGCGCGCTCGCGATGTCGGTGCGGGGGCGCACAAACGCGAGGCTGTCGCGCGAGACTGGCGCGGCCTCAGCGCCGAAGCCGTAAAACCGTAGCGACGGGTCGTCGGGCAGTGCACCGAGCGCTTGCCGAACCGCAGCCTCTGGCGGGCCTGCGCCCAGGGTTAGGCTTTCGCTTTCGTCCACGAGCACCGCCAAAAGCGGCGCGTCACCAGAGGCCGTGATCGCGCGCCAGACCGGCCCGAAGAGCAGCAGCAAGACGAGGAAAAGTGCCGCGAAGCGGAGCGTCGCCAGAAGCCCCTTGCGCCAGCCGCGCACGGTGGGAGTGGTGCGGCCGTACGTCCACCACGCGAGCGCAGCGGCGACGAGCGCGCACAGCGCGAGAAGCCAGGGCGGGGCAGCGAGAGCGAGGTCCACGAGTTAGCGGCGGCCTCTGGCGGCGTCGCCAGAGGCGAGGCCAACGCAGGCGCCGGGGCGTTCGTACGGCGCAGTCATGCGGCGAGACGGGAGGCGTCGAACGCTCCGGGGAGAAGATCGCCGGGCGACGTGAGCAGCGGCGCGTCGTCGCCGTTCCAGATGTGGACCTCGGCGCCGGGGGCGTGCTCGGAAAGGAGTTGACGGCAGCCACCGCAGGGCGTCGCGCCGGGCGCTTTGGGGCACGCGAGCCAGATGCGTGTGATCTCGCCTGCGCCTTCAGCGATGGCCGCAGCGAGCGCGACGCGTTCGGCGCAGAGGCCGCGCGTCCAGTCGGCGGCGTGTTCCACGTTGCAGCCTGCCACCCAGCCTCTGGCGGTTTCGATCACGCAGCCGACAGGGAAGCCCGAGACAGGCGCGTGCGCGCGTTTTGCCGCGGCGAGTGCCGCCGCGAACCCATCGCCAGAGGCCTCTTGTAGACCCGAAAGCGAGACCGTCGGCGCATGAAGGGCGATGCCGTCCACGGCCGCAATCTCGCCATCGACCTCGCGCCAGCGGCGGCGCGTGTCGGCCGAGAGGAACGTGAGTTCGGCGGGCGCCAGAGGCCTACTCGCCGCCACGGCTACGATATCGGACCGACCTGCGGCGCGCGCGCGCGCCCACGCCGCCTGGAGCGCAGGAATGGTGAGCGGGTACGACGCGCTCTCGACGCGGGCACCCGTCACCACGGTGCCGTCGGTCAGCAGCAGCGCCACGCCGACGGGCGTTTTGGAAAACGTGACGACCGAGCGGTCGGCGGTGCGTCGTGCGAACGTGCGAAGAGCATCATGATCCATCGCGCAAGGTACCGCCGGGCGTCTCTACCTTTGGCGCGCGGCCGGAATGGCGAAATGGTAAACGCAGCAGACTTAAAATCTGCCGGAGCCTCCGCTCCTTGCGGGTTCAAGTCCCGTTTCCGGCACCTCGCCAGAGGCTCGTCTGAGCCTCTGGCGCCACCTTCCCCGGTCTCATGATTCCTGTTACCGTCTACCTCCACACGCCCGAGGCGTCGGAGCCCTACCGGCAGCTGTTCCGCCAGCAGTTCTACGAGATCCCAGCGCTCGGCAGCACCGTCCGTGTGTTTGTGACCGACCGCATGGATGTCTACGTCGTGCGCGAGGTCTACCACGATTTCCGATCCGGTCCGCAAGGCCCCTCTGCCCTGCCCATCTCAGTCGTCGTTGAGATGCCGAACGGAGACGAGTCGCCAGAGGCCAGCGGACGTGCCCCGGCTCGCGTGTCGAACGAGTGGGGCGCGGACTTCCAGGGCCACGGCGCGCCTATTCCCAGCCTTCGGCCGGACTAACCGATCGCGCGGCGGCGGTTGGGCAGACGGCTTTCCGGCACAGGCACCTCTGGCGCAAACGCCTCGGCATCGCGGTCCGCCAGAGGCGCGGCGTCCTCGACGACGTAGACCGTCTGGAAGCCCCACTCGATGGCCCACGAGGCCGCCTCTGGCGCGCCGGGGCCCGCGAGGATGACCGGCGTGAGCGCGTTGAGAGGCAGCACGTCGGGCGTGAACTCGCCGACGGCGCACACGAACGCGTTGGGGATCGCGCCGTCGGCCTCTTGTGCGGCGCTGCCGCGGAGGTCAAACAGGGCCGCGCCCTCGCGCACCTTGGTAGCGACGGCCTCTGGCGCCAGCGCCTGCGGCTCGCGCGTTTCCGAGGCCGCCGCCAGAGGCGTCTCCACGTCGTCGGCTTCGAGCAGCGCGCTTGCGGCGAGGTCGAAAAACTGGTCCGTCGTCGTCACGTTTTCCGAGCGCGACCGCAAGCGCCCGTCGGCGTCGATGACGACCACGAGCGGGCGCCCGGCGTAGCCATAGCGGTCGGCGATCTCGGCACCCGGGTCGGAGACCGTGGCAAACGGAAGCTGCACCGTGCCCCCATCGGTGACCGCACCGACGACGAGCGCGCCTGCGGCTTCGAGGTCCAGGTGCGCGCTTTCCAGCGCGGCCCACCCGCCGGGCTCCGACGGGCCGAACTGGAGCACGACGGCTCGGCCCGCCGCGTCTGCCAATGAAAACGTGCCGCCGGGGCCGCTCATCTCCCACGTCGGCGCCGCCAGGCCCGAGGCGGGAGTCTCTGGCGCAGGTGCTTCTGTTTCCATGCACGCCGCCAGAGGCAGCGCAAACGACACGAGGAGCAGGAGCGAACGGCGGGTCACGCGGAACGGGGTCTAGGCGGCGGTTTTCTGAGCGGCCTCGCGGAGAACGTCTGTCTTGATGTGGTGGTGGTTGAACACCTCAGCAGGCTCGCCATCCTTGAGGATGATGGCCTGCGGCGTCTCGTGCTTGACGCCGAGAGTCTCCGCCAAGTAACCGGACAGGTCGCGGGCGTACTGCACCACGACGGCGTACAGCTTGGGATCGCCCTCGCCTTCGAGGCCGACGAACTGCTCCTGGCCTCTGGCGGAGATCGGGCAGGCGACAGAGTGCTTGAGAAGGGCGACGGGGTGCTCGCGCGAGGCATCGAGCATCGCGGCGACATCGTCTTTTGTCTTGAGTTCGGTGACGTTGGCCATGAAGAGAGTCGAATCAGAAGGGACCGGGGGCCGGGCAGGCGTAGCTTCCACAAGCGCCGCGCCGGAATGCCAAGATAGGCGCCAGAGGCCACATTTGTGCCCCTTTTCTCGTCCACACCTGATTTGTTCATGTCCTCCACCGAGGCCACCGCCCTCTCCCCCACGACCGGCGCCGAGAGCGTCCGCTGGGACCTTACCGACCTCTACCCCTCCGTCGACGCCCTCGACGCCGCACTCGAAACCACCGAAGCCGATGCCGCGCAGTTCGGCGAGACCTACAGAGGCCGCATCGCATCGCTAGAGGCCGAGCCTCTGGCGGAGGCTCTGGGCACCTTGGGCGAGATTTACGACCGCGCGGGCCGCGCCTATACCTATGTCTACCTCGCGTGGAGTGTGGACACGGAAAACGCCGCCAGCGGCGGACTTCTGCAGCGCGTGCGCGAGGCGTACACCCGCATCAGCCAGTCGCTGCTGTTTTTCGACGTGGAGTGGGCCGAGATGGACGAGTCTCGCGCCAGAGGCCTGCTCGACGCCGCGCCTCTGGCGGGTTTCCGCCACAGCCTGGAGCTCAAACTGGACGCCCGCGACCACGTGCTGAGCGAGCCCGAAGAGAAGATCCTCTCGGAAAAAGCCGTGACCGGCTGGAGCGCCTGGAACCGCTTCTTCGACGAGACGCTGGGCGCCGCCCGCTTCACGTTCGAGGGCGAAGAGCTTCCGCTGCAAAAAGTGCTCACGCGCCTGCACGACGCCGACCGCAACGTGCGCCGCCGAGCCTCTGGCGCGATCACCGAAGGCCTGGGCGACCTCTCGCGTCCGCTGACCTACGTCTTCAACACCATCCTGGCCGACAAGGCCAGCTCGGACGGCCTGCGCGGCTACGACGAGTGGGACGCCTCGCGCCACGAGTCCAACGAAACCGACGCCGAGAGCGTAAACGCGCTTATCACCGCCGTGACGGGTCGTTACGACTTGGCGCAGCGCTTCTATGACCTCAAGCGTCGGCTCCTCGGTCTGCGCGAGATGAAGGACTACGACCGCTACGCCCCGCTGGGCGAGGCCGACACGTTCGTGCCCTTCGACGAGGCCAAAACGACGGTTCTGGAGGCCTACGGCGACTTCCACCCCGAGATGGGCCGCATCGCGGCCCTCTTCTTCGACGGCTGGATCGACGCGCCGCCCGCGCCCGGCAAGCGCGGCGGGGCGTTCTCGCACGGCGCCGTGCCCAGTATTCACCCGTACATCCTGCTCAACTACGACGGCAAGCTGCGCGACGTGTCCACGCTCGCCCACGAACTGGGCCACGGCGTGCACCAGTACCTCTCGCGGGATCAGGGCGTCTTCCACGCCGACACGCCGCTGACGACGGCCGAGACCGCGAGCGTCTTCGGCGAGATGCTGACGTTCCAGCGCGTCCTCAAAACGCTGGACAACGACGCCGACCGCCTCGCGATGCTCGTCGAAAAGATCGACGACACGATGGCGACCGTCTTCCGCCAGGTAACGATGAACCGGTTCGAGGCCGCGATCCACGAGCACCGCCGCACCGCGGGCGAGCTCACGCCAGAGGACTTCGCCACGCACTGGATGCGCACCCAGCGCGCCATGTACGGCGACGCCGTAGAACTCACCGACGGCTACGCCGCGTGGTGGAGCTACATCCCGCACTTTGTGCACACGCCGGGCTACGTCTACGCCTACGCGTTCGGCGAACTGCTCGTACTCGCGCTCTACGCCAAGTACCTCGAAGTTGGCCCCGCCTTTGCCGAACAGTACGTCGACCTCTTGCGCGCGGGCGGCTCGGACTACCCGCACGTGCTCGTCGCCAAGCTGGGCATCGACCTGCGCGACCCCGGCTTCTGGGACCGCGGGCTGGACGCCATCGCCGCGCTCGTGGACGAGGCCGAAGCCCTGGCGGCCCGCCTCGCGCCAGAGGCCTAGCCTCTGGCGGTATGTCGCCTCTGGCGGCACTCGTCCTCTAGCGGTTTGCAGCCTCTGGCGCCCGAAACGTCCACGATTGGGTGGTGGCGCCAGAGGCAGATGTGACACGCTGCGCACCTTCACGCCCCGTTCTGCGTTGGGACGGCGGCGCCCCGTAGTTTCGGGCGCCCCGGCCCCCTCCCCTCTCCCCGCCGCATGTCGCTCCGTATCTGGCCCGCGATCCTCGCGCTTCTCCTCGCCGGACCTCTCGCCGCTCAGCCGCTCCCCAGCGCGACGGCTCCCCCCGCCGATCCGGCCCGCGCCGAGGCGGCCTACGACGACGCCCGCGCGCTCTACGACGGGCGCCTGTATGCGCCCGCGGCTCGCGCACTCGCCCAGTTCCGCGAGAGCTACCCGCGCGACATCCACGCGCCCCAGGCCCTCTTCTTCCAGGCCGAGGCGACGCTCGCCTCTGGCGACGACGTGGGCGCGGCCGAGTTGTTCGCGCAGTTCGACACCAGCTACCCGCTGCACCCGTTCGCCTCTCAGGCGCGGCTCGCCTTGGGCCGCTACTATTGGGCCACGCGGCGCCTTCCCGAAGCCGAAGGCGCGCTCAACGACGCGCTAGACCGCAACCTTCCGCCGGAGGACCGCGCCGAGGCGCAGTACCTGCTCGGCTTGGTGTTCCGCGCGCAAGACCGTCCGGGACCGGCTATCGAGTCGTTCCTCGAAGCCGCCGAGGCCGAGACGCCTCTGGCGCCAGAGGCGCTCTACGCCGCAGGCGAGACCGAAGCCTCGCGCGAGAACTGGACGGGCGTCGTAGAGACGTTCGGCCTGTTAAACGAGCGCTACCCGGAGTCGGCGCAGAACCAACAGGTCGGGCTGGCGCGCGCCGAGGCGTTTGCGCGGCTGGGCCAGTACGAAGAGGTCGCAGCCGAAGCGGCCCGCCGACGCTCGACGCTGAGCGGGGACGACGTGGCACGCGCTGACCTTCTCGAAGGCGAAGCGCTCGTGCGCTTGGGCCGCCCTGACGAGGCACAGAGCCGATTCGAGCGCGTGCAGGACACGTCGGCCTACGACCGCCGCGCTACGTTTGGCCGCGCCCGCATCGCCTACGACCGCGGCGACTACGGCCTGGCTGCGTCGCTCTTCGAAGTCGTCCGCGGCGCCACGCCAGAGGCCTCTGGCGCCGACGCCCTCGCGCACGAGTCGACGTATTACATCGGCCTCTCGCTCAAGCGCACCGGCCAACTCGGCGACGCCGAGCGCCGCTTGCGCGAGGCCTCCGAGCAAACCAGCGGCGCGTACGTCAGCGAAGCCCTGCTCGAACTCGGACTGTTGCTCTACGAGCGCCGCCGCTACGAGGAGGCCGTCGACGCGTTCAGCCGCATCGTAACGGAGTTCCGCGACAAGCCCTTCGTGGGCGAGGCCGCCCGGATGCAGGGCGAGAGCTTTGCCGCGCTCGGACGCACTGAGCAGGCCCGCGAGGCGTACGAACTCGCCGAAAGCCTGGGCGCCGCCACATCGGAGACGCGCGCGGAGATCGCGTTTCAGGATGCCTACGGCAGATTTCGCGCGGGCAACTACGAGCAGGCCATCCCGGCGCTGCTGACCGTCGCCAGAGGCGCACCCGAGGGTCCGCGCGCAGGCGAGGCGCTGTTCTGGGCGGGCGAAGCGGCCTTCCAGATCGAGCAGTACGCCCGCGCTGAAGAGATCCTGCGCGAGTTTCTGACCACGCACCGCCAGCACCCCCGCGCCGACGCGGCCCGCTACGCGCTGGCCTACACGCACTTCCGCCGCCGCGACTACGGCGCCGCGGCCGATGCGTTCGAGCGCTTCCTCTCGGCGTACACCGGCAGCCAGGCCGCCGTCCCCTACCGGCCCGACGCTCTCTTTCGCCTCGCCGACAGCTACTTCGCGCTCGGCCGCTTCGCCGACGCCCGCGCCGTCTACGAACGCGCCGCCGAAGACGCCCCTGGCGGGCAGGGCCGCGACTACGCGCTCTTCCAGACCGCCCAGGCCTACGCCGCCGAAGGCCGCACCGACGACGCCATCGCGAGCTACGAACAGCTCGCGACCGACTTCTCTGCGAGTGATCTCTTGGACGAGGCGCTCTACTCCGAAGGCGCCCTCCTTCTCCAAGCCGGGCGCGACGAGGAAGCCGCGACGCTCTTCAGCCGCGCCGCGACGGTCCGCCCGCAGAGCGCCATTGCGCCGCGCGCCCTCGTCGGCGAAGGCGACGCGCGGTACAACGCCGAGGACTACGAAGGCGCCGAGCAGGCCTACCGCCGCGCCCTTACGCGCTATCCCGAAAGCGACTTCGCCGCCGACGCCCTGGAAGGCCTGGGTTACGCGCTGGACGCGCTGGGACGCGCCGACGAGTTCGAAGACGCCGTCTCGCGCTTCGAGCGCACGACGACCAATCCTCTGGCGCGCGCCCGCGTGCAGCTCCGCCGCGGCGAAGTGGCGCTCGAAGCCGGGGACAACGCCCTCGCCGCACAACGCATCGAAGCTCTTCTGGCGATCAACACGCCCGCCGAGATCGAACCTCAGGCGCTGCTCACGCTCGCCGCCGCCTACACCGGCATGAGCGAGTACAACGCCGCCGCGACCGCGCTGCGCCGCCTGCTCGACCGCTACCCCGCGGGGCCTCTGGCGCCAGAGGCGTCGCTTCGCCTGGCCGAGACGCGCTTCTCCGCGGGTGATGCCAACCTCGCACTCTTGGAGGCGCAGCGGTTCCAGACGCGCTTCCCCGACGACGCCGAGCGCGTAGCCCAGGCCATCCTGATCGAGGCGCGCGCGCTGAGCACGCTCGGCCGCACCGACGACCTCCGCCAGAGGCTGAGCGTCCTCGCGGCGACCTACCCGGACTCCGCGGCCGCTACCGAGGCCGCCCGCCTCTTCCCCGACGCGATGCCGTCTCGCGTTCGCTCCGGCGATGACGCCTCTGGCGACCCATCCTCTGGCGATGACAACTAACCCCGACCGCGAACCTCTCCGCCCTTCTCTCATGGTCGTCTCGTCTCGTCTCGCTCTCGCCTTTCTCCTCTGCGCCGCTACGGGTGCCGCGGCCCAGGTCCCCACGCAGGACCCCGATCCGCGCGTGCCCAGCCTCACGCCGCGCGAGTTCGAGATTCGCGGCGATGTTCGCGTGGCACTGCCGCAGATCGAGCGCCAGCCGCTGTCTGGCTTTGGGCCGCCGCCGCGCACCTACGTCGTCCCGGCCGATCGCGCCGCGGTGACGGCCGCCTACGACCCCAGCCTGGACGCGCTGCCCCGGATCGTGCTCGCGCCGCCAACCGAGCCGACGGACAACATTCTGAGGGCCGAGCGCCTGCGCGTCGAGGCCACGTACGGCAACGAGGATGCGCGAACGGGCCGTTTCGACCTCGCCATTCCCGTCGCCTCGGGCCAACTCTTAGCGGACGTGGACTATGACGGCCTGGGCTCTCCAGACGACGCCGACGAGATTAGCTTCGACCGGCTCCGCGCTGAGGCCAGCCTCAGAACCGGCGGAACGGTTCAGTTCGAGCTGTTCGGCCGCGGCTTGGTCGACCGCTACGGCCTGCCCGGCATCCGCGAGCGCCAGAACCTGACCTCCACGCCGCTGCGCCGCCTCTCACGGTTTGAGGGCGGTTTGGGCCTGCATGGCATGGGCGCGACGCCGTTCACCCTCGAAGCACGCTACTCTGCCGACCGCCTTCAGCCTGAGAACGCGAGCCTGATGTCGGGCATCGGCCCCGATCAGAGCGCGGGCCAGGTCGACGCCAGAGGCGAGCTCACGCTGCTCCGGCGCGTGCGCGTCGAGGCCTCTGGCGGCGTCATCGGTCTCGATGGCGGCCTGGGACAGGATGTGCAGTACGGCGCGGCGGGCGCGGCTCTTCTGCTCGGCCGCGACGGCGGTGCGCAGCTCGCGATCGGCGCCAGAGGCCTGGCGTTCGACGTGGCCTCTGGCGCGGGCGACGGCTACGGAACGGCGGTTTCGCCCGTCGTGGACCTCTCGGTTCCCTTGGGCACCGGGCTCCGCCTCTTTGCCTCCAACGACCCGATGCTGGTCACGCGCGGACTGGGCGACCACTTCCAGACCAACCCGTTCGCCACCGCCGAGCCCGTCCTCGCGCCCGACCTTCTGCGGATCAACGCCCGCGCGGGCGCCGAGATCACCAATGGCCCGGTGCGGCTTCGCGGCTTCGCGCACTACACCGAGGCGCCGACGTGGCTCGTGTTTGACAAATCTGGTGACGGGCTTTTCGTCGAGGGCTACGAAGGTGTCGAGATACAGGGCGTAACGGCGGAGGCGACCATCGTGTCGCGCTCGGGCGTCTCGCTTGAGGTCGGCGCGACCCTGCGCGAGTCCCGCATCAGCGGGAGCGGCGGCGTGAACGTGATTCCGTTCTTCGCACCCAACACAGTCCGCGCAGGCGTTCAGGTCCCGTTCTCGCGTGGCCGCATCGCCCTGACGGCGTACCGCGTGGCCGAGCGCCCAGCAGACCGCGCAGACCGGACGACGGCGAATGCATACGGTGTCATCTCTGCGGACGCGAGGTTCGACATCACGTCGTTCCTCTCCGCTGTGGTGCAGGCAGATCGACTCGCGGGACCGGTCGAAGAGTGGCCGGGCTTTCGCCTGCCCGGCACGGCTATCCGCGGAGGACTTCGCGTAACGCTGTAAGACACATCTGTTTCAGAAACACCGCACTGGGCACGGGTTCGCCTCTACCTTCACGCCGAACCTGCCTGCGCGCCTTGTGGCCTCGCTGATTGCTTTAGCCGCCGCCATTCGCGAGCGTCTCCTCGCGGAGGAGCCCGCTCCGCTTCCCGGATTCGGGACGTTGCGACGGGTCCACCTCCCTGCCCGCGTCGAAAACCGCCCGGACGGGTCGAAGACCCTCCAGCCTCCGCGCGAGTCGCTCCGGCTCGTCCTCGGCGCGACGCAAGACTCGGATCCGCTCGCGCTTGCCTTGGCGCGCCAGCTAGGACTTCCCGTTGCGCAAGGCCGCGCAGCGCTCAAGACGCACGTCGACCAACTCGAAGCGCTGCTTTCGGCGCGCGGCGAGGTCCCGCTCGACGGCGTCGGCGTGGTGCGTCGCACGGATCGCGGTATTCTCTTCGGCGCTGATCCGTCGCTTCTGGCCACCATCAACGCATCGTTCGAAGGTCTGACAAGTGTCGGCACAGGCCAGGAGGCCTCTGGCGTTGCAGACGAGGAGCCACAGGAGGCCGCCGCGCCAGAGGCCGCCGCGCCAGAGGCCGCCGCGCCAGAGGCCGCCGCGCCAGAGGCCGCCGCGCCAGAGGCCGCCGCGCCAGAGGCCGCCGCGCCAGAGGCCGCCGCGCCAGAGGCCGCCGCGCCAGAGGCCGCCGCGCCAGAGGCCGCCGAGGACCTGACGAACGAAAGCGCGCCCGACACCTCTGACGACGTAGACGCCCCATCCGACACGCCCGCAGAGCCAGACGCCAGCGACGCGGTCATCATGCCCGTCGCCGCGTCCCTCCCCTTCGAGGTCGACATCGGCCCCATGGGCGACGAACCGTACGTCTTCGAGGCGCCAGAGGCCTCTGGCGAGGCAGACGATACAGAGGTCCAGGATTTGGTCGAGGCGCCCACTCCCGAGCCCGACAGCCTCTTCTCGCTGCCTGCGCACGCAGACCTGCCCGCCGACGAACGCGCAGAGGTGGTCCCCGAAGCGTCCCACGACGTTCCCGGCGACTCTAACCTGGACCCCGACTCCGCCGTGGACGACCTGCTGGCCGGAATCTGGGAAACCGGCACGCCCGTGGCTTCAGACCTTCTCGGATCGACAATCGAGGACGACGACCTCATCAGCGTAGAGCCGGTGATGGCCTCTGGCGATCTCGGCGCCCAAGACCTCGGCGCTCGGGACCTCGGCGTGCCGCCAGAGGCTGACGCGGACGACAGCGCCCCCGAGCACATCCCGGTCGACAGCCTGTTTACGACCGAGGTCGGTCCTCTCTCCGGCACTACACCGGCGCCAGCAGCCGGCCCTCCGCCGGCTCCCATCGCTCCCCGGCTCCCATCGCTCCGCCCGCCATTACAGCGGGGACACCGCTTCCGGCTCGGCCACCATCTTCCCCTGCGCTCGACTGGAGCTCCGACGCCGCGGCGAGCGTGGCGTCTGGAACGGCAAAGCAGCGCGAGGATGCCACCAAAGAGGGATGGACAGCGTACGAGGAGCCTCCTGCATATGCCAGCGCACCCGAGCGTGGCTCGTCGCTCCTGCCGTGGCTTCTGCTGGCAGGCGTCGTGGCTCTAGCCGTAACGGCGTTCTTCCTGTGGCCTCGCGAGAACGACGGGTCAGACCAGCGCCCGGCCACGACCGCTATCGAGCCCACGCCTCTGGCGCCAGAGGCGTCTGCCGAGGACGACTCGCTGCTCACAGCTGGGCTGATGAGCGACGCGGAGATCGACTCCCTGACGGCTGCCCTCAACGCTTCCGCGGGGCCGGACGATCTCGACACAGAGGTTTCCGGTATGCCTGCGACAGATCCCGTCGATGCGCCCGCACCGACGCCCTCGGAGCGCGCGACGACGCCAGAGGCTTCTCGCAGGCCTGCCGCGGCTGCGTCCGCTGCTGCGCCGCGTCGTGCGATTCAGGCGCCGGATGTGTCGGGGCTGCCTCCCGCACTCGCATCGAGCCTGGCCGGAACAGAGGCAATTCAACTCGGCGCCCGCGCCTACACGTGGGTCGTGACCTCGGTCTCAAGCCTCGAAGAGGCAGACCAGCTCGCCGCGCGATACCGGCAGGCGGGCTTCCGAGCCCGCGTGATTCAAAGCACGCCTGGCGGCCGCACGATGTACCGCGTCGCCATCGGGCAGTTCGACACGCAGGCCAACGCACTTCTCGTACGCGAACGGCTCCCTGCCGACGTTAAAGCCCGCGACGACATTTGGACTCTCAACCTCGCCGACCTCTAGCCGGCGCGCCCATGCCCCTCCTTCTCGCTTTCCAAACGGCCGTAGCGGATACGCTGCCCACCGACGCCCTCGTGCCTCTGGCGGCGGAGCCCGAAGCGCTCTCCTTTCTCGACCTTCTCTGGAAGGGCGGCTGGACGATGATTCCCATCGCGCTGCTGTCTGTTCTCGCGCTGTTCCTCTTCGTGGAGCGGATGCGGGCGCTCAGCCGCGCCAAGGGCAACCCGGAGAAGCTTACCCGCACAGTCGCCGACTACGTCGAGGCCGGCGACCTCTCGGGCGCGATCGGCTACTGCCGCGCGCAGGAGACGCCAGCGGCCCGCATCGTTCAGCGCGGTCTGGAGCGTGTCGGGCGGCCCATCGGCGAGATCAAGGACGCTGTCGAGGAAGCGGGGCGCCGCGAGACGTACGAGTTGGAGAAGCGCATGGACCTCCTCGCCTCCACTGCCGCGATTGCGCCCATGCTGGGCTTTTTGGGCACGGTCGTGGGCATGATCGGAGCGTTCCAGCAGCTTCAGGAATACGAGGGACTGGTCAACCCGGCGCTTCTGGCGGGAGGCATCTGGGAAGCCCTCGTGACGACAGCCGCAGGCCTCGCGGTGGGTGTCGCCACGCTGTTCGCCTACAACTTCCTCGTGAGCCGCATCAACCGCACGATCAACGACCTGGAAACGGCTTCGACCGACTTCCTCGACATCCTGCAGACGCCCGCGGGCGAACGCCGCCGCGCGCCTCTCCCCGCCTAGCTCTCTCTCGGTGCGAGGGGCCTGGGCCTCTGGCGCCCGAGGCTCCTCGCCAGAGGCCACCGCCATGCCGCTCAATTTCTCGTCGGGACGCAAGCCGCTGACCGCGTTCAGCCTCGCGTCGCTCACCGACATCGTGCTGCTGCTGCTGATCTTCTTTCTGCTCACATCCTCGTTTGTGACGCAGCGCGGAATCGAAGTCAACCTGCCCGATACAGCCAGCGCGACGCCTCTGGAGGCGCAGTACGTCGCCGTCTCCATCCTCCCTGATGGCAGCCTGTTCGTGGACGAGGTGCCGACCACCGCCGACAGCCTCACGGCGCTTCTCTCCTCTGTCCGGGGCGAGCGCGACGCCATCGCGGTCTATGCGGATACAGAGGCTCAGATCGGCACGCTCGCGGCGGTCGCGGGCGCCGCAGCCGAGCTGGACATGCGAGTGTCGGTCGCGACGAACCCTGGCTCCGGCGCCTCTGGCGAGTAGAGCCGACGCTGAGCCTCTGGCGCGAACGGGTTCCAGTCCAGGCGCTGGGCTCACATGCCCCAGCCGCTGCGGTCCAGCGAGCGGTACTGCACCGCCTCTGCCACGTGCTGCGCGCCGACGCCAGAGGCCCCGTCGAGGTCGGCGATGGTGCGGGAGACTTTGAGCACGCGGTCGTGCGCGCGGGCCGAGAGGCCGAGGCGTTCGATGGCGGCTTTGAGCAGCGCGAGCCCCGCATCGTCGGGCTTGCAATAGCGGCGCACGTCGCGGGCGGGCATTTGCGCGTTGCAGTGTGCGGGCGTGCCCTCGAAACGTTCCGCCTGCCTCTGGCGCGCCGCCACCACGCGTTCGCGCACCTTCTCGCTGGGCTCGGCCGGGCGGTCGCGGTTGAGATCATCGAACGGAACGGGTGTAACCTCAACGTGCAAGTCGATCCGGTCCAAGAGTGGCCCCGAGACTTTCGCGAGGTAGCGCTGCACCTGCCCCGGCGCGCAGACGCAGGCTTTGTGCGGGTCGCCTGCGTGTCCGCACGGGCACGGATTCATGCTCGCCAGAAGCATAAAGCGGGCGGGGAAATGCACCGTAGCGCGGGCGCGTGCGATGGTGATCGCGCCCTCTTCCAACGGTTGGCGGAGCACTTCCAAGACCGAGCGCTCGAACTCGGGCAACTCGTCCAGGAACAGCACGCCGTGGTGTGCGAGCGATATTTCGCCCGGCATCGGGTTGGAGCCGCCACCGCACAGTCCCGCGTTCGAGATCGTGTGGTGCGGCGAACGAAACGGACGCTCGGTTACGAGCCCAGTGCGCGTCGCGGCATTTAGCTTGCCACCAACGGAGTGGATCTTGGTTGTCTCCAGAGCCTCGGAGTTTGTCAGTGGCGGCAAAATGCCCGATAGCCGCCTCGCGAGCATCGTCTTGCCCGAGCCCGGCGGCCCGACCATGAGCGCGTTGTGCCCGCCAGCGGCCGCCACTTCGAGTGCGCGCTTGACTCCCTCCTGGCCCTTCACGTCCGAAAAATCGTCCAGGCGTCGGCCTCTGGCGTCGGGCGGCGTTGGCTGCCGCACGAACGGCGTGCCTCGGCCCTGCTTTTCGGTCAATAGCTCGAAGGCCTCGCGCAGCGTTCCGACGGCGTAGACCTCCAAGCCATCCACCACCGCCGCCTCGGCGGCGTTCTCGTTGGGCACGAGCATCGCGCGCGCGCCAGAGGCCGCCGCGTTGGCCGCCATCGGCAGCACACCGCGGACTGGGCGCACGGAGCCATCGAGCGATAACTCACCGACGATCACGAGTTCGTCCAACACCTCGGGCGAGACCAGCGGCCCGTTGCGGCCTGTGGCCGCCAGAAGCCCGAGCGCCATCGGCAGGTCGAACGCCGAGCCTTCTTTGCGCACGTCGGCGGGCGCGAGGTTGATGGTGATCGCGCCACGGGGCCGCGGCAGATCGCTGTTGGTCAGCGCCGCGATGATGCGGTCTCGGCTCTCGCGCACAGCACCATCCGGGAGCCCGACGACCGTCCACCGCGGCAGGTTGGGCTCGATGTGCGTCTCAATCTCGATGGGGAGCGCGTCCACGCCCAGAACGGCGCGGCTCCAAACGCGGGAAAACATGTGGTGGGGGTGCAGTGCCCCGCAGAGACCCTGCCTCGCGCGCGCCCTAACACAGCCTCTGGCGGGCGGTCACGAGCGACCTTACGCCAGAGGCTTAGCCCTCGGCCACGCGCCGCGCGAGGCGGTACGCGATAAAGCCGGTCACGCCGAATGTGATGGCATACACATTGGGGTCGTAGCCGTCCCGCGCGATGGCCTCAAAGACGAACGCCATGATGCCCGCCGCCAAGCCGCCGCCGATGGCGAACACGACGGTGTAGATGACGAAGAGAACAACGGCCCGGGCGGGCGTGAGGGGAGTTCGAGCGGGCGTGGACATACTGAAAGGGTGGTAGTGCCCAAAGGTAGCCGCCTCTGGCGCCAGAGGCTCACGCCTTGACGCACAGAGCCGCGCAGTGCGCGTGGTACAGAGAGGTCCAGGCGGGGCCCAACAGACGCGGCAATGCGCGCTCAGTCAGAGATTTGATCGCGCGAGTTTTCGGGCCCGCATCCCGGTACGCGAACGCGAGCGTCTCGGCATCGAGCGACGGCGCGTACGTCTCGACATGCTGGACCCGCCAGCCGCTGCGTTCGAGCAGGCTCACGAACGAGCGTCTGTCGAAAAACTGGACGTGCCCGGCGGCGTTGTTCGCCCGGCTCCTTGAGCCTCGCCTTGACCCGTCCGCCCAGCAGGTTTTCGAGCGGCACCTCGGCGATAAAGTGCGCGAGCGGCACCGAAAGCAGCGCGCGCAGAAAGCGCTCGGGCTCTTCGAGGTGCTCGATCACGTGGCTCGCGAGACCGAGGTCGTAGGCGCCGGTGCCGAATGGATCGGGCGTGGTCGTGATGTCCGCCACCGCTGCCCGAATGCCGGGATGGTGCCGCTCTAGAACCGCGACCGCCTCTGGCGAGAAGTCGACCGCGTAATGCTCGCGCCCGATCCCGAGGCGCCGCAGTGCGCCGATCACCGCGCCGGTGCCCGCCCCGATCTCCAGCACCGAGGTGGGCGCGAGGGCCTCTGGCGCCAGAAGCGCGCGGACCGCCTCGGCCTTTTGCGGCGCCGTGCGGCGGAGCCACTCGGCCTCTCGCTCGCCATCGGTGCGGTACAGGTCGGCGTAGTGATCGCGCCCGGACTGACCGGAGGCGAGGGACGAGGACACCGGCGGGGAGCGCGGAACCGGCGGGGAGCGCGGAAACTAGACGGTGGGCCTCGTCGCGCGCCAGAGGCTGCCCAAACCTGGACAGTGAGACGCTCTGACCCTCGGCGCCAGAGGCCTCTGGCGTGGTGCCCTCTGGCGTGGTGCCCCCTAGGGTTAAAGCGGCCCTCCAGTGAGCCTAGCGCCTCACGGTAGGAACGCCTCTGGCGCCGCGTCGCAGTCGGTTCGCGGACGCCATGGCGTGGCGTCCCTACCTGATTCGTGCTCTGGACGCACCTGCACCTTGCGCTAGTCCAGCGCGCCGTCCAGAATGGAGAGCTCCGCGATGAGCGCGGGCGCGCCCAGCGGCGCCGCCTCCGTGCGTCCGCGCCGCGGGCCGTTCTCCAGCTTGAGCACGCCGCGCGGGCAGACCGTCGCGCAGATGCCGCAGCCCACACACGAGGCCCGCACGATGTTCTGGCCGCGTTGCGCGTAGTGCCGCACGTCGATGCCCATCTCGCAGTACGTGGAGCAGTTGCCGCACGAGATGCACTGCCCGCCGTTCGTCGTGATGCGGAAGCGCGAGAAGAAGCGCTGCTGGAGTCCCAGAATGGCTGCCATCGGGCAGCCAAAGCGGCACCACACGCGGCTGCCCATCACGGGATAAAAGCCCACGCCGACGACGCCCGCGAAAATCTGCCCGATGAGCAGGCCGTACAGCCACGAAAACGTGCCGGCCGTCGCGTCTAGCCACGCCATGTCAGTAAGCGCAGCAATCCACAGCACTGCTGTGCCCAGCAGGATCGCCGCGAGTACGCCGTGGACCATCCACCGCTCCACCTGCCACGCCTTCAGGCTTTTGTCCGAGAGGTGCCGGTACGGGTCGCCCGCCGTCTCCGCGAGGCCGCCGCAGCCGCAGACCCACGAGCAGTACCACCGTTTGCCGAAAAAGAACGTCAGGATGGGCGTGACGACGGCGATCAGGATCGCGCCCCAGACCAGCATCGCGACGCCGAGTTGTCCCGCCTCGCGAAGCTCCGCCACCTTCCAGGGAAAGAACAGATCGTAGTCCAGCGGAAACGTGTAGTGCAGAAATAGCTCTGGCTGTTGCAAGCGCACCAACAGGTAGGGCAGCGCAAACGCCAAAACCGTCTGGAAAAACACCACGCTCAGCGTGCGGACAATGTGGTACCCGGAGTGCCGGTAGCGCACCAGCGCGCGCGCGCCCATCGCGGCGACGGCAAGCGTGTAGAACGTGGAGTAGAGAAACCACTGGCCCCCGTTGGCCAGCGTCGCGGGCTGATCGCGCAAGAGGCGGCTCAGCGGGTCGCCCAGCGGGATCAGCCCCGCGAGGGCCTCTGGCGCGAAGTAGAGCAGCACGTACAGCGCGGTGAACACGAGCCCGACGATCCATCCGACGGCGCCGCGCGCCTGGTTGGAGGAAAACATCTTGCCGTCGTTGCGCACGCCAGAGGCTCGCTTGAGGCCGCCGAGCGCGAACACGACGCCGCCTGCGCCGAAGCCGCCGAAGACGAGCCACGCGAACAGCGCAGGCCTCTGGCGCCCGAGGTCGCTCGCGAGCGCTACGACCGAGGCGACGACGGCGAGCGCAACGAGCGCCAGGCCCGCTTTCTCCAGAGGTTTCGCGCGCCACGCCGGGTTGTCGAACAGCCCGAGGCTGCGGTCCGCGTCGGCGTTGTAGATCGGGATGTCGGCCATTATCCGGTGTTGGCGATGCGCTGGGATTGGCGCGAGAGGTCGGGAATGGGAATCGGACGCGAGAACTCGGGGTCGAAGCTCGCCTGCGAGAGGCCGCGCAGTGCGTCGTCCAGCGACACGCCTCTGGCGATCCAGTCCTGGATCACCGTCTGGCGCAGGCGGATGCCCAACGCGTGGATGCCGAGCAGCGCGCCAGAGGAGGCGTCGGCCTGGAGGCGGATAAGGCGCGGGCCGTGCGGCGTCTCGTCCTCGGTGTAGGCGTCGACGATGTCGGCCGATGCCTCTGGCGCGATGCGTCCCACGAGCTGCCACTCGATGTCAAAAAACTTGGCCGAGTTGAAAAACACGCCGGGCGCGTAGGGCGTGAGTTGTCCCGCGAGGCCCAGTCCGGCCGTCGCGCCCTGGATGCGCCCGGTGTACCACAGGGGCTCAATGGGCGTCCGCCCCGCCAGAGGCTCTCGCTGCTCGGCGCAGTCGCCCGCGGCGAAGACGCCGGGCACGGAGGTCCGCATGTGTCGGTCGACGAGCACGCCTCTGGCGGTGTCCACGCCCGAGCCCGCGAGCCAGCCGATGTTGGGCCGCACGCCGGTCGCGATGCCCACCCAGTCGGCCATGAGCGTGGTGTCGGTCGAGGTGCGAACGCTCTCGACGCGGTCTGTGCCCTGAAACGCGACGGCCTCGGTGCCCAGGTGAAGCTCGACATGGTGCCGCGCAATCTCGCGCTCCAGCAGCCGGGACTCGCGCTTGGGCAGCGCGTGGGCCATGTACCGGCCCTCGCGAATGAGGAAGCTGACGCGAGTCCCGCGCGTGCGCAGCATCTCGGCCATCTCGACGCCGATCAGCCCGCCACCGATCACGACCGCGCGTTTGGCACCCGATGCGTCGCGCTCCATTCGGTCCAGGTCCTGCAGATGGTACAGGCCCTGCACGCCCGCGAGATCCTGTCCCGGCCAGTCGTAAAACGCGGGCACGGAGCCCGTCGCGATGAGGAGCCGGTCCCACGCCAGAGGCCCGCCGTCGCGCA
The DNA here is from genome assembly GCA_963708165.1 of Rubricoccaceae bacterium. GTDB lineage: Bacteria > Bacteroidota > Rhodothermia > Rhodothermales > Rubricoccaceae > Rubricoccus. The sequence goes on along the minus strand of OY970187.1, from coordinate 3,364,020 downwards.
GGGTGAGCGTGCCGCCAGAGGCGCCCGGCTCGCCAGAGGATTCGCCTCTGGCGCCGAGGTCTGTCACGCGGTCGAACACGCGGTCGATGCGGTTATCGACCCAGAAGTGCTCCGCGTAGGGCTGCGTGTGCTCGCGCGTGAGGTGGCCCATGTAGACGTACATCCACGCCGTGCGGGCGTAGTGCGTCGGCGCCTCGTCGCTAATGAGCGTGACGCGCCAGTCGGGCTGCTTCCGGCGCACGACGCGCGCCGCGGTCACGCCCGCGATCCCGTTTCCGACGATGACGATGTGCATGGGGCAGGCGCCAGAGGCGGCAAACGTCTGGCCTCTGGCGAGAAAGACGGCGGAGGGGGAGCGGTGACTGCGCAACCGGATCCGGTGCCCCGGAGTGTACCCATCCCCTCCCCCTTCTGGCATGGCGTACGGGATCACCGGCAACCCGCACAAAGACGGCATCTGGCAGCCCATCGCGGACCTCGCGCGATGGCTCTACGAGCACGACCTGGATTTCTGCCTGACCGACGAGCTCGCCAGAGGCCTCATGGCGCGAGACCTCGTGGACCACGCGTTTTGCTCCAAGCACACCTCGGCCGACGTGGCCTCTGGCGCCGACGTGGTGCTGTCGTTCGGCGGCGATGGCACGTTTCTGCGCAGCGCGCACGCAGCAGGGCTGGACGGTCCGCCGATCCTGGGTGTCAACGTGGGGCGACTGGGCTTCCTCGCGAGGGTCGAGGTGGCCGAAACCATCGCCGCGATCCAGAAGGTCGAAGCGGGCGAGACGGGCGTCGAAGACCGCCTCGCGCTTGCAGTCGAGATCGAGGGCGACGCCAGAGACCTTCAGGACATGTACCCGTGGGCGCTCAACGATCTGGTCGTGGACAAGTCCGGCACGGCCAGCATGATTGCCGTCGACGCGACGGTCGACGGCCTCGCGCTCAACACGTACTGGGCCGACGGCCTCATCATGGCCACGCCCACCGGCTCGACGGCCTATGCGCTCTCGGTCGGCGGCCCGATCGTCACGCCGCAGGTCGACGCCGTCGTGCTGGCGCCCATCGCGCCGCACACGCTCACGGCTCGGCCCATCATGCTGCCAGGCTCGTGCGAGTTGGAGATCCGCGTCACCACGCGCGACCACCCGTATGTGCTCGCCATTGACGGCCGCTCGGCGATCGTGCAGCCCGAGGAAGACCTCGTGATCCGCGTGCGCCGAGCCTCTGGCGTGGTGCGGCTCGTCACGCTCCCCGGCGAGGACTACTTCAAGACGGTGCGTAACAAGCTCTCGTGGGGCCAGAGCGCGGTGTTTTAGGCCTCTGGCGGATTCATCATTCGATCTGAGCTACCTACCAGTGGTACGTCTTCGCACGGCCTGAACAGCGCCTCTGGCGCCAGAGGCTGGATCAGCACACCGGCGGCGCGAACCAGCGGCCGACTCACGCGTGGATGGGCCCTCTCCTCTGCGGTCCCCACTGCTTCCTCAGGCTTTTGACGGATCCTCTCACTTGGGAAGCGTGGCTTACGCTCGCCGTTGTCCTCGCGCTTGTCGTCGCGCTCGTGCGAGACATGGCGCGTCCCGAACTTCTGCTCTTCGCCAGCCTCGCACCGCTGCTCGCGGCCGGGGTGCTCACGCCAGAGGAGGCGTTTGCGGGGTTCTCCAACTCAGCGCCTCTGGCGGTGGGCGCGCTCTTCATCGTCGCGGCGGGTGTGCAGGCGACGGGGGCGCTGGCGTTCACAGACCGGCTGCTGTTCCGCGACGGCGCCGGGCTCCGCGGGACGACCTCGCGCCTGATGGTGACCACGGCGGTGCTCTCAGCGTTTCTCAACAACACGCCACTCGTCGCGATGCTGATGCCACGCGTTCAGGCGTGGTGCGAACGGGCGGGTGTCTCGCCTTCCAAGCTCATGATTCCGCTGTCCTACGCGGCGATTGTGGGCGGCATGACGACGCTCATCGGCACGAGCACCAACCTCTTGGTGGCCGGGCTGATGGAGGATGCGGGGCTTCCCAGCCTCGGACTCTTCAGCCTGACCGTCGTCGGAGCGCCAGCGGCCGCGGCGGTCATTCTGTACTTCACCCTCATCGGCCACCGCTGGCTTCCAGACCGTGGCCAGGATGGACCCGATGCCCTGTTGCGCGCCGACTGCCTGTTCGAGATTCGGATCTCCCCCGGCTCGCCTCTGGCGGGACAGACGGTGGAAGCGGCCGGGCTCCGCTCTCTGGGCGACGCGTTCCTCGTCCACATTCACACCGGGGACGACGTGGTCACCGCCTCGCCAGAGGCCGTCTTGCGCGAGGGCGACGAACTGCTGTTCACCGGCCAGCTGGACGCGCTCGACCGCATTCTTGAGCGTCCGGGCGTGGAACGCGTCGTGGACAGCGGCGGCCTAGCGGGGCAGACGGTCTATGAGGCCGTCGTGGCTTCGCGCTCGCCTCTGGCGGGGAAAACGCTCCGAGAGCTGGACTTTCGCGCGGCGTACGGCGGGGTCGTGCTCGGCATCCAGCGGCGAGACGCAGCCCTTCTCGGACCGCTCGGCAGAACGCCGCTACAAGAGGGCGACTTGTTGCTGGTGGAGGCGCCAGAGGCGTTCGCGACGCGGTGGGGCCGGAGCGTGTTCTACGTCGTCTCGCCGGTGCGCGAGGCGCGGACGGTGGCGCGACCGGAGCGGAGTGCGGTGTCGCTGGCGATCCTGGTGAGCGTCATCGCTGTCTCGGCCGTGCTTCGGCGTCTCCATCGTCACGACGGCGTTTCTCGGTGCCGCGGCGATGATTGCAACCGGCTGCCTTTCGTGGACACAGGCCCGGCGCTCAGTAGACGTGCCGGTACTTCTGGTGATCGTGGCGGCGCTGGGTCTGGGCAAAGCCATCGAGGTAACGGGACTGGCCACTGCCCTCGCGACGCTCGCATCCGGCCCGGCGGTCTCCATAGGTCCCATCGCCGTCATCGGGGCGGCGTACGTCATCACGAGCCTGCTCACAGAGGTCATCACCAACAACGCTGCCGCGGCGCTCATGGTCGGTGTTGGGCTGGAAGCCGCCGCTGCAACGGGCGCCCCACCAGAGGCGTTTGCGGTCGCGGTGGCCATCGCGGCCTCGGCGAGCTTTCTCACGCCGGTCGGGTACCAGACCAACATGATGGTGATGGCGGCGGGCCGCTACCGGTTCTCGGATTACCTGAGGAGCGGCGCGGCCGTCAACCTTATCGTCTCCGTCGTCGCGCTGACAATGATCTGGTTGGTATGGCTGTAGCGTCAGAGGCCTCTGGCGCACCTCACCAACGATGCCTCTGGCGCCAGAGGCGCACACAAAAACGGCCGCCCTCAGTACGAGAGCGGCCGTTCTGCGACCCGGACGAGACTTGAACTCGCGACCTCCTGCGTGACAGGCAGGCGTTCTAACCAACTGAACTACCGGGCCAAACATCCCCCCTTTCGGGCGGAGCACGAAGGTACGGCCTGAGCCGATCCTCGCCAAAGCACTCTCGCACGCTCCACTGTGTCTTCGCAACACGTGCGGCGCCAGAGGCTTCGTGGCCGGAGGCGGACTTGAACCGCCGACACCTGCATTTTCAGTGCAGTGCTCTACCAACTGAGCTATCCGGCCAGAGCGCCAAGGTACGGCCTCTGGCGCCTCAGCCGCGCGCGCATCGCCAGAGGTTGTGTGAATCGGGCCGAATCACGCCTAAGCGTGCCCTGGTGCACGTACGAACCGAAGTGCGCCGTGCGTAGCCTTCACGACTCCCCACCACGCTCATGCGCACGCTCCTCTTCTCTGTCGCCGTCCTTAGCCTCGCCGCGTGCAGCGGCACCCCGGATCGAGCCTCTGGCGCCAGAGGCGATGCGCCCCAAGGCCCCACGATCGAGATGCGCGTCGACTCGCTCTCGGCGCGCTTGGACCTGAACGATGATCAGCGGGAGTCTGTAACCGAAACGCTGACCGAGCGCGCGACAGCGCTCCGCACCGCCCGAGCACTGCCCACGCGACGCGACCGCCGCGACGCGATGGAGCGTGCCCAGGTCGAGGCCGACTCGCGCATCGCGGCGTCGCTTACGCGCGCGCAGCGCGAGACATACGGCGAGATTCTGGCCGAGCGTGCGGAAACGAAAGACCCGCTGGTCGAGCGGCAGCTCTCCATCCTGCGTGTGCCCCTGTCACTGACGGGCGAGCAGGAGACGGCCATCGCCAGCATCCTCAACGCGCAAGCCGACGAGATCGAGACACTCGTCGACGTGTACCTGCGCCGCGGCGGACAGGACGTGTCGGACGTGCGCGATGAGATTCGCGCCATCCGCGAACGCTACATCACGACCATCGAAGGCGAGCTCACGGCCGAGCAGATCGTGTCCTACAAGCGCCTGCGCGACGATGCCAACCGCCCTGGCCGCAGGCGCCGCCGCTAACACGAGCTTCACCCTCAACGCATGCGCCCCCGCCGACCATCGTCAGCGGGGGCGTTTTTTCGATCACCTCTGGCGCCAGAGGCGGAGAAGGGACGCCTCTGGCGCAGCACGGTGGATCGCAGGGCGCTCTGCCCTTTCCCCTTCCCTGCCTCGCCAGAGGCCCATCCCTCTCTACATCTGCAGGTTCTCGAAGACGGCGCTGGCGCCCATGCCGCCGCCGATGCACATCGTCACGATGCCATACTGCACCTTCTGGCGGCGCATCTCGTGGAGCAGCGTAGCCGTCAGCTTGGCGCCGGTGCAGCCCAGCGGGTGGCCGAGTGCGATCGCGCCGCCGTGGACGTTGACGCGCGCCGGGTCCAGACCCACCTCGCGGATCACGGCCAGCGACTGGCTCGCGAACGCTTCGTTGAGTTCGAGCAGGCCGATGTCGTCTACGGTCAGGCCGACCTGCTTGAGCACCTTGGGAATGGACTCTTTGGGGCCGATGCCCATGATCTCGGGCGCCACGCCCGCAACGGCGAAGCCCAGCATCCGCGCCAGAGGCGTCGCGCCGGTCTCGTCGACCATCTTGCGGCTCATGATGACGCTTGCCGCGGCGGCGTCGTTCATCTGCGAGCTGTTTCCGGCGGTGACGGAGCCGCCGATCTTGAACGCGGGACGCAGCTTAGCGAGTGCCTCGACGCTCGTGCCCGCGCGCGGGCCCTCGTCCACGTCGTGCGTGAACGTGCGCTCCTTAGCCTCCCCGTCCTCGTAGACCGTCTCCGTCACCTCGACCGGTACGATCTCGTCCTTGAACACGCCAGAGGCGTTGGCCTCTAGCGCCTTGCGGTGGGAGTTGTAGGCGAACTCGTCCTGGTCCTCGCGCGAGACGTTGAACTGGTCGGCCACGTTCTCGGCCGTGATGCCCATGCTGGCGTAGTGGCCGGGCTTGTCGGTCGCGAGTTCGGGATCGGGCGCGAAGTAGAACCCGCCCATCGGCACGCTCGACATGCTCTCGACGCCACCGGCGACGATGCAGTCGGCCTGGCCCATGGCGACGGAGTTGAACGCCTGCGCGATGGTCTGCACGCCAGAGGAGCAGAACCGGTTGACGGTCACGCCGGGCACGCTGTTGGGCAGCCCGGCCTTTCTGCACAATGGCGCGGGCCATGTTCATGCCCTGCGGTCCCTCGGGAAAGGCGCAGCCGAGGACCACGTCGTCGATGAGAGCTGGATCCATGTCCAGAGTGTCCAGCGCGCCGTTGACGGCGACCGCTCCGAGGTACTCGGGCCGGACGTTGCGGAGGGCTCCCCGGTTCGCTTTGCCCACGGCGGTGCGAACGGAGGAGACGATAAAGGCTTCGTTGATCTGCATGTTTCGGGAGGGATGGAGGGATAGGGGATGCGGGATGCGACCGCCAGAGGCTCAAGTGTTGAGGCCTCTGGCGAAACACATCGGGCGTGATCCCTCTAGTTCCGAAGCGGTTTGTTGGTCGTGAGGATGCTCGTGATGCGGGCCTGAGTTTTCTCCTCGCCCAAGAGCGACAGGAAGACCTCGCGCTCCAGTTCGAACAGGTACTCCTCGTGGACCTCGGCGGGCGCGCTCAAATCGCCACCAGTCATGATCCACGCGAGCTTGCTGCCCAGGTAGTGGTCGTACTCGGAGGCGTAGCCGCCCTGCTCGAACTGGTGCAGCGCGATCTCGAACTGCGCACGGCCGGGGGCGCCGAGAACCGGAATCGCGTTGCGGACTGCTGGCGGGAGGTAACCCATCTCGCTCAGCCCGATCACCTTGGCGCGAGCCACGTGGAAGCGCCGCGCGTCGTTCATCACGATCGTCGCATTGTCGTCCAGCATGTTCATCTCGCGCGCCATGTGGGCGCTCGTCGCCACCTTGGCCGTCGCGATGTTCTCGAAGTGCATGCGCAGGAACGGCTGAATCTCGCTCGGGCGGTCGCTGTTGGCGGCCAATTCAGCCGCGCGAGCGGTCATAAACGTGGTGCCGCAACCGGCCGGGATGAGTCCCACGCCGAGTTCGACTAGTCCCATGTAGGTCTCGGCCGAGGCGACTGGGTTCGGGCTCGCCATCGTCATCTCGCAACCGCCGCCCAGCACGCGCTGGTGCACGGTTGTGACGACGGGCTTGCTGGAGTACCGGACCTTCTTGATCGCGGCCTGAAAGCCTTCCAGGAACGGTCCCATCTGGTCGATCTGGCCCATCGCGAGCGCCATCGCGACTTCCCCCAGATTTGCCCCAACCGAAAAATTGGCGCCGTCGTTGCCGATCACCATGCCGCGCAGATCGCGGTCGTTCTCCACCTTGTCGATGGCCTCGACCAGTCCTGCCATAACCTGCTGGCCGAGCGAGTTGGCCTTGCTGCGGAACTCGAAGAGCGCGACGCCATCGCCGATGTCGATCAGCGCGGCCTCGTCGTTCTCCCAGAGCGTGTTCTTTGTGTCCTCCTTCAAGTACGTCAGGCCCCACTCGTCGCTCGGACGCGGGTCGGCGGCGTACTCGCCAGAGGCAGGAATCCAGACCTCTGGCGTGCCGCTCTCGCTGTCGCGGTAGAACCCGGCCTCTGGCGCGTCGGCGACCCAGTCAGGGACTTGAATGTCTGCCTCCTTAAGCGCGGTGCGGACGGTGTCGACACCCAGCGCGTCCCAGATTTGGAACGGTCCCATCTCCCAGCCGAAGCCCCAGCGCATGGCGCGGTCGGCGTCGGCGGGCGACTCGGTGATCTCGGGAATGCGCCGCGAGGCGTAGCCGACGAAGTCGAGCGTGGTCTTGCGGAAGAACGTGCCTGCGCGACCGTCGTCGGCCCAGAGGGCTTGGAGGCGCGCGGGTAGGTCGCCTGCCTTCTTGAAGCTCGTGATGTCGAGGTCGCTTTCGGGCGCCTCGCGGTATTCCATCGTTTCGGGGTCGATGGAGAGGATGCTCTTGCCCTCCTTCTTGTAGAAGCCCTGCCTGGCCTTCGCGCCGGTGCGCTTGAGCTCGACCAGGCGCGAGAGCACGTCCGGGACCTGGAAGGCCTCTCTAGACTCGTCGTCCGGGACAGCGTCGTACAGGTTCGTCGCGACGTGGTTGAGCGTGTCCAGGCCGACGACATCCGCCGTGCGGAACGTGGCGCTCTTGGCGTGGCCGATGAGCGTGCCGGTCAGCTGATCGACTTCCTCCATCGAGTACTCGCCGCTCTCGAACTCGCGCAATGCCTGCATCATGGCGTAGACGCCGATGCGGTTGCCGATAAAGTTGGGCGTGTCCTTCGCGACGACGACGCCCTTGCCCAGGTGTACGCGCGCGAACTCGCTGACGCGGTGCGTGACCTCGGGCGACGTCTCCGCCGTCGGGATCACCTCGAACAGCTTGAGGTAGCGCGGCGGATTGAAGAAGTGCGTGCCGATAAAACGGCTCTGGAATCGAGTCGCTGCGTCCTTCGGCGATCTCCCCGATGGGCAAGCCGCTCGTGTTGGTCGAGATGATGGCCTCTGGCGAGGCGTGCTCCTCGATGCGCTTCATGACATCGCGCTTGATGTCCATGCGCTCCACGACGACCTCGATGATCCAGTCGGCATCCGCGATCAGCGCGAAGTCGTCCGTAAAGTTGCCCAGACGGACGCGCTTCTGGGCCGACTCGGTAAAGAACGGCGCCGGGTTCATCTTGGTCGCGGCCTTGAAGGCGTCCTCCACGATGGAGTTGGGCGCGCCCTCGCGGCCGATGGACTCGGGCGTCACGTCTAAGAGCGTGACCTGCAATCCAGCGTTGGCGAGGTGGGCGGCGATCTGGCTGCCCATGACGCCCGCGCCGAGCACGGCGGCGGTGCGAAACGGTTTGACGGGTCCGCCAGAGGCGGCCTGGCCGTTTTTAGAGGGAGCGGTGAGGGTTTCCATCGAGACGGGTCGGGAGAATGGCTGAGGTCGGGCCGGAGATTAACGCTGTTAACCTGCCGGGCGGAATCGCTTCCGTTTGGATGCCGCGAGGCCGCGAGCGTTCCCTTCTCCGCCTCTGGCGGGGCGCGCGGCTACGAGCGCTACGCGTCGCCAGAGGCCTCTGGCGACGCAGTGTCTGAGCCTGGAGCCTCTGGCGACACAGCCCACCGGCCGAGCGCGTCCAAGACGGGGATCAGCGTCTCGCCGCGCTCGGTAAGGCGGTAGCGCGGGGCGCGCTCGCCAGAGGCCTCGCGGCGGACCAGGTCAGCGCGGGCGAGGCGCCGGAGCGCGTTGGCGAGCACCTTGGCTGTGGGAACCGTGCCGTCGTCGGCGCGGACGGCTTCGCGGAGCGCGCCGAAGCGCGACGGGCCGTGCGCCAGTCGGCCGAGGATGGCAGGCTCCCACTTGCCGGTCACGCTGCCCAGGGCGGCGGTGACGGGGCACGGATCTCCGTAGCGGCGGGGCGACATGGGCACAGGTGGTTTCCGCGAGGGTACCGAAATGGAAACCGGGCTGCGGGTTCCCCTTTACGACGGCAAACCACCCTCGTTTCCTATGCACCTCGCAATCCTCGGCGCCACCGGACGCACCGGCCGCCCCCTCATCCAACAGGCCCTCGACGCAGGCCACACCGTCCATGCGCTCGCGCGCTCGCCAGAGACGCTTACCGCACCGGCCTCTGGCGCCGACCGCCTCACCGTCTCCAAGGGCGACGCCACAGACGCCGCCGACGTAGCCAAGATCGTGGAGGGCGCCGACGCCGTCCTTCTGGCGCTCGGCCACACCAAAACCTCCACCGACGACATCATGGTCCGCGCGGCCGAAAACACGATCGCGGCGATGAAACGGCACGACGTGACGCGCGTGATCACGCTGACAGGCGCAGGCGTGCCCGATCCCGCCGACCCGCCGGGGCTCGCGCCCAAAATCTTGCGCGGCATCATGAAGCTCGTCGTCGGCACGATGCTGCGCGACTCGGAACGTCACGTCGACCTGTTCCGTGTTTCCGGTCTGGACTGGACCGCAGTCCGCGCGCCGCGCCTGACCGACGGCCCCAAGACCGGCCGCTACGACACGGGCCTCTTCGCGATGGGACCCGGCGAAAGCGTCTCCCGCGCCGACGTGGCCGACTACATGCTGCGCTGTGCGACCTCCGCTGAAGCCTCTGGCGAAGCGCCGATGATCAAAGCCACCTCCTGACCACCCGCCAGAGGCACAACCTGCCAGGGCCTCTGGCGCAGCCGACCTGTTCTATGACCCTCGACGTGTACGCCGACATCGCCTGCCCGTGGTGCTCTATTGGCGAGGCGCACCTTCGCACAGCGCTGGACGCGCGCCCGGATCTCTCGCCAGAGGTCCGCTGGCGGCCGTTTCAGCTTCAGCCCGGTATTCCCGAAGAGGGCCTGCCGATGCGCCCGTTCTTTACAGATAAGTTCGGCGGCGAAGACGCGATGGCCGCGGCCTTTGCGCACGTGGAGCGCGCGGGTGAGTCCGCTGGCGCGCGGTTCGACTTCGCGCGGTTGCACGGCGCGCCCAACACGGCCAACGCGCACCGGCTCGTTCTACTCGGCGCCGAGCACGGCCTCACGTGGGAAACCGCCCGGTCTCTGTTCGACGGCTACTTCGCCGAAGGCCGCGACCTGGGCAACGCGGATCACCTGGTCGAAATGACTGAGCGGGCTGGCGTGCCGGCGCCAGAGGCCCGCGCGCTTCTGGCGGGCGACCGCTTCCGCGACGAGGTGGAGTCCGCGCAGGCCGACGCGGCGCGCGTGGGCGTCCGCGGCGTGCCGTTCGTGGTGCTGAACGGACGGCTTGCCGTCTCGGGCGCTCAGCCGCCCGAGGTGCTCGTGCAGGCCTTGGATCAGGCGGCGGCATTGGAAACCGAGCCTCTGGCGTAGCGAACAGCCGCGCCTCTGGCGCCAGAGGCGCACAAAAAAGCCTCTGGCGCGAACACGCCAGAGGCCAGACTGGGGGTGGCTGGTGCCGCCTAGCCGTTTTCCACGAACGCGACGCCAGAGGCCACCATCGCCTCGGCCTTGTCCTGGGACTCGGCCTCGGAGTAGATGCGCAGGACGGGCTCCGTCCCCGACGGTCTGAACATGAGCCAGCCGGTCTCGGTGCGGAACTTGAAGCCGTCCAGGTTCTCGGTCGAGACCACGTCTGCGCCGTCGACCTGCTTCATGCCTTTCGCGTCGAGTTCGGCCAGCACGGCCTCTTTGCGCTCGGGCGTGGTGTGGAGGTCAGAACGCGCTTGGTAGTGCGGGCCGAACTCGTCCATGAGCTCGCGCACGAGGCCCGAGAGTGCGCGCTCGCGCTTGACGATCATCTCCAGCACCGTCAGGCCAATGAACAGGCCGTCGCGCTCGGGCACGTGCCCCTTGACCGCGATGCCGCCGGATTCTTCACCACCGACGAGCACGTCGCCGTCGATGATCATCGGCGCGATGTACTTGAACCCGATAGGCGTCGTCTCCACGTCCAGGCGGTACGCCTTGCCCATCTTGGCGAGCATGTCGGTCGTGGAAAATGTCTTAACGACGCTTCCGCTCATACCCTTTTCCTGGTGGAGGTACTTGACCAGCAAGGCCAAAATCTTGTGCGAGTCCACAAACACGCCCTCCTCATCCACCAAGCCGATGCGGTCCGCATCGCCGTCGGTCGCGAGGCCCATCGTGCAGTTTTGCGCGGGCACAGCCTCCATCAGCTCCTCCAGATTGCGCTCGATGGGCTCCGGCGCGCGGCCGTGCATGCCGGGATTGAGGTCGTGGTGCAGCTCGACCGTCCGAGGCGCGCCGAGCAGTTCGGCGACGATGCCCTGTCCGGCGCCGTACATCGCGTCGTAGGCCACGCGCACGCCTGCCTCCTTGATCGCCTCCAGATCCAGCCTCTGGCGCAAGAGGCCGACGTAGCCCGCGCGCAGGTCGAACGTCTCGATGAGCCCCTCATCAACCAACTCGTCATAGCCTCTGGCGGTGTAGCTCTCGCCAGAGGCGGGGATCTCGGCCTCTACGGCGCGGACCTGCTCGGGCGAGGCGGGGCCGCCGAAGGACGCCTTGATTTTGAACCCGTTGTACGACGGCGGGTTGTGGCTCGCCGTGATGACAATGCCTGCCGTGTGCTCGCCGTCCTGTGTGGCCCAACTGACGGCGGGCGTAGTGACGTACGAGTCCGCGAGGCGCACACGGATGCCTTCGGAGGCGAGCACGCGCGCGACGTGATGGGCGAACTCGGTGCCCAGAAAGCGCGTGTCGTAGCCGATCACCACACTGGGGGTCTCGGACTGGGTGCGCAGCCACGCGGCCGTCCCGAGGGCGACGCGCGTGAGGTTTGCAAACGTGTACGTGTCTCCGATGACGGCGCGCCAGCCGTCGGTTCCGAACCGAATGTCGGACATGAGCAAGGGGGAAGGCAGATGTGCGAGGCAGCCGCCAAAGCTACCGACGCGCCAGAGGCCCCGCCTTCCGAGGGTCTTCCCTTAGTCGTCGGCGGTGACAGAGCGTTGGCGCCCGAACGAGCGTGCCTCGGAGGCGAGCGCGGCGTAGCGGTGCGACCAGTCCAGGATGTGGCTCCATGTGCCCTGATCGATCTGCAGGCGGGCCGCCACCTTTTGGATCGCGGCTTCCTCGCGCGGGTGCAGGTTGCCGTCCGAGAACGCGACGAGCAGCAGTTCTACCAGCACGACCGAGCGCGCGCGTTCGCTCGAGAACAGGAGGTTGAGGTCGCCCGCGGCGCTGGGCGCGTCGGCGTGCTCCGCCTCCACGCCAGACTCGGCGTAGAGCCGGTCCAGCGTCTCGACCTCGGGAAGCGTAAGCCGGTCGTCGGCGTCGATGATCTGGCGCGCGAGGACGAGAAAGGCGCTTCGCTGCTCGTGGGAAAACTCGTTGATGAACACAGTCGGGCAGGCGCGCAGCCTGAAGAGGTCGAGGGGAGAAAAAGCAAGCCTCTGGCGGACGCCGAGGGGAGGCGGAGTGGCGGAGCACCGCTACGGTGCGAGATCCCATCCGTTTCGAGCAAACATAGCCTTAACACGCTGTGGCCTCTGGCGCCAGAGGCCGCGTGTGCGTTCAGGCACTCAGGCGGCGCTCGGGTCCCGCTATCTTGGCGCCCCACCTGAACCCGCCTATGCAGACCGTCTCCGACACCTCGACCGTTGCCGCCGCCCTCGCCGCTGAAGATGCGGCAGCCGAGCCTCAGAGCCTCAGCGGGATGTTTACCGACCTCGTCGACAAGCTGGAGGGGTGGGTGCGCGAACTGATCTTGCTGCTGCCCAACATTGTGATCGCGGTGCTGATCGTGATGGCGGCGGCGTTTGTCGCCAAGATTGTCCGGCGGGTGGTCAAGCGGGTCCTGGAAAAGGTGACGAGCAACGCGCCAGCGGCCCGCAACGTGGTCGACCTGCTGGGCACGGTCGCCTACGTCGTCGTGCTGGCGGCGGGCACGTTTATCGCGCTCGACACGCTCAAACTTTCAGGCGTGGTGACGACGCTGCTGGCCGGTGCCGGCGTGGTGGGCCTCGCGCTGGGTTTTGCGTTTCAGGACATCGCGAGCAACTTTATCGCAGGCGTGCTGATGGCTGTGCGCAACCCGTTTACTGTCGGGCAGATTATCGAGACCAACGGGCACATGGGCATCGTCAAGGAGCTCACGCTCAGGAGCACACTCGTGGAGACGTTTCAGGGGCAGACGGTCATCATTCCCAACTCGAAGGTCTTTCAGGACCCCATCGTGAACTACTCCGCGACGCGGCACCGCCGCGTGGACCTGGGCTGCGGCGTAGGCTACGGCGACGATCTGGAAAAGGCCGAGCGCGTCGCGGTGGAGGCCATCGAGAGCTTGAGTGTGCGCAACGCAGCCCGGCCGGTGCAGTTGTACTTCAATGAGTTCGGCGACTCGTCGATCAACTTCACGCTCCGCTTCTGGGTGGACTTCAACAAGCAAACCGACTTTCTCGACGCGCAGAGCCAGGCCATCAAGGCGCTCAAGGTGGCCTTCGACCGCGAGGAGATCACGATTCCCTTCCCGATCCGCACGTTGGACTTCGGGCCCAACGGCGGCGTGGCGCTCAGCGAGATGCGCCTCGACACCTCTCGCGGCGACGCCTGACCCGCCTCTGGCGAAGGTCGAGAACCCCTGGCGTGACTCCGCCTCTGGCGCCAGAGGCGCTACGCCGCGGCCTCTGGCGCGCGAGCGAGAGCGATCCGGTCGCGGCCCGAGAGGTCGGCGCGGAGTTCGGCATCGACGAAGCCTGAGGCTGCGAAGAGGTCGCGGACGGCCTTGCCGTGGTCGGCGTGGGTTTCCACGACGAGCCACCCGCCGGAGCGTGAGCCGCCGGCGCAAACTGCCGGCGCAAACCGCTGGGGCGCAAGAGGCCACTGGCGTGACCTGCGAGGGCGCGGTAAAACACCAGAGGGTCGGCGTCGGGCACGAACAGCGCCAGTCCGGGCTCGTGATCTCGCACTTCGCGCTGGAGACTGGGCTGCTCCGCCAGAGGCACGTAGGGCGGATTGCTCACGATGAGGTCGAAGGCTGGCGGCACGCGCTCGGCGAACTGCGGGCGCAGCGCATCGGCGCAGACGAACGACACATCGAGGCCGCTGGCGTTGGCGTTGCGGGCCGCGATGGCGAGAGCCTCTGGCGACACGTCGGCGGCGAAAACCGTGGCATCCGGGCGCGCGTGGGCGATGGCAAGCGCGATGGCGCCGCTCCCGGTGCCGACATCGAGCACCCAGGGCTCGGCGCAGTCTGCGATCTGGAGCAGCGCGGCTTCGACGACTTCTTCGGTCTCGGGCCGTGGGATGAGAACGCCGGGCGCGACCTCTAGCCGAAGCGCCATGAACTCTGCGTGACCGAGGATATACTGGATGGGTTCGCCAGAGGCTCGGCGCTCTACCATCGCATCCATTGCGCGCTCAGCCTCTGGCGCCAGAGGCACGTCTGGGCGCGCGTAGACTGTGGCGCGCGAGGCGCCGGTCGCGTCTTCCACGATCCACTCCGCGTTGCGGCGCGCGTCGTCCACGCCAGAGGCGGCGAGGCGGGCCGTTGCCGTCGTCAAGAATTCGAGCCGGGTCATGCGGGCAGCGGAGTATCGTGACTCGCAAGCTCGCCTCCCCCCTCTTCCCCTGCCACCCGTGACCGACTACTACCGCGGCAAGACGGTGCTCCTCACCGGCGCGTCCTCGGGCATCGGCCTGGAAATGGCGCGCCAGCTGATGCCGCTCGGCGCGCGCGTGCTGCTTGTCGCCCGGCGCGAGGACGCGCTCAACACGCTCGCCGCGCGGCTCGGTCCTCTAGCGCTCGTCTTCCCCGCCGACTTGCAGCCCGCCGAGGGCGCCGACGCGCTCGTGGACCGCGTGCACGAGGCCGGAGAAACCGTCGATGTGCTCATCAACAATGCGGGCTACGGCATCGCGGGGCCGTTTGTGGAGCACGCCTCTGGCGCCAGAGGCATGACCGAGCTCAACGTCTCGGCGCTGACGCAACTCGCGGCGCGCTTGGTGCCCGGCATGGCCGAGCGGGGCACGGGGGGCGTGCTCAACGTGGCGAGCCTGGGCGCGTTCGCGCCGGTCCCACGGATGGCGGTGTACGCGGCGACCAAAGCCTACGTGCTCTCGTTTACCGACGCGCTGCACTACGAACTGCGCAGCACCGGCGTGCACGTCTCGGCGCTCTGCCCCGGTCCGGTCCGCACCGGCTTTGGCGAGCGCGCGGAGATGAACGACGCATTTTTCAAAGGCGCCCAGCCTGTCGAGCGGGTCGCGCAGCAAGGCCTGGATGGGCTCGCGCGGAACACGCGCCGCGTCGTGCCGGGGGTGCTCACCAAGCTGCAAGCGTTTGCGCCACGGCTCGTGCCCGTCGGACCGGCACTGAGTATCACCGACAGGATCTCGCGCAAGGCGCGCTAGCGCCAGAGGCAGCCTCTGGCGGGAGCCGAACGTCTGCCGGTAGGGCTCGGGTTACGAGAGCTCGGCGAGCCCAGCTTCGATGCGGTCGGCGGCCTTCATGAGGTCCTCCATCGCAGAGGCGTACGAGATGCGGACGCCGTTGTCGTCGCCGAAGGCGACGCCGGGCACCAGGGCCACGCCATGGTCCTCCAGCAGATACAGGCACAGGTCGGCGCTCCCCTCGATTGTCACGCCAGAGGCGGTCGTTTTGCCGTAGCAGGCCGAGACGTCTGGGAAGAGGTAGAAGGCGCCCTCGGGGGTGGGGCAGCGGACGCCCTCTAAAGCGTTGAGCCGCGCCAGGAACGCGTCGCGCCTCTGGCGGAAGGCGCTCACCATCGTCGCCAGAGGCTCGGGGTCCATCTGCAGCGCGGCGACGCCTGCCTTCTGCGAGATGGACGAGGGGCCGCTCGTGATCTGGCTTTGGATGGTCGCCATCGCGCCCGACCACCACAGCGGTCCGGCGGCGTAGCCCAACCGCCAGCCCGTCATGGCGAAGGCTTTGGAGAAGCCGTTGACGGTCATCGTGCGCTCGAACATGCCGGGCAGCGACGCCATCGAGAGGTGCTCGGCGTCGAAGAGCACCTGCGCGTAGATCTCGTCGGCGACGACGAGCAGGCGCGGGTGCTCGCGGATGACCGCGGCGAGTTCGCGCACGCGCTCGGGCGAGTACACGGCGCCGGTCGGGTTGGAGGGCGAGTTGAACAGTAGCACGCGCGTCTGGTCCGTGATCGCCTCGCGCAAGGCCTCTGGCGTCATCGTGTAGTCATCCTCTACCGTCGTCGAGATCGGGACCGGAGTAGCGCCTGCCAGGCGCGCCATCTCGGGATAGCTGACCCAGTACGGGGCCGGGATCAGCACCTCATCGCCGGGTCCGCACACGGCGAGGACAGCCTGCGCGACGGACTGCTTGGCGCCGTTGGAGCACAGCACGTGCTTCGCCTCGACAGGAATGCCATCGCCTTGCAGTTTGTGTGCGACGGCCTCGCGCAGGTCCGCCGTGCCCGCGTTGGGCGTGTAGTGTGTAAACCCGTCGCGGAGCGCCTGATGTGCGGCTTCTACAACCGGTGCAGGCGTGTCGAAGTCGGGCTCGCCCGCGGAAAGCGAGACGATGTCATGCCCGGCACTCGCGAGCGCTTTGGCGCGCGCCGAGACGGCGAGCGTAGCCGAAGGCTGCACGGTCTCGACGTGGCGGTTGAGGACTTCGAGGACGGCGGACGGATCGGGCGTAGGCATGTCGATAAGGTATCGCCGCGGCCTCTAGCGCCGGGTCAACTTTTAGGTCAAACACGCGCCAGAGGCCTCTGGCGTGGGATTGAGTTAGCGCCGCGCGAGCAGCGCCGCCTGCACCACCTCGGGCACGAACGCCGACGTATCGCCCCCCCACCGGTGCACATCGCGCACGATGGTGCTGGAGACGAACTGAAACGCGACCTCTGGCGCCAGGAAAACCGTTTCGAGCCCTGGCGCGAGTTGCCGGTTGGCCATCGCCATGCGCATCTCGTAGTCGAAATCTGCCGCGCCGCGAATCCCGCGCACCAGCGCCGTCGCGCCAGAGGCGACCGCGCGGTCTGCCAGCAGGCCTTCAAAGGCGGTCACCTCCAGGCGGTCGCGCCCATTCAGGCCTCTGGCGCTGTCCCGGATTAGCGCCACGCGCTCGTCGGCGCTGAACAGCGTTTGCTTGGACGCGTTGACCGCGACGGTCACTTCCACGCGGTCGAACAGGCGCAGCGCGCGGCCGATCAGATCCAGATGGCCGAGGGTGATCGGGTCGAAGGTTCCGGCGTAGAGGGCGCGCGTCATGGATCGCTGGCGTGAGGGACTGCAAGCTCACTCCGCGCCGCCGTCGCCGCCAGAGGCCTCTGGCGCGAAGAGACATCAGCCGCTGGCGCTACTCGCTGCGCTCGAACAGGCTGAGGCGCGTGCCGCCGTAATCGCGGGTGAGCACGAGCGCCGGATCGGCGGCGAAGTCGTGGCGCGTGTCGTGCTCCAGCAGAAACAGGCCGCCGAGCGCGAGATGTGCGAGCGCCAGAGGCGGAAGCCGGGGGATCGCGCCGAGACCGTAAGGTGGATCGGCGAGAATCAAGTCGGGTGCGGGCGCCAGAGGCCCGCGCGAGAGAAACGCGACGGCGTCGGTGCGGAGAAACATGCACTGCGCGTCGGCGCCGAGGGTGCGGGCGTTGCGGCGCGCGAGCGCGAGCGTCGGCGCGTGCGCGTCCACGAAGGTGACGTGCCGGGCGCCGCGGCTGAGCGCTTCCAAGCCCAATGCGCCGGTTCCCGCAAACAGATCCACGACGGTAGCATCCGCCAGAGGCATCCGCGCGCCCAGGATGCTGAACAGGGCCTCGCGCACGCGGTCCGTCGTCGGGCGCACGCGGTCGTCCTTGGCGGGTGGCCCGTCGATGATGCGCCGTCCGTAGCGCCCTCCCGTGATGCGCATTATTCCAACCCCACGCCCAGAAGTGGCGCAAATCCTGCGAGTTGCGCGAGGTCGGCCTGTGGAGGGCGGCGGTTGAAGAGTACGAGCGGGTCGAGGAGCTCTGGCGCGAGGTCGATCATCTGCGTGAGCAGTCCCAGGCGCGCGTCGCTGGTGTCGTCGCCGTAGACGAACAGGCGGCGCGGTGCGTCTACCTCCAACCCGAGACGTTCCAGGAGCGCGAGCGCGTAGTAGGCGGTGTCCTCTGGCGCCGCCCCCGGTCCGTGGTGCCCGTAGGCCCACGCGCCGCCACGGCAGAGCGCGTATTCCGTGTGCCCCGCGTACGCACCGACGGCGAGCGTCACGCGGTCCACGTCGCCACTGGGGTCGAGGCGTTGCACGATGGCAGCAGCGGCGCGCGTCGTGTCCACCAAATCGTACGAGCCCACGCCGAGGGCGCGAGCGAGCAGCGACAGCCGCGCGTGGACCGCCTCGCTGAGATACATCACGTGGTGCCACTGATGCGGCTCCGGCGTGGCCTCGGCGATGCGCGCCAGAGGCTCGGAGCGGACCGGCACGGCGCGAATGCGAACGGGACGCCCAGCGGGCACGTCCGCCAGAAGCGCGGCCTCCTGCCGCAACTGCTCGTGGCTGGCCTCGGCACCGAGCGAGACCGGCAGCGGCGTCGCAAAGCTGACCGTGTGCGAGGGGTGCGCGGCCACGATGAGTGCCTCTGGCGCGCCCGCTTCGTCGATGGCAAACACTTCGCGGACGGCACGCTCTAGCGCGGGGCCCAGCGGCGGGCCTCCGTCGCCGAGCAGCGTGCGCTCGGCGTCCCCGTCGAACTCGACAGTTCCCAAGCGGCGGAGCGTGCGTGCGTCACCGGTCTCGATCTCCGCGTAGCGAAGAAGCGACCGTTGAAGGCCCAGAATGGCGACGCGTCGTGACACGGTGGATAGACGCGGAGATCCCGCCAGAGGTCCGGCTATTCGAGCCAGGACGCGGCGTTGCGAAGCGCGGGGTTGAGCATCCGCGAGCCGATGGAGTCGCCGGGCGCGCCGGGGTCCTGCAGCCAGTAGATCTCGTAGTCCGTCGTGTCGTTCTCGACGACCTGGTAGTTGAACCGCTCGCCGCCTCTGGCGGAGGTCGCGAGGCCGTCGGCGGAGAACTCCGTCAGGCGGATCTCGTCGGGGTTGGGCTCGGGCAGCGCGAACGCCGTGTCGTTCTTGACGAAGAGCGTCAGCGAGTCCAGCGTCGACGGATAGCTGCCTCTGGCGTCGCGGTAGGAAATCAGCGCGTTTCGAACGTCATCCATGCGTTCGCGGCCTGTGGTCTCCTGCTCGATGCGAGCCTGATCGGCCAGGAACGGATCGCGAATAGACTTGAAGAGGAAGTAAGCGAGGACGACGATGGCGATGGCGAGAACCACCTGAATGGCGAGACGCATTGTCGCTCGGAGGAAGTGCGGGTGAGGAGAGAACCGGCGGCCTAAACACAGCGGGCCAGACGGTCATTCAGGTTACCGACGGCGCACTCGAAAGGCAAGATGAGCCGCTGTCTGCACGGAAGACCTCTACGCACGCCGCGAGTTTCTCTCCGCCAGAGGCCGGAACTTGCACGCCGCCTCCCACCGTCCGACGCGCCCCGCCCCCTCCTCTCGTGACCCGTCTCAGCGTCAACCTCAACAAGGTCGCTCTCGTCCGCAACGCCCGCGCGGGCATCCACCCCGGCGAAGGCGCGCGCCCCAGCGTCGAGCGCGCCGCCGACGCCGTGCTCGATGCGGGTGCGGCAGGATTGACACTCCACCCACGGCCCGACCGCCGCCATGCGCTTGCTGAAGACGCGCGCGCACTCGCCACGCTCGCCCGCGCCAGAGGCGCCGAGCTCAACCTCGAAGGCAATCCCTTTTCTGCCTCTGGCGAGCACTACCCCGGGTTCGAAGCGCTCCTGCTGGAGATCGGCCCCACGCAAGCCACGCTCGTGCCCGACGCCTCGGACCAGCTCACGAGCGATCACGGGTGGAATCTCGTGCGCGACGGCAAGCGACTGCGCGACGTCATCGAGCGGCTCCACGACCGCGGCTTGCGCGTGAGTCTCTTCGTCGACCCCGTCGTGGACACGATTCTGAGAGCCGCAGAGATCGGCGCCGACCGCGTCGAGCTATACACCGGGCCCTACGCCTGGGCCCATGCCTCTGGCGACCCAGGCGCGCCAGCTCGATGCCCACGTAGTGGCGAGCGATGCCGCCAGAGGCGCGGGCCTGGGCGTCAACGCGGGCCATGATCTGGACCTAGAAAACCTTGGGCCGTACCTCGCGTCGGTCCCGGGCGTGCTCGAAGTATCCATTGGGCAGGCCCTCGTCTCAGATGCTCTCGGCATGGGATGGGCACGGGCCGTTGGTGCGTATCTCCTCGCGATCAACAGCTCTGCGGCGTAACGATTACGCTCCCGATAGAGGCGGTAAAGATTCTCAGGGCGATTCTCCGAGGTCTCTCCGAATGAGACGTGAGGCCGCTTGGATGCCGCCAGAGGCATCCGAGTGTTCCAATACGGGACGGCATCAGGGCCGAGGACGGGTGGGCACAGAGGTCGCATGGGCTCACGTACAGCCCCGCACTCTCTCCGATGCAGCAAACGATTCTGGCGCTCGCCGCCATCCTCATCTTTTCCCTCTACACGCTCAGCCGCCACGAGGCGGATGCGGGAAACGAGAGGATCTCGATCACATCTGAAGTCCAAAGGGCTGCGACCGGACTGGCCCGAGCACGCCTTCACGAGGTCGCACGTCGCGCGTTTGACGAGGCCGACGTGGGCCGCGACGGCTTCCGCTCCTCTACAAGCACGCTCACGCCGCGCAGCGCTTTCGGCGCCGACCTCGGCGAAACCGACGAGAGCAGCTACGACGACCTGGACGACTTCCACGGTCAGCCGTCCAGACCCGTGACGGCCACACGTAACGGGCAGACCCTCGCCTTTCGAGATTCGGTTTCCGTCCGATACCTAGACCCAGCCAACCCCGCATCGAGCCCGGAGCGGTCCCTCGCCAAAGAGATCACCGTGTTCGTGCACGCCGAGCCTTCGGGCTACATCGGCACGCCCCCCGTAGTCGCGCGCCTGCGCCGCGTCATCACACCCGCCTCTGGCGCGGCACACTCCACCGACTGATTCATGCAGGCCATCTTTGACCACCTCACAGCGATCCTGGTGGGCGCCACGCTCCTGGGAACGCTCATCTTCGTCCAGGTGCGGCAGCAGCAGGCTGCCATCGACACGACCGTCAACGGACGTGCGCAGGAACATGCAGGCTCGTTTTTCGAGGTCGCCCAGCGCGAGATCGAAAATGCGCGCACGCGGCCACAGGCCGTTGCAGGGCTGGGCTACTACGTCATGAACATCGAGGGCACGCCAACCCAGACGAACCGCTTCACGTTTGTCACCAGTGAGCCCGCTCCAGCCGGGTCGCCCGCGGCAAGCAGTTCCATCAAGACGGTATCGTATGTCTTGAAGCCCACAGGAGACGCGATCCGGGTGGGCACGGTGGATCGCCCGACGTTCGATGTCGAGCGGTGGAGCAACGAACTCGACCCGTCCACTGGCGCAGCCCCAGGCACGTTTTCTCTGTCGGGCCTGATGGCGACCGATGTGGTCGGCTTTGTGGTGCGCGCCTACAACCGCAGCAACGAGCAGATCACTCGCGCCGGCACGTCTGCAGGCTATGGACGCCCGCACGCGACGAACCAGTACAACGATCCCGTCCGGTTCGAGGTCGAGATCGAGACCGCCGCCAGAGGCCCCGAGTTTCGGGCCGCAGACCAGCGCTCCACGTCGGACCAGAACCTCGTGCGCGTGGCGCACAGCATCCGGCCTGTCAACGTCGGTGCGACGGGAAGCAGCACCGTCGCGGGGCCTGCTGCCAGCGCTCGCGATATCCCGCTACTGCCGGGCGAGCCCGCTCCCCCGGCGCCACCGCCGCCGTCACCACCGGCGCCCCCAGGCCCAACCAACCCGCTGCCGCCGACGCAGAATCCTCCGGCGACCCCGAAGCCGTCTCCACCGGCACCCAACCGACCTGCTCCCCCTCCGGGCGCAGAGATTTAGCCCCACCTCCAGCCCTCGCCTCTGGCGGGGCTGTCTGATTTCAACACGCGACTCCGGTCTTCATCATGGGAAAACTCACACTACTGCTCGTCGGCGCCGCCATCTTCGGCGGCTCTCTCCTCACCTACAGCACGCGCCAAATCGCAGGTGAGGGCGAAGCAGGCTTGCGCGAGCAGCAGGCGGACCTCCTTTCGCGCCAGATCGCCGAAAGTGGTCACGCGGTCGTGCTGGCCTCCATCGTGGACGACACCGGCTTTACCGCCGCCGCGGACGAGACGCAGAGCTACGACGGCGGCTCCTATCGCGTGGAGTACTCGCCGACGTCCACGGCCACCCGCGCGACGTTTGTCGTCTCGGGCGACTACGCGGGCGCGACCCACACCATCGAGAGCACCTACGACTGGGACCCGATGAACTACCCGGGGCCCGTCTGGCTCGACGTGCCCTACGTCACCACCGCTGCCGCCTCTGGCGCGAAGGTGACCGGCGGCAAGGTGCAGTTCGACCGCCGCAAGCACGACGCACTCGGCCTCGAAACGCTGGCGAAACTCGCGCCGATGGAGGCGTCCCTCACCAACGCGACGGCAACCGCTGGCGGCACGTACAACTCTGGTCTCGCCGCGAACTCGTGGAACTGGATGCTCGAAGACCTCAACGTGAAAGACGGTGAGGATCTCTACCAGGCCGCGCTCGCGCAGGCTCCGGAGACGAAGATCACGGGCCCTCTCAGCGTCACCAACAACCGAACCGGCCTGGGCGATGTAAACGAGGTCACGCACGTGACCGGCGACCTCCGCATCGAGAAAAACGCTCGGTTCGAAGGCGACGGCGCGCTCGTGATCGACGGCTCGCTCGAAGTCGTGGACGGTGGCCGGATGACGTGGCGCGGGATCGTGATCGTGCGCGATGAAGAGCAGTTCTTGCCCGTCAAGCTCAATGGCCGCGTCAGCATCACCGGCGGACTCGTCGTGGTGCAGCATGCGTACCCACCGGGTGGCCACATGGATGTCACCACGTGGCGCGACCTCACGAGCGGGATCAGCAACAGCAACCCGCGCGGCACTGGCACCTCGGCGCCGTGGAACAACCCGGCGTGGCCGTGGCTGCAGCACAAGCACCGCTTCGACCAGGACCTGGGCACGCGCCGCGTCGACTACCTCGAAGACGGTAAAGCTGTCGCCTCGCAAGAGGCCTGGACGCAGTTCGAGGACACCATCGACAAGCTGGGAAGCGACGAGATCTACCTCGAGTTCGGCAACATCGACCGCCACGGCTACGGCGTCTACACGCTGGACGTGGACGGCATGAGCGATCCGCTCGTCGGGTCGGTCCGCAACGGCTTTGGCACCTACGCCAGAGGCTCGAACGGCGCGCGCTTCGGCACGCAGAGTTTCAAGGCGAGCGACCTCAACGACTTCGCGGTCGACATTCGCAGCCTGCGCACGCTCCAAGACCGCTTCGACGGCGTGGGCGGGTGCGACCGCTGGCCCGACTGCATCGGCGAACGCGCCGACCGCGGCGGCTCGCTGACGGTACGCATCAAGTCTGCCACGTCTGGCAAGACGCTCTACGAAAGTGCCCTCTACTGGCACATGAAGAGCGAAGATTGGGCGGACTACAAGGCGCAAGAGGCGGCATGGCGCGCTCAGATCGAAAGCGGTGGCCTCTTCGGCACACGCCTCGAACTGGGCAAGGACGCGGACATCGAGTTCGAGATGGCACCCGTGCTCGACCTCGTCGACCGCTTGGGCTTCGATGGCAACGAGGTGATCCACGTGGGCACCGAGACGACGCACCACACGCCGACGGAGAACATCGCGCGCGCCACCCGCGCCGACGGCACGGTGGAGGTGTGCCACAACGGGACGAGCACGCTCGCAGTCGAGCGCAGCGCCCTCCGCGAGCACTTCTCGCATGGTGACCGCATCCTCGCCTGCGACGGCCAACCTGCCAGCCCGGCGCCCCAAACCTCACCGCCGCCCCAGACCGCACCCAACTGCGGCGGCAACCCCGATGGCATCGTCGAGATCTGCAACAAGCCCGGTGGCGACGGCCTCTGGCGAGACCGAGTGGTCGCGTGTTCGCAGGTGAGCAACCACCTCGGCCACGGGTGCAGACTCGGGAGCTGTGCCTCCAACGGACTCGCCACCTCTGCTCCCGCCTGTCCCGGCGGGGACGCCGCCGAATGGGGCAACGGCGCGTGGGAGTGCAACGACTAGCCTCTGGCGCCAGAGGCCGGTAGAACCGCCGCGGGGCGGGCGTCGTACGTGGCGCCCGCCCCTCTCTGTATGACCGACTCTGACTCGACGCCCGCCGGCGACGCCCCGTTCATCGCCTCTGGCGACACATCCGCCGCATCTCCCGATGACGCCGTCTCGCCAGAGGCTGGCCTCGCGGCAGAGCCTGCGGGTGCGGGCGAGCGGGCGCCGCTCCTGTTCGAGCCCGTGCCCGAGGGGCACAAATCGGGCTACGCGGCGCTCGTGGGCGCGCCCAACGTGGGCAAGTCGACGCTGCTCAACCGGTTGCTGGGCACCAAGCTGTCCATCGTCACCGCGCGCCCGAGCACAACGCGCAACCGCGTGCTGGGCATTCTCTCCAGCGACGGCTCCGACGGCGAGGCGCCGCACCAGGTCGTGTTTTTGGACACGCCCGGCGTGGTGCGGCCCAAGTACCGCCTGCACGATTACATGATGCGCGACGTGGACCGCGCCCTCCGCGACGCCGACGTAACCGTATTTCTGGCCGACGCGACGCAGAACCACATCTCGCACGATGCCGAGGCGGCGCTGCAAAAGCTGGACGGCTTCAAAGGCCACTCCATTCTCGCGCTCAACAAGGTCGATCTGCTGGCCATGCGCGACGACGCGCTGCCGCTCGTGGAGATGTACAACCAACGCCACGCCTTCGAGGAGGTCGTGCCCATCTCGGCGCTCAACGGCAAGGCCACAGACGCGCTCCTGGATCTCATCCTCGCGCGCATCCCCGAAGGCCCACCGTACTACCCGACCGATCAGATCTCGGAGCACCCGGAGCGGTTTTTCGTCTCTGAAATCGTGCGCGAGGCCGTCTTCAACCTGTTCCGAGACGAGGTCCCCTACTCCACCTCGGTCGTCGTCGTGAAGTTCGACGAGCGCGAGCGGCAAAAGGACTACGTCGCGTGCGACATCATCGTGGAGCGCGACAGTCAGAAAGGTATTTTGATCGGCAAGGGTGGGCAGGCGCTCAAGCGTCTCGGGCAGGCCGCGCGCAGCGAGATCGAGGATTTCCTGGGCCGCCCGGTCTACCTCCAACTCCACGTCAAAACGCGCGCGGACTGGCGCAACCGCGAGGGACACCTGAAGGAGTACGGCTACGGTTGAGCCTCTGGCGCGCGGTTCCGTGTAAAGCTGCGACTCGCTCGCCTCTGCCGCCAGAGGCCGCTTCAGCCTTCCGCTTGCATCCCAAGGCCCACAGAGACGGCTTGCGCCAGAGGCGTCGGGATAGCACCACGCACAAGAAAGCGGCTCCACTCCCGGCGGACGTGGTAGGTGCGGCGCAGGTCGGCAAATGCGAGCCCGCGGCGTTCCGGGTCGGGCATGGTGACGACCGCGTTTCGGAAGCGGCGGTCGTCGGCGCGGATGTCGTAGGCCTGACGCACGAGCGCGTCCAGCCACGCCGCGTGCGCCAGAGGCGTGTCCTGTGGCGGCGGTGGGGCGTCGAGCACGAGCGGAGCCGGTGGGGCGAGCGCGGCTTCGGGATTCCACGCCTCGGGCAGCGTTTCGCCAGAGGCGAGTCGCGACGTGAGCCAGTCGCGGAGCGCGGCCTCGACCATCACGGTCCCGCGGATCTTGCCGTCGAACGCGTAGCCCGCGATGTGCGGCGTGCCGATGTCCACGCGCGAGGCGAGCGATGTATTGGGAATGGGCTCGCCCTCCCACACGTCCAGCGCCGTCGCGCCCAGTCGGCCTCTGGCGAGCGCGCGGAAGAGCGCCTCGTTGTCCACGACCGGGCCTCTGGCGGCATTGATGAGCCACGCGTCCTCTTGCAAGGTCACGAGCTCGGCGTCGCCGATGAGGTGATGCGTGGGATGCGTACCCTCGCGCGCCAGAGGCGTGTGCAGCGTGACGATGTCGGACGCGGCGAGCACTTCCGCCAGAGGCGACCACGGTCCCGGATCGCCCGCACTCGCGCGCGGCGGATCGCAACGCAGCACGCGCAGGCCGAGGGCCTCGGCGCGAGGCACGAGCCGCCCACCGACGGCGCCTACACCTACCACGCCGAGCGTTTTCCCAGCCAGCCCCTCCCCTTTCTCGGTCGCGATCCGCAGAAGTGCCGCCAGTACCCAGTCCACGACCGAAGCGGCATTCGAGCCCGGCGCATGAGCGACCGTTATCCCAGCCTCCGCCAGAGGCCGCGCGTCGATGTGATCCATGCCTGCCGTCGCGCTGGCGACAAACCGGACCGGGGTGCCCTCTAGGGTAGACGGCGAGACCTGGGTTACGCTGCGAATCAGCAGTACGTCTGCGCCCGAGAGCGCCTCTGGCGTAATCTCGCGCCCGGAACGCGTCGTGACGGCGCCGTAGCGCGAGAACGCGTCATGCGCGTGCGGAATGTTGGCATCAGCGAGGATGTGGAGCATGAGCCTCTGGCGTGTCCGGTAAAGAGAACACCTGACCGCCCCTGTATACAATCGCAGACACGGCTTCTCTGGAATGTCACCCAGACCTCGCTTGCTTCTCGCTTTGCCTCGCCAGAGGCTTCGCGGAGTCTCCCGTTACTTGCCTCTCACGCACAGGGATCGCCCACTTCGCGGTCTCTTCCCGATGCCTTCACCAACCGTGGCCTGTTTGGCCGGGTTCTGGCAACGCTCTCGGGAAAGACGCCTCGTGCGTCCTCTTAATCACCTTCCCCGCCTCCGTATGCTCGCCACCCCCCAGAAAGCCGCAGCAGCCCTCTCCGTGCTCCTGTCTGCTCTTCTCCCTCTGATCGCGTTTGGATACGCATCGATGTCACCGAAAGAGGCTGCAGCGAACCAGAACCCGTTTATGACCGTCGCCCACGTCGTCCCGCCATTTATGCAGGACAACGTCAGCGAAGACGTTCTTTGGCTCGCACGCTGTGCTTACTCCGAAACCAAGCGCCCCGCCGAGCAGGAGCTCGTCGCCTGGGTGATCCGCAACCGCGTCGAGACGGGTTACCGTGGTAATCGCACCTACGAAGGCGCCGTGCTTGATCCCTACCAGTTCAGCGCGTTCAACCCCGGTAGCGCCAAGCGCCGCCTGTACACCACGCTGGACGGCAACTCGGATGCTGCTGGATGGCAGCGCGCTCTCGAAGTCGCGCACGAGGTCTACTACTCGCCAGAGACCGAGCGTCCGTTTGACGAGACGACTCGCCACTTTTACAGCGAGCGCTCGATGGTGGGTGGCAAGACGCCCGCGTGGGCCGTCGGCAAGCGGCCCGTGCAGCCTGTGCGGTTCAAGCCCGACCCGCGCCGCTTCCGCTTCTACTCCAGCATCGCGACCATCGTCCTGGGCTAAGCCCCAGACATGTCCCGATCTTGCGACGCCCCGCCACGCTTTTGTGGTGGGGCGTCTCCCGTTCAGTCTAGATCTATGCTCCGCCTCTCACTCGTTTTTGCGCTCGTCTTGTCCTCGTGCTCGGGGAGCTCTCCCGCCAGAGGCGGCGAGGAGGCCTCTGGCGCGCCGCCGCCGTTTCGCGTCGTGGAAACGGTCGACTGGCGGACAGACGGCGTTCGCATCGCATCGTTTAACGGCGAGTTTTTGTTCGACGGCGTAGGCGAGGAAGGCGACGACGTGATCTCGTTTCCGTGGAAGGGTGACCCGGCCAAGTCCCGCGCCCACCGCGATGCCATCGCGAAAAGCATTCGCGCGCTGGACGCCGATATCGTTGTGATGCCAGAAACGGAAAATGTGGACGTGCTGGAGATGATGATTGAGGAATCACTTTCTGATTTGGGCTACAGCGCCTACCTCGTGCCGGGACAGGACACGTTTACGGGCCAGAACATCGGCCTGCTCTCCACCATCCCGGTCGACGAAGTGGGCCGCACGAACGTGCGCTTGCCCGTTGGCGTGAGCGACCAGTTGTATGGGGTGTCGAAGAACATGTGGGCGCGCCTCACCATCGCGGGCACCCCGACGACCATCATCGGCGTCCACTTTCTCGCACGTCCGCTGGACGCCGAGCGCGCGCCGCGCCGCGAGACGCAAGCTGAAGTGATTCGCCAGTTTATCGAAGCCGAGATGGCTGCGGGCCGCGAGGTTATCGCCCTTGGCGACTTCAACGACTTCGACGACGCCACGCTCGACCGCGCCGGAAGCATCCCCGTCACCGACGTGATGGCACGCATTAAGCGCGCAGGCCCCAGCCCAGACGACGACCTCCGAAACGTCATGGCCGAGGTCTCCCAAGCCGAGCGCTTCACGTCGCTCTACGACCGCAACCGCAACGACGTGATCGAAGAAGGCGAGCTCTCCGCCATCGATCACATTCTGCTCTCGCCCGGCCTCTACGCCCGCCTCCGCGAGGTGCGCTTCGCGCCCGTCCACGACCCGCGCGAGGTGAGTGACCACTTCCCGCTTGCTGTCACGCTCGCGGAGTAGCCTCTGGCGGGGACTGGGGGACTGGGATTTCTTTGGCGTGAGCCTCTGGCGCCAGAGGCTCGACCTGAGACCGAGGTGGTGCGTGGCTACCCCCCGCTTTGCTCCTCGTTGATCGCAAAGCTGTCCCCCTCGGGCGAGGGGGACAATTCCCACCGCGGTCTCCCCAGGCAGGCAGCCGTCCCTCTAGCGTCTGAAAGACTGAGATGCGGATTGTCCCACTTGACAAGGGGGACAGCTTCGCGACCGGAGGGCGAGCGAAGCGGGGGTCACCCCCAGCCCAGCACCGAGCCACGCCGGGGCCTCTGGCGCCAGAGGCCCCCGATCTGTGCGCTCGCAAGGATCCTCGCGAGGCCCAGGCGATTAGAGGGAGAGCACCTCTTCTACCTCTCAACCCCTCTTCTATGAGCGCCCTTTCCGCTGACTCCCGCGACGCCCTCCTGGCAGAACTCCGCCGACGCACCTCCACGCCCGGCTTCCACTTTCTCTCCACCGACCACATCCAGCGCCTCAACGACGCGCGCTCTGAGGGCGCGCCGATCGTGAGCGTGTTTATGGAGCTCACGCCCGAGATGCGCGTCGGCGAGTCGTGGGGGATCGCGCTCAAAGATCTCCGCCAGCGCGCAGCCGACGCCTCTGGCGACCACGCCAAGGCCGTCAGTGCGGAGATGGACCGCGTCGAGGCAGCGCTCCGCGAGAGCATCCCGCGGACTGGCCGCGGCGTCGCGTTCTTCCTGTGCCAGGAGCTCGGCTTGTTCGAGCAGCTCGGCACCGCGATCGAGCTTCCCAATGTGGTGCAGGTCGGCCGCGAGCCCTACATCCGGCCTCTGGCGCGCATCCGAGACGAAAACGACCGGTTCGTGATCGCGCTCGTCTCGGCACACAAGAGCCGCTTCTTCTTCTCGCAGATCGGGCTCGTCGAGGAGGTCTTCGACTTGGCAGGCGAGGAGCTCGCGATCACGGACTTCGCGTCCAAGGATCAGCGGCAGGACATGAAGTCGGAGATGAAAAAGGATCAGGCCAAAAAGAGTGCTCACGCGCTCGCGCTGATCGCCGAGGAGATGGACGCTCGCCACATCGTCTACTCTTGCGCCTCCGACATGGAGAAGGACTTCCTGGAGGCGATGGATCAGAAAACGCGCCTTAAAACGTCGGAGAGCTTCTCGTGCGAGGTCAATGCCTCCACCTCTGAAGTCGCCGACGCTGCCCTCTCTGCCCAGCGCGATGTCGAGGCTCGCGAGGAGCTAGAGACCATCGAAAAGGTGCAGGAGCTTCTCTCCTCTCGCGCCGTCGCCGGGCTGAACGAAACGCTCGACATGCTCAACCAGCAACGCGTGATGACGCTCGTCGTAGACGACGAGGCGCGGATGCCCGGTGGCATCGACCCCGACAGCGGCATGTTGACCACGCAAACCGAGGGCACCTACGAGGCCACCGGAGGCACCATCGAACGCGAAGCTGACCTCATCGAGGCCATGCTAGACAGCGCGATGGCACAGGGTGCCACGCTCGAACTCGTGCGCAGTGACGACGCCAAAAAGGCACTCAGCGAGCACGGACCGGCCGCTGCAATCCTGCGGTTTTAACCCACGGCCATTCCAGGCCTAAGCCTCTGGCGCTATCGTAGCGCCAGAGGCTTCTTATTCCTCCCCCATCCCGACCTCCCGATGCGCACCCTTTCCCTGCTTTTCGCCGCCGCCGTCCTTTTCACGGGCTGTGGCCTTCTCGGCGGCGCCAAAGACCTGACGCCTCTCGAAGTCTCCGGTCGGTACGACTTCACAGACTACACGGTCGAGCCCACCGCGTCCTCTGTCGATGCGCGTGACGTGCGAGGCCGCGAACTGTCCCGCGACGTGTCCCTCACGCTCGATCAGGCAGGTGGCGTACGTGTAGAGCGGCTGCGCGGAGACCGCGTGGACGAGACGCTCGCGACGGGTAACTACTTTATCCGTGGTCGCGAGGTACGCATTGAGTTCGAGGACCTGGGCGATCTCGGGCGTGACATCCTGATGCCCCGCGGCATCACCTTTGAAGCGGACGGCACCCGCCTGGAAGCGGACACGTTCCTCGAAGGCGTGAACCTGGAAGACCTCTCAGACGACTACCGCGGCATCACGCGTGCCGATGTGCGCCTGCGCATTGAGCTTCGCAAGGCGCGGGACTAGCGCGCCTGCCACGTTCCCACAGCCTCTGGCGTGCGTGCGCCAGAGGCTTTGTTGTGTCTGGCCTCTGGCGCGTGGCTGGGCGGCGACAGCCGCCAGAGGCCGCTTCGCCAGAGGCAACCGCGCCAGAGGTGCAAGCGTTCGCGCTCTGTCCTCGTGCTCTCCCCTCCTGTATCGCATGACCATCGGCATCACCTGCTATCCCACCTTTGGCGGCTCCGGCGTCGTCGCTACCGAGTTGGGCAAAGCGCTCGCCGCCAGAGGCCACACGGTCCACTTTATCGCCTACGCGTTGCCGATGCGGCTCGATCACGTAGCCGAGAACATGTTCTTCCACGAGGTGCGGGTCAACACGTATCCGCTGTTCGAGTATCCGCCGTACGCGCTCGCGCTTGCGAGCAAGATGATCGACGTGGTCAAGCACGAGGGGCTCGACCTGCTGCACGTGCACTATGCCATCCCGCACGCCACGAGTGCCGTTCTCGCGCGCCAGATCCTCCAGACGTCTGGTCACGATGTGCCGGTCGTGACAACGCTGCACGGCACCGACATCACCATCGTGGGCAAAGACCCTAGCTTTAAACCCGTCGTGGAGCACGCGATCAATACCAGCGATGGCGTCACGGCCGTAAGCGACTGGCTGCGGCGCGAGACGTACGCGTCGTTCGACATCTCGAACGAGATCGAAGTCATCCCCAACTTTATCGACGTCGAGCGATTCCAACGCCAGCCCAAAGACCATTTCAAGCGCGCCATCGCGCCCGATGGCGAAAAGCTGATGGTGCACGTCAGCAACTTCCGCAAGGTCAAGCGCGCGACGGACGTGATCGAGGTGTTCACGCGGCTCCACGCCTCTGGCGTGTGGCCCGAAGGCCACGCCAAGCACGGCCAGCCCGGCGGCGTCAAACTGCTCATGGTCGGCGACGGACCCGACCGGGCGGCCTCTGAAGTGCTCGCGCGCGAGGCAGGCGTGTGGGGCGACGTGCGCTTTATCGGCAAGCAAGAGCCCGTCGAGGAGATTCTCTCCATCGCCGACCTGTTCATGATGCCTTCGGCCAGCGAGACGTTTGGCCTCGCCGCGCTCGAAGCGATGGCGTGCGGGGTGCCCGTCGTCTCCTCCGACATCGGCGGCCTCCCCGAACTCAACCTGGACGGCGTGACCGGCTTCCTTCGGCCTCTGGCGGACGTGGACGGCATGACCGAGGCCGCCCGGCGCATCCTGACCGACCCCGACCTACACGCCCGCATGGCGCAGGCCGCCCGCGAACGCGCCGAGCAGGAGTTCCGGTTGGATCAGATCGTGCCGCAGTACGAGGCACACTACCAGCGCGTCATGGACGCACGCACCGTGGCGGCCTAGCCTCCGGCGACGCGCTCTGCGCGAGTTCTGAGCAAAGCTGCTTCCCTACAGCCTCTGGCGCCAGAGGCCAGAGCAAAGCTGCCGCGCTCCCCGACCCACGCCCGACACCCGTGCCTCCCGCTCGCAACCTGATCTCGCGCAAAAAGCCGACGTACCCCGTCAGCGGCTATCTCGTGGACTACCTGCGCCAGTACGGCCGCCTGGCAAGTGGAGCGCCTGCCTCTGGCGCCAGAGGCGTGAGCTACGACGACCTGATGCGCTTTGCGGGCCAGTCTCCGCTCTACGACGAACTGGGCTCCGACACGCTGTGGAGCACGGTGTACTACGGCCCCTCGGAGCAGGCCGAGATCCACGGCGCCCTGCGCGAGACGTACGCGCTTCTCAAGTCTGATGGCGACCTCTCGACCGTTGAGCACCTCTACATCGACCGGGTCGACCTGTGCCACTATGGCAACACGCTCCCGATGCGCGTGCGGATCGTCAACCGGCTGAACGAGAACTTCGACTACTTCTACGTCAAGCGCGCCGACGCCAACCGCGTCTACGGTCTGGACCTGGAGCACGTGCTCTCGCCCAACCGTATCAACTTCTACGTGCGCGTCGACGGCCCCACGGTTCGCGAGCAAACGCTTGTCGAGGAGCACGTGGTAGGTCTCCCCGGCGACGCGTTTATCCGCGAGGCTCTGCCCCAGGGACGCTTCGATCAGGTGCGGCTCGCCAAGGAGTTCGTCAAGTTCAATGAGCGTTGTTTTGTGCGTCTGTTGGGAGACATGCACGCCGGAAACTGGGTGATGGACGTGACGCCAGACTTTGAAAAGCTGCACTACCGGATGCGGCCCATCGACTTCGACCAGCAGAGTCACCATCCAAAGCGCCGCGTCTACCTCCCGCAGTTCTTTCCGCAGAACAACGCCGTGATCGCGCTTGGGCTCAAGCATCTTACGGAGACGACGGTCGACCAGTACCAGCGCGAGGAACGCGCACTGATTGCCGGGCGCCTCCGCGTCTCCCAGGCTCGCTACCGCGCCCTAATGGACGTGATGCGCGAGGACCTGATCTCCGAGACTGACAACGTGCGCCGCCTCGGCGTCTCGCTCGCCAAGCACTACCGGGACGACACGTTTCGCGACGCGGACACGATGGGTGACCTCGTTTTCCACTCCCTCGAACTGCTCCAGAAGCGCGCCGAGCCTGCAAGCCTCAAACTGCTCTCTGGCGCGACCGTGGGCGACGTGGCGGGCGACGTCGCCTGAGGCCTCTGGCGCTTTGAGCACACGTGCCCGCCTCTGGCGCGCGCACGTGTTGACGCCGAGGGCCTCTGGCGCCAGAGGCTAGCGCAGGACGGCGAGCATCTTCTCCCGGTCCTCGGGCGTAAGCGCGCCGTCGGCCACGAGGTGGTCCAAGGCGACGGCTACAGCGTCCGCATCGGTCTCGCCAGAGGCCTCTGGCGCGATCGGTGGCGCACCGCCGCGCAGCATAGTCTCGCGCAGAAAGCGCTCGACAAACTCCGCCGCACCGCCCTGCGCGGAGAAGTCGAGCGTCTCGGTGATTGTCGCGCGGGCCCGGTTGACCTCCAGTTCGATGCGCTTGCCACCCAAGAGCTGGCGTTTGGTGCGCACGCCCACAATGTCCTCGTACCGGATCGTTCGTGGCGACTGCAGGTCGTTGTTCTGAAACACCATTCGGTCGGCCAGGAACAGGGCGCCGTCTTTAGCCGAGCCCAGCCGCGTCGCGTCGTAGAGCGCCAGCACGTCGCCAGAGGCTACCTCCGGCGCGTAGTCGGAGATCGCAGCGCGGACCTTGTCGGCCGGAATGTCGGGCGCGACGAAGAGCCCGAGGTCGGGCGCGTTGGGGAGATACTCGCGGAGAAGAGCCGTCACGCTGCTAGCGGGCCGCGGCGAACTGCACCAGCCCGTCGAAGAAGCTCTCGGTCGTTCCGCTCACGAGACCCGGAAAGACACCCAGGACCACTAGAAGCACCGCGCACGCGACCAGCACGGCCGACGTCGACGGCTGCAGCGTAGCGGTGTTGCGCGAGGCCTCTGGCGCGTCCTCCGGCGAGCGCATCCACATCACCACGAGCACGCGGAGGTAGTAGTACGCCGAGACCATCGAGGCGACCACGCCGACGATCGCCAGCCACGTCATGCCAGACTGCACGGCGGCGCCCAGCACCAGCCACTTGCCGATAAAGCCGCCCAGCGTCGGGAAGCCGATGAGCGCGAACATGAAGACGCCCATCGTGACACCGAGCACAGGGTAGCGGTAGCCCGCGCCTGCCAGCGAGTCCAGCGTTTGATCCGCGCCCTGGTCGCCGTCCCACTCCAGCGCCGCGATCACGCCGAACGCGCCGAGGTTCATCACGGTGTAGGCCAGCAGGTAGAACAGCGCGCCGCCGTAGCCCTCGGCCGAGCCTGCCGCGATGCCTGCGAGGATGTAGCCCGCGTGTGCAATCGAGCTGTACGCCAGCATCCGCTTGAGGTTGGTCTGCGCCAGCGCGATCACGTTGCCCACGATCATCGTGACGGCAGCGATGGCTGCGAGCGCGATCTGCACCTCACCCATCACCATGTCCACCGGCAACGCTCGCGCGAGGACGACGATCAGCGCCGCGAACGCCGCCGACTTGGACGCGGTGGACATAAAGCCGGTCAGCGTTGTGGGCGCGCCCTGATACACGTCGGGCGTCCACATGTGGAACGGAACGGCGCTGACCTTGAAGAGAAAGCCGATGAGCAGAAGACCAACTCCCACGACGAAGATGCCCGTTCGGCCTGTGGCCGCCAGACCCACGTTCATCTCGCTAAACACCATCGTTCCGGTCGCGCCGTAGAGCAGCGCGATGCCGTAGAGGAAGAAACCGGTCGAGAACGCGCCGAGCAGGAAGTACTTGAGCGCACTTTCGTTCGCGCCCTTCTCCTCACGCGCGAGGCCTGTGATGACGTAGAGGCAAACAGACATCGTCTCCAGCCCCACAAAGAGCGTCACAAGACTGCCCGCGCTCGCGAGCGTCATCATGCCCGCCGTCGCGAAAAGAATCAGCGCGTGGACCTCACCGTAGTTGCGCCCCACGCTTTTCAGGTACGGAACCGAGAGCGCAACCGAACCGATGGAGCCGAGCAGAATCACCATGTTGGCAAACGACGCCGCGCCGCCGCTGTACACCTGCCCGTAAAACGCCGTTGCGGGGTCAAACAGGCGCAGACCTTCGAGCGCGAACGCCGCCAGAAGCCCGACCGCCGAGAGAATCGGGATCGTCGGGCTGTCGTTGCGGAACGCGTCCACCAAGACGACGAGGATGCCCACTGCTGCCACCAGGAAGATGGGGAGCACGCGGCCAGTGTCGAGGAGAAGAGAATCGTACATCGAACGGGGTGAGCAGAGGCGGAGCCTCGGGAGAGCGGCCTCAGGCAGAGGCGAAAGGGTACAGCCTCTGGCGCCAGAGGCGAGTCGGCGCTAGGACACGAGGGCGTCGATGCGGCGGGCGAGTTCGAGGTCGGTCTCGGTCACGCGGTTGCCCGCGTCGTGCGTCGTCAGCGTGAGGATCACGCGGTCGTACACGTTGAAAAACTCCGGGTGGTGATCCATCGCCTCAGCCTCGAAGCCGACGCGGACCATAAAGCCCATCGCGGTCTTGAAGTCGCCGAATCGGAGCTCGCGCGAGATCCGGTTGCCGCCAGAGGCGTGGTCGCCAGAGGCTGAGGCGCGCTGCCAGCCATTGGGAAGCGCTCCGTCGATCTGAGCGTCGGATAGGGCGTCGCGTGCGGGCATCACTTGGAGAGCATCATGGAGACGGCCTCGGACGCCACGGCGGCATCCGGTGGATGCGGGAGGATCCAGCCGCTAAAGAAGACGACCCAAACCAGGATGTAGATCGGGATCAGGATCGGCAGCGAGTACTTGACGACGTACGCCACGAACGACGGCGTCTCGACGCCAGAGGACTCGGCGATGGCTTTGACCATGAAGTTGGGGCCGTTGCCGATGTACGTCAGCGCGCCGAAGAACACGGCGGCAATCGAGATCGCCTGCAGGTAGAAGGTCTCGGCGGGCTGCGTGGTACCCAGCGCAAAGGCTTCGACCATGTCGCGGTTCTCGATGCTCGAGCCAAACTTGCCCATCGCAGCGGAGAGGAAGCTGACGTAGGTCGGCGCGTTGTCCAGCACGCCGGAGAGGATGCCTGTGCCGAAGTAGAACTGCGTGACACCGAGCGAATCCGCGTTCTCAGCGGCGAACGTGCCGATAAGCGTCAGCGCGGGCTGCATCGTGAGGAAGATGCCGATGAACAGGTAGCCGACTTCCTTGATGGGCTCGAAGTTGAAGTCGTTGCCCGCCAGCACGTGCGGCTTGGCCGTTTTGTACGCGAAGTAGCAGACCGCAAACATGATCACCTCGCGGATGCCGAACGGCACATGGAAGCGGCCGTGGAGATCCAGCACCGTTCCCTTCATTCCCTCTAGAACGTTGGGGTCCAGGAAGACCGACGCGATGATGACCGCGAGCCACACGAAGCCCATCTTGCCCTCGATGGTCAGCCTCTTGCGCGTGTGGACCGGCAGCGACTCGATGCCCTGCGCCTCTGGGACCGCAGCGCGTCCGGGGACCTCGCCGGGCTCCACGTCGATGCCCACGTCTTCGGCTTCCTCGCGGATGCTCTCCGTCTTGTTGCGGCTGTCGATCACGTAGAAGACGCCCAGGATGAGCAGGATCGTCGGCAGCCAGATGTACCACAGGTTGGTGACGGTCCAGAAAAACGGCACGCCGCGGAGAAAGCCCAGGAACAGCGGCGGGTCACCAATCGGGGTCAGCGCGCCTCCGATGTTGGAGACGATGAAGATGAAGAAGATGATGTGGTACGGCTTCAAGCGCCCCGCGTTGAGGCGCATGTACGGCCGGATCAGCAGCATCGACGCGCCCGTCGTCCCGATGAAGTTGGCGATTACGCCGCCGACGAGCAGCAGAATCGAGTTGGCGCGCGGCGTGCCCGCAAAGTCCGTCTTAATCAGAATGCAGCCGCTGGCGACGAAGAGCGAACCCAGGAGCGCGATAAAGGCGAAGTACTCCATCGCCGCGTGCTCGATGGGCGTCAGCTCTCCCATCACGACGAGGTAGTACAACCCCACGATGGCGCCGAGCGCGATGGCCACCTTGGGGTAATGGTGATGCCAGAAGTGCGGGTAGAACAACGGCCCCGTCGCGATCATCAGCAAGAGCACCACGAACGGGATCACGAGCCAGACAGGCGGCGGCTCGCCGTGCCCGCCCTCCTCGGCGTGCTCGCTGCCTTCGTGAGCCTCTTCCCCACCATGTGCGCCCGGCACGATCTCCTCCAACTCGGGCTCAATCTCGACCGACGCGTCGTCCGCGTTAGGGACAGTTTCAGGCGCCGGGTCGCTCAGTTCAGCCTCTGGCGTCGGGTCCTGGAGTTCGGTCTGAAGCGGGTCAGCCTCCAGGTCCTGCGCCGTCGTCGCCAGAGGCGCGAGAGCGAGCAGGAGAGCAAAGGCGAGAGACGCGAGTCGAGTCATGGTGGGGCGAAGGGAAGGAGCGGACTCGGTCATCAGTGGGCCTCTGGCGCATGTGTCTCGACCGGCGTGGGCACGAGCGGCGCTACGGCGACAGCCTCGGGCCAGATGATCTCGACCGAGACCGTCTCGTCAGGACCCGCAGCGGCGACGGCGACGCGCTTGGCCTCGACCGTCTCCAGGATGGAGCGGACGGCCAGTTCGCTCTTCGCGAGGAACGGCGCGGGCACGAAGCCCATGCCGATCATCAACACCGCCAGAGGCAAGATCAAGGCGATCTCGCGGCCGTTGAGGTCTTTCATCGTCGCGTTGGCCTCGTTGGTGATCTCGCCGAAGAAGGTCCGGTAGACCATCCACAAGAGGTAGACGGCCGCGAAGATGACGCCAGAGGCTGCGATCGCGACGAGGATCGGGTAGCCGGTGACGCCCGACGTGAACGAGCCGACGAGGATCATGAACTCGCCTACGAAGCCGTTGAGGCCGGGAAGGCCTGCGCTCGCGAACACGCTGAAGAGCATGAAGAAGGTCAGGATGGGCACGCTCTTGGCAATGCCGCCGTAGTCGGCCATCGCGCGGGTGTGGCGCCGCTCGTACATCATGCCGATGATGAGGAACAGCGCGCCGGTCGAGATGCCGTGGTTGACCATCTGGATGAGCGCGCCCTGCACGGCGGTCGTGTCGAAGGCGAAGATGCCGAGCACGACGAAGCCGAGGTGACTGACAGACGAGTAGGCGACCAGCTTCTTGACATCGGTCTGCGCGAACGCGACGAGCGCGCCGTAGACGATGCCGATAACGGCCAGAATCCCGATCCAGGGCGCGTAGGTCAGGCTCGCGTTGGGGAAGAACGGGAGGACGAACCGCAAGAGGCCGTAGGTGCCCATCTTGAGCAGTACGCCCGCGAGGACGACCGAGCCGCCGGTCGGCGCCTGCGTGTGGGCGTCGGGCAGCCAGGTGTGCAGCGGGAAGAGCGGCACTTTGATAGCGAACGCGAGGCCGAAGAGCAGGAACAGCCACGTCTGCGCGCCCAGCGGCACGCCGTACTCGACGAGCTTGTACCAATCCGTCGTGAAGCCAACGCCAGAGGCCGCGCCGACTTCGAAGCCGAGCCACAGCACGCCGACGAGCATCAGGAGCGAGCCGACGAGCGTGTAGATGACAAACTTGGTCGCGGCGTACACCCGGTCCTCGCCGCCCCAGATGCCGATGATGAACACCATCGGGATGAGCGTGAGCTCGAAGAAGACGTAGAACAGGAACACGTCGAACGCCGCGAAGACGCCCAGCACGCCTGTTTCGAGCAACAGGATCAGCGCGTAATAGCCCTTGTGCGCTTTGCCGATGTAGTGCCACGACGAAAGGACGACGATCGGCCCGAGCAGTGTCGTCAGCAGCAGGAGCAGCAGGTTCAGTCCGTCTACGCCCACGTGGTAGTTCACGTCCGTGCCCGGCAGCCAGTTGACGAACTCGCGCAGCTGCGGCGCATTGGCCGTCGAGACGCTCGCGTCGAAGCCGAACCAGAAGCCGAGCGAGAGGACGAAGGCGACCGAGGTCACAGCCAGCGAGATCCACCGGATGGCGTTCACGCTCGGCGCCAGCATCACCGCCAGCGCGCCGAGCGCGGGCAGGAAGATGACCAGCGAGACCAAGTAGGGGATGTCGGCGAGGAAGTCCATTCGGGAGAGGTGTAGAGCCGCCAGAGGGCGGCGGCTGTACGGAGCGCCAGAGGCGCCGAATCAGGAATGCGGCCTCTGGCGGGCCGCCAGAGGCTTAGCCGAGCATCACGAGGCCGACCACGATCACGACGCCAAGCACGATGGCGAGCGCGTAGGTCTGCACGCCGCCGGTCTGGATGCCGCGGAGGCCGCTGGCGAAGCCGCGAACACCGCGGCCGAGCCCGTTGACGCCGCCGTCGACGACGTTCTTGTCGAAGGGCGCGAAGACGTTGCGGGCAC
This sequence comes from Rubricoccaceae bacterium, assembly GCA_963708165.1. Taxonomy (GTDB): domain Bacteria; phylum Bacteroidota; class Rhodothermia; order Rhodothermales; family Rubricoccaceae; genus Rubricoccus. The sequence goes on along the minus strand of OY970187.1, from coordinate 3,324,658 downwards.
CGTCCACGACGGCGCGGACGATGGTGGCGTTGTAGAAGGTGTCCCAGCCCCAGACGCGAGAGGCGGGCGCGTACAGCCAGCCCATCGAGCGGAAGAACTTGCGGTCGGCGTCCAGGCCTCTGGCGCCGAAGCGAAAGCCAAACCACGCCGCGCCGACGCCGACCAGCGCCAGCAGTGCGCCCAGCCCGAGCAGCGCCCATTCAACAAGGTGCGATGGCTTGTAATCGAAGGACGCTTCGGCCACAGGCCCGCCGTACTTCGCGCCGAGGTAGTGGTGGATCCAGCTTTCCGTGCCGAACAGTTCAGCGACCACTGGAGCTAGGCCGAATGATCCGGCGACCGCAGCGAGGCCGGCGAGGACGACCAACGGAACCGTCATCGTCCACGGGCTCTCGTGCGGGTGCACGTCCAGGGCTGCGGGCCAGCGCGGCTTGCCCTCGAACGTGAGCAGATAGGCGCGCGTCATGTAGATCGCGGTCATGAGTGCCGTGATCAGGCCGATCCCCCACACGAGAAAGCTGAGGACGTCGCCGCTCATGCCGGATTTGAACGCAAAAAACAGGATCTCGTCCTTCGAGAAGAAACCCGCCAGAGGCGGAATGCCTGCAATCGCGAGCGTCGAGACGAAGAAGGTGCCTGCTGTCAAGGGCATGTACTTCCTCAGCCCACCCATCGTGCGCATGTCCTGCGCGTCGAAGTGCCCGTCGTAGGGCAAAGGGTTGTGACGCAGGGTGTTCTGCGCAGCCTCGGAGTCCAGCGGCGTGTCGTGTCCGGCATGCTTGCTCTGGATGATGCCCTTGTGTTCCAACTCGTGCTCCACGTGGTGCATGGAGTGAATCACACTACCGGAGCCCAGGAAGAGGCAGGCCTTAAAGAAGGCGTGCGTCATCACGTGGAAGATGGCGACGAAGAACGCGCCCACGCCCGCAGCCATGAACATGAAGCCGAGTTGGCTCACGGTCGAATAGGCGAGCACCTTCTTGATATCGTTCTGCGTCATCGCGACCGAGGCCGCCATGATGGCCGTGATGGCACCCACGAGGGCGATGACGGCCATGACGCCGGGCGCCAGAAGCACCATCTCGCTCATGCGCGAAAGCAGATAGAGGCCCGACGTGACCATCGTCGCGGCGTGGATCAGCGCGGAGACGGGCGTTGGCCCGGCCATGGCGTCTGGGAGCCAGACGAAGAGCGGGATCTGGGCGCTCTTGCCTGTCGCGCCGATGAACATCAGCAGGACCGTCCATGTGGCGGCCGACCATCCAAACAGCATCGGCGCGTCGAAGAGCGCGAGCGTGTCGGCGGAGAGCAGCGTCGCGAAGTCGAAACCGAACGGGCCGTCCGTGGCCGACGTGACGGTGCTGTAGATGATGAACAGCGCGAGCAAGAACGCGAAGTCACCGATACGGTTGACGATGAACGCCTTGTTGGCCGCCGCCGAGTTCTTGAGGTCTGTGTACCAGAAGCCGATGAGCAGGTACGAGCACAGCCCCACGCCCTCCCAGCCCAGGAACAGCACGATCAGGTTCTCCGCCAGAACCAGGTTGAGCATCGCGAAGATGAACAGGTTCAGATAGGGAAAAAACCGCCAGTACCCGCTGTCCCCGTGCATGTACCCGATGGAGTACAAATGGATCAGGCTGCCCACGCCCGTCACGATGAGCGTCATCAAGAGCGACAGCTCGTCGATGCGGTAGCTGAACGCGACGCTCAGGTCTCCCGCCGTCATCCAGTGGAAAAACGGGACTACCTGGGGCACTCCGTGCTGGTAGTCCAGAAACAGCATCACCGTCACGCCGAACGGAACCGCAACGGCGGCGAGCGCCAGAAGCCCGATCAGCGTCTCCTGCTTACGCCACGAGGGCATGAACAGCCCCATCATCCCGTTAAAGGCCGCCATCAGCAGCGGCGGGAGGAGAATGAGACGAACGAGGGTTTCCATCGGGAAGGGACTGGGGTCAGGGGACAGGGGTCAGGTCGCCAGAGGCTCGACGGGTTGCGTCCTCTGGCGGAAGCCGGTCAGCCCCGGAAGATGTTGATCTCGTCGATGTTGAGCGTCATCGTGTTGCGGAACAGCGCGATGACGATGGCGAGCCCGACGGCGGCCTCGGCGGCGGCGACGGACATCACGAAGAAGACCAGGATCTGGCCGTGCACGTCGCCGAAGCCCTGCGCAAAAGCCACGAGCGTCAGGTTGACCGCGTTCAGCATCAGCTCGATGCTGAGAAAGACGACGATGGCGTTGCGGCGCAGGAGCACGCCCAGTACGCCAATCGTGAACAAAACCGCGCTGAGCGAGAGGTACCAGGTGATGTCCATCTAGACGAACCGCTTTTTGGCGAGGACAACGGCACCGATGGTGGCCGCGAGGAGGAGAACGCCGACGATTTCGAGGGCGAAGGCGTGTTCCGTCAGGAGCGTGACGCCGATGTTGGTGACGCTCGTGGCCTCGACAGCAGCCTCCGTCGTGGGAGCGTCGGGCAGCAGGTCGAACTTGAGTGCGACGACCGAGAGGAGTTGGGCGAGTACGCCCACGCCGAGCACGAACGCGGCCACTTTCCTGAAGTCCATGGCGCCCAGCTTCGGCATCTCATCCAAATTGAGGAGCATGATGACGAACAGGAACAGCACCATGATGGCACCGGCGTAGACCAAAACCTGCACAACGCCGATAAACGCGGCGTTGAGCGTGAGGTAGAGACACGCGATGGAGAGCATGACGGTGACCATCCAGAGCGCCGCGGTCACGGGGCTTCGGGAGATCAGCATTCCGAGTGCGCCGACGACCGAAAGGACGGCGAACACGAAGAAAAGAAACGTCTCCAGCATGGATGGGTGAGGGAGCCGGGCAGGCCGGACACACGGTGCAGAGGGAAAAGCACGCGCCGCCGGGAAGTGCTCGCGAAGGTACCGAGGGAGGACAGCCGTCACAACCGCCTCTGGCGCCAGAGCCTTGGCCTTTGAATGAAATGGTGACGCCCTCTGCGTAGCCCTGCCTCTGGCGGGACGCAGCATCTGCGCTCGCGCGTCCCTTCGCGCCAGAGGCCCCAGGCAACACCCGAGTCTCGGGTATCTTTGCCCCGACGCCCCCGTAGGGCGTGCCCGACCTTCCCCACGCCGTTCTGGACACGCTCTCCTCTGCCCCTCCGCCTCTGGCGGACGACGACTCGCCAGAGGCGCTCCCGCTGGAGCCGCCTGTACGGCAGGGCTCGGTGCGCTTTCGGGACGTGATCTGGCCGGTCGCGCTGAGCTTGATCGCGATCGTCGGCATTGTGGCGTTTACGACCGAGGGCGCGGATCTGGTCATGGTGGCGCAGCAGTTCCGGCCGGGGCTTCTGGCGCTGGCGATCCTCGCGCTGGGCCTTCAGATCACGTTTGCGGCGCTCAGGTTGCGGCTCATTTCGCGCGGCGCGCTCAATGTGCGGCAGGCATACAAGGGACAGGTGACCTGGGATTTCCTGTCGGCGATTACCCCGTCTGCTCTCGGTGGCGGGCCGTTTGCGGCGTACTTCATCGCGAAGGAGAACGACCTGCCGTTCGGGCAGGTCTCGGCGTACATGCTGTTCTCGATGCTGATGGATCAGGTGTGGTTTGCTGTGCTCATCGTGACCCTGTTCGTGTTCGCGTTCGAGTTGCCGGTCTTCCCGACAGCGCTGGGCGCGATCAGCATCGGGACCGTCGCGCTGTATCTGATCGGGTTGCTGTCGTGGATCTCGTTCTTCGCATATGCCACGCTCGTGCGGCCCCAACTCATTGAGTGGGTAGCGGGCAAGGTGGTGCGGCTCAAGTTTTTGCGCCGCTTCGAGGGGCAGGTGCAGGACCAAGCGCGAAAGCTGAGGCGGCAGGCGCGCATCCTCCGGGCGCAGCCTCTGGCGTTTTACCTCAAAGGGTTCGGTCTGACCGTCCTCATCTGGTGCTCGCGCTACGCCATCGCGCTGTACGCCGCGTTCGCGGTCGCCTCCATCGCACGGCCGTTCCTGTTTTACCTCCGCACGGCGGCGCTCTGGCTCGTGGGGATCGCGCTGCCGACGCCCGGCGGCTCGGGCGGCATGGAGGGGCTCTACCTGCTGTTCCTCTCCCCTCTTCTGCCGGAGGGCGCGGGCGGACCGGCGCTACTCGGTTGGCGCCTTATCGCGTACTACGCCATTCTGGTGATAGGCTTTGCGGTCGCGGGCAAGACGGTGGGCGAGGTGCTGTTCGGGAGCAAGAAGAAGGCCTCTGGCGCCTAGTTCCGAGTTCCGAGCAAAGCTGCTTCCCGCTCGCCTCTGGCGCCAGAGGCGGGATTGGGACTTTTGATGGCGCTCTTCCCAACCTCTCCCTCCGACCGTGTCCAGACCTGTTGACGACCGCCGCGCCGAGGCCGAGCGCTTCGACTTCCGCCGCATTCACAAGCACCTGCGCTTCGGAACCGCCTCGGACCGGTACGCGGGGTGGATCGACACGATTTACCCGCGAGATGTGTGGGCGGGCGAGGTGACGACACGCAGCAAGAAAGTGGGCGGCAAAAGCTTTCAGGAGCAGCTACTGCCCATCGCGTCGGTCGCGGACTACTTTGAGCACTTCAACGTGCTGGAACTGGATTTTCTCTACTACCGCCCGCTACTCAAGCCCGATGGGCGGCCGGAGAACAACCTGTTCATTCTCCAGCAGTACATCGATGCCGCGCCTGCCAACGCGCGGTTCGTTGTCAAGGCGCCGCGCGAGTTTGTCTCGCGCGTGCTCCCGCGCCGCGTAGACGGCCGCATGACGTTCGTGGAGAACGAGCGCTACCTCGACGCCAGAGGCTTCACGCACCAATTCGTTGCGCCTCTGGCGGACGCATTGGGCGTTAAACTCGCGGGCATCCTGGTAGAGCAGGAATACATCCGCCAGCGCGACGCGCCTGCGCCAGAGGCGTACATCGGCGACTGGGACGCGTTTTTTCGCGAGGCACCAGGCGACGTAGCCTACCACTTGGAAGTGCGCTCCGAGCACATGCTCACGCCCGGCTTCGCGGCGTGGATGGCGAGCCGCAAGATCGGCCGCGTGTTCAGCCATTGGACATGGCTGCCGTCGCTCAAACGCAAGTGGGAGCTGGCCGACGAGCAGTTCACGTCCGGCGTCGGGCGAGGCCGTCGTGCGGTTGCTCAACCCGATCGACATGAAGCACAATCGAGGCGTTCGAGCTTGCGTATCCGTTCGACAAGCCCGTTCCGGCGCTCTCGGAAACCGCCCAGGCCCGCCGCATGATCGACGAGACGACGGCGCTGGCCTACAAGGCGGCCTCTGGCGGCGTCACGCTCAACGTGATTGCGAACAACCGCGCGTGGGGAAGCTCGCCGCACCTCGCGCAGGCGGTCGCGAACCGGTTCCTCGACTTCGCGGAGCGCAAAGGCGAGTAGCCTCTGGCGACAAACGTGCCGCCAGAGGCTCTAACGACCTAGCCGAAAAGCGTGCTGTCGTCGCGAGCGAAGCGCGGCGATCTGGTGACTCAGCGCTCGGATGCTCCAGATTGCCGCGTCGCTGCGCTCCTCGCAATGACATCACTGGGCTTCGTCTAAGTCCTAAGCAGCCGCAGGCGGGAACAGCGTGTAGATCGTCGCCAGAGGCTGCGCCTCGGGCATGGTCTCGCTGTCCACACCGCCAGAGGCCTCTGGCGGGGAGGCCAGGGCGTCGTCCTCACGGCGGCGAGCGGAGGACAGGCGGGCCATCTGGCGACGCACCTTGCGCTCGCGGCGGCGCGCGGACTTGTTCAGGATGGAGTTGAGTTGCAGACGAATCGCTTCCAAGCGGCGCGGGCCGAAGCCTGCGATCTCGGCCAGTCGGCCGTCGTGCGAGGCGCGCTCCAGCGAGGTCAGCGTGCGAATGCCCGCTTCGACCAGCGTGCGCGCGAGCGATTCGCCGATGCCGGGGACGGTCATCAGTAGCGCCGCCGGGTCGTCCGCCGCCAGAAGCCGGTCCCGCAGGCCCACGCGCCCGCGCTCGATGTAGTCCGCGAGGTGGCCTGCGAGCGCCACGCCGATGCCGGGAAGCTCGGTCAGCGCGTCTCGGCCACCGGCGCCGTAGATCTCCACGACCGGCTCGTCCAGGTCGCGAAGCATTGCCGCGGCTTGCAGGTATGCCTGGACGCGGTAGGGGTTGGGCTCGCCGGAGCGCGTGAGCAGTTCGGCCATCTGCCCGAGGATGTCCGCCAGCTCAATGTTGGTCGGCCCGATGGAGGGCCGTGGGAGCGCGTGCAGCATGTTTCTAGAGGTTGATTGCCTCAAGATCGGGCGTGCGGGTGTCAGCCCAATGTCACAGCAAAACGTCCGAGCATGTCATCGTTCTCGCAGCGCTAGAGGCCTCTGGCGCGGGGCGTGCTACTCGGCGCCGAGTTGCGCTTTCAGGTCCGCCAGATCGGTGCTCAGAGACTCCACGAGCGCTTCCAGCGTGTCCACGCGCTCGGCCAGCGTCGCGGCAGGTTCGCGTGGCTCCTCGGACTCGTCGGCGGCCTCTGGCGCGGGGACGGCGACATCGCCCGAAAGCGTGTGCGCGTAGCGGTCAGCGCTCCGGCCCGGCTCGCGCGGCAGCTTGGCCGCCAGAGGCTCCTCGCGCTCGGTCAGCATCCACAGCGCGTCCTCGGCGTCGCTCACGCTCGCCATCTCGGCCATGCGCCCGACGCGCGTGCGGATCTCGCCGGGCGTCTGCGGCCCGCGAAGCATGAGCACCGCCAGAACGGCCAGTTCGCGCCGCGAAAGGCCAAGCGCGATGTCGACGGTGTGCCGCAGCTTGGTCACGCGGTGCCCGGCGCCAGAGGCCACGCCTGCCGAGTGGCGCCGCTTGACGCGCTCGACGGCCTGCGTCACCTCGCGCTCGCTCAGGTCCGTCACCGGATCGCGCGAGGACCGCTGGTTGCACGCCGCGACGAGCGCGTTGGTCGTGAGCGGGTACGAGTCGGGCGTGGCGAGAGACTTCTCGATTAGCGCGCCGAGCACGCGGGTTTCGGTGGCGTCGAGCGTGGGGTTGGGCATCGGGGCATCAGATAGGCTGGAGGAAACTCTGCGCCTCTGGCGCCAGAGGCAAGACCCAGGACGCACATGCGGTTGCCCCCCCTCGCCAGAGGCTTCTGACTCTCTTGTTTACTACTCTCTACCCGCGAGAATCCTCAGTTCCGCTTCGATCGGCCGCTCGAAATCGCTGCCCCAGGCCTCTGGCGGCGCCGCGGTAAAGCGGCGGCGGTCCTTCTGCGTGGGGTGGTCGATTGCGAGGTGCGCGGCGTGGAGTGCGATGCTGTGGCCGTCGCCCAACGGGACCGGTGCGGCGTAGCGCAGGTCGCCCACGATGGGGTGGCCCATCGCGCTCAGTTGCACGCGGACTTGGTGCGGCCGACCGGTTTCGAGCACGACGCGGACGAGCGTCCGCCCACTGACCGTGGCGAGCGCGCGCCAGTTGAGGACTGCCTTTTTCGCGCCAGAGGCCGTCTGCGAGACCCGCCGGACGCGCGTGCCGGTCTCCTTGTCGTGCGTCTTGACGAGCCAGTCTTCCAGCCGCCCGTCGCCTTCCAGCTTGCCCTCGACCATCGCGAGGTACACCTTCTCCACCTTCCGTTTGCTGAACTGCTCGGTCAGGCGGCTCGCGGCCTTGCTCGTTCGCGCGAGGACCATCACGCCAGAGGCCGGGCGGTCCAGGCGCTGCACCAACCCCACGAACACGTTGCCAGGCTTGTTGAACTCGCGCTTGAGAAACGCCTTGGCCCAGTTGGCCACGTCGCGGTCGCCCGTAGAATCGCCCTGCGAAAGCAGGCCGGCAGGTTTGGCGACGACCAGCAGGTGGTTGTCGAGATAGAGGACCTCTGGCGTCATGCGCGTGGCGCCAGAGGCGCGGGGATCGGCCGGAAGCCTCTGGCGGGAATCACGCGGTCACCAGGGCCTCGGGCTCGTCGACGGGTTTGCCGACGAAGCGGAGAATCAGGTAGAGCACGATGGCGCCGACGGGGAGCACGGCCCACCACGGCGCGCCAAAGCCCGCCGGGATCGTGCCGAGGAAGAGCGCGACACCGCCGACCGTGAGCGCGTACGGGATCTGCGTCCGCACGTGGTCGATGTGGTCGCACTGGCTCGCGAGGCTGCTCAGGATCGTCGTGTCCGAGATCGGCGAGCAGTGGTCGCCCCAGACGGCGCCCGCGAGAACGGCGCTGACGGCGCTGTAGATAATGTGGTGGTACTCGGCGTCCGTGTGCAGGCCGTCGGCGGCGAGCACGTTCCACGCCAGAGGCACGACCAGCGGCATCAGGATGCCCATCGCGCCCCAGCTAGAGCCGGTCGCAAAGGCGGTGGCGGCGGCGAGGATGAACACGAGCGCGGGCACGAGACCCGGGATGAGGCGATCCGAGAGCAGGTCTTTGAGGAACTCGCCCGTGCCCAGCGCCTCGTTGACGCCCGAAAGCGCCCACGCCAGCGTCAGGATCATGAGCGCGAACAGCATCGTCCGCATGCCCGCCATGAGCGACTCCACCGCCTCGTCCAGCGACATAAGCCGCTGCGAGACATACATCACGACGGCCGTCACGACCGACGCGAGCGACGCCCACATCATGGCCTTGTAGGAATCTGCCGAGCCGATAATGTCTTGCAGACTCGCGCCCGGTCCCTCAGCTTCACTACCCGTGATGTAAAGACCGACGAGGACGCCTATAACGAGCACACCGATGGGTACAAACGCGTTGGCGAGCCGGGACGGCGTGCCTTCGTTGGGCTCCAGCAAGTGCGCGTCCGCTTCAGCCACGCCGACTTTGGCCCCGGGACGGAAGAGTTGCCCGGTCGTCCGGGCGCGGCGTTCCGCACTCAGCATCGGCCCAAAATCGCGCTTCATGCCCGCCACCATGAACACGAAAAAGATCGCCAGAAGCGGGTAAAACGAGTACCCGATAGAGTTGAGAAAGACCGAGTAGGCCGCCTCGTCGTAGTCCGGAATCTGCGCGATGGCCTCGCTGATGTAGCCCACCTCCGTCCCGATCCACGTCGTGACGAGCGCGATACAGGCCACGGGCGCCGCGGTCGAGTCCACGATGTAGGCCAGCTTCTCGCGCGAGATGCGCAGCGAGTCCGTGATCGGCCGCATCGTGCCGCCGACGATGAGCGTGTTGGCGTAGTCGTCGAAGAAGATGGTGATGCCCAGAAACGCCGTCGCGAGTTGCCCGCGCCCGGCCGACTTTGCCCACTTCGTCACCAGGTGCACAATCGCCTGCGTGCCTCCTCCCTTCTGAATCAAGCCCACGAGCCCGCCGATGAGGAGCGAGAACAAGATGATCGCGCCGTGCCCGCCATCGGTCAGTGCCTCCAGGATGTAGGTCTGGATCGCCTCGAAGAAGCCCGTAAACCAGCCCAGCGCCGGGTCGCCAGAGGCGATCCACGCGCCCACCCACACGCCGAGAAACAGCGCGACGATCACCTGCCGAAACGCCAGAGCCGCGCCAATCGCGAGGACCGCAGGCAGCAGCGACCACCAGCCCGCGTTGGGCGTCGGGAGCCTCTGGCGGAGCTTCCTGTAGCGTGACCGGCGCGTCGCCAGAGGCGAGCGAATCGGCGACCTGCGCGATGGCCTCTGGCGGAGCGGCGTCCTGCGCGAGCGCGACGCTCGCGAAGACGATGAGGACGAGCGCGAGAAGCGCGTACTTGGAAGCAAAGACCCGACTCATGGATGCGTCCCGAAAATGCGGTCGCCCGCGTCGCCCAGGCCGGGCCGGATGTAGGCCTTATCGTCCAGCTCGCGGTCCAGCGCCGCCGTCACGATGTCCACGTCGGGGTGGAACTCTTCGAGCCGTGCCACGCCCTCTGGCGCTGCAACCAGGCAGACAAACGTCAAGTGATCCGCGCCACGCTGCTTGAGGTGGCTCAGCGCGCCAGAGGCCGAGCCGCCGGTCGCGAGCATCGGGTCGACCACGAACACGCGCGCGCCGCGCACGGTCGGGATGTTGGAGTAGTAGTCGACGGGCCGGTGCGTGGTCTCGTCGCGGTACATACCCAGGTGGCCCACGCGGGCCTCGGGCACGAAGCGCACGAAGCCGTCCACCAGTCCCAGCCCGGCGCGGAGCACGGGCACGACCACGACCTCCTGCGCCAGCTTGACGCCCTCGGTCGTCTCCAGCGGCGTCTCCACCGCCACTGTCTCGGTCGGGACGGTCCGCAGCGCCTCGTAGGCCAGGATGGCCGCGGCGTCGTTGAGAACCTGTCGGAACTCGCCGTGCGGCGTGGTCTTGTCTCGCAGCGTGGTCACGGCGCGCGCGAGAAGAGGATGATCGACGACGGTCAGCATGGAGCGGCGGGGCCTCTGGCGGAAAACAACTCGGTCAAAACAGAACGCCTCTGGCGCCACGCGGGCGCCAGAGGCGGCGGGGCTAGAGGCGGCCTTCGGCCTTGGCCTTCTTGTGCGCCTCCTCGTTCTCGATCCACGGCTTCCGCTCGAAGTACGAGTCCGTCATCTTCTTGAGGACGCCGGAGAGGAACACGAGCGCGATCACGTTCGGGATCGTCACGAGCGAGAGCGCCACGTCTCCCAGGTCCCAGATCGTGGTCACCGCCAGCACGGCGCCGACGAAGTGCATGACCACGAAAACGGCCTTGAACGGCAGGATCGCCTTGGCACCGAAGAGGTAGTTCGCGCAGCGGTCGCCGTAGTAGCTCCACGAGATGGACGTAGAGATCGCAAACAGGAGCACCGAGATCAGCACGATGTACTTGCCCACGGGGCTCCAGCCGATGGGCGCGAGGCCGCGTTCGAAGCCGAGCGTGGTCAACGGCGCGCTCGTGCGGACTGTGTTGCCGTAGAGCATCTCGACCACGGCACCGTCGGCGGTGAGCGCGGCGCGCGTGCCGGGATCTACCGTGCCGGAGAATGGCTGCGTCTGCGCCTCGTCGATGTAGAGCTGATCCACGCCCACGTTGAAACGGCCGACCTGTGCGCTGCCTTGTGCCACACCTGCCTCATAGCGGATGGGCTCGCCACCGCCGATCACCGTTTCGAACGTACCGTCTTCGTCGGCCTGCACGATGGAAATGTTGGATGCGCCGAGGTCGATCGGCGCGGGCGCCGTGGCGGTGTAGGCGCCGGTCGAGATCAGCACCAGCCCTGTCATGGTGCAGATGATGATGGTGTCGATAAACGGCTCCAAGAGTGCAACCGCGCCCTCGGAAACAGGCTCATCCGTCTTGGCGGCCGAGTGGGCGATGGGCGCGGAGCCCTGCCCGGCCTCGTTGGAGAACAGCCCCCGCTGCACGCCGAACATCATCGTGGTGAGAAACACGCCCAGACCCGTTCCGGCGACGCCAGAGGTGGGGTTGAACGCCTCGGTAAAGATGGACGCGAACGCCGCGGGGACGGCGTCGAAGTTGAGGATCAGGATGAGCAGTGCTCCCGCCACGTAGACGGCGGCCATGACCGGCGCCACGATGCTCGTCACCTTGCCGATGCGGCTGATACCGCCCAGGATCACGATGCCGACAATGGTGGCGGTCACGAGCCCGGTCATCCACGTCGCGATGCCGAACGAGTCGAACATCTGGGTTGCGACCGTGTTGGCCTGCACCGCGTTGCCGGTCATAAACGAGGTCACCATGAGGGCGCCCGCGAAAAAGACCGCGACGGGCTTCCACTTCTTGCCGAGTCCGCGTTCGATGTAGTACATCGGGCCGCCAGAGACGGAGCCCTCCCATGCCTTGCCGTCCTCATCGACGTGTACGTCGCGGTACTTCTGCGCGAGGGTCACCTCGGAGTACTTGGTCGCCATGCCGAGGATGGCCGTTACCCACATCCAGAACAGCGCGCCGGGGCCGCCGATGTGGATCGCGATGGCGACGCCTGCGATGTTGCCCACGCCGACGGTAGCCGAAAGCGCCGTCGTGAGAGCCTGAAAGTGGCTCACGTCGCCGGGCTCGTCGGGATCGTCGTAGCGGCCGGTGGCGACGGCGACGCCGTGGCCGAGGCGCCTGAACTGGATAAAGCCCAGCTTGATGGTCAGAAACAGACCAGTCCCGAGCAGAATGATGACGAGCGGGATGGCGAGAAAATCGCCAACGGCGCCGACGACTAATTCGAAGATCTCCATGCTGAGGCGGAGTTAAGGGGACGTGAACGGACAGCGGCGAAGATAACCGCCGCCTCAGGGATTGCCCGAGTCGCACTGCGCGCCCAGATCCCGCCTCTGGCGGAGACCGAGACCTATGTCGTTGCCGCCAGAGGCTTCTGGCGAGCCGCGTCCTACTCCAGCGCCGCGAGCCTCTGGCGCGCCTCCGCGGCGCGGGCGGAATCGACCGATGGCGTCGAGGCGAGCCATTCCAGGTCCTCGCGTGCTCCGGCCGTGTCTCCGGCCATCGTGCGGGCGATGCTGCGGTCCATACGGTGAACCGCGCTTTCGGGCGCGAGCGCGACAGCCTGGTCGAGGTCTTCGAGCGCACCGTCGAGGTCGCTGTTGTCCAGCGTCAGGCGCACAAAGGCGCGCTGGCTGTGCAGCACGTCGGGCGCGAGGCCGGGGCCGTCGCCAGAGGCGTCGATGGCGCGGCCCAAGTCTGCAAAGGCGCCCTCGGCGTCGGCGCGGGCCGAATCGCGGGCGTAGCGCTGGCGCAGGCAGCCCGCGCGGATCGCGTAGGCATCGGGACGAGGCCCGAGGCTGAGCAGCGAATCCAGCTGCAGGATCGCGCGGTCCACGCCGCCGCCCATGCACGCCGCGCTGGCATCCGCGACCACCGCGTCGCCAGAGGCGGTCGGCTCGGCCTCTGGTGTACAGGCGCCGAGCAGGAAGAGCAGAAGAGCGGCAGAGGCCAACGCGAGGCCTCTGGCGGCAGACAGGCGTGCGGTCATAGGGAGTCAGGGTCGACTTCCACGAGCCGCCCTTTGACGAGCGCGAGCGTGCGGGCGGGAAAGGCGCGAACCAAGCGGTAGTCGTGCGTCGCCATGAGGAGCGCCATGCCCTGGCGGTTGAGCTTGATGAGCAACTTCTGGATCTCGTCGGCCACGCGCGGGTCGAGGTTGCCCGTCGGCTCGTCCGCCAGAAGCAGCATCGGGTCGTTGACGATGGCGCGGGCCACGCAGGCGCGCTGCTGCTCGCCGCCCGACATCTCGCTGGGCCGCGCCTGGGCGCGGTGGCTGATGCCGACCTGAGAGAGCGCCTGCATCGCGCGCTGCCGCACTTCTTTGCCCGTGTGGCCGGTCGCGTGGAGCGCGAAGGCGACGTTTTCGTAGGCGCTCCGGTCGGGGAGCAGCTGGAAGTCCTGAAACACGACGCCCAGCATCCGGCGCAAAAACGGGATGTCGCTCGGGCGCGTCGCATCGGACTGGTACGGCCCCACGCGGACCACGCCGTACTCCGGCTGCACGTCCATGTAGAGCAGCTTGAGCAGGCTGGACTTGCCGCTGCCGGTCGGGCCGATGAGGTAAGCCATCTCGCCTCTGGCGAGGGTCAGATTGAGGTCTTGCGCCACCTCGACGCGAGCGCCGGAGGGGTCGCGGTAGCTCACGGCCGCGTTGCGGATCTCGATGAGCGGGCGCTCACGCGAGGGCGGCGCCGCGGCGGTGGGGTAATCGGGGACGGACTCGGGCACGGGGTACGGGTGGGCGGCGCCTCAAACTACTCGTCTCGCCAGAGGCTTTGGGCAGGTTCGGGTGCCGCGGCCAAGGCGAGCGCATTCTCGAAACCCCTCCCTCCAGGGAGGTGCCCGCAGGGCGGAGGGTGTTCGCGCGGTAGGCCTCTGGCGCCAGAGGCCACCGCGCCTCTGGCGAGAGCCGGGCAATCGGTTTCGCGCCGCCCCGTTCGCCCATCACGCCTAGCTTCACGTCATGCCCACACCCGACATCCGCCAGAGGCTCCGCACCGCGCGCGTGCGCTGGACCGCCGCCGAAGTGCTCCGCGGCGTGCTCCTCGTCGCCTCTGGCGTCGGCCTCGCCTTCTTGCTCGGCGTCGGTGCCGAAGGCGCACTGTGGATGGGCGTGGGACTGCGCACCGCGCTGTTCTGGCTTCTGGCGGCGCTGGCGCTCGGGCTCGCGGGCGCACTCGTGCTGCCGCCGATCTTGCGCGGCATGGGCCTGTTGCCCGGCATGGACGACAATGCCGTCGCGCACCGCGCCGACCGCTTCCGTGCGGGCTCGGGCGACCGGCTTCTGGCGCTCCGCGACCTGCAAGCCTCTGGCGGTGCCTCTCCCCTCCAGGCCGCGGCCGTGGCCGCATTGGGCGACGAAGTCGCAGACGTACCCGTCGAGCGCGCCGAAGACGCCAGAGGCCTCGTGCGTTCGGCGCGGTGGGTTCTCGCGCCTGCGCTGGGGTTCGCGCTCGCGCTGCTCGTGATCCCAGGTCCGTTCGAGGCCGCGGCCGAGCGGCTGCTCTCGCCCGGCGAGGCGTTCTACCCGCCGGCCTCGTTCGCCGTCAATCTGCAGCCCGGCGATGTCGAGATCGTGCGCGGCGAAAGCGTCGAGGTCACGGCGAGGCCCACGGGCGAGGACTGGCCGCTGGACGCCACGCTCGAAGTGCGCCGCACCGGCGAAGAGGTGACGGACGACACGCGCATCTTGCTAGGCGACGACGGCCTCTGGCGCCACACCATCGAAGACGTGCGGCAAAGCGCCGAGTACCGCGTCCGCGCGCTGGGCGTGGTGACGCCGTGGGCTACGATCCGCGTCGTGGCGCGCCCCCTCGTGCGCGGTCTCAATGTGGCCGTGATCCCGCCCGGCTACAGCGGGCGCCCGGCGCGGTCGCTTCCCGAAGGCGTCGGCGACGTGTCCGGCCTCGCAGGCTCCACGGTTCGCCTGACCGTCGGGTTGGCGGGCGAACCCGCCGCCAGAGGCGAGGTCCGCATCCGCTGGGACGACAGCACCGCATCCCGCGTGCCTCTGGCGATCGGCGCCGAGGGCGCGACGGCTCGCTTCCCGCTGCGCCGCGGCGGGAGCTACTCGCTCCACTTGGAGACCGCCTCTGGCGTGAGCCAACACCAACCCCGCGCGCTACGCGCTGGGCGTACTCGGCGACGGCGCGCCGCAGATCGCGCTCGTAAACGGTGCAGGCGACGCCCTCGACGGGCGCTCGCGACGCCTGGAGTTTCGCGTCTCGGACGACTTCGGTTTCTCCGGCGGCTCCCTGATCTGGCGCATCATCCGCGGCGACGCCAGAGGCCCACTTAGGCGCTCCGCCCTGCCCGTCCGCACGCGCCCGCTGGGCCAAGACGTGGGCGTGACGTTCCAGCCCGCGGGCATCGGTCCGGGCGACGTGGTGGAGTTCTTCGGCGAGGTCGTCGACAACGGCCCCCAGCGCCAGCGCGCCCGCACACCCGTCGTCACGCTGCGCTTCCCGTCGCTCGCGCAACGCATCGACGAACTCGAAGCACAGCGCGACTCCACCCGCGACGACCTGCAGGACCTGCGCGACGACGCCAAGGACGCCGCCGAGCGCTTCGAGCGCTTCCGCGAGGACCTGCGCCGCAACCCCAACCCGGACTGGGAAGACCAGCGCCAGATCGAGCAACTTCGGCGCCAGCAAGACGACCTCGGGCGTCAGGCCGAGCAACTCAAGCAGCGCATGGAGCAGCTGCAGCAAAACATGCAGGAAAGCGGCCTCGCCGATCCCGAGACGCTGCGCAAGCTGGAGCAAATGCAGCAGGTCATGCAAGAGCTGGACTCTCCCGAGCTCCGCGACGCGCTCAAGCGCTTGCAAGAGGCCATGGAGCAGCTCGACATGCGCGAGATGATGCAGCAGGCCGAAAACGCCGAGTTCAACGAGGAGGAGTTTCGCCAACGCCTCGACCGCGCGATGGAGCTCTTGGAGCGCTTCGAGACCGCCGTTGACCTCGAAGAAGCCGCCGCGCTCGCCGACGAACTCGCCGAGCGCGAAGCCGAGATCCAGGCCAAGACCGAAGCGCTCGAAAACGCCGACGACGCCTCTGGCGAGATGCCCGACGGGGAGCAAGGCGAATCGTCCGAAAGCGGCGAGACGCCAGAGGCCGCCAAGAGCCCCGCCTCTGGCGACCTGCCCAAGGAGAACACCGCCGCCGAGCGCGAGAAAATCGCACAGGAGCAGGAACGCGCCGCCGAAGAAGCGGAGGCGCTACAGAAGGAGATGGACGAGCTGGGCAAGCGCATGGAGGAGATGAGCGGCCAGAAAGGCGAGCAGTCCATGCAAGAGGCGCAGGAGCAGATGAAGCAGGACGGCGGCCTCCCCGAGCAGATGAAGGAAAACGCCGACAAGGTGCGCGAGAACAAAACGCAAGAGGCCCAGCAGGAGCAGCAGGAAATGCGACGCCAACTGCGCAAGATGGCGCAGAAGATGCGCGAGTCCAGCTCGCAGATGCAGGGCCAGCAGGAGCAGATCGACACCGCGCGCCTCCGCGCCGCGCTCGAAGACGTGCTCACGCTCTCCACCGAGCAGGAGCGCCTCGCCGCCGAGACCATCGACACGCCCAGTCGCAGCCCCGCACTCCGGCCTCTGGCGCGGCGCCAGGGCGAGCTCCGCACCGGCTTGCGAAGCGTCGCCGACTCGCTGCTCGCCATCGGCCGGACCGTCCCGCAGTTGGGCGCCAAGATCCGCTCCGCCACCACAGGTGCCATTCGCGAGATGGACGGCGCCGTCGAAGAGTTCGCTGAGCAGCGCGCCGGTCCTGCCGCCGCCCGCCAGAGGACCGCCATGACGGACCTGAATGAGCTCGCCGTGCTTCTCGCCGACGTGCTCAGCCAGCTTCAAAACCAGCAGAACCAGCAAGGCGGCGGCCAGGGCCAGGGCACGCCCCAGCAGATGCAGCAGATGGGCAAGCAGCAGCAGCAGCTCAACCAACAGATCCAGCAGATGCTCAACCAGAGCGCTGGCGAACGCCTCTCGCGAGATGCTCAGCAGCGCGCGCGCCAGCTCTCCGAGCAGCAAGAGTCCATCCGCCGTCAGCTCAAAAACATGCTCGAAGGCGGAGGCGGCGCGGGCGGAACCGAGGACGGCGCGGGCGGCCTGAGCGAGCAGGCCAAAAGCCAACTCCGCCGCATCGAAGAACAAATGGGCCAGGCCGCCGAGCAGCTCCGCCGCGGCACGCTCGACCCGGCCACACTTCCGCGCCAACAAAACATCCTGCAGAAGCTGCTCGAAGCCGAGCGCTCGGCCAACGAGCAGGGCCGCGAGGAAAAGCGCGAGGCGGAGTCCGCCCGCCAGAGGCCTCCCTCCACCTCTGGCGGCACGCCGCCGCGCGAGCGCCCCGCCGACCGCGTGCGCCGCGACCTCATCCGCGCGCTCGAAAGCGGCTTCTCGCCCGACTACCAGGATCTGATCAAGGCCTACTTCGGCCGCATCCAGGGACGTGCGAGCCTGTAGCGTTGCCTCTGGCGTTGCCTCTGGCGCACCCGAGCGCCCCGGGCCGTAGTCTCCCAGATCTCGCCAGAGGCTGCGCGAGACCCGACCCTTTCCTGGCGATCCCCACCCGTTTCGATGCTCCCTAGCTTTCTCATTATCGGCGCCATGAAGAGTGGCACCACGAGCCTGTACGAGTATCTGGCCTCGCACCCGGACACGGTCACGCCGTCCACCAAAAAGGAGCCGCACTACTTCCGGTCGGACGAGGACTTCAGCAAGGGGATGGACTGGTACGGTGGGCTGTTCAAAGGGAACGGCACGAAAGCGTTCGAGGCGTCCACCATCTACACGCGGCGCCACCTCTGGACCAATGTGCCCGCGCGCATCAAGAGCGCCATCCCGCACGCCCAGATGATCTACCTCATGCGCGACCCCGTGGACCGCGCGTACTCGCACTATGTGCACCTGTACGCCAAACGGCTGGAGGAGGCGCCCTTCGCGGAAGCCATCCGCGCGCGCCCGGACTATGTGGACACCGGCCGTTACTTCTACCAACTGCAGGCGTACCTGGATCACTTCCCGCGCAACCAGATCCACCTCCTCACGCTTGAAGACCTGCGCAAAGACCCCCGCGCCGCGCTGTCGCGCATCAGCTCGTTCCTGGGCATCACCGACGACTTCGACGACGCGGTCCTGACGAAGCGCTTTAACCCCGGCGCCGACAGCCGACCGACCGACCGGGAGATCCGGCTCCGGAACGCTGCTCCGCACCCCAAGCTCGCCTCCCTCGTCACCCGCACGATGCGCCGCTTCCGCCCCGAGTTCGAGCGCCCTGTGATGACGCCAGAGGACGAGCGCTACCTCATGGACCAACTCCGACCCGACGTGGAGAGCCTCCGCGAGCTTACAGGCCTCTCGTTTACCGACTGGCGAGACTATTAGATCTCACCTCTGGCGTAAGACGCAGGCCCAGCCTCTGGCGCCAGAGGCTTAGGGGAGCACTTGCACGTCGCCGAACGTCACGATGCGCCCCTGGCGGTCGAGCAGGACCACGCGGTGCAGGCCGGGGCCACCGAGTTGCCCGGCCGGAAACGAGAACAGCGGCGCCGTGCCCTGGGTCGAGCCCGAGACGCCCTGCACGAGCAGCAAATCGCCCTGAGGCGTGAGCCGGTACGGAATCAGCGCACCGTTGGAGCCGGAGAACGTGCCTGCGAACTGGACGCTCTGCGTCGCCGAGGCCGGATTGGGGTACGGCTTGAACGTGAGCGAAAACTGCGAGCTGTAGATCGGCGCCGTGCGCCAGTCGCTCGCGTCCTCGCGGATCACGTCGCCTCTGGCGTCGGTCTGCGTGATGCCGCTGGGCGTGGTCACCGCATCGAACTCGAAGAGCCGCTGCAACTCCCCAATGCTGGTCGCGTCGCAGCCGACAAAAAGGAGACAGAGGAGCGGGAGCAGTCGGAGCATTCGAGGCGCTAGAAAGCGTGCGGAGTCGGTACGTTTCAACGCCGCACAATACCCCATCGTGCCCTCATCTGCTATCACCGCCAGAGGCCTCTCGGTCGCACTTTCCGGGCGCCCCGTACTGCGCGGCGTCGACCTGGACGTGCGCGAAGGCGAGTGGCTGGGCATCGTCGGGCCGAACGGCTCGGGCAAGACGACACTTTTGCGCACGCTCGCGGGACTTCTCCCCTACTCGGGAGGCGTGGCTCTGCGCGGTCGGGAGCTCAGCCTCTGGCGAGGCACCGAGCGCGCGCGCGAGATCGCGCTGGTGCGGCAGCAAACAGATCTGCCGTTCGCGTTCAGCGTGCGCGAGGTCGTAGCGATGGGCCGGGCGCCTCATCTGGGGTGGCTGTCGCCTCTGGCGAGCCGAGACCGTGAGATTGTTTCCAATGCAATAACGGATCTGGCACTCCAGCCTCTGGCGGCGCGCGCGGTCAACGCGCTCTCCGGCGGCGAGCAGCAGCGCGTGCTGCTCGCGCAGGCCCTCGCGCAAGAGGCCCCGCTGCTCCTGCTCGACGAGCCCACGGCCCATCTCGACGTGCGCCACCGTTTGGACGTGCTCGACCGCGTGCGGCGCCTCGTCGCGCCAGAGGCACCCGAGCCTCTGGCGCCAGAGGCCCAGCCGAGCCGCGCTCCCGCATCCCGGACCCCGCATCCCTCCATCCCTCCATCCCGGATCCCTCCGCCAGAGGCCTCTGGCGGCAAAACCGTCGTCGCCGCGATGCACGACCTGGAATGGGCCGCGCGCTACGCCGACCGCATCGCCGTGCTGGACCGGGGCCAGGTCGTCGCCGTGGGCGCGCCCGCGGCGGTGCTCACGCCCGCGCTGCTCGGTGCGGTCTTCGGCGTCCGCGCCGAGGTGGAGTCGACAGCCTCTGGCGTAACGGTCCGGTATCTTGGGCGGCATACGCCAGAGGCCTCCGACGCTGTGGAGTCCGGCGCACTCTCCCCCACCCCATGAAGGTCTACACCAAAACCGGCGACGACGGCACGACCGCCCTCTTCGGCGGCGACCGCGTCTCCAAAAGCCACCCCCGCATCGACGCCTACGGGACGGTCGACGAGGTCAACTCCGTCCTCGGCATGGCGCGTGCAGCACTCGAACCCGGCACGGCGACCGACCTCATCGCGCGGGTCCAGAACGAACTGTTCGTGCTCGGCGGCGACCTCGCGGCACCCGGCGAGACCACGTACCCGCTGCCGCGCATCGAGGCACATCACACGGCACAGCTCGAAACCGACATCGACCGGCTGACCGAGGACCTCGCGCCGCTGAAGAACTTTATTCTGCCCGGCGGTACGGCAGCCTCGGCGTCACTCCACCTCGCGCGGACGGTTTCGCGACGCGCCGAGCGCCTGGCGGTCGAGATGGTGGCTTCTGGCGAACAGGTCTCGCAAGAGGCCATGGATTACCTCAACCGCCTCTCGGACTGGCTGTTCACGCTCGCGCGGTGGGCCAACCACGACGCGGGCGTCGACGACATCGCGTGGGTACCCGTCGCAGACCGCTCGAACCTGTGAGCACGAAGAAAGAGACGCGGCGGGAGCGGGCGGCGCGCGCCAAGGCGGCCTCTGGCGCCGAGACGACGGCCTCTGGCGCCGAGGGCGCGGCGCCAGAGGCTGGGCTCTCCGTGAGCACGCGGCGCGTGTTCTGGGCGATCACGCTCGCGATCCCGTTTCTGTTCTTCGCGCTGCTCGAAGGCGGGCTGCGGCTGGGCGGCTACGGGGGCGATTATCCGCTGTTCGAAGACGTCGAGGGCGTGCCCGACATCCAGGCGCAGAACCGCGTCGTGGCGCGGCGCTATTTCTCGCAGACCGAGGACGTGCCCAACGCGAACGCGGACTTTTTCTACCGCCAGAAGCCCGAGGGCTCGTTTCGCATCATCGCGCAGGGCGGCTCCAGCGCGGCGGGCTTCCCGTTCTACTGGGGCGCCGCGTTTCCGCGCACGATGGCCAACCAGTTGCGCGCGGCCTACCCCGGCCAGCGCATCGACATCGTCAACACGGCCATGGCGGCGGTGAACAGCTACACGCTGCTGGATTTCGCGGACGAGATCATCGAGCAGCAGCCCGACGCCGTGCTGGTCTACGCGGGCCACAACGAGTACTACGGCGCGCTGGGCGCGGCCTCGGCGGAGCGGTTCGGCCGCAACCCCGGCCTCGTGCGCGCCTACCTCTCGCTGCGCCGCTGGCGCACGGTGCAACTGGTGCGCAATACCATCGCCGCCGTACGCGGCGCGGGCGCCGAGCGCGGCGGAGATCGGGGTCTTGACGTGCGCGACAACACGACGCTCATGAGCCGGATGGTCGGTGAGCAGTCCGTCCCCTACGGCTCGGATCTGTTCGAGAGCGGCCACCGGCAGTTTCGCGAAAACCTGGACGCGCTTCTGGCGCGGTACCAGCGCGAGGGCATCCCGGTCTTTGTCGGAACCCTCGCCTCCAACGAGCGCGACCAGCGGCCGTTCGTGACCGTCCACGGAGCGGGCGCCGACACGACCGCCTACGCCGCGGCACTCGCCGACGGACTCACGGCCTTCGCCAGAGGCGACAGTGTTGGCGCCACGCCCGCTCTCCGCCGCGCGACCGAGGCCTCTGGCGACGCCGCCGAGGGCCACTACCGTCTGGCTCAGGCGCTGCTCGCCTCTGGCGACGCCGGTGCGGCGCGCGAGTCGTTTCTCCGCGCCAAAGACCTCGACGCGCTCCGCTTCCGCGCGCCAGAGGCGTTCAACGCGACCATCCGTGAGGTGGCGGCCGCGCGCGGCGCGACCGTCGTGGAGTCGCAACAGGCCGTGCGCGCCCAGTCTGCCGACGGCGTGATCGGCGACGAGATGATGCTGGAGCACCTCCACCCAACCCTCGCGGGCTACGACGCGATTGCGGGCGCGTTCTACCAGTCGATCCGCGCCTCTGGCGTGATCGGGGAGGCGACAGCCCAGGCGCCAGAGGCGCGTCTGGTTCGGCTGACGACCGACGTGGACTCGCTCGCGGGCGCCATCCGCGTGGGCCGCCTCACGGCCTCGTGGCCGTTCCGGCCGGACGAGGTGCGGCCGTTCGTACTCGACACCTCGCGCACGCCGCTGCCCGTCTTTCAGATCGCGGACGATCTGGTGCAAAGCAACGTCGGCTGGGAAACCGCCACCGACGCTCTCGCCGACTACTACCTCGCGCAGGGCGACTACTCGCAGACGGTCCGCGCGCGGCAGGCGCTTTTGATGATGTACTGGTTCGAGCCGCGCGTTCACGAAGCGCTGGGCGCGGTGCGGATGCAAATGGCGCAGACGCTCGGCGAGCCGCGCTACGTCGAGATGGCGCGCGCCAACTACGAGACCGCCCTCACGCGCGCGCCCGGCACCGGCGCCGCTCTTTCGATGCTCGGCGCGATCCACCTCCAACGATCCGAGGAAGCCAAAGCCTCTGGCGCCACGGAGACGGCAACTAGCGAGCGTGCCTTGGCCATCGGCTATCTCGAACGCGCGCGCGCGGCGAGCCCTCAGAACGCGCAGGTGCTGTACAACCTCGCAGGCGCCTACGCCCTGCAAGGCCGCTGGCGCGACGCCCTCGTCGCCGCCGACGCCGTCCTGCAGATCCAGCCTCAGAACGGCGCGGCGCAGGCCCTCCGCGCGAGCGTGCTGCGCAAGCTCAACTAGCGCCAGAGGCCTCTGGCGCGGCGCTGGCGGCCGAGTGTGGCGAGATCCCTCGGCTGCGCTCGGGATGACAAGCTGAGATGGGCAGGAGACGAAGCGGAGCGGTGAGCACGCGCGCTCGCCTCCTGGCGAAAGCCTCTGGCGCCAGAGGCGCTACGGCATTTTTTTCCGCGCGCGGCTGCGCGGCTCCGGGCCGGTTTCCAGCACGAGCGGAATCGCCACATCACCGCCTCTGGCGGAGACACTCAGGATGTACTCGCCGGGAATGAGGTAGAACAGGCCGTCGTCCTCGCCTGGCTCCTGCTCGTCCGTCATCGCGCGGTCCACGGTGAGCGGCCACGCGGTGTAGTTGAGGCCCGCGCCAGAGGCCGCCTCCCACGACGCCAGTTCGACGCCCTTGGTGTTGACCACGCGGAACGTGACGGGGCCTTCCTTAGCGACGGTGTACGCGACGCTCAGTTCAGGCTGAAACACGTCACTCCACTGCCCGCTTTTGGTGCCCCAGCGCTCGGAGTGCCGTAGCGTATCGGGCGCGAAGACGTGCAGGCCGCGGGCGAGAAGCTCCGGTGTGAGCTGCTGCACTTCTTCCAGGTCTGCGATCCAGATGCTGCGGCCGTGCGTGCCGACGACGAGGTCCTTCTCGCGCGCCTGCACCGTCAGGTCGTGGACGGGCGCGTTGGGCATCGTGCGGCTGTCCCACACGTCGAGGCCTCTGGCGGGGTCCGTGTCCTCGCGCTCGGCGCGCTGGCCGCGCATGGGGTGGAAGCTGTCGCCGCGGTCGAGCGAGACGTACAGGCCGTGGTCCGTCCCGACGTACACGATCTCGCCAGAGGCCGGGTCTTCCTTGGCGACGTTGACCGGCTCGGCGGGCAGGTCCGTGCCGATGCGGGTCCAGGTTCTGCCCAGGTCGTCGGAGCGGTAGACGTAGGCGTCGAAGTGGTCCCAGCGGTAGCCGTTGAGGCTGACGAGGAGCCTCTGGCGGTCGTGACCGGAGAGTTCCACGCGCGAGACCCAGAGCGGGCCGGGGAGGCCTGCGGAGCGGTCCTGCCACGTGCGGCCGTCGTCCTCCGTGATCCAGATTTTGCCGTCGTCCGTCCCGGCCACCAGAAGCCCGTATTCGAGCGGGCTTTCGTGGAGGCTCGTGAGCGTGCCGTAGGGCACGTCGCCGGGGAGGCCTCCCGCGGTGAGGTCGGTGCTGATCGCGGTCCAGGTTTCGCCGCGGTCGAGCGAGCGGTGGACTTTGTTGGAGCCGAAGTAGAGCACGTCCGGCAGGTGGCGCGAGAGGTGGATGGGCGTCTGCCAGTTAAAGCGGTACGGGCGCTCGCCGAGTGTGTGGCTCGGCGTGATGCGGCTCGCGCGGCCGCTCTCGCCAGAGGCGTCACCCTCGGGGATGCGGACGTAGTTGCCGAACTGGAAGCCGGTGTAGACCGTCTGGTCGCGCGGGTCGACCTGGATCTGCATCCCGTCGCCGCCCATGAGGCGCTCGTACGGGTAGTCGCCGCCTGCGAGCCAGCCGCGCGAGGGGCGGTAGTCGCTCGGGCCGCGCCAGACGCCGTTGTCCTGCAGGCCGCCGTAGACGTTGTAGGGCGTCGGCGTCGTCGGTCTGCACGGTGTAGAACTGGCCGACGGCAGGGACGTTGGCGCTCTGCCACGAGCGCGCGTCGTCGTAGGAGATGTTGACGCCGCCGTCGTTGGCGTTGAGCAGGCGGTCGGGGTTCTGCGGGTCGATCCACAGGTCGTGGTGGTCGACGTGCACGTTGGCGTCGTCGATGCGTGCCCACGTCGCGCCGCCGTCTACGCTGCCCACGAGCGGCACGCCGATGAGGTAAAGGCGGTCCGGGTCGTCGGGTGCGACGCGCACCTGGCCGAAGTAGTAGCCATAGGAGTAGACCAACTCGTCGATGTAGCCCTCGTGCGTGCGCGTCCACGTCGCGCCCATGTCGTCGCTGCGGTACACCTCGGCGCCGACGACCGGCGTGTCGAAGAGCGCGCGGTTGGCGTCTTCCAAAAACTCGACCAGCGCCAGAGGCTCCAGGTTGCCCTCGCGCACGTCGCGCAGAATGCTCTCGGCGGTGTAGCTGTAGGGGAAGCTGTTGGCGTCCAGAAACTCGTTGAGAGCGTCCTCGCTCAGTTCCAGGAACGCCTCTCGCGTCATCGTGTCGAGCGCCTCTCGCGTGAGCGCGTCCATCGCGTCCTCGTCATCCTCGGCGGGGCGCCGCGCCTGGTTGTCGACCGTCGCCCAGAGCACGCCAGAGGCTGCGGGCGAGACCGCGAGGCCGATGCGGCCCACGTCGGCGCCCGTCGGGAAGCCCGAGCCTTCGGTCGTCATGCGGGTCCATGTGGCTCCGCCGTCGTCGGAGCGGTGGATGGCGCTGCCGGGACCAGCCTCGCGGAAGTCCCACGCGCGGCGCGAGCGCGTCCACGTGGCGGCGTAGAGCCGGTCCGGATTGGCGGGATCGATCACCATGTCGATCGCGCCCGTTTCGTCGGCCTCTGGCGCGAGCGTGCGCGCCCACGAGGCGCCGCCGTCGCGGGTGACGTAGACGCCGCGCTGGCCTCTGGCGGAGTACAACGGTCCGATGCTCGCCACCCACGCCGTGTTGGCGTCGGTCGGGTGGAGCACGATGCGGCCGATGTGGTGGCTGTCGCCCAGGCCGACGTGCGCCCAGGTGTCGCCGCCGTCGGTGGATTTGTAGACGCCCGTTCCGGCGTAGGACGAGCGGCTGGAGTTGCTCTCGCCGGTTCCGGCCCAGACCGTCGGACCGTCGCCCTCGGGATCGCGCCAGTCCACGGCGATGTCGCCCATGGTCATGCTCGCGTACTCGTCAAAGAGCGGCTCGAAGCGCGTGCCCGCCGACTCGGTCCGCCAGAGGCCGCCCGACGCGTAGGCGACGTAGAACTGGCTCGGGTCGCCGGGCTTGCCCTGAATGGCGCTCACACGCCCGCTCATGACCGTCGGGCCGACGCTGCGGAACGGCACGGCGCCGAGCGGCGAGCGGGCCTCCATCGCGGCACGAGCCTCCGCCCCGGCCATGCGCGCAGCCTCTGGCGTCGGCGCGATGGGGTTGGGAGCGTACGGGGTGGCGTTGTCCTGGGCGGCGCTCGCCAGAGGCAAGAGGGCGAGAAGGGCGAGGGTGAGGCGCATGATGGGAACCGTTTGGGCGTTAGCGCGAAGGTACTCTGACCTCCACCCCTGACATGACTGCCTTCTCCGAGTCCAACGCCAAACGCGGCCTCAACCTCTTCCGCCGCCGTGCCGAGCGCGACGCGCAGGAGCCGGGCAAACTTCAGTCGCTCGCCGAAACGGCTCGCGAAAAGGCCGAGGAGCACAGCGAGCACCTGGGCGCGCTCCGCTCGGACCTGCCGATTCTGCTCCGCGTGGTCAAGGCCTACGCCAGAGGCGACTACCGGGCGATTCCGTGGAAGTCCATCGTCACGCTCGTGGCGGGGCTGATCTATTTCGTGATGCCCGTCGACCTGATCCCGGACTTTATCCCGGTCATCGGCTACATCGACGACGCGGCGGTGATCGGGCTCGCGCTGCGCTACGTGCGGAAGGACCTGGAGGCGTTCGAGGCCTGGGAGGACGAGGCGTAGCCTCTGGCGCCAGAGGCGTGGCCCTTCGCGCACGCCTCTCGCGGAGGGAGACGTGTCCCTCCCTCTACGGTATGCCTCGTCTCGCCGCCACCCTGCTCGTCGTTCTCGCGGGATGCTCTGCCGCTCCGCCACCCATCGGGACACCCGCTGCCCTTCCGGGGCGCGTCGCTTTGCCCCAGACCTCTCCGCCAGAGGCACAACCTGCCAGGGCACAACCTGCCAGGGCACAACCTGCCGAGGCCTCTGGCGCGACGGGACTGCACCCGCTCGTGATCACGCACGACGGCATCCAGCGTGAGGGGTTGCTCTACGTGCCCGAATCCGCCAGAGGCGCCATGCCGCTCGTGCTGCTGCTCCACGGCTTCGGCGGCGACGCGAGCGCCTTCGCCGCCGAGCGCGCGGGCCTCTTGCGCGAGGCCGAGCGCCGCGGCTGGCTCGTCGCGATTCCCGGCGGCACGCCGTGCCTGGACCGCGCCGGAAACTGCTGGGCCTCTCGCGACGATCCCGACCGCCTCGCGGTCTCGCGCGCCGACGACGTGGGCTACCTCCGTGCTGTCATCGCAGACCTACGCCAGAGGCTTGATGTGGACGCGGCGCGCGTCTACGTCGTGGGCTTCTCCAACGGCGGGAGCATGGCGCACCGCTTCGCCGCCGAAGCGCCCGAGCTTCTGGCCGCTGGCGCGGCGATCGCGGGAACGCTCGGCGTGGAGACCGATGACACGGGCGGCTGGTCGATGGCGCCGCTGCCCACGGCACCCTTGCCGATGCTGATCGTCAAGGCGCAGGACGACCCGGTCTTCGGCTTTTTCCAGGTCGACGAGGACGAGTCCAACGCGATGCACGCCGACTACGAGTTCGGTTGGTGGGCGGGCGCCTCGGGCTGCTACCGAGCGCAGTACGAGTACGTGGATTGGAGCAACGTTTTCGTGCGTCGCCTGCCAAAAGGTGTGGGCTACATCCAAGCGCGCAGCGGCTGTGAGCATCCGACGCACGTGCGCATGGTGGTGCTCAAATCCGCCGGTCACGCGTGGCCGACGAGAGAGAACGCTTACGACGCCGACACAGAGGTCCTCGCCTTCTTCGACCAACTCCCGCGCTAGCCTCTGGCGCCAGAGGCCGCTCGAAGCTCGCGGACGCGCCAGAGGCTACCAGCCGCCTTTCGGCGCCGCGAAGACGACGAGCACACTGGGCACACCCGTCGCGACGGCCAAGCCGTCGAGTGCGGGCGCATCGACGCCGTAGTCGTTGTCCGAGAGGACGGCCAGGCGTCCGTCACCGAGCAGCGCGAGGCCTTCGGGCTTGATGGCCTCCGGCGGCCAGCCCGAGGCCACGAGGTCCAGCACGAGGCGTTTGCGCAGGATGGGAAACCCCGCCTCGCGGGCGTCACGCGCCGACGTGAACCGCTCCGGGCGCGCCTCTGGCGCCAGAGGCGTGTCCAGTTCGACGGCGTAGATCCCGCCCGACCAGACGCCCGAAGCGCTGGGGCCGTGCTCGATTACGAGCAGCCGCCCGTCGGGCAGCGCCGCGAGGTCACCCAGCTTGCGCGCCGGGCCGTCCATCGGGTAGGCAAACGTGACCGCGTCGCCAGAGGCGGGGTCCAAGCGCAGGAGGCGCACGAATGGCGTCGCGGGGTCGGCGCCGTCGCCTTGCAACGGCCCCTGCAGCGAGGCGACGACAAAGCGGCCGACGACGGCCACGCCTTCGAAGCCCAGGTTGGGCTGCCGCCCGGCGATGACCGGCGGCAGGGCGCGGTCGATAGCGGCCTCTGGCGCGGGCATCCACCGCTCCCGCACCACACCCGATTCGGGGTCCAGGCGCCAGAGGCTGGGGCGGTACTCCTCGGCCAGCCACAAGCTGGTACCGTCAAAGGCCAGGCCCTCGGCGTCGATGCCCCACGGGTCTGGCGCCAGCGGCTCGAAGCCGGGCCCGAGGGCGCGCTCGACCTCGGCGTCGCCAGCCGCCTGGGGTGGGCGGCCGGTCGCCATGCGGCCGCCGGGCGCGAACACGGCGCGGCGCTCCGAGACGCGCGCGCGGCCCTGCAAAAACGTGAGCCGCGCCAGAGGCGGCGCGTAGTCGGGCAGCGCGAACCGCTTGGCCGCTACGCCCTCGCGGGATTCAGCGTCCAGGTTGGGGCCGCGGTCGGAGACGGTCCAGAGTTCGCCGTCGGGTGCGAGCGCGAGAGCGGAATAGCCGCCCTGGACGACCTGCACGCCGTCGATCTCGGCGATGGTGTCGGCGTCGAGCACGAACGTGAGGGCCTCTGGCGAGGCGGGCGGGCCGGAGCACGCTGCGAGCGCGCAGGCGAGAAAGAGCGGGAGGCATCGGGTCATGCAAGCCAATACGCGCGAGACCGCCTCTGGCGCCGAGGTCACGCAACGGTAACGTGGCGCCCTGTCGCCAGAGGACATCCCGCCAGAGGACATCCCGCCAGAGGCCTGCTCAGATCGAGAACGCGTCAACTCGGCACGTTACACGCCAGAGGCCTCTGGCGAGCGACTAGATTTCCCCACGCACACTCCCCCGAATCATGCGCATCACAGCACTCGCGACCCTTCTGCTGGCCGCCCCCGTCGCCGCTCAGCCTGTGGCCGAGCCGACCGACTCCACCGCCATCGCGTTCTTCAAGGCAGAGGCCATGGAGCGCGGGCAGGTGATGGACCACGCCAACTGGATGACGGACGTCCACGGTGCCCGCCTCACCGGGTCGGAGGCGCTCGACCGCGCGCAAGACTGGGCCGTCGACCGCTTCCGCTCCTTCGGCGTCAGCGCAGAACTAGAGCCCTGGGGCACGTTTGGCCGCGGCTGGAAAAGCGACCGCATGGCCATGTCCGTCCGCGCCAGCGGCCCTGACATCGCGAGCCAGTCGTTCCCCATCACCGCCGCGCCCAAGGCGTGGAGCCCGAGTACCGGCGTCGCCTCTGGCGAGCTGGTCATTATCGATGTCAACGACGACACGCTGGACCCCGCCACGCTCGACGTGCGCGGCAAAGTCGTGCTCATGGGCGACATCAGCGCTGTAGCCCGCGGCGAGGACCCTCTGGCGCAACGCCGCGACGAGCACGAACTGTTGGAGCTCGCCAACGCGGGCCTCGCGAGGACGCGCGGCGCGCAGCGCACCTACTCGCCCGAGGTCATCGCGCGGATTCGTGCCCGTCAGGCCCGCGAGCAGGCCGTGATGAACGGCGGGCCTCTGGCGATCCTAACGCCGTCCAACACAGGCGGCTCCGGTGCCGTCCGCGCGATGCAGGCGAGCGTGCCCGCCGGTCAGCCGACCGGTGCGGGCGGCCGCTCGGCGCCGTGGATGATGGGCGTCCAAACCGTCGCGCAGTTCGCGGTTTTGGACGAGCACGCCAACCGCCTTATTCGCCTCGCGCAGGCCGGGCAGACCGTGACGGTCGACCTGGACTACTCGGCCACGTTCACGCCAGAGGAGATCGTGGAGGACAACGTGATCGGTGAGATCCGCGGGACGGACCTCGCGGACGAGATCGTGATCATCGGCGGCCACTTCGACTCGTGGCACAGCGGCTCGGGCGCGACGGACAACGCGGCCGGATCGGCGGTCACGATGGAGGCGGCCCGCATCCTCCAGGCGTTCTACGACGCCAGAGGCTCGGCCCCGCGCCGCACCATCCGCTTCGCGCTCTGGACCGGCGAGGAGCAGGGCCTGTGGGGCTCGCGCGGCTACGTCACGCAACACTTCGCGCCGACGCCCGGCTACGGCGAGCCGCCGACGGACATCCTGCCCGGCCACGCCAACGTCTCGGCGTATTACAACATGGACAACGGCTCCGGGCGCTTCCGCGGCGTGTACATGCAGTCCAACGAGGCCGTGCGCCCCATCTTCCGCGCCTGGCTGAACGCCTTCGACGACTCGACCGCGCAAACGCTGACGCTCAACAACACCGGCGGCACGGACCACCTCTCGTTCGACAACGTGGGCATCCCCGGCTTCCAGTTCCTGCAGGATCCTCTGGCGTACTTCGCCAAGACGTGGCACACGCACATGGACGTGTACGACCACCTCGACCCGGATGACCTCCAGCAGGCCGCGGCGATGATGGCGACGTTCGCGCACCACACCGCCGAGCGCGCCGAGAAGCTGCCGCGCAAGGCGATGCCAGACCTCGCGGGCAACTAACTCCCGCCCCGGCGGTCTTTCTCGCGCCAGAGGCCCACAGCCTCTGGCGCGATCTGTTTGAGGCCACCGCGCGAGACGCTGGCCTCCGCACCCAGAGGCACGAGACCGGCCGAACGCCCCGTTGGTGTGACATCTGGCCGCCTGCGAGCGGCTGACCGTCTCACCCTCCGGGCACGCTTATGTCTGCACGTCTACGCCTCGCCGCTCTCGTCCTCCCCTTGCTGCTCGTCGCGGCGCACGTGACGCCGTTGGAGGCACACTCGCCAGAGGCCTCTGGCGCGATCACCGGCGTCGTCACGTTCGCGGAAAGCGGCGAGCCGGTTCCCGGCGCCTCGGTCGCGCTCGTCGGCACAGAACGAGGTGCCGCGACCGATCTGGAGGGTGCGTTCACGATCTCTGACGTGCCTGCGGGCGACAGCCAGCTGCGCGTGGCGTTTACAGGCATGGTGACGCAGATGCTCACCGTGAACGTCATGGATGGCGAGACGGTGACGCTGAACGTGGCGCTGAAGGCAGACGAGATGATGGAAGAAATCGTCGTCGAATACGAGCGCCCGCGCGTTTCTCGCGACGCCGTCGGCGCGGCCCGCACGGTTAGCAGCGAGGCCTCTGGCGCGCCGTCCCCGGCACCCACGAGCCCGCGCATGGCACCTCGAAGCGGCGCGGCGGACCTCGCCACGCCCGGATTCAAAATGGATTCGGACCGCGAGGCGCGCCCCGAGATGCCTCGCTGGGACCCGCGCCCGGCGCCCGGCCTGCTCACCGCTGGCGACGTGGACGACCACCTCAATTACGAGCACTTCCTGGGCTGGCTCAACCGCTCGCTCGTCTCCGAGCAGCGCCAGAGGCTCATCGGCGACCTCGACCTCTCGGACCGCGTGACGGTCCGCATCGTAGACCGCGTGGGCGCGCCGGTCGCGAACGCGCAGGTGCGCGTCGAAGCCTCTGGCGGGCGCCGCGCGGGCGGTCTGGTCACGCAGGCCGGGACCGACGGACGGCTCGAACTCTTCCCCACGTACGACTTCGGCCGTGGCGTGCGCGAGATGACGCTGAGCGTCACCATTCCAGGGCAGCGCGGCGAAACGGAAGAGCGCGTCCGTCTGGGCCGCTTAGGATCAGACCGCGAGGTCACGATCCGCACCTCTGGCGAAGCGCCCGGCCGCACGCGCCAGATGGACATCGCGTTCACCATCGACGTGACAGGCAGCATGGGCGACGAACTCCGCTACCTCACCGAGGAGTTCCGGTCCATCGTCTCGCGCCTGGAAAGCCGCTACGAAGGCGTCGACCTCCGCTTCGGCCTCGTGGCCTACCGAGATCACGGCGACACGTTCGTCGTGCGCGACTACGCGTTCACGCGCGACATCCAGACCATGCAGGGCCAGCTCAGCGACCTCCAGGCCTCTGGCGGCGGCGACTACCCCGAGGCGATGGACGAGGCGTTCGAGGCCGCCCTCGACCTCGCCTGGCGCCCCAGCGCGACGCGCCTTCTCTTCCTCGTCGCCGACGCACCGCCACACGACGCCAACATCGACGCCATGATGGACAACGTGCGCCGCGCGAGAGCCTCTGGCGTGCGCGTGTACCCGCTCGCCGCCAGCGGCGTGGCCGAGACCGCCGAGGTCGTCATGCGCACCGCCGCCGTGCTCACGCAGGGCCGCCACCTCTTCCTCACCGACGACTCTGGCGTCGGCCGCACGCACCAGGAGCCCAAGGTGGAGTGCTTCGTCGTCACCAAACTCAACGACCTGCTCGTTCGCGTCATCGCGAGCGAGATCGAAGGCCGCCGCGTCGAGCCCTCGCGCCGCGAGGTGATTCGCGAGGTCGGCGACTACGACGCGGGCGTGTGCGAGAGTCAGCCTGTGGCCGTCCAGCGCCCGCAAGCCAGCACGCGCGATCAGGACGAACTCGGCGGCTACATCCCGCCTCGCGATTAGGCCCTGTACGGTGCCTCTGGCGCCAGAGGCTGAAAGGGTCTCGACTCACGCCAGAGGCCTCCGGCGCGCCACACGAACGCACGAGAGCCCGCCCCGATGACTCGGGGCGGGCTCTCGGCATGGATGCTAGGCGTGGCTTAGAGCTGTGGCTTAGAGCTTGTAAAAGCGCTCCTCCACGATCTGGCCGTCCTTCCACGTCTGGACCGCCACCTGATCGTACTTCTGCACGCCGAAGTCGTTGTGCGTGAAGTCGAAGTGCCACTCGACGAGCGCCTTGCCTTTTTCCTCGTCGATAGCGACGGCCTTGACCTCAGCGCCGCGGAACTCGGAGAGGCCGTTCACGAACGCCTCTTCGTACGTGCGGTTGATGTCCTTGCCCTCTCGCGGGGGCATCCCGGCATCGATCATCACGACGTTCTCGGCGTAGTGGTCCTCGAACGCGCCGAGGATGTCGCCGTTGAGGATGCGGGTGTTGAGGTCTTCGACTTTCTCTTGTAGGCTGGACATGTCTTGGTTGGGAGTGGACACCGCTTACTTGTCGCAACAATCACTGTTCCCACAGGTGCCGGACTTCGCTTTCAGCGCCAGAGGCAGGGCCGTCATCGCCGCCAGAGGCCTCTGGCACTACACAACCTCTGGCACTACACGATCTCTGGCACACGCACCTGACCGAAAGGACACAGGTCCAGCACCACACACTCGCCGCACTCCGGCTTGCGCCAGTGGCACACGCGCTGGCCGTGCAGCATCAGCACCTCGTGGTGGTCGTACACCTCGCGCGCACCCCACGCCTCAGGCAGCATCGCCTCCAAGACCGCGTGCGACGGCCCGACGGTCGTCTTCTCTGAGATCCATCCCAGCCGCTGCGCCACGCGGTGGTGGTGGCTGTCGACGGGCAGCGCGGCCATCCGCAACTCGCTAAAGATCAGGACGGCCGCGCTCGTCTTCGGGCCGACGCCCGGCATAGCCTCCAGCCACGCCCGCGCCTCGCGGACGCCCAGCCCCGCGAGCCAGTCCAGCGACAAGCCTCTGGCGTTAGAAACATCGGGATTGAACAGATCGGGCGCGGGTCGCCGTTCTCCGACCGCTTTGAGGATGGACTGCAGGCGCGGCGCTTTCTGCTCCGGCCATGTGCACGGCCCGATGGCACTCTCGACCTCTTGTGTCGGCGCATCGCGCACGGCTTCCCACGTCGGGAAGCGCTCCACGAGCTGTTTGTAGGCGCGCGAACTGTCGGCGTTCTTGGTGCGGTGCGAGAGCAGCGCCGAGACCAGTTCGCTCAGCGGGTCTTTGGTGGAAAACCAGTCGATGGGACAGCCGTGCTCACGGCATAGCGCGTCGTGGACGGCGAGAAATCGCTCGCGTGAAACAGTCATACGCCTCCGACCTCTGGCGCCAGAGGCGGGTCCGCGGTTCTAGCTTTTGAGGGTCTCCCCCACTCGCCTCCCGCGCACTCGCGATGCCCGTCCGCTCCATCCCCGCCGCCGACGCCCGTCCGCTCCGCGCCGAGGTGCTGCGCCCCAATCAGCCGGACGCCAACCTTGTCTATCCCGGCGACGACGCGCCTCTGGCGCTCCACGCCGGTGGCCTCCTGCGCGAGAGCGACGAGACGATCCACGGCGTCGCGACGGTCTATCCGGAGCTACCGCCCGAGACCAACCGCGGGCAGATCCCCGAAGCGGCCTACGACACGCCAACGACGTTTCGCCTCCGCGGCATGGCGACGAGCGGCGCCGCCAGAGGCACCGGCCTGGGCCGCGAAATCCTGGAGGCCTGCTTCGCGCACATCCGCGCCTCTGGCGGACGCTACCTGTGGTGCAACGCGCGCATCGGCGCGCTGGGCTTTTACGAGCGGATGGGCTGGACGGCGGTCGGCGAGGAGTTTGCGCTACCCGGCATCGGCGGGCACTACGTGATGTGGATCGACCTCGCGCCTGCGCCCACTAGCGGCTGAGCCTCTGGCGCCAGAGGCCATGCCCGAAAGCACTTCGTTCTCCGTAGGTTCACGCTACTTCCTCTCTCCTACTCGCGCGATGAAAATCCCTTCCCTCGTCCTCCGCCAGCTTTACACCAACGGCAGCCTCACGCCGACGTCCTCTGGCGCACAGTTCTCGCTCAAGAACCGCCTCACCGACGCCAAACTGACCGGCCTGAAGCGCGTCACGATCGGCGGGCATGAGGTCTCGGCGGATCGGCTCACACTGAGCGTGGAGGGCGGCGAGATGTTCGACGCGAGCGACATTTCGTCCTCCAACCCGGTCCAGTTTCCGCTGCGCCAGGTGGTGCACGTGATGGCGCCGGGCGTGACGGTAGAAGAAGGCGTCCACGAGATCAAGCTGGAGTTCGAGATCGAGGGCATGGGCGAGCTCAAGTTCAAGGTCAAAGACTCCATTCAGGCTGCGCGCCCCGAGGCCGAGGACAAGCGCGTGCCCCGCAACGCAGCCGACGACTACAGCGAGGAGGCAATCAAGACGCGTCAGACGTTTATCGAGGAGGAGTCCGGCCACACGCTAGAGCACATCCCGAACTACTCGTTCGACCCGCAGGCGCTGCAGGGCAACATCGAAGCGTTTACCGGCGTGGCGCAGATCCCGCTCGGCCTGGCAGGTCCGCTGCAGGTCAACGGCGAGTATGCGCAGGGCGAGTTCTACATCCCGATGGCGACGACCGAGGGCACGCTCGTGGCGAGCTACAACCGCGGCATGAAGGTGCTCAACCTGTCCGGCGGCGTCACCTGCACCGTCTCGGACGACTCGATGCAGCGCGCGCCGGTCTTCATCTTCTCCGACGCCAGAGGCGCCCGCGACTTCCGCACGTGGCTGGACGACAACTTCGACGCCATCGCGGCGCAGGCCGAGAGCACCACGAGCGTCGGCAAGCTGCAGTACATCGACACATATCTCTCCAACCACTTCGCGTTCTGCCGCTTCAACTTCCACACCGGCGATGCGGCGGGCCAGAACATGGTGGGCCGCGCCACCTTTGCGGCGTGCTCGTGGATTCTGGAAAACGCACCGGGCATCCAGCGCTTCTACCTGGAGTCCAACTTCGCGACGGACAAGAAGGCGTCGATGGTCAACATCATGCGCACGCGCGGCAAGCGCGTCACCGCCGAGTGCGTCATCTCGGGCGACGTGCTGCGCCAGCACATGCGCGTGGAGCCCAAGGGCCTGGCGTATCACTGGGGCGTGGCCGCGGGCATCGGCTCCGTGATGTCGGGCGCGAACAACAACGGCCTGCACTCGCCCAACGGCATCACGGCCATCTTCATCGCAACAGGTCAGGACGTAGCGAACGTCGCCGAGTCTTCTGCCGCGATCCTCTACGCCGAGCACACGGACGACGACAACCTGCTCATGTCCATCACCATCCCGAGCCTCATCGTCGCCACCTACGGCGGCGGAACGGGCCTGGCGACGCAGCGCGAAAGCCTGGAGATGATGGGCTGCTACGGCAAGGACAAGGTGCGCAAGCTGGCCGAGATCATCGCGGGCGTCGTGCTCGCAGGCGAGATCAGCCTGGCCTCTGCCATCTCTTCCAACGACTGGGTCTCATCCCACGAGAAGTACGGCCGCAACCGCTAAGGGGGATGGCCGCTGGCGCGGTGGGGTGGAGGGAGCGCAGATCCGCGCCGCTGGCGCCGCGGTCGGCCTCTGGCGCCAGAGGCCTGCACCGCGTCGGGACGACCTGGTCGGTCGTCCGGCCAAACGCCAGACTCCTCCATCCACCCAGCAGGCAGCCTCCCCCGGCGCCGATGGTAGACTGACACATGGCCGACCGCCCCGACCCCAACCTGCCCGCTGAGCCCGTCCCCTTTTCGGAGACGGTGCCCGAGGCACACCGTCCGTACGTCACGCCTCCTGCTGGCGAGGCAGTGCCAGATGAGGCGGTGCCTGACGAGATGCCTACCAACGCCGCAAGCGCCGCGGCCTCTGGCGACGGCGCGGCTGCTGTTCCCCTGCTCGACCCCGAGCCGGTCACGGCGCCCGCGCCAGAGGCGCCTGCGAGCCCGACCGCAGCCGCGAGCCCAGCCACAGGCTCTGAGCCCACTCGCGATGCCGATGGGAACACGTTGACCGAGGAGATGGAGCATGCCGCCACGCCAGAGGCGCACTCCGCCGTAGCCTCTGGCGGGAGCGCGGCCGTCCGCGCGCAGGCCGCACCCGGTCCCGTGCATGTGCTGTCCTCGCGCGACCGAAACCCGAAAACGTCGCCTGCCGAGAGCGAGCGCGTGATCGTGCGCGAGCTGCGCAGGTTGGCGCGGCGCCAGAAGCCTGTCGTCGAGGTCGACGCGGGAACGCTCGCGGCGCAGGAGGCGGGCTTCGAAGTCATGGAGCTCGGCCCGCCGCCGACGCTCGTGCGGCGCTACTTCACCATCCTGCGCCACTCCATCGGGCTGGTGTACGGGAGCGCGGTCGCGGTCGCGCGGGACCGCGAGCAATTTGCGTGGGTGAAAGGCTTTCCGCTGTTTCTGATTCGCATCGCGGCGTTTTTCGTCCGGCCGTTTACGGCACGCGAGATTCGCAGCCTTCCGCTGGAAACACAGCTCCGGCGCCGCCTGGAGCTTCTCGGGCCGACGTACATCAAGCTGGGACAGGTGCTGGCCCTGCGCGAGGACATCCTGCCCGCCTTCATCACCGAGGAGCTCAAGAACCTGCTCGACCGGCTCCCGGTCATGCCGTTCCCGGAGTACGAGGACCGGGTCGCCAGAGGCCTGGGACGGCCCATCGACGAGATGTTCGAGTGGATCGACCCGACGCCCATCGGCAGCGCGAGCATCGGGCAGATCCACCGCGCGAGAACCCTCGGCACGCCAGAGGCGCCTGCAAAGGACGTGATCCTCAAGGTGGTCAAGCCGCACATCTACGTCATCCTCAAGCGCGACGCGCGGCTCTTGGGCTTTGCGGGGCGCTTTCTGCAGATCTTTTTCTCGCGCTACCAGCCCAAGCGCATCCTGGATGAGTTCGCGGAATACACCCTCCGCGAGGTCGACCTGCGCCGCGAGGCCGACAACGCGGAGCAGCTTGCGCTCAACTTCGCGGACATGCCGCAGATCCGCTTCCCGCGCATCTACCGCAACCTCTCCTCGCGGCTCGTGATGACGATGGAGCTGTTCGACGGCATCCGCCCCGACATGCCCGCCGCAACCACGCTGCCTCTGGCGGTGCGCGAGGAGATCGTGGACTTGGGCGCGCAGAGCATCATCCGGATGCTGTATCAGGACGGCTTCTTCCACGCCGACCTGCATCCCGGCAACATGTTTTTGCTCGACACCGAGCCCGACCCGAAGACCGGAAATACAGACGCAAAAATCGGGTTCATTGACCTCGGGATGGTCGGGTATTTCGATGGCGAGTTGCGGCGGACACTGATGTACTACTACTTCTCTCTCGTCACCGGGGACGCGGAGAACGCGGCGCGCTACCTGACCAGCGTCGCCGAGGCAGGGCCGAAAAGCGACACCGCGGGCTTCCAGCGTGCCGTGGCGGAGATCTGCCGCCGCTTCTACCGCGCGAGCAAGTACGGCGACTTCTCCATCGCGCAGCTCATCATGGAGAGCGTGAGCCTGGGCGGCACCTACCGGATGTACTTCCCCATCGAGCTGGTGCTGATGACCAAGGCGCTCGTCACGTTCGAGGGCGTCGGCAACGCACTTATTCCGGGCATCGACGTGGCCGACGTGAGCCAGAAGCACGTCTCGCGCCTCTTCCGCCGCCAGTTCAACCCGGCGACGCTGATGAAGGAAAGCTTTCGCAACGCCCCCGAGTTGGTCGACTTGCTCATCAAGAGCCCCAGCCTCGCGGCCGAGGGCCTGCGCTTTCTCGAAACCAAGATTCGGCAGCCCAGCGGCTCGCCTCTGGCGGGACTACGCACCGCGTTGCTTGCCGGCGCCTCGCTCATCTCCGGGATGCTAGCCGCGACGCTAGACGTGATGAATCCTGCGGTCAACGTGTGGTGGCTCTGGGTGCCCATGTTCGTGCTCGCGACGGGCTTTGCGATGAAGCGCTCCTGAGCCTCTGGCGCCAGAGGCGAGCCATAAAAAACGCCCCTCGGCCGTAGCCGAGGGGCGCATGTCTCAGAGAGACCGGTCGATCTAGTCGATGATCGCGTCCTCCATGACATCGTCGTCCATGTCGTCGGGCTCCATTTCGCCGGGCTCGTCGATGATCTCGCCATCGCCGATCACGTCTTCCATGTCGCCAGCAGGGGCGCCGTCCTCGTAGGCTTCCTCCTCAGCCTCGGTCATGGGCGGAGTAGCGGTCTCCTCACATGCGGTGAGGGGGAGGGTCATGCCGAGCGCGAACAGCGCGATAAAAAACTTCTTCATGCTAAAACGGGTGGGTGAGGCGGTGAAACTAGCACGCTTAAGCTTTAGGTGCTACTTCGCAGAAACATCTTCAAATCAGAAAGTGCCATCAGCGCCTCAATAGGCGTCATGCGGTCGGGATCGAGCTTTCGGAGTTCCTCTTTGAGGGATTCCCCGACGGGGTCCGGGATCACCTCGACCGCTTGCGAGCGCATCGGCACGCCCGCAGACTGGCTCGTGCTCACGACAGGCATCGCGAGGGCGCCGTCGCCAGAGGCCTCTGGCGACAGGTCTCCGGGCGACAGGTCTCTGGCGACAGGTCCTCTGGCGCGAGGTGACCGCTGACACCGACTTCGGCCGCCACGTCGTGCGCTTGGAGGTGCCGCAGCACGTCCTTGGCGCGGCGCACGACCTCGGGCGGCAGCCCGGCCATGCGAGCCACCTCGATGCCAAACGAGTGATCCGCACCGCCCGCGACGAGCGTGCGCAGAAACACGACGCGCCCCTCGTGCTCCTGCACGCGGACGGAAAAGCTCTTGACCCGCTCCAGCCGGTCTGCCAGAGCGTTGAGTTCGTGATAGTGCGTCGCAAACAGCGTCCGCGCCTGCACGCCAGAGGCTTCGTGCAAGTGCTCGACGATGCTCCACGCGATGCTGAGGCCGTCGAACGTGCTCGTTCCGCGGCCCACCTCGTCCAAGAGGACGAGCGAGCGCGCCGTCGCGTTGTTGAGGATGTTGGCCGTCTCGTTCATCTCGACGAGAAACGTGCTCTCGCCCGCGGCCAGGTTGTCGCTCGCGCCGACGCGCGTAAAGAGCGCATCCACCACGCCCACGCGCGCACGGTCAGCGGGCACGAACGCGCCGACCTGCGCGAGGAGCACGATGAGACCTGTCTGGCGCAGCACCACACTTTTGCCTGCCATGTTGGGCCCGGTGATGAGAAGCACCTGCCCGAAGCGTTCCGCCAGAGGCGCCTCCTCCCCTACCGGCGACGCGAGCCGAACCGAGTTGGGGATGAACGCCTCACCCGCAGGCAGCGACGCTTCAACGACAGGGTGCCGCCCGCCCTCAATGTCCAGCACAGCGCTTTCGTCCACGTCGGGCCGCACGTAGGAGCGGCGCTCGGCGACCTCGGCGAAGCCCGCGAATACGTCCAGCGTGGCGAGGGCGCGCGCGTTGGTTTGCAATGGCCCCACCTCCTCGGCCACGCGCATCCGCAGTTCGGCGAAGAGCGTCGTTTCGAGTTCAGCGCTGCGCTCCTGCGCCGTCAGAATCTTTTCCTCGTACGTTTTGAGCTCGTCCGTGATGTAGCGCTCGGCGTTGACGAGGGTTTGCTTGCGAATCCAGGCCTCTGGCGCCTTGCCCTTGTGCGCGTTCGAGACTTCGAGGTAGTAGCCGAAAACGCGGTTGTATCCCACTTTGAGGCTCGTAATGCCGGTCGCCTTGGCCTCTCGCGCCTGCAGTTCTGCGAGGTACGTTTTGCCGCCCGCGGCGATCTCGCGCAGTTCGTCCAGTTCGGAGTTGAAGCCGGGGCGCACGTAGCCGCCGCCGTCCATCTTGGCGGGAGGCTCGTCCACGAGCGTGGCGGCGATACGGTCGCGGATGTCAGCGCACAGGTGCAGCTTGTCTTTGAGCGCCGCCAGAGGCTCGGCGCCGAGCTCTTCACCGTCCCCTTCCAAAAGCGCTTTGATCTCGGGGATTTGCGCGAGCGTGAACCGGAGCGCGACCATGTCACGGGGCGTGGCTCGGCCGGTGCAGACCTTGCCCGCGAGACGCTCCAGGTCGCCTACGTGGCGCAGCGCCTCGCGGAGCTTGCGGCGCAGCGTGGGGTCCTGGAACAGCGCGTCGACGGCGTCCAGCCTCTGGCGGATGCGCTCCACGTCGCAGAGCGGACGCACGAGCCACTGGCGCAAAAGGCGGCCTCCCATGGACGTGCGCGTGTGGTCGAGCACGCCGACAAGCGAGCCGTCGCGGGTGCGGTCGGCCATGGACGCGGTGAGTTCCAGGTTGCGCTTCGTGGCGCTGTCGAGCGCGAGGTGGTCCTCGGCGCGGTAGCGCCGGATGCGGCGCACGTGCGGCAGGCGGCCCTTTTGCGTCTCGCCCAGGTAGTAGAGCACGGCGCCCGCGGCGACCGTACCGAGGTCCAGGTCGTCCACGCCGAAGCCCTTGAGGCTGTGCGTCTGGAAGTGGCGCAGCAGCGTCTCGGTCGCGAAGTCGACGCCGAACACCCAGTCCTCTTGCGGCGTGAGCGCGGCGCCCACGGCCGTCGCCAGAGGCTGGGCGGCGGGCCTCTGGCGCTTGTCGGCGAGCAGTTCGGCGGGCGCGATGGTGCCCAGCACATGCGGCACGCGGTCGGTGGTGGTTTCGGCGACGTAGAACTCGCCCGTTGTCGCGTCGGCGAAGGCGATGCCGACGCGGCCTTTGTCGCGGCCCTCGCCCCAGTGCACAGCCGCGACAAAGGTCGAGTGCTTGGGCGTGAGCAAGGTGTCGCGAAAGCTCACGCCCGGTGTGACGACTTCGACCACACCACGCTTGACGATCTTGCGCGCCATCTTGGGGTCTTCCAGTTGCTCGCACACCGCCACGCGGTGCCCGGCCTGCACCAGCTTGGGCAGGTGCTGGTCGATGGCGTGGTGCGGGAATCCCGCCAGAGGCGTGTCCTCACTCGCGCCGTTGCCGCGCTTGGTCAGCGTGATGCCGAGAATGTCGGCCACGAGCACGGCGTCTTCTTCGAACGTCTCGTAGAAGTCGCCCATGCGGAAGAGCAGGATCGCGCCAGGGTTGCGGTCCTTGATCTTCCAATACTGCCGCATGAGCGGCGTCATGTTCTGGCGCCTGCGGTCTTTTTCGTTGAGGAAGAGGTCGTTCTGGTCAGCCACGTTGGGGTCGGGCACGGTGCCGTCGGTCGTTTGGCCCAAACTAGAGCCGCCCGCTGCCATCGACGTGGCAGCGGGCGGCGTCGCCAGAAGCCTCTGGCGGATGCGGGGTGCTCTTGCCGCGCGGTGCGCCTCCTGGCGCCAGAGGCTTAGTTCGTCGCGCCGCCGGGTGGCACGGCGATCTGCACCACGCCGCAGCTTACGCGGTCCCCCGCATCGCCCGAGGGCTGGCTCGCGAGGTCATCGGCCTTAAAGTGGATCATCATCGCGCGGTCCACGATGCTGTTGGGGCCGGAGAGCGAGATCAGCGGGTCCACAAACGATCCTCTGGAGACGCCGCCGGTGACGCCGCCAGCGCTGGACGTGATGTTGCCCAGATCACCGACGTGGCGGCTGTCGCGGTCGGCATCGCGCGGGCCGTGGGGCGCGCCGTAGGGGTTGAAGTGTCCGCCTGCGGCGCCGCCCAGCGTGCCGTCGTCGCCGCGGCCACAGGCGCCGGTCTCGTGTACGTGGAACCCGTGGTCGCCAAGCTCTAGGCCAGTGAAGTCGTACTCGACGCGGAGCCCACCTTCGGTTTCGGAGAACGTGACCGTGCCGGTCGCGCTGCTTTCCCCGAGAGGGTCCAGACGCGCCGTCGCGTAGGTCACGCCCGTGTTGCTGACATCGGTCACGCCGACGCCTGGCGCGCTCGCGCCGCCAGGGCCTGTGGCCGAGTCAGGCCCGGCCTGGTTGGGGTCGCCGTCGGTGCCGCAGGCGGCGAGGGCGAGGGGAAGTGCGAGAAGGAGAAGACGGCGCATGAGGATGGGGGTGAGAGGCGGTCTCTACGCGTCGCCTTCGGATGCGTTCGCGCCAGAGGCCTCTGGCGGCATCGCCTCCGGCGGCATCGCCTCTAGCGCCGCGCGTTCTTTGCGCGTGAGCCCCGCGACGACGAGCGCATAGGAATGGCTCACGAGGTCCCGAATCAGCTCGTCTGGCACGTCGTCCTGCAGCAGTACCGAGTTCCAGTGCGTCTTGTTGAGGTACGGCGCAGTCGTAATCCCATCATGCCTTTCCCGGAGGTCGAGCGCGCGCGAGGGGTCACACTTGAGGCCTACGCCATGCGGAAGACGCTCCAGATTGAGCAGCGCGAAGATCTTGCCGCGCACTTTGAATGTGAGCGTGTCCGGGCCGAACGGAAGGTCTTCCGTAGCGCCGTGCTGAGCGAGGCAGAGGTCGCGGAGCGTGTCGAGGTGCATGGCGTGGGTGTCGGCTGTGCCAAGCTCCGCATGGTTGGCCGCTGGCGCCAGAGGCGTGTGACGGCGCAGGGCTACCGGGCGAGCGCGTACGCTGCGGTGCTGCTCGCGCTGTACATCGCGCGTCCGTCCACTGCGATGGGCGCAAGCAGCCGGTCGCCCTCGGGCCGCGTGCGCGCGAGCAGGGCGCCGCCTCTGGCGTCGAGCACCCACGCCGAGCCCTCAAACGGGCTCGTGAGGTACAGGCGCCCGTCGCGGACCGTGATCACCGTCGAGAGGCTGCCTGACAGCTCGGTCGTCCATTGCCGCGCGCCCGTCTGCGCATCGAGGGCGTACACGCGCCCTCGCAGCGAGCCGACGTAGACCGCGCCAGAGGCCGCGTCGTAGGTGGCGCCCGCGTCGAAGGCGTCCGCCGCGAACGGCTGCGTCCACTGCACGGTGCCGGTTCGCGCGTCCAGCGCGACGACCTCCTGGCCGACGGGCGCGAAGACCAGCCCTGCGCCGACCTCCACGCCAAACACGGCGGTGCCCACTGGTGACCCTCCTTCTGGCAGAGCCTGCGGCGGCGGGCGGTAGACCCAGCGCCTCGCGCCAGAGGCCGCGTCGAACGCCACGACGGCGCCCTCGGTCTCGGCCGCGACCGGGTCGAAGAACCCGAGCGCGACCACGAGCACGTCGGCCTCTGGCGCGAGAACGGCGTCGTATCCCAGTGCGGGCACGCCCTCGGGCGCGAAGTCCGAGACGTCCAGTCGCGCGTCGATCTCGCCAGAGGCCAGCCGGATACGCACCACCTCTCCGCTGCGCGGCAGAAAGAGATGCGTCGCGGAGCGTGCCAGTCGCACGCGGTCCACACTCCGTGTCTCGTCCAGCGGCGCCGTCCACAGCAGGCGGCCGTCAGTTTTGCGAAACGCTTTCACCCACGTCAGGTAGTTCAGGACCACCGCATCGCCCCCGTCGATGACGGCGCCCGCAGCGCTGCCGCCGGAGAGCCGGACGGGCGCGCGCCAGATTTCGGCACCGGTTCTAGCCTCCAGCGCGCTGAATTGCTCACCGAAGGCC
This sequence comes from Rubricoccaceae bacterium, assembly GCA_963708165.1. Classification (GTDB taxonomy): domain Bacteria; phylum Bacteroidota; class Rhodothermia; order Rhodothermales; family Rubricoccaceae; genus Rubricoccus. The sequence goes on along the minus strand of OY970187.1, from coordinate 3,281,100 downwards.
ACGAACAGCGTATCGCCAGAGGCTAGCGGCTGCGTCGGCGCGAGGGCTTCGGCCGTAGCAGGCGCGCGCCAGAGCACGGTGCCCGTCTCGGGAGAGTTGGAGTCGCAGGCGGCGAGCGCCAGCGCCAAGGCGAGGAGAAGGTGGCGCATCGGTGGGGAGGCCCAGCCTCTGGCGCCGGAGGCGCTCAGGTGAAAGGCGGCGCAAGGTCCCGCCAGAGGCTCGGAAACGCAACGGGCAGTCGTGGGTTCACCGAGACCTCTCCCCTACACTCTTCCGATGGCTCAGCCCAGCACCGCCACCCGCTCCCTCCTCGAAGTCACCCTCGGCTTTCTCGGCGCAGTTCTGATTGTCCCGCTTCTGTTCAAAACTGTCAAAGGCGTGTTCAAGACCGTCTTTAAGCTCGGCGTGACCCGGCGGCTTCTGGCGGACGTAGCGTTTGCAGGCGTGACGGCGCTGCTCACCCGCACAGACGTGCTGGACTCCATCTTCGGACGCAAAGGCGGCAAGGACGCGCTGCTCAAGAACGACCCCAAGAGCTAGCTCTACCTTGGGGCCATGCAGGCTCCTGACTCCTCCCGCCGTCGCCGTCTCGGCGTTCTCACCCGCGGCTCCCTCGCCGGGGGCATCGAAGCCAAGCTCGACGCCGAGCGGCCCATCGAAAGCGTTCGCGCGGGCACGTTTTGCGTTGTCGAAGGCTCGACGCTCGACTTCTTCGCGCTCATTACCGACCTGGAGATCGACGCGGCCAACGAGGGCATCTTGCTCCACCCGCCGGGGCCCGACGACGACCTCTTGCGCCGCGTGCTCCAGTCGGCGTCCGCGACGTTTTCCAAAGTGTCGCTGCGCCCGCAACTGGCGCTCGACCAGGACAACCCCGAGGCTGAGCCGCAGACCGTCAAGACGATTCCGGGGCACTTCTCGCTTGTCGGCGAGGCGACCGAGGAAGACGTAGCGCGCGTGTTCAAAAGCGAGGCGCAGGACCCCAGCCGGTACTTCGAGGTCGGCGATCCGGTCGGCATGGAAGGCGTGCCGGTCTGCTTGGATCTGCAGCGGTTCGTGGAGCGCAGCAACGCGGTCTTCGGCAAGACCGGAACCGGCAAGAGCTTTCTCACACGTCTGCTTCTGGCGGGCGCGATGAAAGCCAACCGGGGCGTCGCGCTCGTGTTCGACATGCACGGCGAGTACGGCACCGGTCGCCGCGACGAAGAGGGCCGCTTTGCGCCCGGACTCATCGACGTGTTCGGCTCGCAGGTGCAGGTCTTCAGCCTGGACCCGCAGACCATGCGCGAGCGCGGCCAGAGCGCCGACGCCGCCATCGACCTGTACGCAGACCAGATCGAGCCCGCGGACATCCTGCCGCTCCAGAAAACGCTCGACCTCAACCGCACCGCCGCCGAGAGCGCCGAACTCCTCAAGCGCACCTACAAGCAGCGCTGGCTCGCGACCCTCATCGACGCCTCTGGCGAGGAACTCAAAGAGATCGCCGAGACCATTGGCGCCAACGAGAACTCGCTGATGGCGCTCCGCCGCAAGCTCTCGCGCTTTACCCGTCACGACTTTTTCCACACCGACCCCATCGGCGGCAAGGAAGACCGCATCGAGCAAATCTTCGAGGCGCTCGACAAAGGCAAGTCCGTCGTGATCGACTTTGGCCGGTACCGCGTGCGCGAGGTCTACCTGCTCGTTGCCAACGTGCTCGCGCGGCGGCTGCGAGAGATCTACGAACGCAAAGTCAACCGCTACGAGGCGACACAGAAGGAGGAGGACAAGCCGCAGCAGCTTCTCATCGTGGTCGAGGAGGCGCACCACTTTCTCTCGCCAGAGGTCGCGGGCGAGACGCCGTTTGGCAAGATCGCGCGCGAGATGCGGAAGTTCTACGTCTCGCTGCTCATCGTGGACCAGCGCCCGAGCGGCATCGACGAGGAGGTGCTGAGCCAGATCGGCACCAAGTTCGTGGCCCAGCTTTCGGACGAAAAGGACATCGCCGCGGCTCTCGTCGGCACGCCCGGCGCCAGCGGCCTGCGCCAGATCCTGGCCTCGCTGGACTCCAAGCAGCAGGTGCTCCTGCTCGGCCACGCCGTGCCGATGCCCATCACGCTCCGAACCCGCACCTGGGACCTCGACCTCGCCGACACGCTCCGCGCAGGCCTGCCGGGAGGCGAAGCCACCGGCACCGCCAGCGAGCAGCAGGAGACGCTCGCAGACCTCTTCTAGCCGCCAGAGGCCTCTGGCGAGAGCGCGCCCCACCGCTCAGACGCTCTCCGCGACGGTCCGGCGTGGAGCCTCTGGCGGAGGCTCGGCTCGCGCCGTACCCTTGAGACGCACCGTCTTTACTGCTATGCGCATCCTCTCGCTCGTCCTGCTCACTGTCTTCGCCCTCGGGTGCCACGACTATTCTGTTGAGCCGGAGCCCGCCGTGCCTGTCCCTGGTGAGAACCTGGACCTTATTACGCTGAAGGGCCCGCGCGTGGTCTCGCCCGGCGACCTGCCGACCTATCTCGCGCAATCGCACCCGGACGCGGTGCGCTACCGCTTCCAGATCAACAACCCGACGCGGCCCGTCCTGGGCTCCATCGACCGCGACGACGACCGCGTCTTTCAGGTTGAGGTCGTCGGCGTGGGAACGGTCGAAATGACCGCGACAGCGTTCAACGCCGACGGGGAGACAGATCGCGCAGGGCCGCCACCGGGTCGAATCGCGCTAGAGCGAGAGCCTCTGGCGGATCGCGCGTGTGTCGCCAGAGGCGCGTTGGCCCCGCCAGAGGCCTCAGGCTTCGGCAACGGTCTCCATCGGGATGGGTCGGTCGGGGCGCTCGCCGGTCTCCAGGTAGCGTTTGACTTCGAGCACGGCACGCTCCTTTTTCTTGGCCTCCAGCATCACGTCGTACGGCGCCTCTGGCGCGCCGACGCGGTCCATGAGCGCGGTGAGCCGGTCCACGTCGTCCATGTCGAGGTAGTCGGCGTGCGAGACGCGCGCGCCGGGCTTTTGCGACGACAGGTGCAGTTTGGGCGGGCGCGTGCCCCAGGTCGCCATCGCGCGGTCGAGCCATTCGATGAGTTCGCTCTCGGGCATGGACTCGCCGGGAAAGACCAAGTGGTGGAAGAGATCGACCACGACGCGTAGGCCGGTGCGCTCGGCGAGTTGGACGACCTCGGGGAGGCTCCACGTCGTGTCGTCGTTTTCGAGGATGAGCATCGCGCGGGCGTCGTCGCCCAGGCGCTCCAGGTTGGCCTCGAAGCGTTCGAGCGCGGCCGGGCGGTCGCCGTAGGCGCCGCCGACGTGGAGCGTCATCGTGCCCTTGGGGTCCATCGCTTTGAGGACACGCGCCTGATGGTCTAGCTCCTCTACGCTGGCCGCCACGACCTCGGGACGCGGCGAGTTGAGCACGGTGTACTGCCCGGGGTGGCTGGTGACGCGCAGCTTGTGCGCTTTGCACGAGCCGCCGGATGGCCTTGAACTTCCACGCGAACGCCTCTTCCCAGTCGAACGGGAAAATGTCCATCGGCCCGAACGGGATCAGGTCCGACGAGATGCGGAAGAAAGTACAGGTCGTGCTCGACGTTCCACCGCAGCGCGCGCTCGATGTCTTCCAGGTTTTGCGTGATGACCGGGATGAGCGTCTCGGTGCGGACGTTGGCGAGGCGGACGGTGCGGGACGTGGTGCCGAGCGTGGTGTTCTGGCACGCGTAGCCGAGGTGACGGAGGCGCATGGATGGGTGCAGAGAAGGGCCGGGCCTACGGCCCGCTCCCGCCCCCGGGTCCGCGCCAGAGGCCTCTGGCGAGAGGAATCCTGTTCGGCCAGTGCGCGCGAGATCACCTGTGCGGAGGCCTCTGGCGGCGGTATGTTTCCCGAGCGCCGTGTGCTTTTCATCCAGCGCGGCTTCCCCCAACGCTTGTCAGCTGACCCACCACCACCGCATCTAGCACACCTTGCTCATGAACAAGCTGCTCGCTATCACCACGGTCTTTACTCTCTTCTCGGTGACAGGATGCGTGAGCATCGAGTCCAACGTGGACCCTGATTTTGAGGGGCCTCTAAACCGGACGTTCATCGCGCTGCAGGGTGGGACTGGTTTGAGCGGCTCGCCGAGGAGATGGGAACGGCGCTGGTGCAGGAATTGGAAGAGCGTGGTGTGACGGCCGAGGTCTACGTCCGCGATGACCTCAGTCTTAAGATGGGGAACGACGTGAGCGAGCGGATAGAGGCGTTCGGCCCCGACGCGGTCCTCATCGTCGGGCAGACCGGCGCGACCTATTACAACGGAGCCAAAAGCGGTGCCAACTTCGAGGCGATGTTGGTGGTCCCTGGCGAGGAGAGCGCGATCTGGCGCGCCGTCATTAGCAGCAACACGAGTGGGTACGGCGGTGCTGGCTCACCGACCCAAATCGCGGGGAAGATCGTGTCGCAGATGGAGAAAGACGGGCTTTTCGCTCAAGACAACTAACCTGAGCCTACACGCTGGCCGGGGGCGTCCTTCTCGTCTCTGCTGCCGCTCATAGTTCCGCGTTGTTGCTGTGTCGCCACTCCTGGCGGCAGGATCGCCACCTGTTGCCACGCTCGGAGTACCGCCAGAGGATTTCGTTTCAACCGAAGCGGTCGGCCCAAACGAGCCTCTGGCGCCAGAGGCCGCTACTCCTGCGGCAGCCGCTCGGGCATCTCCGCCGCGACGTAGGCCAGGATCGCCATCGCGGCGACGTTGCGCTGCACGTGGTTGGCGTCCAGCTTGTCGACGGTGTCGGCGGCAGAATGGTGGAGCCAGAAGTAGCGGTCGTTGGCCGTGCGGTGGCCTACGCCGGGCACGCCCTGACGCATCAGCGGACCGATGTCGGCCCCTCCCCCGCCCTCGACGATGCCGATGGGCTGCGACGCCTCTGGCGCCAAAATGGGCGCGAGCAGCGCTTCGATAGGCTTGAGCGTTTCGTAGACGCCAGAGGCGCCCGTCACGCCGAAGCCGACGGGCTCGAACACGCCGCCGTCGCTCTCGATGGCGAGTTGCGTGCTGGCGGCGCCCGCTACTCCGACGGAGTCCGCGTAGGCTTCGGCGCCGCGCAGGCCGTTTTCTTCGTTCGTCCAGAGCACGACGCGGATCGTGCGGCGCGGGCGCAGGCCGAGGTCGTGGAGCAGGCGCACGGCTTCCCAAGCCACGATGCACCCGCCGCCGTCGTCGTGCATGCCCTGGCCCACGTCCCAGGAGTCGATGTGGCCGCCCATGACGACGACCTCCTCTGGCGACTCGCGCCCGCGAAGCTCGCCGATGACGTTGCGCGAGAGGCGGTCGGGTGCAGTGGTCGCGCCCATCGTGAGGCGCAGGCGCGGCGTCTCGCCGCGGTCCACCATGCGCTGGAGCATCTGCGCCGCCTCGACGGTGATGGCGGCGTGCGGGATGCGCGGCACGCCCTCCATGTAGCTCATCGTGCCGGTGTGCGGCGTGGAGAGCGAGACCGGCCCGACCGAGCGCACCACGCTCGCAACGGCGCCGACCTTGGCCGCTTCGATCGCGCCCTGCGTGCGGTACGGGACCGTGCGGCCGTAGCGTCGTAAACGGCACGTTGTAGACCACGATCTTGCCCTCGGCCTCTGGCGCGCGCGCCGCCAGTTCGTCGAACGAGCCGACAACCAGCACCTCGGCTTCGATGCCCGCCGCGCTCGTGCCGACGCTGCCGCCCAATCCCAGCATCGCCAGAGGCTCGACGCGCGGGTGCGTCATCAGCACGGATTCCTGGCCGCGGATCCACGCGGGCACCATGACGGGTTGGCCGCGGACAGATTCGAGCCCGTCGGCGCGCATCTCGGCCAGGATCCAGTCGATAGCGTCTTCGAGCGACTGGCTCCCAGAAAAGCGGTGGCCAAACGTGTCGCCCATGTAGGCCGCGCGGTCGTAGGCGGCGGAATCGGCGAGTGCGGCCTCGATGATCCGCGTAGCGGCCTCGCGATACGGCTCCACGTCGAGCGGCGCCTGGGCACTCGCGCCAGAGGCGCACGAGAAGCCGCTGGCGAGAAAGGCGAGGACAAACAGAAAGCGGGGCATAGATCCGAGGGATGATTCCCGAACCTACGCCCCGCAATGGGCTGCCCGCGATGGGCTGAGCCTCTGGCGCGAGCTACGACGCGCGGTTGGCGTTGCGCTTGGCGCGCTTCTGGTTGACCTCGTCGGCCTGATCTGTCTGCGGAAGCTCGTCGGCGGTGGTTTCGCCGTACCACACGGCGAGCGCGAGCGCGAGAGCGGGAGCCTCGTGCTCTCCGAGGTCGGGCGCGGCCTCGTTGGTCTCGGCAGCGATCCGGCCGATGCGCGTGTCCATCGCAGCGGCGGCGGCACTGGCCTCGCGCGCACCGACGGGGCGCTTCACAGTCTCGGTGGAGAGCGCGGCGGACGATCCGCTCTGCTCGATTTCGACAGCCGATGGGCCGCTGGCGGAGTCCGCATCAATGTCACCGTCCTCGTTGCGGTCGCCTTCGGGGGCGGCGTTGTCCAGGTCGGCGCCTTGGTAGAGCGCGCGCAGGGCGCCAGAGGCGGTCTCGGTTGGCGTGGGCATCATCACGGCACCCCCACGGTACAGCATCTCGAAGGTGTCGACGAGTACCTGCGTCGTCGTGTCGTGCGCGTCGCGGTCTGCGCTGGAGTCCTTGCGGAGCGTGACAGCAGCGGCGCTCGGTCCCTGCGCGTGGAGCGCGTCGGCGGCGCGCTGGCCGCCGGTGGTCACAACGACGGTGTTACCGACGTACTGCTCCTCGGAGGCGAGCATCGTTTCGATGGCGTCGAGCGGCTTGTCTCCGAGCGCGCGCACGGTGCGGACGGTGTAGGTCGCGCCAGATTCAGAAACGCCGGTTTCAACCAGGGCGACGGCGTGCGGCGTCTCGCCGGTGGCGTGGATGGCGGCGATAAACTTGGGCATGTTGAGACGGGGTCGGGTAGATGGGAGCCGGTTCTACGCGTGGCGCCCGTGCGGTGATTCTGCCTCTGGCGGGACTGGGGACTGGAAGCAAGTCAGAATCCGCCTCTGGTGCCAGAAGCCTCCTGCGAATACGGCGCTCGGCGGGTAGAACCCCCTGAGAACGCTCGGGTCGGTAGTCGCGTCTCCGCCAGAGGCTGGGCGAGGCCTCGCGCGTTGGACAGAGCGCGCAAGGTCGCGTTCTCTGTCCCCCTCAAGAGCGGGGACAATCCAGACCGAGCCTCTGGCGAAGGTGTGAGCTATCTGGATCTGCGGGGTAGTCCTCGGTGGAGATTGTCCCCCTGTTTAGGAGGACAGAGGATGCGACCACGGCATCTACCCACGAGCGCCGCCGTCTGTCACACGCCAGAGGTCGGACCAGCGCGCAAAGCGGAGCATCCTCGGGGGGTCCCAGCCGAGCACAGCGCCACGACACAAGCACCTGTCACGTCTCGCCAGAGGCCTCTGGCGCCTCAGTTCAACCGCGCGCCCGCCGCGACGTGTGCCTGCGGCGGCGCGAGCGTGCCCGAGACGAGAAAACCCGAGACGGCTCCGCCCTCGGAGAACACGACGATGGCCTCGCGCTCCGGGTCGTACGTCTCGATGAGGTCCGCCACCCATCCGTCGAAGTCCATCCGCGTCGCGCCTGGAATGACATGGGCCTGCGTGGCAAACCACAGCCGCTCGGGCTCGAACGGGCGCGGACGCCAGAGGCGCGGCTTTTCGTCACGCCAGAGGACGACCGCGCCTGCGCCGTGCTCACGGAATCCGCCGTAGGCGGCCGCGGCCAGGCCTTCCCACTGGTCGGCGAGGAACGCGCGGAGCGCGGGCTCACGGCGCGCCGCAGCGCGGCCGGGTTCCGGGGCCGCCGTCACAGTGACGAGGCCTCTGGCGGTGACAAGGGTTTCGGTGCGAGGCTCAGACATGGAACCGGCACGCGAGAGGCTGAGTGCGCGTTCCAGCCAGGCCGCCCCGGCTATCTTCTGCCTCCCCTCTTCAAACGAATCCTATGCCCCGCTACGACTCCATCGACGACGTCATCGCGTCCTACCCCGACCGCTTCCAGCCCGAGAAGGCCGCTGGCGTTAACGACACGGTCCACATGAACCTCACCGGTGAGAATGCCCGAGATCTGGTGCTGCACGTCAACGACGGCACGCTGGATGTCAAGCACGGCGAGACGCCAGAGGACGCCACGCTTACCCTCACCGCCGACGCCGACACGTGGCTCAAGATCGAAAACGGCGAGCTCAACCCCATGATGGCCATGATGTCGGGCAAGGCCAAGATGCGCGGCTCGATGCCCTTCGCGATGAAGTTCATGGGCATGTTCGGCTTTTCAGGCTAACGCCTCAGCCCGCCTGTGCCTCTGGCGCCAGAGGCTTCTCCATGCGCCTCGATCTCTCGGTCTCCGATGCCCTCGCGGCGGTCCTCCAAACCGCGCGCTCGGTTGCGTCGGAGGCCGTTTCTGTGTCCGGTGCTCTCGGCCGCACGCTCACAGACTCCGTGTCGGCGCCAGAGGCCATTCCGCCGTTCCACACCTCGGCGATGGATGGCTATGCCGTGCGCGCGAGCGACTGCGCCATGGCGCCTCTGGCGCTGCCCGTGCGTGGCGAGAGCGTGGCCGGAGCCGCCCCGAGTGGGCCTCTGGCGCCAGAGGCCGCGATGCCCATCGCCACCGGTGCGCCCCTGCCCGCAGGCGCCGACGCCATCGTGCCCGTCGAATGGACTACGCGCGACGGCGACATGGTGCATATCGACCGCGCGCCAGAGGCCGGGCGCTACATCCGCCGCGCGGGCTCGGCGCTCGAACCCGGCGACACGCCTCTGGCGGCGGGCGCTGTCGTCACGCCCGCCGTAATCGGGCTGCTCGCCGCGATGGGACTCGGCACGGTGGACGTGCGCCAGAGGCCACGCGTGCGGCTCGTCGTCACCGGCGACGAGATCGCGGGACCGGGCATGCCTCTGGCGCCTGGACAAATCCGCGACATCAACGGTCCGGCGCTGAGTGCGCAGATCGAGGCCTCTGGCGAAACCGTGACCGGATCCGGCACGCCGACGACACGCCTGGCTCGGTCGCTCGCGCCGCCAGAGGCGAGGCGGATGTGCTCGTCGTGACGGGAGGCGTTTCGGTTGGCCCGCGCGACGCCAGAGGCGACCTCGCGCTCCGCTCCGCCGGGCCACAGGGCTCGCATGTGTACCGAACCCTTCTCGGCGACGGCCTCGCGCACCTCCCCGCCGAGTGGGACGCCGCCGCCCCAGCCTCCGTCGTCCGCTACTCCCCTTTTGCCTGGACCTTGCCGTGTTGATCCGAACTGTCCGAATGACCTTTGCGCCCGCCCACGAGCAACGCTTTCTCGATCTGTTCGCGGGCGTCCGCGCCAAGATCCGCGCGCAGGACGGATGCGAACATCTCGCCCTCTGGCGAGACGCCCGCTATCCCAACGTGTTCACGACCTACAGCCTCTGGCGCGACGGGGCCGCGCTCGACGCCTACCGCCACTCGGACCTGTTTCGCGGCACGTGGGCCGAGACGAAGCCGCTCTTCGCCGCACCGCCAGAGGCCCGCAGCCAGCACGCTGTCGACAGCTAGAGCCCGAGTTTCTCCAACCGCGCCAGAATCTCCTCGGCGTGCGCGTCGGTCTTGGGCCGCTTGAACACGTGCAGGATGGAGCCGTCGGGCGCGATGAGAAACGTCGTCCGCTTTACGCCGACGACTTTTTTGCCGTAGAAGCTTTTCTCGCCGTAGACGCCGTACGCGTCCATGATCTCGCGGTCCGTATCGGCCACGAGTGGAAAGCCCAGGTCGTACTTCTCCGCGAAGCGCTCGTGGCTCGCCTCGTCATCCCCCGAAACGCCGACAACAGCCACGCCAGAGGCCTGGAGTTGCGCGTCGTTGTCGCGCAGGTTGCACGCCTGTTTGGTGCAGCCGGGCGTGTCGTCCTTGGGGTAAAAGTAGAGCGCGAGGGCGCGGAGCCCGTCTTGCTGCAGCGCGTCTTCGAGCGAGAACGCCGCGTCGGTCTGGGTGGAGCCGCTAAAGAGCGGCGCGCGGTCGCCCGCGTTGGGCATATCGGGCATGAGTTCGGGGCGCCAGAGGCCTCTGGCGGATGGTGACACGGCGGGGCGCCAGAGGCTAGACCCAGTCTGCAAAGCGCGAGATCTGGTCGTGAGCGGTGAGATCGATCTTGAGCGGCGTGACGGAGACGTATCCGTCGCGCAGAGCTTGCAGATCCGTGTCGTCCCCGGTGTCGAGGTCGACGAACTCGCCGCCGAGCCAGTAATACGGTCGGTCGGTGGGGTCGCGGCGCTCCTCGAACGCCTCGTTCCAGCGCGCCCGCGCCTGCCGCGTGATGCGTGTGCCCGCGATGTCCTCTGGCGCCCCGCCCGGCACGTTGACGTTGAGCAAGATGCCGTCGGGCAAACCATCTGTGAGCACGCGTTCTGCGATGCGTCGGGCGGCCTCGCCAGAGGCGGTGAAGTCCCTGGGCCGCCACTCGCCGTGTGAGACCGCGATCGACGGGATGCCCAGGATGCACGCTTCGGTCGCCGCGCTCACCGTGCCGGAGTAGATCACGTTGACCGCCGTGTTCGGTCCGTGATTGATTCCCGAGACCACCAGATCCGGGTAGCGGGGCAGCAACCGCTGGCACGCGATCTTGACGCAGTCGGCGGGCGTGCCCGTGACGGCGCGCGCCCAGACAGGGCCGCTGGCGCCCTCGAACGGCCACGTGTGCACCCGCATCGGGTCGCGGATGGTGATAGAGTGCCCCACGGCGCTCTGCTCCTCGAACGGCGCTACCACCGCGAGATCGCCCAACCCGTCCAGAGCGGCCACGAGCGCCTGCAGGCCTCTGGCGTCGATGCCATCGTCGTTGGCGAAGAGGATGAGCGGACGGTCAGCGCCGTCGGGTGTCGGGATGGAGTCGGGCATGGAGCGGGGTGCGGTCGGGCGTCAATCTGGCGCCAGAGGCCCCTGCCGACCACGGAGCCGCGGGGAAGTTCTCGGGGCGAGTTCCGAGTACCGCTGCTTTCTGGCCGCCTCTGGCGCCAGAGGCGGTTCGTGGCATAGCGCTCAGGCGAGAACCCCCCCTGAGGACGCTCAGGCTTGCGCTCTGACCCGCCGCCAGGGGCTTGGCGAGGCCTCTGGCGCTGGACAGACTGTGGAGTGTCGCGTTCTCTGTCCCCCTCAAGAGCGGGGACCGTTCAGATCTCGCCTCTGGCGAAGCACCGAGCCGTCTGCATCTACGGGTCAGACCGCGGTGTGGATTGTCTCCCTGTTTAGGGGACAGAGGATGCGACCATCCCACGCTTCACCGTGCTCGCGTGCCCGGGACACGCCAGAGGCCACCCCAAGGCACGGAACGGAGCATCCTCTGGGGGTCCCAGACGAGCACCGCACCGCCAGAGGCACCGCACCGCCACCTCGTCTCCTAGTAGCTCTCGTTCTCATCCGGGAACGTCCCATCGCGCACGTCCTGCACGTACTGCTGGACCGCCGAGGTCACCGTGCCCGCGAGCTCCGCGTAGCGGCGCACAAAGCGTGGGTTGAAGTCGACGGTGAGGCCCAGCATGTCGTGCGTGACCAACACCTGCCCGCTCGTCCCCGCGCCCGCGCCAATGCCGATGGTGGGAATCGATACCGAGTCCGTGACCTCCGTCGCGAGCGTCGCGGGAATCTTCTCCAGCACGATGCCGAAGCAGCCTGCGTCTTCGAGCCGCTTCACGTCGGCGCGCAGCAGTTCGGCTTCTTCGTCCTCTCGCGCGCGCACCTTGTAGGTGCCAAACTTGTAGATGCTCTGCGGCGTCAAGCCGAGGTGGCCCATGACGGGGATGCCCGACGAGACGAGCCGCTCGATCGTCTCTGCGACGCGCTCGCCGCCTTCCAGCTTGATCGCGTGCGCGCCGGTCTCCTTCATCACGCGAATCGCCGAGCGCAGCGCCTCTCGGGACGAGCCTTGATAGGTGCCAAACGGCAAATCCACCACCACCAGCGCGCGTTGCACGCCGCGCACCACGCACTGCGCGTGGTAGATCATGTGGTCCAGCGTGATCGGCAGCGTCGTCTCATGACCCGCCATCACGTTCGACGCCGAATCGCCCACTAGGAGCACGTCGGCGCCAGAGGCGTCCAAAATGCGCGCCGAGGTGTAATCGTAGGCCGTCAGCATCGCGATGCGCGTTCCGGCCTCGCGCATCTCCAGCAGCGTTTGCGTGGTCACGCGGCGCGCGTCTTCCGGGGTCGTCTGGGTGCTCATGGTGATCGAGAGAGTGGGCTGGAGAATAGCGCCCCGCGCGCAGCTCCCCTACGCAAACGCGCCCACCGACCGATGTCGATGGGCGCGGCTCTAGTGCTCGACGCGTGCGTCTCGCCAGAGGCCTCTGGCGGGACTAGTTGCCGGGCGCGGGCGGCGGTGGTGCCGAGAGCTCAACGCCCTCTCCCCCTTCGGGAATCTCGATGCCCAACTTCTGGAACAGCGCCAGCGTCATGTCCACAACCCGGTCGCTGTCGAAGTTGGCGTAGAGCAGGACGGGTGCGTTGTTGGCGACCGGCGTCATGACGAGGTCGATACCCATCTCTTCTGCGAGCTCCTGGATGCCCGAGTTGAGACGGATCAGGGCGGGCTGCAGCAAGCGCACCTCCTGATCGCTCAGGTACCGCAGGCCTTGCTCCTCTCCGTTCTGAAGCTCACCGACGAGGCGCTGCAGACGCGCAGCCTTTTCCTCGCGAGCACCCGCCGATACAACGGGGCTGTCAGCCATTGTGCGGAGTTCCGTGTTGAGGGCGACGGCAGAATCCTGCTTGGCCTGGAGCGTCGCGCCGATCTGTGCTTCGAGCTGCGCGATCTGGGTGCGCACCTGCGCGTACTCGGGCATGCGGACCACGATCAGGTCGGGATCGAGCACGCCGATTTTGAGGCCTTGCGCCTGGGGCGCAGCAGAAGCTGCAACGAGGGCGAGGAGAAACAGGGAGAAACGGATCTTCATCGGGAATGGAATCGAGTCGGTGGGAAGGTGGGCAGTGCGGCTACAGGCCGCTCGTAGCGGTAGTGTTGACGCCGAGCTCGTCGAGAACGCGCTCGGTGAGGTCATGCTGCGGCTTGGCGAAAAGAAAAACGACCTCGCCGGAACGGTCAAAGACGTAATCGTAGCCTGCAGCATCTGCGACGGTTGCGACGGCGTCGAGCACGCGCTCCTGAATCGGGCGCAGGCGCTGCTGCTGATCGCGGACGATCTCGCCTTGAGGGCCGAAGTACCGGCGGCGCAGCGCAACGCTTTCCTGGCGCTTGGCCTGGATCTCGCCACGCTTGGTATCGCGCTCTTGGTCGGTGTAGAGCAGTTCGCGGCCCGAGAACTCCTGAGCGAGCGCATCGGCTTCGCGGTCCAACGCGTCGATCTCGCCCTGGTACTGCGTGGTCAGGCGCTCGATCTCCTGCTGGGCGCTCTTGAACTCCGGCAGGCGAGTCAGGACGAGCTCAGAGTCGACGTGCGCGATCTGCTGCTGTGCGACAGCCTCTGGCGCCAGAGGCGCCGTGAGTAGGAGCACGACGAGAGCAGAAAGAAGACGTGTCATTGCGGTGGGGTCCTAGAGGCCAGCGCCGAGCGTGACCTGGCCGCGCCACTTGGGCAAGCCGTCGTCACGCTGGTCGATCGGATCGAAGGGGTCGATGCCGTAGCCGTAGTTGAGGTCGACGAGGCCCAAGATGGGCAGGATCACGCGGGCGCCGAAGCCGGTGGAGCGGAAGAGGCGCGACGGGTCGTAGTCGCTAAAGCCGTCGTAGGAGTTGGCGGCATCGGCGAAGACGTAGGGCGCGATGGAGAGCTGAGGCGTCTGGAGCGCCACGTACTGTAACTCTGCCTGAAACACGTTCAGGATGCGGCCACCGACAGGCTCGCCGTCGCGGTTGCGCGGCCCGATGGCCTGTGTGGGGTAGCCGCGGAGGTACACCAGGTCCTTGCCGAAGCCGACGAGGTTCCGGTTCGTCTCCAGTGGCGAGCCACCGACGAGGTACCGCTGGAACTCCACGTCGTCCCCTGTCAGCGAGCCGATGTAGCCAAACTTGCTCTTCAGAGAGAGAGACAGCTTGTTCGCCAGAGGCGCATACCAGTTGCTCTGCAGGTCTGTCTTGTGGTACTGGATAAAGTTTCCGACCGGAGGCGCAAGGGTTACGGAGAGTTCGTTGCGCGATCCCGCCTGGGGGAAGAGCGGGTTGTCCAGGTTGTTGCGGCTCAGCGTCTGGCGAACGGTGAACTCCTGGTTTACGCCCTCTGGCAAGCCGAAGACGCCAGCGCGCCCGCTGATGTCGTAGACCCGGTAGCCCAGCGTGGTGCCCGTCTGGAAGTAGTCATCGGGCCATTTGAGGCGCGTACGCGCGAAGACTTGTGCAGTACCGAGAAGCACGCGGGATTCCGCCTGACCGGGACTGCTCCCGAAATTCTGGAAGCCAATGGAGAAGCCGACAGGAGTGGGGCGTCCGCGGAACCATGGCTCGGTAAAGGCGAGGGTGTAATTCTGGTAACGCGTACCACTCGTCACAACCTGCAGCGAAAGCTGCTGTCCGTCGCCAGAGGGAATCGGCTTCCAAGCGCTGCCGTCCAGAATGCCTTGGGCGGAGAAGTTGTTGAACGTCACCTTGGCCGTGAGCAACAGGCCGAGGTTGCCGCCGTAGCCACCGGAAAGCTCCAACTGATCCGAGGAGGTTTCGGCGAGCGAGTAGGTCAGGTCGACCGTTTTGTCCTCGTCATTGGGCTTGATGGCAGGGCCGCCACCGATGCTGCTCTGGTCGAAGTAGTTGAGCTGCACCAGATCGCGCACGCTGCGCTCGATGGCTTGGCGGCTGTACGTCTGGCCGGGCACGGTGCGGATCTCGCGGCGCACGACGTGCTCCTTGGTGCGCGTGTTGCCTGCGATCTCGACCGTGCCGAACTTGTAGACATCGCCCTCGGTGATCTCGACGTAGATGTCGAGCGAGTCCCCGGCAACTTCCACGATCTGTGGGTTGACGTTGAAGCGGAGGTAGCCGCGGTCTGTGTACAGGCTGGCCACGTCGGTGTGGTCTGGGCTGTAGTACAGGTTGCGGTCGATGAGTGAGCGGTTGTACACGTCTCCTTTCTGGACGCCGAGCGCAAACTCAAGCTGGTCGTCGGTGTAGAGCGTGTTGCCCTCGAAGACCACATCGCGGATGTGGTACTTGGGGCCCTCGTCGATTTCGAGCTCGACGACGAGCTCTGGATCGTCGCCAGAGGCCTCTGGCGCCTCAGCCGCGTCGCGGAGGTAGACCGAGTCGCGCACGATGCGAGCACCGTAATAGCCTTTGTCGTTGTAGAAGCGGACGAGCGCGTCCTTGTCCTCGTCGAAGCCCTTCTGTGAGAACGTCTCGCGCTTCCAGAAGCGCCACCAGCGGTCTTCGGGTGTGTTTTTGAGCCTCTTGCGCAGCGAGCGCTCGCTGAAGTTGTCGTTGCCGACGAAGACGATGTCCTCCACCTCGACGCGGTCGCCCTTGCTGGCGGTGAGAGTAAGCGTGAGGCGGTCGCCGGTCATTTCCTGGCTGGCTTGAACCGAGGAGAGCCGAAAGCCTTTCTCGCGGAGGTAGCTCTGCACGATCAGGCGGCTTTGCTCGATATCGGCCGGGCGCACGCGGCGACCTCGGATAAGCGGGAGCCGGTCGCGGAGTTCGTCCTGCTCGCCTTTGCTGAGGCCTTCGTACTTCACCTCCCCGAGCCGGGGCTCCTGCGTAACGCGGATCTTCAGGAAGACACCGTCGCCGACGACGCGGTCGACTGTGATCTCAGCATCGGACACCTG
Organism: Rubricoccaceae bacterium; assembly: GCA_963708165.1. Lineage (GTDB taxonomy): Bacteria > Bacteroidota > Rhodothermia > Rhodothermales > Rubricoccaceae > Rubricoccus. The sequence goes on along the minus strand of OY970187.1, from coordinate 3,265,366 downwards.
CGCACGCTCGTACAGGCCGCGGACGGCCGAGCCGAAGGCTTCGTCGTACGGAAGCTGGACGCGCTCGCCTGGCCGCAGGTCAGCAATGCTGACGATAAAGGTCTGTTCGCTTTGCTCCGTGACGCCCTCGACCTCGACCCCGAGGATTTCGTAGGTCTGGACGGGCTGAGCAAGTACGGGGGCAGCGACGACGGCCACGAGGGCGGCGAGCGCGAAACGAAGTCGGAGCATCGAGGAGGGCGGTCTCGACAAAGGGTGCCGAAAAAGGGAGCGCGAAGGTAACGGGGCGGTTTGCGAGCGCTCGGGGCAGAACGGGCGAAATCCCGGGCTCGGGCGCCTCGCCAGAGGCTCGGGTATGAGGCAACGGCACGTGCGGGCCGGGTATTGCCGGGGCGCGGCGCTGTGCCCTTGGCCGGGTTCCGGGTAAAGCTGCCTCACCGTTCGCCTCTGGCGGTGGAAAGCGCGGGAAGGCTCGAACGTTGTAGGATTGAACGTCAACAGCCTGCCTCTGGCGCCAGAGGCCGCCTCCGGCCAGGTCGCCATGCGAATATGGGCTTACCCAACGCGCCAGAGGCTCAGCCGGAGTCGTCGAGGACGCGGCCAAAGCGGCGGTCGCGGTTCTGAAAGTCGCGCACGGCGTCATACAGCTGTTCGCGGCGGAAGTCCGGCCAGAGCGTGGGCGTGACGACGATCTCGGAGTAGGCGATCTGCCAGAGCAGGAAGTTGCTCACGCGCATCTCGCCGCCGGTGCGGATCAGGAGCTCGGGATCGGGCACGCCTGCAGTGGGGAGTGCGGCGGCCACGTCGTCCTCTGTGATCGCCTCTGGCGCGATCTCGCCAGAGGCCGCTTTCTGCGCGAGGGCGCGGACGGCTTCGGTGATCTCCCACCGGCCGGAGTACGACAGCGCGAGGCCAAGCGACATGCGCGTGTTGCCCGCGGTCATGTCCACGGCTTCCTGCATCTCGCGCTGTGCGCGCGGCGGCAGGCGCTCCATGTCTCCGAGCGTGCGCAGGCGGATGCCGTTGGCGTGCAGCTTTTTGGCTTCGCGGCGGATGGTGTGGATCAGCAACTCCATCAGCGCGATCACCTCGGCTTTGGGTCGGTTCCAGTTTTCGGTCGAGAAGGTGTAGAGCGTGAGGTGCTTTGCGCCGACCTGCGCGCTAGCCTCGACGATCTCGCGGACCGACTCCACGCCGACCTTGTGGCCGCTGGCGCGGCGCTTGCCTCGCGCTTTGGCCCAGCGCCCGTTGCCGTCCATGATGATGGCGACGTGCTCGGGAATCTGGCCTCGGGCAACGAGGGCCTCTTGCGCCGCGCGGTCGGCGGCGGTCTGCGGCGTGTCGGAGAGTTGGACGGGCATGGCGCGAAGCTATCGCGCCCGAGGCGGAGCGCGGGTGAATCACGCCAGAGGCCTCTGGCGCTACGCCTTTGGCTCGGTCGCGTAGGCGCGGAGCGCGCCGCACTGCGCGCACCGAAACGTCTCGACGTAGAAGTGCTGGCGGCCATTCTTCTTATAGCCGGTCCACATGCTCTTTTCGAAGACGCCCTCGACCCACACCGCGCGGGTCACTCCCTGAGTGAAATCAGGGATGAAGCCGCGCTCCATCGGCCCGCCGCACTCGAAGCAGGTGCGCTCGGGGACGGCCTCTGGCGCCAGAGGCGCGCGGCGGGTGGAACGGGACTGGGTCTTAGCCAAACCAGCGCACGGCGTCGTTGAAGATGACGAACACCATCAGCGCGAGCAGCGCCATCATGCCCACTTTCTGGACGGCGATGCGGAAGCGCAGCGACGGCTCGCGGCGCACGATGCCCTCGTAGATGAGGAACACGAGGTGGCCGCCGTCCAGAACCGGAATGGGCAGGATGTTGAACACGGCCAGCGCGATGGAGAGCATCGCGACGAGGCCCCAGAACGCCATGCCGCCCTGGTCGGCAGATTCCTTGGCGGTTTTAGCGATGATCAGCGGGCCGCCCACGTTCTGGCGAAAGCTCTCGCGGCCCGTCACGATTTTGCCGACGAAGCCGAAGTACGTGCTCACCATCGCGACCGTCTGGTCCAGGCCTCGCGACATGGACTGGCCCAGCCCGAGCTCGGCCACGCTTACGCCGTAGCTGGACGGCTCCGAGCCCACGCCGACGAGGTAGCTGTCGCCAGAGGCGCGCGGCGTGACGCTGAGCTCCACGGTCTCGGCGCCGCGCTCCACGCTCAGCGCGACCGGCTCGCCGCCAGAGGCTTTGACCGCAGCTGTGAAGCCCTCCCACGAGACGACGGGCTCGCCCGCTGCGGCCACGATGCGGTCGCCGGGCTCGATGCCTGCGTCCTCCGCGGCGGAACCTGCTGAGACCGACGTGATGATCGCCGGGCGCTGGATGTCGATACCGATGATGTTGCGCAGGTTGACCTCTTCTCCCGCGTCCTCTGCGGCGCGCTGTGCCTCGCTAAAGCGCGTCAGGCCGCGCTCCAGGCCGTTGACTGTGACTGTGTCGCGTCCGCGGAGCACGCTCAGGCGCAGGTTCTCGTCGGCCAGCACCATCGGTGTGAGCTCCTCGATGCGCGCCAGAGGCTCACCGCCGACGGCGTAGGCGCGGTCGCCGGTTTCGAGCCCCATCTCGTCGGCAAAGGAGCCGGGCACGATCTCGAACGGAAGGTTTTCCGGCGGTGTCGTCTGCTCGCCGTAGGCGAGGTTGAGGCCGGTGTAGACCATCCAGGCGAAGACGACGTTGAAGAGCACGCCTCCGGTGATGACCAAGATGCGCTGCCAGACCGGCTTGGAGCGGTACTCGTCGGGCGCGGGCTCGCTGGGCTCTAGGAGGATCGGCTTGCCGTCGGCACCGAGGACCTCTTCGTAGAGCGGCTGGCCGCGTTTGTCCAGCACGGGCTGCCCGTCGGCGTCGAGCACGGCGCGCATCTCGTAGGGCATCTCCATGCTCTCGTCGATCATGCCCGCGATCTTGACGTAGCCGCCGAGCGGGATCGCGCCCAGGCGGTAGTCCGTCTCCCCAACCTGCTTGGAGATGATGTTGGGCGGAAAGCCCAGTGAGAACGCGTCCACGCGCATGCCGAAGAGGCGCGCGAAGAGGAAGTGCCCCAGTTCGTGGACGAACACGAGGATGCCAAGGGCGATGGCTACCCAGAAGAAATACGAGAGGACGGTCAGCACAAGTCTTGGAGTCGGAGTCCCTGAAGAAACGAACCCGATGGAGGCGGGGCCGCGCGCATGAACGCAGGTGTCGGTGAAATGTGACGGCGGCGCTCCGCCAGAGGCCTCTGGCACGGGTACTGGGTTCTGGGTTCTGGGTCAAGCTGTCTGCCGCTCGCCTCTGGCGCCAGAGGCTGACGACCCTGACCGTGAAGTTTTGCAATGGACGTTGGACTGCGGCGTCCGTTTTTATCATGGGCCGCGCTCACACATTGCCTGCACTCCGCAGGTAAAACCGGGCAGGCACCATGACAGCTCTCGCTCGCACGTTCGCCGCGCTCGCCCTCGTGATGGCCGCGCCCGCTTTCGCCCAGCCTCTGGCGCCCTCTCTTTGGCTCGACAGCGGCGTCGCGGAGTTCGACCTTTCCGGCACAGGCACCTCAGCCGTGTTCGGCGTCCGCTCGGACCTTGCACTCGGTCGGTTCGCCGTCGTCGAGGCGGGGGTCGGGTACACCCGCACCGCGCAAACCTTTTCCAATGTCTCCTACGCCCTGACGGATATCGAAGTGCAGGCACAGCTTCCGCTGGGTCGCGTCCGGCCATATGTAGGAGTAGGCTCCGGCTTTTTCCTGGTGCTGAGCGAGGACCCTCTTCTGTTTCCAGGAGGACGAACCCCTAGCGGCAACGCTCCCGACGGCTACAACGCTGCCGTCGTCACAGCGTCGCTCGGCGCCCGCGTCAGCATCGCTGGGCCGCTGCTCGCGCGCGTGGGCGGGCGCATCCGCGGCACCATCGCGGGCGGTCCCGACGTCTTCGGTTCGACGGTGAGCGAGGCGACGCTTGGTCTCGGATACCGCTTCTAGGTCTGCAGGTAGCCTCTGGCGACCGGCTGCCGCCAGAGGCTGTCTGCGGGCCCAATGGAGGGTGGAGAATGGGAGTGCCTCTGGCGCCAGAGGCGAGCGTGAGGCGCGATGGCCAGCTTTCACTTCCCAGTGAAACCACGCCTTACGCCGACACGTCCGAAGTGGGGTCGCATCTTCGGCGGGTCTCCTCGCGCCAGCGGCTAGCTTTCCGCCCTCTCCCCTCGCGCTTGTTCATGACCGACCCGGCGATCACCCCCGGCCCTCTTCTCGCCTCTATCGCGAGCCCGGCTGATGTCCGCGCTCTCGACCTCGACCAGCTGCCGCAGCTTTGCGACGAGCTTCGGCAATACATCGTCGACATCGTGGCGGTGTACGGCGGCCACTTCGGCGCCAGCCTGGGCGTGGTCGAACTGACCGTGGCGCTGCACTGGGCGTACAAAACGCCGGAGGATCAGTTGGTGTGGGATGTGGGGCACCAGGCGTACGGGCACAAGATTTTGACGGGACGCCGCGAGGTGTTTCCGACCAACCGCAAGTACGGTGGCCTTTCGGGCTTTCCGAAGCGCAGCGAAAGTGAGTACGACACGTTCGGGGTCGGTCATGCGAGCACGAGCATCTCGGCCGCGCTCGGCATGGCGACGGCGAGCAAGCTGGACGCCAGCGGCCGCAAAGTCGTCGCGCTCATCGGCGACGGGTCGATGACCGGCGGGCTCGCGTTCGAAGGCATGAACAACGCCGGCGCGATGGACACCGACCTGCTGGTGATCCTCAACGACAACCGCATCTCCATCGACCCCAACGTGGGAGCGCTGCACGAGTACCTCGCCAAAGTCAGCGCCAGCGGCTCCTGGAACACCCTCAAAAACGAGGTCTGGGAGATGTTCGACAAGATGAAGGGGCTCGGCGGCGGGCATCTGCAACGCCTGGCCTCTCGCGTGGAGGACGGCATGAAGGCCGCGCTCACGCCCGGCATGCTCTTCGAAGCGCTCGGCTTTCGCTACATCGGCCCGACCGATGGGCACGATGTGATGAAGCTCGCGACCAAGCTCAAAAAGCTCCGCGACCTCCCCGGCCCCATCCTGCTCCACGCGCTCACGGTCAAGGGCAAGGGCTTTGCGCCCGCCGAGGCCGATCAGGTCAAGTGGCACGCGCAGTCCAGCCCGTTCGACAAGGTGACGGGCAAGAGCCTCGCCAAGCCCACAGCCTCTGGCGCCAAGGCGCCGAAGTACCAGGACGTGTTCGGAGACGCGATCATCGAACTCGCCCGGCAGGACGACCGCATCGTGGGCGTGACCGCCGCGATGCCGAGCGGCACGAGCCTGGGCAAGATGATGAAGGCGATGCCCGAGCGTGCGTTCGACGTGGGCATCGCGGAAATGCACGCCGTGGTCTTCGCCGCAGGCATGGCGACGCAGGGCAAGTACCCCGTCTGCGCGATCTACAGCACATTCCTGCAGCGCGCCTACGACGGCGTGGTGCACGACGTGGCGCTGCAAAAGCTGCCCGTTCTCTTCGCGATGGACCGCGCAGGCTTAGCGGGCGCCGATGGCCCCACGCACCACGGCGCGCTCGACATCGCGTACATGCGCGCCGTCCAGGGCATCGTCTGCGCCGCGCCGATGGACGAGCAGGACCTCCGCGACTTGCTCTACACCGCCACGCAGCACAACGGCCCGTTCGCACTCCGCTACCCGCGTGGTGAGGCGACGGGCATGGCCATGCGCGAGGGCTTCGAGGCCATCCCCCTCGGCCAGGGCCGCTGGATCACGCCAGAGGCGCAAACCGCCGGGGCCGCCTCTGGCGACGTGTGCATCCTCAGCTACGGCGCCATCGGCAACTACGTGCCGGAGGCACGCCAGAGGCTGGAGGCCGAAGGCCTTTCGGTTGCGCACGCCGATCTCCGCTTCTGCAAGCCGCTCGACGCGAGCCTCTTGCGTGACGTGTTCACACGGTTCGACAAGGTCATCACCGTCGAGGACGGCGTGATCCAGGGCGGTGCAGGTAGCGCGGTGCTAGAGTGGGCCGCGGATGCGAACGTGTTGAGCGGAACGCAGGTGGTCCGCCTGGGCCTGCCGGATTCCTACGTGGAGCACGGCACCCAGCGCCAGTTGCACGACGAGGTCGGCATCGGACCGGACGGCATCGCGCAGGCGGTGCGGGACATCGTCGGGGTCGCCGCCACGGCTGAGGCGGCGTAGCCTCTGGCGCCAGAGGCTGCGCTGCCATGCGTCATTCCAGCACCACTGACTACCGCGCAGGCATCCCGCTGATCGTGGCAGCGTGCGTCAACGGAGCGCTGGCGTTGCTGACGCTTCTCGCTCTCGTGGTTTTGCTGTGGTTCTATATCGACGCAGGGTCTCCTCCAGGCGACGAGTACACCTCAGTCTCGATGTGGGCCGTCGTGATCGGGAGCGGCTTGGCGCTAAGCGTTGGGTACGCGCGTGGGGCGTTCTACCGCCGCGCACCGCCGCGGTGGTTCTGGGTTCTGTCTGGCGCATATAACGTCGTGGCACTCACGTCGTGGGGTTTCTTGGTCGCAAGCCTGGACTTCTTGTTTCTGGCCTTCCTGCCCGCGTGGTGCGGATACATGCTCGCGTTGAGCGCATGGGAAGCCTACGCCAACCGCGCGGCGGGCATCGAGGCGTTCGACGCGTTTCCGGCCTAGCCTCTGGCGCCAGAGGCCTCACGCGCGCCACACGCCCTGCCGCACGTCCATCCACGTCACCACCGCCACGTGCGGAACGGTTAGTGCTGCGATGCCGACGAGGTAGACCGAGATTCCCACGCCAGAGGCGGACGCCCACGCGAGCGCGCCAATGAGAGCCAGCGCGCCCAGCGTAGCGGGTGCCGCGAACAGCGCGAGACGGCCGGGTCTACCGGGCGCAACGAGCGGCTCCAGCCGCGCCAGATGCCGCAGCGCGTGCCACGTGCAGAAGTACACGCCCACGCTCCACAGCGGAGGAAGCACAGCAAAGAAAACCGCAAGCGCAGCGATCTCTCCGAGATCGAACGCGAGCGTCCGGCGTGAGCCCGAGCCGCCCGTCGCGAGCGACAAAGCCACGTGAGCACTGAGCAGCGCCAGAAGTCCCCACATCGCCACGCTCCCCCACCCCGCCGCTGCGGCCTCCACCGCCGCGCCTCTGGCGGGGTCGAGTGCGCCCGCGAGCCCGCCCAGCGTTTGCGCGTAGGCCTCTGGCGCCGCCGCCAGAGGCACGCCCATCGGGAGCGCGCCTCTAGCGGCGCCCGCGAGTAGCAAACCAGCGCGCGTGGTGAGGTGGCGGTCCCATCCCATCGCGCGGAGCGCATACACATCGCCCTGACCCCAGTGCGCCCACGTCAGCGCGATAAAGCCCAACGCCGCGGTCTCTGGCGCCGCAAGCCACAGCGCCACGACCACCGCCCCGAGCGCGAGGTACGCTGCGCAGAACAGCACGACGCGTGCGGCGGTCGGCTGCGCCGCGCCCAACCGGAACGGCACCCACGGGTCCAGCGCGCCGTGCGGCAACCCTAGCACGATGCCGCTGGCGAGCCACGGCAGCAGCAGCACCGCCTCTGGCGCGTGCCGCAGCCACGGCGCCGCGAGAAGCGACGCGGCCACGCTTCCCCACGCGACCACAAGGCCCACGCGAGGCCACGCCAGAGGCCACCGCGTGCTCATAAGGCCGCCGCCGCCTGGCGCCGCAGCGCGGGAATAACAGAAGCCGGGGACGGCTCGGAGAGAACCAGGCCGTGAACGATCATCATGTTGGTGACGAGAAAGAAGAAAGCTTCTTCGACAGGCAGTCCCAGAAGGTCCACGCCCGTGCGCGTCGCGTCGGTGATGTGCCAGATGCCGAGTTGGATCGCGATACGGTCGGCGATGCAGAGGTAGAGCGTTGGCAGCGTGATAGCCCACACCATGAGCCACCTGCGGGGCCAGAGCATCTCGCCGCCAATCGCCCACATGCCCGTCAAGACGGGGCAGGCCCACCCGAGCACGAGCCCGAGGTACAGCCCGTGGCCGCCGCGCGCGATCAGCACCCAGCCGATCACCGAAAGCGCCCCGAACAGTGCCACGCCCGGAAGCCTCGCGCGGCGCGAGATGGGCGCAGGCACGCGGGGCGCGAGGCGCGCCCGCAGCCACATAAATCCCAACCCTGTAATCAGCGTTTGGAGTACGAAAAAAGCGTACTCCTCAATCGGCACCCATCCAATCGTGCCCCACACAGCACCGGGCGGATAGCTCCACACGCCGAGCGCAACCAGCAGATTGTCCCACGGCGTGGTGTACACAAACGCGATAGCCACGAGCGCCGCCAGAGGCCACCACGGCCCTCCGCGCGGACGGAACGCCCACAGCACCGCCACAACGGGCAGCGTAAACACAAGGTGAAAGGCGCTGTAGCTCATCGCACCGTCCGCTGGCGGAGTCTCGCACAGTTCGGGTTAGCCTCTGGCGGCGGGCGCTGCAGATCTCTCACCTCTGCACCCGAGGCCGCATTGGCATGTACTCTCGAATGCGCGAGGGAGATCACAGACACAGGGAAAGAAGGCGGGCACGTCCCTCCAACCGCGGGAGGGACAATCGGAATCACGCAGAAAAGACCGCCTCTGGCGGTGCAAGATCCGCGCGCTACGAAAGAGACCCGTGGTGCGCCAGAGGCCACCGCGCACTGCCTCGGCTGGCCCACGCGCGCGCCTCCCCGAGTGCGACTCGCCAAACGCGCCTCTGGTGCCAGAGACGCACGGTGCACCGGTTTTTCCCGAAGCCTCTGGCGCGAAACGGCTATCTTCCGCGCACGGTGCCGGGCCTCGCAGGAGACCCGGCGGCGCTGTTTCTACGGGACGCCAGAGGCTCTGCCGCACGCGCCCGCCCCCTTTGACTTTCTCCCCCGCATGGCGGGGCACGCGTTATGGGCATGATGGTAAAAATCCGCCAGAAGGTGGGATCGGTCATGATCTTCGTCCTCGTCATCGCCTTTGGCGGACTGTGGATGCTTCAAGACTCCGGCGTGTTCGACGCCATCGGTGGCGGCCCGCAGGGCAGTTCCATCGCGCGCGTCGAGGGCATAGATGTCTCGGCCGAGCTGTTTGACCAAGCCGTCGAGCAGCGCGTGCAGGTGTACGAGCAGCAGGGCATCGAGGTCACCGAGACCGTCCGCGCGCAGATCGAGACCGAGGTCTTCGACGCGCTCGTCGACAACGCTCTGCGCGAGAAAGAGATGGAGCGCCTCGGCATCGAGGTATCGGACTCTGAGGTGACCAGCCTCATCACCGGCGACAACCCGGACCCCATCATCCTGCAGCTCTTCCCCGACGGGCAGGGCGGCGTCGACCGCTCGCGCATCCGCGAGCTCGTCGACCGCTCCAACGAGGATCCCGAGTTGCGCACGCAGCTCGTCGGTCTGCAGGAGCAGATCCGCCAGGGGCGCCGTCAGGCCAAGCTCGACGCGATGGTCAACGCCAGCGTCCGTGTGAGCTCGGCCGAGGTCGAGCGCGAGTTCGTGCGCCGCAGCCGCCGCGCCGCCGCGCAGTACGTCGCGCTCCGCTACGCCGACGTAGCTGACAGCGAAGTCGAGATCAGCGACGCTGAGCTCCAGACCTACTACCGCGACAACTCGGACGATTTCGCGCGCGACGCGAGCTCGAACGTCGAGTACGTCTCGTTCCCCAAGACGCCGACCGCCGCGGACTCCGCGAAAGCCATCGGCGAGTTGCGCGAGATCCGAAGCGGCCTCGCAGCAGCAGCAGATCCGGGCGCGTTTGCGTCGCAGTACACGTTCGGCGCCGTCACGGCCCCCGAGTACACGCCAGCGGCCGACCTGCCTTCGAAGCTGGCCGATGCCATCTACTCCAACCTGCAAGTCGGCCGCGTCGTCGGCCCAATTGTAGCAGGCGGTGAAGCGGCACTGGTCAAGATCACAGGCCTCCGCGCGACCGAAGACCCCATCGTCCACGCGCGCCACATCCTGCTTCCCGCAGCACAGCGCGGCGAGGCGAACGCACTCAAGGCACGCATCCAAAGCGGCGCCATCACGTTCGAGAACGCGGCACGCCAGAACTCGATCGACGAGTCCAACAAAGCGATGGGCGGCGACTTGGGATGGTTTAGCCGCGGCCGGATGGTGAAGCCGTTCGAGGACGCCGTCTTCGGCGCACCCGTCGGGCAGGTTGTTGGGCCCATCGAGACGCAGTTCGGGTTCCACTTGGTGCGCGTCGAGGCACGCGCCACGCAGCAGGCGCAGATCGTGCGCATCGCCCGTCCCGTCGAGGGCGACTACACCAAGATCCGCGACCGCGCGGAAGACTTCCAGGTCTTCACCGAGGAAGAGGGCTTGGTGTTCTCCGAAGCCGCTGGCGAGCAGGACCTCCAGACGACGAGCGTGATCGTGACCGACGGACAGAACTTCCTGCCCAACCTTCAGGTGGGTCGCGACTTCTTCCGCTTCGTGCGCGGTGCCAAGGTCGGTGACCTGTCCGAGCCCATCGACGCGGGTGACATGATCCTCGTCGCCCGTGTGGCCGAGAAGACTGAAGCGGGCACGCGCCCTTTCGAGGAGGTGGAGTCGCAGATTCGCTCCGAGGTGCTGATCGCCAAGAAGCGTGCGGTCCAGGCCGAGCGTCTCCGTGCGGCCGTCAGCGCCACCGCTACGCTGAGCGCTATCGCGCAGGCCTCTGGCGGCACGGTGCAGACCTCCGATGCGCTTTCACTCGCCACACCAACCGTGCCTGGCTTTGGACGCGAGCCGCGCCTCGTCGGCGCAGCTTTCGGCCTCAAGCCCGGCCAGCGTAGCGGTGTGATCGAAGGCGAAAGCGCGGTGTTCGTAGTCCGCACCACGTCACTCCGTGGCGGCCTTCCGGGCGAGCTCACCGATGCCACGCGCGACCAGATCGCGACGCAACTGCTCCAGCGCAAGCGCCAGCAGGTGCAGCAGTCCTGGCTGCAGGCACTCCGCGACGGCGCAGACATCGAGGACTTCCGCGCGAACTTCCTCTAGCCTCTGGCGCCAGAGGCGCGAGGACAAACGACAGCGGGCCGCTTCTTCGGAGGCGGCCCGTTTTGTTTGGGGACTGGGGACTGGGATCACGCCAGAGGCAGCCTCTGGCGCAAGCCCAATTCGGCTGCGCCTAGCCGAGCAGAGCCCGCTCCGTCATGGCTCCGATCTCACCGGGCATGTCATCCTGCCCCACGACGTCCGACGGCCTCTGGCGCCAGAGGCTTCTCGCGCACTCGCAGGCTCCGGCTCGCCTCGTCAGTTCGACATCAGCGGTGGACCGTCGCGCACCACCGACACGTCCTGAACTGCAAACCAGCCCTCTCCTTCGCCGCCTGCTGAGTTCTTGTAGGGCACGGGCTCGCCCTCTTCGTTTTTGGAGGGCTCGATGTCTACGACGTAGACGAGGTCCTTCCGGATCTCCCGCCCCTCCTCGTCGGTGCCGACGAGCACGTCGCCGGAGACATCTGCCACGCGGCCTTCGAGGGCGCCGAGCAGAAAGCCCTGGCGCGTGTAGAGGTGCACGCGGACGCGCGTGCCGACGAGGTTGTAGTTGCGTGCTGACATGCCGCCCGTACGCACGAGTGCGCCGCAGGCTCCACGCACGATGCCTCTGGCGCGCCCGTGCCTCTGGCGCCAGAGGCGTGGGTAGGGGATCTTGAGCGACGCCGCAATCCCGCCCGTGTCCGACGACCCGCTCGACGCCCTCCGCCCTCTCTTCGACGCGCCCGACCCGGACATCAGCGCCGACATAGCCGCGCTCGGGCCCTGGCGCGAGCGAATCGACGCGCTGGACCGCGCCGTAAGCGCACTGCTCAACGAGCGGATGCGCTGCGCGCACGCCATCGGCGAGATCAAGCGACAACTGGACGTGCCGGTGTACGCGCCGCGGCGCGAGGAAGACGTGCTGCGCAACGTGGCGAGCGTGGCCGGGCCGCTGCCCGCGGCGGTCGTCCGCCGCCTCTTCGAGCGCATCATCGACGAGACGCGCACGCTAGAGCGCGAGGCGACGCGAGCCTCTGGCGAGCGCGAACCTTCGGACGGGAGCACAGCCTCTGGCGAGAGCCAGCCTCGGCGAGAGCACAGCCTCTGGCGACAACGCGGAGCCTCGGGTGCCAGAGGCGAGCTAGTCCACGCCGAGCGCTTTGTGGCCCTGCACGCTCACGCGCCAGCGCGGGTCGGCCAGCGCGAGTTCGACCGCAAGGCGCGCGGCGGCACCGGAGCGCGGCCCGTCCTCGGGCTGCACCCACAACAGCGGACCGGCCAGGCTGCGCTCGCGCACGCGTGCCGCCAGAGGCTCGTACGCCTCCGGGCGATAGTCGGGCACGACGAGCTTGAGTTCGTCGCACGTCTCGATCTTGAGCTGCGCCAGAGGCAGCTTGGGACTGCACACGATCCAGTCGGGCCAGTCGTCGCCACATGCGTCTGCGAGCGAGAGCGTGCCGTTGGTCTCGATGGCCACGGTCAAGCCTCTGGCGTGGAGGGCGCGGATCAGTGCGCCGTCGGCTTGCAAGAGAGGTTCGCCGCCGGTGAGCACGCAGAACGCGACGCCGTCGCCCGCCTCGACGACAGCGTCCGCGAGGTCCTCGGCGGTGAGGCGCACGCTGCCTTCTTTGGTGAACGCGGTGTCGCACCACAGCGGACAGTCGGCGCCGGTGCGGGCGGCATCGCGGGCACGGTCGGCCTCGTAGCCGCTCCACATATTGCATGCCACCAGACGCACGAAGACCGCCGGGCGGCCCGCCCAGAAGCCTTCGCCCTGGAGCGTCCGCCACAGCGCTCGCACCCGGTACGTCTTCGCGCCAGAGGCGACGCTGGACGCGAGGCGCGCGCCGAGTCCGTCCTCGCGCTCGGCCTCTGGCGCCAGAGGCGGCGTGCGGTTGGCGCGCTGGCTGAACGCCAGAGGCTGTAACGAAATGCCCCTCACCCTGTCCCTCTCCCAGAGAGAGGGACGCCGCAGGTGAGACAGGAACAGCCTCTGGCGCCAGAGGCTCGCCCGTACCTCGTTCCTCTTCGCTCATCACACCCACCCGTTTGCGCGGGCCTCCTCCCATCCCTTCGCGCGGAGAACAGACGCCGGGTTGTCCAGCTTGCCGTAGCCCCACGCGTGCCGCTCGGAGCGGTCGCCGTGGTAATCTGTGTGGCTCATCTCGCGGACCGTTTCGAGCACATCGAGATCTGCGACGGTGCCCAGGTCGGCGGCGAGCTTCCACGTTTCGGCCTTGGTCAGGTGCATGAGTGGCGTGTGGATGCGCAGCGGCGCGTCGAGCGCGAGCGCGAGCGTAGCCTCTTGCGAGGCGACGAAGTCCAGGCGGCAGTCCGGGTAGCCCGAGTAGTCGGTCTGGCACACGCCCGTTACGAGGTCTCGCGTGTGGGAGAGGTAGGCGCGAGAGGCCGCGAGCGTCAGAAACAGGGCGTTGCGGCCGGGCACGAACGAGGCCGGGAGGTCTGGCGCGAGCGCGTGCTCGGCGTTCGTGTCGCCGCCGTCGGTCAGCGCCGATCCCGCCAGAAGCCCGCGCAGGTCCGCGATGTGCAGCGGCACGCCCGCGGCGTCTGCGATGGCGCGCGCCTGCTCCAACTCGACGGCGTGGCGCTGCCCGTAGTCGAATGCGAGCGCGGACACATGCTCCCAGCGCGAGAGCGACCAGAACAGGCACGTCGTCGAATCCTGCCCGCCCGAGAACAGGACGAGGGCGCGGGAGCCGAGAGGCTCGCGGTCGGTCGGGGTGGGCTGGGGCATTGGAATCGGGAGGGTGGGCACACGCGGCCCTCTGCCACGCGGCCGCCGGAGGCCTCTGGCGGTTTGCGTCCTCTGGCGAGAGGCCGGAGAGCGACAGCGGCACTGCTTCTCCGCGAAGAACGGACCTGCGGCGCCGATGCGCCCGCTCCCATCGTTGTATCCTCGCCCGATTCATTCCCGCACGATGCACCTCACGACCGACCCGCCCGCGCCAGAGGCCGCCTCTGGCGCCCACGCAGCCCGCCCCGGCGAGACCAACCTCGAAGCGCGCCTCGCAGACATGCAGGCGCAGGCCGCCGAGCACGCCCGCCTGTCCATCGCGCACATGGCGCGCTACGGGATCAAGCCCGAAGGGCGCGTGGGCCTGTTTCTGCCGCCCGACGTGCGCCAGCACGAAATCCACCGGTTGCCATACGAGCACGCCGCACGCCAGCGCGTGAGCTACGCGACCGAGCCCGGCGAGTTCACCGCTCTGTGCCCGTTCTCCGGCCTGCCAGATTCTGGGACGGTCCGTGTGGAATACGTGCCCGGCGACTGGCTCGTGGAGCTCAAGAGCCTCAAGTACTACCTCATGAGCTGGCGCCACATCGGCGCGGCGCAAGAGGACATCACGGCGCTCATGTACGAGGACCTCGCGCGCCACCTCGCGCCGTTCGACTCGCTCGTCGTCACGACGGACTACACCATTCGCGGCGGCATCCACACCGTGTGCCGCGTCGACAGCCGCGACCAAGCCTCTGGCGAGACGCCGTCCGGCGAGGCCAGTACGACGGCCTTCGGCGACGAACCGTAGGTCTTGCCCTGACCGCCAGAGGCCGCGTCCGCACGCCGTGCGCGACAAACGCCGACGCTAAACGCACCCTTACCGCTCTGGCGCGACCTGTGACCTGTCGCGCCTGTCCCACCGCACCATGCGCAAAACCCTTCTCGCTCTCGTCGTCCTGGTTCTCCTCATCGGGGGCGGTGTAGTCGCCTGGCTCGCCTTCCTGCCCAACGCCTCTGGCGACGAAGCGGTGGGCGTCAAGCTCCCCGCCGGGACCGAGTTCGCGGCCGCGCTGGACTCGCTCGAAGCCTCTGGCGCAATCGGCTCGCGCACGAGCCTGAGCACTTTTGGCGCCCTCACAGGCTGGGCCGATCAGGTCAAAGCCGGGCACTACCTCATCGAGCCCGGCATGAACAACTGGGCGATGCTGGACAAAATCCGCAAGGGCCTGCAAGACCCCGTGCGCATCACGCTTCCCGCCGGACGCACCGCACCCATCATCGCGCGCGCCATCGCGCAGCAAATGGACGCCGACTCGTCCGAGGTCATGGATGCGCTCTTCGCCGAGGACCTGGCCGAGCAGTTGGACACCGACACGCGGCATCTCTTTGCCGAGATGCGCGGCGACACCTACGACGTGATGTGGACGCAGAACGCGCGCCGCGCCGTCACGCGCATTCACCAGTGGCACGAGCGCTACTGGACCGACGAGCGCCTCGCCAAAGCCGAAGCTCTCGGGCTTACGCCAGACGAGGTCGTAGCGATGGCCAGTATCGTCGAGTGGGAAGCGCGCTACGACGACGAGAAGCCGCGCATCGCGGGCGTCTACCTCAACCGCCTCCTCGGGCGCACCCGCGCGGGCACCATGCGTCTCCAGGCCGACCCGACGGTGCAGTTCGCCCTCATGGAAGACGACGGCCAGCCCATGCGCCGCCTTTTCCTGCGCGACTACGGCTTTTCGCACCCATACAACACCTACCTCATCGACGGCCTACCGCCCGGCCCGATCAACAACCCCTCGGACGCCGCCCTCGACGCCGTGCTGGACAACGAGCAGCACGAGTACCTCTTCTTCGTCGCCAGCCCGACCAAAGTCGGCTACCACGACTTCAGCCGCACCGTCGCCGAGCACAACGCGAAGGCGCGCGAGTGGAGCCGCTACATCAGCGAGCAGGTCCGCCAGCGCAACGCCCGCGAGCGCGCCGAGGCCGCTTCGCCGGATGCCTCTGGCGCGCCGCCCGTCGCGATCCCCGAGTAGACCATCGGCGCCTCTGGCGCCAGAGGCGGGCTTTGCGGCCACGCCTCACACCACGCTGCGTTTCGCGGCCCTCCCACCCCATGAGCCCGATCCGCCTCCTGACCTCCGCCCAGCTCCGGGTGGATCTCCGCGATCCGCGCACCGGCAAGCCAGGCTCCAGCCGGGTCGGGATGACGCTTCTGGCGTACGGGTTTTCGGGCGTCGTGCTCGCGCTCTCGCTCGGCAGCGCGACGCCAGAGGAGGCGGTCTTCGTCGCGGCGTCGTTCGGCGTCGTGCTCGCCGCGTTCGGCGTCGTCGGCTCCTACGACGAACTGATGGGGCGGCCGAAGGAGAACGCGTGGCTCGCGACGCTGCCCGCGACGGAGCGCCAGCATTATGCGGCGCGGTTGCTCGGGATCGGGGTGTACATAGGCTTGATGGCGGTCTCCGTCGCTGTTCCGGTCGCGGTGCGAGTGTGGGTGTCGCACGGTTTCGCCAGCGGCTTGCATGTGGGTCTGCTCGTGGGCGCAGGCGTCGCATGGACCTCTGCGGTCAGCCTCGCGGTAATGTGGGCGATTTCGCTCACGCTGCCGCCGCGCATCGCACGGCCCGCACTGACGGCCGCGCGGACGCTTCTCATCGCGGCGTTGGTTCTGGGCTACCAGTGGATCGGCGCCGAGCCCGAGGCCGCGTCGGCGCCGTGGTGGCCCGCCGCGTGGCTCGCCGACGCGATGGCCGGGCGCTCCACGCTCGGTCTCGCGTTGCTCGTCGGGGCCACAGGCGGCCTTATCGTCGCGTTCGCGACCGTCTTTCCCAAGCGCTACTTCGCGCTGATGGACAGCATCGCCGACGGCACCCGGTGGGCCGAGGACACAGGCAAGGGCCAAAACACGCTCACGTGGATTGAGCGCATGGCCGTGCGCGGCGCGCCTGCGCGGGCAGCCTATGGCTTCGCGCTCGCCGCGATAACGCGAGACCGCATCGTGCGCGGCCGCCTGTGGCCCGCAGCGCTGCTACCGCTCGGGTTCGCCGTGTTCGGATGGCTCGGAGGCGGCCTGGAAAGCCTGTTTATCCACGGTGCAGCCAACGCGCTCGCGCTCGAAGAGACGCAGTTGCACCTGTCTCTGCTCGTGATCCTGCTATTCTGCGCGCAGACGCTGATTCAAGCCGTGCAAGTGTCCGATCACGACCAGGCCTCATGGGTGTTCGACACGCTACCTGACGCCCGTCCGCGTCGGCTTCAACTCGGCGCCCAGCAGGCCCTGGCGTTTCGCGTTCTTCTGCCTTTGCATGTGCTTCTGGGTGCGGTGCTCATGCTCCAGATGCCCGCGCTCGACGCGTGCGTTCACGCTCTGTTCTGGTTTTCCGTGACCGCCCTCACCACGCGCGTCTACTCCCTCTTCCAGCGCTCGACGCCCTTTTCGCGCCGCTCGGACCGCTTCAGCATCGCCGCTCGGTTCATTCCGCTTCTGGCGTCCGTGCCCGCAGGTCTTGCTGCGCTCCTGATCCAGACGGTTTCGTTCACGTCGCCTCTTTGGGCCATCGGCGCATCGCTCGTGCTTCTGGCGGTCAACGCCCTTCTGGCTCGTCTCGTGACGGGCCCGCTGCACCGCGCCACGCCAGAGGCTCTGGAAGTCGTACCTGCGCGCGTCGCGGTCCCAGCCTAGACGCGAGGATTTGTTTCTGGCGCCAGAGGCCCGCGCTCAGGCTCTGGCGCCGCAATCGCCTCTGGCGCCGAGCGTTTGGCACCAAGCACTCGCGGTTGGTGTCGCTGTAGCCCGACTGAAGTCCAGCACCTCACGCATGGCGCTCGATTCAAGAGGGCCGCGCGGCCTCTGGCGATGAGCCGGACGCACCACATACAACGAGGGGAGCCTCATGTAGAGACTCCCCTCCGTTCAATGCAGACGTGCGCTCGCGCGCCAGAGGCTACTCGTCGTTGCCTCCGCGACGACCGCGGCGGCTGGAGCCTTCGTTGCCACCCCGGCTGCGAGAGGGACGGGTCTCGCTGCGAGGCTTCGACGCGGGCTTGGTCTCGCGGCGCGGTTCAGGTGCCGGACGGCTCTCACGGCGTGGCGCAGGCGCGGGGCTGCTTTCGCGACGTGGCGCAGGAGCAGGTCGGCTCTCACGGCGTGGGGCGGGTGCTGGCCGACTCTCGCGACGTGGCGCAGGAGCAGGCCTGCTCTCACGGCGCGGGGCTGGCTGCGCTTCCTCGCGTCGCGGCGTAGGGCGCGTGCGACGTGGCGGTGGTGACGAGCGCGTCTCGCGACGCGGCGCAGGATCCGCACGGCGAGCAGGAGGCGACGTACGGCGCGTCTCGCGGGGCATCCGTGTCACGGGCTCGCGGCCCGACTCCGTACGGGTAGCAGGAGTTCTGGTAGCAGAACCTCTGGCGCACTCGACTGCCTTGCGCGTCCAGAAGGATCGCCGGTGGGCGTGACCGTCCGCGACGGCGTGCGAGATGCCGCTCCGGGCTCGACCGTTCCGGGTGTCCGTGCGATGCCTTCGCGTGATGGCGTTGCTCTTGTGCGAGTAATGCCGCCGTCACGAGTAGGGCTAGCAGCGGGCGTGCGGACTACGCGCGTGGGCTGGCCGATGCTCGGGACGCTTCCCCGAGAGGGGGCGCCAGCGGCGATCGGGGCACGAGCGATGCCCGAGCCGACACGTCCGCGCTCGCCATCGTCGGTACCGCGACGGTCGCGGTCAGCGGTGCGGTCTGCGTAGCGCCAGCGGCGGCCGGTTTGGTGGCGTCCACGATAGCTGCCATCGGTGTACCCGTCCCAGTAGCCTTGGCGGTAGCCGTTGTAACCGTGCCCGTATCCGAAGCCCCAGCCCACGGAGACGTACAAGCCCGGGGAGTAGAAGTACGGATCGAAGAAGAAGGGGTCGTTCCAGTACGGGCTGTAATACCCCGCATAGGCATACGAAGGACGGTGGCAGCGGTAGCGCCCGTATCCGCCGTAGTAGCCGTAGTAGCGGTCCCGGCACCAGCCGTAGCTGTAGTACGGGCTGTACGTGCGGTACGGCTGGTAATAGGTGTATGGCGACGCGTAGTACGCCGGGTCGTCGTAGTGGTAGTAGTCGGCGTCGTACGAAGAGTAGTTGGCCTCGTAGTAGTCCTCCCCTCCATACACCGACGTGCCGTCTTCGTCCACGTAGTACTGGCCGTCGTCGTCGTAGTAGTAGCGGTTGACGGTGATGGTGTCGAGTTCGCTCTCGCCAGAGGCCCACGGAAGCGCGTCGAGCGGCTCAGCGCTGTCGACCGCTTCGGGATCACCGAACGGCTCCGACTCCAGCGAGTCCGCGTCGATGTCCATCGCGGCGAGAACGCCGATGCGGGGGCGAACAGAGGTCGGCGCCTCTTGCGAGGCGGCCTGGTCGGCCGGGCGCACAGCGCGGTCTTCGGGACGGTCGGCGGCGCGCTGGCTTGAGGAGCAGCCTGCGAGGAGCAGGGCGCAGCCGAGCGCGAACGGGATGCGAAGTCGAGATGTCATCGCGAGAAGGGGAAGCAGGCGGCATGAAGGCCGCGCAAGGTCGGGTGCCGGGGAAGGCGGAAGGGTCGGCAGGCCGTCTATCTTGACGACTCACAGTACGGGCCGCCGCCTCTGGCGCCGGGGTAACGCGCGGGATCGAGATTCCGCACCCCATCATACGCCTCTGGCGCCCCATCGTTCGCACGCACATATGGCCGACACCATCACCCCCCGAGAGAAAGACTACGCGCAGTGGTACCAGGACGTGATCCGCGAAGCCAAGCTGGCTGAGACCTCGCCCGTCCGAGGCTCGATGGTGTTGCCGCCCAACGGCTACGAGCTGTGGGAGAACATGCGAGGCGCACTCGACGCGATGTTCAAGGCCACAGGCCACCGCAACGCGTACTTCCCCCTCTTCATCCCGAAAAGTTTTCTCGCGAAGGAAGCCGAGCATGTCGAGGGCTTCGCCAAAGAGTGCGCGGTCGTCACGCACTACCGCCTCAAAGAGGAGGACGGCAACCTGATCGTGGACCCGGACGCGGAGTTGGAGGAGCCACTCATCGTGCGGCCTACGTCCGAGACCATCATCTGGGACACGTATTCGCGGTGGATCCAGAGCTGGCGCGATCTGCCGCTCAAGCTTAACCAGTGGGCCAACGTCGTGCGGTGGGAGATGCGCACGCGCCTGTTCCTCCGCACCGCGGAGTTCCTGTGGCAGGAAGGCCACACGGCCCACGCGACCGAGGACGAAGCCGTAGACGAGACGCGCCAGATGCTGGACGTGTACGCCACCTTCGCCGAGGAGTGGATGGCGATGCCCGTCGTCAAGGGCGTCAAAACCGCGAGCGAGCGCTTTCCGGGCGCCGTGGATACCTACTGCATCGAGGCGCTGATGCAGGACGGCAAGGCGCTACAAGCGGGCACGAGCCACTTCCTGGGGCAGAACTTCGCCAAGGCGTTCGAGTGCACGTTCCAGAATGCAGACAACGAGCAGGAATACGTCTGGGCCACGAGTTGGGGCGTGAGCACACGTCTTATCGGCGCGCTCATCATGACCCACTCGGATGACAAAGGCCTGGTCCTCCCGCCCAAGCTGGCCACGCGCCAGGTCGCCATTGTGCCGATCACGCGCAAAAACGCGGACAACCAGACCACACTCGACGCCGCCCACGCGATGCGCGAGGCGCTCGAAGCCTCTGGCGTGCGCGTGCTCGTCGACGACCGCGAGCAGTACCGGCCGGGCTGGAAGTTTGCGCAGTACGAAGTCGAAGGCGTGCCCGTGCGCCTCGCGATCGGACCACGCGACGTGGAAAACGGCACCGTCGAGATGACGCGCCGCGACACGAGCGAAAAGCAGACCGTCTCGCGCGGCGACATCGTGGAGACCATCACCAGCACTCTGGAGGCGATGCAGACTGCGCTCTTCGAAGCGGCCCGCCAGAGGCGCGCGGACAACACGCACGTCGTGGACAGCTACGACCGTCTCAAGGACGTCGTAGAGGCCGGCGGCTTTGCGCTCATGCACTGGGACGGCACGGACGAGACCGAAGCGCAGGTCAAGAAGGAGACCAAGGCGACCATCCGCTGCCTCCCGTTTCCCGGCCAGTTCGAGGGCGTCGACACGGAGGAAGGTGGCACCGACCCGGTCTCGGGCGCGCCGTCCGAGCGCCGCGTGGTTTACGCCAAGGCGTACTGAGTTGAGGTTCCGAGTTCCGAGTTCCGAGTTCCGGGTTCTGCCGTCTGCGCCTCTGGCGACCTGCACAACTCTCTTTGGCAAGCCCCCAGTGCCCCGCTTGAGGTCTCTGTCGCCAGAGGCCTCTGGCGCTACGCTTGGCGACGGCTGGGAAGGGGTAACGTTTGTACAAGGCCATGATTCGAGCCTCTCAATCCTCCTTCTTGTCATTCCCGCGAACGCGGGAATCCAGGGTGACGATCTATACAGGCGCCAGAGGCCTCGGGCGAGACAGGAAGGATCTCAGCCCTGGACAGCGCGCGCATTTGAGACGTGGGCGACTACTGGGGAAGGCGTTCCCAATACTCTGGATCCCCGCGTTCGCGAGGATGAGGCTGTAGGTGAAACGGCGCTCATTTGCGAAAGCCACCTCATGACAGGTGGTGGCGAGGGCTCTCCCCTGCCCCGCCAGAGGTCGTGAGCCGCCTCGGACCCGACGCGACGCGCGCCGAGCGGGCAGCCAACGCGCTCTCCTATCTGCTCAACCCGCTGGCGTTTCCGCCGGTCGCATTCACACTCGCCTCGTGGCACTTCGGCGCGCCAGGGGCTGAGATCGCGTGGGTGTTCGCGCTCTCGCTCGCGTTCTTCTGCGCGATCCCGTTGCTCGCGCTGCTGTGGATGGTGCGCGAGGGGCGCGCCGAGACCGTCGAGATCCGCGACCGCACGCGGCGGCGGTTTCCACTTCTGGTGGCCGTCGGCTCCTACGTCGTTGGCATCGTGCTCTTGGGCCTGACGACGAGCACCGCGACCGCCGTGATCGTCTCGCTGGCGCTGATCTACCCGGTCAACACGCTCGTCCTGATCGCGATCACGCACTGGTGGAAAATCTCGATTCACATGGCGGGACTGGCCGCGTTCGTGAGCGGGCTGCTGTTCGTTTCGCTCGTCGCGTGGCGAGACCTACCCGCCGATTGGGAAGCCGCGCTGACGCTCGCGACAACGGCGCCGCTCATGCTGCTCCTGCCCGTCCTCATGTGGGCGCGCGTCAAAATCCGCGCGCACACCGTCGGGCAGGTGGTCGCGGGCGCCGCGTTCGGCCTCTTCGTGCCTCTGGCGGAGCTCTACGTGCTCGTGTTCAAGATCCTCGACCTCGCTTGAGCGGGCTCCGGGCTACGACTCCCTGTCAAAACCCAGGATGTTGTCATCGCGAGGAGCTTGCGACGCGGCGATCTGGTGACTCAGCGCTCGACTGCGCGAGAGTGCGGCGCTGGCGCTCGCTAGGACACCGGTTTTGCTAAAAGGTCCAGGCTGTTCCCTCCCACCTCTGGCGCCAGAGGCTCAGCCGACTGTGGCAAACTCTCGAACGCGCGCTTCGAGCGCGTCCACGTCGAGCGCGCTCATGTCGAGCCACTCGATGTCTTTGCGCTTGCGAAACCACGTCATCTGGCGCTTGGCGTAGCGGCGGATCTGCGTCGCGAGTTCTGCCTTCATCGCGTCCAAGCTCGCGTATTCGCCACGGAGGTATTCGGAGACGGAGCGGTACTCCAGTCCCAGCTCTAAATGGCGCTCGTGCGTCACGCCAGAGGCTAGCAGGCCCTCGACCTCCTCGATCATGCCCTCGGCGAGGCGGCGGTCCAACCGCTCGTCGATGCGGCGGGCCAGAACGTCGCGCGGCCACGTGACGCCGAAGTGGAGCGCGCTGTAGCGCGGCTTTTTGAGGTGGAAGTCCTCCACGCTCACGCCCGCCTCGGCGACTTCCAGCGCGCGCACCAGGCGCCGCGGATTTTTCAGGTCTGTGATCGCGGCAAACGCCGGGTGATCGCGCTGCAACCGTTCGGCCAGAGCATCCGCACCCAGAGGCTCGGTCTCGGCGCGGAGCGCGGGATCGACCGGCACGTCCACGAGCGCGTAGCCGTCCACGACCGCGTTGATGTACAAACCGGTGCCGCCCACCATGAACGGCACGTTGCCTCTGGCGAGACTATCGTCCAGCGCCGCGTACGCGTCGCGCTGATAGTCGAACAGGGTGTAGCGCTCGCGAGGATCAGCCACATCCAAAAGGTGGTGCGGCACACGCGCTTGCTCCTCGGGCGTGACCTTGCCCGTCCCAAGGTCCAACCCTTTGTAGACCTGCCGCGAGTCGGCCGAAACGATCTCGCCACCAATGCGCGCTGCCAGTTCTAGCGCGAGACGGCTTTTGCCCGACGCGTTCGTGCCGGAGATGACGACGATGCGAGGCCTGTTGGCCTCTGGCGCCAGAAGCCCCTCGTTCGCCAGAGGCAGCGTCTTCGGCAGAGGCGGCGTCTTCGCCAGAGGCGGCGTCTTCGCCAGAGGCTCAGGCATCGCGCTCCAGCTCGCGCCCGGCGTCGATGAGCTCGCGCGCGCTCTGGATGGCAGCTTCGGTCGGGTCATCGCCTGAGAGAAGCTGCGCGACGGCCTCGGCGCGCTCCGACTCGTCCAGCGTGCGGATTGCAGTCCGCGTGCGGCCCTCGAAGACAGCTTTCTCGACCGAAAAATGCACGTCGCCCAAACTCGCGATCTGCGGCAGGTGCGTGATCGCGATGATCTGGTGGTACTGCGCCAGGCCCTTCATGCTCTCACCCACGCGCCGCGCGATAGGCCCCGAGATGCCCGTGTCGATCTCGTCGAAGACCAGAATCGGCAAGCGCTCGCTCTTGGCCAGAATCGTCTTGAGCGCCAGCATGATGCGGCTTACCTCGCCGCCAGAGGCGGTCTTCGCCAGAGGCTTTGGGTTCTCGCCCAGGTTGGCCGAGATGTAGAACTCCACCAGATCCGCGCCCGCCGGGAAGGCCGCCACGCGGCGCTCTTTTTTGCCGTCAGGGAAGGCGATCCAGCCTCTGGCGTCGTCCTGGAGTGCAAAGCGCACTTCGAAGCGCGCGTGCGGCATCCCGAGCCCGGCGAGTTCGATGGCGATCATGGCCTCGATGCGTTCGCCCACCTCGTGACGCTTTTGCGAGAGGCGGTAGGCGGCTCGGCTGAGCGCTTCGCTGGCGTCGTCCACCTGTGCGTCTAGCTTTTCGATGGCCTTGTCGAAGTTGGCCGCGAGCTCAAACGCTTGGCCGATGTCCTCGCGGTGCGCGAGCACGGCCTCGATGGTGCCACCGTACTTGCGCTCCAGATAGTCTAGCTCGCCCAGACGCTCGCGAATTTCGTCCAGCCGCTCCGGGTTGAACTCGATGCGCGCGTTGTAGTCCTGCAAGAACTGCATCGTCTCCTTGAGCACCACCTCGGCGCCGCGAATCTCGCTCAGCGTCTCGTCGAACGTCGCGTCGATCCGCGCGAGATCCTGCACCTGGTTTCGCGCCACCACGAGCCGGTCGTAGAGCGCGTCCTCGCTCTCGCCCAAGCTTTCGTACAGCGCCGCGGTCGCCTCGAAGAGCGTCTCCGCATTTTCCAGCACGCGCCGCTCCGCCTCCAGCGTGTCTGTTTCTCCCACAACGGGCTCCACCTTGTCGATCTCCTCGATCTGAAAACCATAGAGCTCTTTCTGCCGCGAGAGCTCGTCTTTGCGCGCAGTCAAATCCCGCCTCTGGCGCTGCAGCGCCGCGAGCGCTTCGTAGCGCGTGCGGTACGTACTCACGAGGCCGCCCAGCACACCGAAGTTGTCCACCAACTCGACGTGCGTCTCGGTGCGCAAGAGGCTCTGGTGCTCGTGCTGGCCGTGCAGGTCGATGGTGTTGCTCGCCACGTCGCGCAGCACGTCGAGCGTCGCGGGCGTGTCGTTGAGAAACGCGCGGCTGCCGCGCTCGCTCACCTCACGGCGAATCGTGAGCAGCCCCGTCGCGTTGGGCTCGATGTCGTGCGCCTCCAGCAGTGACGGCAATCGCCCCTCGTGCGCGTTGTCGAACACGCCTTCGATGACCGCTTTCTTGGCGCCCGTGCGCAGCGCCTCGGTGCTCGCGCGCTCTCCCAGCAGCAGCTTGAGCGCGCCCAGCAAGATGGACTTGCCCGCTCCCGTCTCGCCCGTGATGATGTTCAGCCCGCTGTCGAACTCAACTTCGAGCTCTTCGATAAGGGCGTAATCGCGGATGTAGAGGCTTCGCAGCATCTAGGGGACGTGGGGATGGGGGCTGGGGACTGGCGATCCCCGAGCCTCTGGCGGGGTGTCCAGGAGCGGTCTCGCCAGAGGCTACAAACAGAAGGTGACAACCGGGGTCACAACCCCTAGAAAAGAACGCGAGGGACCCGAGCCTCTGGCGTGAAGCTCTCGGTCCCTCGCGCGGCGTCGGCGCCAGAGGCAAGGGTGAGCGCAGGCGTCTCTGCCCATCCCATCCCTCTTTTTACCCACGCCCGTGGCAGTGCTTGTACTTCTTGCCGCTGCCACAGGGGCACGGCTCGTTGCGGCCCGTGCTCTCCGAGACGACGATCGTCTCGGCCTTGGTCGAGGGATCGCGCTCGGCGCTGCTCTGGCCGGTGGCGCCAGAGGCTCCGAACGTGGCCGCGTAGTTGGGGTCGCCCGCGTCGTGCTGCGCCTGGGCGCGCGAGGCGTCCAGCCGCGGCTTGCTCACTTCCTGCACGCGGCGCGCGGCCTTGGCCTGGCTGTCGCCCTGCACGAGCGGCCCGGCTTTGAACACCAGGCCCACGACCTCCTCGTCGATGGTGACGATCATCTCCTTGAAGAGACGGTACGCTTCCATCTTGTACTCGATCAGCGGGTCTTTCTGCCCGTACGCGCGCAGACCGACGCCTTCCTTGACCTCGTCGAGGTCGCGCAGGTGCTCGGTCCATTTGGAGTCAATGGTCGAGAGGACGGCCGAGCGCTCCAGTGCGTCGTTGATCTCCTGGCCTTCGCTTTCGAGCACGTCGTCGGCTTGCACCATCGCGCGGAGCACGCGGCGGCCGTCGCTGAAGTCGACGAAGAAGCGCTGGGGCGCTTTGCCCTCCTCGGCATTCTCGATCATCTGGCGAGCGCTCTCATAGAACGGACGCGCGAGCGCGGCCCGCTTGCGGCGGTAGTGCGCCGTCGCCTCGTCCAAGATGCGCTCCACCAACCCGCTTTCGCCCAGGTTGTAAGCCGTCTGCTGGTCCACGTCGAGTTCGAACGCGAGCGAGCGGCGGATGCCCTCTTGGATCTCTTCGATGTCGCCGTTGGAGAAGTGATCGCCCACGATGTGCTCCACGAGTCCGCGGAGCATGTCGAGGATGTCGCCCTTGAGGCGCTCGCCCGAGAGGGCGTGCATCCGGCGGTCGTAGATCACCTCGCGCTGCGCGTTGAGCACGTCGTCGTACTCCAGCTGGCGCTTGCGGATCGCGAAGTTGTTCTGCTCCACCTTGGACTGCGAGCGCTCGATGCCCTTGGTGATCCACTTGTGCTCGATCACCTCGTCCTCTTCCATGCCCAGCTTGTCCATGATCCGCGCGGTGCGGTCGTGGCCGAAGAGGCGCATGAGGTCGTCTTCGAGTGAAACGTAGAAGCGACTCACGCCGGGGTCTCCCTGGCGACCGGCACGGCCGCGAAGCTGGTTGTCGATGCGACGCGATTCGTGCCGCTCCGTGCCGATGATGGCGAGCCCGCCCATTTCCTTGACGCCTTCGCCGAGCTTGATGTCGGTTCCGCGACCGGCCATGTTGGTCGCGATGGTGACCGCACCCGGCTTGCCCGCCTCGGCCACGATCTCGGCCTCACTCGCGGCGCGAGTGGCTTTGGCGTTGAGGACGTGGTGCGGGATTTTCTCGCGCTGCAGCAACCGCGCAATCGTCTCCGATGACTCGACCGATGCGGTACCTACAAGCACCGGCTGGCCGCTTTCGTGGTAATCGCGGATGAGTTCGATGACGGCCTTGAGCTTGGCGCGCTTCGTCTTGTATACCCAGTCCTCGCGGTCGTCGCGAATGACGGGCTTGTTCGTCGGCACGACGATGACGGGCAGCTTGTAGATCTTGTCGAACTCCTCGGCCTCGGTCTCGGCGGTACCGGTCATACCGGCGAGCTTGGAGTAGAGGCGGAAGTAGTTCTGGATCGTGATGGTCGCGTACGTCTGCGTTGACGCCTGCACCTTGACTTTCTCCTTGGCCTCGATGGCCTGGTGGAGGCCGTCGGAGTAGCGGCGGCCACCCAGCACACGGCCGGTGTGCTCGTCGACGATCATCACCTTGCCGTCCTCGACGACGTACTCCACGTCTTTCTCGTAGAGCGTGTAGCCCCGGAGCAACTGGTTGACGGCGTGGATGCGCTCACTGCGCTCCGAGTAGGCGGTGTAGAGAAGGCGCTTCTTCTCCTCCGTCTCGTTTTTGAGAACGGCGAGATCGTTCTGCAGCTTGTTCTGGCGCTTGTCCTCGCTCAGGGAGCTGTCGGAACGGAGCGCGTCGACTCTCTCGGCTTTCACTTCCTCATACTCGCGCTCGATCTCCGCGATCTCGGATCCCATGTCGGGAATGATCCAGAAGTCGGTGTCGGTGCCCGCTTGCTGGGCGACGAATTCGCGCCCTTTGTCGGTCATCTCGATCTGGTGGAGTTTTTCCTCCAGCGCGAAGTGGAGCGGCTCGTCGACCTCGGGCATCCGCTTGGCGGAGTCCTGCAGGTAGACGCCCTCGATCTTGCGGATGAGGAGTTCGATGCCGGGCTCGCCCTTCATCTTGATCAGCTTCTTGTTGCGCGGGTAGCCGCGGTTGGCGCGCAGCAGCGCCAGGCCCGCCTCGTCGCGCAGGGCGTTGGCGCCCTTTTTGTCGCCAGAGGCTTCGAGCGCGTCGGCTTCGGAGAGCTTGCGCTCGGCTTCCATGACGTATCCGGCGACGAGCTTTTGCTGGTCGCGAATCAGGCGCTCCATGTACGGGTTGAACTCCCGGTACTCGTCGGTGTCGCCCTGCGGCACGGGGCCGGAGATGATGAGCGGCGTTCGAGCTTCGTCGATGAGGACGGAGTCGACCTCGTCTACGATGGCGTAGTGGTGGTCGCGCTGCACGAGTTGGTCAGCCTCGACCACAAACGAGTTGTCGCGGAGATAATCGAAGCCGTACTCGTTGTTGGTGCCGTAGGTGATGTCTGCGCGGTAGGCGGCGCGGCGGCCGGGCGTGTGCGCCTTGTACTTGTCGATGCAGTCCACGGTCATGCCGTGGAAGCCGAAGATGGGGGCCATCCACTCGGAGTCGCGCTGCGCGAGGTACGGGTTGACCGTGACCACGTGCGCGCCGCGCCCGACGAGCGCGTTGAGGTAGAGCGGCGCGACAGCCGTCAGCGTCTTGCCCTCACCCGTGCGCATCTCCGCGACCGAGCCGCGGTGCAGGACAACGCCGCCCAGCATCTGGACATCGTAGGGGATCATCTGCCACTCGATCTCGGCGCCTCCGGCTTCCCACGACTTGCCGACGAAGCGGCGGCACGTGTCCTTGATGACGGCGAAAGCCTCTGGCAGAATGTCTTCCAGCACATCCTCGGCAGCGTCCAGCCAGTCGCCTTCCAGATCGTCCAGGTCGGCGTAGAGGTCCTGGCGCTCGCGGACGCTCAGCGGCTCGGTAGCGGGCGCGGCGCCGTCGCCCCCCACGTCGGGCGCGTCGTCGCCGGCGGCGCGGAGACGGGCGCGCAGCTCGGCCTGCTGCTCCTCGATGGGCTCGACGGCCTCGCGGATGCGCGCCTTGAACTCGGCGGTCTTGGCCTTGAGTTCGTCGTCGGTGAGGTGCTGGAAGCGGTCGGCGTACTCGTTGATCTCCTCAACGACGGGCCAGACCTTCTTGAGCTCGCGGTCATTGGAGTCGCCGCCAAAAAATTTCTGGAGTTTCTTCAGCATGGGATCGGGTCCGGGGTCGGTGTGGGGGCACGCGTGGCCCCGTCTGGGAATACAACCGGCAAAGGTACTACGGGGCCTCTGGCGCAACGGCCGTGCCACGGTTGTAATACTCGCGCGTTTCGCCAGAGGCGCGCTTTCCGCAGGTTCTTCGGACGGCGCGGGGTTCGGGTTCACGGGGCGAGGGTGGGATCTGCCTCTGGCGCTCCGCTTCGCGTGGGTTCCGGGTGAAGCTGCTTTCCGGTTGTCTCTGGCGCCAGAGGCTTCATGTGGCGCGGTGCTCGGCGGGGTAGAACCCCCTGAGAACGCTCGGCGTGGTGCTGGGTGCAGACGCCAGAAGCTCGGCGAACCGCCACGCGTTGCGTGAGCGACGGAGAAGTCGCGTTCTCTGTCCCCCTCACGAGCGGGGACAATCAGATCTCGCCTCTGGCGAAGCACCGAGCCATCTGGATCTGCGGGCAGACCGCGGTGTGGATTGTCCCCCTGTTTAGGGGGACAGAGGATGCGACCACTCGAAACCACACTCAGCCTGGATGTTCGAGACTCGCAAGAGGCTGGGCCAGCGCGCGGAGCGGAGCATCCTCGGGGGGTCCCAGCCGAGCACGATTTATCCAAAGGCACGCGGCGCCCGTACCGAGCACCGCACCGCCGGAGGCCTCTGGCGCGTCATTCTGGCCGCCACATCCATAGGTTTGAATAGCCCGCCAGAGGCCAGGGACCGCGGCGTGCCCTGACAGCCCGGGGCGGTGGTCGTAGATTTCGCCACGCCAGCTCCCCAGCGCCCCCGCGACTTCGAGACGATCCCCGCATTCCGCGCACCGCACGCGCCCCTCGATGCTTCGCACTCTCGCGTTTCTGGCCCTCGCCGTTGTCCTCGCCCTGCCTCTGGCGGCGCAGGACAGCCGCGACACCTCGTTCGACCTTGTCCGGCTCGATCCCTCGGCGCGTTCGGCCGCCCTCTCGGGAGCTGTAACGGCGCTTCCCAGCTCGGACCCGGCGGCGTTTTACGCCAACCCGGCGCTTCTGGCGCCAGAGGCTGAAAAGCAGGTGTCGCTGGGCTACCTCAACCACCTCGCGGGCGTCAACGCAGGCTTCGCGACCTATGCGCGCGCGATTCCAAAGGTCGGGAGGCTCGCGCTGGGTGTGCGCTACCTGTCCTACGGCGAGTTCGACCGGACGGCGGAGGACGGCACCGCAGACGGCACCTTTGGCGCCAACGAGGCGGCGATCAGCGTGGGCTACGCGTACGACGTGAACAGCCGCGTGCGGGTCGGTGCGACGGGGCACGCGCTGTTCGAATCTGTGGACGACGCCAGCGGCCAGGCGTTGGTGGCGGATGTGGGCGTGGCGTACTCCGTCCCGAGCCAGTTGCTCACGCTCTCGGCGTCGGTGCATGGCATCGGCGCGGTGACCTCGTCGCTGGGCGCGGACGATGCGGCGCTGCCGGTCGACCTCCGGGTCGGCGTCTCGAAGCGGCTTCAGTACCTGCCGCTTACGGTCACGCTTTCCGGGCACGAGTTGCAGGACTTCGAGAACGAGAGCGGATCGGCGCTGGACGAAGCGCTGCGGCACGTGGCCGCTGGCGGCGAGCTTCAGCTCGGAAAAGCGCTGGCACTGCGCGCGGGCTACCATCCTGGCCGTGCCGAGGGCCTGCGCACCGGCGGACGCCTCGACCTCGCGGGCCTCAACCTCGGTTTCGGCATCGCGACGCGGCGCGTGACCGTGGACTATGCGCGAGTCGGCTGGGGCGAGTTCGGCGGGCTGCACCAGGTGGGCGTGCGTCTGGGGCTGTAGGGATTGGAGAGTGCTCGCCGGTGAGCCGGTGGAGATCCGCGGCATCCGCCCGCGATGCGCTCCGCTCGTTCGCGAGGCCGTCCCGGAGCAGCAGCCCTGCCGCGCCTCTGGCGCCTGCTGAAACGCAGCGGCTTCCGGCGCTGCCCCGCCAGAGGCGTGAACCCGACTCTGGCGCGAGCGTACGCGCTCCATGCGTTCCCGACTCGCCAGAGGCGCCGAAGCCGTCGCCCGCAAGGCGGTGGAACTGGTGCCTGTTCCCCAGCCGCCGATCCTGCCCACGCGTTACCCGGTCGTGCTGCTGCACGGGTTTGGGGCACTCGCCAACATCCTGCAAGGCGGCGTGCTGCACCGCGAAGCGATGTACCTCCGCGCCAGAGGCGTCCACGCGTACGCGCCGCACGCCAACCCGTACGACACCGTCGCGGTGCGCGCGGCGACGTGGGAGGCGCACCTGGAGCGCGCACTGCAAGAGACAGGTGCCGACAAGCTCAACCTCATCGGCTTCTCCTCTGGTGGGCTAGACGCGCGGTGGCTGGCGCGCGAAATGGGCTGGGCGGACCGCATCGCGTCGCTCGTAACCGTCTCGACGCCGCACCGCGGGACCGCCATCGCGCAGTACATCCTGGACCGGCCGGACCGGCTGCGCTCGTGGGCGGTCGCGTTTATGGACTTCGTCGGACGGGCGTCCTACGAGATCGAGGCGCCCAACACAGACGCCGCTCTGCGCGAGCTCACGCCAGAGGCTGTAGCCGCCGTCTTCCCGCCCGACGAGATCATCGACGGCGCGTGGTGCGCCTCCATCGTGGGCCGCGCGGGCAAGGGCACAGACGTGTCCATCACGCCGTCGCTCGCGCTCCCCAACCGGATTTTGCACGGCCTTCAGGGCGTCAACGACGGCATCGTGCCGACCGAGGGAGGCTGGTGGGGCGAGCGCCTCGAAACGCTGGACGCGGACCACGCGCGGCAGATCGGCATCGGCCTGTCGCTGGGCTCGTCGTTCGACTCGCGCCCGTTCTTCCTCTCCATCTGCGAGCGCCTGCGCGCGCGCGGGCTCTAGCCTCTGGCGATGCCAGGAGAGATCCGCACCGCCAGAGGCCTCTGGCGTGACCGGGATGGGCGGCCCTTTCGGTAAAGAGGGCACATCCCCCATCCCGACCAATGTCCGCCCTGGATTACATCTGGCCCGACGCCTGCCCCGAGTGCGACGCCCGCATGGGCGTGCTCGACAACATTTTGCTGCAGATGCGGCGCCTCCTGACCCTGGGCTCGTTTTTCGGCGGCAAAGGTGCAGGCGAAAACAGGCACCTCAACAAATGCGACTGGTGCCACCAGTCCAACTCCGCGCCCAAGCTGAGGCGCTGAGCCTCTGGCGCCGGAGGCTTGGCTCGCCGGAGATCTGCTCCGCCAGAGATCTGTTCCGCCAGAGGCTTACGGACGCGTCCAGCGAAGCGCAAAACGGGCATCGTAGCGGCCTCTGGCGTGGCGGGTGCAGCACGCACCGCAGGCCACAGGCTTTGTGGCACGGCGCGCGCGGCGCGTGACGGCGCCGCAGCCGGGGCACGTCGCGGCAAATCCGGCCGTGCCACCGTAGTCGCCAGAGGCCTCTCCGCCGGGCCAGATCACGCGGCCGCCTGCGCGGTGGACGACGCGGAGGAACGCCGGTCGCCCGGCATCGCGGCACGGCCGGCACACGCGCGGATGCACCGGTTGGCGGTACAGGCCGCCAGAGGCTCCGCACGAGAGGCACGTCGAGACGTACGGCGCGCCAGGGTCGGCGGGCAGGTCGCCGTCGAACAGGCGCGAGGGCTGAGCGCCGCAGGCCACCGCGAGGCGTTTCCACGTTGCGTCGTGGTTGGTCTTGCCGCGCCGCTCCACGTCGATGGCGTGGGCGATCTCGTGGCGGATGGTGTCCTCGATATCCTCTGGCGAGAGCCGCGCCGCCAGAGGCGCCGAGAGCGTGATGCGCCTCTGGCGTGTGCGGCAGGCGCCCAGGCGCGTTCTCGCGCGGTCCCAGCCAAACGTCCAGCCGCGTGCCTGCAGTGGCTCGCCGAGGATCTTGCGGCCCAGACTCCGCATCAGGTCGTCGGCGAGGGCAGTGGTGGCAGTCGTAGTCATCGCGCGAGAACCTACGCGGCCTCTGGCGTGCGTGACCTGATGTTGCGCCAGAGGCCGTACGGTGAGGTAGCCTCTCCCCTGCTTCCGCCATTGCCATGCGACTGCTCACGTTCCTCCTTCTCGCCTCCCTCGCGGTGCCCGCTGCGGCGCAGATCAACACCGAGCAGCTCCGCAAGCAGAGCCTCGCGGGCCTCCACGTGCAACTGGATGCGGGCGGCAGCTACGCCAGAGGCAACACGGATCTGTTGCAGCTCACGCTCGGCGGTCGGCTGGATGCCGTAGCGGGCCGTACCTCGGGCTTTGCCCTCGCGCGCCACGCGGTCGCGCGGGCCAACGGCGATACGGACGTGAGCAACACGTTTGCGCACGTGCGCTACAACCGCGAGCTGTCCTCGCTGGTCGTGGCTGAGACGTTTGTGCAGGCGGAGCGCAACGCGCAGCAACGGCTGCAGCACCGCTATCTCATCGGAGGCGGCGCGAGGTTCGAGATTGTCGAGACGGAGACGGTTGGGCTGGCGTTGGGCTCGACGCCCATGCTGGAGTTCGAGCGCCTCGCGCCAGAGGCGATGGAAGACGAGACGCGGGCGCTGCGGTGGAGCAACTACCTCTCGGCGCGGCTGGACATCAGCGACACCGCCGAGGCGTTCTCGGTCGTCTACGCACAGCCGCGCGTGGACGCGCCGAGCGATTACCGCGTGCTCTCTGAATCGCGCCTGGACCTGACGCTGACCCGCTCGCTCACAGTCCGCCTCCGTGGCGTGGTGCGGTACGACAATCGTCCGCCGTTGGGCGTCGAGAGCACCGACGTGAGCCTCGTCACAGGCCTCGTCTTCAACAGCCGCGGGCGGTGACGCGCCTCTGGCGCCTCGCGTGTCGCCAGAGGCCCGTGCAGAGCCGAGGGCCGTACCCGCCAGAGGCCTCTGGCGGCCGAGGCATCCGTCACACACAGGGCCGCCCCTGAGGTTGTCGGGCGCTCTGAAACCCTGCCCGCCGGGCTCTGGTTGTCCACGCGACCACACCACACACCCATGCCAGATCTCACCGGGCGCGTTGCGCTCGTCACCGGTGCCTCCACCGGAATCGGCCGCGCGATCGCGGTCGAACTCGCGCGCAGCGGAGCGCGCATCGTTATCAACTACCCGTTCGAGTCCGAGCGCGACAACGCTGAAGAAACACGCCGCATGGTGCGCGACGCCGCAGCCTCTGGCGGCGCCCCGTCGGGCGAGCCGTCCATCCTCGTCCGCGCTGACGTGACGAACGAAGACGAGATCAAAGCCATGTTCGAGGCCGCGATCACGGCATTTGGCACGCCCAACGTGCTCGTCAACAACGCCGGCATCCAGATCGAGGAGCCCGCCTCGCACCAGACCACGACCGAGCACTTCGACGCCGTGCTCGACGTCAACCTCCGCGGCTCGTTTATCTGCGCTCGCGAGTTCATCGCCGGTGCGCTCGACGCCTCTGGCGGCGTGATTTTGAACGTGAGCAGCGTGCACCAGAAGATCCCGCGCCCGCACTATCTCTCGTACGCGGTTTCCAAGTATGGCATTCAGGCCATCACCGAAACGCTTGCGCTGGAGTATGCCGACCGTGGCATCCGCGTCGTCGCTATCGCGCCCGGCGCCACCCGCACGCCGATCCAGAGTTGGTTGGGCGACGAGGACATGACCGAGGTGGTCGCGAGCCACATCCCGATGAAGCGCATCGCCGAGCCCGAGGAGATGGGCCGCATGGCGGCCTTCTTGGTCAGCGACGACGCCAAGTACGTCACCGGCCAGACCCTCTACGCCGACGGCGGTCTCACGCTCTACGCCGACTTCCAAGAGCCCTGGAGCGGCTGAGTCTCCGAGTTCCGAGTTCCGAGTTCCGAGTTCCGAGTAAAGCTGCCTCGCGCTCGCCTCTGGCGCTAGAAAGAGTGGCAAGGTTTGCAGATGAAAAGGTTTGACAGGTGAATGCTTCCCGTCCATTCGCCTCTGGCGCCAGAGGCCGAATCGACTGTCTCAGATAAATGTCCCCTCCCCCTCTGGGAGAGGGGTGGGGGCCAACGCGAGCACAGCCTATGAGCCTGAATCGCCAGAGGCCTCTGGCGTGATTCGCCTCTGGCAAGTGCCACCTCTGGCGCTCGGCTGACCGACACCCCTGCC
This sequence comes from Rubricoccaceae bacterium, assembly GCA_963708165.1. Classification (GTDB taxonomy): domain Bacteria; phylum Bacteroidota; class Rhodothermia; order Rhodothermales; family Rubricoccaceae; genus Rubricoccus. The sequence goes on along the minus strand of OY970187.1, from coordinate 3,230,708 downwards.
TGCTGGCGCAGGCTGTCCCCTCGCTTCGCAAGGAGGACGATGTTTAACAACCGCCAGAGGCTTGATTTGCCTGGGCGTCTCGTCCTGAGTCTGCCCATCCCTCTATCCCCCATCCCTCTGTGCAGTACGACGTTTGCATCATCGGCGCCGGGGTCGGCGGCGGCGCCCTGGCGCTCTCGCTGGCTAAGACCGGCAAAAAGATTCTCCTCCTCAACCGCCTGGGCTCGCTTCCGCGAGAGGCCGCCAACTGGGACCCCGAGGCGCTTTTCGTCCACGGCAAATACAAAGCCGAGGAGACGTGGACCGATGCCCACACCGGCGAGCCGTTCAGCCCCGGCATGTGGTACTGGCTGGGCGGCAACACCAAGGTCTACGGCTCGGCGCTGCTGCGCCTGCGCCCCGAGGACTTCGAAGCGTTGGAGACGCTGGACGGCCTCTCCCCTGCCTGGCCTCTGGCGTACGAGGACCTCGCGCCGTATTACGACCAGGCCGAGGCGCTGTACCACGTCCACGGCAAGCGTGGCAGCGATCCCTTCGAGCCGCCCGCCGGTCCCTACCCGCACGCGCCCATCGAGCACGCGCCACGCATCGCCGAGGTCGCCAGAGGCCTCGAAGCACAAGGCATGAGTCCGTTCGCGCTACCGATGGGCGTCAAGATGAGCGAGGAGAACCCCGGCGACGGGCCGTTCATCTTGCGCGAAACGTTCGAGGCGATGGGCCGCGCCGCCTTCGACGGCTACCCGGACCTGCTGCACCTCAAGTGCGACGCCGAGGTCGCCACGGTCAAGCCCGCCACCGCCTTCGACAACGTCACGCTCGTCACCGGCGCCGACGTGACGCGCCTGGTGACGGACGCCAGAGGCCAGTCCATCACATCCGTCGAAGCGACTGTGGACGGCGAGCCCCAGACGTTCACCGCCGACACGTTTGCGCTGTGCGCAGGTGCGGTCAACAGCGCCGTGCTGCTGCTGCGCTCCGCCACAGAGCAGCACCCGGATGGCCTCGCAAACGCCTCTGGCGCAGTCGGCCGCCACTTTATGCGGCACGTGACCTCCAAGTTTTATACCGTCGCGAGCCAGACCCCGAACCCGACGCAGTTCCAGAAAACGCTGGCCGTCAACGACTTCTACTTCGGCGTGCCCGGTGATCCGGAGTGGGAAAACGTCCCGCTGGGCCACATCCACCTGATGGGCAAGCACGCGTGGTGGCAGATCAAGCAGGACCTCGCGCCGGGCGCGTTCACGGACCAGGAACTGCGCGAGATCGCGGGACATTCCGTCGACTGGTGGGTGCAGGGCGAGGATCTGCCTCTGGCGGAAAACCGGATTTCGCTCGGGCCCGACGGCGGCATCCAGCTCGCCTACACCGAGACCAACCGCGCGGCGCAGGAAAAGCTCATGGACGCCCTCGAAGCGGCCCTGCGGCCGCTCGGGTTCGACCGCTTTCTCCGCGTCCCGATGCCGCTCGGCGTGGTCAACCACCAGTGCGGCACCTGCCGCATGGGCGAGGACCCGGCGACGAGCGTCGTGGACGTAACCGGCAAGGCGCACGATCTGGACAACCTCTACATCGCCGACGCGAGCGTTTTCCCGTCCTCTGGCGCGACCAACCCGACGCTCACGATTGCGGCCAACGCGCTGCGCGTGGCAGAGCACATGAGCGGCGCGATGTAGCCGCCTCTGGCGAGACGAACGGAGGCCTCTGGCGGCACCGCCAGAGGCCTCTTTCTGTAGGGGGGCGAGCTGTTTACAGACGCACCAGCGAGCGGGTCACCGTCTCTGCTGCGCTACGCAGGCGGTAGAAGTAGACGCCGCTGGAAAGCCCCGAGGCGTCGAACTCGACCGCGTGCTCGCCAGAGGCCTGCTCCTGGTCCACGAGCACGGCCACGGTCTGACCGAGGCTGTTGAACACCTCCAGCGTGACCGGCCCGGAGCGGGCGAGCGTGTAGCCGATTCGCGCCGTTCTCCGCACCGGGTTTGGAACGCTCTGGCTGAGCGCGAGCGCCAGAGGCTCGGCATCGTCCACGCCTACCGTTGACTCGCGCGTAAAGGCGATGAAGTCGAGGCTGAAGAGCCACCCGTTCGGGTCCGTCTGGGAGTCGAACTCCATGCGCAGGATGTGGACGCCCGCGCTCAGCTCGACGTTCTCGACCGGAATGTCGCGCCAGAACTGCCACCCGCCTGTGCCGGTCACAGCCCGCACACCGCTCACGTCCTGGTTGTCGATGAGCATCCGAAACGAGCCGAAGCCGGGCACGCTCGCGACCGAGGGCGAGACGGTAAACGTGCCCGCCTGCTGCACCTCGAACGTCCACTCGATCCACTCTCCCGCTGTGATCCAATACACGTTGGGGCCCTGCGGGCCGTTTTCGATGTCCACGCCCTCGTTCGGGCGGAACGCCAGGCCGATGTTGTTGGCGTCGGCGTCGCGGTAGGCGCGGCCTTCGCCGCCCAGGTCGTACGCCTCGGCCTGGATCACGCCGGGCACGATCGCGGGCGAACCTCCGTACGGCGTGCCATTGGCGAGAACCTCGATGCGCACGCTGTCGCGCGAGACGAGTCCTTGCGCGTCCGCCACGGCGAGCGTCACCCAGCGTGGCCCAACCTCGGTAAACGTGACGGTCGTGTCGGCCTGCGTGCTCGTGCGGCCGTCGCGGAAGTCCCACGCGAAGGCAAGATCTCCGCCGTCCGGGTCGAAGCTGCGGCTGGCCTCGAAGCTCACCGCCAGAGGCGCTTTGCCGGTGGTCTTGTCCGCCACTAACCGCGCGACGGGAGCCTCGGGATCGACGGTAGAGGTCGTCTCGGTGCGCGTCGCCAGAGGCCCGACGGTCATCGAGAAGCCGTCGGAGAACGTCACGAGCCGGTCCGAGCCTCTGGCGTTGTGCGCGATGTAGGTCAGGTCGCCCGCGGCGTCGCGGAAGACGGCGTAGGTCGGCACGTCGGCGGTGATGCCCATTTCGACGCGGCCCATCTTCTTGAGGTTGGCGAGCCAGTGGAGCGTGTGCGCGCGCGATTCGCCGTCGAACGGCTCGTAGGTCGGGTCGGCGTAGTAGGCCGCCAGGGCGCGCGTCGGGTCGCCCAGCGCGAGGTACTCCCAGAGCACGTCCTTCCAGATGACCGGCGGCCCGTTCCGCTCCCGCACGATCTCGTCGTAGTTGGCGACGACGTACCCGGGATCGCGCCCGAGGTAGAGCGAGCCGCTCGTGATGGGCAGGATGTTGATGCCGTGGATGAACTCCGGGTCGGCGCCGAACCACGTGGAGTGAACGCCCTTCCCGCCCCACACCATCCCGATGGCGACGTGCGGGTAGCCCGCCGGAAACACCTCCTCGTCCACGTCGAACCAGTACTGATCGACCGCGGCCGCCTCGGTCGTGTGGAGGTAAACGCCCAGATCGCGGATCTCGGTCTGGCCTGTGGCCTCGCCCCAGAGCAGCGTCGCCGAGGCGAAGTTCATCGACTCGGAACTGGATTCCTGGTTGTTGCCCTCGGCGAAGTCACCGTGCCCCGCCGCCCACGAGTGGCCTGCGTACGGGTCGAACGTGCGGAGAAAGGGAAACATCTCGTCCTCACGGTCCCAGCCGTTCGCGTTGCGAATGAGCAGGTTGACCATCCCGCCCCAGGCCTCTGGCGCCGCCCACGCCGGGTCGAACTGCGCGACGGTCGCGGCGCTGCGGATGGCGTAGCTGGCGTGGAAGTGGTGGTCGTTGAGCTGGTTGTCCGCGCCGTAGCCCGAGGGGTAGCCGGTGAGGGCGTCCCAGGTCTCGTCGTAGACGTACGTCTCGCGCCCACCGACGGTGAACCACGCTTCGAGCTGGCGCTTGAGCTCGGCGAGGAAATGGTCGCGCTCTGCCGTCGCGCCGATCTGGTCCGCGATGTGGACGAGTTGGGCGAAGCGGCCCATCTCCTTGCCGTTCTCGTAGGTGCCTCCCGGCGGGATCGTCTCCTGCGCGGCCTGGCGCACGAGCGAGAGGAGTTCGGCCGGGTTGAGGTCGCCCTGGTTGGGAAGCGACGGGAGAACGCCCGTAAAGGCGCGCTCGGTCGTAAACGTGCTGCCTCTGACCAAGCGCATCTCGCCGCGCGGCGAGCGGTACGTGTGGCCCGTCTGCGGCGTCGGGCTGTCGAGCCACTGGTGGCGGTAGAGCGCCGTCAGCGTCTGGTCTGAGAGGTCCGCGCCCGTCTCCATCGCCTCGGTCTCGTAGCTGTACGTGGACGTGACGCGAGAGGCCGACTCGTCGTAGTCCCACTCGACCCGGCTGTCGGTCACGAACGCGTAGGCGTGCTGGCGAAATATTTCCAGCGTCGCCGGGCTAGCATCGGGCAAGAGCGCGACCGAGAGGTAGCCTCTGGCGTCGAGCGTGGAGCGGAAGGGGCCGGTGCCGGTCCACGTCGCGCCGGTCGGGGCGAACACGCCGTAGTGGTTGCCGCCGACGGTGAGACCGAGAACGCCGCCCTGGCGCGACCAGACGGTCGCGTTTGCCTCTGGCGTGACGATCGCGTCGGCGCTCAGGCGGAAGAAGACGAACGGGAGGCCGTGCCCGAGCGTCGCCTCGAACGCCAGAGGCGCGCCCTCCCACCTGGCTGTCACGGTCCAGTCGCCGTAGGCCGAGACTGTCGCGCCGCGGCTCGCCGAGAGGCCGCTGGCGCCGACCGTCAGGTCCTTGCGGAACGGATAGAGGTGGTCGTTGGCGACGAAGAGCGGATCGTTCGTCGCGCCGATCTGCAGGCCGCCAGAGGCCGCGCGTGCGTTGACCGGGTGGGCGTAGAGGTTGTTCGAGAACGCGTCGCCGAAGAACGGGTAGAGCAGGCTGCTCCACCAGTCGTTGGACTGCGCGGGCTGCGCAAAGTCCGCCGACACCTTGGGCGCGATGGATTGCCCGGCTGCGTTCTGCGGTCCGACCTCGCCCGACGGGCGCGTCAGGCTGTAGCCGCCCTGCCCCACCGGGACGGTTTGGGCGCTCGCGGCGCCAGAGGCGAGCAGAATCGCGCACAGGCCGGCGCGGAGAGCAGAAACGGGGCGAAGCGGTCGGGAGAGCACAGCGTCAGGGTCGGTGCAGCAGAGTCCGCCGGGGTGCAGCGCGGCGGGCGCGAGAGAACAGAACAAGGCCGCCTGAAAAGCGTTTTCAGATGGACCGTTGCTCCAACCCACCCGCACCCGCTCCGGATCCCCCATCCGCTTCTGGCGGACCGATATGCGGCACCAGACGTACAGGCGTCTCACCGGTCGCTTCACCCATGCGCTTCGTCTTTCTCGCGCTCCTCCTGGCCGCCTGCTATGGCGCCGACATCCCTGCCTCTGGCGCGCCAGAGGCTTCCTCCCCTTCTGCTATGACGCTCTTCGACTTCGACTCCACCGACTCTGCCACCTGGACCGTCGAGAATGACGGCGTGATGGGCGGCCACTCACAGGGCTATGTAAAGGTCTCCGGCGACACGCTCAAATTTACCGGCACGCTCGTCACGCGCGATGGCGGTTTCTCGCAGACCCGTGCCGAGAAGCGCGTCGACCTCAGCGCGTACAGCGCGGTCGAGCTTCGCGTGCGCGGCGGCGGGCGCTCGTTCTGGGTCGAGGTGGACGACGGCACGAAAGACGGCCGCCGCGATGTGGCTCGGCGCGGCGAGTTCGCGACCTCTGGCGAGTGGCAGACCGTCCGCGTGCCGTTCTCCAGCCTGGAGACGACCGTCCACGGCGAGCCCATCGACGTGGCGCCTCTGGCGCCAGAGGCGGTCGAAAGTCTCGCGCTCTACATCGCAGATGGCAAGGACGGGCCGTTCGAGCTGGAGGTGGACTGGATCCGCGCGGCGGAGTAGCCCGCCCCGTCTCGCCAGAGGCTCGCTTCGTATTTGTGTTCCCTCCGCCTCTGGCGCCAGAGGCGGCATAGCCACCCATCTGTGAGAACCCGCCTGCTCCACATCGCCGCTGCGCTCGTGCTCGTCGCCAGTCTGCCCGCGTGCACATCGTGGCGCGCGCTGCCCGCCGCTGAGATCGGCGCGGCGGGCGACGAGCGTCCGGGAACGGTCCGCTTTCTGAGCGCCGATGGGCAGGAGATCGTGCTCCGCCGTCCGTATGTGGACGGCGACTCTCTTCGTGGTGTGTGGGACGGGCAGCCTGCCGGCTTCGCGCTCATGGACGTGCAGGCCGCCGAGTCCAAGGAGACCAACGAGATCAAAACGATCGGCGCGGTGTACGGCGGCCTCGCAGTTGTAGGCATCATCTACATCACCATCGCCGCTGCGTTTGCGGTAGGCGATGCCGTTGTCAGCCTCTAATCTCTTCGCCTCTGGCGCCAGAGGCCACGCCCAATGGAACGCTCACCCCTCTCTGTTCTGGCTTCGTTCTCGGTGCCGCTCCACCTCAACATCTTCGGATGGGGGCTCGCCGCCGCTGCCGCGTACGCATTCGTGCCCGAGGCCCTCGCCTCGCCGGTCGTCGGCATCGGGATCGCGGTGTTCGGGTTTCTCTATGGCGTGGTGGCGGTGGTTTTGCTCGTCGTGCGGATCGGTGCGGCGGAGCAGGCGCGGCAGGTGCCGCAGATGTCGTGGGCCGCGGTCGCGATGGCGCTTCTGGGCGCGGTGCTCCTCCTGGCCGTCGCGATTCAGGTCGGCGGGGCGACGGCGCGCGGCTTCGCTCTAGCGGTGCCGGTCGTTGGGGTGCTGTGCGGCCTGCTCGGCGTACGGGCGGTCCGGCGGGGAGCGTGACGCCAGAGGCCTCTGGCGGTGGTCCGGAGAACGCGCGCTGTGTGCCAGAGGCAGGATCTAGCCTCTGGCGAGAGGCTCGTCTTCAGGTCCGCGAGCTACGCCCATCTCTTCCAGTGCTTGCAACGCTGCGGCCCGGCCCGTCGCGAGGCAGGCGGTGATGAGCCAGCCGCCGGTGGGTGCTTCCCAGTCCAGCATCTCGCCAGAGGCGTAGACGTGGTCGTGTCCCTTCAGGCGGAAGCCGTCCAGCGCGTCGAAGCGCAGGCCGCCGGCGGTCGAGATCGCGTCGTCCATCGGCATGAGGCCGGCGTGGCGGATGGGGAGCGCTTTGAGCATGCGGGCCATGTCCGCGCCGAACGGGCGGCCGAACTCGTTGAGGAGTGCGGCGCGCGCGCCGGTGAGCCCGACGGCCTTGCGCAAACGGGTCGCGAGGCTCGCCTTCGGGTCCTGCGCGGCCAGCCGCTCCCCCACGGCCTCTGGCGAGAGGTCCGGGAGCAGGTCCACCGCCAGAGGCGCGCCCTCGCGGACGGCTCGGCTGACGCTGTAGATGCCGCCGCCCTCCAGGCCTGTGGCCGAGATCACGGCCTCGCCCCGGCTCGTCAGCTTGCCCGCGTGCCACGCGACGCCCTTGATCGGCTTCGCCGTGCCAGCGCGCCATGTGCGGGGTCCACGCCACGCGCAGCCCGACGTTGGCCGCCTGAAACGGCGCCACGCGCTCCGGGAAACGCGCTGCCCACTCGCCATCACTGCCCAGCCGACGCCAACTGGCCCCGCCCAGGGCGAGGATGACCACATCGGCCTCGACCTCGCGCCGGGCCTCTGGCGTCTCGAACACGGTGAGGCCATCGCGCCAGCCGTCCCAGCGCCACCGCGTGTGTAGCTGCACGCCTCTGGCGTCCAGCCGACGCAGCCACGCGCGCAGCAGCGGCGACGCCTTCATCGCGACGGGAAAGACGCGCCCGGTGGAGCCGACGAACACCTCCTGGCCCAGGCCTGTGGCCCACCGCATGACCTCTGGCGGGCCGAACGCGGAGAGTGCGCGCGCGAAGGCGGGCGGCATGGCGCCGTAGGCCGCGTCGAACGGGTCGTCGTCGTTGGTGAGGTTGAGGCCGGACTTGCCCGCCATCAGGAATTTGCGAGCCGGCGACGGCATCTGGTCCGCGATGACGACCGACACGCCAGAGGCCGAGAGCACTTCGGCAGCCATCAGCCCGGCGGGGCCCGCTCCGATGACGAGCGCCCGAATATCGTTCCGGTTGGGGTCGCTCTGGGGTCGTGTCGTCATTGTCGAGACAGGGGCGGACGGCAGAGTACGCCACCGCGGTTCTCGTCCCCCTGAAGTTTGGTCCCGAACCGCAGCCTCTGGCGCCAGACGTTCGATCAACCCGCAGGAACGAGATCGAAGGCGGGGATCCGGAGCCCGGCGCGGTTGCAGTACTTGATGAGGAGGTCCGTGGAGAACTTCGAAAGCCGACCGTTGGCGATCTCGGAGATTCGAGGCTGGCTCACGCTGAGCGCGGCGGCGGCTTCGGCCTGGGTATCGAACTCGGCGACGTAACGTTCGAGCGCATGGAGGAGCCGAGCCTTGAAGGCCATGAGGGCAGCTTCATCGGGGTCGTCGTAGAGCGCGGTGAACACGCTGCCGCGTGTGGTGTGGGTCGGACCGGGCATGGCGAAAAGGGATGGTGGTGATGAGTAAAAGCAGACCCGTCAGCGGAGGCCAGACGCAGACCGCCACTCGACGATCTCACGGTAGAGCTGAGCCGCATGGTCCTTCTGGCGTTTCGGAAGGTCAATCCCGCTCGACGCTTTCTTGTGGACGACGTAAAAGCAGTAGACGGCCTCGGCAAAACGCGCGACGTAAAACGTCCGATAGGTCTCGCGTTTGTGATCGGTGGTGATGGCATAGGCCCCTTTCCCGACGTACGTGACAGGCTTGGCACTCCCGGCCTTCGCCCCCGCCTGAGCGAGATGGAGGGCATAGCCGATGTCGCGCTGAACCTCCTCGGGTAGCGAAGTCAGGACACTGTAGGCGTCCCCCCACCATTCGAGATCCTTGAGCGTGTGCGCCATACCATCAGACTGTGTGCGGTTGACATACGCGATGCCGTATACAGAGTTTCAGTTGTCTACCGCGAACTTCGTTCCCCGTGCGAGAAGCAATCCGGCGGAACAGGTGAGCACCAACCGTCTCTCGGTCGTGCGATCCATACGCCGCACCACCCCGCCAGAGGCCTCTGGCGCACCCGCCGCGCCCCCGTCGTAGAATCCGAGCGTCTCCCCCGCCCCGCCGATGCTCCGCCTCTCCGCCCTCCTCGCCCTCACCCTGATCGCCTCTGGCGCCAGAGGCCAGGACGCCGCCGACTGGGACGTAAACGCCGCCCACGGCCCGACGAGCGACCGTCGCCTTCGAAACGTCGGAAGGCACCTGGATGAGCGTCGACGTGAGCCCCGACGGCGAAACGATCGTCTTCGACCTGCTGGGCGACCTCTACACGCTGCCTCTGGCGGGCGGCACGGCCACGCGCATCACCAGCGGCCCCGCCTACGACGTGCAGCCGCGGTGGTCGCCCGACGGCTCGCGCATCTCGTTCACGTCCGACCGCTCCGGCGGCGACAACATCTGGACGATGGACGCCAGAGGCGAGGACATGCAGCAGGTGAGCGACGAGAGCTTCCGCCTGCTCAACAACGCCGTCTGGACGCCCGACGGCGACTACCTCATCGCGCGGAAGCACTTCACCGCCACGCGCTCGCTCGGCGCGGGCGAGATGTGGATGTACCACCGCACCGGCGGCAGCGGCCTCCAACTGACGGAGCGCCCCAACGACCAGCAGGACGCCGGAGAGCCCGCCGTCTCCGCCGACGGCCGCTACGTCTACTTCTCGCAGGACGTGACGCCCGGCCCCAACTTCGAGTACAACAAGGACCCCAACGCGGGCATCTACGCCATCAAGCGGCTGGACCGCGAGACGGGCGAGATCGAGACCATCCTCGGCGGGACCGGCGGCGCGGCGCGTCCCGAGCCACGGCCCAAGACGCGGTTTAGCAACGGCGACAGCGAGCAACTCGCCTTCGTCCGCCGCGTCCGCAACGAGACCGCGCTGTTCCTCTACGATGGCGAGAGCGGCGCGCAGATCCCCCTCTGGGACGGCCTCTCCCCCGACCAGCAGGAGACCTGGGCCGTCTTCGGCGTCTACCCCGGCTTCGACTGGACGCCCGACGGGCGCGACATCGTGATCTGGGCGCAGGGCGGCCTCTGGCGCGTGCCCGTCTCCGACCCCGGCGAGGGCATCCGGCCCATCCCGTTCACCGTCGAGGTGGAGCAGACCGTCACCGAGGCCGTGCGCTTTCCCATCGACGTGGCGCCAGAGGTCTTCGACGTCAAGATGCTCCGCGACGCCGCGACCTCGCCCGACGGGCGCACGCTCGTCTTCAGCGCCGTCGGCCGCCTCTGGCGCAAGCTCGGCGACGGCGAGGCGGCGCCGATCACCGACACGCGGCACGTTCGCCTACGATCCCGACTTCTCGCCCGACGGCCGCCAGATGGTCTACGCGACGTGGGACGACGCCCTGTTCGGCCGGCTACACGTGATGGACGTGGCCTCTGGCGAAACCCGGCTGCTGGACGTGGGACGCGGCCACTACGCCACGCCGCGCTTCTCGCCCGACGGCCAGATGATCGTCTACGAGCGCCAGAGCGGCAACGGCATGCGCGGGCCGCTCAACGGCCTCCGCACCGGCCTGTACATGATCGCCGCCTCTGGCGAGGGCGAGGCACGTAAAATCATCGACCGAGGCCGCGAGCCGCGCTTCACGCCAGAGGCCCGCATGACCGAGGCGGGCGCCGAGGGCCGCATCACGTTCCTGAACGGCGGCGGGCTGAACAAGACGTTCCGCAGCGTCGACCTCGACGGCAGCGACGAGCGGACGCACTTCACGCTCAAGTACCCGACGACCGTCGTGCCCAGCCCGGACGGCAAGTGGGTCGCCTTCAACGAGGCGTTCAACGTCTACGTCGCGCCCTTCGCCCTGACGGGCGCGGAGTACGACCTCAACAAGGACACCAAGGCCGTCCCCGTCTCCCGCCTCTCGCGCGACGCCGGAACCGACCTCCACTGGACCGACGACGCGACGCTGCGCTGGTTCATCGGCCCCGAGCTCTACACCCGCTCCCTCTCCGACGCCTTCGCGTTCGTAGACGGCGCGCCAGAGGCCCTGCCCAAGCCGGATTCGGTCGGCGTGGACATCGGCCTTCGGCTCCCGCACGATGCGCCCTCTGGCGCCATCGCGCTCACAAACGCGCGCATCCTCACGATGGACGGCGACCGCGTGATCGAGAACGGAACGGTCGTCGTGAGCGGCAACCGCATCACCGCCGTAGGAGAAGCGGGCGAGGTCCACGATCCCGAGCGGCGCCGAGGTCATCGACGCCAGAGGCCACACGGTCATGCCAGGCCTCGTGGACGTGCACGCCCACGCCGGGCACTTCTCCAGCGGCGCCGTCCCGCAGACCGTCTGGCAGTACTACGCCAACCTCGCCTACGGCGTCACGACCGCGCACGACCCCAGCGCCACGACCGAGACCGTGTTCACGATGGCCGAGATGGTCAAGTCCGGCGACCTCGTCGGCCCGCGCATCTTCTCCACCGGCACGATCCTCTACGGCGCCGACGGCGACTTCCGCGCGACGGTCAACTCGCTGGACGACGCCTACTCCCACATCCGGCGCATGAAGGCCGCGGGCGCCATCTCGGTCAAGAGCTACAACCAGCCGCGCCGCGACCAGCGCCAGCAGATCCTCGTCGCCGCGCGAGACCTCGGAATGATGGTCGTGCCCGAGGGCGGGAGCACGTTCTACCACAACATGAACATGGTCATCGACGGCCACACCGGCATCGAGCACGCCGTACCCGTCGCGCCTCTGCACCGCGACGTGACGGAGTTGTGGAGTGCCACGCAGGTCGGCTACACACCGACGCTCGTCGTGGGCTACGGCGGCCTGTGGGGCGAGAACTACTGGTACGCGAAGACCAACGTCTGGGAAGACGACCGCCTGCTCACGTTTACGCCGCGCACGCTCGTCGATGCCGTGAGCCGCCGCCGCACGCTCGTGCCCGACGACGAGTACTGGCACATCACGCTCGCCGAGCAGACCAAAACGCTGACTGACCTGGGCGTCGACGTGCAACTCGGCGCGCACGGCCAGATGCAGGGCCTGGCCGCGCACTGGGAGCTTCAGATGTTCGGCCAGGGCGGCATGACGCCTCTCGAAGCGCTCCGCGCCTCCACGCTCAACGGCGCCGCCTACCTCGGCCTGGACGGCGACATCGGCTCCATCGAACCCGGCAAACTCGCCGACTTGATCGTGCTCTCGGCGACCCCTCGGCCGACCTCGCCAACATCTCCCAGATCCGATTTGTAATGGCCAACGGCCGCCTCTACGACGCCACCACGATGAACCAGATCGCGCCAGAGGCGCGCGACCGGCCCACCTTCTGGTTTGAGCAGGAGGGCTCCTCCGACGGCGACATCTGGCAGGGCTGGACGCGCCACACGGACTGAGCCTCTGGCGCCAGAGGCATCGTTATGGGATCTGCTCCACAATTCGTCACCACTGCCGCGGCACTCTCAGGTGTGTTAGGGGTCGTGCACATGCTCCCGATTGGGATGATAGTCGGCGGGTTATTCGGAGACGTGCCGATGGCATCTGTTCTGATCTGGATCATGACCATCTTGCCGCAGATCTTTGCTGTCCTAGCTCTGTCTGGCCTCGGCCGATACCGGAGAACGGAAACCGATATCAACGCGAGAGACCGTACTTCTCTCTGTGTAGCAGTAGGTGTGGCGCCAGCCTTCGCGCTTTTGGCGATGGTTCTCAGCATCTATGCGTTTGTAGATCCTGCGTCCCTTCCATACTGATCTCTACTGGGAAGAATGCCTCTGGCGCCAGAGGCGTGCTCTGCCAGAGGCCTCTGGCGCTACTCCTCGCGCATGGCGAGCGCAGGGTCCGCGCGGCCCATCGCCCAGGCGGGGTAGACGCCCGCGAGCAGCGCCGCCACGACCGCAAGCACGACGGCCTGCACCAGAATCCACGGGTCGACCGTGAACGCGAGCGTCCAGCCGAAGGAGCGCACGTTGACGACGTAGACCAGCACCCAGGCGAGCGCGAGACCGAGCGGAAGTGCGAGCGCGCCCGCCCACAGCCCCATCAGACCCGTCTGCGCGAACACCATCCGCGCGACCTCGCGCCGGGTCATGCCCTGCGCGCGGAGCATCGCGAGTTCGCGCTTGCGTTCCAGTTGCAGTGCCATCAGCGCGCTCAGCACGCCCACGAACGCAACCAGGACGGCCAGGAGCCGGAGCACGTTGGTCACGACGAACGTCTGGTCGAAGATCTCCAAGCTGGCCTCGCGAAGGGACCGGTTGCTGCGCACGACGAGCCTCTGGCGCCCTTCGCTCAATGCGGCGGCGCGTTGCGTGAGGTCCTCGGGATCAACGCCCGCACCCGCAGTGAGCGCGAGGCCTGAGAGGCCAGGGTCCCGGTAGGACTGGAGAAACGTCGTCTCGTCCATCATCACCACGCCGAGGTCGTTGCCGTAGTCGTAGTAGATGCCCGAGATCGGGTAAGACCGCTCCCCTTCGTCTGTCGGCAAACGGAGCGTGTCGCCCACGCCCACCTCGAAGCGGAACGCGAACGGCTCACTCACCGCCACGTGGCCTCTGGCGACGGCATCGGCTACGCCAGAGGCGGTCCCGGCTTTGTAGCGGTAGATGCCCGCCCGCTGGCCGTCGATGTTGGTGACGACGAGGTCGATGGGGCCGCCGTCGGTGTTGAGCTGCTGGGTGCGGACGCCATCGGCACGCGCGACACCGTCGAGCGCCTTGAGGTCCAGAGCTACTGCAGGATCGAGAAAGCCGCCGCCGCGGCGGAAGACGGTCGCGGGCGGCTGGATGTAGACATCGGCCTGGAGCACGCTGCCCAGCCAATCCCCCACCGTCGCGCGGAACGACGACACCATCACGCCCACGCCGACAGTAGATCGCTACCGCCACGGCCAGCGCGGCGACGGCGATGGCCGTCCGGCTGAGGCTCGCGTTGATGCCTCTGGCGGCCATCCGTCCGGTCGGCCCGAACAGGTGGGCGAGCACGCCAGAGGCGGAGCGGGCGAACAGTCGCGTGCTCCACGGCGCCGCGAGGGCCGCGCCGACGATCACGAACAACAGGCCGACGTACGCCAGCCCCACGCCCGCCGGAATCAGAAACAGCGCCACTCCCACGCCGACCGCTGCCAGCCCGGCGAGCGCCAGAGGCCCGGCGCGGTCTGCAAGCGTGTCTTCCTGTTGCGACCGGCGCAGTGCCGAGGCAGGCGCGACCGACGCAGCTTCCCACCCCGGTCCCAGCGCGCCGAGCACAGAGGCGCCGAGCCCGAGCGCGACGCCCTTTGCGAGACTCCACGGATCGAGCGAGAGATCGCGCACGCGCACGACGAAGTAAAGGTCGCCGATGGTCTGCGTCACGAGCCGCACGAGCCCCGTTCCCAGCACCACACCCAGCGCCAAACCGATGGCGGTCCCGACCGCGCCCACGACGAGCGCCTCCCCGATGACGAGCCGGAACACCTCGCGGCGCGTAATCCCCAGCGCGCGATACGTGCCCAATAACTGCCGCCGCTGCACGACCGAGAACGTGATCGTGTTGTAGATCAGGAACAGCCCCACCACCATCGCGAGCAAGCTCAGCGCGGTCAGATTTAGGCGAAACGCTGCCGTCATCGTCTCCAGCGCGTCTGCCTGTGCCGAGGCGGCGCGCACCTCGGTCCCGTCTGGCAGATCGGCCTCGATCTGCGCGAGCAGTGCCTCGCCTCTGGCGTCGTCCGGGATGAGCAGGTCGATGCGGGAGAGCCGGTTGCCGCCAGAGGCCTCTGGCGTTTGGGCTCCGAGTTCCGAGTGCGCTTCGCGGGCCTGACGGCTCCGGGTTCCGGGTTCGTCGTTTGTAACGCCAGAGGCCTCTGGCGAGACGCTCTGCTCGGCAATCGGGGTCGGCCCGTCGCCCGCCCACTCCTGGGCCGTCGCCACGTCCACCACCAGCAGGTTTTGGATCGCGCGGCGTGAGCGCTCGTCGTCAGGCGTGAGGACACCCAGGACGATAGCGATCTCTTCGCGCCCATCTACCCTCAGCGGCAGCGTGTCTCCCACGCCGACGCCCAGTTCCTCGGCCGTCTGAGACGAGAGAAGCGTCCCGCCAGATGTGGTGAGCAGGCCCGGCAGATCGACGCCAGAGGCTCCCTGGGGTGCGATGAACGGCCGGAAGGCGGACTCCGCGAACAGATCCACGCCCAGAATCTGAAGCACGCGCACCGAGTCGGCCTCGGGCCGCGCAAATCCCTCCACAACCGGCGCCGCCTCGACGCCTCTGGCGACGGTCAGCTCGCGGTACAGATCGCCGGGCACGCCTCCCGGACCGCCCACAACGACGTGCGTCGCGCGGCCACTCAGGCTTTCCGAGGACAGGCGAAACGCTTTGGTCGCGCTCGCATTCGCGAGATCGACCGCCACCACGACGGCCACACCCAGCGCGACGCCGATCAGCGAGAGCGCCGTCAGCCAGGGGTGGCGGAAGAGATAGCGACGGCTGCTGCGTACGAGCATCTAGTTGGCGCGGAGGTCGTTCGCCAGAGGCACGAGGTCGCGCAGGGCCTCTGGCGTGAGGCGCCACACAGGTCCGTCGGGTTGCGAGAGCACGGCGAGGCCGTCGGGCTGTCGCTGGAGGTAGAGCGTCTGCGCCGAGCCGTCGCTGAAGAGGAAGGTGACGAGCGAGGTGTAGCCCTCGCGCACCGCCTCTGGCGTGAGGTCGTCGTAGCGGCCGGCGCTCGCCAGAGGCTCGAACCGCGCGAGCCACGACCGCACGGCCTCTGGCGAGGCTGGGCTCGCGTCGATGCCATCCAGGAGTTCCATCCGGCCCATGTTCACGTCGTAGGTCTCCTCCTCGTCCTGCACCGTCGCCACACCGATCTCGCTCGCGTTGACGTTGACGATCTCGCCGGGGCCCGGAAGACCCACCGGCTCGCCGCCTGTCACGTTTTCGGTAGCCGGGGGCGTGAGCGCCGACCGGGTCTCGTTGCTGACGACATCAGCGTCGGGGCTCTCGCCGGAGCCGCACGCCGCCAGGGGCAGCACGAGAACGAGAGAGAAAAGGAGGGCGCGCATGGGTGCGGGAGTGAGGGCCGGTGAGACGGGCCCCACCCGGCCGGGGTCCCGGCGTTTTTAGCCCTCGCCAGAGGCTCACACGAGGCCGAAGAGTTGGCCCACTCCGAAGAGCGTAAAGCCCGCCGCCAGGAGCGTGTGCATGCCCAGCCCGAGCTGGTACATGAGCGGGATCGTGCGCCAGCGGCCCTGCGAGAAGTTGCCCTCCACGAACACGAACGCCAGCCGCGCGACGAGCACGAGCCCGAGCGGCAACGCCAAGCCTCTGGCGATCAGAATCACGAACGCGAGGCCCGCCGCGGCGAGAAAGAACAGGCCCATGATGAGGCCTCTGGCGGTGATCGTCTTGTTGGTCATGAAAACAGAGTGCCCCGCCAGAGGCGGACTCGGGCGGGGCACAGATCAGGGCGGCGGTCGTGGCTAGTCGCGCGACATGAAGAGGCGCAGCACGTACCAGAACATCAGCGCGACGGACGCGAAGAGCGCGAGCGCAGCGCCCACGTACCGGTCCTCCGGGTAATGGTGGATGATGTTCGAGGTGTCGTACAGGATCGCGGCGCCCGCGAGGCCGATCATTGCGACCGAGAACCACGTGCCCAGTTCGAAGCCGAACAGGATAGCCGAAACGATCGCAACAACGGCGACGATAAGTGCCCACTTGAGCAGGCCTCCCAAAAACGAGAAGTCTTTACGCGTCCAAAATGCTATAGCCGTTAGCCCTCCGAGGCCTAGAATCGTCACCCAGGCTGCGTTGTTGATAAGTGTGTAGTCGCCCGTGGCGTCCATCGCCATGTACAGCAACGGTACGAAGATGATGGCCTCAGCGAGGACGAAGGCGCCAAGCGCGGCGTACTGCGCGGCCAAAGACTGGGCCGTCATCGCAGCCCGGCTGGCAAACCAGCTCACGGCCACGAAGCCGCCAAGCACGAGCAGCCAGCTCACGCTCGTCATGGCCTTAGCCATCGGGAGCGCGACGCCAGAGGCGAAGAACGCGTACTCAATGCCAACGAACAGCAAAATCGCGCCGATGAGGTGCGTGTAGGTCCGCAGAATGAAGTCGGCCCGCGTGCTGGCGTCGCGCTCAGCAACCGGGACTCGGTAGGTCGTTTCCATGAGGGTGTGGAGGGGGGTGTCTGGCCGTTCTACGCGCGCAAACCCGGGAGGTCCCCGCCAGAGGCCGAGAGCGTTGCGGCCTCTGGCGCCGGTCCGAACCGGCGAACGTCGAACAGGTCAGCGGTGGGGTCGGGCGTGCCCAGCACGCGCCTCGCGAGCAGGCAGCCGAAGCGGGCCGAGTAGCCCATGCCGTGGCCCGTAAAGCCGCTGGCGACGACCGCGCCCGGAATCTCGGGCACGTCTGCGACGAACGGGAGGCTGTCGGGCGAGAAGCCCATCGTGCCGCTCCAGCGCTGCTCCACGCTGAGCGCGCCGATGCCGGGAAAGTGCGCCGCGAGATACGACTTCCAGGCTGGCTTGCAGCGAAGCAGTGGCCGTGTCCTCATATCCGACCTCGGCCTCTCGGTGCATGTGCCGCGCGCCGCCGAGGAGTAGCCGCCCGTCTGGCCTCTGGCGGAGGTAGAAATAGCCGTCGTGGCTGTAGACCGGCACATCCAAGATGGGCGCCAGAGGCGCGGTCGCGAGCATCTGCGCGCGAACGGGACGGACGAGGCTCGCGAAGCCGGACAGAAGCTGGGGCAGATAGGCGTTCGCGCACACGACCACGCGCGCCGCACGGATCTCGCCTCTGGCGGTTTGCAGTTCCACGCCGCCGCCTCTGGCGTGGAGCCCTGTGACGGGCGTGCGCTCGTGGACTGCGGCGCCAGAGGCTCGCGCGAGGTGACGGACGTATTTCGCCGGGTCCATCGTACCGCCCGTCTGGACGAACAGGCCGCCGTAGAAGCCTCTGGCGCCAGAGGCCGAGAGTCGGGCGTGCAGCGCGCTGGGCGCGAGCCAGTCGACGCTGTCCAGCGCGTCGGCCTGGCGCTTGAGCATCCCGGCTTCCGCTTCGTCGCCTGCCGCGATCACGCTGCCCGGCCATGCGAGGTCGAACGCGGTGCCGTCCATCGCGCGGATGAGATCTGCGTTCTCGCGTGTAAACCGCCAGAGGCGACCGGCACGCTCACGCTCGGCGGCTTCTGGCGCGCCCGGATCTGCGCCCGGCGCGCCGAGCAGCACGAAGCCCGCGTTACGGCCGCTGGCGCCGAACGCGAGGCGCTCAGCCTCCAGAATCACGAGCCGCAGCGACGGATCGGCCCGGTGCAGCGCCCAGGCCGTGGCGCACCCGATGGCACCCCCTCCGATAATGACGACATCGGCCTCTGGCGGGAGAGCCGATGCGCGAGCCTCTGGCGCCAGAGGCTCCTGCCAGAGCGACCGGGTCACAGCGCGACGACGACGCGGCCTAGTGTCTTGCCCGCCACGATCTTCTCCGCCCACTCCGGGACAGCCTCCAGGCCAATCACGGTTTTCTCGACATCGTCCATCGCGCCGCTGGCGACGGCGTTGGCGAGCAGGTTCCAGGCGTACTTGCGGGCCTCTGGCGTGGCCGTGTTCGAGTCGATGCCCTGCAGGCAGACACCGCGCAGGATGAACGGGAAAACGGTCGTCGACAACTCGTGGCCGCCCGCGAGGCCACAGGCCGCAATGCAGGCGTGGCGCTTGGCGGTCGCGAGAAGCGTCTCGAGCGTCGTCCCGCCGACCGAGTCGATGGCGCCGGCCCAGGTCGCGGCGGCCATCGGGGCCTCTGGCGGAGTCGAGAGGTCCTCGCGCGGCACGATCTGGGCTGCGCCCAGGCTGCGCAGATAGTCGTGCGCGCTCTCAGTGCCCGTCACGGCGTGCACCTCGAAGCCGTCGGCGGCGAGCAGTGCGACCGCGACCGAGCCCACGCCGCCAGAGGCGCCCGTGACGGCAATCGGCCCGTCCTCTGGCGTGACCTCGCCATCGCGCAGGGCCAGCACGCTGAGGGCGGCGGTAAAGCCCGCCGTGCCCATCCACATCGCGACCTCTGGCGAGAGGTTGGGCGGCATCGCGACCAGATGCTCTGCGCTCGCGCGGGCACGTTTGGCATACCCGCCCCAGCGGTTCTCGCCTGTTCCCCAGCCGGTCAGGATCACGCGGTCGCCCGCGTTCCAGTCGCCAGAGGCCGATTCGAGGACCTTGCCCGCGAGGTCGATGCCGGGCACGAACGGGAACTCGCCGCGCACGATCTTGCCGCGGTTGGTGACAGCCAGGCCGTCTTTGTAGTTAAGGCTGGAGTGCGACACGTCGATCAACACGTCGCCTTCGGGGAGCCGGTCTTCGGAAATGTCTTCGACCGCGACGCGGTGGTCGGGGTCGCGGTGGAGAACGAGTGCGCGCATAAACGGAAGCCTCTGGCGCGTGCCCGTAGGCCTTTGGCGCCAGCGGCGAGCTAGAGGAGAAAGGCTGCGACGGTGAGCAGCAGAAAGGAAACCGTGGTGGCCTTGGCGATGGTGCCAAGCCACGTCGCGCCCTGAAAAAAGGCGACGATGCCGGAGCCGACAGCACCGATGGCGAAAGCGAGTCCGAGAAGGGTCGTCGACACAGCGAGCGGGGCGAGGAGACGGCAAACTAAGAGGGCGCCCGGAACGAATCCGGACGCCCTCGGGCCTACAGTTTCAGAGCGTCCTTACAAGACGAACGCGAGGATAAACAAGATCACAGCGGCGACGAGCGCCAACTTTGCGATGCTCGCCGAGAGACCGGCGACGCCGCGAAAACCAAGCAGTGCCGCGACGAGCGCGATAACAGCCAGGATTACAAACACGTTGAAGAATTCGCCTCCCATGGGAGTTGAGGGTGGGTGAGGGATCCTCTCACACTCACCCCCCTTCTGCAGGTTGCCTATCCCTCTGACATGCAGGGTTTCCCCTACCCTGCCGTTCTGCTCACCGTCGCCGTCCGAAGCGCGAGATCCAGCACGCGCAGGTGCAGCCGCACTGCCCGCTCAGCGTCCAGTGCCTGAATCCCAAACTCTTGCACCGCCTCCGCCAGAGGCGCGCCCGCCGCCACCTCGGGCAGCCTCTGGCGCCACCGCTCGGATAGCGCCGCCACGCCCGGCTCGTGGTCGTAGTCGGCAGAGAGTTGGAAAAGCGGAAGCTCCGTCACCACGCACAGTGGGCTCGCGCCCGAAGCATGGATCGCCTGTTCCATGCTGGAGTGGTGGAACAGCGCGGCGGTCGCCAGGTCGCCCGCGGCCTCGAAGTGCGCGCGCATCGCAGCGCCCTGGGGCGTGGACCAGAAGCCGGGGCCGCCGTAGCGAAAGCCTTTGTCGCCGCCGCGGTCGTGGTCGTGCAGGCGCAGACCGGCGCCAGAGGCGGCCTCCTCGAAGCCCTCGCGGAGAAGCTGAGCCTCTGGCGCGCGCAACCAGTTGTTCTCGATGAGCAGGAGCGCGCCTTCGGAAAACGCCATGCCGTGCAGGCTCGCGTGGAGCGCAAGGGTCGGCGCCGCGCCAGAGGCATCGCTTCCGAACAGGAAGTCTGTCGCGGCGCGGTTTTCGGGGCGCATCGCGGGGTAGCCGAACTCGATGTCCTGGCCCGGCGGCTCGCGTAGCCTCTGGCGCAGGAACAGGCGGAGCATCGCCTCGGGGTCGCCCGCGAGATCGGCCCAGCGCGAGATCCACGGCGCGTTGCGCGCCTCGGCATCCGGGTTGACGTGCGGGACGATGCGCAGCGTCCACTGCTCCCAGAGGTCTTCGAGACCGCCGCCCTCGGCGCCCCAGCCTCTGGCGGCGAGGCCGTCCAGAACGAGATGCCGCAGCGTCTCGGGCCCGACCGGCTCGTCGGCATGCGCGCCTGCTATGAGCGTCGCGAGTCGCGGCCCGTAGCCCAGCGTGATGCCCGCCAGAGGCCTCCCCTCTTCACTGGTGCCGATGATCTCGAACTGCGCGAGGTCGGGGTTGGCTTCGCAGGCGGCGTGCAACTCGTCATGCACGTCGCCAGAGGCTCTGAACGCGACAGGGCTGAGGTCGAGCGTGGAGAGCGTCATCCTGCGGAGGCTTTTTGCGCGAAGGCCTGCGCGATGGTGTCGGTCCAGCCGAGCGCGCCCGCGGTGTCCTCGGCGGTGGGCGTGCCGTCGATTTCGTGCAGCGGCGCGGCCTCTTGCGCGCCGTACTCGGCCAGCCGCTCGCCCAGCCAGATCGCGGCGGTCTGGTAGTACGGGTGGTAGTCGCGGTCGCCCAGGCCGATGATGCCGAAGCGCACGCCCGCCAGGTCCGGCGCCACGTCGGGCAGCGCCTCCTCGAAGTCCTTCCCGTTGTCCGGGAACGTGCCGTCGCTCCAGGTGCACATCACGACGATGATCTGCTGGTGCTCCGCCAGAAGCTCCGGGTACGCCTCGGCCATGTCGACGAGGTGCGCGTCGAAGCCCAGGTCGGCTAGGCGTTCGCCTACGGCGTCGGCGATGGTTTCGCTGTTGCCGGTCTGGGTGCCGACGAGCACGAGCACGTCCGGGTTGGCGGCGTGGAGATCCATGTGGTGAGCCTCTGGCGCCAGAGGCGGCGGTTAGTTGGAGTCGTGGGGAGGCAGGCCGAGGGCGGCCAAACGTGCATCGAGCCCGTCGGGGTCTTCCATCGGGAGGTAAGCCTTCTCGCCCGTCTCTGCGTCGTAGCGGAACTGGCTGCCGTAGCGCTGCGGCAAGTCGTTGCGCACCAGCACGCGGTCGGTCATCATGGCGAGGTGCCACGCGTCGGCCTCGCCAGAGGCGGCCGCGGCTTCGAGCAGCGGCAAATAGACCTCTTGCGCGTCTAGCGGCGCGTGCTGCACGACGAGGAAAACCGTCATCGCGCCCTTCTCCCCCACCTCGCTCTGGCCCGGCCAGCCGCGCTCGGCGATGATGGCCTCGATGCGGGTCAGGTTGGCGGCGTCCACGCTGTCCTGGACGCTCCAGAACGCCTCGTGCACATCGAGCGGCACCTTGCCCCCGTGCGCTTCGCGGATGCGCCGCCATTCCATGCGTCCTCCCTGATCAGACTCGAAGATCGCGTCGAGCTCTGCGGCGAGAGCGCTGTCGGCAGGCGTGGTCTGCGCGCGAGGGGCCGCGGCGGTGCAGACGAGAAAGGCGAGAACGAGAAAGCGCATTGGGCGTGGGGCGCCTGGCGCGGCGCGGTGCCGCCAGAGGCCTCTGGCGGCTGGCAATCTCGCTACAAACGACGAACGCTGGAGAGACCGAAGTCTCCCCAGCGTCCGCGATCTACCGAGCGGTGCTTATCCCTCGTTGTTGTCGGGATCGAGCGCGTCGTCCACGCGCGCGATGATGTCTTCGAGGTGCAGCCGTCCCATGCGGTCGGTGCGGTACCGGCGCAGCGCGCCAGAGGCCGTCTCGCGGACCGTCATGAGCTCGCCTCTGGCGAGAGCGCGAACGTCCGAGCGGGCACCGGGCAGCGTGTTGAAGCTGCCACCTCCGGGGATGGAGGTCGCGCGCGACTCGTCGACCATGAGCAGGCCTTCGAGCGCTTCCACGTGCGCGCGCTGAAGCGCGCGGCGCGTGGCGTCGATGTCGGCGCCAGAGGCCAGCTCGGTCCATACACCGGCGCGGAGGTCAGCCATGAGCTCCATCGGCGCGTACGCGCTGGGGTCGGTCCAGAGCTGCTCTTCCATGCGCGAGAGGCGCTGGAAGCTCAGCAGACGGCCGACGACGCCCTCTTGCAGACCGAGCACGCGGCGCGCAGCGCCGGCAGGCTCGATGAGCGCGAGCACGTCGCGGTTGAGCAGCCAGTCGGGCCGCTGCAAGCCTTCCTCGATGATGAACTGCACCGCCTCGCGCTGCTTGTCCGCAGGCACGACGCTGTACACCACGCCGTCGTCGCCGCTGTACTTCGTGTCGGCGTAGACGCCGCCCACATTGTTGGCGACGTGGCCCAAGTAGCGGTTCCACTGCCCGGCGATGTTGCCGTAGACCTCGGTCAGGCCGGAGTAGTCCTCGCCGTCCTCGGTCGCCCACGTGAGCAGCATCGGGACGGTACGCTTCAGGTTCGCCAGACCGAGCTGCGAGGCGTAGACCGCATCGTCACCCAAGTCCTCGGACTGTGCCCGCGGGTCCAGAATCGCGCCCTGGGCGCCGTAGCGGTTAACCGGGTCCTTGAGCGCTTCCTTCGTCATCGCCTGGAGCATGGTGCGCTCCTCGGCTTCGCCAGAGGCGTTCGGGAAGTAGCGGTAGCCCCAGTTGGTGACCCACTTGTCGTACTCGCCCACATCGGGCATGAGCGTCGTCACGCCATCCTCGGGCTGCGCGACGTAGTTGAAGCGCGCGTAGTCCATGATGCTCGGCGCCGTCCCGCGGTTGGCGGTAAACGTCGGGCTGCGGAGGCTGTCGACGGGGTAGGCGTTGGACGAGATGAAGTTGTGTGGGAAGCCCAGCGTGTGGCCGACTTCGTGCGCGCTCACAAACCGCACCAGGCGGCCCATCACGGCGTCATCGAACTGGAGGCCTCTGGCGTCTGGGTTGATGGCGGCGGTCTGCACGAAGAACCAGTTGCGAAGCAGGTTCATCACGTTGTGATACCAGCCGATGTCCGACTCCAGGATCTCGCCCGTGCGGGGATCGTGGACGTGCGGGCCGTAGGCGTTCTGGATGTCGCTCGCGAAGTACCGGATCGTGCTGTAGCGCGCGTCCTCGGGGCTCCAGTCCGGGTCCTCCTCTGGCGTCGGCGCGTCGGCGGCGCGGATGGCGTTTTTGAAACCGGCGGCCTCAAACGCCTTGTTCCAGTCGTCCACGCCCTGCTTGAGGTACGGCGCCCACACGTCCGGCGTGGCCGGGTCGATGTAGTAGACGATCTGCTTCTCGGGCTCGACCAACTCGCCTCTGGCGTAGGCGTCGATGTCCTTGGGGACCAGGCGCCAGCGCGTGACGTAGCGGCGCTCTTCGGCGCGCTGCGTGGGCAGGCCGTAGTCGGTCTGCGAGATGGAAAAGAAGCCCACGCGTGGGTCGTAGCGGCGGGGCCGCATCGGGTCTTCGGGAAGGGATACAAACGAGTGCGCCATCTCCACGGACAGCGTGCCTGTCGAGGAGTTCGTGGGCGGCTCCGAGGCGACGTAGGTCAGCACGGTGCGAATCTCGATGTTCTCCGGGTAGGCGCTGGAGCGCACGATGTAGGAGCGGTCCTTGTCCAGCGTGCGCACCTTGTACTGCTCGCGCGCCTGCGAGGGCAGGCCGAAGACCGGCACGTCGGTCGTGAACAGCGCCGTCATGTCGACCACGACGGACGTGTCCTTGCGGACCGCCATGCCTTCCAGGCGCGCGATGATGGGCTCGAACGTGCTGTTGCGCACCGCCTGCGCGATGGGCAGACTGTTCTCCGCCACGACGGAGTAGCGGACCGTCCGCAGGAGCGCATCATTGCCGACGCGGTCAAAGCGGACCGCCTGCGTGTTGACCTTGGTGCCGCCATAGGCGAACCCCTCGGCCGTCCGCGCGATGCGACTCACGACGAGGATTTCCTTGCCGAAGAGCTCGTCTGGGATCTCGCCGAGAATCTTCTCGCCGTCGTCCATGAGGTGGAGCGTGATGAGGCCTTCGTCGGTCTCAGCATCTTTGGTGACCTCAGCAAAAGACTTCATGTCGTCCTTGCTCTCGGTTTTGGGTGGCGTCTTGGGAGCCTCTGGCGTGACGGGCGCAGAGCCCGAACAACCGGCGAAGAGGAGAGCGGCCGCGAGGGCCGGTGCGAAGCGAAGCATCATCGGTAGGGTGGTGGTTGAGGTCAACGGGAAGAGAAACTCCAGTCTACAATCGAGACGCCCATCGTTGGGACGCTCGCAAACGCGCCGACGTACACCGGGCCGGCGGGGCGGCTCAGGCGGACCGGAGCCGTCGCCAGAGGCTCGCCGTCGAGGTAGACGACGAGTTGGCCGGGCGTATAGGCTAGTTCCAGCCGGTGCGCGCCGCGCCAGTCGCGCGCCGCCAGAGGCACGCTCGCGACGGGTTCGAAGTCGC
This sequence comes from Rubricoccaceae bacterium, assembly GCA_963708165.1. Classification (GTDB taxonomy): domain Bacteria; phylum Bacteroidota; class Rhodothermia; order Rhodothermales; family Rubricoccaceae; genus Rubricoccus. The sequence continues at coordinate 3,205,863 of OY970187.1, read as the reverse complement.
CGCCGGCTTCGCGCGTGCTCACGGTGAGCTGCGCCGAGCCGCCCACACTGGGGTCGAGCAGCGTGACGAGCAGTTGCCCGATAGAGCCTGTGGGCTGTGCGCTGGGATCACGGAGTTCGAGCGTCAGGCCTGCGCTCGCGCCCTCGCTTCCGCTGAGGTCGAACGTGACCGACAGGCCGAACGGGCCGGGCGCTGCCTCTGGCGAGAACGCGTTCGTGAGATAGGCCGCGCCGGAGAGAAACGAGCCGCTGGTCACACCGGCGGGCGTGAGGCGCATCATCTGTGTGGCGTCTCCCAGGTACGCGCCAGAGGCCAGCGTGCGCTCGGCGCGTGCGCGCTCGGCGTCGGTCACGGCGCGGCGCTGCATCACCTCGCCGACGGTCGTGGGAATCCATGCGGCGCTGCCTTCGATGACGAGGCGTTCTGGCGCGAGGACGCCACGTCGACACGCCCGCCTCTGGCGTCGTCACGCGGTCCACGAGAATGGGCTCCGACGGCTGGGGCGCAGAGCAGGCGGCAATCGCCAGAGGCAGGAGCAGCAGCAAGCGGTTCATATCAGCGGGCGACGACGCTCTCCACGCCGACGAGGCGCTGGGAGAAGAGCGTGAGGTCGTCGAAAAAGACGAAGGCGGTGAACACGGTCGGCTGGCCGAGCGCGACGGGCCTCTGGCTGGGCGTGGCGCTCGGCGTCTCGTAGCCATAGGCGTACAGGCCCTGCTTGACGACGAAGGTGGCCTCGTAGTGGTTGGCCTCGGGCATCCAGGTCATGCGGCGGCGTTCGCGCGAGGCGCCTCTGGCGAAGGCACCGGTGAGGTAGACCGAGCCCGTAACGGGGCGCCGCGTCTGCGGCTCGTAGCGGAACAGCGTCTGCACGTAGTCCGCGTCGGTATCCGGGCGACCCGCGTCGCGGAAGGCGCCGTCGATCTGGGCCGAGGCGAAGAGCGTGGGGTCTAGAAACTCTCCGCCAAAGGCGGCCTGATCGACTTCGAGCGTGGCCTCTGGCGGGATCGTGCCGACGTCGAGTTCGCGAATGTCCTGGCTGATGGTGAGGGCGCCGAGGTCGAGTTGGTAGAGCGGCTCGGCCGGCGGGAAGGCCTCGTCTCGCGGGAGATAAAACCCGTAGATGGCCTGCTCGGCGAGGCTGGGCTCGGGCGCGCAGCGAAGCGCACCGAGATCACCGTTGCGCGCAAAGCAGACCGTAAAGCGGAAGGCGTCTTCGCGCGCCAGAGGCCCCTGCGGCGTGAGCCGCGCCGACGGCTGGATGGCGTTGCCGATGGCGCCGGTTTCGGCGAGCCGCGTGCCGAGCAGGAGTTCGGTCTGCACGAGGTCTTCGGAGACGAAAAACGGAAGCTCGAACAGCGCCGCACCGCCCAACTCGCGTACGCGCAGCGCGTACTCGCCGCCCAGCTTGAACCCGACGCCCGCGTTGGGAAAGCTGTAGCTGAAGTGCGTGTACGGCACGCCCGTCGCGCCAGAGGACTCGGCGTCGAGAATGTCGTCGCGGTCGAAGCCGGTGAGGTATTCGGTCGGCAGGAGGTCTGTGCCGCCGTTGCGGTTGACGCGGCGAAACTCGACCTCCAGCGCGCGCGGGCCGCGGTCGTCGAGCAAGTCGAACTCCAGCGTGAGCGTGCCGGGGCGGCGGAGCGAGAGGATGGGCAGCGAGACCTCGTTGCCGCTCTGGTAGAGTTGCAGCGTGCCCACGCGGGCGTCGGTGCTGACGGGCACTGTGGGGTCCGCCTCTGGCGCCCCACCGACGAGCCCCTCGGGTGCGGAGCAGGCGGCGAGCAAAACGACGAGGCCGAGCGCGGCGAACACACGTGAGATCATGCGGTGAAGATAGAAGAGACTGCGGCTTTCTACCGGGCCGTTCGGCGTCTCCATCGCACGCGAGCCGAGAGGTCGTCGGCCACGCGCTGCGCGTCGGTTTGGGAGCGGGCGGCGAAGCCGCGCGAAGCCGTCTCGGCGAGGCGTGCAGCGGCCCTCAGGTTTCCCGCGGCGTAGGCCAACCGTGCGCCTGTCAGCGCCAGAGGCGGGTCCTGAGCGAGGCTGTCCGATACGTCAGCAAACGCAACCCAGGCGCCTCTGGCGTCGCCCGCGTCGGCGCGGAGCAGGGCGGCGAAGACCAGCCCTGCGTCGCCAGAGGCGGCCAGCGCGTCGGCGGCGCGGACGGAGGCGAGCGAGTCGGCGCGCGGCAGCAAGAGCGTGCGCAGAGCCTCTGGCGAGAGGCGCGCTTCGAGCGCGGTGAGTGCGCGCGCGCGGACGCTGTAGGGCGGCACTGCGTCGATGGCGGCCGCGAAGGCGCGGCCGGACACCGACGTATCGCCAGAGGCCTGCCCGCCAGAGGCCTGCTCGCCAGAGGCCTCTGGCGCCAGGCGGAGCGCGCGGGCGTGCGCGAGACGCAGCGGCGCGAGAGCGAGCGTGTCGCGGGCGACGAGAGCGCCCAGGCGCTCGGCGCTGGCCTGCGCCGCCAGAGGCTCGGGCGAGAGCATCCGCGCGGTTTCGAGCGGGGCGCGAGCGAGAACGGCAGCGGTGCTGTCCGAAAACGGAGAGCGCGCGCTCGCTTCCCACGCGACGAGCGCAGCGGCGAGGTCGCCGCGCTCCCAGGCCTCGGCACCGTCGCGGGCATAGCGGCGCCACCGCGGCACGTGGTGCGGGCACGCCACCTCGAACAGCGACGGCTGCCCGAAACGCCACGTCGCATACGCGACAGCCTCTGGCGAGGTCTGCAGCGTGTCCAGGTGCGCCGCCCATCGCGCGGTGAGTGTCGCCAGAGGCTCGCCGTAGGCATCTTGCCACGAGGCGCCGCGGTAGACCTCGCGGATGGGCGCGGCGCCGCGCTCCGCCAGAAGCCACGTCACGAACGCGCCCGTCGTGGAATAGGCGGCTCCGGCGCGGCCGCCCCAGAAGCCCAGCGGGTCCATCGCGCCCTCGACCGCCGCCGCGGGGTCGGCGATGCCGCCCGCCTCTGGCGGAAGCGAGAGCGACGCGACGACCTGCTGCTCGGGCGTCGGCAGGCCTTCGGCTGGCTCCAGCGCGACGGCCAGGCCCTCGACCAACCCGATCTTCCACGTCGCGCCAGTGATAGGACTCGCGAACTCGCGCGCGGCGACGTGCACCATCTCGTGCCCCAGGTCGCCGTCGGCGCGATCCGCGAGCAGGTGAACCTGCGGCGTGCGCAGCCAGACCGGGACCACGCTCGTCTGGCGCGAGCCGATGAGTGCGGCCTTGGCGTCCTCGTCCGGGTAGAGGTATACGTGGACGGTGTCCTCTGGCGCCGCTCCTAAGACGGCTTCGATCTGCGCCGCTCGGTACTCGGCCTCGTCCGCAATCGCGCGCGCGCGCGCCAGAGGCATCGCCGCGGGGTCGTAGTGGAGGACCGCAGCGCCCGCCTCCATCCGCGCGGGCAACGCGCGGCGCAGGCCCGCTTCGCTCTGCGTGAAACCGAGCGCCGTGCTGGACGCGTAGCTGATCGCGAGCAGGGAGCCCAGCGCCAGAGGCGCCCACGCCGCGGCCTCTCCCCGCCTCCACCGCGCGAGCAGGATCGCAGCGACCACCCACAGGACGGCAACGGCGCGGTGCGCTGCCAGCCCCGGACGCAGCGCCAGCTCGGCGTCGTAGATCGGCCCGAGCACGCCGCCGTAGATCACGTTGTAGACGAACAACTGCGGGTTGAGCTTGAGCACCAGCACGGTCGGGACGAGCATCGCGGCGACGCCGCCCAGCGTCAGCCAGAGCCTCTGGCGGCGCACGCCGAAGGCGCCCAGCACGTCGGCCACGGCGAGGCCGAGAAGGGCACTCGGCGGCACGAAGGTCGCGAACAGGCCCAGGCCGAGCGCGTAGCCGCAGTTGGGCCGCCAGAGCAGCGTGACCGTCAGCATCGCCAGCGGCACCGCGAGCAACGCCACGTGTCGGCGTGCGGCGCGTGCCAGCGTCTCGCCTCTGGCGAAGGCGGCGATGCCGCTCCACCCGGCGACGAAGAACGCCGTCGCGGCAAGGATCGCCGACGCCTCGGCGTGCAGAATCCCAAAGACGGGCAGCGGCCACAGCGCCAGCCCGACCACCGCGTACGCCAGCGCAGGCCGCAGCCAGCCTCTGGCGGCCCACCCGACGCCTCTGGCGCCAGAGGCGGACGGCGGAGTCTCGCCAGAGGCGATCCCGTGTTTCACGCTAGAGCAGCGAGAACGCGACGCCGACGGCCAGCGACTGCCGCAGTTGCACGTCCTCGGTCACGTCGCGGTCGTAGAGCGCCGCGGCGTCCAGCGTGACGTTGAGAAACGAGTTGACCTTCATCGACAGGCGGTTCTCGAACAGCAGGTCCGGCGCCTCGTTGCCGATCTGGTTAAAGGCCTGGAACGCCAGAAGCCTGCTCGACAGCGTCACGTTCTCGAACACCTCGCGGCGGTAGCGAAGCTCGGAGTCGAGACCGGCCTGGATGCGCAGTGGCGTGTCCAGTTCGTTGCCGTAGACGGGTCGAAGCCTCTCGATGCCGACGTAGGTTTCCTTGAGGCCGAGGCCGACGCGCGCCGTGAAACCGCTTCCGGGGTCGTACACGACACCCGCCGATTGCGAGAGCACGAGCGGCGCGAACGCATCGGCCACCTTGACGCGCCCTTCGGCTTCGCGAGGCAAATCCGGGTACGCTCCGGCCTCTGGCGAATAGTCGAAACCCGGAATGAACTGGGTGCGCGCAGCGAGTGAGAGCGAAGGCCGAAACGGTCCGCCCGTCTCGATTTCCAGTCCATATGCGTACCGCGCGAGGTCATCGGACTTGCGGAAGCCGAGCGTGTCTTGCTTGAGCAAGCCGAGCGAGAGGCGCACCTCGTGAGCCTGGCGAATGCCGCCGCCGACGCGGTAGAAAATGCCCTCGGTGCGTGCCGAGAACGCGATAGCGTCGATGCCTCCCTCCTGCCAGTTGCTGTACTGAGCCTGGGAGCCCGCAAACTGCAGGTCGAGCGTGGAAAGCCAGCCGTCGGAGGCTTCGAGCGTGTCGGGGGCGCTCGGCTGTGCTGCGGCAGAGGCCGAAGCGAGGAGAAATGCGAAAGCGAAGAAACGAGTCACAGTACGTCGGGGATGTGCCAGGGACGGGGCACGAAAAACGGCCGCACCCGAACAGGTGCGGCCGCAGCGCAGAGCGCAGAAGCGAACGCGGTTACGCGTCGTTCTTCTTGTCCTGGACGTCGATGCGGATGTCCTGGGCTTTGGCCTTGAGGTCCTGCATCGCTTTGCGGATGCGGGTGCCGGCAGCCTTGTTGCCCTTGTCGTAGAACTTCTTGAAGTCGTCCTCGGAGCTCTCGATCATCTCCTTGAGGTCGTTGAAGTGGTTAGCCATGGTGGCGCTGGGGTAGGGTGTGGGAAAGAGGGGCCGCGAGGTTCTGAAGGTCAGGGAAGCCCCGGCGGATGTGCCCTGAACTTAACCCAGAGGCCACTTTGGTTCAACGCGAAACCGCCTTTTCTGACACGTAGGGCCGGGTCAGGTGCTCACGCTCGTGATCTGAAGACCCTTCGGGTGCCCCGGTTGCCGCAGTGCAGATCGCCGTATCGCGATCACAGGAGCACCTTCCAACCCCATGCGGCGCAAGACGTTGGCATCGGGTACTCGGGCCGCCTCCACCCCGCCCAAAGCCCCCTCGTCGGCCTCTGGCGGTTGCCCGAGAACGAGAATCGCCTCGGCATCTAGTTTTTCTGCCAGAGCCCTGCTCAGGGCGCCCGGATCGACCTCGCGGAGCTCGTTGTCGCCGCCAGAGGCCTCTCCGTGAGTGATCGAGAGCACGACCGGAACGGCCCTCTGGCGGCACAGATCGGCCAGCCACGACGCGCGCCCAACCGAGCCGTCGGCGCGCACGAGGCCGCGGTCCAGGCCCATCACGCGCACGGCGTGGACGCCGGCGTCGGACAGCTCGTGGACGATCTGGCGGTTGAGGTCGCGCGCGGCGCGCTCGGCGAGAGCCGCGGCCTGGGGCGTGGGCAGGTCGAGCACGCCCTCTCGGCGGCTCACGACGGCGCCAGAGGCTTCGAGCGCCCGCTCGGCGGCTTCGCCGGTGCCGTGCACGATCACGAGGCCGTCGCCGCCCGCGTCGTGCCGCGCGCGGAGGTCGCGGGCGAGGCCGGTGAGAAAGAGCGGGTCGCCGAGGAAGTAGGCGTCGAGGTAGAGGATGTACATCGCGAGGGAGTCGGGGCGCCAGAGGCTGAGGGTGCGACCGGCGCCAGAGGCAGGACGCCAGAGGACGAGAAGCCTCTGGCGGCGTTCCACACGCACTCTACAGGCCCTCTTCAGGCAATCCTCAGAACTGCCGATACCACCGCGCGGCTATCGTTCGTCTCCTTCGCCCACCACCTCCCTACGTCCATGCGCATCCTGCGTATCTCCGCCCTCACGCTTCTCGCTGTCGTCTTTGCAGCCTGCGACAACGGCTCTCAGACACGAACCTTCGTCGCCGACCTCAGCGCGCTCAACGACTCCGGCGTCTCCGGTGATGTCTTCATCACTGTCGACAACGACGGCGGCGTCGTCAATGTGGAACTCAACGCGACCGGGCTCGACGACACGCTGCACGCGCAGCACGTCCACGCCGTCGGCGGCATGAAGTCCTCGTGCCCGTCGGCTAGCGACGACGCCAACAGCGACGGTTTCGTCGACGTGCTCGAAGGCCTGCCCAAGTACGGCCCGATTCTGCTTCCGCTGGACAACGATATCTCGAACGCGGACGCCAACGCGGACGGCTTCCCGAGCGGTACCACCATCACCTACAACACGTCCGCCGACCGCAGCGGCGTTGCTAACGCGGTCGACAACGACGGCTTCCTGGACTTCCAGGACTGGGCCATCGTTGTGCACGGCACGACCGAGGACCTGCCTGCAACGGTTGCGACGATCCCGGACTCCGGGCTCCCCAACCAGGTCACGCTGCCCGTGGCCTGTGGCGCGCTGCGCTTCCAGTAAGCGCTTCGCATGTGCGACCTGCGCCTCTGGCGCGTGCGGCGGCTCTCTTCGGAGGGCCGCCGCTTTTCTGTGCCTCTGGCGCGAGCATCACGCCTCGCGAGACACCCTTCGCGCGCTTCTACTCGCCAGAGGCGGGCGCCATGCTGAAGCGCTCGCGGTCGGCGTCGAGCCTCTGGCGGAGGTCCTCGAAGGTGTCGCCGCCGTAGCGCTCGACCAGAGCCTCGGCCAGGCACCACGCAACGGTCGCCTCGGCGACAGTGCTGGCAGCGGGCACGCTCGTCACGTCGCTGCGCTCGTAGCGCGTCGGCTGCGCCTCGCCCGTTTCCAGGTCTACGCTCGCCAGAGGCCGAATCAACGTCGGGATGGGCTTCATCGCGCCGCGCACGACGATGGGCATGCCGTTGCTCACGCCGCCCTCGACGCCGCCTGCGTGGTTGCTCTCGCGCAAGAGCGCGCCAGAGGCCGCGCGCGTGATCGGGTCGTGGACTTTGGAGCCGGGCGTGCGGCCTGCGGCCCAGCCGTCGCCGACCTCGGCGGCCTTCTGCGCCTGGATGCTGAGGATGGCCTGCGCGAGCCGTCCGTCCAGCCGCCGGTCCCAGTGGACGTAGGAGCCCAGTCCGGGCGGCACGCCGGTCACGATGACCTCGTAGACGCCGCCCAGCGTGTCGCCTGCAGCTTTGGCCTCTTTGATGTGCGCGATGGTGCGCTCGGTCAGGTCGGCGCTGAGCATCCGCGTGTCGCTCGCGTCCGCGGCTTCGTAGAGCGCTCGGGCGCCGCCTCTGGCGAGAAGCGCGTCACGCTCGTCGCGCCAGAGGCCCGGGTCATCCATGCCGACCTCGCCGATGCGCAGCACGTGGCTGCCAACTTCGATGCCGAGCGCGCGCAGCATCTGCCGTGCCACCGAGCAGCACGCGACGCGCATGGCCGTCTCGCGCGCGCTGGAGCGGTCGATCACGGCGCGCACGTCGGGTCCGTGCGGCGCGCGGTCCAGCCCGTACTTCTGCGCGCCCGCCAGGTCCGCGTGGCCGGGCCGGGGCATGGTGATCTTCTCCACGCCCTCTCCGGTCCCGCCAGAGGCCATGACTTCGGGCCAGCCTGCGCGGTCTTTTTCGAACGCGGCGTTGGCGAGGTGTAGCGCGATGGGGCTGCCCATCGTGTGCGAAAAGCGCAGGCCCGAGAGCACGCTCACTTTGTCGCGCTCGATCTTGGCGCGCCCGCCGCGCCCAAAGCCCAGCCAGCGCCGCGCGAGGTGCTCGTCCAGGTCGGCGGCGGTCACAGGAACGCCCGCAGGCATTCCTTCGACGATGCCGACGAGGGCGGGGCCGTGGGATTCTCCGGCGGTGAGGTAGCGGATCATGCGGGGGTCGGGAGTCGAGGTGCGGCAAGATCGCGTTCGCCTGAGGCCTCTGGCGCGGGTTCGGTGCGAAGGTGCTGGGCCGGGTTCCGCTGGGACCTGCGGGTTCTGGGTAAAGCTGCGCCGCGCTCGCCTCTGGCGCCAGAGGCGTCGTGAGACACAGAGGTAGCGCGTGGCGACCCCCCGCTTTTCTCCCCGTTGGTCGCAAAGCTGTCCCCCTCAGTGAGGGGGACACTTCTCGCTGAGGTCCCCCGAAGAGACAGGAAGACCTCTCCTGTCCGGACGGTTGAGATGTGGATTGTCCCCCTTCAAGGGGGACAGCTTCGCGACCGCAGGGCGAGCGAAGCGGGGGCGCAGCCATACACAGACCTTCTTCACGCGCAGCGTCACGCCAGAGGCCTCTGGCGCAGCACGCACATCACTCCACGAACGGCGAGAGCAGGTCGTAGAACGCCGTGAGGCCGTCCGGGCGGCGCACGCGGAGCAGCGCGGGGGAATCGGTTTCCGCGAGGCGGTCCAAAAGGACCTGGGCTTCTTCGGCAGTTGCAATAACGGTACCCTCCACCTCGGTCACGATCGTGCCCGTCGGCAGGCCGTCTTCCTCGGCAGCGCTGCCGCGCTCGATGGCCTCCACGAACGCGCCAGAGGACACCCCAAAGGTGCGGCGCTCGTCGGGCGTGAGGTCTCGGAAGCGCACGCCCCAGTCGGTTGCGCGGGCGCGCGGGATGTCAGCGGGGGTCTCGGCACGCGGAGCCTCTGGCGACGCCGAGCCGCCCGCGATCCACGACTGCAGGCCGGGGTCGTCGTAGCCCACGAGCGACGTTTCCAAGCGCAGGCGCTCGCCGCCGCGCCAGATCGTGAGGCCGAGCCGGTCGGCGGGCTGCGCGAGCGCGACACGGCTCTGAAACTGGTTGGTGGCGTCGACGGCCACACCGTTGACTTCGAGCAACACGTCGCCCGCTTCGAGGCCTGCGCGTGCGCCAGGACCATCCCTGTACACGTCGCTGACGAGCACGCCCACGATGCGGTCCATGCCGCGCTCGCGGGCGCTCGCCGCCGTCATCTCGCCTACCTGAATGCCCACATAGCCACGCCGCACCTCGCCAAAGGCGATCAGGTCTTCCGCCACGCGCCGCGCGAGGTTGGCGGGCGCCGCGAAGCCGTAGCCCTGGCTCACGCCCGATACGTCGTCGGTCGCGATAGCCGTCACAATGCCGATCACCTCGCCGTCGAGGTTGACGAGCGCGCCGCCCGAGTTGCCCTGGTTGATGGGCGCGTCGGTCTGGATGAAGTCCTCGATAAAGACCTCGTTCTGGATCGCACCGACCGACCGCCCGAGCGCGCTCACGATGCCCTGCGTGACGGTGCCGGTGAGCCGGAACGGGCTGCCGACGGCCAGCACCCACTCCCCCACCATCAAGTCGTCTGAGTCACCCAGCGTCGCAACGGGTAGGGGCTCTTCGCCCCCTACGCCCACTTCGAGCAGGCGCAGAACGGCGAGATCTGTGGTCGGGTCCCGGCCGACGACCTCGGCGGCATACTCGCGCTTGTCGGTTAGCACGACCGTCACGCGGCGTCCGCCTTCGAGCACGTGCGCGTTGGTGATCACGTAGCCCGCGGGCGAGATGATGACGCCGCTTCCCGCCGTCGTGCGCGGGCCGTAGTACGCGTCGCCGCCTGCCTCGGCGCCGTCGACTTCGATGTATACCACCGCCTCTGTCGCGCGGCTCGCGACGCCCGTAAAGAGGCGGTTGAGCGTGCGCAATTCGGGAATGTCCTCCGAGGTCAGCTCGGGCTCCTCCTCTTCGTCCGGCCCGATCTGCACCGGCTCCGGGCGCACAGCCGCTGGCGCGCGCTCTGCCTCGCCGCGGGCACCAGCCTCTGGCGTGGGCTGACCCATCCGCGCGACCGGCAGCCCGATCAAGATGCCGACCGCGACGAGCGCGAAAGCGAACAGGAGGCGGCGGACGGTCACAGGGGAGCGCGAGGGGTGGTCGGTAACATACGCGGGAGGCTGCCCGTCCTCCCTTCCTCGCCTCTCCCAAAACGGATGTCCTCTCGCCCGCACAGACTCCCGCCAGAGGCCGCGCCCGATGTCGCGTTCGCCTTGCTCGGCGATCCCACGGCGTCGTCCCGCGCGCTACGCCAGATCCGAGCGCTGGCCGCCTCTGGCGCGACGGTTCGGGTGCTGGGCGTGGGCACACCTCGCGACCCGGATGCCTTGCCGCCGGGCGCCACTCTTCAGACCGTGCCGCTCGGCGCCGCCAGAGGCCCGGCGCTGTTCTGGAGCGCGCACCGCGCCATGCGCCGCGCCGCCGCTGCCTCTGGCGCGCGCGTGCTCCACGCCAGCGACCTGCACCTGCTGCCCGCGATGGCGAGCGCCGCCAGAGGCTCCGGCGCCAAGGTGGTGTACGACGCCCGCGAGTTCTACCCCGGCCTGGACGCCGCCGGGCGCCCGTGGGTGCGCTGGACGTGGGGCGCCATCGAACGCCGCTTCGCCCCACACGCCGACCTGGCGTTTACCGTCAACGATGCCATCGCGGACACGCTTCGGGCGCGCTACGGCATCACGCGGCCGACCGTCGTGCGCAACGTATCGGCTTCGCCCGCCTCTGGCGTGTCACGTACCGGCGCGCTCCGCCAGAGGCTGGGGCTTTCGGACGCCCGCCCGCTCGTTCTCTACCAAGGCCTCTGGCGCGAGGGTCGCGGTCTGACCGAGTTGGCAGACGCGATGCGCGAGATGCCCGATGCCGCGCTCGTGCTCATCGGCGAAGGGCCTCTGGCGCCAGAACTGGAAGCGCGCGCCGCCAGAGGCGAACTCCACCTGCTCCCGTTCACGCCGCCCGACGCGCTCGTGCGCCTCACGCCCGACGCCGACCTGGGCGCGATGACCGCACTCCCGCTGACCGAAAGCCTGCGCATGGCGCTGCCCAACAAGCTCTTCGAGTACGCCGCGGCGGGCGTGCCCACGCTTGCCGGCGCAGGCATCGAGCCTCTGGCGGAGATGGTCACGCGCTACGGCGCAGGCCTCGCCGTCGACCCAGCCGATCCCGCAGCGCTGGCCCGCGCGATCCGCGACGCCCTCGCGCCAGAGGCTCGCGCGCGCATGAGCGCGGGCGCGCGGCGCCTGCACGCGGCGCACTCGTGGGGAGCGGAGAGCCGCACGTTTCTAGACGCCTACCGGCGCGTGCTGCCCGGCCTCTCGCGCCCCGCGCGTTGAGTGCCGCGCGTTGAGTGGCTCGGGAGCCCACCACTCCGGCGGGAAACGGCGCCTCTGGCGGAGGCAGATCTATCGCTCCCCCCCATGCCGGTGCCTCTCGCCAGAGGCGTATTCTGGCTTTCCTTCCCGCCTCCAGCCATTTCTGCTTCCCGCAAGGCCCTCCTTGTGCTCGTCGCCCTCGTCGTGGCGGGCGCGCTCGCTGCCAACGCCGTGGCGGCGCTCCGCAGCGTCTCCGTTTTGGAGCAAGGGTTTCAAAACGAAGAGCGTCCCGCCGAGGTGCAGCGCACGCTGCTCGCACTCCTCTCGGCCGTGCAAGACGCCGAGACCGGGCAGCGCGGCTACCTGCTCACCGGCGACCCCGCCTACCTGGAGCCGCACACAAGCGCGCGCCCGGCCTCCGACTCGCTTCTGGCGGCGCTCGAAACGCTCGTGAGCTGGAATCCGCTCCAAACCCAGCGGCTCCCGCCCCTTCGCCAGAGGATAGACGACAAGCTGGACGAGCTCGACGACACGATCCGGCTCCGCCGCGAGGGCCGCGAGGCGGCGGCCATCGCCGTCGTACGCAGCGACCGCGGCAGGCGTTCGATGGACGACATCCGCGAGCGCGTAGCCGACATGCTGGACGAGGCACGGCGCGTGCGCAGTCTGTACAGCCGCCGAGTCGACCGCGCCGCGCGCGACGCCCGCCGCTCGGCGTGGGCCTCGACGGCGGCGCTGGCGGCGCTCCTCATCGTGCTCGGCCTGGGGACGCGCGCGGCGGACCGCCAGCGCCAGATGCAAGCCGACGGGCTTCGGCAGGCCAACATGGCGCTGGAGGGCGCCAACCGCTCGCAGGCCGAGGCCATGGCGGCGCTCTCCACCGCGCTGGGTGAGCGCGAGGCCGCGCTCGGCCGCGTGCGCGCGATGCAGGCGCAGCTCGTGCAGCAGGAAAAGCTGGCCGGCATGGGCCGCCTCACGGCCGGCGTGGCGCACGAGATCAAGAACCCGCTCAACTTCGTGACCAACTTCGCGGCCCTCACGAGCGAACTGGCGGCCGAAGCCACCGAAGCCGCCGCACGAGGCGACCTCCAGGAGGTCCAGACACTCTTGGGCTCCGTCGCGCAGAACGCCGAGAAGATCTCGGCCCACGGCCAGCGCGCCGACGACATCGTGCAGTCCATGCTCGTCCACGCGCGCGGCGTGACCGGCACGCGCCGCGCCGTCTCGGTTGGCGAAACCGTTCAGGCCGCGGTCGAGCAAGCCGTCGGGCCCAACGGGCCGGACCGGGTCGCGCTCACCGTCGGCATCGATGCAGACTTGCCTCTGGCGGAGATCGTGCCCGAGTCGGTCACGCGCGCCGTGCGCAACCTGGTCGAGAACGCGCTCCACGCCGTCCGCCAGCGCGATGGCGCGGGCGACGACACCTACGCGCCAGCCGTTGCCGTGACCGCGCGGCCCGGGACCGACCACGACGGACACGCCGCGGCCGTCGTGCGCGTGGAGGACAACGGCGCGGGCATCCCCGACGACCTCTTCCCGCGCATCTTCGAGCCTTTTTTCACGACCAAAGGCCCCGGCTCCGGCACAGGCCTCGGCCTCTCGCTCGCCCACGACATTGCCGTGGGCCACGGCGGCTCGCTGCTCGCAGAGCGCCCCGCGGGCGGCGGCGCCGCGTTCGTGCTCACGCTCCCGCTCGCGGCCTCTGGCGGCACCGCGGGCATGGACAGCGCCTGAGGAAACGCCTCTGGCGCCACACGCGCGAGCGCCAGAAGCCTCTGGGCGCGCCCGCGCACTCACGCCGCCCCCTCGCGCGTTTCCCCAAAACCCCGCCAGAGGCGCGGGCGTCGACCTGTAGATTCTCGCACCCACCGCACCCGGCTCGTATGTCGCGCACCGCACTCCTCCTCGCCCTGCTTCTGGCCGCCTCCGGCGTAGCGGCGCAGGACGCCTCCATCATTCCCGATGACGCGCCCGAGTGGAAGCCCATCGAAACCGCCGTGGCCGAGGCCAAGACGGGCGAGAAAACGCTGCTTCTGCACGGCTACGCCGCATGGTGCGGGTGGTGCGGACGCTTGGACACCGACGTCTACACCGACGACACGATCCAGGCGTACCTGGACGCCAACTTCGAGGTGGCGCGGCTGGACATCGAGAACCGCGAGCCCATCGAGTTTTTCGACTACCGCCTGCCCACCGCCTGGCTCGCCAGCGGCCTCGGCATCACCTCTACGCCGACGACCATCTTCATGGACCCGCAGACCGGCGAGGTCATCACGCGCCTGCCCGGCTACGCCGATGCCGAGACGTTCCTCTTCGCGCTGCGCTACGTGCGCGAAGGCGCCTACGAGGACGGCTCGTTCCAGGACTTCATGGACCGCGAGAACGGCGTCACGCCCGACACGAGCGGAGACGACATGACCGATGAGGACGCCACGGCGCCCCTCGTGCCCGTCGCCAACTAACCGCCTCTGGCGCAAGAGGCCTCACCGACGCGCCCCCTGTGCGAGCCGCCCTTTTCCTTCTCGGCCTCGGCGTGTTCGGCGCCCTCGCGCCCGGCATGCGCGAGGGTCGAAACGGCAACGCCCTAGTTGACACTGAGCCTCTGGCGGCGGAGCAGGAATACATCGCGGGATTGGCGCAGGACGACGTGCCGCCAGAGGCTCGGGCAGCGCTCTTCAACAACCTCGGCCTCGCGCGCTACGCGACCGAGCGCTACGCACAGGCCGACTCGTCCTTCTCGGATGCCCTCGCGTGGGTCGGCGCGGAGCGACACGCGACGGTCGCGTACAATGCCGGGACGGCGGCGCTCAAAGCTGGCGACCTCACGCGCGCCGTCGCCGCGCTGCGCCGGGCACTCGTGCTCGACCCCGCGATGGCGACTGCCCAGGTCAACCTGGAGATCGCACTGCTCCGCCAGAGGCGTGGCGACGAAAACGACCAGCCCGAGCCTCCCGAGCCGTCGCCGTTTGCCGAGCGCCTCAAAGCGCAGGCCGATTCGCTCGTCGAGCGGCGGCAGTACGAGCGCGCCAACGCGCTGATGCAAGACGGCCTCGCACGAGACTCCACCGTCCAAGCGTTCGGCGAGTTCATTCAGCGCCTCGGCGACGTTGCCGAGGTAGACTCCGACACCACATCGCTCCCCCTTCCGTGAGGCTCGTCGCCGTTCTCGTCCTCCTTCTCGCCGCGCCTCTGGCGGCGCAGCAAGCCGCGCAGCGGTTTACCCGCACGCCGGGCGCGACCGCGAAGTACCACGCTGCCGCCCAGGCGCACATCGCAGGCGAAACCGACCGCGCGATTCAGGAAGCCGAAGCGGGCCTCGCGCTCGACCCCGACAACGCCAAGCTCAAGCGTCTGCTCGACCTCTTGCGCCAGCAGAAGCCGCCGCAGGATGGCGACGACGGCCAGCAGGACGACCAGTCTGAAAGCGGCGACCAGGGCGACAAGCAGCAGGACGGCGGCCAGAACGAGGAAAAGGGCGAACAGCCTGATCAAGATGACTCCGCCAAGCGCGACGGCACCAATCAGGACCAGAACACGCCAGAGCAGCAAGATGGCGCCGACGGATCGCGCCCCAACCAGCCGTCGCAGGGCCAGGCGCCGCAAAGCGCAGCCTCTGGCGCCAAACAGGGCGCGCAGATGAGTCAGGCACAGGCGCAGCGCCTGCTCGACGCCGTCGGTGCGGAGGAGGAACTGCTCGTCAGCAAGATGCGCCGGCCCACGCGCCAGAGGCGCTCCGACCGCGACTGGTGATGCGGCTCGGCTTCGCACTTCTCATGCTGCTCGCGCTGGCCTCTGGCGCACGCGCTCAGGTTTCCGCCTCGGCCTACGCCGACCGGACGGTTTTGAGCGAGGGCGAGACGCTCACGTACACGCTCGAAGTGACGGGCGTGGACGATCTGGGCACGGTCACGCCACCCGTCCCCTCCAGCCACCTGCAGCTCGTCTCTCAGACGCCGTCGTTCCAGCGCCGCTCCACGTTTGGCACCCAGACGCGGCTGGCGCTGGGCTGGCGCTACCGCGCCGTGGCCTCTGGCGCAGCCCAGCTGGGTGGCATGAGCTTTTCCGCCGCGGGCCGCGTGTTCACGACCGACCGCATACTGATCGATGTCACGCGCGGGACCTCGCGCCAGGGGCCGAGCCGCCAGAGGCCAAACGCGCCTCTGGCGCCGAGCCCGCAGGCCGCGCCCCTGGGCCGCGATCTCTTCGTGCGCGCCGAGCCGCGCCAGGGGCAGGCCGTCGTGGGCGAGCAGATCGTGGTGGACTACGTGCTCTACTTCGACCCCGAGCGCGCCGCGCCGCGCAAGGCGCTCGCCGTCGGCACGTGGGACGCGCAGGGCTTTTGGCGCGAGGAGATGGACGTGCCCACCGCCGACACCTACCCCAGCCCGGTAAACGTGGGTGGCCGCGCGATGCAGCGCGTGACCATTCGCCGCCTCGCCCTGTTTCCCGCACGCTCGGGCGCGCTCGAACTCGCGCCGATGGACTTCGACGTGGAAGTGCGCGAAAACGACACCTCGGATCCGTTCGCGCCGTTTTTCTCTCCCTTTCGCTCGCGGCGCTCAGACCGCAAGGTGACCGCGCCCGCAGCCGACATCGCCGTCGTCCCGCTGCCGCCGGGCGCGCCCGACGGCTTTAGCGGCGCCGTGGGCACGTTCGAAATGAGCGCCCGCGCCCAGCCTCTGGCGGTAGCCCCCGGCGACCCGGTCGAACTCGTGGTCACGCTGCGCGGGACCGGCAATGCCGCCACGCTCGCCGCGCCCGCCATTGACATGCCCGCAAACGTCGACGCCTACGACCCGGCGTCCGAGCGCTCGACCGATACGGCGCGGAGCCCGCTCAGTGAGCGTGCGCCAGTTCACGTACACGCTCGTGCCGCAGGGCGGCTCGTTCGAGATTCCAGAAATCGCGTGGAGCTATTTCGACCCGGAGACTCAGCGCTACCGCACGCTGCGCCAGGGCCCGTTCGCGATCCAGGTCAGCGGCGCGCCGCTCGCCTCTGGCGCCGCGGCCGTCGTCGACGCGCGCTGGCAGCGTACGCGCGGCCTCTCCACCAAACCGCTGTGGGCGCTGCTGGGCGTCGGGCTCGTACTTCCGGCCGTGGCCGGATTGGGACTGCTGGGCGCGAGGCGCCGCCGCCAGAGGCCTCGCCCTGTAGCGGACGCTGCGGCGCGGCTCAAGAGCGCCGCCGGCCGGCCACCCCGCGCGCAAGCTGCCGAGGCCGAACGCGCGATTCGCGAGACGCTTGCGCGTTCGCTCGGGCCTCTGGCGAACACGCTGCCGCGCCGCGACCTCATCGCGCGCGCTGAAATCATCGCAGGCGCCGAGGCCTCTGGCGCGCTCGACCGCGTGCTCGCGCGGTGCGAGGCCGCCCGGTATGCTGGCGAGTCCTCTGGCGAGTTGATCGCAGAGGCTCAGGCCGCGCTGGCATCGTTTCGCCGCGCCGCAGCCAAGGTGTCTGCATGATCGCGCTCGTCCTCGCACTCCTTCAGCTTCTGGCGCCAGAGGCGGGCCTGCTCTCGCCCGATGCCGACTCGCGCGAGGGCGCCGAGGCGCTTCGCGTGCAAAGCGTGGCGCTCGCAGCCTCTGGCGACACGACCGGCGCCATCGCCGCGCTCGACGCGTCGCTTTCGGGCGGGTGGAAAAGCCCCGAGGCGCTGCTCGCGCTCGGGCGCTTGCACATCGCCAGAGGCGACGCCGGAGCGGCGGTGCTGGCGCTGGAACGCGCCTCTCGCCTGGCCCCGTCCGACCCCGCTATCGCCGCCGCGCGTGGCGACGCCTACGCCCTCGCGCGGCAGTCCCCGCCCGACATCGCGGCACCGTTCGTGGCCTCTCGCGCCGTTACGTCGCGCGTCGGCGCCGGGCTTCTCGTCGCGCTCGCGCTCACACTCTACCTCGCGACGCTCGTTCTCGTGGCGCTCTGGCGCCGCCGCCAGAGGCCTGCGCTGGGCTGGGGCGCGCTTGCGCTGGCGCCTCTGGCGTTGGGCGCGCTCGTGCTCGCGGGCCTCGCGCTCGTGGATGCCGGGCAGCCGCGCGCCGTCGCGCTCGCGACCGTGGACGTGCGCGCGAGGCCCGCGCCAGAGGCGACCGGCGTCGGCGCGATTCGCGAAGGCGAGACCGTACGCGTCGGCGAAACGCAGGGCCTCTGGCGCCGCGCCCGCGCGGGCGACGCCGAAGGCTGGGTGCCCGCGCGCGCCGTCGAGCGGCTGTAGAAGGAAGGGGCGAGAGCGGATGCCTGATCGCGTCCTGCCACAGGAGACGCGCTCATCCTGCTGACAAGAGCGCCAAGAAAACGCTCGGCCTATGCACCCTCGGCCCTTCCCTCTTCCCCAATCCCCCGTCCCTCCCCTTGCCGCGCGCCTCTGGCGGTCCGACCTTCTGGCATGGAACCTCACGTATACGTTCGAGACGAAGGAGGCCGCCGCGCGGGGTGGATCGAGGTGGTGTGCGGGAGCATGTTCTCGGGCAAGACCGAGGAGTTGATTCGCCGCCTGCGCCGCGCCCGCATCGCGCGCCAGCGCGTGGCGCTGTTCAAGCCCGCGATCGACAACCGCTACGCCGAAGACGCCGTGGTCTCGCACGACGCCAGCGCGATGCCGTCCGTGGCCGTCCACGCCGCCGACCAGATTCTGCTGCTCGTGGGCGACGCCGACGTGGTAGGCGTGGACGAGGTGCAGTTCTTCGGGCCGGAGCTCGTCGACGTGTGCCAACACCTCGCGCGGCAGGGCAAGCGCATCGTCTGCGCCGGGCTAGACCAGGACTTTATGGGCGAGCCGTTCGAGCCCGTCCCGCAGCTCATGGCCGTGGCCGAGCACGTGACCAAGCTGCACGCCATCTGCGTGGTGTGCGGCGCGCCCGCCAACCACTCGCAGCGCTTGGTCGCGAGCGAAAGCCGCGTCCTCGTCGGTGAGGCCGAAGCGTACGAGCCGCGCTGCCGCGAGCACTTCCAGCCCCGCCCCGACGCGCCCACGCCAGAGATCCGCCCGAGCGGCGCACACTCAGCCTCTGGCGGGACGCACCCGACCGCACGCATCACGGCATCCCCCGACGCGCCAGAGGCCGACGCGCCAGAGGCGAGCACCTCCGGGCACCTCGACCGGGGCGCGGCGGTCCCACCGGCACCCTCTGCCGTTTAGCCGGTGCCCGAGACGATCAACTTCAGCCTGCTCGCGGGATTCATCCTTTCCATCGCGCTCATCGCGAGTGCGCTCTTGGGCTGGCTGGGCGACCTCAAGCGCGTCGGCGCCGCCACCTCGGCCCGCGAGACAACGCGCCGCTCGCGCAAGGCGAGCGCACGCAGCACAGGCCCGCGCGCTGGCTCCCCGCGCCCCGCCCCAGCTTCTGGCGCACGAGCCACGAGCGCCGACGCGTCGGCCCAGCAGGCGCGCCGCGCGTCCGAGCAGGAAGACCGCATCCGCGACGCGTACTTCGCCAAGGAGCGCAAAGCGCGCGAGTTTCGCGAGCGCCAGAGGCGGCAGTCCCGGCAGCAGCAGGCGCGGCAGCGCACCCGCTCGGGTCCGTCGTCGCGCGCCTCTGGCGGCGGCACGCACGCGGCGCCGCCGTCGGCCTCCACGCAAGAGGCCGCGTACCGGCTCACGCTCGGTCTCAAGGGACCCGCGACCAGAGAGTCGGTCCGCATCGCCTACCGCCGCCTCATCGCGGCCTACCACCCGGACCGCTGCGCCACGCTGGGCATCAAGCTGCAGCAGCTCGCCGAGGAGGAGACGAAGCGCATCAACGAAGCCTATTCCTACTTCCGCCGCCAGCTGAAGTAGCCTCTGGCGGGGACTGGGGACTGGGGACTGGGGACTGGAAGATGGCTGGCACGAGCCTCTGCCGCTAGAGGCACCAGGCATGGTCTGAAGCCGGAGCGTGGCTACCCCCGAGCACGCTCGGCGCCGGTGCTCCGCGCGGGCGCCAGAGCCCGAGTGAGAGGCTGCGCGTTGTGTAGAGATCCCGGTTCGCGTTCTCTGCCCCCTCGCAGAAGGGGACAATCCAGATCTAGCCTCTGGCGCCAGAGGCCTCTGGCGCACGCGCCACATCTCATCATCTCGCCAGAGGCTTCGTTTGTCTGCCAGAGCGCAGGGGCGGTACCATGCGGGCCACCCACTGCCCGACCGCCGCATGAGCGCGCCCGCTACCGTTTCGGACCCGAGCCTCGCCACCCGCACCCGCTCCGTGCTCGTCCGCCGCGCCGCCGCGTTCGTGCTCGACGGCGCGTTCGCGCTCGTCATCGCGTTGCTCTTCGCGATCCCGAGCGTCGCCAAGGAGCGCTTCTTCGGCGCCGGGCTGCTGCTCGGCGGCCTCTACCTGCTCTTCCGCGACGGCCTGCCTCTGGCGGCGCTCGGCGGCCGCTCCATCGGCAAGCGGATGCTGTGGCTGCTGCCCATCCGCCTGGGCGGCACGACGATGGACTTGGCGACCTCGGCCAGGCGCAACTGGACCGTCGCGCTGGTGCTGCTCTTTCCCGGCCTCGCCAACCTCACGCTGGGCTACCGCCAGATCGTGCTCGCGGGCAACATCGGCGTCAACGATGCGCTGCTGGGGCTTTTCGCGCTCTTGCTCGTCGTCGAGATTGTGCTTGTGCTTGTTGATCCCGTCGCGCGGCGCATCGGCGACCGCATCGCGGACACGCGCGTGATCGAGGGGTAGGAGAGGACTGGGAGTTGAGAGCCGCACGGCTCCGGCCTCTGGCGCCAGAGGCTGAGCCTCCGCGCGTCTGCCCAAGACCCGCCCCCTGACACGTCCGCGCCAGAGGCCAGCGGTTACCTTCCGGTACGGGCGCGCAGACCACCGCGCGGCCCTCCGGACCACCCCTCGCGACGCACATGGCCGACGCCCCCGACAAGCCGCGCTACCTCGTCACCGCGCGCAAATACCGCCCGCAGACCTTTGGCGACCTCGTCGCGCAGGAGCACGTCGCCGAAACGCTGCGCAACGCCATTCTGGGCGACCGGCTAGCGCACGCCTACCTGTTTGCGGGCCCGCGAGGGGTGGGCAAAACGACCGCCGCGCGGCTTGTCGCCAAGGCCGTCAACTGCCAAACGCCTCTGGCCGAGCGGCCCGACGCCGAGCCGTGCCGCACCTGCGAGGCGTGCCGCTCCTTTGAGCAGGGCCGCGCGCTCAACGTGATCGAGATGGACGCGGCGTCCAACAACGGCGTGGACGACGTGCGCGAGCTGCGCGAGACCGTCCGGATTCCGCCCCAGGGCGCCGACAAAAAAGTCTACATCCTCGACGAGGTCCACATGTTCTCGGCGGCGGCGTTCAACGCGCTGCTGAAAACGCTGGAGGAGCCACCGCCCTACGCCCTCTTCGTCTTCGCGACGACCGAGCCGCACAAGGTCCTCCCCACTATTCTCAGCCGCACGCAGCGGTTCGACTTCCGCCGCATCCAGGTGCCCGAGATCGTGGCGCGGCTGCGCACGGTCTGCGAAGCCGAAGGCATCACCGCCGACGAAGACAGCCTGGTCCTCATCGCGCGAAAGGGTGACGGCGCTCTCCGCGACGCGCTCTCCCTGTTCGACCAGGCCCTCTCGCTCGTCGGGATGAACCTGCAGATCGGGCCGCTGCGCGAGGCGCTCGGCGTCGTCGACGAAGACGTGTTCTTCGCCGTGACGGACCGCGCTGCGCACGCCGACCGCGCAGGCCTCATCACGCTTGTAGACGGGTTGGTGCGCCGCGGTTACGACCTCGCCGAGTTTGTCGGCGGTCTTGGCGAGCACCTGCGCGACCTCATGGTGACCCGCACGACCGGCAGCGCCGATCTGGTCGAAGGCACCGACGCCACGCGCGCGCGCTACCTCCAGGCCTCTGGCGCCTGGGCCGAGGCCGACCTGTTGCATCTGCTGATGCTGGTCGAGCAGTGCGCAAGCGACCTGCGCGACAGCCGCCAGCCGCGGTTGGTGGTCGAGCTCTCGCTCGTCAAAATGGCCACGCTGGAGCGCGCCGCGAAGCTGGACGTACTGCTGGACCGCCTGCGCCGCATCGAAGCCGCGCTCGCCGGGGGCGCCAAACTGCCCTCCGGCCCGGCCTCTGGCGGCACGCCCGCCGCCCCGCAGATCGCGCCCTCCCAGTCGCTTGCATCCCAGCCATCAGGGCAGGTCGCTTCGCCACAGCCCACGATCGCCGCTGCTCCGGCAGTGCAGGCGACGGCGCCAGAGGCCGCCTCTGGCGCCGTCGCTCCTAGGGCCAATCCGCTCACGCCGACGGCACCTGCGCCGACGGCATCCACGCCATCTCCTGCCCCCCCGTTGACCTCCGCCGGGAGCACCCCGGCCACCGCCGCGGTGCTCCCGGCGCCCGCCCTCGCGCGCCCAACGCCAGCGGCGTCATCGCCAGCGGCTCCCTCGCACACAGGCCCAGCACCTCTCGCCTCTGGCGAGACGCAGCCGAGCGCTGATACGTCCACACCTCAGCCCTCCCCCTCTCCCCCTGGGAGAGAGGCAGGACGAGGGCCAAACTGCGCTCCACGCCGCGCCCACCTCTTCGGCCTCTGGGGCGGCCACTCCGCCAGAGGCCGCACGCCACGCCGCGCCGCCGCCCAGCGCTACCGCCGAGGCCCCCGCGCGCTACCAGAGCGGCCCGCCTCTGGCGAAGCCGACGCCGGAGCCGCCGCACACCGGCGACGGTAGACCCGCACCCCCGCCGTACGACGACGAAGGCGGTGCCCCGGCATTTACGCCGCCCCGCGCGCCGACACCTCCCGCGCCCTCGGGTGCGAGCCCTGCGCCAGAGGCTCCGCCATCGGTAGGAAGCGGCCTCTTCGGGCGCCCTGCGCTCGCGCGCCGCCCCGCCTCTGGCGGCGCGACCTCCGGCGGCGCGACCTCCGGCGGCGCGACCTCCGGCGACGGCGCCAGCGGCCCAGCGTCTCTCGCCCTGCAGAAACCAGCAGAGGCGCCAGAGGACCCGCACTTCGGCATCTCCATTCCGCGCGCACACGAGGTATGGCCGCAGCTGGTCAACCGCGTGCGCGCCGAGCGCGGCATGAGCCTCTTCTCGATGATCGCGAGCGCCAAGCCCGAGCGCATCCACCGCGGCGCGCTCGAAGTCTCGGTCTCGAACAGCCTCGCGCAGGGCTCGCTGCAGAACGACGTCGACTTTCTCTCGGGCCTGCTCTCCGACCTCGCGGGCCAGCCCACGCCGCTCCGGTTCGTCGTCTCGCAGGCGCAAAAGAAAGAAACCGCCGCCGCGGACGATCCGTTCGAAACGCTCAAGCAGCTACGCCAGACGGACCCGGTTGTGCAGGCTCTCTTCGAGAAGCTCGGCGCCGAGATCGTCTGGAACTGATTCAGGTACGCGGTACCGGGTACGAGGTACTCACCGCCCGTACCTCGCACCCTGTACCCAGTACCCACAATGGACGGAGCCCCCAACATGGCCGATCTCTTCGGCAAAATGGCCGACATGCAGAAGCGCATGGCCGAAACACAGACGCGCCTCGCGGAAGAAAAAGTGACCGCCGAAGTTGGCGGCGGCATGGTCTCCGTCACGGCCGACGGTACGGGCCGCGTCGTCTCGATCAAGATCGAGAAAGAGGTCGTCAACCCGGACGACCTGGAGATGCTCGAAGACCTCGTCGTCTCGGGCGTCAACAAAGCGCTCGAAGAAGCCGAAGGCATCAAGCAGCGCAAGATGCAGGAGGCAGCTTCCACCATGCTCCCGCCCGGCCTGGACCTCGGCGCGATGGGCGGCGGCGGCATCCCCGGACTCTAGCCTCTGGCGCCAGAGGCCTCTCTTCCCGCCTCTGGCGACACGGCGCTGTCACCAGCGCGATCTAGACTCGGGTTTTGCCCGCCACCATGACGCATACGAGCGAAACCGTCGAAGCCCTCGTGGAGCAGCTGAGCAAGCTGCCCACGATTGGCCGCAAGACCGCGAACCGGCTGGCCGCCTACATCCTCAAGATGTCGCGCGAGGAAGTCGTCGAGATCGCCAAGGCGATGGTGGCGGCCAAGGACCGCGTGGTGACGTGCCAGATCTGCTACAACGTGGCGGATTACACGCCCTGCCCCATCTGCGCCTCGCACCGCCGCGACCGCAGCATCGTGTGCGTGGTCGAGGACCCGAGCGACGTGTTCGCGCTAGAACGCACCGGTGATTTCCGCGGCCTGTACCACGTCCTCGGCGGCGTGATCTCGCCGTTGGACGGCATCGGCCCCAACGACCTGCGCGTGCGCGAATTGGTCGGCCGCATCTCCGGCAAAGCCGAGCTCACGTCGGCGCCAGAGGCCTCTGGCGAGGTCGCGGAGACACCCGAGGAGTATGACGACGACAAACCGCAGCCGCCAGAGGCCGTGCCGGTGCAAGAGGTCATTCTCGCGCTCAATCCCAACGTAGAGGGCGACACGACAGCGGTCTACATCGGGCAGTTGCTGGACCCGTTCGAGGTCAAAGTCACGCGCATCGCCCGGGGCCTGCCCATCGGTGGCGATCTGGAATTTGCAGACGAGGCGACGCTCAGCCGAGCGCTCGAAGGACGAGGCACGCTGTAGCCGGTGCGGGGTGCGCTCGGGCCTCTGGCGGTGATGCTCGTGTCGTGTGCGCTCGCGCCAGAGGCTCAGGTCATCCCGGACTCGCTGTGGCAGCAGGAGCTGGAGGGCATCGGCGTGCGGCCTCGGGCCACGAACACAGTTCCGGCCGTCGGCGGCGCGAGCGTTCGGCAGATCCCGGTGGGCGGCGCGGCCACAGGCCCGCAGTCCGTGGCGGACGTAGCGCGGCAGGTGCCCTCGGCGCACGTGCAGACGAACTCGCGCGGCGAGGCGCTGGTGTACCTCAGAGGCTCGGGCGAGCGCCAGTTGGTGGTCACGTTGGATGGCGCCCCGCTCACGGTTCCGTGGGACCGCCGCGCCGACCTCGGCCTGATTCCGACGGGCGCGCTGGACCGCATCGTCGTCGCGACCGGCACGCCGTCGGTCGCGTGGGGCCCCAACGCGCTGGGCGGGGCGGTTGATCTGGTCTCGCGCCGGGCCTCTGGCGAAGGCGCGCTGACCGAGATCGGCGCCAGCGGCGGACTGCCCGGACGGGGACGCGCGAGCGCGGTGCGCGTCGCCAGAGGCAGAGCGTGGAGTAGCACGCTGGCCCTCGAAGCCGGAGCCCGCGCAGGCGACGCCGTAGCCTCTGGCGCCGAGCTTCCGTTCAGCCAGGCGCCAGACGCCCTGCGCACCAACACGGACCGCGCGCTCGCCAGCGGCTTGGCTCGTGTGGAGTGGTCGCCAGAGGCCGACCGTTCTCTCGCGCTGACTCTGTTTCACGCCCAGGCCGCCAGAGGCGTCGCGCCCGAAGGCCACCTCGACCCGGCAGAGGAAAACGTGCGCTTCTGGCGCCTGCCGCGGTGGCGCCAGAGTCTCGCCGTGCTCAACGCGCGCGCCGACGCCCGCCTCTGGCGCGTGCGCGGGACCGCGTGGGCGGGCGCGTTCGCGCAGACGATTCGGCAGTTTGAGAGCGCCGCCTACGCCGCGCCAGAGGCCGAGCAGCGCGACAGAGACGCCAGCGGCGGCCTCCGCGCGACGGTCGAGTTTCCGCGCGCCTGGGGCGTGATCCGCGCGACGACGTTTGGCGAACTCTCCCAGCACATTCAAACCGAAACCGACACGCCAGAGAAGCGATTCAGCCACGCGACGGGCAGCATCGGTCTGGAAACCGAGACGCGGGGACGCCTCCGCTTCGCCGCGGGCGCGGCGCTGGACGGCATGGCGCCTCTGGCGACGGGCCTACGCCCTGAGGCCGGTCCGTTCGGCGACCTCGCGCTGCATGCGGGTGCGGTCTGGGACGCCACGCCAGAGGCTCGGCTGCGGCTGGGTGGCGGGCGCAAAACGCGCTTCCCCTCCATGCGCGAACTCTTCGGCGGTGCGCTGGGCCGCTTCGCCCTCAACCCCGACCTGCAACCCGAGAGCGCGTGGCTGGGCGAAGTCGGCGCCGATCTACGAGCCGGGCCTCTGGCGGGCTCGCTCGTCGCCTTTGCGCGCGACGTGCGCGGCACCATCGAGCAGGTGCAGCTGGACGACGGGCGCCGCCAGAGGCAGAACCTCGGCGGCTCGACCGCGCTGGGCTTCGAGGCGACCGCCGACTGGCGCGCGTCGCGCGCGGTCCGTGTGGACGCAGCGCTCACGCTCGTCCGCCAGCGCTCCGACGCTGGCGCGCGCCTGACCGAGCGGCCGGGCGCGGTAGGACGCCTGGGCATCGAGGTCGCCAGCGGCGCAACCCGCCGGGGCCTCTGGCGCGCGCGCGCGTGGGCAGACGGCGTGGGCGGCGTGGTGTCGCCCGTCCCGGGTGGAGTCGCTGAGCTTCCGGGCGCAGTGTTGCTCTCGGCTGAGGTGCGTCGCCAGTGGAACGCTGGCGCGGCGCTGCTCGAACTCTCCGCGCGCGTGGACAACCTCGCGGACGCACTTCTCGTCCCGCAGGCCGGGCTTCCTGCGCCCGGACGGAGCGCGTCGGTCGGGTTGCGACTGCTGTTTTAGAGGCAGAACCAATCAACGGTGTCATCACGAGGAGCCCATTCGGCTTCGCTCGGGACAGGCTCCGCGACGCGGTGATCGGGTGACTCGGCGCTCGGCTGCACGAGACTGTGGGCTACGCCGACGCTTCGCGGTCGCTGGCGCTCGCAATGGCAAGCGGTTGTGTGGCGCCAGAGGCCTCTGGCGCTGATACCAGGGCATTCTTGGGCACCCTACTTGCGCACCTACGACGATCATCGTACACTTCTACTACGATACTCGTACGAACGCATGAACCGACGCACGCTCCACCCCCTCGGCGAGACCGAGATGGAACTCCTCCAGCACGTCTGGGCGCTGGGCTCCGCCTCCGTCTCCGACGTGCACGCCCGCGTGCTCCAAACGCGCGCGGTCGCCTACACGACGGTGATGACCGTCTTGAAAAAGCTCGCGAGCAAGGGCTATCTCGCCTACACCAAGGACGGCAACGCGTACATCTACTCGGCCGCGCAGTCGCCAGAGGCCGTCCGGCGCGATTTGCTCCAGGGCTTGATGGACAAGGCGTTCGCGGGCTCGCCCGGCGCCCTCGTCCAGACGCTCGTTGGCGACGAGTCGCTCTCGTCCAACGAACTCGCCGCGATCCGCCGCATCGTGGACGCCATCCAGCAGAGCGATGCTTGAAGCTCTCGACACCCTAGGGCGGGCCTCTGGCGAAGTCCTATGGCTCCCCGTTCTGGCATGGACCGCGCTCTGGCTCCTGGCAGAAGCCGCGGACCTGCTTGGCGCCCGCGTCCATCCGCTCGTGCGCTACCGCGCGACGCAGGCCGTGCTGTTCGCCCTGCCGCTCGGTTTGGCGCTCGCGCCGTTTCTCGACCCGTCGCAGATCGCGCCGTGGCTGAACCCACCCGTCATCATCGACGCTGCGCCTCTCGCAACGGCGCTCGCTGCGCCAGAGGCCGCGGCAGTCCTCGCGCCGCCTCTGGCGCCGACGCTGACGGGTTGGGGCGTGCTCGGGCTCGTTGTCCTCGCGCTGGGCGCGTTGGCGCTGGTTCGTCTCGCCCGGCTCGCGGGACAGGCCGCCACGCTCCGCACGCTTCGCCGCGCGCTGCCCACGGATTCGCCTCTGGCGCCAGAGGCCCGCACGCTCGCGCTAGGGATCGGACTGCGCCGCGAGGTGCGCGCTGTCGCCACGCCAGCGGCGCCCGTGCCGATGACGTTTGGCCTCTGGCGCCCTGTCGTCGTGCTTCCGGCCGGGACTTGAGGGCGAAGCCCGCTCGCTCGCGCTCTTGCACGAGTTGGTCCACGTCCGCCGCCGCGACGCGCTCGCGGCAGGATTGGAAGCGCTCGCTGCTGCGCTGTTCTCGTTTCATCCTGGCGTCCACCGGCTCGCGCGCCGGTGCGGTCTGCTTCGCGAGTTGGCCTGCGACGCCGCGCTGCTCGGCCGACGAGACGTGCGCCGCGGCGCCTACGCCGCGCTCGTCGCCCGTTTCGCCGCGCCCGCGCCCCGCTTCGCCGCCGTCGGCATGTCAAGCTCGCCCTCTCACGTCCACCAACGCATCGCTGCCATGACCCGCCCCCTTCCCCTGCTCCGCCGGTCCACGCTCGCCCTCGGCTGGAGCCTCGCCGTCACGCTCCTCGTCGTCGCGAGCCTCGCCGTCACCACCAGCCGCGCGCTCGCGCAGGAGACGCGCGTGATCGTGCGTACGGCCGAAGGTCCCGCGCCGGTCGTCATCGTGGACGGCGTGCGGCAGGCCAATGCCGACGACATCGCGCCTGACGACATCCACTCCGTCGAGGTGTTGAAAGGCGAGGCTGCGCAGGCGCGCCACGGCGAGGACGGCGTGGTCGAGATCACGACGCGCGCCGGGGCCGAAGCCCGCGGGCTCCCCTCCCGCGGGGACTCGGAGGCCACTCGTCTTGGCGCCGATGACGTATCCGTTCTCTTTCTCCGGAACGACTTTGGCGATGGAGCGAAAGCCGACACCGTCCTCTACAAGCTGTTCGACTTGCGCAAGGAGATGGAGCCCGGCATGGTGCAGCTTTCCGAGCGGATGGCGCCAATGATGCTGGAGCTCAAAGAGGGCTTAGGATCGGACAATTCCGAGCTCCACCGCCTCATGGAGAGCCTCCGCGTCGAATCAGCACGGCTCCGCCTCGACTCGCCAGAGGCCTCTGGCGCCAGAGGTATGGTCCGCAACTTCCGGCTGCGCGAGCGCGCAAACGAGCCTGATCGCGGTGGCGACCCCGTCGTGGACCTTGAGTTCATGAAGGAGTTTATCGACGATGGGGCCTCGTCCGTCGAGGTACGGTCCCAAAGGAGCAACCTGCGCATCAGCCCCGCCGTGGATCTCAAAGGCGTCCAAGGCCTTCTCACCGACGACATCGCGTCCGTCGAGATCCGCCGAGATGGTGATGACCGCCTCCTCACCATCACGCAGAAAGACGGCAGCATCCGCGAGATCCGCCTCCCCGGCCTCACGTCTACGCGCGTCCGCACGACTTTCGCCGCGCCAGAGGCCAAAACCGCCGCCGCGCCTCTGGCGCCGGTCGCCGCGCCCAACCCCGCCTCTGGCGCCGTGACCGTCCGCTACGCGATGGAAGGGGTGGGAACGGCGCGCCTGCACGTCTACGACCTCACCGGCCGCAAGGTCTACGAGCGCGAGGTGCCGCGCGGCGAGACCGTGCAGACGCACCGCGTCGACGTATCAGGCCTCGCATCCGGCGGCTACATCTACCGTCTGGAAGCCGAGGGCGCCGCTACGCAGACCGGCCGGTTCACCGTCGCGCGGTAACAAGCAACGAGAGCCTCTGGCGGCACCGTCTCGCCAGAGGCTTCGCGCCGGGCACAGGACCGTGCGAGTAGTTTCGGCGCCATGCCGATCTCCCGTGTTTGCGTCTTCTGCGGCTCCCGCCCCGGCGCCCGTCCGTCCTACACCGAAGCCGCCCGCGCGACGGGCGCCCTTCTCGCCGCCAGAGGCCTCGGGCTCGTCAACGGCGGCGGCCGCGTCGGGCTGATGGGCGTCACGTCCGATGCCGTTCTCGAAGCGGGCGGCGAGGCCATCGGCGTCATGCCGCAGGCGCTCGTGGACCGCGAGGTGAGCCACCGCGAGATGACCGAGTTGCACGTCGTCGAGACAATGCACGAGCGCAAAGCCCTCATGGCGTCGCTCTCCGACGCGTTCATCGCGCTGCCCGGCGGCATCGGCACGCTGGAAGAGCTGTTTGAGGTCTGGACGTGGTCCGTGCTCAGCATCCACGCCAAGCCCGTCGGTCTGCTCAACGTCGACGGCTACTACGACGACCTCTTGCGCTTCCTGGACACCGCCGTGACCCAGGGCTTTTTCAGCGCCCAGCACCGCGCACGCCTCATCACCGCGACCACGCCAGAGGCGCTCCTAGATCTGCTCGCCTCTGGCGAGAACGCGTGATCGCGCTCGTGCTCCGGCTGCGCCGCCTCTGGCGGACCGCTCGGCGCCTCTGGCGCCAGAGGCGATGATCCTGAGCCGCCGCGCCGCGTGGGCGCTCGCCGTCCCCGTCCTGCTGGTGCTGCTCGGCTACGTCGTGTGGCCCAACGTCGCCACGTTCCGCCTGGGGCTGGACGGCCAGGTCTTCGCCGACCTCTTCGGAAGCTGGCGCGCCGCGGGCACGCGCGCGCTCATCAACTCCGTCGGCGTGTCGCTCGCGACCGTCCTCGGCGCGGGACTCGTCGGCGTGGGCCTCGCGTGGACGCTCTACCGCGTGCAGCTTCCCGCCAGAGGCCTCCTCGCCGGCGCAGCAGCGCTGCCTCTGGCGCTGCCGCCGTTGGTGGGCGTGCTCGCGTTTGTGTTTCTCTACGGCGAGGGCGGGATGCTCCCGCGCGGGTTGCAGGCGCTGTTCGGGCTGGACGCGGCGCCGTTCGGGTTTGCGGGACTTGCGGCCGTCATCGCGGTCCACGTCTACGTCTTCCAGGTTTACTTCTACCTCTTCGCGGGCGCCGCCCTGCGCGACCTGGACGGCGCGCTGCTGGACGCGAGCGCGGACCTCGGGGCCTCTGGCGGGCGCACGTTTCGGCGCGTCGTGCTGCCGCACCTGCGGCCGTCGCTCGTGGGCGCGAGCCTGCTCGTGTTCATGCTCTCGATGGCGAGCTTTACCGCCCCGCTGCTCTTCGCCGAGGCCGAGCCGTTCCTCACGACGCAGATCTACCAGTTCAAGCTCAACGGCGCGATGGACCGCGCCGCCACGGTCTCGGTCGTGCTGACGGGCATCTGCCTCGTCTTCCTGCTTCTGGCGGAGCGCGGCGGCGGGCTCGGCGCCAGAGGCTCGGCCAAGGGCGTCGGCCGCGCGCCTCGGCCTCTGGCGAGCACGGGCGCGCGGATCGCGGCCGCTACGGGCGTCGGCATCGCGCTGACGGTTTTGCTCTTGCCCATCGCGACGGTCGTGCTGCTCTCGTTCGTGCGCGAGGGAAGCTGGACGACCCAGGCCTTCCCGACCGACTTCACGTTTGCCAACTACGTCGCCCTCGCGAGCGACCCGGCGGTCGCGGCGCCCATCCGCAACTCGCTCTGGATGGCGGGCCTCGCGACGGCCGCGAACGTCGTCTTCGGCATCGGCGCCGCGCTCGCGATCCAGAGCACATGGGTAAAGGGCCGTGCCGCGATACGCGCGCTCAGCCTCCTTCCCTTCGCGATTCCCGGAACGGTCATCGCGCTCGGCCTCATCGTGCAGTTCGACGAGCCCAGCGTGCTCGCCGGCGGCGCCGTCCTCGTCGGCACCGTCTGGTTGCTGCCTCTGGCGTACTTCGTGCGCCACGTGCCGCTCGTGGTGCGGAGCACGCAAGCGGCGCTCGAAGGCTTCGACGGGCGCCTGGCCGAGGCGTCGGCCGACCTCGGCGCCTCTGGCGGCCGGACGTTCCGCCGCATCGTCTGGCCCGCGATTTTGCCCGGCGTGCTGGCGGGCGCGCTGCTCACGCTCGTGACTGCGCTGGGCGAGTTCGTGGCGTCGATCCTGCTCTACGTCTACGCCAACCGCTCCATCTCGGTCGAGGTGTTCTCCCAGCTTCGCGAGTACGATCTGGGCGCGGCGGCGGCGTACAGCGTGCTGCTGATGGCACTCGTGGCGGTCGCCGTCGGCCTCGCGCGATGGATGGGCGGCACGCTCCGCGCGAGCTAGCGGCCGGGTTCCGGGTAAAACTGCCTCGCGCGTGCCTCTGGCGCCAGAGGCACGCACCGTCCCCTGGCTCACCGTTCCCTGCTACGTGTCATCCCGAGCGGAGCCGAGAGATCTAGACGCGTCCGACCGCGAGGCCGTGTGGGGTCTCTTGCATCCGGCGAGTAGATCCCTCGTCGCGGAGCCTGCCCGAACGCAGCCGAACGGGCTCTGTCGGGATGACCGGATGCGGGGACGGAGGTGAGATCAACAGAGGCGAGCTGAACAAACGCGGCCTCTGGCGCCAGAGGCTGGGCCACCCGACCCCGCCCCTGGCGGAACAAAAATCGCCGCGCCCCTCCT
Organism: Rubricoccaceae bacterium; assembly: GCA_963708165.1. Taxonomy (GTDB): domain Bacteria; phylum Bacteroidota; class Rhodothermia; order Rhodothermales; family Rubricoccaceae; genus Rubricoccus. Next base: position 3,174,451 of record OY970187.1, on the reverse strand, counting down.
CATCCCTCATCCCTCATCCCTCATCCCTCATCCCTCATCCCTCATCCCTGAGCGCTCCGCCGCAACTTGACGGAACGGAACACGTGATTGGGGTTTGATTGAAGCACGAACAACGCTCACCCCATGCGGTCGTCCCCACCGCTATCCGCCTCCGCCGACACCACTGAGTTCGCTCGGTTCGCCGACTACCGCGAACTGCTCAAGCCCGGCATCGCCTCGTTCGTGATCGTGATGGCCGCGGCGAGCTACCTCCTCGGCGCCGACGGCACCATCGTGTGGCCCACGCTCATCGGCCTGATGGTGGGCACAGGGCTGACCGCAGGCGGCGCGGGCACGCTCAACCACGTCATCGAGCGCAAGCTGGACGCGCGGATGGACCGCACGCGCCAGAGGCCCGTCTCCACCGGCCGCGTCTCGCCTCTGGCGGGCGTGCTCTACGGCCTCGGGTGCGCGCTCGCCGGCGCGGTCGTGCTGGCGCTGACCACCAACCCGATCACGACCGCCCTCTCGGTTCTGACGGTCGCGCTCTACGTGCTGGTGTACACGCCGCTCAAACAGCGGACCGTCCACAACACGCTCGTCGGCGCCGTGCCGGGCGCGCTGCCTGCACTCGGCGGCGTGACAGCGGCGACGGGCACGCTCGACACGACGGGCTGGGTGCTCTTCGGCATCCTTTTCCTCTGGCAGCTCCCCCACTTCTACGCCCTCGCGTGGATGCTGCGCGAGGACTACCAGAAGGGCGGCTTCAAGATGCTCCCCTCCGCCAGAGGCGGAGTCCGCGCGACGGCGCTCATCACGCTCGTCTCCACGCTCGCGCTGCTCGTGATCGGCATGATGCCCGGCGCGACGGGCGCGGCAGGAATGCTCTACCTCAGCGGCATGGCGCTGCTCGGCGTCTTGTTCACCGTGCCCGCCTTCTCGTTCTACTCCGAGCCGACCGACGAGCGCGCCCGGCGCCTCTTTCTCGCCTCCGTGATGTGGGTGCCGGTCTTCTTCGCGCTCGTCGTGCTCGACGTGCTGGTGCGGTGGTAAGCCGCTGGCGCCAGAGGCTCGCCGCGGCTAGAGAGGCCTCTGGCGAGAGGCCCGGTCGCCAGAGGCTGTGAGCGCGGACCTCGCGCTCTGGGTCGAGGCCTACGGCGCGCTCGGGCTCGCGGGCGCTGCATTTCTGGGTGCCACGCTCGTGCCCATTTCCTCCGAGGTCGCCTTTGTCGCCGCGCTCCGGCTGGGCATGTCGGCGCCAGAGGCTCTCGCGTGGGCCACGCTCGGCAACTCGCTGGGCTGCGGCGTCAACTACGCACTCGGGCGCTGGGGCCGCGAACGCATCGAGCCGCAAACTGCAGAGCCTCTGGCGCCGGGCGCGCGGCGCTGCGCTGGACCGAGCGCTTCGGTGTGCCCGCCCTGCTTTTCTCGTGGCTTCCCATTATCGGCGATCCTCTTACGCTGGCGGCGGGCGTGGCGCGCGTGCGGCCGTGGGTGTTCGCCGCGCTCGTCGTCTCCGTTCGCGGCTTGCGCTACCTCGCGCTTGTGCCTCTGGGCTGAGCCTCTGGCGCCAGAGGCTGTCACGCGGGCCCGCTCAGCGCGCAACCCGGAACCAGGAACTCGGAACCCAAAACGAACCTCGGGCGGAGAATCGGCGCGCTGGCCGTCCCTGAAAGCCCTTCCGGGTACCTTTGCGCGATACGCTCCGGGCCACAGGCCCCTCTCCTCCTCTCCCGACCCTATGTCCGACCACATCTTCAAGAACTACATCAACGGCGAGTGGCGCGACGCGGCCTCTGGCGAGACGTTCGAGAGCCGCAACCCGGCCATCAACTCCGACCTCGTCGGCACCTTCCCGTCTTCCAGCGAGGCCGACGTAGCCGAGGCCGTCGCCGCTGCCAAGGGCGCGTTTCGCGCGTGGAGCCTGATGCCTGCGCCCAAGCGCGGCGAGATCCTCAAGCGCGTCGGCGACATCATGACCGAGCGCAAGGCGGAGATCGCGCACGCGATGACGCGCGAGATGGGCAAGCCCTTTTTCGAGACCAAGGGCGACGTGCAGGAAGCCATCGATACGGCCTACTACGCCATGACGATGGGCCGCCAGCTCTTCGGCCACACGGTCCCGAGCGAGATGAACAACAAGTTCAACATGACCGTGCGCCGTCCGATTGGCGTCTGCGGCCTCATCACCGCCTGGAACTTCCCGGTCGCTGTGCCAACGTGGAAGATGTTTCCCGCCATCCTGAGCGGCAACACGGTCGTGTTCAAGCCCTCGGAGGACGCGCCGCACTCCGGCGCGCTGCTCGTACAGGTGATGCACGACGCGGGCGTTCCCGCGGGCGTCGTCAACTTGGTGCAGGGCGCAGGCGTAACCGGCCAGGCGATTGTGGATCACCCGGACGTGGCTGCGATCTCGTTTACCGGCTCGTCCGAGACCGGCGCCAAAATCGCCGCGACGGCCGCCGCGCGTCACGCGCGCGTATCGCTGGAGATGGGTGGGAAGAACCCCGCCATCGTCATGGAGGACGGCGACCTGGACCTCGCGATGGAAGGCCTCATCTGGGGCGCCTACGGCACGACGGGCCAGCGCTGCACCGCCACCAGCCGCTTGATTGTCCACGAGGACGTACACGACGAACTCGTCGAGCGCATCATCGAGAAGGCCAGCAAACTGAAGCTGGGCTATGGCAACGACGACGACACCGAGATGGGCCCGCTCATCAACCAGAAGGCGCTCGAAAAAGTGACCGGCTACATGCAAGTCGCCAAGGACGACGGCGCGACGATCGCGATGGGCGGCGAACGCGCCTCTGGCGAAGGCCTGGACGACGGCTACTTCTTCCAGCCGACGCTCTTCACGGGCGTCACCCGCGACATGCGCGTGGCCCGCGAGGAAATCTTCGGACCCGTCCTCTCGGTCATCAAGATCAAGAGCTTCGACGAGGCCATCGAGGTCGCCAACGACGTGATCTACGGCCTCTCGTCCGCCATCTACACCCGCGACGTGGCCCGCGCCTTCCGCGCGCTCCGCGACATCGACGCCGGCATCACGTACGTCAACGGCCCGACCATCGGCGCCGAGGCGCACATGAGCTTTGGCGGCGTGAAAGCGACCGGCAACGGCCACCGCGAAGGCGGCTGGGAGGTCTACGACTTCTACACCGAGTCGAAGACCTGCTACATCGACTACTCGGGCGGTTTGCAGCGCGCGCAGATCGACAACTACGACGACTAGCCTCTGGCGCCAGAGGCGCGCATCGTGCATTTTCGGCCCGGCACTCCTCGGAGCGCCGGGCCGCTGCATGTCACGCCCACCTGTGACGCTAGAGTTGCGACCAGCAGCTTCACCTACTAGGTTAACGTCACATTCGCCCTATACGAAACCATTATGTCCCGCGCCCTATCCCTTCTCTTCTGCCTCTTTGCCGTTGCGTCTCTGGCCGCGTGCGGCACGTCGTCCGGTGTCGACGGCTCTGCATCTATGATCCTCTTCGAGTCCGAAGACGACTTGCCGGAGGATGCCAGGATTCTACAAGACGTGACGCCCACGCCTGACGGCAGGTCTGGATACGGCACCAGTTCCTCCATGGTCGACGCGGCCAAGGTGGCTGCGCGGCGCCTCGGCGCTAACGCCGTGCTCGTGATCCGAGACGACTCGGAGTCCACCGATGCGCGAATCCGAGAGGCTCTTCGCACCAGCGCTTCAGCGGCAAGCGTTTCTCGCGTTCGGTACATGGCGGTCTACGTGCCCAAAGACAAGGCCACCGCCACAGCTGACTGATCCAAGGCGCATGCTGCCTCTGGCGCCAGAGGCGGATCGGCAGGCACCGCGGGGGACCGGGCTTAGGCTCGGTCCCCCGCGCTCGTTCCGCGCCCTGCCAGAGGCTGCACAAACAAAACCAGCCTCTGGCGGTACGACACATCCACTCCAGCACGCCCCATGGCCGATCCCGAAGCCCGCACAGTCACCCAGGAAGTCCTGTTTCAGCTCGCACGCATCCCCGGCGCCGTCCACCGCGACGACCTCGCCAGGGCCGCCGACACCACGCCCGACTACGCAGGCCGCGTGCTCGGCAAGCTCGTCAAGACTGGGCATGCCGCACGCGTGGGCCGCGGCACCTACAAGCTGACGCGCAACGTGCAGCGTTAGAACGCCTCTGGCGGAGTGGTTCACCAAACAGGGACGCTCCCTTCATGGACAAGGTCGAGCAGATCCAATACATTCTGAAAACGGTTTCACGCCGTCCTTCCATCACGACTGCTTCAGAATGCCCACCCCGACCGACTCCCGCCTCGACGCCCCCGCCCGCGTCGCCGTCCGCCTCCTCGAAACCGACCGGCTCTCGCTAGGACGCGCCGCCGAACTCGCAGGCACCGACGTTCGCGGCATACTGGACGCGATGGGGTACGACCTCGTACCGGTGGTGATCGACGGCGAGACCAAGCAGAACCTCAGCCTAGGCGCTGTCTCGTGAATCCAGATCGGCCTGCACGCGGCTCCAGAGCCTAGCACAGACGACCCGGTTTCGACCGCGAAGCCTCTGGCGCCTGCACCGCGCCAGAGGCTTCGTCGTTAGTGGCCGCTGTGACTGGCTGTGGCACCGGCCAGAGCGACGCCTTGCGAAAGAGAGAGTCCCGGTGCCGTCGCGCGGATCACGTAGATGCCGGGACGGGCGTCGCCTGCTGTCCACACAAGCTGGGTGTCTCCACCCGAGGCTGTCCCGTCGTGGATCACGCTGACCTCGCGGCCTCTGGCGTCGTACACGGCCACACGGACCAGCTGTGGCTGCGGGAGACGAAGGGCGAGGCGGACCGAACCCGAGAACGGGTTCTCGCTCGCGAGCGTCAGGCTCGCCGCAGCCTCTGGCGGCTGCTCCGTCGAGGTCGCGGCCGTAACCGTGACGGAGCCCTGCATCGAGTTCGAGTGCGGATCGCACTGATAGGTGGACGTGCCGATCCGCGTAAACGTGAACTCGTAGGTCCAGCCCTGGCCAACCTCCGGGCGGCCAAACGCTTCGGGGCCTGTGAGCTGAGCGATGTTGTGCGAGCCGCCTTCGTTGACCCAGCGCACGGTGTCACCTTCCTCGATCGTCAGAGAAGCGGGTGTAAAAGCAAAGCTGCGCACGGTGACGGTGTGCGTGGTCTGGGCCGAGACGCCAGAGGCGACCAGCAGAAACGCGAAGAGGATCGAGCGCATATCGGAACAGGTGGTGGAGGCTCAACCTACGCTATCCTCAGCGTCCCCTCTCCCCGCACAGACATGTCTCTTTTCGGCTCCTCCTCTCTTCCCGAGACCTTTCCTGAAGTCCGCGCCACCACGCTCGACGGCAAGGAACTCACGTTTCCAGCCGATCTTCCCTCGCCTCTGGCGCTCGTGATCGTGCTCTTCCAAGACGAGATGGACCCGCTCGCAGACCAGTGGGCGCGTCTGGGACTGGAAATCGCAGAGCAGCACCAGGGACTTCTTTCGATCATCGAGACGCCGGTCGTGGGCCGCGGCATGAAGCTGTTCGGCTCGCTGGCCACGATGGGCATCCGCGGGCAAGTGGACGACGAGGCCGAGCACGCTCGCACGTTTCCCATCTACGTCGACAAAAAGCCGTTCCGCAAGACGCTCAAGCTGTCAAAGGAAAACGACGTGTACCCGTTTCTGGTCGAGCGCGAGACCGGCGCCATCCTGTGGACCGGGGAGGGCGTGATCGACATGCACGAGGTGCAGAGCCTGGAGAAGGCCGTCGCGGATGCGGCCGGGCGCATCACGGCGCCTCTGGCGCCAGAGGCCGAGCCGGAGCCAGGAGACACGCGCCCCTCGATGGCGCCCGGCGACACGCCCGGCGGGTTGGCGAGCGGCACAGCCCCAGACAGTGCTCCCAACGACGCCTCTGGCGAGACGCCCTTGGATGTGGCGACGGAGCCTCCGGAGGACGCCAGAGGCTAGTACGCGCCGGAGCCCTTGAGCACCACGCGGACCGTGCGGACGAGAATGACGGCGTCGAGCCAGAGCGACCAGTTGCGGACGTAGTACGGGTCCCACCGCTCCATGCCGGTGTTGCCGCTGTCGCTGCGGCCCGAGACCTGCCACATGCCCGTGATGCCGGGCCGGACGCGCTCGCGGAGGCTCCGCACGCGCGGGTGCAGCTCCTCGTGGTGGTACGCCGGGAGCGGGCGCGGACCGACAAGGCTCATGTCGCCACGGAGCACGTTGAACAGCTGCGGCAGCTCGTCCATGCTCGTCTTGCGCAGGAACGCGCCCACCTTGGTGATGCGCGGGTCGTGTTCGAGCTTGAAGTACGTTTCCCATTCCTCGCGCAGCGCGTCGTCCGCTTCGATGGCTTTTTCGAGCACGGCCTCGGCATCTGGCACCATGGTGCGCAGTTTCCAGGCCCGGAAGGTCTGGCCGTCCAGACCGATGCGCTCCTGTCCGTAGAACGGCGTCGTGCGGTCTTCGAGCCAGATCGCGACCGCGAGCATTCCTGCGACGGGCATCCAGAACGGCGCCAGAACCAGCATCACCGCCAGGTCGAACGCGCGCTTGACGAACCGTGCCGCGGGCTGCGTGAGCGTAGCCGTCATTTCCAGGCCCAGGATGCCTGCAAAGTCGCGCGGGCGCACGCTGAGGCTTGGCGCCTCTAGCAGTTCTGGCACCACGACGAGCGTGGGATAGATCGCCAGAGGCCCTTCGAGCAGCAGCGCCTGCCGCTCGCGGCCCGCCTCGGGCAGCGCGAGAAACGCGACGGCCGCCTCTGGCGCGACGCGGTCCATGTCACCGAGAATGGGCACCGTATCCAGGTAGCCGCCCCAGCGGTCCGGGTTCTCGTCGAAGACGGCCACAGGCTTGTAGCCCATGCCGATTTCCTCTTGCAGTTGCCGCACGATGCGAGACCCCGCCTCGCCCGCGCCGTAGATCACCGCAGGCACGCCCCAACCATCGGCACGGATGAGCAGGTCTTTCGCCTTGATGCGCATCAGCGGCACGACGGCCAGGCTGAGCAGCGCGGCCACGCCGAGCGTGAGACGGCTGGAATCGAGAAGAGGCGAAGCGTCTCGCACCATCCAGATGCCGAGTGCGGTCGCGGCGAAGGCGCAGATGAGTGTGATGGTCTGGCGGCGAAACTCCTCGACCGCGCCCAGGCCCCACCCCGGTAGCAAGCGCCAGAGCGCCGCACCCGCGAGGTACAGCGGAAGCACCGCCCATCCCGCACCGACGACCATCTGCGGCTCGCCCGCCCACAGCAGACGCACGCCACCTGCCACTACGAGCGACAGCGCCAGCCCGGCGGCCTCGGCGCCGCCCAAGACGGCCGAGTTCATCGCCGCGCGCCGCGCGTGAGCCGCGGCGTGCCTCTTCGCCAGCGCGAGGCGGCTGCGGAAAGGGCGCGAGGTATCGAGTACGAGAATTTCCATGAGATCGGAGGTCTGGCCTCTGGCGGGTCAAAGGGCGCTCCGCGAGCGCCACATTGTCTGCCGGACACAGGTTCTGCAATCCAGGCACGACGCCAGAGGCGTACAAACACTTTCTGAGGGTACGGCGCCGCCTCTTTTAAGCCATGCGAAGACCGGGTGGGGTTCTCTCGCGATGTTGCCCCACCCCATCCCCACCGCCATGACCGACGCCCTTCAGCTCCTCGACGCCGAGCACCGCGCCTTTACCGACCTCTTTGACACTCTCTCGCCCGCCGCTCGCCTCTGGCGCCCAGGCGCGGAGCAGTGGAACGCGGCCGATGTGATGGAGCACGTGGTGCGCGCGGACCGAAGCGTGCTCTTCGGCCTCTCGCGCCAGCTCGCCGCGGGCGACAACCGCCGCGACGTGGGCACGCCCACGCCAGAGGCGCAAGAGACCGTCCGTGCGTTTCTGCGCTCCGATGGGCGCACGCGCGTGCCTGAGAGCGTAGCCCGCCACATCGCACCGCAGGGCGACGATCCTCTGGCGGTGCGCGCCGAGTGGGACGCCCTGCCCCGCCTCTGGCGCGAGGCGCTCGCGGCGGTCCCGCCGCCTCTGGCAGATACAGCCCTCATCCTCCACCCGCGCGCGGGCCCGCTCACCGCCAGAAGCTGCGCGCAGTTTGCCGCCGATCACACGGCGCACCACGCCCGTCAGTTGCGGCGCATCCGCGAGGCGGAGGGCTTTCCGGCATAGCCCTGAGAGCACGAGATCGGCGCGCCGCCGCCAGAGGCCTCTGGCGTAGGTGGCAACGATCTCGGGAGATAGCGATCCTACAGCCTCTCTTCCGGTCCACTCGATGCGTTCTTATCTCTTGCTCGCCGCGCTGTTCGTTGCGCCGCTTGCCGTCGCTCAGCCCTCCGCCGACGTCCCGGTCAAGCGGGTCATTCTGTTCACGTCCGGCGTGGGCTACTTCGAGCACGACGGCCGGGTCAACGGCGACGCCGATCTCACGCTACGCTTCGAGCAGAGCGCACTGGACGACGTGATCAAGTCGCTCGTCGTCGAAGATCAGCAGGGGCGGATCAGCGAGGTCGTGTACCCGTCGCAGGCGCCGCTGGAGCGCCGGTTGCAGGCGTTCGCGGTCGATTTCTCGCGCGTGGGCGGCATCGGCTCGCTTCTGGGCCAGATGCGCGGCGCAAACCTGGAGGTCGAGACCGCGGCGGGTACGTTTCGAGGGCCTCTGGCGAGCGTCGACGGTCCCACCGGCGGCGAGAACGATCCCGGCGTGAGGCTCACGCTTCTCACGTCGGGCGGCCTGCGCACGCATCGAACTTTCGGCCGACGCGCGGCGCGTCGAGATTCTGGACGCCGAGCTTCGCACCGAGGTCGAGGGCGCGCTTCTGGCGCTGGCCGAGGGCAGCAGCGGCGAGCGCAAGCCCGTGACCGTCCGCTTCCGCGGCGCGCGCCAGAGGCCGGTCAAGCTGGGCTACGTGGTCGAGTCGCCGGTCTGGAAGACGACCTACCGGCTCGTCCTGCCGCAGCCCGGCGAAACCGACGGCTACCTGCAGGGCTGGGCCGTGGTCGAGAACCCCACCGAAAGCGACTGGGACGACGTGCGCCTCGAACTCGTGAGCGGGCGCCCCATCTCGTTCCAGATGGATCTGTACTCGCCGCGCTACATCCAGCGGCCCGTCGTGCAAATCCCAGACGACGCTGGGGGTGTGAGGCCGCGCACGTATTCAGATGGCGCCAGAGACCGGGCCGTGCGTGGGGAGTCGCTCGGAGGTGCTGTTTATGAGTCGGAGGTCGTCGAGAGTGCCGACTTTGCCATGGCACGCTCCGCGCGGGCTCCCCTACCGCCGCCAGCGGCCCCTGCGCCTCTGGCGCTAGACGCGGGCGTGGTCAGCAACGCGCAGGCGGGTGCACTCGGCGAGCTGTTCGCGTACATCCTGGACGACATCTCCATTCCGCGCCGCGGCTCGGCAATGCTGCCCATCGTAACCGACGCCATCGAGACCGAGCGGCTGAGCATCTACACGCCCGGCAGCGCGGGACGCCACCCGCTGCGCGGCGCGCGGATCACCAACCTCACCGACAAGCACTTGCGCGGCGGCCCCATCACCGTCTTCGACGACGGCTACGCAGGCGACGCGCTCCTCAACGACCTCGGCCCCGGCGATGACCGCCTGGTGACGTTCGCCGTCGATCAGGACGTGCTCGTGGACCCCGTACCCGAGGAGCAGAGCACCGGCGACGTGCAAACCGTCACCATCACCGACGGCGTGCTCCGCATCATACGCGAGCGCGTACGCCGCACCGGCTACCGCGTCGAAAACCGCGGCGACCGCGACCGGACCGTTCTCATCGAGCACCCGCGTATGGGCGGCGGCACGCTTTCCGGCCTCACGCCAGAGGAAACCACGCCCGCGCTCTACCGCCTGCGCGTCGACATCGCCTCTGGCGCATCGGACACGCTGCGCGTGGACGAAACGGCGCCGGTTTCGGAGACCTACGCCTTGGGCTCGCAGCCCGCCTCGCGCATCCTCGCGCTCGTGCGCACCACCGCCGGGCTCTCGCCAGAGGCCCGCCGCCTCCTGGAGCGCGCCGCCGCGCTCGCAGGCGACGCCGACGAAGCACAGCAGCGTCTGAGTGCGCTGCAGCAGGAACGCGCCGAAATCTCAGCCGACCAGAACCGCATCCGCGAAAACCTGAAAGCCGTCGACAGCGACACCGACTACGGCCGCCGGCTGCTCGCCAAGCTCGACCAGCAGGAAAGCCGCCTCGAAGCGCTGGACGGCGAGATCGAGCAGGCCGAGACCGCGCTGCAGCAACGTCGCGAAGCGCTCCGCCAGGGCGTGCGCGGCATGAACGCGCGCTAGCCTCTGGCGGGGCCGACAACCATGCGTGCGCATCGCGCCAGAGGCCCGGCGAAGTGGCCTCTGGCGTGTAGATCCCTGCGCGCGGGCGCGCCGCCAGAGGCCTGAGCCGCGCACCGCCAGAGGCCCGGACGGGCGGCCTCTGGCGCCGCCGACGAACTTCGCGGCAGACGGGGCATACGTGTGCGTTCTTGAGGCGCGTTCGACCCGTGCCTGTGCTCCCCCGATGATGCGTCGCCTCTCCCCCCTCCTCTTTCTCCTCAGCCTCGTGCCCGCGCTCATGGCCGCGGGCTGCAGCGGCGCCGAGCCCACCGCCGTCGGCACCCGCGCCGAGCAGTTCACGCCCGAGATCATGGCGGACTTCTCGCTCCCCGAAGAGTCGCGTGCGTTCGTGCCCGAGGTGCTCAACTTCCTCGTCGTGGGCGACTGGGGCCGCAACGGGTTTTTCAACCAGCGCAACGTGGCGGTCTCGATGGGCGAGGTGGGCGCGCGCATCAACAGCCGGTTCACGATCTCCACCGGCGACAACTTCTACACCGAGGGCGTCGACTCCATCGAGGACCCCAAGTGGGAGCGCTCGTTCGAGAACATCTACACCGCCCCCGCGCTGCAGAGCCGGTGGTACTCGGTCCTCGGCAACCACGACTGGCAGGGCGACTACCAGGCGCAGATCGACTACATGACCAAGAGCCCGCGGTGGCACATGCCCGCGCGCTACTACACGCAGAGCATCACCGTCGACGACTCGACCGAGGCGCTGTTTGTCTACCTGGACACGACGCCGCTGAGTGAGAAGGAGCCCCGCAGCAAGTACAACAAGACCGAGGACTGGGACCGCGAGGCGCAGCTCGAATGGCTGGACAAAACGCTGGCCGAAAGCGACGCCCAATGGAAGATCGTCGTCGGCCACCACCCGATCTACGTGGGCTCGGTGCGCTACGAGGACAACCCGCGCCTCATCGAATCGCTCGTGCCCATCTTCGAGGAGCGCGGCGTGCAGGCGTACTTCGCCGGGCACGACCACAACCTGCAGCACCACCGCCCCGAGGGCTCACCGGTGGACTACTTCGTCTCCGGCGCGGGCTCGCTTACGCGCGGCGTCGTGCAGACGCCCAACACGCTGTTCGCGCTCCGCGTCTCGGGCTTTATGGCGATCTCGCTTTTGCGCGAGAGCCTGTTCGTTCACGCCTTCGAGGAGGACGGAGCGCTCGTCTACGCGACCTCTATCCCCCGTGAGCGCCTCGACCTGCACTCTGACCGCGAGATCCGACAAGAGACCGATCTCAGCGATCCCGAGGTGCGCGCCGACCAGGAAGCCGCCGAGGAGGACGACGGCGAAGGCTCCTTGCGCTAGCCTCTGGCGATGCCTGGGATTGCATGCTCGCCAGAGGCTGAGCACACATCCCTGTAGCGCGTGGGAGGGTGTGCGCGTCCTCCACGCCAGAGGCCTCTGGCGCGAATGGCCTCAGTGCGGCGCTGCCGCCTGCTTAGCGTCGCCCGCGCCGGTTGCGGCGTGGCTGGTGGATGTCGAGGGGCGGAGCCGTCTCGAATTGCGGCAACGACGAGGTCGCCTGCCTTAGCATCGCCCGCGCTTCCTCCGTGTACACGGTGCGCCGCTCTAGCTGACCCCACTGGCGGTACGGGTCCCGGCCGACGAGCTCTAGCGGCGCGATCAGAGGAAGCTCCCAGGTTCTGCCAAACGCTCGGAATCGAACCCCGACACCAGCGAGCAGCCCAGCACTCGCGAACCCACTACCCAGCGAGTCCGGCAACGTTGCATCGAGCCAGCGCCCGGCCGTCGCGTACGTGCCCACGGTCGGCACGAGTTCGACAGACCCTACAAGTGGGAAGGACCGGCTCAGGGCTACGGCGCCGAACGCGCGTTCTCCGTGGTATTCCGCGCCCACCTCCGAAAAGTCTGACGCCGTGAACGAGATGCCCGCGACCGCTCCAGCATCAACCCCGGCCCCGAGAGCGCGAACGTGGCTCACTCCCGGCGTCACCGAGAGAAACAAGCCAGGGGATGGCGCGCGCGCTCCAACCGTGGTCGATAGCATCACCACCGTCTCGGGCGTCGCCTGGTACACGCCGGCAACGCCTACGCGGGACGCGAAGGGAGCCGAACCGCTCAAGGCTCCATACGGGTGGAAGCTGAACTGCCCAACCGCGACGGAATCTGAGACGGCCTCTGGCGCCGGGCTCTGTGCAAGAGCAGGCGCTGCGGTGAGAGCGAGAAGGACGAGGAGCGTGCGCATGGCCGGTCGAGACGGAGTGTGAGGAGATATACGGAGGCCGGGGCGCGTCCGCTGCAGGAGCCTCTGGCGTTCGTGACTGTACACCCGGCGCCACGCCCGCGCAGCGCAGAGCCTCGCCAGAGGCCTCTGGCGGTGCGACCTTGCGCCCCGCACCCGCCGCACGGTTCTGGACACGCCCTCACCCGACTCCCCCGACACACAGCCTCTGGCGCCGCGGCGGCGCTGGCTGTTCGGTCTCGCCGCGGTGGTGCTCGGAATCGCTGCCGCGCTCATCATCGCTGAAGTTGCGCTAAGGCTCGTCGCGCCACAGATCACGGGACCTGTAGGATTGGCCCCAGATTCCACCCTGGGCGCTGTCCCGGCCCCTGGCCTGCGGGGACGCAAGACCATTCCGGGTGTCTACAGCTACACGTTCTCGCACACGCCGGACGGCTTGAGGACCACGCCCGCCTCTGGCGGCGACGACGCCCCGGAGATCCTGCTGCTGGGCGATTCGTTCGCCTACGGTATGGGCGTCGACGATGACCAGACGGTGGGCAACGCCCTCGTCGAAACGCTCGCCGCCAGAGGCATGACGGTGCGCCTGTCCAACGCCGCGCGAACGGGTGCGGCGCCGGACTACGCCTTGCGGCTGTTTCGAGAGCGCGCATGGCGCCCGAGCGTGGTCCTCTACGGCTTTTGCTACAACGACTTCGGCAACCTGCAGGCCGAGCCCTTTTCCCGCGTCGACTCGGCGGGCACGATCCACCCGATTCCACCGCAGATGCCGTACCGAGTGTGGATGAAGCTGCGCCTCGGCGAAGTGCCTGGGTACAACACACTCCGTTCCCACTCGCACGTCGTTGGGCTTCTGGCGTCGGTCTCCGCAATGAGCAGACGGGGTGACGCGCTTGCACCTCACGAATATGATATGGACACGCTTGCCGTACCCACGCACTACGCGCGGGAGCGGGAAGCAGAGCGCGGGCGTGTTTACCTGGAGGCACTGCGAGACGAGTCCAAGAGCCGAGGTGCTCGGTTCCTGTCTTTCTATTTCCCAAGTGCGGCTCAGGTGGCTGCGTACCGACGCACAAACGCCTTCAGCACCGACGAAGCCATCTTCCTCCGCATATTGAGGTCTCTCAAAACGGACGGCATGACCCTCACGCCGGACCTCGCGCGATCCGGCCTCGCGATTCCGGAGATGTACTTCCCGGAGACGCACTGGCGGCCCGTCGGGCATGCACTCGCAGCGCGAGGCATGGCGGATGCGGTGCAGGCCGCGCTATGCGTCCAGAGCCCAGGTTTGGAAGGATGCGCTACGGCGCCTCCGGCCGTTCGCCAGATCGTCGAGATGCGCGTTGGCCGCGCGTCCGGCGGATGAGCGCGTCGTAGCCCTGCTGGCTGAGCCAGACGCTGCCGTCGGTGTAGGCGGGGCGCACGTAGTAGGTGCCGGTGCGGTGAATGGGTGAGCCGTAGGCTGCACAGACGGCGTCTGCGGGCGGTGCGCCTGCCTGGCGGCGCGAGGTTGCCTCTGGCGTGGGGTCGGTGGTGTGGCGCCAGCGCACGCGGCGCCAGCGGCGGACGGCGAGGGCGTCCCAGACGGCATCGCCGGGGTCGGGGCGAACAGCGCTCACGGCTCAGCCCAGGTCTCGGGAGCGCGCGGTCTCGCCAGAAGCGAAGTCGGCCTCTGGCGCGAAGTTGTCGTCGAAGGCCTCGGAAAGCGTCGACGCGTCCAGGCGTCCGTCGCCGAGAAGAATCTCGCGCTCCAGATCGTCGATGCGGACCGCCAGAGGCGCCGTGGCCTCGATCACGGCGTCTCGAATCAGCGCCTCCAGTTCGCTTTTCCGCATGCCGCTCTCTGATCCGCTCGCGTTTCGTGTGCCCTCGCTCGGGTTGGAGTCCCGCAACATTTTGATGCCGCGAAAGACGGCCAGCGGCGCGAGGACGAACAGGATGAACACGATGATGATATCTCCAGGCATCGGACGGGGAGGCGGGTGACGGGCGAAGACTACGGCACCTCCAGAGGCCGGTTGCACAGCACCCTGCAGGAGCACCCCGCAGAGGCCTCTGGCGACGCACGGCGGCCCTCGCACGCGGGCGCGCATATCTCGCGCGCCAGAGGCCGCCGAGGCCTCTCGCGGCGTGATAGTTTGCGGCGCACCCCCGACGCTCTCATGGTTTCGCGCCTCGCCTTCTCGCTGCTCGCCCTCTTGCTGATGGCCGCCCCTGCCCTCTCGCAGACCGCGCCGCCGCGCATCGGCGTCGGCATCGACGCGCTCGTGATTCCGGTCAGGGCAGGCGACGTAGACCCCGGTGTGGGGCTGGGCATCCGTGGGCGTGTGGCGCTGCCGGTCAACAGCGACCTGTCCGCGGCGGCCAGCCTCGGGATCTCGACGAGTCTCGCGGGCAGCGCCGTGCTCACGGCCACGCCGCAGGTCTCGATGATTGTGACATTGCCTGGCGGCGCAAACTCCGTTCGCTACCTCATCGGTGGCTTCGGCGGCTACGTGCCGTTCTCCGGTGGCGGTGCGGGGCCGACCGTCCATGTGGGCTTCGGCTGGGCGATTCCGCTCTCCGAAACGTCGCTGTACTTGGAGATCGACCCGGCGCTCGTCGTCGGCTCAGACGCGCTGACGTTCCTGATCCCGGTCCGGGCAGGCGTGATCTTTTAGCCTCTGGCGCCAGAGGCTCAGCAGCCGCCTCCGCCGCCACGAAACGCGTCGGTAAACCGGCCGCCGCGATAGGTCACGATGAGGTAGCGGAAGACCTCGTAGCCTTCCTCCAAGAAAATCACCTCGGCTGCGCCGTCGCCGTCCGCATCGAGCACGCCGAGCAGGGTGAGGGTGAGGAAGCCGCTGGCGCGGTCCGGGACGCGCTCGAAGAGCAGGCGCGGCGCCGAAGCTCCGGGCGCGACGGCTACGGCGAGGCTGCGCTGGCGCTCGCCCTCGCCGACCGTGAACACGCCCACCGCTTCGTCTCGCCCGTCGCCGTCCAGGTCTGCCGCCGTGGAGCGCTTCTGGCGCATCCGCTGCGTGTCCACGCCTGCGAGACTGAACCTCTGGCGCGCGACGCCTTCCAGCGCTCTGGCGAGCGAGCGTTCCAGCGGCTTGCCGTCCGCCAGAGGCGCACCCATCACGCTGGACGAGGTGCCCAGGCGCGCCCGCATCGCTGCCTCTGGCGCAGACGCGTAGGCCGACGCGTACTCGCACCCGAGGAGGCTGACATGGACGCTGTCCACGCGCACCGGCACCGGTGCGCCTCCCGCGCGGAGCGCGTAAAGCGTGGCGCCACGCGCGGCGATGGTTTCGCCAGCGGCCCGGTTCAGCGCGGTCTCTGCCGCGAGGGACAGGCTGTCGCTCGCAAACGTGGAGTCGAACAGCGCGCGGGCGCGGCTCTCAAAGGGCGCCAGAGGTGCGAGGTAGCGGCCGCTCTCGTAGCGCGCGATGGGGTTGAGCGCGAGGCTTCGCGTGCGAAACGTGGTGTCGGCGAGGGCTCGGACCTCGAACAGCGTCGCCTCGGCGTCGCCCGCGCGCCAACTGGGACCGGAGCGGCCTCCGCCCTCGAACACCCACTGCGCGCCCTCGCGGCGGTGGCGCAGGATGAGCGTGCCCTGAATGGTGCGCTTGGAAGCCCGGAGCGCGAGCGACACCCGCGACCGCGCCACGCGCGCACTGTCGTCTAGCACCTGATCCAGCACCTGCAGGTTGCGGATCTCCTCGGCCTCGATGGTCCACGGCCTCGCGCCCGCTTCGTCCTCGAAGAAGTCGAACCGGAGTCCTGCGAGATCCTCGCGGATCTGCTCAGCCTCTGGCGGCTCCGGCAGGGCCACCGGCTCAGGCTTATCTGCGCAGCCGCTGGCGAAGACGAGTGCGAGCGTCAGCACCGCCAGAGGCGCAACCCGCCGGGGCGCAACCCGCCGAGGCGCAAACCGCCGGGGCCTCTGGCGCCAGAGACTGCGCCCGGCTCGCTCCGCGGCACGTCGCCAGAAGCGGCTAGATGGCATCCTGGGCGCGGCGGAGGATGGAGGTCAGGCGCTCGTGGTCGTCGTCGAGCAGGCGGAGCAGCGCGCGCCCGGCGGAGAGAAGTACGGCTTCGCCTTCATCACCGCGGCCGTGGGCGCGGTAGAGGCCGCTCAGGACGGCCGCGATCAGGTCGTCCGCCGGGACGGCCGGGTCGGGGTGGCGCGCGAGGGTGCGGAGCGCGTCGAACGGCTCGCCGAGAAGCGCCACGGCCTCTGGCGCGCAGGCGCGCACGCGGTCGTGCAGCGCCGCGATCTGCGGCGGCAGCGACTGGCGGACGCGCGGCCGACCGTCGGGGCGTTTAGACGTACCGTCCCACCAGCCCAGGATCTGCGCGCGGACCGTCGTGCGGATGAGTTCTTGCAGCTGTGGCATCTCGCGCTGGATCGTCTCGCGGTCCCAGCCTGCGCCCAGCGCCATCGCGCGGCGGCCGGGCTCCAGGCTCCCGGTCTCGGTGTGGCTCACGAGCGCGTACAGCGTCGCGCCAGAGGCGGTGTCCACCTCGATCCACGTGCCGAACGCGGGCGGCTCGGCGTCGCGGTACGTCTCGGCGACGATCTCGCGGGTGCTGCTGGCGACGACTTCGGCGATGGGCGTGCTCATGCGGGAAGATCGCGCCTCTGGCGGGGGCGTGGCGCCAGAGGCCTCTGGCGAGGTGCCCGCGTAGTTTGCAGGCGAGGCTGCGCCGGGTCTATCAGGCGCGGCGCCGCCCAATGCTTGTTCTACGGCCTCGAAAGCCTGCCTTCTATGAGCCAACTTGACCGCGACAGCAACAGTCGGATCATGTACCTCGAACAGAAGTCCGGCTTCAACGACAACGGCCCCGCCCGTATCGGCCGCGTCTCGTTCTCGAAGTCCGGTCGTTCGGTCTACTACGATGGTCGCCGGTTCGAACGGATTAAAGGCGGGGGCTCCTCGGGGAACTTCGAGGAGGTCGAGACAGGGGATGAGTATTGGATCTCCGGGATCAAGCGCGATGGGAGCGACCGGCATTGGGCGGGCTCGGGGCAAGTTGAGATAGACGAGGACGTGCGGGCGGAGTATGAAGCTCTCCGTCAGCAATCTTAGGCTCTGTGCTCGGGCCGTAGAACCCGGCGCTGCAGTCCGACAGGACGCCGTGCCGCGTTCGGCCTCTGGCGCCAGAGGCGTATGCTTCGCTTCAACTGCTCAGCGCGTGCTGCGTCTGAGCGCCCATCCGTTCTGCCGCGCTCCATCCGATGATGCTTCCCCAAGGAAAGGGTCAGCTTCTCCCGCACGGCTATACCCAAGCGGACTTTCTAGCCGACGTGTTGGAACGGGTACCCGAGGCAACCGACAGCGCGCTCATCAACCCGCTCGAACCGGAGCAGCTCAGTCCCGGAGGTGGAGTCCACATTGTTATGGGCGCGCTCGCCTCCGTCGTTCGGCGCGCTGCCCCACGCGAGGACTTCGACACGCTGCGCAGGACGTTCGACCTTCTGAATGAGACCGTTGAGCGTGCTGACGCTGACCCTGAGATCGAGAACGCGGCCTACATCTCGTTCTTGCAGCCCAACGACGCTACGGTCCTCCGGGATTGGGGCGTCTGGCGGCTGGTGTCGCCGAAGTTGAAGAGCTTCATTAAGCAAGAAGTCTGGTGACGTGGTGCTGGGCGCGACAGAACGGTCAACTGTTCCGCCCACACGCTGCCCCCGCCAGAGGCCTCTGGCGGCGAGCCCTACACCCGCGGCACTTGCTTGGAGACGCTCTTGCCGCTGGCGGCCGCACCCAGTCCGTCGCGCCGCAGGCGGCCGGTGAGCAGGCGAAAGAACATCTCCCGCTCCTCGGCGCGGACGACGGCGCGCTCGTGTGCTTCCTGCAGGATGATGGGGTAGCCGCCGCCCTTTTCGGCCTGATCGAGCAGCACCGAGTGAACCAAGCCCAGCCAGCCGGGCACCTTGGCCGCCCACTCGGGCATTTCCACGCGCGCCACCTCGCCCTTGAGGCGGAGGTAAAACGCCACGATCTGGTGCGGGCCATACTGCGAGAGCACCTCGCTCCGGCTCTGGAACGTGGTGCTGCGCTCGCCCACCTTGAGCAACCGCTCGAACACGTGCCGGTCCAACAGGCCGTGCAGCGAGTCGTCGCCCGTCGCCCAGTCCTCCTCGCCGCGGTGCAAGCGGAGCAGGTTGACCACCTCGGACGAGCCCGGCCGCGAGATGTACGACGCCAGAGGCACGCCATCCTTCTGAAAGCGGTCGAGGATGGCGACGTAGCGCGCCAGAAGCGTCGCCTCCAGCGTGCGGTTTTTCATGCCGCGGAGCATCCAGCGGATGAGCGTGCCGTCGGCCAGCGCCACGATCTCGCGCCCGCTGCGGCGTTCTTCGACAGCGGTCTTGTGCAGCCAGTCCAGTTCCTGCTCGTCGCGCAGGGCCGAGACCACCTCGGCCGAGGCCTCTGGCGTGGCCGGGTCGTCTGGCGCCAGGTCGTCCAAGTCGCCGCGCGAGTAGCGGAAGTCGGGCTCGGCGCGCATCAGCGGCGGGTCGAGTGTGCCGTAGTGCAGCGCGATCCGGCCGACGTTGAGCAGGTAGCACGCCGGGTCGGAGTGCCGGTCGGGGAAGATCTGGCTGCCGTCCGTCGCGACGACCGTGACGGTCCGCGGCCGGTCGCCAGAGGCCGTGCTCGTGTCGGGCTGGCCTAGCGGGATTCCGCGCAGCGGCCCCCGCCCGGCCCCACGCACGCGCTCCGCCAGAGCCTCCCAGTCCGGCGCGCACTCGCACATGCAGTCGCACGCCGTCTCCAGCCGCCACGCGTGACGGTTCTGCTCCTGGCGCTGGTACGCCGAGAAGTCGCCGAGTTGGCTCGCGAGGCGGGAGAAATCGATCACGGGAGAGCACGGAAGTCTGGGCTCAGAAGGTAGAACGTCGCTCTGCCGCGCGTCGGCGGCGCCAGAGGCCTCTGGCGGGAGAGCGGACGGCACGAGAGAAGGCGACTCGCGCGGGTCGGGTTCTTTCGGCTATCGCGAGAGGGGCAAGACCTTAGCGCGCCGCACCGCCTGCTAGATGTGGCGCCGGGCGGGCCTCTGGCGCCGATTCCTGCTGGGGTGGACGCCTCGAGTAGAGTGGTTGTCGTACCTAGGACTCCCCGAGACGAACGCCTCGGACCGGCACGGAGCCGAGCCTCTCCTGTTGCAGAATGCCCATGTCTGTCCCCTCCGGCGCGCCTCTGGCGAGCCTCACCCTCACGGTCAACGGCGAGGCCCGAAGCAAACGCGGCGCTCGCGATCCCCGACGCCTCTGGCGTGACCGCAGCCGCGGACGCGCGAACCGCTACTGTGGTGATGACGCACGACCTCGCCCGCAGCCTCGTCGCCGCGCTCTCGGCCTCTGGCGCTCCGTACCTCGGGCTCCTCGGGTCCCGCCGCCGCACCGCGCGGCTCGTCGCAGACCTCGCCGCGACAGGCCTGACGCTTCCAACGGGCCGTCTCCACTCGCCCGTCGGGTTGGATCTGGGCGCCGAGACGCCAGAGGAGATCGCGCTCGCGACGTGCGCCGAGGTTCTGAGCCAGTCTCGTCGGTGGGGAATGGATAAGCGTGCCGTGTCGCTCCGAGATCATCCCGCCAGCCTCTCGTGAGCGTCCACCCTGTAGCCGATCCGCAGGCGGCCCCACACGACACCGCGCCTCTAGCTACGCGCAATGCTCCGCCAGAGGCCAGCGGTTTTCGCGCCGTTGCGCCCCCGCCAGAGGCCGCGCATTCGTACGCTGTCGCGCGGTTGACGGCGCTCTGGGGGCTTGTTGAGGTGGGCCTTGGCGGCGCGCTCCACGCCCTCCGTCTCCCATTGACAGGTCTTCTCGTTGGGTCCAGCGCCGTCGTGCTTCTGGCGTTGCTGGCGGAGGCCGCGCGCCGGGACGGACGGTCGGTTCGCCGGACGCTCCTCGGAGCGACGGCCATCGTGCTCGGCGTCAAGGCGGCGGCGAGTCCGCACAGCCCCGTCGGCGCCTACATCGCCGTCGCGTTCCAGGGCGGGCTGGCCGCGCTCGTGCTGCCCACGCTCGGCCGGACGCTCGGGCCTCTGGCGCTGGGCGTCGTCGCACTCGCGGAATCCGCAGTTCAGAGAGTTCTGGTCATGACGATCCTCTTCGGCGCCGCCTTCTGGGATGCCGTCGATTCGCTCGTGGCCCTCGCCGCGCGTCAACTCGGGGGTGTCGTGGGCGCGGAGTTCACCGCGAGGTCCGGGAGCGTGTGGCTCGTGTCGATCTACGTCGGCGTGCACCTCGTGGTCGGCGTAGTTGCGGGTGTGCTGGCGGCGCGCGTGCCCCGGCAGGCCTTCCAGGCGGCTCAGAGCCCACGTGCCGCGAGCCTCGCGCGGGCCGCGCGGGAGCACGCCGACGAGCGTGTGGCGCGCGCCTCTGGCGGCTCGCGTCGGTGGTACGCACGGCCGGTGGTTCGGCGCGTCGGCCTGGTGGCTGCACTGCTGGCAGCCTACGCCGCGCTCGGATTTGCCGAAGGAAGCTCCGGGCCCGCCGCCGAGGCAGCCGTGGCCCTGCTACGGGCGGCCGCGCTTCTCGGCCTGTGGACCTCCATCGTGGCGCCTCTGGCGCTCCGGCTCGTCCACCGTTTTGCGGGTCGGTCCCGACGTGGCGCCGATGTGGCGCGCGCCGCCGGGCAGCTTCCCGAACTCCGCTCCATCGCGCGGCTGGCGTGGAGCGAAACGCGAGGACAGGGCGCGATGAGGCCCGTGGCCTTCGCGGTCCTCACCGCCTCTGCCGCCCTCGCACCGAGCGCGTCAGAACCGACCGGCGCGCCATGATCGCCGTTCTCACCGGCCCCATCCAGACGGGCAAAACCACCGCCCTCCGCCGCGCATTCGCAGACGCCAGAGGCCTGCGCGCGCACGGTGTTCTTCAGCCAGTCATCGACGAGCGCCGCCACATCCTGAGCCTGGCCTCTGGCGAGGTGCGGCTACTCGAAGCCGAACCCAGAGAGGACGTCGTGCAGGTCGGACGGTTCGCGTTTTCCGCCGCGACGCTCACGTGGGCGCGGGCGTGCATCGACGACGCTGTGGACGCGGAGACGTGGCTCGTCATCGACGAAATCGGACCGCTTGAGCTTCGCGGTGAGGGCCTCGCGGCATCTGTCGTCTCATCTGTAGAGCGCGCCCAGCAACAGGGCGGTCCCCGCCTTCTTCTGGTCGTCCGCCAGAGGCTGCTCGACCGGGTCATTCGCCACTTCGAGCTAGACGAGGCGACCGTCGTGCGTCTCGGCGACACGCTTCCCGGCGGCCCGCGCCTCACGTCATGAGCAGCCTGCGCCTCGCCGCGGTCGTGCTCGCCGCGGTCGTGCTCGCGGATGGGGCGCGAAAACAAGCTCCTCGCCGACCTCGCAGTCCGCCCGGTTCTCGCCCACGTCCTCGACTTGGCGACCGGCCCCGCGTTCGCGGACACGCTCGTCGTGAAGGAGCATGAGCACGCGCGAGTAGCCGCCCTCGCGCATGAGCGAGGGATCCGAACGGTCCACAACGCCCAATGGCAAGACGGCATAGGCGCATCGCTCCGCGCCGCCGCCGCGGCTCTGGATCCCGACCTCGACGGGCTGCCGCTCTTGCTCGGCGACATACCGCTCGTGCGCTCCGCGACATGCCGCTCGGCGCTCCGCGACATGTCGCTCGTGCGCTCCGCGACGCTTGCGGATGTGGTCGGCCTCTGGCGCCAGAGACCCACGCCCGCTATCGTCCGCCCCGCCTGGAACGGTCGGCCGGGGCATCCCGTGATCTTCGCGAACGCGTTCGTCCCAGACCTGCTTCGTCTTGGCGGCGATGACGGCGCCCAGACGGTCCTGAAGCACCACGCGGGCAGCCTCGTCCGGGTCGACACTGACGACGAAGGCACCACCCTCGACGCCAACGCGCCAGAGGCGCTCGCGATGCTTAGACGGCGCGTGCAGACGCCCTAAACCGAACGAAGGCGTTCTCGCCGAGAGGCCTCTGGCGAGAACCCACTCAAACCTCGCAGCCTCTGGCGAACACAGCGCCGCGCCAGAGGCGTACTTCCGGCTCCCGCTCCCCGCACGTCTTGGCCGGCCTTTACATTCACGTCCCCTTCTGCTCGCAGCGCTGCGTCTACTGCGACTTCTACTTCACGACCACGAGCCGCGACACCGGCGCCTTCGCGCGCGCCGCCGCGGTCGAGATCGAGGCGTACGGCAAGGAGTTTGGATCGCGTGAGCCTCTGGCGACGATCTACTTCGGCGGCGGCACGCCCTCACTGCTCCCGCCAGAGGACCTCGCGACGATCCTCAACGCCGTCCACGCGCACTTCGACACGTCGCAGGTGGAGGAGGTCACGCTGGAGGCAAACCCCGAAGACCTCACCGCCAGCGGCGTGGGTGCTCTCCGCGCGATGGGCGTGACCCGGCTCTCGCTCGGCGTCCAGTCGTTCTTCGACGAGGACCTCGCGTTCATGAACCGCGCCCACGACGCCGCCCAGGCCGAACGCGGTGTCCAACTGGCCGCGGACGCGTTCGACTCGTTCTCGGTCGATCTCATCTTCGGCGTGCCGGAGCAACCGTTTGAGCACTGGGGCGCCAACCTGGAGAAAGCTCTCCGGCTAGGCGCGCCGCACATCTCAGCGTACTCGCTCACCGTCGAGGCCAAGACGCCTCTGGCGAAGCAGGTTCAACTCGGGACGGTCATTCCCGAGGGCGACGACGCGATGCTGGAGCGCTACCTGTTCACGCACGAGTACCTGAAAGAGCGCGGGCTGGAGCACTACGAGGTGTCGTCGTTCGCCACGCCCGGTCATAAATCGCGGCACAACTCGCTCTATTGGGCGCACGCCAACGTTCTCGCCGTCGGCCCCAGCGCGCACGCGTTCTGGCGCGAGACGCGGAGCAAGGCGTGGCGCTGGGCCAACGTCGCCCACCTGGGCCGCTGGCGCGGCTTGCTAGAGGCCGGGCACCTGCCCGTCGACAACCGCGAGCAACTCGGCGCCGATGCTCTCGCCGACGAAGCCATCCTGCTCGGCTTGCGCCGCCTAGATCTTGGCCTCGATCTCGACGTGCTGGAGCGCGACTACGGCATCGACCTTCTCACCGAAAAAGCCGACCTTCTCGCCTCGTTCGAGCGCGAATCTCTGCTCACCGTTCGCAACAGCCGCGTCCGCCTCACCCCCGATGGCGCTGCCGTCGCCGACGCGCTCGCCCTCCGCCTCGTCCGCTAGCCTCTGGCGCCGGAGTCTCGGCAGACGCCACGCCGTGGCGTCTCTACCTTCGCGACCGTTTCCACGCCCACGTTCATGCTGCGTCTCGCTTTCGCCCTCCTCGTTTTCGCCGCCCTCACCGGGTGCCGCGATGCCGCGCCAGATTCTCCGCCAGAGGCCACGCCGGTCGCGTCCATACCGTTCGACATCGCGGGCGACCTCACGTTCTACCGCGACGACCAGCCGATCACCACCATCGCCATCGAGGTCGCGGATACAGACTCGCTCCGGATGCGCGGCATGATGGACCGCACCGTCATACCCGAGGCGACCGGGATGCTGTTCATCTTTCCCAACGCCGCGCCCCAGTCCTTCTGGATGCAGAGCACGCCGAGCGCGCTCGACATCATGTACTTCGGCGCCGACTCGACGCTCATCAACGTGCAGGCCAACGCAGTCCCCTTTCAGACCGACCCGACCTATCCCTCCGAAGGCCCGGCGCAGTTCGTGGTCGAAACCCCCGCCGGGTTTGCCCGCCGCTACGGCCTAACGCCCGGTGTCCGCATCGGCTGGGCGCTAAGCGGCTCGAAGCCTCTGGCGCCAGAAGCCACTCCCTGAAGTACCGGGGGTTACTCCGAAGGTTTAGGGAAGCATGATCGCTCGGGAACCGATACCCGGTACTTCTGAGTTACCCCTTGCGAGATGAGGCCCGTAAGCCTCTCCCGCCACACCGCGTCGGTAGATCCTGTAAGATCCATCGACGCGGTTTTTTTGTGGCCTCTGGCGAGGGCAAAGTCAGGGACCGAGCGGACCCGAACCTCTGGCGCCAGAGGCTCCGCACTGACGTGGCGATAAACAGAAGCTCTCTGCCCATCCCCTATCCCTCAGAGAGAAAACGACTCGCCGCAGGCGCACGTCCGCACCGCCTGCGGATTGTGGAAGTGGAAGCCCTGGCCGTCCAGCCCGTCCGAGAAGTCGAGCGTCGTGCCCTCCACATACGCGAGGCTGCGGGGGTCCAGCACGAACCGGAGCCCATCGATGTCGGCCACCTCATCGGCCTCCTGCACCGTCGTGTCCCACCCGAGGTCATACGTAAGCCCGGAGCAGCCGCCAGGAATGACGGCCACGCGCAAGTACTGTTCGGTCACGTCGATGCCCTCGCCAGAGGCCACCTGAACGAGCCTCTGGCGGGCGGACTCGGTGATCTGGAGCAGGGCGTCGGGAGCAGTATCAGTCATGGGTTCGCGCGGCGTTTGAGGGAAACTTAACCGGGTCTGGGCGGGTCCGGTTCTCAGACCTGAATAACATGGAGCGCGGCGGTCGGGTCCCCTCTCGCGAGGGCTTCACACCGCGCACGGAACGGGCGCCAGAGGCGGTTCGTCCGCACTCTCAACACTACAGGAACACGATGCCGACGTATACCGAGCACGACTTCTTCGAGGATGTAGCCCAGGAGGGTTACAAGTATGGCTTCACCACCAACGTGGAGTCCGAAAAGGCGCCCAAGGGGCTCTCGGAAGACACCGTGCGCTTCATCTCCGCCAAAAAGGAGGAGCCGCAGTGGCTGCTAGACATCCGTCTGAAGGCGCTCCGGCACTTCTTCAAGCTTCTCGACGAGGGCCACGAGCCCAACTGGGCGCACCTCAACATCGACCCGATCGATTATCAGGACGCGTATTACTACGCCGCTCCCGGTAATAAGGCGCGCTATGACCGCATCGAGGACGTGCCGCAGGAGATTCTGGACGACTTCGCCAAGCTCGGCATCCCGCTCGGCGAGCAGGCCCGTCTAGCAGGCGTCGCCGTGGACGCCGTGATGGACTCCGTGAGTGTCGCCACGACGTTCAAGAAGGAGTTGGCCGAGCAGGGCATCATCTTCTGCTCCTTCTCCGAAGCCGTGCAGGAGCACGAGGACCTCGTCAAGCAGTACATGGGCTCGGTTGTCCCCTACACGGACAACCTCTTCGCCGCGCTCAACTCCGCTGTCTTCTCCGACGGCTCGTTCTGCTATATCCCCAAGGGCACCCGCTGCCCGATGGAGCTGAGCACCTACTTCCGTATCAACGAGGCCAACACGGGCCAGTTCGAGCGGACGCTTATCATTTGCGAGGACGACGGGTACGTGAGCTACCTGGAGGGCTGTACCGCCCCCATGCGCGAGGAGTACCAGCTCCACGCGGCTATCGTCGAGATCGTCGCCAAGGACCGCGCCGAGGTCAAGTACTCGACCGTCCAGAACTGGTACCCCGGCTCCGCCGACGGCAAGGGCGGCGTCTACAACTTCGTGACCAAGCGCGCGATGTGCGAGGGCAACGACTCAAAGGTGACGTGGACGCAGCTCGAAACGGGTAGCGCCATCACCTGGAAGTACCCGTCCTGCATCCTCAAAGGAGACCGCAGCATCGGTGAGTTCTACAGCGTGGCCTTCACCAAGGACCACCAGCAGGCCGATACCGGCACGAAGATGATCCACCTGGGCCGCGACACGCGCTCGACGATCATCTCCAAGGGCATCTCGGCCGGCCAGTCCAACAACTCCTACCGTGGTCTCGTCAAGGTCAACAAGAAGGCCTCTGGCGCCCGCAACTTCTCGCAGTGCGACTCGCTCCTGATCGGCGATCAGTGCGGCGCCCACACCTTCCCGTACATCGAGATCAGCAACGAGACGGCAAAGGTGGAGCACGAGGCGACGACCTCGAAGATCGGCGAGGACCAGATGTTCTACTGCACCGCCCGAGGCATCTCGGAGCAGGACGCGCTCAACCTCATCGTCAACGGCTTCGCGAAGGAGATCCTTCAAAAGCTGCCGATGGAGTTCGCCGTCGAGGCGCAGAAGCTGCTCTCGGTCCAGCTTGAAGGCTCCGTCGGTTAAGAGGGATTGAGGGATGCGGGATGGAGGCATGCGGCCTCTCCCCTATCCCTCTTTCATCCCTCCATCCCTTTTATATCCCTCCCAGACAATGTCTCTCCTCTCGATCAAAAACCTCCACGCTCAGGTGGAGGACGCTGAAATCCTCCACGGGCTCTCGCTCGACATCAACCCCGGCGAGGTTCACGCCATTATGGGGCCCAACGGCTCCGGCAAGTCCACGCTCGGCAATGTCTTGGCGGGCCGCGACGACTACGAAGTCACCGAGGGCTCGGTCACGTTCAAGGGCGAGGATCTCTTGGAGATGGCGCCAGAGGAGCGCACCCGCGAGGGGCTCTTTCTCGCGTTCCAGTATCCGGTCGAGCTTCCGGGCGTGAGCACGATGCAGTTCCTCCGCACGGCGGTCAACTCCATTCGCGAGCACAAGGGCGAGGGCGAGATGCCCGTCGGTGACTTCCTGAAGCTGATGAAGGAGAAGGCCGAGTACGTCAACCTGGACTACAAGCTGGTCCAGCGTGCGGTCAACGAAGGGTTCTCCGGTGGCGAGAAGAAGCGCGCCGAGATCTTCCAGATGGCCGTCCTCGACCCCCAGCTCGCGATCCTCGACGAAACCGACTCCGGCCTGGATATCGACGCGCTCCGCGTCGTCTCGGACGGCATCAACAAGCTCCGTGACGAAAACCGCTCGTTCGTCCTCATCACGCACTACCAGCGCCTGCTGGAGTACGTGGTCCCGGACTTCGTGCACGTCCTCGTCGACGGCCGCATCGTCCGCTCCGGCGGCAAGGAGCTCGCCCTCGAGCTGGAGGAGAAAGGCTACGACTGGATCAAGAAGGAAACGGCTGTCGCCGCTTGAGTTCCGAGTTCCGGGTTCCGGGTTCCTAGTTGAACTCGAATCCGGGGCGACGCAACTCGGAACTAGGAACTAGGAACTCAACCATGATTGACGTCACGACCCGCCCTGACCTCTTTGGCCAAGCCGCCGAGGAGTTCGACCGCGCTTTCTCCGGCGACGGCGCCCCGCGCCCGTTTGCCGACCTCCGCGCCCACTCCCGCCAGCACTTCGCCGCACTCGGCCTGCCCACGCGCAAGCTGGAGGGCTGGAAGTACACAGACCTCCGCCCCGCCCTCAAAGAAAACTACACCTTCGCCTCTGGCGACGGCACGTCTGGTATCTCGCCAGAGGCCATCGACGCGTTTGCGATTCCAGGTCTCAATGCCGCGCGGCTCGTGGTTGTCAATGGTGCCGTTGTGGACGCGCTGTCGGATCTGTCCACGCTGGGCGAGGGCGTGACGGTCGGTAGCCTCCGCAAGGCGTCCGAAGAGGACGGCAAGATCATCCGCGAGTACTTCGGCACGCACACCAAGGTGGAGAAAGACGCCTTCACGGCGCTCAACTCCGCGTTTGACCTGGATGGGTTCTTCGTCCACGTCGCCAGAGGCGCCGTGATTGAGACACCGCTGCACGTCATCCACCTGGTGGAGGGCGACACGCCGACGTTCGTGCAGACGCGCCACCTGATCGTGGCCGAGGACAACTCGGAGATGCGCATCGTGGAGAGCTACGTGTCGCTGGAAGGCGCGGCGCCGCAGTTCGGCAACCACCTGCTGGAGATCGCGGCGGGTCCGGGCGCGAACATCCGTCACATCCGCATCCAGGATGAGGGCGAGACGGCTCACGCCGTGACCACGGTCAACGTCTACCAGGACCGCGACAACCACGTGCAGAGCCACACGTTCACGTTCGCCTCGGGCATCGTGCGCAACAACACGACCACCATCTTGGACGGTGCAGGAAGCACGCACACGGTCGGCGGGCTGTACATCCTGCACGGCGACCAGCATGTGGACACGAGCACGCTCATCGACCACGAGGCGCCCGGCTGCGTCTCGAACGAGCTGTTCAAGGG
The DNA here is from genome assembly GCA_963708165.1 of Rubricoccaceae bacterium. Classification (GTDB taxonomy): domain Bacteria; phylum Bacteroidota; class Rhodothermia; order Rhodothermales; family Rubricoccaceae; genus Rubricoccus. The sequence continues at coordinate 3,146,018 of OY970187.1, read as the reverse complement.
CATCTGCTACGACCGCACGACGGGCGTTTTCAACGGCAAGGTGTTCGTCGCACGTCCCGCGCAGCAGACCAACGCGTACCAGCAGAGCCAGGGCGTGATTCTCTCGCCCGACGCGCGGCACTTCTCCAAGCCCGAATTGGAGATCTACGCCGACGATGTCAAGTGCTCGCACGGATCCACGACAGGAGCCATCGACCCTGAGGCGCTGTTCTACCTCCGCGCCAGAGGCCTCTCGCTCTCGGACGCCCGCGCACTGCTGCTCTACGCCTTCGCGCACGACGTGGTCGCGGAGCTGGACAACGAGCCGCTGCAGGACTACCTCGACGCTCGCATCGCGGAGCGCCTCACCTAGGAGTTCCGGGCTCCGGGTTCCGACTTGGGAACGGAGGTCGGTGACATCCACACACTGATATGAACCCGCAAGACGCCTCCACACCCGATGAGCCCCTGGCGAACCCCGCCGCGCCAGAGGCCTCTGGCAACAACCCGGAACCCGGAACCGCTCAACCCGGAACCCGCTTCGAGCGCGACTTCCTGACGACGGGGCAGAACGTGGACGACCTGACGCCGCTGGAAGAGGAACTCGTCGCGGTGTGCAAGTCCATCTACGATCCGGAGATCCCGGTGCCCATCTGGGACCTGGGGTTGATCTACGGGTGGACTTTGGACGACGCGGGCGAGGATCAGGGCACGGACGTAACGGTGCAGATGACGCTCACCGCGCCCAACTGCCCGGCGGCCGAGACACTACCTGCCGAGGTGGAGCAGGGCATCAATGCACTCGACAGCGTGCGCCACGTGGTGTTGGACCTCGTGTTCATCCCGACGTACGCGATGGAGATGATGAGCGACGAGGCCCGGCTCACGTTGGGCTTTATGTAGCCTCTGGCGCCAGAGATAGAGCGCTTCTACGTATACGCCAGAGGCCGCTGTATGGGCTGCGCAGCTGCTCTGGGTCTCGAAATTGGTGCTTGGAAGGTTTAGTTGAGAGTGGTGTGTCTTTGATGTTCCGCGGCTGTAGCGTGAAACCAGAGCGCTTAAGGTGGCACGTACTCTGAAACGCTGGGCATTACCTACCGGCTGCTCCGGTCTCTCCCACTGCTCTCCCTCATGCCCGTTTCCCTCCCCCTGGCCGACTCGCCCCTTCGCGCTGCAGAGCGCACGCTGCGCAAACCCTCGACGGCCGTGTGGCTGCAGAGCGTTCGCGTACGGACGAACCGCTTCGATGAGTCCCTGGCGTTTTACGGCTCCCTTCTCGGCCTGTCGCTTCGCACTGTGCGTGTCCACCCGGTCACCTCGGAACTCTCGGCTCAGATGACCGACGCCGAGGGCAACGACGTGCTGGAACTCGTCGAGACCGAGACGCCGCAGAGTGCGGGCGGTCACGAGCTCGCATTTGGAATGCCGCGCCGCACGTGGCACCTCCTCCGCGCGAGGCTGGACACGCAAAAGTACCCGTACGAGACCTCTGGCGACTGCCTGTACGTGTCCGATGTGGACGGCATGGCGCTGCGAATTAAGTCGCTGGGCAGCCTGGAGCCGCTGGGATACGCCTAGCCTCTGGCCATGGGAAATCCTCCGAGCCTCTGGCGCACCGTGCGCCAGAGGCTCGTGTTGTACGGGTGAGCGCCGCAGATGACCGACCAGTCGCAGATCTCGCGTAGAAGAGAGCACACCCACTCCCCGACGCCCATGCGCGCGCTCTCTGTCCTCACCTTCGCTCTCGCCCTCACCGCCTGCGGCGACGCCTCTGGCGACAGCCCGCCCGCCACAGGCGGCTCCGATGCCGTCGTGTCGTCTGGCAACACCTACGAAAAGGCGATCAAGGACTCGCCGTGCGACCTCGTCACCGCAGCCATGGTGGCGGACGCGCTCGGCGTGCCGGAGGACGACGTGGTCTACCACGAAGAGGCCGCGAGGTATGCATCCGACACGTGCATGTACCTCACGACCGATGACTCCGACCGCACCGCATACGTCGCGGTGCGCACGGTGTCTGACGATGCCGGGGCGGCAGCGACGCGCTTTGATGGCACGTACCGCGCTCAGACGGAAGAGGACATGGCGAGAGCCAAAGCCGCGGGCGATGCCGCGGTGGAGCAGCAGATAGAAGCGGGCACGTTGGACCGCGAAACCGCGGACGGACTGGGTGCCGGAGACATGTTCTCCAATGCGCTCTCCAAGATGAACTACACCGCCGCAGACGTAGGCGACCAATCGGTCACCAGCCGGACGAGCCAACTGTTCGACGGCGTGTATGTCCGTGATGGCAACCTCATCTTCCACGTCTTGGTTGACGCAAGCGCTGCGGACCTGGACCCGCGCAGCGTGACGCCGGAGATGATCGCGGAGGCGGAGAAAAACGTCGAGCCCAGCCTCGCGCTCGCTCGCGCCATCATCGCGGCGCAGTAAGGCCCCGGCGCCTTGCGCACTACCGGGCCTCTGGCGCCAGAGGCTCGGCGGTCTCACCATCCGCCAGAGGCACCGCCGCCGCCCGACGAGCCGCCGCCGCCCTAAAGCCGCCGCCGGAGTAGACGCCCGAGAAGCTCCCGCCAAAGGAGCCACTGTAGCTAGAACTCGGCGCGCGCCGGGCCGCCGCAGCGCCGTCGAACACGTACGAGCGCTTCCATGTCGTGATGGCGACGCGCCTCTTGGAGTCGGTCGCGTGCTTCCGCAGCCGGTTCTCCCGGCGCGCCTGCGCCACCGTGATGCGCCGCCAGCGGTCCCAGATCGGCCTCTGGCGCCAGAGGCGCACGCGAGAAAAAGCAGAAGCGCCAGAAGCCTCATTCGTTGCGCACGCGCACGCCGTCGGGCAGTTCGTCCGTGTCGTTCTCGCGGATCTCGACGCCGCGCCGGTGGAGAAGCTCGCCGCACTTCGCGATGCCCGCGACCATTCCTCCCGCGAGGTCCCCGCTGCGGATGCCGTCGCGGATCAAGGCGACCACCTCGACCCATTCTTCGGCTTCGACCTTCGCGTTGATGCCCTCGTCGCCCAGCACCTCGATGCGGTGCTCGAACCGCGAGACGAAGAGCAAAATGCCGGTTCGGTCGCGTGTGTCGAACACCTCCTCGTCCAAAAACGCCATCGACGCGCGGCGATGCACCTGCTGCGCCATGCGCTCGGACCCGGCCATCCAGCGGCGGACCGGATCGATGAGGGCGAGCAGTGCGCCGACCGTGCCGCCGAGGGTCATCACGATCACCATGGCCCAGCCGGTGTAGAGCCACCCCATCCCCCAGCCGTCGTAGAAGTACGCGAACGCGAGTGCAACCAGAGCCGCGAGCAGCGCGCCGCCAGAGGCCGACTTCCACGTCGCCACGTCGTAGTGGCCGGAGCGCGCAACGACGTACGGCACGATCTCGCCTGCGGTCTGCCGCTCGGCCTCGGAGACCGCGTCGGCGATGCGCTGGTGTTCGGCGGAGGTAAATAGAGAGTCGGCCATGGGTGCGGGAGGGGGACCATGCAAGCTACACGAGCCGCCTCTCCCTTACGTACGGCGAAGCCGCCTTGGGAGGACCATGTATGCGTCCGGAAAACTGCCGCCGGTGTGCGAGCGGCACACCTGCGAGAATCAGCGCCGGGCGCCCCCCTCCCGTGCTGTCGGGTTGCGCGAACACCGCCAAAGGCCGCGTCTGCATGGCGCCTGCGACGCCGACCGTCGCGCCGAGCGTGCCCAGAGGCCCCATCCTCTGGCGTGTCGCCTCTGGCGGTGTCGCCTCTGGCGCGCACGCTGCATGGACGCCGCCAGAGGCCGCGCGTTAGTTCACACCGGGGATGGCGCCGCCCTCGATGAGTTCGAGCGCCGACTCAGCGCTTCTGCGCGCCTCGTCGCCGGGCTGCGTGTTGGCGATCACGGTCTCGAACGCCTCGCGCGCCTGGTCCGTCCGCCCGATCATGAGCCGCCGCTGCCCGATAAACAGGTTGGCGCCAGGGTGGCCCTCATCCGTCGCAAGCACCGCCTGCGCCTCTTGGATCGGCCGCATCGGGTTCACGCCTTCGAAGACGAGCGCTTCTGCGAGCGCGATCCGCACGTCCGGCGCGTCCTCCTGCTCCAGGCTCTGCTCCAAGAGCGCGACTGCGCGGCTGGCCCACAGGCGGCTGGCCTCTGGCGTCTCCTGTTGCGACTGGAACGCAGCGGTGAGGTAATACCGCGCGGCCTCATAGAAGCCATCGGCGGTGCCCTGCGCCTCTTGCGCGGCGGCCTGCTGCTGCAACGCGGCGGTGGGAAGCGGCGGCACCGGGCCGGTCGGCAGCGGGTTCATCGTGGCATCCGCTACGCCCTCGACGCCGGCAGGCACTTGCTCCGTGTTGGGCTCGGGCTCCAACTCCACGCCCCTGCCTCCGAAGAACGCCGTCAGCGCGTACAGCCCCACCACAGCCGCGATCGCCACGCCGATAAACGTGGCCGCGCGCTTGCCCACGTCCGAGGGCGGACGCTCACCCGTCGCGGCCTCTGGCGACGCCGCGGGGAGCACAGCCTCGCGAGCGGTTAGCGCCTCCGCCAGAGGCGACGCGCACTGATTGCAGAACAGAGCGCCGGGCGGATTGGGATGCGCGCACGTGGCGCACACGAGCACGGCGCCAGAGGCAACCGGAGCGGTGGCGCCTGCGGTCTCCGTGCCGATAGCCTCTGGCGCCAGAGGATCGACGGCGCCGACGGGTGTGCCGCAGAGTGCGCAGCGGTCGGCGCCAGGCGCGAGAGAGGCGCCGCAGGAGCGGCACGAGGTCGGGTCAGACATGGAGTCGCGCTAGGCGTTGGCCTCTTCGACGAGACGCTTGAACTCGGCGGCGGGCTTGAACGTGGGGAGCGTGCGCGCGGCCACAGGCACGGGCTCATTGGTCCTGGGGTTGCGCGCTGTACGAGCGGCACGATGCTGCGCTTTAAACGAGCCAAACCCCCGAAGCTCAACCCCTTCCCCATCCACTACAGCTCCGATCACGGTGTGCATAAAGCCGTCCACGACGGCCTCGGTTTCGAGCTTCGTCAGACCGGTCGCAGCAGCGATCCGGTCCACAATCTGGGCCTTGGTCATGGTGCGCGGTGGCGATGAGCGGGAATCCATGATACGCCTGTGCCGCATCGGCTTCTGGCAGTCACGCGTGATTCGGCGTATCTTTGGGGAAGGTTTTTCACCCAGGTTGCCGCCCCTAGCGGACTCTATGCGCGTCTTATATGTCGCGGGCGAAGTCGCCCCGTTCTCCGAGACCACCGAAACCGCTGGTCTCCTCCGTGTTCTCCCCGACACGCTACAGGAAGAGAGAGGCATCGAGCCTCGGATTATGATGCCCCGCTACGGCATCGTGAGCGAACGTCGCAACCGTCTCCACGAGGTGATCCGGCTTTCTGGCACCAAGGTGCCGGTCGGTGAGGACACAGACACGCTGCAGGTCAAGGTCGCCTCCATTCCGGGCATCCGGCTCCAGGTCTACTTCATGGACTCGGTGGCGTACTACAAGCGCAAGGGCATCTACAAGGACCGCAAGACCGAGGAAATGTTCGAGGACAACCCTGGCCGCGCCCTGTACTTCGCTCGCGCAGCGCTGCTGACGGCGCAGAAGCTGGGCTGGGGCCCCGACGTGGTCCACGCCAGCGGCTGGATCGCGGCCTTCACGCCGCACGTCCTCAAGACGGAGTTCGGGGACGACCCGCTCTTCGCCAAGACCGGCTCCGTGTTTACGCCCGACCTCACCGAGGGCTTCGAGGCGATGCTAAACGCAGACGAGGCGACTTCGCTGGGCCTGCCGGACGAGTGGGCGGGCAAAAGCCTCCGCGAGATCGGCCTGACGACTGCCGACCGCGTGGCCTACGCCTCTGGCGACGAGGCCGGAGACGGCCCGGCCGGACCCGTCCTTCAGGGCGAGCCCATCGACATGGCCGAGGCGACCTACGCGCTCTATCTCGACATCGCGCCAGAGGCCGACGCGCCGAAGGAGGAGGCGTAGATGCTCGTCCTCGGCATCGAGACCGCGACCGAGGTCTGCTCGGTCGGCGTGGTGGAGGGCGAGCGCGACCTCGCGTCGTTCTCGCTGCTCCGGCCGCGCCAGCACGGCACGCGCCTGGCGTCGCTTATTCAGTCTGCGCTTGATGCCTCTGGCGTGGCGCCAGAGGCGCTAGCTGGCATCGCGGTCTCGGCCGGTCCGGGATCGTACACAGGCCTGCGTATCGGCGTGAGCACGGCCAAAGGGCTGTGTATGGCGACGGGTGCGGCGCTGCTCGCGGTCCCGACGCTCCGAGCGATGGCCTCTGGCGTGCAAAGCCAGGCCGGCGGTGCCGCAACCGTCGTGTGCGCATTGCCCTCGCGCCGCGGTGAGGTGTATGTGGCAGCCTATCGCATGAAAGCCGGGACGCTCGAAGAGTTGCGTCCACCTACTCCCCTCGCGCTGACGCCAGAGGCCTTCGGTGCCTGGGTGCCGCCCTCTAAAGGCATCGGCGTGATCGGCCCGGCCTCTGGTGCGGTGCTTCCCTTCTTCGGCAAACTGGCGTGGACACTCGACGGCGCGGCTTCTGGCCTGGAAGTCGCCCGGCTCGGGCGCCAAAGGCTGGAGGCGGGCTACGCCGAGGACGTAGCAGCCTATGAGCCCGCCTACCTCAAGCCGTTCGTCTCCGGCGACGGAGTCGCCAGAGGCTAAGGTGGCCTCTGGCGCGAGCACCTTCCGGCGTCCCTACCTTTCTCCCCCCTTCCGACCGAGGCATGTCCTGGTTTAAGCGACAGTCCGCTGGCATCAAAACCGAGGCGCGCGAGCGCAACGAAGCTCCCGAGGGCTACTGGCAAAAGTGCCCCGAGTGCAGCACCATCACGAGCCAGCGAGACCTGGAGCAGAACGCTCGCGTGTGCCCCTCGTGCCAGCATCACTACCCGATGCCCGGCCTGGACTACCTCCGGCTGCTCTTCGACGACGGCCAGTTCACGCGCCACGACGACAACCTGCACTCGGGCGACCCGCTCGACTTCGAGGACCGCAAGCCGTATCCGCAACGAATCGTCGCGGCCGAGCGCAAAACGGGCCTCAACGACGCCGCTGTTTCCGGCACGGGCACCGTCGGCGGGCACCGAGCTTCCATCGCGGCGATGGACTTCAGCTTTATCGGCGGCTCGATGGGATCGGTCGTGGGCGAGATCCTGACCCGCGCGATCCGCCGCGCGACCGAGGAGGAGCGCGCCTGCGTCATTATCAGCCAGTCTGGCGGCGCGCGCATGATGGAAGGCGCGCTCTCGCTGATGCAGATGGCCAAGACGAGCGCCAACCTTGCGGTGCTCGGCGAGCGCGGCCTGCCCTACATCTCGGTTCTCACCAACCCCACGACGGGCGGCGTCACGGCGTCCTTCGCCATGCTGGGCGACGTGCAGATCGCCGAGCCCGGCGCGCTCATCGGCTTTGCCGGCCCGCGCGTGATCCGCGAGACCATCGGCCGCGATCTGCCGCGCGGCTTCCAGCGCGCCGAGTTTCTCCTCGACAAGGGATTCGTCGACATCATCCGCCCCCGCGGCGAGATGCGCGCGACGCTCTCGAACCTCTTTGGCCTGCTCATGGACGGCACCGGTATGCCCGCACCCGAGCCTCTGGCGGAGATCGCGAGCACCAACGGAGCGGCGTAGTCAGCGGTCAGCAGATCACGTTGGTTCCAGCCTCTGGCGCCAGAGGCTTCAGCACGCCAGAGGCTCGCTTCCTTTTTGAAGCCCGCGCGATGGCGAGCCTCTGGCGGCGGTCACTAGCTTCCAGACCACTTCCGCGCCCCTCGGCGGGCACCGGCACGAGGCCGGGCGCTGTCGCCGAGGGTCCCAAGACCGCACCCGCATGTACGCAATCGTCGAAATCGCCGGAAAGCAGTTCCGCGTCGAAGAGGACGCCAAGCTCTACGTCCCCCGCCTCAAGGGCGACGTGGACAGCGAGGTCACCTTCGACCGCGTTCTCCTCACCTCTGGCGACGCTGGCGTCTCCGTCGGCGCGCCCACTGTGGACGGCGCCTCGGTAACCGCCACGATCCTGGCCCACGTCAAGGGCGACAAGATCATCGTCTTCAAGAAGAAGCGCCGCAAGGGCTACAAGGTCAAGAACGGCCACCGTCAGCCCTACACGCAGATTCAGATCGGCTCCCTCTCCACCAACTAGACCGACGCGCCCTGCCGGACCCTGCGTCCGGCGCCAGAAGCCTCTGGCGCCAGAAACCTCTGGCGTGCGCCCCCAACTGTTATGGCACATAAGAAAGGCGTCGGCTCGTCGAAGAACGGCCGCGACTCCAACCCGAAAATGCTGGGCGTGAAGTCCGCTGGCGGCTCCGTCGTCCACGCAGGCTCCATCCTCGTCCGCCAGCGCGGCACCAAGTTCCACCCCGGCGTCAACGTCGGCCGTGGCAACGATGACACGCTGTTCGCGAAGTCCACCGGACGCGTGCGCTTCCAGACCGGACGTGGCGGCCGCAAGACGGTCCATATCGACATGGTCGAAGCCGCACTCGCCGAGGCGGCCTAGCGCCACCGAAAGCGTTGCGTGTACCGCCCCCGCTGGTTCGCCCGGCGGGGGCGGTTTGCGTTCGCCCCAGCCGACCACTGTATACTTGGTGGTCGTCTCACGTAACACGCGTTATGAAAGCCATTCTCTCCTTCGTGCTTCTTCTTTTCGTAGTGGGTGCGAACGCGCAAGACACAGTCAGCACGTCGGTTCTCGTGATCGCGCCCGAGGCGTCGCTCGGCTACCGACTCGATGCCCCCAACCTGCCGCCAGAGGCTCTGTCCGAGGCCTCGACAATGGCGCTCACGCCTCTGGCGGAGAGTGACCACGGGCAGGCGGCATGGCGAGGGGCGAAACGTGGCGGCGCGATTGGCCTGGGCGTAGGGGTGATGCTCATGATGACCGCCGTCGCGATCGACGCGGACAATGGAGGCTGCAGCCTCGGCGACTACTTCTGCGCGACGCCTGTCGCTGCACTGGCGACCATTCCCCTCACGCTGACCGGCGCCGCTGCAGGCGCCACGATTGGATGGAGTGCCTCGCGTATCAGAGGTGAGTCCAACCTGCCTGCGCCCTGACGCTCGCATCAACGGGATCCCCTCCGGCGCCAGAGGCCTCTGGCGGAACAAAGCGCGACGCGTGCGACCTTAGGAATCACGCTCTCCCGACCCGCTCGTGCTCGACCTCTCCGACTCTTTCGTCCTCCCCATCGCACCGGACGGAAGCCGCGTCGCCGAACTGCGCGCGTTCACACATGGACTGATGCCCAAGAGCACGCCCGGCATCATGCAGGCGTTTTGCGAGGACTGGGCCGAGCGCGGCGTCGACGCGTGGAACAGCGTGCCCGACCGGTGGGACATTGGGCGCGAGACGAGTTGGTGGACGCTGCCGGGGGACATGGGCGACCGCTGGATCGCGCCGATGCTAGGCGCCGAAGCGGGCACCTGCATTCTGCAGCCCAACGTGCACTGGACGATCGCGGCGCTGCTCTCATGCGACGAGCCGTTTCGTAACCGGACCGGCGTCGTGCTCAGCGAAGCGGAGTTTCCCAGCGTGCGTCACAACGTGCGGCAATGGGCGGGCTTGCGCGAGATCACGATGCAGGAAGCGCCCGCCTCTGGCGGCGACGTGGACGTGGACGCTATGCTAGAGGCAATAACGGAAGACACGGCCTGGGTCTTCGTCTCCCACATCGGCTTCGCCTCGGGCGCCAAACTGCCCGACGCGCAGATCCGCGCGCTCGCCGACCGCGCGCACGCCAGAGGCGCTCTCCTCTGCGTCGACGGCTACCACGCGACGGGATCGGTGGATGTAGACGTGCAGGCGCTTGGCGCCGATGTGTACGTCGGTGGCCTGCTCAAAGAAGCCTCGGGCTCGTCGGGCAACTCCTATCTCTACGTCCGGCCCGGCCTGGACCTTCGCCCCCGCCTCGCGGGCTGGTTCGCCGACGCCGACCCATTCGGCTTCAACGCCGCACCCGAGTTCAACCCCGTGGTGCGTCGCCGCTTCCTGGCGGGCACAACCGCCGTGGCGTCCATGTATCACGCCATCGAAGGCCTGCGCGTGCTGCTCGGCGCCGGGCTAGACACCGTCCGCGCCGACTCGCTCGCCAAGACCGGCTACGCCATCCAGCGCGCTGACGCCCTGCTGGGCACAGCCTCTGGCGAACATCACGAGTCCTCTGGCGAAAACGGAACGGCGCCCGCTGCGCCAGAGGCCTCTGGCGTGCGCCTCCGCTCCCCTCGCGAGAGCGAGCGGCGCGGCGCGATGGTGGTGCTCGCCATGCCCGAGGCCGACAAGATGTGTGCGTGGCTCAAGACACGCGGCGTGTACACCGACAGCCGCCGCGGTGAGGTGTTGCGCTTCGCGCCGTTCGTGTGGAACACGCGCGAGGACATCGACCGCTGCATCGAAGCCATCGCCGAGGCGCTGGAGACGGGCGCGCACCTGAGCTACGAGGCACCGCCAGAGGCCGGGCCTGTCACCTGAGCGACACGGCGGACGGCTACAGGCAGACAGCCGCTACACACCAGAGCCTCTGGCGAGCAGAACGCGGGCGTCGCGCGAGAGGCCTCTGGCGCTGACATGGGCACGCGCGTCGGCAGGCGGAGGGAGACCTTTAACGGAGTGCAGAAGCGGAACGAAACGCACGCTTCTACCCCGATGCGTTACGGATCTGTACCGCTGCGGAAGGATGATTAAGCCATCCCTAGCGCGCCCCCGCTCACCGCCTGGAGTTTCAACGAGGGCAAACGAGGCATTACCGCTCCGAGGCGAGCGCTTGTTGAAGAGGCCGGGGTGGATCGCCAGAGGCCGCGGCCGTGTGGGCATGAGGCTTGCAGAAGGGACCTGCAACCTTCCCCCGCGCTCATGCCTTTCTGGACTCTCCGACTCGTCGCCAGCGCCGGTGTCATCGCCCTTCTCGGGCGGTTGCCCGAGACGCCGAGCGAAGCGTTCGTGCTGAGCCTGGGTGTGTGCTTGCTCGCATTCGGTGGCCTGCTCATCGCAGATACGCTGCCTCGGCTGCGCCGCTCCCGCCGCACCCCCCACGCATAGACCACTATGAAGACGCCCCTACAAGCCGCCGCCGTCCGGTTCGCCCACGATTCGTCGGAGCTCAACGGCCGCGACGTTGCCGTTGCTGCGCTCCCGCTGGTCCGCTCCATGGTCCGCCGCGTGACCCTCCCCGACCACCCTCTGGCGACCTACGCCGATCTGGAGAACGCGGGAATGCTGGGCATGGTGCAGGCACTGCACTCCTACGACCCCGAGCGCGGGACGTCGTTTGCGAGCTTCGCCTACGGCCGCATCCGCGGCGCGCTGATCGACTTCCTGCGCACCATCGACACGCTGAGCCGCGACCGCCGCCGCCGCGTCGCCGAGGCCTCGCGCTGCGCCGAGGAGCTACAGCAGGAGTTGGGTGCTGAGCCTCGTGCCGCACAGGTCGCCAAACGCCTCGGCGTGAGCGTCAAGGACTACGACCGCCTCCGCACCGACGCCCAGCAGCGGTTCATGCTCTCGCTCTACGCCGAAAGCGAGTCGCGCCCCGTACCCATCGACACGCTGCCGTCGCCCGTCGAGGACTGCAAGAACGAGGCGGTCGAGCGCCGCTCGCTCTACGACTACGTCGAGACGCTCGTGGATTGCCTGCCCGAGCGCGAGCAGAAGATCGTCGACCTGTACTTCCACCAAGGCTGGACGCTGCGCGAGATCGCGGGAGACCTGCAGCTCACCGAGGCACGGATCTCGCAGATCCTGTCCAAGACCCTTGGCACCCTGCGGACGCACATGCAGCGCAACAGCGTAGCCGCGTAACAAATCGCAAGACAATGCTTTAGGCCTCTGGCGAAAGGCCGATACTGAGCAGCGAGTCTCCTGAGGGAGAGAGGGAGACGGCCGGGGCCTGAGCGCATACGCTCGGCCCCGGCCGCTTTTTTGGGGCCTCTGGCGAAAGGCCCCGCCCGGGCCAGACGCGCTAGAGGGTAGGCGCACAGCGCCAGAGGCGAAACGGTTTTCCGCGGTGTGATCGCGGACGCGCGGGCCACTTCGCGCTAGGTTGCGAGCACACCGACCGACCGATCATGCTCCGCCTCTGGCGCCCGTTTCTCCTCGCGCTTGCGCTCACCTCCGCCGCGACGGCTCAGCCCGCGAGCGTCGCCGAGCTCACGCGCACGCTCGGTGCCGCCTCGGCCATCGAAGACGCAGGCGAGCGCACCGCCACGCTCGATGCGCTGTGGAACAGTCTGCGCGATGCCAGTCAGATTCCGTTCGTCGAGGGCGACTCGGCGGTCTTCCTCTGGCGCGGCGCGGCCTCTGGCGTGAGCGTGGCCGGAGACCACACAGCATGGAACCCAACCTCCGCGCCTCTGGCGCGAGTCGGCCGAGGCGACGTGTGGGCCCGTGCCGAGCGGTTCCCGCCAGAGGCCCGGCTGGACTACAAGCTGGTGGTGGGCGGAAACTGGATTCTGGACCCCAACAACCCGAACCAGCAGTGGAGCGGCTTCGGCCCCAACTCCGAACTCCGCATGCCCGAGTGGGTCTTCCCCGACGAAACCGAGCCCAGCGCAGGCGTCGCCAGAGGCACACTTTCAGCCGCCGTCACGATGCAGAGCACCGCGCTCGCCGCGCCGGTCGTGTACCGCGTGTACACGCCCGCGGGCATCGAAACGCTCGCGGGCCTGCCTGTGATCTACGCCACCGACGGCCACGAGTACGCCGACGACCGCTTGGGCGCGCTGCCCGTCGTGCTCGACAACCTCGTCGCCAGAGGCGAGGTGGAGCCTGCCATCGTCGTGTTCATCGACCCGCGGATGGGCGGGCAAAACAGGCGTCAGACGCAGTACGTGCAAAACCCCAGCTTCGCCGACTTCGTGGCCGAGGAGTTGGTGCCCGCCATCGATGCCGCGTACCCGACGCGGGCCGACCGCGAGAGCCGCGTAATCCTCGGCACCTCGCTCGGCGGCGTGTTCTCGACCTACCTCGGGCTGCAGCACCCCGGCGTGTTCGGCAAGCTCGCGATCCAGTCGCCCGCCTACTGGGTCAGCGAACGTGCCGACTGGTGGAGTGGCCCCAGCCTCTTCGCCATGATGCAGGCCTCTGGCGACGCCTGGCAGGTCCACATGGCGACAGGCACGGTCAACGACGGCCAGGACCGCGCGCGGCGAATGCGTGACGTGATGACCGCGCGAGGCCTGGACCTTACCTACCGCGAAGTCCCCGAGGGACACTCGTGGGGAAACTGGCGCGCTCGCCTGGGCGATATGCTGCGCACCCTCCTGCCTGCCTCTGGCGCGACCTCGGGCGCGACGCCCACGGCAGCGCGCACCTGACGCTCGGCCTGTTTCCCAACCCCGCCATCGACTTCGTGACGTTCGAGATCTCGGGCGGTCCCGTCCGCATCGCCTGCGCCGACTCGCTCGGGCGCGAGGTGCTCGCCGTCTCCGCCAGAGGCGACGCCGACGCGGTGCGCGTGCCCATACGTGGGCTCGCACCGGGCGTGTACCTCTGCACTGCCGCCTCTGGCGCGCGCCGCGCGACACGAACCCTCACGGTCGTCCGCTAGCGTGAGCGACGCCCCCACACGCCTGCCCGCAGGCGCCGCGCTGCCCGCGCTTCCGCCGCGCGTGCCGAAGCTCCACCATCCCATCGGCAAACCGCTGGGCTGGCTGACGCTCAAACTTCTCGGCTGGCGCTACACCGGCGGCTTCGCCGACGCGCCGCGGCAGGTCCTGATCGGATGGCCGCACACGTCCAACTGGGACGGCGTCCTCGCGCTGGCTGCGAGCGCGCTGTGCGGCATCCACGTGAGCATTCTGGTCAAGCGCTCGCTGTTTCGCCCGCCCGTGGGCTGGATCCTCCGAGCGTTTGGCGGGATCCCAGTCGAGCGCAAGAGGCCGGGTGGACTGCTGGAAGAAGCTGTAGAGCGCTTCGCGAAGGCCGAAAAAGCGGGCGAGGGCTTTGTGCTCGCCATCGCGCCCGAAGGCACGAGGGGACTGGGCGACGCCTGGAAAACCGGCTTTCACCGCATCGCGGTTCGCGCAGGCGTCCCCATCTCCATCCTTTGCTTCGACTACGGCCGCAAGGAGATCGGCATCAAGGGGACCGTCGTGCCGACGGGCGACCTCAACGCCGACCTCGCGGCCATCGGGGAGCTGCTGGACGGCGTGCGCGGACGCTACCCCGAGCGGCAGACACCCGCCACGGCAGGCCTGGCCTCTGGCGCAGCGCTCCCACCCGCCAGAGGCTCTGTGCCCAGCGTCCCGAGTGCCGATGCCTCTGGCGGCGGAGAGCAGTCAGCGCAGAGCGTGGCACAGCGAAGGCAGATGTAGCACGCGGAGGCGGAAGAATCGCCGCTACAAGAGACCGTGCGCCCGGTACCTTTGGGCATGTCGCTGCCGCCCCCGTTTACGCCGCTCTCGCGCATCGCCATTGCGGCGCCATCCTCCGCTGCGCTCGACCGCGCCGACGCCGAGGCGGGACTCGCGGCGCTCCGCGCCAGAGGCCTCACCGTCGAATCCGGCCGCGCGCTCGCTCCGCGCCTGGGATACCTCTCTGGGACGGACGCCGACCGCGCAGGCGAGCTCAACGCGCTCTTCCGCCGCGATGACCTGGACGCCATCCTGTGCCTGCGTGGCGGCTACGGCGCACTCCGCATCCTCGACCGGTTGGACTGGGACGCGCTCGCGGCACACCCCAAACTGATCGTCGGCTACTCCGACATTACGGCGCTGCATCTGGCCGCGTGGAAGCTCGCCGCCGTGCCCGGCCTTTCAGCCGCGATGGCCGCGAGCGATTGGGCAGATCTCGACCCTGCGAGCGAGCAGCAACTGTGGGACCTGGCCTCTGGCGCGCACCCGTGGGAGGTCGTCGGGCCGGGCGGTGAGGCGTTGGCACCCACGAAACGCGGCAAGGCCACAGGCACGCTCGTCGGCGGCAACCTCTCGCTCGTGGCGGCGCTCCTGGGCACCCCGTACATGCCAGATTTGAGCGGCGCGATTCTGTTCATCGAAGACGTAGGCGAGGCGCCGTACCGCATCGACGGGTTGCTGGCACGGCTGCACCTCGCGGGCGTACTGCGCTCGCTGGGTGGCCTGGTCTTCGGTGCGTTCACCGGCGCCGAGCCGCCCAAAAACCGCCCGTCTTTGGAGTTGGACGACGTGCTCGCGCATTACGCCGCGATGGTCCCCGGCCCGGTCGCCAGAGGCCTCGTCTACGGGCACTTTACGCGCAAAACGCCGCTGCCGGTCGGTGTGCAGGCGCGGCTGACGGTCGGCGAAGGGGCCACGCTGACGACCCTCTCCCCTCTTACCGCGCCGCCGCTGTGAGCCCAGAACCGCGCCCGTTGCGTCCCGACGGTTTGCGTCCCAGCGATTTGCGTCCCGGCGGTTTACGTCCCGACGATTTACGCCCAGACGGTTTGCGTCCCGGCGGGTTGCGACTCGCCGTGTTCGCCTCTGGCGGAGGCTCCAACCTCGGCGCCATCCTGAGCGCCATCGACGCGGGAGACCTCGGCGCCACGGTCGCGCTCGTCGTTACAGACCGCGAGGGGTGCGGCGCGCTGGACCGCGCCGCGGCGCGAGGCATCGCGAGTGCGGTGATCGCGCCCCAAGCCGTTGCGCCGCCAGAGGCCTCTGGCGAGAGCTTCGCCGCCCGTCTGCTGGTTGCACTGCGCGAGCACGAGGTCGGGGCCATTGCGCTGGCGGGCTACCTCAAGCGCATCCCGCCAGAGGTCGTCGCAGCCTACCGGCACCGGATCCTCAACGTGCATCCCAGCCTGCTGCCGGCCTTTGGGGGCGCCGGGATGTACGGTGCGCGCGTCCACCGCGCCGTGCTGGCCTACGGCGCCCGCTACTCCGGCGCGACGGTCCACATGGTGGACGCCGACTTCGATACCGGCCCCGTCGTGCTACAAGAAACCGTGCCCGTGCTCGCGGATGACACGCCAGAGGCCCTCGCCGCCCGCGTGCTCGCAGCCGAGCACCAGATTTTCCCCCGCGCCCTCGCGCTGCTCGCCGCGGGCCGCCTGCGCGTCGACGGCCGCCTCGTTCACATCCAGCCTCTGGCGCCAGAGGCGCCGCCCTCGTCCCTACCCCGATGATCGCTCGCAAAGACCTGTCTCCGCCCGCCGACCGCCAGAGGCTCCGCCGCGCGCTCCTTTCTGTGAGCGACAAAACCGGCCTCGTGCCGTTTGCCCAGCGCCTCGCCGCGCACAGCATCGAGCTGCTGTCCACCGGCGGCACCGCGCGCACGCTTAGGGAGGCAGGCCTCGAGGTCGTGGATGTGGCCGAGATCACGGGCTTCCCTGAGATTCTGGACGGCCGCGTCAAAAGCCTGCACCCCAACGTACACGGCGGGATTCTCGCGAGGTCGAACGACCCTGACGACCTCGCCACGCTGGAAGCGCACGGCATCGACGCGATCCAACTTGTGGCGGTCAACCTGTATCCGTTTCGCGAGGCCACGGCTGGGGGCGCCGACGACGCGCTCGCGGCCGATAACGTCGATATCGGCGGGCCGACGATGCTGCGCGCGGCGGCCAAAAACTTCGGCTCGGTCGCCGTCGTGGTCGACCCGGCCGACTACGGGCCTCTGGCGGACGAACTCGACGCCAACGACGGCACGCTCGGGCTCGCCACGCGGCGCCGCCTCGCCACGGTCGGCTTCCGCCACACCGCCGACTACGACGACGCCATCGCGCGCTTCTTCGAAACCTCTGGCGACACCGCAGCGCCAGAGGCGGGCGGCACGCCAGAGGCCCTGCCCGATCCGCTACGCGTGGACCTGCCTCTGGCGGAGGCCCTGCGGTACGGCGAAAACCCGCACCAGCGCGCAGGCTTCTATTCCCGCAAGGCGCCCTACCAGACGCTCCACGGCAAGGCCCTCTCCACAAACAACCTGCTCGACCTCACGGCCGCGCTCGATCTCATCGGCGAGTTTGCCGACGCGCCGCCGACCGTCGCGATCCTCAAGCACACCAACCCCTGTGGCGTGGGCCAGGCCGGTGCGCTGGAAGTCGCCTACCGCAAAGCTTTCGCGACCGACTCGGTTTCGCCCTTCGGTGGCATCGTCGTCGTCAACCGCACCCTCGACCGCGCCACCGCCGAGGCCATCGACGCGGTCTTTACCGAGCTCATCATCGCGCCCGCCTACGCCGATGGCGTGCTGGACTTCCTCACGCAGAAAAAGAACCGCCGTCTGCTCACGTACACGCCAGAGGCTACCGGCAACGCCTCTGGCGGCAACGCTCGCGGCAACGAGCTGCTGTTGCGCTCGGTCGCAGGCGGCATCCTCGCGCAAGAGGCCGACGCGCCACTGGGCACCGCCGAGGCACTCCGCGCGCGCTGCTCGGTCTCGACCTCGCGCGCGCCTTCGGATCGAGAATGGGCCGATCTCGACTTCGCGTGGCGCGTCTGCAAGCACGTCAAAAGCAACGCCATCGTCTACGCCAGAGGCGGAGCGACGCTGGGCATCGGCGCGGGCCAGATGAGCCGCATCGACGCCAGCGAAGTCGCGGTGCGCAAGGCTGGGAAAGAAGGCCTGGACCTCGCAGGCTCGGTCGTCGCCAGCGACGCCTTCTTCCCCTTCGCCGACGGCCTCGTCGCCGCCGCCGAGGCGGGCGCCATCGCCGCCATCCAGCCCGGCGGCAGCGTCCGCGACGCCGAAGTCATCGAAGCCGCCGACGCCCGCTCGATGGCGATGGTCTTCACCGGTACCCGCCACTTTCGACACTAGTGGGGACTGGGATCAAGTCTGCCTCAGCCTCTGGCGCCAGAGGAGATCAACCTCTCCCTTTGGGGAGATGCCCGCAGGGCAGAAGGGGTCACGCGCAGTCTCCCAGCGCCCGCCAGAGGCCTCTGGCGCTGCGCCGCATCTCCGCGAAAAATCAAGGCAGCGCTTAAGGCATACCGCCTAACCCGCTGCGTACCTTGTCGGTCAGCCGTTTCGATGCCCCACGGGCGCGTCGAGGCGGCTCTTTTCGTGGCTTTGGCCCCTTCTCGCTCCGACCGGGCTCCCGCCAGAGGCTTCTGGCCTCCGGCCTGGGGCTCGGTCCGAGCGTCCTCCGATCTCTCTACCACACCGTGCGCAACCCGTTCTCCGTCGACGTCGCCATTGACCTCGGCACCGCCAATACTCTCGTTCACGTCCGCGATCAGGGCATCATCATGAACGAGCCGTCCATCGTGGCTCGCGACCGGCGGACCGGCAAGAGCGTCGCCATCGGGCAGAAGGCGCTCATGATGCACGAGCGCACGCACAAAGACATCGAGACCATCCGCCCGCTCAACGACGGCGTAATCGCGGACTTCTCCGTCGCTGACGAGCTCATCAAAGGACTCGTGCGCGGGGCGCGCCCGAACTGGTTTACCGGCATCGGCCGGATGGTGATCTGCGTGCCGAGTGGCATCACCGAGGTCGAGCGCCGCGCCGTCATCGACGCCGCGCGCAGCGCTGGCGCCAAAGACGTGAAGCTGATCGATGAGCCCATGGCTGCCGCCATCGGCATCGGCCTGCGCGTGGACGAGCCGGTCGGAAACATGATCGTCGACATCGGCGGTGGCACGACCGAGATCGCCGTCATCGCGCTCAACGGCATCGTCGTCGACGAGTCCATCCGTGTGGGCGGCAACGAGTTGGACGCGGCCGTCGTGCAGTACTTCAAAAAGCACCACAACCTCCTGATCGGCTCGCGCACGGCCGAGCGCATCAAGTGCGAGATCGGCAGCGCGCAAAAGCTCGACCCTGAGTTGGAGCTATCCGTCAAGGGCCGCGACCTTGTCACCGGCGTTCCCAAAACGCGCGTCGTCACCAGCGAAGACGTACGCGAGGCGCTGCGCCAAGGCGTCAACCAGATCGCGGCAGCCGTCGTGCGAGCGCTCGAAAGCACCCCGCCGGAACTCGGCGGCGACGTGCTCGACCGCGGCATCATGCTCACCGGCGGTGGTGCACTGCTCAAGGGCCTGGACGAGTACCTGCGCGAGCGCACCGAACTTCCTGTGTTTGTCGCCGAGGACCCGCTGACGGCCGTCGTGCGCGGCACCGGCCGCGTGCTCGAAGACCCGGAGGCCTACGCCGCCGTGCTCACGAGCTAGCCTCTGGCGCCAGAAGGATCTGGCGCTCCGCTGCATGCGGCCTCTGGCGGATCGTGCCAGAGGCCGCGTCTGTTTTGCACCGTTCCGAGCCTCGCCAGAGGCGGTAGGTTCGGGAACGCGATGGCGGCTCCGGTCGTGAAGCGCCTACCCCTCTCTCCCTTCCCCTCTCGATGAGCAACCCGGCCGCGCAAGCTTGGCTCCGCACCCGCGACTACGTGCTGTTGGCCGTGCTGTTGCTCATTGCCACCGCCATCTTCGTGGGCCGCAACCGTCCAGCGTTGCGCGCCGCGCGCTCGGTCGCGCTGGCCGTCACGGGACCCGTCGAGGGCACGTTTTCCAACGTGGGACGCTTCCGGCGCTCGCTGGGCGAGAACGAACGGCTGCGCGCCCAAACGCTCGATCTCTCGACCGAGGTCGCCCGGCTTCGCGAGGCGCGCTCCGAGAACACGCGCCTTCGCGGCCTGCTCGGCTTTGCCGACTCGCTGGACGTGAGCTACCGCGTGGCCAAAATCGTCACCAAGGACCAGACGGAACAGGCCAACTTCCTCACGATCGACGTGGGCAAAGCCGATTCCATCGCGGTCGGGATGCCGGTGATCGACGAGCGCGGGTTGGTGGGCAAGGTGTTCTTGGTGGGCGCCAACTACTCGGTCGTGATGCCGCACCAGAACACGCAGTTCACAGTCCCAGCTTCTATAGACGCCCTGACTCTGGACGGGTTGGTGAGCTGGGACGGCCGCAAAGCGGGCACGCTTACGATGGAGTTCGTGCCCAAGACAGAGCCCGTCGAGCGCGGGATGCTCATCACGACGAGCCCCTACAGTGGCGTCTTCCCCGCTGGCGTACCCATCGGTCGCATCGACACGGCCTACGCCGCCGCCGGGCGCAACGACTTCATCATCGAGGTCACGCCCGAGTCGCCCGTCTCGCAGGTGGGCTACGTGTACGTGCTGCTCGCCGTGCCGGACGTGGAGATCGAGACGCTGCTCGGCGCCGCGCGTGACTCCCTCGCGACGGGCGCGGGCGGCTGAGCCTCTGGCGCCGTACTGTAGCGAGCCTCTGGCGCTGTCCTGCGCTCGCGCTTTCGTGATGCTTGGCCTCCCGCCAGAGGACCAAAACGCGCTTCCGGCGGCTGCGTCCGTACTACCTTCGCGGCGCCTCCGTTGACTCTCCGAACACACCTGCATCCGATGCCCCGCGGCCTGCTTCTTCCCCACCTCGCCGCCCTCTGCCTCCTCTTCGCCGCGCCTCTGGCGATGGCGCCAGAGGCCACCGCGCAGCCCGTATCGGTCGCAGCCAACGCGCTCACCGACCTGATCGACGCGCAACTGGATGCCAGCGCCTTCGATGACGCCTATTGGGGCGCCTACGTCGTGGATCTCACCGATGGGCGCGTCCTCTACGACCGCAACGCGGCCAAGCGGTTCATCCCGGCCAGCAACATGAAGCTGTTCTCGACGGCAGGCGTGCTGGACAAACTGGGGACGGACTTCCGCTACACGACGCGCCTCTACGCCGACGGCGAGATCCGCGGCGGCACGCTCGTCGGCTCGCTCGTCGTGCGCGGCTCCGGCGATCCTACGATGGGCGCGCGTTACACCTCGGGAGACCTCACGCGCACGTTCCGCCAGTGGGCGGACAGCCTCAAAGCCTCTGGCGTGCGCCGCATCAGCGGCTCCGTCATCGGCGACGACGACGTGTTCGACGACCGCGCGCTGGGCGAGGGCTGGAGCTGGGACGATCTAGTCTGGTACTACGGTGCCGAGATCTCCGGCTTGCAGTTTGGCGAGGGCACCATCAACCTCGCTGTGAGCGGTACCGCGCCCGGCCAGCCCGCTAGAATCGCCGTCACGCCCGACGTGGGCTACATCAACGTCGTCAACCGCACCACGACGACCGACGGCGGAAGCATCCGCGAGGGATACTCGCGAGACCTGTCCTCCAACCGCTTTCTCGTGACGGCCTCGGTGCCCGCGGGCGAAGTCGAGCGCGAGGATGTGGCCGTCTCCAACCCCACGAGTTACTTCATCCGCGTCCTCGTCGCCACGCTCCAACGCGAGGGCATTCAGGTAGACGGCGACGCCATCGACGTGGACGAGTGGGAAGGCCCGCGCATCCGCTACGACGGGATGCAGCGCATCGCGACGCACGCCTCTCCCAAGCTGATGCACATCCTGGCCGAGACCAACCAGGAGAGCAACAACCTCTACGCCGAGCACCTTCTCCGCACCCTCGGCGTGCACGGCTACAGCGGCAGCGAGTACGAGCCCGGTTCCTCCAAAGCGGGCGCCGCTGCGATGGAGCCTTTTCTCACGCGCGCAGGCATCGACCCGGCCAGCCTCCGCATCGCCGACGGCTCCGGCCTCTCCGCACTCAACCGCCTGACGCCTCTGGCGACGGTGCAGCTTCTCCGCACGATGAACGAGCACTCCGGACCGGGCGTGCCGGAGGCCTTCTACGAGTCGCTCGCCGTCGGCGGCCGCAGCGGCACGCTGGAGCGCCGCTACCGCTCCGGCGACGCCAGAGGCAACGTGCGCGCCAAGACGGGCTACATCTCGGGCGCGCGCACGCTCTCGGGCTACGTCACCGCCGACAACGGGCACCTTCTCGCCTTCTCGCTCATGTGCAACCACTACTCCACGCGCACGAGCCGCGTCAACCAAGCGCAGGACGCGATCGTGGAGCTTCTGGCGGATTACGACGGATAGCCTCTGGCGCCAGAGGCCTCTGGCGTGGCTTGCCTTGAGTTAGGTGCTGTGTAACAGCTTGCGGCTGGCTCAGCCGCAACGGGCAGCGACCGCGGACGGTGGGAAAATGAACGTAGACGCCGAACTGCGCCCGAAGCAAGAACGCTGGAGCCCGTTGTCGGCCTGCAGCCGCGAGTTCTGCTGCTGGGGCTAACGCGCTGGGGCCGGCGTCTCCCTTGGACGCCTACCTCGCCGGCACTCGCGTCACCGCCGCGCTCGCGGCGGGCCTCCCATCCACGAACAGGCGGACGACATATGCGCCCGGGGGCAAGCCCCCTAGATCGACCTGCATGGACAGACCGTGCACGGCCGGACGCGGATAGACGCCCCACACGGTCCGCCCGAGCACGTCCACGACCTCCACGTGGACCGTGGCGGGGCTCGGGAGCTCAGCGCGTACAGTGAGGGGGCCTGTCGTCGGGTTCGGCCCAACGGACCAGTCGAGCATGGGTGTCGCCATGGGCCTCTGAACGGCCGTCGCGAAACCGCCGTAGCTGACTTCGCCTACCGAGGCTCCCGACAGCCTCCACGAGTACGACCACCGCGCGCCGCCAGTACCTTGCCAGGAGTTCGAGTGCTTCGTGAGGCCGACGTCCCGGACGAGGACGTACGGGGGCGGATAGATTGTGAGGGCTTCGCCTGTGTACTCCTCGCCTCCGGCCTCGAAGGTCCACGCGATCGGCCCCCGGTTCGCCATCGATTGAAAGAGGGAGAAATACGGGAACGGGGGGAGGGTAGGGGCTGAGCCGTCGCCCGCCTCGACGGTCTCGGAGACCCACCCAGATCCATCCGCGCGGACGCCGAAGAGGGCCCGCGTGCCGGGGCCCTCGATCACCGCCAGCGTGTCCTCCCCGCGGACCTCCTCGCCTACCACACGGTATGTGTACGTCTCGTTCTGGGTCCTGCACACGCCCCCGTAAGCGATGTGGTCACACTCCGTGCGGTGGTAGGCATACTCCCACGCGTCGCCGACTCCGAGAGGGAGAAATGCCCGGACGGTCCCGAGGTCCACCTGCGCTGAGGCGCAGGTCGAGACGAGCACGAGGGCGTAGGGGAGAGACCGGGACAGAGTCATAGGTCGGGGGCAGCAGAACAGTTTGGCGCTCAGCCGCAGCACGCGGCGACCAAGCAAGGGCGAGCCGCAGAATACGCCTCTGGCGCCAGAGGCCAAACGCGCCAATAACGCGTGCAGAACGCCAGAGGCCCGGCCAACCGCCACCGCGCCTGCAACACGGCCCGGCGTGCGGGGTACGCCCGCCATACGCGCAGGTGCGCTGCGCTCTTTATTTCGCATTCCACTATTGATGAAGATCCACGCCACAACCGTTCTGGGCGTCCGCCACAACGGCCGCGTTGCCCTCGGCTCAGACGGGCAGGCCACGATGGGCGACACCGTCATGAAGCACAAGGTGCGCAAGGTGCGCCCGCTCGGCGGCGGCAAGGTGCTCTCCGGCTTCGCAGGCTCCACCGCCGACGCGTTCACGCTCTTCGAGCGCTACGAGTCCAAGTTGGAGCAGTACGGAGGCAACACGCTCCGCGCCGCCGTCGAGCTCGCCAAAGAGTGGCGGACGGACCGCTACCTGCGCCGCCTGGAAGCGCTGCTCGCCCTCGCCGCGCCCGACCGCCTGCTGCTCATCAGTGGCACCGGCGACGTGATCGAGCCCGACGACGACATCGTCGCCATCGGCTCCGGCGGCAACTTTGCGCTCGCCGCTGCGCGCGCGCTCGTCAAGCACGCGCCAGGGCTCTCAGCCCGCGAGATCGTGCAGGAAGGATTGGAGACCGCAGCCGACATCTGCGTGTACACCAACCACAACATCAACATCCTGGAGCTCGACGCCGAATAGTGCGTCGCCAGAGGCCTCTGGCGTGAGGCCCTTTATTCTCTATAGACCTCAGTATTCATGACACAGGCCTGCGTTCTGATCGATTACCAGAACCTCCACCACTACCTCAAGCACCAGATCGAGGACGGTAGCCCCTCCGACATCTGCACCGATCTGCTGACCGCGCTCCGCGACCACCTCTCGGGCCAGCGCATCACCGTCGGCCGCGCCTACGCGGACTTCAGCGGGCTCGACGACCACACCCGGCACGTCAAGCGCAGCCTGTACCTGCACGGCATCGAGCCGGTGTACGTGCCCGCCACGATGCACCGCAACACATCGGACCTGCAACTCGCGGTCGATGCGATCACGATCCGCGAGACGCGGCCAGAGATCGAGACGTTCGTGATCCTCACCGGCGACCGGGACTACGTGCCCGTCGTGCAGGCACTCGTGAGCGCGGGCAAGCGCGTGGTGTGTGTGGGCTTCCGCGAGCACCTCGCGCCGTTCGTCCTGCGCCACACCGGCAACGGCGAATACGTCGATGCCGCAACGCTCCTACCCGATGGCGCCGTGGCGCCGCAAGCGCCCGTCGGTGAGCCCGTCAAAACGACACAGTTCAGCGAGGCGAACGACATCGAGACCGAGGAGGCGTTTGGCGCGCTCGAGCTCACGCTCACGCACTTCGGGCAGTACGACGAGGTCTACCTCACGCCGCTGCTCCGCCGCCTCTCCGAAGAGCTGCCCGATAGCTCCGACCCCAAGGCACTCGTCGCCGAGTTGGAAGAGGCGGGCGCTGTCAAGCTGGAGCGCCGCCGCGGGATGCCGTACGACTACACCGTGCTCATGATCAACGGCGAGCACCCCGAGGTCAAAGAAGCCCGAGCCGAACTCGTCGCGCCCGACGTGGACAGCGACTCGGAAGACGGTCTCCCCTTCGACGACGCGGACGACTCCGAGGAATAGCCTCTGGCGCCAGAGGCGCCGACACCACGCTCTTTTATCAGCCTCTGGCGAGACAGTCCGAGGCGAGACATGCCTCTGGCGCCAGAGGCGACAGCCGTACGCGCGGCACCCATCATGGAACTCCAGACCACATCTCCCACCGACGTGACCGCCGACGACGCAGGCCTCACGCCGCGCCGCATCGTCTCCGAGCTCGACAAATACGTCGTCGGCCAGAACGCAGCCAAAAAGGCCGTTGCTGTGGCACTGCGCAACCGCTGGCGCCGCCTCCGCGCGCCCGAGGACATGCGCGACGAGATCACGCCCGCCAACATCATCCTCATCGGCCCGACGGGCGTGGGCAAAACCGAGATCGCGCGGCGCTTGGCGAAGCTGACCGGCGCGCCGTTCGTCAAAGTCGAGGCGACGAAGTTCACCGAGGTCGGCTACGTCGGCCGCGACGTGGAGAGCATGATCCGCGATCTGGTGGACCTCGCGATCGCGCAGGCCAAAGACATCCAGGCCGAGCGCGTGACCGATCAGGCGCGCGTCCACGCCGAGAACCGGCTGCTCGACCTGCTCCTCCCCTCTTCCAAGGCCAAGCCACCCGCCGGTCTGCCCGGCCTGGGCTTTCCCGTCACCACGCCCTCGCCAGCGGCGGAGGAGACTGGCCGATCCCGGCGGCAAGACCCGCGAGCGGTTCCGCGAGATGCTCCACCGCGGCAGCCTGGACGACCGCGAGGTCGAGGTCGACGTGTCGCTGGACAAGACCACCAACCTCCAGATGTTCGGCCCGATGGGCATGGAGGAGATGGGCATTAACCTCCAGGAGATGTTCGGCGGCGGCAAGAAGCGCCAGAAGCGCCGCGTCAAGGTGCCCGAGGCCATGGACCTGCTCACGCAAGACGAGGCGCAGAAACTGGTCGACCAGGAAGCCGCCCGCGCTGAGGCGCTCGCGCGCGTCGAGCAGGCAGGCATCGTCTTTATCGACGAGATCGACAAAGTGGCGGGGCGCCAGAGCCAGGGTGGAAGTAGCGGCCCGGACGTGAGCCGCGAGGGCGTGCAGCGCGACCTCCTGCCCATCGTCGAGGGCTCGACGGTCGTCACCAAGCACGGGCCGGTCAAAACCGATCACATCCTGTTCATCGCCTCTGGCGCGTTCCACGTCAGCAAGCCCAGCGACCTCATCCCCGAACTGCAGGGCCGCTTCCCGATCCGCGTAGAACTGGAGTCGCTCACCGAGGCCGACTTTGTGCGCATCCTGACCGAGCCCGAGAACGCGCTCACCAAGCAGTACGCGGCGCTGTTCGCGAGCGAGGGCGTGGAGCTCTCGTTCACGCCAGAGGCCGTCGACGAGGTGGCGCGCATCGCGGCGCAGGTCAACTCGGAGGTGGAGAATATCGGCGCCCGCCGCCTGCACACGATTCTGACGACGCTCCTGGAGGACTACCTCTTCGACCTGCCCGACGGCGACCACGGCGCGGCGGTCGAGATCACGGGCCAGAAAGTCCGCGACACGCTGCAAGGCATCGTGGAGGACCGCGACCTGAGCATGTACGTGCTGTAGGCTGGCCGCCTCTGGCGGTTCCGGGTTCCGGGTCCAAAGCTGCTTCCCGATCGCCTCTGGCGCCAGAGGCCGACCGCGAGGACAGAAGCGGTAGGTTCGCGCCGTGACCATCGCCCCTCTCCGCTCCGTCCACGCCGACGCGCTCGCGCTCTGGGAGCGCAGTGCCGTGCGGACGCCGTTCAACCACCCGGACTTCGTCCAGGCCGCTGGCGAGGCGTTCGGTCTGACGCCTCTGGCGATGCTGGGAGATGGCGTGGGCGTGATTGGGCTGGAGAAAAAACGCGGCCCTCTGCGTGTGCTCGCACTCACGCCGGGCGCCGGCTATACCTCCCCGGTTCTCGCAGATGTTCCGCCAGAGGCCTCTATCATCGGGCGCGAGACGCCGCTCGATGCGCTGCGCGTCGTCACTGAGAGTCGGTTCGCCCTCGCCTCTCTTTCCCTCCCGCCTGCATGGAGGGACCCGCGCACGTTCACGTTCGCAGGCTGGACCGCGAGTGCGCGCTACACATCGGTCGCGGACCTCAGCGGCGAGCCTGTGGCGGCGTGGAGCAGTGGAACGCGCCAGCGCGCCCGCCGCCATGCCGATGCATTCATGGTAGAGGAGTCGCGCGACGCCCTCGGCATCGCAGCACGGCTGCAGGTTGAGAGCTACGCGCGCAAAGGTCTCCCGTTCGGACTCGGCGCGGGCGCGCTGGAAGCGCTCGCGCATGCGCTCTACGCCAGAGGCCTGGTGCGCGGCTTCACGGCCTCTCGCGGCGGCGCGCCAGAGGCCGCGGCGCTGTTCACCATCGACGGCGAGCGGGCGACGTACTGGCTCTCGGGTAGCGAGCCGGGCCCGGCGATGGCGGTCCTGTTTCTCCACGCGGTGACGGCTCTCAAAGCCTCTGGCGTGACCGCGCTCGACCTTGGCGGCGCCAACGTGCCCGGCGTGGCGCAGTTCAAGCGCCAACTCGGCGGCGTCCTCACGCCGACCGTCCTCGTGCGCCGCATTGGACCGCGGTGGCTGCGCGCGCTCGACGCGCTCAGGTGAGCACGCTCATCGTCACCGCCGACGACCTCGGCCTGCGGCACGATGTGGACGCGGGCATCGTGCGCGCGCACCGCGAGGGCATCGTCACGCACGCGTCGTGGCTGGCGGGCGGCGAGTCGGCGCCCCAGGCCGCGGCACTCGTCACGCGCGAGGCACCAGGCCTGGAAATCGGGCTCCACGTGGCGCTCTCACACGTGCGCCCCTCGGGACCGCCCGAGCCTCTGGCGACGCTGCTCACGCCAGAGGCTCGGTTTCCCAGCCAGGCCGCGGCGCTGTGGTGGTCGCGCCAGAGGCCGTCAGCGGTGTGGACCGAGTGGAGCGCCCAGGCCGATGCGTTCGAGCGCATCTGGGGCCGCACGCCGGCGCACCTGGACAGCCACCAGCACGTCCACCTCGCGCCGTGGCTGGGGCCTCTGGCGGTGCGCCTCGCCGCCGAGCGCGGCATCCCGAGGCTTCGCGCGCCCAATGAGCCCGCCAGAGGCCGCATTGACACGGCCGTGTTCTCCAGTCTGGGTCGGCGCCTCGCGCGCGTGGCGCGGGCCTCTGGCGTGAGCACGCCCGAGCGCTTCGAGGGCTTCCGGTGGAGCGGACGCCTGGACGCGGACGCGCTGGAAGAGATGCGCGCCTCTGGCGCCAGAGGCGTGACCGAGTGGATGACGCACCCGGGATCGCACGACGAGCCCGGCGGCTATCTGCGACGGCAAGAGCTTGAAGCTCTTGTTGCGGTTCGTGCAGGGCGATCCGAGTAGCTTCCTTCTGAGCCCGCCACGACTCGTGCAAAAAACTCCTCCCTTCTCTAGCCGAGACCGCCCCGTCGCCTTACTGGCTGGAGGACTGGTCGCGTTTCTCCACCCCCTTCTCTACGGGTACACATGGGGTGGCGGAGACCAGGACGACCTGATTCCGCCCATTCTCGCGCGGATCAATCCCAGCCTGTTCGCCAACGACGCGTACGTACAGGGCCAGTTGGACGGCGGTCTGACGGTCCGCGCCGCCTACCAAGCCATCCTGACGGCGTTCAGCCGCTTCATCCCGCCAGAGGCTGCGGTGAGCCTTTTGCACGTGCTGACGCTCGTCGGCGCAGGGTTTATGGTCGTGTCGCTGGCCCGCGCGATGGGCGCTCGGCGCTCGGCCTCGCTCTTGGCTGCAGTCCTGGCGTGCCTCGTGCTCCCGCGCTTCACGCTGGGTGGCAACCACGTCGTGTACTCCATGCTCACGCCCGAAGGCATGGCGTGGGTAGGAGCGCTCGCGGCGATCACGATCTACCTCAAGGACCACGTCTTTATCGCCGCGCTCGTGCTCGGCGTGACGTGCTGGCTGCATCCGCTGGTAGGCTTTCTCACGCTCGCCGTGCTCACCGTCGTCGCCATCTACAGCGTGTACAAGGCGCAGCAGGAAAAGCCGAAGCGCACCGCCGCGCAAGAGGCCGACTACCAGATGGATTACGTCATGGGCCGCGGCCGCCAGAGGCGCACCGCATGGAAGGGCTGGCCACCGACGACGTTTGTGGGCGGCACGCTTCTCATCGCGCTGCCCGTCGTGGGTCCGGCGATGCTGCGGCAGTCGGCCTCTGGCGGGGCGTCGCTGCCCGAGGGCCTGGACGCGTTCTCGCTCTACGCCGTGCTCCGGCACCCACACCACCTGCTGCCCGGCTCGTTCGGCACGATGGAATGGGTGCTGTTTCTCGCCTTCGTGGCGCTGGGCGTGGGCGGATTCGTGCTGGCCTCTCGCGAGAGGCGTGTGCTCAACATGGAGTTCCCGCTGCTCTTCGGCGCCACGTTCCTCGCGCTCGCCGCCGTAGCGACCTACGCCGTCTACGAGTTCGAGTCGCTGACGATGGCGCGGCTCCAGGTGTTCAAGCTGACGGTTCTCCTCAACGTCGTGCTGTGCATCGGGATCGCCGCGGGCGTGCTCTCGATCTTGCAGAACGACGCGCGCCGCAAGCTGGACGGCCTCTTGCGTTCCAAGGCGCCGCTCTACATCGCCGCTGCCGTGCTGTGCTTTCTCGGCGTGCGCGACGTGCGCAGCCCGGACACGTTCGACACGCGCGGCGTCGCGAGCTGGGCTCGTGAGCAGACCGAGGCCAGCACCGTCTTTCTCGTCCCGCCGTCGATGGACACGTTCCGCGTGCCCTCGCGCCGCAGCGCCGTCGTGACGTGGAAGTCCGTCCCCTTCCGGTCCGACCTCGGTGCTGGGTGGTGGGCACGCCTGAGCGACATCGCGCCGCTCAGCGCCATCCCAGAGCGCGGTCGCGGCTTGGTGGAAGTCATGGACCGCTCCTACGCGGGCAACTCCGATAGCCGCTGGCGAGCGCTCGCCCAGAAGTACAACGCGGACTACGCCGTCGTGCCTGCGGGCACCGCGAGCGCGCTTCCCGTCGCGCACACCTCTGGCGACTGGTCGGTGCTCGACCTCCGGTGACCCCGCCACGCGCGGGGCGCTTCGCGCGGTCGGTCCTGACGCTCGCCGCGGGCGGCGTGGCGGCGCAGATCGCCGTGTTCGCCGCGCGGCCGGTTCTCTCCCGGCTGTACACGCCAGAGGCCTTCGGCGTGCTGGGCATGTTCGTGGCGCTGAGCGCATTGGTCGGGCTTCTGGCGACGCTGAGCTACGAGGACGCGATCGTACTGCCCGAGCGCGAGGACCGGGCGCGCTCGCTTCTAGCACTGTGCAGTGCGGTGGCCCTCGCCATCTGCGGCCTAGCAGTGCTGGCACTGAGCCCGCGCGAGCGCATCGCGGCGGCGGTTGGAAGCCCGCCTCTGGCGCCGCTGCTGCCGCTCGTCCCGCTGGTGGCTCTGCTGTATGCATGGGGCAACGGAGCGCAGGCGTGGCTCGCGCGAGGGCACCGCTTCCGGCTGGTCTCAGGCGCGATCGCGCTCCAGAGCCTCGCGACGGTCGCGGTGCAGCTTCTGGCGCCCGACAGTGGAGCCGCGGGGCTCGTGTTCGGAAGCGTGGCGGGTGCCATCGCATTTGCGCTCGTTCTCATGGGCACCGCTCTGCGCGCGCGCGTGTTTGTGGGCGTCACGCCAGAGGCCCTGGCGGAGGTCGCGCGGCGTTACGCGCGCTTTCCGCGCCTGGGCCTGCCCGCTACGGCACTCGCGCAAGCGGGCACACGGCTTCCGCCTCTGGCGCTGGGCGCGATGTTCGGCCCGGCCGTCGTCGGCCAGTTCGGACTGGCGGCCGCCGCCGTCCTGGTGCCCCTGGCGTTTCTGGGCGACGCCGTAGGGCAGGTGTTCGGCGTCCACGGCGCCGAGGCTCAACGCGACCACTCTTTCGCGCCTCTGGCGGAGCGTACGCTGGGGCGGCTGCTGGCGCTCGTGCTCTATCCCGTGGCAGCGCTCGCCCTCGTGGGTCCCGAGGTCTTCGCCTTCGTGTTCGGCGAGCCGTGGCGCGATGCAGGTGAGTTTGTGCGGCTTCTGGCGCCGTGGCTCGCGCTCTCGGTCGTGGTCCCTCCCCTCACGCGCGCCTTCGACGCGACGGAGCGGCAGGATCGTGAGCTCATCGCGGGCGCGGCGGTCGCCTCTGGCGTCATCGCGGGGCTTCTCGCAGGCGCCGCGCTCGGCACGCCAGAGGCTGCGCTTCTGTCACTCGGGCTCGGCGGCGCGGTGGGGCGCACAGTCCAACTCGTGCTCGCGATGGGCGTGGCGGGCGTCGGCGCCAGAGGCCTCTGGCGGGCGGCGCGCCGGCCTGCGGTGCGTGCCGCGGTGTGCATCGCGCCTGCGCTCGTCGCGTTCGCGCTCGATGCTCCGCTGCCAACCCTCGCGCTCGCCGTCGCGGGCGGGCTCGCCTACGCCGCCCTCACGCTACGGCATGAAAACGCCTCTGGCGACAGCGCGCCAGAGGCGAAACACAAGCAGTAGCCGAAGCGGTCTGCTAGAGAATCGAGCGGAACGTCGACGGCACGCCCTCGGGCGCTTTCGCCTCGGGCGTGTCCGGCGTCATAATCTCGCCAGAGGCCTCGGGTGCGTCGGGGCCGCAGAAGGTCTCGAACGCCTGTGCGAGATCACTCGCGATGGCACTCGCAGAGCGGCCTTCGATGTGCCGGCGCTCCAGCACGAACACGGGGTCGCCGTCTTTGAGCAGCGCCATAAACGGGCTCGACGGCGGGATGCCCGCGAGGTGCTCGCGCAGACGTGCGGTTGCCTCCAGATCCTGACCTGCGAAAACGGTCACAGCGCGGTCGGGGCGGGCTTCCAGATTGCGCACCATCGCCACGGCGGGGCGCGCGTTGGCAGCAGCACAACCACAGACGGAGTTGACGATGGCGAGCATCGTGCCGTCTTCGGCAGCCTGCATCGCACGGTCCACCTCGTCGGCGGTCGTCAGTTCGGTGACGCCGAGGCGGGTGAGTTCTTCCCGCATGGGGCGGACGAGCGGCTCGGGGTATGGCATATCGCGTAAAGGGATGGTTCGCCTCAGAAGACGCGAAGCGGCGCGGTTCGTTTCCGTTCGCGCGCCTCTCCCCTCGCGCCTCACACAGCGAGCGCGCACAGCCTCGCCAGAGGCCTCTGGCGCAGTGAGTTAGCGGAGCGCGTCCTTGATCGTCTGCGCGTCCATCACGTCCCAGTCGTCGGCCAGAGGCAGGTGCCGTTCGGCGAGAGCGCTGGCGGTCTCGCGGGCGCGCTCGGCCACAGGCGCGGCCAGGTTTCGGCTTTTTTCCTGCGCTGCGTGTGTGGCATCGCGCGCGCCAGAGGCGATGCGGCCACGCGTCTGGTGACCGGCCTCTGGCGCAAGGAGAAGGCCGAATGCGAGTCCTGCGCCAAAGGCAGAGCCTGCGAGGAGTAGGCGGTCGAACAGTGTCATGTCTCGGAGTGGGACAGGAAGAAGAGGGAAAACATCTTAAGACCTAGAGGGATTCGCCGAAACTCAAGGAGTTCCCGCCAGAGGCCGGACTGCGCTTTGCATGTGCAACCTCAACCTTCTCAACGCATTGCGATGGGCTTGACGCGCGCTTTCCACGATCAATTTTTAGCAGGCTCAAGATGAGAGTATCTTCGGCACTCCACGACGCCCACCACACCGTTCTCTCTATGATTTCTGGCTCCCGTACCGCGGGAGCGATGCTGTTCCTCGGTGCAACGATCGCACTCGTAGGCTTTTCTATCGCTCCACCGCACGTACCGGCCGTTCCGGCAGCGCCTGCCACCCCAGACGCCACCGAAACCGCCCTCGTGCTCTCGCAACCTCTTCGCGCTTCACGCGACACCATTATCGCCGTGAGTTCGCGCCGCGGTGCCTCTAGCGCGAAAGCTGTCCACAACATGATGATTGCCTCGGCGATCCGCTCGGAGGGCAACGGCTGGTTGGGCGTCCCCTACCGATGGGGCGGCACCACGCGCCGCGGTATCGACTGCTCGTCTTTTGTGCAGCAGCTCGTCAGCGCGACGTTCGACATCGAACTTCCGCGCACGACCGCGACGCAGGTCCACCGCGGCGAGCGCATCTCGCGAGACGAGCTCATCCCCGGCGACCTTGTCTTCTTCCGCCGCCGCGGCGTGCGCCATGTAGGCGTCTACCTCGGTGCCGGCGACTTTATCCACGCCTCGTCTAGCCGCGGCGTAACCGTCTCCACGATGGACAGCGGCTATTGGAGCCGCTACTACTGGCAGTCACGGCGCATCCTACCCGAGTTCGAGCCCGTGGCCCCCGCGCCCCGTCGCGACCTCGACCGGGCGCAATCAGCTCTGGACGCCATCGACTCCGTCCGCGCCGTTCGGCACTAGCCTCTGGCGCCACGCGCCCAACGCGAGTCGGCCTCTGCGGTCGTATCTTGCGCTCCCTTCGCATCCCGGCCTCGCGCCGGGATGCGCCTTTTTTTCTGCCATCTCGCCTCTTCCCCAGGATCGGCCATGAACAAGCCTGTCTACCTCACCGCTGAAGCGCTCGAACGGCTCAAGAACGAGCTCCACACATCGCGCACCACCGGTCGTCACGAAATCGCGGAGGCCATCGCTGAGGCACGCGCTCAGGGTGACCTCTCTGAGAACGCCGAGTACGATGCCGCCAAAGAGGCGCAGGGACATCTCGAAGCCCGTATCGCCAAGCTCGAAGAAACGATGGCGAGCGCCCGCATCGTCGACGAAAGCTCGGTCGACGCGTCCAAGGCTCGCATCCTCTCGAAGGTGAAGGTCAAGAACAAGAAGGTCAAGCGCGAGATGATCTATACCCTCGTGTCCGCCGAGGAGGCCGACCTGAAGGAGCAGAAGATTTCCGTCGAGAGCCCCATCGGCAAGGCTCTGCTGGGCAAGGCCGTGGGCGATACCGTGCGAGTGAAAGTGCCCGCGGGCTACGTCGAGTTGGAGATCGTCGGCATTAGCAGGTAGTCCGATGGCACGTCGCGCCTCTGGCGAAAGGAGCCGGTGGTGGTGGCTGTGGGCCCCATTCAAATGGGGCTTCATCCTCGTTTTCGGCTACCTGCTGGCGTGCGCGTTGCTGCTCTTCGCCTACCGCTGGCTGCCACCGCCCACGACGACCGTGCAGCTTCAGCGCCTGGCCGAGCACGCCGTCGCCGGCGAGCCATACCGGCTGGACTACTCGCCGGTCTCTGGCGAGAGGCAAGACGAGGACGCGCGCCATGCCGTCGTGGCGAGCGAGGATGCGCGGTTTTATCTGCACCACGGCTTTGACATGGAGGAGATTCGCATCGCGCGAGAGCAGGCCCGCGCCAGAGGCACCTCGCCGCGCGGGGCGAGCACGCTCACGCAACAGCTCGTCAAAAACCTCTTTCTGACCACGCACCGCTCGTGGATCCGCAAGGGCTTCGAAGTGCCGCTGACGTTTATGGCGGAGTTGATCGTCCCGAAGGACCGCATCCTCACGTTGTACCTCAACGTCGCGGAGTGGGGGCCGGGCATCTTCGGCCTGGATGCTGCCGCGCAGCACTATTACAACACGCCTGCCTCGCAGCTCACGCGCGAGCAGTCCGCACGGCTCGTGGCCGTGCTGCCCGCGCCCCTCTCCCGTACGCCGCAGGAGATGGGCCGCACGAGCTCTCGCATTTTGACGCGGATGCGCCAGATGGGCTGGTAGAGCACGGCCTCTGGCGCCAGAGGCCACCGAAAGACCCCGCCAGAGGCACGCCATGATCGACCTTCGCTCCGACACCGTCACGCGCCCCACCACCACCATGCGCCGCGCGATGGCCGAGGCGGAAGTCGGCGACGACGTGTTCGCGGAGGACCCGACCGTACGGCGACTGGAGGAGCGTGTCGCGTCACTCCTCGGGAAGGAGCGGGCTGTGTTTGTGCCCTCAGGTGTGATGGGCAATCAGATCGCGGTGCGCCTGCACACGCGGCCCGGCGATGAGGTCATCGTGCCGGAGCGCGCGCATCTGTACCACTACGAAGGCGGCGGCGCGGCAGCACTCAGCGGCGTGCAGCTCCGACCCATCGGCGACGCCTCTGGCGTGCTGACGCCCCAGGCCGTCGAAGCTGTCGTGCAGGGCACGTACGACTGGGAGGCGCGGTCGGCACTCGTGTGGTTGGAGAACACCGTCAACAAGGCGGGCGGCGGTGTGATCGCGCCAGAGGCTCTCGAAGCTGTCGCCGAGGTGGCGCGGCGGCACAGTCTCGCGCTTCACCTCGACGGCGCGCGGCTGTGGAACGCGGCCGTCGCGCTCGACCTCGACATCGCGAGCCTCGCGGCGCCATTCGACACCGTCAACGTGTGCCTCTCGAAAGGGCTGGGCGCGCCCGTCGGCTCTATTCTCGCCGGGAGCGCCCACGCCATGCGCGATGCGCGGCGTGTGCGCAAGCTCTTCGGCGGCGGAATGCGCCAGTCCGGCGTTCTCGCGGCAGCGGCTCTCGTCGCGCTCGACGACTACGCGCGTGACGACCGCGCGATGCTCCGCGCCGACCACCGCCGCGCACTCGCTTTCGCCGACGCCCTCGCCTCGCGCCGCGGCTTCCGCGTGATCCCGCCGCAGAGCAACATCGTCATCGTGGATACGCCCCAAGCCTCTGGCGGCGTGATCGACGCGCTGAGCGCCAGAGGCGTGCAGACGGTCGCCTTTGGCCCGCATACGGTTCGCGCGACGTTCCACCGCGACGTGGACGACGATGCGCTGGCCCAAGCCATCGGTGCGGTAGAGGCAGAATTTCTAGAAGCATAGAGCAGGAAATTCCTGAGAGGCAATAGAGCACCGCCGCCCTATGTTCTCATGAACTCCACACAGACACTCTACGGCTCGCGAGGTGCGTTCAGGCATACACACATACGACGATGCGCACGCGCTTCTCAAGACGCGGAGCCGAATGCGGCGCGTCGCGCTGGGATACGCGGCGGTCTGCCTCGGCGTGGTTGCGCTCGGCGCGCCTCTGGCGCTGTCGCTTGGCGCCACGCCCTGGGTGCCGCTGGGCTTGTGCGTGCTCTTGAGTGTGTTTGCGGCACGCTCTGTTCGGCGCCTCGGTCACTTGCAGCGCCGCCTCTGGCGAGTCGCGGTCTCAGCGCAGCACCTGACGCTACTCAGCGTGTCCCGGCGCCAGAGGACGCTCGGCTGGCGCGCGGTGGTGCGGATCGAGGTGACGGACGATGGACTCGTCGTGGTGGCACGTCGCGAGAATGAGAAAGACGTGCGCCTGCAGATCTGCGCCTCGTTCGAGTCCTATGTGGACCTGTCGCATCACATCGTCGCCATGGCCGAACAGTGGCGGCGGCCGATCTGGGTGGACGGTCAGCCTCTAGCGGCGCTGGATGTACACGCCCTCCTGCCGTCGCTGCGCTCGAACCTTTCGGCGTAGCTCACGGGTCGACGACCTGCGCGGCCGCCAGAGGCACCGCAGTGGGTTCGCCGAAGAACGCTGCGATGTCGGCCTCTTGCGCCATCGCATCCGCCTCGCCGATCTCGATCAGGCGGTGGACGTATTCGTCTTCGAACAGCAACATCGAGAGCCAGTCCGGGCTCTTGGACTCGTGCGCGCCCAGGCGCCGCGTGAGGACCTCCATGCGCCGGGGCAGCTTGGGGTCGATGCCCGCGGCCAGTTTTGCGATGTCCTGCGACGGGCGCATCACGAGCAGGTCAACGGGCCTGAAGCCCTCGCGCCGGTCTGGCGGAATCGCGCGGATGAGTTCGTTGATGCGCTCCAACGTCTGCGCGTCCCGGTCGATCACGTCTAGAAAGACGGCGTTCATCAGCACGCTCAGCACCTGCGACGGCGGCGGGTAGGCTTCGACCTCGCGCTCGGCGGCCTCTCGCGCGGAGCGCGCGTAGCGGGTCGTGATGACGAGCACTTTGTCTGCGCCGAGGTGGAGCGCGGGCGAGAGCGGCGCGGTCAGCCGGATGCCGCCGTCGCCGTACCAGCCAGGTCCCTGCACCGGGTCGTCGATCTGCACGGCCGGGAAGAAAAACGGCAGCGACGCCGAGGCCAGCACGTGCTCTGGGCGGATGTGCGTGCGCACGGCGCGGCGCATCGGGCGGTCCCACGGCTCAAAGCCGTCGCCCTGTACCCACGTGACGGACTGGCCGGTGGTGTACGATGTGGTCGTGAGCGCGAACGCGTGCAGCGCGCCAGAGGCTACAGCGTCCTGGATTCCGCGGATGGGCTCGCCGATGGTGCCCAGGTGGCGCTCGACAAACGCGTGCAGCGGCGTCGTATTCAAGATGCCGCCTCTGGCGGGCGGCTCGATCTCATCTGGCGGGCGCATAAACTGCGCGATGCTGCTCATCACGCCGGGGCCGCCGAGGTCGAACACTTCCTCGGCGCGGATGCTGCGCCAGATCTCAATGAGCTGCTCGACGGCATCGCCATAGGCGAGATCGCTGCGGTTGGCGAGAAAGGCCGCGTTGAGACCGCCCGCCGAGACACCGGTGAGGATGCGCGGCCGGTGCTGGGGAAACATCCGCGCGAGACCACGGAGCACACCTGCCTGGTAGGCCGCGCGCGCGCCGCCGCCGGTCAGCGCGAGAGCCAGCCCACCACCGCCGCCGCTGGGGACGGGCGTGGCATCATCGGAGCCGAAAAAGCGGGAGAACAGGTTGCGCATGGAGCCGGGGCAGGTGCCCCGATGCTACGCAGACAACCGTGCCTCTGGCGATTCGTCCTCTGGCATCACTCGCCTCTTCCTCGCCGCTGGCGCCAGAGGCTCCACGATGTTCGTGCGGCGGCGCGCGGCAGACAGGTCCTCGCGCCAGGGGCCTAGCGGTCGCGCATCTCGCGGTCCATGCGCCGCTGCGACTCGCGGTCGGCGATGGCATTGCGCTTGTCGTGGATCTTCTTGCCTTTACCGAGCGCGATCTGGAGCTTTGCGCGGCCGTTCTTGAAGTAGATCTGCAGCGGCACCACGGTGTAGCCTTTCTGCTCGACGCCCTTGCGCAGCTTGGCGATCTCGCTTTTGCCCAGCAGCAACCGGCGGCGGCGCGTCGGCACGTACGATTCGTTGCTCGCCATCTCGTACGGCGAGATGTGACAGCCGACCAAGTCCACGCCTTCGGGCCGGACGTCTACGAACGATTCGGCGAGCGTCGCCTGCCCGGCGCGAAGCGACTTCACCTCACTCCCCTGCAGCACCATTCCGGCCTCGATGGGCGCTTCGAGCGTAAACTCGTAGCGGGCGCGGCGGTTGGAAACGACGGTCTTGGCACCTTCGGGCATAACGGCGGCGCGGGATGCGCGAGGGGCGGCGTGCGCCAGAGGCTAGTTCGTGCGGGCCTCTGGCGAGGTGTCGTCTGCGGCGGGGATCTCCAGGAGCGTGTCCAGCGCGTCGGGCTCGGGCTCGTCATCGGTGACGGGCGCGAACGGGAGTTCGGGGATGCCACCCAGGCTGCCGGTGTAAAACAGGTGGTCGGAGAGCGCTTCCAATCCGTCGTAGCCCAGACCCGTCAGCGAGAGCTGGTAGGTGCCCTCCCCTGTCGGATCGCCCGAAGCGGCGGCGGCTTCGGCGAGAGCGAGTGCTTCCTCTGGCGCGAGCGCACCGGGAGCCGTGGCGACGAGTCCCCACACCATCGGGCGCGTGGTGAGGTCGGTCCACTCCTGCCCAAGGTCGAGCGTGACCAAACCGTCAGCGCCAGAGGCGGCCTCTGGCGAGACGAGTGCAGCACCGTGAGCACTCAGTTGCTCCGCCAGAGGCGTGCCGTCGGGGACGGGCGAAAAGCTGGGCTTGAGGTCGTAGTGCTCGCGGAGGAGCAGTTGCGCCAGAAGCGCCTCCTGTCCCCAGCGGGGGTCGAAAGCGACGGTCTCGATATCGCCTAGGCCTCCTGCGAGCACGAGCGTGCGCGAGGGTGACCGTTCGCCGACCAGACCCACGCCAGGCACGAGCGTGAACGCCTCTGGCGTACGCAGGACCGAGAGCGTAGGGATCAGCGCCAGATCGGCGTCTCCGCCGACCAGTGCGCCAGAGGCCTCGTGCGGATGCACGACGACGACCTCGCCGCCGCCGAGGGCATCGGTGAGAACGCGGCCCAGCACGAGTGCCGGAGCCACAGGCCAGACGGCGATGCGAGGCGGGCGCTGGGAATCGTTGCGCAGGGTCGCCTCAGCCATCTATCGCGTAAAGTCGCGGCGCTTCTCCTTGATGCGAGCGGCCTTGCCGCGCAGACCGCGGAGGTAGTACAGCTTCGCGCGGCGCACGCGGCCTTCGCGGATGCGCTCGATCTTGGAGATGCGCGGGCTGGCGTACGGGAAGACGCGCTCGACGCCGACGCCGTTGGAGAGCTTGCGGACCGTAAAGGTGCGCGACGTGCCCGCGTTCTGCATCGCGATCACGACGCCCTCGAAGATCTGGATGCGCTCTTTGTCGCCCTCGATCACGCGAACGTGCACGCGAACCGTGTCGCCAGGGTTGAACGTGGGGTGGTCGTCGCGGAGTTGGGTGGCCTCTACGAGGCTCATGAAATCAGTCTTCATGTCGGGATTCGGTCGCGCTGGGGTGCAGCACGCAAGGTACGGGGTGGAGGGGGCAGAGCGGGCCCGGAGGGCCATCTGTGATGATTCTTCGCCGCGCCGCCAGAGGCTCCAGGGTGGAGCCGTAGCGGCCAAATGCTGCCTCTGGCGCTAGTCGTCAGAGGTGGGGTCGGTGAGAAGGTCGGGGCGGCGCTCGCGCGTTTTGTCGAGGCGCTGCGTTTCGCGCCAGTCGGAGATCGCACCGTGGTCGCCGGAGCGAAGCACGTCGGGCACGTCGAGGCCGCGAAAGGTGGCGGGGCGGGTATAGGCGGGTGCGTCGAGCAAGCCGTCCTGGAACGAGTCACTGAGCGCGCTCTGCGCGTCCGAGATGGCACCGGGCAGGATGCGCACGAGCGCGTCGATGAGGACGAGCGCGGGCAGTTCGCCACCGCTCAGCACGTAGTCGCCGATGCTGATCTCGCGCGTGACGTAGAGGTCGCGGATGCGCTGGTCGACGTTTTTGTAGTGCCCGGCGATGAGCACGAGCCTGTTCGCGAGCGAGAGCCCATTTGCCCGCACCTGGTCGAGCGTCTCACCATCGGGTGTAAGAAAGATGACGGCCTCTGGCGTCTCGCTCAGTGCGATCACCGCGTCCAGGCACGCCGCCAGAGGCTCGGGGCTCAGCACCATGCCGCCGCCGCCGCCGTAGGGCGGCGCGTCGATGTGCCGGTATTTGCCTTTTCCCCACTCGCGCAAATCGTGCACGTGGATCTCGACCACACCGCTCTCGCGCGCACGTCCAATGATGGAGTGCGCCATGGGGCTCTCGACGAGCTCCGGGAGGGCGGTGATGAGATCGATGCGCATCAGAAGAGATGGGGGATGCGGGATTGAAGGATGGGCAGAGTATCCGTCGGGCCTCTGGGGCTTGGTGCGAGTTCCGAGTTAAGCTGTTTCGCGGTCGCCTCTAGCGCCAGAGGCTATGGGATGAAACCCCTCCCTTGAGGGAGGTGCCCGCAGGGCGGAGGGTGTCAGCGGTGCCATGCTCGGGTGCGAACACCCCCACCCGCTGCGCGGGAGCCTCCTCAAGGGGGCGGTTTGGGATGCTCCCGCCAGAGGCCTCTGGCGCTAAAGGTCTAGCAGGCCGTCTGGGGGGAAGACGTGGATCTCGCGGGCGTCAGCGTCGACGAGGCGCACGATGGGCTCCACGTCAGGGATCAACAGGTCGGGCTGGCCGTCGCGGGCGACGCTGTAGAGAAAGCTCGCGCCGCTCTCGAACACGTCGCGCACAGTCCCGATGGTGTCGCCGGTCGGCTCGTCGTCCTCGTCCACGATGAGCACCGTCATGCCGACGAGATCGTGGACGAACACTTCGCCCTCCGCCAGAGGCGGCAGGTCGTCTTCGTGCGCGTAGACGTTTTGGCCGCGCAGGTCGCCTGCGTCTTCGCGCGTGTTGATGTCGTCGAGCGTGACGAGCACGGCGACCGTGCCGTTCTTCATCGTCTGGAAGCGGACGGTTTTGACGTCCTGCTCGCGCCGGGCCGCTGCTTTGGCGTCGGGACCGATGAACAGGCGGTCGAAGAGGCCGAAGCGGTCTGGGTCTTCGGTTTCGGGGCGCACCTTCATCTCGCCGCGCACGCCGTGGGGCTGCGTGATGCGGCCGACGAGGAAGAGCGCGTCGGGGTCGGTGGGCATGGGTGTGGGATGCAGAACGGCCCCCTCGCCAGTGACGAGAGGGCCGGATCGAATGTCAGCGTGGGGCTACGCGTCCTTCTTTTCGTCGCCAGAGGCGTCTGGCGTAGCGGCGTCTGGCGTGGTCTCGGCGGGGCCTTCGGAGCCGTCGGCGTTGGCCTCTGGCGCGCCGTCGGCGGCACCGGTGTCGGCCTGCTCGGCGACTTCGGCGCCTGTCTTGGCCTCGACCTCTTCGGTCGTTTCGGCTTTGGCGGCAGGCTGTTCCTTGGCAGCTGCGGGTGCTGCTTCGGCAGGCGTGTCGGGCGTGGCGGCGTCTGCACCGGCGTCGCCAGCGGCTTCGATCTTGGCCTGGTCCGCGGGGACCTCGGCGGTCTCGCCCTGCACGACCTCGGCAGCGTCGCCACCACTCGTAGCAGCGTCGCCAGAGGCTTCTGGCGCGGCGGCGTCAGCCTCTGGCGCGGGAGCCGCTTCGGCGGTCTTGGCGGCGAGCTCGGCTTCCGCTACGGCCTTGGCCTCGGCTTCCTCAGCTTCCTTCTGCTTCTGGATCTCGGCCTCCTTGGCGGCTTTCTCCTCAGCGATCACCTTGGCGGCAGCGTCGGCCTTTTTGCGCTCCTCGGCGAGAGCGGCCTTGCGGCGCTCAGCAGCCGACGTGTCAGCACCGCCCTTGCCTGCGACCGCTTCGCGGTGTGCGGCGACGGCCTCGTCGATCTCCTCGGCGCCCTTGCCCTTTAGGCCGAGGTGGCGGCGGAGCAGGATGCCTTCCTTGGACAGGATCGAGCGAACCGTGCCCGACGGCTGCGCGCCGACGCTCAGCCAGTACAGAATGCGGTCGGCGTTGATCGCCTGCAGGTGCGTCTCGGAGAGCGGCTCGAAACGGCCGAGGTCCTCGATGAACTTGCCGTCGCGCGGGGAGCGCGAGTCGGTGGCGACGATGGAGTAGACCGGGAGCTTCTTGCGGCCCATCCGGCGGAGGCGAATCTTGACTGACATTCTTCGTAGGTGTAAACGTGTACAGGTGGGGTGGTCGGCGCCAGAGGCTCCGGCCGGGAGTTAGGCGCGGCCTCTGGCGCGCTGCAGGTCGGTGAGCGAGGCCTGGCGGCCCTTGCCTGAGAGGCGCGACATCGTCTTCATCATCTTCTTCATCTCGCGGAACTGCTTGAGCAGCCCGTTAACGTCTTGGACTTCCATGCCGGCACCCCCAGCGATGCGGCGGCGGCGGGAGCCGTTGATCTGGTCGGGGTTGGCGCGCTCGTAGGGCGTCATGGACTGCACGAGGGCTTCGATGTGCTTGAACGCATCGTCCTCCACGTCGATGTCCTTCATCACCTTGCCGACGCCCGGGATCATGCCGATGAGGTCCTTGATGGACCCCATGTTCTTGATCTTCTGGAGCTGGTCGTAGAAGTCCTGAAGGTCGAAGTCCTGCGTGCGAAACTTGCGCTGCAGCTTTTCGGCCTCCTCCTCGTCGAACTGCTCCTGCGCCTTCTCGACGAACGAGACCACGTCGCCCATGCCGAGGATGCGCTGCGCCATCCGGTCCGGGTAGAACTCGGTGAGGGCGTCCAGCTTCTCGCCGGTGGAGGCAAACTTGATCGGCTTCTGCACGACCGAGCGGATGCTCAGTGCCGCGCCGCCGCGGGTGTCGCCGTCCAGCTTGGTCAGCACCACGCCGTCGATGTTCAACTGGTCGTTGAACGCCTTGGCGGTGTTGACGGCGTCCTGGCCCGTCATCGCGTCGACGACGAAGAGAATCTCGTCGGGCTCGACCGCACCCTTGATGTCCACGACCTCTTTCATCATCGCCTCGTCCACGTGCAGGCGGCCCGCGGTGTCGATGATGAGCGTGTCGCGGCCGGTCCGGCGCGCTTCTTCCTTGGCGCGGCGCGCGACCTCGACGGCATCGCTGAGCGGCACGCCGTCCTCGCCACGGATCGAGAAGACCGGCACGCCGACTTGCGCGGCGAGCGTCTCCAACTGATCGACAGCGGCCGGGCGGTACACGTCGGCGGCGGCGAGCAGTGGCGAGCGGCCTTTGCTCTTGAGGTACTTGGCGAGCTTGCCGGTAAACGTCGTCTTGCCCGAGCCCTGCAATCCCGCGATGAGGATCACCATCGGGGGCTTCTTGGGCGTGTTCATGTCGATATGAACATCACCTAGCAGAAAGACCAATTCGTCGTAGACAGCCTTGACGAACTGCTGGCCCGGCGAGACGGCGTTGAGCACGCTCTCGTCGGTGACCTTGTCCTTGACGCGGTTGGTGAACTCGCGGGCGACGTCGTAGTTGACATCGGCATCGAGGAGCGCGCGGCGAATCTCGCGCATCGTCTCGGCGATGTTGAGCTCGTTGATGCGGCCCTCGCCCTTGACGTTTTTGAGGGCGGCGTCGAGCTTGTCGGAGAGCGACTCGAACAAATCGGTGGGCTCGCTGAGCGAGCGGCTCGTGGGACGGGGTGGACACGCGGGCGGCCCCTCAAGATGGCGGGGGCCACGCGTGGCGTCGGGCGGACCGGAAAGCTCACAGGCGATTCTGTGAGCGGCGGCCGTAGCCCGGACGCGGAGGTCCGAACGGCGGAGCGCGAATCTACAGACTCCGCCAGAGGCCTCTGGCGAAGGGAGAGTGGAGAATTAGGGACTGAGGACGGAAAGGTGAGTGGTGCAGCCTCTGCCGCCAGAGGCCTATCGGTAGACCGCGACGAGTTGTGGCTAACCCCCCGCTTTGCTCTCCCGTTGGTCGCAAAGCTGTCCCCCTCATTGAGGGGGACAATTCTGATCTCGCTCTTGCAGAACCGGAGTGGCTCAGTCTGTAACATATTCCCGGTGTGAATTGTCCCCCTTGACAAGGGGGACAGGTCGACCGCCGTTCAGGCGCGTGGACCGGGGGGTTCTCCCAGCCTGCCCCGAGCTCTCCCAAGCCTCTGGCGCCAGAGGCCGCGCCGTGGCGTAGCATCCCGCATGAGCACCACGCCCCTTCGCGACCCCTGGTGGGACCTCGCGCTCGACCCCGACGCCCGCGCCACGCCCGAGGCCGCCCGCCGCCACGCCCACGCCTCTGGCGAGAGCCTGGACTACGGTGCATATCTCGGGCTGGACGCGCTTTTAGCCTCTGGCGAACCGGCCTCGACGGTCCCGGACGAGCGGGCCTTTCTCGCCATCCACCAGCTCTGCGAGGTCACGTTCCGGCTCATGCTCGTCGACCTCGGGCGTGGTCGCGGGCACGCTGGCGCGGCTGGACGCGGCGCCAGAGGCCGCGTTCGAGCCTCTGGCGACGGAGCCGCTGCCGGGCGAGCGGAGCGGGCCGAGCGCGTTCTGGCGTCCGGCGCTCACCGCGGCAGCGCGGCTGCGGCACAGCGCCCGGCGCGTGCTTCCGGCGTTGATGCCGTACGTCGGCAAGGGCGAGGACGACGATGTGCTGTTTTCGTCTATCGAGTTTGCACTGTTCCGCGATGCGCTCGCGCCGTCGAGCGGGTTCCAGACGGCGCAGCTTCGGCTCATCCAGCGCGCGCTCGCGAAAGGGCCGCTGCTGGATCTGCCCGTCTTTCCCGGCGGCTCCTTCGGACAGGCGTACACCGGCTGCCCCGTCGGGCACGTCGGGCTGGGCGATCCGCTCGTGCTCCAGGGGGGGCACTCGCGCGCGTTCCCTGCCGAGGACTCGCCTCAGGCCATCGTCGCGCGGCTCGATCCTCTGGCGCACGCTGTGCTCGCGCGCCTTGCCCGCACACGCCTCTGGCGAGCCGCCGCGCATCCGCACCCTCTACCCCGACGAGGTGGAGCGCAGCACCAC
This sequence comes from Rubricoccaceae bacterium, assembly GCA_963708165.1. GTDB lineage: Bacteria > Bacteroidota > Rhodothermia > Rhodothermales > Rubricoccaceae > Rubricoccus. Next base: position 3,101,576 of record OY970187.1, on the reverse strand, counting down.
GCGCTTTCGCCAAACCCTGGGACAGTCGCCAGAGGCCTCTGGCGTGGCCGAGGCGTTCCGGTTGGCTCTCGCGAACGCGGCCGATGCGGAGAACGACCGCCGCCAGAGGCTGGGCGACGCGCGCCGCGGCGCCGCGGCGCTGCACGGGCCTCTGGCGGGAACGTGCCTGAGCTTTGTGCTCGACCGCCTGGTCGCGACCGACCTCGCGCTGCACGCGCCGGACGCTGACAGCTTTTTGACGATCCACCGCCGCGCGGTACGGCGCCACGTGGAGGGCGGCGGTGGCACGGGCGGCGGCGGGATGCCCTACCTCGTGACGAGCCAGCGCTACCTCTTGCCCCTCTTCCCCGCCCTGGTGGCCTACGCGGACCTCGGCATGTCCGAAGACGCTGACCGCGAGCGCTGGTAGGCCTCTGGCGCCAGAGGCCGTCCGTACGATCAGCGAAGCGAGGCAGGGAGTGCGTCGCGGCCCAGCGTGCGCAGCGCTCCGTCCATGTCGGCGTGGGAGCTCGCCGATTTGCCGCGCCTGCGGATGAACCGGACCAGCAAATCGCCCAGCATCTCCTCGCGCGCGATCTGGCTCTCGATGAGAGCATCGTGGCCTTCCTGATTGTCCGTCACCTCGTCCACCAGCGGCCCCACCTCTCCGGGGCTCAGCACGTGCGCTTCCACACGCGAGCAGTCCCAGATCACGTCGAATGCGTGGTTCCAGCCTGGAAGCGCGAACAGGGCTGCGGCCCCACCGATCATCTCCTGGCCTGTAACTCGGCCCGAGAACCGCACGATGCCGATCCCAGCTTCTTGGTCCATGCGCGCGTCGAAGGGTGGTGTTACGGGCTGGTCACTCATTGAGGAGCGGGGGTGGCGAGGGAAGCGTCAAGATCGCCAGAGGCAGCGTCTCGGCGCTTTACCAGGTCGATGGATTCGACGGCATGGCGCAAATGCGGGATGACGATGCTGCCACCCACTACAAGTGCAACATTCATAGCGTCCTCAAGCTCAGCTTCTTCCCATCCCTCGGCCATGCACTGCTCGATGTGGTAGTCGATGCAGTCGTTACAGCGCAGCACCATGCTGGCGACGAGGCCGAGCAGTTCCTTGGTTTTGCCATCCAGCGCGCCGTCGCGGTAGGCGGCGGTGTCTAGGTTGAAGAACCGCTTGATGCCGCGGTGGTCGCCGTCGTCGAGGATGCGCGCGTTCATCTTCTCGCGGTAGGCGTCGAACGCGTCGAGGCGGTTGGGTGTAGTCTCGGGCATGGAAGCAGAGGATCTCGTGGCGGCGGAGAAAGCGCGGGCACGGCGGCGGTTCCGCGCGCGCCGCGCCGCGCTCACGCCAGAGGCACGCGCGGCGCAGAGCGCGGCTCTTTGCGCTCGCGTTCGCACGCTCTTCCACGAGAGGGCCGCGCGCACCGTGAGCGCCTTCTGGCCTCTGGCGGACGAGCCGGACCTGCGCCCGCTCGTGCGCGAGTGGTCGGCCTCTGGCGTTCGCGTGGTGCTTCCGGTCGTTGCGAGCGCCAGAGGCGAGCCGCCACGCTTGGAGCACCGCTTGTGTGTGACAGAGGCGGCTCTTGTGCGCGGCCGCTTCGGTGTGATGGAGCCTCTGGGCGGCAGCGCCGATCGTCGCGCCGCACGAGATCGACCTGGCGGTCGTGCCCGCGCTCGCGGCAGACGCTCGCGGCGTGCGGCTGGGCTACGGCGGCGGCTTCTACGACGCGTTCCTCGCGCAGACCGAGGCCCTGCGCGCCTGCGTCGTGTTCGCCTCGGGCGTGGCGCGCGGTCTTCCGGCCGAGCCCCACGACGTGCGGATGCACCGCGTGCTCTCGCCAGAGGCCGCGTTGGTGGTGTCTTCGCCAGAGGCCTAGCCGGGCCATGAGCCACGCCGTGAGCCTCTGGCGCAACACGCCGAGCGCCGCCGCGTACTTTCCCGCGCCCCCTCCCCTCTCCCGATGGCAACGCGCCAGCGCCGCTCCTCCCGCTCCGATTCCGACGATGCCCTCTCCGACGAGTTCGCGAGCGTCTCCGAAGAAGACATCCTGGCGTACATCGCCGAGGTGGAAGAAGAGGAGGACGAGGAAAACAAGCCGGAGCCCGGCTTTCTTAACCTCCAGACCGGCGCCGGGCTGGGCATGATCGCGCTGGGCGGTTTGTACACGATGCAGCTGATGGGCCTCATCGGCGTCGGGTCGTCGCTGCTGCCCACGCTGGTGGCGGTGCTGCCGTGGCTGGCGGGCATTCTCATCATGCTAACCGGCTTCGGCGTGCTCTCGTGGAGCCCCGCCGCGCGCCGCCGCCGCAAAGCCCGCGAGCGCGCCGTCCGCGCCGCCCGCCGCCGCAAGCAGAAGACGATGGGACGCCAGAGGCGACAGTCACCTTCGGACGAAGCCGGCCGCCGCGCCCGCTCAGCCTTCGAGCAAGCCGCCCGCGCGTCCGCGACAGCCGGGCGGAGCGCCAAGAAGGCGTTCGAAAGCTCGCGCGACCGCACGCGCTCGATGACCGCCGGGCGCTCCACGGGGCGCCGCCTCGCCAAGAACCGGCAGGACAAAAAAGTCACCGGCGTCGCCAGCGGCATCGCCAGTTACTTCGGCATCGACCCGACCGTGGTGCGCATCGCGTTTGTGCTCGCGTCCATCTTCGGGCAGGGCGCGGGACTGCTCATCTACATCATCCTGACGTTCGTGCTGCCCACCGCTGAGGCCTCTGGCGCGGACGATGACGATCCGTACGTGCTCAACATCCGCGACTGAGCGGGAAGCGGGAAGCGGGAAGCGGGAAGCGAAGGTGCTCGCCTCTGGCGCAAGAGGCGAGGCGAAGAGCGTTCTCCGCCAGAGGCCACATGAAAACGCGCCGCCCTGCGGGGTGCAGAGCGGCGCGAGACGGACGAAGTCCGGAAGGCGGTTACACGTTGGTGTGCTCCGCGCTCCACATCTTCTGCGTGTTGCGGACAGCCTCGTCACCCACCGTCGCGTCGATCACGCGGTCCTCGCGGCCGAGCTCTTTGGCCACGACCGTGCATACGATCTTGGAGAGCTTGACGAGGATGGGCGTGATCTGCCCGAGGTGCGTCAGCGCGAGATCGGCCAGCTTCTGGTCCTTGAGGCCGAGCGCGGTCGTGTGCAGCATGTGGTAGCTGATGCCCGCGAGGCTGAGCGCCGTGTAGTCATCGCGAACCATGCGCGAGACCTGATCGGTCTGGCGAAGGCGGTCGATGAGGCCTGCGGCCTCGCCGAGGACTCCGAGAAACGCTTCCTTGGCGGCTTCGAGTGCGCCACCGCCCTCGGTGCCTTCGTTGTAGGCTTCGAGTGCAGTGTTCTGGCCCTTGAGCGTGCGGATGATATCTGCGAGCAGCGTCTTGAGCTCAGGGTACGCATCCGTGGCGTCCGAGTCGTGCTGATGCTGGATAGCGGTCGCGATGTGGTTGGTGAGCCCGACCATGTCGGTCGAGTACTGGTTGAGGAGATGCTGGCGATCCATGAGAAGGATGGGGTGGTAGAAAGGACCGTTTCTAGCCTCTGGCGCCCGCGCGCGTTCCCGCCCCACGCGGTATCCACACCGGCTTTGTCTAGCGCGTGACGGTGACCGTCAAGTCTGGCACACCTGCAGCGGTGCACATGAGCGTCTGTCCCGGCGCCAGAGGCCCGACGCCCTCGGGCGTGCCGGTGTAGATCAGGTCGCCGGGTCTCTAGCGTGAACACCGACGAGCAGTACGCGACGAGTTCGGCAACGGGGAAGATCATCTGCGCCGTGCTCCCCTTCTGGCGCGTCTCGCCGTCGACCGTCAGTTCGATCTCCAGGTTCGTCACGTCTCCCACCGCCTCTGGCGACGCCAGAGGCCCGAGCGGCGCAAACGTGTCGAAGCCCTTGGCGACACTCCACGGATGGCCCTTTTTCTTGGCCTCGGCCTGGATGTCGCGGGCGGTCAGGTCCAGCCCCAGCGCGTACGCCGCGACGTGCTCCAATCCGGCCTCTGGCGCGATGTCTTTGCCGCCGGTCCCGATTACGGCCACGAGTTCCAGTTCGTGGTGCACGTCCTCGGACTGTGGCGGCAATACGATCTCTCCGCCAGAGGCCAGCAGCGCCGTCGTGGGCTTGAGGAAGACCATTGGCGTCGTCGGCACGGCGGAGCCCATTTCGGCGGCGTGCGCGGCGTAGTTGCGGCCGATGCAGAGGATCTTGCCGGGGGTGACCTCGCGGCCGTCGGGGAGGGTGAGCGTCATGGGTGGGGAGAGGATGGAGATGGCAAGATCGCGCGCCCGCTTCCTCTGGCGTTTTAGAGCCTAGGCCTCGGGGAACAGGCGACACACCGGGTTGCCCCTGCTATGCAAGGTCGATGTGGCGCTAGAGGCTGCGCGGTGGGACTTACTCGCGCATGAGCAGCCAGATGTTCTCGGCGTCTATCAGGTCGTGGCGCGTGGTCTCGCCACATGCGAACAGGTCGATAGCGGCAGTGCGGTCGGCGTCTCCCGCAGGAACGGGCTCGCCAGTGATGCCGAACGCGCGAAATCCGATCGGCTGGTACTCTTCGGACGTGGCGGTGGCGCGGGCGTAGGGGTAACTCCACAGCGAGTCCAGCGCGGCGGCTTCGGCCTCTGGCGAGACGGCGAGCGCACGCGAGGCGGCGTCGCACCGGTCTGTCGCGAGCAAACCGGAGCAGACTGCCGCCAGAGGCGCGGACTCGACCGGCGGAGCCTCTGGCGAGCGGCGGCCGTCACGCGAGAGCGGCGGCTCGCATCAGGCCACGCGTGCGGCGGTGCTCGCGGCCTCTGGCGCCAGAGGCGCGTCGCGGCGCTGGCGCACTTCGGCGCGCCACGCGCGGGTGAGGAACGCGTAGTCCAGACGCTCGGCCTCGGGACCGCCCTCGCCCGAGGCCTGGAAGCCGAGGTCGATGGGCGAGACAAAGCGCGTGGGCGCGCTCGACAGGTCGAGGACACGCGAGCGCGAGAGGCCGCGGCGGTACTCGCCGTGGAGTTGTCCCAGCACGCACGCCTGTCCGTCGGCGAGGACGAGCGAGCCGGGGTCGATGCGTCCGGCCCAGCCGGGATCGGCGCCGTCGAGATAGGCGGCGCCTTCGCGGGCGCGCGCTTCGGCCCACTCAGGTGAGACGCGGGCGGCGGCGCGCCTCTGGCGGCGGTCTGCGAGGGCGGTGCGGAGCGAGCGGAGCATGGCGCGAGGGGTTTGGCTCGTAACGCCGCCAGAGGCGATGCGGTGCCCGGATGGTGCGTCTGATAAAAGCCCGGCTAGCCTCTGGCGATAAGCGCGGCGAGCGCGGGGTAGTCGACTTTGGCGTTGTGGCGGGCGTCGAGCGGGACGCGCGCCACGCGCACGGCCTCGACCCCGGCCCAGGCCAGCGCCTGCGCGACGGTCTCTGGTGCCGCGCTGCCCTCGTACGCGACCAATCGGCGGCCCGGCACGAGTGCCGCGAACGCGACGCCGGGCACACCTCGCGCCGCCGCTTCGACTTGCAACGGGTACAGCACGCCTGCGGCATCGCGCACGGCGGCGCTGCACCGGCCGAGCAGCCAGATGCGGGTGCTGGCGTCGAGCACGCCCGCGTCGCCGGTGCGATGCCACACGCGCTCGCCAACGCGGATCTTGGTCTCGGCGTCGCCCACGCCGTCCAGGTAGCCGGGCAGCACGTGGCCACCCGCGACGACGATCTCGCCCGCGGCCTCTGGCGCGAGTGCGAGCGCGTCCCAGGAAGCGGGCGCCAGAGGCCCGAGCGGCGTGCCCCACGAGTCGGCGATGATGCGGAGGTCGATCTCCGGCACGGGCGTGCCCGCGAGAAGCCCGCCGCCAGAGGCTGTGCGCGCGCGGTCGGCGGCGCTCACGTCGCGGGCGCGAATGTGCGCGATGGGCTCGGCTTCGGAGGAGCCGTAGACGACGACGGCCTCTGGCGCGGCGCGCGCGAGGCGGTCCAGCACATCAGGGAAGACCGGTGCGCCGCCGACGGCGATGGTCTGAACGGGCGCGAGGCCGCCAGAGCGGGTCTCGCCAGAGGCCTCTGGCGCCTCGGCCAACCGCATCGCGAACGAGGGCGAGGCGGCGAGGCTCGTCGCGCGCTCGGCGCGGATCTGCTCCAGAATCGGCGCGGCGTCCACGCGCCAGGGCGCCGCATGTCGGCGTCGGGAAGGACGCTCGTCACGCCAGAGGCGAGGTTGGCGAGCACGAAGACGGGAAGCGTGGAGAGGTCGCGGGCCTCTGGCGTGAGGCCGAGCGCGCGCGCGAGCGTGGCGTGCTGCGCCGCGAGAAAGCCGTGCGTCCGCGCGATGGCTTTGGGTTGGCCAGTGCTGCCGCTCGTGAACGTGAGCAGCGCCGTCGCTTCTGGCGCGACCTCCGCCAGAGGCGCGGGCTCTGCCCCGCTCCATCGCGCCGCAAACGGTGCCCAGCCGCCGAGCGTGTAGCGGCGCGGAACCCGGCGCACGGCGCCAGAGGCGATTCGCACGAGGTGCGCCTTGGGCGTGCCCACGAACACGTCGGGAGGACGGCGCGCGAGACAGGCGCCCAGGTGCGCGCGGCCCGCGCCGGGATCGACCAGCATCACGGTTGCGCCCATGCGCAGAATGCCCGCGACGAGCACGTACAGCTCGATGGACAGCGGCACCATGAGCAAGACCGCGTCGCCCTGTTTCACGCCGTCCGCGAGCAGACGCCCGGCCGCCTCGGCGCCTCTGGCGTCCAGATCCGCAAACGTGATGGCGCGGCGGTGTGCGCCGCGGCCTTCGACGAGCGCTTCCGCCAGAGGCCTCTGGCGCGCCTGCTCCTGGAAAAGCGCGACGGCGTTCACAGCGCGCGGCCCAAGAGCGCGTAGCGGCGAATCACGCGGGCCGCGCCGTGCCGGCTGATGCGCACCGAGCGGTTGCCGTCGTGCATGAGCGCGTGGATGGAGCGCGAAAGCCCGAGCCCACGCGCCGCCTCCTCGACGGCGAGCACGAGCAGCCCGCCCAGGCCGGCGCCCGCAGCCTCTGGCGCGACGGCGACCGTTTTGACAATGACGGTGTCCACCGTTTCGCCTCGCGCCGCTTGCGCCAGATCCGGCACGCCGAAGCAGATCCCGACCGTCTCGCCCTCGCGCTCCGCCACAATCACGAGATGCGGGTCGATGCGCGCGACGAGCGGCCGGTAGGTCGCCAAAAACGCCTCGGGCGCGATGGGCACGTAAAAGGCGTTGCGCGCGAAAGACAAAACAGAGATGCGGTACAGCGCCGCCAGTTCGGACTCGGCGCGCGCGGGGTCGAAGGCGCGCAGCGTCACGCCAGAGGCGTGGGCGATCTGTGTTTTGCTGGCGAGCGCGTCGGCGCGGTCGGGCAGCGGGTCTACGAGGGCGCTGTGATACGTGGAAACGGTCTCGAAGCCTGCGTCGCGCAGCCAGCGCTCGGTCGCTGGGGGCGGCGCGGGCTCCAGCGCGAACGACGGGTGTGCTCCGCCAGAGGCTGCCGCTGGCGCCAGCACCACGCGGTAGGCGTGCCACGGCGAGCCGTCCATCGGGCCGATGGCGCGCGTGCAGCCGTTCTCGCGCAGCGCGCGTACTGCAGCGCCGAGGACCTGCGCCGCCGCCTCGCCAGAGGCTGCCTGGAGGTGCCCGATGCGGCCCGTTTGCGCCTCGGGATGCTCGGGGTCGTGCGGCGCCTCGCGCCACCACACGCTCGCGCGCGCAACCAGCCTCTGGCGCCCGTCGACGGCCACGAGGTGTGCGTCGGGCTGCGTAAGAGCCCACGAAGCGGGCGCCAGAGGCGCGACACCGCCCTCGGAACGAGTGGGGAGGTCAGCGGGCGAATGGATCTGGCGAACGGTCATGGCACAAGAAACAGCACGAGCAAGCCCACCGCCGATGCGCCGGCCACCACGAGGGCGCGGCGCGCGCGGCTCGCGAACGAGAACGCGTCGGCGCCATCCATCACGTGACCCCATCGCGAGAGCGACCACGCGGCGATGCCCGCCGTGACGGAGCCCGCCACGAACGCGGCGGCGCCCATCGCCAGAGGGTCGCCCTCGCCGCTCAGCCACACGGCGAACGCCACGCCAGAGGCCTGGATCACAGCACTCGGCGCGGCGGCCAGAGCGGTGCGCTGCACAGCGACACGCCGCGAGTTCCATCCCGCGCGCTGATCTCCCAGCCGCTCCACGCCCAGCATGGCGAGCGAGCCCGCGTAGGCCGCCGCATAGGGCACAATCAGGCGCGGCTCGCCCAGTGCCCACGCTGCCAGAAGCCACGCCACGCCCACGCTCGTGACGCTGAGCACGCTCAAAACCGTGTGCGGACGTTCGGCGTCGAGTTCGCTCGCGGGGCTCCACCACACCCGCGTGTAGAGGAGGTAGACCAGCGCGGGCGCCACCAGCCACGCCCACCCGCCGACCGCCCACGTCGTGTACGCGACGAGCGCCGCGCCCACGACGGCGCCGCCGCCCAGTGTCGTGCGGCGCCTCAGCACGGCCGCCAGACCAAAGATGACGACCACGACCGCGAAGTGGAGCGTCAGCCCCGCCAGAGGCATCGGCACGAGTTGGACGAGGATGGCGTAGGCGCCCAGCGGCACGAACGCGTTGTCCAGCCCGCGCCACGCGGTCGCCTCCAACATGCTCACGAGCACGGCCACGATTGCGCCCACCAGCAGCGACTCGGCCCGCCCGATGTCGGTCGCGAGGAGCAGCGGCACGTGGACGCACAGGAACGCGACGGCCGCGAAGACGAGCGAGCCCTCGCGGCTTTTGTGCCCGTCCACGGTTTCGTAGCCCGCGCGTCCGTAGCTCACGCCCACGAGCGCCGCGGCAGGATCGGCCAGGCCGAGCAGCAGAATCGGGATCGCGTACAGAACCGGCTCGCCAGAGGCTAGCGCGTACAAAACCACGACGGCGAGCGGAAACGCGAGGTCGCCCACGCTTTCGCGCCCCACGTCGTGCAGCACGCCACCGACGCTCCTGCGCAGCGGCCCGACCCTCAGCGCGAGCATCGCCACGAACGCGACCCCCGCCAGCACGGCCACGGGCCAGAACGCGCCGCCAAAGAGCCACGGGAACGAGAGCGTGAGCACGCCCATCGAGACGTGCACGCCTTTGCGCGAGGCCTCTGGCGAGATGCGCCCCTGCACTTGCAGCCATCGGAAAAGCCCCAGCGCTGCGCCCAGCAGCGCCAGCACGAGCGCGATGCCGACGAGGGGTGGGAGCGGGACGAGACCTGGCATCCCGCGAGGTTACGCCTCTGGCGGGGTAGCGGGGCGGCCTGTCACGCCAGAGGCGTAGGGCTGTGCTCGGCTGGGAGAACCCCCCGCTTTGCTCCCCTCCGGTCGCAAAGCTGTCCCCTTCAACGAGGGGGACAATTCAGACCGCGGTCGTCCCAGACAAACAGAGGTGCCTCTGGCGTCGTGAGGATTGAGATGTGGATTGTCTACCTTTTCAAGGGGGACAGCTTCGCGACCAACGGGCGAGCGAAGCGGGGGGTCGGGTGGCCTCGCTGCTGCCCTACCCCACGCCTCTGGCGCCAGAGGCGACCGCCTACACCACCTCCTCCACCACAAACGCCCGATAGAACGGCGCGCGGTCCCGCGCGTGGAGGCCCTGAGAGAGCGCCGCCAGAGGCTGGATCTGCGCCGCGAGCGACGGCGGCCTCTGGCGCAGTGCGAGGAGGTTCCAGTACGCCAGCCGCGCGCCGGGCCGCCCCGCCCGCGCGATGGCGCGGTAGAGCGTTTCGGCGTGCTCGGCGCTCACGTACTCGAACACGTCCGAGAGGCCAAAGGCGCCAAACGACGACGCGGGCGCCGCGTCCAGCACGTCTTCGAGCGAGCCCAGAACCGGCGTGATGCGGCCGACGCGGGCGCGGATCGTGTCGAACGCCTCTGGCGCGAGGTACGGTGGCAGCGCGTCGCCCCAGGCGCCCGTGAGCGTCCAGCGGAGGTACGGGTTGGTGGCGGGGTCCGTGCCTGTCGACGCGGTGCGGACGCTCGCCATCATGCGCTGCGCGGCGCTGCCCTCCACGTGGTCCAAGAAGCTGGGATCGCGTCCTAGGCGGCCCATAACGGGGCGCGACGTGAAGGCGCCAAACACCAGCCGCCAGAGGCGCGTGTCCCAGTGCGCGTCGTACCACGCGAGGCGCGATTCGGGCGTGCCGCCGAGCGCCAGAAGCTGCGCGGTCTTGCGCCGTCCCTGCGTGATGCGCAGCACGAACCGGCGGAACAGCGTGAGGTAGCGCTCGAACTTGCCGTCCTCGCCGATGCCTCTGGCGACGGCTTCGGGCATCGCGTCCCAGTAGGCGCGGGCAGGCGCGTCCAGCAGCGGGCGGCACCGCGCGTAGAGCGCAGGCCTCTGGCGCGAGGCGCGCGCGCCGATGAGTTCGAGAAGCTCGGCGTGCTTCAAGGCTTGGAACGCGGCGACGCGGAGCGCGAGCGCGGCCAGCTGCGCCGGGCTCAGGTCGACGGCCACGACCTCGGCGGGATCATCGAGGAGGAGCGCGAGCGCGTTGTCGCCAGAGGACGCGATGCACAGCGCGCGGTCGCCGGGCTGGATCCGGAGCGCCTCGCGCAGGATCGCGCCGTCCTCCCACACGTTGGCGTAGCGCAGCCGCGAGAAATCGGCGCGGTCGGCGATGGAACTCATGGCGTGGGAATGGGCGGGAGGTCGTTGGCGAGAAGGCCGACGCCTCTGGCGTGGAGCGGCGCCGCAAAGGCGTCGAGCGCGAGCGCCAGAGGCAGGCCCGCGAGGTGCAGACGCACAAAGGTCGCTAAGGAGGGATGGAGGGGTCCGGGATGGAGAGGGATGCGGGACGCGGCGAGCAGCGCTGATTCCGCGAGGTGCGTCGACATCGCGAGGTGCAGGCCGCTGGCGCCAGAGGCCTCGCGGAGCGTGTCCAGGATCTGCGCGAGCCCATCGCGCGGAGTCCCGCCTCGGCGGAGTTCTCGGTCGGCGCGCGCCAGAGGCGGTGCGAGCCGTGCCGCCAAACGGGCGCACACCCCGGCGCCTCTGGCGGGACCGGAGACGGGCCGAGCTGCGTGGGGCGCGGCGCTCATGGGCGAGAGGACAGACGCCAGTGCCTCCACGCTTCCCTCCCGCTCCGCGCGGCGGTCCAGGCGTCTCGCCAGAGGCACTAGCGCGCGCTCCGAGCCGACGAGCAGGCGCGAGACGAGCGCAGCCCGTGCCCCACCTGCGCGCACGTAGCCCGGACGCCTCTGGCGGTTGAGCGCGATAGCCTCACGCACGTGCCGCTCGAAGGGGCCGGGCTCACGCATCGCCAGAGGCTGTGCCTGCCTCCACTGCGACGGAAGCCTCTGGTGTGATGCGCGTCACGAGACCCGTCGCGCCGTCCAGTCGCACGCGGTCGCCGTCCGCCAACCATGCCGTCGCGCCGTCGACCGAGACGGCGCAGGGGATGCCCATCTCGCGCGCGACGATGGCCGAGTGCGAGAGCAGGCTGCCGCGCTCGACAATCAAACCGGAGCACATCGGGAACAGCAAGATCCAGCCGGGATCGGTGCGCTCGGCGACGAGGATGGTGCCGGGTTCCAGCGTTACGCCGCGCGGGTCGCGCACGACGCGCACCGGGCCGTCCACGATGCCCGCGCAGCAGCCCAAACCGCTTCGCGTGGCGCCAGAGGAATCGGGCGTATTCCCTTCGGCGCCAGAGGCTTGACCCGTCGCCTCTGGCGTGAAGCCTGAGACGAGCGTGGCGGTCGAGACGGCGCCGCGCGTGAGCACGCGCTCGGGCGGAGCGGGTGTGGCTCGGTAGGCGTCGAACTCCTCGCGGCGCGCCGCGGCGATGGCGCGGAGGTCCCACGCGGTCCCGGTGCCGTCGACGGCGCCGAGGAGTTCGCCGATCTCCAGGTCGAACACGTCGCGCGGGTCCGAGAGTGCGCCTCTGGCGACGAGGCGAGTGCCCATCGCGAGGACGATGCGGCGGGCGCGGCCAAAGACGCGCGTGCGCTCGAAGCGCAGGTTTTCGCGGTCGCGCACGCGTCGCCGCGCGAGCCCCAGCGCGCGGCGGAAGATCCACGCGCGAAGCGGGTGCCCGCGGAGCGCATCGCGAAGCTGTGCCTCTGCGCTCTCGCGCAGCGCCAGAGGCCGGGGTGCGTCGGGGTTGACCTCGCGCAGGGCGGTCGCGCCGATGGCGGCGTAGAGCGGCTGAGGGTCGTCGGCGAGGGTCGGGCTTTCGAGCTTGAGCTCTTCCAGGCAGCGGTCGCCGAACGTGGCGAGGTAGTCTGCGACGGCGCGCGCCAGAGGCTCGTTCTCGCGCAGGACTTGCGCCGCATCGCCGCTCATGAGCGCGCGGCCCGTAGCGGGCGCAAGAGGCTCGGCCATGGCACGAATGCGGCGGGCGGGCTCGGCCGAGATGATGTCGCCGTCGCCGGAGAGCAGGTGCCCGAGCAGGCCCGGCGGTGCCCACGTGTCGGCCAGCTTCTGCGCCGTGCCAAAGGCGATCATGGCGAAGAAGTCGTTGACGAGCGGCGCGTCCCATTTTTGCAGCAGCTCGGCTTCGAGGTCGCGGTAGTGCGCTGCGAGCGCGTCCAGGTCCATCGCGGGCAGATCGACGGGCGCGAGGGCGCGGTCCACTCGCGCCATAAAGCGCCTCTGGCGCCGCGGCAGGCCGAACGCGGCGGTGACGAGCCCGAAGGCGGAGCCTGTGAGCGCGAGGCCGTCGCGCACGCGACCCATTTTCTGGTCGCGCCAGCGGCCGGTCGTGAGCGGTGTGGGCCGTATCTCGTCTGGGATGCCCTCGCGCACGCCCATCATGCCCTCCATAAACTCGGCGTTGAGTTGGTAGCCGGGCAGCAGCGCGAGCACGCGGTACCAGCTCGCGAGGTTGTAGTACACGCGCCCTCGCAAGAGGCCCAGCATCTGGTCGAACGTCTCGCTCTCGGCCTCGATGCGCGCTTCGGGCACGCCGAGCAGGCGGCAGAACTCGCGATAGACGGCCGCGTAAGCGCGCCGCGCGAACGAGAACGTGAGCGGCGAGGTCACGCCGCCGTAGCTCTCGGCGATGTTGGAGTTGTCCCACACGCGCAGCCGACCGGTCTGCACGGTCGTGATGGGGCGGGATTGTAGCAGGAAGAGGGATGTGCGCGCGTGTCCGCGCGCGGGGATACGGGATGCAGAGGGATGTGGGGGCTCGCCTCTGGCGTCGTGCTCGGCTCCCACCTCCGCTCCCGCCAGAGGCCCGAAGGCCCACTCGATGTCCTGCGGGTGGCCGAACGCCTCGGTCGCCTGCGCGACGAGCGCGGCGACGGCGCGAGCCTCATCCTCCGACAGCACGTCGGTCTGGGGCGCGGCGGCGGTGCTGGCGCCCGAGGAGGTCAGCGTGTGCATCTGCCTCTGGCGCCCGTCGGTGCAGGAGGCGATCTCGCCAGAGGCCGTCAGGCGCCACGTCTCACCGTCCTCCTGCCCGTCCACGAGCGCCGTGCCCAGCCCGTGTACGGCCCCGATGATGCGCACGCTAGGGTCGCCCGTCACCGGGTCGGCGCCAAAGGCGACGCCAGAGGCCCTCGCGTCGACCATGGCCTGAATCACGACAGCGGGCGCCTCTGGCGGACCGTCGATCCCGCGCTCGGTGCGGTAGGCGAGCACGCGGTCGGCAAACGCCGAATGCCAGACGGTCGCGATGGCGTCGCTCAATGCGCCTCTGGCGACGCCGAGCACGGTCTCGAACTGTCCCGCAAAGGAGTGCGCACCGCCGTCTTCGCTCGCGGCGGACGACCGGACGGCGAAGAGGTCGGCGCCAGAGGCGTCGGCCCAGGCGTGGACCGCCGCGGCCCATTCGGGCGTCGGCGCCTCTAGCGCGCCCGCGGTGCGCGAGGCTTCGAACGCCAGAGGCGGGAGCACGCAGAACGGCGGCACAGCGAACCCCTCCGCCGTCAGCCGCGCCAGCGCCGCGCCCTTTCCTCCCATCGCGCGCACGTCGGCTGAGGCCCCGGAAGGATGTGCCTCTGGCGCGGTGCCCAGCGCGAGTACCACGCCAGAGGCCCTCTTCCCTCTTCCCGCATCTCGTATCCCGCTCATAGCAGCACCAGCGGTCCGATCGTGAGATAGAGCCCGAGCGTCCACAGCCCGGCGGCGAGTTCGACGCGGCGGCCCGAGCCTGCCTCTGGCGACCACAGCGCGCTCATACCGATGCCGAGCGCCAGCGAGGCCGCGCCGATCAGCCACGGCGCCAGAGGCCACGCCTCGGCACGGAACAGCACCACCAAGCCGCAGGCCATCGAGGCGATAAGAACGCCGCCCCACGCGCCCGTTGCGCGCGTTCGCCCCCAGGTGCTGCTGTACGATTCGACGCCCGGCCGCTCGGCCTCTGGCGCCCAGATCTTGCGCCCGATCTCGACGGTCATGCCGCCGAACAGGCTCACGCCCACGAGCCACGCCACGCCCGGCGGGTATGCGGCGTCGTTGCCGAGCACGTCGGCGGAGACCGCGAACCAATCGATAAACGGCACGATAAAGGCGTGCGAGATCGAGCGTCGCCAGAGGCCTCTGGCGGAGCCACTCGCGCACGCCGAACTCGGCGGTCATGGCGGCGCCAAAGCCCCACATCGCGGCGAGCGCCCAGAGCAAGCGCGGGTCCAGCCACGCCGTCAGCGCGATCTGCGCGAGGGCGACGACGAGCGCAACGGCCGCCAACTCGCGCAGCGTGATCAGTCCGCGCGGAACGGGGCGCTCGGGTTGTGCCGCAGCGTCGCGTTCGGCGTCTTTCCACTCGTCCGCCACGCGTAGTTGGAAAAACGCCCCCAGCGCGACAGCCACGGCCACGAGCACCGCGGGCCATCCGGGGCCATCGGCGCCACGCAGCGCTGCGGATGCGCACGCCACGCCGCCCGAAAACGCGGCCACCAGCGGACCGTGCGCCAGAAGCGGAAACCGCTCGCGCTGGTACGTCCAGAGACGGGAGAGAAGTGGAGCGGTGGCGGGCATCTCGGCCCTCAACCTACCGCCGCACTGCGATTGTGCCCTCGCCAGAGGCCCGGCGGCGTGCGGCCTCTGGCGTCATGCGGCCTCGCGCACGTACCGCGCTACCTCAGCCTCTGGCGGCCACTTCGCGAACGGGTTCACAAACCTCCCGGCCATCCTGAATCCTTCGCGCTCCAAGACTCGGCGCGAGCCCCCATTCGATGCCAGCGTGTGCGCCGTTAGCCGAAACAGGCCAGCCTCCTCAAACGCGAACCGACACGATAGCGCAAGGGCATCGCCCGCGATGCCCTGTCCCCACCGCTTGGGATCCACGTAATACCCCACGTCGCCCTGGCCGTCATGGATCTCCTTGATGCCGATGCAGCCCACCACGCCGCCCTCGCCCACAATGGCCCACGAGTACTGAGTGCCCCACGCGCCTCTGGCGAAGGCGATGAACTGGGCCGCGCCGTCCGGTGGATACGGCTCTGGCAGCAGCGTTGTGGCCTGGACGCGCGGGTCCGACGCGATGCGCTGAATCCCAGCGGCGTGCGGCGGCGCCAGAGGCTCGATGCGGATAGAGACTGTGCTCACGTCAGTCGCGGCGAAACCGCATTCGGTTGTGCTCACGGACCTTGCCCACGACCTCGCTCGCGGCCGTGATCTCGCGCCAGCCCTGCACGTCAGCCTCTGGCGCCACGCTCGCGCCGTCCATTCCCGCACGCGCGGCGGCATCCTCCACGCTTCGCGCGCGGAGGATCCGGCTCTCGCCAGAGGCGTGTTCGAGTTCGTACTGCGGCATGGCCTCTGGCGGGGGCGTGAGGTGCAAGGTCGCGCCAGAGGCGGGCGCTAGCCTCTACCGCTTAGTTCCGCTGAATGATGAACACGCCGAGCGCGATCAGCGCGATCCCACCGACGCGCCACACGTTGATGGGGTTTTCCTCGAACGAGAGCAGGCCGAAGTGATCGAAAACGAGCGAAGCCACCATCTGCCCACCGATGAGCAGTCCCACCAGAAGAGCCGCGTCCAGCGTGCCTGCACCGACCAGCGTGGTCACGATAAAGAAGGCGCCCACAAAGCCGCCGAGCCATAGGTACCAAGGCACGGCCTTGATCGCCGCCATGTCCGGGTCGGTCTTGCCGACCGCCACCATGATCCCGAAGCCGACCATGAGCGCGAGCGTGGTGATGATGGAGCTAAAGAAGCCCACCTCGATGGGCCCGGCGAGCCGGTCGCGAAGCTCGGCGTTGAGGCCGGCTTGCAGCGGCGCACCGGCGCCTGCGATGACGACGAGGAGAGAGATAATCCACTTCATAGACGGGAGGGGAGAGAGGACTCCGAGCACCCCCACCCTCCATCTCCGTTCCCCCCTTCGCCCCGTCTTAGGGTTCGCCTCTGGCGCCGTCACCGGCGCGGCCCGCCGGGCTCCGCCAGAGGCCTCCAGCGCGCGAAATCCAGTGCGCGCACCCCGCGCGGCGGAACCCAGCCCCGGAAGCGCTTCGTATCTAGACACAGCCCGGAGCGAGGGCGGGACCGCGCCCGCACCCCCGCAGACGGTACGACCGACCCCGGCGACGCGCCGGTGACACGACATGAGCACCTCTCCCGACCGCTCCACCCCCGACACGGCCTCTGGCGACGCCGGCGATGGCGCCCTGAACAACGCCACGCTCGACATCATGGACGCCGTCGCAGCCGAGGCGCCGATGCCCGGCTCCGGCCTTCCGGATCTCACTGCTGCGCCCGACGCCGTAGCCCCTGGCGACGATTTCCTACCGCTCCAGGGCACCGACTACGTCGAGTTCTACGTCGGCAACGCGCGGCAGGCGGCGCACTTCTACGCCCACGCGATGGGCTTCGACGTGACGGCCTACCTGGGCCCCGAGACCGGCCACCGCGACCGGATGAGCTACCTGGTGACGCAGGACAAAATCCGCTTTGTGCTCACCTCGTCACTCGGCCCCGAAGGACCCATCGCGGCCCACGTGCACCTGCACGGCGATGGCGTAAAAGACCTCGCGCTCATGGTGGACGACGCCGAGAGCGCGTTCCGCGAGACCACCGCCAGAGGCGGCGTGCCCGTCCGCGAGCCCGAGACGCTGACGGACGAGCACGGCAGCGTGACCGTCAGCGCCATCGGCACCTACGGCGAGACGATCCACACGTTTGTGGACCGCACGAACTACGACGGACCGTTCCTGCCCGGCTTTCGCGCCGTCGAGGACTCGTTCTTCACACCCAGCCCCGTCGGCCTCAAGTACGTCGACCACTGCGTGGGCAACGTGGACCTGGGCGACATGAACAAATACGTCCAGTACTACGGCGACGTGATGGGCTTCAAGAACCTCATGTCGTTCGACGATGAGGACATCTCGACGGAGTACACCGCGCTCATGTCCAAGGTGATGAGCAACGGCAACGAGCGGGTCAAATTCCCGATCAACGAGCCGGCCGAGGGCAAGAAAAAGTCCCAGATCGAGGAGTACCTGGACTTCTACCGCGGCGCCGGTGTTCAGCACATCGCCCTCGCGACCGACAACATCCTGGAGACGGTCTCGGCGCTCCGCGCCAGAGGCATGGACTTCCTCACCGTGCCGACGACGTACTACGACGAACTGCTGGACCGCGTCGGTGAGATCGACGAGGACCTGAGCGAACTCGCAGAACTCGGCATCCTCGTCGACCGCGACCCGGACGGCTACCTCTTGCAGATCTTTACCAAGCCCATCGGCAACCGCCCGACCGTGTTTTTCGAGATCATCCAGCGCAAGGGCGCCCGCTCCTTCGGCAAGGGCAACTTCAAGGCGCTCTTCGAGGCCATCGAGCGCGAGCAGGAGGCGCGAGGCAATCTCTAGAGGGATTCGGGATTGAGGCATGAGGGATGCGGTAACTGCATCCCTCTGCCCATCCCTCTTATCCCGTATCCCCCATCCCTCTTCCAGACATGTCGTTCTACGTCCGCCGCGGGCAGATCCCGCCCAAGCGCCACACCCAGTTCCGCCGCCCCGATGGCGCGCTCTACACCGAAGAAGTCCTCGGCGAAGAAGGTTTCCACGGGATTGGCAGCATCGCGTACCACATCCACCCGCCGACGCTGGTGCACGCCGTGGGCGAGCCTGAGACGTTTGGCGCGGAATACGTCGAAGACGCGTTTCTGAGCCACCGCCACTTTATCGGGCCCAAGGTCGAAGCCTCTGGCGACTGGCTGACCGGGCGGCGCTACATCATGGGCAACAACGACATCGACATGGCGCTCTGCGCGCCGACCGAGTCGATGCCCGAGGACGTGTTTTACAAAAACGCGACCCACGACGAGCTTGTGTACGTCCACGACGGCGAGGGCACGCTGCACACCGTGCTGGGCGACGTCGAGTTCGCCTCTGGCGATTACGTCCACGTGCCGCGCACCACGATTCACCGATGGAGCTTCGCGGGAGACGTTCAGCCACGGCTTCTTGTGATGGAGTCGCCGACGGAGTTTCGGCCGCCCAAGCGCTACCGCAACGACATGGGCCAGCTGCTGGAGCACAGCCCGTACTGCGAGCGCGACTTCCGTCCGCCAGAGGCGCTCAACCCCATCGATCAAGAGGGCCGCTTTACGGTCAAGATCAAGAAGCACGGCAAGCTGTTTCCGTTCGTCTACCGCTTCCACCCGTTCGACGTGGTGGGCTGGGACGGGTACATGTACCCCAGCGCGTTCTCGATCCACGACTTCGAGCCGATTACGGGCCGCATTCACCAGCCGCCGCCCGTCCACCAGACGTTCGAGGCGCGCGGCTTCGTCGTCTGCTCGTTCGTGCCGCGCCTGTTCGACTACCACCCGGACAGCGTCCCGGCGCCGTACAACCACAGCAACATCGACAGCGACGAGGTGCTGTACTACGCCGAGGGCGACTTCATGTCGCGCAAGGGCATCGGGCGTGGCAGCTTCACGCTCCACCCGGGCGGCATCCCGCACGGCCCGCACCCGGGCACGACCGAGGCCAGCATCGGCGCCAAGGAGACGCACGAGTTGGCCGTGATGGTCGACACGTTCGCGCCGCTCAAGCTGACCAAGACGGCGCTGGAGATCGAGGAGCCGGACTACGTTCTTTCGTGGCAGCCCGAGAAGCACGGGCACCCGCTGCCGGACGCCGCGCCTATTCCGCCCGGCACCTCCATCTCCGGCGACGGCGCCTCTGGCGCAGTCCCCGACTCGCCGCCCATCGACGCCGCCAGAGGCTGAGCTGGGCCAGTAGCGCGTGGGATGGGGCCAGTAGTGGCAGATGGCCTCTGGCAAACACAGCGCCGCCCCGCCAGAGGCCTCTGGCGGGGCGCCGCTGTGTTTGGGAGGGACGTGGGGCAGGCGCTGCGCCAGAGGCTAGAAGCTGACCTGCGCCTGTGCGCGAAAGGCGGTCAGCGTTTTCTCTCCGTCGGCCGACGGAAGGAACAGGTCTAGGTTGAACATCAGGCGCGTTCCCTCGGCGCCGTAGACGTTGACGCCGGGCGTGAGCAGGATGCCATCGCGGGCGCCCAGCGGACCGTCCACGTCAGCGTAGGAGGCGCGGAAGAGAGGTTCGAGGGCGCTGACCGGTCCGCCAGAGGCGACGGGCAGGCGGTAGGCGATCCAGCCCTGGATGCTCTGGAAACGGTCGTCGGTGTACGGGTTGATGGTGCCGATGGCGGCTTCGGCGACCAAGTGGAAGCC
The DNA here is from genome assembly GCA_963708165.1 of Rubricoccaceae bacterium. Classification (GTDB taxonomy): domain Bacteria; phylum Bacteroidota; class Rhodothermia; order Rhodothermales; family Rubricoccaceae; genus Rubricoccus. The sequence continues at coordinate 3,082,033 of OY970187.1, read as the reverse complement.
CGGGCTTCCGTTGTTTCCCAGTTCGATATCGAGGGCATAGCCCGAGCCGCGCTGTGTCTCACCCTGAGGGTCGGCACCGGTTGCGCCGCCGCCATCTCCCAGTCCGATGGGGTCGTCCTGCGCGAACACGCGCGAGGTCGCGGCGCCACTAATCGCGACGCCTTCGATGGGTGTCAGCGTGAGGCGCGCCGCCAGTTGGCGGATGTCGGCGTCGTCACCCTCCTCGCCTGTCGAGCCGGTGAAGTAGCCCGCGGCGTATGTCAGGCCTATGGGAAGCCCCTCAACGTCACCTAGCACTTGCACACCCACGCTGCGCCCGGCATACGCGAGCGCTTCGAGCACCTTGTACTGCGCGACAGGATCGGCGCCGCGGAAGCGTGCGCCGCGCTCAATCGGCACGAGCGCCGCGGCACCCGTCAGGTCCACGATGCCGAAGGGCCGACCGCCCTTGCCCGCGAGCACGCCGAAAGCCGGGACGGGCTGGTAAAGCACGTAGGCTTCGTTGAGTTCGGCCGCGCCGCCCACCGCTGCGTTGGCGAGTTCGGCTTCGATGCGCCCGGTGATAGCAGGCGTGATCTCGGCCACGACGCCCAGCCGCACGCGCCGGAGCGTGAGTGCGGTGTCGTCCTCGGCATCAGCCGAGGTGGTGTTGAACTGAGTCTGCACGAGACCGCCAAACTGGAGGCGGTCGTCTTGATCCCCGGCCTGGTCGGCGGGTGTGGTTTCCTGGGCCGTGGCCGGTGCGGCGCTGGCGAGCAGAAGAGAGGCGAAGAGAGAGAGGCGAAGCATGTGCGCAAAAGGGAAGGCTCTCCACAACTGGGAGCTGGGCTCAAGGTTCGCGGCCTCTGGCGCCCCGTGCCCCATCTACGTTGCTAGTCCCCGCGCCAGAGGCGTCTCGCGCCATCGACTCTTGGGCGCGGCAGCCATCTACAGCGCGAGGGGCCCCGCCAGCGCAGGGCCCCTCGCATCCGGTGACGTCAGAACGGCTAGGCTTTGAAGCCCGTAGTCTCCTTCGAGCCCGTCGCCTGCGCGCCAGAGGCCGCATCGGTCTTCGCCTCGGCGTTGGCCGCCTTGGCGGTATTCTTGGCCTCCGCGGCAGCTTTGTCCGCCACCTCCTTGGCCTGCGTCGTGGCCTTGTCCCCGACCTTTTGGGCCGTCGTCTTGGCCGTCTTCGCGACGCTCTCCGCCTTAGCCTTCGCCTCGTCGGCGACGGTGCTGAGGGCCTCTTGCGCCTGCGTGGCGGTGTCCTCGGCAGCGCTGAGCGCCTTCTGCTTCACCGTCTCCGCGTGGTCGCCGAGGAGATCGTTCTCCGTGCGCGTCTCCGGGATGGAGAGGCCCACGAGGGCACCTGCGGCGAGCGCGACGGCGCCAAGCGCCAGCGGGTTCGACTCCATCTGGCGCTCCATCCAGCCTGTGGCCTGGCGGCGAACCTGGTGTACGTCGCCGTTGGGAAGCGCGTCGCCAGCGGCGCTCGCGAGCGACGAGGCGCGGTCCTTGGCCGTGCCGGTCACGTCCGCGACGGTGCTCTTGGCATCCTTCGCGAGGTCGGCTGCGGTGTCCCTGGCGGTGCTAAGCGCGTCCGACGCCTTGTCTTTTGCCGTGCCGAGCGCGTCGGACGCTTTGTCCATCAGGCCGTCGCCAGAGGCCTGGGTTCCGAACGAGGCGCCAGAGGCCTGCGTGCGGCGCTCGTAGGCCGCCACGTCGAACGTGCCCGAGCCGGGGCCCTGAGGCCTCTGGCGGGAGGCGCCGTAGACCGGGGCGTACATCGGGTCGCCGGTGGCGGCGTACCGGTCGGCACGGTAGCGGTCCGTCTCGGACTCGCCGAGTTTGGACAGGAACCACGCGAGCGAGAGGCCGACGGCCATTGCGGGGACGGGGTTGGCCTTGATGGTATCGAGGACGGAGCTGTCCTTGGCGGCGTCGAGCAGCGACGAGCCCGCGTCGCGAGCCGAGCTGGTGAACATCTCCTTGGCCTGGTCCACCAAGTTCGACGGGTCCAGCTTCGCGCTGATGGCGTCGATGGTTTCGGACATCTCCGAGCGGGTCTCGCGGATGTCGTCGGCGATGGCGGCGGGGGTTTCGGAGCCCGGGGTAGCCGGGCGCCCGGTCACGGGGTTTGCTGAGTTATCCATTGTTTGTCTTCTTTAAGAGTTTGAACAGTCGTGTCGAGAGGCGGCGTGAGCTGCTTGATGTTGTCGAGTCCCTTCTTGAGAAGGAAATAGCCGACAAGCGCTACGATGACGCCCGCGATGGTGATGCCGAGCCAGGTGTTGCCGATGAGATCGCCGAGGCCCCAGCCGAGGCCGATCACGAGCGCGATCAGGCCGACGTACGCCACGGCGCCTCCTGCGACGGCGGAGCCGATAGCGGCCCCGGCCTCGCGGGCCTCTTGCGTCGCCTCCACTTTGGCGAGGCGGACTTCCTGCCGGACCAGCGTCGCCGATTCGGACGTGAGTTCGGACAACAGGTCCGAGAGGGAACGGTCCGCCGCGGCGGGCGGCGCTGCCGCATCGTCCACGATGGCGACCGTCCCGGTCTGAAGGGGTTGGGTGTCTGCCATGGTTAGAACCGGTTGGTGGTGCCGCCAGAGGACGGAGTGGTGCGAGCCGAGCCGCTGGCGCCCGAGCCGACGCTACCTGCGCCGCTAACACCGCTCCCGCTGGCGAACGAGCCGCTGGCGCCTGAGCCTGTTGAGCCGCTACCCATCGCGCCCGTGCTGGCCGAGCCGCTGGCGGACGTGCTGCTGGCGGACGTGCCGCTGGCGGACGTGCCGCTCGTGCCTGCGCCTGGAAGTTGGCGCGAGGCGGGCACTGCGCCAGACGCCATGAGGTGCGCGCTGGAGCCGCCAGAGGCCTGACGATTTTCGCCCTCTGGCGCGGAGGCCTTGAGAAACCGGGCGCCGAAGATGCCCAGCAGAAACGCGCCGCCGATGAACAGGCCGGGCTCGCGGCGGGCGAACCGCTCGGCCTCGTCCAGGATCTCGCCGACGCTGCGGTCGCGGATGCCGGATGTGAACTGCTCGACGGTGTTGGCGGCCTGCTCGGCGTAGTCCGCGAAGGCATCGCGGTTTTGCTCGCGAAGGGCGTCGCCTGTGCCGTGGAGCGCCGCGGCCACATCGGTCAGCACGCCAGCGGCCTGCTCCTTTGTATCTGCTGCAGCGTCGGTGGCTTTTGCCTTGGCCGTGTCGGCAACGTCGCGCGCCTGGTCGGCGACCGAGTCCTTGATGTCAGTCGCGGCGCTCTTGGCTTGGTCGACCACGTCAGACGCGGCGGCTTTGGCGTCGCCCGCGACATCCGACGCCGCGCTTTTCGCCTTCGAGGCGGTGTGCGAAGCGGCCTCTTTGGCCGTGGCTTCGGTAGAAGTGCTTGAGGATGAATCCATCGTTCGAAAGGGTCTGTGAGAAAGGACCATTAGTACCGGCCACTTCACGCCCCGTTTCTCCGATAACCCTGAATCGGGCATCAGGAGTAGTACCATACTGTCCTCTTCCACGCCTCCCGCTCCGCATGGCCGCCGCCTTCCCCTTTGGACAAGACATCGCATGGACGCCCACGCCAGAGGCCGCAGCAGACACCAACCTGGGCCGCCTCTGGCGCGACCTTGGGCTCGACGGCTACGACGCGCTCGCGACCTGGGCGACCGACGACATCGGGCGGTTCTGGAACCGCGTGATCGCAGACATGGGCATCGTGTTCGAGACTCCGTACCAGGAGATTCTGGATCTCGCCAGAGGCCCCGAGCACGCGCGCTGGTGCCGCGGCGGGCGCCTCAACATCACGGTCTCGATGCTGGACCGCTGGCGCGGCACGCCGCGCTGGACGCAGGATGCGATCCGCTACGAAAGCGAGGAGGGCGATGTGACGCGGATCACGTTCGAGGGCCTCTGGCGCGAGGTCGAAACCGTCGCCGCCGGGCTCCGCGCCAGAGGCCTGGGCGCGGGCGACGCGGTGGGACTCTACATGCCGCTGACGCCAGAGGAGGTCGTGGCCTTTCTCGCCGTGATCCGCATCGGCGGCGTGGTGTTGCCGCTGTTCTCGGGCTACGGCGCGAGCGCGGTCGCGGACCGGCTGGGGGACGCCGATGCCAAGGCCGTCTTCGTCGCCGACGGCAGCGTACGCCGCGGCAACGCCATCCCAATGAAGCCGATTCTAGACGAGGCGCTGGAGTCCTGCCCGACCGTCGAGCACGTGATCGTGCACCGCCGCGCGGGCAATCCGGTCGCCTCTGGCGCGAATGACGTGGAGTGGACGGACCTCCTCGCCAGAGGCCGCGAGGCGCTCGCTTCGTCGCCAGAGGCTGGCGCGCCGCACATCGTGGAGAGCGAGACGCCGCTCATGCTCATCTACACGAGCGGCACGACGGGGACGCCCAAGGGCGCGGTCCACACGCACGTCGGCTTCCCGATCAAGGCAGCGCAGGACATGGCGCACCCAATGGACGTGAAAGCGGGCGACGTGATGTGGTGGATGTCCGACATGGGCTGGATGATGGGCCCGTGGCTCGTCTTCGGCACGCTCCTCAACGGCGCCACGATGGTGCTCTTCGACGGCGCGCCCGACACGCCCGGACCCGACCGCTCGTGGCAGCTCTGCGCCGATCACGGCGTGACGCACTTCGGCCTCTCCCCCGTTCTGGTGCGTGCGCTGATGCCGCACGGAACCGGGCCTCTGGCGGCGCACGACCTGAGCGCGCTGAGAGCGTGCGGCTCGACCGGTAGTCCGTGGGACCCAGAGTCCTGGCGCTGGCTGTTCGAGAATGTGTTGGAGTCGCGCAAGCCCATCCTCAACTACTCCGGCGGGACCGAGATTTCGGGCGGCATCGTCTGCGGCGACTTTGTGCGCCCGCTCAAGCCCTGCGGCTTCCCGGGCGCCGTCCTCGGCATGGACGCCGACGTGATCGACGAGACGGGCGAGCCCGCAAGAGGCGAGGTCGGCGAACTCGCGATCCGTCAGCCGTGGATCGGCATGACGCGCGGCTTCTGGCGCGATGGCCCGCCCTATTCGACAGCCGAACGCTACCTCGAATCCTACTGGCGCCAGAGGCCCGGCCTGTGGCTCCACGGCGACTTCGCGGCCATCGACCGCGACGGCCAGTGGTTCATCCTGGGCCGAAGCGACGATACAATCAAGGTCGCGGGCAAACGCCTGGGTCCGGCCGAGGCCGAGGCCGCCGTCAACGCGGATCCCGCCGTGCTGGAAAGCGCCGCCATCGGCGTCCCGGACGATGTGAAGGGGCAGGCCTTGGTCGTATTTTGCGTGCCCGCCTCTGGCGCCGACGCAACCGACGACCTCCGCCAGAGGCTCGTCGCGCGGCTAACCGACGCGTTGGGCAAGGCGCTCAAGCCGAAGGCGGTCTACTTCACCGACGCGCTGCCCAAGACGCGCAATGCGAAGGTCATGCGGCGCGTGATCCGTGCCGCACACCTGGGCGGCGATGTGGGCAACGTGACCGCGCTCGAAGACCCGGCCACGCTCAGCGCCATCCGCGACGCGCGCTGAGCGTCTGGCGGCGAGCCGACAGCGCAGTCCTGTAGTTTGCCCGAGGTCTCCCGCAACGCTCGTGCTCCGCCTCACCGCTCTTCTTGTCCTCGTCGCCGCCGTCCTTCCCGCCTCAGCCCAGCCTCTGGCGCCCGCACCCGGCCCGGTTTTCGACGACTCACGCCTGCCCAGCGTCTACCTCACGCTGCCCGCCGACACGCTCGCGAGCATCCTCGACCCTGCCAACGAGCGGAGCGATGTCGAATACCGCGCGCGGTTCGTCTGGGACGATGGCATCTCGCGCGATACCGTAGAAGAAGTCGGCTTCCGCCTGCGAGGCAACACGTCTCGCGCTGCCGCCAAGAAGTCGTTCAAGGTGTCGTTCAACACGTACCGCTCCGGTCGCGACTGGAAAGGGCTGGACAAGCTCAACCTAAACGGTGAGCACAACGACCCGACCATTCTTCGATCCAAGCTGTCGTGGGACATCGCGCGAGAAGCGGGCGTGCCGGGCTCGCGCGCGGGCTTTGCGAGCCTGTTTATCAACGGCGAGGCGTTCGGCGTCTACGCCAATGTGGAGCACGTGGACGAGGAGTTTCTGGGCTCGCACTTCCGCGACGCCAGAGGCACGCTCTACAAATGCCTCTTCCCCGCCGACCTCGACTACCTGGGTCCGAACGCAGCCGCGTACCGAGACCTCGCGCCGTTCGGACGGCCGGTCTACGAGAAGGTCCAGGGCCCCGGCGACCACACCGATCTCGCGGCGCTGATCGCCGCGCTCAACGTCTCGCCTCTGGCGAGCCTGCCAGAGGCCGTCGAGCAGCACTTGGACGTGAACGGCTACCTGCGCTCGCTCGCCGTCGACGTGCTGATCGGCAACTGGGACGGCTACGCGTACAACAACAACAACTACTACCTCTACCACGACCCCGAGATCAGGCGCTTCCGCTACATCCCGTTCGACCTGGACAACACGTGGGGCATCGACTTCGTTGGGCGCGACTGGGGCACGCGCGACGTGTACGACTGGCCCAAAGGATCCTCTACCGGCCAGCCGCCGCGGCCTCTGGCGAAGCGACTGCTGCGCGTCGCGGATTACCGCGACCGCTTCACGTTCTACCTCCGCCGCACACTCGAGGACTCGTTCACGCCAGAGGCCCTCTCCCCACGCATCGACGCGTTGCGCGCGCTAATCGAAGAGGCCGCCGTCGCGGATCCGTACCGTCCGCTGGACTACGGCTGGTGCGCCGAGGACTTCCGCCGCTCATTCGCACCGCGCTCTCGGCGGTCACGTTGACTACGGCCTCACGCAGTACATCCAGACGCGCCGCCAGACGGCGCTCGCGCAGATCGGCACCGTGGATATCGCGCCGCTGATCTCAGACCTGCGCGTCGCCGAGCCTCTGGCGCTTCCCGGCGCGGCGCTCACGGTCCGCGCGTGGGTCGAGGACGAGAGCACGCCCGCATCCGTGCGCGTGTACACCTCGGCCAACAATGGCCCGTGGGAGTCGCGAGACCTCTCGCCAGAGGCCTCCGGCGTCGCCGTGGGCGAGGTGTACGCGGGCTCCATCGGTCCCTTCGCCAGCGGCGAGACGGTACGCTACTACGTCACCGCCACCGACGACAGCGGGCAGGTCCGGAGCGAGCCGCGCGCGGGCGCCAGGGGCCCCGCCACACTCACCATCGTCTCGTCAGGGAGTGGAGGCGCGGTCTCGGTCAACGAGGTCATGGCTTCCAACAGCACCACGATCGCCGACGCCGCGGGCGAGTTCGACGACTGGATCGAGATCTACAACGGCACGCCAGGAGACCTCTCGCTGAGCGGACTGTTCATCACAGACGATCTCGCCGAGCCCAGCAAGTTCGCGCTTCCCGACTCCACCCTCGCGCCCGGCGCCTTCGCGCTCGTCTGGGCGGACGGCGACACGGACCAGGGACCGATGCACGCCCCGTTCAGGCTCTCCGCCTCTGGCGAGTCCGCCGCCATTTTCCGGATCGACGCCGCGGGCGACTTCAGGCTCGTGAGCGGGTTCGCCTTTGGCGAGCAAGAAACAGACGTGTCGTTCGGCCGCACGATGGACGGCGGCGGAACACTCACGCGCTTCGGCACGCCCACGCCAGAGGCCAGCAACAACACTGCGACCTCTGGCGAACCGCTTCCCTCAGGCGAGACGCTCACACTCCTCTCTGCCACCCCCAACCCTTTCCGCAACGCGCTGACGCTCACCCTCCGCCTCCCCGTTCCCGCCACCCTTACGCTCGACCTGTACGACGCGCTTGGCCGCCACCTCGGAGGAATCTCGCAAGAGGCTTCTGGCGGAACGACGGCGCTTGTCTGGCGCGGCGCGCTGCCGGCGGGCGTCTACATCGCCCGCGTCCGGGCGGAGAGCAGCACCGGCGTCTCGACCACTTCCCGCACCGTCACGGTCGTACGGTAGCGCGCGAGAGATAGCCTCGCCAGAGGCCTCTGGCGGGCAGTGCGCGCACAAAAAAGGGGCCGGAGCGTGATGCTCCGGCCCCGATGGCTAGCGTGGAGGCGCTGACCTAGTACGTCGTGTAGACGTTATCCGCCTTGTACGTGTCGTACTGCTTGCGGAGGTAGTCGCGATCCTCGTCTGTCCGGGGGTGGACGCCGAGCATCGTGCCGCCATTCTTGACGTCACCTCGTACGTCCTTGGCGTGGTCCTCGGGGATGCCTGCACCGACGAGGGCGCCGAGCAAGGCTTCCGGCTGCACCACCTGCGCCGGCTCCCGCGAGCGCGCCCGCGAGGGGTCCGGCGACTGCGCCGATACCTGGAACGATCACCGCACCGCCGATTCCTGCGATGGCGCCGATCACGCCGCCGAGCGTGCCGCCCGTTGCGGCTCCGGCTCCGGCGCCTTCCATGGCCTTGGAGCCCTCCTCGATGGCGGCGTCGCCGTCGGCGTAGTAGCTCTTGCGAGTGTCGTCGGACATCACAACGTGGAAGTCGTCGTCCGTGTATCCGCGAGCGCGGAAGTCTGTTACAGCGCGATCCAGGGTGTCCTGGTCGCGGAATGTGCCTGTGATGAGTGGCTTGTTAGCGTCTGTCATGAAACCGATTGGGCTGGTTAGAGAGGGCTTCTATCCACGACCCTCTCCTGCAAATGTTCCTTGAGCACGTAGGCTGAAGGAGAACAATGCCGTACATCACGGGGGCGCCCCGGCCGCCAGAGGCCTCTGGCGAAGAATGCGTTACACAAGCGAGTCCAGCGTGATTTCGAACGTCAGGTCCTCGCCCGCGAGGGCATGGTTGGCGTCGAGCACGACGGATTCGTCGGCCAGCTCAGCGACCGTCACGACGACGACGTGGCCGTTGCCCATGCCCATCTGCAGGCGGTCGCCCACGTTTAGCACCGCGCCCTCGGGCAGTTGGTCGCGCCCGACCGTTACGGTCTGCTCTGGGTTTACCTCACCGTAGGCTTCCGCGGCTGGGATTGTGACTGTTTTTGTCTCGCCGATCTCCATCCCGTCCACGGCTTTGTCGAAGCCGGGCACCACCTGGCCCGCACCGAGCGTGAACTCCAACGGGTCGCGCCCCGTCGAGGAATCGAACGGGGTGCCGTCGGCCAGGGTGCCGGTGTAGTGAACGCGGACGGTGTCGCCGGAGGTGGCAGCCATATCAGGAAGACTCAGAGTGAGGGGCAGGGATGCGAGGCGAGCAGGATCGGTTTCTCGCGCCCCGCCGTTTCGAGAGACCTCCACTTCTGATCCCATGTCATCGCCAGAGGCTTCTCTCGTCTGGACTCAGCCGTTTCGTGTTCGCGCCTATGAGGTGGGTCCCGGCGATGTCGCGTCGCCTCTGGCGCTGATCGACTATCTGCAGGAGGCTGCGGGCGAGCACGCGCGAGCGCTGGGCATCGAGCACTTCGAGACCGGGGACGCGGGCGCGGCTTGGGTCCTCTCGCGCCTCGCGATGCGCGTCGAGCGGCTGCCGTCGTGGCGCGAGGAGGTCGTCATCGAAACATGGCCCAGCGGACGCGAAGGCCTTCGCGCGACGCGCGACCTGATCCTGCGAGACGCCTCTGGCGCAGCGCTCGTGCGCGCGCGAACCGTCTGGTTCGTGTTCGATCTCGCGCGGCGGAGGCCTATCCGCCTTCCCGCGCCCGTGCTCGCCATCGTGCCGCCCGAGCGCCCAGCGTCGCTCGTGCTCGGCGCGGAGCCTGTGGCGCCAGAGGCCAAAGACGGGACACCCCTCACCTCGCGCACCTTCGACGTGCGCCAGTCCGACCTCGACCGCAACGGGCACGCCAACAACGCGCGTTTCGCGGAGTGGGCCCTCGAAGCCGCGCCAGAGGCGTGGCACCGGCTGCGCTCGCTCGACCTCGCGTTCAGGGGCGAAGCACTCGCCGGCGACACGGTCGTCTCGGAAACCGCGGCCTCTGGCGACGGCCAGCTCTCCCACGCGATCTTCCGCCAGACAGACCGCCGCTTGCTCGCCACCGCCACATCGACCTGGACATGAAGCGCTTCCCCATCTTTACCGTCATCGCGATCGCCGCGATTCTCGCCTTTGTGCTTATCCAGCGCCTCATGAGCGGCGGCGACGCGCTCTCGCCCCAGGCGTTCGTCGAGGCGTATGAGCCCAGCGCCCTGCTGTTAGATGTACGCACGCCTGACGAGTTTGCAGGCGGGCACCTCGCGGGCGCCGTCAACCTCAACGTGACTTCAGGCGACTTCCGCGACCGCGCCGCGGCGCTTCCCGTCGGCGAGCCCGTCTACGTGTATTGCGCCTCTGGCATGCGCTCGGGGCGTGCCGCCAAAGTGCTGGAGGAACTGGGCCATACCGAGGTCTTCAACGTCGGTGGGTACGGCGAGTTGGCTGCCGCAGGCGCCCAGACCTCCCGCTAGGCTTCTCGCCAGGGGCCCGTTACAGCCTCTGGCGCCAGAGGCTCACTTCCAGAACGGATCGCGCTCCTCGGGGCCTGAGGCGCCGTCTTTGCCCAGTGGGCGCAAAGGCGAAAACGAGCGCGCTTGCGACGGGTTTGTCCGGCGCCCTGCGCCTCTAGCCTCGGCGGCCTTCTGGATGGCGACTTCGGGATCTGCGAAGGGATCCTCGAACGTCTCCTGCCGAGGTTGCACGTGTGGCGCTATGCGGTTGTAGCCGGGAATGGGGGCGTGCTGAAACATCTTCGCGGACGCGTTCGCGACAGGTGCTGGCGATGGCGGCGCGGCAACGGCAGAGACGCCAGAGGCGGGTTGCGCCGAGGGCGCGGTGCGCTGTGTTGTCTGGGGTGCAGGCGGCGTCGGCTCGGTGGGCGGTGGGCCGGGGTCCTCGCCCAGGTCCTCGCCGGGATCGTAGGCGCCTTCGACGGGCGCAGGGGCAATCAGGGGCGGGAAGAACACGCGCGCCGTCTCGGCTGCGGCGTGAGCGTAGTCCAGCGCGCCTCGCGTCATCACCTTGGCGTCGAAGACGGTGCGGCCCGCGCGGGCGGCGACCGCCAGCGACGAGCTGGTGCGGATGGGCGTCTCCAGTATGCTCGCGGAGTACTTCTCCTTGAGGTACTCGGAGTAGCGGGCGTGACGGCTCAGACGGCCATCCACCTGCGTGAGCAGAAAGCGCGGCACTTGCAGGCCGGGGTTGAGCTTGCTGCGTACCAAGCCGCACGTCTGCCACGTCTGCTCTGCACCGACGACGGGCTGGTACTCGGGCGTGACCGGGATAAGCACGGCATCGGAGGCGACGAGCGCGTTCATCGTAAAGACCGAGACGGCCGCTGCCGTGTCGATCAGAATCAAATCGTAGTCGTGCCCCTGCGCGAGCGTCTCGCGCATCCAGAACACGTCCGTGGGCCGTGTCAAGCGCCGCTGCTCCCGCGTCATCGACATCGACGCGCCCAACACGTCGAAGTGCGGGAACGTCTGAACCGGGATCTGGCGCAAGTCGCCCTCGGGGTGGATCAGCGCCAGCGACGAGTGCTCGGTCGCCGGCTCGTTGGCGTCGACGGTGCGCGTGAGGAAGCCCTGCGGGTCGAGGTCGACGAGGAGCACCCGGTGACCCATCAGCCCGAAGGCGGCGGCGAGATGCACAGAGGAGGTCGTTTTACCGGTTCCGCCTTTGTGGTTGCAGATGGTGAGCGTAGCCACAGATGTCGAGGGGTCGAGATCGTCAAGATAGAGCGTTCCAGCTCCGGAGCAGGAGCGCGCGGCCTCTGGCGAGTGCCATGCGCCAGAGGCCGGATCGCATGACGGCGCCAGAAGCTGGAACCCAGGCGTTCCATTGAGCTTGGCTAAGGCGCCTGGTGCCTGCCACTTTTTCATTTTGGGACGCTCACGCCGATACCGTCTGCACCTCTCTCTCCTCTCGCCGTATGAGTTCCCGCCACAGACCTCGCCCTTTCGGCTCGCTCGGTTGGTCTCTCGCAGGAGGCTTGGCCTTGTCGCTGAGCTTCCCTCCCGTCGGCTTTTACCCGCTGGCGTGGGTCGCGCTCGTGCCGCTGCTCTCCCGCTGGGCCGACCGCAGAGCATCGCTTTCGCTGGCCCGCGAGATCTACGCCGTGTTTCTGGTGGCGTCGGCGGCGACGGGGTTTTGGGCGTTGCACCTGCCCAACGAGTTGCAGTCGGCGCTCGCAGGCTTCGGGTTGCTCCTGGTGCCCCTGCCCGTGACGGCTGCCTTCTGGGCCGCGGCCTGGGCTCGGGATCGGTTTGGTATGCGATGGGGGCTGGCCGCCCTCGCGGTGAACGTAATCGCTGCAGAGTTCCTGCTGCTCCACCTCCCTATCGGGACGCCGTGGTCTCTGTTAGGGCACACGCAGGCACTCGCGCTGCCGTTTATCCAGGCCGTGGAAGTAGGGGGCGTGTTGCTGCTCTCGGCGTGGGTGCTCGCGCTCAACATCGCAGCCTTCAAGGCGCTGGAAGCCAACCGGGCGCCCACCAACCGTCGCTGGGCCGACCGAGGTACGGCGGTCGCTGCGTTCTCCGCCATCGTCGTGCTGGCAGCCCTGTACGGCACCGTTCGCACATCGGGCAGCGGCACACCGCCCGGATACATCCGCATCGGCATCGTTCAGCCAGACATCGCGGCCGACCGTTGGGAAGACCCGCAAGACGAGGAGCGCGTGATGCACCTCGCTCGCGTCTCCGATGCCCTCCTCGCGGAGTGGGCTGCTGACGAGACGGTCGCCAGCCGCTTCGGAAGTGCGAGCGAAGTCCCTCGTCCGGATCTGCTCATCTGGCCCCGCAACTCGCTTCCCGTCTACGGAGATCTGGAGCGGGAGCAGGAGCTGTACGCCCGGCTCGCGACGTGGTCTGAGCGCCGCCGCACGCCGCTATTGACGGGCGCGAGAACCGCCGTGGACGACAGAGGAAGAACCGAGAAGATGGCCAAGTTCTTTCCGCTTCCGATGAGCCGCTCGCAGCAGTCCGCGCTGCTGTTCCAGCCCTCTGGCGAAAGCGTCGTGCGGTATGACCAGTCGCGCCGGATCCCGATCCTGGAAGCCGTACCGACCTCTATTGCGCACAACGTGGGCGACTCCGTGCCTGCGTTCAAGCTGGGAACGCGCCGCACGCTGCTGCCGGCCGGGCGCACGCATCTGGCGGCGTCGCTGGGGTACGAATCTGTGTTCGGTGACCACACGCGCCGCTTCGTCAACGACGGTGCCAACCTCCTCGTCGCGATGTCGCCCGCCTCTGGCGGACTCGCGGGGCGGCGCCAGCACCTGGCCTTTATGAGGCTGCGGGCGCTGGAGACAGGCCGAGCGGTCGTGGTGGCTGCCCCGAGCGAAGGCTCCGCGCTGGTGCTACCCGACGGGCGCACCACGCACCTCGTCTCGACGAGTGTGCCCGAGGGCACGCGCGTCGAAGCCCCGATCTACTCCGGCCGCACGCTCTACGTGCGCTACGGTGACTGGATCGGCCAGCTCGCGCTGCTCCTGGGCGTCGTGGGCAACGCGGCCTTCTGGTACGTCAACCGCGTGCGTCCCAAGAAGGCACCGCGCCGCCGCTCCACAACGCGGATGCGCCGCGTGCCTGGAAGCTGAGCCCGCCTCTGGTGTAGCTCACCTCTGGTGTAGCGCCTCTGCGTAGCTCGCCTCTGGTGTAGCTCGCCTCTGGTGGAGCTCGCCTCTGGCGGCCCAAAGCGCGCCCAGCTTGGCGCTGCCGCGGGCTAGGTTCGGAGCCCTTCGCGCTCGACTGTGCTGCAGCTCCACGCCCCTCTCGTCCTCGCCTCCGCGTCGCCACGGCGGCGCTCTCTCTTGGCCCGCCTCGGGCTCGACTTCGAGGTGCTGCCCAGCGGCGCCGACGAAACGTGGCCCGACGAGACCGCGCCCGGCCCCGGTGCTGCCGCCATCGCGCTGCGCAAGGCGCAGGACATCGCGCGCCAGAGGCCCGATGCGCTCGTCCTGGGTGCCGACACCATCGTCGTGCTGGACGGTGAGGTACTAGGCAAGCCGCCCACATCCCAGGCTGCTCGCGCCACGCTCGCGCGGCTTTCGGGACGCAGCCACACCGTCTACACAGGCCTCGCACTGATCCACGGCGAGCGGCGCGTGACGGCGCACGAGGCCACGGCGGTCACGTTTGCGCCTCTGGCGGAGGCCGAGATCGCAGCCTACGTCGCGACCGGCTCGCCGATGGACAAGGCCGGCGCCTACGGCATCCAGGACGACCTGGGCTCGCTGTTCGTCTCGCGCATCGAGGGCGACTTCTTCAACGTCGTCGGGCTGCCGCTGCACCGGCTTTACCGCACGCTGCAGGCGTCGTTCGCCGACCTCGTGACGGTCGGGTAGCCTCTGGCGCCAGAGGCTGAAGAAGCGCCGCGACCCGACGCTCCGCACAACGAGATCGCGCCAGAGGCAGCGGGGCCTCTGGCGCGCGTGTGCGAATGCGGCGGCGTGGGCTAGCGACTAATGCGGAGCCCGGCGCAGACCGGCGAAAGACCGACCAAGTATTCCTCCGTGTACCCGCGGCGCGTCCAGGTGTCCCGTTGCATCTCAACGCCGACGAGAACCTTTCCAGCCGGGCACGCGACGGCCGTGTCCCAGTCATTGCAGCGGCGCTGCACAGCCTCGCCCGGCGACGGAGAGCCCGCTACGGCTTCTACAGACGATCCAGAGAAGTCGACGAGCTTGCCACGTTCCAACCGGATGCCTTTCAGCCGATCGTTGCTGTTCCGCGTGCAGACGGCGAGCCCATCGAGAGCGCCGACGAAGGCCGCTCCCGACGCCGTCGCTCTCGGGATGTACGCTGAGCCCTCTGTAATTTTCAGGCTCCGGCGGTTCTGGTCGCACGGCGACCATTGAACGTCGCCCGATGCGATCTCGCCGTTCTCGATAGCCGCGTAGTAGAGCTTGATGTGGCAAGGCCTATCAGCCCGCTCTCCGATCTCGGCCTTGTAGACCCACGCGCCAGAGGGGGCGACGAGGAGGTCCGGGGTGGCGCTCCCACTAGCACCCGAAACCGTCATCGTCTCGCGGCCGGTGTGACGGAGGCGGGTAATCTGCGCGATGTCCTGCTGGAGCCGAATCGCGGCCGGGTTGATGGTTGCCGACGACGGAGTACCCGTCATGACGCGGGGCGTGAGCTGCGCCGAGACCGGCGGAACAGCTAAAAGGACGACGAGAGCGAGGAGAACGAGTTTCATATCCAGGGAGGTATTGAGGGGGTCCTCTCTACCTTCGCCGTTCCGGCTCCCAGAGGTCCACGCTGTTCTCACGCGCCCGACGGAACCCTTCTGCGCTCAGAGCCCTACAGCGCTCGCGCCCTCCCCGCCTTGCATGACACGCCTCCTGCTTCTTCTCGCCCTGCTGCCTCTGGCGGCGTGCGGCGCCGACGACACGCCCGCACCCGACGGCTCCATCGCCGAGGCGGCAAACACCATCGAAGCACTACCCGCCTCTGGCGCGCCAGAGGCCTCGGGCGGCGCGACGGTCGTGAGCCAGGTTGCAGGCGCCTCGGACCTGAAAACACTCGCCGCGCTGCTGCGCGAGACGGGGCTGGATACTGAACTCAGTGCCGAGGGCCCGTTCACACTGTTCGCGCCCTCCGATGCCGCCTTCGAGGCCATCGACCTCGCTGCCGCTCGCGCAGACATGGACGGCCTCCGGTCTCTCTTGCGCGCGCACGTTCTCCCCTTTCGCGTGCTGAGCCCCGACATGGACTTCGAGCAAAGCGTCGAGACATCTAACGGCACCATGCTCGATGTGCTTCCCGGCACGCCTCCGGCGGTGGCCTCTGGCGGCGCACGCGCAGCGGTCGTCCGCGCCGATCTCGACGCTGCCAACGGTGTCGTCCACATCGTGGACACCGTCCTCCTTCCTGCCAACTAAGCCTTCGGGCTCTTCCGCCAGAGGCTTCTGGCGCTTTTATGACTGCACCTGTTCACGTTCTCCTCGGCGGCTCCGGCGGCATCGGTTCTGCGCTCGCGCGCGCGCTTTCCGCCTCTGGCGCGACCATTGTGCTCGGCGCGCGCACGCCTGAGAAACTCTCGTCGCTCGCGGGAGAAATCGGCGCCGAAGCGTTCACGCTCGACGCGACAGATTACCCGCAGGTCGAGTCCCTGGTCAAGGGCGCGATGGAGCGCCACGGACGCGTCGACGGCGTGGTCAACCTCGTCGGCAGCATCGACCTGAAGCCTGCGCATGCCATGAAGGTGGAGGCGTTCGAGGAGACGATGCGACTCAACCTGTTCACGGCCTTTCATGCGCTCAAGGCCGCCGCGAGCGTGATGACGAAAAACGCCGAGCCCAAGGGCGGATCGGTCGTGCTGATGTCGAGCGTGGCGGGCCGCTACGGGCTCGCCAACCACGAAGCCGTCGCCGCCGCCAAGGCGGGCATCGAAGGCATGGTGCGCGCCGCGGCAGCGACCTACGCCTCCAAGGGCATCCGCGTCAACGCCGTGGCGCCCGGCCTCGTGAGAACGCCTCTGGCGGGACGCCTGGTGGCGAGCGAAGCCGCGGTGGAAGCCTCGGCGTCCATGCACCCGCTCGGCCGCATCGGCGAGCCAGACGATCTGGTGGGTGCGCTGACGCTGCTGCTCGACCGCGAGCGCGCAGGCTGGATCACCGGCGAGACGATCTCGGTCGATGGGGGCTTCGCGCACGCGCGGCCTCGTTAGCGAGGCCGGGAGACAAAGGACTGGCGCCAGAGGCAGCAGCGCTCGCGTCACCCGGCAGACCCTGAGATCGTACAGACGGCGAACGGCGGCGGCCTCTGGCGCGTGCGGGACGGGCACCTCTTCCCTGCTAGATGCCTGCCCGCCTCGTCCTCGTCCTCGGCGACCACCTCGCGCCCGATCACCCCGCCCTCCGCGACGCCGACCCGGCCGAAACCGTGATCTGCATGGCCGAGGTCCGCCACGAGGCCGACCTCTTCCCCAACCACCGCCAGAGGCTGGCCTATTTCTTCAGCGCCATGCGTCACTTCGCTGACGCGCGCCGTGACGAGGGCTGGACGGTGGACTACCAGGAACTCCCGCCAGAGGCCTCTGGCGGCGATGGCCAGGCCTCTGGCGCTGCGGCGTCGCTTCCCGAGTTTCTGCGCGCGAAGATCCGCGAGCACGCGCCCGCTTCCGTCGCCATGGTGGAGGCCGGGCGACTCGCGCTAGAAGCCGAGATCCGCGAGGTGTGCGAGGCCGAAGGCGTCCCGCTCGACCTCCGAGAGGACGACCATTTCGCCTGCTCCCGCACCGAGTTCGCCGACTGGATCGAGGGCCGCAAGCGCGTCCTGATGTTCGACTTCTACCGCGAGATGCGCAAACGCCACGGCATCCTGCTGGACGACGCGGACGGACCCGAGGGCGGCTCGTGGTCGCTGGACAGCGAGAACCAGCAGTCGTTTGGCAAGCGCGGCCCCGGCCTCCTGCCCGACGCCAAGCGACCTGCCGCCAGCGGCCTCTCGAACGACGTGGTCGCGATGGTGAACGAGCAGTTTCCCGACGGCTGGGGCCAGACCGAGTCGTTCGCGTGGCCCGTCACGCCAGAGGCCGCCGAGAGCGCCTTCGAGACCTTTGTCACCGAGCGCCTTCCCACCTTCGGCACATTCCAGGACGCGATGTGGACCGAGCAGCCGTGGCTGTACCACGCACTCATCTCGCCCGCGATGAACGTCAAACTCATCGAGCCTCTGGCGATGGCACGCCGCGTGGAGGCCGCCTACCGAGCAGGCAAGGTGCCTCTCAATGCCGCCGAGGGCTTCATCCGCCAGATCCTGGGCTGGCGCGAGTTCATGCGCGGCATCTACACCGTCTACCACGACCGGCTCCACACCGACAACGCGCTGGACGCCCACGAGCCGCTGCCGGAGTTCTACTGGACTGGCGAAACCAAGATGGCCTGCGTCCGCGACGTGGTCACGCAGCTCCAGGAGCACGCCTACGCGCACCACATCCAGCGCCTGATGGTGACCGGCCTCTTCGCGCAACTCCTCGGCGTAGAGCCGCTAGAGGTCCACGAGTGGTACATGGCCTACTACGTCGACAGCGTGGAGTGGGTCACGCTGCCCAACGTGATGGGCATGAGCCAGTTCGCGACCGGCAGCCTGTTCACCACCAAGCCGTACGTCGCCAGCGGCGCCTACGTCAACCGGATGAGCAACTACTGCTCCGGCTGCGCCTACAACCCCAAGGAGGCCTCTGGCGAGAAGGCATGCCCGTTTACGACACTCTACTGGGACTTCCTCTCGCGCCACCGCGAGACGCTAGCGGGCAACAACCGGATGAACTTCCAGCTCCGCAACCTCGACCGCAAAACGCCAGAGGCACTGGAGGCCATCGGCGAGCGCGCCGAGCACGTCCGCGCGATGGCCCGCGAGGGAACGCTGTAGCCTCTGGCGCCAGAGGCTACACGCGCACGAGGACGATCTTGAACGGCGCCCCACGCGGCGGGTAGTCTGGCGTGACGAGACGGTCACCGTCGTCCTCGATGATCGCCTCGGTGCCCCCAAAGAATGGGCTCGGCGAGTCCTCTGGCGTCACGCGTAGTGCCTCTCCGAACACCTCGTAGCGGCCGGAGAGGTCGCTACGAAACGGGGGCGTTCCAGGCCGGTCGACGTTGCTCACGATCATCTCGCCGGAGTACGTACCGTCCGCCGCAAACGTGACGCGGAGGTTCCCGCCAGAGGCCAGCTGGTCCACGCCGCCGTCGCCGGGGGCGATCGTGACGAAGACAGAGGCGGCGTACTCTCCGACGACGACCTCGGAGGGTGAGGACGTGCTGTCGCAGGCGGTCAGGGCGATGAGAACGACGAGCGAGAGGAAAGCGCGCATAGCAGGTAGGGGTCAACCGTGCGCAGCTTACGCACCTACCGCTTCGGCACTCAAGGCACTTGCAGGCCTCTGGCGCCAGAGGCTAGTACGCGGGCGCTTTCGGCGTCGCCACCTTGTCGATGTAGTCGATGATCTTGCCCGCTACGTCGATCTCCGTCGCCTTCTCGACGCCTTCCAGGCCGGGCGAGGAGTTGACCTCTAGGACCAGCGGTCCGCGGTCGCTGCGGAGAATGTCGACGCCGCCCACGCGGAGGCTGAGAGCCTTGCACGCGGCCACAGCCGTCTTGCGCTCGGCGGGCGTGATCTTGGCCGCGTAGGCCGAGCCGCCGCGGTGCAAGTTGGAGCGGAACTCGCCCTCGGCACCCTGCCGAACCATGCTCGCGACCACCTTGTCGCCCACAACGAGAAGCCGCACATCGGCGCCACCGGCCTCTTTGACAAACTCCTGCACGAGCAAATACGCCTTCATGCCGCGGAATGCCTGGATCACGCTCTCGGCCGCCTTCTTCGTCTCGCACAGCACCACGCCCACGCCTTGCGTGCCTTCCAGCAGCTTGACGATCACAGGCGGCCCGCCGACGGCGCGGATCAGGTCCTCGGCGGATTCCGGGTCGTGCGCGAACGCCGTCAGCGGAAGGCCGATGCCTGCCTTCGCCAGAAGCTGGTGGCTCCGGAGCTTGTCGCGCGAGCGCTGAATGCCCACCGACCCGTTGAGGCACCACGCGCCTGTGGCCTCGAACTGCCGCACCATCGCGAGCCCGTAGAACGTGATCGACGCGCCGATGCGCGGGATCACGGCGTCGAACTTTTCCAGCTTCTCTCCATGCAGGTGCACCTCGGGACCCTCTGTCGTGAGGTGCGCGGTGCAGCGCAGCGTGTCCAGCACGTGGACCTCGTGGCCCTTGGCCTCGGCCGCCTCGATGAGGCGCTTCGTGGAGTAGAGAGAGGCGTTCCGAGTGAGGACAGCGATGCGCATAGCGGCGTGCAAGTGGGGTGCTTGATGGTACCGCATCCATCTCGCCAGAGACATGCCCGGCACATGAAGGTTCGCCCGAAGCCTCTGGCGCTGGGCCGGGTTCCGGGTTTATCTGCCTTGCGCTCGCCTCTGGCGCCAGAGGCCTCTGGCGGTTTTGCGAGAGGTATCAACCCCTCCCCTCGGGGAGATGCCCGCGCCAGCGGGCGGAAGGGGTTGCGGTGCAGAGCGGCGCGGCCACGCCAGAGGCGTCGCACCCGTAGGGACACCACGCATGGTGTCCGCCCACCCGCACGCTGAGCCCCGCCGGAGGCCTCTGGCGCCAGAGGCCTCGTCGTTTCGCCGCAAGAGCAGGCCGCTCGGGCGCAACTCCGACGCGTGCCATCCGAAAGGCGGCACATCGGCGTTACCCTGCCTCTCGCGCCTGCCCTCACCGTTGCCCATTTCCTCCTCCGCCCCGTCCGACCGCCTCACGCCAGAGGCCCTCGCCCGCATCGGCTCGCTGGAGCTGCGCGCGCGGCTCATCGTGGAGGGCTTTATCACGGGCATGCACCGGAGCCCGTATCACGGCTTCTCGGTCGAGTTTGCGCAGCACCGGCCGTACAACCAGGGCGACGAGCTGCGGCACGTGGACTGGAAGGTGTGGGCGCGCAAGGACCGCTGGATGGTCAAGCAGTACGAGGAGGAGACCAACCTGCGCCACGCCGTCGTGCTGGACACGAGCCCGTCGATGCGCTACGCCGGGGCCTCTGGCGTGAGCAAGCTGGCGTACGGCGCCACGCTGAGCGCGGCACTCCACACGCTCATGGTGCGCCAGCGCGACGCGACCGGCCTCGCCGCCTTCGACAGCACGCTGCACACGCTCGTACCGCCACGCGCGACGCGCTCCCACCTCCGCGCGCTTCTCGCGACGCTCGACCGGCTCGAAACCGCACCGGCCAAGCATCCGCACCCAGAGGCCCAGGTCTCGCCAGAGGCCGGCGCCTCTGGCGTGGCCCGCGCGCTGGACGAAGTCGCCGAGCGTTTACCCAAGCGCTCGCTCGTCACCATCATCTCGGACCTCTTCGAGACCATGGACGGCGCCGCCGAGATCGCCAAGGCGCTCCGCCACCTGCGCCACCGCGGCCACGAAGTGCTCGTCTTCCACGTGCTCGACGCCAAGACCGAGCGCGACTTCGCCTTCGACGACCTGCCGGTGCGCATGCGCGACATGGAAACCGGCGAGACGCTCACGCTCCAGCCCGCCCAACTCCGCGAGCACTACCGCGCCGCCTCTGGCGCGTTCTTCGACGACTTCAAGCGCCGCTGCCGCGAGATCGAAGCCGACTACATTCCGCTCGATACCGCGCAGCCGTACGACCACGCCCTGACGGCCTACCTCCAGAAACGCAAACGCTTGTTCTAGCGCCAGAGGCCTCTGGCGAGGCCGCGCCTGCCCGCGCGAACACCGCGCCTGCCCGTACGGACACCATACATGGTGTCCCTACTCCCGATCTCTTCTACGCACTCCCAACCATCCACTCGATGACTCACCGCTTCGCTCTCGCCGCGCTCGGCCTCGCGCTTCTCGCGCCAGAGGCCACTCGCGCAAACGCCCGACGCCGCCGAAGACCCGGCGCTCGTCCAGCGCTACCAGGCCACCATCACGCCGACCGAACTGGCAGGCCACCTCTACGTCTACGCCGACGACTACATGGCGGGCCGCGACACCGGAGAGCCCGGCCAGCGCTTCGCCGCCAAGTACCTCGGCGGCCAGTACGCCACGATGGGCGTCATGCCCAAAGGCACTGGCGAGGCCACCAACTACGGCGTCGACGGCTACTTGCAGCCGTTCATGCTGGACAACAAGAAGATGGTCTCCATGAACTACAGCGTCACCCGCGAGGGCGCCGAGATCATGACTGGCGCCGTTCCGATGGCCGGAGACGCTATGCTCAACCTCATCCCGTGGCAGGGCGAGATCACCGACGCCTCCCCCGCCCCACTCGTCTGGGTCGGTGACGCCTCCGACCTGAGCGGCGTGGACGTAACCGACGCCTACGTCATGTTCGCCGTGACGGACCAGGCATCGATGATGCCGAACGTCGAGCGCCTGATGGCCGCGGGCGCACGCGCCGTGGTTCTCCCCGCTGCGCCCAGCGTGGCGCGCTTTCAGCGCATGGCCTCGGGCCTCTCCAACGGGCGCCTCGCGCTCCCCTCGCCAGAGGCCTCTGGCGAGGATCCGGTCATTCTGCTCACGGGCTTAGACATCGCCGCAAACCTCATGGGCCGTGAGACGATGACGCCAGAGGAGATGACCGCGATGCCCGTCGGTCCTACGGGTGCCATGATCTCGGTCGCGATGGAGTACACCAACGACCAGGTCGAGACGGAGAACGTGGTCGCGATGGTGGAGGGCTCGGATCCGCTCCTGAAAGACGAGTTCGTCATCATCTCCGCGCACCTGGACCACGTCGGGACGGAAGACGTGGCCGAGGGCGAGGACGGCATCTTCAACGGCGCCGACGACGACGGCTCGGGCACGGTCGCCCTCCTGGAGATCGCCGAGGCGTTCCAGACGGCCGCCACCAACGGCCACGGCCCGCGCCGCAGCATCCTCTTCCTCCACGTCACCGGCGAGGAGAAGGGCCTGTTCGGCAGCGAGTACTTCGCCGACATGGAGCCGCTCGTGCCTCTGGAGCAAACCGTCGCGAACCTCAACATCGACATGATCGGCCGCTACGACCCTGAGCGCGGCTTCGACACGACGGACTACGTCTACATCATCGGCGGCGACCTCATCTCGCAGGACATCTCCGACTGGAACGCGACCGTCAACGACGTGACCGAGACCGGCTTGCTCCTCTCGGACAAGTTCAACTCGCCGGACGACCCCAACCAGTTCTTCCGCCGCTCGGACCACTGGAACTTCGGCAAGCACGACATCCCGTTCATCTTCTACTTCACCGGCACGCACGAGGACTACCACGCCGTCGGTGACAGCGCGGACAAGATCGACTACGACCGGATGGCGCAGATCTCGCGCTTGGTCTTCGGCACGGCGTGGCACATCGCCAACACGGACGAGCGCCCGGCCGTCAGCGGCGTCGGCTTCAACTAGCCTCGGCGGGTTGCGCCTCTGGCGGGCGCTTCGCGCGGTTCCGAGTTCCGAGTAAGCTGCCTCGCGCTCGCCTCTGGCGCCAGAGGCGAGCGGTTCTAGCAGCCCACAGCGGCCCCGTCTCCTCGCGAGGCGGGGCCGCTGGCGTTACCGGAGGGCGCGTCGCGGCGCCCTATACTCCGTTAGCACTCCTCAACGGTCTGATGCCACGTCTTTTCTGCTTCGTCACGCTCGCCTTGGCGCTCTTCGTCAGCGCTCCTGTTCACGCCCAGGCCTCCGGCCCGGGCGACACGGCGCAAGAGGCCCAGGCAGCGCTGGCCTCTGGTGACCGTGGCCTCGCCAAGCGGCTCGTCACGAACGGGCTCTACCGCGACCCGGACGCGCTGCCGCTGCTCATCCTCAAGCTCCGCCTCGCGCGAGGTGGCACGGGTGCGCTCGTCGCAACGCAATTGGGCGCGACGGAGGGCGGCATCGCTCCAGGCTTCGTGGAGCGTCAGCAGATGAAAGACGTGTCCCGCCAGATCCTGCGACTTGACCCAGACAATGCCGAAGCGCACGAGGCACTCGGACGGCTCGAACTGAATCAGTTCCTCTTTTTCCAGCACAAGGAGAGTATCGACCTGGTATACGGAGGCAACGAGCGCAACATCTTCCAGAAGACCGGATACTCGTCGCAGTACCTCGCAAACCGCTTTCTCGCCATCGGCCGGTTCGACATGGAGGTCAACCGCGACGTCTTCCGCTCGGTCGACGCCAGCGGCCCGGCCGAGGCGAGAGCCCGCGGCGCCCGCCGACACCTGGAAGCCGCCGTCGCGTCGGCGCCTCTGGCGTTTAGCGCCTACGCGCCTCTGGCGACGCTCTACACCGCCGAGGGCGCCTGGACGGACCTCGCGCGGCTTGCGGACCGCGTCGAAGCGGCGTCGGTCCCGGCGCCAGAGGCCGCGTGGCTGCTCCCGCTCTGGCGCGCCGTCGCGGCGTACAACCTCGATGATGCCAAAGAGGCATCGGGCCACCTCACAGTGGCGCTGAGCGCGATCCCGCCAGAAGAGCGCGCGCGCATCGAAGACCTCTCGCCGCTGCTCACGCCGGATGAGGCCGAGGCGTACCGCGCCGATCCCGAAGGCTTCGAGGCCGCCTACTGGCTCCGCGCCGACCCGCGCCTGCTCACGCTCGAGAACGAACGGCGGACCGAGCACGCGATCCGCTTCGCGCAGGCCGACCTCCTCTTCGGCTGGGGCTCCGCTCGCGGCGCGACGACCAGCCGCGGCGAGATCTGGCTCCGCTACGGCGACCCGCGAGAGCGCACGCTGTTCTCCGCCAGCGTGTACCCCGGGGACGGTAACGGGCCCCTCCCCGACGTGTACGAGGTGTGGCAGTACCCGACGTTCCGCTACGTCTTCCACGACCCGTTCCGGTCCGGAGAGTTCATCACCTACGTGCCCTCGGCGCGTGGGTACGGCAACGTGCGTGTTGCTGCCCAGGCCGAGCACGACGACTACGTGACGCTGGACCGCCAGAGGCAGCGCGAGATGCCGCAGGCCTCGCAGTACGCCCCGCGCCAGAAGCTGGACCTCCCGTTCCTGGCGAGCGCCTTCCGCGGCGAGCGTGGCGGGACGGACCTCGTCGTGGCGTACGGCGTGCCTCTGGCGTCGGCGCCCAACGGGCGCGCGATTCCTCTGGCGCTTCAGGTCGGCACGTTTTTGCTCGGCGCGCAAGAGGCCGCGCCTCTGGCGGAGCGGCGGCGGTCGTTCGCGTCGCTGCCGTCGGCGCAGGCCGTCGCGCTGCCGGGCGCCGACGTGTGGGTGGGCGTGGAGACGTTCTCGGACGTGCGCGAGGGCACCACGGTCGTCGTCGAGACCGAGGCGATGGGTGGGGTCGCGGTCGGCACCGCCAGAGGCCTCGTGCCCACGCTGGAGGCGGGCGCGCCCGGCCTGAGCGACGTGCTGCTCGCGCGCTCGGTGGAGCCGGCGGTGAGGGCCCGTTGCAGCGCCGCGGCTTCGGCATCTACCCGCTCCCGGTGGCCGCGGCTGCCGCAGCCGATCCGTTTACGATCTACTTCGAGACCTACGACCTGGAGGTCGGCGCGGACGGCCAAACGAGGTTCGAGATCACCGCCGCCCTGGTACCTGTGGACGAGCGCTCGGGCGTGCGCAAGACCTGGGACGCCGTGCGCGGCCGCCAGCCGGACCGCGGAACGGCGCTCACCATTGAAGGCCAGGGACGCGAGACCGACCAGGGCCACGACCTCATCCTCGACGCTTCCGACCTGCGTCCCGGCCCGTACACGCTCGTGCTCCGCGTCCGCGATGGCCGCAGCGGCGCCGTGGCCTCGCGCGAGCGCGGCGTCCTCATCGAATAGCGGCCTCTGGCGATGCGCCTTTGCTCACACAAAGACGGCCCCAGCTCAGGATGAGCCGGGGCCGCTTCTCGTTTACGCCAGAGGCATCAGGCGTCAGCGCGCGATAACGACGCGGCGCGTCTGCACGCGCTCGCCTGTCTCCACTCGGAGCGTGTACGTCCCGGCCGCCAAGCCTCTGGCGTCGAGCGAGAGAGGCTGCTCGCCAGAGGTGCGCTGCTCGGTACGGGAGGCCACCTCGCGGCCGAGAACGTCCACGAGCGAGACGCGCACCTCGGCACCTGAAACGAGCGAGAGATCGACGGAGAGCGCGCCGGTCGTCGGGTTGGGATAGACCGCACCGAGCGCGGCGCCCGAGGCCTCGGGCGAAAGCGCCGTGGCCGTTCCGGCGCTGAAGCCGAACGTCTTCATCTGCACCGGCCCATCGCCGATGGACGAGATGTAGAACGCCCACTGGTCCGCGAAGTGCGGACTGGGCACGCCCGAGGCCGAAATGAAGCCGCTCTGGCCGGGTGGAATCACGTTCTCGGCACGGGTCACGCTGCCGTCGGCAAAGGCCAGCACTTGCTGGTACGTGCCTGGATACTCCGGGTAACGCGGGTTGGAGCGCACGACGCGCGTCAACTCCTGCACCTCCTCGAACGTGATGCCGTCGCCAGAGGCCTGCGCTTGCGCGAGGTGGTCGTCCAGGAACTGCGCGCCGTCGAAGGCGCGCGTGCGGCCGGGCGCCGTGCTGGTCCACGGCACGTTGTCGCCCTGGTCCCAATCGGCGCTGGGCTTGTTGTTCCAGTTGACGAGGTACGGCTGGCTGAAGTTGACCGCCTGCGGATGGTCGGCGAAGTCCACAAAGCCCGTCCACTCCTCGGTCCCCACGCCAGAGGCCGGGAGACGCGGATCGGCAGTGCGCTCGGGGTAGCGTCCGACGTGCCAGTACGCGAGGTTCTGGTCCGTATCGGCGTAGAAGATGTTGAACGACATCGGGATCTCGCTCGCGACGCGCTCCCAATCGGCGAGCGACGTGGACTGCCAGGCGCTGTAGAACGCCTCCACCATTTCCAGCTCGCGGTCCCAGAAGGCATACTGGTAGGTGAACACGCGGTCATTGGCGAAGTCCTCGGCGAACACCGGCCCGTGGACGGTGCGGAAGTGCGGATAGATCACGTCATCGGCGCCGAGCACGCGGATCTGCTCGGTGTAGATCTCGAACGCACGTGTTTCGCCGTCGAAGATGTACGTCACCGGCGAGTTCAGCGACTCGACGAACGTGTCCGTGTTGTCGGTAAAGCCCGTCGTGAGCGTCCATGCGCGCTGGTTGTCTGCCGTGCCGACGCGCCCGATGATGACGCCCATGATGCCGGGCACCGTCATGCCCGCGATGTGGAAGCCGCCGTTGATGGCGATCTCGACTTCACTGGTGACGGCCTTCTGGTCCACCTGCGGGTTGCCCATCTGCGGCGCGCCGAGCAGCAGCGCGTCGCCAGAGGCCGACGCCTCGGGGCGCACGAGCGCGGCAAACGAGCCCAGCTTGAGCGGCACGCCCAGGCTGCGCAGGTACGCATCCGACGCCTCGCGCTGGTCGCGGAGGGCGGCGACGAGCGCCGGATCGAGCGGGCCACCGTTGATCGCGCCAGAGGCCTCTGGCGACGGCGCGGAGCCCAGTGTAGTGCTGCTCTGAAGCGATGTGTACGCCTCCGGGTCGTTGAGCGGCCGGTTGGCATCGAACCATTCCTGGCCGTTGGCCTCTAGCTCTGCCAAGCGCGCGAGCTCGTTACCGCCGACCTCGCCGAAGCGGCGCATAAAGAACTGCAGGACCGCGACGGCCTTGTCGCGGTCCCAGCGCTCGATGGGTCCGGCGTTGAGCGGAAACTGCGTGTACTCGAACGGCTTGTAGGTCGCCGCGTCGGACTCTGCCAGGTCGATGTACGCGTTGATGCCCGCGATGTAGGCGTCCAGGCCGTCGCGGATCGCCAGAGGCAGCGCGTCGAACTGCGCGGCGCGCTCCGCGGGCGTGTAAAAGACCGTTCGCACCGCCTGATCGGTGGGGAGCGCCGCCTCGCCCTGGATCTCAGAGAGTCGCCCGGTGGAGGCGCGCCAGAACGTCTCCATCTGGAACAGCCGGTCGTGCGCCGCGGCCCAGCCCTGCGCGTAGAAGCCCGCCGTCTCGCTCTCGGCGGTGATGCGCGGCACGCCGTAGGCGCTGCGCGAGATGGTCACCTCCGAGCCGTCAGGCGCGGTGAGCGTTTGTTGGGCCTCTGGCGTGGGCGCGGCCACGAGGAGGACTGTCAGGAGAGCGAAGCAACGGCGCATGGGGTCGGGGGCAGGTTCTTCCTGACGGTACAACGCAGGACCACTCTTCGCAACCGGGCAGACCCGCCAGAGGCTGTTCCGGGTACTGGGTACTGGGTACTGGGTACTGGGCAAAGCTGCTTCCCATTCGCCTCTGGCGCCAGAGGCGAGGTCGGAACTTTTGAGCGCCGCCCTGTCCAACCCTTCCCCCTTCCCCCTTCCCCCTTCCCCCTTCCCCCTTCCCCCTTCCCCCTGTGCTCGACCGCATCCGCTCCCTCACCGACGACGGCCACGCTGAGGTCGTCCGTCTCCGCCGCCAGATCCACCGCACGCCGGAGCTCGCCTTCGAGGAACACCAGACCGCCGCGCTCATCGCGCAAACGCTGCGCGAGATCGGCCTGGAGCCTTTGGAGGGGATCGGGAAGACCGGCGTCGTGGCGCACATCGAGGGGGGCAAGCCCGGACCGGTTCGCGCGCTGCGTGCCGATATCGACGCGCTGCCCATCGTGGAGGCCAACACGTTCGACTTCGCGAGCGAGCACTCAGGACGCATGCACGCCTGTGGCCACGACGGGCACACGGCGATGCTGCTCGGCGTGGCGCGCGTGCTCCACGCCATGCGAGACGACCTGGCCGGGACCGTCCGGCTCGTCTTCCAGCCCAGTGAGGAGAAGGCGCCCGGCGGGGCCAAGGTGATGATCGAGGACGGCGTGCTGCGCGAGATGAACGGCGTCGGGGCGCCAGAGGCCATCCTGGGTCAGCACGTGGTGCCACACCTGGACTCGGGGCTCATCGGCGTGCGCGGCGGGCCGTTCATGGCGAGCGCAGACGAGCTCTACCTCACCGTCCGCGGCCGGGGCGGGCACGCGGCAGCGCCGCACCTGCTCATCGACCCGGTGATGGCGCAGGCGCACATCCTGACCGCGCTGCAGACCGTCATCTCGCGCCACCGCCCGCCCGGCGTGCCCAGCCTCCTCTCGTTCGGGCGCGTGGAGGCCTCTGGCGCGACGAACATCATCCCGGACGAGGTAAAGCTCATCGGCACGTTTCGCAGCATGGACGAGGACTGGCGCTGGGAGGCGCACCGGCTCATCCAGCGCGTAGCGGAGCACACGGCGCAGGCGCTCGGCGCCACGTGCGAGGTCGAGATCGT
The DNA here is from genome assembly GCA_963708165.1 of Rubricoccaceae bacterium. Lineage (GTDB taxonomy): Bacteria > Bacteroidota > Rhodothermia > Rhodothermales > Rubricoccaceae > Rubricoccus. Next base: position 3,053,471 of record OY970187.1, on the reverse strand, counting down.
CGTCGGCTACCCGTCGCTCACCAACGACGAAGAGCTAGCCTCTGGCGTGGCGGCGCTCGCGCGCGAGTTCCTAGGCGCAGACCGCGTGGTGGAGGTGCCGGAGTGGTACGCCGCCGAGGACTTCGCGTGGTACACCCGCGAGACGCGGGGCTGCTTCTACGTACTGGGTACGGGCTCCGACGAGGCCGACAGCCGCCACGGCCTGCACACGCCGCGCTTCACGCTGGACGAGGAGGCGATGCGGACGGGCGTGGGCTTTATGGCGGCCCTCGTGCTGCGGGGCGTCTAGCCTCTGGCATTACATAAATGCGCTGCAACGGTGCGCCAGCACACCACGCCAGAGGCCTGTACGTAACGCTGAAGTCGTTGGCACATCGGTTGCGGAGAGCACGCATGATCCACCACGCCTGCACGTGTCGCTTCCCCTCGACGACGCCTTTTCCCTGCTCGACCTTCAGCGCGAAGCCTCCCTCGCCGACGCCAAAAAGGCGCGGCGCGAGCTCGCGATGGTCTGGCACCCCGACCGCTTCCCCGACAACGCAGAACTCCAGACGCGCGCCGTCGAGACGTTCAAGCGCATCAACGAAGCCTACGAGCAGGTCACGGATTACCTCCGCGTCTCGGCGCCCAGCGCGCAGATCACCGCCAGGCCTCTGGCGCCGGTCACGCCAGAGGCCGCACGCAAAACCGTTACGCTGCACACCGTCCCGACCGATGAAACGCGGCTCGAATGCAGCCTCGGCCTCGAAATCGGCGGTGACCGCTTCGCGGAAATCCTCACGACGGGCACGACGGTTCCGTGCGCCGCGGCCAAGACGTTTACCAACGCGCGCGACTTTCAGGACTCGCTCACGATCCGCGTGATCTGCGGACGCGGCGACCAGCCCGCGTCCTTCGCCGACGGACTGGGCCGCGTCACCTTTGTCGACCTTCCGCCCGCGCCCCGAGGCTTTCTGCGCATGCAGGTCGTCTTCGCCATCGACGACAAGGGCACCGTCGCCATCGGCGCGACCGACTTGGACACGGGCGAGCCGGTACTGGTGAGCACGGCTTAGACGCGCTAACACTACCGGTGTCATTGCGAGCGAAGCGCGGCCATTTCGTGCAGGTGAGCACCAAAACACCAGGTCGCCGCGTGCCGGAGCCTGCCCTGAGCCGTAACCAATGGGCTTCTCGCGATGACAACACCCTGGGTTTGATAGGGGCTCGTGGAGCCTCGCGATCTGCTTCGCCAAGCCTCTGGCGCCAGAGGCTACGGGACTCACGCCGCCTCCGCTTCGCGCAAGGGCCCCCGGCGTATCCTGTGCCATGAACGCTTTCGACTCCCTTCCCGACGACGCCCGGCTCTGGCTGTTCGCCGCCAGCGGCCCGGTTCCAGACGCTGCCCTCGCGCAGGTCCGCGCCTTTCTGCCCACCTGGGCCAGCCATGGCCGCGCGGTCACCGCGCATGCCGAGCGCGCGAGTGATTCCGTGCTCGCGGTCGCCGCGCTGATCTCGCCCGAAGAGTTCAACGCGGGCGTCAGCGGCTGCGGCATCGACGCGATGACGCACGCCGTCGAAGCCGCCTTCGAGGCCTCCGGCCTCGCCCAGGCCTCGCCTCTGGCGGTGAGCTACCGCGACGCCTCTGGCGCGTGGCAGTCGGTTTCGCGCTCAACCTTCCGCCGTCTCGCTCGCGAGGGCACCGTCGGCGCTCATACCGAGGTGCTCGACCTCACCACGACCGACCTCGGCGCGCTCCGCGCCAGAGGCGTCGTGCGGCCCGCTGCCCAGGCGTGGCACGGCGTCGCGTTTGGGCTCCGCGTAGCGGCCTAGGATGGCGTCTCGGTCCTCTGGCGCGGGGCGCGAGCTAGCCGTTGGGGCAGCGGTCGTAACGGGCCTGTTCTGCATCGGCGCGCTGGGCTACATCCTGCTGGAAGAGATGCGCCCGCTGGACGCGCTCTACATGACGTTCATCACCGTCACCACGATCGGCTTCAACGAAGTGACGGAGCTGAGCGATGCCGGGCGCGTGTTTACGATGGTGATCGGGTCGGTCGGCATCGGTACGTTCGCGGTCGTCGCAACGCGCGCCGTGGCTTTTATCATCCTCAACGCCAACTTCCGGTCCAGGCGAATGCAACGGCGCATCGACTCTCTCTCTGACCACTATGTGGTGTGCGGCTTCGGCCGCATCGGCGAACGCGTCGCCAGCGATCTCCGCGAGGCCGGGCGCGACGTCGTCGTTGTCGACCGCGCCGACGAGCCAGTCGGGCAGATGGAGGATCAGGGCTTCCTCTTCGTGCAGGGGGACGCCGAGGAGGAAAATGTGCTGCGCGCGGCAGGCTTGGAGCGCGCCTCCGGACTCATCCTCGTGCTCCCGCAAGACGCCGCCAACGTGTTCGTGGCCCTCTCCGCTCGCGAGATTCGGCCCGAGACCGGCCCGAGCGGCCTGTTCATCGTCGCGAGGACGAACGAGCAGTCGGCGCTCAACAAGCTCAAGCGCGCCGGCGCCGACAAGGTGATCTCGCCGCTAGAGATCGGCGCCGACCGCATCGCGCAGACCATCCTGCGTCCGCGCGTGGACCGGTTCATGGAGAAAGTCCTCGGCGTCGGCGCGATGGACTTCGACCTCGAAGAAATCCGCGTCGCCCACGGCAGCCTCCTCGACGGCCGCTCGCTCGTCGACGTGGACTTCCGCCGCCGCTACAACGCCATCGTCGTCGGCGTGCTCAAAGCCTCTGGCGACTGGCAGTTCAACCCCGACGCGACCGTCCCTCTCGTCTCCGGCGACACGCTGATCGTGCTGGGCTCGCCCGCCCGCATCGGCGAAATACGCGCGGGCGGACAACTGAGCGCCCCGGCGAAGTAGACACGCGACGCCTCTGGCGCCAGAGGCCTGCTCTCTTTCCGCACGTCCCGTTTTCAGACGCCTTCTTCCCTGCCCTCTGTGCTCACCCTCGTTCCCACGCCCGTCGGCAATCTCGAAGACATCACGATGCGCGCGCTCCGCGTGCTTCGCGAGGCCGCCGTCATCGCCTGCGAGGACACGCGCACCACGGGCGTGCTGCTCACGCACTACGGCATCACGACGCCGCGCACGAGCTTCCACATCCACAACGAGCACGGCAAAGCGGCACACATGGTCGCGCGGATGGAAGCGGGCGAGCACGTCGCACTCGTGAGCGACGCGGGCACGCCGGGCATCTCGGACCCCGGCTACCTTTTGGTGCGCGAGGCCATCGAAGCGGGCGTGCGCGTCGAAGCGCTCCCCGGTCCGACGGCGTTCGTGCCTGCGCTCGTCGCCAGCGGCCTGCCCTGCGACCGGTTCGTGTACGAGGGCTTTCTGCCGCACAAGAAAGGCCGCCAGACGCGGCTCACAGCGCTCGAAACCGAGACGCGCACGATGGTTCTCTACGAAAGTCCGCACCGGCTCGTCAAACTCCTCGGCCAGTTGCGCGAGCACTTGGACGACGACCGGCAGGCCGCGGTCTGCCGCGAGATCTCCAAGCGCTTCGAGGAAACCGCCCGCGGTACGCTCGCCGAGCTCGAAGCCGACTTCGCGGCACGTCCCAAGGTGCGCGGCGAGATCGCCGTCGTCATCGGCGGCGGCACGGGCGTGCCCAAAGAAGCCTCTGGCGAGACGCCCCGGCGCCAGAGGCGGGCCGAGCGCAATCGCGAACAGGCCGAGCGTGACCGATCTTAGGCCCCTGGTGACACCCTTCCCTTCTATGCGTTTCCTGACTCTCGTCCTGCTCCTTGCGTCCGCTACGGCCTGCGCGCAATCAGAGGCGCCCACCCTCGACCTGAGCACAGCGTCGACGATCCTCATGCCAGATGCCACGCCAGAGGCTCAATCCGCCGCGGCCTCTGGCGAGTCCGACGCCGAGGCGGCGGTCCGCGCCATCGTCGCCGAGGACGGGATACACGTGGTCCACTTTTGGGCACCGTGGTGCGGCAACTCGGTCAACGAGCTGCGAGCGGGCGTCGCGGAGGTCATCGACGCGCACCCCGGCGTGACGTTTACCTACGTGGCCGTCCGCAACGACGGCGAGGACGGCGCGGAGACGCTCGCGCGCTACGGCGTGCCAGAGCGCGTCGAAGTCCTCGCGCACCCCGGCCGCAAGCCCGTCATCTTCATGGACAGACCTATTACGTGGACGCCTACAACGTGGGTCTTCAACCGCAACGGCACGCTCGCCTACGCCTTCAACTACGGCGAGGTCTCGCCCGCGATGCTGACGCAGGCCATCGCGGACGCCCAGAACGACTGGCACCACGACTGATTCCTATGCCTGAGTTCTCCCTTTTCAAAACCCTCCACCGACGCCGAGCGCGCCGTTGCGACCTCTGTCGCCAGAGGCGGTATCCACGTCGTCCTGTTCTGGGCCGACTGGTGCGGCAACTCCATCTCACAGCTGGAGCGCGGAATCGCCGATGCGATTGCGGAGCACGAGGACGTAGGCTTCACCTTCGTCTCGCTCTGGGCCTCTGGCGCCAGCGGCCAGGACACGCTGCGCGCGTATGGCATCCCCGCGCGCGCCGAGGTCGTCGCGCAGCCCGGCGTGGGGCAGGACGCGCCGAAAGAGTACCGCGACACGCAGTTTCTCGGCCTCCCCGTCACGTGGATTCCCACGACATGGGTTTTCCGCGACGGCCGCCTGGCGACGGCGTTCAACTACGGCGAGGTCACGCGCGAGCAACTCGACGCGGCCATTGCAGGCGCAAAAAGCACCTGGTAGCCGCGCCAGAGGCTCGCGGATTGCTCTGGTGGCCTGGTCACCACGCGAGAGGCCTCTGGCGGTGCGCACGGCCCCTGCCCTCCCCTACGTGTCATCCCGACAGAGCGGAGCGACGAGGGATCTAGCCGCAGCAGGCGCCAGAGGCCTGCTCAGCGCGCGAGCACCCAGCAAGTAGATCCCTCGGCTGCGCTCGGAATGGTGTGCTGGACAGGCTTGCAGGGCTTGTGCGTCGGCGCTCTGGCAGTAGCCTCTGGCGCGGCGGACTGTCGTGAAACTGCGCTCGGCAGAGATCCTTCGGCTGCACTCGCTGGCGCTCCTTCCGCTCAGGATGACACGTCGCGGAGGTTCCACGGACGGTCGGGCCTCTGGCGCCAGAGGCTACGAACTGGCCGCGCTCGCTCCGGCTCTTCTACTTCTCACCAGGCCGAGGTTTACCATAAACCCCGTCCAACAGATAGCTGGAAACGACAGTATAACGGGGATACCCATGTTTCCGTCGATCACCTCCACTAGAAACGCCCCAATCATTAGAGCGAGACCAAGCGCGTTGTAGCCTGCCGACAAACGCCAGAACGCCACACGCCGTGAGCCGGAGGCGCGGCTCATAGCTATGCGCCAGTACCCGACCAACAAGAAGTACCCTGTACCGATAAGTCCAAGCGGAATCGAACCAAACGTTAACACTGTGAGCGACTGAAATAGACTGACACCAATGGCCTTCAGAAACTCAGTCACGACCGCAAAAATCACGAGGCACGTGGGCATCAGCAAGCCCACAGCGATCAGAAAGCTTCCGACTGCCGCCACCCACACCGTTCTGTCCTTCGCATGAGGCATCGTCTGCTGGAGGGCGTCAAAGGCTACCCCGCGTCGTCCATGCGCGAGGCGCGGTCGGCGAGGTGGAGGGCGTGGATAATGGGGTCTAGGTTGCCGTCCAGGATGTTTTGGAGCGCGTGGTTCTTGTCGTCGCCGTCCAGGCGGTGATCCGTCACGCGGCCCTGGGGCCAGTTGTAGGTGCGGATCTTGCCACTGCGGTCGCCGGAGCCCACCATCTCGTTGCGCATCGCGGAGCGCTCGGCGTCGGCCTCGTCGCGCTTGAGCTGGTAGAGCCGGGAGCGGAGGACGCGAAGCGCTTTGTCTCGGTTTTTGTGCTGGCTCTTTTCGTCCTGAATGCTGACGACGAGGCCGGTCGGGATGTGCGTAATGCGCACGGCGGAATCGGTCGTGTTGACGCTCTGGCCGCCGGGGCCAGAGGAGCGGTACACGTCGATGCGCATATCCTGGGCTCTGAGTTCCACATCCAGTTCCTCTGCCTCGGGCAGAACCGCGACGGTCGCGGCCGAGGTATGGATTCGGCCCTGGCTTTCCGTACTGGGCACGCGCTGCACGCGGTGCGTGCCGCCTTCGAACTTCATCTCGCCGAAGACGCCCTTGCCCTTGAGCGCGAACGTGACCTCGCGGAAGCCGCCTGCGGTGCCTTCCGAAAGGTCCATGACCTCCACTTTCCAGCCCTTGTTGGCGGCAAACTTGCCGTAGAGATCGAAGAGGTCGCCTGCGAACAGCGCGGCCTCGTCGCCTCCTGCGCCACTGCGGATCTCGATGATGGCGTCGCGTGCGTCGGTCGGGTCTTTGGGCACGAGGAGTTCCTCCATCTCAGCCTCGGCCTCTTCGATCTGGGGCGTGATTTCTCCCAGCTCCATATCGGCCATCTCCGCGAGTTCACCGCTCTCGCCAGAGGCCATCTCTTTGAGGTCGGCTGCTTCCTGCCGCATGTCGTCCAGACGCTTGGAAAGCGTCCAGATGGGCTCCAGGTCCGACATCTCGCGGCCGAGCGTTTCGAGCGTTTTGGGGTCGCTCGCGGCCTCTGGCGTCGACATCTCAGCGAGGACCTCTTGGTATCGGTCGAGGGCGCTCTGGAGGGCTTCGGGGCGGGACATGCGGGGCGTGGACGTGGGAGCGCCAAAGGTACGGGGCGCACGGCCAGAGGTGCGGGGATACGGCATGAGGGCCGCGCCTCTGGCGCCAGAGGCGTGGCTCAGACAGACCTGCCCCTTGCCCTGGTCTCGGTGAACCACGCCAGAGGCTCCACTGCGACACCAACAGGTGCACCGGGCGCCGTCTCTACCGGATCGCGAAGCGGATTGCGAGGATGCCCAGGCTGGCCGTGGACACGCCGAGCGCGACGCCCGAAAGGGTGTCGTACCGGATGGCATCGCTGCGCAGTTCGTCCGTGCCGCGCAACGCGCTCGTGGTGTTGCGGTACTGGTCGTCGGCCTCGTCGGCCTGGAACTTGTAGTGCACCGCCACGGCGCCCGCGGCGATGGCGGCAGCGCCCAGCCCGATGTCGAGGACGGTCCGCGCGGTGTTGCGGCGCTGCGTGGGCAGCGCGTACGCCACCAATTCGGTCTCGTCAGAGGCCTCGGGGCGGAGCACGAGCGCGACGCGCCCGCCCGCTGGGGGTGCGAGAAGTTCAGCGTCGGCGTAGCCGTCGAGCGTGGCGACGAGGCGGCCGCTGAGCGCCTCGGGCCGGTCGATGACCAGCGGCGTCATGCCCAGCGCCTCTGGCGTGCCGTCGGGCCGGATGAGCGTGACCTGGGCGTGCAGCGGAAGCGACTCGATGCGCGTGCGAACGGGCAGGTCGAGCCTGAGCGTCGTCGTCTCGCCAGAGGCGACCGTCGCCTCGGTCGCGGCGCGGCGCGCGTCCCAGGCTGTGCCCGGTGCGACGAGCGCGATGGCGTACCGCTTCGCCGCGATCGCAAAAGGACCGGCCGAGGCAGGTCCGAGCGTAACGCCATCGGCGACGACGAGGGCCTCTGGCGTGGAGGTCTCGACCGCCAGAAAGCCGGGGCTCTGCGCCGGGCTACCGGGGCTCTGTGCCGCGGCGCCAGAGGCGAGAAAGAGAGCGAGGGTGAGAACGCGCATCATGGGCGTGCGGCGACCCCAACGGGCCGGAATCCGTAGATGTAGTAAGGTTCGGTCATCACCACGAGGGTGCCGTCGGACGCCGTGATTCCGCCGGTGACGCGGCCTTTGAGCGTGTCGCGCCAGAGTTCATCGCCAGAGGCGGCGTCGAACGCGACGAGCTCGCGCCGGTAGGTGCCGACGTAGACGAGGCCTCCGCTCACGAGCGGCGCCGCGGCGATGGCGCCGTCGAAGGCGTGCGTCCAGCGCTCCTCGCCCGTCGCGGCGTCGTATGCAGCCAGCGTGCCATCGGTAGCGCCTGCGACGACCAAGCCGCCGCCCATGCCGGGCGTGCCCCACCGCGCCAGAGGCGCGCCCTGCACGCTCCAGAGCCGCTCGCCTCTGGCGGAGAACGCCGTGAGGCGTCCGCGCGTGGTCGGCACGACGAGGGTTTGGCCGTCGCTCGCGGGCGTGCGGTAGACCGGCGCGCCCGCGTCGGCGCTCCAGCGCACGGCACCAGAGGCGGGGTCGTAGGCGCGAATCTGGCCCTGCGTGTCGGCGACGACCGCGAGGCCGTCGATCGCCAGAGGCGTCGCGCGGATCTGCGCCGTCGTGTCGGGCCTCTGGCGCCAGGAGACGGCGCCGCTCAAGCGGTCGATGCCGAGCACCGTCCCGTCGTTGGTCGCGGCGACGAGCACCGATCCCATCACGAGCGGCCCGGCCATAAAGGAGCCCTCACGCACGGCCCACTGCCGCGACGACGTGACGGCGTTGTACGCCAGCAGCCCGCCGCGCTCTTTGGTCAGCGGCACGTACATCATCGGTCCCGAGACCGCGATGGGGCCTTCGATGGCTTCGCCCAGGTCGCCCTTGCCCACGCTCTCGCCAGAGGCCGCGTCGAACACGAGCACCTTGCCATCGCGCGTGCCGACGACCACGCGGCCGCCCTCGGTCAGGATGGGCGCGTCGAGCCCAAAGCCCGCCTCGGCGTTGAGGCGCCACACCTGTTCGAGCGGCGGCGCGGGCAGAACCTCTGGCGAGACGGTCGCGCCGAACGGCTTGTCCACGCTGACCGTGGTGCAGCCTGCAACGAGCACTGCGAGAGCCAGGGCGACGCCTCTGGCGCCAGAGGCGGGGCGGGAGGAGCGCAGCATCTAGAAGTCGTAGCCGAAGAAGAACTGCGTGAACGGCTCGCGCTCGTCGATCTGGAAGCCGTCCCAGAAGCGGTAGCCCACGTCGTAGCGGAGCACGAACGCGCCGAACAAGCTCAGCCGCGCGCCCGCGCCGACCGAGCCAAACGTCTTGCCGATCTCCTGCCCACGCACCGCGAACAGATCGGGTGGCGACCCGTCCTCGTTCCATGCGTGCGCCGCGTCCACGAAGACGGCGCCCTTGAGGCCTGCAACGCCCAACGCGCCCAGAACTGGCGAGATCAAGTACGGCGCTTTGACAATAGGAAAGCGCAGCTCTTGCGACGTGAACAGAAGCCGCTGCGCGCGGATGCGGAGCAGCGGGAAGCCTCTGGCGGACCACGAGCCGCCGATAAGGTTGAAGCGCGCCCGGCGGCCGACGTTGGCACGAGCCAAGCCCCACGAGGCGAACGTGATGTCGTTTGTGAGCCGCGCGTAATGCCGCACGTCCGCGTTGAGGGTGTAGTAGCTCAGCGCAGACTGCAAGAGGTCGGTCGTGTAGCCCACGCCTACGTTCGCGCGCCAGCCGTCGATGGGGCCGAACATGCTGTAGAGCGAGTTGTCGTGCGCGAACGCCATGTAGTTGGAGAACGCGAGCGTCCGCAGCGTGTCGAACGCGCCCGCGTCGCTGGGCGCGAAGATCTCCTTGGCGCTGAAGCCCAGCGATGTGGACAGGTCGATCCGGCGGAAGGTGGAGAGCGGGTAGCTCACGAGCCCCAACGCGCCGTGGATCTGCTGATAGGTCGACACGATCTCTTCGCGGTCCGGGTCGCCGCGGTCGAACAGCGGTCCGGCGCGCCTGAACACGCCGTAGCCCACATTCGCGCGTCGCCCGACGTGGATGCGCGTCGCCGAGACGTTGAGACCGTCCAAAAACGAGCGGCCGATGCGGGTCGCGCTGTACGCGCTGACGTAGATCCGGTCGTCGCCCAGCATGTCTGAGAAGGCGATACCGGCACCACCGGCGCTGTAGTCGCTCGACGCGGCGGTCGCAAACGAGCCACCGGCCACGTCGAGCGCGTAGCGGCGCTTGTACGGACGCGCGCGCGTGGTGTCGTTGACGGCGTAGCGCGGGTACTCCCACGCCTGACTCGGTGCGGGCGCGGAGACCGGCAGCCTCTGGCGGGGCGTGGCGAACGCCGAGTCGGCGTCGAAGGCGCGGACGGTCCAGCGGAAGTCCTCGAAGGCGGCGAAGACGAGCGTGCTGTCGTCGGCCCAGAACGGATCGTAGGCGGCACTCGTGAACTGCGTGAGCTGGCGCACTTCGGTGGTGGCGTACCGGGTACGAGGCACCGGGTACGGTAGCTGGGCTGCGTCATCCGCGCCAGAGGCCATCCCTGCACTGCCGGTATCAGCCTCCAGCGATACGGCGAGCCGTGCGCTCTCGCCAGAGGCGTACCCCGCACCTCGTACCCGGTACCCCTCGGCCGCGCTCGCGGTCACGAGCGGCTCGTCCATCGGCGCCGCGGGCGAGAGGTCGACCATCCAGAGGTTCTGCGCGCTGAACTTGCCGTCGGCCTCGCGGCGGGCGCTAACAAACGCGAGGCGTTCGCCGTCCGGACTGAAACGCGGCGCGGCGTCCACCTGCGGACCCGAGGTGATGTAGCCGATCTCGTCGGTTAGCAGGTCGTAGCGGAAGATGTTGAAGATGGGCGTGCCCGGTCCGGCGAAGGCCGTCCGGTCGGAGGACCACGCGAGGCTCAGGCCGTCGGGCGCAAAGTCGGGGTCGCGGTCGTCGTAGGCGTCCGACGTGAGTTGGCGCAAGAGGCCAGCGCCGGTCGGGCCGCCGTCGCGGTCGTACAGGAACAGGTCGGCCAGCCCGTTGCGGCCGATGCCGGTAAAGGCGACCTGGCGCCCATCGGCGGAGACCGTGGGCGAGTAGATGCCGACGAGTTCGTCGAAGCCCAGCATCTCCACGCGGCGCCTCTGGCGGAGGTCGTGCAGGTGGATCACGTCGCGCTCGCCGCGCTTGGTCACGAACGCGAGGATGCCGTCGGCGCTCACGTCCATGCGGCTCTCGAAGAGGTGGAAGGCCTCGTAGTCCAGGTTGCGCCCGGCGCGGACGATGACCTCGGGCTTCGCCAGAGGCTGTAGATCGGCGCCGATCGGCGTGGCGAGGATTTCGGAATAGCCGCCGCGGTTGGCGACGCTCAGGACCTCGCGCCGCCCGTCGGGGAACGTGTGCACGACGGGCTTGAAGTGCGCGCCTCTGGCGGCGACGGGCCGCGAGGTGAGCGAGGGCACGTCGGCGTCTTCGAGCTTAGGCAGGTACTGCTCGCGGATCCACGTCCACCACTTGTCCGAGACGACGTGGAAGTCCTCGCCCATGACGTATTCGACCACCTTGGAGAAGTCGTCGTCGCGCCACGCGTTGTCGATCAGGTCCAGGATGCGCTCCTCGCCGTAGGTCTCGGCGACGAAGCGGCAGAACGCCTCGCCCTCTTTGTACATCACGTAGGAGCCCGCGATGCGGTCCATGTCGTCGAGTTGCACGAAGAAGTTGCTCGCGACCGCGTCGCGGATAATCATCTCGTGCTGGTGGTCGGGCTCGCCGCTCCAGTACTCGGCCAGGCCCTCGGTAAACCACAGCGGCACGAACCGGTCGACGGGGCGGCGGTGATCGCGGAGCACGCGCGCGAGCTTGTTGAACGTGAACACGTGCACCAGCTCGTGCTTCACCACGCGCGTAAAGCGCTGCACGTTTCCATCGGCGGGGATCACGACGCGGCCCTTGAGGAACTCGAAAAAGCCGCCGACGCCGTCCGGGATGAAGCCCGGCGTGGTGTTGGTCTGCTTAAAGTGCAGGTTGCTCGCGTAGAAGAGCATCGGCACGCGGTGGTTGAACGAGAACGCGAAGCGGTTCTCCAGTTCCACGTACGCCTCCTCCGCTGCCTGCGCCCCGATCTCGGCCAGTTCGCGCTCCTCGGGGTAGTAGTAGATGTCGAAGTGCTCGGTCTCCAGAATGTGCCAGTCGAAGTCGTCGTACTGGACTTTATTCCGCCCGAAGCCCTGTGCGTCGGCCTCTGGCGCCAGAGGCCCGGCGAGCAAACAGAGCGCGAGCGCCGCCAGAGGCGCGAGGCGGGAACAGACAAACGCGGCCCAGGCGCGGGGGCCGGGCCGGAGGGCGCGAGCGGACATGTGCCGGATGGGGTTGCAGGCTTACGATAGGGCCGGGCCTCTGGCGGAGCAAGCGGTGCGCGCTGAGCCGCCCCTGTGTGCGCCGGGCGGGCGCCAGAGGCGGGTGGGTGGTGTTGGGGTCTAGGATTCTTACAATCAGGTTCGCTTTGGCGACTGAAGCCTCTGGCGGACCAACGGAACAACCGACCTCACGCAGCCTTCAACCGATATGAACTGGCGAGACCACATCACCGTCGATCCGCAGGTATGCCACGGCACGGCATGCATCGCGGGCACCCGCGTGCCTGTCTCTGTCGTGCTGGATAACCTCGCGGCTGGGCTTACTGCTGAGGAGATCTCCGAGAGCTACTCGTCCGTCTCGCGGGAGGCTATTCGTGCGGCGCTTGCCTACGCGGCAGATTTGGCTGGAGAACGCGTTCTCGCTGTCCCGGCGTGAGGTTCAAGCTGGACGAGAATCTGCCCGCCGATGCAGCACGTCTGCTCCGCGACGCTGGGCACGACGCGATGACGATTCTCGAGCAGAAGATGGGCGGCGACCCTGACTCGCGCGTGGCAGAGGTTTGCCGTGCTGAGCAGAGGACCCTGATTACGCTCGATACCGACTTCGCGGATATCCGCACGTATCCGCCAGATGCACATTCGGGGATCTTAGTGCTCCGGCTCTTGCGACAAGACAAGCCTCATGTCCTGAGCGTGCTGCGAAGGCTGTTGCCTCTTCTACAGGACGCCGAGATCGACGGGCATCTCTGGATCGCTGACGAGAAGCGCATTCGGGTTCGGTGACACGCCAGAGGCCTCTGGCGCCGCGCGAGCTTTCCGCGCGCACGTCGAGATCGCGGACGGGTCCCCTACGTTGCCCGGACCAACCGCCTCCACGAGGCACACCGCAATGGGCGACAAATCACCCAAGTCCACGAATAAAAAATCCAAACAGCACGATGCCAAGTCTGCTGAAACCAAGAAGCAGAAGAAGGCGGTACAGGACGCCAAGCACGTCGCGCCCGCGCCGACCAAGAAGAAGTAGGCCTCTGGCGCCAGAGGCCCACCTCTGGCGCTATCCCGCGAGGACGCCCTTGAGCTTCTGGATCGTCTCGACCGGTGTCGGGTCCTCGCCCTTGCGCATGGCGAGCCAGAAGCTGGCCCAGTCGCCGAGTTGCACGAGCGAGAGCATCCGCGCCAGAGGCGTGTCGCCTTCGCTTTCGATCTCGCGCCAGCCGGAGACGCGCTTGGCCACCAGGTCGCGCGTGATCTCGAAGCGGCGGCCTACCTGCTTATGGTCGCTCGCGTCGCGAAGCGCGACGATGAGCATCCGGTCCGACACCTCTGGGGGAATGGCCTCGAAGGCCATGATCTCGTTGTGGTCCAGTTCGGGGAAGACGTTGCCGTAGGCGGGGTGCTTGGCGTTCTCGTGGATCTGCGTGCGCCAGCGCATCCCGACCGGCTCCAGCAGGCCGGGCCCGGTGTAGACGACGGGCAGGTGGCCCTCCATCGCGCCCGAGACTTCGCGCGCGAGGTTGTTCCGGTCGTCCTGGTTGTAGGCGTCGGCGCGCTCGCGAGCCTGGCCAAGGGCGGTCAGAAACTCAGAGTCGGTGAGCGAGATCTGCCCGGCGTCGCGGAAGGCGCGAAGGAGCACGCCGAGCGAGTAGCCCAGCGCGGCGCGCGGCTGCAAGCCGCCGGAGATGGTCACGACGGGGCGCCCGCTCATGCGCTCTGCCAACGTCCCGCCGGACGTGATCGCGGCGGTGCGCGCGCCCGCGGCTTCGGCGGCATCCAGCCCGCTCAGCGTTTCCTCGGTCCCGCCGGAGTACGACGAGGCAATGACGAGCGTGGTCTCCCCCACCCACGCCGGCAGGTCGTACGCGCGGTTGACGACGACGGGCACGCGGGCCTCTGGCGCGGCGAGCGCGCGAACCAGATCGGCGCCAATCGCAGAGCCGCCCATGCCGAGGACGACGATGCCGTTGAGGTCGTCGGCGTCGAGGCCGAAGCCTCTGGCGTCCGCGCCGCGCTGCCAGCCTTCGGCGAGGTGATTGGGGAAGGCGGCGATGGCGCCGCGCATGTCCTGCGGGTCGAGGGCGGGGTCGAAGAGGGAGCGGGGCATAAGGAGAGGGTTGGAGGGATGCGCGATGGAGGGATGCGGCCTCTGGCGGGGCACCGGCGCCAGAGGCTGCAGTATCGGCATGGGCGCGGGAATTCGTAGGGGTGAAGCTTGCCTCGCCCTTGTGCAGGGGTGTGACCGCAGGCCAGAGTACGCCTCTGGCGCCAGAGGCCCGCTCTTCACCGCGGGGAGGTGCAGACCGAAGCTTTATGACACCGCATCCCTCTATCCCTCACCACATACATCCCGCCAGAGGCCTCTGGCGCCTGCCCCGAACGCCGATCTGGGCTAGCGCTTGACCGCTTCGTCCGCGCCCAGCAACGCCGCGAGGTCGCGGTTATGGCACACGAGCCAGTAGTCCAGCAGGCGACCGACGGCATCGGCGTCCGGTTGGCGGAGGGCTCGGAGCGCCAAGTCGCGCGCCTCGTCCATGGTCAGCGCGCGGAGGACGCGCTTGACGAGGGAGAGGTAGGCGGGCGAGGCCGAGAGCGAATCGGCGCCCAGGCCGACGAGCAGCGGCGTGATGCGCGGATCCGCGGCCATCTCGCCGCAGACACTCACGGGGATGCCTCTGGCGTGGGCCGCCTCCACCGTCCGCGCGATGAGACCGAGCACGGCCGGGTGCAGTTCGCGGTAGCGCCCCGCCACCAAGTCGTTGCCGCGGTCGACCGCCAGCGTGAACTGCGTCAGGTCGTTGGTGCCGATGGAGAAGAAGTCCGACACCTTCGCGAACCGATCCGCCATGAGCGCCACGGCTGGCACTTCGACCATGATGCCGACCGGCAGATCGGCGCGGTGCTCGACGCCAGAGGCCTCTAGCTCGGCAATCACCTCGCGGATGGCGGCGCGCGTCAGACGGACCTCGTCCAGCGACGACACCATCGGGAGCAGCATCCGTGCTGGCTTGTCGGTCTCGCCAGAGGCGGCGGCGGCGCGGAGGATGGCGCGGATCTGCGGCTTGAGCAGGTCGGGCTTGTCTAACAAAATGCGCAGGCCGCGCCAGCCCAGAAAGGGGTTGGCCTCACGGCGGGCCATCGGCAGCACTTTGTCGCCACCCAGGTCGAGCAGGCGGAACGTGACGGCGTGCGGGGCGGCGGCCACGACGGCATCGCGGTAGACCTCGTACTGCTGCTCCTCGTCCAGCGCGCGGCCCTGGGTGAGGAACAGCATCTCGGTCCTGAACAGCCCCACGCCTTCGGCGCCGAAGGTGTGCAGGAGCGGAAATTCCTGGGGGAACTCCACGTTGGCCTGCAGCGAGACGTGGTGCCCGTCGGCAGTCTCCGAGGGCTCGGCCACGACTTCGTCGCGCGTGGCTTCGAGCCGTGCGAAGCGCGCCTGTTTGTCGGTGTACGCCTCTCGCGTCTCGTCCGTCGGGTTGACGATTACGCGGCCTGAGAAGCCGTCCACGATCACCTCATCGTCCGCCTTCACCTGCGCGGCCAGGCCATGGAGACTGACCGACGTGGGCACGCCGAGCGCGCGGGCCATGATCGAGACGTGGCTCGTCGGCCCGCCGTGGTCCAGCACGACGCCACGCACGCCGTGGCGGCTGAACAGCAGCACATCGGCGGCGGTCAGGTTTTGCGCGATGACGATGCGGTTTTTGTCGATCCGCGAGACCGCCCGCCCCTGCTGAAGGTTGCGCAGCACGCGGTTCTGCACGTCGTAGAAATCGCCCGCGCGGTCGCGCATGAGCGGGCTGTCGCTCGCCAGAAGCCTCTGGCGGTGCTCGTCCAGCACCTCTTGCGTGGCCCACCCGGCGCCCATGCGCCTCTGGCGGACGAGCGTGCGCACGCGGTCGTAAAACTGGCTGTCGCGGAGGACGAGCGCCTGCGCGTCGAAGATGCCCGCCGAGTCGTCTCCCAGCTTGTCGCGCGCGATGACGCGGATCTTGCCCAACTCGCGCTCGCTGCGCTCGATGGCGCGCTCGAACCGGCCCAGCTCTTCCTCGATTTCGCCAGAGGCCAGTTCCTGCTGGTCCGCCTGGTACGCGCCGCCTGCGTACAGGTAGACTGGACCGATCGCGACGCCCGGCGAGACACCGATGCCGTCCACGACGATCTCACCGGCCGGTTGAGCGGCCGCTACCGCAGCAGCGGCAACGTCGGCGTGGAGTTCGGGGAGGGGCATTGCGGGAGGGATGCGGGATGAGAGAGGGATGGAGGGATACGGGAAATCTGCGGATTAGACCCTGCGCCTCTGGCGAAGCGAGCCGCGAAAGGCAGAGGCATGTGGAGACCAGGGACTCTCTTCCCATCCCTCAATCCCGCATCCCCTATCCCTCTTCCTAAACAGGCTCTCCGAAGCCGGTCTCGAAGAGCGCTTCGAGAGCGTTGGCGGCGTCGGCTTCGTCGGGGCCGTCGAACTGGAGTTCGAGCGTGGCGCCCTGCTCGGCGGCGAGCGTCATCACGCCGATGATGCTCTTGCCGTTGATCTCGTAGCCGTCCTTCTTGATAAAGAACTCCGAGGTGAAGCGGGCGGCCTCGCGCACGATCATCGAGGCAGGGCGCGTGTGGACGCCTGCGCGGTTGCGGACGGTGACCTCGCGAGTGAGCATAAACGAGCGGGAAGGGGAACGAGGAAGATAGCCGCGCGGCCTCTGGCGCTCGTGGAGGGATGAAGAGGGTGCGGGATGGGCAGAGCAAGGGGCTGCGCTCTGGGTCCACCTGCGTCTCGCCAGAGGCCTCTGGCGACGCTAGTTGCCGCGGGTCGCGAGCGCGTGCGCGAGCACGCGGAGCGCGTCGGTGGCGTCGCCGGGCGGGAGCACGTCCAGGCCTGCTTCGCCGCGCGTGGCGTAGGCCTGGGCCTCGCCAGAGGCTTCGGCGATCACGCCCAGGCGCTCCATGCGCGCGCGCGCATCCGCGACGGCCTCTGGCGCGAGGCCACCGTCCAGGGCGCCGTCGAAGAACGCACGGTCGCCAGCGGCGCCGGTCTCGCCAGAGGCCTCGGCTTCGCCCGCGGCTTCGATGGCACGGAGGAGGAGCCACGTGCGCTTGCCCTCGCGCAGGTCGCCGCCGATGGGCTTGCCCAGCTCGGCCTCGGTCGCGGTGATGTCCAGCACGTCGTCTTGCAGCTGGAAGGCGCGGCCGAGCGCGTGCGAGGCCTCACGGAGGCGGCGGCGCTGGTCGCCACTCGCGCCGCCGACGAGGGCGCCGAGGTCGAAGGCGAGTTCGAGCAGCGCGCCCGTCTTGCCGTCGATCATCGCGAGATAATCGTCGGGCGTTACGTCGTGGCGCGTCTCGAACGCGAGGTCGAGCGCCTGGCCTTCGCAGAGGCTCGCGACCATCGCGTGGTAGACGCCCAGCGCGTCGCCCAGGCGGTCGGTCTGGGTGCGGCGCAAGAGGTCTCCGGCGAGCGAGAACAGGAGATCGCCCGCGAGAATCGCTGTACTCGTGCCCCACTTGGCGTAGACCGTCGGCGCGCCGCGGCGCGTGGCGGACTTGTCCATGATGTCGTCGTGGACGAGCGTAAACGTGTGGAACACCTCGGTCGCGAGCGCCGCGGGCATGGCGCGGGCGCGTGCCTCTTCGCCACCAAAGGCCTCGGCGGTGAGCAACACGATAGCCGGGCGCCACAACTTGCCGCGCCCTTTGAGCGCGTGGTGGACGGGGCTGTAGAGCACCTCGGGCGCCAGAGGCACGTCGAGGCTGTCGAGCGCGGCGTGAACGTCGGCGACGGCGACGGCGAGGGGGGAGCGGGACACAGATCGGGAGACGCGGAGGGCGTCGCAAACGCGAGAGGCGCGCCCGGATTCCAGGCACGGCCTCGGGTGGAGAAGCCTCTGGCGCCAGAGGCCAGGCGTGGCGCCTAGAGGCCGGAGAGGCCGCGAGCCTGGGTGAGCGCCTCGCCGACGCGCGCCTGCACGCTGTCGAGCGCGCCGGTGCCGTCGACCTCGAAAAACGTCGAGCGCTCGCGGAAGAAGACTTCCAGCGGCTGCGTCTCGCGGTGGTACTCGCCCAGGCGCGTGCGGATGGCGTCCGGGTGGTCGTCCGAACGGTGCACCAGGCGGTCGGCGGGCACGTCCTCTGGCGGCGGGTTGAAGTCGAGGTGGTAGATGGCGCCCGTCTGCGAATCCGTGCGGCGGCGCGAGAGGCGGTCGACGATGTCCTCCTCGGGCACGACGAGACTGACGACGGCGGTGATCGGCGCGTCGTGCTCGGCGAGGTGTTCCAGAAGCCACTCGGCCTGCGGAATCGTGCGGGGGTATCCGTCGAGCACGAACGCGTCGTGGTCGATCTCTTCGAGTTTGTCGGCGACGAGGCCGTTGGTCACCTCGTCGGGCACGAGCCGCCCTTCGCGGATGTAGCGGCTCGCGTCCTGGCCCAGCGGCGTCTGCGCCTTGATGGCGGCGCGGAAGAGGTCGCCGGTGGAGAGATGCACGAGGCCGTGCTGCTCGGCGAGCCGCTTGGCCTGGGTGCCCTTGCCCGCGCCGGGAGGGCCAAAGAGGACGAGACGCATCAGAGTTGGGTGTGGGTGATGCGCGAAGATACCCGGACGCGCCAGCGTCTCGTGTGAAGGGTGCGTCGCCTCTGGCGCTGCGCGCGAGTTCCGAGTTCCGAGTTCCGAGTTCCGAGGAAAGCTGTCTCACGCTGGCCTCTGGCGCCAGAGGCCAACGTGAACTCTCCTACGTGTCATCCCGGGCCTGACCCGGGATCTCTTGGATGGCAGACGGTGCACGATGCTGACGACCCGCGTTGAACAACCACTGAGGAGATCCCGGCTCATGCGCGCCTCTGGCGCCAGAGGCCAGGCTCTCTCCTTGTCTTCCGCGTTCGCAACACACAATCCAGACGCCAACGACGCGCCTGAGTCATGCCGCATTCTTCAATGCCTCCCCATCCCGCATCCCTCCCGCTACCTTCGCGCCCCCTCCCCTGCCGATGGCCCACGACCGAGAGATCCGCACCCTGACCGGCCGCTTCGAGCGGTGGGCGCTGCCGCGCATGGCGGCGCGGCTTCCCGCCTGGGTCACGCCCGACGTGCTGACGGCCTCTGGCGTGATCGCGGCGCTCGTCGGAGGGCTCGGGTTCGTGCTCGCGGGCCGCGGGCCTCTGGCGTGGCTGCACCTGACCTCGCTCGCGCTCGTGGCGCACTGGGCGGCGGACAGCCTAGACGGCACGCTCGCGCGCCAGAGGCGCATCGAACGGCCGCGCTACGGCACGTTCGTGGACCATACGTCGGACGCGATCTCGGCGTGGTTGCTGCTGGGTGGTCTCGCGGTGTCGGGGCTCGTGCGGCCGTGGATCGCACTCGCAGTTCTGGCGGGCTACCTCTCGCACTTCGGCTTTGCCTTCGTCGTCGCTACTGCCAGAGGCGTGTTGCGCCTAGCGCCCACAGGAGGCCTCGGGCCGACCGAGCTTCGTCTCGTCGTGATCGCGGCGAACACGGCCGTTTGGGCAACAGGCAACCCGAGATGGGTGCGGGCGGGCGAGACGTGGACCCTTTTCGATGGGCTCGCGGCCGCAGCGGGCGCCGTTCTCCTGCTCACGTGGTTGATCGCAGCGGCAGTGGAGAGGTCCAGGATGGCCCAGTTGGACCCGGCGCCAGACCCACGCCCAACACCTGCGCCAGAGGCCTCTGGCGAGGCTACGCCACCTGTTCCGCCAGAGGCGCCACCCGGACGGGATCGCCAGGCTTGACCTCGCCCTCGCGGAGCACGCGGGCGTACCAACGCGTCTCGCCGGGCACGCGGCTGGGCTGGATGCGCTTGAAATTGCCGTCGGCGAAGTACGCCTTGATGGTGTTGCACGGCTCGACGCGCGAGGAAAGCTGGAGTTGGAGGGCGTCTCCGATCTCCAGCGTACTGCCAATCTCCAGCACGCTCCAGTCCAGCCCGGCGACGGTCAGGTTCTCGCCGACGGCGCCCGGAAAAACCGGATGGCCTTCGTCCTGCAGCGTCTGAATCAGCTCGACAGGGAACAGGCAGACCGCCCGCTCCGGGCCGCCGTGGATTTTGGGATGGTTGACCGCATCGCCTTCCAACCCCAGCCGCGTCACGCGCGCCGCGTCGACCGCGCGCTTGGGCACGCCGCCATCGGATATGTTGACCTGCAGAACGCGAGCGGGCATAGCGCCAGGGGCGGGTGGGCGCTCAAGATGCGAGTAGCGGGCCTCTGGCACCAGAGGCTCTCGAACACGGAAGGGCGAACGCGGAAGTGAATGTCTGCCTCCAGCGCCAGAGGCTAGCGCGCGCGGTTGACGGTCCAGTCGTAGGCGAACCGCACGGTGCCCGAGGCTTTGAGCTGCGCGTGCGTCTTGCCGCGCAACGCCGAGCGGATCGCCGCGGCGTCGCTCCGGCCCGCGGGCATCACCGCCAGGAGCGCGTCGCCGAGCGACCCCTGGCGCTTTTCCCAGTCCGCGCCGAACCAGTCGAGAAGCGAGGAGAGCATGACGGACCCGCCAGAGGCGGAGGCAAAGCGGGGGGAGCCGGTCCACTCGCGCATCGCGCGGTCCAGCGTCGTGTTCAGCGTGCGCGCCGTGAACGCGCGCGGCTGCAGCTGCGGGCACGAGACAGCCGCACAGTTGAGCGCGACGTGGATGCGTGGGTCCAGGCGCGCAGGGCGGAGCGCCCGGAGCGCAGCCGAGACGGCAGCGCCATCCACGCGCCTCTGGCGCCGAAGCACGCCGTGCTCGATCTGGTTGAGCGTCGCACGTGTCCCGGCGATGGCGAACGGCGTCTCGAAGAACTCGTCGAAGAGCCCCTGGCGCTCCAGGTTCGTCGCACGCGGATGGGCGAGGACGCGCTCCAGCACGCGGGCGTTGTAGGCGTTGACAAGGAACGCCGTTTTCTGCGCGTCGCTTCGGAGCGCGGCGGGGTTTTGCTCGGCCACCGCGTCTAACGCGGCGTCCAGGTCCGCGCGGTGGGAGCGCGCCAGAAGCCGGTAGTCCACGCGCCCATCGGCCTGCACCACGGCGCCCAGCACGCGGTTCAGAGGCGCCTCCACGGCGGGTTGTGCCGCCAGAGGCTGGATCGCCAGAGGCAACGCGAGGAAGACGAGAGCGAAGAGTCGAGTCATGACCCAGTAACGCCCTTCTGGCGCCGCCGAGTGCGTGAGGATTCAAAGGCCTCTGGCGGGTACTGGAAGCGAACCCACCACCTGCCTCTGGCGCCAGAGGCTTAATCCGCTACCGCGGTGAGGCGGAGCGTTTTCGTTGGGTGCGCCGCGTCGTCGGTGTCAAGAGTCAGCGTGAGATCGGTCTGGCCGCTGGCGGGCTCGTCGACCATCACCATGACGGCCATCACGTCACCGGGGTAGATCGGGCGCTGCGGGAAAACGGTGCGCACGCCGTCGCCAGAGGCGGTGACGCTCGCGATGCGCACCGGCCGGTCGCCGGTGTGCTGAAAGCGGAAGACCTCTTGCACCGGCTCGCCAGAGGCCGGGCGCGCCTCGGCGTGGTCGCGGTCGAAGGTCAGCGACCCCATCTTCGCGCCGCTGGCGACGAACGCTGCCGTCACCTCGCCAACAATGCGCAGCGTGACCGCGCCAGCCTCTGGCGTGATCGACGGTCACGGTCTTTTCGAACGGACCGGAGCGGTCCGCGGAGTCGAACGCGACGGTCACCTGGCCGCTGGCGCCGGGCGCGACGGTGTCTTGCGTCCAGCTCGGCGCGGTGCAGCCGCACGAGACCTCGACCTCGCTCAGCGCCAGAGGCGCGTCGCCGGTGTTGGTGAACTCGAAGACGTGCGTGACAGTCTCGCCCTCGGTGAATGTGCCGAAGTCGTGGCGTGGCGCCTCAAACGCGAGGTGTCCCTGTGCCATCGCACCAGAGGCGTCGAGGCCGGAAACCAGAAACAGGGCGAGCAGAGAGAAACGAGTCATGAGAGCGGGAGCAGAAACAGGAACGCGCCAAAGGTACGGGGCCTCTGGCGCGTGAACAGCGGATCGCCAGAGGCGCGT
Source organism: Rubricoccaceae bacterium (assembly GCA_963708165.1). Classification (GTDB taxonomy): domain Bacteria; phylum Bacteroidota; class Rhodothermia; order Rhodothermales; family Rubricoccaceae; genus Rubricoccus. The sequence continues at coordinate 3,031,528 of OY970187.1, read as the reverse complement.
CGCCGGTGTTGGTGAAGACGAAGGTGTGCCGCACGGTCTCGCCCTCGGTGAAGGTGCCGAAGTCGTGGCGGGGCGCGTCGAAAGCGAGGTGTGCGCCAGCACCAGACGGGAGTAGAAGAAGAGCAAGAAGCGTGCGAAACACAACAATAAACGCCAGCGACCCACTACTAAGATAGTAATATTTTATCTTACAAACGAAACAATTCTATCAAAGTTCCTATCATAAAACAGGATTGGCGTAACCCCTGTCCCATTCCCGCCGGGATTGTACAAGGTATAAACATAGTATGTACCTACCTTGTATATTACGTGAGACATCATGTTGTAGGGCTCCCGTGGCGATGAAAACCTTTTGCAAACACTCCTGTCCGTCACCAACTCTATGTCCCCGGTATCCACACCTGCCAAGTCAAGATGAGACCTCTCAGCAGAGAAATCATCATCAAATAGAAACACCTCTACGACTCCACGAGAGAAATCGCTATCTGGAGGACACGGCGCCAACCTTACCTGAGCTTCGGGCTGGGGCACAAAGCAGATGGCCATGAGAGCACAAGTTATTATAATATACATATTATTTTTCATATCAATTTTTAGTATCCACATCGGTTAATAGGCCTAGAGCCTGACCTTCCGAGCCAGAGGCGAGGAGGATAAGCAGGGGGAGAAATCGCACGGCGGGTCGACTATAAGCCTCTGGAGAAGAGTTTACAACGCCACGCCGCTCAGGTACACGAGAGTGCCGCCCTCCCACGTGTGTGCGAGGATTAGCGAGGTTCCCACATTAAAGAATCCCTCTATTACGGCGCGGTTGAGAACCACAAAGTACCGTCCGCCCGACTCGTAGTAGCTGAGTTCGTTCGCGCGGTGCCCGTCTATCTGTCGCTCGATGGCATCGCGATATCTCTCGTTGAGAGCGGCGCAGACCGCGCGGTCCGTGGGGGTATCGCTGGCGCCCGGTCCGAGTTCGCGAAGCCCCGAGGAGCTGAGGCTCGGCATCCCGACCTCCCCTTTGTAGCGCTCCGCGTGCTCGGTATCGAGCCACTCAACGATCTCCGACGACGCGGAGCTGACAGTGGGGCACGGCGTCGCCGCTTGCCGCTGGGCATGAGCGGCCGCAGAAAGCAGCAAGTAAGACCCGATGATGATATAGCTACGCATTGTTTTTACAGTTGAGACCAGAGACCCAGAGAGATGCGAACACATAGACTAGTACCCACATCTGTCAAATTTTTGCACTACCCCGTTATCTTCGTCATCGCTATTGAACACGACGATGTACGTCTTGTCTAAGTACACCCCGAACTCGTACCCGAGCCGTTCCAGCGCCTCCCTGTCTGCCTTCGAAGCCCCCGTTTCATACCGGACGGGTGCCCTTGTATCGCTGTCACGGAAGTTCTCACCGGGTTGGAATGGGTGAGTGTGAACAAAGACGGCCCCATCCGCTAGCTCAGACGCTGGACGTCCTGGGCCGGATGCTGTATCCCAACGGCGGTAAGAGTAAGCGTCGTCGCTCGTAATGGCCTGGAGCTGCCAGACACCCGCCCGGTTGTAAGAGCCGTGGCCGATCGTTTCCTTTCTTCTCTCATACCTTGGATCATCAGCCCTGCTCGCGCTCCACATCAGTTGTGCACCAATTGCGAAGCCTTCGGAGTTCATAAAGGCGAAGCGTGGATCGTCGATCTCGCACGGTTCAGGGGCCTCAGAGGGCTCGACGGGTCCGCTCCCCGCAGTACACAGTTGCCCCGTGGGCATCCCGTCCGCTCCGCTCTCGCATGGATCCGGCTCGTCCCCCGCGCCTCCACCACCACTGCCGCCCCACGGGTCGTCTTCCTCTACCTCGTACCGCACGCACTCGTAGCCGTCGAACACGCAGTCGCCATACGTGACGTCGTCGATCTTCACGCGGCAAAACCATACCTCGACGTACTCCGCACACGTCCCACCTCCCGAGGCCTTCCCGTTCGTGGCGGCGGTCGAAGACGCCCAACTCGACGCGCGGAACGTCTGCAATGCTTCTTGAACGAGCGCGGCCGCACCATCAGCGTCGGGAATCACGCACCGCGCCATCCGAACGAGACCATCTGTTCCGGAAGAACCACTCACGGAGCGCGAGGCGTGAGGGGGTGCATCTGCACTGCGGAGCGCAAACGTCGCGTGGCGGGTCTCTCCATCCGCCGCAGCTACCATCGCGTCGGGAAAAAGCGTGTAGACCGCGTCGTACTCGTAGGCGCCGTGCTCGGCGTTAGGCATGAGCGTCGAAACGAGACATCCGTAAGGGGAGTCGGCTCTGCTTTTTGCAGCACTGCCCGGCGTTCCGAGCCTGTCACCCGGCTGCATAGGAACCGTCTGGATTCACCCATGGGAGGTCGGCTGCTCGGTGGTATCGCAGGACACAAGCGCGACCGTGCTCACGAGTAGAAAGGCTAGAGAAAGACAGCGGTGAGTCAGTACGCAGAGTTCCGTCCGTTTATCTAAACGTTAGGGCACACGTAGCCTTCACGCAAGTCTATTTCCTAATTGGAGGGATCGACTCCAACTCGGAACTCTGTTCGCGCCGGAGGCAGCGGGGCCTCTGGCGCGTGAACTGGCGGTCGCCAGAGGCTAGTACGCGAGAACGGCGCGGGCGCCTTCCATCACGTCTTCGTCCTGCGGGAGCACCACCTTTTCGAGCGGGTCCGCGTACGGGATGTGCGAGAACGCACCGGCGACGCGCTTGACGGGCGCATCGAGGAAATCGAACGCGGCATCGGAGATCTGCGCGGCGATCTCGGCACCGAAGCCCATGAACTCGTGGTCCTCGTAGGCGACGAGCACGCGGCCGGTCTTCTTCGCGCTCGCGAGCACGGTCTCCGTGTCGAACGGCATAAACGAGCGCACGTCGATCACCTCGACGCTTACGCCCTCCTTCTCCAGCGCCTTGGCGACGTTGAGCGACTTGTAGACGAGCGCGCCCCAGGTCACAATCGTGAGGTCCGAGCCCTCGCGCGTGACGGCGGCCTTGCCAAGCGGCGTGAGGTAGTCCACGCCCGTCTCGGGACGGCGCGCGGGCCCCTGGCGGTACAGCGCCTTGTGCTCCAGAAAAATGACCGGGTCCTCGCCGCGGATCGCGGACTTGAGAAGCCCCTTGGCGTCGGCCGCGTTGGACGGCATCACGACCTGCAGGCCGGGAAAGTGGCTGAACATGGCTTCCACGTTCTGGCTGTGGCACAGCCCGCCGTGGATGTAGCCGCCCGCGGGCACGCGAATCACCATCGGGCAGGCCCACTCGCCACGCGAGCGGTAGCGAAAGCTGGCCACCTGGTTGCGGATCTGCTGCATCGCGGGCCAGATGTAGTCCGCAAACTGAATCTCAACGACCGGCTTGTAGCCCGCAGCCGAGAGCCCGACGGCGCTACCGATCACGCTGTGCTCCGCCAGAGGCGAGTTGAAACAGCGGTCGCCGTACTTGGCCGTCAGGCCGCGCGTGGCCGTGAACACGCCACCTTTGCCGCCGCCCACGTCCTCGCCGTAGACCAGCACGCGCTCGTCGCGCTCCATCTCCTCGTCCATCGCGTGGTTGATGGCGTCCACCATCACGATCAACTCACCGGTCTCGCCAGAGGCCAGGTACTCGCGCGTGTCTTCGCCTTCGTAGTAGACGTGCGTCGTCGCCTCAGCGGGGTCTGGGTCGGGCTCGGCCTCGATGACCTTGGCGAGCGCGTCGATCTCTTTGGCGACCTCGGTGCGCAGTGCCTCGACCTCGTCGTCGGTCATCACGCCGGCCTCGATGAGACGCGCGGTGAAGCTCGCGATGGGATCGCGCTTGATGTCGGCGTCGATGCTTTCTGCCGTGCGGTACTTCTTGTGGTCGTCCGAGGACGAGTGCGGGAGCAGGCGCACCACGTCGGCGTGGAGGGCCACAGGCCCCTTGCCCGCGCGGGCGTGCGCGACGGCCGCTTGCGCGACGGCGTAGCTCTCGAAGAAGTCCGTGCCGTCGTAGCGCATCCGCGCCATGCCGGGGTAGCCGCCGAGCATGGGCCAGATGGAGCCGCTGGCGGTCTGCTCCGAGCGCGGGACAGAGATAGCGTAGCCGTTGTCCTGCACGTGGAAGAGAACCGGGCAGGCTCTCGCGAGCGGCCCAGTTCATGGCCTCGTGGAAGGCGCCCTGCGACGTGGAGCCGTCGCCGCCGGAGACGTAGACCACCTTCTTCTCGCCCTCGCCATTGTCGCCGTCGCGCTTGACCGCGAGCCCGAACCCGACCGCCGGCACGAACTGCGCGCCAACCGACGACGAGGTGGTCATGATGTTGAGCGCGCGGTGCCCGAAGTGCTCGGGCATCTGGCGGCCGCCGCCGAAGACATCGTCCTTCTTCGCGAAGTGCGCCCGCAGCACCTCACTCGGCGTCATGCCCACCTGCAGAGACGTGCCCAGGTCGCGGTAGTACATGCAGAACCAGTCGTGCCCGCCTTTGAGGTGAGACGCGAGGGCGACCTGAGCCGCCTCGTGGCCGGAGCTTCCGATGTGAAAGAAGCCCTTCCCCTGCTTGAGCAGGACCAGCATCTTGTCGTCCAGCTTGCGCGAGGTCATCATCGTGCGCAGCACGGCTTTGAGCTCGGCCGGGTCGAAGTCCTCTGGCCCGACGGGCAGCACGTGCAGGTCGCCCTCAGGGCCCGCGGCGTCGGCGTTTTGCTTGGCCTCTGGCGAGGCGTCGTCGTACGACTCGGTGATGTCCTCGATGGCCGAGTCGCCAGAGGCATCGGTGCCACTCACGACATCCGCGACCGTCTCGACCACCCCACCGACGACCGCGCGCGCGCGCTCGGCAGCGCGGTCGAGCAGGGAGCCGCCGCGGGCGTCGTCCGCTGCGCCGTCGTCCGCTGCGCCGTCGTCCGTCGCGCCGTCGTCCGCTGCGCCGTCACCGCCGCTCTCGTCGGGCGTGAGGAGGGGACGCGCGACAAAGCCACCGTCGGCGGAGGGGAGCGGTGCGGGCGGAAGCGAATCCTGGGAGTCGGGGGTCGGGGTCTCGGCGTCCATAGAAGTCAAAAGAGGGGCAGGTCAGAGGGCATCTCGGAACCGCTTCCACCGGGCGGTGGCGCGGCGCCCGTGTGGGCAGAGCAGGGTCTACGCCAGAGGCTCCCGGAATATACCCGCGGGCCTCTGGCGAGGTCCCGGGACGCACGCGCCAGGCCTCTGGCGGGGCGCGCCAGAGGCGACAGGAGGGCGAGGGCAGCGCGGAAAAGGCGCCCGTACTTTGACGGCCTATTGCTCCGGTACTCATAGATGCTCCGATTCGTATTCCTCGCGTGGCTGCTCGCTGCCGCTCCGGCGCTCGCGCAGAGCGCGCTGGAAGGGCCGCGGGTGCTCCACTCGGCCGTGACCGACGTCAAAGGCCCCGACGGCCCCGCGATGTACCGCTACACGACCACCTACGACCCGGCTCGCGGCGAGTACGTGCGCACGGTCGAGGACGAAGCCTCTGGCGCGGTGATCAAGCGCGAGGTGCTCAAATCCATCATGCGCGGGCCCACGCCAGAGGAAGCCGAGATCGCGCAGCAGCTCATCGCGACCGATGCGGAGCTCGCGGGGCTGATCGGCGCGGCGCAGCATCCGGTCGAGATCGTCGGCGGGTTTCCGCTCGTCCGCGAGGCGGAGGCCGGGTTCTGCGGCCCCGGCTCGCGCTGCATGCAGTTCGACATTCTGGAGATGGTGCCGGGTCAGCGCGCCGCGCGCCGCGTCCGCTATGTGGTGGTGGACATGCGCGACGGTCGGATCGTCGCACGGGACTTAGACCCTGCGACCCAAAGCAACCTCGCCAATCCTGCCATCCGCGCTGACTCTCGCGCCAGAGGCACCACGTTTCCGTCCGACGACCAGTAGATGATGACCAAGCTTTTCCTCGCGCTGTTCGCGCTGCTCCTCGCCACGGCGCCAGAGGCTCTCGCGCAGGCCGTCGCGACGGACCTCAACTGCGCCACCAACAGCCGCCCTCGCGAGGGCAACCCCGACGCGGCGCCCAACGGGCACATCTCCTGGCCCGCTGATGATCCGGTCTGGGAGTTCGACTTTCTCCGCCCCGGCAACACCATCACCGCCGACGGCACCGGGCTCGAAATCCGCGACGTGTACTACGACGGGCGCCTGGTGATGAAGAAGGGGAACGTGCCCGTTCTCAACGTGGAGTACGACCCCGGCGGCGGCTGCGGTTGCTTCCGCGACTGGCAGTACGACGAGTCCAGCTTTATCGCGGATGGCGTAGACGAACAGACCTCGTGCTTCGCGCAGTCCACGCCCGGCGAGGTGCAGACGACGTGCGAGTACGTCAACCGCGACTCATGCGACCCGTCTGACTTGAACCCAACACTGGCGAGCGGAGACCCCAACCCCAACTATTGCGGTGAGACGCCCTACCCACAGGACTTCGGGTTCGAGGGCGTCGCGGTGGAGGACTACGGGGACGAACTGGTGCTTACGATGCACACGACGGCGGGCTGGTACCGGTACCGCATGAAGTGGCACTTCTACCTCGACGGCCGCATCTGGCCCGAGTACTCGTTCGCCGCAGGCCGCGCGACGTGCACCGACACCGGCCACAGGCACCACGCGTACTGGCGCTTCGACTTCGACCTTGAAGGCACACCCAACAACGACATCGTGCGCGAGAACAACGCCTCTGGCGTGACGATGAAGTTCGACCGCGAGGCCGACCGGACGTGGGGCGGGCGCGAGGACGGCACGTTCTGGACCGTCGAGGACGCGCAGACGCGGCGCGGCTACGGCATCTACCCCAGCGAGGAAGACCTGAAGCTGCCCATCGACGCGTTTTCCAAGACCGACGCACTGATCCTGCAGTACGACACGACCGAGATGGACGACGGCAGCGTGGGCTGCGCGATCGACTACCAAAGCGAGCAGAACAACGAGAGCATCGTCGGCGAGGACATCGTGTTCTGGTACCGCTCCAGCGCGCTCCACGCCGCGGGCAACCCGTGGGAATGCGACATCGTGGGGCCAGAGCTGCGCCCGATGATCTTCGGCGTCGCGGGCGAGCCCACGCCCGCTGTACCGGAAAGCGGCCTCAAGCTGGACACCGCGGGCCCCAACCCGTTTACGCCGTACACGACGGTCCGCTTCCAGATTCCCGAGGCGGGGTCGGTCGTGCTCGACCTCTATGACGCGCTCGGCCGCAAGGTGCAGACGCTCTTCGAGGGCGACATTGCGGGGCAGCGCGACAAAACGGTCCGCATCAACGGCTTCGGCCTGCCGAGCGGCACGTACACCGTGCGCCTGACGAGCGGCGGCCAGCAGGCGACGACACGCATCGCACTCGTGCGCTAGCGCCAGAGGCGCGCTTGAGCCTCTGGCGGCGGCCTCTGGCGGCGAGACGTTCCAAGACCCCAGCCTCTGGCGATCCGCTGTGCGGCCCGGCCCCTCGCGAGAGGCCGGGCCGTTTTCGCATCGGCGCGTGACGCGGCGGAATCCGCACGCGGCCTCTGGCGCCAGAGGCTGCGCCGAATATCTTCCCGCTCGTTCCCCACGCCCGTATGTCTGACCGTCCCCCCTCCCCCGACGACCGTGAGCCCGGCGGCGCAGCCGGCCGCGTGCCCGATCCCGCGCCAGAGGCGGCCAACGCACCCGAGGAGTTTCCGCACGCGCCCGCACCCGTGCCCGACCACGCGCCCGGCGAGCAAACGCCGCTTGGCGACGCCGACCGAGGGTGGTTCAGCCGCTTTCTCAAAACCGTCGAGTGGCTGGGCAACCTGCTTCCCCACCCGGTGACGCTCTTCGCGCTGTTCGCCTTCGCGGTCGTGCTCATCAGCGGCATCGCGGGGTGGCTGGACCTGGCCGTGGAAGACCCGCGCCCGGTGGGCTCCGGCGGCCGCGCCGACGACGGCATGATCCGTGCGGTGAGCCTGATGACCGGCGACGGACTGCGCATGATCGTGAGCAACCTGGTGACCAACTTCACGAGCTTCGTGCCGCTTGGAACGGTGCTGGTGGCACTTCTGGGCGTGGGCGTCGCCGAGCACTCGGGCTTGCTCACAGCGGGCATCCGGCTGCTCGTGCAAAAGGCGCCGGCGCGGCTGATGACGTTCGCGGTCGTGTTCGGCGGCATCCTCTCCAACACCGCGAGCGAGATGGGCTACGTCGTCCTGATTCCTCTGGCGGCGGTCGTCTTCCACGCGCTGGGGCGGCATCCTCTGGCGGGGCTCGCGGCGGCGTTCGCGGGCGTGTCGGGTGGCTACTCGGCCAACCTGCTCATCGGGACCGTGGACCCGCTCTTGGCGGGCATCACGCAAGAGGCCGCGCAGCTCATCGACCCGACATACGAGGTGCACGCGGCGGTGAACTACTACTTCATGGCCGTCAGCACGTTTATGATCGCGGGGCTGGGCACATGGGTGACGCACCGGTTTGTAGAGCCGCAGCTCGGCACCTACGACCCGTCCAAGGCGGGCGACGACGTGCCGCCGCCACGGATGGAGCCTCTGGCGCCGCGCGAGGTGCGCGGGCTGAAGATGGCCGGGCTCGCGATCTCTGGGCGTGATCGCGCTCTTTGCGCTGACCATTGTGCCCGAGTGGGGCGTGTTGCGCGACCCGGACACAGGCGACGTGCTGAGAAGTCCGTTTCTGCGCGGCATCGTGGCGCTGATCTTCGTGTTCTTCCTCGTCCCAGGCGTGGTCTACGGATGGGTTACGGGGAGCGTAAAAAGCGACAAGGACGTGGTAGACGGCATGGCAAAGTCCATGTCCACGCTCGGGCTCTACATCGTGCTCGTGTTCTTCGCGGCGCAGTTCGTGGCCTTCTTTGGCTGGACCAACCTGGGCGCGATCCTCGCCGTGACCGGCGCCAGTGGCCTGGAGGCGGCAAACCTCACCGGACCGCTCGTGTTCATCCCGTTCATTCTGATGTGCTGCGTGGTCAACCTTATGCTGGGCAGCGCGAGTGCACAGTGGGCCGTGACCGCGCCCATCTTCGTACCGATGCTAATGCTGATCGGCTTCTCGCCCGAGGTCATCCAGGCCGCGTACCGCATCGGCGACTCGACGACGAACATCATCACGCCCATGATGAGCTACTTCGGGCTGATCCTCGCGTTCGTCGTGCGCTACGACCGCAAGGCGGGCGTGGGCACGATGGTGGCGATGATGCTGCCGTACACCATTTTCTTCCTCATCGGCTGGATTGCGCTGTTCTACCTCTGGGTGTTCGGCCTGGGCCTGCCGGTCGGCCCGGAGGCGCCGACGTTCTACACGCCGTAGCCTCTGGCGGCGCGCTCCGCGCGGGTTCCGGGTTCCGGGTAAAGCTGATCCCACTCGCCTCTGGCGCCAGAGGCCCAGCGTGGCACCGTAGGGACACCATGCATGGTGTCCCTACCGAGCACCGTGGCACGGTCGCAGCGCCGATGCCTGCCCCGTGCCAGAGGCTTGCGCGGTCCTCGCCTAGCGCTCACCGGAGGCGTCTGACGGAGCAGCGGGACCGTCGCGCTTCGGACCACCGCGATCCTGCCGATACTTGCGGCATGAACGCACCTCGCTCTTTTACCTCTGGCGCCAGAGGCTCTCAGCCGCGCCGCGTCGTCATCATCGGCGGCGGCATCGTGGGGCTTGCGACCGCGCGGGCTCTCGTCGCCAGCGGCGAGCCGCTGGCGATCACGATTCTGGAAAAGGAGAGCGCCGTCGCGACGCACCAGACCGGGCGCAACTCGGGCGTGATCCACGCGGGCCTGTACTACCGCCCCGGCTCGCGCAAGGCGCGGCTGTGCCGCGAGGGCAAGGCCGAGATGGAGGCGTTCTGCAGCACGAAAGGCATCGCGTGGAAACGCTGCGGCAAGCTCGTCGTGGCGGTCACGCCAGAGGAGATCCCGAGGCTGGAAGCACTGAGTGTCCGCGCGGCCGAGAACGGCGTCGAGGCGGAGCGCATCGGCCCGGAACAGATGCGCGAGCGCGAGCCGCACGTGGCGGGCGTCGGCGCGCTGTGGGTGCCCGAGACCGGGGTGGTGGACTACGGCGTCGTCTCGCGAGCCCTGGCAGACGACCTGCGAGAAGCGGGCGTCGAGATCCAGACCGGTGTGGCCGTGACCGGAGGGCGCGAGACCGCCTCTGGCGTGGTCGTCGAGACCGAGGCGAGTCCGGTGGAAGCAGACGTGCTCATCAACTGTGCCGGGCTTTACGCCGACCGCATCGCGCGGCACTTCGGCGTCGCGCCAGAGGCGCTACTCGTTCCGTTCCGTGGCGAGTACGCGGACCTCGCGCCAGAGGCACACGGGTTGGTGCGCGGCCTGATCTATCCGGTCCCGGACCCGGCGTTTCCGTTCCTCGGCGTTCACCTCACGCGCTCCGTCGACGGGCACGTCCACGCCGGGCCGAGTGCGGCGCTGGCGTTCGCGCGCGAGGGCTACTCGCTCGGCACGCTCGACCTGCGCGACCTGGCGGAGTCGCTCGGCGCCAGAGGCTTCCGCACGTTCGCCCTGCAGCACTGGCGCATGGGTCTGGGAGAGCTGGGCCGCTCCGTCAGCCTGAGCGCGTTCTGGCGCGCGGCGCGGCGACTGGTGCCGGATCTCAAGCGCGAGCACGTGACCCGCGGCGAAGCGGGCGTGAGGGCGCAGGCCGTCCGTCCGGACGGCTCGCTGGCCGACGACTTTGTTGTCGAGACGACGCGGCGCGCCGTCCACGTCATCAACGCGCCGTCGCCCGCGGCCACGGCGTCGCTCGCCATCGGGCGCAAGATCGCCGCCGAGGCACTCGCGCGGCTGTGAGCCTCTGTCGCCAGAGGCACAGATCCCTCGCCAGAGGCCTCTGGCGGGGCACGAAGAAGCTGGCGCGCGGGGTTAGCTTCCGGCGGCGCAAAATCCGCGTCACCCTCCGATTTTCGACCTCAGGCCCCCCTGCATGTCCGGGAAGCAACTCGACCGCCTCGTCGCGGCAGGCGTCTTCGTCTACGCCCTCGTCCTCTACCTCGCCTCGATGGCCGAGACGTCCCCGTTCTGGGACTCTGGCGAGTTCATCGCCATCTCGCACGGGCTGCAGGTGAGTCACCCGCCGGGGGCGCCGTTCTACATGATCGTGGGGCGCTTTTTCGCGATGTTCGCGCCGCTGTTCTCGGCATTCTCGCCTGAGCCCATCGCGTTTGCGGTCAACCTCGTCTCGGTCCTCAGTAGCGCGGCCACGGTTTTGCTCACGCACCTCGTCCTCGTGCGCTTGGCCCGCGTCTGGCTGGGCTCGCCAGAGGCCTGGCAGGGCTGGCAGCGCACGGCTGCCAACGCGGGCGGCGTCATCGGCGCTCTGACGTTTGCCGCCACCGACTCGTTCTGGTTTAACGCGGTCGAGGCCGAGGTCTACGGCATGTCGATGCTCTTCACAGCGGCGGTCGTGTGGCTCGCCCTCGTCTGGCGCGAGCGCACGCGCGAGGAGGAAGCGAGCATCCGCGCCAGAGGCGATCACCCATTCGGGCTCCACGCAGACCGACTGCTCGTCGCCATCGCGTATCTCTTCGGCCTCGCCATCGGCGTCCACCTGCTCAACGTGCTCGCGCTGTTCTTCGTCGCGCTCATCGTCTACTACGAGAAGGTGGAGCGCGAGGAGTGGACGACCGGAAAAGGGGTGCTCATGATGGGGGCCACAGGCGTGGTCGCGGCGGTCATCTTCGTTGCCATCTACCCCGGCGTGGTGCAGTGGCTGCCCACGATGGCAGCGGCCGTTGGATCGCCGTTGTTCTTCCTCTTCTTCATCGTGGCGCTTCTCGCCGCCGCGGTCTGGTGGACGCAAAAGAACAGCCGGCCTCTGGCGAACCTCATCGCGCTCTCGGCGACGGTCGTCATCATCGGATACTCGTCGTACGCGGTCATCTTTATCCGCTCCGCCGCCGATCCGCCGATCGACGAGAACGACCCGGAGACGGCGGACGCCATCGTGAGCTACCTCAAGCGCGAGCAGTTTGGCTCCACGCCGCTGCTCAGGGGTGCCAACTTCGACAGCCCCGTCCGCTACACCGCCTCTGGCGAGCCGTTCCAGGACGAGGAGCTGTTTCCGCGGCGCTACTCCCCCGATCCCAACCACATCCGGGTCTACAACGAGTACAACGGCGACGGCGACTATTTCATCCGCTACCAGCTCGGGCACATGTTCGGGCGGTACTTCATGTGGCAGTTCACTGGGAAGTCAGCGGATACGCAGGACGCAGGGTGGATCGCGTTCCCATGGCAAAAGGCTGACACCATCGGGCTGACACCGAGCGAACGGGCTGGGCAGAACGCCTATTGGGGGCTACCGCTCTTGCTGGGATTACTCGGGCTCGCATTCCACACCCAGAAAGATTGGCGGCGGTCGTTCGCCGTGTTCATTCTCTTCCTCGTCTCCGGGATCGGCATCATCGTCTATCTCAACCAGACGCCGATGCAGCCGCGCGAACGCGACTACTCGTACGTCGGCGCGTTCTTCGCCTTTTCGCTGTGGATCGGCATTGGGGCCACAGGCTTGGTGCAGCTCACGGCGGAGGCCCTGAAGAATAGCGCGGCGCTGCAACGCTGGGCGCCTCTGGCGGTGGCCGCGCTCGTGTTCGTGGCCGTGCCGGGCTGGATGGCCGTCGAGAATTACGACGACCACGACCGCTCCGGCCGCCGCATCGCGACCGACTTCGCGCGCAACATGCTGGAGAGCACGGCTCCGAACGCCATTCTCTTCACCAACGGCGACAACGACACCTTCCCGCTGTGGTACCTGCAAGAGGTCATGGGCGTGCGCCGCGATGTGCGCGTCGTCAACCTGTCGCTTCTCAACACGACGTGGTACATCAAGCAGCTGAAAAACCAGTACAGCCGCGACAGCGCGCCGCTGCCGTTTACGCTGACCGATGCGCAAGTGGAGAGCATTCAGCCGCTCTACGACTTCCGCGCAGGTGAATACACGCTACCTGTCGACCGCCAGAGGCTGCTCGATGAAACGGTCGCAGGCCGCATCGCGCCCGAGACGCTGCCGAGCGAGATGCGCTGGCAGATCAACGGGCGACGCGTCTCGCAGGACCGGAGCGTGCTCTACGTGGCGGACATTGCTGTGCTAGACATTCTGAAAGCGAATGCAGAGCAAGGCTGGGAGCGTCCCATCTACTTCGCCTCGACGGTCGGGCCGGACTCCGAACTAGACCTGCAGCCGTTCTTCCAGAACGAAGGCCTCGCGCGTCGTGTCGTACCGATCCAGCGTCCGGGCGTCGGACCGGATGGATACGTGGTGCCCCAGATCGCACAGGAGCGGCTGAGCAAGTTCAAGTTCTCCGGCCTCGCGGACCCGGACGTGTACCTGGACCAGAACGCCAGAAGCATGGCCGACAGCTACCGCCGCACGGTCGGCAGTCTCGCCAGCGGCCTGGCCGAGAAAGGACAGAGCGATGCCGCACGCGCGCTCCTCGCGCGCATGGACACCGAGATCCCGGCCACCATCGTTCCGGCGTCCTTCGCGAGCCTCTACACCCTCGCCGAGGCGTACAGCGTGCTCGGGGACAAAGAAGCCCTCGTGCGCACGATGCAGAGCGCCGAAGATCAGGCTCTGGCGCGCTTCGACGCCGCCTCGACACAGAGCGAGCAGCAGACAGCGCTTCAGTACATCCAGCTCGTTCAGATGGCCTACATGACGGGGGAAGCCTTCGACGCTGCAGCTGAGTTCTCGAACCGTCTCGCGCAGAAAGTCGGCGACCCTGCCATACGCCAGTCCGCCGACGACTTCCGCCGACAGGCCGAAGCCATGAACGCACCGCCAGAGGCTGCACCCGCTCCCGCGGAACAGCCTGCTCCCGTCAACTAGCCTCTGGCGGCCGACTGGTTTTCACGCCTCGCCTCTGGCGAGACCCCACGTTACCCGAGGCGTACCTTCCGCCACGCACTCCGCCGCACGCATGGCCCTCTCCCCCGCTGACTTCGACCGCATCGCCAGCGCGCTGGGCGTAGCCCCAGAGCACGAGGGCGGCCTCGTCCGGTTTTCGCTTTCCGACGCCGCCAGCGGCCGCACGCTCGTGTTGGAGATCATGTCGACAGAAGACGGCTCGCTCATTACCGTCTACAGCCAGGTCGCGCACCTTCAGCTTCAGGGCTGCGAAACCGTCGTTGCCTCAGAAGAATTGGGCGAAGCCCTGTTCATGGCCCGCGAGGGTGAGCGCGTAAGCGGTCTCGTCGTCGAGAGTGGTGCAGGCTGCTCCCTCTACGCCAACGTACCGGAGCGCTTGCTCTCCGCCGACTTTACCTCGCTCTCGCCCGAGGTAATGCAAAGTGCCGTTGTGCTTTCCCTCGGCGAGACGATGTTCGAATAGTGGCGCCAGAGGCCTCGCACGATCTAGCCTCTGGCGGGATCGAAGTGTTTCAGGAACACGAGACCTTGACCCTGCCAGAGACAGAAGTTTTGGCCGTCGCGCAGCGAATCGCGACGGGCGAAAACGTGACATGGCGAGAGGTCGGCGTCATTCTGGGCGATCATGTCCTCGTGCACGACCTCAACCGCGAGTGGCTGGGTCACGACTGGGAAACCGATGTCGTCTCGTTTCCTCTCGATGAGGAGGGTCGCGCCAGAGGCCAGATCGAAGGCGAGGTGTACGTCGATCTGGATACCGCGCGCGAGGTCGCGCCAGAGGTCGGCGCGTCGTTCGAGGGTGAAGCGCTGCGCTACGTCGCGCACGGACTCTTGCACCTCGTCGGTTACGACGACGCGACCGATGAGGAACGCGCGGTTATGCGAGCGCTCGAAGACCGCTATCTCGCGAGCTAAAGCCTATGACCGAGCTTTCGGGTGACGCCAGAGGCGCAACGGCCGGATTCACTTGCGTTTGCGGCACCTGCGCCCTACTTATGCAGACGGCGTGAACCCAGGACGAGCTCGCGCGCCGTTTTCTGTTCACGAGCCTATTTCCGGACATGCCACAACCCCGCATTACCGCCCGACAGTTCGACGCCAGTGATGGCCTCCGCGCGCACATCGCCAAGCAGATGGGCAGCCTCGACAAACTCTACGATGGCATCCACGATCCCCGCGTCGTACTCGCGGAAGAATCCGGCAGCAAGCAAGCTGAAGTAGCTCTCCGCGTTTACCGCCAGACCCTGACCGCCAGCGCCGACGCGGCCACGCACGAGTCTGCGGTCGATGAGGCCGTGCGGCAGATGAAGCGCCGCGTCCTCCGTTACAAGGCTCGCCTCAGGCGGAAGTAGAAGCGTCTCCCCTATTCAGCGCCAGAGGCTCTCGTCCGTCTCTGGCGTTCCTGTATCTGACTGATACTTTAGCCTCTGGCGCCAGAGGCTTAGGCCGCAAGAAGCGGCTCGACTACGCGCTGCACGTGCGCCGGGTTGGACATAATGTAGAAGTGGATGCCCGGTGCGCCCGCCGCCAGAAGCTCCTCGGACTGCCGCCGCGCCCACTCAATGCCGATGTCGGGCACATGGGCGTCGTCGGCTGCCTCCACTTCGGCCGCCAGGGATTCCGGGATCTCCACCTTGAACGTGCGAGGGAGCGTGCGCAGGTGGCGCTTGGTCGTCAGGATTTTGAGGCCGGGCACGATTGGCACATTGATTCCAACATTGCGGCAGCGCTCCACAAAGTCGGTGTACTGCGGCGTGTCGAAGAACATCTGCGTCACGATGTAATCCGCTCCAGCCTCCACTTTGCGTTTGAGGTTGAGCACGTCCCACGTCCGGTTCGGTGCCTCCTCGTGCTTTTCAGGATAGCCGCCAACGCCGATGCAGAAGTCTGTCGGCGCAGCGTCGAGCAGGCCTTCATCGAGGTACTCCCCAGCATTCATGGCTGAAATCTGGCGCACCAGGTCTTCAGCGTACGCATTGCTGCTCCGTCCGGGCCTCTCCTGCTTGCGCACACTTACATCGTCGCCACGGACCGCCAGCACGTTGTGGATGCCCAGGTAGTTGAGTTCGATAAGCGCGTCCTCCGTCTCCTCGCGTGTAAAGCCACGGCACAACACATGCGGCACAGCGTCGATGCCGAAGCGGTGCTGGATGGCGGCGCACAGTCCTAGTGTGCCCGGCCTCTTGCGCTTGACCCGCCGCGTTATGGTGCCGTCCGGCATTTCATCGTACGTCGCCTCCGCTGCATGACTGGTCACGTCTATGAACGGTGGATCGAAAGGCTTGAGAGCCTCCACAATCTCCAGCACATCGGCGACAGAACTCCCCCTCTTGGGCGGAATGATCTCGTAGGAGATGAGTGGCTCCGATGCGCGCTCGTAGTGCTCGATGACTTTCATGGCGTAGCCTCTGGCGAGAGACTCAAGCTAGTGGGTAGCGGCGTCCGAGTTAAATGACCTCGGCACGCCAGAGGCTCAGTTGCGGCGACGCCAGAGGTCCTGCTGGAGCAAGCTGAGCGCTCCATCCTCGACCTCAGCTTCGACGCGCTCCCGCATCGGCATGACAGGCCACACGGGGCGGTGGCGTTGCTCCTCCATAATGTCCGCGAGTTCGACGGGCACAGCCCTCCCCTGGCGCTTCGCAATCTCCCGGCCGACTCCTTTGTCGAAGGGCAACTCGTCGTCGGGGAAAACCACACGCCACATCGTCACCAGCGTCCAGATCACCATCAGAATCAGCACCGGGACGGCGACGAGGACGAACCCTGTAGCAATAGCGGCGATTGGCGGCATCATGGTGAAGGCCCGTGGGCGTTACTCGGTGGTGGTCGCAGGTTCAGGCATCGCGTCCTCTGGCGGGACAGGCGCGTCCAGAGCGTCGCTCATGTCGGGAGCGGCGCCAGAGGCTCCGTCCGTGCTCGCAGCGCCGGGGAAGAGTTCAGCATCCGGGTCCTGCACGAGCGGGACCGCTTCAAACGCCGGGGCGAGTTCTTCGCTCTGGCGCGCTGCCTCTAGAATCTCGGCTTCCAATTGGTCAATCGGTGTCGCAGACTGTTCCTCGAACGTGTCACGGAATCCCGTGTCCAGATACGTGAACGTCATAAAGATGGCGAGGAACACGATGGATCCTACAAACGCGAGCAGGTTTGTCCCGCCGTCGTACTTGAGACCCATGAAATAGGCCGCGACGAAGTACGCCTTTGCCCCCGCGATGAGAAGCGCCACCGGAACGGACAGCGCCCCCAGGTGGATGATCCCGTTCTGCTCCATCAGACCCAGCACCACTGTGAGCACGGTGAGGCCGACGAGAATGCTGATCGTTCTGATAAGGAGACGAGGAGATGCGACATGGTGCCCACCGTGGCCGGTGTGCTCATCGTGTCCGTCTGCGTGTGCTGCGTGTGCCATCGTGCGGGATGCGCGACCTGGGTTGCCAGAGGCTCGGTACGCCTAGCCTCTGGCGTGACCTCTAGATCAGGTACATCAGGGGAAAAAGGAAAATCCAGATGATGTCGACGATGTGCCAGTACAAGCCCACGTTTTCCACCGGCGTGTAATAGACACTCGTGTACCGGCCTCGCTGAGCCTTGACCGCGAGGATGCTGAGCGCGACCATTCCAATAATGATGTGCAGGCCATGAATGCCCGTCATCACGTAATAGATCGAGAAGAAGATGCCCGCGCGTGGGTTAGAGAAGATGGCGCCTTCACGGCCGTGCCCTTCAGCGTGCTCGTCGTCGTGACCTGTGACTTCTGCCAGTTCGGCAACTGTCTCATCGAAGCTTACCTCGGCACCCGTTTCGGGATTGGCCTCTGGCGCGTCGACTGCTCCTCGAGCGATCTGGTTGGCTTCGCCCGTCGGGCTCTCGCCAGAGGCACCCTCCGTCACGTCCAACTGCTCACCATCTGCGCCCACGACGACGGCCGGTGCCAGGGTCGCGGTACCAGCCGTGAGTTCAGCGACTGTCGGCGTTCCCTCATCAAGCTGGAAGTACTGACCGGGATAGATGCCGAGTTCAAACTTGTGGGTGTACTCGAAATACTTGACCACCATGAAGCCGCCCGCTAGCGCGACCGTTAACCAGAGCATGGCGACCAGCAACTTCCGGTTGTCCGTCTGCGCGGCTCGGATCGCCCACGCGACAGACAGCGACGACGCCAGAAGCACTAGCGTGTTAAACGCCCCCCAGAGTGTATCGAGTTGGAGGCTAGCCTCCTGAAACAAGTCCGGGTACCACGCGCGGTAGATCGCGTACGCCACGAACATTCCGCCGAAGAGCAGAACCTCGGTTACGAGGAACAGCCACATCCCCAGCTTTGAGGCCTCAAACTGCTGTTCAGCCGATACGAAGTGATGCTGGAGGTGCGCCGGGTGCATTTGGCCATCGTGGCCCTTCAGCATCAGGTCCCCGTGGTGACCATCGCCGCCGTGGCCGTGGTCGCCAGAGGATTCGTGCGGGATGGCCTCTGGCGCGTGCGGATCGGCGACGGTAATAGGTGTCGGGTTCGCCATGTTTAAGAGAGACTGTCGGGCTGGCTCGTGCCGTCGTCGATGAAGCGTTCGTTCTGCGCCACGCCGACGGTTACGTCGGGGATGGGGGCCGCATGGCCATCACCGCTGCTCATCCCGTCGCCAGAGGCGCCGTAGAGGGCTGCGTTGTAGTCGTACGGGCCGTGCGTGACGAGCGGCGTGTGCTTGAAGTTGTGGTGGTCCGGGGGCGTCGTCGCGGCCGTCCACTCCAGTGTAGCACCACCCCACGGGTTGCCAGGTGCGGGCTTGCCTTTGCGCAGCGACCAGAGGCCGTTGAACAGCACGATGAGCAGACCAACACCGAGGACCCACGAGCCAACCGTCGACACCTGGTGCAGCGGCTCCAGCCATGGCATATCTGGGTAGTCGTAGTAGCGACGGGGCATGCCCTGGCTACCCATGATGAACTGAATAAAGAACGTCATGTTGAACCCCAGGAAGACGATCAGCGCGGAGATCTTGCCCCACTTCTCGCTGTAGAGCTTGCCCGTCATCTTGGGCCACCAGTAGTGCAGACCGCCGAGCATCGCCATTACGGTACCGCCCATCATCACGTAGTGAAAGTGCGCGACCACGAAGTACGTGTCGTGGAGGTGGATGTCCACGGAGAGCGCGCCCACCATGATGCCTGTCACGCCACCGATGGTGAACAGGAACAGGAAGCTCAAGGCGTAGAGCATCGGCGTCTGGAGCCAGACGCTGCCCTTATACATCGTCCAGATCCAGTTAAAGATCTTGATGCCAGACGGGATGCCGATCAGGAACGTGATGAGGCTGAAGATGACGCTGCTCACCGGGCTCTGGCCCGACGTGAACATGTGGTGGCCCCACACGAGGAAGCCCAAGAGCGCAATCGCGACCGAGGAAAGCGCGACGGCACGGTAGCCGTAGACCCTCTGGCGGGAGAACGTGCCCATCAGTTCTGAGATCACGCCAAAGGCCGGCAGGATCATGATGTAGACCGCCGGGTGGCTGTAGAACCAGAAGAAGTGCTGGAACAGCACCGGGTCCCCACCGAGTGCCGGGTCAAAGATGCCGATCTGGAGGGTGCGCTCCAGGAACAGCAGCAGCATCGTGATACCGATCACGGGCGTCGCCAAGATCTGCACGATGGAGGTCGCGTAGATGGACCAGAGGAAGAGTGGCATCCGGTTCCACGTCATTCCCGGCGCACGCATCTTGTGGATGGTTACGATAAAGTTGAGGCCTGTCAGAATGGACGAGAAGCCCATGATGAACACGCCCAGCCCCATGAACAGCACGCCATCTACCGTCTCCTTCGAGTACGGCGTGTAGAACGTCCACCCTGTGTCAACGCCACCGAACGCAAGTCCTGTCAGCGCAACGAGTGCGCCAATGCCATAAATGTAAAAGCTCGCGAGATTGAGCTTAGGGAACGCCACATCCTTTGCGCCGATCATGATCGGCAAGAGGAAGTTGCCCAGCGAGGCCGGGATCGACGGCACGATGAACAGGAACACCATCACGATGCCATGCATCGTGAACACCTGGTTGTATGTGTCGGCGCTCATGATCGTCGCGCCCTGCGTGAACAGTTCGAGACGCACTGCGAGCGCGAGGATGCCACCGACCGCGAAGGCCAGCGAGACCGACACGAGATACATCAGACCGATCCTCTTGTGATCGACCGTGGTCATCCACTCCCACACGATGGCGCGGAAGCGGGCGAAGCCGGTGACCTCAGGACCGGGGCCCGGCTCGAAGAGGAAGTTGTGGACGGGCTCGTGGCCCTGCGGGTATCCCGGATTCGCCTCTGGCGCGGACGGAGCCGGGCGGGTGCGAACGGGAGCTGGAGTCAGCGTCGCCATGACGGTGGGGGGATGTTGGCTGCTGTGGGATTTACTGAACGTCGGACAAGCCGACGGCGTCTGCGGGAGCGCCTGCGCCTTCTCCGGGCGTAGCCTCTGGTGCGTCGGCGTCATCGACGCTCTCGGCACCTTCGTCGACAGAGATACCGCCTTCGGACGGCTTGGCGAGTTCCTCTGGCGAGGCGGCTCCGCTTAGGTCTTTGATGTATGCGATGATGCCTGCGAGTTGCCCGTCGTTGAGCTTGCCCTGGTACGCAGGCATCTGGTTCTGGTATCCCGTGACAATCTTGTTTCCGGGATATAGAATCGACTCGATGAGGTAGGCTTCGTCTACGAGCGCAGCTGTACCGTCAGTGAACTGGTGGTTCTTGCCCCAGATGTTGAGCCACGAAGGACCCGTTCCGCCGGAGCCATCGATGCTGTGACAGGTGCTGCACTGCTGCTTCTCGTAGAGCTGCGCGCCGTACTCCACGAGGGAGTTGTCGGCTTGTCCTGCACCTCCGCCAGAGGCGACCCAGTCGGTGAACTCCTGCCGGCCGACGACCTTGATGAGAGCGCCCATGTTGGAGTGGCTCGTGCCGCAGTACTCGGTGCAGAGCACCTGGTAGGTGCCCTCCTCTGGCGCCTCAAACCAGACGTAGCTGTAGCGGTTGGGTATCACGTCGTGCTTGATCCTAAACTCTGGGACGTAGAAGCTGTGCAGCACGTCCTGGCTCGTCATCTGGAGCTTGATGGGCGTGTTGACGGGGACCACGATCTCGTTCGTGGTCTGGATTCCGTTGTTGTACTCGAACGACCAAAACCACTTCTGGCCCTTCACGTTGATCTCGTACGAGTCCGCGGGGGGGATGCTGGTCTCGACGTAGCTCGTAAAGCCCCAGAAGAAGACAGCCACCACGAGAAGCGTGGGCACGATCACCCAGACGAGTTCGAGGAACTTGCTTTCCTTCACATCCACCGCGCGGTCCGCGTTGGACTTGCGGCGGTACTTCCAAACGAAGTACACCATCGCTGCCGCCACGATGACCGTAAGCAGTGTACTCGTGTAGAGAATGAAATTGAACAGCGAGTCGATCTCGTGAGCTGTCGTGGATTCCTGTGGGGGAAGCCAGAGGCCGTTCTCACCGGTGAAGAACTCCTGTCGGTTGGCGACTGAATCCTGGATCTGCATTGTTGGTGCACGCCAGAGGCGCGTTATGCCGCAGGTGCGGCGGTTCCTGCTGTAAAATCGGAATCGGCAGTGTCAGCGTTCTGTCGCTGAACTTCGCGGCGCCAGAACAACCCGAGACCGCCGATGAGCACGAGCATGAGGAGCCCTCCACCCCACTTCATCACGCCGAGGATGGCGAGAGAGTAGGAACGAGCGTCCGGGTCGAACTGGTAGCATGTGAGCAAAATGCGGTCCACAGTAGAGCCAACTGTTCCCTGCCCGGCTTCTACGACTGCCAGTCGGAAGTCGCGCTCTGGAAAGGCGACGCCGTAGAGGTAGCGCGTAACCGTTCCGTCGGGACTCAGGAAGACGAGAATCGCGTTGTGGGCGTACTCCTGCGTCTTGGCGTCCCACGCGAACTCAAAGCCCGCCTCGGACGTGAACCGCTCGATCGCGTCCTCGTCGCCGGTCCAGAAGTTGAAGCCTCTGGCGGCGCCAGCCCTCGCGACCTGCGGGACGTACTTGTCTTTCGCGCCAGAGGCCAGAACGGGCGTGTCGCGGGCATCGAAGGAGAGAGCCAGCGCGATGTAGTCGTCGCCGATCTCGAGATCCGACTCCGCCATGGTGCTGGCAAAGCCATCGAGAACGAGGCTGCACAGCATCGGGCAGTTGTGGTACACGAACGAGACCACGACAGGCTTGCCCTGGTTCAGCAGATCGCCGACTCTGACCGTCTGCCCGTTGCTGTCCACGAACTCTGTTTCGGGAGAGACTTTGTCTCCCAGCCTTTCAATAATCCCAACACCTCCTTGAAGCCGGTTCGGGAGTGCTCCTTCGGGCTGCTGCCCCTCAATGGGAGCCGGTAGCGTGCTCATAACCTGTGCCTCTGCTCCGCTCGCGATGGCAAACGCCATCACTGCCAGGAATAAGGTGCGCAGGCAGGTCATGAGTATTTACTCGTCGGTATCGGTTCTCGGCTGGGTCAGGTCGGCTTCACCGTCCACGCCGATCTCTTCGTCGGTGCGTGGCTCTACACTTCCGGCCTCTGGCGAATCTGTGCCCGTCTCAGGAACGGGAGCCGTCATCGCGCCCCGCGACGACGCCGCACGAACGGCACGGCGTGGCGCGACTTCAACGGGGGCAACATTGAATCCCTGGCGTGTTGCCGCCAGAGGCATGCTATCGGCGAGAGCTCGGCCTGCAAGTGCTGCTCCAGCAGAAGACCCAGCGTAACTGGCGGCTACATCATTCATCGCTACGCCAATAGGTAAGCGATACGAGGAGTCGGCCTTCATTCCGTACCCGCTGAGAAGAGCAGCAGCCTCAGCATTGAGCAACCTGCCTTCGGGCGCCAAGTCTACCTGACTCTCGGCATTGTCTTCCGTGCTGCCCAACTCCGGAAGGTAGAACGCCCAGAAGACGGTAAAGGAGAGCAAGCCGACCGTCACCAGAATCGCGAGTGTGATGCCCATGATCTGGCCGCTCTCGATCCCCTCGTCCTCGACGCCAGCATCTGCGAGTTGAGCTTCGGCCTCTGGCGAGTCGGTGACCTCCTCGGTCACTTCGGCGGCCGCGGTGTTGAGCAATCCAGGCAATGGCCCCCCCGGCTCATCCTGAGCGGGGCGTGCGCCAGAAGCGATGGCTTCCGGGCGCATCCCTTCCTGGGGTGCGGGAAGCGGCTCGTCGCGGTGTGGGTCGGGGATCGTGTCGGCCATCAGAGGTGGGGTCACGCTCTCTAACGTGAGCGCCAGAGGCTTGTTTTCACTCCAGAGTGAAAGTTAGGTCGAGACGGCCAGGTTCCAGCCACTCGCGCCTGACTTTACACGTTCTCGAAACGGAGCGAGTCGTTGAAGTACGGGTCGTTGTACGGCGTCAGGGCGTGCCGCGTCGAGCGCAGGATGGTCGCGCCGACGAGAACGAACGCGAAACCGAGACCGCAGAGGATGTCCACCGCTCGGAATCCGATGGGAGCCATGTGCTCGCGGAGAGTAGCGTCGAGCACGTCTGGATCGAGTGCGGTCTGCCCTGCCTGCGCGAGAGCCTCTGGCGCCAGAGGCGCAGCGGTTTGCATGCTTGCGAGCGCCGTCTGTGCGCCTTCGAGTGCAGGTGCGAGAGCTGAGTAGGCTTCCGCTCCATTTTCAATCGGAATGATGGATGGCATCGCGATCCACCACAGGTCGACCCAGTGCATGACGAGGAGCCAGACGGCCATTGTCGCCACAATTGGGAAGAAGCGCTTGCTGAAGCGGGGCAGCAGAATCAGGAAGGGCAGCACGAAGTTGACCCAGACGAGAGCCTTCGCGACGGTGCCGTAGCCTTCGAATGCGCGTCTGTGGAACCAGAGCGTCTCCTCGGGCAGGTTGGCGTACCAGTAGAGCATGTACTGGCTGAACGCGATGTACGTCCAGAAGACGACGAAGGCGAACATGAACTTGCCCATGTCCTGGATGTGCTCCTGCGTCACCTCGTGCTGCAACATGCCGCTCTTCTTAAACAGCAGCGCGAGGAACGTGACCATACAGAGGCTGCCGAGCCATCCTCCTGCAAAGAAGTACACGCCCCACATGGTAGAGAACCAGTGCGGCTCCAGGCTCATCAGCATGTCGTACGCGAAGAACGACACGAGGACCGCCATGATGGGAATGCCCGCGGCGCTCCACCGGTACATCGAGAAGGTGTTCTCGGTGCTTGGCTCGGTGTCGTTACGCACCGAGTAGCCGTACAGCTTGGATGCGATGAGAGACGCTGCCACAAAGAAGACGACGTAGCGAGCGAACCAAAAGAACGGGAACGACCCCGCTTCGAATGGGGCAAAGAAGTACCCAGCCTTGCCCGCGAGGATGGAGTCGAAGTAGCTCCCAGCCTCGTACAGGTTGCCATGGCTCCAGTGGTACAGGTCGTAATACCCGATCAGGATCGGGATTCCGAGCAGCGCCAGAAGCGGGAAGTTGGCCGCGAGCATCTCAGGGATGCGGCGCAGCGTGACGCTCCATCTTGCTCTGGTGATGTGCTGGATCATCACGAAAAACAGCGCTCCGATAGAGATCGAGACGGCAAACGTCCAGCCCACGAGGTAGGCGTAGTAAAACCGCTGCATACCACCCGTGATACCGAACACGAGCGCGATCACGAGCATCACCGCCCCGAGGGCGAGCGGGGCGAGCCACATCATGCGGTCCCCAGAGAACTGGAACCGTCGCGCCGCGCGGTCGCGGTCGGAGTCGACGGGGTCGAAGAAAAGGCGGGTGAGAGCGCTCATTCGGGTGCGGGGTGCGGACGGCCTCTGGCGGGACGTGCGCGGAAAGATCAGTTGGTGCCGACGTACTCCGAAGCAACGCGGTCGCGCTCCTCCGCGGGAATGTCTGCGGCGTCGGCGTTCTGCGAGCGCTGGAGGGCGCGGATGTAGGCGACGATGGCCCAGCGGTCAGCCGGTGGCATCTCATGCCCGTAGGAGGGCATGCTGCGGACGCCATTGGCGATCACGCTGTACATATATCCGTCTTCGATCTCGCGGAGGTAATCGGAGTGGTAGGTCGGCGCGGGGACATAGCCGTAGCCCTGCCCGTTGTTGCCCACCATGATGATGCCGTTGCCGTCGCCGGCGACACCGTGGCAGACGCCACAAAAGATGTCGTACCGCTCCTGTCCGCGCTCCACCAGAGCCTGCGTCACTTGGAGTGGAATCTGCGCCGTGAAGGCGCCAGAGGCATCGCGACCGTATTCGAAGGGAGCATTGTCCGTCGTGCGAAGCTGGCCTCTGGCGACAGTCCCGGACACCGGCTGGCGCATAGCAGCGTCGTCCTCGAAGAACTCGTTCTTCTCCTGTGCCTCGAACTTCTCCTGGAAGTCCATGTTGAGGTTCGGGTGGATCGGCGTCTCGTCGCTCTTCATCCCGCGGCAGCCGCTGGCGGCGACGGCGAGAAGGAGGAGCAGGGGTAGAAAGCGTGTGGGCATGATATGCGAAGGGAGTCGTGATCCGTGATCCGCGAGCGTTCTCACGCATCCGGCATCACTCGTCATGCTTAAATCTCGCCGGTGGTGTGCGACGGCGTGATCGGCGTACCGCCAGAGGCGACCGGCTCGAGCAGGATGGGCTCGCCTGCAGGCACTGTCTCGACCGCCAGAGGCTGGCCTTGCGCGTCGAGCTCGACCGCGCCATCGTGCGTGATGTGCTCGACTGCCAGCGCGCCCGCTTCGAACAGTGCCGACGAGGTCGCGTCTGCACTGTAGTTGGCGTCGGCCTCCGCGATGTGGAGGAAGAAGGCGTCGTCGGTGACTCGGCTGAACCGCTCGGAATGGAAAAGCGGGTTGTACGGCTTGGGCAATCCGTTGAGCGCGAGCATCCCTCCCACTGCCGTCAGTGCGGAGAACAAGATGGTCAGCTCGAAGATGATCGGGATCGACGATTCGAGCGCGAAGAGCGGCTTGTTGGAGACGTTGATGGCGTAGTCCAGACCCATCCACCACTGCAACAGCCATCCCAGAAACGCACCCGTTGCACCACCGACGAACACGAGAAAGCCGAGTTTGGACACGGGCAGTCCCATGGCGGCGTCCATGCCGTGAATCGGGAAGGGCGAAAAGGTGTCGAGCCGGTTGTAGCCCTGCTTGCGCATGGACTTGACCGCGTCGTAGAGAGCGCCGGGATCGGAGAACTCGGCCAGGAGGCCGACATTCTTGTTCGCCCGGTCGTCGAGGATGGTGCGGATGCGTTCGAGCATGTTAGCTGGCGGCGGGGGCGTCGTCCTCTGGCGCGCCTTGTGGGTCCTGAGCGGATTGGGCGTAGGCGTCCTGCTGATAGCCGCTGGCGCCAGAGGCGTGCGCGATCTCGGCGGGCGTGCCGTGGCCGTCTCCCTGACCGTGGTAGAAGTGCGGGTCGGCCTGTGGCATCACACCCTTTACCTCTGCGATGGCGACCGCCGGGAGGAACCGGAGGAAGAGCAGGAAGAGTGTAAAGAAGAGGCCGAACGAGCCGACGAAGAGAAGCACGTCCCAGATCGTCGGGGAGTAGTAGTCCCACGAGGAGGGCAGGTAGTCGCGGTGCAGCGAGGTGACGGTGATCACGAAGCGCTCGAACCACATGCCGATGTTGGTCGTGATCGAGATGACGAACATCAATGGGATGCTGCGACGGAAGCTCTTTTTCCAGAAAAGCTGCGGCAGCGTCAGGTTGCAAATCATCATCGCCCAGTAGGCCCACCAGTAGGGGCCGGTGGCGCGGTTGATGAACGCGTACTGCTCGTACTCGACGCCTGAGTACCACGCCATAAAGAACTCCGTGATGTACGCGAAGCCGACAATCGTACCGGTCACCAGGATGATGATGTTCATCTTTTCCAGGTGATCGAGCGTGATCAGATTCTCCAGGTTGTACACCTTGCGGGCGACGACCATGAGCGTCACCACCATCGCGAAGCCCGAGAAGATGGCGCCAGCCACGAAGTAGGGCGGGAAGATGGTCGTGTGCCATCCAGGTACCATCGAGACCGCGAAGTCGAAGGAGACGACGGAGTGAACCGAGAGCACGAGGGGCGTTGCCAAGCCCGCCAGAAGCAGGTAGGCGCGCTCGTAGTGTCTCCAGTTGCGGTTGGAGCCCGTCCATCCCAAGCTAAAGAAGCCCATGATGCGTGCGCGCAAGAGGCGGCCTTGCTTGACGGCGCGGTCGCGCAGCGTTGCCAGATCGGGAATCAGACCGACATACCAGAAGAGAAGCGAGACACCACCGTAGATGGAGACCGCGAACACGTCCCAGAGCAGCGGGCTCTTGAACTGCGGCCACATTGCCATCTGGTTGGGCAACGGGAGCGTGTAATAGATGGCCCACACACGGCCAACGTGGAACGTGGGGAAGATGAGCGCACACGCGACGGCGAAGAGCGTCATCGCCTCGGCCGTTCGGTTGATACTCGTGCGCCACCTCTGCCGGAAGAGGAAGAGGACCGCCGAGATCAGCGTGCCTGCGTGGCCGATGCCGACCCAGAACACGAAGTTGACAATCGCCCAGCCCCAACCGACGGGGTTGTTGAGCCCCCAAACGCCCGGCCCGTTCCACACGAGGTAGGCGATGGCGAGGCCGAGAATGCCGAGGCCCGTCAGCGCCAGCGAGAACGCGAGAAACCACGCGAGTGGCGTCTTCTTCTCCGTATGGTGCGAGACGAGCTCGGTGACGTCGTGGAAGGACAGGTTGCCCTGTACGAGCGGGGCGTCCTCCAGAGTCTTCGCGTTCGCGCTGCCGTCTCCCCCAGGGGAGCCGTATGCAGTGCGGGAAGTGACAGTAGCCATTGTGTGGGCGTGTGGGGGTGCCTCTGGCGCCAGAGACCTCTGGCGAGAAAGGCTCTAGCGGGTCGGGCTAAGCGTGGGCGTCGTCGGCGGTCTCGGCGTGGTCGCCGCCACCGTGGTGGCCGTCGTCGAGCGCGTCGAACGGAGTCGCGAGG
Organism: Rubricoccaceae bacterium; assembly: GCA_963708165.1. Taxonomy (GTDB): domain Bacteria; phylum Bacteroidota; class Rhodothermia; order Rhodothermales; family Rubricoccaceae; genus Rubricoccus. Next base: position 3,003,770 of record OY970187.1, on the reverse strand, counting down.
CGAGGGTGGGGGTTGCGGAGACGCGCGAGGTAGGTCAGGCGTGGCTTGACGGCCAGTTCGGCGAGCAGCGCATAATTGCGGCTGCTGCGCTTGGACTGGCTGACGGCGCTGTTCGGGTCTTTGAGGTCTCCGAACACGATGGCGTTGCTCGGGCAGGCCTGCTGGCAGGCCGTGAGCACTTCTCCATCCGCCAGAGGCCGGTCCTCGATGTGCGCGTACTGCTGCACGCGGCGTACGCGGTGGATGCAGAAGGAGCACTTCTCCATCACGCCGCGATAGCGGACCGTGACGTTAGGGTTCTGCTGCATCTGCACCTCGACGGGGAGCGTCTTGGTCCAGTTGTAGAAGTTGTAGCGGCGCACCTTGTAGGGGCAGTTGTTCGCGCAGTAGCGCGTGCCGATGCACCGGTTGTAGACCATCGCGTTGGTGCCGTCCGGGGAGTGGACGGTAGCGGCGACGGGGCAAACCTGCTCGCACGGTGCGTTTTCGCAGTGCTGGCACATCATCGGCATGGTGACCATGCCGGGGCGGTCGTCGGTTTCGCCGCCTACGTAGTAGCGGTCCAGGCGCAGCCAGTGCATCTCGCGACCGCGACCCACCTGATCCTTGCCGACGACGGGCACGTTGTTCTCGCTCGTGCACGCCACAACGCACGCGTTGCAACCGCTGCAGGAGTTGAGGTCGACCGTCATGCCCCACTGCTGCTCTGCGTACATCAGGTTGGGCTCGTCCTCCAGCATTTGCTCCGAGGCACTGTTTTCAGTGCCCCACAGCGGCGGGAAGTCTTCCCAGGGCGTGTCCTCAATGAGGTGCTCGGCGTCGAAGGGGCGCGGTGTGTTTAGATACTCTGCAACTTCCTGCATCCGCACGATGGCGCGGCCCTCCATGGACCCGTGGTCCTGCGTGGTGACGACCTGGAAGTCTCCGCCAGAGGCTTTGACGACGGTAGCCTCTGGCGCGACCGAGGTAAACGAGGCGGGGCGCAGTCCTTCGACGCGCTGGCCGACGCCGTTCGCCAGGGGCCCAGGGCGGTACACGTCTGTGTCTGTGCTGCCGGGCATCAGCCACGTGTTGAGGCGCTCCAGCGGGCCGCCCATGTCGATCGTGCGCTCGGTCGCGATCTCGCGCCCGTAGCCCAGGTAGGCTGTAATGCTGTTGTCGGGGTGGCCGGGCTGGATCCAGACGGGCAGCGTCACCTCGGCGCCATTGGCCGTGATGGTGACCGTATCGGCGTCGATGTCCTGCTTGTCGATGTAGGCGTCCACCTCGAGCCGCGCGGCAGTCGCAGCGCTCATCATGGCGACGTTGTCCCATACCACCTTGGTGACGGGGTGCGGCGTCTCTTGCATCCAACTGTTGTTGGAAAAGAGGCCGTCGTAGAGCGTCGGCGAGGTGCGCACGACGAGTTCGGTGCTACCCTCTGGCGCGGCTCGCAGGCCCGAAAGGTCTACCGCGCCTGCGCCGACGCCAGAGGCGGCGAACTGCGTGTCGGGCAGGAAGCCGTCGTGGAGCAGCGTGCGCCAGTTGTTCTCGAACGCCTGCGTGCCCGCTCCCCCACCGACCTGATCGGCAAAGGCTTCGCGGACCAGGTCGTAGCCCGTCACGTCGCGGCCGGTGAGCATGGCGCCCACGACTTCGAGCGCGGAGTGTGCGTCGGCGTAGAGAGGTGCGATCAGCGGCTGCGTGATCGAGAAGGTGCCGTCGTAGGAGCGGCCGTCGCCCCACGACTCCAGATAGTGCGCCTGCGGTACGTGCCACGTGCTGCGCTGCGCCGTCTCGTCGCGGTGCAGGCCCAGGTGAATCGAGAGCGGCACGCGAGCGAGCGCCGCTTCGAACTGAAGCTCAGCAGGGAGCGTGTAGACCGGGTTCGTGCCCAACATGACGACCGCGCCGACAGCGCCAGAGGCCATGTCTTGCACGAGCCGAGCAAGCTGCGGCCCGACCGGGGCCTCTGGCGTGGCGCCCGTGTCGAGGTAGCTCACGCACTGCGCACCGAAGCGAGCGTTGAGCGAGGCGCAAAGTGCGTGGATCTCGGCGGGCTGCGCGTCCCCGGCGACGAACGCCGCGCGTCCGCCAGAGGCGAGCACGTCTTCGGCGAGGACTTCGGCGAACTGCTTGGCCTCTGGCGAGACGGCGAACGCGGGCGCACCGGTGGAGACACCGAGCGCGGTCGCGACAGCGCCTGCGAAGAGGCTTACGTCGCTGGCCTTAAAAGCGAGGCGGTGGTCGGCCATGCCGCCCGTCGTGGTGTACGAGCTCTCGGCGACGTACAGGCGGCTCATCGCGGGGCGGCCTGCAGCTTCGCGCGTGTCGACGCGGCGGCTGGCAGCGTACTCGCGCGAGTTGTAGACCGAGTTGGGGTCCTCGCCCAGAAAATCGCCGTCGAACGAGACAATGATGTCGGCCTCGGAGAACTGGTAAAGCGGGCGCAGCGGGCGCCCAAATGCGAGTTGCGTGCCCTGCGCGTGCAGGTCGTCTCCGCCTGGGTGGATCGTGATCCAGCGTGCGCCGGGGAACGTGCTCTCGACCTGCCGACGCAAACGTGCGCCCGTCGGGGAGGGGTCTGGGGCGGCCAGCACCGCCAGAGGCGTGTTTGCGGCCTGGAGGCGGAACTGTGCCATCGCGGCGACAAAGGCGTTCCAGCCGCCAGCGTCCATGCGCTCGGCATCGGTCGCACCATCGCCGCGGCGCCAGACGTGCTTGGAGCGGTCCGGGTCGTACATGTTGAGCACGCTCGCATAGGCGAACGTGTCGGCGGAGCCCTGCGCGATGGGGTGCTCAGGGTTGCCTTCGACCTTGGTCGGGCGTCCCTCGTGGCTTTGCACCAGCAGCGCGTGGCTCACACCTCCGAGCGGCATCGAGGTCGCGTAGTAGTTCGCGACACCCGGAATGATGTTCTCGGGCTTGCGTGCGTACGGCAGCACCTCTTCGACGGGCCGGCGGCAGCCTGTGAGACCCGCCATCGCGACGGAGGCGCCCATGACCTTTAGAAAGGTGCGGCGGTCGGGGCCTGGATCGCCGCCAGGGCTCTCGACGGCGCCGTCGAGAAACTCGCGCTGGCGCAGCGCGGCGTAGCCGGGGGCGTTGTCGCGGTCTGCAGGGCTGCGCCACTGGCGCGGCTGGTTGTGGGCGGCCTGGGCGTCGTCGTCGGCCGCGATCTCTGCGGCACCAAGAACGTCGAGTTCGATCATCGGGTGAGGGACTCAGGGGCCTGCAACCGGGAGAACCCCGGCCTCAGACTCTGCGGTCTCTAGTAGTGGCAGGCGGAGCAGTTCTCAGGCGGGGCGATGCCCTCGGCCTTGATGCGCTCGACGTTGGAGGCGACGTAAGCGTCCCAGCGGTCGTCGTCAGCTTTGATCTCGTCCAGGTAGGCGAGGTTGGTGACCTCCTCTGGCGGGACGAGGTATTCCTCAGGCGCGCGGTGGCATTCCAGGCACCAGCCCATGCTGAGCGGCTCGGCCTGGTAGACGACCTCCATCTGGTCGACGCGGCCGTGGCAGCTTGCACAGCCCACGCCCACGTTGACGTGGGCAGCATGCGAGAAGTGCGCGTAGTCCGCCAGGTGGTGGACCTGTACCCATTCGATGGGTTCGCCGGTGGCCCAGCTCTCGCGGACGGGGAGCAGCTTCACACTCTGCGTCTGAATCTGCGAGTGGCAGTTCATACACGTCTGCGTGCTCGGGATGTTGGCGTGCGGGCTCTGCTCCACGTGGTTGTGGCAGTACCGGCAGTCCATGCCGAGCTGTCCCGCGTGGAAGGCGTGGCTGTACGGAACCGGCTGCTCCGGTTGATAGCCGACTTCGTAAAACTCAGGCGAGAGGTAGTACGTCGCCAGAATCACGACCATCAGGCCGCCGCCGAGGGCGCCTAGAATCGAGAGCGCCGGTAGCGCGTTGGCGTTGCGAGGGAAAAGCTGCATGCCTCGGTAGGGGCCCAGGGGGGTGTGAGCTTGAGGGCGGTTACCGAAACTAGATCGGAGCCCTTTGTAGCACCGCCAAGATAGACCGAACTGGCTGACCCTGACGAGCGGAAGTGACGTGCTTTGCCACGCACGGAGGGTTTCAACGCGAGTTGAAAGTGGGGGAAACCTGGGTCCATGCCGCGACTCCGTGTGCTGCTGCGCAAAACCTCGCGTGTCCAGAAGTGCCACGATCGTCTCCCGTACGGCCTCTGGCGAAGCTCTCGCCCTCTGGCGACCGCCCGCCTCGCGCCAGAGGCTGCCATTGTGAGAGGAAGTGATGAGCGGGCCGGAAACGAGGCTTTCCCCTAGGGACGCCGCGGCGCGCGTGTTAACGTGCGGCTCCCCTACCCCGCCTCTCCCCGACTGCTCATGCGCTCCTTTCTACTATCCGTCAGCCTCGCGCTGATCTGCGCGATGCCTGCCACGGCGCAGATTCAGGGCATCGGGTACCGGCTCACGCCGTCTGCCAACTACGTCGTCTTTGACAGCGATGCGGCCCTCTCGGATGGCCTCTTGTACGGTGGCGGCGTCGGCTTCTCCTTTGGAGAGTTTATCGAGCTCGGCGGCAGCTTCCAGCTGGGCTCGTTCGAGACTGACTTTGCCGGCCTTTCAGGCTTCGACGCGCCAGAGGCGACCTTTGGCGGGCTCGCCACGCGCGATGTCAAGGTGCAGCGCTACGGTGGCGCGCTCAAGCTCAACCTGCTCAGCACGGCCGTCGTGCCGTACCTGACCGCGGGAACGGGCATCGTGCGTCTCAACCCGGACGGCCTGGAGGCGACACGCAGCATCTACCTCATTGGCGGAGCGGGCTTGCAGTTCACGGCTTTCGACCGCTTTGGCATTTCCATCGCGGCCGAGGACTTCACGTACCGCTACAACCCTGGCGCCACATTTTTCTCGCCAGAGGACCTGAGCGCCTCTGGCGTCGCGCTGGGTGATTTCGAGCAGACGACCGTTCACAACCTGGGCGCGCGCGTTGCGGCCAACGTGTACATCGGCGGACGCCGCCCCGGACAGCTGAGCGAGCTCGACCGCGAGTTCCAGCGCCAGTTCTCAGGGGGGCTCTCGGGCCTGAGCCTCGTCGTGGAGCCGTTTGCGGCACACGCGCAGTTCGACGACGCGCTCTCGCTGCGCGACCAGACGTTCGTTGGTGCAGAAGCCGGGCTCGACTTCGGGCCTCTCGTGGGCATCCGAGGGTTTTACGCCAGAGGCACCGGCGACACCAACCCGACGGACATCGAGAACATCCAGATGATCGGTGGCAACCTGCGCCTGCGCTTGAGCGAAGGGCGCGGGATTGTGCCGTTTCTTTCGGTCGGCGGTGGGTACCTGAATGTGCTGGAGGGCTACGCGACCGACGAGAGTGCCGAGCCCAACAACACCAGCGCCGAGGACACGCCGTTCGCGGCGGCAGGTCTGGGTGTGGGCGTTCTCGTTTCGCCACGCCTCCGCGCGATCGGCGAGGTGCGCGGGCTGCTGATGAGCACGCAGGACGAATCTGACCTCAGCCAGCCCGAGGACGTGTACTTCAGCCCGATGTATCGCGTAGGCCTGGCCGTCGGCATCGGCGGCAAGGCGGGGAGTGACGTGCAGGTGGTGCGCCAGTCCACGCTGGACGAGGAGCGCGCCGCGATGGCCGTCGAGCGGGCCGAGCTCGAAGCCGCACGCGATTCGGTCCGCGCCGAGATGCTCGCCCTCGAAGCGCGCCGCAACATCGAAGTCTCCGCCTCGGACGAGGCCCGCGCCGTGCTCGCGCGGCAACTCGCCGACGCCCGCGCCTCTGGCGACTCGCTGCGCATTGCGAGGTTGGAGCGGCAGCAGATCGCTGTGCTTCGCGACACGACGGTGCTGGAGCGGCAGACGATCAACGGCGAACCCTCGGTCGTCGACTTTATCGTGGACGAAGACGTCATCATTGAGCGCCAGGTCACCGCGCCCCAGGCCGATCACATGGTCACGATTCCGCTGCCGCGCGAAGGCGAACTGTACGTCCGCTACGGCCCTCCCGGTGGCGTCATGATCGAGTCCGACGCGCCTCTGGCGCCGAGCGACGCCGACCTCCGCGCAGCCGTCCGCGAGACCATTACCGAAGTGCTCGCCTCGCGCGATCCTCTGGCGCCGGTCCTGACCGATGCCGAGCTGGCAGAGATCGAAGAGCGGCTGATCGCTCGCATCGCGGCCCGCACCGCGGCGCGCACTGCGCCGCAGACCACGCCTTCCTCTGGCGTGACGATGGCCGACCTGGAGCGCATGGAGCAGCGCCTGCAAGCGCGCTTCCTCGACGCGCTTCGCGAGGCCCTCGCCGAGCGTGACGGGGCGCAGAACTAATGCGCGCCGCCCTCCTTACGCTTCTCTGCGCCGCCGCGCCTCTGGCGGCGGCGCAAGAGGCTACGCCCCCTGACTCGTCGCGCGTGGACTCGTCGCGCGTGGCCGCTGGTGACAGCACGGCCACGCCAGAGGCTATTCCTCAGCGCACGGCCCGCTTCGCCTTCCCCACCGAAGGCGGCGTGTTTTACTACCGCGCCGGTCCCGGCAGCGCAATCCGTCGGCGCACGCCTCCACAAGAGGCCTCACCCACCGCACGACCCGCGGTGCCTCTGGCGATACCATCCGCTGCGGCGCCACAGACGGCGCTGGCGCCAGAGGCTGCAGCCCGTCCCGCCTCTGGCGTGACGCAGCGCGACCTCGACCGGCTCGAAAACCGCCTGCTCGACGCGCTCGACCGTCGCCTCGCACGCGCCGAGCGTGACGACCGGCGCGATGTCGCGGTCGTACCCGTCGCCCCGCGCGGTGAGGAGCGGCGCAATGACACGCCGCAGGCCGAGCGCACCGTTCTCGTACCCGTCCCGGTGCCGACGCCCCAGCGCCCGATCACCGAGCTCCCGGAGCGTCCCGTCCGTGCCACGCCAGAGGCTCCGGCTCCGTCGCTGCCGCCGGTCGTGACCGTCGAGGAGATCGAGCGGGACATTCTGGACACAGGCCTCTTCCGCACCACGTTCGTCAACTTCGAGTTCGCCAAGGCCAACCTGCTGCCCATCTCGGAGCAGACGTTGGACGTGCTTATCGTCGTTCTCGTGCGCTATCCCGCGCTCCGCATCGAGGTCGGTGGCCACACCGACAACGTGGGCACGGACGCGACCAACGACGCGCTGTCGCAGCGCCGCGCGCAATCGGTCGTGAACTACCTCGCCGGGCAGGGCGTCGCGCGCCAGAGGCTGACCGCGCGAGGCTACGGCGAGAACCAGCCTGTGGCCACAAACGAGAGCGAGACCGGACGCGCGCTCAACCGCCGCGTCGAGTTTCGCGTGCTCAACCCCGAGGCGGGCGAGCGGTTGCGTTAGAGCGTCGGCCTCTGGCGCCAGAGGCCGACGCGCATCTCTCCAGGAGCAACGCCTTTCTCTCCACCCGTCCCCAGCGCCAGAGGCTACCGCACGAGCCGCCGGAACCGCGCGACGAGCAACACGGCCGCCGCCAGAAGCCCCGCCGTCAGGCCCCACCACAGGCCTCTGGCGCCCCAGCCCAGGCCGAAGGCGAGCCCGTAGCCCACGCCCAGACCGACGCCCCAGTACGAAATCGCGCCGATCACGGCTGGAACCGTCGTGTCCTTGAGGCCGCGGAGCGCGCCCGCAGCGGTCGCCTGGATGCCGTCCACGAGTTGAAAGACCGCCGCGATGCCCAGGAGCGCCGTCGCGAGCGCCGCCATCTCCGCCTCTGGCGTGGCGCCTGCGTAGAGAAACACGATCCACGACGGACGTAGCCACAGGAACGTCGCCGAGAGCGCCATAAAGGCGCCGCCCAGCGCGACGGCGACAAACCCGGCCCGCCTCGCGCCCGCCTCGTCGCCTGCACCGACGAGTTGTCCCACGCGCACCGTCGCGGCCATACCGATGCCGAGCGGCACCATAAACGTAAACGAGGCCGCGTTGAGCGCGATCTGGTGCGCCGCCAGAGGCACCTCGCCCAGCCAGCCCACGAGCAGCGTGGCGGCGGAGAACAGGCCCGCCTCCAGCCCAAAGGTCACGCCGATGGGCGCACCGAGCCGTACGAGCGTGCCCAGCATCGCGGGATCGGGCGAGCGCAGCCCGACGAGCACGCCGTAGCGACGCAAGTCCGGGAGCACGCGGATGCCAATCGCGAGGCTCGCGGCCATCGCGGCAAAGACCAGCGCTGAGCTCCAGCCCGTGCCTTCCAGCCCGAGCGCGGGCAGTCCCCACTTCCCGTACATCAGCGCGTTGTTGGCGACGACGTTGACGCCCACGCCCACGATCGTCGCGAGCAGAACCGGCCGGGCGCGTCCGGTGCCCTCGTAAAAACCGCGCAGCGCCGAGAACGCCAGGTTGGGCACGATGCCCCAGCGGATCGCGCGGAGGTAGTCGCCCGCCAGCGCGGAGGTCTCGGGGGCCTGGCCCAGCGCCAGAAGCCCCTCTTCGCTCCAGCCCAGCGCGACGAACAGCGGCACGCCCAGGATCACCGCGAGCCACAGCCCCTGGCGCGTCGCCCGCGCCGCGAGGTCCCTGTCCCCCGCGCCCACCGCCTGCGCGACCGTCGGGTTGACGGCCAGGATCACGCCCACGCAGATCAGCGAGAGCGTGAAAAACGCCGTCGAGCCCAGCACGGCCGCCGCCAGCGCGCCCGTGCCCAAGCGGCCCACCATCACCACGTCCACGAACGACATCGACATCTGCGCCAGCTGCGCCGCCACGAGCGGCGCCGCGAGGGTCAGCGTGGCCTTGATTTCGCGACGGAGAGGAGCGGACAGCACGATGGCCTCTGGCGAGATCAGGTCTGAGCGAAAACCGGCGGCCCGATGCAGGCCTCTGGCGGAGCGCCGAAGCTAGCCCGGCGCCAGAGGCCACCCGCCGGGCTGAGCGCGTATTCGAGCCGTCCGCGTCTGCCGACGGCTCATGCCGCCAGAGGCTCCTCTCGCATACCCGACGCGTCGGAAGGCTCGGCTGCAGCCGTATACTCCGCCCGATGCGCGTCGCCCTCTCCCCCACTCCCGCCGCCGAGGTCGCCTCCGTCGACGTGTCCGTCGTCATCGTGACGTACAACGTGCGGGAGTTCTTGGAGCAAGCGCTCGAATCGGTGCAGCGCGCCAGCGGCGGCCTGAACGTCGAAACGTGGGTGGTCGACAACGATTCGGCCGACGGCTCGGTCGAGATGGTCCGCGCGAGATTTCCCGACGTGCGCGTGATCGCGAACCAGGAAAACGTGGGCTTCGCGACGGCCAACAACCAGGCGCTTCGGCAGGCCGCAGGCCGCTACGCGCTCGTGCTCAACCCGGACACGATCCTGCAAGAGGACACGCTGCGCGAACTGGTCGGCTTTATGGACGCGCACCCGGACACGGGTGCCGCAGGCTGCCGCATCCTCAACCCCGATGGCACCTTTGCGCCCGAAAGCCGCCGCGCGTTTCCCACGCCTGCGGTCGCATTTTTCCGCCTAACTGGTCTCAGCCGCCTCTTTCCCAACAGCCCCACCTTCGGCCGCTACAACCTCACCTACCTCCCGCAAGACGAGGTCTGCGAGATCGACGCGCTCAGCGGCTCGTGCATGATGGTGCGCCGCGAGGCCATTTTAGGGGAAGAGGGATGGGGGAAGAGGGAAAAGGTATTGCCAGAAGCCTCTGGCGAAGACGAGGCCACCCACCCCGCCTCTGGCGACGGCGCCCTGCCAGAGGCCTCTGCCAGTGCCCAGGCCCCAAAACCCAGTCCCCGCCACGCCGCAGGCCTGTTCGACGAGGCGTTCTTCATGTACGGCGAGGACCTGGACTGGTGCTATCGCATCCAGCAGGCCGGGTGGAAGATCCGGTACACGCCTGCCACGCAGATCGTCCACTACAAGGGCGAGAGCACGAAAAAAGGGGACCTGCGCTACGTGCGCCTCTTCTACGGCGCGATGCTGCGCTTTGTCGAGAAGCACCTCACCGGCGGCGGTCACAGCGCGCTCGGGCGTGCAGGCTCGCGGCTTCTGGCGCTCGGCATCCGCGCGGGCATCGTAGGCCGCGCGAGCCTCGCGGCGCTTTCCCAGGTCGGGCGCGCCCTCGCGGCTCCGGCGACGGACACGGCGCTCGGCTGGATCGCTCTCTCGCTCGCCGCGCTCTTGTGGTCGCTCCCGCGCGGCTTCTCGTTCGACGCCGACATGTACGCGGTCGTACTCCCGCTCTACGCCCTTGCGCTCGTGCTCGGCGTGGGCGGCGCGGGCGGCTACGGGCGGCGCCAGAGGCGCATCCGGCCCGTCGTGATCGGCGCGGGCGTGGGCTTTCTGGCGGTGGCGACGGTGTCGTTCCTCATTCCTCTCGCCGCGTTTTCGCGCGCGACGGTGCTGACGGGCTTCGCGCTCGGGACGGTCTTGCTCGTCGCCCGGCGGCTTCTCGCGCGGCGCGAGACGCGCGGCCCGCGCCGCGCCCTCGTCGTCGGCTCCGGCGCCGAGGCCGAGCGCCTGCGCCGCCTCGCGCAGGGCCGCCTCCACCTCGACATCGTCGGCTACGTCGGCGACCGCGACGCGCCCGCCTCTGGCGCCAGAGGCACCACGTCCCAGGCCTCTGGCGTGCCGCACGCAGGCCCGGCGCGGCAGCTCCGCGATCTTGGTGCGCCTGCACGATGCCAGCGAAGTCGTCTTCGCCGCCGACGCGCTCACCAACACCGCCATTCTCTCCGGGATGCGCGCCTTGGGCGACCTGCCGGTCGAGCTCAAGATCCTGGCGCAGCACCGCGACCGCATCATCGGCAAGGCGAGCGTGGAAGACCTCTCGGGACCGCTCGTAAGCGCCGAGCGCGCCGTGGCGCCACTGAGGTCGCCTCTGGCGCGGCGCGCGGTCGAGCTTCCGGTCGCGCTGGTGGGTATCGCGCTGCACCCACTCCTGCGGCCTCTGGCGAAGCGCGCACCTGTGCACAGCTTGCGCCGTCGCGTCGCGCACTTCACCGCCCGGATGCCCAGCGTTCTCCGAGGCCGTCGCGCGCTTGTGGGCTACGATCCTGCGGGCACACACCCGCCAGAGGCGTGGGGCCTGCGCCCCGGCGTGGTCTCCATTCTGGACACGCTCGACGCGCCGCCCGCCACCATCGTCGAGGCGCACCGCGCGTACTGGGGCTATGCCCGCAACCAGTCCTTCGCGCTCGATCTCGACATCCTCCTCAAGGCGCTCGCGCGCCCCTCGTGACGCGTCCCCTGTGACGCTGGCGTGCGCCACCACCGCGCCCTCCCGCTATGCATCTTCTAGAGTTTGAGAAGCCCCTGGTCGATCTGGAGACGAAGCTCCGCGAGCTTCGCTCGTTCGAGGCTGAAGACGGCACCGTCGATCTCACCGAACAGATCTCGGCGCTCGAACGCCGCGTCGAGACCCTCAAGGCGTCCATCTACCAAAACCTGACCCGGTGGCAGCGCGTGCAGCTGGCGCGCCACCCGGACCGCCCCTACACGCTGGACTACATCGGCGCGCTCACCGAGGGCTTCGTCGAGCTCCACGGCGACCGCCTGTTCGGCGAGGACCGCGCGATGGTGGGCGGCTTCGGCACGTTCATGGGCCGCCGGTTTGGCACGCGAGACCAAACGGTCTGCATCGTGGGCCAGCAAAAAGGGCGCGATACCAAGCAGCGCAAAGACCGCCGCTTCGGGATGCCCAACCCCGAAGGCTACCGCAAGGCCAAGCGCCTGATGGAGATGGCCGCCAAGTTCGGCAAGCCTATCGTCACGCTGCTGGACACGCCCGGCGCCTTCCCCGGCCTCGAAGCCGAGGAGCGCGGCCAGGCCGAGGCCATCGCGCGCAACCTGCTCGTCATGGCGCGCCTGCCGGTGCCCATCGTGGTCGTGGTCATCGGCGAGGGCGCCTCTGGCGGAGCGCTCGGCATCGGCGTGGGCGACAAGATCCTGATGCTGGAAAACGCGTGGTACTCCGTCATCTCGCCCGAGTCGTGCTCGTCCATCCTCTGGCGCTCGTGGGACTACAAGGAGGACGCCGCGCGCGCACTCAAGCTCACCGCGCCCGACCTCATCGAGCACAGCGTGATCGACGAGATCATCCCCGAGCCTCTCGGCGGCGCCCACAACGACCCCAAGACCACCTTCGACTCGGTCGGCAAGGCCATCGCGCTCGCGCTCGGCGCGCTCGAAACGCTGCCCACGGACGAGCTTCTGGCGCAACGCCTCGCCAAGTTCGACGCGATGGGCTCGTGGACCGACGGCGAGCCCGCCTAGCGCCAGAGGCCTCTGGCGCAATGCCCGGCCTTACGCTCCCGCCAGAGGCCCTGCCCATGACCCACCTGTACCGCCACCGCGTCCGCTACCGCGAATGCGACCCCATGGGCGTCGTCTACCACACGCACGCGCTGGATTGGTTCGAAGCCGCGCGCACCGAAGCCCTGCGCGAGCGCGGGCTGGCGTACAAAGCGCTGGAGGACAGCGGCATCATCATGCCCGTCGTGGAGGCGACGCTGCGCTACCACGCGAGCGTGTTCTACGACGACGTGATCGAGGTCGAGACGACGTTTGCCCCGCCGCGCGTTAAAGTGCCCATCGATTACGCCGTGCGGCGCGAGGGCGAGACGCGCGTGCTGATCTCGGGCCGCGTCACGCTGTGCTTTATCGACACCGCGCGCCAGAGGCCTGTCACGGCGCCCGACGCGGTCCTCGCCGCTTTCGCGGACTAGCCCGTTCTGCCTCGGCTTGGGATCTGCCGCCAGAAGCCGATACTGAAACCCAGCCCTGCTCCCCTCTGGCGCCAGAGGCCGCCGTAGCTTTGCGTTTCACCGGCCGTTCGGATCATGCGCCCGCTTTTCGCCCTCGCCCTCTTCTGCCTCGCCTCCGCCTCTGGCGTAGCGGCGCAGGACCGCGCGGCCAACGAGAGGCGCCTGAGCGCGATTCGGAGCCAGATCGCGGGCGTCGAGCGCGAGGTCAGTCAGGCGCGCTCGGTCGAGGCGGGGGCGCTCCAAGCGGTCGAACGCCTGGGGACAGAGATCGCGTTGCGAGAGGAACTGGTCTCGGGATACCGCGGCGAGGTGGCCAAAACGCGGCGCGAGACGGAAGCGCTGCAAGGTTCTATTCAGCGCCTGGACGGCGAGATTGTCTCGGCGCGAGAGGCCTACCGCTCGCGCGCGCTCCACGCCTACAAGCACGGCCGCAGGAGTCCTCTGGCGCTCATTCTCGCCTGCGGCTCCATCAACCAGATGCTGGCACGAGCGCGATACCTCCAGCAGTTCGCCGGGCGGCGGCGGCGGCAGGTGGAGCGCATCGGCGAGAAAACGTCGCAGCTCCGCGAGCGCGAGCGTGCCGTCGTGACCTCGTTGGAGGCCACCAAGAGGCTTCTGGCGACGAGCCAGGGCGAGCAGCGCGAGCTCGACACGAAGAAGCGCCAGCACCAGGAGCTCATCGTCGACGCGCGCCAGAGGCGTGGGCAGCTCGAACGCCAGCTCCGCCAGAGCCGTGCGGATGCGGGCGCACTCTCGCAACTCGTCGCCGACCTCCGTGCGGCGGAGCAGCGCCGCGAGGCCGAGCGCGTAGCGGCCGCAGAAGCGGCACGCGTTGCTGCCGCCCGAGAGGCCACACGCCGCGCCGAGGAAGTCGCCGAAGCCCGCCGCGCAGCCGATGCGCAGCGCCGCGCCGACGAGCTCTCGCGCCGCGCCATGCTCGAAGACGAACGCCGCACGACACCCGAGCGCCGCGGCAACACCGCAGAGCCTCCGCCCGTCGCGCGAGCTCCCGCGCCTGCACCCACCGCTCCCACGCCAGAGGCTGCGCCTGCGGCCGCCGCGCCGGAGAGCCGCACCGAGAGCATTGCCGGCTCGTTCCTAAGCAACCGCGGCAGCCTCCCCTGGCCTGCCGATGGCACTGTAACCAGTACGTTCGGCAACCGTCGCGACCCCATCACCGGCACAACGACCACCTCCGTCGGCATCGACATTTCCACGTCGCCAGGCGCCGCCGCGCGCGCCGTGTTCGCGGGCACCGTCGAGCGCGTCGCCACGATGGCGACGTTTGGGACGTACGTGATGGTCTCGCACAACGGCTACACGACCATCTACGGCAACCTTTCCCAGGTCGTCGTCTCCGGCGGCGACCGTGTGCAAGCGGGCCAGGCCGTGGGCCGGGCGGGCACCAGCGAAGACCGCCGTGGCGCCTCGCTGTTCTTCGCCGTGTTCCAGGGCAACGGCACCCCGCTCAACCCCACCGGCTGGCTCCGCGGCCGCTGAGCGCCTCTGGCGAAGGGAGCATCACGCACCCCGCACCAGAGGCTAAATGTCCTAGCACGTCGCCCCGCCAGAGGCCTCTGGCGCTAGCGCAGCGAGTCGGGCATGAGTCGCGTCGTGAGCGAGTCGCGCTCCAAACGTGGGAGTTGGCTAAACGCCTCCGCGAGCACATCGCGTAGGCTGTCGAACGGTGCATCCCGTCGGTTTAGCTGCGCGAGCGTACGTTCCAACCGGACGCGAGTGCTGTCTAGCGCCGCGGCCGTGCGGCCAGAGGCCTGGGTCGAGTCGGCGCGGATGCGTTCGGCGCGAGAGGCCAAGCGTTCCAATCGCCCGGTTGCGGCTTCGCGGAGGCGTCCGGCGTCGGGCTCGATGAGGATGCGGTCGCGCGCGATCGTAGCGTCCAGCGCTTCGAGCCTCTGGCGAAGCTGCGTCGAGCGAGAGCCAAAGGCCTCTTGCGTTGGGAAGCTCGCTGCACCGAGCGAGTCCAGTTGGGACTGCAGCGTTGCGCGGCGGCCGCGCAGGGCTTCGAGGCGAGGGCGCGCGTTGGCTTGGCCGGTCGAGTCCAGCGTCGAGACGGCCGTTTCCAGGTCCGCCAGTGCGTCGTCGGTCGAGATAAAGCGCGCGGCGGCTTCGGTGCGGAGCATCTCCACATCGACAGCCGAGACCGCGAGCCTTTCGCGCTCCGGCGCGTCGGCAGCGCCACAGCCCGCCAGAGGCAGTACGAGAAGGAGAAACAGAAACGCGGCGGCCCAGAAGGATCGGGCCGCCGCGGAATACGTCGTGGTCATAAACGCTAGGCGGCGGAACGCTCGCGGACCTTGTTGGCAATCCACAGCACGAGAACGGCGCCAATCGTGGCGACGACGATGCTCTCGATGAGGCCTTCGCCGTCTCCGAATCCCGAGGATGGAGTTGATGAGGAAGCCGCCGACGAGGGCGCCGACGATGCCGAGGCCAATGTTCATCAGGAGGCCCATGTCGGCCTTCATGATCTTCTCGGCGAGAAATCCGGCGATGGCGCCGATGATGATCCAGAAAATAAAGCCCATGGTAGAGAGGTGTCGAGTGAGGGGAGCCTTCCGGGGTGGAAGGCCCGCTCAAACGAAGCCACTAGTGAAAGGTTCGCCAGAGGCACCCTGACAGCCGAGAAGCTCTCCGAGGGAGTCGGAAGGCCGCGCACCTCACGCAGAGACCATCCGCATCGCAGAGCGCCTCAACGCATCGACGTCTGACGATCACGTTGTCGCCACGTTCGGGCGCGCAGAGGGTCTCGCACCAGATGGACGATGGAGCGTCGAACTCTGCATCAGACCACGAGGCCTCTGGCGGCACCAGCGCGGAACCTTTTCAGCGCCGTGCGACCTTACGCATCCCGCATCCCGCATCCCGCATCCCGCATCCCGCATGCTTCCCATCCCCTCCCCCGTCGCTGACGCGCTCGACTGGCTCCTGCCACACGCCCTCGCCGAAGACATCGCCTCTGGCGACGTGACGACCGAGGCGACCATTCCCGAGGACACGCCCGCGGTCGCGCGGTTTCTCGCGAAAGAGGACGGCGTGATCGCGGGCCTCGCGGTCGCAGAGCGCGTGTTCCAGATGGTGGACCCGGAGCTTGAGGTGACGTGGGCCGCGGCGGACGGTGACCGTCTCGCCAGAGGCGCGCAACCGGGAACGGTGCGCGGCAAGGCGCGCTCGATTCTCGTGGCCGAGCGGCTCGCGCTCAACCTCGTGCAGCGCATGAGCGGCGTCGCGACGGCGGCCCACCGCATGCAAGAGGCGGCACGGCCCGCGACCGTCCTGGACACGCGCAAAACCGTTCCCGGCTTGCGGCAGCTCGACAAGTGGGCGGTCGCGTTGGGAGGCGCCGCCAACCACCGCGTCGGGCTGTGGGACATGGTGCTCATCAAAGACAACCACATCGCAGCCTCTGGCGGCGTGCGGGCCGCCATCGAGTCTGCCGACGCGCACCTTCGCGCCAGAGGCCTGGACGTGCCCGTGGAGTGCGAGACGCGCACCATGGAAGAGTTGGACGAAGCCCTCGCGGCCCACGCTGACGGCTTCCGGCTGGACCGCGTCCTGCTGGACAACATGGCCGTCCGGACACCCAGCGGCTTGGACGTGTCGATGCTTCAGAATGCCGTGGACCGCGTCAACGGCCAGGTGCAGACCGAGGCCTCGGGCAACGTCACGCTCGAAACCGTCGCCGCCATCGCCGCGACGGGCGTGGACTTCATCTCCAGCGGCGCGCTCACGCACTCCGTTCTCGCGCTCGACGTGTCGCTCAAGGTCGTCCTGGGCGAGTAGCTGGAATCAGCCTCTGGCGCCAGAGGCACGCGAGCAGGCGGGTCGTACACTCTGTCTCCCCACCCTCTCTGCACATGCTCCGCGCCGCTCACATCGCCCTGCTCGTCTCACTGGTTGCGGGGCTCTCGCCTGCAGCCCACGCGCAGTTCGCTTCCGACGCGCCACCGACGCGCATCGGCGTCGAGCCTGCCATCGTCGCCACGCCAGAGGCCAAAAGCGGCGGCCAGGCCGACCTGACGGCGACATGGAGCGGACCGTCGCAATGGCTCGAAGGGGTACCGTTTGCAGGCTCGGCGTTTGGCGGCGGCGCGTTCTATGGCCGCAACTGGTTTTCCGGCTCCTCCATCGAGGCCTCTGGCGACGTGCCGGTCGAGATCGTGTTCGACCGCGGGATGTCGAGCGCGGCGCGCGTGTTTCGGCGCGAGAGCGGCTACACCAACGCAGGCGTCGGCACCTTCGACGGTGCCGCGTACGACATCTCAGACCCGGATGCTCCGCGGCGCCTTAACGTGGCATTTGTGGAAGACGACCGGCTGTGTGGCGGCGCTGATAGCCGGTGGAGCCCGGCTGTCGACCCGACCGGGTGCCGCGAGTACCTGTACATCATGGCGAGCGACTACGACGGCGACGGCAGCACCTACGCCGATGCGACACCGTACAGCGCCTCCTTCGACCTCTTGTACGCCATCGCCGCGCGTGTACCCTCCGGTCGCTCGCTGTTCGAGTCCCAGCCGGTCTCGCTCACGCTCAGCTTCCCGCCTCTCCGCTTTCTCGCCGCCACGACGGTCGACAACGGGCGCGTGCAACTCTCCGCGTTCTACACGCCTCCGGCAGCGCTTGCCTCTGGCGCGAGACTCGCCTTCACGTTTGCGCCGGACGGAGGCACTCCCCAGGACGTGGGCACCTCGTACGACGCCGAGAGCACTTCCTTCGAAGCCCTCGCGAGCGTCGACGGTCTGGACCCCAGCCGCGTCTACGCCTTCCAGGCGGTTCTTCGCGACGCCAGCGGCACGCCGTTGTACGAGAGCGCAGCGGTGCAACTCAAGCCCGTCATCTCGCGAGGCGCGACGCTTGTCGGCGTGTGGAACGAGCGCGGCAGCTACGCCGACGTGTGGGGCTACACCGCACCCGACGGACGCGAGTACGCGCTCGTCGCCCTGCAAAACTTCGGCCTGAGCGTGATCGACATCACCGGCAGCACGCCCGTCGAGGTCGGGTTCGTGCCGACAGCCTCTGGCGCGAGCGACTCCAAAGATGTCAAGGTGGTCGGCTCCCACGCGTACCTCGTCAACGAGAACGGACCGATCCAGATCATCAGCCTCGCGGACCCCAGCAACCCTGTGCAGGTAGGACTGCTCGATGTGCAGGTGGGCATCAGCGGCAGCGGCTCGCACAACGTGAGCGTGGACGGCGACCGGCTCTACGTCACCGGCGGGCGCACGAGCGGCAACGCGGGCCTGCGCATCTACTCCACCGCCACGCCAGAGGCGCCAGAGCTGATCGGCGAGTACCGGCCCAACCACTTCAACACGCCCTACTACCACGACTTCTACGTCGACGGCACGACCGGCTACGGTCCCAACATCTACGGCGGTGGCGTGGACATTCTGGACCTCTCCGATCCCGCTTCGCCGCAGCGCATCAGCACGTTCGGCTACCCCGGTAGCGGCGCCCATAACGTGTGCGGCACCACGGACGGCCGCTACGTCTTCGTAGGCGACGAGATCGGCAGCGCGGGCAACTGGACGCGCGTCTTCGACGTGAGCGACCCGCTCGACGCCGAGTTCGTGACCGAGATCATCGTCGACAACCAGGCCGTCGTGCACAACTGCTACGTCACCGGCGACCTGCTCCACATCGGCCATTACACCGAGGGCTACCGCGTCTTCGACGTCAGCGACCCGACGGCGCCCATCGAAGTCGCGCTCTACGACACGTTCCAGGGCTCGGGCTACGGCTACAACGGGGTCTGGAGCATCTACCCGTACTTCCCCTCCGGCCGCGTCGCCGTCTCAGACCGCCAGGGCGGTCTTTTCGTCATCGAGCTCGACGCCAACATCACCGACGCTGAGCCACCCGTCCCGACCTCGGCCCTGGAGATTACCGCAGGCCCCAACCCGGCCTCTGGCGCCGTGCAGATCCGCGCCGCGCTCGACGCGCCGGGTCCGGCTCGGCTGAGCCTTCTCGATGCCCGCGGGCGCGAGGTCGCCGTCCTCCACGAGGGCGAAGCCTCTGGCGCGATTACCGCCACGCTAGACGCCACAGCGCTCGCACCGGGTCTGTACGTCGTGCGCCTCTCGGCAGGCGGGCAGCTCGTGACGCGCACCATCACAGTCGTACGGTAGGCACTCGTCGCCAGAGGCCAACGCACGGCCTCTGGCGGGATCAGGTCAGCGCCAGAGGCACTCGCCGCCAGAGGCAACCCGGTGCCAGAGGCTAGAGCACCAACATCGCGTCGCCGAAGGAAAACAAGCGGTACTCCTCCCGCACGGCCTCCTCGTAGGCGGCACGGAAGAGGTCGTTGCCCATAAAAGCGGCCTGCATCATGATCAGCGTCGAGTGCGGGCGTTGGAAGTTGCACAGCAGCCGCTCGGTGATCAGGAAGTCGTACGGCTCCAAGATGAACTTGTCGGTCCAGCCTTCGACAGCCTTGAGCGTGCGGTTGGCCGAGAGCGTCGACTCCATCGCGCGGATCACCGTGAGGCCACAGGCCGTGACTGAGCACGTGGGCGACGTGAGTGCGGCGTTGACCGTCTCGGCCGCCTCTGGCGTGACCACGATCTTCTCGGCGTCCATTCGGTGCTTTGAGAGATCCTCGACATCGACGGGCCGGAATGAGCCCAGACCCTTGTGGAGCGTCACCGTGGTCACGGTAGCGCCGGTGCCCTCAATCGAGGCGACGAGCTCTGGCGTAAAGTGCAGCCCGGCCGTCGGCGCTGCGACCGCGCCGCGGTTGCGCGCGAAAAAGGTCTGGTACCGCACCTTGTCGGCAGGCTCAGGCGGGCGGCGCAGGTACCGAGGAATCGGCGTCTCGCCGGTGCGGTCGATGAGCGCGTACAGAGCCTCTGGCGAGCCGTCGAAGATGAACCGGAGGGTTCGGCCGCGGCTTGTTGTGTTGTCCAGAACCTCAGCTTCGAGCCCGCCGGGGAAGATCAGCTTGTTGCCCACGCGGACTTTGCGCGCGGGGTCCACGATGGTGTCCCACAGGCGCTGCTCAGAGTTGAGCTCGCGCAAGAGGAAGACTTCCACCTTGGCCTCCGTCGTGTCTTTGTAGCCACGGAGGCGTGCGGGAAACACGCTCGTGTCGTTGGCCACGAGCACGTCGCCAGGCCCGAAATACTCGGGCAAGTCTCCGATCTTTCGATGCTCTATCGTCCGCTCGTGGCGGTCGACGATCATTAGACGGGCAGAGTCCCGCGGCTCTGCAGGATAGGCTGCGATGAGCTCTTTCGGGAAGTCGAAGTCGAAGTCGGTAAGGCGTTGAGCGGTCGTGTGACGAAGCAGATTCGTCGCAGGTGCGAGACGCATGCGGGAATGGAGGCCTACAAAGCCAGGTCAGCGCATGAGGGCGGCGCGGTGGGTCGTCGCTCCCGAGGAGTGCCAAGATACGCGCCTCTGGCGTTTTTTTACCTTGCGTTCCACCGCTGAGCCTCACACGAAAACTCACCGCGGCCTCTGCCGCCAGAGGCTGCGATGGGAGAGGCGTGCTAACGCGCTGGCTGTACGGTGCCTTCGACCTCTCCAAAGCCTACCCGCCGTCCGTCGCGCTCGGCGACACCGGTGAGAATCACGCGGTCGCCGTCTGCCAGAAACTTCCGAGTCTCGCCCCCGGCTAGCGCCAGAGGCTTGGTGCCGCGCCACGTCAGCTCCAGAAAGGAGCCATAGCTGTCCTCGGTCTCGCCCGAGATCGTGCCGCTCGCCATCAGGTCGCCGGGCCGCGCGTTGCAGCCGTTGACGGTGTGGTGCGCGAGTTGCTGCTCGGGGCTCCAATAGAGGTACTTGGCGTTGCTGCGCGAGATGACTTCGGGGGCGGTCCCGTTCTCGCGCATACCGGTCGTTTCCAGGTGTACTTCCAGTGCGATGTCCAGCGAGCGCTTTCCGCTCTGCTGCAGGTACGCCAGAGGCTCGGGGTTGTCGGCGCTGTCGTCCTGCGCCTCGCCGGGCACGCGGAAGGGGTCGAGCGCGGCGCTCGGCACCACCCACGGGCTGATGCTGGTCGCGAAGCTCTTTCCCAGAAAGGGCCCGAGCGGCACATACTCCCATTTCTGGATGTCGCGCGCACTCCAGTCGTTGACGAGCACGAAGCCGAAGATCTGGTCTCGCGCTTGCTCGACGGTGATCGAGTCGCCTAGATCGTTGCCCTTGCCGACGAAGAAGCCGAGTTCGAGTTCGATGTCGAGAAGTTTGGAGGCACCAAAGACGGGGGGCGCATCGTCGGCGGGCTTTTGCTGGCCTTTGGGCCGCACCACGTCGGTTCCGCTCACGATCACGCTGGACGCGCGCCCGTGGTAGCCCACCGGCAGGTGCAGCCAGTTGGGCATCAGCGCGTTTTCCGGCCCGCGAAACATGGTGCCCACGTTTGTGGCGTGCTGGCGCGAGGAGTAGAAATCGGTGTAGTCGCCAATCTCAGCTGGGAGGTGCATCGTCACCTCCGCCAGAGGCGTGAGTGCCGCCGCGCGGTGCGTGTCGGACCCGCGCAGGTCGTCCGGGCCGTCGCCGCTGAGCAGATCTTGCAAGCGTCCGCGCACGGCGTCCCATGACGGCTTGCCGAGCGCCATAAACGCGTTGAGGGTGCCGTGGAAGACCGGCGCGCGCCCGGCCTCTGGCGCCGCGATGAGGCCGTGCGTCTCCAGGTACGCGAGATCCAGCACGTGATCCCCGATGCGCACGCCGACGCGGTGGCTGGAGTCACTCTCGGTCGAGAAGACGCCGTAGGGCAGGTTGTCGAGTCCGAAGGCGGTGTCGGCGGGGAGGTCGAGAAAGGCGGTCATCGCGAGGCAAAAGAAGGGAAGTCGGGGCGGTACGCCTCACGGCGCCAGAGGATCGGGGCGCCGCGAGATCGTAGAGACACCGCGCACGGCATCGACCACCGGCCTCTGGCGCCAGAAGCCGAAGGAAGGGACGCCTCGGCGAGGCATGCACCGAACACGCCTCCCCACTTCAGACGAGTTTTGCCCACGAACGCCAGAGGCCGTCCGCAAAAAGGCACGGCCTCTGGAAGCTCAGGCAGGCGCCAT
This sequence comes from Rubricoccaceae bacterium, assembly GCA_963708165.1. Lineage (GTDB taxonomy): Bacteria > Bacteroidota > Rhodothermia > Rhodothermales > Rubricoccaceae > Rubricoccus. The sequence goes on along the minus strand of OY970187.1, from coordinate 2,982,084 downwards.
CCACCCCAGCGCCTGGAGATCCTCGCGCGGCTCGTCGAACGAGCACGAGCCGTAGGACAGCGCGCGCCTCTGGCGGGCCTCGTGGACGCCAGAGGCGCCGACGGTGTGGCCGCGCCAGGTGAAGTCGTCGCCGAGCGCGAAGTGCGACGCGTCGGCATCGTCCAGCACGTCGGCGATGGCGTCGCGGTCGAAGCCATTGGCGAGCGCAAGCGTGGCGGCGCCAAAGAGGTTGACAAAGCCGTGCATCGTCGCGCCGACGGCCTCGTCGACGTTGCGGAATGGGTGGTGAAGGCCCGCAGTGGCCTTGAACGGCGCATCGGCATCGGCGCAGACGGCCACCGCATGGGCCAGCCGCTCCACGCCCGGCACCAGATCTGGCGTGACGCCGCCGCAGCGCAGCTTGAGCGCAAAGCGCTGCGCCTTGCCTCTGGCGTTGGCCTCGGCGACGCCGTGCGCAGCCTCCTCCAGCACCTCGGGCGCGTAGCCGTCGCCGGTCATGGGAAACTCCACCGCGATGCCGTCGCCCGGCGCCAGAGGCAGGTCGGCGAGCATGGCGCCCAGGCCCGCTGCGGCCTCTGGCGCGGCGCGAAGCTCGAACCGGTCGCAGCGCACAGCACCCGGGTGCTGTGCCTCGAAGAGGCGCGCGGCCTCTAGCGTGGCGCGAGCCGTACCGTCCAGGCCGCCAGAGGCGCCTCGAAGCCCGAGCACGCTGAAGGCGACGGGCGGCGCGCTGGCGAAAAGCTCGGCGTAGTCGTCCAACGCGCCCAACTGCGCAGCGGGCACGATGAAGCGGCTGAGCATCCACGCGTCGGCTTGCTGGCGGTAGCCCACGTAGTTGCGGATGGACGGGTCGAGATCGAGCGAGGCGGGCGGGAAGAGCCCGGCGTAGTCGATGATCTCGGTGAGGAACGCGCGGAATGCGGGCAACATGACGGGATGCGAGCCGGTTTAGGACCCTCTGGGCTGTACGGGCGTGGAAGGTACGAGTAGCTTCTAGCGCTTCCCCGGACGCCCCCGCTTCTAACCGCGGCGCCGCTCTATCGCGCCTCTCCTCCACTCTACACTATGAGATCCCGACTCCCCTTCCTCCCTGCGTTGCTCGTCCTGGCGCTCGTCCTCGGCGGTGCCGACGGATGCTCCAGCGACCCGAACGTAGAGGGCGCCAAACTCAAAATCCGCACGGAGGACTTCGACGGCGCACTCGCCAACCTCAACACCGCGCTCGAAGAGAACGCCGACAACGTAGAGGCGCTGCGCCTCAAGTCGCAGGTGCTCACGCTCCAGATGGAGAAGGCGCCCATCGCTGACCGCCGCGCGTTCATCCCCGAGCTCACCACGACAATCAACCGCGCCGTGATGCTCGCGCCAGAGGACGCCGACGTGGCCACGATGCGCGGATTTGCGTGGGCTCAGATGCTCAACACGGGCAACACCTCGCTCCAAAACGACCGCACGCCAGCGGCGGAGTCGATCCCGTTCTTCGAAGGCGCCATCTCCGTCCACCCTGACTCCGTCGGCGGGCACTTTGGCCTCGGTCTCGCGCAGCTTCTGGCGAACAACTCGGCTGCAGCCGCGACGGCTCTTGAGAAGACCCTTCAGATGGAGCCCGACTACACCAACGCGTCGATCTACCTCTCGAAGGCGTACCTCCAGATGGACCGCGGCGCCGACGCCGTGTCGGTGTTGGAGAAAGCTCTGCCTCTGGCGGACGCGTCTGAGCGCGACCGTGTGCAGCAGGAGTTTCTCAACACGCTGGCCTCCAGCGGTCAGTCGGAGCGCGCGATCTCGGAGTTCGAGACGCAGGTCGGCAACTTCCCCAACGACGCTCTCATCCGCTACAACTATGGCACCCTGCTTCTGGGCGTCGAGCGCTACGCGGATGCCATCGAGCAGTTCGAGGCGGCGTCCATGATCGAGGACAGCAACGCCGACGCGTTCTACAACCTCGGCGTCGCGCGTCTGCGCGAGGCGGGCCGCATCGAGACTGAAGCGGGCGCGCTCGACTTGAGCGAGCAGGACACGTACGACACGATGATCGCCAACCGCGACGAGCTCATCGAGGGCTCGCTCATGGCGCTCACCACCGCGCGCGACCTCGCCGACGGTGGCACCCGCCCAACCGTCTGCCGCACGCTCGTGACGATCTACAACTCGCTCGGCCGTGCCGACGATGCGGCGAGCGCACAGGCCTGCGCCGACGAAGGCATGTAAAGAGGCCCCGGCCTCACCCGAGCCTCTGGCGCCTGCGCTGGACTCGCTCGACCCTCGGGGGGCGCGGTTCGCTGCGCCCCCCGTTTCATGGGGACCTCTGGCACGCCGCTAGCGTCCATCCCGCCTCTGGCGCGTCGCCAGAGGCTTCCGACTCACCTTTTGCTCGCCTCTGGCGCCAGAGGCTCTTCCCATGGCTCACATCCCCGACGCTCGCTTCGGCACCCTCGCCGTCCACGCTGGACAGACGCCTGACCCATCCACAGGCGCCATCATGACGCCCATCTTCCAGACGAGCACCTATGTGCAGGAGGCGCCGGATGTGCACCAGGGCTACGACTACGCGCGCGTGGGCAACCCGACGCGGACGGCGCTGGAGCAAAACCTCGCCGCGCTCGAAGGCGCCGAGCACGGCATCTGCTTCGCCTCTGGCGTAGCGGGCATCGACGCCATTCTGAAGTGCCTTACGCCCGGTGACCACATCGTCTCGACGGACGATCTGTACGGCGGCACGTACCGCCTGATGACCGAGGTGTACGGCCCATGGGGACTGGACTTCACGTTCGCCGATCTCAGCGACCCGGCCGACGTAGACGCGACGTTTACGGACAAGACCAAACTGCTCTGGATCGAGACGCCGACCAACCCACTGCTGCGCGTCTTCGACATCGCGGCATTGGCTGAGCGCGCACGCGCCAGAGGCATCACCGTCGTGGTGGATAACACGTTTGCGAGCCCGTACCTGCAGCAGCCTCTGGCGCTGGGCGCCGACATGGTGCTGCACTCGACGACGAAGTACCTCGGCGGCCACTCCGATGTCGTCGGCGGCGCTGTACTCACGAGCGACGACGACTGGGCGGAGCGCCTGCGCTTTCTCATCAAGTCGGCGGGCGCCGCGCCGGGGCCGATGGACTGCTTCTTGGTGCTCCGCTCCACCAAGACGCTGCACCTGCGCCTGGAGCGCCACTGTGACAACGCCGAGGCCGTCGCGGCTTTCCTGCGCGATCACCCCAAGGTGGGCCACGTGCGCTATCCCGGCTTCGAGGATCACCCCGGACACGAGGTCGCGGCCAAGCAGATGCGCCGCTTTGGCGGCATGGTCTCGTTTACACTCGCGGATGACACCGTCGAGACGGCCGTGCACTTCATGCAGGCCACGCGCGTCTTCCAGCTCGCCGAAAGCCTGGGCGGCGTGGAAAGCCTCGTCTCACACCCCGCGAGCATGACCCACGGCTCCATCCCGGCCGACGTGCGTCGCAAGGCAGGCCTGCCCGATTCTCTCATCCGCTTGAGTGTGGGCGTGGAGGACGTAGACGACATCCTCGCCGACCTCGCGCAGGCGCTCGACTCTATCGAAATCGCGGCGTCGCCAGAGGCGGAAATGGAGGCGGCCTAACTCTGGCGTGCGCCTGTCACTGGCGCCAGAGGCCCGGGTCACTCTGCGGGAAGCACCGGCGTAAGGTCTGGTAGGATGGCCCGAAGCGTCGACGCCTGTTCGGGCGAGAGGAATGCAAACGCTTCCTTGTACCCACGAAGCCAGTAGAACGTGCGGCTTGTCGCCTCGCGAGCGGAACGCGCGAAGAGGTGCGTGACCATGGTGTCGTAGTAGTCACCGTGAACGGGGTAGGTCTCGCAGTACACGCGCTCTCCCACGCGCATCTCGAACTCGACGCTGTCGCCAGAGGCGGTGAGCCTCTGGCGTAGGTCTGTGGGCGTCCACGCACCCTGAGTGGTTTCGCTCCAGTATTCAGCGAGCGAGACATAGTTGGGCGGCCATGCTCCTCCCTCGGAATCGTAGCTCCCGATGCGGACGAAGGGAAAGTATTCCACGTCCTCTACGCTGCCGCCCCGCTCCACGTGTGCCTCCACGGCGCGCTCCACGGCGCGCTCCACGGCGCGCTCCACGTCGGACGCGTCGAGGAGTCCCGCGGCAGCGAGCACCTCGGCCGTGTGTCGGATCGAGTCTCGGCGGCGCCCGGCGTCCTCGAAGGATGGTGCGGCCATCCATGCGATGGGCTCGAACTCCAGATGCGGCTCGACGGAGCGGTAGGTCAGCGAGCGGCATGCCGGATCGGCGTTCTCGTCTGCTAGCGCTTGGAGTTGCTCGGATAGTCGCGCGCCGAAACGCATGACGCCGAGCGACAGCGCTTTCATCTGAGGCTCCGTCACCACCACGAGATACACCTGTCTCGCGAACGGCGCCTCTGGCGTGGCTGACACCGTGAGGCCGACCCGGACCGGCGCACGGCGGTCGCGCAGCACCTGATTGAGCGCGCTCACAGTCGCGTCCGGACCCGACCCGCCACGCCGTCGCACATCGTGTCCGTCGGCAGAGAAAGCGAGCACGTGGACGCTATCGGTGCGGCCCTCATACGCCTCCCTGGTGCCCACCTCCATCCGCACATTGGACAGCGCCAGAGGCGTATCCAGATATGGATCGAGGATCTCCGCGATCGTCTTCGCCCAACTCGTCGACAGCAGTCCTGTCAGATGCGCAGGCTCACCAGCCATCGTCACGTCCAGCAGAGTCGCTGTGGTCAGGTACGGCGCCAGAGGCGAGCCCGGCCACGGAGGCACACCCACAGGCAAGCGCAAGGCCTCCGCGTCGTCCACGAGAGCTGCGGCAGCCTCTGGCGTCAGGAGGCCGACCTCGCGCCACCTGGCCGCATCAGACCGTAGGAGTTCAGGGGACACGGCATCCCACCGCTCGATCCACCGCGGCAAAAGAGACACACTCAGCCTCACGCCCTCGCTCACCCTCACGCGCTCGATGGCGTCAGAGCGCCGAGTTGGATCGGCCAGATCATGCCTCCGATCTGTTTCCGACTCCTCTAGCGCATCTGCATGTGTGCGCCACAGGCCGTGGAGATGCTCAGCCTCAGACGGCCGCAAGAGGCCGATGGCAAGCAGTGCGTCGACCCACACGGCGGTCTCGGAGCCTTTAATGGGAAACCCACCAAATCCGTAAAATCGGCCCTCGGTCTCAGACATCGCGCGCACGTCCTCTGCGATCGCGTGCGCGATAACTCCTCGGGAGATCAGAGCGCCCGCTTCCGAGCACGCGTTCACCGAAGCGGCCGTGGAGCCTGAGAGCCAGCCTCTGGCGACGGCATCCTCTAGGAGGGTTCGAACCTCAGCAGGCAGGAGGAGCGGAAGGTCTTGAGCTGCCAGAGGCATCGCGAAGAGAAAAGACGAGACGAGGGCTATGCGGAACACGGAGACGCAAGCGGGTAGCTGTAGGAGCGCGGCAGCGCCTCTGGCGCCAGAGGCTCAGGCGCTGTAGCGCTCCAGGGTAAAGTTCTCGCCCAGGTACTTCCGCCGGACCTCCTCGTTTTCCGCTAGCTCCTCGGCCGTCCCCTCGGTAAAGATCTCGCCGTCGTAGAGCAGGTAGGCGCGGTCGGTGATGGCGAGCGTTTCGTGCACGTTGTGGTCGGTGATGAGCACGCCGATGCCTTTGTCGCGCAGGCCGCTGACGATGCGCATGATGTCCTCCACGGCGATGGGGTCGACGCCTGCAAAGGGCTCGTCCAGCAGCAGGAACTTGGGCTCGGTCGCGAGCGCTCGCGCGATTTCGGTCCGCCGCCGCTCGCCGCCCGAAAGCTGATAGCCTTTGCTGCGACGCACCTTCTCCAGCCCGAACTCGCCGATCAGGCGCTCCACGCGCTCGTTTTTTTCGGCCTTCGCCAGAGGCTGAAAATCCAGCACGGCGCGCAGGTTGTCCTCGACGGTGAGTTGCGCGAAGATGCTGGCCTCTTGCGCGAGGTAGCCGATCCCGAGGCGGGCGCGTTTGTACATCGGCATCCGTGTGAGGCGCGTTTCCTTCTCGCCCTCGCGGCCCAGAAACACGTCGCCCGCATCGGGCCGCACCATGCCGACGGTCATGTAGAACGTGGTCGTTTTGCCCGCGCCGTTGGGGCCAAGCAGGCCCACGCACGCGCCCTGCTGCACGCGCAGCGAGACGCCGTCAACGACCGTGCGGCGCCGGTAGCGCTTGACGAGCCCTTCGGAGCGGAGAACGAGCGGTGCCTCAGGCGTCATGGCTCGTGCCTCTGGCGGGCCGCTGCGTCGGAAGAGACGAGAATCGCGAGCGAGATCAGACCTGCGCCTGCGAGAACAGAGCCGCCCACGAACGGAAAGCCCGCACCGATGAGATCTTCGATGCGTCCCGAGAACAGAAATGGCAGGCAGATCACCATGCCCAGAACTCCCGCGACGAGAGCCAGCACGGCGAACACGCGGAGGGCGTAGAGAGCGTTCATGGGGTGCGGGGGAGGCCGAGCAACCTACCGCTGCGAGGTCTCGACGGGCACTCTCTGTGGCACGTTCTGCCTCTGGCGCCAGAGGCAACGGCGGTGCGGTCTCGCCAGAGGCGGGCGGCGTGTTCGCAGGAGCAGCCTCTGGCGGCGGGTCCCAGTCCGGGTGTGCGGCGAGCCACGCAGCTTCCCAACCGTTCAGGAGGTCCTCACGCAAGGGACGATCCCAGGGCGTGAAGGTGAAGCCGGGAAGCTGCACGTCTGGCACGAGCGCTCCGGGGTACAGGGTGCCCTCGATGCCCGCGGAGATACGGTCGGCGTCCAGGCCGCGGATCTCGCCTCTGGCGTCGAAGCGGAAGCCCAGGCTGTCGGCGCCGAGACGGATGCCGCTGTCGAGCAGACCTTCGGCAGTAGCCTGGTAGACCATCGCCTCGGCGGCGGTGGTGACGTAAAGGCGGCGCAAGGCGTCCTCGCGGACGATACCCAGCATGCGTGCGCCCGCGAGCTGCTGCACGCGCCCGAGCGTGGAGTCCAGCTTGCCCGCGAACGACCGGCCGCGAGCGAAGACGGAATCGCGCAGCGCGCCCGAGACGATCCAGAGCGAGTCGGCGGTGAGCTGCGAGCCGCGCAGCCAGACGGTCGGCCGCGGCGCTGCGGCGCCGCCAGAGGCGGCCGTTTGTGCGCTGTCGGGCGGTGCGACGCCAGAGGCAGACGGCGCCTCTGGCGTGTAGCCGCCGATGAGGTCGAGGCGGTCGCGCGGCGGCGTGGCGTCGAGCGTGTCGACCGGCGCCGCGCGCACGAACACGACCGAGTCGGCGGCGGCACCCAGCCCGTCGCGCCAGAGGCGCGCGCCGCCTCTGGCGACGAGGCGTTCGGTTCGCGTCTCACCCTCAGTGCGCCGTGCGGCGCGCACGCCAGAGGCCCGCACGAGCGTGGTGTCGACGCGGCCGGTCGAGTCGCGCTCCAGCGCGACCAGAAGGACCAGAGCATCGCCCGCGGTCATCTGCGCTGTCTCGGCCTGCCCGTCGTAGATCAGCGCTGAGCCAAAGAGAAGGCCGCGGCGCAAGCTGTCCTCTGGCGCGTCGCCACCCAGCCGGTCGAGCACGACTTCGCCAAAGGCGCGGGCGCGTTCGGTGCGGCGGAAGTAGACGAGCGAGTCGGCGTCCAGCCGGTCGCGAGCGCGCACGAGCCGGACCGTGCCCATCACGTCGGCGCGGCGCGAGCGGGCGTCGTAGGTGCCTCTGGTGGCGGTAAGCGTGCTCGCGGAGTCGCGAATCGCCAGAGGCCCAGCCAGGGTCGCGTAGCGGCGCGTGGTCTCGTAGGTGCCGCTCGGCGAGGTGATCTCGGCGCCGTCCTGGAGGATGCGGCCGCCGCCGGAGAACGTGGCGCGTTTGTCGCGCGAGTTGTAGGTCACCTCGGGCGCGAGCAGCACGCCGCCCTCGGCGCCGATGCGCACGTTGCCGGTGGCGAGCGAGAGCTTGGTCTGCGCGTCGTACTCCACATTGCGCGCCGTAAGCGTGTCGTCTCCGGCGATGATGCGCACGTTGCCCGCGAGCGTCGCACGGCGCTGGCCTTCGTAGAGAATGGCGCGGTCGGCGCGAATGGCCGTTGTGTCGCTGCGCAACCGCACGTTGCCCGTCAGGCGCTGCACGGTCCCGGTCACACTGTCGCTCTCCGCCACGAGGGTCTGGGCACCGATGATCTCCACTGTCCGCGTCTGCGCCTCTGGCGCGCTCGCGAGCGCGAGAGCAGCACCAGCAGCCGAGTAGCCCGAGGCCTCTGGCGCCAGAGGCCGCGGCCCCTCGCCAGAGGACCCGTACCCCTCCACCCCTCTGTATCCCGTATCCCTCCATCACTCCTGCACGTCGATCTCGCCCCGCACCTGCGAGAACGAGTAGCGCGAGAGGTCCGCGTTGGCGGTCAAACCCACGCCGCGCACGCGCTCGCCAGGGCCGGTAAACGAGAACGCGCCCGGCGCGCGGAAGCGCGAGCCGTCCCAGGTCACGCGCGCGGCGCGCAGCGTGCGGCCGCCTCCGGCGTCCACGTTTACGTCGCCAGAGGCGGTGTACCGCCCGCCGTCGATGCGGCCGGTGATGGAGCGCGCGCGGATGGTTGCGGTGGTGCTGCCGCGCAGGTCGACGCGCGCGGCGCCAGAGGCCTCGAACTCGCCACCATCGGTGTAGCGCAGGCGCGCCGACTCGATGGTGGTCGCGGCGTCTCCAAACGTCTCGGCCTTGACGGCGCCATCGGCCACGAGCCGCTTCTGGCGCTCGTAGTACCACGCCTGCCGCGCCGAGATCGACGCCGAGGGCTCGCCGTCCTCGTCGAAAAGTTGGACAGTGATGCGCGCGCGGACCGAATCGGGCGTGCGCGGCGGCGGCCCCAGGTAGACGTAGGCGGTGTCGGGTTTGTCGAACCGCGCCATGTACGGCGCGCCGAGCGCGAGCGACGGGCGCCCCTCTTCGGAGACGCGGAGCTGCGCGTCCCAGCTCTCGCCATCGGGCAGGTCCTCGACGGTCATGCCCTCGGGCAGGCCTGCGCTCGAACGCGCGCAGCCGCTGGCGGCAACCCCGCTGGCGGCGAGCGCCAGAAGCACGAGAGCGAGAGGGAAGCGAGAGGACATGGGGCAAGCTAGCGAGAGGCCCCGGCGGGTTGCGCCTCTGGCGGTACGTTTCGCCCCGTCGGATTACCAAAGTCCCTGCACAGACGGCGCCTCTGGCGGGTGCCGGCGCAGGCGCCAGAGGCAATTGTGCGAGGCTGTTGGCGGTTCTCAACGGCCTCAGGCTTTGGTTTCGCGCCTCGTCTTCTCCTCGTACCCTCCTGCGCGGCTGAACGCATCGTTTGCGCCAGAGGCTGGTACGATATTCGACTTGGGCCGCGTGTCTGCCGATACCCACGGCGACCCTGCTTACACACTATCCGGGCCCCCTCGGCCTCAGCGCCCTCAGCGCCATGAGCTTCACTATTCAGAAGACCTCCCCCAGTGCCGCCGTCATTCGCGTCGGCAAAGCCCTGGACTTTCGCAATGCGGCCGAGTTCAAGGCGTCGTGCCAGGAGCATGCCCGCCAGGGCGTTCGCTTCTTCGTGCTCGACTTCTCCGGCACCGGCATCCTCGACTCTACCGGTCTCGGCGTCATCTTCTCGCTGTACCGCCAACTGACGCCCGCGGGCGGCCAGGTGGTTTTCGCCAGCGTAAGCCGCCCCGTCCAGGTCGTCGTGCAGCTGACGCGCACCTACAAGGTGTTCCGCCAGTTCCCGACCGTCGACGCGGCCATTCAGTCGCAGCACGCGGCGCAGGCTCCTCGTCCCACCGGGACGGCGTAACGCTGCGCCAGAGGCTGGCCTCTGGCGCCCGCGAGCCCGCACCATGAGCACGCACCGCTTCCACCATCTCGGGACCGTCATCGACGATGTCCACGCATTGTTCGATGCGTGGAACGATCTCGGTACGCTTCGGCCACCCCTCAATGCGGATGGCGAGATCGTGCTCCGCCTGGCGGTGCATGAGTGGATTGCAAACCTGGTGCAGCACGCCTCGTTCGCCAGCGGCAGTCCCGAAATTTGCCTCTGCGTCGACGTGCGCTCTAGCGTTGTCGAAGTGTCCATCGAGGACACCTCGCAAGGGTTCGACCTCATGGGCCAGTTGGAAGCCCAGAGCGAAATACTGAGCGCGCCGGCACCTTCCGAGAGAGGCCGCGGCTTGCTGATGCTCATCACCTGCACCGAAGCGCTGGACTACCGCCCCGCCTCCGAGGGCCGCCAGAGGCTCTCCTTCGAGCTGCACAACCCCGACGAGGCCATTTTTGCGGGCCTCTTCGACTCCGTTTCTTCAGCCCGGCTTTCCCACAGCTTTGGAGACGGCGCAGCCTCTGGCGACGGACTTTCCACGCTTCCCCTGTCTCCCACGCCCCCGTCACGATGACGACCCGCCCCGCCGTCTTGGTCGTCGAGGACAACGCCACTCTGCGGCGCCTCCTGGAATACCGACTCGGAAAACGCTTCGAGGTTCGATCCGCCATGCACGGCGAGCACGCGCTCCAACTCATCGAGGAGGAGCCGCCAGATCTCATCGTGAGCGACATCATGATGCCGCACATGGACGGGTTTGCGCTCCTGGCCGCACTCCGCGCCGATGACCGCTTTCAGGCCATCCCGTTTATCTTCCTCACGGCGAAAAACGACGACCTGAGCCGCCAGAAAGGACTGCGCAAGGGCGTCGACGATTACCTGACCAAGCCGTTCGACATCGACCACCTCATCGGGCGCGTCGATCAGATCGTGCAACGGAGCCAGCTCTACCAGACCAAGCTCACGACCAAGATCGGGCGGGACTTCTCGGACAAGCTGCTGCCGCGCAACATGCCCGTCGAGGCAGGCTACCGGACGGTCTTTTTCTCGCAGCCAAAGGAGGACGGCGGCGGCGACCTTTTCGACTGGACAGACTGCGGCGACGGCTCGTACCTGATCACCGTCGGGGACATTATGGGCAAGGGGCTGCAGGCCAAATTTTACGCCTTCAGCTTTCTCTCGTACATCCGCAGCACCATCCACGCGATGCTGCGCAACACGGTCTCGCCCGCTGCGCTGATGACGCGCGTCAACGAGATGCTGATCAACGATCAGGTGTTGGAGGAGACGTTCGCGTCGCTTCTGCTCATGCGCTGGGAGCCCGCCAACAACCGGGTCATCTACACCAACGCGGGCCACTGCCGCCCCATCATCGTCGGCCCTCAGGGCGCGGGCATGGTGGAGCAGTCGGATCTCATTCTCGGCCTGGACCCGATGACCGAGTACACGGACTACTCTCTGGAGATTCCGCCGGATCACGCACTGCTCTGCTACACCGACGGCCTCAACGAGCAGGTGGCCCGCAGCGGCAAGATGTTCGGCGAGTCCGGCGTCGCCGAAGCTGCCCGCCAGGCCCGCACCGGAGACCAGCCCGTCAAGGACCTGCTCTCGTGGATGCTCGACCGCAGCGCCAAGCCCGGCTTCGAGGACGACGTGCTCGTGTTCTGGCTGCAGCGCCACGCCGCTGCCACGGCCGCCCGCGCCGCCTAGCCTCTGGCGCCCGCGCCGTGCCCCGGCGGCAAACCCATCTGAAGCCTCTGGCGCTCTGCCCCCCGGCGCCAGAGGCCTTTTGGCATCGTGCCGATGCTCACCGCAGCATGGTCCCGTCTGCCTCTGGCGCCAGAGGCTGTCGCGAGAGTGAACCGAGCGCTAGCGGTGCGCGTGCCACAGCTCCCGTCTCCCTCGGTTACCATGCCTCTCCAGACCGCAGACACCCTTTTCGAGGGCACCGTCCCCATCGATACTGCGATCACACGCGCCGACTTGCTGGACACGCCAGAGGTCGAAGCGGACACGTCTGAGGTGAGCATCGCGGAGGCCACATCCGAGGCTGTCGATACGGTCCAAGGCTTTGTCGACGGCTTTTTCGCGACGCTCCCGCGGTTGGCTATCGCGCTGGTAATGCTCGGCGTGTTTTGGCTCGTGGCGAAAGGTGTCCGCAGCGCCGTTCGGCGCCTGGCTCCGGGCCCCAACGCGGGGCCAGTAGCGACGGTGCTGGGTCGGCTCGCGTACGCGGGCATTTTGCTCCTGGGCACGCTCGTAGCTCTCGTCGTGCTGATCCCAGGATTTTCGCTCGGCGAGCTCGTCGGCGCACTTGGCATCGGCGGTATCGCCATTGGATTTGCGTTCCAGGACATTTTTCAGAACCTGCTCGCGGGCGTGCTCATCCTGCTACGGCAGCCGTTTGGCGTGGGAGACGAGATCACGTCGGGGACGTACACAGGCACCGTCGAGGCCATCGAGACCCGCGCCACATTTATCCGCACGTACGATGGGCGGCGCGTCATCATCCCTAACTCTCAGATCTACTCAGAGCCCGTCACGGTCATCACGGCCTACGGCATGGTGCGGAGCCAGTACGACGTGGGGATCGGCTACGGTGACGATATCGACCTCGCCAAGCGGATCGCGCTGGAGACGGTCAAGGGCATCGAGGGCATCCTGAACGACCCTGTGCCTGATGTAATCACGTGGGACCTCGCAGGTTCGTCGGTCAACCTGCGGGTGCGGTGGTGGAGCGATCCTAAGCGCGCGAACGTGGTCAAGCTCCGCGACGCGGTGCTCCGCAGCGTCAGCCAGGCGCTTCTCGCTGAAGGCATCGACCTCCCTTTTCCCACACAGCAGATCCTCTGGCACGACCAGACCGAGGCCACCGACGGCGACCGCACGCGCCAGCGCGAGGGATGGCCGGTGCCCCGAGACGGCAAAGCGCCCAAACCGCGCACCATCGCCGGGCAGCTCGCCTCTGGCGATAGCGCACGCACCAGAGGCGAGGCTGAGTCCTCTGGCGACATCATTCAGCCCAGCGACAGCTCGTGAGACCGCTCGCCTTTCTCACGATGGACTCGCTGGAGGACTTCGTCGCCTACGACCACCTCGCCGTCGCACCGCTGCGCGCCAGAGGCTGGGCCGTGACCGACGTGCCGTGGCGCGCCGAGACCGACTGGGGTCGGTTCGAGGCCGTCGTCATCCGCACGCCGTGGGACTACCAGGACGACCCGAAGGCATTTTTAGAGGTTCTGGAGCGCATCGACGCCTCTGGCGCGCGGCTGGCGAACCCGCTGGAGGCCGTGCGGTGGAATCTGGATAAGACCTACCTACGCGAGCTCGAAGCCGCGGGCGTCGCTACCGTGCCGACGACGTGGGGCGACCAACTCACGCCAGAGTCTCTCGCGGGCCTCTTCGAGCACCACGGCGGCGAGATCGTCATCAAGCCGACCGTCGGTGCCAACGCGGACAACGCGTTTCGTCTCACGCCAGAGGCCGACGCTAGGGGCGCGCTCGCCACGTTTGCGGCGCTCCCGTTTATGGCGCAGCCGTTCGTGCAGAGCGTGGTGGACGAGGGCGAGTTCTCGCTGTTCACCTTCGACGGCGCGTACAGCCACGCCATCCTCAAGACACCTGCGCCGCGCGACTTCCGCGTGCAGGAGGAGCACGGCGGCACCATCAAAGCCGTCGCGCCAGAGGCCTCGCTCATGGACGCTGCCACGCGCGCCCTCGCGGCGGCGCCAGAAGCTCTGCTCTACGCCCGGCCGGACTTCGTGCGGCTCGCGGACGGCTCGTGGGCGCTGATGGAACTGGAGATCATCGAGCCGTCACTCTACTTCCCGTACGACGACGCCTCGCCAGAGCGCTTCGCGGACGCGTTCGTGCGCTGGATGGGCTAGGGCCGAAACAGAGGAGTTACAGCCTCTGGCGCCAGAGGCTGCAGGGCAGGTTCCGCCTCGGGCGAAGCACATCACGCCGCGCCATCCCTCATCACGCTGTCCCTCCGATCCAGCCGGACTCGCTCACGATCTCGTCGTAGTCCGCATGGCCCATCAGGAGACGTTGAACGAGTGCGTAGGTGCGCGCGACGTCCTCGCGGTCGGCCGAGAGTTGCTGCACGACTTGCGAACCCTCGAACAGCGCTTTGGCCTCGTGGCGCAGGACGCCTAGCTGGCTCTCGCCAGAGGCCCGGCCTGCGAGTTCTCCGATGGACCGGAGCGCGTGGAGCGACGCGTTGCGATCCGAGGCGACGTACGGACGGAGCTGGCCGTACACGTGACGCACGAAGTCCTCGAACGTGTCGCTGTTGGCGACGACCCGCAGGTCGCCGGCTTCGGAAAACCGCGCCGGAGCCGGAAAGTCGCGCCCGGCGAGCTCCTTCAGGCTTGCCGAGAGCCAGTCCATGCACGAGGTCGCCGTGAACGGGTCGTTGATGCCGGGCGAGAGCGCACGCGCCGCAATCTCGATCAGCTCGTTGACCAGGAAACGAGTGTCTTGCAGCGCTGTCCGTTGGTTTCCCCACGCGTACGCGAGGCGCAATCGCGAGCACACCTCGTCGGTGATGTGCTCGGCGGGCCAGACGAGCGCGAGCGCGTCGCCCTCGGCCACGAAGTCTCCGGGTCGGATGCGAAGCCGAAGCAGCAGTTCGTGTTCGTTCGCGATCTCCAGCAGAGCGTCCGTGTCGATGCCCTGCACGTAGCCCGTCCCGTCACACCGGATGGCCTGGGCCGTTTCGTAAAAGTCGGCAGGCATCTGGGTTCGGATGTCATCGTCTTCGCGCGCACCCTCTGGCGGTGCATTCTCACCGATCCGTTCTGGAAACAGCGTGTCGATCTTTTTACGCAGGTCCACCCCCACCCCGGCAATCACGTTGGATACGTGGATGGACTTGGGCACGTGGTGGATAAAGAAGATGAGCACGCCCACCGACGCCAGCGTAAGCCCCAGCGCCGTCACAATGGCGACGTGCGGCACGAACGCGCCGATTACGTCGCCCGCGGGGTTGGACCCGCTCACGCCAGAGGCTTCGTCTGCCGTGCGCACCGTGCGAAGTACGAGCAGGCAGTAGAGGAACGTCGCGATAAAGGTGCCCAGCGTGATCTGGTTGCCTCGGTCGGACATGAAGTTGGTCAGCAGCCGTGGCCCGTACTGGCCGCTGGCGTAGACCACGCTCGCAATCGTGATGGAGAACGTCACGCCTGCCACGCCGATCATCGAGCCCGCGACGGTCGTGAGCAGGTTTCGGGCCCCCTCGGGCTTGTTGGCGTAGAGCCACGGCACCTCCTCGATCCAGTCTCCGCCGATGCGCCCGTCGACGGCTGTGGTCACGAACGAGAGGACCACGGCGCCGATCACCATGAGGGTCGGGATGAACCAGTAGCTGGCGCGGAGGTCGTCTAGGTGGGTGAGGATGCGAGCCTTCACGAGCAGTCGGGGGAGGAACCGGCTCAACGCCACCTGGACGCATGGGCTCCCGCACGCGCCAGAGGCGCAGGCCACGGGATGCGACGCACAGGCCTCTGGCGCCAAAGGCCTACTTCCGTCCCGTCTTGCGCGCCACGCGGATATCGCTCGGCACGCCCGGCGAGACAAACCGGTTGCCCGCCAGCATGAACCGCCACGGCCTGTCGATGCCACGCGAGAGGCCGATGCGTGAACTCGTCTCGACCGGGCCTCTGGCGAAACCGTCGTCCGCGACGTAGAGCGGTCGCGACGTCAGGTCCGTGCCGTGGAACGCTTTGTCCGCGATGTCCAGCGCCTGGGTGAGCTTGCCGGGGCCGTTGGTGAGGTCGCGCTGCTTTCGGGCCGCTGGGCGGCGCCGGTTCATGGCCTCCTCTCCCGCCAGAGGCTCCAGCGCGCGGATCAGTACGGCGCCCGCTTTGCCTTCGGGCTCCGTCACCACGTTGATGAGCCAGTTGGTGCGGTAGATGAGGTAGACGTAGGCCGTCCCGGGCGCGGCGAACAGATCCGCGGCGCGGCCCTGCGGCAGCACGCAGCCGTCGGGGCCGAACGTGGCCTTCCAGCCGTGCATCGCCGGGTCGTCGTCGGTGTACGCCTCGGTCTCCACGATGCGGCCCGCCAGAGGCCCGTCCCCGGGGTGCTCGTGGACGAGGACTTTGCCGAGCAGGTCGGGCGCGACCTCCAGGGTGGGGCGAGCGAAAAAAGCGCGGTCGAGCGGCGTCATGGGTTTGCAGGCCAGTGCGGGGCCTTTGTAACCCGCGGCGAGGCAGATGCGTTCTTCGGGCGTCTCCTCCCCTTCCGATATGCTGCTCTCCATCGTTCGCTCCGCTCTCGCCCTCGTGCTGCTCGCCGTTGCCGGCTGCACGTCTGCGCGCCCTGAAGCCTCTGGCGGCACAGAGACGCGCACGGAAGCGCGCACGGAGGGGGCCCTCTACGAGCGCTCCTTCGACTTTCAGATGGGCTCAGAATTGGTCGTCGATCTCGGCGATGAAGCAGTGCGGGTGCTTCCCGCCAGAGGCGACCGCGCGACCGTGATCGTCGTCGGCGAGGGGCGCGACGCGGCGCGCGAGTTCGAGCGCCGCCGCTTTCGCGCCGAGAGCACTGGGGCTGGCGTGACGGTGCGCACCAACCCACCGCGCTCGTCCCAGACGCGCTCGTCCGATGCCCGCTTCATTGTCGCCATCCGCGTTCCCGTCGGGTCGAACGCCCGCATCGACGTGGGCTCGGGGTCCGTGCGCGTAGCCGATCTCATCGGCAACCTGAATGTCAACACCGGGAGCGGCGAGATCTCCGTCGGCGTCGCCAGAGGCGGGCGCATGGTTCTCCGTACCGGCTCCGGTGACATCCGCGCTCAGACGCTGGGCGGCGAGATCCGTGCCACGACGGGCAGCGGCGCGATCTACGTCGGACGCGCCAGAGGCTCGTTTCTAGGCGACTCTGGCTCCGGTGACATTACTGTGGTCCGCGGCGACGTGAGCCGCTTCGTGGCGAACACCGGCTCGGGGTCAATCACGGCGGGCTTCTGGCGGGATGCCGAGATCGAGATCGACGCCGGATCGGGCAACGTGGAGCTCACGCTCGCCAAGGACGCTCGCGCTGACGCAAACCTCTCGGGCAGTTCGGTCCGCATCGCGGATGTGCTCCGCTTCCGAGGCGAAAACCGACGCGGCGACGCCAGAGGCACCCTGGGCGGCGGCGGCCCACAGATGGAGATCGACACCGGCTCGGGCAGCATCACGCTCAAAACCCGATAGGTTTCCAGCCTCTGGCGCCAGAGATCTGAGACTCGGTAGCGGCACCTCGCCGAGGCGTCCGATAGCTGAATCTGGCGCACTTGCCCTCCTCATACCGCGACAGGCTCGATCCGTTCGCCTCTGGCGCCAGAGGCTGAACGCACACCGCCCCGCCGTCACAGAGACAGCGGGGCGGCATCGTGTCGCGCGGAGCGCTCGCCAGAGGCACTAGACGGCGACGGGCTGACGATACATCATTTCGACGTACTCGCGCACCATACGGTGGCACGAAAAGTACTCGCGTGTGTCGAGGATGCTCTGGCGCATCATCTCGACCCACGTGTCGTGGTTGTCGTAGTACGTCGGGATGATCTTGCCCAGGAGCACGTCATAGAGCGCAGCCTCGTCGTGATCGTCCTGGCGGCTCTGGTCCGGGGAGATGAAGCCGCCGCCGATGTCCCAGCCGTTCTTGCCGTCGTTGACGGCCTCGGGCCACCAGCCGTCCAAGATGCTCGCGTTGAGCACGCCGTTCATGGCGGCCTTCATGCCGCTCGTGCCGCTGGCCTCCTTGGGGCGCCGTGGCGTGTTGAGCCACACGTCCGAGCCGCGCGTCATCGCGGCGCCCGTCACCATGTCGTAGTCGGTGATGAACGCGACGGAGTCGGGGTAGCGGCGCTGCATTTCGACGAGACCCTGCACGATGGCTTTGCCGGTGGAGTCCATCGGGTGGGCTTTGCCCGCGAAGACGAGTTGCACGCGGCCGGTCTCCAGCAGCGGCGAAATCTTTTCTTCGTCCTCGAAGATCAGCATCGCGCGCTTGTAGGCGACGGCGCGACGCGCGAAGCCGATCAGCAGCTTGTCTTCGGTGAACTGCACGCCCGTCCGCTCCTTGGTGTGCGCGATGAGCGCGCGCTTGTTGGCCTGGTGCGCGCGCCAGAGGCCGTCGAGGTCGCCGTCCTGCGCCGCCTGGTCCACGGTGGAGTCGATCCACGTGCCGGGGTGGACACCGTTGGTGATCGCGTGGATCTCGGCGCGGCCCTCGACCCAGTTCCACATCTCGTTGGCTGTCTCGCCGTGCAACTGCGCCACGCCGTTGGCGACGCGTGCCAGGCGCAGCGCGCCCACGGTCATGTTGAACGGCTCGCCACCGATCTCGCGCAGCTTGTCCTGGTCGATGATGCCGAGCCCGGCGCCCATAAAGTCCAGGCGCTCGGTGGGGTGGGTTTCGTTACCCTGCGGGATGGGCGTGTGCGTGGTGAAGACGCACTCGTCGCGGACTTCGGCGAGCGCGCTGTCGCGGCTCATACCCATGTCCATTTTCTCGCGGGCGAGCTCGAACGCCGCCAGAAGCGCGTGGCCCTCGTTGAAGTGGTACACGTCCACCTCGATGCCGAGCGCGCGGAGTGCGCGGACGCCGCCGATGCCGAGCACGATCTCTTGCGCCACGCGGCGCGTCTCCGGCCCGGCGTAGAGTTGGCCGGTCGTCCAGCGGTGCGGGTTGCCGTCGATGTCGGTATCGAGCAGGTAGAGCGGCGCGTTGCCGTAGGCGTCGCACTTCCACACCTTGCAGCGCACGTCGTCGCCCGCGATGGTGACGGTGACTTCGACGCCCGTGTCGGTCATCACGTCATCGCCGTAGTCGTACGTCGGGAAGGCGTCGACCTGGAAACCAGCGCTGTCGATCTGCTGCTGGACGTAGCCTTGCTTCCACTTCAGGCCGATGCCGACGAGCGGGATGCCGAGGTCGTGGGCGCCCTTGAGGTGGTCACCGGCGAGGATGCCGAGGCCGCCAGAATAGGTTTTCAGCGCGTCATCGAGGCCATACTCCATGCAGAAGTAGGCGACGCGGGGAGATTCGAGAGACATGAACGGTCAGGTGGGTAAGCGCTTACATGGGCGTCCAAGATACCGCGCGTCGCCAGAGGCGGTAGGTTTCGTCACACACTCTGTCACGTCGCCGATGTCCCGCCTCGCTCTCGCCTCCCTCCTCTTCGCCCTCGCGCTAGCCTCTGGCGTAGCAGAGGCTCAAAACCGTACGCTCACGACGCCAGAGGCCAGCCCGCACGCGATGGTCTCGCAGACGGTCGGCCTGACGGAGTTGAGTGTGGACTACCACCGGCCTGCGGTTCGCGGACGCGAGATCTGGGGCGCGCTCGTGCCCTACGGCGAGGTCTGGCGCGCGGGCGCGAACGAGAATACCGTCTTCGAGACCTCGACCGAGATCCTGGTCGAAGGCCAGCCTCTCGCACCCGGACGCTACGGGCTCCACACGATCCCGGGCGAGAGCGAGTGGACCGTCATCTTCTCGACCATGGCCGACGCCTGGGGCTCGTACTCCTACAACCCCGCTGAGGACGCGCTGCGCGTGACCGTCACGCCGCGCTCCGGCGAAGAAGCGGAGCGGCTGGGCTACCGCTTCGTGGCGCCAGAGGCCTCTGGCGCGACACTCGTGATGAGTTGGGCCGGTCTAGAAGTGCCGGTGAGGGTCACCGTGAACACGCCGGAGGTGGTGCTGGCCAACATGGAGCGCGAGCTTCGCGGCGTGCCGCGCTTCTTCTGGGAGGGCTGGAACCAGATCGCGGAGTACGCGCTGGACAACGAGATGCGCATGGACGAGGCGCTGACGTGGGTCGAGACCTCCATCGCGCGGCAGCCGAATTTCGCCAACCGCATGACCAAGGCGGGGCTTCTGGCGGCAATGGGCCAAGCGCAAGAGGCCGCGGCGGTCCGGGAGGACGCGCACACGTCGGCCAGTGCGGACGAGGTGCGGGCGTGGGCGCGCGCGCGGCAGCGCGCCGGGCAGACGGCGCAGGCAGAGGCAGCGCTGGCGCGGATTGGCGGTTGATGTGGCAGGATTTGCTCCGACAGTCGCTACGCCAGAGGCCGCGCGTAAGGCGACCAATCGTGCAGGCCTAACAGCCGTAGTGCTCGGTGCCCTCACGGCTGTGGTAACGGTAGTTGTTCAGTTGGGGTGGTCCGAACCACTGACAACAACGTCGTGGTGGCCACTCTTGCACGCGGCACCTCTGCTCGTCGCGGGTGAATGGCTGCGCCGGTCCGGCCACCGCGTCCCTGCAGTTCTGCTTGTCGCCTACGCGGGCTTGGCTACGATCTATCGCATGTACGGGGGTGAGGTCTTGACGGTGTCGTCTCTCTTTTTCGTCGTCAGCCTGTACGGCTTACAGGGCGCCCTGGCCCTCGAAAAACACGAGAGAGAAGCTTCAGAAGACAACGCCCTGATAGAGTTATTTAAAGGCCCGAATGGTGAGTCTTCCAGGCTTTAGCCACTAGACAAAACCCCAATCGCGCTCAGATACGAGCCCCGGGGCGCTGTTCGGACTTGCGAAGTATCAAAGCTTGCATAGAACTGCATAGCTGCGTCTCTTGGAAGAGGAAGCCGTCAAACGCCCATGGGACACTCGCCCACCTCTGGCGCTGGAGACCACACAGAACGCCCAGCGCACGATGTGCCGAAGCGGGCAGGATAGAAACGAGTTCGCCAGAGGCCTCTGGAACAACGACATCCCCGGCGCCCACTCCGCGTAGAAGCTATCCGCCGACTGGTGTCGTATCCTGACACTATGGATCTCAGCTCTAAGCACCGCAAAACGCTCCGCGCGATCTACGCTGAGCCTGTCCGCTCCAACGTTGCGTGGGACGCCATCGAGAAGCTGTTCGTCGCGCTGGGAGCGGAGATCACCGAAGGCAGCGGCTCGAGGGTTCGGGTCGCACTTGACGGCGTTCGTGCGGTCTTCCACCGCCCTCATCCTCAGCGCGAAACGGACAAGGGCGCCCTGAAATCTGTCCGCCGCTTCCTCCGCGAAGCGGGCTACCAACCTAACTAACTACCATGCTCAGCTACAACGGCTACACCGGACACGTCGAGTTTGACGACGAAGCAGGCCTGTTTCACGGCGAAGTGCTCGATACTCGCGATGTGATCACGTTTCAGGGCCGGAGCGTGGACGAGATCGAGGCGGCGTTCCGCGAGTCAGTGGACGACTACCTCGCGTTTTGCGCCGAGCGCGGCGAGGAGCCCGACAAGCCTTTTTCCGGTAGGCTCATGCTGCGGCTCCCGAAGGACCTCCACCGCGACGTGTTCGTCGGTGCGCGGCGGTCGGGCAAGAGCCTGAATCAGTTCGTCGTAGACCGCCTTCGCCAGGCGAGTTAGCGGCCTCGTCTCTGGCGCAACGCACTCGCCTCTGGCGCAACGCACTCGCCTCTGGCGCCAGAGGCCACACAAAACGCCCCAGCGCGCGATGCGCCGGGGCGTTTGTATTGAGATCAACCCCGCCAGAGGCCTCTGGCGACAAGCCTAGTACTCCTCCCCTCCGCCACCACCGCCGCCCTGCTGGCCGCGCTCGTCGCGCCGCTCCTGCTGGCCAAAGGTGTACGAGAACGTCAGCCCGACCTGCTGCGCACCCCAGTCTCGCACGACTTCCTGATAGAGGTCGACGCCGTCCTGGACGTACGAGAACCCCGCGAGGCCGAACGGATCTCGCGCCTGCAGCGTGAGCGAGGCCGTGTCGCCGAGGAGCCTCTGGCGGAGCGCGAAGTCGATAAACGTGCGGGCGCCGACGCGGCCCTGCTCCGTGTCGATGGGCGCGGTGTAGCGGGCGGTCGCCTGCAGGTCGAGAGTCGCCCAGGCCGAAGCGGTCGCCGAAGCTGTAGTTGGCGTTGACGCGCCCGCCCCAGCC
The DNA here is from genome assembly GCA_963708165.1 of Rubricoccaceae bacterium. GTDB lineage: Bacteria > Bacteroidota > Rhodothermia > Rhodothermales > Rubricoccaceae > Rubricoccus. The sequence continues at coordinate 2,960,397 of OY970187.1, read as the reverse complement.
GAGCGCGTCGCTGGAGAGCGCCTCTTGCGTAGTCGCGCCGGAGGTCTGGAGGCGATAGCCTTCCAGGCTCACGAAGCCCTCGAGCGCGCCGATGCCGTCAAACGAGACGACGCCCTCGGCGCCCCACGAGTCGGCGGTGTCGAGGTTGGCGGTCGAGCGGACGGTCACACCGTCGGGGCGGACGGTCGTGACGCGGCGGATGACGTCGGTCGTGTGGCGGTAGTAGGGCGTGAGCGAGAGCGAGCCGAAGCCGGTGATCTGCTGGGCACGGATCTCGAACGAGTCCGTGTATTCGGGCTTGAGCGCCGGGTTGCCCACGCGGATGTTGTCCGGGTTCTCGGGCGAGGCGAACGGGTTGAGTTCCCAGCGACGCGGCCGGTTGATGCGGCGGCTGTAGCCTCCACGGAGCGTTGTGAACTCGGCGGGCTTGAACGAGAGGTAGGCGCTCGGAAAGACACTCTGGTAGTCGTTGTCGAAGCTCTCGTCGGTCGTGAGCAAATCGAACGTGGTCACGGCCTGCTCGGCGCGGACGCCGAGTTGAACGCCGATCACGCCCCAGTCTCGCGAGGCCTGCGCGTAGAGCGCCTGCACGCGCTCGTCGAAGTCGTACGCGTTGTTAAGGCCCACGTCTGGCACCAGCACGCCTCTGGCGTCGGTCTTCTGCGCGTCGACAGTGCTGGATTCCAACTCGATGCTGCCGTTGTAGCCCAGGTCGATCTGGAATCCCGCCAGAGGCTGCGTGTAGTCGACGCGGAACTCGTACTCGCGCTCCGAATCGTCCTCGTCGGTCTGTTGTGGCGCGTCCAGATCGTCTCCGATACCGGAGAGAAGCGTGTTGGCGAAGGTCTGAAACTCGCCCTCTTCCTCGGCTTCAGCGTTGCCCTCGATGGTCAGCGTGTGCTGCTTGCCAAATGTCTGGCGCAGGCCCAGGCGGATGCCGCCGGAGTAGCCGTCGCCCAGTTCGGTCGCGAGGCGCTCATAGTTCAACGTCGGGGCGCCAGAGGCATCCAGGCGCGTCGTGGTGTTGAGTTCTTCCTCGTCGCTGCCCTGCACGCTGAGTTGGAACTGCGAGGTGAGGACAGTCGCGCTGGAGAGCGAGTAGTCGGCGGCGAAGCTGAGGAAATTGCTGGTGCGGTCGCGGTTGCGCGTCTCGAACTGGTCGAGCGAGGACGGGGCGGCTTCGTAGCGGTTGATGCGGAACGTGGTGCCGCCGCCGCCGCGAACATCGCCGCGGTAGCCATAGGTCGCCGCGAGCGACCACGGGCCCTTGCCGTAGGTCAGCGCGCCGGTGGCGTTGAGGCCGCCCTGCGTGTCGGTTCCAGCCGTGAGCGTGCCGCCCAGCCCCAGGTCTGTGTTCTCCTTGAGCACGATGTTGATGATGCCCCCCACGCCGTCCGGCTCGAACGCCGCCGACGGGTTGGGAATCAGTTCCACGCGCTCGATGGTGCCCGCGGGCAAGCTGCGCAGGTACGCCGCGATAAAGTCTGCCGAGACCGGCGATGGCCGCCCGTTGACGAAGATGGCGACGCTCCCCGCGCCGCGGAGCGACACGTTGCCGTCGATGTCCACATCGACCGAGGGAAGGTTGGCGAGCACGTCGGTTGCGCTGCCGCCAGAGGACACGGGGTCGTCGGCTGTGTTGTAGACCGTGCGGTCGATGCGCGAGGCCACCTGCGTGCGCTCGCCGCGGACGCGGACCTCGCCCAGCGCCTCGGTATCGGGCGCGAGCCGGATCGCGCCCACCGCCAGAGGCTGCGCCCCCAGCGTGAGCCTCTGGCGCACGTCCTGGTAGCCCACGAAGCTGACGACGAGCGAATAGTCGCCTCTGGCGGCGGTGATGCTGAACTCGCCGTCTAGGTTGGCCGAGCCGCCGCCGACCAGCGTGGAGTCGGCGCCGACGCTCCACAGGGCGACCGTGGCGGTGGGCAGCGGGAGATCGCTCCCGGCGTCGAGCACGGTCCCGGAGACCGTGCCGGTCTGGGCAGAGACCTCTGGCGCAACGCCAGAGGCGACCACGCAGAGGAGAAGAGCAGACAGGCGAAACAAGATGGGCATCGGTCGGGAGAAGGGTCTGGAGGCACAATGACACGCGCAGCCCGGTGATCCCGCCGCTGTCACGAGTGGCACAGGGGCGTTACGAACGGCCTCTGGCGACGCGCTCGCGCAGCGGATTGGCCTTCGCCAGAGGCTAGATTGGCCGCATGATGCGCCAGGAGCCCTTGCTGCAGATTCCCGACCGACCGTGGTCCCGCCGCGTGGAGGGCGCCGCGACGGTCACGTTCTGGCTCGTTCTCGGGCTGCTGATGTCGGTTCGCGAAATCTCGCGGTCCGGCCCTGGCGACCCGGTGCGGTGGAACGAGATCGGCGAGATGATGGCGGAGTTGGGCGTCTGGGCACTCTTCACGCCGGTCGTGTTCTGGCTGGTGCAGCGAGCCTCTGGCGGATGGACGCGACGGGTGGCGATGCAGGTGCTCGCAGGACTCGCCATCGCGTTCGTCGTGGAGTATGTCACGCGCGGCCTCTTGCGGCCGCTGTTCCGCGGCGCGATTGCGCCAGAGCGGCAGTGGACTCTCGTCGGTTCGTTTACACGCTTGCGAATGCTAGACGAGGTGGTGGTGTACTTCGCGATCCTGGCTGCGGGATACGCGCGTGCAGCCATGTTCCAGGTGCAGGAGCGCCGCGCCGAGGCCGAGCGGCTTCTGACGGAGCGCGCGCACATGGTGGCGGAGCGGGCGCAGCTAGAAGCGCAACTCGCCGAGGCGCGTCTCTCGGCACTCCGGATGCAACTCAACCCGCACTTCCTGTTCAACACGCTCAACGCCGTGAGCGCGCTTGTCGAGCACGATCCGGCAGGCGTGCGCACCATGATCGCGCGGCTGAGCAGCCTCCTGCGCCGCGTGCTCGACGCCGACGGGAGCGTGCAGGAAACACAGCTGCGCGACGAAGCCGACTTTTTGCGTGATTACCTCGACGTGCAGCAGGTGCGCCTGCAAGACCGCCTGCGCGTGGAAGAGGCGTGGGGGCCGGGCACGCTCGGCGCCCTTGTACCGCCGCTGATCCTGCAACCGCTCGTGGAAAACGCCATCGAGCACGGTATCGCGCAGATCCATGAGCGTGTCGGAACGGTCCGTCTTTCAGCCGTGCGCGAAGGCGCGCGCCTGGTGCTCCGCGTGGAGGACGACGGGCCCGGCCTCTCGCCAGAGGCGCAACCCGCCGGGGCCTCTGGCGAGAGGCAATCGGCCGGCGCTCGCACCGAAGGCAGCCGCACCGAAGGCAGCCGCACCGGCGCCCGGCGCTCGGGCGTCGGGCTCGCCAACACGCGCGAGCGGTTGAAAGCGCTGTACGGCGCGTCGGCCTCGCTCAAGCTGCGCGCGGCCTCTGGCGGCGGCACCGTCGCAGAGGTGACGCTCCCTTTCCGCGCAGGCCCCGAGACGCAGCGCGCGGCCTCGCCAGAGGCGGCTCTGGCGCTGTGAGCCGCGCGCTCCGCGTGCTGGTCGTAGACGATGAGCCTCTGGCGCGGCGCCGCGTCAAGGATCTGGTCACGCGCGCGCCGGGCGTCGACGTCGCAGGCTCAGCGGCGACGGGGCCGCAGGCGATTGCGGCGCTGGAGGCGCATCGCCTAGCGGGCGCGCCCATCGACATCGTGTTTCTGGACGTGCAGATGCCCGGCATGAGCGGGCTCGACGTGGTACGCGAAGTCGGATCGGCGATGCCAGAGACGGTCTTTGTGACCGCGCACGAACAGCACGCGCTCGCCGCCTTCGACGCGGCGGCGGCGGATTACCTGCTCAAGCCATACGACGACGAGCGGTTTGCGCAAGCCCTCGGGCGCGCCTGCCGCGCCGCGCGGATAGCAGAAAACCCAGCGGCGCCTCTGGCGCCAGAGGCGCCGGTGTTCAGGGAGCGTTTTGCCGTCGAGGTGCGAGGGCAGACGGCACTCGTCCCTGTCGCCGAGGTCACGCACATCGTCTCCGACGGCCCGTACGCCGAGCTCCACACCTCGGGCGGTGTGCATGTCATCCGCGAGACGATGCAGGCCCTGGATGACGTGCTGGACCCCACCGTTTTCGCGCGCATCCACCGCTCCACCATTGTCCACCTCGGGTGCGTCGAGGCGATGGTGACCGCGCCCGGCGGGAGCTACTCCGTACGCCTGCGCGGTGGCGTCACGCTGGCCGTTAGCCGCTCGCGCCGCAGCGATCTCGTCGAGCGCCTTAGCGCAGTTCCGCCTGCCTGACCGAGAGGCCTCTGGCGACATAGCCTCTACGCAGAACGCCCCGGCACGCGAGGGTACCGGGGCGCTGAGCAGATCGCCAGAGGCTGCCTGTAGTGCTTAGAAGTGGCGCACCTTGCGCGGCGGCGGCGTGCGGCGGCTGGGCAACGTGGCGGGATCTACGATCTCGTAGCCGACGCGCGCGGTGCCACGGCGGCGCATCTGGAGCTTGTCCGCAGCAGCACCTGAAAAGTCCAGCACGCGGCCACGGATGAACGGCCCGCGGTCGTTGACGCGCACCATGATGCGGCGTCCGGTGCGCTCATCCTGCACGCGCAAGATCGTGCCGAACGGCAGCGATTTGTGCGCGACGGTCATCGCGCCGTGGTCGTAGCGCTCGCCAGAGGCCGTCCGGCGGCCGTGCAGCGACCGCGCGTAGTAGCTCGCGACGCCCTTGCGCATGGTGCGCTCGGCGCGGCGTCCGCCGGGCGTGATGGTCTCGCCAGAGGCGCTCGGGCCTTCAGGGGCAGACTGGGCAGAGGGCGGCGTTGCCAGAGGCAGGCCGATCAGAGAAAGCAAAAGGGTCCAACGGAGCACAAGGTCACCGGGGAGTGAAACAGCCGAAACCGCGGGGTGAAGCGGTGTCTATCGCGGATGCGATGCGCAAGGATAGGGCGCAGTCATGCACCGCCCCCAACTACAGGCCGGTATCGTCACATCTTGGCCCGGCCTTGACGCTCTGTTCCGATGCTCATAACACAGCCTCCACACCAACCCAGAGGCCATCGCGGTTTTCAGCGCCTCTGGCGGAGAAGCCATCCCCCGCACCTATCTTCTGCGCATGACCGCCCTCCTGCTCGCGCTCGCCTATCTCCTGGGCGCGATTCCGTTTAGCCTCGTCGTCGCCAAAATGCGCGGCGTGGACCTTCGTGCGCACGGCAGCGGCAACGCGGGCGCGACGAACGCGCTACGCGTGATGGGCCGTGGGCCCGGCGCGCTCGTCTTCGCGCTGGACTTCCTCAAGGGACTCATCGCCACCATCGTCTTGCCCGTGCTCGTTCTGGGAAACGGTGCACCCGTCTGGACAATGGTAGCCGCAGGCGCCGTCGCAATGCTCGGCCACGTCGTCACGGTCTGGGGCGCGCTGTTCTTCGGCGGTTGGAAGGGTGGCAAGGGTGTGGCTACAGGCGCGGGCATGCTGACGGGCTTGGTGCCTGTCGCGGTCCTTTCGGGCCTTCTCGTCTTCGTGCTCACCGTCGCGAGCACGCGGCTGGTCTCGCTCGGCTCCATCCTCGCCGCGACGGCGATCCCGGTCACGATGGCGCTACAGCAGTTCGTGTTTGGCCGGGGTGTCTTCGCGTCCGCCATCTGGGTGTTTGCTGTAGCCGTGCCGCTGTTCATCGTGTGGACCCACCGCGACAACGTGCGGCGCCTCATCGACGGGACAGAGGCAAAGGTGACAGACCCCGCCTAGCCTCTGGCGCCAGAGGTCTGGGTGAACGCACAGGGGAAGCGGAAGCGCCCTTGCAAGACGCTGCGCGGACCCGTTAGCCTCTGGCTTCACTCTCGCGCGGCGCTCCCGATCTCCGGTACGGTTTCTCTACTCCTCTAGATGCCATGCTCCGTCGCACGCTCGCCCTCGCCACTTTTCTCACCCTCGCGGGTTCTCTTCACGCGCAAGAGGCCCCCTCTGAAAGTGGCCCGTGGGTCCGCTACGGCACGGTCTCGCCAGAGGTCCAGGCACTCGACCTCGGCGGAGACGACTGGGCTGTAGGCTACCGCACGGCTTCCGGGTTCTCCCTCGGCCTCACTGGCACCGCAAACGAGGCCGATGAGATTTTCCCCACGTTCAACGATGACGGACTCGGGGGAGTTTTTGCCGAACGCCACGAGGGCACCTTCCGGCGCGCAGGTCTGCTGGGGTCGTTGGAGCGCGACACACGCCTCGGGATCGTGCGCGTGGGTCTCACCGCGATGTACAGCTACGACCGCGACACGTTTACGGGACTCACCCTGCAAGACGACGTGTACTACCCAGACGGAACCGACGGAGACCCGGTCGGCTACACCGTGTTGCGCGAGGACGGCAACCTGCGCACCGAGCGTCTGCAGACCCAACTCTCTGCTGGCCTCTGGCGTGTCCCTGGGTCGCGAGGTGGCACGCACGTCGAAGGTTCGCTTCGCACCGTCCGTGGGCGTTGTACTCGGCGCCCGTGAGAGCCTGAAGGGCTCACCCTCTATCAACCGGGCCGAGACACTCGCCTACCTGAACCTCCCCGTCCGGTTTGACATTACCCGCCGCATCGGGGTCACGCTGGACGCTACAGTTGGCAGCCAGGCGTCATGGCGATCCAAGGCCTTCAGCGACATCACGGGCGTACAGTTTGAGTTTGGTCCCAACGTGGGCCTCAACGCGAGCGTGGACTTCTAGCCACAGAGGCTCTGGCGCCAGAGGCGGCGGCTAGCTGGCCTGCGCGGCGGTCACGACCGGCGCGAGGGTTTTCCAGACCGTCTCGGCCATGATCTGGTGGCCGCGGGCTGTCGGGTGCACGCCGTCGGCCTGGTTGAGGTCGCGGATTCCGGCTACGCCGTCGAGCAGAAAGGGGACGAGTGCCGCGTCGTAATCCGAGGCCACGTCGCGAAAGACCTGACGGTACGCGTCACCGTAGGCCGCGCCGAGGTTGGGCAGCGCCTCCAGTCCCGCAACGACGAGCCGGGCATCGGGTGCGATCTCGCGCACCTTGTCTAGCGTCGCGCGGAGGTTTTTCTCCGTCGCCTCTGGCGGCTGGCCGCGCAACATGTCGTTGGCGCCGAGCGCGAGCATGAACACGTCGGGCGTGTTGCGCGAGAGCACCCAGTCCACGCGCCGCAGGCCGCCCGCACTGGTCTCGCCGCTCAGCCCCGCATTGATCACGCGCGCAGGCTCGCCAGAGGCGGCCATCTTCTCCGCGAGCAGCGCCGGGTAGGCGTCATCGTTCGGGTTGGACAGACCGTAGCCCGCCGTCAGGCTGTCGCCGAAGAACACGACCGTCAGCGTATCGCCAGAGGCCTGCGGTGCTGCTGCCTCTGGCGATGGGCTAGATGCGGAGGGAGGCGAAGCGGGGACGGGGGCATCGGTGCCGCCGCAGCCCACGAGCGTGGCGAGAAGCACGAGGAGAGCGAGACGCATGTCGGGTCGGTGGCGGGAGGAATGCACCCGCCCTGCGAGTGCGGGTTCCGCCGGGCGTCTGCCCAACGGCGTGAATCGCCAGAGGCCTCTGGCGGAGCGGGCGCTCTGGCGGAGCGGGCGAACCGTGACGAGGCCGCCTCTGGCGCCAGAGGAGAACACCGGGAGCGCTGTAACAATGGCGGCATTCCTTCGAAAAGAGAATGGATACCCGTTCTGTAGCAGCCCAAACGGTTGAAACCGGCATCGCTGTGCCTATCTATGGAACACAAACGCTTTCCCTCTCCCCTCGCCACACGCATGCGACTTCTTTCTCTCGCGCTCCTCGCACTCTTGCTCTCGCCCCTGGCGCAGGCACAGAGTGACGTTCTGGAGGGCATCCCAGATATTCCGTTTACGCAGTTCACGCTGGACAACGGGCTCACGCTCATCGTCCACGAGGACCACAAGGCGCCCATCGTGGCCGTCAACGTGTGGTACCACGTGGGCTCCAAAAACGAGCCCGCAGGCCGCTCCGGCTTTGCGCACCTGTTCGAGCACCTGATGTTCAACGGGTCCGAGAACTTCGACGACGACTACTTCCAGGTCATGGAGCGCATCGGCGCGACGGACCTCAACGGCACGACCAACACCGACCGCACCAACTACTTCCAGAACGTGCCCGTCGGCGCGCTCGATGCGGCGCTGTTCATGGAGAGCGACCGCATGGGTCACTTGCTCGGTGCCGTCACGCAGGAGAAGCTGGACGAGCAGCGCGGCGTGGTGCAGAACGAGAAGCGCCAGGGCGAAAACGCTCCCTACGGTGCCTCGCGCGAACTCGTCATTCAGGCGACCTACCCCAAGGGCCACCCATATGACCACTCGGTCATCGGCTCGCTGGACGATCTCAACGCCGCCTCGCTGGACGAGGTCAAGGAGTGGTTCAGCACCTACTACGGCCCCAACAACGCGGTCGTGGTGATCGCGGGCGATATCACGCCAGAGGTCGCGCTCGAAAAGGTGACGCGCTACTTCGGCGACATCGAGCCCGGCCCGCCAGTGGCTTCGTTCGAGCGCTGGGTCGCGCCCATGGCCGATGACCGCCGCCAGGTGACCGAGGACCGCGTGCCGCAGGCACGGATGCAGCGCGTCTGGAACGTGCCCGAAGCGGGCTCGCGCGACGCGAACCTGCTCAGCATCGCGACGAGCATCCTGTCCTCCGGCAAGACCTCGCGTCTCTACCAGCGTCTCATCTACACCGATCAGATCGCGACCGGCGCGTTCGCGTACGTCGCCGAGGGTGAGATCGGAAGCCAGCTTCAGGTCGTCGCCACGGCGCGGCCCGGCACAGACATCGCGTTGGTCGAGAAGACCGTCAATGAGGAACTGGAGCGCTTCTTGAAGGACGGCCCGACGAACAAAGAAGTCGAGCGCGTGCAGACCGAGCTTCGCGCCGGTTTCGTGCGCGGCGTCGAGCGCATCGGCGGCTTCGGCGGCAAGAGTGACCGCCTGGCGGAGAGCTTCGTCTACAGCGGCTCGCCAGATGCCTACCGCGACGATCTCCGCGACGTGCTCACGGCGACGCGAGAGGACGTGCTGGAGGCTGCACGCAAGTGGATGGGCATGGGCAGCTACACGCTCATCACCACGCCGATGGCGCAGATGGCCGCAACGGCTACGGATTTCGACCGCAGCGCAGGCGTACCCGAGGTGGCCTCTGGCGCCCCGGCGATCACGTTCCCACGCATCCAGCGCCGCACGCTTTCGAACGGTCTGGAAGTGGTGCTCGCCGAGCGCCGCGACATCCCGCTCGTCAACTTGCAGCTCATCGTCGACGCGGGCTACGCGGCGGACGATCCGTCCAGCCCTGGCCTCGCGAGCCTCACGATGTCCATGATGGACGAGGGAGCTGCAGGCATGACCTCGCTGGAAATCGCGGAGCGCGAATCCGAGCTGGGCACCGGCATCGGCGCCGGTGCGTCGATCGACGTGCTGAGCGTTTCGGCGTCCGCACTCACAGCCAATCTCAAGGAAACGCTTGAGCTGATGGCTGACGTGGCTCTCCGCCCAGATTTCCCCACCAACGAACTGGAGCGTCTGCGCCAGGAGCGTTTGGCACAGATCCAGGGCGAGAAGTCGCAGCCTGTGGGCCTCGCGGTCCGCGTGCTCCCAGCCAAGCTCTACGGCGAAGGCCACGCGTACAGCCTCCCGCTTTCCGGCTCCGGCACGGAGGCCGCGGTGATGGGCTTCACGCGCGACGACCTCGTGGGCTTCCACGAGACCTGGTTCAAGCCCAACAACTCGACGCTTGTCGTCGCCGGTGATGTCTCGATGGACGAGATCGTACCGCTGTTGGAGCGCCAGTTCAAGGACTGGAAGCGCGGCGACGTACCGGTCAAGAACATCGCGGATGTGGAGCAGCCCGAGACGAAGGTCTTCCTGCTCGACCGTCCCGGCGCGCAGCAGTCCATCATCATGGCCTCGCACCTCGCGCCGGCACGTTCTAACCCGGAGGATCTCGCGATCTCGACGCTGAACACCGTTCTCGGTGGCAGCTTTACGTCGCGCATCAACATGAACCTCCGCGAGGACAAGGGCTGGAGCTACGGCGCACAGACGCTGCTGCTCGATACGCGCGGTCAGCGTCCGTTTATCGTCTACTCGGGCGTGCAGACGGACAAGACCTCGGAGTCGATGAACGAAGTGGTGCGCGAGCTCCGCGACATCGCAGGCGACCGCCCCGCCACAGAGGCGGAGATCGCGCAGGCCAAGGCTGGCCAGACGCTCACGCTTTCCGGCCGTTGGGAAACGCTCGGCGCGGTCCAGGGCTCGGTCGCTGAGATCGTGCAGTACGACCTCGACGACGACTACTACGCGACGTACGCGAGCGAGGTCACGGCGCTGGACGCCAACCGAGTCTCGCGCGCAGCCCAGGAGCTCGTCCGCCCGGACAACATCGTCTGGGTGATCGTCGGTGACCTGTCGAAGATCGAGGCGCCTATCCGCGCGCTCAACGTCGGCCCTGTCGAGGTGATCGATACGGACGGCAAGACGATCCGCTAGATCTTTCGCCAGAGGCTGCCCGCGGGCCTCTGGCGACTGGCGGTCGCCCCCGGTGCTTCGGCGCCGGGGGCTTTTCTGTGCGCGAGGCCTCTGTCGCCAGAGGCAGTGGCTGCTCACGGACCGCGGTTCCACATCCTCGTCATCCCCACCGAACGACGCGACGAGGGGATCTCCCACGCCGCGCGCCGCTTCGTTTTTGCCAGAGGCTCCGAAGCAAACAGGGCCGTTGGGAGATCCCTCGGCTGCGCTCGGGATGACACGGCTGGAACGTCAGGAGACGTATCGGTCCAGGAGACGCTCAGGCCGCGGCACCCCGCCAGAGGCATCTGGAGCCTGAGGTTCCATCCCTCTCTCATCCCGTATCCCTCCGCCTTACTTCCGCGCGCCCATCGGGCGCATCACCACCTCCGAGATCAGCGTTTTGTACGGCGACGTGATGACGTGGCAGATGGTGTCCGCGATGGACTCGGGCGACATCGCGTGCGGGTTCTCGCCCATACCTGCCTTGTCCCCAAACGTCGTGTCCACCGAGCCCGGGTACACGCACGTCGTGCGGATGCCGAAGGGGCGCAGCTCCTTCATCGTCGCGTCCGAGAAGCCGCGGAGGCCGTGCTTGGTGGCGTTGTACGCGCTCAGGTTCGGGTTGCCGATGAGGCCTGCGATGCTCGCGACGTGGACGATGTGCCCGGCCTCGGCGTTTTCGCCTCTGGCGGCAGCTTGCGCCTTCATGTGCGGGACGGCTGCGCGTGTGCAGTAGAAGACGCCCGAGAGGTTGGTGTCGATCTGCAAGTCCCAGTCGTCCAGCGTTTGCTCGTCCACAGGGTCGAAGCGTCCGAGCCCGGCGTTGTTGACCAGAATGTCGAGCCGTCCACCCTCTTTGGCAGCGTGGTCGATGGCGGTTTTGACGGCTTTGGCATCGGTCACGTCGGCGACGAGCGGCGTGAAGCGGTCGCCCAGCACGTCAGCGAGGGTTTCGAGTGCGTCTTCGCTTCGTGCGAGGCCGAAGACGTGGCAGCCGCCAGAGGCGAGGGCGAGAGCGGTGGCGCGGCCGATGCCGCGGCTCGCGCCGGTGACGACGGCGACGGTGGAGTCCAGATTCATAGCGAGGCAAGGTTGTGTGGCGCCCTCACGCTGCGCCTGTGTGAGCGTTCCGCCATGGCCTCTGGCGGGTGGCCTCTGGCGCAGGGCATTCCAACGCGAGATCCGGTAGGAACCCCTCGCCGACTCGCTGAGCGACTGCGGCGCGCTCAGCGAGACGCGCCCTACCACACGCTGCCTCTGGCGCCAGAGGCTAGAACCGCACGTGCGTGATGCTCCCCTTCGGCCCCACGAGCCAGCCCTGCGCGCCCGCCATCGCGAGTCCCCAGTGCGTGTCGCTCGCCAGAGGCGCCCACGTCGCGCCCGCATCGCGCGAGAGCGCCACACCGCCCGGCCCCACGCCCACGACGCTGACGCTTCCGGGCACGAACGCGGCGCCGTAGAGCGCGCCCGTAAACGGGAGCCGTCCGCCCTCGGTCCACGTATCGCCGCCGTCTTCGGTCATGGCAACCGCGCGGCCAAAGGCCTCTGGCGCGCCGATGTTGCCGCCCACGATGACGGCGCGCTCGCCCCGTCCAAACGCGATGGACGCGCCGCCAGAGGCCTCGCCGCCTTCGAGCGGGAGGGCCGTCGCGGTCCAACTCGCGCCGCGGTCCGTCGTGCGGAGCACGCGCGGCGTGGCGCCGTTGCCGGTCGCGATCCAGCCGGAGGACTCGCCGGACGTGGCGACGCAGGTGCCGCTGGAGGCGAAGCTGCCCTCCGCCTCTTGCGCGGCGGGAAGGTTTTCGGCGGGAATGAGGGTCCAGGTGCGGCCGCCGTCCGTCGTGCGCTGGATGGGAAAGACGCCGTCCACCGAGTCGCTGAACAAGAGCCCGGCGTCGCCCCAGAACGCAAAGCAGTCGTAGAAGGCGTCGAGGTTGTCGTTGAGAAACGTTTGCACCCACGTTGAGCCGCCGTCGCCTGTGCGGTACACGCGCGAGTCTGTTCCAGTGCCAATGCTGAGGATCAGCGCCGACTGATCGTCCCAGGCATGAATGTCCCTGAACTGCAGGTCCTCGGCACCGGGCACGACCATCGCGCCCCACGTCTCGCCGCCGTCCAGCGTGCGCACCACGGTGCCGCTGGCGCCAGAGGCCCACACGACCCGCTCGTCCACGGCGTACGCCGCGATGAGGAGCACGTCCACGCCAGAGGCCTGCGCGGTGAGCGTGGGCTCGGCCCCGGCCTCTGGCGCGGGAACGGACGAGGCGCATCCCGCCAGAGGCGCGGCGAAGATGGTGACGAGAGCGAGGGTCGAGAGGCGCATGGCGATGGTGGCAGCGGGGGCTGCACGTTACCGCCGCCGCCCGCGGCACGCCCGGAGGACGCACCACGCCGGCAGCGCCGCACCTAAGCCTCTGGCGCCCACCGAGGTGCAGCGTAGGTGCGCGAGGGTCCGTAGGATGAAGCACACCCGCCCCACCTCGCCGTGCGCTCGTCTGCACTCTGCCTCGCGCTTCTCCTCGCCTCTGGCGTGACCGCCCAGCCCGCCTCGCGGCTGTTTCTCTCCCCCACAGCTCGCACGATGTCTTCAGGCGTCGAGGCCGGGGTGCGTCTCGTACTTCCGAGCGTGGAGGTCAACCTCGGACGCGGCGTGAGCCTGGGTGCGACCGGGCTGTTCCTCCCGCGAGAGGCGGGGGGCGTCAACGGCGGCGGGGCAGTGGATCTCCGTGTGTCGCTTGTTCAGCGCAAACGCGTCGCGTTGGCACTCGGCGCGATGGGAACGGGCACATACTCTAGCGGTGACGCCTACCGCTCCGTTCCCGCCTCGGCGCAGCTGTACGCCGTGGGTACGATGGGAGGCGCACAGGCCTCGGCTACGCTGGGGGTCGGCGTGCGCGCTCAAGGCGCAAACGAGTTCAGAGCCTTCCCTGGCGACACGTGCGTCCAGTGCACGTCGTGGAATACCGGGCCACCAACCTACCGTGTCCGTGTGCGTCCCCACCCTGCCGCCTTTGGAGGCGTTGAGGCTGAAATCGCGCGCAGCGGGCCGTTTGGATACCGGCTCCTGGCCGAGGGCATGGCACTGCCCGTGGCACATAGACGCTACACAGTCTTGGCAGGAGGCGGCCTTCGCGTTACGCACAAGCGCGCCCGGCTGGACATCGGCGCGATGGCGGGATCGGAAGCGTGGGGCCGCAGCGAGCGCACAGGCGGCGTAGCCCCGTGGGTCAGCTTTACCGCTGGGCTGTAACGCCACGCCTGTGACGCCACGCCTGTGGAAACATGCTCACGCCTCTGGCGCCAGAGGCTGTACGGCGCCATCGCCACCGGCGCCGTAGCGCACTTCATCTACGGACTGCGTCCGCGCCTTCTCAAGCCGTGCGTACCGCTTCTGGAACTGCCCCTGCGCGTGCATCATGAACTGCTCCAGCGTGACGCCGAACGGGATGTCGTCGCCGTAGGGCGCCAGCATCTCTCCGACGACCTGCATCGCGCCCATAAGCAGCATCGACATGCGGCTCTCGACGATTTGCCAGATCGGGTCGCCGTGCTCGGCGATGAGTTCGGAGAGCAAGTGGATGCCGTAGCCCACGTGGCGCGCTTCGTCGCGCTGGATGAGGCCCACCATCTCGCGCGTGCCCGGCATGATGCCGCGCGTGTCGAGCACGGTGTAGTAGGCGTGGTAGCCCGTCTCCGCGAGGATGCCCTCGGTCGTCATCTGGTAGGTCGCGACGGCGTCCGCGAGGACCTCTGGCGACGAATCCGTACGGAGGCGGTCCATGGCCTCGGGCTGGGCGCCCATAAAGTGCTCGCGGTAGGCGCTGGTCAGGTACTGCTCGGTGTCACCCTCCACGCCCGCCACCTCGCGGAGGACGCGGTCGAACGCCTCGACGTGCTTGGCCTCCTCCCAGAGGTAGCTCGTCAGGAACATCTCGTCCTCGATGCGGCCCTCGCGCGCGGCCCAGCCGAGCAGCGGAAGAAGATCTGAGGTCACGCTTTCCTCCCCGCCTGCAAACTGCGCCGTGAGGCGCAACAGCAGGTCGCGCTCCGTCTCCGTTAGGGCCCGCCAGTCCTCGCGGTCCTGGGTGAGGTCGATCGCAGCCGGGTCCCAGGTACCCAGTTTCTTGGCTTTCCGCCAGAGGCGCATCGCGGGGTTGGCGTGGTCGAGGCCGCGGCGAGTGGTGGCGAACGTGGTGCGGGTCATAGCGGGAGAGGAGGTTGAAAGTTGGCTGTGTCGAGGTCGTCAGCCGCTCGCCTCTGGCGCGAGAAGCGGAGCCGGTGTCGTCTCCTTTCGTGAGGGTGGCCGGAGTCGTGAGGGTGGACGGAGTGGCAGGTCGCATGCTGGCTCGCCCGAGCGCGCCTCCGCCAAGGGCCTTCGGCGTCGCGGGCTGCGACGTAGCGCCCCAGCGGCCATGCGACCTGCCTCTGGCGCCTGTGCGTGGCGCCAGAGGCGAGCGTGCTAGCGCACGACGGTCACGCGAGCAGTCCCCATAGCGCCAGAGGCCGCCGCGCGAAGCGTGTAGACGCCCGGCGCGAGGCCGCGGACGCTCATCTCGACACGCCCCTCGCCCGCACCCAACCGCGCCGTCGTCTCGCGAACGATGCGGCCCAACATGTCGGTCAGCGTGACGCGAACGTCAGACGGCTGCTCCAATGTGAGTGCCGCGCTGAGCACGCCGCTGGCGGGGTTGGGTGAGACGCGGAGACCGAAGCTCGGCGCCTGCCTGCCTTCCACCGAGGGCGTCGAGAGCGGCACCGCACGGACGGCGTCGACGACGACGAACGTTGCCGCGCTCCCCACCGTCGCTTCGGTGGTCACGACTACGGAATCGCCGGGGGCGAGTTCGACGGTCGCCAGAGAGTTCCACACGCCTGAGCCGTCGAAATCACTCTGGTCCACCCGCACCGTCTGCTCGCCAGAGGCCGTATAGATCGTGTAGGGCGTGTCCGTCGCGCGGTTTTGCCCCGGTACCCACCATGCTTGCAGTGCGTAGGTGCCCGCTTCGGTGAGGTTGTCGAACGCGAACACGGCGCGCCCCTCCTCTCCGACTTGCAGGAGGCGAGCGGGCGTCTTGCCGTAG
Organism: Rubricoccaceae bacterium; assembly: GCA_963708165.1. Lineage (GTDB taxonomy): Bacteria > Bacteroidota > Rhodothermia > Rhodothermales > Rubricoccaceae > Rubricoccus. Next base: position 2,944,874 of record OY970187.1, on the reverse strand, counting down.
AACGGGGTGTTGGCGCTGGCAAACCAGCCGCCCGTCTCGCTGTACTCGGCATCGCCGGTGTCGACAACAACCCCTTCGCCGTCCCCACCTCCATCTCCGCCGCCCTCGCCTACAATCATGAACGCGGAGCGCACCGGGCGCGAGGTCGTGTAGAGATCGGTGCCTCCCGCGATCATGTTGCTAGAGCCTCCGCCATCCAAGTTGACGGCCTCGACGGCGCCGATCCCGATCATGACCTCCGCGAGCTGCCGCAGGGTCAGCCCAGGGTTCTCAGCCGCAACGAAGAGCAGCATGTGTCCGTCGGCGTCGTAGCCGACAGCCGTGCGGGCGCGGCTCGAGGTGAGGTCCACGCCGGAGCCTCCGAAGAACACTTCCTCTTCCCACGTCAACCGGACTGCGCCGTTCTCCACCAGAACGGGCCCGCCGCCGATGGCGGTCGAGACGTTCCACGTGCGCGACCCTGCGGGCGCGTTGGCATCCGGCTGCGGCGGAGGCGTCTGCCCCTCACGGTTGTCGTTGGGCACGTCGTAGGCCCGCTCCACCCCGTTGACGTTGTATACCCAGGCGACATCTGGGACGCGGCGCGCGTCCAGGCCAAAGGCTCCACGCGTAGGGTAGAACGTGACGCCGCTACGGTTGAGCGCAGCAATGTTGGAGACGAGGGTCTGCCCACCCTGTCTCACGAGGCTAAACGACTGTCCGCCGCTGTAGTAGCCACCGTTGATTGCAACGAGGGCATTTGCATCGTCCGCAAACGACGCGACGGTCTCGGTACTCTCGTCCGAGAGCGCAGCCACGACCTCCCAGTCCATGTCCGAGAGGTCAGCGCGGATGTACCACGCCTCGCTGCCGGCCGTCGTGGACTCGAACGCCCGGATGCTCTCGGGGAGGTTGGCGTTGGCGTCCTCGCGAGGTGCCCATTCGTAGGTGAGCTGCGCAGAGGCAGGAGTGGCGCACGCGAACGCGAGGAGAAGGAGAAGGCAGCGAACAGGCATGGTCAGTATCGGAGAGGCGAAGGAGGTAGAATAGGGATCGAACCGCCGTGGCACGAGTAGGCACCGCAACCGCCAGAGGCCGCCTCGGATCGCCTCTGGCGCTGGGACCTCCTGCCCCTTCTACTCCTGCTATGCTTCGCGCCCTCTCGATTGCAGCCTTCGGCGTCATCCTCGTCCTCGGCACGCCTCCTGCGTTCGCGCAGACGCTCGCGGACACAGGCGTTCCCCTCGACGCCCCCGGCGTGGCAAGCCCTCACGCCTTGGGCGCTGACACGGCGGAGCGCCTGCTCTCGAACTACGCCAGCACAGCCACGCCAACAACGAGGACATACGCCTTCGGGGGTCGGTCTGGGGCGGGATACACGTTTGGAACAGGCCCTGCGCAAACCAAAGTAGCCCAGGCCTTTACGTTTCCCGATGGCAACACGTCGGGGACGGCACTGGGCGCCGATCTGTATTTCTACGCGCGCTCGGTCACGCCGGACCAGAGCAACTACCAGGTTCAGATCTGGTCTGGCTCTGCGCAAACCGGACCCCAGACGGAGCTCTACTCCGAGTCGTTTCCCATCGACGGTGTACAACTCGACAACGCAGGCCCTGTCCCGACGCAGGTGCGCTTCTCTGCGCCGGTCGCGATACAGAGCGAGACATTTTTTGTGGTCGTTCCCTTCGACCTGAGCGCTGTCGGAGACTCCCTCGCGCTCGTATCCACGCCGCAGCTCGCGCCGACTCTGGCACCTGAGTCGTGGCATTTTGTCGACACGGGTTGGAGCCTGACGAGCTCCATCTTCTCCGTCGGCGACGCGCAAGCGCCTCTCCAATCGTACGCGTGGATCCAGGCGTACATCGACGATACCCCGGTGGCACGGGAGGCGCTGCCCAGCGGCGTCACGTCGGTCCGTCTCTTTCCCAACCCGACGCGAGCCGCCGGCGTGCTGGACCTCGAACTCTCGCAGGCCTCTGGCGTGCGTGTGGCCATTCTAGATCTTCTCGGGCGCGAGGTCGCGAGCGTGTTCAGCGGCACACTACCCGCAGGTCGGCGCGTGATCGACCTCGGCGCAGAGCGGCTGCCTGGCGCGACATACGCTGTGCGCATAGAGGTTGACGGCGTGCCTGTGACGCGCTTGCTTAGCGTAACCCGCTAGCCTCTCGCGCCATCCGGACGCAACCGCCTCTGTGCCGCCAGAGGCAGTTTGCCTACGCGATCCAGCCGCGGACCGCCTCCGCGTATGCGGCCACGAGCGCTACAGCGATTACAGCGGCATCGATGCGGTCCAGCATGCCACCGTGTCCGGGAATCCATGTGCCGGAGTCTTTGACGCCAGCGGCGCGCTTGAGCTGGCTCTCCGCCAGGTCACCCAGCTGGCTCGCGGCGCCACAGCACAGGCCCACGACGATCACATCGGCCCATGTAAACACGCCCGAGAGGACGGTGACCTTGGCGAGCGCGGCGAACCCGAGAGCCGCCGCGACGCCGCCCATCGCGCCTTCCCACGTCTTGTTGGGCGAGACGCGCGGAAACAGCTTGCGCCTGCCAAAGGCGCGCCCGGCCGCGTACGCGCCGGTATCCGAGGCCCAGACGCCGACAAGCGTCGTCATCGTAAGCCAGAACGCCTCCATGCCCAACAGATCGGCCTCGCGGAGGGCAACAGCGCCCCCGGCAAGGAACGCGGGATAGAGCACGCCGAGCGCTGTCGCGGCCGTATCCGCCAGAGGCGCATCGGGCCGGTCGGCCTCTGGCGAGCGCGCGAGCGCGTAGACGACCATCAGCACCGTCCCGACGAGCAGCGCCGGGATCACGGCGTCGGGAATGAGCGCGCGAAGGCTCGCGGCCACGCCCACGATCACGCCGAGCGCCACGTACGGCCGGGCGCCAGAGGCTCGGTACAGCCCGTACAGCTCAACCTGAGCGGCGACCGCGCACAGCGCGATCAGGGCTCCGAACACCCACCCGCCGACCCACGCTGCGCCGATCACGATAGGCAGGCCGACGAGGGCGGCGAGAAGCCGAAGTGTAAGGTTGGACACAGGCGCCAGAGGCTGAAGAGGCGCCTCTGGCGCCTGGAGGCTAATCGTCCTGCGTGGGTTCCCCGTCCGGGACCTCCAGGCTGATCTCCTCAATGCCAGAGTCCAGACGCGCTTCCGACGACGGGTCGTGCGCGTCAGGCGCCATCACATCGGCGTTCATGGCGGCCTCTTCCAGCTCGGCGTCGGAGATCGGGTTTTCGTTGAGTACCCCGGCAGCCATTTCAGCGTGCTTGGGTGGCACCATGACATGCACCGGCGAGAGATCGCCGACGTTGAGGTTAAAGCTGTGATCGCGCTGCGTGAGCACGATGGCATCTACGCCTGCTTCGTCCAGACGGTCGCGGACCAGGTCGGCCTCGAAGTCGGTGGAGCAGGAAAAGGCGGAGACCCAGCCTTCGTAGCGGGCGGCGTCAGACATAGGAGGGAGAGGCAGAGGAAGAAGGGAGTTCAACTGGGAGAGCGTCCTCGGTCTCGCCGACGAGGCGACGGCGACGCTGCAGAAGCGCGTAGGCCGCCAGAGGCGTCAGGAGTACGCTCGGCAGCACAAGGTACCATGGCACGCCTGTGGCTTCGAGCGCTTCCAAGTCCAGATCGGGCTGCGAGCGGGCGTAGCTCACCATGAGCACGGCGAAGCCGTTGTTGAGCAGGTGGACGAGCGTACCGGTCCACACGCTGCCCGTCGCCCAGACGATGTACCCGAGGTAAATGCCCAGCACCGCCAGAGGCAACGCCTTGGTGAGTTGCAGGTGATAAAGCCCGAACAGCACGCCAATCATCACGATCGACCACACGAGGCCCAGGCTGCGCTCGACCTGCCGCTGCAGATAGCCGCGGAAGATCAGTTCCTCGCACACGGCGGGCGTGATCGCGACGGCGACGAACAGAAACCACGTGGGCAGCTGTGTGCCCATCAGCATCGTCTCCACCAAGTCGGCCTGCTGCGCGTCGAACGCGCGGAGGCTTTCGGGGAGCGGCAGCTTGGCGTTGACTTCGCCCAGCCACAGCACGAGCGGGTAGATAGCGAACCACCCGGCGCCCGCGATCGCGAGGCCAGGACCGTCGGGGCGGCGGACGCGCAGAAACTCTTTCCACTCGGGCGTGCTCCACCGCGCCATAAGCGCCGCGACGAGCGCGAAGCCCAGCCACTGCCCCAGCGTGTTGCTGCTCAGGAAGAGCCCGCTCTTTTCGACGAGCAGCGATTCCATGTCCGGCATCACGCCGCCGCTTTCCACGATCTCCGGCACGAGACCGACTCCGACGACGATGGCGCCGACGATGTTAAAGATCACGAACGCGCCCACGAACACGATTGCGGCCGAGAGCAACGGGTGGAACTGGTTGCGCTCCACCCATCCCGTCAGGCGAAACGGCTGCGCCCACGACCACGCATCGACCAGGGCCTCTGGCGAGCGCTCCAGGCGCTGGCGGTCGAGCGGGACGGCCTCTGGCGCCCCCGGATCGGAAGCGGGGGCAGGCGCCGACGGGTCGCGGGGAAACGGGGGGAGAACAGGATCGGGCACGAAGGGGCGTGAGGGTGTGCGCGGGGCACAACGAACGCCGGGCCGTTCGGGATTCCTCGCGCCGACGGGCGCGGAGATGGGAACGCGCGTGTTCCGAGGGACCGAGTCGCTGTCCGCCTCTGCCGCCAGAGGCATGGCGGGCATCCCTCCCCTCTGGGACTATGCGCGTTCGGCTGCGCTCAGGATAGGCTCCGCGCAGAAGAAGTTCGGCCACGCTCTGCCTCCAAGCTCAGCCTGAAGCGACGATCACCGCCAGAGGCCTCTGGCGCTACGCCGCGACCGCCTCTGGCGAAGCGGCCTCTGGCGACATCAGCGCGTCGAACACCGCGCCCCAGTCGCCCGCGAACACCTCGACGGGCACGTCACCGAGCGCGTGCGAGAGGTCTGCGGGCTCCATCTGGCCCGCGCGGTTGTCCAGAAACAGGCCCTCGAAGTTGACCACGTCCGGCGGGAGCAGCACGAGGTCGCCTACCTCTCCCGCCTCCGCCAGAGGCGCGAGACCTGCCTTGAGGCTTTTAAAGTTGAGCAGGCCGCTGACCGTCACCACGTCGCCGAAGAGCGTGTTCGTGCAACCGACGACGTTGACCGTCAGGTTTTCCACGCGCTCCAAGACCGGCGCGACGCGTTCGCGCAAGAGGCCTTCGGTGAGCGTGCCGGTCGCGAGAGTGAGCGTGCGCGGCTCGGGCAGCGAGGCCGGGAAGTCCTCGGCCTGGAACTCCAGTTCGTTCAGGAAGTCGCGGCTCATGCCCACGCCGTTTTCCATGAGCGGGTAGCCGTCGTACTCGTCCTCCTGAGGGAAGTCCTGCTCGCCCAGGATGAACACCTCGTCTGAGACGTAGACGAAGCCGCGGCCAATCGTCTCGCGAAAGCGCTCTTGCCAGCGCTGGACCACGCGGACGAGTTGCCGGGCCTCTGGCGGCGAGACCGTGCGCAGGTCCATGAGCGAACGGCGGTGCTCAGTGATGCCGACGGGCACGATGCTGACCGAGAACAGGTGCTCGTGCATCTCGGCGAGTTCGAGGATGGTCTGCACGAGCCGCCCAGCATCGTTGTAACCGGGCACGAGCACGATCTGCGCGTGCAACTCGATGTCGTTCGCGGCCAGGAACCGCAGCTTCTCCATCAGCTGGTCGTTCTGCGTGCGGTGGCCCATCATCGCGCGGCGCGTGGGCGTGTGCGTGCAGTGGACCGAGATGTAGAGCGGGCTCAGGCGCTGCTCCACGATCCGCGCCAAGTCGCGCTCGCGCAGGTTGGTGACGGTGATGTAGTTGCCGTAGAGGAACGACATCCGGAAGTCGCCGTCGCGGAAATACAGCGTGTCGCGCAGGCCTGTTGGGTTTTGGTCCACGAAGCAGAACACGCAGTCGTCGCCGCAGGTCTTGATGCGGAACTCCTCCAGGTCCACGCCCAGCGGGTCGTCGATGTCTTTCTCGACAGTGTGCTCGGCGATGGTGCCGCCCTGGCGCACTTTGAGCGCGAGGGTTTCCTCGGCGGCTTTGAAGCGGAAGTCCAGTTCGTCCGCGACAGCCTCACCGCCCACGGCCAGAATCTGGTCGCCTGTGGCGAGTCCCAGGCGCTCAGCGATGGAGCCGGGCTCGACGGAGAGGATGCGGACGGGCATATGCGGTTGAGCGTTTCGCTCAAGAACGGACCAACCCCGCGAAGGATCTCGCCAGAGGCCGTGAAGGGTTGGGGCGTTCGAGGGCTGGGGTTGGAACGTGTGTGGCGCTCGCCCCTGGCGCCGGAGCCCTCTGGCGGAACCAAACCCGCGCGAGCGGTCTCCCTGCCGTTCTCACGCGCCCCCGCACGCATGGCCAACCCGACCGATCCCGAATTCCTCAAAGCCCTCGCAGGCATGGCCGCGATGGGTGCAAAGGGCCTCAGATTGCCTCCGCCCGTCTTCCACGAGATGCAGTCCGAGCCTCTGGCGTACGAGCCGGGGGATGAGAACGGCATCGGCGCGAGGATGCGCGTGCGCTTTCCGATCCTCGAAAAATGGCAGAACCCGATGGGTCACATGCAGGGCGGCGCCATCGCGATGGCGATGGACAACGTGATCGGGCCGCTGAGCTACCTCGCCGCCCCGCCCTCAGCGACCACGCAGATGAACATGACCTATCTCGCGCCTGTCACGCCAGAGGCCACGCACATCGAGATCGAAGCGCGCGTGATCAGGCTCGCGGGCCGCTCGGTCGTGATCGACGCCGAGATGACGCTGCCCGACGGCACGGTCGCGGCGCTCGCGCGAGCGACGAACGTGATCGTGCGACCGAAGAGATAGGCCTCTGGCGGTTCGATTCTTCCCTCTGGCGCGGCGTCAGAGGCTCAGGCGTATGCGCGCGTGCTCGGGTCCTCGGGCGTCTCGGCCTCGCGGTCCAAGCGGCGAAGCAACTGTGCCGAAGCGGTACACGCGGCGCGCAGGCCTGAGAGAACACGCACCTGAAGGCGGACGGGGAGGTCGAGCCGAGAGTCCTGGGGAGCGGGAGTCGAGGAAGTCGTCATGGGAGGGGTGGAAGCGCTACCGAAGAACGCAGCAACGTCCGTGCCGCACCAGCCGTTCAGGGTCTCAGGGCGACCATTGAGCGTCTTCTCGCGCCGCCTCTGGCACCTGTCGGCGCTGTGCCCTCCGTTCGCGACACAGGCCGCGGGTCTCTGTCGTATCCGCGCGACTCACGCCAGAGGCCTCGGCGGGTTGCGCCTCTGGCATGTTGCGCCTCTGGCGGGTTGCGCCTCTGGCAGACCGGAGGCTCCCCGGGGCACCGCTCTTGCCCCGTCCGCGCGACGGGCCCGTCCGTACCTTTGGGCTGCACACGCCACGCCCATGCAGTTCGAAGGCTCCCTCGTCGCCCCCGATGGCTCCCGCTTCGCCATCGTCGCCAGCCGCTTCAACGACGCCATCGTGCGGCGGCTCGTCGACGGCGCGCAAGACGCCCTCGTGCGCCACGGCGCCGACGCTGGGCACATCGACGTGGCCTGGGCCCCTGGCGCCTTCGAGCTTCCGCTCGTGGCCAGCCGCCTGGCCAGTACGGGCCGCTACGATGCTGTGATCTGCCTCGGCGCGGTAATCCGCGGCGCGACGGCCCACTTCGAGTACGTCTCCGGCCCGGTCGCCAGCGGCTGCGCGCGCGTGATGCTCGACACCGGCGTGCCGGTCATGTTCGGCGTGCTCACCGTCGACACGCTCGATCAGGCGTGGGAGCGTGCGGGCACCAAAGCCGGCAACAAAGGCGCCGAGGCCGCTGCAGGCGCCATCGAGATGATCGGCCTGCTCCGCACCATCGATTCTACGCCAGAGGCGCAACCCGCCGGGGCACAACCTGCCGGGGCACAACCCGCCGGGGCCTCTGGCGGCCAGCCCTCCTAGCCCACACCGTTTGAGCCTTCGCTACGCCGTTTCTTCCGGTCTGCTCATGCGGTTTCGTCTCGCGTTTTCTCTCCTGCTGGCGTGTCTGGTCAGTAGCTCCTCGCTCGCCCAGACGTGGCAGGCGTATCCCGCCTACCGCGATGTTCGCGCGGTCGCCTCTTCCGCCGACGCGGTCTGGGCTGCCACACCGGCGGGCATCTTTGCCGTCTCCACCGCCGATGGCGCTATCGAGCGGTACACCACCATCGACGGTCTCACGGGCGGAGAAGTCCAGGCGCTCGCCGTCGACGACAACGGACGCGTCTGGGCCGGCTACGCCGATGGCACGCTGGACCGGATCGACCCGGCCTCTGGCGAGGTGCGTTCGTTTTTCGACATCAAACGCGCCGACCAGTACACCAGCCGCGGCGTGACGCGCATCCGCCCACGTGGACAGAACTTGCTTATCGGCACCGACTTCGGGTTGGTGACGTGGGACCTCGCGCGAGACGAGGTACGCCAGACCGCCTCGCGTCTGGGCCCGCTTCCCGCTGCCACGCCCGTGCAAGACGTCATCGTAGCGCCCGCGCCCGATGGCACCGGCGAGTTCTTCTGGCTGGCGACCGACGAAGGCGTCGTGCGCGCCTCCACCGACTCGCCCAACCTTCAGATTCCCTCGGCCTGGGTGCGCGACGAGGGCTTTACGGGCGAGTCCTTTTCGCTCGCCTTCTACGAGGGTACCGTGTGGGCAGGCGGGCGCCCCGCCAGAGGCGAGCCCCGGGACATGTACCGGCGCGATCCCTCCGGTGATTGGCAGCGACAGTTTTTTATAGACGAGGTGCTTCCGGATCTGGTCGTGACGGGCAACGTCCTCGCAGCGCTCGATGAGGGCGGCTCGCGCGTGTTTCTCTACCAACTCGGTGCGCCACTTCGCGTGCTCAATGCAGCGCCAGAGGCAGCGCGCCACCAATCGCTCACGCTCGGGCCAGACGGTCGCCTGTGGGTCGGAGATGGCGGCGTCGGGCTGTTTCAACAACCCGAGATCCCGTCAGCGGAGGGCACCACGACGGTCGTTCCGGCGCCTCAGGTGCCCAGCGGGCCGCTCGCCAACTCCATCGCCAGCATCGACATCGCCCGTGACGGCAGAATCTGGACCGCCGCCAACTCCATCGCGATCGGTAGCGCCGGCGCCTCTGGCGTGAGTTGGTTCGACGACGGCGTGTGGACCACCTTGCGAACCGACCAGTCGGCTCTTCCCCTCTCGTCGTTTCAAAGCATCGTCGCGCGTCCCGAGGGCGGAGCACTCGCCGGAACAGACGGCAAGGGTCTTGCCGTGATCGAAGAGGACGGGTCGGTCGCCGTGTTCGACCCGTCCAACTCGTCTCTGCGGCCCGCCTCTGGCGACGTCAACGTGGTGATCTCAGACATGGTGCGCGAGGGCGACCTGTGGTGGGTGGTCAACAAGAGCAGCCCACTCCCGCTCCATTCGTTCCCTGGCACCGCTAGCGCCACCCGCGACGATTGGAACGGCCTGCCGCCGCCTCCCGGCAGCCCCCTGGGCGTACCCGCCGACGACATCGCGCTGGACGGGTTCGGCCAGAAATGGCTCGCGATGGGTCCGCAGGGCCTTTTGGCGTGGGACACCGGCAGCGACCCGCTCAGCCCCGCTGACGACCGCGGGCGCGTCTTCAACGTAGGCGCCAACGGGCAAGGGCTTCCCAACGGCAACGTGACCTCCGTCGTCCGCGACCGCGAGGGCCGGATGTGGATCGGCACGCGCCGCGGCCTCGCGGTCGTGTTCTCGCCCGGCTCCGCGTTCGGCAGCGATCCCGCCCTCGCCCAGCCCGTCGTGCCGACGACAGAGCTCGCCGACGGCAGCCTCGACTTTCTCCTGCGCGACGCCGACGTTCGCGCGCTAGCGGTCGACCCCGCCGGTCGCATCTGGGTGGGCACATCCTCGGGCGCGTTCCTGCTCAACGCCGAAGGCGACGGCATACAGCTCCGACTCACTGCCGACGCCACACCCCTTCCCTCGGACGACATCCTCGACATCGCGATCGACGCGAGAACGGGCCTCGTCTACTTCGTGACCGAGAACGGCCTGTACTCCTACAAAGGCGACGCGACCGGGCCAGATCTCGCCTCGGAGGAACTGCGCCTCTCGCCCAACCCGTACCGCCCTGCCTCTGGCGCGCGCATCACCATCGGCGGCATCAACGCCCCCACCAGCCGCGTGCGCGTGCTGACGCTGGACGGGCGCGTGGTCTTCGAAAGCGACAGCGTGTTCGGCGGCTCGTTCCAATGGGACGGCCGCGATGCGCGCGACGGCGACCTGGTGCCGTCGGGCGTGTACCTCGTCGCAGCCTCTGGCGCCAACGGCGAGCGGACGATCTACGGCAAGATCGCCGTGCTCCGGTAGCGCTCGCCGCTAGAGGCCTGCGTCTCGGGCGGCACGTTCAGAGTTTCTTCGCGAGGGCACCGCCGCGGGTGTTGGTACCTTTTGAGCACGTCCCGCCTCTGGCGGAATGCCATGGTGGGTGTAGCTCAGTTGGTTAGAGCGCCGGTTTGTGGTACCGGAGGTCGCGGGTTCAATTCCCGTCATCCACCCCGCCGGACGCTTAGCTTCCGGCTCCCTGGCGCGTTCGTCTATCGGCTAGGACGCCAGGTTTTCATCCTGGTCTGCTCGCGAAGAGGATTGATCCCTCACGTTCTTTGAATCCTGTTTCTCTTTCAAATCCGTATCTTGCGATATGGATACTAAGACCTGCTCAAAGTGCGACACGTCTCAACCTCTCAGTGAGTTTGGACGCAAGCGCGACGGCTACCAGTCTATGTGCCGTGCGTGCAACCGTGCGTATCAGCGGCAGCACTACGTAAACAACCGCGAGAGCTACAAAAAGCGAACGCGAGCGGCTGTCGAGTCACGGAAAGGCGAGGTCAGAAACTGGGCCTGGGATTATCTGGCGCGGGTTGGGTGCCAAGACTGCGGGATTCAAGACCCACGGGTTTTGGACTTCGATCATCGCGACCAGGCCACCAAGTCGTTCACAGTCGGGCGATTTCTCAACGGGAGCCAGACGCTGAAGAGGATTCAGCAAGAGGTTGGAAAGTGCGACGTGCGCTGCGCAAACTGTCACCGTCTACGGACGGCGGAACAGCTTGGGTGGTACGCGTGGCGCGACTAATACGGCGCGTTCATCTAGGGGTTAGGATGCCACCCTTTCACGGTGGTCACACGGGTTCAAATCCCGTACGCGCTACAGAGATACTGACGATATAAGACGGGTTCGATTCCCGTACGCGCTACGGCTGCCGCCCCGCCCTCTTCTGGGCGGGGCGGCTTCTTTTTGTGCCCGCCAGAGGCTCAGGGCAGGATTGAGCGCGAACGTAGACGGACGCTCGGCCTCTGGCGGCACTCTCGCTCTGACGGTTGCCAGAGGCCGCTTTGCCTCCCGCGTACATGGCGGCGCCAGAGGCAAGAGAACTGTTTTGAGCTATGTACTTGCAAACGCAAAGTGCTTTCACTACACTGATGCCAGAGATGCGTCAAGACCGTGCCCCGCTCCGCCGTGCCCAGCCCGCCGCCCGCCCCGAGGCCGCGGCGCACGCGCACCTGCGCTTCATCCGCGAGACGATGGCGCGGACCGGCACCTTCACGGCCGTCCCCGGTTGGGGCGGCGCTGCGATGGGCGCGACCGCCATCGTAGCGGCGTACATCGCGCACCAGCAGCCGACGGTCAGCTTATGGCTCACCGTCTGGGCAGCCGAGGCGCTCGTGGGCTTCGCCATCGGCGCGTGGGCGACGGCCATCAAGGCGCGCAAATCGTCCGCGCCGGTTCTGAGCGGCCAGGGGCGCAAGTTCTTTCTCGGCCTTCTTCCCGCTGTCCTCGCAGGCGTGGCCCTCACACTCGCCGTGTACGGGTTCGAGGTCGAGCCCTCGTCCGACTACGACCCTGCGACAGATTCCCGTCTCCAACTCGCATCACCCTGCACCTGCTGCCCGGCCTATGGCTGCTGTGCTACGGCGCAGGCGTGGCGGCGGCCGGGACGTTCTCGGTTCGGCTCGTGCCCATGATGGGTACCGTTTTCATGCTCCTCGGCGCGCTCGCGCTTCTGGCGCCGCCCGTCTGGGGCAACGCCTTTCTCGCGCTCGGCTTCGGCGGCGTCCACATCCTCTTCGGCGCCCTCATCGTGCGCAAGCACGGAGGCTAGCCTCCGGCACCCCTCCCCTTTCAGCTTTTCAGACATGGCCATCCGACGCACGTCCCGATCCACCACACGCACCAGCATCGCCTCTGGCGTCGCCAGCGGCGTGCCAGACCTCGACCCGGTGATTCACCAGCGCGTGCGTCTGGGGATCGTGAGCGCGCTCGCGGCAGGCGGCGCGACAAGCTTTACGGACCTCAAGGCGGTGCTGGAGTTGACCGACGGCAACCTCTCGGTCCACGCGCGCAAGCTGGAAGACGCGGGCTACCTCCGCGTCACCAAGTCGTTTGTAGACCGGATGCCACACACCGAGTTCGACCTGACGGACACAGGCCGGACTGCGCTCGCGAGCTATCTAGACCAGATGGAAGCCGTCATTCAGGCCGCGAGGCCCTAGCCTCTGGCGCCAGAGGCCGATACACGTAGCGCTACGGTCCGCGCCAGCATATACGACTTTGAAACGCAAACCACTTCTCATGGAACCGTCCGATCTCATCAACCATCTCGGCGCTCCGGCTACGCTGGAGCAGCTGTACCGGGACGACCCGAAGGCGTTTTCGCGCGCCTTCTCGGCCGCCTGGGACTCTCACGAAGCGGAGCCCGGCCTCGCGTTCTGGCACGCGCGCCTCGACGCCGAGGGCCTGCTCGTTGCGCGGCCTCTGTCGCCAGAGGCCGAGGGTTCGCCGTGGCGATGGGCGGAGGCGCTGGACGCGTCGCGCGCCCGGACGCTTCTCGCGTGGACGGTCGGCACTATAGCGCTGGCGGTGTTGTGGTTCAAGCTCCCCGAGTTCCTGCGGGACACGATCTGGGCCGACAGCGACACCTACTGGCGCCGCGAGAGCGACTTCCACCAGCGGTTCGCTCCGTTTTACGTGCTCCTCCCCATTCTCGTGCTTCTGGCGCGGCGGTACCGGGCGTCGCTGCAAACGCTGATCGCAGGTGGCGTCGCTGTCCTGGTGCTGATGGGCGTTCAGAGCCTGAGGCCTCTGGCGGGCTTATCGCCAGAGGCCGACGACGTGGCGTGGCTCTCCGTGCTCCACCTGCCGACGCTGCTTCTGGCGGTCGGCTCGGCTATCGCGCTCGGTCGCCGCTGGCGGTCCGCGGACGGACGGATGGGATACGTGCAACTGGTCGGCGAGGGCGCGGCGCTCGCACTTCCACTCCTGATCGTCGGCGCGATGCTGACAGGCCTGACGGCGGCGCTGTTCGACGCCATCGACATCGACGCTTGGGAGATTCTTGGCGAGTGGGTCGTGCCTGCCGGACTCCTGGGCGTGCTGCCCATCGGCCTGCTTCTAGCGGGACAACGGCCGGAAAGCGCACGGCTCGCGCCGCTGGTGGCTCGCGTCTTCGGGCCGATGGCGCTCGTCGTGCTGGCGGTCTATTTCCCATTCCTACTCCTGAGCGGCGAGCTCAACGACCGCGAGACGCTACTCACGCTCAACATCGCGCTGATCGCCGTGCTCGGCCTCGTGCTCCTCATCGAAGCCGAGCGCCCCGAGGTCGACAAGCACTGGACCGACTGGGTGGCTGCCGGGCTCGTCACGCTGGCGCTCGCGGCCGATATCGCCGCGTTCGCATTCGTGGCCGGGCGCCTGGCCGAGGGCGGCTTTACGCCCAACCGCCTCGCGGTCGTGGGCTTCAACGCACTTATCGCGGTCCACTTCGCGGGCATGGTGCTCCCCCTCTGGCGGCGGCTCGGAGGCACCGGCACCCACTCTGCGCCCGTCGAGGCGTGGACGGCACGCTACCTCACCGTCTACACCATCTGGAGCGCGACGGTCGTGCTCCTCTTCCCGCTCATGTTCTAGACCTCGCGGCCTCTGGCGCGATGCGTTCTCGCCAGAGGCTGATTCGGCCCTTCGCTCACACATCCACACTTTGAAATGCAAACCACTCTCCGACAAGGACTCCATGTCGCGCTCGTCATGGACGGCAACGGCCGCTGGGCCGAGGCCCGCGGCCTGCCCCGCGCCGAAGGCCACCGCGCGGGCGTCGACGCCGTGCGCCGCGTCGTGCGCGCCGCGCCTGCCTCTGGCGTGACCACACTCACGCTCTACGCCTTCTCGTCCGACAACTGGAAGCGCCCGCGCGCCGAGGTCACGGCGCTGATGGGCTTGTTCGGCTTGGGCCTCCGCCGCGAAGTGCCCGAGCTCAAAGCCTCTGGCGTGCGCCTGAGCGCGATCGGACGCCGCGACCGCCTGCCCGGCACCATCCGCAGCGCGCTCGCCCGCGCCGAGTGGGAAACGCGCCACGGCACACGCCTGCACCTGCGCCTGGCGCTGGATTACTCCTCGCGAGACGCGATCTGCCGCGCCGTGACCGATCTGGCCTCTGGCGCCCGCGCCTCCTCGCGGGTCACGCCAGAGGCCTCTGGCGTGACCCGCGAGGACATGGAGGCCGCGCTCGGCCGCGCGCTCCACCCCGACGGCGTGGACGCCTGCCCGGTCGACCTCTTCGTGCGCACGAGCGGCGAGCGCCGCCTGAGCGATTTCCTGCTCTGGGAGCTGGCCTACGCCGAGCTCCTCTTCCTCGACCTGCCCTGGCCCGACGTGACCGGCGACACGCTCGCCGATGCCGTCGCGGACTTCCGCTCGTCGCCAGAGGCGCTTCGGGGGCCTCGGCCCGGCCTCTGGCGCTCCACCGACCAGCGCTCCACCCGCTGACGCCTCGCCCCTCGCTCACCTCGCCGCCTGATCCATGCCCCGCCTCCGCACCTCCGCCGACTGGCGCGATGTTTTCGCGCGCAACGCCACCGCTTCCCGTCCCATCCCCTGGGACACACCCGTCCGCTGGACGCCAGAGGACCGCCGCGCCGTCGTGGCGTCGGTTCAGGAATTTCAGCTCGGCGAGCAGTCCGAGGGCCGCTACCTGCGCCGCTGCGCCGAGCGCTACGCCGAGCGCACAGGAGATCCGGCCTACGCCGAAGCGATGCACCTCTTTATCGGCGAAGAGGCCCGCCACGCCTCCGAACTGGCCTACCTGCTCACGTCCGCAGGCGAGCGCTTGAAGACAGACTCGGCCGTAGACGGCGTGTTCAGAGCGCTCCGCAAGATGGGACTCGGCGACGGGCTCGAGGTCTGCCTGCGCGTTCTCGTCACCGCCGAGATCGTCGCGCTGGTCTACTACGCCGCTCTGCGCGACGCCACCGAGTGCCCGGTCACGACGGCGCTCTGCGCCCAGATCCTGCGCGACGAATCGGCGCACGTCCGCTTTCACGCCGAGCGGCTGGCGCTGCTTCAGAGCGAGCGCCCGGCGTGGAGGCGGCCTCTGGCGCGCGCCGCCCACCGCGGCTTGATGGCCGGGACCGCCACGGTCGTCTGGCTGGACGTGCATCGCCCCGTGCTGCGCCGCGCAGGCTTCACCTACCCCGACTTCGTCGCGGCCTGCGCCGAGGCGCTGGAGCGCCGCGTGATCCGCGTCGAGCCCGTCGCGAGCCCTCGCCCGTCGCCTCTGGCGGCCTGACACCACAGCCTCTGGCGGGCTACAGCCTCTGGCGCCAGAGGCCACTTCTCAGCACATCACACACGCCTCTCGCGCTTCCGCCAGAGGCTGCCGAACACCACGCTTTTCTCCCCGACCATGACCAAACGCATCATCGCCATCGCCTTCATTTTCATCTGCTGCTGCATCGCCTGGGCGATGCTCGGCGCCACCGTTGTCGAGCGCACGCACAGCCAGGACCGTGACATGCAAATGGCCGTCGGGCGGCTGTGGGGTGGCGAGCAGGTGCAGCACGCTCCTGCGGTTTCGCGCCTCGAAACGGTGACGGAAAACGTGACGCGGCCCAAGCAAGGTGGCGCGCCCGGCGAGACGGAGACCACGGCCGAGCCCTACGTGTTCTCCCACGCCGCCAGCGCCACGAGCAGCCGCATCCGGACCAAGGTGTCGCTGGAGCACCGCCGCAAAGGGCTGCTCTGGTACCCGACCTACGACATCGCGTTCGGCGGTCGCTACGGCATCGCCAACGAAACCGACGACACGGCGACGTACGACTTCCGCTTCCGCCTGCCCTCCCAGGCCGCCGTCTTCGGAGACGTGCAACTCCTCGTCGATGGCGACTCGGTCGAGGCCAGCGTCGACGCCGGCGCGCTCGCCCACCGCATCGAGCTAGAGCCCGGCGAGAGCGCCGAGGTCCGCGTCGGCTACACGTCGCAGGGCACGAGCACGTGGCGCTACGAACTCGCGCCAGAGGCCAATGGCGTCACCGAATCCGCATCCGCACCCAGAGGCTCCACCAATGCGGGCGGCGTCGCGACGATCCGCGACTTCGCGCTCACCATGACAACCGATTTCCGCGACGTGGACTTCCCACCCGGCACGCTCTCGCCGACCGAGAAGCGCAAAAGCGGCAAGGGCTGGACGCTGGCCTGGGACAAAGGCACGCTCGTTACCGATGCCGCCATCGGCATGGCGATGCCCCAAAAACTCAACCCCGGCCCCTGGGTCAGCCGCGTGACGTTTTTCGCGCCCGTCAGCCTGTTCCTGTTCTTTTTCGCCGTTTTCGTGCTCACGCTCCTGCGCGGCGTGCGTCTGCACCCGATGCACTACTTCTTCCTCGGCGCGGCCTTTTTCGCCTTCCACCTGCTGCTGGCGTACTCGGTCGATCACCTGAGCGTGGGCGTCGCGTTGATCATTTCGTCGCTCGTGAGCATGGGACTCGTGGTGAGCTACATGCGGCTGGTGAGCGGGCTCCGGTTCGCACTCGTCGAGGTCGGCGGCGCGCAACTGGTCTACCTCGTCGGCTTCGCGTGCACGTTCTTTCTGGAGGGCTTTACCGGCCTGGCCGTCACCTTGCTCTCCATCGCGACGTTGTTCATCGTCATGCAGGCCACCGGCCGCATCGACTGGGAAACGCTTCTGGCGCGACCCGATGAGCCGCCGGTCCGCCGCACGCGACCCGCAAAGCCCGCCGTGAGCGCGGGCTAACGCCAGAGACCTCTGGCGGGATTTTGGCCTCTGGCGAGAGCGCTCTCGCCAGAGGCGCCTAGCGGTAGGCCAAGGGCGTGGATAACCCCCGCTTTGCTCGCCCGTTGGTCGCGAAGCTGTCCCCCCAATGAGCAGGACATTCCCACCGCGGTCCTCCCGACGACGAGGCTAGCCTCTGGCGTCCCGAAAGAGTTGAGATGTGGATTGTCCCCCTTGACAAGGGGGACAGGTTGACCGCCGTCCAGGCGTGTCGACCGGGGGGTCCCAGCCGAGCATGCGCCACCTTTCAGAGAACAAAACACGCAGCCTCTGGCGCCAGAGGCCTACCGCGTGCGGCGCTCCGCGGTCACCTCGCCCGCACCCAAGCGGAACACCACGTCCGCGCGCGTCAGCGTGGACTCGTCGTGCGTGACCATGAGCAGCGTGCGGCCTCTGGCGCGCGTCATGCGCTCCAAGAGGTCGAGGATGAGCAGGCCCGTGTCGCCGTCCAGATCGCCCGTCGGCTCGTCGGCGAGAACCAGCGACGGCTCGTGCGCGAGGGCGCGGGCGATGGCGACGCGCTGCTGCTCACCACCCGAGAGCCGGTCCGGGAACGCCGCCGCGCGGTCGGCAAGGCCAACCTCCTCCAAGAGCGCGTGCGCGCGGTCGCGGGCCTCTGGCGCGGCGACGCCGTTGAGGTCGAGAAGGAAGCGCACGTTTTCCTCGACCGTCAGCGTGGGCACGAGGTTGTAGAACTGGAAGATGAACCCGAGGTGCTGGCGCCGGAACAGCGTCCGGTCGCGCTCGCTCAGCCGCTCCAAGTGCGTGCCGTCCACCACGACCTCGCCCGTGTCTGGCTGGTCGATCCCGGAGATCAGGTTGAGCAGCGTGCTCTTGCCCGCGCCGGAGCGGCCCACGAGCGCGCCCAACGCGCCGCGTTCCAGCCCAAGGTCTGCGCCCGCGAGCACGTCGCGGAAGCCTGAGCCCTCAGCGTAGCGCTTGGTCACACCGCGAAGGTCGAGCACGAGGTCGCCCCCGGCCCAGAGGGCAGAATCAGGGCGTTTCAAACGGTCGCCTCGCCAGAGGCCGGAGTCGCGTCGGTCATGCGCGGTGGACCGCGGCGCACGCGCGGGGTTTCGCTGCGCCTGCTCCCGCCTCGGGCGGACCCGCGTGACCGCACCCTGCGGCCGAGCCGGCCCCTCACGCCAGAGGCCTGCTGGCGCGCCTTCGCACGGTCTTCCGCCGGCTCCGGCCGCACCCATGATCGCCGCGGTGCCCGTTGGCACCGTCACCCGCCGCCGTGTTTCGCTCGCTTCGCGCCTCTGGCGCCGAGCTCCGGCGCCCGCTGCTTCCCCCCCTCCTCCATGCAACTTCGTACTCTTCTCACCCTGCTTCTCGCCTTCGCCGCCAGCGGCGCGTGGGCACAAGACGCCTCCGGCGTCTGGGCGTTTGACTTCATCAACCCCGACGACAACGAGACCGTCGACTCCGGCTTCCTCGTCATCGCGCCCAGCGGCGAAGACGGGCGCATGACGCTCGACGACGCAGGGCCTCGACGCCACGCTTACCGGCACGACGCTCACGGACTCGGACGGCAGCGTTCACCTACGTGGGCACCTTCGAGGTGACGGGCGGCAGCCCGCCGTTCAGCATGGAAGGCACCATCGACGGACGACGAGTTGATCGCGACGCTCACCATCGGCAACGGCACATCTCAGATCGAGGCCGGTCGCGCCGACATGGAGACGATGGAGGAAGCCATCGCCGAGGCCGCGCCGCCCATCGAGCCGGTCAAGGACCTCTTCGAGCCCTTCGCGCTCCCCACGCCCAACGCGTACCGCAGCGCCAGCGGCCGACCCGGCCCGGACTACTGGCAGCAGGAGGCCGACTACAAGATCGCGGTCAGCCTGGACCCCGCCACGCACATCATCTCCGGCGAGGTCGTTCTGAGCTACACCAACAACGTCGCCGAGGATCTGGACCAGATGTGGTTCCAGCTGGAGCAAAACCTGTTCGTGCCCACCTCCCGCGGCGCGAGTGCCGGAAGCCGCGCCGACGGCGCGACGCTGGACGTACGCAACGGCTACCGCCTGGGCACCATCACCGTGGACGGCCGCGCGGTCACGCCCAACGTGTACGACACGCGGATGCGGCTCGACCTCGCGACGCCGCTCCGGGCCTCTGGCGGAGAGACCGAGGTGGTCATCCCGTTCAGCTTCCGCGTGCCCGAGGGCAGCGGCACGCCCCGCATGGGCCGCTTGGACGTGGCCGACGGCACCATCTACAGCATCGCGCAGTGGTACCCCCGCGTCACCGTCTTCGACGACGTGAACGGCTGGAACAACCTGCCCTACCTCGGGACGGGCGAGTTCTATCTGGAATACGGCGACTTCGACCTCGCGCTGACCGTGCCCGCCAACATGCAGGTCGTCTCCGCAGGCGCGCTGCAGAACGCAAGCGATGTCTACTCAAGTGAGCAGCGCCAGAGGCTGGACCGCGCCCGCACGTCGGACGAGCGCGTCTACATCGCGACCGAGGCGGAGATCGGCCAGAGCGGCCCGCGCAGCGGCATGACCACGTGGCGCTTCCGCGCCGAGAACGCGCGCGATGTGGCCTGGGCCGCGAGTACGGCCTTCATCGTGGACGCTGCCAACGCGCCCATCACGATGCAGGACGGCAGCACCAACAACGTGCTCATCATGAGCGCCTACCCGAAGGAGGGTCTGGGCACGCCAGAGGAGCCCGGCTGGGAAGAGGCCACGCGCTTCGGCAAAGCCTCCATCGAGAACAACTCGTACTGGTACCCCTACCCCTACCCGGTCGCGATCAACGTCGCGAGCCACGTCGGCGGCATGGAGTACCCGATGATCCACTTCTCGTCGGTCCGCAGCCGCCACTTCAGCCTGTTCGGCGTTGTGGACCATGAGTTGGGCCACAACTGGTTCCCCATGATCGTGGGCTCGGACGAGCGCCGCCACGCGTGGATGGACGAGGGCTTCAACACGTTCATCAACGGCCCCTCGGCGATCCAGTACTACAACGAGAACCCGGACACGAGCATCGCGGGCTATGGCCAGGCCGAGCGCACGCAGGGCGTCCAACTTCTCGACCCCGACACCTTCGCGCGCCTCACCGGCACCTTCGGCAGCGGCGACGACGAGATCCTGACCTATGCCGATCAACTCAGCGGCAACGAGGGCGGCTGGAACAGCTACTTCAAGCCCGGCATGGGCCTCAAGCTGCTCCGCACGGCCGTTCTGGGCGAGGAGCGCTTCGACCGCGCCTTCAAGGCGTACATCGAGCGCTGGGCCTACAAGCACCCGCAGCCCGCTGACTTCTTCCGCACGATGGAGGACGTGAGCGGTCGAGGACCTGGACTGGTTCTGGCGCGGCTGGTTCGACACCGTCCGCACCTACGACGCGGAAATCCTGGACCTGGACGTTCAGGATGACATCGCGCGCATCACCGTCTCCCACGTCAGCGGCCTCGTCTTCCCCACGACCGTCGAGCTCACGTTCGCGGACGGCAGCACGGCCCGCCTCGCGGTCCCCGTCGAAGGCTTTGGCGTGAGCGAGGAGGTCACGGTCGAGATCCCCACCGACGGCCGCGAGGTTACGATGGCGCAGATCGACCCCGACGGGCTCTACCCCGACGTGGACCGCGAGAACGACGTGTACGAGATGGAGGAGATGGAATAGCGCCTCTGGCGCTCCCCGTTCGCCAGAGGCCTAGGCCTCTGGCGAAGCCGCCCCGCTGGCCTCGTGCTGGCGGGGCGGTCTATCTGAGCTCTGGCGCCGCCCATCCGCATGCTACGCCAGAGGCCGTCGTAGTCTCCGCCATGCGCGTCCTGTTCGTCTGCTCCCGCAACCGCCTCCGCAGCCCGACCGCCGAGCGGGTGTTCGCCGCGACCTCTGGCGTCGAGGCGCTGAGCGCCGGGACGGCGCCCGACGCCGACGCACGCGTCTCGCTGGATCTGGTGGAATGGGCGGACCTCATCGTGTGCATGGAGGCGCGCCACGCGCGAGCGCTCCGGCGCGATTTCGGACCGCACCTCGCAGATGTTGAGATCGTCACGCTCGGCATCCCGGACGACTACGCGTTGATGGATCCGGCGCTCGTCGCGCTGCTGCGCCAGAGGCTGGCTGGGCGGCTGTAGGCCTCTGGCGCCAGAGGCCGCCGTATCCTTCGGATATGGATGACACCCCATCTCCTCGCACCCCTAGCGACGCGGACCAAGACCTCTCGCTTCTCCGCGAGAGACTGCGGCTGACGCCGACCGAGCGGATCGAAAAGAACGGACAGGCGCTCCAGCTCGTGGAAGCGCTCCGCCGTGCCAACCCGAACCCAAGCCGTGCTCAAACCTGACGTTCTGATCGCGGCCCTGGACGGCGTCCGCTACGTCCTCATCGGCGGCATGGCCGCGGTGGCTCACGGCGCCAGCTACGTCACGGGAGACCTCGACCTGTGCTACGCGCCAGATGAGGGCAACCGCCAGAGGCTGGCGGACGCGCTCCGGCCCTTCGACCCGTACCCGCGAGACATTGAGCCCGGCCTTCCATTCGTGTGGGACGCTCGGACGCTCCGAGACACGCCGCTCCTCACTCTCACGACCTCGGTTGGCGCCATCGACTTTCTCCCGTCGGTGCTGGGCCTCGGTGACTATGAGGAGGTCGAAAAAGCCAGCATCGAGATCGACCTGTTCGGTCACCCCGTTCGGCTCCTCACGCTCGACGGGCTTATCGCGTCGAAGCGGGCGCTTGGGCGTCCCAAGGACATCGCTCTCGCAGACCAACTGGACGTACTCCGGCGCCTGAGCTAGCACGTCGTTCGGGCCTCTGGCGCCAGAGGCCTGCGCCCCTCTTCCCTCCACCTTCGCGCGGGTGACGCAACGCTGGCGCCAGAGGCGGCATAGGTTGGCCGCCCCTCGTGCCGCCCTCTGTGTCTGACGTTCTGCCTGCCCGCTCCATTCCTGGCATCCGTCCGCAAGGCAGCTTCCAGCTTCGCGATGGGCAGGAGCGGTTTCTCACCGCCTGGGCCGACGCCCTCGCCAGAGGCGAACGCAACGCGCTAGGCGTCTTTGTGCCGGGCTACGGCAAGACGATCACGGCGCTCGCGGCCTACCTGGTCGCGCGCGAGATGGGCATCGTCAACCGGCTCGTCGTCTTCGTGCCGCGCGGCAACCTGCGCGATCAGTATGCGGACGCGAAGGAACTCGCGTTCGTCTTCCAGAGCCTGGGCAGCGCCCCGCCGACGTACTGCGTGGCGGACTCGGACCGGGTGTTCGTCAAGAACCTCCAGACAGAGTTCGTGGTGACGACCTACCAGTACGCCGCTGGCGACCGCGGCAACGAGGCACTGCTGGAGTACTGCCGCCAGTCCAAGTCGCTGTTCGTCTTCGACGAGGTGCACCACCTCGCCGACGAGGGCACATGGGCGACGCGGCTCGCGCGATTCCCGCACGCCGCGTCCGTGGCGCTTTCGGGCACGCCGCTCCGGTCCGACAACAAGACCCTTTTCGGCGTCCCGTTCGACGAGGACGCGGACGGCGTGCAGACCTACCGCGCGCTCCACGAGGTGACGATGCGCGACGCGCACGAAGAGGGACACATCCTCAAACGCGTCGACGCGCACGTGGTGGACTACTCCGTGCGGATGGTCAACACGGAAAGCGGCGAGGAGGTCGACGTGACGCTCTCCGAACTGCGCCAGGAAGTCGAGGCCTCTCGCGACGTGGACACCTACCTCGCGCGGCGCAAGCTCCGCTTCCACGAGGTCTACCTGGACGCCCTCGTCGGCCCCGCCGTGGCGCGGTTTCAGGAGAAGCGCGGCGAGTTGGTGCGCGCCCTCGCTAAGTCCGGCAGCCTGCTCGACGGCTGGCGCGACCACCAGATGCTCGTCATCGCGATGAGCAACGCGCACTCCGCCGCCATTCTGGACTACATCAAGCGTCGCTTTCCCGGCCTACGGTCCGAGCGCATCGGTCAGGACGTGCCTCTGGCGGAGCGCACCAAGCACCTCAACGACTACCGCGAAGGGCGACTGGACGTGATGGTACAGGTGGACATGATCGGCGAGGGCACGGACATCAAGCCCATCTCCGTCATCGTCAAAGCCGACCTGGTGCGGGCGCTCAGCAAGACGCTCCAGCAAGTCTTCCGCGGGATGCGCTACGTGCCGAGTTGGCCCGAAGAGGCCAACCGCTGCGACCTCTACGCCGCCGACGACTCCGACGTGGTCGAGACGCTGCGCTGGCTCGCGTCCGAGCAGCAGATGGGCATCAAGAGGACCAAGGAGTCCAACCGGATCGTCGAGCCTCTGGCGATCCCGGACCAGCCGGAGCGGAGCGCGTGGGCGCTCAAGTCCGTCCGCGACGCCGGTCGGCAGACGCATCGCCAGGAGCAGTTCGGCTCTGCCCGTTCCAGTAGCGCCTTCCACGCCACGGCGCCCGCGCCAGAGGCCGTGCCCGTCCAGTTCGACGTGGCGAAGCAGGAGCGCGAACTTCGCCTCGCCTGCGCCGAGATCGCCAAAGAGTTGGCCTTTGGCATCGACGTGCCGGTCAGCCACGTCCATGCGGCGTGGAAGCGCCAGATCCGCGGTCAGGCGCAGGCGGACGCGAGCGTGGTCGCGCTGGGCAAGAAGAAGACGTGGCTGGAGCGCTGCCTGCGCATGGGGCGGCTGGTGTAGCCTCTGGCGGCTACGCCAGGAAACTGCGAGGTGGCGGAGCCTCTGGCGCCAGAGGCTCGTCGGCAGACCGCGGTGGTGCGGAGCTACCCCCTGCTTTGCTCCCCGTTGGTCGCAAAGCTGTCCCCCTCGGGCGAGGGGGACAATTCCCACCGCGGTCTCGCCCGAGAGAACAGTCGGCCTCTGGCGCTTGAACGATTGAGATCTGGATTGTCCCCCTTAACAAGGGGGACAGCTTCGCGACCGTAGGGCGAGCGAAGCGGGGGGTTCTTGCAGCCGAGCGCTGCGGCGCGCCTCTAGCCACCTGCAACCCCGCCAGAGGCCTCTGGCGCCACCCGAGGCGCCGGGTATCTTCGGCGACTCCCACGCACGGCGCCAGAGGCGCACCCCATGGACATCGACTTCCTCACCTCGGCCGGCCGCGGCGTGCTCGGCCTCGTCGGCATCATCGCCATCGCGTTCCTGCTCTCGTCGGACAAGAAGCGGATCAACTGGCGGACCGTCGGCGCGGGGCTGGGGCTCCAGTTGCTTTTTGCGGTGCTCTTTCTCAAAGGCGAGGACCTGGCCCAGACGTTCGCGCCCTTCGGGTGGCCGCGCGCGGGGTTTGCGTGGGTGGCGGGGCTGTTCGTCAAGTTCCTCAGCGCGGTCGAGGCGGGCGCGACGTTCATCTTCGGCACGCTGGCGCTCTCGCCGGGGTCGGAGGGCTCGCTGGGCTTCTTCTTCTTCGCCTACGTGCTGCCGACGGTCATCGTGTTCGCGTCGCTGATGTCCGTTTTGTACTACCTCGGCATCATGCAGTGGATCGTGCGCGGCGTCTCGTGGGTGGTGCGGCGCGCGTTGGGCACGAGCGGGCCGGAGAGCCTGAGCGTGAGCGCCAACATCTTCGTCGGTCAGACGGAGGCGCCGCTCGTCATCAAGCCGTACATCAAGAACCTCTCTCGCAGCGAGCTTATGGCCGTCATGACAGGCGGCATGGCGACGATCGCAGGCGGCGTTCTCGCGAGCTACGTCGCGTTTCTGGGCGAGCGCTACGCGAGCGTGGCGGGCATCGCGGTCGAGGCCGGACAGCAGCTCTTCGCCGAGCAACTCTTGGGCGCGAGCGTGATGGCGGCGCCAGCGGCCCTGGTCCTGGCTAAGATCCTGATCCCCGAGACCAAGCCCGTCAACGACAGCCTCGCGCCAGAGGCCACGGTCCGTCCGGCATCGGCGGTCGCGGTCGCCTCTGGCGGGCTTCCAGACCGGGACGTTCTCCCCGTCACCGATGCGGGCGAGGCGACGCTGCCCGCGACCTCCAGCGACGAGGCGCAAGAGGCCGCCGTGGAAGCGCTGGCCGACGAGGGTCCCAAGAACATCATCGACGCTGCGGCCACGGGCGCGGCCGACGGAATGCAGCTCGCGCTCAACATCGGCGCGATGCTCATCGCCTTCCTCGCGCTCATCGCGATCATCAACGGCACTATTGGGTGGGGCGTCGAGCTCTTTGGCGGGACGATCCCGGAAGGCAAAGGCGCGCTGGAGATTGCGCTCGGCTACATCCTCGCGCCCATCGCGTGGCTCGTCGGCGTGCCCAACAGCGACCTGCTCGACATTCGGCGGGTTGCTCGGGACGAAGGTGATCGCCAACGAGTTCGTGGCCTACAGCCAGTTCGCGGACCTGCTGGGAACCGGCACGCTCGATCCCAAAACGGTCGTCATGGCGACGTTCGCGCTCTGCGGGTTCGCCAACCTCTCCTCCATCGGCATCCAGATCGGCGGCATCGGGCCTCTGGCGCCGGAGCGGACGGGCGAGATCGCGAGCCTGGGCCTGCGGGCCGTTCTCGCGGGCACGCTTGCCAACCTGATGACGGCCACCATCGCGGGCGTGCTCCTGGGATAAGGGGGATCAGGGAAGGGGCAAGAGGGTTGAGATGTCTCCCCTCCTGCCCCGGCCATCTCCTCCCCCTCCCTCCTCGCTGTCGACCTGGGCTTCCGCACGGGCTTCGCGTTTTACGACGCCAGAGGCCGACTCTTGCGCTACCGCTCGCAGAACATGGGCAGCCGGGCGCGCCTCAAGCGCGCCGCGCACACGCTCTTGCGCGAGGTCCCTGAGTTGGACCGCTTGGTGCTCGAAGGCGGCGGCGACCTGGCTGAGGTGTGGAAGGTAGCGGGACTCAGGAGAGAGTTGCGCGTCCGCATCATGGACGCCGAGACGTGGCGCCGCGGCCTGCTCCTCCCGCGCGAGAGGCGAACCGGCAAGCTCTCCAAAGAAGCCGCCGACGCCTACGCGCGCCGCATCATCACGTGGAGCGACGCCGCGAACCCGAAGGGAAACGCTCAAGCACGATGTAGCGGAGGCCATCTGCGTCGGGTTCTGGGCGTGCGTGGAGGCGGGCTGGGTGGACGGCGTGCCCGACGAGATCCGGCGCTAGCCGCCAGAGGCCTCTGGCGACCGGGGGATCAGCCGCCTTCTTCCCTGACGTGGTGGCCTCTGGCGCGAAGCGCTGCGAGGGCGTCTCTCAGGCGGTCGCCTTTTACGAGCAGCCAGTCTGTGTTGAACGTGGAGACGACGAAGATGGGCACGTCCGCCTCCGCCAGAGGCGCCGCGAGGCGTGCCAGCACGCCCGTCAGCGCAAAGTCCAGCGGACCGTCGACGCAGAGCGCGCGCCATCCGCGCTCGACCAGCTCGGCCTCTGGCGGGACTGAAGCCTCGGCGCACACGACAGAGAGCTCCGCTTCGGTCCGTGTGACCGACGCCAGAGGCCCGGTCCACATCCACGGCGCGCCATCGGCCTCTGGCGCGAGGCGGCAGACCGCCAGAGGCTCGGGGACAAGCGTCAGGTTCACTCGTACGGGATGGTGAGCCGCACATAGTTGGGGATGGCCTTGCCGCCGCGGCGCGGGTCTTCGATGACCCAGGCCGAAGTGTACGTCGCCGTCGCGGCCTGCCGCATCACGAGCGCGTCCAGCGTCGGGTTGACACTCTCGACGACCTGCACGGCCACAGGCTGCTTGTCAGCGGTGACGAACGTCTGCACCGCGACGCGGCCGGTTACGCCTGCATTCTTGAGGCTGTCGGGGTAGACGGCTGGCGACGTGGACGAGCCCGGTAGCGCGGTCGACTGGCGGTAGGTGGACACGTCCGTGCCGTCGCCGAGCAGGGCTTTCTTGACGTCGTTGAGCGCGCCGTCGACCTCGGCCTGGAAGTTCTCGCGGGGGAACGAGCGGCTGAGCAGCGGCACGGCCTCGGCCTGGAACAGGCTGTCCACGATCTCCGGCGACGTGCGGTAGAGGTAGAGCAGCGCTTCCTTCGCGTAGCGGATGACCTCGGAGTCCGTCGAGTCCACGATGCCAATCGCGGCGACAGACGAGAGATCGCGGAACGCGCCGGTCGTGTCGGCGCCCGTGCGGATCCAGCGGCCCTCGCCGATGTCTTCCCACCCGGCGGGTGGCTCGATGCCGCCGCCGGAGTTGCAGGCCGAGAGGCCCGTCACGACCGCCGCCACCAGGGCGATAAGCGAGAGCACGATGGTTCGGGGCGAAGGCGCAGTCGGAGCAGGCACGAGCGGTCGGGCGGGTGAGCGCGCAAGATACCGGCGCCAGAGGCTCGGCCGCACGCTCTGGCCTCTGGCGTGCCGTGGCGAGTCCTTCGCGCCGTCATCGTACGTTCACCGTTCACAGCCGCTGGACCCATGACGATCAACACTTCTTTTCCCGACCGCAAAGTCCGCCTCGTCGCCGCGGGCATCATCGGCCTGCTGCTCCTGTTCGGGCTGGTCGAGAGCACGATGTTCGCGTGGATCCTCGGCATCGCGGCGGTCATCCTCGTCGCGACCGCCGCGACCGGCTTCTGCCCGCTGTACAAAGCCGTCGGCCTCTCCACCCTCCCGCGCCGACGCTCCTGAGCCTCTGGCAAGACCTGATGCGCAACGCCTCTGGCGCCAGAGGCCTCCCGCCCGCAGGTCAGGCCCAGGCCGAGAGCGCGAAGCCGAGGAGCGCGCCGCCGAGCACGATGTAGACCGCATTGGTCTTGAACCGCAGCACCGCGACCGCCGCCAGAAGCGCGATCACGACCGCAGGCCACGACACGAGAACGTCGCGCCCGAGTTGGAGCGTCACGGCGAGCATCAGCGCGACGGCCGAGGCGTTGACGGCGTCGAGGAACGCCGAGAGCCACGCCGACTGCCGCAGCCGTGGAATCAGCGGGTTCAGGATGCCGACGAAGACGAACGAGGGCAGAAAGATGCCCAGCGTCGCGACGGCTGCGCCGCCCACGCCGAGCACGAGATAGCCGATAAACGTGGACGTGGAGAGCACCGGACCGGGCGTGAACTGCCCGATGGCGATGGCATCGAGGAGTTGCCCCTGCGTCAGCCAGCCGAGGTCGTCTACCAGTCCGCCTTCAAGAAAGGCCACGAGCACGTAGCCAGAGCCGTAGAGCACGCTGCCCACTTTGAGGAAGAAGAGGAACAGCTTCCACATCGACACGCCCGAGGCCGCGCCCAGGCCGCTGGCGCCAGAGGCTGCGCCGGTCTGGAGAAAGAGAATCGGCAGCCACCGCGCGGCAGTGCCCGTGTCCGAGCCTCTGGCGCGCAGCGCGAGCGCGCCCAGAACGCCGCCGACGAGCAGCGCCCATACTTCGCCCAAACCGGCCAGAACAGCGCCCGCGACGAGAACCGAGATCACCGCCAGAGGCCAACCTTTGATCGCCTTCCTGCCCAGCTTCCACAGCGCGCCCGCGATGACCGCGAGCACGGCAGGCTTAATGCCGTAGAGAAACGGCTCCACGACGGGAAGCTCGCCGTACTGCACGTATGCCCACGCCGCGAGGCCGGTGAGCAGCACCGCGGGCCCGATAAAGCACGCGCCCGCCACGAACAGCCCGCGCCACCCCGCCCGCTCGTAGCCGACGTGCATCGTCATCTCGGTCGAGTTGGGACCGGGGATGAGGTTCGTCGCGCCGATGAGATCGAGGAAATGCTGGCGTGAGAGCCAGCCGCGGCGCTCCACCACCTCGTCCTCCATCATCGCGATGTGTGCCGCTGGGCCGCCAAAGGCGATAAAGCCCAGCTTGAGGAACAGCCGCGCGAGTTCGCCCAGACCGCCCGGTCGGTGCGCAGCCTCTGGCGAGTCGCCAGGCGTGGTAGGGGCCTCTGGCGCCAGAGGCGCGTCGTCGGTCTCGCTCATGGTGGAAGCGTGCTGGTTACCGTTCGGCGACGACTCGGGCCTTTAGAACTATGTCGCCCACGCGGATCTGATCGGCGATGTCCTGGCCTTTCACGACGCGGCCGAAGACGGTGTAGCGGCCGTCGAGGTGCGGCGTGGGGCTGTGCGTGACGAAGAACTGCACGCCCTCGGTGTCCTTGCCCGACGACGCCACGCCCGCGGCGCCCGTTTCGTAGCGGAGGCGCGAGAACTCGCTGCGGATGGGCACCTCGGGACCGCCCCAGCCATCGCGGCGGAAGTAGTCGCCGCCTTGGAGCACGAAGTTGGGGACCACGCGGTGGAAGGGCACGCCGTCGTAGCTGCCTTCGCGAGCGGTGCGCGTCATCGACTGCACGGTCTGGGGCGCCGCCTCGGCGTCCATCTCGATGGTGATCTCGCCGCGTGTCGTGGTCAGGATCAGACGCGGGTGCCGCCCGAGCCGCGCCAGAAACGCCCAGTCGATGCCGACCGTCGGCACGGCGTCGCCAGAGGCTTGCGTCAGGTCTACGTCGATGCCTTCGGTCAGGCGGTCGTTGAGCGCCTCCACCGCTCCTTTGCGCAGAACAGGCGTCGTGCTCTCGTCCAACGCGATGCCGAGCAGAAAATCGAGTTCGTTGCCGTCGCGCGTTTGCCCGAGCGCGCCGAGGATGGCGACGCGCGCCTCCAAAGCCTCTGGCGCGTCGAAGGCGGCGTACACCTCGCGGAGGGCCTCTGGCGCGCCGTAGGGCACGAACAACGAGTCGCCGAGGACGCTCGCCGCGCTCGTCGTCGTCGCGATGTCCATCCGCCGCAGGCCGTCTAGAAGCGCGGGCGCGAGGCTGGCGGCGAGTTCTTCGCTCGGCTCGCGGCGCCAGAGGCTCGCGATGGCGCTCAGCGCGGCGCCTGCGACGAGCGTGTTGTCGCCGCGCGAGAACGCGAACAGTCGGTCGAGTGCGGCGGCGTCATCGGGGAGAGCGCCGAGCGCTGCGGCGCCAGAGGCCCGCGCGAACGGATCTGAGTGGCGGTCCATCCACTGCATCACCGCCTCGCCTTCGCGCGCCTTGCCCAGCGCGGGAAGCAGCGCCGCCGCAGCGTGCCAGTCCGAGGTGTCGCGCGAGGCGATCCAGTCGCGCGTGCGCGTGATGTATGCCTGCGGGAGCGACTCCGCCCCAGCCAGCGCCGAGGCCGCCGCGACGCGCACCTGCACGTTCGCGTCGTCCAGCGCAGCGAAGAGCGCGCCTCTGGCGTCGCGGATCTGCACGATCCGGCCGAGCGAGGCAGCGGCGCCCACGCGGACGCGCCAGTCGGCGTCGCTCGCGAGTGCGCGGGCAAGGCGGGGCGCGTCGTGCCCGTCTTCCAGGCGCCCGAGGGCACGCGCGAGGTGCATCCGCGCCGAAGCGCCAGAGGCGAGGCCGTCCGAGGGCAGGTCTCCAGAGGGCGAGGTCGCCAGAGGCCATCTCGTCGAAGGCGTCGCGCACGCGTTCGGCGCTGTCCTCCCAGCCGCCCGAGCGGGAAAACGCGTAGGCCGCGTCTGCGCGCAGCGCGCCAGAGGTCGAGAAGAGGTGCTCGGCGAGCGTCGCGAAGGCGTCGGCGCTCAGCCTCTGGCGCATGGCCAGGCGCGCGAGCGCGAGCGCACGGTCGGCCTCGCGGACCGGCGGGAGCTTGAGCGCCAGCAACGCATCGCCATCGGCCTGGCTCCCGATCTTGCCGATCGCGTCGATGAGCTCGTGCTGCACCGCGGGCGTGCCCTCGCGGCGGAGCGCGAGAAAGAGAAAACCCACCGCCGCCGAGTCGGCCGTCTGTCCCAGCGCCCACGCGGCATCGGCCCGCACGAGCGGGGCGTCATCCTGAAGCGCAGCGGTAAGTGCCTCGACGGCCTCTGGCGCCTGCACCGATCCCAACGCGAGAGCCGCGCGGGCGCGCACAGCAGCAGCGCCAGAGGCGAGAGCGTTCACCAGCGGCGCCGGATCGCGGAGCACCTGCGCGTCCACGAGCGCCTGCAGATCCGGCCGCACCAGCAAGCTGTCGCCGGGCCGGTCGATAGCCTCTGGCGGTGGCGCCAGAGGCGCAGATCCGGCGCATCCTCCGAGGACGAGGAGGGCACCGAAGAGGGGCGCGAGGCGTGCCGTCAGGGTCTTGAACATCCGGGAGAGGTGGGGACCAGCGGCGAAGGCGGTTCCACCGCCAGCAGTGCGAGAAGGGGGACTCGAACCCCCACAGGTGTTACCCCACCGGCTCCTAAGGCCGGCGCGTCTACCAATTCCGCCATTCTCGCAGGCCTCCAAGATAGCGCGTCTTCTGCCTCACCTCCACGCCCTCTCGCCTTTCCTGTGTTGCGTCTCTGTTGATTCGGGCAGATGCAGCGGCTCGCCTCACACCGGGGCCGCCACCATCTAGGCCAGATCACCCAAGCGTCACCCGTGGCAGCCTCTGGCGGCTGTCCGGCGCTCGCCAGAGGCCTCAGCGCCTGAGAAGCGTGACCGTCTGCGTATGCGTCGCGTTCTGCGCTTGCACGCGGATGAGGTACACGCCAGAGGCCATCCCGCTCGCGTCCCACGCGAGTCGACGCGTGCCTGCCATCTCGCCGCCGAGCAGGAAGGCCACGCGGCGGCCTCTGGCGTCGAAGACGTGGGCCTGCACGGTCTGCGGCGCGCTCACGGTCACCTCGAACGTCAGGCGGCCTCGCGCGGGGTTGGGGGTTGCGGCACTCACCGCCAGGTCTCTGGCGCCAGAGGCGGGCTCCTGCGCGACGGGCATACTCGCGTCCATCCATGCGAGGCGCTGCGTGAGCCACGTCTTCAAGTAGCCGACCTCGTCGGCGTAGGTCTGGCCGATGTAGGCGTTGGGCCACACGTAGCGGCCGAGAACGGGCCACCGCGTGAAGTTGCGCGCCTGTGCCTCGCCAGCACGCGCGCGGTGCTGTCGACAAACGCCAGAAGCGAGTCGGTGTGGTACGGCCCCTGGCGGAGCGCGGCCCACCGCGTGTTCATCGCCTCGCGGAACGCAGGGTCCCCCGCGAGCACGGGCCACCAGAACCGGATGGCCTGCGGGTGGCCGCGGCTCGACACGTCGGCATCGAACTGGAAGCCGGTCGGGTCGGCGCCGTCCAGATAGTCTGCGTTGCCGAACCCGAGGTTGAAGTCCCACACGGGCCCGGCGCGCAACCGTGGGTCGTTTGAGTCCCGGTCTTTGTGGAGGTACGTGCTCAGGCGGTACGCGTCTACGTTTCGCGAGACCTCGTTGACGAGCACGAAGTCCACGAACGAGCCCACGTCGATCGTCGCCGGGTAGCCCGTCACAGGGTTTGCGACATCGCCAGAGGCCATCCGGGTCTCGAACCGTGCGATGTAGTTCTGGATGTATGCGCTCTGCTCGGCCATGACCTCGCTGCCGTCCGGATCGCGGTACTGGTAGTACACGCGGTTCGCCGACGGAGGGCCTGCTGTCGAGCGCCATCCAGCCTCACCGGGGCGGTCGATCTGGACGATGTACCCGCCCGTCAGGTCGTCTCCAGAAATCTCGTCGGGGCGCAGGCGGTTGATGTCGACGCGGTTGTCGTCGCGCTTCACCTTCTCCATCATCACGTACACCCCCACGTACTCGCCGTTCAGCACGATTTCGCAATAGCGCGTGCGGCTAGCATAGCGGCCCGTTGCGCGGGCCACATGGTAGGCGAGCACGTTGCGCACGAGCGACTTGTCGCTGTACGGCGCGTGCAAAATCCAATCGTTCTCCTCCGGCATCCCGAGGATGGAGACATTGAGGTTGTCGCCGCTGGCGTCGCGGGTTTCAAAGCCGTATTGCTTCTTCGGAAAGCTCTGCGAGGACGCGCCGCGCACCTCGATCCCGATCAAACCGTCGTAGCCGTTGGGTGCGTCGGTCACCGTGTTTCTCTGGCCTGGCCCGTTGTCGATGATCCGCATCCGGCCGGGAATCTTGGGCTCATCCGGGATGGTCACACCGTCTGTCGAAATGATCACAATAGGTAGATCGGACGACGTGAACGCGACTTGTGCCTGCACGCCGGCAGCGAGCAGAAACGACAGGCAAAACGTGAGACGGCCAAGCATAGCGGCAAACATGTACACCCCCATGATACCGCGCCAGAGGCCTCTGGCGTGAACCTGTAACGCCCCCCTGGCGACTGAGAGCACCGTCAGCCCGGCACGCGCACGATGCGCTCCGATAGCCTCGCGATGGGCACCCCGAGAACGCGGACCGTGGCAAGGTTGAGCGCAGCCTGGCCATCGGGCTCCAGGTACAGGCGCTGCTCCATCCGAATCTCGGGCGTTGCGAGCAGGTACCGGATGGTCAGCAGAGAGCCGTCGACGATGATCTCAGCCTCGCCGGAGGCATCGGTCAGCGAAGCGGTGTACCGCGTGGCGCTCTGCGGGCGCATGATCCACGCACGGGTCTGGGGTGGGTCGCCGCCGATAGAGATCGTCTGCTCCAATCGAAACGTGCCATCCGCCAGAGGCGTGCCGGTGCTGCTCACGCGGACGCGCTGCGGAAATCCGTTGCGAAACGTGAGCGTGCCCGTGCCACGTGTTTCACCGAGGAAGAACACCTCCGGGCGAAAGACGGGCACGGCCTCTGGCGGCGGCACGCGCGGATGTGTGGCGAGGCAGCCGCTGGCAACGAGAACGAGCAGCGCCAGAGGCACCCAGGAAATCTGCACGGTTAGTAGCGCAAGAGCGCAGCCACGTGCCCGGCCTCCGCCAGAGGCTCCATCGGGTCGGCAAAGTCGACGCTCGCGCCGGTGCGAGCGGCCTGCTCGGTGATGACCTCGGTCAGGTCGACGGCGAACACGTCGGCGGCGCCGCAGCGCTGGCACGTGTCGGGCGTGCCATAGACGACGTGCTCGCAGGTGCGGCATTTGGTGCCGCCAATCTCCGCCTCGCGGTCGAGCAAGATGGCCTCGGCGCGCGCGGCCTGCAGCACGTCCAAGACCGAGACGGGCCCGAATGCGGAAAGCGTGCCGCCGAGCCCCTGCTCGCGGATCTCGCGCCAGAGGCTCTCCTCTTCTTCCCGCTCGGCCTCAGCCGAGAGGTCGGCCGCGTGCTCGATCAGGTCGGCCTCTGGCGCGTCGGTTTCCGCCACGTCCATCGCCACGAGCTTGTCGGCGAGGTCGGAGCGCAGCGCGCTTTGGACGGCGAGAGCGGTCTCCTCCGACCCCAGCAGCACCAAGCGCGCAAACGGGCGTTCGTCGTCCAGCTCCACCAAGCTGTCCGCGACGCTTTGCGCGTAGACGCCCAGCTCTTTCTCGCGGCGGCGCGCATAGCGCTTCTGGCTCCACCCACCTTTTTTGACGCGGTTCTTGACGTCGCCGCGCACGCTCGCTTCTTCTTCGGCCTCGCCAGAGGCGACGAGGTAGATCTTGGCGCGCGTGTTGTCGACCACGGCGACGGCGAACGTCTCGTGCTCATCCAGCAGCTCGTACGCCGGGCGCACGTACGGAGCGTCGCCCATCCACGCCATGCTGCCCACCGCCAGAGGCAGCTCGAAGGCGACCGCGAGATCGGCGCCCCAGCTTGCGAAGACGGCCACCGCGCCGCCGTGCGGCGCCGTGTGCGCGTCCAAGAGCGCGTTGGCGATTTCCAGGCTGTTCTCGAAGTGCTCGGTCTCCTCGGGCTCCTCCGACAGAAGCGAGCGAATGTGGGCAAACCGCGAGTCGAGAACGGAGCGCTCGTCGGCGGCGTCGAGGTAGACGGTCAGAAACGCGCGTTCGGGTCCGACGAGGTCGGAGAGTTGGCGGAGGGCGTCGGCGGAGATCATGGACGGGAGGGCATTCGGAAAGGCCGTTTGGAACGGGCCTCGCCCACGCGAGATTCTTCCGCCGCCGCCTCTGGCGCCAGAGGCGCACGCATCCCGAGACGTTTCAAGCCTCTGGCGCAGACACAAAAAAGCGGCGATCTCCGGGGAGACCGCCGCCTGTTCTCTACAGAGCGCCAGAGGCGCACCTTCTAGAGCTACGCCTTGTCGGCTACGTCCTCAGCGTCGTCGCCTTGGACCGTCGCGTCGGCTTTGCCCATTTCAGCGGACTCGCCGCCTTCGCTGTCGGGCTCGCCGAGCGCGTCTGCGACGACCTCACCGGTCGTCTTGGCGAGCACGTCCGGCACCTCGGGGGATTCCTCCGTGATGTTCGGGACTGCGACCTCTTTTACGGCCTCGGCCGTGTTCGGGGTCTGGTCCTCCACAGCAGCTTCCACCTCACCGGCGACGCCTTCGGTCTGCAGCCCTCCGCTCTTGACGGAGGCCTGGCTCTTGGCCGAGGTCGGGGTCGCCCCCTGATCCTGCGGACGCTGGGCCGTCACTTCCTCGCCCGTCGTGGGCTCGGTTTCGCCACGGTTGTCCGTGCCGACGGATCCTTCCAGGTCGCCAGCGGCGCCTGCAACGGCCGGGGTGAGGTCTCCCTCTTCCGGCTGCTCAGCCTCCACGGCTTTGGACTCCGCTTCCGATGGCTCGTCGCCAGAGGCCTCGTTCTCCTCCATCTGAGCGCGCAGGGCGGCCAGGCCGGAAAGCTCTCCGAGAGTTGCAGGGCCAGAGGCAGCGCGCTGGTAGTTGCTTACCGCACGGCGCTCTTCCTGGATCTTCTTCGTCTTCTCGGCGCGCTCGGCGTGCTGTTCGGCACGCTCGGTCGCACGGCGCTGGGCCGTTTCCGAGCACACGATCTCGCGGTCCTCGCGGTCGAGGCGAATCACGGTCAGTTCCAGCTCGTCGCCAGCGGCGTATGCGTCGCCGGGGTTGCCCTGGCGCGAGAGGTGCGAGGCCGGGATAAACGCTTCGGCACCGAGCGGAAGCTCGACGACGACGCCACCTGCGTTGGTGTCCGTGACGGTTCCGGTCGTCCCGGAGCCCTCGGCGTACACGTCGGCGTACTGCGTCCATGGGTCGGTCGAGACCTGCTTGTGACCCAGCGAGATGCGGCGGTTGGCGACGTCGATGTCGATCACGATCACGTCCAGCTCCTGGCCCTTCTTGACGACTTCAGACGGGTGCTTGACGCGGCGCGTCCAGCTCAGGTCCGAGACGTGCACGAGGCCGTCGATGCCGGGCTCCAGCTCCACAAAGGCGCCGAAGGTGGTGATGTTGCGCACCTTGCCGCGCGTGACGGTCCCGACGGGGAAGCGCGCCAGCAGACCCTCCCATGGGTCGGGCTCCAGCTGCTTCATGCCGAGGCTGATCTTCTTGTCGTCGTCGTCGATCTTAAGAATCTTGACCTGGACCGACTGGCCAAGCTGCACGCGCTGCGTGGGGTGCTTGACGTGCTCCGTCCAAGACATCTCAGAGATGTGGACGAGGCCCTCGATGCCGCGCTCCAGCTCCACAAAGGCGCCGTAGTCGGTGATGGAGACCACCTTGCCTTCGATCTCGGTGCCTTCTGCGAGGCGCTCGTGGATGTTGTCCCACGGGTGGCCCTGCAGCTGCTTGTAGCCCAGCGAGATGCGCTGGCGCTCCTTGTCGTAGTCCAGGACCACGATCTTGATCTTCTGATCGAGCTCCAGCACTTCGCTCGGGTGACCGACGCGGCCCCACGAGATGTCGGTGATGTGGAGCAGTCCGTCCACACCGCCAAGGTCGACGAAGGCGCCGAAGTTGACGATGTTCTTGACCGTGCCTTCGAGCACCTGTCCGACTTCGAGCGAGTCCAGGATCAGCTTGCGCTGCTCCATGAGGTCCTTCTCGACGAGGGCCTTGTGCGAGATGACGACGTTGCCGTTCTGAGGGTTGGTCTTGACCACCTTGAACTCCATCGTTTTCCCGAGGTACGCCTCGAAATCGCGAACGGGGCGCACGTCGACCTGGGAGCCCGGGAGGAAAGCCTCCGAGCCGAGCAGGTTGACGATCATGCCGCCCTTGATGCGCTTGACGATCTCACCTTCGAGGACGGTGCCATTCTCATGGGCCTCCTCAATGATGTCCCAGCGCATCCGGTCGATAGCCTTGTGGCGCGAGAGGCTAAGCTGACCGCGACGGTCCTCCAGCCATTCGACGTAGACCTTGATCTCGTCGCCGATCTCAGGGACTTCAGCGAACTCGTTCTTCGCCACGACGCCATCGGACTTGAAGCCGATGTCGACGACGATCTCTTTGTCCGTCATTCCGACGACCGTACCGGTCGTGAGCGAGTGCTCATCGACATCGCTCATCGAGCTGTCGATCATCGAGATAAAGTCGGTGTCGCTCAGCTGCATGCCGTCGCCGCCGCTGGCGCCGGAGTCGATGCTGTTGAGCTCGTCGAGCGAGATGGTGCGGCCGAGGCCCAGGCCGGTGTAGCCCTGGATCTCGCCAGAGGCAGCCTTGGGTGCCGTGGGATTCTTGCCTCGCACGCGCTCGACGGTATCCTCGACAACGTCCTCGACGCGGTCGGCGGCCTCCTTGGCGCGCTCGACGGTGTCTTCGACGGCGTGCTCGACGCGGTCGGCAACCTTCTTGGCGGTCTCAACGACAGCTTCGGCGGCGTCCTCGACGGCATCGGTGACGGTCTCGGCAACCTTTTTGGCAGCCTCGGTGGCGCGCTCGATCAGGCTTTCGCCCTTCTCAGCGCCAGAAGCCTCTGGCGTAGCGGCCTCAGCAGTAGCGCCGTCGCCAGAGGCGGCGGGGGTCTCCTTGGTCGCCGTGGCGGTCTCGGGAGTGGTTGCAGGTGCGGCCTCGGGGGCGTCCTCTGCAGGTGTGGTCTTGTCGTCAGCCATATAGATGGGGTCGGTGGGCCTGCTCTCCGGGGTTGGTGAACGGAGGCGATGCGGCAGGCGGCAGCCGGTGGGGGTCTAAGTGTGAGTGTTCCGCTCGGGCGCGGCTCGCGCGCGTCCCGTCGGGGTCTGGTGAGAAAAACTCTACGGTGAGGCGTCGGTGTCTGCGTCGCCAGAGGCCTGAGCCTTCTGAACGGAGCGGACGGTTTGGACGACGCGCTCGACCTGCTCCTCTGGCGTCAGCGCCGTCGTGTCGAGCACGATGGCGTCTGGCGCGGCCTGGAGCGGGGCGAGGGCGCGGGTCTGGTCGCGGCGATCGCGTTCGGCGATCTCCGCGCGCACTTTGTCTACGTCCGCGGGCTCGCCTCTGGCGGCGAGATCGGCGGTGCGGCGCTGTGCGCGGGCCTCAATGTCAGCGATCAAAAAGAACTTGACCGGGGCGTCGGGGAACACGACGCTGCCCATGTCTCTCCCCTCGGCGACCACAGCGCGGCCGTGCGAGGTCCAGTCGGCGGCGACGGCGCGCTGCGCGAGCAGCATGGCGTCCCGGACTGGGCCCAGCGAGGCCGCACGGGACGCCGCTTGCGCGGCCGGTCCCGACCGGATCCGTTCTGTGACATCGTCGCCGTTGAGGTGAACCGTCAACGCCGACGTATCGGGATGAGGATCGAGGTGGACCGTGAGGTGCGGCACGAGGTCGGCAGCGGCGGCATCGGTAAACGGCTGATCCTGGTCCAGAAACGCGAGTCCGATTGCTCGAAACATCGCGCCTGTGTCCAGATACAGACCGCCCAACCGTTGTGCAGCGCGCCGCGCGGTAGTACTCTTGCCGGACCCGGCGGGGCCGTCAATGGCGACAATCACGCAGAATGGTGCTCTAGGGAGCCTTACAGTATAGGCGCCCGCGCGCGCAAGGCCAACGCTCGAGATGTGGATACCCCGTGCAGTGCAGCCTCTGGCGCCAGAGGCCTCTGGGTAGTCAAGTGGCGTGAGGGATAGCGTCCTGCCTGAAGCTCCAGCGCAATGCAGCCTCTGGCGCCGTGCGTGGCGCCAGAGGCCGAGTCGCTAGGCGTCGGTATCCAACAGCGTGTCGATACGGTCCGCGATGTCGTCGAGGTGCGCACGCGTCGCGGCGTCGGCGCCTCTGGCGCGGCGGGCCTGGGCGCGCACGGTCTTGAGTTCGGCGCGAGCGGCGGCGCGAATGTCAGACTGGCTGAGGTCGGTCCCGCGGCGCTCGTCCTCGGTCATCAGCGACTCCAGCGTTTCGACGTAGCCGCGCTGCAAGTGGCGGCGCTGCGTCGCGATGGTCGGCCTCGGCGGCGCGAGTTCGCTCCAGACGTCCTCGCGAACGGCGTCCATGTACTCCGCCAGAGGCCACGCCTCGCCGCCGTCGATGGCTTCGCGCTCGACCAGCCGGTGCAGGCGCTCGGCGTTGAGCACGCCGCCCAGCGTGCGCATCTGGATGCCGCGCATCCGGTCGACGGCGCCAGAGGCTTCGATGCGGCGCAGGATCTCGCGGTCCATCAGCCAGTCCGGCGTGGTGAACACGTTGGCGCTTAAGAACTCCAGCGCGCGCTCCTGCTCGGCGCGGGGCACCGGCTCGTAGACCGCGCCCGCCTGATCGGTCGATTTGGGCGTGACGCGCACGCCGCCGATCACCGTGACCACGTGGCCCATGTAGCGGGAGTACATGCCCTGAAGCTCGCCGTAGATCTCGCCCAGGTCGTCGTAGCCCTCGCCGGGCGTGCTCGTCCACTCGATGAGGTTGGGCACGACGCGCTTGAGGTTCGCGACGGCGTAGCCGCTGGCGGCGACGGGATCGTCGCCCATGTCCTCGGTCTGCGCGTCCGGGTTGACACCGTCTGAGGAGCGGAAGCGGAACATCCGGTCACCCGCTTTCTCCGCGATGAGCGCGTCCAGGCGAGCCGTCTCGGCCTCTGGCGCTGTGATGCCGGGGTACCAGCGGTAGCCCCAGTTGATGGCGTAGTCGTCGTACGGGCCAACCTTGCGCACGAAGCGCGTCACGCCGTCACCTGGCTGCGCGATGTAGTTCTGGCGCGTGTAGTCCATGATCGTCGGGGCCACGCCGTATTCGGACGTGAACGCAGGGTCGCGCAGGTCCTCGACCGAGAAGGATGAGGACGCGATCATGTTGTGCGGCAAGCCCAGCGCGTGCCCGATCTCGTGCGCGATCACCTGCCGCATCGTCTCGCCGATCAACTCCTCGTCGATCTCCAGCGAGCGCGCCTGCGGGTTGGCCGCGCCGGTCTCGATCATGAGCCGGTTGCGGTAGGATCGGATGTGGTTGTGGTACCAGATGATGTCGCTCTCGATGATCTCCCCACTGCGCGGGTCGCTCACGCTCGGGCCGGTCGCGTTGCGGGTCTCGCTCGCCACGTAGCGGACCGTCGAGAAGCGCACGTCTTCAGGGTCGAACTGCGTGCTGTCGCCAGAGGCGGGCGGCATCTCGCAGCGGATCGCGTCCTTGAAGCCCGCGGCCTCGAAGGCGCGCGTCCAGTCCTCGACGCCCTTGCAGAAGTACGGCCGCCACTTTTCCGGCGTGCCGGGGTCGAGCGTGTACACGATGGGCTTGACCGGCGTCACCAGTTCGCCTCTGGCGTACGCCTCGGGGTCGGATGGCTCCAGGCGCCAGCGGCGGATGTAGGTCTTCTCGTCGGCCTTCTGGGCTTCGCTGCCAAAGTCGATCTGGGAGACCGTGAACCATCCCACGCGCTCGTCGGCCAGGCGCGGCGTCATGGGCTCGGCGGGGAGCAGGATCATGCTCTGGAACATCTGCATCGAGATGGTGCCCGTTCCGGCGTTAGACGGCGGCTCGGCCGCGTCGTACGTCATCGTGTGGCGCACGTTGACGTTGAGCGGGAACGCGCGCGCCTCGTCGATAAAGGAGCGCTTCCCGTCCAGGCGACGCACTTTGTACTGCGTGCGCAGAAAGCTCGGCAGGCCCGTGATCGCAGGCACGTCGTCGGTGTAGAGGGCTGTCACGTCGATGACCACGCCCGCGCTATCGGGCGAGAGCGCCGCCACGTCGAACGCCATCACGACGGGCTCGAAGTTGTTGACGCGCACGCTCTGCGAGACGGCGAGCGAGTCGCTGGCGACGGATGTGTAGGACTTCTTGCGCAGCAGCACGCGGTTACCGCGCCGCTCCCATGCCAGCACCTGCTCGGCGGTTTTGCTTCCCGCGTTGATAAACGGGCTGAGATCGGCGGGTGTCTGCGCGATGCGGCTCACGGCCAGCATCTCGCGGCTCATGAGCGAATCCGGGATCTCGAAAAACAGCTTGTCCCCGATCGTATGGACCGCAAACAGGCCGCGCTCGGTCACAGCGTCTTCGGTGATCACCTCGTCGTACGGTTTGGGATCGCCGTCTTTGGGCTTGGTCTTTTCCGCCTTGGCGCCTGCGGCCTGCGCCTCTGGCGGCGTGACGACGGGCGCGGTAGCGGAGCAGCCCGCGAGGGCGAGGACAACGGCGAGGGTAGCGAGGCGATGCACGGGCGTTTCGGCAATGGAGGCTGAAGGATACCGGCGTCACCGCACGGCCTCCGCCAGAGGCGGGTGGTGACCGCACGCTCCTCTGGCGGCGGCGCGCGCACCGCAACCTCTGGCGCGATGAATTGCTCGGTCTCTCTCGCACAGCGGGAAACCCAGACCGCCTCGGGCGCTACCACTCCTCCCCTCTTCAACACCGCATCTCCATGCCCGCACTCTCCGACCGACACATCGCCGTTCTCGCCACCCATGGCTTCGAACAGTCCGAACTGATCGAGCCCGTCAAAGCGCTCGAAGGCGCTGGCGCCACCGTCCACATCGTCTCGCCAGAGGCCGAGTCCATCAAAGGCTGGGACAAAAAAGACTGGGGCGACTCGGTCCCCGTCGACAAAGCGCTCGCCGACGCGTCGGCGGACGATTACCACGGCCTCGTCCTCCCGGGTGGCCAGATGAACCCCGACGTGCTTCGCGCCAACAAGGACGCCGTCGCGTTCGTCAAAGCCTTTTCCGACGCAGGCAAGCCCATCGGCGCGATCTGCCACGCACCGTGGCTGCTCATCGAAGCCGGCCTCGCCGAAGGCCGCCACATGACCTCGTACGGCTCCATCCGCACGGACCTCAAAAACGCTGGTGCCAAGGTGCAGGACGAGGAAGTCGTCGTCTGCCCGCACGGCAACGGCACCATCATCACAAGCCGCAAGCCGGAAGACCTCCCGGCCTTCAACAAGGCGCTCATCGAGGCTTTCGCCGCCTAGCACGTCGCCAGAGGCCTCTGGCGGGTTGCGCCTCCAGTAACACGCAACCGAGCCCCGATCCGGGTGGCGCCTCTGGCGCTCCGGGTCGGGGCTCGTCTTTGTTCGCCTCTGGCGCCAGAGGCTAGTTCTGGCTACCGACGGGGAACTCGATGGAGATCGTGCCGGGGTAGCGGATCGGTCCGAGCGCGGTGTTGACCGTCGGCTGCGCCCGGAGCTTGATCATGGACGGCTGGCTGCCATCGCCCGCGATGTCACCGATGAGGTCGATGAGGTCGCCCGCGTTGTTGCCGAAGAAGCGAACCAGGTCCAGCTCCATGTTGATCGGGATGAGGCTGCGCTGGCCCGGCTGCAGGCTAATCGTCTCGTTGTAGGTCCCGGAAATGGTCTCCGTGCCTTCGAGAAGCATCGTCCAGTCCAGTTCCAGCACCTGCGCGACCGGGTTTCCCGTCGGGTTGTCGGCGCCGACGAAGAGCGTGAAGCTGAGCGGTACCTCTCCACGGAGCGCGGCAGCCGTGATGCGCGCGCCATCGGCCACGCCAATGTTTCGGTTTTGCACGAGGCGGTCCAAGTCCACGCCTGCAACGAGCCCATTGCTGATGCGGTCGAGATCGAAGTCGACGTTGCCGAGGTTGGCGAGTTGCTGGAGTGTGGTACAACCAGGCGCGAGGGCAAACAGCGCGAGGAGAACCGGAATCAAACGGAGTGGTCGAGACATGGAGGTGGGAGATGTGGAGGGGAAACCAACGGTACGGACCAAGCCCGCCATACGCCAGAGGCCGCCGTTCGCGCACGCCACGTCACCACGCGCGCTGCTGTCCCTCTCACGCCAGAGGCTCAGCCGTGGCCGACGAGCAGCAGCGCCGCCATCACGCCGATGCCGAGCAGCATCATCGCGAGTTGTCCTACCGCTTTCGTCGCGGGATAGCTGTGGCTGCGGTTGAGTTCGGGAATGAGGTCGCTTCCGGCCACGTAGAGAAACGAGCCGGCAGTGATCGGCAACAGCCACGTGTACAGGGTGTCGCCAGAGGCTTCACCTGCCGCGAAAAGCACGAGCAGCGCGCCCGGTATCGTCGCGAGGCCTGCGAGGAAGTTGTACAGCAGCGCGCGGCGCGGTGTGAGCCCTGTGTAGACGAGGATGCCGAACATGCCGATCTGCTGCGGCACCTCGTGCGCCATCACCGCCAAGGTTGTCACCAGCCCGGCCTCGATGCTCACGCCGTACGCCGCTGCCACCACAGCGCCGTCAATCAGGTGGTGCGCGATCGTGCCGACGATGCTCATCGTCGCCAGAGGATCGCCGTGGCTGTGAGAGTGCCCGTGCGAATGGCCCTCGTGTCCTGTCGCGCCCTCGATGGCCTCTGGCGCGCCGTGCTGGTGCTGCCAGTGAAGAAACTTCTCCAGCACAAAAAAGGCCAGCACGCCCGCGAGCACGAGCAAGCCCGTGCGCGGTCCGCCACCCAGCCGCTCGTACGACTCCGGGATGAGGTGCAAGAGCGCGCCGCCCAGCATCGCGCCGACCGCGAAGGCAACGAGCAGGAACAGCAATCGCTGGAGCCGTTTGGGCCCCAGCGAGAGGGTGACCGCTCCCGCGAGAGAGGTCAAGCTGACGATAAAGACGCTTCCGAGGGCGTAGAGCCAAACGGGCATAGAGTCGCTCCATGGGAGCAGATGGCGGCGCCAGAGGCCGCCGGGATTACATGCCCTTGCCTTCGGCCTCGGCCTGTTTCACCTTGTCCATGTCTACGTGGACCGTCGGCTTGTGGATGCCGAGGGAGCCGGGGTCCTGCGGGCCGCGGTTTACGTCTGGCGGCTGCTCCTCCGATAGGTCTTGGTCGGAGTCGGGGCGGTTGCCGAGGCCCACTTTGTCCTCGACGTAGTCGGGGCGTTCGTTGCGCAGGTTGAGTGGGTCTTTCTTGGTCGAGAGGTCTGACATGAGTCTGGGGAGAGATGGGTTGCTTCTACGGCACGCGCAGAGTGCGGTTCGCCCGCCTCTGGCGGTGGCAACGATGCAAGGCGCAAGAGAGAGGGTCGGGCTGCACCATGCCGCCAGAGGCTCGGCTCTACGCCGGTGGAAAAATTGAATACTCGGCCTCGACAATGCCTGCGGCCATCTTCTTGAGGCGCCGCTTCACCATGCGCTTGCGCAGCGCCGAGATGTGGTCGACGAACAGCACACCGTTCAAGTGGTCGAGTTCGTGCTGCACCACGCGCGCCAGCATTCCGCTCGCGATCAACTCCACGGGCTCGAAGTCGCGGTTCAGGTACCGAAGCGTCACCATGTCGGGCCGCAGCACCTCCTCGCGGAGATCTGGAATGGAAAGGCAGCCTTCTTCGAACAGCTCTGGCTCG
The DNA here is from genome assembly GCA_963708165.1 of Rubricoccaceae bacterium. GTDB lineage: Bacteria > Bacteroidota > Rhodothermia > Rhodothermales > Rubricoccaceae > Rubricoccus. The sequence continues at coordinate 2,900,728 of OY970187.1, read as the reverse complement.
GCCTCAGCGACCGGCGTCGTCTCGGGGTTGATGATCGCCAGAGGCTCCATCGCCCACTCCGGCGCGGTGCCACCGTGCTCGTCCGCGATCTCCTCGGCGTACGGCGAGAGGTCGACCACGAACACGCGCAGGGACTTCCCCACCTGTGGCGCCGCCAGACCAATTCCGTTGGCCTCGTGCATCGTCTCGATCATGTCGTCGACGAACGCGGCAAACGTCTTGCGGTCGAACCCTAGAGCGTCGGGGTCGATGGGCGGCGCGGGCTCGCGAAGGACCGACTGGCCGTAGGTGTAGATCGGCAGGACCAAAGGGGTGCGGGCTTGTGAGAGCGCAGACTACGCGCCTCTGGCGTCAGTCGCTCCCGCTCTCGGCGTCCTCCAGCCAATCTTGAAGGATGATCGCCGCCGCCGCCGCATCCACCTTTCCTTTCGCTTTGAGGCGCTTCTGGCGCGGAACGCCGTTGGCGATGAGCGCCTCGCGAGCGCGGCGCGTCGAAAACCGCTCGTCCTGCACCTGAATATCCACGCCCGGAAGTGCCTTTCTCAATCGCGAGATAAACGGTTTGGTGCGCTGCACGGCCTCCCCCTCGCTGCCATCTTCCGCCAGAGGCCACCCCACCACGACCGTTTCGATGCCGTCGCGCGCGTGGATCCCCTGCAGCTCTGCCAGCGCGACCGGCGGCACAAACGTGCCCACGGCTCTCGCGAACATCCGCAGCGGATCCGCCACGGCCACGCCCACACTGCGGCGGCCCACGTCGACGGCAGCGATACGGGGCCTGGATTCGATCATGTCGCGAGGCCTCTGGCGCCAGAGGCACGGTCACCAGAGAGGGAGAAACAAAACGAGGCCGGGTGAGCACCCGGCCTCCGAACCTACAGAACGCAGGAAGTTGCTATGCCGCTTTGCGTCCGTTCTGTTTGACTTCCGAACCGTTCAGAGACATATCCGCGTCAGCACTCCCTTCAGGGATGGCGTATCCAAGATCCGCCAGAGGCTCCTGCAGCACTTCGCGGAGCTTTTTGCTGGGCTTGAAGTGAGTCTTGCGGCGCGACGGGATGAAGACGGTTTCGTTCGTCTTCGGGTTACGCGCCTTGGGCTTTGCCTTGGTCTTTTTGACCTCGAATACGCCAAAGTCCCGCAATTCAATGCGCACCTCGGGATCGGCTTCCTCCATCATCTGGCGGATGGACATAACGACCGCGTGGACCCAGGGTTCACACTTGTAAAGTGGAACGCCTTGGAGCTCGGAGACGCGCCGGGCCACGTCCTTTTTGGTCAGCGTGGGCACGCGAGAGGGCGTGGTTTCCATGTAGTAGAAGGGAGGGTGTCGCTCGCATATAGGATGCGAGCGGATACATATGACCGACCGAAGCCGAGCGATCCCGCTCATTGGATCAGCACGTGCCGGGGGACGAGGCAAACATACGCTACACAGCAGCATGCAGGTTTCCCGACGCCAGGGATTTCCTCTATCCTCACGAGATGCACATTGCAAACTGCACATATGTCCCAATCCGCCCTGGCCGTTTCGCCAGAGGCTACTCTTCGAGCCGATAGACCCCGTAGACCCCATCCAAGCGCCCGACCCGTTTCATGATGCGCCGTAACTGCCCAAGGTCAGACACATATAGCCCAACGATGCCCTCGAACATTCCATCTTCGCCTGCGATGGTGATGGAACGAATGTTTGTCTTGAGGTTCTTCGAGATGACCGTCGTCAGATCGCTCACAAGTCCTACGCGGTCCTCGCCGACGATGCGCAGTGCCGACACGAAATGCACGTCTTTCTGGCGGCTCCACTCCACGTCGATTACTCGTTCGGCGCGCTCAAGGAGCAGGTGCGGCGCGTTCTTGCAGGTCCGGCGGTGGATGTTGATCGCGCCCGTTTTCGAGATGTAGCCGAACACCTCGTCGCCCGGAATGGGCGTGCAGCACGTGGCGTACTCCACGGCCATGTCCGTGTGCGCCTCGCCATCGATGACGAGCGAAGGCTTGCCACGCTCGCGCGCGACCTCCTTGAATGTCTCCGCGTACTGCTCCACTTCCAGACGGGCCGGGCTGGCCTCTGGCGCTGGCTCCGGTGCGGCACGGGCGCGGAGTTGCTCGACGAAGTCCGCAGGGTCGTACAAACCGGAGCCGATCTCGAAAAACAGCTGCTGGGTAGAGGGAAAGCGCATCTTGCTCGCGACGCGCTCCATTTCCTGCTTGTCTGCCTCGACACCCGCGCGGCTCATTTTCTTCTCTAGGAGAGTGCGTCCGTGATCGACGGCTTTGCGACGCTTCTCGTTGATCCACTGACGAATGCGCGACCGCGCTTTCTGTGTGACCACGAATCCCATCCAGTCCGGGTTGGGCGACTGCTTTTTGGACGTGAGCACCTCGACCTGGTCCCCAGAGGACAGCGCGTGCGACAGCGGCACCATCTTGCCATTGACCTTGGCGCCGATGCAGTGAAAGCCGACCTCGGAGTGGATCTGAAATGCGAAGTCGACCGGCGTGGCCTCTGGCGGAAGCGTGACAAGATCGCCGCCGGGCGTGAAGACGTGGATCTCCTCGTCGTAGAGTTGGAGCTGGAAATCGCGCACGAACTCGCCTGCGTCGCCGCTCTGGGCCGACTCCAGGAGATCGCGTGCCCAGGCGTACATGGCATCCAGACGCGCGTCGCGTCCGGCGTCGAGGGGGACGGCGCCTTTGCCGCCAGAGGCCTCTGGCGCGACGGTCTTGGAGGAGGGCGGCTTGTCGGTGCCGCTGTTTTCCTTGTACTTCCAGTGGGCCGCCACGCCGCGCTCGGCGATCTCGTGCATCTCGGCGGTGCGGATCTGAATCTCGACGGCACGGCCGTCGGGGCCGAGAACAGTCGTGTGGAGGCTCTGGTATCCGTTGCTCTTGGGGACGGAGATGAAGTCGCGGAAGCGCTCGGGAATGGGCGAGTACAGGTCCGTGAGCACGGAATAGGCGCGCCAGCAGTCCTCTTTGCCTTTCTTGCCCGTCTCGTTCAGGATCACGCGGATCGCGAAGAGGTCGTAGATGCCGTCCAGGTCCACGTCCTGGCGTTTCATCTTGCGCCAGATGGAGTGGATGGACTTGGGGCGGCCGTAGATCCCGAAGTCGAAGTTGGCCTCGGTGAGCTCGCGCCGGATGGGGTCGATAAAGCGCTCGACGAACTTCTCCCGCTGCTTTTTCTTCGCGTTGAGTCCGCGGGCTATGGTCTGGAAGGCCTCGGGCTCCAGGTATTTGAGCGAGAGGTCCTCGAACTCGGTCTTGACCTCATGGAGCCCAAAGCGGTGCGCCAGAGGCGCGTAGAGGTCGCTCGTCTCGGTGGCGATGCGGATCTGCTTGCGCTCGGGCAGGCCGCCGAGCGTGCGCATGTTGTGCAACCGGTCGGCGAACTTGACGAGGATGACGCGGATGTCGCTCGCCATGCTGAGCATGAGCTTGCGGACGTTCTCGGCGCGGCCCATGGCGCGAGAGTCGAACACGTGGCCGATCTTGGTCACGCCGTCGGTAATGGCGGCGATATCGGCTCCGAACTCTTCGCGGATGAGCTCGATGGAGAGGTCAGTGTCCTCGACGGTGTCGTGCAAGAGCGCCGCGGCGACGGTCACGTCGTCGAAGCGGATGTCGCGCGCGGCGATGATCGCGACCTCTAGCGGGTGCGTGATGTACAACTCGCCAGAGGCTCGGCGGTCCTCGCGGTGGGCCCAGTAGGCGACGTGGAACGCCTTGCGAATCAGGTTTTCGTCGACGCTCGGCAGGTTCCGGCGGCAGTGCTCGATGAGGACGCGGACGCCGCGCTCGAACTCGGGCTCGACGTAGAGGTCGGTGAGGGCGGCTTGGAGGGTGGCGCTGGCGGTCGGCATGGGGCAAGAACGCTACGTGCCGGGCGGTGGTGCCAGGGCCTCTGGCGGCGCCCCGCGCGGGTTCCGGGTTCCGGGTCCGGGCCGGGTCCGGGTTCCGGGTTCCGGGTGAAGCTGCTTCCCCTCTGCCTCTGGCGCCAGAGGCCGACCGGAACTTTTGAGAGCCGACCTGTCCAACCCTTCCCCCTTCCCCCTTCCCCCTTCCCCCTTCCCCCTTGCACCCGCTCGTCGTCGTCGTCCCCGATATCCGCTCTGCGCACAACGTGGGCGCCATTTTTCGCACCGCAGATTCGGCAGGGTTGCGACACGTCTACCTCAGCGGCTTCACGCCCACGCCCGAGCATCGCGGCGTGATCAAGACGGCGCTCGGCGCGCAAGAGGCCGTCGCGTGGAGCCACGCGCCCGACGTGCTCCCGCTTCTGGCGCAGCTCCGGGCGGACGGCTACACGCTCGCGGCGCTGGAGATCACCGAGACCGCTATCGCGCCAGAGGCCATCGGCGCCGCAGATCTGCCTCTGGCGTTGGTGCTGGGCAACGAGGTCCACGGCGTCTCGCGCGAGGTGCTGGACGCGGTGGATCTGCATCTCGCGCTGCCACAGTACGGCGTCAAGGCGTCGCTCAACGTGTCGGTCGCATTCGGGATCGCGGCATACGCGCTCGTAGGACGGATGCGCGCGCTGGGTGCGGACCGCTAGTTCTTTGGCGCCAGAGGCCTCTGGCGCTACAACTTCTGCTCCGGCCCAGAGCGTCTGCGGACGGTTCCGCCGACGACAAACGCCGCCGCGATGAGGACGAAGTTCTTGATGATGTACTGGCCTTCAAGCGTGAGCGCGAACGCGTCTAGCGGGTTTGCCAGAGGCCACGCGGACCAGCAGACCTCGGGCAGCACGATGAACGGCAGAAACGTGCCCGGCATTTGCAGTGCGAGGAGCAACAGCGCGATGCGGATCGTCGGGCGGAAGAGCAGGAACGCGCCGATGAGGATCTCCCAGACCGCGAGGACCGGGTAGAACGCGTCGGGGTCGACGAAGGGGACCGTGGCCTTGACGAGCGCCTCGGCGGGGCTCAGGCCGGGCACCAGCTTGAGCGCGCCAAACCACACGAACACCACGCCGATGGCGATGCGCAAGAGGAAGACGCCGTGGCGGCGGAGGCCTCTGGCGAGGCGGTCGTCGAAGCGGTCGAGGCGGTGTGCGAGGGTGGTCATGGGAATGGGAAGGCGAGCCGATGTGGCGCCTACGCCCGGCCCCTGGCGGCGCCGCGAAGGGCGTGCGCAGAGACGCCGAAAGGAGCGCGAACCCGCCAGAGGCGGCTGAACGCCAGAGGCGTTCGGCGCGCGCGCCTCGTGTCGGATCTTGTTCGTTCGCACAACCACCTGTCCCATGCTCCGCCTTCTCTCGCTCGCCCTGCTCCTCGCCATCGCCAGCGGTTGCGACGACGGCCTCGCCAGACCCGCCTCTGGCGACGTAGACGCCCGCATCACGGAGGCGACCGAGCGACTTGGTGCCTCGGAAGCTGGGCAGCGCGTTCTCGCGTCTATCAACGCGCACGGTGGGTTGGAGGCGTGGTACGGCTCGGGTCCGCTGAGCTTCCGCTACGCCTACACGCGCCTGGACTCGTTGGGCGCGCCGACCGAGCAGCCCCCGCTGGATACGCACCAAACGGTCGATACGTGGGCCTCTCGCGCCACGCACACGCTCGCGGCAGACTCCACCGTGCGCTTCGGCTGGACCGGAACTCAAGCCTGGGCCATGCCCTCGCCAGAGGCCGTCCCGACGGACGCTCGCTTCTGGTCGCTCACGCCGTACTACTTCGTCGGGATGCCGTTCGTGCTCGCAGATCCCGGCGTCAACCTCGCGATGGCCGAGCCTCTGGCGTTGGACAGCACCACCACGCTCGACCAGGTCTACGTCACCTTCGACGCAGGCACCGGCGACGCGCCGGACGACTACTACTACCTCTTGCTCGACCCCGAGACGAGCGCGGTGCGCGGCGTGCGCTACGTGGTCAGCTACTTCAACCCGGATGGCGGCCACACGCCCGAGACGATCATGCTCTACGACGGCGCGCAGACCGCCGGTGGGGTGACCCTGCAAGAAGGCTTCCGCTCGTACCTATGGGACGGCACAGGCGCCGGAATGCCCAAAGCGCGCGGTACGCTCACCGAGGTTTCCTTCGCGCCCGACATGACCGACGCAGCCTTCGCGGCACCGCCAGAGGCCCTGATTCTGCCCGAGCCCGGCATGTAGCCACTAGCGGCGCTCGGTTCTCGAAAACAAGACCATCTCGGCCTCTGGCGCCAGGGGCGAACGAAGACTCACAAGCGACTCAACCCGAGCTTGACCCGGGATCTCCTGGATGGTGAAACGCGCTCAGAGCCGCAACCGAGCGCTGGGGTGGCACCGAAGAGATCCCGGCGCCGAGGCCAGAATGACGCTGTAGAAAAGCTCGTTACGATGAGTCCGAGCCTCTGGCGTCAGAGGCCGCCAAGCGCCAGAGGCCGTCTCAGTACCGCGAGGCGGCGCGCTTTGCCGCGTCGAAGCCCGACTCGTTCATGCGCAGGCCGTTGCTGTTAACGCTTCTGGCGAGGGCGCGCACGCTGGCGGCGCGCTCGGAGGAAAGCGGGTGCGTGCGCAGAAATGCCACACCGCCACCCTCACCCTGCTCCGCGAGGCGCTGCAAGAGACGCACGAGGCCCTCGGGGTTGTAACCCGTCGCGGCCATGAGTTGCACGCCGAGCTTGTCGGCCTCGCGCTCGGCGCCGCGCGAGAAGCTCGCGAATGTGCCCTGCGCGACGATCTGAGCTGCGACCTGCTTGGCTGCACCTGGATTTTGACCCATCACGGCCCCGGCTACAGCGTTGGCATCGTTGTACTTCGAGAGGCGCGACGTACCATGCCGCGCCACGCCGTGCCCGACCTCGTGCGCGATCGCGCCCGCGAGTTCCGCCGCGCTGCCGACGCGCTTGATAAGCCCAGTGTTGACGTAGATCAGCCCGCCGGGGGCGTTGAACGCGTTGATCGCGTCATCCGCCACGACATAGAAGCGCCAGCGCTGGCCCGAGAGTGTCGTCTGCTGCACCATGCGCTGTCCCATGCTTTGGACATACTGCGTGAGTGCGCGGTCGTTGACGAGGCGGAGTTGGCTATTGAGTTCAGCCTCGACCTGTCGGCCCATTTGCCACTCCTCCTCGACGGAATAGTAGTTGGTACCGGCGATGGTGGCGCATCCGGGTAAGATTGCGGCGCTGCCGACAAAGGTGAACAGAACGAGCGCGAGAGGGAATCGCATGGGTCTGGGGGTGGTGGAGGCCCGGTCCCCTGCAATGCCGGTGCCACCGCGACAGGTTCCGGCCTCTGGCGACACGCCTCTGAGCGCTAGAAGCCCTAGGCGCCCACTGGCGGCCTCCGACGGTGCCAGTCGGTCGCGCCCTGGACGGCGTGCGCGAGCGCCAGCGGCGCGTGGTCGCCGTAGAGCGGGCCGAGAAACGTAATGGAGTGCGGGCTGCGCCGCGCCGCCATGTCTGGCGCGGCTTCGCCAGAGGCCTCTGGCGGGAAGAAGCCGTTCGGGATGCAAACCGCCGGGTGGCCCGTCACGTTGGTGAGCGCGAGTTGGGTGCCGCCAAACGACGGCGTCACGATGGCGCTCACGCGGTCGAACGCCGCCTCGGTCTCCGCGACGAGCCTCTGGCGGATGCGCTGCGCGTTGATGTACTCGACGGCGGGAATCAGGCGGCCGTGGCGAAACGTGTTGGGCCACGCGAAGCGCTCCTGCCGCACCAGTTGGTCCACGTCGCCCGAGCGCGTGAGGCCGTCAAAGGCCGCGGCGGCTTCCGAGGTCAGCGTGACGTCCATGACGGCGCCGACTTCGGGGCCATCGGGGAGCGCGACCTCGACCAGCTCGACGCCCAGGCGGCGCAGGACCTCTAGCGTCGCGCGGTCGGCGCCGCTACCGGCGTTGTCGCCCTCGAAGAGCGCCGGGACGTAGCCCACGGTCATGCCTCTGGCGCCCGCACCGCCGTCGAAGGGAAAGCCCAGGTCGCCAGAGGCCGTGCCCACGTCGCGGACGGCGTCAAAGACGAGCGCGGCGTCCTCGGCGGAGCGCGTCATGGGTCCCAGCTTGTCCAGGCTCCAGCACAGCGCCATCGCGCCGCGCGTGGGCACGCGGCCAAACGTGGGCCGGTGGCCCGTCACGCCGTTGCGCGTGGACGGGCGAGACGATGGAGCCGTAGGTCTCGCTGCCGATCGCGAACGGCACGAGCCCCGCTGCGACTGCCGAGCCCGGCCCGGCGCTGCTGCCGCTGGCGCCCTGCTCCACGTTCCAGGGGTTTTTCGTCGTGCCGCCGTACCACACGTCGCCCCACGCGAGCGCGCCGAGCGTGAGCTTGGCGACGAGCACCGCGCCAGAGGCTTCGAGCAGTTCGACGACCGCGGCGTCTTCGTCGAGGGTCTGGCCGCGGTACGGCTCGGCGCCCCACGTCGTGCGCGCGCCTCTGGCGGCGAGCAGGTCTTTGGCGCCGTACGGGATGCCGTGGAGCGGGCCTCGGTCCAGGCCACGGGCGAGGTCGGCGTCGCGCTCGCGGGCGGTCTGCATCGCGCGCTCCTCAAGAAGCGAGATGACGACCTGGAGCTGCGGATCGTAGCGCTTGAGGCGGTTGAGAAAGAGCGTCGTGAGCTCGACGGACGACACGCGGCGAGCGCGGAGCAGCGCCCCCAACTCGGGCAGGCTCGCAAACGCGAGGTCGGCTTCGGAGGGCGTCATGCGCACGCGCTCTGGAATGCGGACGCGCATCGGGCCGAGCGGCGCGGGCGGCGCCGGAAGGTGCAGCGCCAGAATGGGCTCGACGCTGTTGGCGGGCTCGTTGGCGCGGATCGCGGCGTACGAGTCCAGGCGCGACTGCACGTCGGGCAGCATCATCTCGCGCTGCTCGGGCCGGAACTCCAGGCCGATCACGGTCTCGGCGTGCGCAAGGTCGTCGACGGTCAGATCGATGCGCGCGGCCTGTGGCGACCCAGCCTCTGGCGCCAGAGGCCGAAGCGGCGGCGCGCCGGGCGTGGTGGCGTGCGCCGCCAGAGGCGCGGGCAGGACGGCCGCGGCGGCGGTAGCGGTGGCGCCGAGGGCGAGAAAACGGCGGCGGCTGTGCATAGCGGGTCGGGAAGGCTCGGCCCTCAACCTCGCGCCAACCGGCAGGCGGTGCACAAAAAAACCGCTCCCCAGAGACTGAGGAGCGGTGTGTACGCCCGAGAGGATTCGAACCTCTGACCTTCGCATTCGTAGTGCGACACTCTATCCAGCTGAGCTACGGGCGCGCTGTGACCCAAGGTAAGGGGCCTCTGGCGCGGCGCCGCGTGAAGATGCGTGGGATGGGGCGTCACAATTGAGTGAGACGCCAGAGGTGCCGCACGGGCCCGTGGCCCGCGCCGAGGTCGGGTGCGTGACGAATGGCCTCGGTCAGGTACTTCTTCGCGCCCGTAATGGCGTCGCGCAGGTCGGCGCCAGAGGCCAGGTAGGCCGCAATCGCTGAGGCCAGCGTGCAGCCCGTGCCGTGCGTACTCGTGGTGTCGATGCGCTCGGATCTGTACACGCGCTCGCCCTCGGCATCGGCGAGCACGTCTACGGCGTCCGGCTCGCCTTCCAGGTGCCCGCCTTTGACGAGGACCGCGTCTGCGCCAGAGGCGCGCAGTTCGGCCGCGGCGCGGCGCGCGTCGTCGAGCGTGCGGACGGGCCAGCCCACGAGCGCCTCGGCCTCGTGCGTGTTGGGCGTCAGCACGGTCGCCAGAGGAAACAGCCTCTGGCGGTACGCCTCGACGGCGTCGGGCGCGAGCAGGGCGTCGCCGGACGTGGCGACCATGACCGGGTCGACCACGAGCGGCGCGAGGCCCAGCCGCTCGACCGCGTCGGCGACGGCGTGGACGATCTCCGCACTGGCGAGCATGCCGGTCTTGACAGCACCCAGCGAGAAGTCACTGGCGACGGCGTCGATCTGCGCCGTGACCGCCTCTGGCGCGAGCACGTCCACGCGGCTCACGCCGGTCGTGTTCTGCGCTGTAACGGCGGTGACGGCGCTGGTGCCGAAGACGCCGAGCGCCTCGAAGGTTTTGAGGTCGGCCTGGATGCCGGCGCCGCCAGAGGAGTCGGAGCCTGCAATGGTGAGGGCGGTGTTCAAAGAGGGATGGGGGATGCGGGGTCGAGGGATGGGCAGAGCGCAAGATCGCGGGATTCTGCGGACCGAACCGGTAGCGCCGCGGCATGCCGCGGCGAAGCTGCAGAATGCCTCGGGCGCGCCGCTCTGGCGCCAGAGGCCTCTGGCGGGATGTGCCTCTGGCGGGATGCGCCTCTGGCGGGATGCGCCTCTGGCGGTCGCCCGGAGGCGCCCCGTGGGGCGTCTCTACGGGGATCGCGCGCGCCTCTGGCGCCAGAGGCTATGCCGCGGCTTTGAGGAACTCGCGCACGGCGCGCTCGGGCCGGTGCGCGTCCAGGATCGCGGAGAGCACCGCCACGCCGTGCGCGCCCGCGCCGCGGCACTCAGCCACGCGGCTGGCCGTGACGCCGCCGAGCGCCATGACCTGGAACGCCCCTGGCGCCGCAGCGCAGGCGCGGCGCAGCGCGTCCAGACCGGCGGGCGCCGCCTCGGGGTGCGTGGCGGTGCGGTAGACGGGAGAGAAAAAGGCGTAGCTCGCGCCCGCGACGGCAGCACTCGCGACCTCCTCTGGCGCGTGCGCCGAGACACCCACGACCGGCGCCGACTTCAGCGCCAGAGGCAGGGCCGGGCCTCTGGCGCCGACATGCAGGTCGGCGCGCAGACGTCGGGCCGCCTCGGGGCGGCTGTTGACAGCGATGCGCACGTCGGGCGCGATGTCTCGCACGCGCTCTACGATGCGTCCGGCGGCGCGGAAAAACGCGGCGTCGTCCGCAGCATGGTCGCGCAGCATAATCCACCGCACACCCTCGGCGACGGCGACGGCGGCGAGCTTGCGCACGCGCTCGGGCGACTGCGCCCGCACCCCCGCGCCGCGGCCGGTCGCGAAGCCGTCGGCGATCAACATCAGGCGCGGCAGCGAGAGCACGCCTCCGCCAGAGGCTCCCCCTTGCCCCTTCCCCCTTCCCCCTTCTCCTCTCACGATCCCAGTTCGATGCGCCCGGCCTCTGGCGTGCTCGCCTCGGCGTAGAGGCGGCGCGGGATGCGGCCCGCGAGGTGCGCGAGGCGCCCGGCAGTCGTCGCGTGGCGCATCGCGGCGGCCATCTGCGGCGGACGCTGAGCGCCTGCGACGGCGGTGTTGAGCAAGATGCCGTCGTAGCCCAGTTCCATCGCGAGCGCGGCGTCCGAGGCGGTCCCGATGCCTGCGTCGACGACCAGCGGCACGTCGGGCAGGATCTCGCGGAGGATGCGGAGCGCGTACGGGTTGGTCAGCCCCATGCCGCTGCCGATGGGCGCGCCGAGCGGCATGACCGCTGCGCAGCCCAGGTCGGCCAAGCGCCGCGCCGTGACGGGATCGTCGCCGCAATAGGCGAACACCTCGAAGCCATCGGCCACGAGCTGGCCCGCGGCCTTGACGAGTTCGATGGCGTCGGGGTAGAGCGTTTCGTCCTCGCCGATGACTTCGAGCTTGACGCGGTCGGTCTCCAGCGCCTCTCGCGCGAGTTGCGCCGTGAGCACGGCCTCACGGGCGGTGTAGCACCCGGCGGTGTTGGGCAAGAGGTGCAGCGGGCGCTCGGGAGAGTGCCTCTGGCGCAGCGCCGCGAGAAGGTTGGTGCCGCCCGATTCGGTCAGGTCGATGCGCCGCACACCGACCGTCACGAGTTGCGTGCCGCTGGCGTCCACGCTGTCGAGCAGGGACTGGAGACTGGGATAACGGCTGGTGCCGAGCAGCACGCGCGAGGCGAGCGTGAGCCCGCCGACGGTCCAGGTATCGGCCTCTGGCGCAGCGCCAGCACCGCCGGTCGTGTCGCCAGAGGCGTCTTGCGGTGTGAGAACGTCGCTCATCCGCCCTGCGAGGCCGTGATGATTTCGACGCGGCTGCTCGGCGCCAGGGGCGTCTCGGGCCAGAGCGCGCGGCGCACCACGCGGTCGTCCAGCGCGACGGCCACGCCGCCCTGCTCGGGGTCGCGCCCGAGGTGCGTGAGCAGCGCGTGCAGCGTGAGCCCGGCGGGCACGTCGCGCGCCTCGCCGTTGACCTGAATCGCGTGTGTCGTGGTGTCCATGCTGCCACTACCGCACAGCCTCTGGCGCGGATCCCCAGCCGTTCAGGGCGGGCAGGCGGAACCCTCGCGCGACGCCAGAGGCCGCCGTTGCGGGTCGAACCGGGAAACAGCCGATGCTAGACGCCAGAATCCCCCCCCTCCCATGAAGCACCTCTATACGCGCGCGTTCGCGCTCCTCCTCTTCGCCTGCGCCGCTCCGGCAGCGCTCGCTCCGGCAGCGCTCGCTCAGGCGCCCTCGCCGTACATCGACAAGGACGGCGCCACGACCTACGAGGAGGCCGACCTCCGACCCGACTCGGCGCCAGAGGCGACTCCGATCCGGACCGTCGTCGTGCCCTCGCCAGAGGCTCCGCAGCGGTCGATGGAGGATCTGGAAGCGGCGGTCGCTGCGGGCGAGATCACCGAGGCCGAGGCCATCGCCGAGTTGGAGAAAGCGCTGGAAGGCATGGCGAGCGCAATGGGCGAGGCGATGGGCGAGGCCCTCGGCCTTTCCCCGGAGCAGATGGCAGCAGCGGAGGTCACCACGACCGACGGCGCCTCTGGCGGAGCGCGCAAAAACGACGGGCTGGACTTCTACCGCCGCAACGCTGTGGCACCGCCGGTCCAGGTTCACCCCATCATCCCCGACGGCTACGGCCGTGACGGCGACGGCTTCCCGGACCGCATGGCGGTCTCGGGCACCATCGTCAGTGCGGGCTCGCTGCGCATCTGCCGGTGGGACGCGCCGCCCGTCAGCCGCTGGCTTCGCATCCGTCTGAGCAACACGACGGCGACATATCCCGGCCAGGAGATCGTCGTGGCCGTGCAGTGCCACGAGGACAAAAAGGAGCTTCTCGTCGGCCGTCGCGTGCGCATGGAAGTCTGGAAAAGCCTCATGGGCCGCCCCATCCGCATGGCCACCGACGACGTGCCGAGCGTAGGCACGCCGATGTACGAGAGCTACCCCGGCAACGTGCGCTTGGGCGGCTGATCGCAGCCTCTGGCGACGAACCCGCGAGGCCCGGCCGTTCTGGCTGGGCCTCGCTTCGTTCTGGCCTCTGGCGCCAGAGGCTTGGGGCTTAGAAGCTTCCTGCGAGCACCCCCCGCTTTGCTCCCCGTTGGTCGCAAAGCTGTCCCCCTCATTGAGGGGGACAATTCCCATCGCGATCTCTCCCTACGCCAGAGGCTAAAAGCGCGTCGCCGCGAATGGCGCGGGGACCACGCTGGGCTCGCCCGCGAGCACTGCCTGCACATCTGCCGCCACCATCGCGGCCATCGCGGGCAGCAGGAGGAAGCCGTGGCGGTAGGCGCCAGAGGCCAGCACGATGCGCCTCTGGCGCGAGCGGCCCAAGATGGGCGCGTGGTCCAGACTGGCCGGGCGCAGGCCCGCCCACGTTTCGATCACGTCTAGTTCCTCGATGCCGGGCGCGACGCGTACGGCGCCCTCCAGCAGGCGATAGAGGCCGCCCGCCGTGAGCGCGGTGTCCTCTCCCCTCTCCTCGCTCGTCGCGCCGATGACCAGCCGGCCGTCGGCTTTGGGCACGAGGTAGGCGCGAGGGCCACGGATGACGCGCGCAAACTGCACGTCGGCGTTCATGCGGACGGAGAGCGCCTGCCCCTTGACGGGCCGCACTGGCGGCGCGGGGTCCAGCCCGGCCAGCGCCCCGCTCTGCGCGCCCGCCGCGATCACGACCACGCCGCCGCGCACGGTTTCGCCAGAGCCCAGGACCGCCTCTGGCGCGTCGCCTTCGCGCACCGCGACAACCTCGGCGTTCTCGCGGATCGTGACGCCCGCTTCTCGGCACGCCGCGACGAGCGCCTCCACGACCGCGCGCGGGTCCACCTGATGGTCCTCTGGCGAGAGAATGGCGGCCGGGATGCGCGAGGTCAGCGCCGGTTCGAGGTCGGCCGCATCCGGCCCGGAAAGCCACGTGACGGGCACGCCGTGGCTCTGCTGGAACTGGAACAGTCGGCGCAACGCCCGCGCGCTGTCCCGGTCATCCGCCACGACGAGCGTGCCCGCGGCATCGAAGCCGATGCTCTCGCCAGAGGCGGCCTCTAGCTCGCGCGCGAAGGCGGGCCACAGGCTCAGAGACTCGCGCCCGAGCGCGTACAGGTCCAGTTCGTCGAAACCGATCTCCGCTCCTGGCGCCAACATTCCCGCCGCGGCCCAACTCGCGCCGCGGCCCAGTTCGACGCGCTCCAGAATGGTCACGGCGCGCCCCTCCTGCGCCAGCCGCCACGCCGCGCCCAGCCCGGCGATGCCTCCGCCGACGACGAGAACCTTTGCCTCTGGCGTCATGGCCGTAGCGGGAGGGGGCGCCGAGCGCGATGGGGTGGGATCCGCATCGCGCAAGCTACCGCGCCTCTGGCGAGCGCTCGCGCGCGGCGCTACCCTTGCGCCCCCACCGCCACGAGCATGAGCCAGCACGTCGTCATCGCGGGCGCAGGCCTCGCAGGCGCCTGCGCCGCCCTCGCCCTCGCGCCGACGCGACGCGTGATCGTGCTCGACAGCGGCGCGCCGGGCGCCAGCCACGCCGCCGCCGGGCTCGTCAACCCGTTCATGGGCCGCAAAGCCCACCCGGCCTGGCGCGCCTCCGACGCCCTCGACGCCCTCGGCGCCATGCTGGACGATGCAGGCGCCAGAGGTCTCTGGCGACAAGACGGCCTGCTCCGCCCCGCTGGAAATGAGAAGCAGGCGCGCGCCTTCCGCCAGAGGCAGGCCGAGCACCCGAACCGTCTGGACTGGCTCGCGCCCGAAGCCTCTGGCGAGCGTTTTCCCGACGTGCTCGCGCCGCATGGCGCGCTGTGGGTGCGCGAGGGCGGCCACATCGACATCCCCGCGATGATCGACGCCGTGCTCGGTGCCGCCGTCCGCGCAGGCGCCGAGGTGCGCCGCCAGAGGCTCATGGCATGGGGTGCGGGCTCGGTGCAAACCGACGGCGGCGAGATCCGCGCGGCGCACCTTCTCCTCTGCACCGGCGCCGCGACCGCGCCTCTGGCGCCCGGCCTCCCGCTACACGGCGTCAAAGGCCAGACCGTCCGCCTGCGCACACCCCAGGCCCACGGCTTGCCCGCCGTCTCGGGCGGCACCTACGTCGTGCCCATCGCGCCACGCGAGGTGCTCGTCGGCGCCACGTTCGAGCACACGTGGAGCGTGCCCGGGCCCACGCCAGAGGCCACGGCGCTGCTCGTGGAGCGGGCCTCTGGCGTGATCCCCGCGCTGGCACGCGCCGAGGTGGTGGAAGCGCGCGCAGGCGTGCGCCTCACCGTTCCCGCGAGCACGCGACCCGGCCGACTGCCGGTCCTGGGGCCTCTGGCGCCAGAGGCCGAGTCTTCCAGCATCCCTCTCCATCCCTCGTCCCGCATCCCTCTTTCCCCGTGGGTATTCGCGGGCCTCGGCGCCAAAGGCCTGCTCACCGCGCCACTCCTCGCGCGGCACCTGCCCGCCTGGCTCGCGGCGCCTGAGGCCATCTGGCCCGAGGTCTCGTCGCTCAGCCTCTGGCGAGAGGACGGGTAGCACGCCGCGCGGTACGCGCGAAGATGCGGCGCAGAGAGCGCTTCCATAGCCGTTCGCCTCGGGCGCCAGAGGCGGCGCGGCGCGGCCGCTCGGCTATCTTGGCGCGTTCCCTTCCCGCACCCGACTCCCGACATGGCCACCGCTAGCATCCAAGAGCACCTCGGCGCCGACGCCGACGACCTCCTCGGCTTCTCGAACCCGAAGATTTCCAAGGATCGCCTCCACCTCCCCGGCCCCGACTTCGTGAGCGAGGTCTTTGGCGCCAGCGACCGCTCCATCCCGGTCATGCGCTCGCTGGAGCAGATGTACAGCCACGGCCGCCTGGGCGGCACCGGCTACCTTTCCATCCTGCCTGTCGATCAAGGCATCGAGCACGGCGGCGGCGCGTCGTTCGCCAAAAACCCGGACTACTTCGACCCGGCCAACATCATCGAGCTGGCCATCGAAGGCGGCTGCAACGCCGTCGCGACGACCTACGGCGCACTCGGCATGGTGGCGCGGACGTACGCGCACAAGATTCCGTTGATCATGAAGATCAACCACAACGAGCTCATGACGTACCCCAACACCTACGATCAGGTGATGTACGGGCGCGTTGAGGAGGCGTGGAACATGGGCTGCGCCGCCATCGGCGCGACGATCTACTTCGGCGCCGACAACTCCATGCGCCAGTTGCAAGAGGTCACCGAGGTGTTCGCGCAGGCGCACGAACTCGGCATGGCGACCATCTTGTGGTGCTACGTCCGCAACGGCGCCTTCACCGTGGACGGCGTCAACCACGAGGCGAGCGCTGACACGACCGGCCAGGCCAACCACTTGGGCGCGACCATCGAGGCCGACATCCTCAAGCAAAAGCAGCCCACCAGCAACGGCGGCTTCAAGGCGCTCAACACCGGCGAGTCCTCCTACGGCAAGCTGGACGAGAAAATCTACACCGACCTCACGAGCGATCACCCCATCGACCTCACGCGCTACCAGGTCGCCAACGGCTTCATGGGCCGCGCCGGGCTCATCAACTCGGGCGGCGGCAGCGGCGCCAACGACATGGCGCAGGCGGTCCGCACGGCGGTCATCAACAAGCGCGCCGGTGGCATGGGCCTCATCTCCGGCCGCAAGGCGTTTCAAAAGACACGCAAGGACGGCGTCGCGATTCTCAACGCGATCCAGGACGTGTACCTGGACGAGAGCATCACCATCGCCTAGCGCCTCTGGCGCCGGAGGCACACCGCGTTGCGCCAGAGGCCTCTGGCGCAACCATTTTGGAGGCCTCTCGCTACCGGGAGGCCTCCTTTTCATTTCCCTGGTTCTATGCCCGCCCTCGACCGCGTTGCGCTCGCGCTCAACAGTTCAGCCATCGTCGCGCTGATGCTCGCCTTATCCACGCAGGACGAGTTTGCACTCTTTCTGTTTTCGGTGCTCGCCTCATTCGCGTTTCTGACGAGCAGTGCCTCCATCCTTCGCCGCCCTGCCACTGCTGAGCCCGCGCCCAAGCCTCTGGCGCCAGAGGCGACCGCTGAGCTGAGTGCCGCAACCGTGCTGGACCTCGATGCGCGCCTGGAAGCACTGGAGCGCCGCGAGCGCGAAGCGTCCGAAGCCGACCGCATCCGCCAGATGGTCGCCCGAGGTCAGCAGAGCGCGCCCGCCGAGCCTCTGGCGGAGGCGCGAAACAACCACGCCTCAATGCGAGACCGCGCCTGAGGGCCGTATCCTCTAGCGTGATCCGCGCCGCTCTCCTGCTGGCTCTTTTCCTCACCGGGTGCCGCGAGAGCGGACCGGCGCCAGAGGCCGTCGCCGCGTCGTGCTCAGCGTTCGAGGCCTCGCTCAAGCACCTCCACGCGCTCGCAGACGCCGGGGACGTAGGCGGATTCGAGCGCGACGTGGCCGCGACCGACTCTCTGTTCGAAGCCTACGCAGCGGTGCACGGCGACCTGTACAGCCCTCTGGGGAGCGCCTACAGCCAGGTCGTGTCCCTCCGCTTTAGCGGGCCGCGCCTGGCGCAGGAGCGCCAGAGGCCAGAGGATGGTGAGAGCGGTGACTTGCTGACCTCTCTTGAGCAGGACCACCGGGCCGATGGCATCGCGCTAGGCCTGCACCTTCAGACGGTAGAGCGCTCTCGCTACTGCGCCCGCCTCGCGGACCGATGAGGCACGTCCTGACCCTGCTCGCTCTGGTGGCCTGTGGCCTCGCAGCCTGTGGCCCGAGCCAGCGCCCCGCCTGCGAACAGGTGCGCGCAGACATGCAACGCGCCGCCGACGCTGCCCACGCCGAGAAGTACGACGCGTTTCGGCTCGCCTACGCAGATGCCGTCCCACTTTTCGACCCGGTCCGGGACGCACTCCATGACGCCGATGCTGACTATCCGATGGCAGCCGCGAGCGACACGTGGATGCTCTACGAATCGGTCGTCGGGCTGCAGGCCGCGCGGGCTGCGGGAGATTCTGCGAGCGCCGCTCAGCACGAGGGGGTTGTGCGCGAGCGCCTTCCCATCCTCAACAGCACGCTGGCGTCGACCGCGGGCGAGTGCGACGCGCTCTAGCGCGCCAGAGGCCGCGCTACCACGTGATGGTGATCTCGTTGGGACCGTCGACGAGCCGGAGCCTCTGGCGCTCGGTCCGGGCGCCATCCGTGACGGCGATGACCACCTCGGGGCTGAGCGAGACACGCCCCGTGCGCGTGCTCGCGTCGTTGATGAGCACGAACGACGCAGGATAGCCGTAGAGCACCGGAGCGATGCGACGGTCGCGGAAGGTCGCGCGACCGCGGTCGCCGAGCGGACCGAGGTCGCGGCGGATGCGGTCGGTTTGTGAGGTCGGCCCGTCGGTCGCCAGAAGCCACTCGTTGAGCACGCGCTGCCCCACCTTGGCGCGCAGGAGGTACGCGCCTCCGGGGAATGCGTCGCCCTGGATGGGAAACACGTAGCCGCCGGTCCGCAGCGTGTCATCGACGAGCGTCGAGATCACGGTCGAGTCGATGGCCAGAACCTCAATCTTGGCCGCGGTGGCCCGCGAGACACCGACGCCCACTGCTCCCTGCTCGCGAAACGGGCTCGGGTAGGTGTTGAGCAGAAAAGCGTCTCCGCCCTTTGCGGCCGCCTCTGGCGCCATAAATAGCGTCTCGATGGCGGCGCTGAGGCCCGGTACCCGGTCGCCGCCTCTCGTCTCCACCTCGACGGTCAGCGAGAAGGTGGACCCGTCCAGGCCGCCTCTGGAATCGCACGCGCTCAGCGCGACGAGAAGAGCGAGGAGAACCAGCGGAGCGAAACGCATGGGTACGGCTTACTTACGGGCGAACGCCAAGGTACAGACCGTCCATTTCCAGCACTTCCGCGACGGACTCCGCCAGAGGCTGTGACCCGTCGAGCACCAGCGCGCCCGCCACTGGCGGCTCTGCGGTGGCGAGTTGACTGGGCAACAGCGCCGCGCCCGCGAAGTGACCGGCGCGCGCTTCCAGCCTCTGGCGCAGGACCTCGCGCGGCACGTCTAGCCAGATGAGCGCCGCGCCCGGCGTCAGAAGCCTCTGCCGGTAGGCTGCGGTCAGGGCCGAGCACGCGAGAACGGTCGGCGCGCCGCCAGAGGCTCGGTCGCGAATGAGACGCGCGAGGCGGTCCAGCCACGGCACGCGGTCGGCGTCGGTCAGGCCAGCGCCCTCGGCCATCTTGGCTTTCGCCTCTGGCGCGTGGTGGTCGTCGGCGTCCTCGAACGCCCAGCCGAGGTGCGCGGCGAGGGCACGGCCCAGCGTGGTCTTGCCTGAGCCAGACGGCCCGGCTACGATCAGCACGCGGGTGTCTGCGCGGACGTTTCGCGACGTGTCGCCAGAGGCGGGAGTAGACTTCTGTATCACGCCCCTGACACCATGACGACGCGCCAGAAGGTCCGCACCGTGCTTTTCGCCGCCATCGCGCTGCTCCTCGTGTTCGTGATCATGGACGCGATGGGCCTGCGCACGAGCGAGACCGGCGTGGTCTCGCCCAAGGGCTACATCGCGATCTCGCACGGCGGGCACTCGCACTACGTGCCCAACGACTGGGACGGCTCGGTGCCCATCTCGAACTTCCCCAGCACGCCGCCGCCGGACGGGATGACGGTGGGGCCAGACGGCCAACTCGTGCCCCTGGCGCCGTAGCAGATCACTCTTCGGGCAGGCTTTCCACGGTCCATTGACTCTCGCCAGAGGCGCTACCGTCTTCGAAGCCTTGAAACACAACCACGCCCGAAGCCTCTGCCGGAATCGCGCAGCACCGCGCGACGATACTGTCCGACACGCTGAGAGAAAGCCCCTCAGGACGTACGCCCCGCACCGCGTAGCTCAGCGTTTCATCTCTCGCAACGAAGCCGACGAAGTACTCTCTGCCCTCGTTGTGTAGCGCGACACTGAACGCGTGTTCTGCACTGCGATTCTCGATCCGAACAGATGTAAGCGTTGTCTGCGGGGATGTAGGGCGGAACGCTAGAACTATGAGCGTAGCGGCAACCACCACGAGAACACCTGTGAGAATGTGAGTCCACCGGCGCCGCAGTTGGCGCCAGCGGCTCGTCCGCCTTTGCGAAAAGGCCTCGGCTCGTTTCGGATCGGGTGTAGTCCCTGGATCGGGTAGCCGATCTATGAACGCACGTTGCAAACGCCGCGTGGCAGCGCCACCGCGGCGGTCGCGATGCCTGGCGTTTGGAGTGTGAAGCGGTTTGGAGAAGTAGCCCATCGCCTCTGGCGCTATCCCGTGACCGAGGTGATCAAGAACCCGACGACGAGAAGAGCCACGAGGATCGCGATCACCGCGCCGACGGCTAGCAGCACCTCTTCCGTGCCGTCCTCCACCCCGCGGATCGGTCGGCGGCGCGCGTGCCGCTCGCGCCTCACCTTCGCCTGTTCGACGGCCTCTGGCGTTAGAAGCGTGTCCGTATCGAGGGGAGCGTCTAGCGCGTCGCGTAGTCCCGAGGTGCTGCGTCCAGCGCGCCGTTCGGCGTGCCGAGGCGACGGGAGAGGATGCGAGGAGTGCTTATAGACCAGCATGGGTCTGTGGAAAGAGGCGCTATCTGCCTACGGGGTCCACGCCCCGCGGGATGCGGTACCAGCCGTCATCCACATAGCCCCACTTTGCGAACGTTGACGGCGGCGTCACAGGCGAGACCTGGGCCAGCACGGATTCATTCCCGTACCGAGGGCGCAGGATGACGACTGCCTGGTCCGTTACGATGGCTTCTGATACGCCGAGGTCATATGCGAGACGCAGCGCTTCTCGCGGCGTCGTTCCACGCTTGACGCCGAGCCACTCGTACCGGTAGTGCAGCCTCGTGAGGTCGGCCAAGTGCTCGTACTCCGCTCGGTTCTCTTCGAATGGCGCCAACCTCGGAGGCGACGCCCACTCCTGAATGCCGATCCACGCCACCACCACGACAGCGAGGGTGAGCACACAGACCATCCAAGGAGCCGACCACCGGAGACGCTGTGCCTGCACCGCACGCCGCCGATTCAGCGCCCAACCCGTTGGCCTCTGGCGAGGCTCCGCCTCTGGCGCCAGAGGCCCTGAATAGGCGTCCCGCAACCGCTCCGTAGAAGCACCCGAGCGGCGCTCTTTGTGCCTCCACGGAGCCGGTTTGCGGACGCCGGTCATAGCCTACACCGCGTCCGCCTCTGGTGCCGCGCCGGTCGTCAGCGCGGGGGCCTCTGGCGTGGACGTGGCGCCGTCGCCAGAGGCGACCTGCTTGGAGACCGGCGCCGCGGTCGGCTGCTGGCGGTCCTTCGTCAGGCGGTTTGCCATCTCGCCCAAGTCGACGCCGGTGATGCCCTTGACGAGCTCGGGCGTCGTCGCCATGAGCTGCGCGACGGTGTTCGTCAGACGCCCGACGCCTTCGCCGGAGCCCGTGTCCACGACCGTGAGCTTGTCGATCGACGCCAGAGGCGCGGCGATCTCTCTCGCGAGGTCGGGCATCATCTTGGCGAGCAGGTCCAGCACGGCGGCCTCGCCGAACTTCTCGAACGCCTCGGCGAGCTTCTCCTTGGCCTGCGCCTCGGCCAATCCGCGCTCGCGGATCACGTCGGCTTCGGCGAGTCCCTTGGCGCGCGTCGCGTCACCGACGGCGACACCGTCCAGACGCTTGGCCTCGGCGTTGGCTTTCGCCTCGGACTCGATCTCGAACTGCTTGGCCTCGGCGCGGCGCATCTGGCGCAGCTTGTCCGCCTCGGCGGACTGCTCGACGGCGTAGCGGTCGGCGTCGGCTTTCTTCTTGACCTCGGAGTCGTACTGGTTCTCGCGGCGCACGATCTCCAGCTTCTCCAGGTCCACCTCGCGCTCCTTGCGCACGAGTTCGACCTGCATCTGCTCCTCGACGACGGCCTTCTGCGAGATCGCCTCCTGCACGGAGTACGCGAGGTCAGCGGACGCCTTGGCGGTGTCCTGCTCCTGCTTGAACGACGCGATTTTGAGCACCTTCGACTTGTCCGCCTCCGCGACGTTAGTGTCGCGGATCAGCTCCGCCTTCTGGCCCTCCTCGTCGGCGTTGGCCTTTTTGATGCGGCTGTCGCGCGTGGCCTCGGCCTCCGCGATGTCAGCGTCGCGCTTGATGGCGGCGATGCGTGGGCGCCCAAGAGCTTCCAGGTAGCCGTTCTTGTCGCGCACGTCCTTGATCGTGAAGCTCACGATCTGGAGGCCCATCTTCTTCAGGTCGCGGGCGGCAACGGACTGCACCTCTTGCGCGAACTTGTCGCGGTTGCGGTACACCTCCTCCACGGTCAGCGTGCCCAGAATCGCGCGCAGGTGGCCTTCCAGGACCTCCCGCGCCTCGGCGCGAAGCTCTTCGTCGGGCTTGCCCAAAAACTGCTCGGCGGCCGTCGCCACGTCCTCCACGGAGGAGCCGACCTTGATGACCGCCACACCGTCGGTGAGGACCGGCACGCCCTCAGACGTGTAGACCTCTGGCGTGGAGACATCGAGCTTGTGCGAAAGCAGCGAGATGTACTCCTTCTGCTGCACGATGGGCACGATAAAGGCGCCGCCACCGCGGATGATCTTGACGCGGCGGGCGCTGTCGTCCGTGAGGACATTCTTGCCGCCCAGCGCGGCGCCGGTGATGATCATGGCCTCGTCCGGCGAGACCGTTTTGTAGCGGCTCGCGATGGCGATGATGAGGACCAGTAGGGTCGCGATGATGGCAATGGCGACGATGCCACCGATACCTAAAAGCTCTACCATGAGAAGGAGGGAAAGAGGATGAACAGGGAAACAGAGATCGAGCCTCTGGCGCAAGGTTCTGCACCCGGAGGCCGGGAATCAAACGCCGGTCTGCAGCCGCGCGCGAGGCGCCTCCGCCAGAGGCGAGTGCTCCTCGGCAGAGAGCGCAGAGACGAGCAAGATGCCGTCCTTGGCGACTTCGACGACGACGACGGGCGTATCGCGCGGAATGGGCGTGCCGTCGAAGCTGGCGGCGGTCTGGAAGGTGGTGCTGGCGCCCATACGCACCTGCACCTCGCCGAAGCCGCTGGCGGGAACGCTCGTGCCCACCTCGCCCATCTTGCCGACGTACTCGGCCTGGGAAAAGGCGGTGCTGTTCTCGCTCTTCTTCATCGGCTTGACGTAGACGAAGTGGAGCGCGAGCGCGGAGAACAGTCCGATGGCCGCTGCGATGACGACCTCTGGCGCGGTGCTCATGCCCACGTACTCGCTTAGCACGAGGCCAGCGCCGCCGAAGACGGTAAGTCCCGCCACGAACGAGAGCGGGTCCAGCCCGCCGCCGATGTCGATGGCATCCAGGGCGCCGTCGAGCGCGTCGAGCGCGCCGTCGAGGACGCCATCGAGCAGCACCAGAAGCAGAGAGAACACGAGGCCGCCGCCAAGGCAAAACCAGTAGATCGTCGTCATGGCCAGTGCGGGAAGGGGACGCCTGCGATGGTACGACAGCGCGCCGTGGTGGTGAGCTCTCGCGTACGCGCACACGCGCGCGAGGGTTACGCGCCGGGTCCGGTTTCTGCGCGTTAGCCCCTGGCGCCAGAGCCCCCCGGCTACTCGCCCTGCTCCGCCAGAGGCACCGAGAACACCTGCGCCGGGCCGCCGCTGGAGCGGTCGAAGGCGACGCCCGCCTGGACGCCGACGGTCGCCAGAGGCTCGGCCGCGAGGTCGTCGTAGCGCGCCCACATCGCGCCGAGCGCGTAGGGGTAGCCGGAGCCCATCGCCCAGTAGCGCTTGTAGCCGTGCACCTCGCGCATGTCGTACACGCCGAAGATGCCGCCGGGGCTCGCGATGAGCACGCTGACCTGGCTGGACTCGTACGGGTCGCCCTCCTGCCCCGACTCGGGGAGGAGGTAGTACACGTCCTTCAGCACGGGATGGAGCTGCCGGAAGGTCTCGAAGACGGCCTCTCGCGAGGACAGGTCCAACCCGGCGTCGCTCGCGGAGAAGTCCCGGAGCGCTTGCTGGAGCACGAGAAAGTGCGCCGTGTAGCCCACCACGCCGACGTGCGCCGTCCCCTGCACGGTTTGGACGGCGAAGATTTTCTCGGGGGCCACGTCGTTCTCCGGCGGCAGGCGCGTGTCCTCGAACGTGGTGAGCGCCTCGGAGGCGATGGCGACGACTCCGTCTTTGCGGACGGCAGTGAGCGTGGACATGGATGTGCGGGGAGGGGACGCGGAAGATCGCCACGCGCGAGCTCGTCTTCTAGAGCGCGCGCACGCCTCTGGCGCATCTAGCCTCTGGCGCATCTAGCCTCTGGCGCCAGAGGCCCGTTCTGCTCAGGAGCGGAGCGCAGCGTCGGCATCGGCGATGCAGGCGGTTTGCTGGGGGACCGTGCCGAGGCCATCGCACAGCGCGCGGGCTTCGGCGCCGAGGCAGTCGGCCTCGGCGGTGCGGCCCTGCGCGGCGACGGTTTGGCTCTGGCGGAGCAGCCAGCGTGGCACCTGCGGCGTGGCGGTGGCGACCGAGCCTCGCCAGAGGCGGATCGCGTCGCGGATGGCGGCGTCGGCCTCTGGCGCGCGGCCCTGGGCCGTGAGCACGGCGCTGCGGCGCGCGAGCATGAGGTCGCCGCCGGTGGTGCACAGTGCGCCAGAGGCCTCTGGCGCGATCCGCTTTCCAGGCCCGCGCCGCCTCTAGAGATACAGCACCGTCGCGACGGCGAAGAAGATCGTGAGCCCCAGAATGTCGTTCGAGACGGTGATAAACGGCCCCATCGCCAGCGCGGGGTCGATGCCGACGCGGTCCAGCGCCAGCGGCACCGTCGCGCCGACGAGCGTGGAGAGCACGATCACGACCAGCAGCGCCAGGCCGGACGTCAGCGCCAGACGCTGCGTGTTGTCCCCAAAGCCGCTCAGGATGACGATGAGCGCCAGCGCGAGGGCGAGCACCACGCCGTTGATGAGCGCCACCGCCAGTTCCTTGCCGATGCGGCGCACCAGATCGGACTGCCAGATGTCGCCAGAGGCCAGGCCCTGCACGGCGATAGCGCTGCTCTGAATCCCCGCGTTGCCCGCCATCGCCATCACGATGGGGATGAACAGCGCGAGGACAGGCGCCATCTGCAGCGCGTCCTCGAAGCCCACGATGACCAGGCCCGAGACGTACGCGCCGCCCAGCCCGAGCAAGAGCCAGATCAGGCGCCCCTTGGAAATGTCGAACACGCTGGACGACACTTCTTCCTCGCCCGTAATGCCAACTGCGCGCTGAAGGTCTTCCTCAGCCTCCTCGCGAATCACGTCCACCACGTCGTCGATGGTGATGCGCCCCAGCAGGTGGCCTCTGGCGCTGACGACCGGCAGCGCGATGAGGTCGTAGCGCTCCATGATGCGCGCGACTTCCTCTTGGTCCACGTGCGCTTCTACGCTCACCACGTCGGTCTCGGTGATGGCCGCCAGAGGCTGCCGCGAGGGCGCGAGAAGCAGGCGCTTGAGCGTCACGAATCCCGTAAACAGGCCTCTGGCGTCGACGGTGTAGACGACGTAGACCTCGTCCAGAACTTCAGCCAGGCGTCGCACTTCCTCGGTCGCCTCGGCGACGGTCGCGGTTTCGAGTACGGCTACGTACTCGGTCGACATGAGTCCGCCCGCGGTCTCGTCGTCGTACGTGAGCAGCTGGCGCACGTCCGCCGAGTCCTCGAGCTGCGGCAGCACGGAGTCCGCCATCGCGGCATCCGTCTCGGCCAAGTCGCCCAGCACGTCGGCCTGGTCGTCGGTCTCCAGCTGGTCCAGCAGCGCGACGATCTCGGGCGACGTGAGGTCGTCCAGCAGGTCGCCGCGGAGCGCGCTTTCCAACTCGGGCAGCACGTCTGCGGTCTGCTCGCTCGGGATCCAGTCGAACAGCGTCCGCGCGTTCGCCAGAGGCAGGTGCGAGACGATCTGCGCCAGGTCGGCCGGGCGCAGGTCGGCGACGAGGTTGAGCACCATTCCGCGCTGCCCGTCCTCGACGAGCGCCTCGACGTTGCGGACCAGTTCGTCGTCCACTTCTACGAGGGCGCCAGAGGCCCCGGCGGGTTGCGCCCCGGCGGGTTGCGCCCCGGCGGGTTGCGCCTCTGGCGGAGCAAAGGGAGACTCGGTCACGGCGTAAAAAAGGCGTGGGTGAGGCGGACGAAATCGGCGGGCGAGACCTGCTCCGGGCGCAGCCTGGCGGCCCACTCGGGGATCTCGCGGCCACTTTCCTGCGCCAGAGGCTTGAGGCTGTTCCTCAGCATCTTGCGGCGCTGCCCAAAGGCCGCGCGGACGACGCGGCGCAGCGCGGCCAAATCTAGCCCTGGTGCGGTCGGATGCGTGAAGTCAATCGCGAGGACGGCGCTGTTGACCTTGGGCGGCGGGCGGAAGGCCTGGGGGGGCACGTCGAAAAGGAGTTCGGCGCGCGCCAGCAGCGAGAAGTACACCGAGAGCGTGCCGTAGGTCTTGCTGCCCTCGGGCGCCACGATGCGGTCGGCGACTTCTTTCTGCACCATCACCACCGCCCGCGCGACGTGCTGCCGCGCATCCAACAGCGCAAACAGAATCGGCGAGGTGATGTAGTACGGCAGGTTGCCGACGATGTGGAGGTGGGGACTGGGAATGAGGGACTGGGGATTGGCAGAGGGTCTCGCCTCTGGCGCCAGAAGCAAGCTCTGAACTCTCAGGCGAGGTCCCCTCTGCGTCTAGGGGAAGGACGTGCGCGCGTATCCGCGCGCGGTGAGGGGCGTTGTCGCCAGAGGCTGCTTCTCCACGCTCGCCAGAGGCCCCCAGCCCCCGGTCCCTAGTCCCTAGTCCCAGGCGCGCCAGCGCCCCCCAGTCCACATCCAGCACGTCGCCCTCGCGGAGGTCCAACTGCGGAAGCCTCTGGCGCAGGTGCGCGATGGCCTCGCCGTCGATCTCCAGCGCGATGAGGTCGGGGTAGCGCGCCAGAAGCTGGCCCGTCATCGCGCCCTCTCCGGGGCCGATCTCGATGACCTGCGCGCCGGGCGGCGCGTCCACGGCGTCCACGATCGCGCGGACGACGGACGGCTCAGCGAGAAAGTGCTGGCCCAGACCTTTCTTGGGACGGACGGACATGGCAGTGCAAGAGTCGAGACCCGAGACTAGCCCCACGGCAGGCAGTCCGCGCGCACGCGGTTTTCGCCTCTGGCGCCAGAGGCTGGCCTCAAGGCACGCACCCAGGATATGCTTGCGGCAGGCCGCCAGAGGCGTCGGCTACGGCGCTTGCTCCGCGTCCATCTGCCTCTGGCGCGTGCGGAACCGCTCGCGGTCGTCCTCCGAGTACCGGCCGTGGCAGCGGGGGCAACTGACGCCGCGCTCATAGTCGCCAGAGGCTCGGTCTTCTGCCGAAACAGGATCGCCGCAGGCGCGGCACAGCGTGTAGTCGCCCGGCGCGAGGCCGTGACCCACGCTCACGCGCTCGTCGAAGACGAAGCACTCGCCCCGCCAGAGGCTCTCGTCCTCGGGCACGGTTTCGAGGTACTTCAGGATGCCGCCCTGCAGATGGTACACGCTCTCGAAGCCTCTGGCGCGGAGCAGCGCCGTGGACTTCTCGCAGCGGATGCCGCCCGTGCAGAACATGGCGACGCGCGGTTTCTCTTTAAGCGCCTCCTGCTCCTCCAGCCAGCCTGGCAGTTCGCGAAAGCTCTTCGTGTGCGGGTCCAACGCGCCCTCGAACGTGCCAATCGCCGTCTCGTAGTCGTTGCGCGCGTCGATGAGCACCACGTCGGGGTCCGAGATCAACTCGTTCCAGGCCTCTGGCGCGACGTACTCGCCGACCGTCTCGTTGGGGTTTAGCTCGGGCACGCCCATCGTCACGATCTCCTTCTTGAGGCGCACTTTCATCTTGCGAAACGGCTGCGTCTCGGCGTGTGACTCTTTGTGCTCTAGCTCGGCCAGCCGTGGATCTGCGCGCAGGTGCGCGAGCACGGCGTGGACGCCAGAGGCAGGACCTGCGATCGTGCCGTTGACGCCCTCGCTTGCGAGCAGGATCGTGCCGCGCACGCTGCGGTCGTGGCAGAGCGCGAGCAGCGGCGCGCGGAGCGCCTCGAAATCGGGCAGCGAGGCGAAGCGGTAGAAAGCGGCGACGAGGTACATAGCGGATCGGCGTGTCTGGCGAGGCGGGCGCCAGAGGCCAACTTCGGCAATCGAGCCGGCGCGCACGTCGAAGCGCCAGAGGAAAACAGCTTAGTCCTCTGGCGCGTCGTCGCCTGTCTTCGTCGTGCCGTTGATGATCCACACGGCGGGCAGGAGCACGAACGCCAGAGGCCCCATCCAGAGTGCGGAGAGCGCCGTCCACCCGGCACGGAATGGGCGGATGGGCTCAGGCTCGATCTCTGCCAGAATCGCGCGGGCATCCTCGACATGCTCGCTCGGCACCTTGAGCTTGACACCCCCAATCGCGTTCGAGATGAACGGGTTCACGTCTACGTGCTGATCGTCAGACAGGCGGGGCTCCAGGCCCGCATCGTCCAACAGGGTCTGCGCGAGCCTCGCCTCGTGCGAGTAGGTGTAGGTCCGAACGGTGACGAAGTCGCTCATGTCGGCGCCAGAGGCTGGAGTTGCAGGGACGCCTCTGGCGCACTATCACAGGCGCGCGTCTACCGCACCGTTTTGCGGCGGTTGCGCGCGTAGTCCTCGAAGAGGAAGCCGCCGAGCTCGTCCAGACCTGCGTAGTAGGCGCGGCCCTGGTTGACTTCGGTCAGCTCGCGCACGAAGCCCTGGAGGTAGGGGTCCTTGGCGATCATAAACGTGGTGATCGGGATGCCTTCGCGGCGGCAGATGGCGCCTTCGTCCAGCACTTTGTTGATGATCTTGCGGTCCAGGCCGTACGCGTTGCGGTACATCCGGCCCTTCTCGAAGTGGCAACTCGGCTTGCCGTCGGTGATCATAAAGATCTGCTTGTTGCGGTTCTTGCGGCGGCGCAGGATGTCGCGGGCGCGCTGCAGCCCGGCGCGCGTGTTGGTGTGGAACGGGCCGACGTTGAGGTACGGCAGGTCCTTGATCTCCACCTCCCACGCGTCGTTGCCAAAGGCCACGATATCGAGCGTGTCTTTGGGATAGCGCGTGGTGATGAGTTGCGCGAGCGCGAGGGCTGTCTTGCGCGCGGGCGTGATGCGGTCCTCGCCGTAGAGAATCATCGAGTGCGAGAGGTCGATCATCAGGCACGTCGCCATGCTGGCATGATGATCGGTCTCGAAGACCTGGAAGTCGTCCTCGCGCACGCGGAAGTCTGCGCCGATGCCGGAGCCGTGGCGGAAGGCGTTGGAAAGCGTGCCGGTCACGTCCAGGTTGGACACGTCGTCGCCGAAGGCGTAGGGGCGCGTCTCGGGCTGGCGCTCGTCGCCGCGGCCGGAGAAGGGCGTTTTGTGGTCGCCCTTGCCGCCCTTTCTTGAGTTGGTCGAAGATCTCGTCTAGCGAGCGCTCGCGGAGCCCGCGCTCGGACTTGGCCGTGATCTGCACGACGCCCGTTTCTTCGTCGCGGTCGATGTAGCCGCGGTTTTTGAGCTCCTCGATAAAGTCGCCCATGCCCATGCCCTCCTCCGTCAGATTGTACTTCTCATCCAGTGCGGTGAGCCAGCGCAAGGCCTCGTCGGCGTCGCCGCCGGTGTGGAGCAGGAGCTGCTGGAAGAGATCGTAGAGCTTGTCAAAGGCCGGGCGGTTGTCGCCGTGGCGCTCGTCGTCCCAGGGGCCGTAGCGGATCCTCATGGTGTGTGCGGTCGTGTGTGAGTCTCGCACCCGCCAGAGGCCGAGGCGTTCCGCGCCTCTGGCGCTCGGGATGGGTTCTGGGTTCTGGGTAAAGCTGTTTCCCGCTCGCCTCTGGCGCCAGAGGCCGTGGCATTCTTCCCAGACCGTCATCAAGAGGGCAGCAGAGCGACGAGGGATCTCCCAGGCTGGGGATTTCGCAGTCTCGCCAGAAGCCTCAGGCGCTGGGTGACCCACCGGGTTAACCCCCATGGATGGGATCGCGAGAGACGTGGCCGCCAGAGGCACTCTGGGGAGAGGACACGCCAGCGGTCTGTCCCTACGGGAGATCAGGTGGCGCGCTAGAGGCAGTTGGTGGGGTGGGCCTCTGGCGGAACAAAAAAGCTCGCGCCCCTCCTCATCCCTCATCCCTCATCCCTCATCCCTCATCCACGAACCCCGCCAGAGGCCGTGCGTTGCAACACGCCTCTCTCTTCTGCCCCTCGTGCCCGACATCGACCTCACCCGCTTTCACAGCCTCGGCCGTGAGGGTGCCCGCCGCGCCGCCGACGCTGTCGCGGCTCAGCTACGGGACGACTACCGCGTGCGCTCCGAGTGGTCTGGCGACAGGCTGCGCGTGCGCGGCGCGGGCATCACGGGCGAACTGACTGTCGGTGAGCGCGATGTGCGCGTAACGGCGTCGCTGGGGCTTCTCGCGCGGCCGTTTCGCACCCAGTTGCAGCAAGAGATCGAACGGCATCTCGACCGCACCCTCTCCCCTCTCGCCTAATTCTATGCAAGCCGTCCGACAGTTTGTCCTCGACCGCCTCTATCCCCGCGCCATCGATGGCCTTCCCGGCCTCGGGACGCCAGAGGCCTTTGCCGCGCGCTTCGACGACCCCGGCCTGTCTCCGCGCGAGCGCGGTGAAAAGCTCGTCGGCCGCCACATCGCGCTGTCCAGCGTGACGGGTTTCGCCAGCGGCCTCGGCGGCTGGCTCACGTTGCCGATCACGCTGCCCGCCAACCTCGGCGGTGTGGCGCTGTTGCAAATCCACATGGCCGCGAGCGTAGCGGCTCTGGCAGGCAAAAGCCCCGACAACGACCTGATCCGTTCGCGCGTTCTGGAGTGTCTCATCGGCGCCTCGCCCGATCCCGCCAGCGGCCCCGTCCGCGACGCCGAGCAGGAGACCTTCGACCGCATCGGCCTCAAGTTCGCGGAGAAAGGCCTCAACGCCGCCATCTCGATCGCCTCTGGCGCCGTCAAGTGGGGCGCGAAAAAGGCCGCGGGCAGCGTGGTCCGCAAGCGCCTCCTGCGCGGCGTGCCGCTCGTGGGCGGCGTAATCGGCGCGCTCAGCGACGGCTTCACAACGCGACAGGTGGCGCACAACGCGCTCGACATGTTTCTGGACGACGGCGGCATCCGCGAGCCGTCGGACTTCCCGCCGGCCTCTGGCGACGGGCTGCCCGAGAACACGCCCATGCCCACGCCGTCGGAGCCTTCCCAGGCGTGAGCCTCTCGCCAGAGGCCCGCTTCTGGCGCCCATCTTCTCTCTTTTCCCTTCCCCTCTCATGGACCCCATTCCCACAGACACCCACAAGATCGAAGTCAACGCGACGATCGACGAGATCGAAGGCGGCCTCGCGCAGCTGTCGCTCGCCAAAGGCGTCAACCGCATCGACGACTGGAAGCGCACCATCGAGACGACCGAGCGCGCAGATCTTCAGCCCATCGCCGACGCGCTGGGTGAGCTTCACAACGCCCTGACCGGCGAAGGCGTCAACGGCGCGACCGTGGGCGCGATTCTCGTGCGACTCGGGCAGCAGACACAGACGGCCGCCTCTGGCGCCGACGAGGTGCTGCAAAAGCCGCTCAAGCGCCTGGGCTCGCTGCTCGGACACGCCGGATCGGCACTCGCCGGAAACGACGCATGAGCAGCGCTTCCTACACCGCCGACCTCGACCGCACCGAGTCTGCCCTCGCGGGCGGCCTGACGGGCATCACGCCCACGACCGCCCTCGGCCTCATCGACCACTGGCAGGCGGCTTGCTCCGATGCTGGGCTCGCCTCCGTCTCCAGCGGCCTGAACGAGCTCGGCGGCCTCTTGCGCGCCGAGCGCCTGGACGGCCGCGCGATCGGCGCGCAGCTGCGCAGCCTCTCCGATGCCACCACGGCGTCCGCCTCTGGCGACGACGCGCTGGCCGGGCGCCTTCGCGCGCTCGGTGCCGCGCTCGACCGTGGCGCGGCGATGCTCGGCGCCTGATCGTTTTCCTGCCTCTGGCGCGAGACCCTTTCCGCCAGAGGCTCCCTTCTGTTTTCTCCCCTTCTCATGTCTCATCACGTTCCCCAGGAGGACCGCCCTACCGAGGACGGCATCTCCATCTTCAGCACGCTCGAAGCCTTCAAAGACGGGCTCACCTCCACACTCTCCCGCGAGTCCGGCGCGTCGGTCGCCAGAGGCTGGATCGCCAAGATCGAAGCCGAGGACCGGCCCGACCTGCTCGGCATCCGCGACGGCCTGAACCGGCTCGCGCTTCAGCTCGAAGGCCAGACGCAAGACGGCCCAGCCTCTGGCGCAGACATCGGCAAAACGATGGAAGCGCTGGGCGCCCACACGAGCGAAGCCGCGAGCACCATCGACGCCACACATCTCGTCGCGCCGCTCACGCGTCTCGGCGGATACCTCAAAGCGGCGGGCATCGCGCTTCAGGGCGGCTCGCGCCCCGACGAGATCCAGGGCATCTCGACCGATGTCGACGGCACCATCGGTGACCCGACGCTGCGCTCGGCCAACCTCGCGCCCGACGTCTCGGCCGACAGCGACGAAGAAAACCGAGACGGCTCCTAAAACGCCCCGCTGAAAGTCCCGCATCGCCTCTGGCGCGAAGAGCCGCGCCAGAGGCGTTCTTTACGTCTGGGCGATGCGGCGCACGTTGCCAGCGCCGATCTTTCCGCCAGCACTCGCCTCTCCGACTGCCTCGCCTCTCCGACTGCACCTCTGCCATGCGACCGTTCGCCCTGCTCTTCGTCCTGTTCGCCCTCGCCGGCTGCGACTCTGCTGCGCCTCTGGCGGAGTGCCCCGGTGGCGCAGACTGCCCGGACACGATCGACACGGTCGACTTCGACGCCGTCACCGTGCTCGACTTCGAGCGCTACGTGCGGCCGATCCTCAACGCGCGGCAGGCGCTCGCGCCAGAGGCCGGGCTCTCGCCAGAGGCCGAGGACGTGACCTACGAAGCCCTGCTGAGCGCCGGGCCCAGCAGCCTGCTCATCCCCTTCGACGCCGACGCGAGCCTGCTTGTGCGCCTGGCCGAGGAGACGCTCGCTGAGGGCAGCGAGAACCCGTTTCCCAATCTCGCGCTCGCTGCAGGACGACGAGAAGCGCTACATCCGGCGCTGGATCGAGGCCGGAGCCTCTGGCGCCAGCGGCCAGCCCGCCTACGCCGACGCGACGCGCCTGCTCTACATCTGCAACCAGTTCGCGGGCCGCGTCTCGGTCCTGGACGTCGATCGCCAGAGGATCATCCGCAACGTGTACTTCGAGGCACTCGGGCAGCCCGCCGACTCTAAGCCGCACCACGTCGTCGCCGAGCCCGATGGCAGCGCGTGGTACGTGGCGCTGATCTCCGGCGACGGCGGCGGCTCCGTTCTCAAGCTCTCGTCCAGCCTCACGATGGACCCCGCGGACGAGGACTACCTGCTCGCGAGCGAGACGCCGCCCGCGGGCGACGAGACGTTCCAGAAGCCCGGCATGCTCGCGCTCGACGCCGCGGGCGGACGCCTCTTCTCCGGCCGCTCGTTCTCCGCCGACCCCACCTCCTCTGGCGTCGCGCGTCTCATGACGAGCACGCTCAACTTCGAGACCATCCAGACGCCCGACGTGCACCCGCACGCCCTCGGCGTGAGCCGCGACGGACGCTACATGTTCACGGCTGGCCTCACCGCCGTGAGCGGCGCGACGCCCGCGTACGTGTTCGAGACCGCAACGGGCGACCTCGTCGATCAGGAGCTCGTGCCCGGCGCGCTCGCCTTTGTCCACTACGCCGTCTCGCCCGACGGCGAAACCGTCGTGCTCACGTCGCAGACCGGCGGCGCGCTCTACGTGTTCGACTTCGACACCGCCTCTGGCGACCTGACCGTGCGCGGCAGCGTGCCCACCGGCGAGCAGCCCTGGCACCCCACCTACGCCTCCGACGGCGCGAGCGTCTACGTGCCCAACCGCATCTCCAACACGGTCTCGGTCGTGGACCCGGTCGCGCTCACCGTCACGCGAACCATCCAGGGGCCCAACCTGCCCTTTAGCCAGGTCCACGGCAGCGCCCTCAGTGCGGACGGCTCCACGCTGTTCATCTCCAGCCGCAACTTCGCCATGATGATGGGCGCGATGGCGATGCCTGCGCCAGAGGCGCAAACCTCCGGGGCCGCCTCTGGCGAGATGGAGGGCATGAACCACGAGGGGATGGACCACAGCCAGATGGACGGCATGGACCACAGTGCGATGGACATGTCGGGCTCTGGCGCGATGGCGCTGCCCCCCATCGCGTGGACGCCCGCCCTCCGCTTCCTCCAGGCCGACGGCACGCCCGAGCCCAACGATCTCTACGGCAACGTCGCCATCCTCGACGCCCGCGACGGCAGTCTCCTCGCCGTCATCCAGACCGGCCGCTGGGCCTCCGGCCTCGCGCTCTACGAACCGCGATAAGCCGCCAAGCGCTGGTCCGCGCGCGCACGCGATCTCCCGTTCATGTTATCCCGACAGAGCGAAGCGACGAGGGATCTAGCCGCGTCTTGGCGCCAGAGGCCTGCTCAGCGTTTGGAACAGCTGTTACGAGACCTACTCCCATTCGGACACTAGACGTTATCCGGCCTCAAGCCATTCGGAGAGTAGGTCCCTCGGCTCCGCTCGGGATGACAAAGATGGGAGATCGCGCCAGCGCGCGCCGCTTGTGGCCTCTGGCGCAATGCTCCCGCCAGAGGCCATCTGCCCATCACACATCCCCACTCCCTCCCCTGATGCGCCTCGCCCTTCTGATCGCTCTGCTCGCCACCATCTCCGGGTGCAGCACGGCACCGCCCGCGACCGCACAGTCGTCGTTCACGCCAGAGGCTCTGGTACGCACCGCTACGCCGTTCGCGGTCGAGGGGGCCGACGGGCCTCTGGCGATGCCGTTTACAGGCGGGTACTGGGCGCCCGTCCCGCAGCTCACGGATTTGAACGGAGACAGCCGCCCCGATCTGACCATCACGGCCGGCGGCGCGGGCATCGGCGTGTACGCCAACACCGCCGAGGGCTGGGTGTGGCAGACGGGCATGCTCGGTGGCATCACGCCTGGCCCGTGGTACCGCTTTGGCGACATGGACAGCGACGGCGATCCCGACCTGTTCACGCGCGGCGCGCCCGGCCAGGCGCGCTACTTCGAGAATACCGGCACGGCACAGGCGCCCGCCTTCACGCTCCGCGCCGAGCCCGTCTTGCTGGCCTCTGGCGAGATCCTGCAGATCGAAGACACGAGCGTGCCCGACCTCTCCGACGTGGACGGCGATGGCGACCTGGACCTCATCGTGGGCAAAGCCGACCTGGGCACGATCTCGTTCTACCAGATGGACGGCTTCGCGGGCGGCGTCCCGTCCTACTCACTCATCACGACCGAGTGGCAGGGCATTCAGATCTACGAAGGCAGCCCGCAGTGCAAGGACTCGTTCGGCGCGGGGCGCGCGCCAGAGGCTGGGCCGCTGTACCGCGGCGCGACGGGCCGACCCACACTTCACGGCGCCAACGCGCTCGCGCTCGCCGACCTCACCAATGGCGGCGGCCCCGAGCTGTTCTGGGGCGACTTCTTCAGCGAGAACCTCTTCTACTTCCTCAACACCGGCACGGCGCAGGTGCCAGACTTCGATCTGGTCTCGGAGGGCTTTCCGGGCACGAGCACACCCGGCGGCCAGAACGCCGCCGCCTTTGGCGATACAGACGGTGACGGAGACCTCGACCTCGTCGTGGGCGTGCTGGGCGGCCTGTGCGTCACCTCGCGCACGCCGACGCAGAACGTCGTCAGCTTCCGCAACACCGGCACGCCAGAGGCGCCCGACTTCGAGCTCGAAACGACGCGCCTCTTGCGCAGCATCGACCACGGGCGGCGCTCGGTGCCTGCCTTCGCGGACATTGACGGCGACGGCGACCTCGACATGGTCGTGGGGGACGGCAACACGGACGCCAACCTCTCGCTCTACACCAACACCGGGGCCTCTGGCGCGCCGAGCTTCGCGCTCACCGACGCGGACTGGCTCGCGCTGGACTACGACTTCGGCGGCTACGCGCCCACATTCGGCGACCTCGACGGCGACGGCGACCTCGACCTGCTCGTGGGCGGCTTCAACGGGCGCCTCGCGCGTCTGGAAAACACCGGGACGGCCACCGCGCCGGTCTACGAACTCCGCGACCCGCGCTACTTCGACATCGACGCCGGGCAGTACGCCAAGCCCGACCTCGCAGACATCGACGGCGACGGCGACCTCGACCTGCTCGTCGGCGAGAGCAACGGGCGCGTGTTCCTCTACCGCAACGCGGGCACGCCAGAGGCTGCCCAGTTCGCGACGGCCAGCAACGGCACGCCCGGCCCCGCCGACCTTGCCTTCCGCGACGACCTCGGACTCACCGACGACGTGGGCCAGGAAAGCGCGCCCAGCGCCGCCGACCTCGACGGCGACGGCGACCTCGACATTCTCATCGGCTCCTCGCGCGACGGCATCGCGGTCTACCTCAACAATGGCAGCGCGACGGCGCCACGGTACGCAGCCTCTGGCGTGATCCCGGCCGAGCGCCTCACCGTCGTGCCACGCGCCGCCGACCTGACCGGCGACGGCCGCGTAGACATCATCGCGGGCAGCGACGCGGGCGGGCTGCTCTTCTGGACCAACACGTTCCAGACCGCCGGAGCGCCCGGCCCGACGGGCTCGCTTCGCCTGGACGCGTACCCCAACCCGTCCTCTGGCGACGTCCGCCTTGCCTTCGGCCGTGCAGTGCGTGGCGAGGTCATCGTGCGCGACGCCCGAGGCCGCGAGGTGCGACGCGTGCCCGTGAGCTCCGCCGAAGCGATCTGGGACGGCCGCGACGCGGGCGGCAGCGAGGCGCCCTCGGGCGTCTACCTCCTCGACTTCGACGGGCTGGCGGCGACGCGCGTCACGCTCGCGCGCTAGCCTCTGGCGCCAGAGGCGGCCGGGCTCGCCAGAGGCGCTACAGCCAGCGCTTGATGCGGAAAACGAGCAGCGTGCCGATCGAGATCACGGCCAGCGCCACCAGGAAAGTGGGATAGGCGCCCGGCATTGTCAGCTCCGGCATGTCGTCGAAGTTCATGCCGTAGAGGCCCGTCAAAAACGTGATGGGCAGGAAAACGGCGCCGATCACGGTGAGCGCCTTCATCACCTCGTTCTGGCGCGCCGAGACGGCCGAGAGGTACAGGTCCGAGATGCCCGCGAGCACATCGCGGAGCGATTCGAGCGCGTCGGCGGCTTGCACCACATGGTCTTGCGCGTCGCGGAGGTAGAGGCGCGTTTTGTCGGTCACGAGGTCAGACTCGGCGCGCGCGAGCGCGGCGATGACCTCGCGCAGGGGCCAGACGGCGCGCCGCAGCACGATGATCTCGCGGCGCAGTCCCGCGATGGCGCCGCGAACGGTCGGCCCGGGTGTGCCGAGAACGGCTTCCTCCAACGCCTCGGTCGCGTCGCCCAGGCGCTCGACGGTCGTAAACGCGGCGTCCACGATGAGATCGAGAAGCGCGTAGAGCAGATAGTCCTCGCCCTCGCCGCGCAGGCGGCTGCCCTCGGTCTCGATCCTCTGGCGGACCGGGTCGAACACGTCGCCAGCGGCTTCTTGAAACGAGAGCAGATAGCCCGGCCCGAGCACGAACGCGACCTGTTCGATGGCGCCGGTCTCGGGGTGCACCATCCGCGCGACGACGAACGCCTGCTCGCCGTAGACCTCCAGCTTGGGCCGTTGGTGCGTGTGGCCGAGGTCCTCTTGCACGAGCGGGTGCAGCTCGAAGGCCTCGCCGAGCGCGTGAATCGCTTCCGCATCGCGCACGCTCTCGACGTTGATCCACGTCGTGCCTTCGCCAGAGGCGAGGCGGCGCAAGGCCTGAGCCTCTGGCGCGCCGATGCGCGCGACGGTTTTGGCCTCCGCCCAGCCCGCAGTGTAATGGCGGACCTCGGCGCTCGCGGGCGTCGCGTCGGGGTCGGAGACGAGCGTCCCGGCCGGGCGAAAGTCGTTGGTGCTCTGCCTCTCGACGAGCCGCGTGCCGGGACGGCCGAGAAGCCGGAACGGAAGGCCCACGAGGCGCTCGGCCTCGTCGAGCACGATCCGCGCCTCGGCGCGTGTCCTGGCGGCTTTCTTGAGCGCTGCCGTTCGAAGCTTGTCGCTGGGAGAGGCCACGCTACGCGTCTCGGGTCACGTCGGCGGTGCGGCGGGCGACCTCGTCGGCGAGGCGCTGCATCTCGGCGGCTTCGTTTGCGGCCTCGCCAGAGGCGGCGCGCGCAGCGGGCGTCCGGGCCGTGGCGGCAGCGACGCGGGAGTCGGCGGCGACCTCACCGGCCTGTGCCTGCACCACGCCCATCTCCTTCTCCAGCTTTTTCACGCGGCGCTTGGCCGAGAACGCGCCGGGCACGGCAGCGAGGTAGCCCATGAACAGGCCCAGCACCCAGGCTCCCAACACGGTCCACAGCTTGATGCCGATGATGGTGGTGTCGATAAACGGGATGGCAAACTCGATGTCCTCCAGGTTGGTGGGCTGCGTCGCAAAGAGGACGCCGCCGAGAGCGACGAGGACGATCAGGACGAAGGCAAAGCGCATGGCAGGAGATGGCGGGGAGAGGCCGTATGGTACGCCGCGCGCTCCGGTGGGTTGTGTTCAGAGTCTGAGCAGCACCGCACCCCGCCCCCATGCCGCGCCCGTCCTCTGGCGCCAGAGGCCCGCCTTTGTGGCCCGAACGGCTTCGCATTGCGGCCTCTGGCGGCCGGACGGCGTGGAAGACGTAGACTCCGGGTTCACGACGCTGCCCTCACCCATGCTCGCGTCCCGCGTTGCGCTTCTGTGCGCGCTTCTCGCCCTCGGCGCCTGCGCCGATGTGGAGCCGCCCCCTCTCCCCCCTCTGCCGTCTGAGGCGGCCGCGTCGTTCCGCGGCTCGTTCATGCCCGTGGACGATGGCGCGCGCGTGCCCGGCTTCGCGCGCTTCCGCAGCGAGCTCCGCGAGGCTGTCGCGCGCAAAGACACGACCGCGCTGCTGGGATTCGTCGCCTCTGGCGCGAGACTGTCGTTCGGCGACGAGCCCGGCGGCCCCGAGGGCTTCCGCGCGATGTGGTTCTCCGGCGATCCGCCAGAGGCGAGAGACCCGTGGCGCGTGCTCGCGGGCGTGCTCGACGGCGGCAGCGTCGAGGAGGACAATGCCGTGACGGCGCCGTTCGTCTACGGCCTGTGGCCCGCCGACGCCGACCCGTTTACGGGCGTCGCGGTTGTGGGCCAGGACGTGCCCGCGCGCCTGTCGCCAGACTCTAGCGCGACGGTTGCAGCGCGCCTGAGCCACATCATCGTGACGGCGCTCGGGCCGCCGCGCGACGGCTGGCGCGAGGTGCGCCTGCCCGACTCGACGCGCGCCTTCGTGTCCTCGCAGAAGGCGCTGAGCCCGGTGGGATACCGCGCGGCGTTCTGGGAGGATGGCAGTGGCCGCTGGCGCTTGCAGTCGTTCCTCGCGGGGGACTGAGGGGGACGAGGTTTAAAACCCCTCCCTCCAGGGAGGTGCCCGCAGGGCGGAGGGTGTCTGCGGTCTCGCCAGAGGCCTCTGGCATTTGGGCTGGCCTCTGGCGCTCGGGCGAACCTCCGCCGTAACACCCCCACCGGCTACGCCGGGAGCCCCCTGAAGGGGGCGGTTCGAACGCAAGAGGCGAATCCTCGACAGGCCCTAAAAGCGCGTGGGGATCGCCTCTGGCGCCAGAGGCTCCGGTGTGTTTGTCTGCGTTCTGCCTCCCCCTTCCGCGCTCCCTTTTCTGCTCTCGAAAGCCTGTAAAGCGTTTTCAAACGAGTCTGAGGCGACCTCACCTGCAGCGGTGCGGCAGAGTCTGCCACATCCCTCATCCCCTATCCCTCAGAGCATCCCGACGTGTGCTCTAGCGGTCCGAGCCCGGTCCCCAGATCGCGCGGATGGCGCCCGGCAGGACCTCCAGTTCCACGACCGCGGCGCCCGCGGAAACCGGCTCGCCATCGGCGTGGACGGGAAGCGTGCCGCGCGTGGCACGGAGCGTGATGCGCGGCGCCCGGCCCATCACCACCTCGGGTGCGCCGGTGTGCGTGCCGCGCACCGCCCGCGGCAGCAGTCGTGCGATGCGCACGGGCCCGACTGCTCGCGCGAGACAGAGGTCGAGCACGCCATTATCCAGCACGGCCTCTGGCGTGAGCAGCACGCCGCCGCCCACCGACGGCCCGTTGCCGACCTCGCAGAGGAAGAACGGGCCTTCGTAGAGCACCTCGGATGCGACCTCGCCAGGGGAGGCCTCTGGCACGTGGGTGCGCACCTCAATGGCGAGATCGCGACGGCGCCAGAGGCTCAGGCTGCCCAGCGTGGCGGCGAGGTAGGCCGCGCGCCCGCCCAGGCGCTTGTACCGCGGCACCTGGCTCGCCACCAGCGCATCGAACCCCACGCCGACGCTGTTGGCGAAAATGCGCTCCCGCATCTCGCCGCCGGGCTCGGTCCAGCGCACGCGGCCCAGGTCCATCGCGCACGGGGCGCCAGAGGCCAGTGCCGCGAGCGCGGAGGGAAGCCGCGTGGGCATCCCGAGCGCGTGTGCGAGGTCGTTGCCGGTGCCCAGCGGTAGCACGCCGAGCGTGGCGCCGGTCCCGACAAGTCCCGCCGCGACCTCCTGCACCGTCCCGTCACCGCCGACGGCGACGACGACATCGTGCCTCTCCGCGAGGCCTCTGGCGAGGTCCGTCGCGTGGCGAGGCCGGTCCGTGAGGTGCAGGCTCGCGTCCAGGCCCAGCGCGCGGGCACCCGCGAGCACGCGGTCGGCGTCGCGAGCGGCGCGGCCGGAGCGGGCCGCGGGGTTGAGAACGAAAGCGAAGCGCACAGACGCCAGAGGAAGGGTCGGTAAGTTAGCCGCCCGCTGATTCGGTCTGCCCCGCGATGCCCCTACGCTCCCTTTTTGCTACGCTCTGCGTGCTCGCGCTGGCCGCCTGCGCCCCGCCCGCACCCGAGCGCGCAGGCACGTTCACGGACGACATGGGCCGCAGCGTCGCGCTCGCCGAGGCACCGCAGACGGTCGTGCCTCTGGCGCCCAACCTCACCGAGATGGTCGTGGTGGCTTCTGGCGTAGACCGGCTGGCGGGCGTCGCCACCGCCGACGATTGGCCCGCCGAAGTGCGCGGCCTCCCGCGGTTCGCGTCGCTGCCGCTCGACCGCGAGCGCATCATCGAACTCGGGCCAGGGCTGGCGCTCGGCGTTGTAGGCCTGAACCCACCGGGCGACCTGGAGGGGCTGAGCGCGCTCGGCATTCCCTCCTACGCGTTCCGCTTTGCGAGCCTGGACGACATCCCGCGGGCGCTGCGCACGCTCGATACCCTGCTCGCGTCCTCTGGCGGAGGTCCCGCCGCCGACGCGTTCGAGGCCCGCGTGCAGGCGGTCCGCACCCAGACCGCCGCGATGCCACAGCCTCGCGTGCTGCTGCTCGTCGGCGCTGACAACGGCACGCTGTACGCCTTTGGGCGCGACTCGTACGCCAGCGAAGTCGTCCGTGCCGCCGGTGCGGACAACGTGACGGACGCGTTCGAAGGCGACGCCGCCGTACCGTCGGTCGAGTGGGTGCTGGAGAACGCACCCGAGGTCATCTTTATCGCGGGCGACGGCGACGCCCGCCAGAGGCTGATCGACGCTGCGCCTGCGCTCGCCGGGCTGCGTGCGGTGCAGGAAGGCCGCGTCTACAGCCTCCCCGCAGATCCCATCCTGCGCCCTGGCCCGCGCACGGTCGAAGCGCTCGAAACGATTGCGCGGCGCCTGCACCCCGAGGCCTTCGCCTCTGGCGCAGCGTGACGCCAGAGGCACACCCGGCTCTGCGCGAGCCTCTGGCGCCAGAGGCTGAGCCTCAAGAAGCCCGGCTACTCTGGATCGTACTGGGTCTTCTGGGCGCAGGCGCGGTAGTGTTTGTGCTCTCGCTGTTCGTGGGCAGCTCCGACGTCAGCCCGGCACGGATCTGGGCCGCGCTCGTCGGGCAGGGGAGATGAGAACGCCGAGACCATCTTGCACCTCATCCGCCTGCCGCGCGCGATCCTCGCGATCGCGGTCGGCGGCGGGCTCTCCGTCATCGGCGTGGCGATGCAGGCGCTCGTTCGCAACCCTCTGGCGGAGCCCTACGTGCTCGGCGCCTCTGGCGGCGCGAGTGCGGGCGCGGCGCTGTTCTATCTCGGGTTCGTGCCG
Source organism: Rubricoccaceae bacterium (assembly GCA_963708165.1). Taxonomy (GTDB): domain Bacteria; phylum Bacteroidota; class Rhodothermia; order Rhodothermales; family Rubricoccaceae; genus Rubricoccus. The sequence goes on along the minus strand of OY970187.1, from coordinate 2,858,628 downwards.
CCCGTCATCGCCAAAGCGTTTTCGATGCCCCTGGCGGCGGTTCTGGGAGCGTGGCTCGCGCTGGCGTTCGTCTTTCTGGTCGCGCGCCAGGGGCCGCGGCTCTCCACGGCGCGGTTGCTTCTGGCGGGCGTGGCCGTCTCGTCTCTGCTGGGCGCGGTCACGGCGTTCGTGACGTTCGCGAGCCCCGAGCCCGACAAGCTGCGCGCCGTCCTGTTCTGGCTCTTGGGCTCGCTCGCGGGCGCCGAGTGGCCCGGCGTGTTGGTGCCTCTGGCGGTGTCGCTCGCGGGCGGCGGACTTTTGTGGATGATCGCGCGCCCTCTGGATTTGCTCGCGACCGGCGAGGAGCCCGCCCTCGCTCTCGGCGTGCCGGTCGAAGGGCTCAAGCGCGGACTCCTGGCGGTCTCGGCCGTCGTGACGGGCGTGCTCGTGGCCGCAGCGGGACTCGTCGGCTTCGTCGGGCTCATCGCGCCGCACGCGGTCCGTTTGATCGCCGGGCCGGGCCACCGGCGCTTGGTGCCTCTGGCGTTCATGGGCGGCGGCGTGTTCATGCTCCTGGCCGACATCGCGGCGCGCGTGGTGCTGCCGGGCCAGGAAATGCCGGTCGGCGTGGTGACGGCGATCTGCGGCGTGCCGTTTTTCCTGCTCCTGCTCCGGCGCGGGAACGCGGAGACGATGGTGTGAGGGACAGGGGAGTGGAAGAAGACCGGCCTCTGGCGCCAGAGGCTGTGCGGGCGCGGCGACCGTGTCAGTTCTGGCGTGCGAGGCGAGAGAGTTGAAAAAGGAAATCACGGTGAACACGAGGACGACTACTCGGTCGTTAGCCAGCCTTCACCCTCTCCTTCCCTGGTTATGTCACGTCTTGCCCTCGTCTGTCTCGCCTTCGCCTTCGCGGCCCCTCTTTCGGCCCAAACACACCTCGCTGACAGTTCGGGAATCTATCTGGGTGTAGCTGGCGGCTACTCGTCGTCCGGGCTGTCCACTACGGGCATCGCCGCGGGCTACCGGCAGGCAAACGGGCTGGACTACGGGCTGAGCTACACTCTAGGGCGGGGCAATGGGACCGCTACGTCGTACACCGGGGCCACGCTCGGGCTCATGGTCGGCCAGACCCTCGATGTTGGCGCAGGTGCAAACGTTCGGGTAGAGGGCGCTGGATTTCAGCGCTCGCTGACAGCCTTTACCGGCTCTACCTCGGAAGATCAGTTCAGCAGCAACGTGCTCGGTGCCGATGTGTCGGCAGCAATTTCCCGCCCGATTCGCCTGATTCGAAGCGTACGCATCACTCCCAGCGCAGGACTGTACGCGACACTCGCTCGTGCCACGTCTGAGAAAAGCACCGGACGCTACGACGGCCTCTCGATCTCGGGCCAGGACGTGGGCACTGAACTCGGCGCCACGCTCTCGTTCCGTCTATTCGGTACCGATATATCCATGCCGTTTCAGACTCGCCTCTCCTTCGAAGGTGGCCGGTTCGGAAGCCTCGCGCCGGTCCTGCGGCCGTCCTCTTCGATCCGCATCAACTTCTAGCGCGTCTCCGCCAGAGGCTTCTAGCGTGGTGCGCCTCTGGCGTCGCACGCCCAATCGCACTTCACCGCGCATTCCCCCGGCGCGGTGAATCCGCGCCGCGCCGCGCCGGGTACCGGCCCTCTCACACGCGCGCCTCTGGCGCCAGAGGCCCGTATGCAAACCGCTCCCGTCCTCTCCGTCCGCGACCTCGCCAAGACGTTCGACAGCGGCGGGCGCCCGCTGACCGTGCTCGACGGCGTGAGCTTCGATGTCGCCCGCGGCGACACGCTCGCCATCGTCGGCCCGTCTGGCAGTGGTAAAACAACTCTCCTGGGTCTTGCCGCCGGGCTCGACCGGCCCTCGCGCGGCAGCGTGACGCTGGCCGGAACGGACCTCGGCCCACTGGGCGAGGACGCGCGCGCGAAGATCCGCGCCGAGCACGTCGGCTTCGTGTTCCAGAGCTTCCGCCTGCTCCAGACGCTGACCGCCGTCGACAACGTGGCCGTGCCGCTGGAACTCAAGGGCGCGAAGGGCGCCAGAGGCATCGCGCGCGAGTTGCTGGAGCGCGTCGGCCTGGGCGACCGCACCGACCACTACCCGACGCAGCTTTCGGGCGGCGAGCAGCAGCGCGTGGCCGTCGCGCGCGCCTTTGCAGGACGGCCCGCGCTGCTCTTCGCCGACGAACCGACCGGCAACCTGGACGAGGCCACCGGCCAGCGCATCGAAGACCTCCTCTTCGACCTCAACCGCGAGGCCGGGACCGCGCTCGTCGTCGTCACGCACGACTTGGAACTCGCCGCCCGGTGCGGCCGCGAGATCCGCCTCCGCGGCGGACAGGTCGAGTACACTCGCGACGCGCCCCTGGCGCCAGAGGCTGGGATACCGCCAGAGGCCGACGAGACCGTGCCAATGACCGACGTCTCCGATCTGCAGAACCCAGAACGCGCGACGCCAGAGGCCACACAGGCGCCACGCCGGATGCCGATTGAGGACACGCCAAACGAGCAAAACCCGGAGCCGCTAGGCCAGCGAAGCTCACTGGGAACTCGGAACCCGGAATGTCCAACCCGATGAACGTCTTGCCTCTGGCGTGGCGCGACAGCCGCGGAATGCGCCGACGCCTGGTCCTCTACGTCGCCGCGATGGCGATGGGCGTGGCGGCACTCGTCGCGATCCGCTCGTTCGGCGTCAACCTGGAGCGGGCAGTCGAAGAGCAGACCATCGAGGTCTTCGGCGCCGACGTGCAGGCGCGCAAAAGCTCGCCGCTGCGCGCCGAGGACGACGCGCTGTTGGACTCTGTCGCGACAGCCTACGGCGCCGCGCTGGTGCGCGAGACCTCGTTTCCCAGCATGGCGCGCTTTCCGCGAACCGGCCGCACACGCTTCTCCCAGATCCGCGCCATCGACGGGCCGTTCCCGCTCTACGGCACGGTCGACGCGTTCCCCGAGGACGCAATGGAGCAGTTTCTGGCCTCTGGCGGCGCGCTCGCCGACGCCTCGATGCTGCTGCAAATGGACGCCCAGATCGGCGACTCCGTCGCAGTCGGCGGCGTGATGTACCCCATCATCGGGCGGCTGGACCGCGTGCCGGGGCAGAGCGACATCGCCGCCAGCGTCGGCCCGCAACTGTACGTGCCGCGCGCGACGCTGGACTCGACGCTGCTCAGCCTGGGCTCGCGTGTGCGCAGCACCGCCTATTTCCGCACCGAAGGCGAAGGCCGCGCTCTCCACCGCATCGCTACTGTTCTCGACGCCAGAGGCTACCGCGTCGAAAAGGCCAAGGACGAGCAGGCGGAGTGGACCGAAGGCACGGCCGACCTGGCGCGCTACCTCTCGCTCGTAGGCGTCGTCGCGCTCCTCTTGGGCGGGCTCGGTGTCGCCAGCGCGATGGGCGTCTACGCACGCGAAAAGGCCGAGACCGTCGCCACGCTGCGCTGTCTGGGCCTGAGCTCGTGGCGCGTCTTGGGCGTCTACGCCGCGCAGGCGGTCGCGCTGGGCACCGCGGGCGCCGTTCTGGGCGTGGCGCTCGGCCTCGCCGTGCAACGCCTCTTGCCTCTGGCGCTGGGCGCATTCTTGCCCGTGAGCGTCAGCAACGACGTTGTGCCGACGGCCCTGCTCGAAGGCCTAGGCGTGGGCATCATCGCGGCCGTGCTCTTCGCGCTCCTGCCTCTGGCGGGAGTCCGGCGCGTGCCGCCGCTGCGCGCACTCCGCGCCGATGCCAGCGCCAGAGGCCTGGACCCGCTTCAGATTCTCCTCGCGCTGCTGCTCGTCGGCGCGGCCTACGGCTTCGTCTTCTTGCAAACCCGCGACTGGCGCATCGCGCTGGGATTCCTGGGCGGCATGGCGGTCTCGTTCGGCATCCTCGCGCTGTTGGCCGCTGGCGTCCGGCGTCTCGCCAGAGGCTTTGCCCGCCCGTCGATGCCGTACGTGTGGCGGCAGGGCATCGCCAACCTGCACGCGCCCAACAACCAGACGCTCGTGCTGCTGCTGGCGCTGGGCCTGGGCGTGTTCCTCATCCTCTCGCTCGGCCTCACGCAGCGCGCGATCCTCGACAGCCTGCGCCTGCCCGGCAACGGCGACGCACGCCCCGACGTGGTCTTTTTCGACGTGCAGCCCGACCAGGCCGACAGCCTCCGCTCCATCCTCGCGAGCGAGGAGATCCCGATCCTCACCGAAGTGCCCATCGTCACGATGCGCATCCGGTCCATCGACGGCATCACCACCGACTCGCTCCGCGCCGACACGTCCGAGGCCGGGCCCGAGCGCTGGGCCATCTCGCGCGAGTACCGCTCGACCTACCGCAGCACGCTGACGGACACGGAAATCGTGACCGCGGGCGCCTTCGAGGGCACCGTCTCGCCAGAGGCCGCCATCGTGCCGGTCTCGATGGACCAGGACGTAGCGGGCGACCTGGGCGTGGCGCTGGGCAGCCGCATCGTGTGGGACGTCTCGGGCGTGCCCATCGAGAGCGAAGTCACGAGCCTGCGCGAGATCGACTGGGCGCAGGTGCAGCCCAACTTTTTCGCCGTCTTCCCCGATGGGCCTCTGGCGGCAGCCCCTCAAACGCAGGTGCTGCTCACGCAGACGGGCTCGCGAGAGGCCAGCGCGAAGATCCAGGGCCGCGTGGTCGAGGCGTTTCCCAACATCTCGGCGGTCGACGTGCGCGAGGTGCTCGCGTTGGTGCAAAAGGTGCTGGGGCAGATCGCGTTTGCGCTCCGCTTTATGGCCTTTTTCGCCGTGGCCACAGGCTTGGTCGTGCTGGGCAGCGCCGTGCGCGTGGCGCTGTCCCGGCGCACGCGAGAGGCGGTCCTGCTCCGCACGCTGGGCGCGAGCCGGTCCCAGGTGCGCCGCATCGTGATCGCGGAATACGCCGGGCTAGGCTTTCTCGCCGCGCTCGTCGGCGGCGGGCTCGCGGTGGCCTCGGCGTGGGCGCTCGCCACGTTCACCTTCCAAGTGCCTTTCCGCCCGGACGCGCTCTGGCTTCTGGCGACAGCCGTGCTCGTGCCTGCGCTCGTCGCGCTCGTCGGCGTGCTGGGCAGCCGGTCGGCCCTCGCACGTCCCCCGTTGGACGTGCTGCGCGCGGAGGAGTAGCGCCAGAGGCCTCTGGCGATCCGCGGGCCTCTGGCGATCCGCGGCCTCTGGCGAAGCGCCGAATCACCTGGATCGCCCAGCCAGAGCGCGGTGGGAATTGTCCCCCTGTCTCGGGGACAGAGAATGCGACCACAACACCTGCCCTGTGGCTTGGATGTTTGGGACACGCCAGAGGCAGGGCCAGCGCGCGAGGCGGAGCATCCTCGGGGGTTCGGTCAGCTGAGCACAGCCTCCCGCCAGAAACCCGCCGAGCACCTCCGGCGCGAACCGGCGCGCGGCACTGCGGTTGACCCGGCACCCACCGCACCCACCATGCCCCGCCCCACCTCCGGCCTCGCTTCTGGCGAACGGCTCCGCGCCGAACTCGTCGCCCTCTTGCGCGGTGCCAACGCGCACACGCCGGTGCGGGCGTGCCTGCGCGGCATCCCACCCCAGGCCATCAACGTGCGTGCGCCCGGCCTGCCGCACACGCTCTGGGAGCAGCTCTACCACCTCTGGTTCACGCAGAACGACATTCTGCTGTTTTGCCAGAACGCGGACTACACCGCGCCCGAGTGGCCCGCCGCCTACTGGCCCGCCGCACCGGCCACCGGCGACGACTGGGCGCTCGCGCTCGCCGATTTCGGGTCTGATCTGAGCGCCATGATCGAGCTCGCCAACACCGGCGATCTCACCTCCGAGTTCAGGCACGCTCCCGGCTATACGCTGCTCCGCGAGGTGCTTCTCGTGGCCGATCACAACAGCCACCACACCGGGCAAGTGATCGACCTGCGGCGCTCGCTCGGCCTGTGGCCGCCGCCAGAGGCCAACTAAACGGCTCTGGCCTCTGGCGCAACCGGCCGAACGCGCACGCGTACGCGCGGCACACTCTCCGCCCCTGCCATGACCCGCGTCTACAGCCACCCCGATCCCAGCATCGCGCACCTCGTGCAGGGCGCGCTCGCCAACGCAGGCATCACCGCCATCGTGCAGGGAGACCAACTCGGCTCGGCGATGGGCGAGGTCCCTCCCATCGCCGCCTGGGCCGAGGTCTGGGTCAAAGACGACCACCGGCTGGACGACGCCCGCGCGCTCGTCGCCGAGGTCATGACCGAGACCGAAACGGCACCCGACCCGTGGACGTGTCCCGCCTGCGGCGAGGTCAACGACGGGCAGTTCGGCATTTGCTGGAACTGCGGCGCCGAGGCCCCCGACGCGCCAGAGGCCTGATCCTCTGGCGCCCTGCCCGGCCGCGCCTCAGGTGACACGCCTCTGGCGCGCGCACGGCGCGAGATTGAGGCCTGCGCCAGCGGCTTGCGTCCTCTGGCGAGCCAACTCCGCGCCAGCGGCCCATGAGAAAGATCCTCCACGTCGACATGGACGCCTTCTACGCGTCCGTCGAGCAGCGCGACGACCCCTCGCTGCGCGGGAGGCCTGTGGCCGTGGGCGGAAGCTCCAACCGCGGCGTGGTGTGCGCGGCCAGCTACGAGGCGCGCCCGTTCGGCGTGCGCAGCGCGATGCCGATGGCGCAGGCCCGCAAGCTGTGCCCGGACCTCGTCGTCGTGCCGCCGCGCTTCGGCGTGTACAAAGAAGCCTCTGGCGTGGTGCGCGAGATCTTCTACTCGTACACCGATCTCGTCGAGCCGCTCTCGCTCGACGAAGCCTATCTGGACGTGACAGCGCCCAAGCGCGGGCCAGCATCGGCCACGCTCATCGCGCAGTCTATCCGGCGCGAGATCTTCGAGGCCACAGGCCTGACCGCCTCGGCGGGCGTGTCGTTTGCCAAGTTCCTCGCCAAGGTGGCCAGCGACTTGGACAAGCCCGATGGGCTCTCGGTCATTCGCCCGCACGAGGCGCGCGCGTTTGTCGCCGCGCTGCCGGTCGAGAAGCTGCACGGCGTGGGCCCGGCCACGGCACGGCGTCTGTATGGCCTGGGCATCCGCACCGGCGCGGACCTCCAGGCGTGGGACGAGCACACGCTTCGCCAGAGGCTGGGCAAGACCGGCGGCTGGCTCTACCGCCTCGGGCAGTGCGACGATACGCGGCCCGTCCGGCCGCACCGCGTGCGCAAATCGGTCGGCGTGGAGCGCACGTTCAACCACAACGAGCGCGGCGAGGCGGCCATTCTCGCGAGGCTCGCGCCCATCACCGCCGAGCTGGTGCGCCGCCTGGACGGCCACGGCCTGGCGGGCCGCACGGTCACGCTCAAGCTCAAGACCGCCCGCTTCGTGCAGAGCACCCGCAGCGCGTCGTTCGCCTCGCCCGTCTGGCAAGAAGGGCCTCTGGCGACAATCGGCGGCGCCCTCCTTGCCCGCCCCGCGGTGCCCGACGCGCCGCTGCGGCTCGTGGGCCTGAGCGTCTCCAGCCTCGTGCCTCTGGCGGACATCGACGGCGTGCAGCTCTCGCTAGAGCTCTAGCCGTGCGCCTCTGGCGCGATGCGCGCGGCCCGACCGCCAGAGGCGTTCGCACACCGGGTATACACATTCCCGCGCCGTGCCCGATCTTTGAGCCGTACCCGCCCGATCCGCGCCATGTCTCGGCTCCTCTTCGTCGCCCTCTGCCTCAGCGCCTCCGGCGCGCTCGCGCAAGCGCCCGCCTCTGGCGGTGGCGCGTTTTCCCTCTCCGGCCCCGACGGGCCGAGTGAGGCCGAGCGCGTGGCCCTAACCGCCGATCTCGACGCGTTTCGAGACCAAGCCTCTGGCGCCAGAGGCAAAGCCTCCACTACGCCCCTCGCCTGGCCCATCCGGCACCGCGACGGCGTCACGCCCGAGCCGTTCGGCATCTCGAACTACGTCGACCAGGACGCGACGGGCGGCATTCGCGATTGGAACTGCCGCGCGAGAACGTACAACGGGCACCGCGGCACGGACATCTTCCTGTGGCCCTTCTCCTGGGCGACGATGGACTCCAGCACCGTCGAGATCGTCGCGGCGGCTCCCGGCACCATCGTTTCCAAGCAAGACGGCAACCCGGACCGCATCTGCGTGTGGGAAAACGCACCGCCCGGCAATGGCGTGATGGTGCAGCACGACGACGGCTCGACGGCGCTGTACTGGCACATGCGCCGGGGCTCGCTGACCAGCAAGAGCGTCGGCGAGACGGTCGCGGTGGGCGAGACGCTGGGTCTCGTCGGCTCGTCTGGGATGTCCACCGGGCCGCACCTCCACTTCGAGGTCACCGGCGCGACCGGCACCACAGCAGACCCCTACACCGGAAGCTGCAGCACAGAGCCGTCGTGGTGGAACGAGCAGCGCCCGCACACCGACCCGGTGCTTCTCGACCTCCGCACGCACGCCACGCCGCCCGCACCAGCCTCGTGCCCGTCCACGCAAGACCGGCCCAACGACCGCGAGCAATTTCAGCCCGGCGACCCGGTCATCTTCTCGACCTACTACCGCGACCTGGGCAACGGCCAGAGTTCGAGCCACCGCGTCCTGCGGCCCGATGGCACCGCGCTGAGCACGTGGACGCACACCAACACCACCGATTTTGCCGCGAGCTACTGGTACTTCACCCGCGAGATCCCGCCTCTGGCGCCTGAGGGCGTGTGGACCTACGAGGTCCAGTTTGGAGGCCAGACCCTACGGCGCACCTTCAACGTGGGCGAAGTGGTCACGAGCGCCGAGCCCCTGCCGGGCGGCCTCGCCGTGACGCCCCCCTGGCCCAACCCCGCCTCTGGCGCGAGCACGATCCGCGTGACCCTGCCAACGGCAGGCCACCTCAGCGTGACCGTCGCGGACGCGCTCGGCCGCACCGTTGCCGTCGCCGCGGACGCGCAGCACGGGCCGGGCGAGCACGAGATCCGCATCGGGCGCCTGGCGCCGGGCGCGTACCTCGTCCGCGTTCGCACGGGGACGGGCGTCGTCACGCGGCGCCTCACCGTCGCCCGGTAGATCATCGCCCAGCCTCTGGCGCCAGAGGCTGACCGTGAGGTTCAGCGCGGCGCGGGGCTCGCGAGGTCTCGCGCGAGCAGGCCTAGAATCACGCTGTCTTTCCACGAGCCGAACGTGAACCACCGCTCGCGGAAGTAGCCCTCGCGCTGAAACCCCATCGCGCCCAGCAGCGCGAGCGACGCGGTGTTGTCCGGGTCTACGTCGGCCTCGACGCGGTGGAGGTCCATCTCGCTGAAGCCGAACGCGAGCAGTCGGCGGACCGCCTCTTGCGCAAAGCCCCGGCCCCAGAACGGGCGCGCGAGGATAAAGCCGATGTCGGCGCGGCGGTTGGGCGGGTCCCAGCGGTTGAGCGTGACCGTGCCCATCATCTCGTCCGTCTCGCGGTCTGCGACGGCCCACTGAAACAGCTCGCGGTCGCGCCAGAAGCGGTTGATGTCCGCGAGATAGTCGCGCGCGGCAGCCTCGTCCGCCAGAGGCCCGTGGCTCCAGTACGCCAGCGCGTCGGCGTCGCCGAACACGCTCAAGAGGGCGGGCACGTCGGTCTCGCGCGGGTGCCGGAGCACCAGGCGCTCGGCGGGGAGCGTGGGCAGGCCAGCGCTGAACGGGTCCATGTCTAGTGGGAAAGCGGGAGCCTCAAGATGGAGCCCCGCCCCTTTTCATGCCAGAGGCTTCTCGCGCCAGAGGCCTCTGGCGCCAGACACCCAACTGCGCCCCACCAGATCAGGTCTGATGGGGCGCGAGGATCGACCGGCGTGTGCTAGCGAACGCGCGTGATGCGCGTCACCGCGACCTCACTGCCGACCTGCAGGCGCACGATGTACGTGCCCGCGGCCATCGTCTGCGGAAGCGCGAGCGTGTGCTCGCCCTGCGAGAAGCTGCCGTCGGTGATCGTCGCCACGCGGCGGCCGAGAAGGTCGATTACGTCCACGCGGACCGTTCCGGCCTCTGGCGTCGTGAAGCGGACCGTCGCGCGGCCCTGTGACGGGTTGGGCGTGACCGCGAGGGCCAGCGCCAGAGGTTCAACCTCCTCGGTCGAGACGAAATCCGCACCGGCGAAGCGAACGCTACGGATGTCCAACTCGAACGCCTCGGGCGTGCCGGAGCCGTAGCTGTAGAACGACAGGCCGACGACCTCCTCCCCTGCGAAGCCTCCCGAATCGTCCGGGCGGCGCAGTGACGTGAATGGCAGCGCGACGGTGCGCGCGTCGCTGGTCAGGTTCACCCAGCCGATGTACGGATCGCCAGAGGCGGTCTCGACGAGCACCTGCACGCGGCCCGTGCCGCGCGCCTCGAAGACGAGCGAGCCGTACGCGCCGAGGTCCACCGGCTGCGAGCCGGGGAGGAGCGTGCGGAACAGGCCCGCCCACTGGGAGCGCGTGCCGCTTAGGCTCGCGTTGCGCTCGACCGGCCGGACGCTCGCCTCTGGCGAGATCGCGCTGGTGTTCAGCGCATAGGTCAGCGCGTCGCTTTCGTCGGCCGATGCAAAGGTCCACGCGCCGTCTGCGAGGTAGAGGTTATCGACCGCCACGCCAGAGGCGCGGAGCGTGAGGTCTACGTCGAACAGGGGATCGACGGGGAGCTCGGCCTGCACGCCAGAGGCGGGCACGGTGACGCTGGCGGTGAACGGCGAGCGCGCACCGTCTTCCAGAAGCGCGCGGCGGCCTGCGAGATCGAGCACCACGGCCTCGTCGGTCGTGTTGGCGATGTCGAGCAGGAGCGCACCCGGTGTGTACTGACCGGCGCGGACGAACACCGACGGGACGGTCGGCATCGTCGTGCCCCAGTTGCGGCGCTCCAGCGGGAACTGAGCGTCCAACCGACGGATCAGGTCGCGGGCGAGCACGTGCGCCGCCTCTGGCGTAGACGCCCAGGCCTGCACGTTGAGGACTTCGCTACCGCCAGAGGCGATCTGGTACTCGTCGGCGCGGAAGCGGCTGTCGGTCGTGTAGCCCTCGCCCTCGCGGTAGGCCACGAAGCTGATCGCGTAGTCCACGCTGCCGTCGGGGCGCGTGATGTGGAGCAGGATGTACCGCGCGCCGTCGGCGTCGACCGTGCGAACGCTTTCCAGACGCGAGCCCTTGACGCGGTCGCAGATGGCCTTGGTGTGGTCGTACGTCTCGCCAGAGGGCGTGAGCAGCGCGAGAATGGCGCCGACACGGTCGCCGTTGGCCTGCATGTAATCGGCCGCGAGGATCGAGGTCGCGTTGGTGACGCCCAGCAGATCCTCTGGCGTCGACACGAAGGGTGTGGACGCGCCGGGGCCGCTGGCGGGAAACAGGCTGCGGAGGTCCAGCGCCGAGCCCTTGGCGCTGGCGACGTCCGACTGCGCCAGAGGCACGAGGGCCGGAGCGGCGAGGCCCAAGCGCTCGCGCTGCGCGGTGTCGATGCGGCGCGTGACCTCGCGGCGTGCGAGGAGAGTCGCGAGGTTGCCGTTGGATTCCAGACCGCCCTCGCCACCTGCGCTCGCGCCGATGGTCGTGAAGGAGAAGGGCGCGTAGTCGTCCTCCTGCGGGTTCATGTTCGCCGGACGGGAATCGATGTCGTCCTGATCCTCGCACTCCACGTCGAAAAAGCCCGAGGCGGTCATCTCCGTCTCGGCGGAGAGCAGCACGCGGAGCGTCACGCTCTGGCCGGGAGCCAGTTCGTCGACGGTCCACCAGTGGCCGTCGAAGTCCATGCCGCCGACCGAGGGGTTGGGTGCGCCAGAGGCGGAGGGCGCGAGCGCCAAGGCGACGCCCTCGGGCAAGTGCCGCTGCACGTGGACGGTCGTGGCGGGAATGGTGCCCTGGTTGGTGAGCGTCAGCGTGCCTTCGGTCGGCACACCGACCTGGGGAAGCGGATCGTCGAGCTGAAACGACAGCTCCACGTCGGCAAAGCTCTCATAGACGCAATCGCCGAAGGTCTGAGGGCTGTAGCGCGCCGAGCGACGGCGGCTCTGGCCGGGCACGCGGAGGTACCACCGCCCGTTCTGATTCGTCCGGTACTCGATGCGGTAGGCGTAGCGGTTGTTGCCAGGCTTGAACGTCGTCGGCTGGCCGAGGTCTTCCTGACGGCTGTGCTCGTTGTCGGCTCCAATCGGGATCTCGACGGAGATCGGATTGCCGTCGGCACCCAGCGCGATGCTGCCGTCGGCATCGCGGAAGATGTTGGCGTTGACGTAGCCCATCCAGGCGTAAAACGTCCCATCATCCTTCTGCCCGATGCACTCGGTGACCGGGTAGATGGGCTCGGTCGGCTCGTACTGAGCGTGAGCGAGCGGGGCGAGAGCGAAAAAGGCGAGCGCGAGGACAACGCGCATAAGCGTGGTGGGTCTCTATTGGGAAGTACCCCAGTTCGCTCAAAACCTGCGCCCCAACGATATGGGAGAGGCCTGCCGCGTTTGGCCGGGAAGTCCGTAACGGCTGGTTTCCCTCTGCCTCTGGCGTGTGGCCGTAGCTCCATCGTTCCTCCACTCTCGCGAGAGTGGCGCGATTACACGAGAGGCCCCGAGGCGGTAAAAACGACCTCCTGCGTGTACGCGCCAGAGGCTCATGGCCAGCCTCTGGCGCCAGAGGCAGGCGGTATTTTTCCCGGTTCCTCTGCCCTCCCCCGGCTCTGAACCGGGTACGTTTCGGTCTTCCAGACCGAGACCCGCTGTGGCCGACGCTCCCGACTCCCGCCCCGACAACTTCCTCCGCGACATCATTGCTCGCGATGTGGCCCGCGGCACGCACGCCGGGCGCGTGGCGATGCGCTTCCCGCCGGAGCCCAACGGCTACCCGCACCTGGGCCACGCGCAGAGCATCTGGCTCAACTTTGGCCTGAGCGGCCAGTTCGGCGGTACATGCAACTTGCGCTTCGACGACACCAACCCGGAGACCGAAAGCGAGGAGTTTGCGCGCGCCCTGGAAGACGCCGTGCGCTGGCTGGGCTACGATCCCAGTGCGGTCGTCTACGCCTCGGACTATTTCGACCAGTTCTATGCCTGGGCGCAGCAGCTCGTGCGCGATGGCCTCGCGTACGTGGACAGCCAGAGCGAAGAGGAGATCCGCGCGATGCGTGGGACCGTCACAGAGCACGGCACGAACAGCCCGTTTCGCGACCGCACGCCAGAGGCCAGCTTGGCTTTGCTAGAGGAGATGCGCCGCGGCGAGCACGCGGACGGCAGCCACGTGCTGCGCGCCAAAATCGACATGGCGCACCCCAACATGAAGATGCGCGACCCGCTGATGTACCGCATCCGCCGCGATGCGCACCACTACCGCACGGGCACGGACTGGGCCATCTACCCGCTCTATGACTGGGCGCACGGCCAGGGCGACGCCATCGAGGGCATCACGCACTCCGTCTGTACGCTGGAGTTTGATGTCAACCGCCCGCTCTACGACTGGTACCTGGACGCCATCGGCGTGCCGGAGCCGCGCAACCATCAGTTCGAATTCGCCCGGCTCAATGTGGAAGCGACGGTGATGAGCAAGCGAAAGCTGCGCCGGTTGGTCGAGGACGGCGTGGTCGCGGGCTGGGACGATCCGCGGATGCCCACCATCGCGGGACTACGCCGCCGCGGCGTGCGCCCTGAGGCCGTGCGCCACTTCGCGAGCCTCGCGGGCGTGAGCAAGGTCAACGGCCGGACCGACCTCGCGCTGCTGGAGCACGCCATCCGCGACGACCTGAACCAGATCGCGCCGCGTGTGATGGCCGTGAGCGACCCCGTCAAGCTAGTCATCGAAAACCTCGCCTCTGGCGAGACGGTGACACTGGACGCGCCCTACTGGCCGGACGACGTGACTCCGCCAGAGGCGGCAGCAAAGACTCGCCCGGTGCCTCTGGCGCGCGAGGTCTGGATCGAGCGCGCCGACTTCTCCGCCGACCCGCCCAAAGGATGGCGGCGCCTCGCGCCAGAGGCCGAGGTCTGGCTGCGCCACGGCTGCGTGGTCAAATGCACCGGCTACACGACGGACGAGGCCTCTGGCGAGATCACCGAGATCCGCGCGACGGCGGACCTGGCGACGTTCGACGCCGACCCGGTCGGCCGCAAAGTCCGCGGCGCGATCCACTGGGTGGCTTCTGGCGCTGCGCTACCCGCTACGTTCAACCTCTACGACCGCCTCTTCTCGCACCCGGCCCCGGACGAGTTGGACGACTTCATGTCCGCCATCAACCCGGACTCGCTCGTCACGCGCCGAGGCTGGATCGAGCCGTCGGTCGCGGGCGACGCGGCGGACGCGCGCTACCAGTTCGAGCGCATCGGCTTCTTCTGGCGCGACCCGGAGGACTCGGCGCCAGAGGCCCTGGTCTTCAACCAGATCGTGAGCCTCAAAGACGGCTGGGCGCGCAAGACAAAAGCGACTGCGCCAGAGGCCAAGAAACCCGAGCCGAAGCCTCTGGCGAAGGCCGGACCGCGCGACCCGGCGAGCGCGCTGGACGCGGCACGAGACCGAGGTCTACAGCGCCCTCGCTGTCCGTGGCGTGGGCCGCGAAGAAGCAGCCGTGCTGGCGAGCGACGACGGGTTACGCCGCCTGTTCGAGTCGGTCGTAGAGCAGGGCGCCACCACGCAAGAGGCGGGCGCGCTCATTGTTCACGACCTCCGCCGCGCGCTCGGCAACACGCCTCTGGCGCAGTCGAACGCCTCGCCAGAGGCGCTTGCGGCAACACTCCAACTCGTTGCGGATAAAAGCCTAACGCGAAATGTCGTCGGCGACGTTCTCTCGCATCTCACCTCTTCCGGTGGCTCGGCGCCAGAGGCCGTCTCAACGCTGGGCTTGGGCGCCGTCAGCGATGACGCGGTCCTCGCAGCCATTGACGAGGCCATCGCGGCCAACCCGGACGAACTCGCGCGCTACCGCGCGGGCGAGGCCAAGCTCTTCGGCTTCTTCGTGGGCCAGGCCATGCGCCGCGCGCCCAAGGGCGCCGACCCAAAGGCTGTGCAGGCGCTGCTCCGCCAGAGGCTGGCGTAGACCTCTGGCGCGGGCGTGTAGGACGGGCGCCCGTTCTGCGCCTCTGGCGCCAGAGGCGTGAACGGGAGCGGCGCGGGACGGTAGGAGACGGACACTTCCCGAGACCGAACATGACCACCGTCACGAAAGCCATTCTCGCTCGCGTCGTCGCCAAACCCGGCATGGAAGCCGAGGTCGAGCAGTTTCTCACCGGCGCGCTCGCGCTCGCGCAGAAGGAGGAAAAGACCATCACGTGGTACGCCGTCAAGATGGACGAGCGCACGTTCGGCATCTTCGATTCCTTCCCCGACGACGACGGCCGCCAGGCCCACTTGGCTGGCCCCATCGCGGCGGCGCTGATGGAGAACGCCGACCGGCTGCTCGCGGAGCCGCCGTCTATCGAGCAGATCGACATCCTCGCGGCCAAGCTGCCGTCCTGAGGGACGCGGGGATGGGCAGAGAGCTCCCCTGTTCGTCACCGCTTCTCCCCTCCCTGATCCATCCGGCCTCTGGCGTCGACCGCCAGAGGCCGCGTTGCGTTTAGCCCAGCACGTCCGCGGCAGTGCGGAGACGAGCGGCGGACTCGGCCTGCCCGATGAGGACGAGCGTCTCGAACATGCCCGCGCCTGCCGACGTGCCCGTCGTGGCGAGGCGAACGGGGTGGATGATGCGGCCAAAGCCGGCTTCGTGCGCCTCCGCGACCTCGCGCATCGCTACTTCGGTCGTCTCCTCGGTGAAGGCGTCCAGCGCTTCGACGCGGTCGGCGTAGGCGCGGCAGAGCGCGGCGCTGTCGTCCTTCCAGCGCTTCTTGACGCCAGAGGCTTCGTAGGCCTCTGGCGCGGCGAAGAGGTAGTCCGCGTCCGCGAGGTCTCGCGCGAGGTCCAGGCGCTCGTGCAGCAGCGTGGCCGCCTCGACGAGCCTCTGGCGAGGCACGTCTCCGTGGCGTTCCTGCACAGCGCCAGAGGCTCGATCTGCGATGGCCTCTGGCGTCATCGCGCGCAGGTGCTGGCCGTTGAACCACGCCAGCTTGTCCATCGAGAGCTGCACGCCCGCGTTGCCGATGCGGTCGATGGAGAAGGCCTCGGCGAGCTCCGCGAGCGAGAACAGCTCGCGCTCCGTCCCGGGATTCCAGCCCAGAAACGCGAGCCAGTTGATGACGGCCTCGGGCTCGTAGCCCGCCGCGATGTAGTCGCGCACGTTGACCGGGATGCCCAGCTTGTCCGCGTTGCGCTTGGAGAGCTTGCCGCCGGTCGGCGCGAGGATGAGCGGCAAGTGCGCAAGCGCGGGCGGCTCCCAGCCCAGCGCGCGGTACAGCAACATGTGCTTGGGCGTGCTGGGAAGCCACTCCTCGCCACGGATCACGTGCGTGATGTGCATCGCGTGGTCGTCCACGACGTTGGCGAGGTGGTACGTCGGCAGGCCGTCGCTTTTGACGAGCACCTGGTCGTCCACGCTCGCGGTCTCGAACGACACCTCGCCGCGGACCAGATCGGTGAACGTGACGGTCTCGCCCTCGGGCACGAGCAGGCGCACCACGTGCTCGTCGCCTCTGGCGATGCGCGTGGCGGTCTCCTCCTCGCCCAGCGTGATGGAGTTGGTCATGCTCGCGCGGTCATAGCGCGGGCTGGGGTTCTCCTTCGTCGTCAGCCTCTGGCGCATGGCGTCCAGTTGCTCCGCCGTGTCGAACGCGATGTACGCGTCGCCAGAAGCAAGGAGACGGTCCGCGGCGCCTTTGTAGAGGTCGCTGCGCTCGCTCTGCCGGTAGGGTGCGTGCGGGCCGCCCGCCAGAGGCCCCTCGTCGATGCCGAGCCCGGCCCAGGCCAGGCTCTCGCGAATGTCATCTTCGGCGCCCTCGACGAAGCGCGCGCGGTCGGTGTCCTCGATGCGAAGCACAAACGTGCCCCCAGAGGCAGCCTTTTGCGCCAGCAGCCAGTTGTAGAGCGCGGTGCGGAGACCGCCGATGTGGAGCAACCCAGTGGGGCTGGGCGCGAAGCGAACGCGAACGGGAGAGTCAGGCATAATCGGTCTGGGACGGGCCGATGAACCTAAAACCACGCCTCTGGCGCGAGGGTGAAGAGGTGGGGGTTCTCGGCGATCCACATCATTGCCCCTGGCGCCAGACACCTCTTCTATCTTTCGCAAACACAACATGTCCGTCGCTGCACACCCCTGATGGCGCCAGAGGCGGAGGCTCAGCCGTCGAGTTCTCTGCTGTGGAGCAGCCAGTCGTAGATTCTCCGGTGCGCGGCAGTGCTCCCGTGGCTCAGAGACGGTCCTCCTTCCTCTTCAGCCATACCGATGCCAGATCCGGACCCGAACACTGTGGGCGCTCGCTCGGAGGCCTCTGGCGGCGACGCGCTCATCGTCGTGGGGCTGGGTGCTTCGGCAGGCGGAGTGGAGGCCCTGGAAGCTTTTTTCGATGGACTGCCCGAGGTAGAAGGCGTCGCGTTTGTCGTCGTGCTTCATCTCGCGCCGGACGAGGAAAGCCGTCTGGCCGCTGTCCTCCAGAACAGCCTGCCGCTGCCTGTGACCCAGGTGACGAAGGCCGTCACCATCGAATCGGGCCACGTCTACGTCATTCCGCCCAACAAAAACCTCATCGCCGCAGATGGGATGCTCGTTCTGGAGCCTATCGAGGAAGAGCGCGTGCGGCGGCGGCCCATCGACCACTTTTTCCGCACTCTGGCTGGAGCCTACAGCGAGCGCGCCGTGGGCGTGGTGCTCTCTGGAACGGGCGCGAACGGAACCGTCGGCGTCGGCGCCATCAAAGAGGCGGGCGGGCTGATCCTGGCACAGGACCCCGCCGACGCCGCCTTCGACGAGATGCCGAGGACGGCCATCGCCTCTGGCGTCGTGGACGCCACGGGGCCCGCGGGCACGCTCGCCGCCGAGGTCGTGGCGTACGCGCACAGGCTGCGCAGCACGCACCTCTCCGACGCGCCAGAGGCGCTCCCCGAGGACGGTGCGAAAGCACTCCAGAGTGTCCTCGCGCAGCTTCGCGCGCGCACAGGCCACGACTTCTCGCACTACAAGCGCGCGACGGTCCTCCGCCGCCTGGACCGGCGATTGCACGTCACGGGTGCCGGGTCCCTCGGCGACTACCTCCACACTCTCCGCGAAGACGCCGCCGAGGCAGAGGCTCTGATGGACGACTTGCTCATCTCCGTCACCAACTTCTTCCGCGATCCCGAGGCCTTCACGGCTCTGAAACGCATCGTGCCCCGTGTGTTCGAGGCGAAAGGACGCAATGCCGAGGTCCGCGTCTGGGTCCCTGGCTGCGCGACGGGCGAAGAGGCGTATTCCATCGCCATGCTGCTCTTGGAGCACACGGCGACGCTCGGCGAGCCGCCCCGCGTCCAGGTGTTCGCGACCGACCTCTCGGACGCTGCCATTCGGACGGCACGAACCGGTGTCTACCCCGAGTCCATCGAGGCCGATGTGAGCTCCGAAAGGCTGAGGCGCTTCTTCGTGCACGAGAACGGGATGTACCGCGTCGGCGAGCCATTGCGCGAGACCATCCTGTTCGCGCCGCACAGCCTGCTCGTAGACCCGCCGTTCTCGCGGTTGGATCTCGTGAGTTGCCGGAACCTGCTGATCTATTTCCAGCGGGACCTTCAGGAGCAGGCGCTCGCCGTCTTTCACTACGGCCTGCGTCCGGGTGGGATGCTTCTGCTGGGCACCAGCGAATCGGCCGACGTGGGCCCGGAGCTCTTCATTCCCGTCGACAAGCCCTCCCGGCTGTTTCTGCGTCGCAACGTGGAGACACCGACGACGACGTTACCGCGCGTGCCACGCGTGCTCTACAGCCCGGCCTCTGGCGCCGACGCCGCGGCGCCGCCCCGTACCTCCTCAGAAAGCGAGCCCGATGAAGTCGAGCGCGTCCACCGAACGCTGCGCGAGCAGACGGCACCGCCCAGCGTGCTCGTGAGCGAGAGTGGCGACGTGGCGCACGTGTCCGAGGGAGCCGCGCGCTTCCTCCAGTTCTCCGCCGGAACGCCGAGCCAGACGCTCGCGAACGTGCTCCGTCCTGAACTCCGCGCCGCCGCCCAGACCGTCGCTGTTCCAGGCGCGCCGGGAAGGCCACGCCGCCACCTCCGCCCCCGTCACGCTCGGCCTCGACGGCGAGACGCGCTCGGTCGTCATGAGCGCGAGGCCCGCGCCGCTCAGCACCCTCGTGCAGATCATTTTCGACGTCATCCCCGCAACGCCAGAGGCCCCCAACCCGACCACCGACGGTGACGCCCTGCTCGCGGACGCGCTACGCCAGACGCAGGAGCAGCTTCAGGTCTCCGTCGAGGAGTTCGAGACGAGCCGGGAGGAGTTGCGCGCGCAGAACGAGGAACTCCAGTCCATCAACGAGGAGCTTCGCTCCACGGCGGAGGAGTTGGAGACCTCCAAGGAGGAAGCGCAGTCGATGTCCGAAGAACTCCGCACCGTCAACGACGAGCTCAAGGCGAAGGTGGACGAGACGGCCCGAGCCAAGGGCGACCTCGAAAACCTGATTTCCTCGACCGAGATCGCCACGTTGTTCCTCGACCGCGATCTCCACATCCAGCGCTTTACGCCTCACGTCCGCAATCTTTTCCACGTGCTCGCCTCCGACGTGGGACGGCCTCTGGCGGACCTGGCGCAGAAGTTCGGGGGCGTTCGGTTGGTAGAGGACGCCGAAGCCGTACTCGAACGGCTGGACGTGCGCGAGCGAGAAGTCGAGAGCGAGGACGGCCGGTGGCACCTCGTCCACACCCGGCCATACCGTACGGTCAAGGACCGCATCGACGGCGTGGTGATCACCTTTGTGGACATCACGGGCCGCAAGACCGACGAGGAAGCGCTGCGCGCGAGCGAATCCCGCTACAGAATGCTGTTCGAGTCCATCGACGAGGGCTTTTGCGTTCTCGACCTGATCGAGGACGACGCGGGCACGCCGGTCAGCTACCGGTTTGTGGAGACCAACCCCGCGTTCGAGAAGCAGTCCGGTCTGGTGGGCGTCGAGGGCAAAACGATCCACGACGCCGTGCCAAGCATCGAAAAGCACTGGATCGAGACGTACGGCCGCGTGGCCCAGACCGGTGAGCGCGCGCGGTTTATCGAGGAATCGTCCGCGATGGGTCGCTGGTTCGAGATCGAAGCCTTCCGCATCGGTGCGCCGGAGCGCCGGCGCATCGCCGTGCTCTTTACCGATGTCACGCAGCGCATCCGGGACGAGCGGGAGATCCAGAGATTTACCGAGACATTGGAGACCCGCGTCACCAAGCGCACCAACCAGGTCCGCGCCCTCTCCGCCCGTCTCACACGCGCCGAGGAGGAGGAGCGGCAGCGGATCGCGCTCGTCCTCCACGATGACCTCCAGCAGCAACTTGCGGCGCTCGGCATCACGCTCGACATGTTGTGGTCTGCGCCAGCCTCTGGCGAGCAGCAGTCGCTCCGGGATCGAGCCACCGTCATTCTCGGCAGCGCCTCGGACCTGACGCGGACGCTGGCCTCGGAACTCAGCCCGCGATCTCTCGCCAACGAGGACCTGGCGGTAACGCTGCACTGGCTGGCCGAGCGCAAGCGGGAACAGTACCAACTCGATGTGACCGTCGCAGTCGATGGGCCGTGCATGGTCCCAGACGAGACGGTCCGGGCGCTGCTCTACAACGTCGTCCGCGAGCTCCTCTTCAATGTGGTCAAGCACGCCGGGACCAGCCGCTCCACCCTCCGAGCCCACCGAGACGGCGGCACCATCGTCGTGGTTGTAGAGGACGACGGCGACGGGTTCGACGAAGACCGTCTGGATATGGACGCCCCGGCGGCGCCAGAGGACGGCCTGGGCTTGTTCAGCGCCCGCGAGCGGATCGAGATGGCCGGGGGCAGCCTCAGCGTGGACTCGCGGCCACAGCGCGGCACACGCGTTGTCCTCTCGGTCCCAGCAGGTGGGCCTCTGGCGCCAGAGGCCTGAGGCCGCCGGTGGGGGAAACCACGGTTCTGGCTCGGACGGGAAGCGTCCCCCATCAGGCGACGTATCCGGTCTACCTCGCAGCACCTTTCCAGTACGTCTCCGTGCCCTACCGCATCTTTCTCGTAGAGGACCACGCCGTCATGCGGACGGCTCTCTCGATGCTGATCGGGCGCGAGGAGGACCTCGACCTCTGCGGCATGGCTGCAAGTGCGGAGGAGGCGCTGGACGGCGACACGATGGCCGGGTGCGACCTGCTGCTCACCGATGTCTCGCTCCCCGGCATGGACGGCATCGCGCTCGCGGAACGCGTCCGCGCCGACCGCCCGGACTTTCCTGTGGTCGTCGTCTCCGCGTTCGTCGACGAGACGACAGTACAGCGCGCGGAGGCCGCCGGGGCTCGGGCGTACCTCTCGAAAAACGAGCTCGGCGCCACGCTGGCCCCCACTCTCCGGGAGGTTCTACACGACAACGAGGCGCGCCGCAGCGCCGCGTAGCCTCTGGCGCCAGAGGCGGCGACCGGCTCTACCCGTCCTCTGGCGATATGTCGCGGTCGGCCTCGACCGTCACGGCGCGCTCGATCACGTAGAGCGGGCCGTCATCCAGCGTGACGCGCGCCAGCCGAACCGAGTCTGCGGCGACAGGCGCGGGCGCGTTCGTGGGCAGCATCGCGGCGATGAAGACGGCCAAAACAGTCACGGCCAGCGCGACGCTTACCGGCACACGGCGGCGCAGCGCGCCCGCCAGAGGCGCACGGTCGGCGCGGCGGTTGGGGCGCTTGATGGCGATGCGCCGCGTCTCGTCCAACCGGGCGAGCACGCGCTGGTCCAGCGCCGGGGACACCGCCAGAGGCTCCTGGCGCACGGCGAGCCGGAAGGCGAGCATGGCCTCGAACTGGCGGCGGCAGCCGCCGCAGGTCGCGAGGTGCGTGAAGAGGTCGGGCTCGCGGCCGAGTTCGAGTTCGCCGTCGAGGTACTCGTTGAGGAGCATCTCGGCGTCGGGATCGGGGCAGGCGGAGGCGGGAAACAGCATGGGAGTCAGGCGCGCGCCGCAACCGAGCCTCTGGCGCCAGAGGCAGAAGCCTCGGCGTGGGGCTCAGGAGCGGCGGGCGTAGGGTCCAGCCACGGCCGGAGGATCTCTCCGGTCTTGCGGCGGGCTTTGAAGAGTCGGCTTTTGACGGCCGAGACCGTCGAGCGGGTGACCGCGGCGATCTCGTCGTAGGAAAGGTTCTGGTACTCGCGGAGCACGATCACCTCGCGGTAGGCAGGCGGCAGCGCGTCGAGCGCCTTGTGCACGAGCGCGGCCTGCTCGCTTTTGAGCAGGTGGCTAAAGGGCGTGCCCGGCGCGGGTGTGTCGGGCGCGTCGTCGCGCAGGGCGGGCTCGCGGTCGGCGCGCGCGATCGCGTTGAGGCACTGGTTGCGCGCGATCGTGAACACCCACGAGCGAAACGCGCCGGCGCTGACGAGCCTCTGGCGGTGCTCGTAGGCGCGCGCAAAGGTTTCCTGCACGATGTCCTCGGCGGCTGCGCGCGAGAGCAGCATCTTGGCCGCATAGCCGTAGACGGCGCCCTTGTGGCGGTCGTAGAGGGTGACGAAGGCGAACTCGTCGCCTCGGCGGAACGCCTCGACCAGGTCGAGGTCGCCAGAGGCGGGCAGTGGGTGGGGATGCGGCATCGTGGGGAAGTGTAGGGCCCTTCGCGACGGAGACCGCCAGCGGTTCCAAACGTTGCTCGGTGTCGCGAGAAAAGTGTCGGCCTCTGGCGGGGCGGTCTAAACCCGCGGGCGGTCGTGTGCGGGCGTCGCCGGGCCGCTGGCGGAACAAAAACCGCGGCGCCCCCCCTCATCCCTCATCCCTCATCCCTCATCCCTCATCCCTCTTTTTCGCCACCACTTGACCCGCCAGAGGCACGGCCCGCCCGCCCGCCCGGTTAGCTTCGCGCGGCTGTGCCGCCGGACGCTATCTGTTTCGCGCGTCAGGCGCAGCCGCTCGCGGCCCGGCCGAGGACCGCCTCCACCAACCTTTCGACTCTGATGCTTTCTCTGCGCTCTGCCGCCTTGCCTCTGGCGGCGTTCTTCGTCAGCGTCGCCGCCGTGGGATGCGGTGGCGCGCGTCCCGCTGCACCCCCGATAACGGCAGCCGATGGCACGCCCGTCGTGGCGCAGTGGACGGCGCCGAGTTCGATCCTCATGCGGCCTGTGGCCGAAGGCGTGGATTCGCCAGAGGCAGGCACAGCAATCGCCGAAGGCACGTCGGCGTTCGTCAACACGCTCTCGCTCGCGGAGTTCGAGAGCGAGTACGCCCGCGCCGAGGGCGGCCTGAACGCGACCACCGTCTCATCGGACTCGCTGCGCGCGCGCCGCCTTGACTTTCTGGAGCGCTACACCGATTTCCGCCTCAAGGTGCTCTCTGCGCGTCAGGCCGGTTACGCAACCGACTCGTCCTACCTCGCCGAAGTCGACGAATACCGCAACGACCTCGCCGGGCCGTTCTTTACCGACGCCGAGATCATGGACGGCATCGTGCGCGACCTCTACGAGAAGGGCAAAGAGCAGATCGAGGTCTCGCACATCCTCCTGATGGCAGGCGAGCAGACCGCGCCCGAGGACACGCTCGCGCAGGTCACCAAGCTTCTCGCCATCCGCGACTCTATCGTCAGCGGCCAGGTCACGTTCGCCCAGGCCGCGCGCCACAACTCCGAGGACCCCTCGGCGCAGCGCCCCGCCGGGCAGATCGGTGCCGACGGCAACCTCAACTGGCTCTCGGCCGGGCGCGTGGTGCTCCCGTTCGAGGACGCGATGTACACCACGCCCGTCGGGCAGGTCAGCGAGCCGGTGCGCAGCCAGTTCGGCTACCACCTGGTCTACGTCACCGACCGCCGCCCGACGCCCACGCCGGTCTCGGCGCGCCACATCCTCATCAACTGGACCGGCCGCAGCGCGGCAGACTCCGCGGCGGTGTACGCGCGCGTCGACAGTGTGCAGACCCGCCTCGCCGCGGGCGACAGCTTCGAGACGCTCGCGAGCGAGGTCTCGCAGGATCCCGGATCCGCCGCCAGAGGCGGTGACCTGGGCTCGTTCGGGCCGGGGCAGATGGTGCCGCCCTTCGAGGCTGCCGCGTTCGGTCTCCGAAGCGTCGGCGACGTGTCCGCGCCCGTCGAGACGCGCTTTGGCGTTCACCTGATTCAGCTAACGGGCCGCGAGGCGCCCGCGAGTTACGAAGACCAGTACGCGGAGCTCAAGCGAACAGCGCAGAACCTGCCGCGCACGTCGCTGCGCCGCCAGCAGGTGGGCCGCGAGGAGCGCGCAGCCCGTGGCGCGGTGTTCATGCCTGAGATCGTGCGCGCAGCGGTCGAGAAGATTCCTGCCGACTCTGTCCTCGCGTACGCGCAGAGCGGCTTCGGAGACGCCTCTGGCGAGGTCTTCGCCACGATGGAAGGCACCAGCTACACCCTGGGCGACCTCGCGACGCCGATGCGCCGCGCCCGCATCGCACCCAGCGACGACCTCACGCCGACGCTCGTCCAGTTCGCAGACGACTACCTCACCGAGCAGGCCGTCGAGGCAGCCATCGGGTCGCTGCAGGACCGCAACCCCGAGTTCGCGCGGCTCTACCGCGGCTACACCGAGGGCGTGTTGCTCTTCCGGATCGCCGAGGACAGCGTGTGGACCCGCGCGAGCGCCGACACGCTCGGCCTGATGCGCACCTACGAGGCCCGCCGCGGCGAGTACACGTGGCCCGAGCGCCGCCGCATCCTGGCCTTCCGCACGCCGGGCGACTCGCTGCTCCGCGCCGTGCGCGCAGACCTAGCCTCTGGCGACACGCCCCAGGCCATCTTCGCGCGCCACGAAGGCACGCGCTTCGCGCTGCGCCTGGACACGCTCCGCCTCGCAGACTCGACCAACACCGCGCTCGACGCCACGCTCACGCTTCAGCCCGGCGAGTTCACCGACGTGCTGCCCGAGCGTAGCCGTCTGGCAGTCTACGTGCTCGACGGCATCGAGGCGCCACGCGAGAAGACGTTCAAGGAAGCCCGCGCCGAAGTCATCTCGGACTATCAGGAAGTGCTCGAAACGGAGTGGGCCGCTCGCCTGCGCGCGCGCTACAGCGCCCGCACCTTTCCCGACCGCGTGCCCGCAGCCTCTGGCGGCGCGCAAGAGCCGCAGCCCACGATCCCTACCGCCAGCCAGTAGCGTGCTGAGGCGTCTCCTCCTGCTCGCGCCTCTGGCGCTCTCCGCCTGCGGCGGAGGCGACGCCCCGCCAGAGGCCTCTGGCGGCGCGACCGTCGCGCGCGTCGGCGACGCGGTGTTGAGTGAGGCGGAGTTGCAGGACGCGCTCGGCGGCGCCACGCCGGGCTTGGACAGCGCCGCGGCGCGCAAGCAGATCACCGAGCAGTGGGTGCGTCGCGAGCTCGTGGTGCAGGAAGCTCTGCGCGCTGGGCTGAACGACGAGCCCGACGTGCAGCGCTCGCTTCGAGAAAGCGAGCAGTCGGTCCTGGAGGCCGCCTACCTCTCGCGCTTTTTCGAGTCCACGCCCGCCGAGCCGACCGAGCCGGAGATCGCGGCCTACTACGAAGCCAACCGCGATAAGCTGACCCTGCGTGAGCCGTACGTGCGCGTGCGGCTGATCCGGATGCCTGACCCGTCGCGGGCGCCAGAGGCTCGCAACGCCTTGGCGCAGTTGCAGGGCTCGCCTCTGGCGGATTCGCTGTTTGCGCTCACCGCCCGCGAGTACGCGACCGACCCCGATGGCGCCATCGACCTGGCCGACGCGTTCATCCCCGAAAGCCGACTCCGTGCGCTCAACGACGACCTGGGCGGGGGCATCAGCACGCTCGGTGCGGGCGCGGCGCCTCTCGTTCTCGCGGCGCCAGAGGCCACCTATGTGGTATCGGTGGTGGAGCGCGTGCAGCCGGGGCAGGTGCCTTCGCAGAGCATGGTCCGCGCCGATATCGTCGAGCGCCTCGCCATCCGCAAACGCAAAGAGGCCGAGGCCCGGCACATCGCTCGCCTCCGCTCCGAAGCGGAGGCCGGCGGGCGGCTCTCTCTCTAGGGCCTCTTTCCAAGCTGGCGCAAAGTCTGCGCTCCCACGCACGAGCCACGTACGAGCCGCGCCTCTGGCGCCGTTGGCCCGTCTCAACCCTTCCCGATCCATGCAAACGCTCTCCCGCCTCGCGGCCGTCGCCCTGGTGGCCGTCGCCGTCGCCCTTCCCTCTCGCGCGCAGGTCGCGCCCGGCACTGTCGCTCCGGGAACCGTGCTCGACGGCATCGCCGCCGTCGTAGGCGACGAGATCGTGCTTCAGTCGGAGGCGACCGCGCTCGCGCAGCAGGCATCGCAAGGACAGCCCGTCACCAACGAGCTGTGGAGCCGCGCACTCGACGAGTTGGTGCGCCAGCGCGTGCTCGTGATCCACGCCCAGCGCGACACGACGATCATCATCGCCGAGGAGCAGGTCAACCAGCAGCTCGACCAGCAGGTCGGGCAGATGGCCGCACAGGCAGGTGGCGAAGCGGCGCTGGAGGCGTACTACCGCAAGACGACCGAGGAGATCAAGGAGACGTTTCGCGAGGACGTGCGCAAGCAGCTTCTGGCGGAGCGCCTGCGCGGCGTGCGCATGCGCGACGTGAGCGTCACGCCCGGCGAGGTGCGCAACTGGCTGGACCAGATCCCGGTCGAGGAGCGCCCCGAAGTGCCCGAGATCGTTCGTGTAGCGCACATCGTGAAGGTGCCCGCGGCGTCGCCAGAGGCCAAGCAGAACGCGCGCGATTTCGCGGGCGCGCTCCGCGACTCTGTCCTGGCCGAGCAGGCCACCATCGAGGAGCTCGCGCGGCGCCACTCCGATGACGGCGGCTCGGGCTCGCGCGGCGGCCTCATTGAGAACATCGAGCTGCGCCTGCTCGTGCCGGAGTTCGCTGCGGTGGCGGGCAGCGTGGAGCTCGGCGCACTCTCGCAGGTGTTCGAAAGCCCCTTCGGCTACCACTTCATGCGCGTGACCGCGCGCGAGGCGGGCAAGGTCACCTTTAACCACATCCTGATCGCCGTCGAGATGGGCGCCGACGCGGCACAGATCGCGCGCGACGAACTGATGATGCTCCGCGACTCGGTGCTCACGCACGGCGTCGCCTTCGAAGGCATCGCGCGGCGCCACTCCGACGACCCGCTCAGCGCCGCCAGAGGCGGCTTCGTCTCGGACCCGCGGACGGGCGAGCGCGACATCCGCTTGGAGGCGCTCGGTGCGCAGTGGCAGGGGACGGTCGACTCTCTCAAGGTCGGCGACCTGAGCAACCCTGGCTCCGTGCGTCTGCTCGACGGCGCGGGCACGCAGGCGCTCCACGTCGTGCTGCTTCAGAAGCGCACGCCGCCGCACGAGCTCTCGGTCGAGACGGACTACGCGCTGCTCTCGCAGTACGCGCTCAACGACAAGCGGCGCGAGGTTTTCGAGCAGTGGCTCACCCGCCTGCAGCGCGACGTGTACGTCGACATTCGCTCGGCGCGCTACATCGCACCCACGCCCGAGAGCTAGCCTCTGGCGCCAGAGGCGCCCTGCTCCGACGGGTTGCGCCGCCACCAGACAGTGTCCGGTGGCGGCGTTTTCGTGTCGCCAGAGGCTGGGCCGAGCGCGTCGCCAGAGGACGGGCGCGGTGTCTCAGCGAACGTGCCTACGCCTCTGGCGCGGCGGAGTGAGGAGTGCGTGGCGCCTCGCCTCTGGCGGGCACACCAATCGCGGCCCGGCGTAGGTTGACGCCCCTCCCTGGAAGCCGCTCTCTCGCCCATGCCCATCGACCCCAACGACCCGGCCGCCGCCGACCACCTCGCGCGCGCCTACACGCGCCTGCGCACCGAGATCGGCAAGGTCATCGTGGGCCAGGAAGAAGCCATCGAGGGACTGATCGTGGCGCTGCTCGCGGGCGGGCACGTGCTGCTCGTGGGCGTGCCCGGATTGGCGAAGACGCTGCTCGTGCGCACGCTCGCACAGGCGTTGGATCTGGATTTCAGCCGCGTTCAGTTCACGCCCGACCTCATGCCGGGCGACATCACCGGGACCGAAATCATCGAGGAAGACCCGGCGACGGGCCGCCGCGACTTCCGGTTTGCCAAAGGACCCATCTTCGCCAACGTCATCCTGGCCGACGAGGTCAACCGCACGCCGCCCAAAACGCAGGCGGCGCTACTCGAAGCAATGCAGGAGCACCGCGTGACCGCCGGAGGCGAGACGTACACACTGGAGGAGCCGTTTTTCGTCCTCGCGACGCAGAACCCCATCGAGCAGGAGGGCACCTATCCCCTTCCCGAGGCGCAGCTGGACCGCTTCATGCTCAACCTCTGGCTGGACTATCCCTCGTTCGAAGACGAGGTCTCGGTCGTCAAGAACACGACGGGCGCGTCGCCAGAGGCTGTGAGCGCGGCGATCTCGCGCGAGGATTTGCTGGCCTACCAGCAGTTGGTTCGTGCCGTGCCCGTCGCCGACTCGGTCGTTGAGCACGCCGTGCGCTTGGTCTCGCGCACGCGCCCCGGCCGCGAGGGCACGCCGGACTTTGCGAGCGAGTACCTGTCCTACGGCGCCGGTCCGCGCGCGAGCCAGTACTTGGTGCTCGGCGCCAAAGCGCTCGCGCTCTTGGAAGGCCGTCTGACGCCTCTGGCGGAGCACGTCGATCGCCTCGCGGTCCCCGTCTTGCGCCACCGCATCGTGACCAACTTCGCCGCGGATGCCGACGGCGTCTCGTCGGTCGATGTGATCCAGCGCTTGACCGCCCGCTAGCAGCCTCTGGCTGAAAGCCGCGGCGTTTCGCCCCCGGACGCGCGCCGCCAGAGGCTAGACTGCGCCATGCGCCGCGCCGCCCTCCTGCTCGCCCTCGGACTTCTGCCTCTGGCGGGATGCGGCCGCGAGCCTGCACCCGGCGCCACCCCGCGAGCCGCTGGGGAGTCCGAACGCGTGGCTGCACCCGAGACCGCCGACCCGTTCGAGGCGCCTCTGGCGGAGACCGCGCGCCAGAGGCCACAGGCCGAGACGGTCTTCGACGCCGCCGAGGCCGTCTTCGACACGTTGGAGCCGCTCTACCGACCCGGCGTCGAGATTCCCGCTGCGCCTCGGCCGCGCCAGAGGCCGCGGCCCGTGCCGCAACCTGTTCCGCTTCCCGGCCCGCCTCCGCTGCCTCCTCCCTCTCCGTCCCCGCCGGTCGCGGGAAGCTGCGACGTGCGGAGCACCGAGGGCTTCTGCTTCACCTACACCGGCGCGACGTGGGACCGCCAGGCAGCCGAGAGCCACTGCGCCGCGGCTCCCAACTCTGTTTTTGAAGCGGGCGAGTGCCCAGCCGAGCGCCGCATCGCGACCTGCGTCTTCCGCCGCGGCGAGGCGCCCGCGCGCCAGATCGTCTACACGTACTACGAGCCGTACGACATCGACCTCGCACGCATCGCGTGCCCCGGCCGGTTTACCGAGATCGGCGGCTGACGCTTCTGGCGCCAGAGGCTCGGCATCGCTCAGGGGCGTGGCCTCTGGCGCCACAGCCACCACGAGTAGCCACCCGACCCGGACAACACCGCCAGAATCGCGGTGATGGAAACTGACGCGAACACACGCGGCTCGGTGAGCCACCAGAGGCCCGCCAGAAAAGCGGACGTGGCGAGCAGAAGGTGACCCGCCACACGATGCGTTCGCCTCCACACCTCGTCGTCGCGAAGGGTCCACGGCGTGCGGACGCCGAGAAACCAGTTCGGCTGGAGCGCAGGCATCGCGTTTGCCAGCACGCCCAGCACGAGGACCCAGATCAGCCCGTCGATGTGCTCAGAGTCGACCGCGACCTCGGACCGCATCTGCACGATGGCACCCACGGCGCACACCACCGCGAGGCCCAGGCGAGCGGCGGGAAGTGGCTTCCTGTCCCACTTGACTCGGCGCTTGGGGTCCAGCGCGGGCGCGAGCAAAAGCAGGCCGTACCCGAAGGCGCCCGACCACAGCAGCTTCGGCACTGCCACGCTGCGGCTCACCGCCACCAGAACCGGCAACGCGAGAGCGACCAGAGCCGTCGCGTCCAGCAACGCGGCGCGGGCCCTCCGAGCGCCAGAGGCCTCTGGCGTCACGCCGACCCGGGTTTGGCCGCGCGCTCCGGCTCACCTGCGCGGACGAGCGACAGCATCCAGCTCGCCACCTCCTCGATGGCCGTCGTCGCGAGGCTGTACCGCACGAACCGGCCGTCTTTCCTGGCCGTAACCAGCCCGGCCTGCCGCAGCAGGTCCAAGTGGTAGGACGCGTTCGGACCCGAGACGCCGACCGCATCCGCGACCTCGGTCGCGGACCGCTCGCCAGAGGCTAGCAGGTCCAGAATGGCGCGGCGCGAGGGGTCCGCGAGGGCTTTGTAGGTCGTGGACATGGCTATCGGTCCAGAATCCAGTTTGCCACGCGGTCCATCACCGGGCGCGCGTACGACTGGCGTATGGTGCTGTACTCGGTTACGTTGCCCGTCTTCGTGGGCTGAAAGAGGTGGTTGAGGTCGGGGAGCACGACCACCGCCGAGCCCTCTGGCGCTCCAGCAAGAGCCTCCACAGCCGCCGGCACGTTGTCCTCCGCCCGCACCTGCTGGTCGCGCGCGGCGAACAACGCGAGCGTGGGGACGGAGACCTCGCGGAGCGTCGGCGCAGGGTCGTAGCCGATGAAAAACCGCGACCACGGACCGGCGAGGCCTCTGGCGAGACTCGCTATCCGTTCGTCGGTGATCCTGTAGGGAGCGAGCGGGCTCATGTCCACCCCCTCTGCCTCGGCGGCGTAGGCCGCCAGCGCGCGATCAGCCGCCGTCGCGGCCTCGCCAGAGGCCACCTCCGCGAGCATCGCCGTGGCGCCACGTTTGTACGCCGCGAGGGCCTCTGGCGGCACGTCCACGTCGTCCAGCCCGCGCGTGAACTGGTAGTGCAACACCTCCTGGCCCGAGATTGCCGGGCCTGCCAGGAGCACGAGAAAGTCCACCGCGTCCGAAGCGACCGACACCATCGGCCCGATGGCGCCGCCCTCGGAGTGCCCGACGATGCCGATCAAGCCGGTTTCGGACCGCGCCGCGAGGTACTCGGTTACGGCCTGCGTGTCCAACGCGAGGTCTGCCGTCGTGGCCGCGTCGTAGTCCCCGGTCGATTCCGCCGTCCCGCGGTCGTCGTAGCGCAGAACGGCGATCCCGCGCCGCGCGAGGTAGTCCGCGAGAACGTAAAACATCCGGTTGCCGTCCAGGTCGGAGTCGCGCGCCTGCGCGCCCGAGCCGGAAACGAGCACGACGGCCGGGAACGGCCCCGCACCATTCGGGATGGTGAGCGTCCCCGCGATGGTCACACCGCCGGGAGACGCCACGCGCACCTCTTCGTCTGTGTAGGGAAACGGCGCCTGCGGAACATCGATGGGCACATTGGCCCCCTCTGCGACCCGGCTGAGGTTGAGCCCCTCGCCGTCGCCCTGCGCGAACTCGCCCGTGATGAGGTCGCCGTCCAGCGTGCCGGTATACACCGCGTTGATAGCAGGCACCGTGATCGTGAGCGTCGTGCCCTCAAACGTGGTCTCGCCTGTTGGGACACCCGTGGCGCCCTGCCCCGGCACGTCGAGCAGAGAACTCAGAGCGCCGTCGGTCTCGGAGATGTGGAAGACGATGTTCACGCCCTGAGCCTTCAGTGACACCGCTCCATTCCCCGACGATCTCGGAGGGTTGAGCGGCGGCGGAGCCACACAGAAAGAGAAGAGGCAGAAGAGGAAATGACGCATGAGGGAGAGGGGCTAACGATTCAACGAATCTAGAACTATTGAATCGTTCGAGCAACCCTCCCACCTCTGGCGCCAGCTCCCAGATCTACAGCCCCACGACGATTCCCACGCCAGAGGCCGTCACCGTCAGCGCCGTCGCGTCCACGAGGTCCACCAACGCGCCCAGCCTCTGGCGCGACGCGAGATACGCGACGCCGTCCAAGACGAAGAGCCCGGCGCCTTGGAGAATGAGCGCGGCGCCGTGGCCCTTCCACAGGTCGGCGTTGGGCACGCCCTTTCGTCCCGCGATGAACATCGTCGTGCCCACGGCCGCGTAGCCCACGTTGAGCCCGAGGTTGACCAGGAGGATGTCCGCGTAGCCGTTCTCCGCGCCCAGCGCCGCGGCCCAGTCGCCAGAGGCCTGAGCCCGGGCCTCTGGCGAGACCGATGCCCGCGATGCCCATGTTGATGGCGCCCCACGCGGCGGACTGGATGCCGAAGGCGCGGCGCATCCGGTCGGCTTCGAGGTCGGAGAGCGCGACGAGCGCCAGGCCGCCCACCACGTTGGCCGCACCCCACGCACCGACGCGCCAGAGGTGCGCCGTCTGGTCGTCCAGCAACTCCGCCGAGAGCGCGAGGACATCGCCAGAGGCCGTGGACCCCGCCTCTGGCGCGAGAACCTGGGCGGCAATCGCGCCGGGGAAGAAGAGGAGGAGACATGCCGCGAGGCGCAGCCTCTGGCGGTGGACCACGTTGGAAGGAAGCATCGTAGAAGCGGAGCGGGACCGCGTCCATGCCCCGCGCCCACCCCGCGTTCCCATGACCCTCAGCCGACTCTTTCTGCTCTTCGTCCTCGTGCCTCTGGCGGACCTCACCCTTCTCGTGTGGGTAGCGGGTCGCCTCGGCTTCTGGCCGACTGTTGCGACGGTCGTGCTGACGGCTGCCGTCGGCTCGTGGCTCGCGCGGCGCGAGGGCAGCGCAGCGTGGAAGCGCGTGAGCGGCAAGATGGCCGCGGGCGGCGTACCCGGCCCCGAGCTCATCGACGGGCTCATCATTCTCATCTCGGGCATCCTTCTGCTCACCCCCGGCTTCCTGACCGACATCACCGGCTTGCTGGGCCTGTTGCCCCCAACGCGTGCTGCGATGCGTAAGGCGCTCGCTTCCGGTTTCCAGAGCGCGGTCAAAAACGGGAGCGTCCGCGTGGCCTCTGGCGGCTTCGGCGGCATGGCAGGCGGCCCGATGGGCGGAATGGCCGGCGGCTTCGGAACGCCTTCCGCACCACAGCAGCGCCCCGTCGAGGACGCGGAGATCATCGACGCCGAGATCGTCGAGGAGCACTCCCGACCGCTCCGCTCCGACCGCGCGCCAGAGGCGTAGAGCCAGGGCTGGGGACTGAAGCTGCGCGGGTTCGGCCTCTGGCGCCAGAAGCTCCGCACCCCTCATCGCCGCGCGAATCCGAAGGCGCAGCGCAGGCCCGGTGAAGAGGCGCGCGAGACGTAGACTGCGCAGAACAGCGCGCCAGAGGCCCGGTTTGGCCCGCATGGCGACCCTCCACCTGTCCACCTCCGCACGCCGTCAGATCGTCCGCGCCCGGCGCACCGCCGCAGGGATCCCCATCGGCGCGTGGTACATGGTGATGGCGGGGCTCGCGTTCAGCATCATGAACGCGCTCGTCAAGGCCGTCTCGGCAGAGCTGCCCACGATGGAGATCGTCTTCGCGCGGACGGTCCTCATGGGCGTGTTTACGCTCGCGATGCTCAAGCGCGAGGGCGTGAGCCCCATCGGCCACAACCACCGCCTTCTCTTCGCCAGAGGCGCGATTGGCGCCACGGCACTCAGCCTCCTCTACTTCGCGCTGGGCCGCATCCCGCTGGGGGACGCGACGACGATCCACTACACGGCACCCGTCTACACCGCGCTTACGGCCGCCTTTTTCCTGCGCGAGCGCATCGGCAAGTGGGTCGTGATGGGCACGCTGGTCTCGCTCACGGGCGTGGTGATGATCGCGCAGCCGCAGTTCCTCTTCGGTGGCGACGGCCTGGATCCTCTGGCGGTCGGCGCGGCCGTCGCGGCGTCCATCCTGGCGGGGAGCGTTTACACCGTCGTGCGCAAACTGCGCGAGACGGACCATCCGCTCGTGGTCGTGTTCTCGCTCGCGTGGGTCGGCGCCGTTGGCTCGCTCCCGTTCGCGTTCTTCGGCGGCTGGACGATGCCCTCGCCAGAGGCGTGGGCGCTGTTGTTCGCCATCGGTGTGACCACACAGATCGGGCAGGTGGGACTTACCAAGAGCCTGCACGCGCTCCCGGCCGGGCAGGCGAGCGCCATCGGCTACGTGCAGATCCTCTTCGCGTTCGTCCTCGGCGTGGTGTTCTTCGACACGATCCCGAACGGGTGGAGCCTCGCGGGTGCGGGACTCGTGCTCGTCTCGGTCCTGCTCCTCGGCCGCCGCGTGCCGCCTGCGCGCGTAGTGCCCGCGGCCTCTGGCGCCAGAGGCTGAGCAAAAGTTCAGGCTTGACCGCAGCCGCGGCGGATGCATCTTCTGGCTCCGCACACGGTCTGCTCATGCCTGAGGTTGCCCCACCGCCTGCCGCTCCCGTTCTCGCGCCAGAGGCGCCCGTCCCCGAGACAGCGGAGGCCGAACGCCCGCCGGAGGCCGCGCACCCGCCAGAGGCCTCTGGCGAGGGCGTTGCGTTATCCGCCGAAAGCGTGTGTCCCTCGTGTGACGAAGCGCGCATCGGCGCATTTTGTCACGCCTGTGGGCAGCCATTCCTAACCGAGCGCATCACGCTTCGCTCACTCGCGCGGCAGTTTGCCGAGCGATTTCTTAAGCTGGAGCGCGGCCTTATCGGCACGTTCCGCGCGATGTTCGTCCGCCCCGGCACGGTCGCGCTGGACTACATCCGCGGGCGCCAGAGGCCGTACGTGAACCCGCTGAGCTACCTGCTCATCGGTGCTGCGGTCTCGCTGCTGATTCTCCCGTGGGTCATGGAAGGCTCCATCGGTGGAGAGGATGGCGGAATCTCCGAGACGATGCAAATGGGGATGGATCTGGGCATGGCGCTCAATTCTGGACAGTTGGAGGCGATGTCATCCGAGAAGCGCGCGGTATTCGAGGACCTCATGGCGCGCGTGATTCCCGTCTACATGGAGACGCTCGCGGAAACGCTTCAGCGCGTCACCTCCCTGCTCGCGCTCGCGCTGGCGCTCCTGCTCGCGGGGTTCTTCCGCCTGTTCTTTGGCCCGCGCCACACGTACGCGGAGAACGCTGTAGGCACCCTTTACACGACGGGGCACTACTACTTGCTGACAGTGCCTCTGGCGCTCGTCACGCTCCCCCTGCCCAGGGGCGCGATCATTTACACCATCGCAGGCGGGCTCGTGCTGCTGGTGCTCACCTACCGCGTCGCGGCAGGGATGTACGGCCGGTCGTGGAGGACCGCTGGGCTCGCGTGGGTCTCGTTTTGGGGGGCGTACATCAGCTTCAGCGTCGTCGCGATGGGTATGGCCTCGTTGCTATCGATGTGGCTGGCACGTCCTGAGATCCTCGCCATCGCCGAGGAGGTTCGCGCCGCGCACGGCCTCTAGCCTCTGGCGCCAGAGGCTGAATCGGCACTCCTACTTGAGATGGTCCAGGTCTGCTAGATCCTGCGGTCGGCCCACGGCTCTCTTGTTTGTCCGCAGGCATTCGAGCCCGATGACAGGCAACGTCATGTTCTCAGACTCGACCGTCTCCCTCGCGGCGTAGCACGGTTCGAACTCAACGCCTGAGAGTGAGGTGAGAAGGTCGATCCGGTTGGGCGGAAAGCCCAGTTGGATCACCTGATCTGGCTGCGAGAAGTCTTCTGCAGTGACGCCGATCCCACCGAAGCCGAACGCATCTAAGGCAGCCTACACGCGGGCCGCGTTGTCACCTGAGCACTCGACCCACACGTCGGTGTCGCCCGTATATCTCGGATGGCCGTGGACGCCCACCGCATGGCCTCCGACGATGAGGAAGCGAGCCTCACGCGCGATCAACAACGCGGCAAACTCTCTGAAGTCTGGGGACAGAAGCATCATCGGTCCAGCCGTCGTGACAGCGTCTGAGGAGTTCGACCGCCGCGAGACGTTCCGCTACGGGACGGGACAGCCAGTAGTCTCGGTCGGAGGGTTCTTCTCCGCGGCGGTAGACCGCCAGAGGCCTCTGGCGTGGGGCGTCGGGATCAGACATCGAGTTCCTCCACCTCGGCGGCGTGGTCCATGATGAACTGGAAGCGCGGCGCGGCGTCCTTGCCCATCAGGTCCGAGATCGTCATCTCGGTCGCCACGCGGGCGTCGTCGGGGATGGAGACCTGGAGCAGGCGGCGCTTGTCGGGGTCCAGCGTGGTCTCGTGGAGCGTCTT
The DNA here is from genome assembly GCA_963708165.1 of Rubricoccaceae bacterium. Classification (GTDB taxonomy): domain Bacteria; phylum Bacteroidota; class Rhodothermia; order Rhodothermales; family Rubricoccaceae; genus Rubricoccus. Next base: position 2,822,710 of record OY970187.1, on the reverse strand, counting down.
GGGCATCATCTCACCCAGGCCCTTGAAGCGCTGAATCTCGATGGTCGTGCGGGGGCTCTTCTTCTGGATGCGGGCCACGATCTTGTCGCGGTCGCGCTCGTCCAGCGCCCAGTGCGTCTCCTTGAGCGCGTCGACGCGGAAGAGCGGCGGCTGGCCGATGTAGACGTAGCCGCCGTCGATGAGCGGCTTGAGGTAGCGGTAGAAGAACGTCAGCAGCAGCGTGGCGATGTGGTGGCCGTCGCTGTCGGCGTCCATCAAGAGGATGACCTTGTGGTAGCGCAGCTTGGTCACGTCCAGGTCTTCGCCCAGGCCGCAGCCCAGCGCGTCCACGATGTCGCTCAACTCTTTGTTGGCGCCCACCTTCGCGCGGGTCGCCTGCTCGGCGTTGAGGACTTTGCCGCGGAGCGCGAGGATCGCCTGCGTCTTGCGGTCGCGGCCCTGCTTGGCGCTGCCACCGGCGGAGTCGCCCTCGACGAGGAAGAGTTCGCTCTCGACCGGATCGGACGAGGAGCAGTCGGCGAGCTTGCCGGGCAGGTTGAGGCGGTTGGTGACGGCGCTCTTGCGCCGCACGTTCTGGACCGCCGCGCGAGAGGCCTGCCGGGCCTTCGCGGACTGGATGATGCGCGCGACGATGCCCTCGGCGGTGCTGGGGTGCGCGTTGAGGTACTGCTCGAACTCGGCGCGGAAGGCGCCGCTGACGGCGTTCTTGGCCTCGGGGTTGTTGAGCTTCTCCTTCGTCTGGCCCTGGAACTGCGGGTCGACGTGGTAGAGGTTGAGGACCGCGATCATGCCCTCGCGGATGTCGTCGGCGGTGATGTCCAGCTTGCGCTGGCCGAGGTCGTGCGTCTCGATGTAGTTGCGGATGGCCTTGGTCACGCCGTCGCGCAGGCCCTGCTCGTGCGTGCCGCCATCGCGCGTCGGGATGCCGTTGACGAAGCTGACGGTGCGCTCCTTGGGCGCCTCGGTCCAGACGAAGCAGAGTTCGGTGCGGAGACCGTCTTCGAGTTCGGTCTGGCGCAGGATGAACGGATCGGGGTGGACGCGGCGCGTCTTCTCCTCGCTCACCAAGTGGTCGAGGTATTCCACGATCCCGCCCTCGTGCTGGTACTCGATCCTCTCGCCAGAGGCCTCGTCCTTGAACACGATCCGAAGCTCGCCGTTGAGGTACGTCTTGACCTCCAGGTTGTCCTTGATCGTGTCGGCGTCGAAGCCGGTGCGCTCGAAGATCTCGTCGTCGGGCGTGAACGTGATCGTCGTGCCAGTCCCGCGGACGTTGCTGCGGACCGTCTTGAGCTTCGTCACGGGCACGCCTCTGGCGAAGCGCTGCTCGTAGAGCTTGCCGTCGCGCTTGACCTGGGCGACGAGCGACTCGGAGAGCGCGTTGACGACCGAGGAGCCCACGCCGTGCAGGCCGCCGGACGTGATGTAGCTCGACCCGTCGAACTTGCCGCCTGCGTGGAGCGTGGTCAGGATGACCTCCAGCGTGGAGACCTTTTTGACGGGGTGCTTGTCGACGGGGATGCCGCGGCCGTTGTCGGTCACGGAGACGGTCTTGCCGTCTTTGTGCAGCACGACCTCGATGAGCGTCGCGAAGCCGTTGGTCGCCTCGTCCACGGCGTTGTCCACGACTTCCCAGACGAGGTGGTGCAGCCCGGCCTTGCCGGTGCCGCCGATGTACATGCCCGGCCTCTTGCGGACGGGTTCGAGTCCTTCGAGGACCTGGATGTCGGCGCCGGTGTAGGTGGTCTCTGCCATGGTGCGGGGTGTTTCGTGCAAGCTAACAGCCGAGGGGTGTCACCATTCTGGCAGCCTCTGGCGGGGACTGGGGTTCGGCAAGTGACGTGGCCCCGACTTTAGGCGCCAGAGGCCTGACATTGCAGCCTAGTCGACTCGGGCCCGACAGTATCGTTCGGTCACTCGCTTTACGTGGTGACTCTTCAGTCGTGACTGGCACATCCACTTCCGGTTTCCTAGTTCGCGAATTCGCTTCAACAGCATGAGCCATCAAACATCGGATCGCTCAGGGTTGACTTGAGAAGCTTCTGCGCCTCTGACGGTGTCGTCGCGCAAGCGCTCCACCATATGCCAATGCAGTCGACTTCCACGCTCTTGCCCATGAGGAGAAACAACTGGACACAGCATCATGTGGCATCGGTCGCGAACAGCAACCCGTGGCCGAGCTTCGGAGAGCCGATGAGGACCGTCCGGCCAGATCGGCATTACGCTTGGCTCGCTGCACGGAGCAACGCTTCTGGAGCCGTCTGTCATCTAGCGAAACGTCTGGCGGAGCTGGTGATGGATTGCTCCGACTGGACCAGACCCTAACTCGACTGATGGGCAGGCTCGGAGGCTCCCGAAGGGTTGCACGACATCGGCTCACTCTATGGAAGCCAGAGCTCTGATCGTCTACGCAGTCGCGCTGTCCGACGCTCAGCTGCGACCGTCTATAGCACATCGACGCTGGCGTGGACTTACGTGGAGCCCGGTTGCCCGGAGCCAAGTGCAAGCCAGAGCTCGCCGCGATCGGCGAGACGCCCTGCTTGTCAACGACCATTGGCAGCGTGGTTCGGACAACTATCGGAATCGAGCTACGCAGGTCGTCCAGTGCCCAACGCCAGGGACCGGCTACGCGAAAGGCGACTTTCATTCTCGCACTCTGGCGCCAGAGGCCATATAGCACGCCCATCGTGCGCGCGCCCTCCGTCACCGCCTCGCCAGAGGCTCGCGGCAGGGCCTCTACCGCGGAGCCGCTGCGGAGCGCGCGGGTCGCGATGGCCTCGCGCCGGTCCTCCCGCCTCTGGCGCTCCGTCACGATGCGCGACCACGACCACGCCAGAAGCCCGCCCGCCGAGCAGAAGAGCGTGGCGTAGAGCGGGAGGTGGTGGAGCGCGAGATCAGGCAGCATCAGACTGGTCGAGCGGGAGGCAGAGACGCCAGAGGCGCGGAATCGTCGCTCAGGCCACCAGAGGCCTCTGGCGTGGCACGTTCAGGGCCGAGACGAAGCCACTGATGCACCAGGGAATCCCGGGGTCAGTGATAGGGGATCATACCTTATTATGTGCGACGCCCCTTTGAGACCGCTGTGCCCACCGACGACCATCCGACCGCCTCTGGAGGCGAGCCTGCCTCTGGCGATCAAAGCCCTGCCGCGGCGGCGGGCCTCACGGGCGCGGACGAGCCGATGTCTTCCGACGAGGCCCAGGCCTCGGACTTCCCCGTCATCGGGCTGGGCGCGTCCGCGGGCGGGTTGGGCGCGCTCTCGGACTTTTTCGACGCGCTGCCGCCGCAAAACGAGTTTGCCATCGTCATCGTGCAGCACCTCTCGCCGGAGCACGAGAGCGAACTGGCCGAGATCCTGCAGAACCACACGTTCATGCGGGTCTCGCAGGTGACCGACACGCCGACGGTCCGGCCGGGGCACGTCTACGTGATCCCACCGGGCAAGACGCTCACCATCCGCGACGGGCGGCTCCACCTCGGCGAGCCGCAGCGCGCCCGCGCCGACCGCGCGCCGATCGACCTCTTTTTCCGCTCGCTCGCCGAAGACCTCGGGCCGCGCGCCGTGGCCGTCGTCTTTTCCGGGACCGGCGCCGACGGCGCGCAAGGCCTCGCGCGCGTCAAAGAGCGCGGCGGGCTCACGATGGCGCAGGCGCCAGAGGAGGCAGACTTCCCCTCGATGCCGCAGGCCGCCATCCGCACCGGCCTGGTCGACCTCGTGGCGCCAGCGGCCGAGATGGCCCAGCGCATGGTCGCGCTACGCGAGCAGGACGGGCTCATCCTCTCGCCAGAGGACGACCTGGTGGACCCCTCGCGCGCCGAGATCCTCAGCGAGATCCTCGGCACGCTGCACGAGCGCACGGGCCACAGCTTCGACGAGTACAAGCGCTCCACGCTGCTCCGGCGCATCCAGCGGCGCATCCAGATCACCGGTTCGGACGGCATGGCGAGCTACCTCGACTACCTCGCCGACAACCGCGACGAGGCGCGGGCGCTGCTCAAGGACCTGCTCATCTCCGTCACCAACTTTTTCCGCGACCCCGAAGCCTTCGTCGCGCTGGAGCACGAGGCGATCTCGCGGATCGTGGCGTCGGAAGGCCTCTGGCGAGACGGTCCGCGCGTGGGTGCCCGGCTGCGCGACCGGCGAGGAGGCCTACACGATGGCGATGCTGCTCTGCGAGCAGGCCCCCGAGGGCGTAAACATTCAGGTGTTCGCGACCGACATCGACGAGGCCGCGCTCTCGGTCGCGCGCGGCGGCGAATATCCCGAGACCATCGAGGCCGACGTGAGCGCCGAGCGGCTGCGGCGCTTTTTCGAGCGGACCGGCAGCGGCTACCGCGTGCGCGAGTCGCTGCGCCGCGTGGTGCTCTTTGCGCCGCACAACGTGCTCTCGGACCCGCCGTTCTCGCGGCTGGACCTCGTCACGTGCCGAAACCTGCTCATCTACATGCAGCGCGCGGCGCAGGAGCGCGTCTTCCAGCGCTTCAGCTACGGCCTCCGCAACGGCGGCTACCTCCTGCTCGGCTCGTCGGAGACGGCGAGCGAGAGCCTGTTCGAGCCCGTCGACCGGCGGCTGCGGCTGTACCGCTCGACGGCCTCGAAATCGCCAGAGGCTCGCGCGCGCTACGCTGCGGCCTCTGGCGCCACCTTTGCCGCCCCGCCTCCCTCGCCAGAGGCCGCCCCGCCGCTGAGCGCTGAGGCAGCCTACGAAGCGTGGACGTTGCAGCGCCACACGCCGCCGCGGCTGCTGCTCAACCGGCAGCACGAGGTCACGCACGTGTTCGGCGGCGCGGGCCAGTTTCTCACCGAGGGCGAAGGCCGCGTGACGCAAGACGTGCTCGCGCGCGTGCTCACGCTGTTTCGCCCCGGCCTCCGCTCCGCCCTCCACGCCGTTTCGGCAGGCAAGCCAGGCGCGAGCGAGTACATCCGGCTGGACGACGCCGTCGTCCGTCTCCACGCCGAAACCGTCGACGCGCCGGGCCTGAACACGGGCACGGTCGAAGTCGTCTTCGAGGTGCTGGACTCCGAAGCCGCCGACGCGCTCGGCGCCACACCCTCAGAGGCCGGCGAAGACCCCATCGTGACCCGGCTCGAAGCCGACCTCAAGCGCGCCAGAGGCCGCCTGCAGGAAAGCCTGGAAGAGCACGAGACCAGCAACGAGGAGCTCCGTGCCAGCAACGAGGAACTGCAGTCGCTCAACGAAGAGCTGCAGTCCACGACCGAGGAGTTGGAGACCTCGAAGGAAGAGCTGCAGAGTATGAACGAGGAGCTCATCACGCTCAACCAGGAGCTCCGCACCAAGGTCGGCGAGCTCAACCGGGCCTACGGCGACCTGGTCAACCTCATGCAGTCGACGGGCATCGGCACGCTGTTTTTGGACCGCGAGCTGCGCGTCAAACGGTTCACGCCCAAAGCGACAGACATCTTCCACCTCCTGCCCACAGACATCGGGCGGCCGCTGGACCACATCGCGCACACGCTCGAAGGCACGGACCTCGCAGGTGAAGTGGAGCACGTGATCGAGACGCTCGTACCGGTCGAGCGAGAGATCGAAGCCGGTGGAAGCGATTACCTCCTCCGCATCGTGCCGTACCGGACCGAGGACGACAAGATCGACGGCGTGGTGGCGTCGTTTTTCGACATCACCGCCCGCCGCCGCGCCGAGACCGAGGCCGCGACGCGCGCCGAGCAGCAGGCGGCCGTGGCCGAGCTCGGGCGGCTCGCGCTCGAAGGCGCCCAGGCCTCTGGCGAGATCCTGGAGGCGGCGTGTACCGCCGTGCGCGAGATGCTCGAAACCGGTGCCACAAAGGTGCTCCGGCACCGCGTAGACAACAACGACCTCCTCGTCGTGGCCGGGTGCGGATGGGACGACGGGATCGTGGGTGAAGCGGCCGTCCCGGACGGCGGTGACTCCCAGGCCGGGTACACACTCGCGCACGGAGGCCCCGTCATCGTGCAAAACGTTGAGCATGAGAGCCGCTTTACGGCCCCGTCGCTCCTCTCGGACCACGGCTTCGCCAGCGGCATCAGCGTCGCCATTCCAGGAGACGATGGCGAGCCGTGGGGGGTGCTGGGCACGCACAGCCGAGAGCCGCGCGCGTTTTCCGAGCGCGACGCGCAATTCCTGGAAGCCGTCGCCAACGTGCTCGCGGCTTCGCTGCGCCGCACGCGCGACGAGGAGCGCCTGCGCGATCTCGCAGCCGAGGCCACGCGCCACGCCGCCGAAATGGACGCCGTCATCGAGGCCATCCCGGACGGGGTGTACATCGGCGACGACGACGGCGTGCGTCACGCCAACTCCCTCGCGCTCGCGCTCGTCGGTGTGGAAACACTGGAGGAGCTCCAGGGCCAAACCGCAGAGCTGGGCCAGAAGTTCAACGTCCGCGACGCCGATACCGAGCAGCCTCTGGCGCCAGAGGCCTACCCGTTTTTCCGCGCGCTCCACGGCGAGATCGCCACGGCGAACATCCTCGCGCGCAACCTCACGACCGACACCGACCTCTACCTCCGCGCCGCCGCGGCGCCGGTCATCGTCGACGGCAAGCCCATCGGGGCGGTCGGTGTCAACACAGACATCTCGTCTATCGTCGAGCTGCAGAAAAAGGTCGAGCGCCGCGAGGCCGTGATCGCGCAGCAGCTCGCCGAGATCACGGCCGTCTACGACTCGCTGCCCATCGGGCTGGCGTACAAGGACCGCGAGATGCGCTACGTCCGCATCAACGACACGCTGGCGGCCGTCAACGGCATCACGCCAGAGGCCCACATCGGCAAGACGACCGCCGAGCTGTTCCCCGACCTCGCCGACGTGGACGCCCCGCACGTGCTCGGCGTGCTGGAGAGCGGCGAGCCCAGCGGCGCCGTCGAGTACCGCGTCGCCGCGCCCGGCTCGCCAGAGGACGTGCGCGACTGGCTCGTGCTCCACTTCCCCGTCGCCGACGCCTCTGGCGAGGTCATCGGCGTGGGCACGACGGTGCAGGACCTGACGGAGATCCGGCGGGCCGAGACCGAACTGGGTGAAAGTCAGCGCGAGTTGGCGTCCGTCGAGGCGCTGTATTCCGCCACGCTGGACAAGCTGCCGACGGGCGTCATCGTCATGGACGAGGGCAAGGACAGGGGCGTCGCCGTGCAGTACGCCAACCCGAGCGCATACAGACTCTTGCAGGACACGCCCATCCTCGCCTCGCCAGAGGCTTTCACCGACCTCTCCTCTAGCACCATCTTCGGCCTGGACGACCGGCCGGTCCTGTTCGACCAGTGGCCCATCGCGCGGGCGCTCCGCGGCGAGGCCGTGTCCGAGGAGGAGTACAAGATTCCCCGGCGTGACGGCTCGTGGCTCCACATTCTCGTCAGTGCAGGGCCGGTCACGTCGGCCTCTGGCGAGACGGCGGCGCTGGCCGTGTTCGAGGACGTGACGGCGCGGCGGGCAGCGGAGACCTCGGTGCGCGCGCTCAACGAAACGCTGGAGGAGCGCGTGCTCAAGCGGACAGCGCAAGTCCGCACACTCGCCCTCGCGCTCACACTCGCCGAGCAGCGCGAGCGCGCCCGCGTGGCGCAGATCCTCCACGACAACGTGCAGCAGGTGCTGCACGGCGTCCGCCTCCGCGCCGAGATGCTCGCCTCCGACCTCCCGGAGGCTGACAGCATGCGTGCGGCCGAGATCGGCGGCATGGTCCAAGACGCCATCGACATTACACGCTCACTTTCCGTCGACCTCGCGCCGCCGGTTTTGGAGGGCGGCGGGCTGGAGGAAGGCCTCGCGTGGCTGGTCGGGCAGATGGAGACCCTCCACAGCCTGAAGGTCAACATTCAAGCGGTCCCGCTCGATCCCTCCCCCTCGGTCGAAACGATTACGCTTCTCGTCCAGCTTGTGCGCGAGTTGCTCTTCAACGTCGTCAAGCATGCGGGAATCAAGGAGGCCACTATCGTCGTGGCACAGGAGGACACCGACGTACGCATCGACGTGATCGACCATGGGCGCGGCTTCGATCCCTCCGAAGCGTCGCACGGGTACGGCCTGGACAGCGTGCGCGAGCGCGTGGACTTGCTCAGCGGCTCCCTGGACGTGGCGTCTCAGCCGGGTGGCGGCACCCGCAGCACGCTCCGCCTCGCGCTGCCGGCAGACGACAACTAGATACCCCCCTTATTACTCCCTGACCTGCCACTATGCCCTCCCTCATCTACATCGTAGACGACCACTCCATCATGCGGGACGGCCTCAAGCTCCTGCTCCAGCGGGAGCCCGACCTCCAGATCTGCGGAGAGGCCTCAACAGCCGGCGAAGCTTTGCAGGCGCTGAACGCAGGCACTCTGCCCGACCTTCTGGTGGTGGACCTTTCACTGCCCGGGGTGAGTGGCCTGGATCTCATCAAGCAGGTTCGCAGCCTGTATCCCGCTCTACTCGTTCTGACGCTCTCCGCGCACGACGAGTCGGTCTACGCTGAGCGGGTTGTGAGGGCGGGCGCGCAGGGGTACGTAGGCAAGCACGCGCCGTCGGCGGACATCATCGGCGCGATACGGCAGGTGCTCGGCGGCGGAATCGCGCTGAGCAAGGAGATGCACCAGCACCTGGCCCGGGACCATTTCAAAACGGCGAATACATCCTCCATCGAGAGCCTGTCGGACCGGGAGTTTGAGGTGTTCGAGCACATCGGGTACGGGAAGTCCACCGCGACCATCGCCGACACGATGTGCATCAGCCCGAAGACGGTGGAGAGCCACCGGCAGAACATCAAGAAGAAGATCCAAGTCGCCACGTCCAACCAGTTGGTGCAGCGGGCGGCCGTGTGGGTCGCCACGCGAGGCGTTCCACCGCCCGCGCCGCGAGCGTAGACCTCTGGGTGAGGATGCGCGGGAGGTGCGGCTCATGCCGCCAGAGGCAGCGCGGGCCTCTGGCGGGACGCCGCGGCGATCTCCAGCAGTTCCGCGAGCACGCCCGATGCGGTCACGTCTGGCCCGGCGCCCGGTCCCATGATGCGCAGCGGCGAGCGCGCGTAGCGGTCCGTCGTGATCTCGATGAGGTTGTCCGTCCCCTCCAAGAGCCCGAACGGCGACGCGGCGGGCACCGCCAGAGGCCGCACGTCGATCTGCGCGCGGCCCGCGTCGGCGGTGATGGTGGCGACGTAGCGCAAGCGCTCGCCTCTGGCCTCGGCGTCGCGCGTCGCGCGCGGTCCAGGCGTCGTCCTCGGCGCCCAGAGCGGCGGGTAGTGCCTCTGGCGACGCGTCGCGGATGGCGCCAGAGGCCAGTCCGGTGAGGCGCACTTCGGCGCGCTCGGCGTGGAGCCGGGCGGTCCGCGCGAGGATGAGCGACTTGCGTACCACGTCCTCGCCCGAGAGGTCGTCGCGCGGGTCGGGCTCGGCGTAGCCTCTGGCGACGGCGTCGGCGACGGCGCGCGAGAACGGCACGCCGCGCTCGACCTCGGAGAAGAGGAACGTGAGCGTGCCCGAGAGCACGGCGCGGATGGAGCGTACGCGGTCGCCGGTCGCGACGAGGTCGCGGAGCGTGCGAATAACCGGCAGTCCGGCGCCGACCGTCGTCTCGTAGCCGAACGTGGCGCGCTGGCCGTCGCCCAGATCGCGCAGGCGGTAGAAACGGGCCTGTGGCCCCGCGCTCGCACGCTTGCTCGGCGTGACGACGCTGACGCCTGCTTCGAGCAGGTCCTCGTAGACCGTGCTCACCTCCAGCGCGCCGGTCGCGTCGACCACCGCCAGAGGCCGGCTGTGGGCGATGAGCGCGTGTACCAAGCGCGCGAGGTCGGGCGGCGCGGAGTCGGCCAGAAGTACGCCGAGCGCCTCTGGCGCCACGCCCGCTTCTCGGAGCACGTGGCCGCGCGTCGTCGCGGCGCCGATAACGCGGAGGGGCGAGCGCGAGAGGCCCGCGATCTGCTCGCGCAGGGCGCCGCCGACGTGGCCGAGGCCGAGGATGAACACGTCCAGCGCGGGCGCCAGAGGCGAGCCCGCGACGGGCGCGGCGGGGTGAAGGTGGGGGGCGGTGGTCATGGCAGGAATCCGGTGTCGTGGAGAAAGGGACGGATGAGGGCGTCGAGCGCCTCGAAGTCGATGAGGAAGGCGTCGTGCCCAAAGGCGGAGTCGAGTTCGGCGTAGCGCCCGCGCGGGAGCCGGGCGGCCAGATCGCGAGAGGCCTCTGGCGGGTAGAGCAAATCGGACGAGATGCCGACGCAGAGCGCATCGGCGGTGAGTGCCGCGATGGCCTCTGGCGTGCGGGCGATGTCGTGCGCGTCCATCGCGTGCGTGAGCGCGACGTAGCTCCCGGCGTCGAAGCGCGCGGCGAGCTTGGCGCCCTGGTAGCGGAGGTAGCTCTCGACCTGGCGAAGAGAGATGGGCGAAGAGTCTCGCAAGTGGGCCTCTGGCGCGGCTGTGTGCTCGACCTCGGCGCCAGAGGCCTGCTCGAGCCTCCCCAGAGCCGAGGTCCCCTCTCCCGGTGGGATAGGGACAGGGCGAGGGACATTCCCGCCAGAGGCCCGCTCTGGCAGCCCCCCCTTCCCTCTTGCCCCTTCCCTCTCCCCTGCATCGCGCGTCCAAAGCGCGAGGCATACAGCGCGGGGCTGCGGTACGTCATCATCGCCATCGCGCGTGCTGCCGCGAGACCGGCCTCTGGCGGAGCGTCGGCGGGGTAATCACCGTCGCGCCAGAGGCTGTCGGCCTGGATCGCGAGGCGCTGCGCCTCGGAGATGCCGATCTGCCACGGCGCGTGCTCGGCGCCCATGCCGATGAGCAGCAGCCGGTCCACGCGGCCCGTTTCGAGCGCGAGTTCGAGCGCCTGCATCCCGCCCATCGAGCCGCCCGCGGCGAGCGCGACGCGCTCGATGCCGAGGTGGTCCAACAGCCGCGCGTGCAGCCGGCCTGATCGCGGATGGTGATGCGCGGGAAGCGCGAGCCCAGCCGCTGCATGCGGGCGCCAGAGGCCCCGGCGGGTTGCGCCCCGGCAGGTTGCGCCCCGGCAGGTTGTGCCTCTGGCGTGAGCGTGCCCGGTCCGGTCGTGCCGTAGCACGAGCCGAGCGCGTTGGCGCAGATCACGAAGTGCCGCGCCGGGTCGATCACGCGTCCTGGCCCGACGAGCCCAGGCCACCACTCCATCACGTCCGGGTGCCCCGTCAGCGCGTGGCCGATGAACACGGCGTTGCCGCCAGAGGCCCCGGCAGGTTGTGCCTCTGGCGAGCCCCACGTGCGGTAGGCGACGGTGACATCGGGGATGGTGGCGCCGGACTCGGTCGTGAAGTCTCCGGCGTGGAAGGTGTGGGTCATGCGAGATCAGAACCTGATGATGCGGAAGGTGAAAACGAGCGATTGCGGCCTCACGGACGTGTCATCCTGAGCGAAGGCCAGAGGGCGAAGCGAAGGATCTCTGGTGCGATAGGGTCTGGCGCCAGAGGCTAGAGGTCAGAGTCTGTCCTCGGCAGAGATCCTTCGACTCGCTTCGCTCGCTCAGGATGACACGTGTGGAGTGCGGAGGCTGTGGGCATTGCCAAAGCGGTTCGAGGACAAGCCCGGTTCGAAGCAGCACCGCACCCGCCCGCGCCAGAGGCCCACGCACCGGCCTCTGGCGCGAGCGCGGCTAGACCGCTTCGAGCGTCCCGAGCAGCGCCTGCTCGAAGTCCGCCACGATATCGCCCAGGTGTTCCGTGCCGACGGAGACGCGGACGAGCCCCGGCGTGACGCCAGAGGCTCGGCGCGAGGCTTCCGAAAGCTGTTGGTGCGTCGTGCTCGCGGGGTGGATCACGAGCGTCTTCGCGTCGCCCACGTTCGCGAGGTGGCTGGCGAGTTCGACGCCTTCGATGAACGCGCGGCCGGACTCGATGCCGCCGTGGAGTTCGAAGCTGAGCACGCTGCCAAAGGCGTCCTCGCGGAAGTATTTCTTCGCGGTTTGGTGGCTCGGGTGCGAGTCCAGGCTGGGGTGCCAGACCCGCTTGACCGCGTCGTGCTCGCTCCAGCCACGCCGCGAGCGCGTTGGCATTCTGCGCGTGCCGCTCGGCGCGGAGCGAGAGCGTCTCGACGCCCTGCAAGAGTTGAAACGCGTTGAACGGCGAGAGTGCCGGCCCGAAGTCGCGCAGCGCTTCCACCCTCGCGCGGATGATGAACGCGAGGTTGCCCAGTTCGCTCTCCGGATTGAACACGTCGGTGAACACCAGTCCGTGGTAGCCGTCGCTGGGCTCGGTGAACAGCGGGAAGTTGCCGCCGCGCCAGTCGAAGCGCCCCGCGTCTACGATCACGCCGCCGAGCGACGTGCCGTGCCCGCCGATCCACTTCGTCGCGCTGTGCGTCACGATGTCGGCGCCGTGCTCAATGGGTCGCACCACCCAGCCGCCCTGCCCGAACGTGTTGTCCACCACCAGCGGCACGCCCGCCGCGTGCGCCGCCTCCGCCAGAGGCTCGAAGTCCGGGATGCCGAGGTCCGGGTTGCCCAGCGTCTCGGTAAAGAAGGCCCGCGTGCGGTCGTCCGCGAGCGCGGCGAAGGCCTCTGGCGACTCCTCAGGCACGAAGCGCGCCTCAATGCCCAACCGGCGCAGCGCGACGTTCAGCAGGTTGGTGCTCCCACCGTAGAGCTTGCTGCTGGCCACGATGTTGTCCCCAGCCTGCGCGAGCGTGGCGAACGTGACCAGATGCGCCGCCTGGCCGCTGGCGACCGCGAGCGCCGCGGCGCCGCCTTCGAGCGCGGCGATGCGCTTCTCGAACACGTCCGTGGTCGGGTTCTGAAGGCGGGTGTAGATGTTGCCGAACTCCTCCAGGCCGAAAAGCCGCGCGGCGTGGTCGGCGTCGTCGAAGACGTACGACGAGGTCTGGTAGATGGGCACGGCCCGCGACTTGGTCGTCGGGTCGGGGACCTGTCCGGCGTGGAGTTGGAGCGTGTCGAAGTGGAGAGGCGTGCTCACAAGGGTGTGGGCTGTCTCTCGGCTCACCGGGCCGGGCGCAAAAAAACGCCCCTCCCGGCCGGTGGCCAAGAGGGGTGCAGAATCGCGAAGTCCTAGAGCGTCTAGGGTCGCGCGGTGCGTACCGCCTCCGGGCCTGGCCGAGCCATGCCACACATCATCATCGCCATGCACATGCTGGCGGCGTGAGAGCAGAGGACGGAGGCGGAGAGGGTCACGCGGGGGCGCTTGAAGTACACGCCCAACCTACGTCGCCTCTGGCGGGAGCGATCTGTGCAGAGATCGCGAAGACACCTTAATCAAGCCTCTGGCGCCAGAGGCGCACCTTTGAACCCCTCGCGAGGCCGCGCGTAGCCGCCCCATGCCCCTTCCCGAGACGCCAGAGGCCCTCCCCCACGCCTTCGCCGCGGCCTGGAACGCGCGCGACGCCGATGCCCTCGCGGACCTCTTCGACGCCGACGCCGAGTTCGTCAACGTCGTCGGGTTGTGGTGGCACGACCGCGAGGCGATCCGCCGTGCTCACGCCTACGGACTGGAAGTCCTCTTCCCCGACTCTAGCCTGCGCGTGACCCGCACGACGGTCAAGCCTCTGGCGCCGGGTGTGGCTCTCGTCCACGCGAGGATGCGTCTCACCGGGCAGACCGGCATCGGAGACGTGGAGGCGCCCGGCGCGCGCTCGACCGTGTTCTCCTTCGTCGTGCGCGAGGTCCTACCCTCTGGCCCAGAAGACGCGTCTCTCGCCAGAGGCTTCGGTTGGAGCGTGGTCTCGGCGCACAACACCGACATCGTGCCGGGCGCGGAAACACACGTGCGCGACGCTAGCGGCCAGTTGCGGGCGGCGGACTACCGCTCGGGCCGCGTGTCTGAGTAAAACGGGTTGACCTCTGGCGTGTCCAGGCCCAGATACATCCGGCTCATGCGGACGTAGTGCTGGGCGTTCGCGCGGTTGCCCGCGAGGGCCTCTGGCGCCAGAGGCTTGATCACGCGTGCAGGAGTCCCGAGCACGAGCGAGCCCGGCGGCACAATCGTGTCCTTTGTGACCACAGCGCCTGCTCCCACGATGGAGCCCGCACCGATCACCGCGCCATCCAGCACGACCGCACCCATCCCGATCAGCACGTCGTCCTCGATTGTGCAGCCGTGCACGACCGCGTTGTGCCCGATCGTCACGCCAGAGGCAATCCGGCACGGATGCGTGCCGCGCGACACGTGGACCGTCGCGTTGTCCTGCACGTTGCTCCCGGCGCCAACCTCAATCCAGTGCACATCGCCGCGCAGCGAGGCGCCGTACCAGATGCTCGCACCGTCGCCCAGCGTGACATCCCCGATGACGGCGGCGGAGTCTGCGATGAAGACCTCGCGGCCGAGTGTGGGCGCGAGGCCGAGGAATGATCCGGTCATAGAGATACAGGGATGCGTGACGTCAAGATCGTGCCCGCCAGAGGCCTCTGGCGCCAGAGGCATCCAACCTCTCCCCTTGGATAGATGGCCAGAGGGGGTTCCGCCATGCCTTGTTCCTAAGACGCTCTACCAAAACGGTTGTCATTGCGAGCGAGGCGCGGCAATCTCGCGCAGTCGAGCGCTGAGTGACCAGATCGCCGCGTCGCTTCGCTCCTCGCGATGACAACCGCTTGATGTTGATAGGCAGTCTAAGCCACGCCAGAGGCGCAGCTCGCCAGAGGCCTCTGGCGGCACGAATGCCACCGTTCTACGCTTCCAGACGTACCACCGCGCGGTGCCGGTCGATGGCGACGACGCGGACGCGGCTACCGGTCGCGACGAAGGCGCCCTCGGTCCGCGCCTCGACACGCTCGCCGTCCACGTTGACCACGCCCTCGGGGCGGAGCGGCGTTGCCGCCGTGCCCTCGCGGCCGATCAAGCGCGTGCGCGAGAGATCCGCCACGTTGTCCGCGTCGGCGTCGCGCCGCAAGCTATCCGAGAGGACAAATCGGTCCCAGGCGCCACTTTCCCACAGGAGGTAGCCAATGCCGCCACCCGCAGCCAGCGTGCCAACGAGCGCGAACGCACCGCCGCCCAGACCGCCTTCCACGAACGCGATCACGACGCCCACCGCCGCGCCCAGCACGCCGATCACGCCCACGACGTTGGTGCCGGGCACGAGCGTGACCTCGACCACGACGAGCGCGAGCCCGACCAGAATGAGAGCGATGGGGATGAGCATTTCCATGGGCTACGCGACCGCCTCTGGCGCCAGAGGCCGCACCTCCACGACGGCGCCTCTGGCACGCGTCACCTCAATGGGCGCACCAGCTTCGACGTACTGGCCCGGCGCGACCACGTCGATACGGCGACCGGCGACCTCGACCGTGCCCGAAGGACGGAGCGACGTAATCGCGACACCCTGCAGACCGACGAGCGACACGTCCGTCGTCGCCGACGTATGGCCTGTAGCCGCTGCCAAGTCGCCCGACAGAATGAGATGAGAGAAGCGTTCTGATTGCGGCAAATACCTCGCGAGCGAGAACCCCAAGATCACCGTCAGCACGAGAGCGGCTGCGAGCGTCGCGGTGGCGCGCGCGATCTCGCCATCTGAGGGAAACTGGAGCCCCACGTTGGGCACGAGCGCGATGAGCAGCGCGCAGATCGTCGCGATCAGCCCTGAGATACCGAACACGCCAAAGCCCGGCGTCACGAAAATCTCCACCATCAGTAGGCCCACGCCAACTACGAAGAGCGCGATCTCCCACGAGGCGGCGAGGCCCAAGAGGTAGTGCGGCGCAAAGAAGAGCCCGGCGCCGATAACCGACATCGCGCCTGCAAACCCGACGCCCGGTGTCTGGAGCTCGAAGTACAGACCGCCCAGCATCATCATCATGAGCAGCGAGGCCATCACGGGCGATCCTAGAAAGCGGAGCACTTTTTCGGGGCCGCTGGCGCGGTGCGCGATCTGATCGCGCCCCTCGACGCCCAGTTCTGCGAGCACCGCTTCGGCGCTGGGCAGCAAACCGTCTGCGATGCCCAGGCGCACAGCCTCATCCGCCGAAACGGTGAGCAACTCGCCTTCTGCGACCACACCCGGCACGCTAATCCGCTCGTCCACCATCGCCTCCGCGATCTTGCCGTCGCGGCCGTTGGCCTCGGCGGTGGAGCGGATCATGGCGCGCATGGCGCTCTGGATCTTCTCTGGCGCGTACTCGCCGGTCCCGCTCACGGCCGTCGCGGCACCCATCGTGGCCCCTGGCGTGACGTAGATCCGGTCGGCGGCGTAAGAAATCAGCGCGCCCGCTGAGATCGCGTTCTTCTCCACGACGGCGACGACGGGAATCGGTGTCGCCAGAAGCGACTTCACGATGCGGTCCGCCGCGTCAATGAGGCCGCCGAACGTGTCCACGGTGAGAAGGATCACCGACGCAGAGTCGGCCTCGGCCTCGGTGATGGCGCGGTCCACGTAGTTGGCGAGCGCCGCATCGATCATCTCGTCGATGGTGATACGGTACACCGGGCCGTCGCCGGTTTCGAGAGCTGCCGTCTGCGCGTGAGCCGAGCCGCTGGCGAGGCACGCGAGCGCCAGAAGCAGGCCCGCGGCAAAGGTGTACAAGCGAGTGCGCATCATGTGTGGAGTCTAGTGACGCGAAGTACGCGCCGCGCCGACGCAGTGTTGCGGCCTCTGGCGGGGAAGACGTGGGCGCGTGCATCCTGGGCAAAGCCGCCGGGGAAGGCGCCTCGCGCGCCATGCTCTCGTCGCCGAGAACCCCGACGGCTTGACGCATCCGAGTTCGAGCCGACCCGCCTCGTCACAGGCACGCCTCGCACGACGTGGGCGACGCCTGTGCAGACCAAAACACGCCCATGCGCTGCGCATATCCCGATTCCGAACTCGACACTCCAATGTGAAGGTGCGGCACTCACAAAGAGCCCTAGGTTAACGGTGTTCTTCCCTGGTACTCGCTATGTCGTTCGCCAACATCCTTGGGGCCGCCCCTGAGTTTTTCGGACCTTTCTACGTCGCCGCATTTCTCGGCGCCTACATCACGGCTGCCGTGATGGGCTACCGGCGGGGCTGGCCGCCTGCGTCGTGGCTTCTCGTACTGGCAGCGGCTGGTCTGGGCGGCATTGTGGGCACGCGCATTCTGCCCATCGCGCTCGACGCTATCCGCGCGCTCATCGACGGCGGCGTGGCGCCAGAGGCCTCGGTGAAGCGCATTCCAGGCGCCATTGCAGGCGCGCTGATCGGCGCCGAGGTCGCGCGGCGCGCGCTGGGCATCCGGCAGTCCATTCTGGAGCCTCTGGCGTACTCTGGCATGGTGGCGCTCGCCATCGTGCGCGTCGGCTGCCTGGTAGCGGGATGCTGCTTCGGCACGCCGACCGACGGCATCCTGGGCGCGACCTACGCCTCGGGCTCCTTCGCGCACGGCTTCCAGATCGCCGAAGGCATCGTCGCGGCGGGCGCTGCGGCGCCGCACCCGGTCCACCCCGTCCCGCTGTACGACATCATTTTCGCACTCGGGCTTCTGGCGCTCATGCCTCGCCTCTCGCGCTCACTGCGCGAAGCGGGCAACCTGTGCTGGCTGACCGTGGGCCTGTACGGCATCCACCGGTTCGCGCAGGACTTTGTGCGGGCCCGCGAGGTCGAGGTGTTCGCAGGCCTCACGCAGATCCAACTCGTGATGGCTACCGCGGCCCTTCTCGCGCTGGGCTGGGTCGTCTTCTCTGAGCGCCGTGCGCGCCAGAGGCCCGCCGCAACCGCGCAGCCTCTGGCGGAGGCGCCCGTCGGGCGACTGGTCGGCTTGCTGGTCGTGCTTCTGGCGGCACGCGTCGCGCTGGACGGGTGGCTCTCGGCGCCCGAGTCGGTCTCGCTCTTTATCCGTCTGCTGCCCGCCGCCGCGGCGGTCGCGGTCGTCCTCTGGCGGCAGGCCGCTGCGCCACAACTGCGTTGGACCGTCACGGCGCTCGCGGCCGGGCTGCCTCTCATGATGGGCTTCCAGATCTTCTCGCCAGAGGCGGATTCGACGGGCGGCGAACGCCAGTTCACGCTGCTCGCCGTGGAGGCGCACGGCGGCTATGGGCGCTACGAGGAGGTCGACATCTGCGACGCTGACCTCTACGAATACCAGACCGTAGGCGCCGCCGTCGCGCACGTGACGGTCGATCTGGACCGCGAGACGACGCGCGAGATCGGCGTGCGCGCGTATTCCAGCACGCAGGAGCGCGCCTCTCTTTCTTCCAACCCCGACTTCGACTCGGCGGGGCAGCGAGTGCTCGCCGTCCACCCGTACGCGCAGTTCGAGGGCGAGTATATAGGCGGCCATCTCGGCCTGCAGGTCGGAAACCTCCCGGTTCTCGACGGGGACACGTCCATCCGCTACGGACCCGATGGCGAGATTGCGGACGACCAGACGCCTGTGCGGGTCGCACCGGCCTTAGGCGTCCGGCTCGGGCCGCGCGCATTTCACCTGCAAGGAGGATTTTTGGACGGCGCGCACTTCGGTGCCCCGGCACCCGCCCTCCACCTCGGTCTAGGGACCGGGAAGCTGACCGCAGCCGGTCAGGAGGTTCGCTTTCAAGGCGGCGTCTCGGGCTCGGGCTACTACGCCAGCGGCACGTTCGCGCTCGACAACTTCCTCCTAGAGCCCATGGTGGCCTACGCACCGGTCTCGCGCGGCGACCTGCTGCACGTCGGCGCCCGCGTGCGCTACTCCATCCCGATCAAATAACGGCCTCTGGCGCCAGAGGCGTGGGCTTGAGACCCGGTAGGACGAACGCGCCGCTGCCGTCCACAGACGCCTCGGCGAGCCCCGCGGCCCCGAAACACAGCTCTCGCCAGAGGCCTCTGGCGGGAGTGCTAGGGCTCGATCACGACCGGCGTACCGATCTCGACGATCTCCCAGAGCGCGTCCATGTGCACGTTGCGCATCGCGACGCAGCCGCGGGTCCACGCCCGGCGGCGGCCGCTGCCAGAGCCGTGGATCTCGATCAGCCCACCCAGGCGCGTGTTCTGCGGCGGCTCGCGGAAAGTCACGATACGCGGCGACGACGGCGTTGTACTGCCCCTGCGAAATCAGCCCGTCTTCCAGCCCGCGCAGCGCGTGGACCGGGCTGGGGTAGCTGAGCACGAAGGCGAGGTAATAGTCTGAGTTCTCGTTGCGGCGGGTCACGTAAAACGTGCCCTCGGGAATGCGGTGCTCCTCTTTTTCCAACCGACCCGCCTGCCTCGTTTTGTCGCCCTCCGGCGTGTTGGACACGTCGATGGGCAGCGTGCGCGAGAGCGTCCCACCGTTGTACACGTAGGCCGTGCGCTCGCTTTTGTCGACGCGAATCCAGAGGTCTGAAAGCGCGTCGCTTTTGACCCAGCCTTGGGTTTCGTTCCACTGCACGCGGCTCCACTCGCCCGAGGTTTCCAGCACGCGCACGCCGTCGCGGCGGCGCAGCGTGCGCACGGTGCGACCGTCGGGCGCATCCGCCAGAGCCACTCTCTCGCGCACGACGTAAGCGGCCGGCGTCGGCACAGCCTCTTGCGACAGGCGCGCGTCGCGCTCGGCGAACGTCTCGCCTCTGGCGCGAGTGTCAGCAGATGAGGAAGCCTGGCCCTGGGCGCCAGAGGCTTGACCCTGGGCGCCAGGGGCCTGACTCTGGGCGCCAGAGGCGCACGCGAGGGCGAGCAGGAGGAAAAACGGGCGCAGCATCGGTGGCAGGTCGGGGCGGTGCGTGGAGATCGGCCGCGCCAGAGGCCGACGGGCGGAGCCTCTGGCGCGGAGAGAGTGTAACGCGAGACGCCTAGCTATCCGTGCTGAAGATGCCGGGCGTGCCCACGAGCGCCTGCACCGGGTCCACGCCGTTGGTCTCCAGGCAGTGCAGATAGGCCTCGCCGACGCCCGCGATCATCTCGCCCTGCATGACGAAATCGGAGGCTTCTTTGGCCGCCATGTCTGCGTTCTGAGGGGCAAAGCCGCGTCCCGCGACGCGAATGGCGCCCGCGTCACCGTCGGTGTCACCGATGAACGCGATCTCATCCAGGCCGATGCCCTCGGCCTCGGCAATCCAGCTCAGCGCCTGGGCCTTGGTGAGCGCGGCCGGGACAACGTCGACCGACCACGGCGTCGAGAAAGGCTGGAGCGCGATGCCGGTTTCCTCGTTGAGCGCCTGCACGAATGCGTGCGCGGCCGGGAGGAAGCTCGCGCATTCCCCCTGGCGCGAGCTCACAATGCCCGCCTGTGCCCGCTTGCCGTAGTCCAGCGAGATGCGCGGCGCGCCCGCGACGACCTCGCGCAGAAAAAACTCCCGCACGCGGTCCAGCGCTCGCTCGGTCTCGGGGGTCAGCGCCGGGTTCCACTCGATGGAGGCCGTCGGCAGGTCGAACCGGCCGCCGCCGCTCTCGAACAGCGCCGGGCCGTGCAGCCCCAACCCCTGCGCCACAGCCTCGACGTAGGCGTACGCCCGCCCGGAGCAGATCCCGATGCGAGGCCAGTCCTCTTCTTTTTCGGCGTGCTGCGCCCACGCGCGGAGCCGGGCAAATCCCGAGAGGTCGAACGGCCGGTACGGCTCCGAGAGGCAGCCGTCGATGTCGGAGAGGAAGAGGCGGATCACAGGCGCGCGGGGTGGGACGCCCGAAGGTGCCGGGCCGGGCCTCTGGCGTCAAGCGAAGACGGCGCCGGATTCCGCCAGAGGCGGGGGCTGGGAGCAGAGGCCGCGTCGTCCTTCCCAGCCCATCATCCCAAGCGGAGTGACGAGGGATTTCCCAAGCTCTGGTGATTCCGCGGTCTCGCCAGAGACCTCTGGCGCTCTGGTGACCCACCGCGTCACCCCTATGGATAGGACCGCGAGCGGCGTTGCCGCCAGAGGCAATCTGGATGTGGACACACCAGCGGTGTGTCCCTACGGGAGATGAGGTGTGGCGCCAGAGGCGACGTGGAGAATCGGGCCTCTGGCGGAACAAAAAAGCTCGCGCCCCCTCATCCCTCATCCCTCATCCCTCATCCCTCATCCCCCTTCGCGCCAGAGGCATGAAAGCGCTTGCACGCGCGCGGTAGTTTGAGAGATGAACTCTCCCGTCCCCCCAGAAGAGGGCGCGCGCCAACGCGGCGGCCTGCCCGACTTCGACGTTGTTCTCACCGTCCGCAACGCGCAACGTCCCGGCATGATCGGCGCGCTCCTGGGCGTGATCGGCGAGCACGGTGCGCTCGTGGGTGATATCGAGACGCGCTACGTCGGCCGCGACCACTTTCTGCGCGATGTGACGGTCTCAGCGTACGACCAGCCGCATCTCGACGAGGTGCTGCGCGCTATCCGCGAGCAGACCGATACCGAGGTACAGCAAATCCGCGACCTCGTCTTCGAGCGCCACGCGGGTGGCAAGATCCGTAGCGGACGCACCACGCCTGTCGAGTCGCCAGAGGACCTGCGGTACATCTACACGCCGGGGGTGGCGCGCGTCTGCCGCGCCATCGAGCTGGACCCGGCGCTCGCGCGGCAGTACACGTCCAAAGGCCACACGGTCGCGATTGTCAGCAACGGCACGCGCGTGCTGGGGCTGGGCAACATCGGCGCCCTGGCGAGCCTACCGGTCATGGAAGGCAAAGCGGTGCTGTACGACCGATTCGTGGGTCTGAGCGCCATTCCGCTGGTCATCGATGAGGAGGATCCGGAGACGTTCGTCGACACCGTCTGCCGTGTGGCCACAGGCTTCGGCGGCATCCACTTGGAAGACATTCGCACGCCGGACTGCTTCTGGATCGAGAACGAACTCATCCGCCGCCTGCCGCAGCCGGTCATGCACGACGACCAGCACGGGACGGCGACCGTGCTTCTGGGTGCGGTGCTCAGTGCGCTGCGGCACACCGGCCGCGAGGGCCGCCGCGACCTCACGTGCGCTCAGGTCGGGCTGGGTGCCGCAGGCCTCGCCATCGCGCAGTTACTCATGAAGGCGGGCTTCGATGTCGTGGGTGTGGACCCCGGCGCCGAGGCACGCGCGCGCCTGGAGGCCTCTGGCGGACGCACCGCCGAGCTGCACGACGCCGCCGCGCAAGCCGACGTGCTCATCGCGACCACGGGCGTCATCGGTCTGATCACCCCCGAGATGATCCGGCCGGGCCAGGTCGTGCTCGCGCTCTCCAACCCGATCCCGGAGATCACGCCAGAGGCCGCGGTCGAAGCGGGCGCCGCGTTTGCCGCCGACGGCCGAAGCGTCAACAACGCGCTGGCCTTTCCGGGCCTGTTCAAAGCCGCGCTGGATGTGGGCGCGCCAGCCATCACGAGCGCGATGAAAATCGCGGCCGCCGAAGCCATCTCGGCCCTCGCGCCGGATCAGGAGCTGGTCCCCAGCCCGTTCGACGCCCGCGTGCACGAGAGCGTGGTCGCCGCCGTCGTCGCGGCGTCCTGAGCCTCTGGCGGCGCGCTCCGCGCGACCGTATCCATTTTCGGCTCGCCTCTGGCGCCAGAGGCGCCGCATCTGCCTCTTCCCTCGGGGAGATGCGCGCAGCGCAGAGGGGTTGAGGCCCGTTTTACCAGCCCCGCCAGACAAGCCACGCCGCGAGAGGCATGCGACACCTTCCGCGTCGCCGCCCGCCGCGTCGCCGCCAGAGGCTACGCCGCCAGAGGCTACGCCGTGTCGGCCTCTGGCGCGAACGCGTGCCGCGTTTCCACATCGTAGCGCGCGCCCTCGGCGAGGAGATGGAGTTGCAGGCCGATGAGGCTCACGGGCTCTTTGGGCGCCGCGGAGTCCATCGAGGAATATTTGAGCCCGGTCGGGTCCACGACCGTGACGGCGCCGCTGCCGACGACCTCGAACGAGCCGTCCGGCCCGAGAAAGATGGCCGTGTCTTCGTCCAGGCCCACGCCGACGGCGAAGGGGTTGAAGGAGACGGCGGTTAGCAGCCGCCCGAGGCGGTCGCGCTGGCGAAAGTGCTGGTCGATGAGCAAACGGTTGGTGAGGCCGAGGCCGGGCGCCATCACCACGCCGTCCACGCGCGGCGTGTGGCCGGAGCGTCCGCCCGCGATCATGTGCTCGGGCAGGATCGCCGCGCCCGCGCTCGTGCCGCCGACGTGCATCCCGTCTGAGTTGCGGCGCCGGATGGTTTTCGCGACCGGCGAGCCACCCAGGATCGTGGAGAGCCGGAGTTGGTTGCCGCCGGTGAGGAAGACCGCCGTCGCGTCCTCGATGGCCGCCACGCACTCCTCTTCCATCGCGTGCTCACGCGTGGTGATGGGCAGCGAGCGCGCCGACTCAACGTAGAGCCCCTCGAAGAGATCGACGTAGCGCTCGCCGGTGTCCTCTAGCTCCGAGGCTGTTGGGATGACCACGATCCGCGCGTCGCCGCCGCCCGCGATCTTGACGAACCGCTTGAGGATCGACATCTCGGCCGTTTTCTTTTCCGCGCCCCCGACAGGGACGATGTAGCCGCGCGTAACGCCGGGTGTGCCAGTGGAGGGCATAGGGAAGGTCCGATGGGTGAGAGCCGGTGCTGCAAGGTCGCCTCTGGCGGAGTGAGGCGCCTGTGAGGTGCCGGGGAAAGCGGGGTGCGGGAGGATTGGCGGTGAGGCAGGCCTCTGGCGCTCGGGTCCGGTCCGGTTCCGGGTTCCGGGCAAAGCTGCTTCCCGCTCGCCTCTGGCGCCAGAGGCTGCGGCGAATCTCTACTACGTGTCATCCTGAGCCCGTTCGGTTGCGCTCAGGGCAGGCTCCGCCGAGGGATCTACTCGCCGGATGCTCGCGCGCTGGGCAAGCCTCTGGCGTCGGCTGAGACTCGACCCCTCGTCGCTCGGGATGACATCTGGGGGCTGTAGCGCCAGAGGCGGAGCGCTACGTCCCGGACGAAGGCAACGCGCAGCACTGCCTCACTCGAACGTGCCGCGCACGACCGCCTCGCCGCCGCGGATGTGCCAGCGTCCGCGCGCCATCACGTCGCGTGGGCGGTGATCGTCGCCCAGGATGACGAGGTCGGCGTCGGCGCCCGCTTCGATTCGTCCTTTGCCGCCCAGGCGCAAGAGGCTCGCGGGGCTGGAGGTGAACGGCGCGAGCGCCGCCTCTGGCGCCATGCCGCCCGCGAGAAGATCCGCGAGAAGATCTGCGAGCGCGCCGCTCGTGGCGAAGTCCATGCGCGTCATCTCGCCCTGCGTGTCGAAGTGGGGCAGGCAGCCGCCGCCATCCGAGGAGACCGTGAGCTGCGCCAGAGGCAAGCCGCCGGCGACGTAGGCACGGACCGCTTCGGCAGCGCCGACTTCGTCGGTTTCGGCGAACTCGGGCGGAAAGGCGGTTACGTCGATGGTGCTGCCGCGCTCGGCGAACTCTAACGCCTCGTCCCAGAGCGCGCGCTTGCGGTTGACGTGCGTGGGGTGGAGCGTGCGCGGCGGGACCTCGGTGGTGCCGAGGATCTCGCGGAGCATGGCGAGGCCTCTGGCGCCGTCGCCCATGTGGCAGTGGAGCACGCCCGCTTTGCCGGTGAGCAGCCCGCCGACGTGACAGTCGGCCGCTACACGCGCGACTTCGTGGACGGTCGGCTGGGACGAGCGGTGGTCGCTGAGCGCGAGTTCGCCAAAGCCGATGACCTCGCGCAGGTGCGCGATGTCACCGCGGACCGAGCCCGTCAGCGTCGTCGGGGGCAGGTGGTAGCCGCCGGTCCACGCCCACGCGCTGAGGCCCTCGCGCCAGAGGCCGCGCACCTGGCGCAAGAGGCCCGCCGTCGTGCGCGTCGTGTCGTCGGTGCCGAGCAGGCCGACGACGCTGGTCACGCCTGCGCGGGTGTAGTGGCTGAGCGCGGGCGCGGGCGCGGCGGTCTCGGGCCCGGCCTCTCCCCCGCCGCCGGTGACGTGTACGTGCAGGTCGATCAGCCCCGGCACCAACCTCGCGCCCTCCACGTCGATGGTCTCCACGTCCACGCCCGCCAGCGACGGCGCGCGCTCGGAGATGGACACAATCTGACCGCCGCCGACGAGGACGGAGCGCCGCCCGAGCGGCTCGGGGGCGAAAACGTCGGCGTCGAGAAACAGGGTGAGAGCGGCCATGCGCGCAAGCTAGCCTCTGGCGCCAGAGGCTCGTGGTGCTGGAGGATGGGCCGCCTGAGGCCCGCGGCGTCACGCGACGGCCATCTCAGCCGCCGCGCTCCGTGCCGAAGTCGAGCGTGATGCGCGTGTACGTGCGCACGGTGCGGCCCTCGTGCCGAGCCGGGCGGTGCGTGTAGCGCCGGGCGGTCGCGAGCGCGATGCCGTCCATGCCGTGCGGAAGCTGCGCAACTTGGCTCTCGCGGCCGCGCTTGTCGATCACGACGCGCTCGACGATCTCGGCCTCCAGGATGCGCCCGCCCTCGCTCACGAGCACTTCCACGACCGCACGCGCCCGCACGCCCGCGCGCCGAGCAGCATCCGGGTACTCGGGAAACGGTGCAAAGCGCGTCTGTGGGACGGTATCCGGCTGGCGGACCAGTACCGGCCCCGTCGGGCCTGTGGCCGCGGGGCGCCCGCGCGGCGGCGCAGGCGGGCCGGGAGGTGCGGGCGGGGCCGGAGGCCCGGGCGCCGACGGCTGCGGCGTGGGCGTGTCCACCTGAAAGCGGTCCACGATCAAGTCCTCGATCTCGATCAGGTCCTCGACCTCGACGGGCGGCACGTCGGCCATCGCCAGAGGCGGCGGCGGTGGCGGCCGGTCGCTCGGCGGAGGCTGCGACGTGGGCACGATCTCGATCACCTCCATCACGTCCAGCACGGCAGCTTCGGTATCGAACGCTGCGGCCTCTGGCGCCGTGCGCGCGGGCCAGAACAAGACCGCCAGCAGCGCCACGCCGATGCTCGCCGCCAGGCACGCGAGCGTGCGCGTCGCGACGTGAGGGTCGCGCTCGTCGGGGAAGCGGGGGCGGCGGAGCGGCATAGGAATTGGAACGCGCCAGAGGCGCTCCTCGCGCGAGGGGAGGCGCGAAAGAATACGCGAGCCGCGCCGCGCCGAGGGGCCACTCCTGGCCGCCCCGAGGTGGGTGCGCGGCGCTAGAGGGCTCGGGCGTGGTGGCGGAGCAGCCGTCTCGGGACAGCCCGCCACCCAAAGCATCCCCGAACGGCGCGTGAAGACCCGGCCTCTGGCGGGATCGCCTTGCCGCCGCTCGCGCTGTGCGTGTAGCTTTGAAAAACCACGGAGCCCGATGCCGCCAACACCGCTGCACTTGCCGATTTCCGACTGGGGCCAGCCAGCCCCTCGGCTCCGCCGTTTTCTCGTCCAGCCTTCCCTCGGGAGGGCTGTTTTTGTATCTGCTCCGCACGTCGCCCCGTGCGCTCACGCCAGAAGCTGTCCCGCCCGAAGCCCCTGTCGCCAGAGGCCCCGCCCCGTCCGCGCATGACCGAGACCGCCCCCGCCAAGATCGCCCTCGAAGATGGGCTCGTCCTCACCGGCATCGCCGTCGGCGCCAGAGGCGAGACCGGCGGCGAGCTGTGCTTCAACACGAGCATGAGCGGCTATCAGGAAATCCTGACCGACCCCAGCTACGTCGGCCAGCTCATGATGATGACGTACCCGCACATCGGCAACTACGGGGCCTCTGGCGCCGCGTCCGAGAGCGACGGCCCGAAGGTGGCGGGACTGGTCGTGCGCGAGTTCTGCGAGGTGCCCAGCAACCACACGTCCGAGGAGCCTCTGGCGACGTGGATGGAGCGCCACGGATTGGTGGGCATCAGCGGCATCGACACGCGGCAGCTCGTGCGGCACATCCGCGAGAAGGGCGTGATGAACGCGTTGTCTCGTCCGAGGACTTGGACGACGACTCGCTCGTCGCCAAGGCCAAGGCCGTGCCCAGCATGGCCGGGCTGGAGCTAGCCTCTCGCGTGAGCGTGGCCGAAGCGGAAGACTTTACGCTGGACAGCGTCTCGCCAGAGGCGCAACCCGTCGGAGCCTCTGGCGACGGACCCCGCATCGCCGTCTACGACTACGGCGTCAAGCGCAACATCCTGCGCTCATTCGCCGCCAGAGGCGCGACGATCCGCCTCTTCCCGCACGACACGCCTCTGGCGACGGTCCAGGCGTGGAACCCAGATGGCATCTTCTTCTCCAACGGACCTGGAGATCCGCGCGCGATGCCTGCTTCGGTGGAAACGGTCCGCGAAGCCATCGCCAGCGGCCTGCCTCTGTTCGGGATCTGCCTGGGACACCAGCTCATGGCTCTCGCCGAAGGCCTGGAGGTCTTCAAAATGAAGGTCGGCCACCGCGGCGCCAACCAGCCCGTCCTCAACACCGAGACCGGCAAGGTCGAGATCACGACCCAGAACCACGGCTTCGCGGTCGACCCGGACTCGGTCACGCCCGCTACCGCGGCCGTCCACCACCGCAACCTCAACGACGGCTCGGTCGAGGGCCTGCGCTTTGCGCGCTTCCCCGGCTTCTCCGTGCAGTACCACCCCGAGGCCTGCCCCGGCCCGCACGACAGCCATTACCTGTTCGACGAGTTCCTGGCGATGATGGGTGATGGGGGACGCGGGAAGGGGGACGAGGAAACAGCCATCTCGCCAGAGGCCTCTGGCGCTGCATCGTGATGGCCGACAACCGACAGCAGCCCGACTCGCCTGGCCCGTGGACGATCCGTAAGACGGTCGGCACGCCACGCGAAGAGCGCCCCCTTCAAACCCTCGAACGCCTCTGGCGCCAGCACCGCGCGCTCGGCTTCCCCTTTACCTACCCACTGCGCATGTGCGGAAAACGGTCGGTGGCCCTCGACCAACGGCTTGGACGGACCTCTACCCACGCGCTCCTCTAGCACTGCTCCCTGAAAGAGCAGCGGCCACGCGCCAAACCCCGACCCCTCCCCGCCTCCCTGGCGCCCGCCGGACGCCAGGCCGAACCCCACCGCACTCCAATGACCGACTCCACCACCAAGAAGAAAGCCCTCGTCGTCACCCACCGCGCTGATGGCGACGGGAGCAACGCCGACGAGCTAACCCGCCACCTCAACGAAGGCTGGCGCCTCGTCTCCACGACCGCCATGGGCGGCGTCGGCGGCTACAACGGCCCCGCGCAGTTCGCCGCGCTCGTGATCCTGGAGCGCGAGGAGACCAAGACCGTCGGCGGCTTTATGGGCGCATAGCGCCGAAGGTACGAGGTGCGGGGTACGAGGTACGCCCCGCCAGAGGCCTCGCTTTCTCCTGTACCTCGTACCCGGTACCTCGTACCCGTATTTCTAGATGCCCAAGCGCACCGACATCCAGTCCATCCTCCTCATCGGCAGCGGCCCCATCGTGATCGGGCAGGCGTGCGAGTTCGACTACTCCGGCACGCAGGCGGCCCGCGCGCTGCGCGATGAGGGCTACCGCGTGATCCTGGTCAACTCCAACCCGGCCACGATCATGACCGACCCGATGACGGCGGACAAGGTCTACCTCCAGGAGCTAACGCCGAAGTAGCATCAAGGAGATCGTCGCGAAGGAAAAGCCGGACGCGGTGTCTGCCCACGATGGGCGGCCAGACGGCGCTCAACCTCGCGGACAAACTCCACCAGGAGGGCTACTGGGAAAAGGAGGGCATCCACGTGATCGGCGTGGACATCGACGCGATCCACATCACCGAAGACCGGCAGGCGTTTCGCGACCTGATGGACAGCATCGGGATCGATCAGGCGCGGAGCAAAGTGGCGAAGTCGCTTCTCGAAGCCAAGGAGATCGCGCAGGATCTCGCCAGAGGCGAGGACGGCGGGCTCGGGCTGGGCTTCGAGCCGGTCGTCATCCGGCCCTCGTTCACGATGGGCGGCATGGGCGGCGGCATCGTGTGGAAGGCCGAGGACTTCGACTACAAGGTGACGCGCGGGCTGGAATTGTCTCCTGTCCACGAGGTGCTGATCGAGGAATGCCTCGTCGGCTGGAAGGAGTACGAGTTGGAGCTGCTTGCGCGACGCCAACGACAACGTCGTCATCATCTGCTCCATCGAGAACGTGGACCCGATGGGCGTCCACACCGGCGACAGCGTGACCGTCGCGCCGCAGCAAACGCTGACCGACCCGCAGTACCAACTTTTGCGCGATGCCGCCATCAAGGCGATGCGGTCCATCGGGACGTTCGCGGGCGGCTGCAACATCCAGTTCGCCGTCGATCCGGCGACGGGCCGGATGATCGTGATCGAGATCAACCCGCGCGTCTCGCGCTCGTCGGCGCTGGCGTCCAAGGCCACAGGCTATCCCATCGCGAAGGTGGCCGCGCGGCTGGCGGTCGGCTACACGCTGGACGAGTTGCCCAACGAGATCACGGGCACCACCTCGGCGTGCTTCGAGCCCGCGCTGGACTATGTCGTGGTCAAGGTCCCGCGTTTCAACTTCGACAAGTTCGACGGCGCCGACGAGGAGCTGACGACCCAGATGAAGGCCGTCGGCGAGACGATGGCGATCGGCCGCACGTTCAGCGAGAGCCTGCAGAAAGCGTGGCAGGGACTCGAAATCGGCTTCTCGGGTCTGGGCGCCGATCGTCCGCTGCCCGACCGCACCATCATCCGCCAGAGGCTCTCCAAGAGCTACTGGGACCGTCTCTACCAGATCCGCAACGCCTTCCGCCTGGGCACGAGCGTGGAGGAGATCCACGACATCACGCGCGTCGACCCGTGGTTCCTCGACCACATCCACGGCCTCGTGGAACTGGAACGCAAGACCGAAGCCGGGCCTCTGGCGTCGCTGGACCGCGAAGCCATGTTGGAGCTCAAGCAGCACGGGTTCTCCGACATCCAGATCGCCTACCTCGTCAAAGACGACGCGACCGAAGCCGACGTGCGCGCGCTGCGCCAGAGGCTCGACCTGAAGCCGACGTTTCGCGTGGTGGACACGTGCGCGGGCGAGTTTCCCGCCGAGACGCCGTACTTCTACAGCACCTACGACCAGGGCGAGACCGAGAGCACGCGCAGCGACCGCAAGAAGGTGGTCATCCTGGGCTAGTGGTCCCGAACCGGATCGGGCAGGGCATCGAGTTCGACTACTCGTGCGTCCACGGCGTCCTCGCGGCCAAGGAGATGGGCTACGAGGCCATCATGATCAACTGCAACCCGGAGACGGTCTCGACGGACTTCGACGTGGCCGACAAGCTCTACTTCGAGCCGGTCTTCTGGGAGCGCGTCGCGGACATTCTGGACCATGAGCAGCCGGACGGCGTGATCCTCCAACTCGGCGGCCAGACGGCGCTCAAGCTCGCGCGGCAGTTCGTCGCCAGAGGCCTGCCCATCATGGGGACGCCGTTCGAGAACATGGACCTCGCGGAGGACCGCGGCAAGTTCTCGGCCGTGTTGGAGAAGCTGGAGATCCCGTTCCCGCCCTACGGCATGGCGCGGAGCGTGGAGGAGGCCGTCGAGACGGCCGAGAAGATCGGCTACCCGATTCTGGTGCGGCCGAGCTACGTGCTCGGCGGCCAGGGCATGCACATCGCGATCAACAAGGACGAGGTGGCGGGCTACGTCGCCGACGTGCTGGAGCGCTTCCCGCACAACGAGATCCTGCTCGATCTCTTCCTGGAGAACGCCATCGAAGTCGACGTGGACTGCCTCGCCGACGGCGACGAGGTGCACATCGCGGGCGTGATGCAGCACATCGAGCCCGCGGGCGTCCACAGCGGCGACTCAACCGCCGTGCTCCCGCCGTTCTCTCTGTCCGACGAAACCGTGCAGGTGCTCAAAGACACCGTCGTCGCCATCGCGACCGAACTGGGCGTCGTCGGCATGATGAACGCGCAGCTCGCCGTGCAGCAGCGGCCCGACGCCTCTGGCGAGATGGAGGACCACGTGTTCGTGATCGAGGCCAACCCGCGCGCCTCGCGGACGGTCCCGTTCGTGGCGAAGGCGACGGGCGTCGCGGTCTCCACCATCGGCTCCAAGCTGATGCTGGGCGCCAAGATTGCGGACTTCCGCGCCAGAGGCGAGTTGGAGTCCTCGCTGACGGGCTTCGCGGTCAAGGAGCCGGTCTTCTCGTGGGACAAATTTCCCGAGGTCAGCAAAGAGCTCGGCCCGGAGATGAAGTCCACCGGCGAGGCGATTGCGTTTGTGGACGACATCACGGACGAGCACATCGCGAAGCCGTATGAGATGCGGAACCTGTACCTCTCGCGGTAGCCTCTGGCGGAGTTGCGGTCGCCAGCGGCTGTACCTCGATCTCCCGGACGTGTCATCCTGAGCGGAGGCCGCGCTAGCGGGCAGAGCCGAAGGATCTCTGGTGCGACGGCGCCTCATGCCAGAGACGAGAGCGCTGTGCGAAGCATACCACTCGGCAGAGATCCTTCTACTCGCTGCGCTCGCTCAGGATGACACAACTGGGTGTGACCCTCGGCGGCGGCCTCTGGCGCCAGAGGCACGCCGCCTCGGGCCGTTGGGATTCCACTCTGGACGACTGACCGTGCGCCAGAGGCAGGGCGTGAGAAACGACGCGAGATTCGGCCTCCCGTTTCACTCCGAGTCATGTCCGAGATCGTCAGAACCGAATGTCCCGTCGTGCGCCTCACCATCGAGCCGCACGACAACGCCGACGCCTTAGAGCTCGCCGCCGTGGGCGGCTATCGCGCGGTCGTGGTCAAGAACCGCTACCAGACCGGCGATCTCGCGGTGTACATCCCCGAGGGCTCGCTCGTGCCCGAGTACTTGCAGGAGCGCCTGGGACTTGTCGGCAAGCTCTCCGGGAGCCAGAAGAACCGCGTCAAGGCGATCCGGCTGCGCGGCGTGCTCTCGCAGGGGCTCGTCGTGCCTCTGGCGGAGGGCGCGATCGAGAACGCCAGAGGCGAGCGCCGTGCCGTCGCCGAAGGCGACGACGTGGCCGCGTTTCTGGAGGTCGAGAAGTACGTGCCGCCGGTGCCCACGTCGATGGGCGGTGACGTGTGGGCAGCGGGGCAGGACCGGACGCTGGCGTACGACATCGAGAACGTCAAGCGCTGGCCGGACGTGCTGCAACATGGCGAGCCGGTCGTGATGACCGAGAAGCTGCACGGCACGTTTATGGGCTGCGGCGTGCTGCCTCTGGCGATGGCGGACGGCACGCATGGCAACGTCGTGGTCTTC
Source organism: Rubricoccaceae bacterium (assembly GCA_963708165.1). Classification (GTDB taxonomy): domain Bacteria; phylum Bacteroidota; class Rhodothermia; order Rhodothermales; family Rubricoccaceae; genus Rubricoccus. The sequence continues at coordinate 2,790,896 of OY970187.1, read as the reverse complement.
TCCAAAGGCCTGGGGGGCAAGGGCCTCGTGTTCGACACGTCCGGAGGTCGCCTCAACGTCTACACCCGCATCGCGCAGGATCGCGCGCTCGCAGACCGTATCGCCCGCGTCTTCGGCGAGGCCTCTGGCGACGTGACCGAGCCCGTCTTTGTCCTCGGCGAGGTGTTCGGCGCGGGCATCCAAGACTTGCGCTACGGCCGCGAGGACGGTGCGCCAGAGGCCATCAGCTATCGGGTGTTCGACGTGTACGTCGGGCAGCGCAGCCACGGCCGGTTTTTGAACGATGCCGAGTTGGACGAGACGTGCGCCGCGATGGGCCTCGACCGCGTCCCGGTTCTCTACCGCGGCCCGTACTCCGCCGCTGCTCTGGCCGAGCACACGTCGGGCCGGGAAGCCGTGAGCGGGCGCGAGACGCACCTGCGCGAGGGCGTCGTGGTGCGCTCCGCGACCGAGCGCGAGGACGCTGGACTGGGCCGCGTCCAGCTCAAGTCCATCAGCGACACGTACCTCACGCGCAAGGGTGGCACGGAGTACACCTGAGCCTCCACGACCGGGCCTCTGGCGCCAGAGGCCCGGCAAACATGATTGCGCCAGAGGCTAGAACTTGCCGAACAGCGCCTCCTCGACGCTCTTGAGTTGCTTCGCGTCGGCCTCCATCTTGCCCTCCGGTGTCGCGGCGTGCTCCGCGGCCTTGCGCTCGGCCTCGGCCTGGGCTTCCAGACGTGCCTCCTCGAACTGCTCCTTGCGGATCTGGTCCGTAAATGGCTCTTGCGAGCGGGCGAACATTACGTGCGGCTCCTCGACGGGGTAGCCCGCGTCCTGGCGCTCGCGGTAGAGGCGCAGGCAGCCGTTCCAGAGTGCGCGGCGCAGGCCCCACTTCTCGACCGAGAACGAGGCCGCTTTGCGCTTGCCGCTAGCGTCCATCCAGTTGAGTTGGACGTACTGTCGCGGCTTGGCGCCCTCGTCCTTCTCGCGGACCGAAAGGCCCACGACGCCGGTGTTGCTCCACGCCTTGCGCGGCTTCTGAGGGGAATCAGGCATGTCAGAGAGAAGCTGGTCTCGGTACGTTTTCGCGCTTTCCAGGGCGCCGTCGCGGTCGTCGTGCTTGGCGTCGGCGAAGAACTTGGAGAGGCGTTTCCCATCGCGCCGGGCGCGGACCTGCCACCCGTGGGTGGGATGGCGGTTGGGGTACGCGTCCGACGGCTCGATGTCGATGCGGGTGATGTGGTGGAGCTCTCGCTGCGGCGCGCCAGAGGCGTCGCAGGCTGTGGTCGGCTCCCCGCTGGCGGTGCCAGGGCGGGAAGGGCTGTCGGCCATCGGGGGTGGTGGGGTACGAACGCGCGGGGGCGGTGCGCTGAAACAGGTGCGGCGCCTCCGGATCGGCGTCCGGGGCAGGCGCCAGCGCCGCTAGAGGGAAAGACGGGTTAGGCGGGCTCCGGCGTCACCACTTCGACGCGCGACACCTCGGGCACAGCGCGTTTGATGGTCTGCTCGATGCCGCCGCGAAGCGTCATCATGCTGAGCGGACAGGTGCCGCACGCGCCGAGCAGTTCTAGTTCCACGACCATGTCGGGCGTGACGCGGTGAACACGTGTCGAGCCGCCGTCTGCCATCAGGTACGGGCGGATGGCGTCGAGCGCGGTCTCGATGCGGTCCAGCAAGTCGGAATGAGTCGAGTCGTCGGCCATCGGTCTGGGGTGCTGTGCGGATGATACGCAGGGGCCGGAGCCTCTGGCGGGGTCAACGCGCCAGAGGCGCGGGAGGGTTCGGGACTGGGGGACTGGGGACTGGGGACTGGGGACTGGAAGCAAATCATCCCAGGCCTCTGGCGCCAGAGAGGCCGCATGTCTGCCTCCCTGAGATAGGGGAGGCCGGGAGGGGCCGATCCAGTCGAGCGCGACCTTGAAGTCGAGCGGTCACCCTCCCCCGTCCCTTTCCGTCTGGGAAGGGAGGTAGAACAGAGCGCCAGAGGCGGTTCGGGCGATCTGCCCATCCCTCATCCCCTATCCCGCATCCCTCGTCTACCGGTGCAAAATCTCTATTTGCTGCGTCGCCGGGGCCTCGGCGTTGCGGATGCTCACCTCTTGCGCGACGCGGCCTGCGAGCTCGCGGAAGATGCCCGCGCTCAGCGAGTCGGGCTCGCGGACCGTGACGGGTGCGCCCAGGTCGCCCGCCTCTCGCGTGGCCTGCTCCAGCGGGATCTCCGCCAGAAGCGGGACCTCCATCTCGGCGGCGAGCTTTTGCGCGCCTGCCTGGCCGAAGAGGAAGTACTTGCGGTCGGGCAGATCCGGCGGCGTGAAGTAGGCCATGTTTTCCACGATGCCCAGAACCGGGACACCGGTCTTCTCGAACATCTTGATGCCCTTGCGCGCATCCGTCAGCGCGACCTCTTGCGGCGTGCTGACGATGACGGTGCCGGTCACAGGGACCGTCTGCACGAGCGTGAGTTGGATGTCGCCTGTGCCCGGCGGGAGGTCGATGATGAGGTAATCCAACTCGCCCCAGACGGCGTCGTTGACGAACTGCTTGACGGCGCTGGAGGCCATCGGGCCGCGCCACACGACGGCGTTCTTGGGGTCCACGAGGAAGCCCATCGAGAGCAGCTTGACGCCGTAGCGGACGAGCGGAATGATCTTGCGCTCCTCGTTGACGCGCGGCTTCTCGTCGGGCGCGATGCCGAACATGACGGGCACGCTGGGGCCGTACACGTCGATATCGAGCAGTCCCACGCGAGCACCGGCCTCGGCGAGTGCGACGGCGAGGTTGGCCGCAACGGTGCTCTTGCCCACGCCGCCCTTGCCGCTGGCGACGGCGATAAAGTTCTTGACGCCAGAGGCGCCGCCTTGCGCGACCTGCGCCTCTGGCGTGGTCGTGTCGGCCTCCATCTGGATGCTCACCGTGACGTGCTCGCCGCAGTCGCGGTGGATGGCGGTCTCGCAGCGCTGCCGGATCAGCTCCTTGAGCGGGCACGCGGGCGTGGTCAGCATGACCGTGAATGCCGCCGCGTCGCCCTCAACGACGAGGTCGCGGATCATGCCGAGCGTGACCAGGTCGTCCTTGAGATCGGGTTCTTCGACGGTGGAGAGGGCCGCGAGGACGGCGTCTTGGGTAAGCGGCATGGGTCAGGGCGGTGTTTCGCCAGAGGCTACGCGCAGCGCCCGCCCGCGGACGTGCATGGGCTGTGGATTCCGCCTCTGGCGACCGAGCCCTCAGCACACAAGGGTCCGTCAGCGCACGACGGCAATCGCAAGGCTGGCGCGGAGCGCGTCGCCAGAGGCGCGCACGACGTAGGTGCCGGGAGCGAGGCCTCTGGCGGAGACCTCGACGCTCGCCTCCTGCGGCTACAGTGCCGTGGTAGAGCGTCCGCACACGCCGCCCGAGCGCGTCGAACAAGGCGACCTCGACGGACTTGCGGAGAGCGACACGCGAACGCGGACCGACGTAGCGCCTTGGAATGGGTTGGCGCCTGTCAGTTCCAGCGCCTCTGGCGCCGGAGCCGGGTGTGTTGCCAGAGTCCGTAGACGAGGTGCCCAGGCGCCACAGCTCGTCTGCCGCTCACGCCGTCGTTGGCCTTCAAGTAGAGCGCGCCGTTGTAGAGCCACGAACGAGCCTGGGTTGCTGCCGCTGCTGCACCAGACCGAATGTCTGAGACGAGCGTGGGGGCGCCGTCGTACGACCACAGCTCTTGCCCGCTTGTGCCGTTGTTGGCGCTGAAATACAGTCGGCCTTCGAAGACGCGTCAGAGCGGTGGGGAAGCTGTTGGCCTGCGGCGTGCCTACGTGGATGTCTGCCGCGAGCGTGGCGCCTCCGCTCGCCGTGTAGCTCCACAGCTCGCCGCCGGTCACGCTGTCGTTGCCCTGGAAGTAGAGCACGTCTCCGAGGACCGCCATCGGCTCGCCGCTCGCGCCGCCACCAGCGCCCGGGCGAATCTCGGCGGCTACAGAACGACGGTTGTGCCGTTGAACACCATCAGTTCTCCGCCGAACATCGGGCGAGGTAGCCGCGAAGTAGAGCGCGCCTGCGTAGACGATGGGCAGGCCGGGGCTGGCGCTGTCCCCACCGGGCCGTACGTCGATCATCGCGGTGGCGCCAGAGGCCGCGTCGTAGCTCCACAGCTCGCGGCCTTCAGCATCTGTATCGGCGCTGAAGATACAGTCGCCCGTCGTAGACAGCGAACTGGCGCGGGTCGCTTCCGGTCCGCGACCTGGCTCGATCTCGGCGGCGAGTTCGACCGTCCCTGTCGCGCCGTCGTAGCGCCAGAGTTCACGGCCTTGCCCGTCGCCGGAAGCGTTGAAGTAAAGATCATCGTCGTACACGATGAACTCGCCGCCGCGGTCGCCGCCGGGGCCTCTGGCGCCGGAGATCTCGCGTGGTAGTGTTCACTCGGCGCCGTCGTAGGCGTAGAGCGCCACGCCGGAGCCGCTCACAGCGGCGAAAAACAACGAGTCGTTGTAGACGGTGAAGCCTCTCGGTTCGCTGTTTGCGTCGCTCCCTCCAGCGCGCGTCGCGGTATCGGTGGCGCTGTCGTAGGCCCACAGTTTGACCTCGCCGGTGGCGTCTCGCCCGGAGAAGTACAGACGGCCGTCGTAGACGGCGACGCTCGATGCCGCGAAAGCCGTGCTGGTTTCCGGGAAGCAGGTCCAGCACCTGCGAGACCTGGGCGTGGGCGCCAGAGGCGAGGATGAGGAGGGAAGCGGTGAGAACGCGCAGCATGGCAGGGAGGATCGAGAGGGCACGCGGGGAAGGCGTTCACTCTCTATCTACCTGGTACGCGGCCCAACACCGTCACCGCACGCCGCACGTCTCTGGCCCATTCGGCGCTCAAGCTCGGCGCCAGAGGCTATTCCGGAAGTCCCCACACTGCGCGCAGGCGCTCCGCCTCTGGCTCGGGAAGCTGCACCAGGACGGGCCTCTGGCGCGCGTCCAGCCAACCCATCACGCGTTGCAGCGAGGCGCTCGGCATGGCCGTGCAGCCTGCGGTGGACGAGCCCGGTCCGCGCCAGACGTGGAGAAAGATGCACGAGCCCGCGCCCGCCTCTGGCGTGGCGCCAGAGGCGCCTCCAACCAGATCGTCTGTGATGCCTGGCCCGTTGTGTGCTACGACGACGCCGAGGCTGTAGAGGCTGTCCGCGCGCCGCATCTGCTCCCGCGAGGTCCAGTCCGGCGCGACCGCGTCCGCGTCCACGACGAGGGTGTAAAACGCCGAGGCGGCGTCGTCCACGCACATGAGCGAGGGGGTGGCCTGCACGTACGGCAGGCCTGTCGGCTCGCCCGCGGCGTAGCCGAAGGCGGCGCTGAGGCTGAACGCGCCTGCGGGCGCGCGCCCGTCACCCTCGCGCTTTTGAACGCCTGCCTCTGGCGCGTGGAGGCCCCTCCCCCACCCCAGGCCGCTCCGCCCCACGACCGTAGCCGTCGGCGCGCCCACTTCCCGCCAGAGGCGCGCCCCGCCGGAGCCTCTGGCGTCGCGCTCGAACGTGCGCAGCGTGCCATCGGTCGCGTTCCAAGAGGGCGTGGTGACGAGCACCAATTGCGTGCTCGCACTCGGGATCGCCGACGCCTCTGGCGCAGGACCGGGCTGTGCGGCGCATCCCGCCAGAGGCACAAGGACAAACGCGAGGAGCAGGAACAGACGCATGGAATCTGGCGGAGAGATGGCGAAAGCTAGCCGCGGGAGAACGCGGGCCGGGTCTCGCGCGTGCGGGTGCCATGTCCGCCGGTCTCTTCCGCCTCCTGATCGCCTCTGGCGTCGTCTTCGCGCTCAGCCTCGCGCTCGCGCTGTTGGACGCGATGGGCTGGCTCGTGCTGCCGCAACCCGCGAGGCCGTTTATCCCGGTCGTGCTCGTGGCGAGCACGCTGCTGGGGATCGTGCTGCTCTCGGGCACCATCGGCATTCCCAAGAACCCGCGCCACGCGCCAGAGGCCCCTGGCGACGCTGCGAGCGACGCCGAGCCCCTCGCTGCCGATCCGGAGAGTGCCCCTCTCGCGCCGAGCGCGGATTCTGCCAGAGGCTAGCCGCCCGCGCCCACATAGCGGTTTAGCGTGGCCTGCCATTCGGGGCCGCTGGCACGGTCGAGCACAGCGCGCGACAGGCTCTCGCGCAGCGCGCTTCCCTGCGCGACTGCAAAGGCCCGCTGCCGAGGGCTCACACCCGTCGTCGCCACCTGCAGGCCAGACCGCCCCTGTTCGTTGACTGCGTTTTGCAACTGCGGTGCCCCGGCCACGAACGTGTCCACGCTGTCGGCTTCGAGCGCGTCCAAGCCTCTGGCGACGCTCGGAAACGCCAGCACGCGGACGCGCTCAGACTGGAGAAACGCCTCCGCGTCGGAGCCCGCTTCCACGCCGACCGTCATCCCGCGCACACCGTCCGGAAGTTGCACCGGCCCGTTCTCTCCGATCCCGAGCGCGGAGACGAGAGCCGTCGTGAGGATCGAGGTGAGGCCCAGCGCCGCGATCATCCACACGAGCGCGAGGATCTGCCCGCCGAGCGTTTTCGGCACTTTGTCGCCGTAGCCGATCGTCGTCATGGTGACGCCTGCCCAGTAGAAGCCGTGCCAGACACCCGTGGGGCCTTTGTCGAAGTCTGTGTCGTCGTTGCGCCGCTCGAACAGCCACTCCGCCACGCCCACGACCAGCAGCAGAACGAGCGTCAGCGCCATCGTGCGGTACACGGTGGAGGAGAGAAACCGCTTCGAGGTGGACCCGAATCCTGCGTTCGCGGGCCTCGCCACGCCCAGCGTGGCGACGTGGTAGGGGAGCACGAAGTCGACGCGGGCTTCGTCCTCTGGCGAGGCGACGGCGGTAATCGCCACGTCGACCTCGCCAGAGGCGACCGAGGCGAGCAAACGGTCCTCGGGCACCTCAATCACGTCGGGCGAGAGTCCTTCCATCTGCGCCACCTCGCGCCACAGTTCCACCGCAATGCCGCTCCACGAGCCGTCAGCGTTGCGGATCGCGTACGGCGGCGCCTCGTGAACGGCCGCTACCGCCCGCTGGGCCGGAGCGCCAGAGACTTGTGCCTCAGGCGCCTGGCCTCTGGCGGAGAGAGGGAATAGAGCGAGGGCGAGAAGGAGTACGCGCGGCATCACAGGGACGAGAGAGGCCGTCCCTAACCCGTCGGTCCCAGAGAAGTCCCCCGCGCGCCAGAGGCCTCTGGCGCACGCTACCGCGCTTCTAGCCAGGGCGTGTCGAAGCGGCCTTCCACGCGGACGCTCACCGATTCGGGCGCGCCGTCGGGCGTGCCGTAGAGGTCGAACGTGCCCTCGATGCGGTCGCCCACAGTGCGGAGCGTGACCGTGCCCTGAATGCCGAGGTACACCGAGGCGGCGGATGACGTGGTGCCGCCTCTCTCGACCTCGAAGCCGGGCACGTCGCGAATGAATATCGAGGCGCTGACCGGCGGGTTTACGCCGTCGCCCAAGAGCGCCGCAGAAAACGTACCCGGCACGGGTCGCAGACCATCTTGCGCGATCCGTACCGTTGGGAGCGTGCCCGTGTCCTCGGACTCGTACGCGGTCCCAAACTGGAAGGTGTCGGAGGTGCCGAGACCACTATACCGGTAGGCCTGCGCGGTGGCGCGGGACGTAAACGAGGCAGTCGTCCCGTCGGGCAGGGTGTAGGTGCCCTCTACGATCCCATCCTCGTACGGCGAGAGCGCAGTATCGCAACCCGATGCAAAGGGAAGGCAGAGCAGGAAAAGCAGCAGAACGCGCATAGCCGTGCTGAGAGGGTACGCCTCACCTGCGCCAGAGGCGCATGGCCGTGTCGCCAGAGGCTTCCGGCGAAACGTGTGCCTGCCGGGGTTTAGTTCAGCCCGAAGACCTCTTCCTTGAGCGTGCCGAAGTCGATGGGCTTGGTCAGGTAGCCTCTGGCGCCCTTAGCGAGCGCGGTCGTCTTGAGCTCGCCGTCGTCGTAGGCGGTGACCATGTAGACCTCCAGGTCGGGAAACTCTTCCTTGATGCGGCCGAGCAGCTCGAGCCCGTTCATGCCGGGCATGTTCACGTCCGAGAGCACCACCACGACATCGGCGGCGGCGCCGTCGTGGAGCACTGCGAGCGCTTCCTGGCCGCTGAGCGCGAACTGCAACTCGATGTCGCCCTTCCGGATCTCGCGGCGGAACCGCTGCTGGAACAGAATCTGAACGTCGGACTCGTCATCGACGACGAGCGCGCGGAGGGGCTTGGGCATGGACTCGAACATGGCGGAAGGTACCGGGCACCGGTGAACGCTCGGATCACCATTCCGTTGCACGGGGCGATCTTCACGCCATGACGACTCCTCCTGTGACAACGCCTCGCCGCATCGGACGCCTCCACGTGCTGACCGATTTCCACTTTCAGCAGCGCTACGGCCACGGGCCTCTGGCGGGGCTGGCGCTCGCGGGCGGCGCCGACGTGATCCAGTTTCGGCAGAAACACGGCACAGCGCGCGATGCGTGGGCGAACGTGCTGCCCGTGATCGCGGCGTGCCGCGAGGCGGGCGCGACGAGCCTGGTCGATGACCGCCTGGGTCTCGCACTCGCTGCGGGCGCGGATGGCGTCCATGTGGGGCAGACCGATTTGCCCGTCGCGGCGGCACGCGCGGCGTTCGCCCGGACGGCCTCTGGCGGGATCGTCGGCGCGACGGCGACAAGCGTGGCCGAGGCGCGAGAGGCGGCGGCGGCGGGCGCAGACTACATCGGCTTCGGGCCGGTCTACGCGACGAGTTCCAAAGCCAACCCGGCGCGCGTCAAAGGCCTCGCGGGACTGGCCGAGGCCTGCGCGGCGGTCTCGATCCCCGTCATCGCGATTGCGGGCATCACGCCCGAGCGCGTCGCGCCGTGCCTGGACGCGGGCGCCAGAGGCGTGGCGGTGATGACGGCGGTCTCGTGCGCGGCGGACCCGCAGGCCGCTACGGCGCTCTTCCGCGACGCCATCGAGCGGTGGGCCTAGCACGGGCGCGCGCCAGAGGCCTCTGGCGGGGACGGGGGACGGGGGACGGGGGACGGGGGACGGGGGACGGGGGACGGAAGAAAACCAGACTCTGGCGCCAGAGGCAGACGGCGACGCCTCTGGCGCGGCTATCCTCCTCACCCGGTTCCTAACGCGCGCTCATGCTTTCTCCCGACTCCAAACCCGTCCGCGAGTACCACAAGCGGCTACAGGAACTGAGCGGCCACGCGGACGCGGCGCACGAGGGCGCCGTCCGAGGCGCGTTCGCCAATCTGCTGCAGGCGGGTGCAGGCGCGACGTGGACGCTCATCGAGGAGCACACGACGAAGGGCAGCGGCGGCAAGACGATCCGCTACGACGGGCTGGTGCGCGACAGCTTCGGCGTGACGCTGGGGCACTGGGAGGCCAAGGACACCGGCGACGACCTGGAAAAGGAGGTGCGCGCCAAAATCGCCAGAGGCTACAGCCTGCAGAACATCCTGTTTCAGGCGCCAGAGCGCGCGCTGCTCTACCAGGACGGCGAGCTATACCAGACGGCGGACCTCACGGACTCGGTGCAACTGGCGGACGTGCTGGAAGCGTTCTTCTCGTACCGCGAGCCGGAGATCGAGCGGTTCCACGAGGCCGTCGCGGCGTTCAAGGGGCGCATCCCGACGCTCGCGGCGGGGCTTCTGGCGAAGATCGAAACCGCGCGGATGGAGGATGCGGCGTTCCGCCAGAGGTTCGAGGCGTTCGTGGAGACGGTCCGGGAGAGCGTGAACCCGAACGTGGCGGTGGAGGCCGTGGAGGAGATGCTGGTGCAGCACCTGCTGACCGAGCGGGTCATCCGAAGCGTGTTCAACAACCGCGACTTTGCGCGGCGCAACGCCATCGCGCGCGACATCGAAGGGCGTGATCGACGCGCTCACGGGGCGGCACTTCTCGCGCGAGGCGTTTATCGGGCAGTTGGACCGCTTCTACATCGCGATCGAGGAGGCGGCGGACGGCATCAAGGACTTCTCGGCCAAGCAGACGCTGCTCAACACGGTCTACGAGCAGTTCTTCCAGGGCTTCTCGGACAGAGTCGCGGACACGCACGGCATCGTCTACACGCCGCAGCCGATTGTGGACTGGATGGTGCGCAGCGTGGACGTGCTGCTGGAACGACACTTCGGGCAGTCCCTCGCGGCCTCTGGCGTGCACGTGCTGGACCCGTTCGTGGGGACGGGCAACTTTCTGGTGCGCGTGATGGACCAGATCCCGGCGCCTGCGCTCGCGGCCAAATACGGGGCCTCTGGCGGGGGCGGCGCCCGCGCCAGAGGCGAGTTGCACGCCAACGAGGTGATGCTGCTGCCGTACTACGTGGCGAGCCTCAACGTGGAGCACGCCTACCTGGAGAAGACGGGGCAGTACGCGCCGTTCGAGGGCATCGTGCTCGTGGACACGTTCGAGATGGTGGAGGGCAAGACCATCGGCATGTTCTCGGCGGAGAACTCGGAGCGCGCGCAGCGGCAGCGCGAGGCGCCGATCACGGTCGTCATCGGCAACCCGCCGTACAACGCGCACCAGGTCAACGCGAACGACGCGAACCAGAACCGGAAGTACCCGCACGTGGACGGCCGCGTGAGCGAGACGTACGCGGCGGCCTCTGGCGCGCACGAACAAGAACGCGCTCTCGGATCCGTACGTGAAGGCGTTCCGGTGGGCCGCCGACCGGATCGGTGAGCAGGGCGCGGTGGCGTTCGTGACCAACGACTCGTTTCTGGACGGGCTCGCGTTCGACGGGATGCGGCGCCACCTCGCGGGCGAGTTCGACGAGGTGTGGGTGCTCGGGCTGGGCGGCAACGTGCGCAAGGACCCGACGCTCTCGGGCTCGACGCACAACGTGTTCGGGATTCAGGTGGGCGTGGCGGTCACGCTCCTCGTGCGGACCGGCGGCAAGCGCAAGATGGAGGACGGCCGCGCGACGATCCGCTACGCCGAGGCGGGCCAGCGCTGGACGAAGCGCGAGAAGTACGACTGGCTCGAAGAAGCGGGCGACCTCACCGGCCTCGACTGGCGCGAGTTAGAGCCGAATGCGCGCCACGTCTGGCTGACCGGCGACACTCGCCGACGACTGGGACGACCTGCTTCCGCTGTGCAGCAACGCCGAGAAGACGAGCGACGACGAGAACGAGACGACGATCTCTAGACGAGTACTGCCCTGGCGTTCAGACTCAACCGTGACGTGTGGGTCTACGGTTTCGACCGCCAGAGGCTGGCCGAGCGTATCGAACGGTTTGTGGACACCTACAACGCGCAGGTCGTCAAGTGGCAGCGGAAAGGCGGAACGACCGTCAGAGGTCGAGGACGTGGTCACGAGCGATGACACCAAGATCAAGTGGAGCCGCGACCTCTTGAAGAGACAGTCTCAAGCCGGGTGCATTTCGGTGACTTCGAGGAGAGCCATGTGCGCCGTGCGATGTATCGGCCATTCGTCACGAAGTGGCTCTACTACGACGACCTCCTCGTGGACATCGGCCGGCCTCTGGCGATGAGTACTTCCCGACGCCAGAGGCTGAGAACCGAGCTGATCTGCGTCAGCAGTGTGGGTCTGGCGAACCAAGTTCAGGCGCTGATGGTGGATCGGATTCGCCGACTGTCATCTTCTCGCCAGCGCCGACAGCTTCCAGTGCGTCCCACTCTACATCTACCGGCCTCTGGCGGAGGGCGCGGCGCCAGAGGCGGGCGAGGCGGTCATCGAACTCGGCGGCGTCCGCTACGCTCGGAAAGAGAACCTGACGGACTGGGCGCTGGAGCAGTTTCGCGCGCGCTACGCCGAGGAGACCGCCGCGCGGTCGCCAGAGGCCGCGATCACAAAGGAGGACGTGTTCCACTACGTCTACGCCGTGCTCCACCACCCGGCCTACCGCGCCCGCTACGCCGCGGACCTGAAGCGCTCGCTCCCGCGCGTGCCGTTCGCGCCGAGCGCCGCCGAGGGCGGCGGCTTCTGGCCTCTGGCGGAGGCGGGCCGCGCGCTGGCGCAGTTGCACGTCGGCTACGAGACCGCGCCAGAGGCCGACCTCGCGTTGGTCCACGAGCCGGGCACGCCGCTGGACTACACCATCGAAAAGATGAAGCTGGACGCCGACGCGGGCACGCTCCGCCTCAACGACAGCCTCTCGCTCACCGGCATCCCGCCCGAGGCGCACCGCTACACGCTGGGAAACCGCTCGGCGCTGGCGTGGCTGGTGGACCAGTTGCGCGTCAAGACGGACAAGCGCTCCGGCATCGTGCACGACCCCAACGCGGCCTTCGCCAGAGGCGAGAACGCGACGGCGCTCCGCGCTGGTGTCGCTCATCCGGCGGGTGGCGCACGTGAGCGTGGAGACGGTGCGCATCGTGGACGCGCTGCCAGAGTTGGGTTTGCCAGAGGACTGAGCCTCTGGCGCGTTCGGCTCCGCTCAGGGCAGGCCGCCAGAGGCGCTACTTGAGGGTCGCGGCCAGAAACGCCGTCGTGCGCGCCCACGCGGTCTCGGCGGCCTCGGCGTCGTAGCGCTGGCCGGAGGGGTTGGCAAAGGCGTGCTCGGCGTCGGTGTAGACGTAGACGGTGTTCTCCACGCCCGCGGCCACCAGCGCGCTCTCGAACGCTTCGACGGCATCCATCGGGATGGACGAGTCGGCCTCGCCAAAGTGCGCGAGGACGGGCATTGCCAGAGGCTCCAACTCGGAGGACTCGGTGTTGGGCTGGCCGTAGTAGATCACGACCGCGCTCAGTTCGGTGGGCATCGCGAGGGCGGCCCGCAGCGACCACGCGCCGCCAAAGCACCAGCCCAGCGAGGCGACGGCGGGCGCCTGCTGCGTGGTGGTGAGGTAGGCGTACGCCTGGCGGAGGTTGTCGGTCGCGGCCTCGGCGTCGCCCATCGCGGCGCGCATGAGGCCCATCGCAGCCTCTGGCGTGTCGGCGGTCTGGCCGCCGTAGAGGTCGACGGCGAGCGTGGCGTAGCCCTCGGCGGCGAGCCGTGCGGCCATGTCGCGCACGTTGTCGTTGAGCCCCCACCACTCGTGGATCACGATCACGGCGGGCAGCGGGCCCGTCGCGCCGGCAGGCCGGATGAGCGTGCCCATCACGCTCTCGCCGCCGACGGTCGCGTAGGCGACCTCCTCGCGCGTCACGTCCGCATCCTGGGCGCCCACGGCGGCGCCAGAGGCCTGGGCAGAGTCGCCGTCGTGCTGCTCGCGCATCTCGCCCGCATAGTCGGGAGCGTCGCTAGAGGTGCAGGCGGCAACGGTGAACACGAGAAACAGGAGCAGCAGAGAACGCATGGCGCCAGAGGCAGGTGAGGGTGCGGCTACCTTCGGGCCTCTCCCCGCGTTCCATGAGCGACCACGTCCCCGTCATCTCCTACGCCGCCGAAGTGCGGCGCAAGGCGCTCCACCTGATGGCGCTCGCGATCCCGGTGGGCATCTTGCTGTTCGGCCGCGAGGTCTCGCTGTGGGTGCTGGTGCCTCTGGCGGCGCTCGCGCTGCTGGCGGACTGGTCCCGCCAGAGGATCGAATGGGCGCGGGACGTTCTGCTCAAGGTGTTCGGCTCGCTGATGCGCCCCGAGGAGATCCCGCCGTTCGGCGAGCGCCTGGTCTTCAACGGCGCGACGATGATGTGCGTGGCCGCGGCGCTGTGCGTGGCGCTGTTCGCGCCCGTCGTGGCCGCCGCAGCCATGGCGATGCAGATGATCGGCGACGCGGCGGCGGCGCTCGTGGGGCGGCGCATCGGACGCACGCGCCTCTTCGGCTCGCCCAAATCGCTGGAGGGCACGCTGGCCTTTATCGCGACCGCGGCGCTAATGGGCTGGGCGTTCTCGCTGTGGCCGGGCGTACAGCCTCTCGTGGACGCAAATCGGCGTCGGCGCCGTCGTGGCCGCACTCGTGGAGGCGCTGCCGATCCCGGTCAACGACAACCTGCGGGTGCCTCTGGCGGCGGGCGCAGCGATGTGGGCGGTGGGGCTCTTGGTAGGACTGGGGGCTGGGGTCTAGGGACTGGAGTGCCTCTGGCGCCAGAGGCGCGGGCGTGGCGAAGAGGTGCGGGCGTGGCGAAGAGGCGCGGGCGTGGCGAAGAGGCGCGGGCGTGGCGAAGAGGCGCGGGCGTGGCGAAGAGGCGCGGGCGTGGCGAAGAGGCGCGGCTACCCCCCGCTTCGCTCGCCCGTTGGTCGCGAAGCTGTCCCCCTCAGCGAGGGGGACAATTCCACACCGGGTCGTTACAAAACCCAGACGATGGCGGCTGGCGTCGCCAAGATCTCGATCTGGATTGTCCCCCTTGACAAGGGGGACAGGTCGACCGCCGTCACAGGCGCGTCGAGCGGGGGGGTACCCACCAGCCAGACACCCTGCCACCCGCGGCCTCTGGCGCCAGAGGCTACCCCTCCGCCAGAGGCAGCGAGACCGTAAACGTGGCGCCCATCGCGGAGGGCTCCAGGTCGAGCGAGCCTTCGTGGCCGTCCACGATGATCTGGCGGGCGAGCGTGAGGCCCAGGCCCGTGCCCTCGCCCGTCGGGCGGGTGCTGTAGAACGGCTCGAACACGCGGTCCTGGAGGTCTTCTGGGATGCCGTGGCCGTTGTCCATCACGCGAAGGATGGCGCGGTCGTCCACGCCGTCTAGCGAGACGCAGACGACCGCGCGGAAGCTGTCGTCCTGGTCTGCGCGGTCCAGCACGGCGCGGCGGGCGTTGTCCACCAGGTTGACGAGAGCACGGTCGAACGCCTGCGCGTCGACCTCGGCGCACACCGGATCGGAGCCAGGCACCCAGACGGGCCGGATCCCGGAGCCCGCAAACGTCACCGCGACGACGCGTCCCACAAGGTCGCGCAGGTCGACGGTCTGGCGCTCGCCAGAGGCCGTGTTGCCGTGGGCGACGAGGCTTTTGACGATGCCGCTGGCGCGCTGCGCGTGCTCCTGCACGCGCCCGATGTTGGCGCCGAGGTCGCTCAGCAGTTCGGTGAGTTCGTCCGCGAGGTCTGGCGGAAGCTGCGCGCGCCGCTGCTCCACGGTCTCGCGCATCTCGACGGCGTACTCCGCGTTGATGCCGGCGAAGTTGGCGATGAAGTTGATCGGGTTCTGAATCTCGTGCGCCACGCCAGAGGCCAGGCGGCCCAGCGAGGCCAGCTTTTCCTGCTGGAGCAGGCGCCGCTGCGTCTGCTGCGAGATCGCGAGAGCGGCTTCCAGGCCCGGCGTTGGCCTCGGCGAGTTCGACCGAGCGGAGGTGCGCGATCTCGGCCTCGCGCTGCGCCTGCTCGGCGTCGGCGCGGATCTGGATGGACTGGATGCGGCTGCGCGATTGCGCGTCCAGCATCTGCTCGCGGCGGGCGTGGAACAGGCGGTAGTGCTCCAGCGCGAGCGTCGGGTCGCCCGCTTCCTCGTAGGCCTCGGCCAGCGCCTCGTCGGCCTGCGCGACGCGCGGCTCGGCCCCGACCTCCATCGCGAGGTCGCGCGCTTGGGTAAGCCTCTCGACGGCCTCTGGCGTGCGGCCGAGGGCTGAGAGCGCGAGGCCGATGTGGAGCAGGCTGGTGCTCTGCGCCTGGCGGTTGCCCACCTCGCGGCGGATCGCGAGCGCCTCGCGGTGCAGGCTCAGCGCCGCTGCGGGGTCGCCTGCGATGTGCGTGCACTCGCCCAGGTCGTGGAGCGCGCGCGCTTCGTTGAGCAGGACGCCGCCCTCGCGTGCTAGGCGGAGCGCGGCTTCGTGGTGCGCGCGGGCCTCGGCGCTGCGGCCCATGCGCATCAACGCGCCGCCGATGACGCCGTGCGCCCGGGCCTGCCCTGCGCCAAGGCCCAGGTTTCCGAAAAGGTGCAGGCCCTTCTCTCCCGCTTCCATCGCGCGCTGAAGATCCCCCAGGTCTAGGTAGCCGTTGCCCAGGTTGGCGAGGATCCACGCCTCCTGCCGCCGGTCGCCAAGCGCTCGCGACGCCTGCAAGGCGTCCAGCGACGCCTTGATCGCTTCCTCGAAGTGGCCCAGGCTGAGGTGCACCCCCGCGAGCGCGCCCATGATGAGGCAGCGGCCGTAGAGGTCGCCGAGCGGCTCCATCTCCGCGAGGGCCTCGGTCAGCGACGCGAGCGCGTCCTTGTGGTCCGAGCGCATGTACTGCCCCACACCCACGTACCCCAGCGCGTACGCGCGGCCCCGGGCGTTGCCTGTGGCCTCAGCGCGCTCTAGCGCACGCTGCGCCAACGCCGCCACGCGGTCGGGGCGGTCCGGCATCCCCTCCCACGCCTGGGCCAGGAGCGCGTCCAGCGCAGCGTCGCCGGTCTCGACGGAGAGCGGCGGGTTTGCGGGAACGGGGGCGGGGACCTCGGCCATGCCTCAAGTCTACGCGCCAGAGGCGCCAGAGGTGTCACGCTCCAGCCTCTGGCGCGCGGCCCGCTGCGAGAGCGCGAACCCTTACTTCCGGAACCTCTGAATCAGCGCCTCCACCTGCGGATCCGGGATCGCGAGCGTGGACGAAGCAGGCGCGCCTGCGCCAGAGGCCTCTGGCGCGCGCGAAGCAGAGCGTGGCGCCTCTGGCGCAGGCCGCGAGACCGGCGCGTTGCCCGCGCGGTCCAGCAAGCGCCGCTCGATCTCGTCCATCCAGCCGCCGCCAGAGACCGGGGCGGGGCCGGCTCGTCGTACCCGAGCCTCTGGCGCCAGAGGCGCGGGCGTCGATGGAGCGCTCGCGCGCGAGGCCGGGCGCGGTCGCAGATCGCTGAGCATTCGCCGCCAGAGGCTGCCCCGCGTCGTCGTTGAGCGGTGCCGTCTCGAAGGCGACGCGCTTGACGTTGATGAGGTGCAGCGGCGAGACGTTGTCGCTCGTGATGCTGCCGCCGACGGTCCCCGGCCCGAGCGTCATCGCGGGGAACAGCTGGGTCGTCATGCCGACCGAGCCCAGCGCGGCGACCGTATTGACGACGATGCGCATGGACGGCTTCTTGAGCGCGAACTGCTCGATGGCCCGCTCGCTCTGCGCGTGGATCGCGAGCGTGTGGCCGATGCCGCCGAACTCCAGGATCTGGATGCACCGCTCGCAGCCCTGCTCCCAGCCGTCGGCGACGTAAAAGCTGAGGATGGGCGAGAGCGTCTCCATGGACAGCGGCTCGCCCGACCCCACGGTGTCGACTTCGGCGATGAGCGCGCGCGTGTCGTTCGGGACCGTGAAGCCCGCGAGTTCCGCGATGCGCATCGGGCTCTGGCCCACGATGTCCACGTTGAAGCGCCCGCCGGGCTTGATGATGGCTCGGAGCTTGGCGCGCTCCGCGTCCGAGCAGACGTATCCGCCTCTGGCGCGAAAGGCCTCTAGCAGTTCGGTGCGGATAGGGGCATCGGCCACAACCGAGCGCTCGGTCGAGCACAGCGTGCCCCAATCGAAGCTGGTGCCCGTCAGGATGTCGGCGGCGGCCTTGGCGACGTTGGCGGACCGGTCCACATAGACCGGCACGTTGCCGCTGCCCACGCCGTAGGCGGGCTTGCCTTTGGAGTACGCCGCGCGCACCATCGCGCCGCCGCCAGTGGCCAGAATCACGTCCGTAATGCCGTTTTCCATGATCTCGTTCGTGCCCTGCATGGTCACGCGCGTGAGGCACGCGAACAGGCCCTCGGGCGCGCCAGAGGCGTAGGCGGCTTCGGCCACAACGCGCAGCGCTTCGGCCGTGCACTTCGCCGCCTTGGGGTGCGGGCTCATCACAATGCCACACCGCGCCTTGGCGCTGATGATGGCTTTGTACATCGCCGTCGCCGTCGGGTTGGTGCTCGGGATGAGCGCCGCGACGACACCCATCGGCGTGGCGACCTCCCAGATCTTGCCGCCCTCTTTCTTGGCGACCACGCCCGCCGTGCGCATCCCGCGCATCCGCTCTTGCAGCGTGCGCGTCGCGAAGAGGTTTTTCTGGCGCTTGCTGTCGGGCCGGCCGAAGCCGGTCTCCTCGTGCGCCATCGTGCCCAGGCGCTCGGCCTCTCGCGCCCCGGCCTCCACCATCGCGTCCACGATGCGGTCTACATCTTCCTGCGGTGTGGCTTTGAAGCGGCGCTGTGCGGCCTGGACGCGCGTGAGCGCATCGCGGGCTTCCTGAATCGAGGCGAGATCGGCGTCCATCGTGGGGCGGTCGTGAGGAGACCGAAGGTACGGGCGCCGCCACCAGCACGGACGGCTCCCCCTCTCGCCAGAGGCCTCTGGCGGAGGCGGGGTACTTCGGCGCAGACGGGGGAACTGGCGGGCCTCTGGCGCCAGAGGCGGAACAAAAGGGGCCGCGCGGCCCTCCCCAGTTTTGCCACGCCGCGGTTCCATTCCACCGGGCCATTTCCGTTTTTCTCTCTACGTTGCCCACGATGCGCGCGCGAGCCCATCTCGAACCCAGAACCGCTACGTTCCCAGGATGGCACATCCTTTGATCGGTTGCCACTCCGACGACCTCTCCTTTCTGCACATGACTGCCTCCTCCTCCGCTACGCCATCCGGCATCGACGCCCTGGATGACCGCTGGGGCGGGCTCCGCCCAGGAACGGCTACCCTCCTGATCGGGAGGTCCGGCGCGGGACGAACCGACCTCGCGATGGCTGCTGTGCGCTCGGCAGTCGAGGCGGGGCAGATGTGCCTGCTCCTCTCCCCTCGCGAGACGGGGGCGCTCGCCGAGGCCGCGCGCACCGCGGGCGTTGACATCGCGGCGCTGCACAAGACGGGGCGCCTGCGCGTGCTCCGCATTCCCTCAGCCCCGGACCTCGCGGCGAAAGGAAACGCCGGTCTGGACGCGGCCTACCGTGACCTCGCGGCTCTCGCGGCCCGCGCGAACGCCCACCGCGTCGTGATCGAGGACTTCACGCCGCTCGTTCAGTACACCACGTTCGCTGCCTTCGATACCGCATTCGAAAGCCTCCGCACGACCCTCGCGAAAACCGGCGCGGCATTTCTGCTCGGTCTGGGCGAGCCCGCCAACGAGCCCTCCAAACGCTTGCTCGATATCGTCGCGGCGCGCGTCGATGCGACGGTTCGCGTTGCCTCTGGCGAGAACGGACGCGAGGTCACCGTAGAGGAAGCCCCAGAGCCTGCGGCGCAGCGGCCAGCAGACGCCTCTCCACGGCCAGCCGATCCGGAGCCCCAGGCGCCGGTCCCTCAGGCAGCTACGCCGGCACCCACTCCCGCGCCAGAGGCAGCAGACCCCGCACCGGTCGCACGCCCGGACGCCACGCCAGAGGCTACCCCGGAGGACCCGTTTGCTCACACCGCAGACCCGACACCGACGCCTGCCGCGGCGTCCGACTTCTTCTCCGCTGAGCCGACACAGCCGTTCGCCGCCCAGCCCGTGTCGCCGGCCTCCAGCGACGGTGCGTCGTTCCCTATCGACGAGCCTCTGGCGCCCGCTGCGCCCGAGCCGCCACTCGGTATGGAGATCCCGGCGCCGCCGTTCGGCATCGGCAACGCCTCGCTCTCACACGCGGTATCCGAGACGTTCGAGCCCAGCACCCCCAGCACTCCTCGGGCCTCGCGGGGCATGGTGACGGCAGGCATCGAAATCGCGCCGCCGCCAGACCCCGACTTGCTCGCGCCCACGGCCGACCCGTTCGGCCGCGATCCCGGCACGGCCTTTTTCGACAACGGCTACCTCGTCGACTCCAAGGGCGCACCCACCATTCCGGTCACGACTGTTCACCAGGAGGCGTACCCGGAGGTGTTCACGCTGCCCGCTCCGGCGCCAGAGGCCGCGCCCAGAACTCCGGCCGCGATGCCCTCCTTCGGCGCGATTCCCACCGCCCCGCCTGCCGACGACGATGGCGCGGGGGCTACCCGGCGCGCGCTCGACGAGGCGTTTTCCGCACGCGAGGTTGGCACGCCGTTTCTCGTGGTCGCGGCGCGCATGGAGCCCGCGCAGCCCGAGTCTATCTCCTTCGAGACCGTTATCGACGGCCTCCGCAAGGCGTTGCCAAGCCACGGCACGCTCTACGCCGACTCGGCGCGCCTGCGCTCGCTTCTGGTGCTCCCCGGCGCCGACGCCGCTGGCGCGCAGAAGATCTTCGCCACGCTGCAGCAGCACCTGCAGCAGCACCTCGGCCTGCAGGCCGCCGCGACGCTGCAGGCGGTCGCCGCGATCACGGTCCCGGATGGCCAGCCCTTCGGCTCCTCCGAGGAGCTGTGGGCGTACGCCGTCGAGAGCTAGGCCTCTGGCGCCAGAGGCGCTCTGATGCGGCGAGGTGTGAGGCCGCTTCGCTGAGGCGTCCGCCCTCGCGCAAGGACGCGCGAGAGCCCACGGCCCAGCCTCTGGCGCCAGAGGCAGACCTCCCGCTAGAGGCAGACCTCCCGCCAGAGGCAGACCTCCCGCCAGAGGCTAGAAGTCCACGCGCAGGCGCACGTTGAATGTGCGCGGCGTGAGGCGCGTCGGGCGGGCCTCGAAGAAGTTGCTGCCGTTCTCGCGCGTCTGCAGGTTGTACGAGTTGGCGATCACGTTCGTCTGATCGAACACATTGAGGATCTCCATTGTGGCCAGCAGAACGAGCGGCGCGCCGCTGATCGCCTTGCCGATGCGGAGCCGCTTGGTGGCGCCCACGTCGAAGCGGAAGTACGACGGTAGCGAGGTGCCGTGGCGCACCCCATTTTCAAACGTGCGTTCGCCGGTTTCGCTGTTGAACGTGACCGCCGGAGCGGTCGTGGGCAGGCGCGAGCCGTAGAGCGAACGCAGGTGCAGGCTCCACGTGTCGTCTCCCGGAATGCGGTCCTGCACGAAGATGGACAGGTTGTGGCGCCGGTCGGTCGGGCGGCGCACCCAGTCGCCGTTGCCCTGAAAATGCGTAAAGCGGTCGAGCGCGAACGCGAACTCCTCGTCGCCACCCTCGCCAGAGGCGAACGACGCGCGCTCGGGTGCAAAGAAGCGCTCCTCGGTGACGAGAAAGCCGTAGTTGACCCAGCTTTCCAGGCCCGGCACCAGTTCGCCGCGTAGCTGCATGTCCACGCCGCCCGCGTAGCCCTCGGAATCGTTGGCGCCGGAGTATCCCACGCGCACGTTTTCGACGGTGTACGAGATCAGGTTCGAGAGGCGCTTGTAGTACGCCTCGGCGCGGAACGTGAGGCGCCTCTGGCGGAACAGGTGCTCCACGCCCACCACGCCCACGTCGGCGCGCTGCGAGCGCAGGTCGGTGTTGATGGCGATGGTGTTCTCGCCAGGGGCTGGCTCTCCGCGCAGCTCGCGGTAGGTCGGCGCCTGGTGGTAGACGCCCGCCGAGCCCGTAAACGTGGTCACGTCGCTGGCGCTGAACACGGCCGCGAGGCGCGGCGAAACGGTCCACTCGTCCGTGAGGTCGTAGTAGTCCGTGCGCACGCCTGCGGTGGCGACCAGGCGGCCGCGCTCGGGGAGCAGGTCGAGCGCCTGCTCAGCCCACAGGCCCGCCTGCACGGCGGTCGTGTCGAACTGCGCGTCGAGCACGCCCTGCTCGAACGTCACCGTTTGGTTGCCTCCCGTGATGTAGGAAAACACGGTCTGCTCCGCGATGCGGTCTGTAAAGCGGAGGCCGCGAAGCTGCCAGCCGATCTCGCTCGCGCTCCGCCCCTGGCTCAGTCGGTAACGCCCGCCGCCCGTGACGGTCGCCACGCCGACGGAGTTATCGGCCGAGTCGGCCTGCGTAACCGGTGTGCCGGTCGGGATCAGGTCGAACTCGGTGGGCGGGGCGCCGGGGCGCCGCACGCGGTTGGAATACTGGGTGCGCGAGGAGATGTCGCTCGTCTCGAACTCCTCGGTGTCGTACGCCGCGAGGCTGTGCTCCAGCTTGAGCGTTCCCGCCAGAGGCGTCTCCAGGCGCAGGCCGCCGAAGAACACGTCGTAGCCGTCGTTCTCCGTCCCGCTAAACTCGGACGAGGCCGTACGCACCAGATCGGGAAAGATGCCAAAGGTGGTCACGCGGCTTTGCGGCCGGAAGCGGAAGCGGTGGCGCGCCGCGAGCCCGATCGCGCGCAGCCTGTGGCCGCCGCCCAGGTCGATATCGGCCAGCCCCTGCACGTCGCGGAAGTCTGGGTCGTACTCGCCCTTGAGTTCCTGGCCACCCAAAAACGACTGTGGGCGCGAGATGCGCGACGCCACGGCGATGCCGACCGGCCCGGCCGCGCCCTGAATGGCCGCGCCGCCATCGAGCGTGGACGCGTACGCCGTGCCAACGACCGCGCCCGATGGCTGCGCGTAGGTCACGTCCAAGACCGAGGCCATCTTGCCGCCGTAGCGGACCGGAAAGCCGCCCGCATACAGCGTCAGCCCTTCGGCCAGGTCGCCGTTGACGAGGCCCAGCCCCTCCTGCTCGCCCTGCTGGGTGCGGATCGGCCGGTAGATCTCGAAGCCGTCGATAAAGAACTGGTTCTCGTTCGTGCTGCCACCGCGGACCGAGTAGGCGTTGCTGAGTTCGTTGTTGCTCGTCACGCCCAGTTGCACCTTCACGGCGCGCAGCGCGTCGGCCACAGGCGTCGGCATCGCGCGGACATCTGCAGGCGTGATCGTGCTGATACCAGCGCCGATGCCTGCGCGGTCTCCAGTCACGGTCACCTCGCCCAGGTCCTCGTCCAGCGCCAGCGCCACGTTGAGCGCCACCGTCTGCCCCTTGCGCACGCGCAGCGTGTCCCGCGCATTCTCAAACCCGACCGCCGAGACGACGAGCACGTAGCGGCCCTCGGGAATGCGGAACGAGAACTGGCCGTCGAGATCCGCCGCGGTCCCAAAGTTGGTGCCTTCCACGAGCACGTTGGCGCCGGGCACCGGCTCGCCAGAGGCCTCTTGCGTGACAACGCCCGCGATGGTGCCCTGCACCTGGGCCGAGACGGCGGCGGGAAGAAACGCCGCGAAAAGGGCGGCGAGCGCGAAGAGACGAGACATGGTCCGGAGGGTCCGCGGGGCGGAGAGAGACGAAGGCGTACCGAACGGACCGATGGGCGTCTGATGTGTGAGCCGCAAGATAGAACGCGCCGCGCCGGTCGCCCGGGGCCTCTGGCGTGCCCTGCGCCGGGGGCTGGAAATGATTCGGGCACCGCCTCTGGCGCCAGAGGCGAGCCTTTTTCTCTCGGCCGAATCATCCCGGGCTTGACCCGGGATCTCCTGAACGGTGGCCGCGCTGGGCTTCGGCGATCAGGATCTCCACATCATTGAGGAGATCCCGGCTCGGGGGCCGGGATGACGTGGAAGTGGTTGCAGGCCTCACAGCTCGTGCACCCTGCAGCGTCTCGCCAGAGGCTGCAACTCGCCAGAGGCCTTCTGCGGTAGGGGGAACCCACGAATTTCCCACGCCCATGTTGATTCCCAGCCACACCCTCTTCGGTGTCGTCGCGCTCGCCTCTGGCGCCGCTGTGCTGCTCCGCCGCAAAGGCGACCGCCTGCACCGCGTCACGGGCTGGACCTATGCCGTCTCGATGCTTCTCCTGTGCGTCGGCTCCTTCTGGATTCAGGACTCGACGCCCTTTTACCAAGGATTGGGCACGTTCCACGTCGCCGCGCTCGTGTCCCTCGTGACGCTCATCGGCGGCCTGTGGTCGGTCCGTCGGGCCTCTGGCGGAGTGAAAAGCCGCGGCGCCGGGCACATCGCCTTTATGGTCTGGTCCTACGCGGGCTTGGTGATGGCGACGGGCTCGCACGCGATCCGCCCGCTCGGGCTCGGCCTGCGGGATGGGCTGGGAGTCTCGGCAAGCGTCGCGTTTGCGCTCGCGATGGGTATCTGCTGGGGGATTCCGCCTCTCGTGACCACGCTCGCGCTTCGGCGCCGAGGTGAGGCTCTGGAGGCGCGGTTTGCGCTCGTCACGGCGAGGCGCCGCAACGAGGCGCCAGAGGCGTAACTCCCGGACCGCCAGAGGCCTCTGGCGAAGGCGCGGCAGAGGCGCGGTGAACCCGGCGCGAGATCGCGCCGCGCCGCGGCATTTTGCTTTTCCAGCCGTTGTGGATGGCGATACTCGCCCGCTCAAACACTACGTCTACCTGTGCCTGACTTCGGAGCCGCGCTTCTCGCGGCCTTCCTCCCCCTCTTCGTCGCCATCAACATCCCCGGCATCCTACCGATCTACATCGGGATGACGGAGACGTTTACATCGCTGGAGCGGCGTCAACTTCTTGTGCGCGCGCTCGCGGCGGCAGCGGTTCTGGCCGTGCTCATGCTGTTCGCGGGCGAAGTCATCTTCCGCTCGCTCGGCATCACGCTCAACGACTTGCGCGTCGGCGGCGGTCTGATTCTGCTCACGATCGCGATCACCGACCTGGCTTTCGGCGACTTCAAAAAGCGCCGCGGTGGCCGCAACGGCGACACGCTCGAAGACCTCGACGCCGACGACCCAGACCTGCCCATCGTGCCGCTCGGCATCCCGCTCATCGTTGGCCCGGGCGCGATCACCACCATCCTCGTCGCCGAAGGGCAGTTTGGCTACGGGCCAACGCTGGCGTCCATCCTCATCAACCTCACGTTGGTCTTTGTGGCGTTCACGTTCGGCCCGGCCATCCTCAAGGTGTTCGGCAAAGACGCGTCCAAGGCCGTCGCCAAGGTGGCGAGCCTGTTCCTCACCGCTATCTCGGTCGCGATGATCCACGCAGGCATCGCGGGCATGATCGCCGGGTCGGGCACCTGAGCCAGGCGGCCTCTGGCGCCAGAGGCCGAAGCGTCATGGAAGCGCTTACTTTCGGACAGCCTCCTGCTCCGCCGATGCCCCGCTTCCTGCTCCTCGCGCCACTGGCGCTGATCCTCGCCGCCTGCGCCATGCCCGCCGTTGCCCAAACGCCCACCGCGCCCGGCGGCAGCTACAGCGCGACCGAGCGCGCCCAGGGCTACGCCCTCCGCGGCCAGACCACCGTCTTCGTCTACGACGACGCGCTCTACGGCCGCACGCCAGACCGCGTGGTCGTGACCGGCGCCTTCCGCGGCTGGAGCGACGACATGGACGACGCGGCGTGGGCGCTCGCGCAGGAAGGCGCCTCTGGCGTGTGGAGCCTGGAGATTCTCAATCCCGAGTTCAGCGTCGTCGGCGCCGCCTCGCCCTTCAAGTTTCGCGTCGCCAACGGGATCTGGCTCGATCCGCCAGAGGCGGCGACGAATGTGCAGGGCGGCAACCTCGTGTTCATGGACGGCGTGACGCCGCCGCGGCTCGTGGCGGAGCTCCGCGGCGAGCGCGCGGTCTGGGTCGAGATCAGCGGCGAGGGCCTCTCGCGCCCGTTCTCGCCAGAGGCGTACACGATCGTGCGGTGGGACGGCGTGCGGATCCCGGTCGCGACGGCGATCCCGCACGAGGCGCACAGCACGCTGCTGGTGCCCGCACAGCCTCTGGCGACAAATCAGGTGCACCACGTCGAGGCGGTGATCGCGGGCCGCGAGCAGCCCATCCGCGGCATGGCGCGCTTCGATGGCCTCTGGCGCGACCTGGCCGACGCCGGGCCGCTCGGCGTGAGCTTCAATCGGGCTGTCCCTGGCCACCAGGGACCTCCCCCTCCGGGCTACACGCCGCCGAGCACCGACCCGTGGACGACGCGGTTCCGTCTTTTCGCCCCGCGCGCGACGGCGGTTACACTCCACCTCTACGACGGCCGGGAGGGCTCGGCTCGCGGGTCTGTACAGATGCAGCTAACGAGCAACGGCGTCTGGGAGCACTCGCACGCAGGCGACCTCCACGGCACGTGGTACGACTTTTCCGTCTTCGGCCCCGATGGCCCCGGCTCGCACTTCTTCAACCAGACCGGCGAGACCGTCAGCGACCCCTACGCGCTCGTCAGCGACGACTCGTGGGGCCGCGCCCGCATCTGGCGCGACGACTTCGCGCGGCCCGAGCCCTTTGCCGGGCGCCCCGCGATGGAGGACGTGGTCGCCTACGAGGTCCACCTGCAGGACTTCACCGACCTCCTCCCCACCGCCTCTGGCGTCGGCCCGCTCGAAGCGTTCGCGATGCCGGGCCTGCGCAACGCCAGAGGCGAGCCCATCGGGCTGGACTTCTTGGAGCGGCTGGGCGTCAACACGGTCCACCTGATGCCCGTCCAGGAGTACCTGCACTACCCCGACGAGGCGTGGCAGGCGGCGTTCGCGGACGACCCGTTCATGCAGGCGCAGGGCATCGCGACCGAGAACTACCAGTGGGGCTACCGCACCACGCACGCGCTGGCCGTCGAGAGCCGCTTCCGGTCCGAGGGAGACGAGCCCGGGCGCGAGCGCCAGCGCTTCCGCGACTTGGTGCAGGCGCTCCACGCCAGAGGCATGGCCGTCCTCATCGACGTGGTGTTCAACCACACCGGCGAGGACATGGAGGGCAAGCTTCAGCTGCTCACCTTCAACGGCATCGACAAGCACTACTACTACCGCCTGGACGACAAGGGCAACCACATCGGGGCCTTTGGCAACGAGGTCAAAAGCGAGAACCGCCCGATGACGCAGCGGTGGCTGCTGGACCAACTCAGGCACTTCGTCGAGGTCTTCGGCGTGGACGGCTTCCGCATCGACCTCGCGGGACAGACCGACCAACAGACCCTGGAGTGGATCCAGGCCGAGCTGGGCGAGGACGTGCTGATCTACGGCGAGCCGTGGATTGGCTCCAACGACCCGGACTTCGAGGCCAACCCGGACTGGGACTGGTACAAGGTGGACTCGCCTATCACCTTTTTCCAGGACGACTCGCGCAACGCCCTCAAAGGCCCCACCTCGGACCCGACGCCAGAGGCTTCGTCTCGCGGCTTCGCAGGCGGCGACGCAACCAAGCGCGAGGCCGCCATGCGCGCCATCGCGAACGACTACCCAGAGGAGCCGACGCCGACGGCGGGCATCAACTACCTCGACATCCACGACAACTGGGCGCTGGCAGACCGCTTCGCCTCCAACGCCTCTGGCGAGGACGCCTGGGACGGTCGTGCGGGCGTGCGCGAGGCCGAGATGCGCATCGCGGCGACGCTCTTGCTCACGAGCCTCGGTCCCATCGTGATCAACGGCGGAACCGAGATCGCGCGGAGCAAAGGGCACGCGCCTCTGGCGGAGACCTTTGGCGGCCAGATGGTGCTGACCGACATGGACATCGCGCCGATCTACATCAAGGGCCGCGGCGACACGTACAACCTCCGCACGGCCAACCAGTACCTCTGGGAAACCGTCGGAGACGACGCGGGCGCCGTCGACTTCAAGGCGATGGAGGAGTGGTGGCGCGGCCTGATCGCGCTCCGCATGTCGGACGCGGGCGCGGTCTTCCGCGTCGGTGAGGCGGTGCCGGAGGGATACGTACAGTTCTTCGCGCCAGAGGACTCAAACGCACTCGCATGGCTGGTGGACGGACGCATTCTCGTTGCGGTCAACCCTACCGAGGAGCGAGTCCAGATCGGCGTAGAAGCCCCAGAAGGCAACTGGACCACCGTCGCGGAGTCCTCGGCCGATGGCTCTGCGGTGGATCTGCAGGACGGTATCCCCGGCGCTGTCTCCACGGTTGGCGGGAGTCCGGCCGTGTTGTATCTCGACCCGTTCAGCACTACGATCCAGGTGCGCGAGTAGCGCCAGAGGCCTCTGGCGGGAGGCCTGTCAACATCTCTGACAGAACCCGCCTGAAGTGCGTCGCCTGCGAACGGCGGTCTCTCTTCTGTCCCCCTCAAGAGAGGGACAGTTGACGACCGAAGTCTTGCGCGAGACCGAGTGGACGCGGAGTCTCGCCAGAGGCTAGATCCGACTGTCCCCGCTCTTGAGGGAGGACAGGTTTGAGACCGAACTGGGAGCAGACCAGGGGGTCGCCACGCGCCACCGCGCGCACCCGCGGCCTCTGGCGCCAGAGGCCGCCCCCTCTGCGCATCCCTCCCTTTCCCGCATCCCCTATCCCTCTCCCCCTTAGTACAGTCCCACCGGGTCCACGTCGATGTTGATGCGGTGGCCTCTGGCGGGCGCGCCGATCTCGGCCGTCGCGGCCATCACGGCTTCCGCGAGGATCTTGGCGGGGACCGTGCGCGACGCTTTGAGGTGCGTGTGGAAGCGCCAGAAGCCCTTGACTTTGCCCACGAAGGCGGCCACAGGCCCGAGCACTTCGGCGCCCGCGATGTGCGACGCGCGGCGCGCGAGCGCGTCGGTCCAGGCCTGGGACAGCTTGTGGGTCGAGTTCTCGTACGGGCCCTTGATCTCGATGCCGATCAGGCGGCCGTAGGGCGGGTAGCCGAGGTGGTGGCGCTCGACGAGTTCCTCGCGCGCGAAGGCCGCGTAGTCGTGCGCGAGCGCGTGCTGGATGGCGGGGTGCTCCGGGTTTCGCGTCTGCAGGATGACCTCGCCGGGCAGGTCGTGGCGCCCGGCGCGGCCCGCGACCTGCGCCAGAAGCTGAAACGTGCGCTCCGATGCGCGGAAGTCCGGCAGCAGCATCCCCGTATCCGCGTTCACCACGCCGACGAGCGTCACGCGCGGGAAGTCCAGGCCTTTGGCGACCATCTGCGTGCCGAGCAAGATGTCGGCGTCGCCGCGGCCGAAGCGGTCGAGGATCTTCTGGTGGGCGCCCTTGCGGCTGGTCGTGTCCATGTCCATGCGCAAGAGGCGGGCTTCGGGAAACACCTCGGCGATCTCCTCTTCGACTCGTTGCGTGCCGCTTCCCAAGAGGCGGAGGTCGTCGGCGCCGCAACTGGGGCAGGCGGCGGGGTGGCGCTCGGCGCGTCCGCAATAGTGGCACCGCAGCGTGCGGTTGGTTTTGTGCAGCGTGAGGGAGACCGAGCAGTCTCGGCACTCGGGCGCCCAGCCGCACGTCTCGCACGTGATGACGGGCGCGTAGCCGCGGCGGTTTTGCAGCAGGATGGTCTGCTCGCCACGCTCCAGCCTCTGGCGGATGGCCTCGCGGAGATCGTGCGAGAGGGCGCCTTTGAGGCGGCGGATTTCCTTTTCGCGCGCAAGATCGACGACGCGGACCGGCGGCAGAGGGGCGGGCTCTCTCAGGGTTCCGAGTTCCGAGTTGCGGGTTCCGGGTTTCTCTTTGGGTACGTCGCGGCCGCCTCTGGCGCTAGAGGACTCCTCCAGCGGCGCGCCAGAGGAAATATCAACCTTTCCCCTCGGGGAGGTGCCTGCGCTAGCGGTCGGAGGGGGTTTGCGCTCTGCCTGGTTCTCCGCTTCGCCAGAGATGGATTCGCCTCTGGCGCCAGAGGCCGCCTCTCCCCCTTTCCCACTTTCCTCTTCCCCTACCATGCCAACGGCGACCCGCACCGGCACGCGCTCCGGCATCGCGAGGTAGGCGTACTTGCCGCTGCGAGCGTTGGCGGCGGTTTCCAGACTGGGCGTGGCGCTTCCCAGGACGCAAACTGCACCGGCCTGATGCGCGCGGAAAACGGCCACGTCGCGGGCGTGGTAGCGCGGCGCGGGGTCGAACTGCTTGTAGCTGGCCTCATGCTCCTCGTCCACGATGACGAGGCCGAGGGTCTCGACCGGCGCGAAGATGGCGCTGCGCGGGCCGATCACGACCGGGTACTTGCCGTCGCGG
This sequence comes from Rubricoccaceae bacterium, assembly GCA_963708165.1. Taxonomy (GTDB): domain Bacteria; phylum Bacteroidota; class Rhodothermia; order Rhodothermales; family Rubricoccaceae; genus Rubricoccus. The sequence goes on along the minus strand of OY970187.1, from coordinate 2,761,590 downwards.
ATGCGCGTCCACGCGTCCAGGCGCTCGCCGGGGCTCATGCGGCTGTGGAGGACCGCCACGCGGTCGCCGAAGTGCGCGCGAAAGCGCCGAACCGTCTGCGGCGTGAGCGCGATCTCGGGCACGAGCACGATGCCCGATTGGCCTCTGGCGAGCGTGGCGGCGAGCGCGCGGAGGTACACCTCGGTTTTGCCGCTACCCGTTACGCCGTGAAGTAGAAACGTCTGCGGCGTACCGCTCTCGACGGCGCCGCGGATCTCGCCCAGCGCTGCCTCTTGCGTAGCGTGGAGCGTGACGGCCGCAACCGGCGCCAGAGGCGCATTCAGGGCGTCGTCGGTGCGCTCCACTTCAAGGTCTTGCACATGCACCAGGCCTCTGGCGACCAGCCCCTTGACCGACGAACTCGACGCGCCAGAGGCTTTGAGCGCCTCGGCCTGTCGCACCGGCTCGCCCGCGTCGGCGAGAAAAGCGACGAGGGCTTGCTGGCGCGCGCCGGTCAGGTCTGAGGGGTCGGCGCCGGTGAGACTCAGGTGCTTCTCGATTTTGGCGCGCGTGCGGGCGTCCTGCAGTTCGTACTCGACCGAGATCGCGCCCGCTTCCTCCAAGCGGCGCATCAGCGCCTGCGGCGCGGTCTTGCGGCCCATCGCCTCGGCCAAGGCGGGCACGTTCATGCCGCTCCCGTTGCTTCCCGCGAGCGCCGCCAGAAGCGCCCGCCCGTCGTCACCGTCCTCGGCCTCTGGCGGGCGGAGCGCACGCACGATGCGGCGCGTCTCGATCTCGGTCCCGCTCGGCAGTGCCGTTTTTGCGGCCTCCCCCCACGTGCAGAGGTAGTACTCGGCCACCCAGCGCGTGAGCGCCAGAAGCTCGGGCGTGAGCGAGGGCCGCGCGTCCAGCACGTCCGCCAGAGGCTTCGCCTTCGCAGACTCGCCCTCGCCTCGGGCCACGATGACGCCGGTGATCTGCCGCCGCCCGAACGGCACGAGCACACGCGCGCCGACGACGGCCTCTGGCGCGAGGGCGTCGGGGACGGAGTAGGTGAACGGCCCTTCGACGGGAGCCAGCGGGACGACCTGGGCGAGGCGCATGGCGCAAGCTACCGGGCGCGGCGGCGGCGGGGTGTCAGTGCTGCGCTGGCCTCTGGCGACAAGACCGGGCGACCCACCGGGGTGCCCCTTCTCCTTCCCTTTCCGCCCCGTCTCCACTGTGCGCGCGCGGTGCGGGCGGCTACCATCTGCGCTCACCCGCCAGAGGCTCACCCGCCAGAGGCTCACCCGCCAGAGGCACGGCCATGCTCTTCGCGCTCGACATCGCCGGGACCTTCGTGTTCGCGCTCTCCGGCGCGTTCAAGGGCGTCCGCACGGGCCTGGACTGGCTGGGCATCTCGGCGCTCGCCGTACTAACCGGTGTAGGCGGAGGCATCGTGCGCGACGTGATGCTGGGCGACACACCGCCCGCGGTCTTCCGCGACGAGCGCTACCTCGCGGTCTGCCTTACAGGCGCGCTGGCGGTTCTCTTGTTTGGCCGCACGATCTCCAAAGGCTGGAACCGTGTGATGGTGGCCGATGCCATCGGGCTGGGTCTCTTCGCCGCGATGGGCGCTGCCAAGGGCGCGAGCTTTGGCCTGGGCCCACTCGGGACCATCTTTGTCGGTGGCCTGACGGCCGTCGGCGGCGGCGTGATCCGCGACGTACTCGTCGGCGAGCGGCCCGCGATCTTGTACAAAGGCTTTTACGCCACGGCCGCGCTCGCAGGCGCCGCCACGCTCGTGCTCCTCACGTGGCTCGGGATGCTTCCCGCGCTTCGCCTCCCTCTCGCCGCGGGCGTCGCGACGACGCTCCGGCTTCTCGAACTCGCTCGCAACGCCCGCCTCGCGCCAGAGGCCTGACCATGTACATGCAACCCACGCCAGAGGCCTCTGGCGACGCGGCACTCGCCGCCGACACAACGATGGCCGCGGCCCCCGTGCTCATCCCGAAGACGTTCGCGGAGCTGTTCGGCGCCGAGTTCTGGTTCGGCGTCGGCGGTCGTGGTGCTCCAGGTCGCGCTCATCATCGGCGGTGCGCTTCTGGCGCTGGCGCTCATCAAGCGGCTCAAAAGGCGCTGGATCGCGAGCGTGCAGGACCGGCCTACGCTGGACAAAAAGCGGCAGCGCGTGCTGACCGTCGCCGACCTGCTGGGGTCGGTCGGGCGGTACGTCGTGTGGACTTTCGCGGTCATCATGGTGCTGGCCGAAGTCGGCCTCGCCATCGGGCCGCTTCTGGCGGGCGCGGGCATCGCGGGACTGGCCATCGGCTTCGGCGCGCAGACATTCGTCAAAGACGTGATCTCGGGCCTGTTTCTGCTGTTCGACGACACGATCGGCGTGGGCGATCTGATCACGTTCAATGGCGAAAGCGCGACCGTCGAGTATGTAGGCCTGCGGCTCATCAAGGCGCGCAAGTTCGACGGCGAGGTGCTGATGATCCCGGCGGGCGAGATGCGCGTGTTCGGCAACAAGTCTATCGGCTTCGCGCGAGCGATTGTGACCGTGGACCTCTCGTACGAAAGCGACGTAGAGGCCGGGCTGGCCGCGCTCGAAGAGATTGCGCACGAGTGGGCGCAGGCCGACCATGCGCGCGAGATTTTGCTGGAGGACGCGCCGCAGGTGCAGGCCGTGATGAACCTCGGCGAGAGCGGCGTGACCGCGCGCATCATCGCGCAGGTGCAGCCCGGCGAGCAGTTCCCGGCCGAGCGCGACCTGCGCCGCCTCATCAAGCTCCGCTTCGACGAGCAGGGCATCGAGATCCCGTTTCCGCGCCGCACCGTCTACGTCAAGAGCGAAGCCTCGGGCGAGGACGCGGGCGTCGTTCCCGTCTCATCCCACAACGCCGCTGCAGCGGGCGCCGACTGAGCCTCTGGCGCCAGAGGCGCGCGGCTGTCACCGCATCCGACTAGGTTTCCACGCCCTCCCCCGACCGAGCATGATCCGCCTCTTCCTTCTCGCTGTGCTTCTGGGCGCGGCGCCCGCGCAGGCCCAACTGTCCCGCCTCGTACCCGTCGACGAAGGCGCCGAGGACGCGTCGTTTATCGCCTTCCGGTCGCGCCTGATGGCCGCCGCCGCCGCCCGCGATACCGCGTTCGTGCTCTCGGCGTTTGCGCCAGAGGCCACGATCTCGTTCGGCGCCGATGCCTCTGGCGCCGCGGGCGTGCGCGAGGTGTGGTTCGACGGTGAGTACGAACGCGAGGAAGACTTCTGGACCACCCTCGTGCGCACCGTCTCGATGGGCAGTTCCGCCTCTGGCGGCGTCATCACGGCCCCGTACCTGTTCGACCGAATGCCCGAGGCGCTCGATCCCTTCGAGCACGTCGTGGTCGTGGGCGAGGACGTGCGCGTGCGCAACGCACCGACGCTCTCCGGCGGCGTGCTGATCAGCCTCACGCACACCATCGTACCGACGGATTACCAGAACGCGCGCGAGACGCGCGCCGACGGCTACACGTGGGTCCCGGTGCTGCTCGCGGGCGGTCAGCGCGGCTGGGTGGCGCGCGAGTTCGTGTGGAGCCCCATCGGCTACCGCGCGGGCTTCGAGAAGCGCGGCAGTACGTGGAAGATTTTGTTCTTCGTCGCGGGAGACTGAGCCGTGCCCGGCCACAGGCGCCAGAGGCCTGGGCACCGAGCGTCGGCCTCTGGCGTTTGGGATCCATGCTGTGCTCCGCCATGAACACCGACTCGACCGCCAGGGGCCTCGCCGCAGCGGGCCGGTGGCTGTGGCGCCTGCCGCGGATGCTGCTCGCGGGATTCGTGCGGCTCTACCAACTCGGCATCTCGCCGTGGCTTCCGCCGACGTGCCGCTACGTGCCCTCGTGCTCGCAGTACGCCGTGACCGCGCTGCGGGAGTACGGCGCGCTGCGCGGCTCCGTCCTCGCGCTGTGGCGCATTCTGCGGTGCAACCCCTGGGGCGGCCACGGCCACGACCCGCCGCGATGGTTCGGCGAGCCCGCCTCTGGCGAGACGGTCACAGGTTCTGGCGCCGCGCTCTCTGGCGCCGCAGCTTTCGACGCGAGCAGCGCAGCCTCTGGCGAAGCCGAGCCCGATCATCGCGCCAGAGGCGAATGTCGCAGATCGCGCGGGCGCATAGCGGTTCCTCGCCAGAGGCCGTCTATCTTGGGGCATGTCCGCATCCGAGCACCGCGCCACCGCCCCCGACACGCCCATCTTGTGCGCTGTCCTCACGATTTCGGACACGCGAACGGAGGAGACGGACGCCAGCGGCGATCTCGCCAAAACGCAACTGCGCGAGGCGGGCCACGTGATCACGTTTAGCCGCATCGTGCCGGACGTTGCCGAGGAGGTGCGCGCCGTGTTGCTGCACCTCGCGGGCGAGGTCGATGTCGTCGTCACGTCGGGCGGGACGGGCATCGCCGCACGCGACCGGACCATCGAGGTCGCGGACCGGCTCATTCAGAAACCTCTGCCGGGCTTTGGCGAGCTGTTTCGGATGCTCTCGTTCGAGTCCATCGGCGCGGCGGCCATGCTCACGCGCGCCACGGCGGGACTCTACGGCCCCGAGGACAGTGACGCGAACACGCTCCTGTTCTGCTGCCCCGGCTCCCCCGATGCCGTCGCGCTGGCGATGGAGCGCCTGATCGTGCCCGAGTTGCCGCACACCGTCTGGGAGATGGTGCGCCAGATCCGCGTCCCAAACCACGAAGCGGCGCTCTAGCCTCTGGCGGTCGGTTTTGCGCGAGGCCTCTGGCGCCAGAGGCCCGGACCTCAGCCACGCAGAAGGTCCAGAACCGACGCCTCGTGCGGCGCGAGACCGGCGGGCGTGTTGCCCGCATGGCGCACGCGCATCCGCTTTTGCAGACTGCCCTCGCGCCACGCCTCCAGGATATCCGGGTGCACATAGTGGCCACGCGTAACGGCGGGCGTGTTGCCCAGCTCGGACGCCACCTGGCGGATGGCTTCGGCCTCGACAGACTGCCTCTGGCGGTCGGCATCTGGCACGGCTTCGCCGGCGAGTGCTTTGGCTGCCAGAACCGTTCCGCCCCACGTGCGGAAGTCCTTGGCCGTGAACTCGCCTACGGCCTCGCGGATGTACGCGTTCACGTCGGACGAGCCCAGCGTGGCTTTGCCGCTGTCGGTGTAGTACTGGAAGAGGTCGTAGCCGGGAATGTCGCGGCAGGCGCGGACCAATCGCGCGAGCTTTTTGTCGGCCACCGATAGCGTCTGCGCTTTTCCGCTTTTGCCGATGTACTCCAGGTGCATCGCGCCAGAGGCATCGTGCGCGTGCTTGTCGCGCAGCGTCGTCAGGCCGTAGTGGCCGTGCTCCTGCGCGTAGGCCGCGTTGCCGATTCTCGCGAGCGTCTCGTCTAGTAGGGCGACGGCCAGCGCCGACACTTTGGCGAGGTCGAGTGCGCTGCGCTTCAGGTCGGCCTCGACCTTTTCGCGGAGGACCGGCAGCGCCTCGCCGAAGGGAACCATGCGGTCGTACTTCTTGCGCGCGCGGTGGCGCTCCCACAGCGCGTGGTAGCGGTACTGCTTGCGCGCGCGGTCGTCGCGGCCTGTGGCCTGGAGGTGCCCGTTGTCCAGGTCGCAGATCCAGACCTCTTCATAGGCCGGAGGAATGGCGAGCGCGTCGATGCGCGCGCGCGTATCCGCGTCGTCTACCAGCGAGCCGTCGGCGCGGTGGTAGGAAAAGCCGCGGCCGCGCCTCTGGCGCGAGAGGCCGGGCTGGCGGTCGGTGACGTAGCGGAGTCCTGCCGCGCGGGCGTCGGACTCGGGATCGCCGGAAGGCATGGGAGGCGCTGGTGGGGAGCGCGGTCAACGCCGCGGCGCTCACCGGCCGTTCCCGCCAGAGGCCAGGTCTGGGGTTCTCCCTACCGGCTGGCCTCGACGCCTGCGCCGAGCACTTCCAGGAGTGCCTGGCGCGTAAACGGCTTCGAGATGTACTCGTCGAAGCCTGCCGAGAGCAGGCGCTCGCGGTCGCCGGGCAGGGCGTAGGCGGTCAGCGCGATGGCGAACACCTCTTCGTGGTCCGGCATGGCGCGAGCGATGCGAAGCACGTCGGCGCCGGTTTCCTTGCCGCCGAGGTTGATGTCGAGCACGAGGGCGTCGAAACGCTCGACGTTCATCACGCCGAGGGCCTCTCGCGCTCCGCCGACGGCGGTCACACGGTAGATTTTGCGCAGGATGCGGTCGAGCAGCATCCGCGTGTCGGCGTTGTCTTCCACGACGAGAATGGAAGGGCGAGAGTCATCCGTGTCGACATCGGACACGGATGTGGGGATGTCGGTCTCGGAATGAGCGGCGTCGATCATGGGATCGTGGGAGGCGATAGGAGCCTCGAAGGAGGTTTCAGGGACGGTATCGGCGGCAGGGCTCGGGTTCTCAAGCTCTGGCGCAACGTTTTTGTCAGATGCCCCCTCGGTGTCTGTGGGGCGGAGTTTGAGCGAGGCCAACCACGTGTGGACGGGCGAGTCTACGGGAGGCAGCTTCATGGGCTCGAACGAGGGTCGCTCGTGGGCAGGCCGGACGAGCATCGGTTCCTCGACAGCGCTGCTGTGGCCGTCGCCACTGCTGTCGCCGCCAGAGGCCGCGTTCGCGGACTGTGGCTCGGCAGGCGTCTTCTCGCCAGAGGCCTCTGGCGCGGCGGCGGAGTCCGCCTCTGGCGCCGAAGCGAGTGCGGCCATCGGGCCGCTCGCCGCGGCTCGGGCGAACCGGAGCGTAAACGTGGTGCCGACGCCGATCTCGCTCTCGACCGCGATGCTGCCGCCCATGAGGTCGACCAGGCGGCGCGTGATCGCGAGGCCCAGGCCCGAGCCCTCGTGCGAGCGCGACTCGCCGCTGGAGGCCTGCCGGAACTCGTCGAACAGGTGCGGCACGAAACCGGGCTCGATGCCGATGCCGGTGTCGCGGATGGTCAGAATGGCGTCGTCGCCAGAGGCTTCCACGACCACGTCCACGCCGCCCTGGTCTGTAAACTTCAGCGCGTTGCCGATGATGTTGGTCAGCGTGCGGTTGATGCACGTGCGGTCTAGCATGGCGAGCACAGGGCCCGTGGTGCTGAAGCGGAGCGAGAGGCCGCGCTCTGTCGCCAGAGGCATCAGCAGCTGTGCCGCCTCGCTGGCTTCGTCGGCGAGGTCGATGGGGCACAGCTCTGGCTGCGCATGGTCAGACTGGAGGCGCGAGAGGTCGAGAACGGAGTTGAGCGTGTCGAGAAGACGGCGGCCGCTCTTCTCGATGAACTCGGCGTATTCGCGCTGTTCGCCTTCGAGTTCTTCGGCGAGCAGATCGGAAAAGCCGAGGATGCCCGTCAGGGGCGTGCGAATCTCGTGGCTCATGTTGGCCAGGAAGGAACTCTTCAGCTGGCCCATCTCCTCCGCTACGGCCTGCGCGGCTTCGGCTTGCTCGCGGGCGTCTACCAGTGCTACTTCAGACTGTTTGCGCACGGTGATGTCCTGGCCGGAGTGGTACATCAGGCGGCCCTGGCTGGGCAGCACTTCGCCTGCGCGCGCGCGGTGCAGGACCCACCGCTCTTCCCCGTACCTTGTTACGAGGCGCGCTTCAAACGTGGTCTCTTCGCCTTCCTCCAAGTTGCTGAGGGCCTGCCGTATGGTAGGCAACGAGTCCTCGTGGATGAGCGTGCGCATCAGCGACACGTCCTGGAAGGCTCCGGCAGGGTGACCGGAGACGTTCTCGACTGCGCCTCCGATCCACGTCACGATGGGTGCCATGCCCTCCCACTTGCACAGCACAAACGCGTAGTCGCTCGACATCTCGGAAAGGGCGCGGTGGCGCTCTTCGCTCTCGCGCAGCGCGGATTCGGCGCGGGCGCGCTCGGCGCGCTCGACGGCCAGCGCCACGGCGTCGGCGACGCCAGCGGCGAAGTCGCGTTCCTCGGTCGTCCACCGGACATCGGCTTCGCGGTTGATGAGCACGAACCCGACAGGTTTGCCGGAGCGCCAGATCGTGGCGGCGAGCACGCTGCGGTAGCCGTTGGCCTCGAAGCGCTCGGTGGGTGGCAGCACCTCCGCCAGCGGGTGCGTGGCGGTATCGGAGAGGGCGAGGGTGCGCTTTTCCCCGAGCGACTCTAGCAGGTGATCGAGGTCCCGGATCGGGATCGAGTAGAACGGCGCGACCACGTCCGGATCGCTCGTGATGGTAGCACGCGAGGTAACCTCGGTGCCGTCGAGAAGGCACACCGCGACGCGGTCGGCGCCGAGCGTATCCAGAACCGATTGCGCGGCGGCGTTCGAGAAGACATCGAGCGAGGGCGCGTCGAAACGGGCCAGCGACGCGAGAGCCGTTGGAAATGCCAGCGACGCCTGCGCGCGCGCGGCCGTGAGGGCCTCGTTCTGCACGCGCTCGCTCACGTCGTGCAGGACACCCACCACACCGATGGTCTCCCCTTTCTCGTTGCACCACGGATAGGCGCTGTTTTCGATCCAGCGCGAGCCGCCGTTCGCGGTGCGCATTCGGTAGACGTTGCCTACCACGCTCTGGTCCGTCGCCAGAGGCTGCGCGAACAGGTCTTCGCCGACGAGCGCCTGAATCCCACCTTTCTCGGCGAGAGCATCGAGCGAGTAGCCCGTCAGCGTCTCGACGGCCGGGCTGATGTAGTCGAAGGCGTCGGCCTCTGGCGTGTGGCGGAGGCGGTAGAGAACGTGGTTGGTGGCCTCGGCGATAAACTGAAGCGTCTCCTCCGAGTCCTGTAGGTCGCGCTCGGCGCGCTTGCGGGCGAGCGTTCCGGCGAGGTGCCAGGTGAGGGCCGAGACCATCTGGAGCTCGTTGGCGCCAAAGGTGTGCGCAGAGTTGAAGCCCGCGATAAAGGCTCCGATGTTTTTGCCATCGCGCACGAGGGGGAAGCTGCCGAACGCACGGAAGCCGTACCGCTCCATTTCACGGACGACGACCTCGGGAAGTTGAAGCGGCGTGTTCTGCACGTCGCGGAGCAGGAACGTCTCGGTTTCTAGCGGGAGGTAGGTAAACGCGCCAGAGGCGGCGATCTCGGCGACGGCCTCTGGCGGAAACGCCGAGGACCACGCCTCGACGTGATTGTTTTCGCCGTCGTGGAGCACGAGCAAGCCCCAGTCGGAGCCCGTGGCGTCGACGCCCGCTTCGACGGCGGCGCGGAGCATGGCTTCGTGGTCGACGATGAGGTCCGCTGCTTCGGCGAAGCGAACCAACGCTTCGAGTTGTCGGGCGCGGCGGCGCTCCCGGTCCTGCGCGACGTGCTCGGTCGTGACGTCTTCGATGGTGCCCTCGTAGTAGGCGACCTCGCCAGAGGCTCCGAGCACGGCCCGACCGTTTTCGCGGGTGTAGACCTCGCGACCGTTGCGATCGGTCCACTGCACGATGTGGTTGCGGATGCTGCCGACGCGCTCGATCTCGCGCACGAACTGCTCGCGCGGGTAGCCCAGGTCCTTGCGCACATCCATCGTGGACAGTGCGGCGACCGATGGCACGCCCAGCGCGACGGCGAGGGCAGGGTTGGCGTAGAGAATGCGCCCGTCCCGCGTGGTGCGGTACACACCGATCGGGAGGTGGTGCGCAAAGGCTTCGAGCGAGTCCATCGACCGAACCGCGTCCCAGGATGGGAGCGGGCGCAGGGCCGTGATCCACCCGTGGAGCCCATCTGGCAGAACGGTCGGGATGCCCAGGATGGGCGTCGCCGAGACGACCGCCGTGGGTGTCTGCGGGGCGTACGCTTCGACGGCGTCCCACGCCGCCTCGGCCTCCGAGACATCCATCACGACGATACCCTCGTGCGGTTCGTCGCGGATGGTGGCCGCGAGCACGGCTGCCGACGGCACCACGATAGGTGCCTCGACGAGAGACTGCGAGCGTAAGAAGTCCTCTCCGCCGGGAGAGGCAGAGAGCACGATGAGGCGGGGAAGGTCGTCCATCGCGGGAAGGGTCACGCTCGCCGAGTGGCAAACAATGTGCCCAGCCTCTGGCGACGGCCGTTCGCGCCAGAGGCTCACCTGATCAGTGGCGTGGAAGAACGAAGCGGAACGCGGGCGGGTACTTTGTTCCTCACGCCCCGTTTGCCCTGCGGCGGTAACGTCTGCTATGCCTACCGTCGCACCTTTCGCCCTCGCCCTGCTCCGCCTCGACGGCGTGGGCCGCGTAACCGTCCACCGCGTGCTGGAGCACTTCGCCACGCCAGAGGCGCTCCGCGCGACGCCCCGCGAGCAGGTGCTGCTGCGCCTCAAAAGCGCGCCCCGCGCCGACGCCATCGTGGAGCGGCTGTTCGGCGCTGAGCTCGACGAAGCGCTCGGAGCCGCGCGCGCGCAGATCGCCGCGCTCGCGCCCAAACGCGTCGCCGTGCTAGCCTCTGGCGACGCCGAGTGGCCCGCCGGGCTGGATGCGCTGCCGCCCTCGGACCGGCCCGTGGCGCTCTGGGCGTACGGGCACCTGGACGCGCTGGAGTCTCCCGCGCTCGCCATTCTGGGCCGCGTGGGGCTGGCGCCAGAGGCCTTCGAAGCCGCGACGCGGCTGGCCGTGCAGTTCGCCGGAGGTGGCATCGTGACGGGCGCCAAAGACGGGTTCGACCTGGCGGTGCAGAAACCCGCGCTGGGCGCAGGCGCGCGCGTTGTGGCCGTCGCTCCGATGGGACTGGCGCGGCTCACGCCCAGCCTCCGGCCCGGCGCGACGGCGCTTGTCAAAGCAGGCGGCGTGCTCGTCTCGCCCTTCCCGATGGGTCACGGCCCCTTCGAGCACGACGAGAGCCAGGCGGCGCTCGTGCAGGCCGCCATCGCGCGGGTCGCGATTGGCGCGGCGCCTCTGGCGGGGTCGCCAGAGGCCAAGGCGCTCGCGTGGGCCTCTGGCGCAGGCCGCCCCGCTTTTGCGCTGCACGCGGGACCCGCGGGCGTGCCCGTTCTCGGCTCCGACGCCGACATTCAGGCCGCGCTATGACGCGTTGCCTCTTCGTGTTTCTAGACGGCGTGGGTCTGGGCCCCGCCAGCCCGCACAATCCGCTCCACACGCTGGACCTTCCCGCACTCCGCGCCCTCGCGGGCGGGCAGGCGTGGACCGCCGAGGCTGAGCCCATCCGCCAGAAGCGCCACGTGTTCGTCCCGCTCGACGCGACCCTCGGGATGGAAGGCCTCCCGCAGAGCGGGACGGGGCAGGTCGCGCTGTTCTCGGGCGTGGACGGACCGGCGTTGCACGGCCGCCATTTCGGCCCGTACCCGCCCAGCACCACGCACGCGCCTCTGGCGGAGCACAGCGTTTTTGCGCGCCTGCGGGCGCGAGGGATCTCGCCAGAGGCGATGACGCTCGCTAACGGCTATCCGGAGCGCTACTTCAGGCTCATGGAGGCGCGCAACCGCTGGAACGCGTCGTCCCGGGCAGCGCGGGAGGCGGGCGTGCGGCTGCGCACCGCGGCAGATCTCGCCATTGGCGACGCGCTCCCAGCCGACTTTACCGGCCGCGCGTGGCAGCGCCACATCGACGCCGATCATGTCCCGGTCTCGCCAGAGGAAGCAGGACGACGTTTGGTCAGGCTCGCGCAGCGGCACCGCTTTACGCTCTACGACTACCCCCACACCGACACCGCGGGCCACGGCCGCGACAGCCTCACGCCAGAGGTCATCCTGCCTCTCGTGGACGCGTTTCTGGGCGAGATCCGGCGCGCGCTCGACCCGGAGCGCGACCTTCTCGTGGTCTCTAGCGATCACGGCAACATCGAGCGGCCGACGACGAAAAGCCACACGACGAACCCGGTCCCGCTCATCGCGCTGGGACCCGGTGCGGACCGTTTCGCGGAGGCGACCTCGCTGCTCGACGTGGCCCCAGCGCTCGTCGGCGCACTCACGGCGTAGCGACGTGGCCTCTGGCGAGTAGCCGGAGCGTGGACGCGCCTCTGGCGCCAGAGGCAGCTAGCTCTCGGGACACTGTGGCTCGTAGCCGACGAGTCGAGACGCGGAGCGAACAGCCGAAAACCACACCTCTCGTGCTAGAAACGGTGCTCGGGTGCGCCACGATCGGTAGCGCGAGGATGGCGCGGGAGCCGTGATCACGGTCAGTCCCTGGTCTCGCGCCAGGGCCGCTGCGCGGCGCAGGTGCAGCGGATCGCTGACGAGCAGCAGCGTATCGGCGCCAGAGGCTCGCACGATAGGCGCGATGCAGGCCAGGTTCTCTTCCGTCGTGCGCGAACGCGTCTCGACGCGGATCGCGGCCGAAGGGACGCCTCTGGCGAGAGCGTACGTCCGCCCCACCGTGGACTCTGCCTGAGTAGCCGACTCGCCCACGCCTCCCGTCAAAAGGAGCAGTGGCGCTCGGCCGGACTGTACCAGTGCGATGCCATCGTCCAGACGTGCGGCGAAGACGGGGCTGGGGGCGTCACCGTGGACCGCCGCGCCGAGCACGACCACAGCGTCGCCAGAGGCCTGGGGCGCGAGCGGGCTGTTCGCCACCTCGACGATGTGCCACGCGGTCCACACCGTCCAGGCGCAGGCGAGAAACACGAGCGCCAGCGCGACGCGGCGCGCGCTCACTGCGGCCTCTGGCGGTCGTCGTTGGGATCCCGTTCGGTCGTCTCTTCTAAAATCGTCGCGTCTTTAATGTTTGGATCGAGCTCTTTTCGAAACGCGTTTTCGGCGTCTGCTGCGATGCCTGCCGCGCGCTCCAGGCCACGGTCGATGGCGCGCGCGGCGACGCGCACCGCGCCGCCGCTGAGGAGTCCGAGACGCGCCAGAGGCCCGGCGCGACCGAAGCGTTCGAGCCATGTGTCCTGCGGATCGCTCACGCGTCGTCGTCCTTCTTTTTGCGGCTGCGGCCAGCTGTTTTGGAGGACGGCTTGGGCTTTGCTTTGGGCGCCGTCTTGGGTGCCGTCTTGCGCGCAGCAGGCTTAGTGGCCGCCGCTTGCGCCGCGGCAGCTTTCGTGGCCGTAGATCGCTGCGTCGCTGTGGTGGAGGGCGCACCAGCGCGGGTATCGTGCGGGGCGTGAGCCTCTGGCGCGCTCATGTCGCGGAAGAAGGCCTCCGGGTCAAACTCGGAGATGGCCTCGCCGAGGCGCTGGCCGGTTTCGCGGAGCGCCGCGCCGATGGTGGAAAACGTGGCCTCGATGACGAAGGCGGTCTTCTCGGGCGTGTCCAGGTCGGCGAAGGCGCTGCGGGCGCGGTCTTTGGGATCGGTGGGCATTGCGGTAGAGGCCGGAGCCTCGGGGGGTTCTGAGCGTTCTGACGGAGCCCCGCCCCTCGTGTTTCACTCGCGCCCGTGTCCGACTCGCACCGCCCCTCCCTTCCCGCCTCTGGCGCCACGCCAGAGGCCACGGATTCGAGTCTTCTCGCGCCAGAAGCCATCCAAGAAGGCACTGCGCCAGAGGCGCCCAAAGACGCCTGGGGCCTCGTGACGCGGTCTACCGGAAGCTGGTACACCGTCCGCACCGACAGCGGCGACGACGTGCAATCGCGCATCCGCGGCAAGTTTCGCCTGGAAGCCGAGACCATCGACGAGACCAACCCTCTGGCGGTCGGCGACCGCGTACGGATTCTGCTGCTGGACGACGAGACCGGCATGGTGCAGGAGATCGCGCCGCGCGACAACCAGCTCAGCCGCCGCGCCGCGGGGCACCGCGCGAGAAGCGAGCACGTAATCGTCACCAACCTGGACCGCGCGTGGTGCGTGCAGGCCACGTTCGCGCCCAAGCTCAACCCCGGCTTTGTGGACCGCTTCTTCGTCGCTGCCGAGGCCAGCCACATCCCGGCCGGGCTCGTGCTCAACAAAGCAGACCTGCTGGAAGACAAGCCTCTGGCGCAAGAGGCCCTCGCGTTCTGGGCCGAACTGTACGAGAGCCTGGGCTACCCCGTCCTGTTCACGAGCGCCGAGACCGGCGAGGGCGTGGACACCTTCCGCGAGGCGCTGACGGGCAAGGTGAGCGTGGTTTCGGGTCCGTCGGGCGCCGGGAAATCCAGCCTGCTCAACGCCGTCGATCCCGCGCTCGATCTCGTCGTGGGCGAGGTCAGCGAGAAGACGCAGAAGGGCCGCCACACGACCACGTTCGCGACGCTGTTCGAGGTGGCCGATGGCTGGGTGGCAGATACGCCGGGCATCCGCGAGTTCGGCATCTGGGGCATGACGCCAGAGGAGCTCGGAGGCTATTTCGTGGAGTTCCGCCCGTTCCTGGACGATTGCAAATACCCCAACTGCACGCACGACCACGAGCCCGGCTGTGCCGTTCAGGATGCCATCGACGCCGAGCACATCACGCCGGAGCGCTACGGCTCCTACCTCCAGATGCTAGAGTCCGTCCGTACCGATGCCCGTTCGGATCTGGAGGCGGACTGGCGCCAGCGCGACTCGCGCCCGGACGAGGAGTGGGACGAGCCGGAGAACTAGGGGACTGGGGACTGGGAGCAAGCGGGCCTCAGCCTCTGGCGCCAGAGGCTGGGCGAGACATGATGCCCCTGGCGCGCCACAGCATGTCCGCGCACGATTCCCACGCCCTTCGCGATTCATCGCGCCAGAGGCGCCGTACCTTCGTGCCAGCCGGTCGCCCCCAGGGACCCGTCGGCGAAGTGAGGGCACGTCCCGCACGGCCAGCTCCTTCTGAACTCCGCCAGGGCCTGACGGCAGCAACGGTAGGAAGTCGATGCGGCGCGATGCGGATCGCGTGCCCTCACTTTTTTATGCCTGGTTTCCAGGTCGGCGCGGCACAGCAGGTGTGACCGCGCGAGATGAAGACGCGGCTCTTGGCAGACGCGCGATGCTGCCGTAGCATCGCCGCCTTTCCGCCAGAGGCCTCCCCGGAGGCTCCATGCCATGCGCCTCGCCCTCATCGCCCTCGCCTTTTTCGCGCTGCCTCTGGCGGCACAAACGCCAGAGGACTCGTCACGCTTTGAAGCGCTCGACGCCGAGATCCGCGCCATTGCGAGCTCCGGCGAGGTGTACTTCCGCCAGCTCGATGAGGCGTGGGACCGCGCGGTCGTGGCGCGCCAGTTCGGGCGGGCCGATAGCGTCGCGGCGCTCGCGGAGCTCTTCCTGGTGGAAACGCAAGGGCTTTCGCGCGACTCCGTCACGTGGCCGTCGGCCGCGGACCGGTTTGCGCTCGGGCTTCTGGCGGGCGACCTGTGGGCGGTGCGTTGGCTCGCCACGGATGGCGCGTGGTGGGACACGCAGAGCGCGAGCACGTACCCGCGCTCGGACCTCTACCTGATGGGAGCGCCGCGCCTGACGGTTCTGCCCGGCCCGCGCTACGGCCTCCGCCCGTCGACGGCGAACACGCTTCGCAGCGACTCTACAGCTGTACCCGAGCGGTTTGCCGCCAGCGGCGCGACGCCAGAGGAGGTAGATCTGGCGCGGCTCGCCGTGCGCAAGCTGCTGCTCTCACGCCAGTGGTACGGCGGCTCCCGAGACCCGCGACTCACCGACGTGCAAGAGGCCCTCAACCGGAGCGCCGACGCGTACCTGGAACGCTACCCCACCAGCACCTACGGCCGATGGGTGCGCGAGGACGTGCGCCTGCGGTACCGCGCCGATGGTTCTGCCGGGCTGTATTTCACCCTGGGGCCCGGGTGGGGAACGGGCAACCTTGGTGAGGCGACGAAGACCTCCATCGCGGGCGAGCTCGGCTTCGCGCTCCGGTACAAGTGGTGGCACAGCGCGCTCTCGATCCACGGTGGCGACCTCGTCGTGGCCGAAACACGCGTTGGCAC
Source organism: Rubricoccaceae bacterium (assembly GCA_963708165.1). Classification (GTDB taxonomy): domain Bacteria; phylum Bacteroidota; class Rhodothermia; order Rhodothermales; family Rubricoccaceae; genus Rubricoccus. The sequence goes on along the minus strand of OY970187.1, from coordinate 2,745,951 downwards.
GAGCGGGACGGACCTGGTGGAGACCGACCGGCTTACAGTGGGCTTGCTGGGCGTGGAGGTGGGTCCCCGCGTCGCGCTCGGCGGGCTGGACGTGCTACCCTACGTCGCGGGCGGCTTGCTCCTGCAGGGTGTCTCGGCGCAGGACACCGACGAGCCGGAACTGTCCACCTACGACCCGGCAACGCGGCTGGGCTGGGGGTACGGCGCCGCGCTGGAGTACCTCGGTGCGCGTCCTAGGCGCTTTGGCGGCACGGCCATTCGTTTGCGTGTGAGCCGCATCTACCCCCGCTTCGACCGCGGCTTCGAGACCGTTCTCGACGGCCCGATCACGTCGGTGACGTTCGGGGTCAACTTTATGGGCATCCTCCGCTCGCGCATCGATTAGCGGCCTCTGGCTCGCGTGGCCGCGCGAGGGATCGTCGTCCGCCTCTGGCGCCAGAGGCTGACGACGTTGCTACCGGTACTGGGGCTCTCGCGAGAGCATCGCGACCAGGTCTGTCACGCCGACCGGGCCGTGGCGGTACAACAGCGGCTCGCCGTAGGTCGCGCCGATGCGGTAGCCGTAGGTGCGCGCCCGCGCCTCGACCCACTTGAGGAAGGCGGGGTTGGAGATAAACGTCTCGGGCTCCTCTTCTCCCCCGCCAGAGGCCTCTGGCGCCTCCGTGCTTTCCGCATCGTCGCCAGAGGCTCCGCCGGAATAGAATTGCGTGCGGAACGACAGCAGCGCCTCCATGCGCCGCTCCCAGACGCTGGACACGTCGATCACAAATGAGGGCTCGAACGGGATGGACTGCATGTAGTGGAGCACGTGCGGCGGACGCCACGGCTCCTGCGTCTCCCCTTCCCACTCGGTGTGGATCTTAACCAGCCCGGAGTAAAACAGCGCGTCGGTCGCCAAGCGGGCCGCCGCCGGGTGGTCCGGGTGCCGGTCCTCGGGCGCGTTGATGAGGACGATGCTCGGGCGATGGAGCCGGATGCGCTGGATCAGCCTCTGGCGGGACTCCGCCGTATTCGGGATGTCGCCATCGGGCAGGCCAAGGTTGTGCCGCGCACTCAGGCCCATCACGCCAGAGGCGGCCTCGGCCTCTTGCGCGCGGATCTCGGGCGTGCCGCGGCTGCCGAGTTCGCCGCGCGTGAAGTCGACCACGCCGGTCGTGTAGCCTTGCTCGTTGAGCAGGCACATCGTGCCGCCTGCGCAGAGTTCGATGTCGTCCGGGTGGGCGGCGAGTCCAAGTACGTCGAGGGGCTGGGGCATGGGTGGCCGGTGGGTGCGGCGCAGCTACGCGACGCGGGCGCCAGAGGCTCCGGGATGTCCCAGGCCTCTGGCGCCCGATGTTCTCGGCCCGCCTCTGGCGCTACGCCGCTTTCTTCGAGCGCTTCGCCACCTTCACCTCGGGCTCGGCCGTGCCTGCGCTGTCGCCAGAGGCCGCGAACCGCTCGCGCATCTTGCCGAGCAGGCTCTCGATCTGCGGCGCGTCCAGTTCCTGCAGCGCCTGCACGCCGCAATAGTGGCGGGCCGAGAGCAGAAGCTGGTGCCGGTCCAGGCCGAAGGCCATCGCCTCGCGCATTAGGTCCTCCAGCGTCGAAGCCTCTGGCGCCAGAGGCTGGGGTGCGGGCGGCGTGTGGGCCTCTGGCGCATCCTTGGGAGCCGGGCCTGCGCCCATCCGTGCGAGGAGGCTTGCGAAGTCTGGCGACTCCACCTCCATGCCGACCGGAAACTCGCTCGCGTTGCTCTTGACGACGGTCGCGACGCGGCGCGTCTCGAAGCCGTCCTGGCGCAGCGCGAGCTCTAGCATCACATCGACGAAGTACTCCAGTCCGCTGGAGGTCATCGGCAGGACGCGGCCCATCTCGTTTTCCTCTCGGTCGGCCTTGCCGCGGGCGCCGATCTGGTCCGTGATGACGACGCACGCGCCGCTGTCCACGCACAGGCGGCGCAGGACTTCCTGAAACACAATCTGGTCGTTCTGAAGCTCTTCGGCGGACGGCTGCGCCGTCGGGTCGCCGGTGCGCTCGCGGACGGCTTCGAGCGTTGCGCGGTGCTTGCGGCCGAAATACATCGCCCACGAGTCCAGAGCGTAGCAACCGTAGCCCTGCTCCTCGCGGCCCTCGCCGAGTGCCCAGTCCACGAACTGCGGCAACTCGTCCGGGTGCTCGATTTCGAGCGCGTCGAAGACCGAGCCGTCGGAGCCCGGAAGCAGGCGCGCCTTGCGCTCTGTATCGAAGTAGCAGAGGCGGCCCAGACCGGCCTCGGCCATACTTGCTGCGAACCAGCTTTTGCCGGTTCCCGCAGCACCGCGCACGGCGACGACGAGGCGCCTCTGGCGAGGGCGGCGGCTGAGAGGATGAATGCGGGGCGTGCTCATGTCGGGAGGGGTTGGGGTCCGATGACGTCAGCGTACACATATCGGCTGCCAGCCGTTTGTCATACCCTCCCGATGGCCTCTGGCGTGACACAGATCCGACGCCAGAGGCTGGTCCCTAGGCTCGCGAGTCTGCGCGCTTGGAGTACCACTCCATGATGGGCGTGACCGAGAGGCCGTGGATGATGACGCTCGCCGCAATCGTGGTGAGCACGACGCCCAGAATGGCGCCGGAAAAGAGGTCGTAGACGCCGTGCACCTCGGCGTACATGAGGTAGTAGATGGAGCCGATGCCGCGAATGCCGAACCACGCCATGAGCCCTCGCTGGATGCGCGTCGTCTGCGAGCCCGCGAGCCCGATGTGCACCGACAGAGGCCGGATGACGAAGAACAGGATGGCGATAAACGCGAACGTCTGCCACGTGAAGCTGGCGTACGTCATCAGAGCGCCGACGAGCACGACGAGCACGACCGCGCCCATGCGCTCGGCCTGCTCGGTAAAGCCCAGCACGGCACTCGCCATCCAGGCGGGCGCCACGTTTTCGTCCAGCTCGATCTCTTCGTTTTCGGCCTTCCGCGCCATTTCCTCCACTTCCTCCGACGGCTTGTCACCGGTGTGGCGCCGCTCCTCGTAGCGGAGCGCCAGGCCTGCCGCGAAGACGGCCAAAAACGCGTAGCTGCTCGCGAGCAGCGCGATGCCGTAGCTCAGCGCGATCAGCCCGAGCGCGAGAAAGTCGTCGGCGCCGACGGCCTCTTTGTGCTTGTGGCGCAGGTACACCACCAGGCGGCCTACGCCGCGCCCGAGCAGCCACCCGATGGCGAGGCCTCCGAAGATGGCCCAGACCACGTCGATAGCCCACCACTTCCAGCCCCACTCGCCCAGGTCGCGCAGACCGAGCATCCCGAGCCCGAGCATGACGAAGGGAAACGCAGCACCGTCGTTAAAGCCGGCCTCGCCGGTGAGCGAGAACCGCAGCCGGTCGCGGTCGTCGGGCTGGCGGATCTGCACGTCGGACGCGAGCACCGGATCGGTGGGAGCGAGTACGGCGCCGAGAAGTACCGCCGCGCCCCACGGCAGACCCAAAAGGTACTTGCCCGCGACCGCGACGAGTGCCACGGTGATGGTCATCGAGATCGTCGCGAGGCGCAGCGGAAGCCGCCAGCGGCCGTCGTTGAGCGGCGTTCGCAGCTTGAGCCCTGCCGCGAACAGCGACAGGATGACCGCGATCTCGCTCAGGATCTCCAGGATGCGCGCGTGCTCGATGGGGTCGAACACGAGCAGCCCGATTCCCAGCGGACCGATCCCGAGTCCAACGAGCAGGTAGACCTGTGCGGTGGAAAGCGGCAGCCGCTTGAGCGTGGTGCCGAGCAGCGCCATGAGCGTCAGCAGGGCGCCTGCGACGATAAACCAGAGAGAGAAGGGCATGGGCCAGAAGAGAGGGCGTCTCGGACGCGCCAGAGGCGGGCGGGTTCGTGCCTCTGGCGGCGCTTCGCGCAGGCTCTGTAAGTGCGCAGCCTCTGGCGCCAGAGGTACTCGTCCCCTCCCCTCGGGGCGCTGACCACAGGGCAGAGGGGGCTTGACCCTCAGATGTCTCCGAGACACGCCAGAGGCTTGCTGAGACTGGGCGACCCACCGGGCCGCCCCTGCGGCAAGATGTGCGCGCTGGGCAGAAGCTGCGGCGGTCTGCGAAGAGGACGCTCCGGCGGTGTGTCCCTACGAGCGCGAGGTGTCGCCAGAGGCCTCTGGCGGGGCGGTCTCGCCCGCCAGCTGCGCGAGGAAGCCGCGCATGAACGCGGCGCGGCGCTCGGCCTCGCGGCGGCCCGCGTCGGTCTGCATCGTGGCCGGAAGTCCCAGCAGCTTGGCGAAGAAGTGGTCGGTCGCGTAGCGGCGGTCGTCCAGGGCTCGCGCCAGAGGCTGCAAGTCGGCGTCGACCTCGGGAACTGGGTCATCTGGGTGCGTGAGTGCGCTGCCCATCGCGCCTGCGGTCGCGTAGCACCGCGCGATGCCGATGGCGCCGAGCGCGTCCAGCCGGTCAGCGTCTTGCACGACGCGGGCCTCTGGCGTGCGCGGCGCGATGCCTGCGGAGAAGCTGTGGGACTGGATAGCGTGCGCGACGGCGTCCAGCTTGGACGGGGGGAAGTCCGGCCTCTGGCGCAGCCATGTTGTGGCGGCTTCGGCGGCAAGGCTGCTGGCACGCGCCCGGTCGGGGGAGTCCTTGGGAACCGTCACGCCGTCGTGCAGCCATGCCGCGGGCACGACGACCTCAGGGTCGGCGCCCTCCTCTCGCGCCAAACGCGTGGCCCAGGCCACGACGCGACGCACGTGCGCGAGGTCGTGCGCGGCGTCGGTGTCCATCGTCGCGCGGAGGTGCGACTCGCACGCCGCCGCCAGAGGCCCGAGGATCATGAGGACACTTCGATATCCGTCACCACGTCGAGCGGCTCCGGCTCAGGACAGTCAGGCTCACCCGCGCAGGTCGCGGCTCCAATCGTGGAGGGCTGTTGCGTGAGGCGCACGCGGTTGCCCTTGATGGCGCTGGCCTCGGGGCACACGCCTGGCTCCGCGAGCAGCATCCGCTCCTCCCCCTCCATGGTCACCATGAGGTAGCACGAATTCCCTTCCAGGATGGCGCTCGTGAGGTCGGCCTCTCGCGTGACTGGCTCGGCGCCTTCGATGGGCTCCGGTTCGGTGAGTTCGAACGAGGGCGCCTGCCGCACATCCTCGGCGCCAGAGGCGCTGGCGGATTGTGCCTCGGCGGTAGCCTCTGGCGCGTCGCCGGATTCGGTGCGGCACCCTGCGAGAACGAGGAGAGCGAGAAAGAAGGCGATGCGCATGGGTTGTGAGGCAGACGCCAGAGGCTACGCCCAAACGCCACGCATGTCCTCGGCAAACTCGCGGAGCGAGCGCGGCGGGGTGCGGAGCACGCGCTCGACCGTATCGGTCACGCGGTCAGCGAGGCCAAGCCGCGTGGCGGTGTAGATGCCCGCCATAACGAGCGCGAACGGCCATGCGGCGCCCTCCCGCCTCTGGCGACGTACGAACGAGACCGCACCCGGCCGGCGGTAGTCCACGCGGCGGCCGGTGACCTCGGAAAGAATGCGCGCGACCTCGAACATATCGAGCGCTTCCGGTCCGGTGAGGTCGAGTGCCCGGTGGCCGCTGGCGCCAGAGGCCAGCCAGACCGCAGCCACATCGCCCACGTCGCGAGCGTCCACGAGTGACGTTTCGCCGGTGCCGGCGGGGAGCGCGAGCACGCCGCGGCGGATCTCGCCGGCGTGCACGTCCGAAAAGTTCTGCATGAAGTACGCTGCGCGGAGCAGCGCCACGTCGGCAGGGCTTTTCTCCAACCGCTTCTCGATCTTGCGGTGCGGGATGAGCGGGTTCTGCCCCGCGCCGAGCACGGAGAGAAACGCGATCCGCCCCACGCCAGAGGCCTCCGCGGCGTCCACGACGGCGTTGATGACGCTCGCGTCTGAAATCTGCGGCGGGCGCATGAGGAACAGTCCGTCGGCGCCCTCCAGCGCAGGCCGGTGCGTGGCGGGGTCCGCGAAGTCGAAGCGGACTTGTTCGGCGCCGAGCACGCCAGAGGTGCTCGGGCGGCGTACGGCGGCGACGGCGTCGTGGCCGTCTTCGAGGAGGCGTTGCAAGACGGCGCTGCCAACTGTGCCGGTGGCGCCGGTGACGAGGACGCGCATGGTGCGAACCGGAGGGGCTCTGTCAAGGCCCCGCCCGGTCCGCGGTTCCGCGCGGGCCTCTGGCGCCAGAGGCTCAGCCGACGACGAGGTTGACCAGGCGGCCCGGCACCACGATCTCCTTGCGGACGGTCTTGCCGTCGGTGTGGCGCTGCACGTTGGGCTCGGCGTGAGCGGCTTCGAGAACCGTGGCTTTGTCCGCGTCGGCGGCGACCGTGACGGTCCCGCGCAGCTTGCCGTTGACCTGAACCGCGATCTCGATCTCGTCCTCCTTGAGAAGCTCGGGGTCGTGCTCGGGCCACGCGGAATACGAGAGGCTGTCCTCGTGCCCCAGCCGCGCCCACAGCTCCTCCGCGATGTGCGGCGCGAACGGCGCCAGAAGCTGCACAAAAGGCTCGGCGGTTTCGCGCGGGACGCTCTCCCACTTGGTGGCCGCGTTGACGAACTCCATCATCGACGCGATGGCCGTGTTGAAGCGCATCGCCTCGATGTCCTCGGTCACCTTCGCGATCGTCGCGTGGAGCACGCGAAGCTGGTCCGCACTCGCAGCCTCTGGCGTGAGCAAATCCGAGACGCCGCCAGAGGCGGAGCCCGCCTCGCCAGAGGTCCGGTCGTCCTCGTGGCCGGTCTCGCCGGTGATGAGCCGCCACGCGCGAGAGAGGAAGCGGTGGACGCCCTCGACCGAGCGCGTGCTCCAGGGCTTGGTCGCCTCCAGAGGGCCCATAAACATCTCGTACAGGCGCAGGCTGTCCGCGCCGTACTCGCTGACCACGTCGTCCGGGTTGACCACGTTGCCGCGGCTCTTGCTCATCTTGTGCGAGCGGCTGCTCACGCGAACCTCTGGCGCCGCGATGAGCACAAAGCCCTCGCCCTTTTTCGTCACGTCGGCGTCGTTCACGCGGACGGCGTCGAGCGCAGACCCATCGCGAGCGTCCTGAAACATCGTGCTCCCGTCCTTGGCCTCGCCTTCGGTCACGTGCTTGGCCGAGACCCACGCGCCAGAGGCTGCGCGGTAGGCGGTGTGCTCCATCTCGCCCAGGATCATGCCCTGGTGGATGAGCCGTACGAACGGCTCCGGCGTGGAGACGACGCCCGCGTCGAAGAGCACCATGTGCCAGAAGCGCGCGTAGAGCAGGTGCAGAACCGCGTGCTCGCTACCGCCGACGTAGAGATCGACCGGCAGCCAGTACTTCTCCTTCTCGGGGTCGACGAGCTGCTCGTCGTTGTGCGGATCGAAGAAACGGAGGTAGTACCAGCACGAGCCCGCCCACTGCGGCATCGTGTTCGTCTCGCGCTTCGCCTCTTTGCCGTCGACCGTGAGCGTGATCCAGTCAGTCGCGAGCGCCAGAGGCCCCTCGGGCGAGCCGGTCGGTTTGTAGTCTGCCACTTCGGGCAGCGTGACCGGCAGCGCCTCTGGCGCAGAGGGCTGCGGCGCGCCGTCGATGTGCACGACCGGAAACGGCTCGCCCCAGTAGCGCTGGCGGCTGAAGAGCCAGTCGCGCAGTTTGTAGTTGGTCTGCGCGCGGCCCACGCCGTTGTCCTCCAGCCACGCGAGGATCGCGCTCTTGGACTCCTCCAGGCCCATGCCGTCGAGGTTGGCGCCCGCGTTCGCGATGTCGCTCACGGCGTGGCCGCTGGCGTCGGAGTTGACGTGCGGGCCGTCGCCGGTGTAGGCCTCCCGCGACCTGCCGTCCTCGTCTTTCTCGCCGCCTGCCACGACCTCGCGGATGGGCAGGCCGTACATCTGGGCAAACTCGAAGTCGCGCTCGTCGTGCGCGGGCACGGCCATGATTGCGCCCGTGCCGTAGGTGTTGAGCACGTAGTCCGCGACCCAGACCGGCACTTTCTGGCCGTTGACCGGGTTGACGGCGTGCGCGCCGGTGAAGACGCCCGTCTTGGTCTTCTGCTCCATCCGGTCGCGGTCGGTCTTGTGCGACGCTTTGGTCACGTACGCCTCGACCTCGGCTTTCATGTCGCCAGAGGCGATCTGCTTGACCAGTGGGTGCTCAGGCGCGAGGACCATGTAGGTCGCGCCGAAGAGCGTGTCGGGCCGCGTCGTGAACACGCGGATGGTGACGTGCGGGTGGCCGAAGACACTGAAGTCGACCTCGGCGCCGATGCTCTTGCCGATCCAGTTGCGCTGCATCTCTTTGGTCGACGTGGGCCACTCCACATCGTCCAGTCCCGCCAGAAGCCGGTCGGCGTACTCGGTGATTTTGAGCATCCACTGCCGCATGGGCAACTGCACGACGGGGTGCCCGCCGCGCTCGGAGCGGCCGTCGATGATCTCCTCGTTCGCGAGAACGGTCCCCAGCGCCGCGCACCAGTTGACCGGCACCTCGGCCTGATACGCGAGGCCCTTCTCGTAGAGCTTGAGGAAGATCCACTGCGTCCAGCGGACGTAGCCGGGGTCGGTCGTGTTGACCTCGCGCGACCAGTCGTAGCTGAAGCCCAGGCTCTGAAGCTGCGTCCTGAACGTGTCGATGTTCTTGGCTGTCGTCTCGCGCGGGTGCGTGCCCGTCTCGATGGCGTACTGCTCGGCGGGCAGGCCGAAGGCGTCCCAGCCCATCGGGTGGAGCACGTTGAAGCCTCTGGCGCGCTTGTACCGCGCGAGAATGTCCGTCGCCGTGTAGCCCTCGGGATGGCCGACGTGGAGGCCGGATCCCGAGGGGTACGGAAACATGTCGAGCACGTAGTACGGCTCTCGGCTTGCGTCGAAGCCCTCGTCGCCGGGGCCGAGGGTTTTGAACGTGTCGTGCTCGGCCCAGTAGGCCTGCCAGCGGGGCTCGATCTCGTCGTAGGGATAGCCTGCCATCTTGAGCGCCGCGGGGCCGCGGCGGGTGCGTGCGTGAGGGCGCGCAAGCTACCGCCAGAGGCCGGGACGGACGCTTAGCCTCTGGCGGACAGCAGGACCTCTGGCGCCAGAGGCTTGTCCTGCGCACCACGTGAGCTACCCGCGGACGCGCATCCGCGGACGAACGCCGACGAGTTCTTTCTCGGTTGTCTGATCGTCGTTCAGTTCGTCTACATCCTCAGCCTCTGCGTCGGCATCGAACGGGACATCGTCGGTCGCGCCGCGCGGGTCCAAGCAAAGATCGTCGCAGCCCACTTCCTGTGGTCCCGTGGCCTCCTGATCGATGGGGTTCTTGACCTCGGTGACGTACACGCAGAAGCAGTACAGCTTTCCAACGTCCGCGTCCTCGCGTACCGTGAACCTAGCCGTGTTTCCGCCAGGGGCAAGTTTTTGCGTAAACGCGACCCCTTCCTGTTGAGCAAACGGGTGGCCCCTCGGGAAGCTGTACGTCACACTTCTACGGCCTTTCTCTCTCGAACGGAGCACCACTGTATCGCCCACGTCCAGATCGATCTCTTCAGGTCGAACCCGCCACGTCTTGGTTTTCTTCCTGTAGAAGGTATAAACATCGATTCGACGCATAGCAGGCCAGGGGCTGGTTGGGAAGGGATACGGCACGAGCGCCTCGCATGAAGAGTAGTGGACAGATCGTTAACAAACAATTTCTTAGCGAATCAGATTCAGCACTGAGTCCTCCCGGACCCATTCCTCCGCAAATCCTGCCGCGCTCGCCGCCCGGAGCCACCGCCGGGCCTCTGGCGCGTCGCCTATTTGCTGGTACGTGGAGGCCGCGTCAGCGAGGACGTTCATGTCGTCGCGGCCGTGCTCCAGCGCCCGCTCTATTAGCCGCTTGGCATCTTCGTTTTGTTCGAGAGAGGCATTGCACGTTGCTGCGAAGGCGAGCAGGCTGGCATCGTTGGGATTGACATTCAGCTTTGTGCGAGCGGCTTCGACGGCACGCTCCAGCGCCCGCCGGGACTCATCTCTCTCGCCCGAGGCCTCTAGCGCGGAAGAGAGCGATCCCCACGAATACGCATCGACCGGATCGATTGCGAGAGCCTGCCGGTACAGGGCCGCAGCCTCGGAAGGCCGGTCCTCCGCGACGAGACGGATGTAGGCGAGGTTGCCGAGGGCCTCTGGCGTAGGCCGGATGTCGATGCTCGTCTCAAGATGCGGGATGGCGGCTTCGGCGTCGCCAGAGGCGTTGAAGAGCGCCGCGCCGAGGTTGAAGTGGGCCGTCGCGTCACCGGGCACGAGTTGGACGGCGGTCTCGAACGCTGCCTGGGCTTCGCCGAAGCGGCCCTGACGGAAGAAGAACCCTCCGAGAGTGTTTTGCGCCATCCACGAGTCCGGGCGCAGTGCAACGGCCTCGCTCAGTTCGCGCTCGGCGTCGGCGACACGGCCCGACTTCTCGAACGCGCGCCCGAGCGTACGGCGCGTGGCGTCCAGCCTCGGCGCGAGAACCACGGCTTGCCGTGCTTCCTCTACCGCCTCGGGGTAACGCCCGCGCTCCATCGCGCCAGAGGCCAGCGTAACGTGCGCGAGAGCGGCAGCCTCTGGCGCGCGCGGGCCTGCGAGGCCGATCACGCGTCGGGCCTCTGCCTCGGCGCGGTCCAGGGTTGCCACGTCGTAGCTAAGCCGGAACTGACGGTAGACGGCCTGCGCGAGTCCCGCGCGCACAAACGGCGAGCGCGGATCTAAAGCCGCGGCCTCCTCGAACAGCGCGACCGCAGCGTAGGCGGCTCCCCGCGTGGGAGGCTGCTCCAGGTAGCCGACCCCCCGGAGATACGGCCCGTACGCCTCTGGCGCCGTCGCTTGCCTCGCTGCGAGTTGTACGGCGTCCGCCCCGAGCCCGAGCGCATCCGACACCACACCTACTGCTGCAACGACGAGCCCTCCGGGCCTCTCGCCAGAGGCCCCGACGATCCGGGACGCGAGAAGGCGGGAGGTGGTGGCGTCTACGACTTCGATCTCGACGGCGAGGCTGTCGCCCTGGCGCCGAAATGTCCCACGCACGAGTGCCGTCGCGCCGAGCACCTTTGCCACATCGGACGTGCGCGTCACCCCGGCCTCCCGGACCTCGCTGGACGGCACGAGGTGAAGTGCCCCGTCTCTGGGCCGGACGCTGGCCAGTTCGCTCGTGATCAAGGGAGCGAGGCCATCTGCCAGCGCGGCATCTAGAGAGTCCGCCTCTGGCGACGCGAACGGGAGAATGGCGAGATGGATCTCGTCCGGAAGACTTCGGGCGCTGGAGGCTGACCAGAACACCCAGCTGACGAGCACGAGCAACGCGAGCGCCGCGCCGACGGCGCCGCCCCTCCATGGCCTTCGCGAGAGCCGGGATGAAGCTTCTGGCGCCAGTCGCCCTCCCGTCAGCGCCCGCTCCACCTCCTGTGCCGACGCGAACCGGGCCTCTGGCACCTTCTCCAACAGCCGCATCACGACCGACGCCAGAGGCTCCGGCGTGTCTGCGGGGAGCGGCGCGGGCGCCTCGTGCAAAATGGCGTAGAGCGTGGCCGCCTCGTAGCTGCCCTCGAACGGGCGGTGGCCCGTCAGCGCTTCGTACAGCACCACGCCGAGCGACCACAGATCCGAGCGCGCCTCGGCTTGTCCTCGCGCCTGCTCCGGCGCGGCGTAGAACAGCGTCCCCGAGGTCACGCCTGTCTTGGTGAGGTCCGTGCCCTCCATCTTCGCGATTCCGAAGTCGAGGATCTTGGCCGTGAGCCGGTCGCCGCTCGCACAGGAAGATGTTGGACGGCTTGAGATCGCGGTGGACGATGCCTCTGGCGTGCGCGGCGCCCAGGCCGCTGGCGATCTGGCGGCCGAATGTGTCGACCTGCTCGGGCGCCAGAGGCCCGCGGCGCAGGCGGTCGCGGAGCGTCTCGCCCTCGTAGCAGCCCATCGCGACGAACGCCGTGGCCGTCCTCGGTCTCCCCCACTTCGTAGACCGCGCAGACGTGCGGGTGGTCGATTCGGGCCGCAGCCCGGGCCTCGACGAGCAGCCTCTGGCGGGAGCTATCGTCGTCGCGGTCGGCGTCCGGCAGCATTTTGAGCGCGACCTCACGGTCCAGCCGTTCGTCTCGCGCGCGGTAGACGACGCCCATTCCACCGCGGCCCAGCGTGCCGAGCACGCGGTACCGGTCGATTACGTCTGGACGTACGGGGGTCTCCACGGGGAAATAGAGTGCAGCCCATCAGTATAAAACGTAGCAGCTTACCCAGCGCTACCTCCCCCTCAGAATCTGTTGTACACCTCCGTGCGCGTCTCGAGGGAGAGGCACAGGGCGTGACCTCGCGCCAGAGGTTTCTCCGCAAGCTCTGCGTCACGCACGCGCCGCCTCACACCGCGCACATGCATTCGCCCTCGCCCATCCTGCGCGCGGGGCCTACTTTCGTCCGGTACCGCTTCCAGATCGCACATGCGCTTGCTCCTCCTCGCCGCCCTCATCGCGGCGCCCTTCGTCTCGCCAGAGGCCCAGAGCCTCCGCGCTAGCGGCCCGGCCGTGCCTGTCGCGGGCTCCGCCGAGGCGCCTCTGGCGCACCCGCTCTGGTCACCGACAGGCGAATGGATCGCCGCCTCGCGCCCCGACCATCAGGGCCTGTGGCTGCTCACGCCGGATGGCGGACTCAGTGCGCTCGCCAGCGGCTCGGCGTACGCACCCGAGTGGAGCCCGGACGGCACCGCTCTCCTCCTCCGCACCGACCGAACCGACGGACGCAACCGTGACCATGCTGTCGCGATGATCGACCTCGCCTCTGGCGAGACGACGCTGCTGAGCGCGTGGCGCGGCCACATGCCGACGCTGCCGCGCTGGTCCGCCGACGGGTCGCAGGCGCTCGTGCTGGAGGCCTCTGGCGCCGTCGAGCGCTTCGAGACGGGCCGCATCCCCGAGGCGTCGCTCACCGGCGGCACAGGCGCAGCGTTCTTGCTCGCCGAAAGCGGAGCGGTCGCCGCCAGCGGTGCTGGCGAACGGCCTCTGGCGCCGTTGGGCGGCACGCGGCTGCTCAACCTCACACCCTCGCCCGACCGCCAGAGGCTGGCCTTCGAGGCGATGGGCGGCAACCTCTACGTCGCAGGCGCAGACGGCTCGGGCCTGACGGATCTCGGCCCGGGCTACCGCCCCACGTGGAGCCCGGACGGCCAGTGGGTCGCGTTTATGCGCACGACCGATGACGGGCACCAAATGCTCTCCGCGGACCTCTGGGCCGCGCGCGCCGACGGCTCCGCGCTCGTCCAGCTGACCGACGCCAGCGGCCTCGAAATGAACCCTTCCTGGTCGCCCGATGGCGCCCGCATCGCCTTCGATAACGGCGAGACCGTGTACCTCCTCCCCGTCTCTCAGTAGCCCGATGCCCCGCACTGCTTCCCCCCTCGCGCTCGGCCTCGCGCTCCTGCTTACCCTCGCGCCTCTGGCGCCAGAGGCGTCGGCGCAAGAGGTCACCGGCCTCGACGGCTGGTCTCTCTACCTCGACCCTGGCCACAGCGGGACGGACGAAAACGTCGGCATCTACGGCTACTCCGAGCCCCAAAAGGTGCTCCGCGTTGGCCTCGCGCTCAAGGAGATGCTCGAAACCCGCACCGACATCGAAGTCGTCTACATCTCCCGCGAGAACGATCAGGTGCAAGTCGGGCTCAGCCAGCGCTCTGACGAGGCCAACTCGCTTGGCGCCGATTTTTTCCACTCCATCCACAGCAACGCCGCAGGCCCCGGCACGAACAACACGCTGATGCTCTATGGCGGGTGGCGGCGCAACGGCGAGACCGTCGAGAAGACGCCCAACGGCGGTGCGCTCATGGGCGATCTCTACATCGAGTCGCTGACGGCCGCCATGCGCATCCCGACGATCGGCAACTTCGCCGACCGCACGTTCTACCAGGGCTTCCCGGAAAACCACGACAATCAGTTTTCTTTCCTCTCGGTCAACCGGCGCACCAACATGGCGTCTGTGCTGAGCGAGGGCGGTTTCCACACCAACCCGCGCCAGAACACGCTCAACATGAACGCGGAGTGGAAGGTGCTAGAGGCGCAGGCCTTCTTCTGGGCCATCCTGGAGTACCACGGCCTGGCGCGCACGCCAGACCGCATCGCGACGGGCATCGTCACCGACGGCGAGAGTGGCATTCCCATCAACGGCGCGACGGTCGAGATCGCGGGGCAGACCTACACCACCGACACGTACGAGAGCCTCTTCAACCAGTACAGCAACGACCCGGACCAGCTGCACAACGGCTTCTACTACCTCCCGGAGATGCCCACCGGGACGTTCACCGCCACCTTCACCGCGCCCGGCTACAGAACCGCTACGGGCCAGATCGTGCTCCTAGAGGGTGAGTTCACCTTTCTCGACGCCGCACTCATCTCGACTGTGCCACCCATCGTGGAAGCCTCGTCGCCAGAGGCAGGTCAGAACCCGTTCCGCGTCTCGGACCCGCTGCGCGTCACGTTTAGCCGCCCGATGGACCGCGCCGCGACAGAGGCCGCGTTCACGCTCGCCTCTGGCGGAGACACGGTCAACGGCACGTTCGCGTGGGCCGCTGGCGACACCGAGCTCACGTTCACGCCAGAGGCGGACCTCAGCGCGGAGACGATGTACACGCTCCGCATCGCGGACTCTGCCGTGGGCACCGCGGGCGACGGGTTCGATGGAGACGCGGATGGCACCGCGGGAGAGGCATTCGAGATCACATTCACGACCGGCTTCCCCGACACCACGGCACCGCGCATCGCAGGCGCGACGCCCGAGCCGGGAGAGACCGCTGTCGAGCGCCGCCCCATCATCACGGTGACGTACACCGAGCCGCTGGATCCCGACACGGTTCCGGGACGCGTGCGCCTCAGGGCCTCTAGCGGCGAGGTGGTGCCCGGCACAGTGCAGTACCGCCGCGTGGGTGAGGCGGGCGTCATCTCGTTCTTCCCCTCCGAGCCTCTGGCGCAGAACGCCGCGTACCGCCTGGACGTGCTGCCCGGCCTCCGCGACCTGTTCCTGAACGAGCAGACTGGCACCCAGGGCTTTCCCTTTACGACGGGAGACCAGATCGCCGTCCCGACGGTCATGGACAGCTTCGAGGGTGACGTAGCGGGCAACTGGTGGCAGCCGCAGAAAAGCGGCTCCACGACCGGCATCGCGACCGACTCCACGGCTTCAGGCGCTTCGTCCGAGGTCGCGAGCTTGCTTTACTCCGGCGACACGGCCCTCTCCATCCAGTACGGATGGAGGCCACAGGACACTGACTGGCTGATCCGCCAATACCGCGACGTGGCGCCGCCAAACGCACGGACGTTTACGGGCTCGGCGACGCTACGCGCCGCCGTCTTCGGTGATGGCAGCGGCACGCTGTTTCGCTTCGCCGCGCGTGACGATGGAAGCATCGAGGTCAGCCCCTGGACGACCATCGACTGGGTCGGGTGGCGCAACGTCACCTGGGACATTTCCGCCGACGGCTTCGGCACCTGGATCAGCCCCGATGGTGTTCTAACTGGCAGTGGATACTTCGACTCGTTCCAGCTCGCCTACAACCCATCGGCTCCGAGCGCGGAGTTCGGCGAGATCTGGGTCGACGACCTCCAACTCATCGAGCTCACCTCCGTCGACAGCGAGCCGACGCCAGAGGCCGTCGCGTTTCAGATGAGCGAGGCGTTTCCCAACCCGGTCCGCTCCCGCGCCACGCTGCGCCTCACGCTCGCCGAGCCCACGCCCGTGACGGCCACGGTCTACAGCGCAACAGGCGCCGAGATCGCACGGCTAGCCTCTGGCGAGACCTGGAGCGCGGGCACGCGCGAGCTCACGTGGGACGCCAGCGGCGTCGCCTCGGGCGTGTACTTCGTCCGCGTGCAGGCAGGCGAGGAGACCAGCACCGCGCGCCTCACCGTGGTGCGCTAGCGGCGCCACCCCGCCAGAGGCTTCTGGCGAGAGCACAGCGCCCCCGCCGAATTGCTCGGCGGGGGCGCTTTTCGTCTGCGAGAGTGTGCTCGCGACGTGCCGCCTCTGGCGCCAGAGGCTCAGCGCACGAGCGTGACGGCGCGGGTGCGGCGCTCGCCACCCGCTTCCAGCACGAGCATGTACGTGCCGCTCGCCGCCTGGCCCGATGCAGCGTTCGCGCGCCACATGACCGACTGTGTCCCTGCGGGCATCAGCGCGTTGTCTAGCAAAACCGCGACCTCGCGGCCGAGCAAGTCCAGCACGCGAAGCGAAACGCGGCCCGGCTGCGCGAGCGTAAACGCGACATCGGTCTGCTGCGAGAACGGGTTGGGCCGCGGCGCCAGAAGCTCCACGGTGGCCTCTGGCGTCGGCTCCGACGACGTGTCGCGGCCTTCGACGGAGACTGGCGTTGGACGGCGCGCTCTCGATGGAGTTGGCGCTTACGGCCGTCACCACGTAGTACCACGCGCTGCTCTCCACGTTGGGCTGGTCCACGAGCAGCGTGTCGCCTGTCACAGCGAAGAGGTTGGCCGGGTCGGCCAGCGCCACGCTGTAGTCGGGCTCCATTCCATCCGAGAGGATTTTGTAGACGGCGTAGCGCTCTGCCTCCGCGTCGCCGCCAGAGGCGCGCTCCCACCGCAGCGTGAGTTCGATCGCGCCCGTCCACTCTTGCGCCAGAGGCCCTGGCGCGGCGGGCGCGTCCTGCGACTTCCACGCCATCGTGGGCGTGAGTGCGGGACGGCGGTACAAGTCTGTTTCCAAGCTGTCCGCGAGGCCCAGTCCCCCGCTCAGGATGCCATCGTAGACGCGGAACATCACCGTGCCCTGTGCACCACTGCGCGAGCGGGTGTACCGGATCTGGTTGGGTATCTCGCTAGAGGAGTATCCCGCGGAGCCCGTTCGGTACGCGCCAAGTCCCGGGTACAGGTGACGGTCACCGCGTACAGACTCCCACCACGGCAAGAGATCAGAGTACCGCTGGCGGTTGAAAACGTCCGGCGTTCCATCACCATTGGTGTCGATCGCGCGCTCCGACGACCAGTAGAGCTGGGGCGTGATGTAATCGATCGTCTGCGCGTCGAGCCACTGTGTAGCGTCGGCGTAGATCACGCTGAAGGCGTCCAAGCCGCTCGTGCCGGTGGGCGTACCGCTCTTCCAGATACCGAACGGACTGATGCCGTACGCGACCGACGGGTCGAGCGCCTGGATGCTGTCCTGCACCTGCGCTACCATCAGATTGACGTTGTCCCGGCGCCAGTCACCGATATCAGTGAAGCCTCTGGCGTTGGCCGCAAACGTGGCTGCGTCTTGAGACGCAATCTCGTTGGGCGGGTACGGGTAAAAATAGTCATCGAAGTGGATGCCGTCTACGTCGTAACGCCGCACGATGTCAGCTACCACTGCTGAGACGCGGTCGCGTGAGACCTGCAGACCCGGATCGAAAATCTGAATGTTGACGCCTGTGCGCGTAAATAGCAGCAGCCATTCGGGATTTTGCTCCGTGACGTGTATGGTCGCATTCGTGTAGGACGAGCCGCGGTCGGCGCGGTAGGGATTGAGCCACGCGTGGAGTTCCATGCCTCTGGCGTGCGCCTCCTCGATGGCGAACTCCAGGGGATCGTAAAACGGGTCAGGCGCCTCACCCTGCGTACCGGTCAGCCAGTACGACCACGGCTCCAGATCGGAGGCGTACATCGCGTCAGCCTCTGTGCGCACCTGGAACAACACGGCATTGACGCCAGCGGCTTTGAGCCCGTCCAAGATGGCGATTAACTCCGCCTGTTGCTGCGCGGTGCTGAGGCCAGGACTACTCGGCCAGTCCAAGTTGCCGACCGTCGCCACCCAGGCGCCGCGGAACTCCTGCTTGGGACCGATGGCGGACTGTTGCGCGCGCACCATAGGCGCGGTACAGGCGAGACAGAGGAGAGAAACGAGAAGGGCGCGCATCGTAGCGAAGGGGAAGAACAAACAAAACGGGCGCCGGGACTGTGCCCGGCGCCCGCGAATCTGAGCCTCTGGCGCAGCGAGACCGCGCCAGAGGCTAGAGACGTGTGGTTAGCGAACCACGAGCATCCGGCGGCTCGTCGTCTGGCCCTCGGCTTCGAGGGTGTAGACGTACGTGCCAGCAGGAAGGTCGCGGACCGTTACCGTGCGAGCGTACTCGCCAGCGGCGAGGGTCTCGTTCAGAACCGTCATCACCTCACGGCCAGACATGTCGTAGAGACGCACGCGGGCCTGCGTGGCTTCCGTCAGCGTAAACCGGATCTCTGTCGTGCCAGAGGCTGGGTTCGGCGCGTTGGGCTGCAGCGATGCGATGCCTGCTGCGGCGCCGGGCTCTACAGCAACCTGGGAAGCGGTCGTAGAGAACTTCTGAGCGGCCACATCATTCTGGAAGCTACCAAACTGCGCTACGTAGGCAGATGTGCCTGCTGCGTTGAACGCCAAGCCGCGCGGACGCGGCGAGTTGTCGTTCGCGGTGTTAACAGGGTTGTTCCACTTGATGCTGTCCACAGGTGTCGGCACCTCGTTGGCAACCGCGTCGAGCTGGCTGAAGGCATACCACGTCTGTGGGGACCAGTTCGTCGTAACTGTCGCGTCCTGGTTGGGGAGGTTGAGCAGGTTACCTGCGCTCGCCCACACGTTATTCGTCACAGGGTGGATAGCCATCGACTCCGTGCGCATGCCACGGAACGTGACGCCTGTGGAGTCGAACGACGAGAACCGGTCGTCACGTGTGTGAACGATCGTGTAGGTGTTCTCATACGCGGACTCGTAAAACGTCAGCCCGTCGCGAGCAACCTGGACGCCACGAGAGAAATCACTGGAAGCGTCTACGACGTTTCCACCTGCGGTGTAGTTCTGCCCGTCAATGGTGAGCGAGCGGATCGCTTGACCGGGGCAGACTGGAGCGACGTAGATCACGTCGTTGTCATCGGACGTGGCCTGCGTGGATGCACAGTACTCGGGGAAGCGAGCACCCGCGACACCTGCGCCGGTCTGGTAATCGATGACGTACAGGAAGTCGAAGACGGAAACGAGCACGTTACCGCCGAGCGACACGCCTCTAGGATCTGCGCGGAGGCCACGGTTGGAGTTGCCCTCCCATACGAGGTCGCCCGAGCCGTCTGCGTTCGCGCGGCGTAGGAAACCACCGAGCGTATCGGCATCACCTCCTGGGTAGCTGGCGAACTTCACGGGCGAGATGTCAGCCTCGGAGCCGTCAGCGTTGAACACGTAGATCACACGTACGTCACGGTAACCGTCGCGGCCGGCCGGATCGTTAGCCGTGAACTCGGCAACCTGTACACTGTCCGTGGGGTGGAAGTACTGAAACCAGACCTTTCCATCGGGGTCGACGGCGATACCGTGGCCGTCGTAGTTACCGTTAGAGGAGCTGATCTCAAATTCTGTATCGGTGCCTCCTTGACGGAAGGCGTCGTCGGAGGGAAATGCGTTGTCGAACGTCCAGTCCTGAGCGCCCGCAGCAGCGGGAAGCAGGAAGGCGACAAAAAGAAGTAGCAGTCGTTGCATGGTATGGGAGGGGGTTAATACGAGAAGGGCGAGTGCCCTGTGAGACGAAGGAGTGTCTCGGGCTTACCGCCAGAGGCGGCAAGGACTAGGATGAGGCGCCAGTGCGGCGTGTCTCAATTTCGATGATGGCTGGAAACACGATGATTTCGTTGGATGGGTTGAAGACCCGTCCACGGACAGCGTAAAGCGTGGAGCCCTCGCCCCATGCTAAGCCCGTAATGGGCGCAGTGAAGATGCCAGGGTAGAGCGGAGCCAGCGTCGTCCCGTCGAACTGCAAAATGGGCTCGTCGGCGTTGGTGGAGATGTAGAGCGTGCCGTCCTGCGCTGCTGCTAGAGCATACGCAACGCCAGAGGCCATCTCGAAGACCGTCACGATCTCCTCTGGCGCGCCGAGGTCGCCGCCTGAGATGGGAAAGCGCCACACCTTTGTCGCGCCACCCTCCTCTTGCGCGAGGACCCACAGACCGCTCTCGAACACGATGAGATCGCGGACGCGGGGCGCGAAGGAGAACCCCCGGAGGTCTGAGGTGGAGCGGATGCGGTAGATGGCGCGCTGATCCGCACCGCCCGTGTGGTTGCCGCCGGTCCAGATGGTACCGTCGGGCCCGACGGTAATGGCATTGAAGCGGAAGCCACTCGGAGCCACGCCTGCGACCCGCTGAGTGCCGCCTTCCGGCATCGAAAAGATGGCTTCGAGTCCTCTGGCGCCGTAGAGCGTGCCATCGGGAGCCTGGGCGAGCCCAGCCCACGGGAAGTTGGTCTCGAAGAACACGCTCCGGTCGCCTCCAGGCGCCAGAAGCTGCACGTCATCGGAAGCCCCCTCTTCGAAGACCGACACAAACGCCCCTCCGCCAGAGGCCGATGCGATACCGAACACCTCCTCGGAGCGGCCGATGCTTCCGATAGGCTCAGCAGCACTCCTCAGTCCGTAGGTGAGGGAGTTGGAGTAATTCTCTGCCCCGATGCCATCTGTGCCTAGCACCGCGACCCGGATGCGGATGTCTTCGCCAGGTGTGTTCGGAGGCAGCACGCGCAACGACGTAGCCGTCGATTCGAGAACGGTGCCGCGCACGTTGTTGAAAAAGACCAGGTTGTTACTCGGCGTGGTCGAGAAGTTCTGGCCTGTGATCGTCAGCGGGTCGATTCCTGCCAGAGCAGAGCCTGCAGGGCTTACGTCGCTCAAGACGGGATCCGGAAGCGGTGTCCGGTTCTCAGGGTTGAGGCTCGACGGCTCAGTATCGCATGCTGCGAGAACGAGGGCGAGACCAAGAACGGGGAGAAAGGCGCGCAGAGAAAGGCGCATTAGAACGAGAGGTTGAGAGCGACGCGATGTACCGCATCGAAAACGCCGAAGTCCGTGAACGAGTAGTCGGCACCGACGCCAACGCCGCCGAGCGTGCGCCGAACACCGCCACCGAGGCTAAAGCCTTGCTCGTCGCTCGGAGTGACATACCCAGCCCGAAGCGATAGTGTCCGCGCGAATGTGTATTCGGCGCCGACCTTGATCTGCTCGGAGAAGTCCCGAGGGTTCTCGGCGTCTACTGCGAGGAGCAAGCTGTGTGGCCCTCCTGCCATCGGCGTCATGTCCAGCACGTCCATAGAGACGCCGATGCGCAGCGCCAGAGGCAGTTGGGCGCCATCCTGCGCGAAGGTGACCTCTTGCGAGAAGTTGCGGGCCGTGAGAGCGAAGTTGAGACTTTCGAAACCTGTACGGTAAAACACGCCGAAGTCGTAGGCGAGGACGCCTTCGGAAAGAGGCGAGCGTTCGAAACCGCTCTCGGAGTCCTCGCTACGTACCGTCGCAGCGTCGCCGAAGTCCATGTTGGCATACTTCACCTGGCCACCCGCCGAGAACTGGTCCGTGAACGAGCGAGCGTAGCCCACACCGATTGCGAACGCTTGGGGTGAAAAGGTGCCCAACTCCTCGAAGCCTTGCTCGTTCTCAGCATAGACAGTCTCCTGAAAGTCACCGTAGTCCACGAAGGCAAGCGAGACGCCTATCACACCGAAGCTCTGGCTGGGGCGGTAGGAGAACGATGCGTGGTTGTAGTCGATGTCCGCGATCCACGCGGCCTGACCGATTGTGAGGTCGGTCTTGTTTTCCTGCCACGCCATTCCTGACGGGTTGGTAAACAGAGAGTGCGCGCCGTTTGTGACCGAGGTCATGGCATCGCCGAGCGCCGCTGCCCGAGGGTCTGCGCTGACAGACAGGAACTTCATCGTGGTCTGCGCCAGCTTGTCACGCTGGTCAACTTCCTGAGCGGCAGCAGGCGACGCCAGAGGCCCCAGGAGGAGCAGGGCGGCGAGGAGTGGGGCGTAGCCCTTTAATGGAGAGATCGGCATAGGGCTATCGGACGATGACGAACTTCTTGATGGTGCGGTCACCCGCTTGGAACTGAAGTGC
This sequence comes from Rubricoccaceae bacterium, assembly GCA_963708165.1. GTDB lineage: Bacteria > Bacteroidota > Rhodothermia > Rhodothermales > Rubricoccaceae > Rubricoccus. Next base: position 2,724,185 of record OY970187.1, on the reverse strand, counting down.
TCCGTTTTCATCCTCGATGTCCCGCGTCACCGTGATGACGGCGATATAGACGCCAGAGGCTACGATCTGGCGAGAAGAGGTGCTCTGGTTCCAGAACACACTACCGCTGCCATTGTCGTGCACAATCGTGTCGACGAGTTCTCCGAGTTCGGAGTAGATATCGATGTTGCAGAAGCCCGGGACATTGTAAAAGCCTAGTTGCTCGTCACGTCCAGGAATTCTCGTGCCTCTCTGTCGGTCATTGCTCGCCCCGAGAAAGTAGGGATTGGGGACCACACGGATTTGGTCAAGTGATTCACCTGCAGGACGGAGGAGTTTAGCTGGAGAGTACGTTTGCGTGTAGTACCGGCTGCTGCGCAATGCGACACCAGACGGTGTGTTGCCGCTTCCGTCGTTGTCTGCTTCGGATCCAACGGACTGGATGTAATAGTAGTAATCCAGTCCGCGCGTCGGCGTGAGGTCGTTGTACGACGTGTCGCCAGGGCCTGCAGTATGGATGAGCGTGTAGGTGCTGTCGTATTGGATCTCCGTGCGGTATATCTCATAGCCGCTCACATTTGGATCGCTCGATGCGTCCCACTGCAGGGAGATTCGGTCACCACCCGAGTTAACGGAGAACTGTGCGGGGGGTGCTGGCGCTCGTGGGATATCGTAGCCCGCGTCGTAGTTGGCTAGGGCTCGCTCGAACGTCTGGAACAGCGAGTCGCGAGATGTGAACACCCATTCGTTCTTGGTCATTGCCTCTCCGTTATACGCCAGAGGCGCATTGGCATCGTAGTTCGACGCGATGAAGGCACGACCCAGTGCCGTGTTGGCTTCTCTGCTCAGACCTGCTGAGCCTTCCGCAACTACAAAACGTATGCTTTCGCCAGGAGCCAGCGTGTACGGCCCGAATCCGTTACCGAAAGAGTAGCCTCCTGGGGTTCCCAGAGAAGGGTCTCCTGTCGAGTTCAGCCAACCTGGTTGACCGGAAGGTTCCACAGCCCATGCATGGCGAGGCGTCTGGTGACCGCGGCTCATGATGTTGTATTCGGTCGTCATCTGCCCCTGTGCGAAGGGGTCGTTGTTGAACTGATATGGATCGTCTGACCCTACCCAGTTCGTGGTTGCAGGTTGGTTTGGGTCATCCGCATCGTTAGAGGGTGACGTATCGGCGTGCAACGTGACTACACCTGCAAATGCTGAAGCGGCGAGGCGTCCAAGCGTATCTGCCGACGAGACGTTGGCGGCGGGAAGCGCGGGCGGCGCGATGGGGCCACCGATGTTGTCATAGGCGTTGAAACCAGGAAAGTTGCCATGCCAGGAGAACTGAGCTCGGAAGGGCTCACCAATCGCCTCGCCCTGAAAGCCATCGCCTCTGGCGTCGTTCATCGTGTTCTTGCCCCAGCCCGTCGGGTTACCGATAAGAAAGCGGGACTCTGCCTGAACGGCCATGCGGTACTGCATGTAGGCGTACACGTTTTCGAGCGTCTGACTAGGCAATTCGATCTCAGCGTCGTTGTCGGTGTTGCCCGTGTTGGTGAGGACGAACTCCGTGACGTGGTAATTGTCGTGATACTCCTGCGAGAACTGCATCACGCGGCGCTGCACGCTCAGGCCCAGCAGAGTATTGAACTCGCTGATAAGCATCACATCTGGTGCCATTGTCGGGTCAGTGCCATCGGGCACCATCTCCGCAGAGGGGATCGATGACTCGCCATCGACCGTCACGCTAGGCAAGGCAAACCGGGTGATGAGTTCAAACCGTGTCGGAAACATCTCTCCGACGCCAGAGGCTCGGGGACCGATGTGGACGACGCGGACAGGGAATGCTGTACCTGTATCGTCGGTCACGTTCTGAGCACCGATCCAGAGGCCTCTGGCAGCCTGCATGTCTGTGAAGTCGTAGATGCCGGGCCAGCGCCATCCATACTGCTGACGGGCAACGAGCCCCTCCTCTCGCTCAGACCCAGCAGCCGAGTACCAGTTGTGAAATGAGCCACCAGCGACCCACTTGGTCGCAAACTGAGCGTGGGCCTCTGGCGCGAGCGTTGCGCCGAGTAGGAGAAACCCGAGCGCCGCGAGGCCAATACGTGAGAAAGCGGTCATGCGGAGGCGGGCCTTAGAGGTTGACACGGATGCCGAAGTAAACGTCACGCGGATTCAAGAACGTGAGGAAGCCCTGATTAGGCATATCGATGTAGGCCTTAGAGTCCAAGACGCGCTCTACCCGTGCGGCATCGGCCGGGACGTAGGCGCCGTCTTCGTACACCGAGTAAGCGTTTGTCTCCTCATCGTAGTAAATCACGTCAGCGGCGGTGTTTCCGTAGGCGCAGGCTTCGCGGCCTGCTCCTGGGAGACGGCAGATCGGTTCGAACGCGGTGCCCTCGGCGCGATAGCTACCCACGTTGTCGCTACCTACGATATTGGTGTAGTCCCCGCTCTCTGGAAGATGCAGCGAATCGTAGTACCGGACTCGGTCGGGGCCGTCGAAGAAGCCCGTCCTGCCCGAGAAGCTGCGCTGGTTGAGGGCATTAAATACGTCTGCGAAGAGGGTCACACCACGCCCGGCAACATTGATCTCGCGCGCGAACCTGAGGTCTAGGTTTGTGAAGTCGACGACATCGACATTGTTGTTGACCCCTGGCCCTGGGTTGAAGCCATCTCCCCATGTGGCCCTGCCGCCGTCCTGCCAGCGGCCGATGAAGCTGACGCGCCAGTCCGCCAGAGGCCGAAAGCCTGCGATGGACGGGCCGATGTCATCCGGCACAAAGAAGTCGAGGTTGACACGAGCATAGGGTCGTGCAACGGGCTCTGTAGCGTCGCCACGAGCGGCGAGTTCGATCTCTTCCTGTCGCCGCTGCTCTGTTCTGTTCTCGAAAATGTTCGAAAACCCGAAAGCTCCATTGGTGAACACCGTGTAGGTGTAGTTCGCGAAGCCACGAAACCACTTCCCTTGGTTTTTCGAGAGGGTGAACTCAAACCCTCGGATGTCCTCGTACGAATTGGGTTCCGTGATGTCGTAGATGACACCCTGGCGCGACTGGTATGTAACTGTACGTGGCTGAAGCGAGACATCTTTGTAATAACCCGCGACTCGTGCGAGAAACTGTTTTCCGAAAGATTGCTCATATCCGAGCTCGTACGCAATCGTTCTAGGCAACGGGTTGTTCGGGTTTGCAATCGCTTCCAGTCGACCTGTGGACGCACTCGTGGGATTGGTTGCGACACGGAACAGGCGGTCCGAGTCCGGTAGAGATCGGAAATGCCCATAGTTGAAAAACAACTTTGAGACCGCAGTGACAGGAAAGGACACACCCAAGCGTGGGCTTAGAGTGATCTGAGAATTGATAGCCTCTGTCGTAAGCAGCGAGTCCAGCCCCGGGCGCGGGTCTCCACCTACGGTCGGAATATTTCCGAAGATGGGCTCGAACGAGTCGAACACATACCAGTCGCCTCGTGGCGCGTAGTAGTCGGCACGGAGCCCAAGGTTGGCGACCATGCCCTGGAATTCAAGCTTGGTCTGGGCGTATCCCGCACCGCGAACAGGAGAGCGGTCCCATTGCGTCCACTGGTTGCTTCCTGTCAATGCGGAGTCGATCCGGGCGAAGTTGACATCGCTTTCGGTGAGGTTGAACTCCAGACCGGTCTTGAACTCGGCAAAGCGGTTGAACTGGGAGGTAAAGTCGCCCCGGACGTTCCAGTTCGTCACGCGGGACGAGTCGCGAGCGTTGGACATCCCGACGCCCATGCGCAGGTTACCCTCGACGCCAGTGGTGCCGTTGATGCCCGGGAAGCTGAAGGGCTGCCATCCAAAGGGCGCCTCGTCGAAGTCAACGCCTCCAAAGTTTACAGCCGCACTCTCGTCGCGGCGCCGCCCAGGGTTGGTGTCGTAACTGGTGGAGTAGCGGTTAGCGCGGATCTCGTAGAACGAACTCGAAGAAACTGTGTGCGTGAACGTGCCCGCAAGTTGATTTCGGCGGGTCGTAGAAGGTGCGAAGTAGTCCGTGGAGAAGATGCGGCTATCAATAAAGCTGACACTCGACAGGACACTCTCGATGCCGCTGGCGGTGCGGAAGAAGCCGGGCTGGCCACTTCGGCTCGCACTCGTGCCGTCCTGGTTGGCGAGCATTCCTTCCAGGCTGAGCTTCATGCCTGTGGCCACATTGCTCGTCAGCTTGAGCCGTCCTGTACGCTCGGTGTAACGATCTGTGTTAAGCGGGATCGAGTACATGTCCTCCTCCTGCCGAAACGATCCGTAGAAGCGGAGACCGCCAAGGGCCCGGCTGATGCCTGGAACAGGCCCACCGAAGCCCAAGTCCACGTCATAGTCCGGTTCGGTTATCGCGAGCTGCTTGCGATGCTGCCAGAGGAAGGCCTGCTGCAGAGCCTCTGGCGTGAGGTCGTTGTTGGGATTGTCGTCGTCGAGGAGGGTCTGCGAGATCGCCACCCAGCCCGCGAATTCGGGGTATTGCTGCTGCGTAGCCTCGGTCCACTCTCCGTTGTTTGTGCCTTCAAAGGCGACCTCGGGGTCGAGGTAAGGTCGGATCCAGTAGGACTCGAGACCATTGGCGAGCTCCCCAAAGTTTTTCTGACCTGCTGGGCTGAGACGTGTTTGGACGTTGACCTCGTACCGATCTGTGTCTCCGTCTTTCGTGACCACGTTGACGACGCCAGAGCGGACGTTGCCGTACTCGGCGTTGAAGCCACCGGTTTGAACCTGAACCTCTTGAACAGAGGAGAGTGGAATGGCGGTAAAGGGCGAGTTGTCACGCTCGTCTCGCAATGTTTGGCCGTTGACCTGGAAGGATATCTGGTCTGCGCCAGAGCCGCGCACGTTGAGACCCTGCACGCCCGCCTGTAGACCCACGACTGCTGTGATGTCGCTCACGGGGAGCGCTCGGATCTCTGAGGAGGAGACGTTGACACGGCTGTTCGACACATCGACCTCGACAGGAGGTCGCTCTGCGCGAATCACAACATCGCCGAGACCCAGCCCCTCTTCGCGAAGTTGAGCGTTGACCGTCGCGGTCTGGCCGATGTTGACGTCAACGTCCTCGATAGTCTGCCCTGCATAGCCGAGGGAGGAGACCTGGATCGTGACGAGTCCCGGCGAGACGTTGAGGACGGTGTAGTAACCGTCGATGTCAGCCGCGTCGCCCTGTCCGGTCCCGACAACGATCACGTTGGCACCGGGGATGGGTTCTCCTGTACTGGCGTCTGTCACACGGCCGGCAATTTTGCCGGACTGAGCGAAAGCGGGAGCAGCGAGGAGAGTGACGAAGAAACAGAGCAGGACAGGGGATAAAGTCCGAACCATCATGGGATGGGATGTCCGCCAGAGGCGGCCAGCGAAAAAGGAGCAGCACTCGAAAAGGCGCCAGGGGCTGGAAGCGGTTCCAAAACGTGGCGACGGGATGAAGCGAGCGACGCAATAAACGGTGTGTGGCACGAACCGCGCAAGGTGAAACAGGAATGCCTGAGCCTGCTGTGCCACAGGGGCCTTCTGGTGAAGCGAACCGCGGAGCGCCCAACAGCCGTGACGAGACGCGCAGTGCGAGAGACACGCGTCAGAGACACAGCAAGGTGAAACGAGCTCCCTCCTCTCGCCTACAAGCCCAGGGAGCCTCTGGCGGAGGCCATGTCGCGCCAGAGGCTCGGGCTGTGACTACGGCATCTCGTGGACGGTCACGAACGCTTCGACGGCGTAGCACTCGGGCAGCCCAAGGGCGTCGAGTTCGGAAGCCGTAGAGGTGTTGCGGTCGCGGGCGCGCTCCCAGAACTCGCGCTCGTCGTAGGCACCAGGGAAGAGCGCGCGGTCCTTCTGAGACTCGTGCTTGTAGATGGCCTCGATCTTGAGGTCGAGATCCGCCTTGGACATGGGCAGAAAGACATCGGCGCGGTCGATCTCCCATTCCTGCCACGCGCCGCGGTAGAGCCACACGAGCGGGCGCGGATCGCCTTTCTTTGGCACGGTCTCGCCCGCAGCGCCGTCGCCAGAGGCCTCTGGCGCGATCTCGGCGTTGTAGCGCACGAGCGCCTGGTCGATGGCGGAGTAGCACATGCGGTGCGTGCCGTGCGGGTCGGAGAGGTCGCCTGCGACGTAGATGTGCGTCGGTTCGAGCTCGCGGAACAGATCCAGCACAATCTCGACATCGGCTTCGGAGATCGGATCCTTTTTTACGCGTCCGGTGCGGTAGAACGGCATGTCCATGAAGCGGGCGTGCTCGGCGCCCAGGCCCATCACTTCGAGCGCCGTGATGGCTTCGGTGTAGCGAATGGTGGCCTTGATCTCCTGGACAGCATCCGAGTCGACCTCGGCGGGAGCTTTAGCAGCCATCTCGGCCATGATGCCTTCGACCTTGGTCGCGATCTCGCCAGAGGCCGAGCCCATCACAGCTGAGGTCATGTCCACAAAGCGGAGATGGCGCCGCACGTCCTGATCGAAGACAGCGACCGAGCCGTTGGTCATGTAGGCGACGGTCACCTCGTTCTTGTTCTCGACGAGCGCGTGGAGCATTCCGCCCATCGAAATCACGTCGTCGTCCGGGTGGGGGCTGAAGACGAGGACCTTCTTCTTGCGCGGCAAGCCCTGGTTGTAGACCACGCGGCGACGGAGGTCTTCGAAGACCGCGCGGCAAAGCTCATCGACGCCGCCTCTGGCGTGAACGAGGTCGTGGAGGTGGTTGCGGTGGAAGTCGCCTTCGTCCATGCGGAGGATGGCTTTGCCGGTCTTGCGCGAGAGCCAGATGACGGCGCGCTTGGCCGCAGCGTCGGTCCAATCGACGCGGCGGACGAGCCAGGGCGTTTTCTCGCGCGTGAGCTCCGATGCCGCAGCGCGGTCCACGTAGAACGTGGCGTTCTGGTGCATCTGGAGATAGGTCGCCGAGACCTGCGCGTTGGGCGCTTCCTCAACGGCCTGCCGCACGATGGGCGCCTTGTGCTCGCCCGTCGCCATGAGGATGATCTCGCGCGCGTCCAGGATGGTGCCGACGCCCATCGTGATGGCCTCTCGCGGGACGTACTTCTCCTCGAAAAAGTCCGAGGCAGCATCCTTTCGCGTGATCTCGTCCAGCACGATGAGGCGCGTGCGGTCCTCTGGCGTCGAGCCGGGCTCGTTGAAGCCGATGTGTCCGCTACGGCCGATGCCGAGCAAAAGCAGGTCCAAGCCGCCCGCGCTCAGGATCGCGCGCTCGTACTCGGCGGCATGCTGCTCCATGGCCTCTGGCGGGAGGTCGCCGCGGGGGATGTGGATGTTCTCTTTGGGCACGTTGATGTGATCAAAGAGATTCTCGTGCATGAAGCGGTGGTAGCTCTGCAGCGAGTCGGGCTGCATGGGCACGTACTCGTCGATGTTGAACGTGACCACGTTGGAGAAGTCCAGACCCTCCTCGCGGTGCATCCGGATGAGTTCCTGGTAGACGCCGATGGGCGTAGAGCCGGTGGGCAGGCCGAGGACGGCGTGGTCGCCAGCGGCCGTCTTAGCCTCGATCAGCGTGCGGACCTGACGTGCGGCCTGAACGGAAAGGTCAGACGGCTCATCGAAAATGAGGACCGAGACGCGCTCGGCGCTCTGCCGGGAGGCAGGCGCGGGGCGCCGGGGGGTGAACGTGGTCTGGGAAGCGGAAGTCATGTTCCGAGAGGGTGAGGTGTGGCCGGTTCGTGGAGGCCTCTGGCGCCAGAGGCCCGCGCGGTTTCATCCTGCGGTGCGAGTTCCTGGAAGCCCTTCCGCATCGGCGCCATAGGCATGGCAGCAGAGTCTCGCGAGAGACAATCCGTGCGGCCTCTGGCGGGAGGCGAGGGGTCACGCTGCGCAGGGCAACGGGAGGTCCAGTCCCGGCGGGGCCGGGAGATCTGCTCGGAAACGCAGCCGAGGATGAAGATGCGGGGCCAGTGGGGCTCCACGCGAGCGGCATGAGTGCGAGCGGGCTAACCTAGAGCGCGCGCTTCGCCCAGCGCCACCTTTTCACGACGCTCCTGCACGTTTACTTCTTGATGTCTCGTCTCTTCCTCCCTGCACTTCTGGCGGGCCTTCTCGCGACAACTCTCGCGGGGTGTTCCGGCTCTCAGAGCACGCCTCCCTCCTCTGTGCCGACCGCAACGGCCCCAGTTTCGGCGTCCGAACCGGCCCCGGCCCTCTCGCCAGAGGCAGACGTGGAGGCGCGCGAGGCGGTCGAGCGGTTTCTGGCGGCGTGCGCCGAGACCGGGTGCCCGCTTGTGCTCCCGGCAGACGCGGCGGTGCGCACGCTCGTGGTGCGGCCGGGCACGCCGCCAGAGGTGGACGTGCGGCTGAGCGCCGGAGTCGGCGCGCTGGTGTGGCGCGCGGGCGAGGTGACGGCGTTTGAGGCGCGTCTGTCCGAAACCGTGCGCGAGGCGATTCCGGGCGCGGTCGTTCGCGCAGTGGTGGAAGGCTCGATCCCAGCCGACGACCGCACGCTCCGGCCTCTGGCGTTGCTGGCGAGCGACGCGCCGGTGCCGCCCGCGACCCTTCCGCCGGGCGCGGCGCCGCTCGTGCGGCGGCTGGACGCGCCGCACACGCCAGAGGCAGGCCTGGCCGGGCGGCATCTCGCGATCTGGCCCAGCCACGGCTGGTACTACGAAGCCAGTCTGGAGCGCTGGGAGTGGCAGCGCGCGCGCGTGTTCACGACCGTCGAGGACGTTCTCCCGTTCGCGTTCGTGACCCAGAACCTCGCGCCGATGCTAGAGCGCGCGGGCGCCAACGTGCTCATGCCGCGCGAGCGCGACCCGCAGCCGCTCCAGGCCATCGTGGACAACGACGGGCGCGCGGACGGGCGCTACGCCGAGCGGGGGCGGTGGCGCCGCGCGGGTGCGGGCTTCGCGCACCGGCCGCCCTACCGCACCGGCACCAACCCGTTTACGCTGGGCACGGCGCGGTCCATCCGGGCCTCTGGCGAGGCCAACGCCGAGGCCGTGTGGGCGCCCGATATTCCCGAGACCGGCGACTACGCCGTGTACGTGTCCTATGCCTCTGGCGAGGACAACGTGGAAGACGCGCGCTACTCGGTGCGCCACGCGGGCGGGACCACGCGCTTCGCAGTCAACCAGACCATGGGCGCCGGTACGTGGGTCTACCTCGGCACGTTCACCTTTGCACGCTCCGCAGGCACGGCCCGCGCGAGCGTGGTGCTCACCAACGCCAGCGCGACGCCCGGCCGGACCGTCAGCGCCGACGGGGTCCGCTTTGGCGGCGGCATGGGCGAGATCGAGCGTGGCGGCGAAACCTCGGGCCGCCCGCGGTGGCTGGAGGGTGCGCGCTACTACGAGCAGTTCGCGGGCTTCCCAGACAGCACCGTCTACGCTGTCTCGGGCGAGAACGACTACAAGGACGACTACCAGAGCCGCGGCGAGTGGGTCAACCAGCTCCGCGGCGCGCCCTACGGCCCGACCGGCGACCGCGACGCCAGAGGCCTGGGCATTCCGGTCGACCTCGCGCTGGCGTTCCACACCGATGCCGGGCGCTCGACCGATGGCAGCGTGATCGGCACGCTGCTGATCTACAACACGAAGGGCATGGACGACGCGACGGTATTTCCAGACGGCCGCCCGCGAAGCGCCAACCGCCGTCTGGCTGAGCTCGCGCGAGAGGAGATCGTCGGTGACCTCCGCGCTGGCTGGAAGACAGACTGGACCTTCCGCGACTATTGGAACCGCGGCTATTCCGAGGCCACGCGCCCCAACGTGCCCTCCCTCCTGCTCGAACTCCTCTCGCACCACAACCCGACCGACATGCGGTACGCGCTGGACCCGCGCTTCCGCCGCGACGCCTCGCGCGCGATCTACAAGTCGATGGGCCGCTTTCTCGCCGAGCAAAACGGCACACGCTTCGTGCCGCAGCCTCTGGCGCCGACGCACCTCGTCGCCACATTCTCCGGCGGCAGCGTGGTCGTGAGCTGGATGCCCCAGGTGGACCCGCTGGAGCCTCTGGCGCGGCCCAAGAAGTACGTGCTGTACCAGCGCGAGGACGCCCGCGACGCCAGAGGCCAGAACAGCTGGGACGGCGGCACACTCGTCGACGGCACCGACATCACGATTGCAGCGCCAGAGGCGGGGCGTGTGCTCAGCGTGCGCGTGGCGGCCGTCAACGACGGAGGCGAGAGCGAGTGGAGCGAGGCGCTGGCCGTCGGCGTCGGGCGCGACAACACGGCGCCGGTTCTCATCGTGAGCGGATTCGACCGCACCGCCGGTCCGGCCTGGGTCTCCGAGGGCGACTGGATCGGCTTCGACCGTGACCTAGACGAAGGCGTCGCGGACGGCTTGGACGTACACACCGTCGGCGATCAGTACGAATTCGACACCACCATTCCCTGGGTGGACGACGACCAGCCCGGCCACGGCGGCTCAGACGCGGACCTGGAAACGATGGTCGTCGCGGGCAACACGCGGGACTTCGTCGCCGTCCACGGCCGCGCGATCGTCGCCAGCGGCCGGTCGTTCGTGAGCGCGAGCGACGAAGCCGTCATGGACGGGCTCGTGCCTCTGGCGGCGTTCCCCATCGTGGACCTCGTCATGGGCGAGGAGAAGACGACCGCCGCACCCGGACTCCGGCCGCGCACCAGACTTCGCCGTCTGGCCCGCCCCGCTTCGCGAGGCGCTGACGACCTACGCCCGCTCCGGCGGGCGCATCTTCGCCTCTGGCGCGTACCTGGGCTCCGACGCGGCGACCGACCCTGGCGCGCAGGTCTTCCTCGCGGATGTTCTCGGCGTGCGCTGGCGCACCGGCTACGCCGCCGTCACGGGCGCCGTCGAGAGCGCGAGTCCGGCGCTGCTGCCGCTGAGATCGCGCCTGACGTACAACGTCGCCAACCGCCGCGATCTCTACCGCGTGGAGGCGCCAGACGGACTCGTCCCCTCAGGTCCGCGCGGAACCGTCGCGCTGCGCTATTCGGAGAACTCGATCTCGGCGGGCGTCGTCGCGCCAGGGGCCGTCACGCTGGGCTTCCCCTTCGAGTCCATCCCGGACGCGGAATCCCGCCAGAGGCTGATGGCGGCCATTTTGAAGACTCTAGAACGCGGCGCCGGGCAGCCGGGCGCGGACCGCTAGGCCTCTCGCCCTACATTCGGACATGCCCACTGATCCCGCCCTGCTCGCCCTCCTCCACGAGGTTCGCCAGAGGCTCCACGTCCTCTACGGCGACCGCTTGGTCCGCGCGGTGCTGTACGGCTCCCACGCCAGAGGCGACGCGCGGGCAGACTCGGATGTAGATGTGCTCGTCATCCTGCGCGAGACGGATGGACCTCTGGCGGAGATTCGGCGGACGACGCCGATCGTGATGGACCTGTTTTTCGAACACGGTGTCGATGTCCACGTCCTCCATATGGACGAGGCGAGGGCGGCTCGCAGTGATGATCCTCTCCTGTGGAACATCGCGGAGGACGGGGTGCTGTTCGATCTCCTGCTCGAACCCCAGCACGCATGAACCGGGACCTCGAACTCGCCCACGAAGCGCTCGCCTCCGCACGCGACTCCGTAGACTCTGGCCACGTTCGGACGGCGATCAACCGAGCGTATTACGCGACGTTCTACGCGGCCCGTTCGGCTCTCGCGGCAGAAGGGGAAGCGCCAAAGACCCACAGCGGGGTCCACAACAGGTTCCGGCTCCGCTTCGTAACCGAGGGATCCTTCGATGCCGTGCAGGCTGGCGTTCTCGCGATGACCTTCAGCGCCCGCCTCAACGCCGACTACGACGGGTTCTCCGTCTTCGACGCCGGCGCCACCCGCGACCTGATCGCCGACGCAGAGCGCTTCGTTACCGCCGTCGAAACCCTGCTTGCCTCTGGCGACGGCTGACCACGCCAGAGGCTCACCCCGCCAGAGGCACCAGCCGCTTCTCGAACCGGTGGAACACCCGCGAGACGTGCGCCCCCGCGTAGTGCGCGTAAAAGCCCACCGGCGCCACCCACGGGATCGTGGCCGAGGCCAGCCCTTGCGCTGCCAAGTCGCGCAGGCAGCGGCGGCACAGCACGCCCCCGATGCCCAGCCCGCGGGCCTCTGGCGCCGTGCCCATCGGGCCAAACCAGCCGGTGCTGCGGTTGTTGGCGTCGTACGCCGAGAAGCCGAGGAGCGCGGAGCCGCGCCACGCCAGATGCAGCGAGACCGGCTCCTGCGCGAACGTGCTCGCGATCTCCGGCTTCCACGCGGGCCAGTGCGCGTCCAGAAATGCCATCACCTCATCCCGCTCCTTGGTGCGGGCGCGGCGCACGCTCACGCCAGAGGCCTCTAGCGCCGTCTCCTTTGCAGACGTGTCCCATTCGTCCGCGAGCAGGTCCACGTGCATGTTGACTGCTTCACCCACGTTCTCGTAGCCGTGCTTCTGCGCGAACAACCAGCCCGGCGTGTACCGCAGGTCGATGCCCGGAATCAGGTAGTTGGGCGAGCACTCCGCGACGCGGCATACCTCGGCGCCACGCGCCTTGAGTCCCGTTTCCACACCACTCAGAAGCCGCCCGCCGATGCCCTCGCGCCGAGAAGCTGGCGCCACGCAGATCATCTTGACGGTTCCACGCGTCTGGTTCGGCGCCCCCCACAGCGCGCCCAGCGCGAAGCCTCGCAAGAGGCTGGAGTCTGGGTACTGGGTACTGGCAGAGGGTTCGCCTCTGGCGCCAGAGGCCTCGTCTGCCACCGCGACGAGCACAGGCCCGGCGTCAGGCTCAGCCCACACCTTCTCGCGCAGCAGGTCGGGCGTGAGCGGATCATACGGCGCGCTCCGGTTCCAGAGCGCGAGTAGCGCGTCGGCGTCAGACTCGCGGAGGTCTCGGATCGTCATCGGCCTCTGGCGCCAGAGGCGCGGATATGCACAGGCGCTCCCGGCATGTCATGCGGAGCGAATCGAAGGACCTCTAGTGCGGCCCTGTCGCACGCCGAGGCGAGAGCGCTGGCCGAAGCGCTACGCTCGGCATAGATCCTTCGACTACGGCCTGCGGCCTTTGCTCAGGATGACACGCGTGGAGGAATGGAGACAGCATCGCGCCAGAGGCTCAGGCCACGGCGGGCTCCTTCTCCTTCTTGCCAAACATGGGATCGATCTTGATCCGTAGCGCGACGAGAAAGCTCGGAATGGTGGCGATCAGCACCCAGGTGAAGAAGCTCTGGTAGCCAATGAGGTCCTCCAGCCAGCCCGAGAACATGCCCGGAATCATCATGCCGAGCGCCATAAAGCCCGTCGCGATGGCGTAGTGCGAGGTTTTGCTCGTGCCTCTGGCGATGTAGATCAGCACCATCAGGAAGGCCGCAAAGCCGAAGCCGTAGCCGAACTGCTCGAACGCGATGGCGAGGTTGACCCAGATGAGGCTCTCGGGCCGCGCGATCGCGAGCAGGAGATAGACCACGTTGGGAATGTTGATCGCCGCCACCATCGGCCAGAGCCACGTGCCGATGCCGTCGCGCGCGATGAGCCACCCGCCAAGGATGCCGCCGACCGTGAGACACGCGACGCCGATCGTGCCGTACGCGATCCCGACCTGACCCGTTGTGAGCGCGAGGCCACCGGCCTCCACGGGGTCAATCAGGAATGGAATCACCAGCTTGACCACCTGCCCTTCGGCGAAGCGGTAGAGCAGCACGAACGCCACGGCGATGCCGATCTCCGGCTTCTCGAAAAACGTCGTGATGGCGTTCGCCAGAGGCGAGCCCGAGAACGGCAGCGCCCTGAACATGCGGCCCCACGGCCCGGTCGTGCGCGGCGCGACGAGCCCGGCGATCATCATCGGCACGATGAGCACGCCGAGCAAAAGCACGAACAGCGCGAGGAAGACGAGGTACTGCAGCACGCCAGAGGCTCCGCCCGCGCCCGCGGCGCTGGGCACGTCGGCGGCAGGCCGTGGGAGCGCGAAGAAGTGCCACGCCGTCAGCGCGAGGAAAACGCCCGCGATGGCGAAAAACGTGATCGACCACGCGAGCGGAATGTTGCCGCTCGTGGCGCGGAACGTGGCGGTTGTCGGCGTATCGAGGTTTTTGTCCAGCTGCACGACCGCCGCAAACGGCCGGTCCCAGTTCTCGGCGGTAAACACGAAGCGCTCGCCCTCGATCAGCTTGACGCTTTCGTCGCCGTCGCTAAAGCCCAGCGCGACCGCCACCTCTTCGCCCTCTGGCGGAGGCCCCGAAAGCCGGAACGGCACGATGCCGACGTTGCCCGCCGTCGCCGACACCTCCGTCGGGTCCTCGCCGAACAGCGCCGTGATGGCGCGGCCCAGCGGCCCCGAAATGGTGCGCCCCCACCACGACAGTTGCTCCGCCTCTGGCGTCGCGCCCACAGGTATTTCCGTCTCCCCCGAAGGCCCTTCGGCCGCGAGCATATCGACGGGGTCTGCCGCCGCCAGTCCCGCGAGCGAATCCGACGCCGCAAGACCATCGGTGATGCCTGCACCGACCGAGTCGGCCTGTACGAGCGTATCCGGGAACGCCTCTGGCGCCAGAGACTGCACCTCGCCGCCGTAGAAGCCGTTGGCCGCGTTGCGCGCCTTGGCGGTCTCGATGAGCGCCGCCACTTCGTCGGCGGGGCGAGAGGCGAGAGGGATCGCTACCGCCTCGGCGTCGATGAGGACCGTGAGGTCCTCGCGGGCTGCGCCCGCTTCGGCGGTCTGCGGCGTCAGCGTGAGCGGCAACGCGTTCTCGTCGATCAGCGCGTCGCCAGAGGCAGCGGGAACAGCCTGGACCGTCGCGACGACCGGCTCCAGGCCTGTGGACGCTTCGAGGCTTCCCGCCAGAAGCGGCACCAAGCCCTGCACGCCAAAAATGGCCGCGCGGTACGCCGTACTCCGCCAGCCGACCCACCACGCCTGATCGCCCTCGTCCAGCGCCAGCATGTAAAAGCCGTCCGCCGAGATGTCGTGCGTGGCCGACGAGAACGCCAGGAGCCAGAAAAACGCCAGCGTGCCCTGCACAAAGCCCGTCGTGGGAATCATCAGAGCCACGCCCGCCAGACCGCCGCCGATCAGCACCTGCATCGCGATGATCCAAAGGCGCTTCGTCTTGACCATCTCGACGAGCGGGCTCCAGAACGGCTTGATCACCCACGGCAGGTAGAGCCAACTCGTGAACAGTGCGATCTCGGTGTTGCTCAGCCCTAGCCGCTTGAACAGCAGAACCGAGAGCACGGCCACCACCATGTACGGCACGCCCTCGGCGAAGTACAGCGAGGGCACCCAGCCCAGCGGCTTTTTGTGCTTGCCGTCGATGGGCGCGGTCGGGTCCGCCAGAGGCGGGACGGGCGGGACGGTGGGAGTGGCGTCGGCCATGCGGGCGGGGAAAGGAGTCGCGGGATGCTACGACAGCCGACCGCCAGAGGCGCGGCGTAACTCTGCCGCACGATCCGAACCGGCCTCTGGCGTGTTCGCCAAGCGCGCGGCTGCTCCGCGTAGCCTCTGGCGACAGAGGCCTCCACTGGCTGCCGAGACGGGCGGGCCCAACGCGCGAGCCCGGTAGAACGGCCTTGCTGAGGCGTCCGCCCACCGACTGCGGCGCGCGCTCTGCCTCTACAGGCCCCACTCGCCTAGAGGCTCAACCGGGCGAGACCGAGGGCGGCGGCGCATCGCCAGAGGCCTCTGGCGCAATCCGTGGCTCCATGCCCGCGCGCAGAAGCGCGTCATCCGGCACCGTGGACGGCCCGTCGCGACGCGCGTGGTAGGTCGGTGAGAGGATTTCGACGCCTGCTTCGGCGAACGCGTCCTGAATGCGGCGGTGCATCTCGGAGTAGGTGGCGGCCATCCGCCGCACCTCGTGCGTGTAGGCGTTGAGCTCGTAGGCCACAGAAAAATCGCCCAGCGAGGTCTGGAGCACGAACGGCTCGGGCGAGCTGAGCACGTTCTCGGTGCCTCTGGCGGCGGAGAGGAGGAGCGCGTGTACCTGCGGCCACGGCACGTCGTAGCCGATGGTGATGGTCGTGTGCAAGATGACACCCTCCCCATCGCGGCTCATGCGCGTGTAGTTGACGATGTGGTTGCCGAGCACCGTCGCGTTGGGCACCGCCACGTCCTCGTTTTTGGGTGTGCGGATGCGCGTCACCAAGAATGTCTTCTCCACCACGTCCCCAAACGTGTCGCCCACCTTCACGCGGTCTCCCAGACGGAAGGCGCGCGTGTACGTCAGCACCACGCCCGCCACGACGTTCGCGATAGCGGTGGACGATCCCAGCGAGAAGAGAATGCCCAGAAACACCGTCAGCCCCTGAAACACCTTGCTCTCCGCGATGGGCGTGTACGGGTAGATGAGCATGATGGAGAGCACCACGAGCAAGAACTTGGCGATTTTGCGCGTCGGCTCTGCCAGTTCCTGCGCAAAGCCCGCGACGGTCGCCGTGCCGCCCTCCACCTGCCGAAAGAGGTAATCCGAGACGCCGATCACCCAGCGCATCACCACGATGATGACCACGATAGCGAGCACGTTGGGCGCTCCCTCCAGGATGAGCGCGCCCAGGCGCCTCAGCGGCGAGAGCGCATACTGCAGCAGTTGCTCGCTCCATTCTTGGGTCCACGGAAACAGCCCGAAGATGGTGGTGAGCAGGAAGTAGAGCAGCACCAGCCGAACCGCCAGCCGCGCGATCCGCGCCATTGCCCTTCCAAAGCGCGACACCTGATCTCGCCCGATCACCTCTACCGAGCCAATCCGCAACGGCCGCACCAGCAAGCGTCTGGCAGCAGCAGTCCGCCGGTCCAGCCACCCGTACGCGTGTTTCAGGCCGCGGAGTAGGATCAGAAACGTGATGACGAGCCCGAGCGAGACGAGCGCGTTCCGAGCGATACCGCGCACCGTCACCTGCTCACGGTACTGCCGCACGGCGCGCCCGATATCCGTCGCGTACGCCGTCGCTACCTCGCGGCGCGTCATGCCTCGCGCCGCTGCGTCCTCGTCCGTGACAGACATGAGGATCAACTCCTCGACCTCGACCACGGTCAGTTCGTTGCCGTCCACCACACGAAGCGCGGCCGGGTCCAGGTCGCGGTTTCGCGCGAACGACTCCAGCCGCAGCGACAGCCGCTCGGCGCGCTCCTCTGGCGTGAAGTCGCCCAGCGGCCCCCAGATCTGGAACAGCTTGCTGCCGAACAGGGTGACGGGCACGCCCTCGCCGAGCACAGACGCCGAGAGCACCGCCGTGGTATCCCCGAGCGACGCGATGGCGGCGGCGTCGAGATCGGTCCGGGCCGAGTCTGACAGGACGCGCCCCAGGCTATCCGTCACAAGCGTATCCCCCTGTACGATCTGCGCGCGGCGCACCGAGTCTTGGAACACCGCGGGCGCCCCCTGGCCTCTGGCGCCAGAGGCCGCGAGACAGAGCAGGACCAGCGCGAGGCGCCAGAGGCCGGGCCTCTGGCGTGGCGTTTTCTCGCGCGGCGCTCGCAACAACACCCCTACAGCTCCAGCGCGCTTGCCTCGCCTTGGTTGCCCGCGCGGTCGACGGCCGAGACGACGACCATCTCCGGCATCGCGCCAGAGGCGTCGGCGCGGAGCGTGTGCGTAAGGCGCCAGCCGGGGAGCAGCGTGGTCGTCCACTCGGCGCCGCGCTTCTCGTGGATCACCCAGCGGCGCACCGTCTCGCCCGAGGCGGTCAGGCGCAACCATTGCGCGCCGCCAGAGGCCTCCATGCGCACGCCTGGCGCCAGAGGCGCGTCGGCGTCCAGCCACGGCGAGGCGGGGACGAGCGCGGGCTTGGCCCACGGGCCTCTGGCGAGTTGATCGCCGAGGTCGCTGTACTCAGGCATCAGCACCTTCATCGAGAAGTGGATGGTGCCCGTGGCGGTGCGGTTGCGGTCTACGAGCGCGACCTGATCCAGAATCTCCTTGGGCTTCCACGTGCCCACGCCCGGCAGCAAGCGGCTGTCGTAGAGGCCAGGCCACAGGTGGCGGTCGGCGTCATTCTGCTCGGCCCACCAGCCCAGGAGCGCCGGGAAGCTCTGCCCGCGGCTGTCGATGCTCCAGTAGAGCTGCGGCGCGAGGTAGTCCAGCCATCCCTCCTGCTGCCACTTGCGCGCGTCGGCGTAGATCTCGGCGTACTGGTCGAAGCCGGTCACACTCGCGGGGTTGCCGGGGCGCCAGATGCCAAACGGGCTGATGCCGACTTTGACGAGCGGGTCCGCGGCCTTGACCTCGCGGTAGAGCCGCTCGACGAACGTGTCGACGTTGTTGCGGCGCCAGTCGTCGCGGCTTAGCGTCACGCCAGAGGCTTGTGCGCGGGCGTAGGACTCGGCGTCGGGAAACTGCACGCGGCGGCCGTCGGCGTTCTCGGGATAGGGGTAGAAGTAGTCGTCCAGGTGCACGCCGTCGATGTCGTAGCGGTTGACCACGTCGAGGATGACCGCGAGGGAGTGGTCCGTCGCCTCGGGCTCGCCCGGGTCGATCCACTGGTAGCGGCCGTAGGTGCGCACCAGATCTGGCCTCTGGCGTGAGATGTGGGACTCGTGCTGCGGGCGGTTTTGCGTGGGGTGGCTCGCGCGGTAGGGGTTGAACCACGCGTGCAGTTCCAGTCCGCGCTGGTGCGCGAGTTCGATGGCGGTCTGTAGCGGGTCCCACATCGGCGAAGGCGCGCGGCCTTGCTCGCCGGTCAGGTACTCGCTCCACGGCTCCAGTTCGGAGGCGTACAGCGCGTCGGCCATGGGGCGCACCTGAAACACGATGGCGTTCATGCCGATGGCCTGCGCGCGGTCCATGATGGCGCGCAGCTCGCGCTTCTGCTCCACGACTGGCAGGTCCCGGCTGGACGGCCAGTCGATGTTGTCGACGGTGGCAATCCACGCGGCGCGAAACTCGCGTGCGACGGCAGGCACGTCGGCGGGGACGGCAGCCTCTGGCGCCAGAGGCGCAGAGGGGCTCTGCGACGATGGTCCCTGGCCCTGGCAGGGTGCGGCGAGCGCAACGGCGAGGGCGACGAAGGCGAAACGAACGGTCATAATGGCGGCAGGAGAGGACAAAGAGGCTACGGACGCCCGGGGCCTCGTGCTAGCGCCTCTGGCGTGGCGCGGTGCAAACTGCGCGCTCGGTGATGCAGAACGCGCCAGAGGCGCGCAGCCGTGCGCGGCTCTCCCTCTCGCGGACCTCTCGCGCCAGAGGCGGGTTGTGCCCCGGCCCCTCTTCCCCACCATGTCTGTTTCCACCGAAGTCACGCCGCTCGGCGTCGGCGGCGCCATTCCCGCCAGAGGCCGCCACCTCTCGGGCCTCGCGCTGCGCCGCGAGGGGCGCCTGCTCCTGTTCGACTGTGGCGAGGGCACGCAGCTCCAGCTTCTTCGCGCGGGACTGCTCGGGGGCAAGCTGGAGGCCATCTTCGTCACGCACCTCCACGGCGACCACCTCTTTGGCCTGCCCGGCCTTATCAGCACGCTCGGGCTGCAAGACCGCCAGAGGCCGCTGGCGATCGTCGGGCCCAAAGGCCTCCGCGACTTTATCGGCGCCGTGCCCGGCATCACGTTCGGCGACGGCCCGTTCCGGCTCGACATCACCGAGCTTCCCAAGAGCGCCACGCACGAGGTCGTATACGCCACCGACGACTTCCGCGTCGAGGCGCGGCCTCTGGCGCACCGCGTGCCCTGCTTCGGCTACCGATACCAGGAGACGCCGCGCGCTGGCGTCTTCGATGCCCAGGCGGCCATTGCTGCGGGCGTCACGCCCGGCCCTGACTTCAGGACGCTCGCGGAAGGCGAGTCCGTAAGCGTAGACGGCCGCGAGGTTTTGCCCCACGCTATCGTCGGCCCGGAGCGGCCCGGCACGGCCATCGCGTACTGCCTGGACACTGCGCCGTGCGATGGCGACCGCGCCCTGGCCTCTGGCGCAGACCTGCTCATCCACGACGCCACGTTCGGCGACGACGACGCGGCGCGCGCCGAGCAAACCGGGCACTCTACCGCGCGCCAGGCTGCCGAGGTGGCTGCCGCCTCTGGCGCCAGAGGCTTGCTGCTCACGCACTTCTCGGCGCGGTACACAGATTTGCGCGGGCTCGTTGCCGAGGCGCGCGAGGTGTTTCCGCACGCACACGCGGCGGAGGAGTTAAAAACGGTCGAGGTGTTTCCGCCAGAGGCGTAAGGCTTCGGCGCAACAGTAGGGACGCCTTGCGGGGGCATCCGCGGCCCGGTTGCGGCACGCTCGGCCGCCTGGCCCGCGCTAGTGGGGAGCACACCGCAACCGCCCCAGGCCTCGGGCGTCAGGCCATGTGCGCGAAAAGCTCCTCCGCCTGAACCAGCGCGAGATCCGGCAGCGTGACAATCCCGACGGTTTCCTCGCCTTCGTACACGGACGCCTCCGCGTAGGTCGCCGTGTCGCGGTCTGGGCGCTGAAGCACGTGCAAGCGGCGGTTGGGAAGGTCGACGACCCACACCAGCGGCACGCCGAGCGCAGCGTACACGCGGCTCTTCCCCGCGAGGTCGTGCGCGAGCGAGGTATCCGCGACCTCGACCACGAGGTACGCGTCCTCGGGCTGGTACGGCCCGCCCGCGAACGCCAGAGGCGCTGGGACGAGCATGAGGTCCGGCTCGGGTACCGTCAGTTCAGCCTCTGGCGAGGAGCCCTCGGCGAACCGCGCGCTGGATTGCACCTGAACCATCACCTCACGCTGGCGAGGTCCGTATGCCTCTGCCAGTCGCTCGGTCAGAAGCGTCTGAATCCAGTTGGTGCGGCCGACGTGACGCGGCCCTTGAGACATGAGAAGCACGAGGCGACCGTGGATGAGTTCGACGCGCTCGCCCTCGAACAGCCCAGAGCTCAGCATCTGCTCGAACTCGCCCGCGCGCAGAGGCCGCTGGCGTTCGAGAACGGACGGAGTGAGAACCTCGGACATAGCGCGGTAGCAAGGTGGACACACAGGGTACGACGCCTGTAGCTGGGAGGTCCGTGCTCCAAAGGCAGACCCCATCGCGGCCACGCTCCGCCAGAGGCCGCAGCGCACACCTCTGGCGAAAACGCCTCTGGCGAAAACGCCGTGCGCGGGAGCGCCGACGCCGGACGCGGCGTAGCCTCTGGCGAATGGCCGAACCGAAGACACGCCTCCCCGTCGACCGTACGCTGATCCGCAAGCTCGGGGCAGTGCTCTGGCCCTACCGCTGGTGGGTTGGGCTGGCACTGATCCTCACGTTTGGCGCGGCCTTTCTGGGACCGCTCCGTCCGCGACTGATCCAGGTCGCGATCGACAACTACATCACCGAAGGCGATGTACCGGGGCTGCTCAAGATTGTCGGATGGCTGGCCCTGATCCTGGCGGGCGAGGGCTTGTTCGCGTTTACGCGCGGCTACCTCACGCAGTGGATCGGGCAGAAGACCCTCTTTGACCTGCGCGTACGCGTGTTCAAGCACATCGCGCGCCAGAGGCTGGGCTTTTTCGACCGCACCCCGATCGGCACGCTGATCACCCGCGCCACGAGCGATGTGGAAGCGCTGGGCGACTTCCTCTCGAATGCGCTCGTAACGGTCCTGGGCGACCTGGCGCGGCTGGTGTTCATCATGGCGTTCATGCTGTCGCTGAACGTGGAATTGGGGCTCGTCGCGATGCTCTCGCTGCCGTTTATGATCTTCGCGACGGAGTTTTTCCGCCGCAAGATGCGCGTGGCCTTCCGCGAGACGCGCAAGCAGGTCGCGCGGCTCAACGCGTTCGTGCAGGAGCACGTCAGCGGCATGAGCGTGGTCCAGATTTTTGGGCGCGAGGACGAGGAGCAGCGCCGCTTCGAGGTCATCAACGCCGACCACCGCGACGCGCACATCGACACCATCTGGTGGTTCGCGCTCTTCTACCCCGTCGTGGACGTAATCGCCTCTGGCGCGTTGGGGCTCGTGCTGTGGTACGGCGGCACCGAAGCCATGCGCGAGGCGCTGACGGTCGGCACGCTGATCGCGTTTATTCAGTACGTGCGGATGTTCTTCGAGCCCGTCCGCAACCTCTCGGACCAGCTCACGACGCTCCAGAGCGCCCTCGCGTCATCCGAGCGCATCTTCGGGTTGCTGGACGACGACCAGTCCGTCGAGGAGTCCGACACGCCCACGCATCTCCCCAACGGTCGCGCCAGAGGCCGCATCACGTTCGAGGACGTGTGGTTTGCCTACGAGAGGCTTCCTGCGGAAGGGCAAGTCGAGAAGAGAGAAGGGGCAAGGGGGGACACGAATGGGGCCGCTAGCCCGCCTTTGCCCTCCTCCCTTATCCCGCTTTCCGCTTCCCCTGAGCCCGACTGGAACTGGGTGCTCAAAGGCGTCTCGTTCGATGCCGAGCCGGGCTCCACGCTCGCGCTCGTCGGCCACACCGGCTCCGGCAAAACGACCATCCTCTCGCTCCTCCTTCGGTTCTACGAACCCCAGCGCGGCCGCATTCTCGTGGATGGCATCGACGTGCGCGAGCTGCCTCTGGCGGAGTTGCGGCGCCAGGTCGGGCTGGTGCTCCAAGATGTGTTCTTGTTCTCCGGCACCATCGCAGAAAACGTGTCGCTGGGCGACGAGACGGTCACGCGCCAGAGGCTTCAGGAGGCGGCGCAATCAGTTGGGGCTGATCACTTTATCGAGCGTCTGCCTCTGGCGTACGACCAGCCGGTCGGGGAGCGCGGCGCGAACCTCTCGCTGGGCCAGCGGCAGCTCTTGGCGTTCGTGCGCTCGCTCGTGTACGACCCGGCTGTGCTGGTGCTCGACGAGGCGACATCGAGCGTGGACACCGAGACCGAGGAGGCGGTGCAGGGCGCGCTGGACACGCTCATGGACGGCCGCACCGCCGTCGC
The DNA here is from genome assembly GCA_963708165.1 of Rubricoccaceae bacterium. Taxonomy (GTDB): domain Bacteria; phylum Bacteroidota; class Rhodothermia; order Rhodothermales; family Rubricoccaceae; genus Rubricoccus. The sequence goes on along the minus strand of OY970187.1, from coordinate 2,701,514 downwards.
CGTGGCACACCGCCTCTCCACCGTGCAGCACGCCGATCAGATTCTCGTGCTCCACCGCGGCGAGGTCCGCGAGCGTGGCACACATCAGGAGTTGCTCACACAAGGTGGCTTGTACCGGCGCCTGTACGAGTTGCAGTACGCCGAACAGGAGGCGACCGCCTAGCCTCTGGCGCCCGAGGTCTCTGACGACTCGGCCACGCTTTTGACCTCGCGCGCGATCCGGCACATGTACGCCCGCAACGGCCCGCGAACGAGCAGGAAGAGCGCCAGGCCAGCCGCTGCCGACCGAGGCTTAAACGAGTACGTCCACGTCACGGCCGTGTCCGCGCCAGAGGCTTCGAACCGCCACTCGGCTGTGGCCTCGCGGGCCAGCCAGCGAAGCGCGTTCGTGAAGCCATCGACGCGGTAGGCGACGAGCCCAGGCCTCCGAGCCTGCGTGAGTGTCTCGGTCGCGTGTGAGCCGTCGCTCATGTGAACCGTTCGCCGCGCGCCGACCTCGCCCCACACGCTTCTGGCGTCAGACGTGCCGACGTACGGCTGGGAACGGACCGAAGCCACGCACGACCCGCGAGGGGTCCGTTGCGAGAAAGCGGTCGTACGCGGCCTCTGGCGACGCACGGACGTGGAACGAAACTGCCGTCGCGACCTGCCCCACGAGGTCTACGCCTCCACCACCTCGCCAGAGGCCGAGTCCTCGGCGGGCGCGGCGTGGTACTCCGTCTCGGTCCGCACCTCGTCGATCACGTCCTGCTCTGCCAGCCAGCGCTCGGCGTCGATGGCGGCCATGCAGCCGGTTCCGGCGGCGGTCACGGCCTGGCGGTAGACGTGGTCTTGGGCGTCGCCGCAGACGAAGACGCCAGGCACCTCGGTGTACGTCGAGTCCGGGAGCGTCTGCACGTAGCCCGCGTCGTCCATCTCCAGCACGCCCTTGAACAGGTCCGTGTTGGGCTTGTGGCCGATGGCGACGAAGAAGCCCGTCACGGGCAACTCGCGCGATTCGCCAGAGGCGGTGTCCTGCAGCATCGCGCCGGTCACGCCCATCTCGCCGAGGATGTCGGTCACCACGGTGTTCCAGTGGACCGTCACCTTCGGGTTGTTCAGCACGCGGTCCTGCATGATCTGGCTCGCGCGGAAGCTGTCGCGCCGGTGGATCACGTGGACCTCGCTCGCGAAGCGCGTCAGAAACAGCGCCTCTTCCATGGCCGTGTCGCCGCCGCCGACAATCGCGATGGCCTCGTCGCGGAAAAACGCGCCGTCGCACGTGGCGCAGGCGCTCACGCCGCGCCCGAGCAAGCGCTTCTCGTTTTCCAAACCGAGGTACTTCGCGCTCGCGCCCGTCGCCACAATCACGGCATCCGCGAGCAGCGGCTTCTCCTCGTCTACGACGAGCCGGTGCGGGCCTCTGGCGCCATCGCCAGAGGCTTCGGAGAGCTGCACGTGCGTGACCGAGCCGTAGCGAAGCTCGGCGCCGAAGCGCGTGGCCTGCTTCTCGAACTGCTGCATCATCTCCGGCCCCATGATGCCATCGGGGTAGCCGGGGAAGTTCTCCACGTCGGTCGTGGTGGTGAGTTGGCCGCCGGGCTCCAGGCCCTGCAGCACGAGCGGCGCGAGGTTGGCGCGGGCGGCGTAGAGTGCGGCGGTGAGGCCGGCTGGGCCGCTCCCTAGAATCACGATGGCGTGGCGTTCGGCCGATACCCAATCGAGGTCGGCCGGAAAGGGCGTGGCGGGAGGCGTGGTAGCAGACATATCAGGACGGAAAGCGCGGGGCTCAGCACGAGCCGGAAATAAACGCGAGGGCGCCGGGTCGCGGCGCCCTCGCGGGAAAAGCAGCCTCTGGCGGCGCCGAGTCCGGCGCCAGAGGCGAGTCGCCCACAGCGGGCGCCAGAGGCTCTGGCGCCAGAGGCTAGACCGTCTGGGACATTAGGCTGTCGAGCTTGTCGGCGAGCGTCTTCTTGGGCACGACGCCCACCATCTGATCGACCGGCTTGCCGTCCTTGAAGAAGAGCAGGCTCGGGATGGAGCGGATGCTGAACTGCTGGGCGACGAGCGGGTTGTTGTCGACATCCAGCTTGACCACTTTGGCGCGGCCCTCGTACTCAGCCGCGAGCTCTTCGATGGTCGGCGCGATGGTCCGGCACGGGCCGCACCAGGTAGCCCAGAAGTCCACGAGGACAGGCTGATCGCTGTTGAGAACGTCGGATTCGAAGGAGGCGTCGGTGACGGCGTGGGCCATGACGATGAGGTATCGGGTGGAACAAGTACTTGTGAGACGACGGAGGGGCTCTACTGAGTTCCGTCGGGGGCGGTGAAGCTACGCCAGAGGCGATCCCGCACGGCCAATCCGGGGCTCCACTTATGGCCGGTGCGCCACGTGCCGATACCCGCGCGGACGATGACTCACGCCTGCTCCCTCCCTCTCGCCTGCGCCTCTGCGATGCGACGTTCCGCCAGCATCCTCGTAGGACTCCTCTGCGCGTGGCCCGCGCTCGCGCAAGAGGCGCCGACGGCTTCGCCCTGGGACGCTCCAGCGCTCACGCTCGACCAGGCACTCATCGACGCCAACAATGACGGCGTGCCCGATCAGCTCGGCACAGAGATGGTCATCTCGGGCCGCGTCTCTGCAGGCACCGGCCTGATCCGCTCCGACCGCACCGAGGTCTACGTGCAAAGCGGCGCCAGCGGCCTGCGCCTGATTCTGCCGCCAGATGCACCGCAGGTACTTACCGGAGACAGTCTCTCCGCCTCTGGCGTGCTCACCTTTGAGGCTGGGATGGCGCAGATGGTCGCGCCCTCCTTTCGCGTGTCCGACGTGCCGTCGGTCGAGCCCAGGACCGATGACCTGGGCGAGCTCAGCGAGTCGCTAGAGCTAGAGCGGCATGAAGGGCGCCTCGTGGAGATCGAAGGCGATGTGGTGCAGATCGAGACCGTCGAGAACGGGCAGATGCTGGCCATGCTGAGCGGCAAAACGCTCGTGCAAGTCTTCGCCTACTCACAGCGCTCGGGTGAGCCCATCGACCTCAGCCGCTTCGAGGTGGGGCAGAAAGTGCGCGTGCGCGGCATCGCGTCCCAATATGACATGGAGCCGCCCTACAAAGGTGGCTACGTGATCCACCCGCGTGCCTCTGGCGACATCCGCACGGCAGGTATTCCGCCCTCTGTCCTGATCTGGGGCACAGGCGGCGCCCTGGCGCTTCTGGCGCTCGCGCTCGTCGGGATGCACTTTATGCGCCGCGAAGTGCGCCGCCGCGCCACTCTCCTGCGCGAGTCTGAGACTCGCTACGCCTACCTCTTCAACGCCGCGGGCGACGTGGTGCTCGTGTTCGAGACCGACGAGAGCAGCGAGATCGTCGAAGCCAACAAAGCGGCGCAGATGGCGTTCGGGCTGGACGAGGAGGGCCGAAAGGGACCGAGAGCCATCGGCCTGCTCGACCTCGCCTCCGATGCCGACTCGACGGCGCGGCACATCTCCAGCGCGCGCCGCCTGGGTCACGCGCTGGACGTGATGGAGCTCGTCACGCTGACCGGCCCGATGCCCTACGAAATCAGCACACGCCGCCTGGCACTACCCACCGGCGACCTGTTCGTGTCGGTCGCTCGTGATGTGGCCGCGCGCCGGGCGTATGAACTGGGCCTGCTAGAGGCCATGCAAGAGGCCGAGAACGCGCGCGAAGAGGCCGAGCAGGCAGCAGGACTCAAGAGCGCCATCCTGGCCAACATGAGCCACGAGATCCGCACACCGCTGACGGCCATCATCGGCTTTGCCGACGTGCTCGCCGAAGAAGTCCCGCTCGAACTGCGCGAGCACGCCGAGACCATCCAAGCCGGTGGCGCACGCCTGCTCGAAACGCTCAACTCCGTGCTCGACCTCGCGCGGCTGGACTCCGAGAACCACGAACTCAACCCCGAGCCGCTCGACGCCGTCGCGGCGGTCCGCCAGTCGGCCGGGCTCCTCGCGCCTCTGGCGCACAAGAAAGGCCTCGCGCTCCACCTCGAAGCCGACACGCCCAGCGTACACATCCGGCAGTCCGCCAGCGGCCTGGATCGGATCGTGACCAACCTCGTCGGCAACGCCATCAAGTTCACCGAGAAAGGCGAGGTGCGCGTAAGCGTCCACTCGGCCGATGCGTACTTCGCCATCCGCGTGCGCGACACAGGCGTGGGCATCGAAGACGCGTTCCTGGAGGAGCTTTTCGAGCCGTTCAAGCAAGAGTCCCAGGGACACGCGCGCAGCCACGAAGGCACCGGCCTGGGCCTCGCGATCACCAAGCGGCTCGCCGAGCGCATGGGCGGCGAGATCCGCGTGTGGAGCCGCAAGAGTCAGGGCAGCCTCTTCGAGGTCTCCATTCCTCGCATGGCCCCTGGCGTCAACGGCAACACGCTGGCGCAGCAAGGCGCGGACGCGTTCGCGCCAGAGGCGGTGCATGCCTCTGGCGGTGACGGTAGCCCCGCGGCGTGGCCCGCGCAGCCGGCGTAACCATGCGGCTGGTCTGTCTCGTTCTGATCTGGTGCGGCCTTCTCGCGGGAGGTGCCGCAGCACAACCGCGTTCCACGCCGGTGGGCTCCACCACGCCAGAGGCTCTCGCCGACGTTCTGGCCGATGCCAACGGGGACCGCGTTCCTGACCGCGCAGGACAGATCGTGCGCACCGCCGGGCGGGCGACGATCGACGCAGGCGCAATCGGGCTGAACGGCACGACGACGCTCGCCTCTGGCGGCAGAGGCCTGTGGTTGCGCGGCGGCGATGCCGCACGCGTGAAGGCGGGCGACAGCCTTCACGTGACCGGAACGCTGGGCTTCTGGAACGGACTCGCCGTGATCGACGAGCCGACCGTGACGCGGCTACCCGCCGAGCCGACCGAGCAACCCCCACAGTCTGTAAACGCGAGCCAGATCGAGGACCGCGAAGGCGTCCCGATCCGTGTCGACGGCCGCGTGGTCAGCGTCAGCCAGGTCGCCAGCGGCGGCGTGGCGGCAATGCTGGCGCTCGACGACGGCTCGCTCGTGACCGCGTTCGTCTTCGCCTCCCACCCCGACCCTCCAGACCTGATGGCGTACGCACCGGGTGACCGCCTGATCGTGACGGGCATCGCAGGCCAGTTCGACCAGGCCGCGCCGTACGATGCCTCGTACCAGATCTATCCCCGGTCTCCCCGAGACGTGGTGCGCGGAGGCCTGGACGCACGCGTCTACCAGTGGCTCGCGGCGGCAGGCATCGCGCTGTTGCTCCTCACAGGCGGATGGTCATGGACGCTCCGCCGCGAGGTCCAGAAGCGCGTCGCGGACCTTCACCGCTCGGAAACGCACTACCGCACGCTGCTCGGCAGCGCCTCCGATGCCGTCTTCGTGTACGACCTCGACGGACACGGCATTGAAGTCAACCCGGCTGCTCGCGCAGCGTTTGGCTTAGACCCTTCGGCGCCTCTGCCTTCTCTGCTCGATGTCGTCGCGCCGGGCCACCGCGAGCGTGCGCAGGCGCACCTCGTCGTGCTTCGCGCCAGAGGCTCGGACCGGTGCGACCTCGCGCTCAGAGCGCTCGAAGCCTCTGGCGATGGTGCCGAGGGCGATGGTGCCTCTGGCGATGGTGCCTCTGGCGATGGTGCCGAGGGCGACACGCGCGGCATCTACGAGTTCGAGTCGCACGTGCTCGATATCGACGATGAGCGGCGCGTGCTTTCGCTCGCGCGCGACGTGGGCGCGCGGCGGGCGTATGAGGCGGAGCTCTTGCAGGCGCGGCGGGAGGCCGAGGAGATGGTGCGGCTCAAGAGCGCGTTCCTGGCGAGCATGAGCCATGAGATCCGCACGCCGCTGACGGCCGTGATCGGCTTTGCCGAGATTCTGCACGACGAGGTGGGGCCCGAGCAGCAAGAGCTCGCCCAGATCATCGAGCAGGGTGGGCGCCGCTTGCTGCGCACGCTCAACTCCGTGCTCGATCTTGCGCGTCTGGACTCCGGGGAGGAAAAGCTCACGCCGCACCCCATCGACCTCGCCGAGCACATCCGCGAGTCTGTCCTCCTGATCCGCTCCCTGGCCGAGAAGAAAGGACTCGACCTCACCTTCAGTAGCGACACGGACACGCTGCCCGCGATGGCCGATGCAGGCGCGCTGGACAGGATCGTCACCAACCTGGTCGGCAACGCGGTCAAGTTCACCGAGCGCGGCGAGATCCGCGTCGCGCTGAGCGCCTCTGGCGACGAGGCCGTTCTCGCGGTTTCCGACAGCGGAATCGGGATCGAAGCGGAGTTTCTGCCCGAGCTGTTCAGCGAGTTCCGCCAGGAATCTGAGGGCCACGGGCGCAGCCACGAAGGCACCGGCCTGGGCCTCGCGATCACCAAGCGGCTGGTCGACATGATGGGCGGCACGATCTCGGTCGAGAGCCAGAAAGGCCTCGGCACCACGTTTACGGTGCGCTTGCCTCGCGCGAACGCTTTCCCTGACCTTTCAGACGCCTCTGGCGACGGCGCGCTCACGCCAGAGGCCGTGCTGCTCAGCCACGACGAGCTCAGGGCTGGGACATACGCGATCGCCTCTGGCGTGCCAGTTCGCCCTCGCGGCGTCTCGGCGCGCGATCCTAGGGATCGCGCTCTAGCCTCTGGCGCCAGAGGCTATGCCACGACGGGCTCGCCCATGGCGTCGGATATGGCGTGCGTGTACGGATGCGCGAGGTCGCTTACGGCTTCGTCGAGGATCGTCGCGCCGCCAGAGGCGATGTGCAGGCGCTCGCCGCCCGTTGTGCCGAGCAGCGTCGCCTGCGCGCCGTGCTGCATCGCGAGCGCCCGCACCGTTTCCGCTACCTCTGGCGCGACGGCGAGCACGATGCGGCTCTGTGCCTCGCCAAAGAGGACGGCATCCAAGCGGGCCTCTGGCGCGTCGGGGAGTGCGATCTCGGCGCCGGTAGAGCCGTGGATGCAGCCTTCGGCGAGGCAGACCGCGAGGCCGCCATCGCTCACGTCGTGCGCGGCGAGGACGTGCCCGGCGCGGATCGCGGCGAGCGTCGCGGCGTGGACCGTCTTCTCTTCCTCCAGATCCAGGTGCGGCGCGTCGCCAGAGGCGAGGCCGTGGAGGTGCAGGAGGTACTCGCTGGCTTCGATGCCGCCCACATGCGCCCATGCCTCTGGCGACACCAGAAGCAGCACGGCGCCAGCGGGGAACGCCGCGGTCGTCGTGTCGGCCTCCACGTCTTCGACGAGCCCGACCATTCCGATGGTGGGCGTGGGGTAGATCGCGCCGTCCGGGTTCTCGTTGTAGAAGCTCACGTTGCCGCCCGTGACTGGCGTGTCGAACGCGCGGCACGCGTCGCCCATGCCGCCGACGGCCTCGGCGAACTGCCAGTAGACCTCGGGCTTGTACGGGTTGCCGAAGTTGAGGCAGTTGGTCACCGCCAGAGGCTCGCCGCCCGCGCAGACGACGTTGCGCGCCGCCTCGGCCACGGCGATCTGCGCGCCGCGGCGCGGGTTGAGGTAGACGTAGCGGCCGTTGCAGTCGGTGCTGGCCGCCAGGCCGCGCTCAGAGCCTCTGGCGCCCGACGTGCCCTTGAGGCGGATGACGGCGGCGTCGGTCGGCCCCGGCCCGGCGACCGTGTTGGTGCGCACATCAGTGTCGTACTGCTCGAAGACCCAGCGCTTGCTCGCGATGGTGGGGCTTCCCAGCATCGCCTTGAGCGCAGCGCCCGCGGCCTCTGGCGCCAGAGGCGCGATGGTGTCGGGGTCAAAGGCCTGCGTGGTGTCGAGGTACGCGGGCCTCTGGCGCTCGCGGTGGTAGACCGGCGCGCCGCCGCCGAGGACCAGGCTGGGCGCGGGCACGTCGGCTACCAGTTCGCCGTGCCAGACCACGCGGACGCGGTCGCCAGAGGTGACCACGCCGATCTGGACCGCGTGCAGGTCCCATTTGTCGAAGACGGCCTCGATCTCGTGCTCGCGGCCTTGCTCCACCACGACGAGCATCCGCTCCTGGCTCTCGCTCAGCAGGATCTCGTAGGGCGTCATGCCGGTCTCGCGCTGCGGCGTGCGGTCGAGTTGGATCGTCATGCCGACGCCGCCCTTCTCGCTCATCTCGCACGAGGAGCACGTGATGCCCGCCGCGCCCATGTCCTGCATCCCGACCACCGCGCCGGTCTTGATCGCGTCCAGGCTCGCCTCCAGCAGCAGCTTCTCCGTGAACGGGTCGCCGACCTGCACGCTGGGCCGCTTGGCCTCGCTCGCCTCGCTGATCTCCTCGCTCGCGAACGTCGCGCCGTGGATGCCGTCGCGGCCCGTCGCCGAGCCCACGATGTAGACCGGGTTGCCCACGCCAGAGGCCGTCGCGCTGACCGTCTCGCCCACGCGCACCATGCCGATGCTCATCGCGTTGACGAGCGGGTTGCCCTCGTAGGCCGGGTCGAAGACGACCTCGCCGCCGACCGTCGGCACGCCGAAGGAGTTGCCGTAGCCGCCAATCCCGCGCACCACGCCGTCCACCAAGAAGCGCACGCGCGGGTTGTCCAGGCTGCCGAAGCGGAGGCTGTTGAGGCTCGCGATGGGCCGCGCGCCCATCGTAAAGATGTCGCGCTGGATGCCGCCCACGCCCGTCGCCGCGCCCTGGTAGGGCTCGACGGCGCTGGGGTGGTTGTGGCTCTCGATCTTGAACGCGACCGCCCACCCGTCGCCGATGTCGACCAGCCCGGCGTTCTCGTCGCCCGCGGCCGCGAGGAGCTTTTCGCCGTCGCGCGGGAGCGTTTTGAGCAGCGCGATGGAGTTCTTGTACGAGCAGTGCTCGCTCCACATCACGGAGTAGATGCCCAGTTCGGTCAGCGTCGGCGTGCGTCCCAGATAATCGAGCACCATCTGGTACTCCTCTGGCGAGAGGCCGTGGTCCTTGACGACCTCTGGCGTGATTTCGGAGTCTTCAGGACGAGGCTGGGGGACGGTGTCGGGCGTGGGCATCGGGCGGGCAGAGGGGCTCGGAAGGCGCGAATCCGAAGCTACCGGCGCATCCGCACCCAGAGGCGTGAATCGGCGCGGGACTGCGAGGAGCGGAGCCTGCCGCCAGAGGCCCCGGCGGTCTGCGCCTCTGGCGCCGCGCGTGACGCTCGGAGCGGCGCAATCCCGTATGGACAAGCAGAGCGACACACTTCACGCCTCCCCTGCCATGGACGACTACAAAGCCTTCTACCTCGACATCCTCCAGAACCACTACGCCGACTTCGACGGCCGCGTGCGGCGGCGGACCTTCTGGACCTTCGTGCTCATCAACTTCGCGATCTCGATTGCGATCACCGTCGTGATCGGGATCCTCTCGGACGCCCTCGCCTCCATGCTCTCGGGCCTGTTCGGCCTCGCCGTGCTGCTGCCCAGCATCGGGCTCGGCATCCGGCGGCTCCACGACACCGGGCGCTCCGGCCTGTTCATGCTTCTGGCGCTGATTCCGTTTGTCGGCCTCGTGCTGCTCTACTTCTGTGCGCTCGAAGGCGACGCGGGTCCCAACGAGTACGGGCCGGACCCGAAGGCCGCGGACGTGTACAGCGAGGTGGCGTAGGCGCCGCCACGCCTAGAGCGCGCGCCAGAGGCCTCTGGCGGAGAACGTGCCGCCTGTGTCCGTTCAGCCCACGCCAGAGGCCGCTGGCGCGAAACGTGCGGGCCGATGTGGCTGCGCTCGCGTACGTTTGAGTACTGGTTCTACGCCTCATTCTATGCACGTCGTCCTCCGCCTTCTCGCCATTCTGCCTCTGGCGTGGATCGCGGCTGCGCCCGCCGCCGCGCAGTTCGAGAACCCAGCCGACCCGTGCCCCGAGGGGACGGCCGAAGCGCGGCTCTACGGCCTCAATGTGGAGGCGACGTTGTACACCAATGGAAACCTCTTTTACAGCAACCAAGCCACCAATGGTGATGGCTACACCGTTCCCCTTTCAGGAGAGGACGCCGGGGCCTCGACTGTAGACGTCGGCAACTTCTGGCTGAGCGGTGTGGTCGGTGGTGAGATAAGAGCCGCTGGCTCTCAGTTTCAGGACTTCTCGTTCCGCCCCGGCCTCACCGGCGCGGACGGCATGCCCCCCTCGCCAGAGGCCTGCGCCGAGGCGGACCGCATCTGGCGGCTCTCGACCTTGGAGCCGCAAGATCAGCAGTTGGAGGATTACCGCGAGTGGCCCGTCCACCTGGGCGCGCCAGTCATCGACGGCGATGGCATCGCGGGCAACTACGATCTGGCCTCTGGCGACCGCCCGGCGATCCGCGGAGATGCGATGGCCTTCTGGGCCATGACCGACACGGCGTCTCTGCCCAACGCCGCTGGCGAGCCCCTCGGTGTCGATGTCACCGTCGAGGCCTTTACGATCAACCGGCTCCCCACCGCGACGTTCTACCGGTATGCGGTTACCAACCGCAACGACGTTGCGATCGAAAACGCTCGCATGGGTCCGTTCATCTTCTGGAACCTGGGACATGCCGCGGACAATCTTGCTGGGACAGATACGACGCACCAGATGATGTACGTCTACAACGGCAGCGAGACGGACGCGGTCTACGGCATCCCGCCAGCGGCGGGCGTCGTGATCGCTCAGGGCGTTCTTGCAGAGTCCAACGGTGCCGACGATGACGGGGACGGCGAGATCGACGAACCGGGCGAGCGGATGGGCATGACGACAGCGCCGCCTGTGTTCAAAGTGGGACCCACAGGGATCCCCCAAAATGCCGAGCAGATCTACAACCGGTTCCAGGGACTGTGGAGCGACGGCACGCCTGTGCATGAGTTCAGTGAGGGCTATGGTGTAGCCAGCACAGGCGCCCCCCGCACTGTCTTTGGGCACCCTGGAGATCCTGTAACCGGAGCAATGTGGAGCGAGGTCAACTACGATGGGCAGGGCTCTGCCTCTGGAGGCCGAAGCAGGTGGGGCCTCGCCGCAACGGGACCGCTCCGCCTGGAGCCCGGTGAGACGATGGACATGACCTTTGCCATTCTCTTTGGGCAGGGCGAAGGCCGCTTCGATTCCATCACCAAGCTCCGCAGCCAGGCCGGAGGCGTTCTCCGCATCGCTGAGGCAGGAGCGTTCGACCTGCAACCGTTCACGTATCTAAACCCAGACGTCCTACCCAGGCAGCCTCTGGCGATCTCGCGCCCGCGCCCGAACCCGTTCTCGGATACCGCCGAGGTCGTGCTCCGCGGCGCCGTGGACACGCCCATCCGCGTGAGCGTCTACGACGTGCTCGGGCGCCGCCTGTCCTCCACCGAGACCTCGGCGCCAGAGGCGCGCGTGGAGGTCGGCGCTGGGCTGGGTGCGGGCGTGTACGTGGTGCGCGTCGAGGGCTTCGGCTTTGCGGAGACGTTCACCGTCGTCAAGACGCGGTAGCGCCAGCGGCCTCTGGCGCCATCACACCTGTCGCGCGACGGTTCAGCCTGCGCCAGAGGCCGCTGGCGAGAGATCCGCGTGCAGATGTGGCGGTGTTCGTGTACGTTCGGACGCTGTCTTCCCGCTGCCCGCTATGCGCATTGTTTCTGCCGTTCTGTTTTGGCTGTCTCTGGCGGTGATCGTCGCGCCAGAGGCGGCGGCGCAGTTCGAGGACCCCGCCATGCCGTGCCCGATCGGCAGCGCCGAGGCGTGGCTTCGCGGTGCCGACGTAGAAGCCGCGCTGTTCACCAACGGCAACCTCTTCTTCGGCAACACGACCACCAACGGCGACGGGTACATCGTCCCGCCCGGGGAGTTGGCTCGTCGGGCAGCCGTTCTCGCCTCTGTACGCGAGCAACCTGTGGCTTGGCGGCATCGTGGGGGGTGACACCCGCGTGGTGGCGTCGCGCTACTCCAACTTCGCGCTTCGGCCCGGGCAGACCGGCGATGACGGCGTCGCACCGACGCCAGAGGCCTGCGCCGAGGCCGACCGCATCTGGGTCGTCTCCCGCGAGGACGTGGCGAGCTACCTCGCGGGCGCAGCACCCACACCCGACCTGGCCGAGTGGCCGGTCGCACTCGGCGCGCCGGTCCTCGACGGCGACGGCGTCGCGGGCAACTACGACCTCGGTGCGGGCGACCAGCCCGCGATCCGTGGCGACGTGACGGCGTTCTGGGCGATGACCGATACGGCCGCAAATCTGGCCGCGCTGGGCAACCCGCCGCTGGGCATCGACGTGGCCGTGGAGGCTTTCGCGTTCCGCCAGGCGCGCCTGGGCCAGCACACGTTCTACAACGTCACCGTCACTAACCGCAACACTATTCCCATCGACAGCGCCTACGTCGGCCTTTTTCTGGACGCAGACCTGGGCGGCGCCACCGATGACTACGTGGGCACGGACACGACGGCGCAGTTGCACTACTACTACAACGCCGATAACACAGACAACGCCTATCCCATTCCACCCGCCTTTGGTGCCGTCGTCGCCAGAGGCCCCGTCGGCCTGCCCAACGGGCGCGACGACGACCGCGACGGCGAGGTCGACGAAGCAGGAGAGCGCCTGGGCCTCACCGCCAGTTCCGATTTCTCTGGCAGCTCCGGTCCAACGGCGGACCCATCGCGAGGCCAAGCGATCTACTACTTCCTCCAGGGCCTGTGGGGCGACGGCACACCGATGCGGGCCAACGGCAACGGGTACAATCAGCCGACTCAGTTCCCCATCACGCCGTTCGCATTCCCGGGGGACCCCATCACAGAAGAGGGCTGGAGCGAGGTCAACAACGATGGCGCAGGCACCGACAACGGCAGAGGCGACCGGAGCGGAAGCATGGCCACCGGTCCCTTCCGGCTGGCCTCTGGCGCCTCGGAGTCTGTTCTCGTTCGCCCTCGCGTTCGGGCAGGGGACAGACCATCTCAACTCCATCAGCGTGCTGCGCGGGCAGGCCCGCGGCATCCTCTCCATCGAGGCCTCTGGCGGCTTCGAGCCTTCGCGCGTGGGCGGTCCCGCGCCGCCGTCGCGAAACGCCTCTGGCGGTCGGCCGCCCACGTCCCAACCCGTTCTCGGGCAGCACTGCACTCGAAGTCCGCGGCGCGGCGCCAGAGGCGGCTCTGACGGTCGCCGTCTACGACGTGCTCGGGCGGCTCGTGCGCGCGCCAGAGGCGGTCGAGGCGCGAAGCGCACGCGTCGAGGTCGGCGCCGGGCTCGCCTCTGGCGTGTACGTGGTGCGCGTGGAGGGGACCGGCTTTGCCGAGGTGTTTACCGTCGTGAAGACGCGGTAGCACAGGCCGCGCGATCCTCGCCGTCTCTGAACAGATGGGCGCGGAGAACCGGCCTAGGTTCGTTGTGCCTCCGCTCGCATGCGCGAGCGCGACCTGCCCGTTGTCTACCACACCCTCACGCCGCCATGCTGCGCTCCTCCCTTTTCGCGCTCGCGCTCCTGTTCGCCTCTGGCGCCGTTGCCCAGGGCACCTGCACAGACGGCGTCGCGATGTTCAACGGCACCTCGTACTCCTGTGACGGCGTCGACGTGCTCGCGGTGATTCCCGTTGGAGCACAGGGAGCGTTTCGCAGCGGCGCGCTCAACGACATCTGGGGCTGGACCGATCCGCAGGACGGCAAGGAGTACGCGCTCGTCGGCACGCGCAGCGGGACGGTGTTCGTGGACGTGAGCGCGCCAGAGGCTCCGCGCGTGCTGGGCAAGCTGCAAACATCGGTCACCAACGGGTTCGCCGCATGGCGGGACATCAAGACGGTGGGCAACTACGCCGTCGTCGTGGCCGAGGTGGGCAATCATGGCATGCAGGTCTTCGACCTCACGCGCCTGCGCGGCCTCTCGGAGGATGCCACGCGCGACTTTACCGAAGACGCGCTCTACACCGGTATCGGCAACGCGCACAACATCGTGGTGGACGAGGCCAGCGGCTTCGCCTTCGCCGTCGGCGCGCGCAACGTCGCGACGTGCGGCGGAACGGGGCTCCACATCATCGACATACGCGCGCCGCTCGCCCCCACCTACGCAGGTTGCTTCGACGACGACGGCTACACCCACGACGCGCAGTGCGTCTCCTACGATGGGCCCGACGCCGACCACCAGGGCAAGCAGATCTGCCTCGCGAGCAACGAGGACACGCTGACCATCGTCGACGTGACGGACAAGGCCAACCCGGTTCAGCTCTCGCGCGGCTTCTACCCCAACCCCGGCTACACGCACCAGGGCTGGCTTACCGAGGACAAGCGGCACTTCATCGTCAACGACGAGCTCGACACCTCGGTAGGCGGCACGCGCACGTTCGTCTTCGACGTGAGCGACCTCGACAACCCCAGCTTCAGCTTCCGCCACGACTCGCCTCTGGCGGTGATCGATCACAACCTGTACGTACGTGGCAGCTTCGTCTTCCAGAGCAACTACGAGGGCGGCCTTCGCATCCTGGATGCGGCGAACATCGCGAACGGCTCGTTCGAGGAGGCCGGCCACTTCGACACCTTCCCGCAGAGCGACAACGAGAGCTTCAACGGCCAGTGGAGCAACTACCCGTACTTCGAGAGCGGGACCGTGGTCGCGAGCGACATCAACAACGGCCTGTTTGTGTTGCGCCCAGACCCCAGCTTTTTCGTCGTCGCGCGCGAGGACGCGCCAGAGGCAGAGGCCGCGTACAGCCTCTCGCGCCCAGAGCCCAACCCCGCTTCCGACCGCTCCACGCTCACCCTCCGCGTGGACGCCGCGCAGCTCGTCTACGCCGCCGTCTACGACCTGACGGGCCGCCGCATCGCCACGCTGCTCAACCGCACGGTCGCCTCTGGCGAGACGGTCGCGCTCGAGGTGGACGGCGCAGCGCTGCCCGCAGGCGTGTACGTGGTGCGCGTGGCGGGCGAGACGTTCGAGACCTCCGAGCGCGTCTCCATCGTGCGCTAGCCCACGGCTCCGAGCGCTCACGCGCGGGCCTCTGGCGCCAGAGGCTCGGCGTCGGCTCGCGCGAAGCATCTCCGCCTGAGAGGCCGGATGGGACCGCTGAGCCGACTCGCGCCCGGCGGCGCAGCGTCGGGCGATAGGTTAGAGGCCCGCCCGCCCGCCCCGCCTATGCGCGTCGTCTACGCCGCCACGCTCGCCCTGCTCCTCTCGTCTGTGGCCTCTGCACAGACAGCTCCAGCGCCTCCCCCGGCGGGCTCGTCGTGCCCTGAGGGCACGGCCGAAGCCACGCTGAACGGTATAAACGTCGAGGCAGCGCTGTTCACCAACGGCAACTTCTTTTTCGGCAACACGACCACCAACGGCGACGGCTACGTCACGCCTCTGGCGGGACCCGACGCCGGGAGTTCGCCTCTGTTCGCCGCCAACTTGTGGCTCGGCGGCATCGTCGCGGGCGAGATGAAAGTGGCGGCGGCGCGCTACACCAACTTCCAGCTTCGGCCCGGACAAGCCGGCCCGGATGGCGCGCCGCCGACGCCAGAGGCCTGCGCCGAGGCCGACCGCATCTGGACGCTTTCCGAGCTCGAGCCCAAGGCGGGCCAGCAGAGCCGACTTCGCCGAGTGGCCCGTAGCGCTCGGCGCGCCCGTCATCGACGGCGACGGCATCGCGGGCAACTACGACCTAGCCTCTGGCGACCGCCCCGCGATCCGCGGCGACGCGATGGCCTTCTGGGCCATGACTGACACCGCCACAGAGCGCTTTATGGAGGACGGGTCCCCGGACTCACCGCTGGGCGCCGACGTGACCGTGGAGGCGTTCACGTTCCGCCAGCTCCCGCAGACGACGTTTTACCGCATCGAGATGACGAACCGGAACACAGTCCCGATGGAGGAAGCGTACATCGGGTGGTTCCTGGACTGGGACCTGGGCGGCGCATCGGACGACTATGCGGGAAGCGACACGACGAACCAGATGTCGTACGTCTACAACGCGGATGAAAACGACCCATCGTACCGCATCCCGCCAGCGGCAGGCATGGTCGTCGCGCGCGGGCCTCTGGCGGAGGTCAACGGCTTGGACGACGACCGCGACGGAGAGATCGACGAGCCCGGCGAACGCATGGGCATGACGAGCGCGCCACCTATCCTGAAAAATGGGCGTCCCTTCGCTGACCCTGTCACGCCAGAGGAGTACTCCAACCGTCTCCGCGGCTTGTGGAACGATGGCACGCCCGTGCGCGAGGGTGGGATCGGGTACGACCAACCCGACTCTGCGCCCATCACGCGATTCGCCTATCCGGGAGATCCCGTCACCGAGTCGTTCTGGAGCGAGGAGAACATCGATGGAACAGGCACGAACAATGGTGCCGGGGACGCACGCACGATGATCACGACGGGCCCGCTCGACCTCGCCCCGGGCGAGTCGATGGATGCCACCTTCGCCATCGTCTTCGCGCAAGGAGAGGACCGGTTGGACTCCGTCTCCAAGCTCAAGGGCCAGGCGCGCGTCATGCGGCGCATCGGCGCCTCGGATGGGCTCGACCTCCGCGCGTTCACGTACCTCGACGACTTCGTGCCGCCAGAGGTGCCACGGCTTACCCTCACGCGCCCACGCCCCAACCCTTTTCGCGGCACCGCCACGCTCACCCTCACCGGAGCCTCTGGCGCCCGCACCCGCGTAAGCGTCTACGACGTGCTCGGCCGCCGCCTCTCCACCCGCGAGGTCGAGGACGCGCCCCAGGCGCGCGTGGAGATCGGCGCCGGGCTGGCCTCTGGCGTCTACGTGGTGCGCGTCGAGGGGACCGGGTTTGCCGAGACGTTTACGGTCGTCAAGACGCAGTAGGCCTCTGCCGCCAGAGGCGAGACTCGGGCAGGCCGCCAGAGGCGAACGCGCGTAGGTTCGGCCGCAGCCCATGTCCCCTACCGATGCTTCGCGCCGCCACCCTCTCGCTGTTCGTCCTCACCACCGCCCTCGCCTCTGGCGCGCAGACCGCCATCAGCGAGCGCATCGGGGACACGCTGGAAGCGTCGGAGCGCGAGTACTTCGGGCTGTTCCCGTCGATCTTCGCGCCGCTGCCGTGGGAGCTCGTCTCGCGGCCCGACTCGGTTCTCATCCGCCGCCAGGGCCGCGTGCTGCGTGCCCTCTCGCGCGAGGACGCCGACCGCCTCGGCCGGCTCGTGGACACCTTCGAGGACTTTCCCTCGGTCGTCGACAATCCCAACTGGCTCGCCTCTCGCGACTTCGTGGTCTACATCGACGCGAAGACGCCGGTGCCGTTTGGGAGCGGCTCCCAGCTTATCCGTGTGAAAACGCCCGAGGGCAGCTATTCCGGCTTTGCGCTCTACACCACCGAGTCGGCGTTGGTAATGGCGCCAGAGGTGTTTGCGCGCGATGCGAGTCTGCCGGGCGCCTACGCCATTCCTCGCGCCAACGTGCTCGCCGTCGACCGCGAACGGTCGTACGCGTGGCAGTCCTGGGGACCTGTGCTCGGGCTTGGCGTGGGCGCCGCTGCGGGCGCCGCGCTACCGCTGGGCATCGACCGCCGGGCCGCAGCCTCGTTCGGCGCCCTCGCAGGCGTGACGGTGGGGGCGTTGAGCTCAGAGCTCGCCAGAGGCGGCCTGATGAATACCGACCCCTCGGCCCTCGACGGCCTCGCGCTGTTCAACGGGCCACGCCCTCCCGAACTGCCAGCCCCAGACCTCGCGGCCGAGCGCGCCGCCAGAGGCCAGCCGCGGTCTGCCCCGCCGCAGGCACGAGGGCGAACCCACGAGTGGATAAGCGTAGGCGTTCACGGCGCCATCTCCACCTCAGGCAGCGGCCAGGACCCGGTGGACGTCACCCTCGCGGGAGCTGGAACGTCGACCCGAAACGTCCTTTTGGAGCGGGCCGACGAGCCTTTAGATGTGGGTTACCGCTTGGACCTGAGCGTGCGGCCCATCAGGTGGTTTCGCGCGGGCCTCTTCGCAGGGCGCTACACATCGGGGAGTGCGCCGGTCGCAGAACTGGAAGGCGAGCAGGTGCTTCGCACCGCGGGCAGCATCCGGCCCTACGCCGAGGCCATCCTCCCGCTGGCTCGGTGGGGCGACCGCCGCGTCGAGGTCTTCGGCGGAGGCGGCTGGCAGAGCCACGACATTCGCGTCACGCAGCGCCCGCCACCGACCGTCAACGTGAGCTCAAGCGAAACGCCCAACCCCGTTCAGACGGTGAGCTCCCAGCAGACCTCTGGCGACGAGGGCAGCGCGCTGTTCTACAACGCGGGCCTGGAGATTTTCACCTCCCGGTTCTCTTCCTTCTTTGTGCGCCACGCGTGGCACCCTCTTCCCACCCTGGACGTAGCGGTGTTCGAGAACAGATCCGCGCGTGATGACACGCAGGTCATCCGCACCGTGGCACCCCACAGCGTGGACTTCAGCTATCGCGAGGTCACCGTCGGCTCGCGGTTCCACTTCTAACCTCTGGCGTCACCGAGCCTCACCGGCCGAGCGCGTCGCGCCGAGGCTCCTCCTCGCAAAGCGAAACGACGGCCTCTGGCGCCAGAGGCGAACGGGAGTAGGTTCGGCGGCGAGTTTCTCCTTCTGCCGTGCCTGCTACGATCTGCCGCCCGCCTCACTGCTTTCGCCGGGCTGTGCCTCGCGGCCGCTCACGTCAGCACCGCGCAAGACGCGCCTCTCGGCGAGCGCATCGGTTCTACGCTGGAGTCCTCCGAGCGGGCGTACTTCGGCCTCTTCCCGACGATCTACGCGCCCCTGCCCTGGGACCTCGTCGTGCGGCCCGACTCGGTTCTGGTGCAGCGCGACAGCCGCACGCTCCGCGCCCTCTCGCCAGAGGCTGCAGCGAAGCTCGCGCGGCTCATCGACACGTTCGAGGACTACCCGAGCATCCCGGACAACCCGCACTGGGAGGCGAGCGCCGCCTTCAGGGTCTACATCGACGAGAAGGCGTCTGTCGTAGCCACGCAGTCCTCGGTCGTTCGCGTAGAGACGGCCGAGGGCAGCTACTCCGGGTTTGCGCTCTACACCACGGACTCGGTTCTCGTGATGGCGCCAGAGGTTCGCCCTCGCGACGCTGGTTTGCAGGGCGCCTACGCTGTGCGCCGGGCCGACATTCTGGGCATCTCGCAGCAGCAGCCCACGGGGTGGCAGAAGTGGGGACAGATCGTGAGCCTTGGGATCGGTGCCGGGCTCGGCGCCGCGTTCTCGCCC
Source organism: Rubricoccaceae bacterium (assembly GCA_963708165.1). Taxonomy (GTDB): domain Bacteria; phylum Bacteroidota; class Rhodothermia; order Rhodothermales; family Rubricoccaceae; genus Rubricoccus. The sequence goes on along the minus strand of OY970187.1, from coordinate 2,682,547 downwards.
GATATGGACCCCATCGCGGGCGCCAGCTTCGGGGCACTCGTGGGCCTCACGGCGGGCACGCTCACGTCCCAGCAGTCCAAGATTGGCCGTACCCAACTGCCCCTGTCCTCTCTCGACAGTCTCGCGCTGTTCAACAGGTCTCGCCCGCCTGAGCTTCCAGACGGCGCAGGTGCCATCGCGCGCGCCACCTCGTCTCCGTCGGCGAGCCGCACGCGAAGGCTCCGTGCGCGCTCGTTCGAGTGGGTGAGCATCGGCATCCACGGTGCCGTCAGCGTCTCGGACGATCAGGGCGCTCCTGTGATCGCCAACACTGCGCAGACCCTCACGCTGCCTCAGACTTTTCGCAGCGGGGCCCTGGAGCGCGAGCGCGACGGGCTGAGCGTTCCGTACCGGCTCGACGCCAGCGTTCGACCGATCAAGTGGCTCCGCGCCGGTGTCTTCGCCGGAAGCTTCACGAGCGGCGACAGCCTGCGCAACCTTCCTGGCGAGGAGCAACAGCTCCGCTCGGTCGGCCGCGTGAGGCCCTACGCCGAAGCCATTCTGCCTCTGGCGCGAAGCGGAGACCAGCGGCTTGAGGTCTTCGTGGGTGGCGGCAGACAGGCGTACGCGGTCCGAGCGTTTCAGGTCACACCTCTCACCGTAGAAGTGGGCAGATCCGGGTCGACGAGACCGCTGGGCGTTACACCGGAGCAGCAGGACACGCGAGCCGAGGGCGATGCGTGGTTTTACACCGCCGGTATCGAGATCCACACGACGCGCTTTTCGTCGCTGTTCATCCGGCACTCGTGGCACCCTATCCCCGCGCTCGCCGTCGACGCGTTCCGGTACCGCACGGCTCGCGGCGCGGACCTCTCTCTCCGCGTGATCGATGCGCACGAGGTGGACTTCAGCTACCGCGAGCTCATGATCGGCTCGCGGTTTCACTTCTAGGCCTCTGGCGCCAGAGGCCCGGCCATGCGGCGCCGCCGCCAGAGGCGTGCGAGATTGAGCCGTCACCGCCCACGCCCTCATGCTCGACGACGCCCGCGCCCTGCTCCACGAGTGGACCGAGACCGCCTCGCTCCGCCGCCACGCCGAATCCGTCTCCGCCGCCATGGGCGGCATGGCGCGCCGGATGAACGCCGACGAAAGCCTCTGGCGCACCGCTGGCCTTCTCCACGACATGGACTACGAGCGGCACCCGACGCCAGAGGAGCACCCGTACGTCGGCGTCAAGGAGTTGGAACGGCTGGGCTACTCGGAGGAACTCCGAACCGCCATCCTGGGCCACGCGGACTACACCGGTGTGCCGCGCGAGAGCGACATGGCGAAAGCGCTCTTCGCCGTCGATGAGCTTTCGGGCTTCGTCGTCGCCGTCGCGTTCGTGCGGCCGGACCGGCTGGAAGGCATGACGCCGCGCTCGGTCAAGAAGAAGCTCAAGGACAAGCGCTTCGCTGCCGCCGTCAGCCGTGAGGACATCCGCCACGGCGCCGAAGACCTGGGCATGGAACTGGACGAGATCATCGCCCTCGTCATCGATTCACTTCAGAATGAAGCCGAATCGCTCGATCTCGCGTAAGAGCCGCCACCCCGCATTCCCCACGCTTCGTGCCTGACCGCCCTTCCGACTCCAATCGCGCCTCTGGCGCTGACCGCCGACCGCGCATCACGCCCGTTCCCGGCATCTTTGGCCCGGACGAGGCGGAGCCCGAGGAAGTCCCCGAAGACGCCGTCCGGAAGGCTGCGCCGCGCGCGTCGGCATGGCTGGACGACGACGAAGCCTCTGGCGCGAGCGAGGAGCGCGGAGCATCCACAGGCCGACGCCCCATGAGCCGTGAGCCCAAGCCAGACGACGCGCCGGGCTTGCGCTCGATGCCGCAGCCGGTCTCCCCCATCGCGGGAACGGACATGCTCGGCGTGACCCCGGATCACGCGAGCGCGCGCAGACCTGCGCCAGAGGCTGTGACACCGGTCTCGCCGCCAGAGGCCCCTCTGCCGGTGAGTGGGAGTGCGCGCACCGCTACCTCGGTAGGCGCTGCGCCCGAGGGTTCAAGGCCAGAGGGTTCAGCGACTGCGGGTTCGGCGCCAGAGACACCGGGCGCGACTGTGGTCTCGGAGACGATCCGCCCGTCGGAGAACGAGTTGGTGGAACAGGCCAAGGAGGCTACGCGCGACCGCGCCCGAGACGTGGGCAACCTGCTCGTCACCTACGGCAAGGCGCACCTACCCGAGCGCAAGCCGCCAGTACACGCGCCTGTATCGGGGCCGCCCAAACTTGCCGGGCGGCTGGGGCAAATCATTCCCATCCTGCGCGTGGTCCCGCTGCTGCTACTGGGCGTGTTCCTCTGGAGCTTCCGGTGGGACTTCGACGGGTGGTCCATGATCATCCCCGTCTTTGGCTGGTCGGTCCCGATGGATGGCCTCTTGCGCGTGCTCTCCGTCAGCGGCCTGATCGGCTTTCTGACCAACTGGGTGGCGATCACGATGCTGTTCCAGCCCCGCCAGAAGCGGGCGATCATCCCGCAAGGGCTCATCCCGGCGCAGCGCGAGCGCGTGATCTACAGGCTGAGCGAGGCGATCTCGAAGGAGCTCATCAACGCCGACATCATCAAGCAGAAGATCCAGGAAAGCGGTGCGATCGGGCGCTACCGCGACATGGCGCTCGGCGTCGTCCGCGGCGTGGTCGAGGACACGGGCTTCCGGACCGACCTTCGCCGCCTGGCGGGCGGCTACGTCCACGACGTGCTGCGCCGCCCGGATCTGCGGCGCGAGCTCACGCGGCTGGCCGCCGAGAAGATGGAGGAGTCCGCCGGGCAGGGCCTGGGCGGCGCCGTGCTCAAGATCTACCGCTCCGTCGCCGAGGACGACTTTCAGCGCCGCATCGACAAGGCGCTGGACGAGATTCCGGGCGCGGTCGAACCGCTGCTCGACCGCATCGACACCGCGCTCGACGCGGTCCCGCCCAAGATCGAAGCGCGCTCAGAGGACATCGAAGCCTTCGCGACGCAGGCCGTCCTGGGCTTCGTGGAAAGTCTCGACATCCGGTCGATGATCGTCGAGAAGGCGCGCGGCTTCGACGAGGGGCAGCTCGAAGGCCTGCTCAAGAGCACATCCAACGAGCAGCTCAACTACATCAAGTACCTCGGCGCGATTCTGGGCGTGCTGGGCGGGCTGGTGATCTGGCAGCCCATCGGCTCGCTGGTGGCGTTTTTCACCGTCGGCCTGACGCTCTGGGCCGTGGACGAGGCCCTCGTCCGCGCCCGCCGCAGCCGCACGCCAGAGGCGAGCTGAACCATCGGGGCCTCTGGCGCCAGAGTCTCTGGAGCGCCGCGGCCGTGCGTGGCTACGCCACGCTTTGCTCCCCGTTGGTCGCGAAGCTGTCCCCCTTGCTAAGGGGGACAATTCCCACCACGTACCCGAAGAACCGAGTCGGCCTCTGGCGTCTGAAAGATTCAGATCTGGATTGTCCCCCTTGACAAGGGGGACAGCTTGACCGCCGTCCAGGCGTGTCAAGCGGGGGGTTCCTCCCAACCCAACGCGCGGCGCCAGAGGCCTCGGGCGCTCTACCCGTTCGCCGCCTCGAAGTCGCGCATGAAGCCTACCAACGCCTCGACGGCCTCTGGCGAGACCGCGTTGTACAGCGACGCGCGCACGCCACCGACCGTCCGGTAGCCCTTGAGCGCCAGAAGCCCGTGCGCCTTGGATTCGGAGACGAATTTGGCCTCCAGATCCTCGCTCGGCAGGCGGAACGTGACGTTCATGAGCGAGCGGCTGTCCTCTCGCGCCGTCCCGCGGTAGAAGTCGCCCGCGTCGATGGCGCCGTAGAGCCTGGCAGCTTTGGCGGCGTTGCGTGCCTTCATGCCCTCCAGACCGCCGTTGGCCGTGATCCAGTCCATGACCTTGTCCACGATGTAGATCGCGAAGACGGGCGGGGTGTGAAAGAGCTTGGCGGCGTGCGTGCCGTAGTCGAGGAGCGTCGGCAGGCCGTCCATGCGGGTCTGCAAGAACTCGTCGGTGACGAGGACGGCCGTTACACCCGCCGGGCCGATGTTCTTCTGCGCGCCGGCGTAGATGAGCCCGTAGCGCTTGGTGTCGATGGGCCGCCCGAGGAAGTCCGAGGACGCGTCGCAGACGAGCGGGCAGTCCGCCAGAGGCTCGGCGGCATACTCGGTCCCATAAATGGTGTTGTTGGACGTGAAGTGCAGATAGGCGGCCTCTGGCGAACGCTGCGTCTGGGCCTCGCTCGGGATAAACGTATAGTCCGCGTCGGCACTGCTGGCGGCGACGTGGACGTGCGCGCCGCGGTCCTTGGCAACGATCTGCGCCTCTTTAACGGCTTTCGCGCTCCAGTTGCCCGTGTCGTGGTAGTCCGCCGTCTGGCCCGGCTTGAGAAAATTGAGCGGCACCTGGTGGAACTGCATGCTCGCGCCGCTCTGGAGGAACATCACGTGCCAGCCCTCGCCGATGCCGAGAAGCGCTTTCATCTTCTCCTTTGCGCCCTCGTGGACGGCCGTGTACTGCGGCGAGCGGTGGCTGATCTCCATCACGCTCGCGCCCGCATCGCGGAAGCTCAGCAGCTCGTCGCGGACCTCTTCGAGGACCTCGGTGGGGAGCGCGCCGGGGCCGGCAGAGAAGTTGTGACCGCGCGCGATGGCGGCTTGTGCGCTAGGCATGATCGGAGACAGGGTGTTGGAGAGGGGAAGATCGCGCCCGCCAGAGGCACGGCACGCTAGAGGCGCTAACCGCCGGCGCCTCTGGCGCTACTCGCAGCCCTGGCGGCGCGTGTCCATGAGATTTACGATCTGCCAGCGGCCATCGAGCTTGGCGAGTTGTACGGCGTTGACGCCGCAGTGCGAGAAGGTGTCCCCGACGTAGAAGCGGTAGGCCATCCACGCCGTCGCGAGCCCGGCGTCCACGCGCACGTCGATCTCGCCGACGCGCTCGTCCCACACCTCATCGTGCGGCGTGCCGACGGCAGCTAGAAACGCTTGAGGATCGCCCGCCATCATGCGGTAGCTCTCGCCGTCCGGGCCGAGCACGACCGAGTTGAGCGTCATCTCGGGGTGGAACGTGGAGGCCACCCTCGTGGAGTCGCCCGCGCGCATGCCGTCGAAGAGCGTCGCGATGGTGGCTTTGACCTGCGCGATGGGATCGGCGGGATACGAGCCAGAGGCCTCTGGCGTCTGGGCGCTGGCGGCGCAGCCGGTGAGCGCGGCGAACAGAACAAGGGCGAAGACGCGCATAGCAGATCGGGATATCGCCAGAGGCTGTGTTTGTCCGCCTCTGGCGGAGGCAGGAGCTCGAATATCGCGCGGTACAGGCCGACCTGCGCCAGAGGCTCAGGCGGCGTCGCGCTCGGCCTCGTCCAGACGCTCGGCCGTCTCGGGATCGCGAGAGGCGGGTGCGACCTCTGGCGTCTCGCGAGGTTTGGCTGGCACATCGGAAGCGCGAGCGGCGAGTTCTTCGGAGACGAAGCGCTGCATCCGCTCCAGCGCCCGGTGCGCAAACTGAAGCTGCAGGCGTCGCCCGAAGAGCGCGAAGCCGATGCGGTAAAACGGGTTGCGGATCGTCTCGGGCTTGCTCACCGCGCGGATGCGAAACGCGACCTCGCCAGAGGCCGTCCACTTCCACACCTCGAACCAGATCTGGCCCTTCTCGAAGTGGCCTTCGAGCGTGGTGTAGCTGTAGCCCCAGATCCGCGCCGGGCCGCGGTCGGTCTCGCGCGTGTCGTCCACGACCTCGGCCACACGGACGGGCAGCCAGAAGCGGAAGGCCAGAAAGCGCGCGCGGAGCAGCATCGGGCGGCCTTCCAGACTCGCCGTCGGGCTCGAAGACGCCGGTGATGAGCCGCGGGTCGGGAAACTCGTAGTTGCGCACGATGCGGCAGGCGACCGCCCACGACGCACCCGCTTCCTCTGGCGCCAGAGGCTCGCCCGGCGGCTCGGGCGGCAGCGCGACTTCATGGCGGTCGACGTGCCAGCCGTGGGCCTCGGCGTGCTCCTGGCGGATGTCCTCGGGGTCGAAGTTGAGCGCCATCGCGGGGATGGCGTCCAGCCTCTGGCGGTAGCGGGTCCAGTCCAGGCCGCTCACTGAGCCTCCCGCTCGGTCGTCACCTCGATCTCGCCGACGGTCTCGCCGCCGCTTTCCTCCGCCACGCGGCGGCAGAAGTAGGTCCACATGGCCTGCTGCGCCTTCTTGCCTACGCTGAGATCGTCGTAGGCTCACGTCCACGAGCGCGTCGCGGCTGCGCGCCCAGCTCTCGATGGTGAACCGCGTCTCGCCAGAGGCGCCCGCCTCTTCGGCGCGAAACTCGATCTGGCCCGCTTCCATGTGGCCCTCCAGCGTGGCGAGCACAAAGCGCGTGGGCTCCACCTCGACCACGCGCACCGGCCCGTCCCACGGCCCGTTGATGTGCACGAGGTACTCGTCGCCTGCGCTCAGCGTGCCCTCGGCGCCCGCGGTCTTTTCGAAGCGCGCGACCTCTGGCGCCACGAACGGCGCAAAGTCCTCACCGATGCGCGCGATGATGGCCTCGGGCGAAAGCGCAGCCCCGGCGATGCGCACGCGGTAGGTACGGTGAAAGCGCGGCCCGGCGCCAGAGGCGGAGTTCTGGATGCCTGGCCCGTCGGCCTCTGGCGGCGCGTCGACGCGCGCGACGGTGTGCTCCTCGGCGTCGACGGCGTAGCCCCAGCGCTTGTAGAGCCACAGGCCCAGCGCGGCGCCTGCCGCGAGGGCGGTGGGCGTGAGAAGGACGGTGGTGAGGCTGGGGCGGCGGAGCGACATGGCCGGTCTACGCCGCGGCGCCACGTTCCGCTCCCGCCTCGCGAGAACCCGCCGTGCCGTCGCCTCTGGCGGTGCCGCAGATCGACTGCGCCAGAGGCTCGTCTCGCCAGAGGAGGCGGGCGCTAGCCGCCGCCGAGCAGGCGCCAGAGGCCGAGCGTGACGCCGACGTTGACCGAGCTTGACTCGACTGCGTAGAGGCGCCCCGAGCCGCGGTCGGAGAGCGCCAGAGGCGAGGGCTTTAGCAACCGGCTCGTGGTGACGTGCAGATCCAGACTCGCCGCGCCGACGGCGTAGCGGGCGCTCGCGTAGGGCTCGGCGATCCAGAGCGTGAAGTCGTCTGCGGCAGGCGAGTCGAGCGCGCGGTCGCGCTGCACGTCGGAGTAGGAGGCCCTCGCGAGGCGCACGCCCGCCCCGAATGTGGTGCCGTCGCTGTTTTCGGCGTAGAGCCCGAGGCGCCCCGATACACGCGCGACATCGGCGGTGACGAGGTACGGAACCGACGTGCACCCGAACTCGCTGCACGGGCCCAGTGCGCTCGCGCCGCTCTCAGCCTCTCCCCTGCCAATCGCGACGCTGCCGGTCAGCCACAGTCCGTCTCGCAGTGGCATCGCGCCGAGCGCGCCCGCCTCGCCGTAGTCGTAGCGGACCCAATCGACCGCATCGTCGGTGGAGTCGCGCCGGGCGAGCAGGCCGCTGGCGAACACGCCCACGTTCGCCAGAGGCCGCGCCACGACCGTCGCCGAGCCGCGCAGGCTCGATCCCCAGCCCATCCCGACCTGCCCCGAGACGCTCACGCCCGCACCCCCGACCGCCAGAGGCACCGGCGGCGGCGACGACACGACCGCAGGGGCCGTGCAGCCGCTGGCGAGAAGGGCAACCAGCAGACACCACTTCATAGACTTAGAGAAGCGAGCGAGACGTGAACGCCTCTGGCGCAAGAGGCTGAGCCGCGTCGATGGCATCGGCGAGTGCCTGTTGCCCGGCGTCGACGTGGAGCGCGACGAGCGCGGCGGTGACGTTGGAGGCGATGGCCGTCGCGACGGCGAGCAGCCCGAACGCGGCCATCGTGGTGCCCACGCCCCCGGCCGTCTCCACGCCGACCATGACGCCGCTGGCGACTGCCGAGAGAACCCACGCCGTCCACCAGAGCACGAGGATCTGGCTGCTCCGCGGCTCGTCCAGAAGTTCGCCTCTGGCGGCGGAGGCCTCCTCGATCTCGCGCATCCGCTGGTACGGCATAAACAGGCTCACGATGGGAATGAAAAACTGTGCCACCGCCCACCCCGGCGTGGTCGCGAGCGGCGCCGGGCTGAAGTCCTCCGCCAGGCGGTAGGCGCCCGCAAACCAGTACAGAAACGCGACCAGGCCCGGCAGTGACGCCCCAAACTCGCCTGCTGCGACGACCGGGTTCTGAGGATCTAGAATCCCGAGGTAGCTCCCGCCGATGGTGACGACAGCGAAGACCGGGTAGACCGCCTGGAGCACGGCCGCGACAATGGCGCGGCGGTGCACGCCCGCCAGCCGACGCGGGTCGGGCCGCACGGCGTGCGAGAGGTCCGGCCCGGCGAGGACGCGGTCGAGGGTCCTACTGTCCATGTCGAGAGATTCGGTTGCGCCAGAGGCCTCTGGCGGAGGACCCTTACAGCGCGAGCGCTTTCGCGGCGATCACGTGCTCCACAGCGCGGATGCGCTCCAGCGTCGACCCGTCGGGTACGCCGTCGAAGCGGATGCGCGCGCACGCGGCCTCGGCGCCTGCGAAGATGAGGTTTTCCATCTCCTGCACGTTCCACCCGGCCTCGCGCACCACTTCGAGCACACCCGCGAGCACGCCTACGCGGTCGCGGTGGCGGACCGTGAGCAGGTGCGTCGCCGGGGTCTGATCCGCGAGGTTGACGCCGTTTTCCACGCGCCCCGTCTCGGCGTACGTCAGCACCACACGTGCGGCTTCTTGCCCAATGGCCTCGGTCGCCTCGTCCGTACTCGCGCCGACGTGGTGCGTGATGTACACGCTCGGGTGGTCGTGCAAGACGTAGTCCCACGCGTCGCTTTGCTTGGCCTGAGGCTCGCCCGCAGGTACGTCGGTCGCGAAGCGCAGGCCTTTGCTGTCCAGGCCACGGGCGACGGCGTCTTCGTCCACCACCTCGGCGCGAGAGGTGTTGAGCAGAAACGCGCCTTCGCGCATGGCCTCCACGAACGCGCCGTCGATCAGATGCTTCGTCTCGGGCGTGGACGCCACGTGCACGCTCACGATGTCGGCCTGCCGGGCCACGTCGAGCGGCGTCGGCGCATGGTGCACGCCCAGGTCTGCCGCGCCAGAGGCTGTCAGCGAACGGCTCCACGCCACGACGGGCATCCCGAACGCTTTGGCGCGCGTCACCATCTCCTGCCCGATGTTGCCCATGCCGACGAGCCCCAGCGTGCGGCCTTGCACGCCTCTGGCGCCCGCGAACTCCTGCCTTGTTCCACGTGCCCTCGCGTGCCTCGGCGACGTTGTCCGGAATGCGGCGGTCCATCGCGAGGATGAGCCCAAAGGCGAGTTCGGCGACGGCCGCAGCGTTTTTGCCCGGGCAGTTGGCGACAAAGATGCCGCGCCGGCTCGCGCCGTCTACGTCGATCGTGTCCACGCCCGCACCGGCCCGCACGACGAGTTCGAGCTCGGGGCTGGCGTCCAGAGCCTCTGGCGTGACCTTGGTGCTGCGCACGATGAGGACCTGGGGCGCGTGCTCCACGAGGGCGGCAACCAACGCGTCGTCCTTGAGCCCAGGCTCGGAGACGACGGTGTGCCCCGCCATGGACAAACGCTCCTGAGCGGCAGGGCTAAACGAGTCGGCGATGAGAATGGTCATGCAGGGGGAAGAGGGATCGGGGATGCGGGATAGAAGAGGGATACGGCAAGATGCACCCTCACCCATCCCTCTATGCCTCCATCCCGTATCCCTCCTTTAAAACCGATGCACGAGGAGGCCGCTGCGCAGCTTGGGCTCGAACCACGTCGACTTGGGCGGCATGAGCTCACCCTCGTCCGAGACATCGAGAAGGTCTTCGGGGCTCGTGGGATACATCGCAAAGGCCACGTCGGCCTCCTCGCTGTCCACCAAGCGCTCTAACTCGTCGGTCCCTCGGATGCCACCGATAAACAGGATGTTTTGGTCGGTACGCGCGTCCGTGATGCCCAGAAGAGGCTCCAGAATGTGCTCGCCCAGGCGGGCCACGTCGAGCGTGTCCGCGATGCCTTCGCGCGTGGTTTCGGGCAACGTCATCTGCAGCCATCCGAACGTCTTGCCCAGGTACACGCCCACCATGCCGGGCTCGTCCGGGTCCGCCAGAGGCGTCTCGTCGAGCGTGCCGGTGCGCGCCTCCAACTGCTGCAGAAACTTCTGCGGCCCCGCAGGCAGGTCCTTGATCGCACGGTTGTACGGCAGAATCTCCATGTCCTCCATGGGGAAGAGGACGGCGAGGAAGTTCTGAGCCTCTGGCGACGTGGACTCCTGAGCCGCGCGAGAGGCGGCGGCAGAGCGGTGGTGCCCATCGGCGACGTACAGATTGTCGATATCCTCGAAGGCCGCGACGACGGCGCTCGGGTCCGCAATCTTCCAGATCGTGTGCTGCACGTAGTCCTTGGCGCGGAAGTCGAACAGCGGCTCGCCGTCCATGGCCTCGGCCACGGCATCGTCGATGGACTCGTGCGCGCGGTAGGTCAGCATCACCGGCTCGGCATGGGCCTCTTGCGTGAGGATGTGCCTGAGGCGGTCGTCCTCTTTATCGGGACGCGTGAGCTCGTGCTTGAGGATGACATCGTCGTCGTATTCCTTGGCGGAGACGAGACCCATGATGCCGACCTGGGCGCGGCCATTCATCTCCAGGCGGTAGACGTAGAGCGAGGGCTCGGCCTCTTGCACGAAGTCGTCGCCAGAGGCGAGACGGTCGAGAGCAGCGCGGCCCGCTTCGTAGACCTCGTCGGCGTGCTCGTCGGTGCCTGCGGGCAGGCTGATCTCCGGGCGGATGACGTGGAGAAACGAGAGGTCGTTGCCCTTGGCGAGCTCGCGCGCCTCGGCGGACGAGATCACGTCGTACGGGACGGAGGCGACGCGCTCGACGGCCTCTGGGGTAGGGCGAAGGGCGCGGAACGGGCGGACGGTAGCCATAAGAGCGGTCTGGTCGCGCAGCGCGCGGGGGTGTACGGGGAATCTAGCCTCTGGCGGCGCGCGTCTCCACTATGGCACCACATCGTCTTCACCGCGAGGGCACACGGCGTGGTTGACGGCCTCGCCAGAGGCCCGTACCTTGGGGCTCCACGCTGCGGGGTGGAGAAGTGGTATCTCGTCGGGCTCATAACCCGAAGATCGTCAGTTCGAATCTGGCCCCCGCTACTGCGCTCTTCAGAGCGCTCGACGCCGACTCTCTCCAGAGGGTCGGCGTTTTCCGTGTGTGCCTCTGCTATCGAGGCGCGCTGCATCGAGGCGCGCTGCATCGAGGCGCGCGGCCACGGTCTCCTGCCCTGCGCCAGAGGCCTCTGGCGAGAACCCGCGCGAGCGCAGCCGGTAGGCAGCACCCCTCCGCCCCGCACATGAGCGCGTTCGTCCGGCTTCAGAAGCTTCTCCCCCAGCATCCCTTTTCTCGCGCCACGGGTGCACTCGCCGCGTCCGAGGCGCCGTGGGTGAGTCGCCCGCTGATTCGCGCCTTTGCCAAGGCCTACGACGTGGACATGAGCACCGCGCAACGGCCCCGCCTCGCGGACTACCGGTCGTTCAACGACTTCTTTACGCGGGCTCTCGTGCCCGGTGCCCGGCCCATCGCGCCCTCACCCCGGGCCATCGTGAGCCCCGCCGACGGCGCCATCAGCCAGACCGGCACTATCGAGCGCGGCGAGTTGCTTCAGGCCAAGGGCATCGGCTACTCGTTCCGTGAACTCGCCAACGTGTGCGCGCGGCCCAGCTTCGAGGGCGGCGCCTTTGCCACGGTCTACCTCTCCCCCAGCGACTACCACCGCGTGCATCTGCCTCTGGCGGGGCGGCTGGTGCGGACCGTCGCGATCCCCGGCAAGCTGTTCTCCGTCAACGCGAAAACCGAGAGCGAAGTCGACGGCCTGTTTGCGGTCAACGAGCGTTTGGTCTGCGAATTCGAAACCGAGCACGGCGCGATGTTGGTCATCCTCGTCGGCGCGCTCATCGTGGCGAGCATCGAGACGCGTCTGGGATGGCCCGGCCTCGCCGTACCGCCAGAGGCACGTGACCCCGCACGACCGCACGTTCGAGAAGGGAGAGGAGATCGGGCGCTTTCTGCTGGGCAGCAGCGTCGTGATGTGCTTCGAGAACGGGCAGGCGGCGTTGGACGCGGCCCTCGCGCCGGGCAGGACGGTGCGCATGGGCGAGCGCATCGGCGCGGTGTAGCTCAGCCTCTGGCGGTCTGCTCGCGCGAGGTGAATGGCGCCGCCTCTGGCGCCAGAGGCAGCGCGAGGGACGGCACCCTCCGTATTGGCGTCGCCCGGTATCTTTGCCGCCCACCCATTGTTTTAGCCGTGCGTGTCACCATCCGCGATGTCGCCAGCCGCGCTGGCGTCTCCATCTCTACCGTCTCGCGCGTCCTCAACGACACGTGCGCGGTCAACGAGGACAAGCGGAAGCTCGTCGTCGACGCGGCCGAGGCGCTGGGCTACACGCCCAATCCTGCCGCCAGAAGCCTGCTCGGCAAGAGGACCGGGGCTCTCGGCGTGCTCCTTCCGTTCCTGAGCGGCGAGTTCTTCTCCGAGTTGCTCAGCGGGCTGGACGAGGCGGCGCAAGAAAACGACCTCTTCCTCCTCGTTTCGACCTCGCACCGGCGCTCGGCAGAGTTCCAAAAGGCGATGCAACTGCTCGACAAACGCGTCGACGGCTTGATCGTCATGGCGCCCCAGCTCGGCGACACGGGCATGGCCTCGCTGCTCGAAACGGACACGCCCGTCGTCCTGCTCAATACCTACGCCGACGGCATCACCGCCGACGTGTTCAACTTCGACAACTTCGGCGGTGCCCACACACTAACCCGCCATTTTCTCGACGCCGGCCACAAGCGGATCGCGCACGTTCGGGGACCCTCACACTCTGGAGATGCCCGCCAAAGGGCAGAGGGCTACCGCACTGCGATGCACGAGGCTGGACTCGACGTGCTGGAAATAGAGGGGGGCTACACGCGCGGTGAGGGGGTCAGCGCTGGCGAAGCGCTCGCGGCCCTCCAGGTCCTCCCTACCGCCATCGTCGCCGCCAACGACTATTGCGCGATGGGCATTCTGCGGGCCTTCCGCGAAGCAGGCATCGACGTACCGGGACGCGTCGCCGTCGGAGGCTTCGACGGACTCGCGAGCACGCAGTACACCTTTCCGCCGCTCACGACGGTCCGCGTGCCCATCGCGGACATCGGCGCGCGCGCCGTCCACCGGCTCGCAGCGCGGCTCCACGGCGATGCCACGCCGCTGCAAGAACACACGATTCCTGTCCATCTGGTCACGAGAGAATCGACAGAGGCGCTTGCTCTCTCCCGGTAGCCTCTGGCGCCAGGGGCTCTGTACCGAGATGGAGGGCAAATTTGCGTCCCCCGGAACCGAGCGCTAGCCGTTCCACGTAACTCACCCTCTAGCGCTGGTAGCGCTACCAGAGAACAGATGGACCCGGCGGCCCAGGCATAGATCTCTTTTTTGAAAACCTTTTCAGCCGTCGTACCATCAAGTCCCCTCCTCCCCCCACGTCCTCAGTCATGACTCTTCCGCTACTCTCTTCCTCCGTCCATCGCCAGAGGCCTCTCGGCTCTCGCAGGACTCGCGTTTCTGGCCGCGCCAGCGGCCACCGCGCAGGTCGTCTTCGACAATTTTGACGACGGCGACGTGAGCGACATCGCCGCCAACGTCTTCTCCGGCGCCGCGGCGCGGCATCGGCGTCGGCTCCGACCAACGGCGTCGACGGTGTCGACAACACCGCGCTCTCGATCGGCATCAACCCCGGCACCGGAGGCGGCTTTGCTGGCTTCGCCATCCCCGGCCCGGACGGCAACACCGACATCAGTGCTGCCAACTACCTCACCTTCTCCGTCCGTCCGCTGACGACGACCGGCGTCGGTCCCAGTGGCTGCCAACCAGCCGCTGACGATGGAGATCTTTCTGCAGGAGGACGCCAACGGCGACGGCGTCTTCGACGGCCCGCGCGACGGCGGCACCGACGAGAGTACCGCGTCGTAGTGGACATTCCGTGGGGATGGACTACGTCGACATCGAGATGCCGCTCTACGCGTTCGGCAACTACGACGCCAACAGCGTGGGCGCCAACGACGGACTGGACCTGACGAACATCCTCCAGATGGTGGTCGCCTTCGGCAACCTGCAGGGACCTGAGTTCGGCTTCTCCATCGACAACCTCATCTTTACGGAGGAGAGCACTGTCGTGCTCGAAGGTGGTGAACGCATCTCCTTCGACAGTTTCGACTGACGGCGACGTGAGCGACATCGCCGCCATCGTCTTCCTCCGGCGCGGGCGCAGGCATCGGCGTCGGCACCGACCAACGGCGTCGACGGTGTCGACAACACCGCGCTCTCGATCGGCATCAACCCCGGCACCGGAGGCGGCTTTGCTGGCTTCGCCATCCCCGGACCCGACGGCAACACCGACATCAGTGCTGCCAACTACCTCACCTTCTCCGTCCGTCCGCTGACGACGACCGGCGTCGGTCCCATCGTGGCTGCCAACCAGCCGCTGACGATGGAGATCTTTCTGCAGGAGGACGGCAACGGCGACGGCGTCTTCGACGGCCCGCGCGACGGCGGCACCGACGACGAGTACCGCGTCGTAGTGGACATTCCTGTGGGGATGGATTACATCGACATCGAGGTGCCGCTCTACGCGTTTGGCAACTACGACACCAACAGCGTGGGAGCCAACGACGGACTGGACCTGACGAACATCCTCCAGGTGGTGGTCGCCTTCGGCAACCTGCAGGGACCTGAGTTCGGCTTCTCCATCGACAACCTCGCGTTTGCCGACGGCGGTAACGACGGCGATCCAGCCGGTTCCCCAGTCCTTTGCGTCGGCCCCGACCGCGTACCCCAACCCTGCCTCTGGCGCGGCAACGGTCGCCTTCGAGCTCGCAGGCGCATCCGACGTGACCGTCGACGTGGTCGACATCCTCGGCCGCCGCGTGGCGACGCTCGCAAACGGCCCACAGGCCGCAGGCAACGTCCGCCTCGACGTGCAGACCGGTGCGTTCGCGCCAGGCCTGTACATCGTCCGCGTGCAGACCGAGAGTGGCGTCGCCTCGACGCGCCTCACCGTTACGCGCTAAACCACCGCCGCGCGGTCCGGCCTCTGGCGGGGCTGCGCGGCGATGCTTTCCTCATCTATGGCGACTCCCTCTATGCGCGCACCCCTCCCCCGCGGCGTCTTCGCCTCTGGCGGAGCGGCCTCACGAGTCGCCCTCTTGTTTGCTCTCGCGCTGGTAGCGCTTCCTGCTACCGCGCAGCCCTTCGCCTCTGGCGACGCCCCGAGCGTCACGCCAGAGGCGTTTTTTGTCGCATCGGACTCGACCGACCGCGACTCGGTCGCCCAAGCGCCTGCACTCACCGCCGCCGACCGGATCGGCGTGCGAGGTTTGCGCCCCACCCTTCGTCCTCTTCGGCCTGCCGCTACGCCATCGCCAGAGGCGGACTCGGCGTGGACGGCCCTGCTCCGCGCCGAGCCTCTGGCGCCAGAGGACACGACCGACGAAAACGTGCGCAAGAGGTCCATCGACCTCAACGTGTTCGGCTATTACCGCCTGTTCCTGTACGGGCGCAACATCACCGAGCCGTACCCCAACCTCGCGCCCTTTGAGCGCGCCTACGGTGTGGGAGACGGCTACCGCGAGCCCATGCTCGCCGTCACCATCGCGGGCCGTCCTAATGGGCGCTCGGCCTTTGGGACGGAGCTGTTCGTCTTCAACCCGTACGAGGGCAGCGAGGACTTCAGCGCCAACACGATCTCGCTCAACCTCGGCGTCAACTTCTACGGCAACTTCCGCACCGAGGCGGGCAACTTCGGCGTGCGCGCAGGCGGCATCCACTGGTACAACCTGAGCCCGTTCACGATCGGTGTGAACCAGGTGCTCGACCGCTACTCCGTCTTCGAGCGGACGCCCTGGGAAGGCGTCACCGGGACCGCGAAGTACGACAACTACTTCATCACGGGAAGCGCCAACGCAGGCGACGAGCGGTTCGACTTCCAGGCGTTCCAGGGTCTGATTCTCAACGGCGCGCAGCTTCCGGGGGACTTCGCGTTCGACGCCTTCTGGGGCAAAACGCAGCCCAACGGCGGCCTGCCCAACGCGCGCACCGACCCCAACGGGACCGTCCCCGGCGAGGGCGACGTGCCGACCTACGAAGGCTTCTCGGGCGATGCCCGCGCGCTCCCCAGCTTTATCACAGGCGGCAAGCTGCAGCGCGCCTTTGGCGACAACGTGGTCGCCCTCAACTCGATCTACAGCTACCGCACCCTGGACAGCCTGACGACGGACCGTCGCCAGTATCAGGTACACACCGGCTCGTTCAACGCCAACGCGGGACCCGTCAACGTCAGCGGCGAGTTGGGCGCGAGCCTGTTCGAGAGCCCCACCTTCACCTCCAAATGGGGCGAGGCACTGATGGTGCGCGCCCGCACGCCAGAGGCTCTGACCGTGCTCCCGCTCGACGTGCAGGTGTACCAGATCGGGCGCAACTTCTTTAACGAGAACAGCGAGATCTCGACCACGAACAACCCGCAACTCCGCACCGACCCGCGATGCGAAGTGGTGGCAGGCTCCGGAGCCTCTGGCGGAGGCATCACGCAGGTCGGCTTTCTGGAGCACAACCGCCGCGGCGTGAATGTCAACACGGAGTGGGGTGCAGGACCGGCGCGCTTCAAGGTGGGCTGGGGCCTGGCGCACGAGCTCGCGCCGACGACGACCACGCTGACGTACGTGCACCGCGTCAACGGCTTGGCGGTCTCGCGGATCTACAACCCCTTCCCCGCCGACGCCATCTGCGCGACGCAGTTCGGTCCGGCCGGGCGCAAGTACTCCGTCTTCCGCGGCGCCATCGAGCGCGCACAGACGACCGACGTGGAGCCCGTGACGGGCCTCGCGCTCAACCGCAAGTACTACCACGCGGTCGACATTCAGGGCAAGCTGCGCGGCGAGCTGATGGACCGCTCGCTCTACCTCTTCTACCTGGGCAGCTTTGGCTCGGCCAACCGCACCGCGCGCGCCGTCCCCACCGATGACGACGAGTACATCTTCGCGCAATACCACGAGTTCGACCTCTACGCCGAGATCACGCCGGGTTTCCTGCTCGCCGGCTACCTCGGCATCGAGAACGTCCGCGGCGGTCGCTTTACCGATCTCGACGAGGACACGGGCTTGCCGCGCGACCAGCGCGGTCGCGGCATCGGCGTCGGCTTCGACTGGACGCTGGCGCGCAACGCCGGTCTGTACCTGCGCCACCGCTGGATGGACTTCGAAGACAAAGCGTTCGCCCTCGACACCTACTCGGGCCAGGAGACGACTCTTGAGCTCAAGATTTTTTTCTAACCGCCAGAGGCCCATGCGACTCATCCCACGGCTCGGCCGTCTCCTCTCGCCTCTGGCGAAAACCGCCCGGCGCTCCGCGCTGCCTCTGGCGTGCGTGTGCGCGCTGCCTCTGGCGCCTACGGCAGTTGCCCAACAAGGCGGCGCGCCAGAAGCTGAAGAGGCGGGTCCCGGCATCCGCTTTAACGGGCTCGGGCGCAGCTTTATCCAACAGTCCGACCTCGGCGGCACGCTCGTAGACACGGACACGTCGACCGTCGAGACCATCGCCGACGGCAACTTCGTGCTGGATCTTGCGGTCAACGCGCAGCCCAACCGCTCGACCGAAGTGCAGGGCGTAATTCGCCTGCGCAACGAGTTCGGCGGCTTCTTCGGCGCAGGCGCGACCGTCGAGATCCGCGAGCTGTGGGCGCGAGGCGTGATCGCCAACCGCGTGCGCTACCGCCTGGGCGACATGAACCTCGCGCTCACCCCGTACACGCTCTACCTCCCCGAGGAAGACGCGACGGTCAACGAAGCCGAAGTGTTCGAGCCGCAGCGCGAGGTGATCGAGTACGAGGAGTTCTACACCGGCCGCAACACGCGGCGCCTGCAAGGTGGCACCGTCGACTTTGGTCTCGCCTTTGACCGCGCCATCGAAGAGATCGACGCACGGGCGTTTATCGCGCGTCTGCGCGCCACCAACTTCACCTCCATCCCAACGCAGCTGATCGGCGGCGGTCGGCTGGGCGCGACCTCGTCCGCGTTCGGGCCTCTGGCGTCACGCCTCAAGGTCGGCGGCAACCTGTCGTACGTGTGGGACGACCTGGAATCCGGCACGGCCAACACGGGCATCCGCAACACCGTCTTCTCGGTCGACGGCGATGTCACCCTCGCCCGCCGTCCCGGCTACTCGCTCCACCTCGTCGGTGAAGGCGGAGGCTCGACGGTCGACCGCCGCAGGTTCTTCGAGAGCTCCAGCGACGACGGCCAGGACTCGACCCAGACCTTTGTCGACGAGTCTGACTCGTTTTTCGAGATCGGCCTCGCAGCAGACTTTGGCGCCAGAGGCCTGAACCTCTCGGCGATGTTCGTGGACGTGGGGCCGGACTTTACCAGCATCGCAGCGCAGAGCAAGCGCGAGGACTACACGCGCGCACTCACCTCGTACAACCGCATCGGCAACGACCGCACAGAGCGGCCCGTCTCGCTCTACGACCTCACGCGCGATACCGGCCTCTACACCTTCCGCGTGGCCAACGCGCTCACGTCGTATGACCCGCGCTACTCCAACGTGCTGCCCTACGGCAAGGCGACGCCCAACCGCCGCGGCGTGCGACTGGGCGCGACCTACGCGCCAGAGGACGGTCCGCTCGAAGCGATGCTGGACGTGGCGCTGCTCAGCGAGATCCGCGGCCAGGGCACGGAAGAGCTCAAAGACTTTGTCCGCGTGCAAGCCGGAGTCGATGTGCCTCTAGGCGCACTCGCAGGACTCAGCCGCATTATCGAGCTCACGCTCGGTGCTCAGTACGAGGACACGAGCCGCGGCGGCGATGCCATCGAAGAGGTCGACCTCACCTCCACGCTCATCGAAGCGGGCCTCTCGGCCGAGGTCTACGAGCGCCTCGACCTCCTCGCGGGCGTCAAGTACCGCACCTCCAGCGGACGCGATTACGTGCCGCTGATCGAGAACTTTAACGACGTGCGCGACTTCCCCGGCGCGTTCGTCACAGACGACCAGGAAACGCTCCTCGGCGCAGGCGTCCGCTACCGATTTAAGGACGACGTCTACCTCACCGTCCAGTACCAATCCTTCCGCTACGGCGCCGACGCCACGCCAGAGGACGACTACCGGATCGGGCAAGTGTTCGCCCTCTACAGCATGACCTTTTAGCCCGATGCCGCGCCCCACACCTTCCGCCAGAGGCCTGTTCGCCCGCCTCACCTCCGCCTCTGGCGCCAGAGGCGCCGCTCGCCTCTCCGCCAGAGGCCTGCTCCTCGGTCTTGCGCTGCTCGTCGTACTACCAGGTTGCGACCACAGCCTGGAGCCCGACGGGCCCAACCTGATCGACCGCTTCGGCCCGTTCCGCCTCGTCACGCCTCTGGCGGCGAGCACCGACGCCGTCGACTTCGCCTCTGGCGAGCGCGTGGTCTTCACCGCCGAGTTCAACAAGCAGGTGGCCTGGGTGGTGGAGATCACGGGCCAGGAAAGCGGTGCGGTCAAGCGCATCGAGGGATTCTCGCGCGCGCTCGACGCCGACAACGCGAGCTGGCAAGGCAGCACCACTGAGCTTCCCTTCTTCAAGGACGAGGCAGTCGTGGCCGTCCTCAGCGTTCCGCTAGAACCCGAGTCTGAGGACACGACGGCCGATGTCACGGTGACCTCCGCCCGGGCGTACCCCGGTACTGTCTTCGCCGACTTCGAGAGCGGCACTGGCAGCATCAGCGTAGGCAACTTCGAGTTTGAATTGCAAAACAGCGGCATCACCTCCGAAGTGCCCGCGGGCGAGGGCGACGCCTTCTACCTCCTGCGCGGCACGGAGCCACCCGCTGGAGGCACCCGCAACTTCTTCGTCGGCCTGATCGACATTCGCCCGGAAGGCCGCGGCGTCTTCGCTGCACCGACGAGCGTTCCGGAGGATCTGTATTTCAACTTTCTGCTCCGCGGCCTGGGCCGGGACTTCACCATCGCGGTGATCCAGCTCATCGTGGACGGCAACGGCACTGGGCAATACGAACTCGACCAAGACACCGTCTTCCCCTTCGGGGACATTCCGGCCACGTTTACCGGCTGGCAGCTGTTCAGCAAATCGGTGGCAGAAATCGGCCTCACGCAAGAGCAGGCACAGAATATCGTCGCGGTCCGCGCAGTTCTGATCTCTGACAACAACGCGCAGCCCGCGACGCCGCAACAGGTCAGCTTCGGCCTGGACTACATCACGTTTACTGCCGGTAGCCCGTTGCAGCCGTAACCGCTCCTCCCCACCCATGGCTGTTCTTTCCTCCGCCCGCTCCCTCCTCGCCTCTGGCGCGATGCTCGCCGCACTCGCCATCGGGGCCACAGGCTGCGTTCAGTTCCAGCCGGTCTCGCTCTACGACTCCGTCGAAGCGGCGCCCGTCCCCGAGCGACCACGCAAGCTCTCGCTCGCCGTCGAGCCCACGATCTACGCCGACCAGAACGACGACACGATCTGGTTTCAGGACGATGCGCGCTGCACACAGGGCAAGCTGACCGAAGACGTCGTGTTTGGCGGCCGTCGCGCGGTCGAAGTGACGTGGGACCGCGGCACCGAAGGCTGCGAGTGGGCCGGACTCGGCTTCGGCTGGGATGGGTGGGCCGGAAAAGACATCTCGCAGATCCTGCCATACGCCGCCGTGCAGATGCAGGTGCGCTCCAAGCAGGGCAAGATGTACGGCCTGCCCATCGTGCTCACGCTCGAGGACTACTCCGGCGGCATGGGCTTCGCCTACACCGACAACCGCTACTTCGAGCGCCCGTCGATTGACGAGGAGTGGCAAACCGTGACGGTGCCTCTGGCGGCGTTCGACCTGGAGGTCGAGAACCTGGACCCGACCAACGTCAAGCAGCTCATGTTCGAGCTGCAGCAGTCGGGCAGCATCTACATCGACGACGTGCAACTCGTGTTCTACGAGGAGCAGGAGCAGGAGCCGTGGATCGTGCTTCCCGAGCGCCCCGACGCGACCGCGCTGCCCATCACGCTCTACGACGACACCTTTATCAACGACGACGGCTGGGGCCTCGTCACCGACGCCTGCCAGTCGATCACGCGTGAAGCCTCTGGCGCCAGAGGCGACGTGCTGCGCCTCCAGTGGGACGTGCGCGACAACGGCTGCTACGAAGGCGTGATGGGCGTCAGCTGGGACCAGTGGTACCCGGTCGACATGAGCTCGGTCGAAGCCTCTGGCGCCGTCCAGTTCGACGTGCGCCTGCCTTCGGGCACGGCCTCGCGCGTGCCTGTGCGGGTGGCGATGGAGGATTACAACCGGCAGCTGTCGCAGATCATCCTCGACGCGCGCTACGCGCCGTCCGGGCAGTTCTCGACCGAGTGGCAGACTGTCACGATTCCGTTTTCCGAGCTCCGCGGCGGAGGTCGCGAACTCGCGGCGGCGCCCGCCACGGTCGGCAACCTGCCCGCTTTCCAAGGCGGCGCGGACTTCCGCAACATCAAGCAACTCGTCTTTTTCCTGGACGAGTCCAGCGCCGTGCTGATCGACAACATCCGTCTGATCACCACCAACTAGGTCTCCCGCCAGAGGCCGCCTTGTTCTCCCCGCTATGAGACTCCTCCCTCTTCTCGCCCTTCTCTTTTTGCCTCTGGCGCTCAGCGCGCAGGTGCAGGAGGACCGCTCCACAACAGACCGCCCCGCAGCCTCTGGCGTGATCCAGGACGGCCCTCAGTACGAAGGCGCGATTCCCGTCGAGCTTCGGCAAGACGCCAGCGGCTCGTGGCAGATGTATCGCGGCGGTGAGCCGTACTACATCCGAGGGGTCGGCGGGCCTTTCGTACCTGGACCGTGCTGTGGCGGCCGGGGCGAACTCGATTCGCACATGGGGTGCGGGCGAGGCCATCGGCGTGCTGGATGCGGCGCACGAGAAGGGACTCTCGGTCGTGTTCGGTCTGTGGGCTGGGCAAGAACGTCAGGGCTTCAACTACAACGACTCGAAGGCCGTGCAGGCACAGCTCGCGCGCTTTCGCGAGGTCGTCCGGGAGTACAAGGACCACCCCGCTATTCTGATGTGGGGCCTGGGCAACGAGAATGACCTCTTCTACAGCGACTTCAAGGTCTGGGACGCGATCAACGACATCGCGGAGATGATCCACGAGGAAGATCCCAACCACCCGGTGATGCACGTCACCGCAGGGCTGGACGTGGCCGAGGTGCAGCTCATCATGGACCGCGCGCCCGCCATCGACGTGTACGGCGTCAACACCTATGGCGAGCTCGTGGGCGGCACGAGCGACCTGCGCTCATACGGCTACGAGGGCCCGAGCGTGGGCGTCCAGCTCCGCCGTGCCGGATGGGAGGGCCCATACGTGATCGCAGAGTGGGGCCCCGACGGTCACTGGGAGGTGCCCAAAACATCGTGGGGTACGCCCATCGAGCAGACCAGCCATGAGAAGGCGCAGATGTACCGCATCCGCTACGAGCGCGGCATCGCGGCCGACACGACGCACAGCATCGGCTCGTATGCCTTCCTGTGGGGGGACAAGCAGGAGACCACACCGACGTGGTACGGCATCTTCACGCCCGGCGGCTACGAGACCGAGGTGCTCGACCAACTCCAGTATCTGTGGACCGGCGCGCTGCCCGAAAACCAGGCACCCAGCCTCACGGCGTACACCGCCAACGGCCAGGACATGTACTCCAGCGTCACAGCCGACGCCAGAGGCCGCATCACGTTCGAGGCGACCGTGACCGACCCCGATGGTGACGACCTGCGCTACGAGTGGGAGCTTCTCCCCGAGAGCACCGACATCCGCGCGGGCGGCGACGCAGAAACGCGCCCTGACGCCGTCAAGCCCGACGTGATTCGTCGCGAGGGCGGCACGCTCGCCATCCGCGCACCGCGCACCGAAGGCGCCGTACCGCATGTTCGTCTACGCCTACGATGGCAACGGCAACGTGGCGACGGCCAACTTCCCCTTCTACGTCGGCCAGCCCGACGCCTAGCCTCTGGCGCCAGAGGCGCACGGATGCTAACCCCCTCGATTTCCCGCCAGAGGCCTGCCGCTGTGCACCTGCCACCGTGCAGCCTCCTGCGAAACGCCCACCACGTCCATGACTGCTCGCCTCCGCTCTTTCCTCTTTGGCCTCGCGCTTCTCGCCATCGGTGCGGGCGTCGCGGTCGGCTGCGACAACTCCGTGGAGCAGGAAATCCCAGATCCTCTGGCGACACCCGACGGATGGAATCTCGTCTGGGCTGACGAGTTCGAGGGCGACGCCTTGGACGGCTCCAAATGGAACGTCATCGCGGGTGACGGCTGCCCCGAGCTGTGTGGCTTTGGCAACAACGAGCTCCAGATCTACACGACGGAAAACCACACCGTTTCAGACGGGCTTCTCACCATCACAGCCCGCGAGGAGGCGGGCGGTGGGTACACCTCTACGCGCCTGGACACACGCCAGAAGGCGGCTTGGACGTATGGACGCTTCGAGGTCCGCGCCAAGCTGCCCGAGACGCAGGGCCTGTGGCCCGCCATCTGGCTCCTCTTCAGCGAGGACACCTACGGCGGCTGGGCAGCCTCTGGCGAGATCGACATCATGGAAAACGTAGGTAGCCGTCCAGACGAAGTGTTCGGCACGCTTCATTACGGCGGACCCTTTCCAAACAACGTGTTTGGCGGCGACGAGCTCATCCTCAGAGGCGGCAGCTTCGCCGACGACTTCTACGTGTTCACCATCGAGTGGGACGAAGCCATCGAGGACGACCCGGCCACAGAAAACGTGAACGAGTTTGTGCCTACCACCATCCGCTGGTACGTCAACAACGTGCTGTTCCAGACCCAGACCGAGGACGACTGGTTTTCAACCGGTGCGCCTGCGGGCAACACAGCCGCACCCTTCGACCACGACTTCTTTATGCTGCTCAACGTGGCCGTCGGCGGCAACCTGCCCGGCGCACCGGACGAGACGACGGTCTTCCCGCAGACCATGCAGGTCGACTACGTGCGCGTCTACAAGCGCGCGCAGTAAGACCCCACACTCTCGCCAGAGGCCTCTGGCGAGAGAGCACGATGGAGACGCCCGAGGCTTAGAGTCCGGGCATGAGGTCAACCTCGATCCGCACGATGGAGCCGGTGCGCGTGAACACCTCCGCGCTGGCCTCTGGCGACAGCGTGAGGTCGTCGAACGACGGTGACCTCGCCAGAGGCGGAGACGGTGCGGAGCGCAGGCGTCTCCGACTGCCGATACACGACTGGAATCTGACAGGTCGTGAAGCCGAGCGAACTCTCGTCGAGCGCGAGCGACTGCTCCTGTCCGCTCACGTCTACGAACGCGAACGTGGCGCCCGCACCTAAGAACTCGTCGCGCCGCAAGAGGCTCGGGCGGAAGACGATCTGCCCGCCTTCGACGTGGACGCCGAGCTCACCCCAGCGGCACAGGATGTCCTCTTTGACCTGGCCGGTCATGCCCGGCTGCTTGGCGCCCGCATGGCCCGGCGTGTGCGAGTACGCATCGGTGGGGAAAGCGCCGTAGACCTCGGGCGTTTTGCTGCCACCCAGCCCGGCGCGGATGTCGTAGTACGCATCCGCAAGACCCGCGAGAGCTTCTGGCGAGGCGCCCTCGGCGTGGGCGCGCCAGTAGGTCTCCTGCGCGGCCAGCGCCAGCTTGGAGACCATGTGCCAGTAAATACTGCCCAGCCCTTCGTAGCCGAAAAACGTACCCGAGCGGCCCGTGTAGGCGCGGTGGTCGAAGACCTGCTCGAAGGCCTCCAGCACGCTTGAGGCGCCAGAGGCGACGAGGTCGGCGTGCTCGCCAGAGGCCAGAGTCTTCAGGGCGGCTTCGAGGTCGGTTTTGTTGTGGAAGCCGCCGTTGAAGTGAACGCCCCCGCGCACATCGCGCACGACGATGCTCTCGTCGCCCGTACCCAGGAGCGCCTGGAGCAAAGGCGAGCTGTCGACGGCCTCTTGCGGGACGTTGTTCTTCTCCAGGAAACTGGGGAGTTCGCGGTCCGGGTAGAGGCGGTAGCTGTGCTGGTCGGCGCGGTAGATGCCGCTGGCGCGGAGCGAGGCCAGCACGTCCAGCGAGGCCTCGGGCGAGAGCACGCCCGCGTCCAGCGCGGCGACCTGGCCTTCGAGCATAGCGTAGAGGTGGCGGATGCGTACCTCGTCGCCAGAGGCCTCCATGAGGTTGTAGGCGTGGTACAGCCCGTCCTCGCGGTGGTTGGCGGCGATGGTGCGGTCGGCGAATGCCTGCGCGCGGTCGAGCAATGCATGGACCTCCGCCAGAGGCACGGCGCTCGTGTCCCCCGAGAGGCCGTCAGCGTAGAGCCTCTGGCGGTAAGCACTCCCGGCCTCGCCCAGAGCGTCTACGATCTCCTTGCGCTCGCTCGCGGACACCTCGCGGTCGCTGAGGTCTGCGAACCGCTCGAAGGCGCCGGAGACGGCCTCCAGAAGCTCCGCGACCTCGGACGATACATCGACGCCAGAGGCGCTCAGGCCGTCCAGGATCTCGCGCAGCACGTCGAGGTAGCGGCGGAGCGCGAATAGGGTCACCATCGACACGCCGTAGCCCACAAGCGCGTTGTTGGCGTCGTTCCACTCGGGGCGCTGGGTGTTCATCCAGATGCCGCCATCGGGGACGAAGTTGCTCAGCTTGGCGAGCAGCGGCACGAGCAGCTTTTCGGCGAGGTTGACGAGCAGCACATCGCCAGAGGCGTCCTGGAGCAGTTTGCCGTCGGCGCCGATGCGCGCGACGCGGTGCTCGATCTCGGCTTCCAGGTCGGCGTCGAACTCGACCGTGTCGTGCGGGTCGCGCAGCAGGTCGGCATAGGGCTTAATGCGGTACGGGACGTTGGCGTAGCTAAACCGGCGCCGCGCCAGAAGCCGCGCGAGGCGGCCGGGGTGGTGTGCCTGCGAGAGCACGAGCAGCCGGAGCAGGTAGATCAGCTGGTGATCGCCCCAGTACCCGATGTAGCTCCACGGATCGTCGGGCTCTATGACTTCCCAGTCGATGCCCTCGTCGGTGATGCGGTACGGGTTGTAGCCGTCGGCCGTGGAGGCGCCCACGAACGTGGCGATAAAGCCTTCCAGGTACTCGGGGTAGGAACGCGCGAGCGCCTCCCAGTTCTGGAAGATGTCGCGCCAGTTGCCCTCGTACCCGCGCTTGATGCTGCCGTCCTCAGTCTTGAGGTCGATCGTGAAGTGGTTCCACGGGCGGCTGGGGTCGCCGTGGCGGCGGCTAAAGCTGAGAGGCAGGTACGCCGCACAGAGCCGCTCCATCTGCGGGCCTCTGGCGCGCGCGCCGTCGCGTAGCGCCTGGACGGTGAGGCGCTCGGGAAGCGCGTCGAAAAAGTCCGCGTGGCTCTCCGCCAGAGGCGCGTTGTGGTGCGCGATGTAGCTGCGCACGTCCTCGCGGACCAGACTGTAGCCCTCGTCGAAGACGCCGCCGCGCATGATGTTGAACATCACGTTCATGCGGTGGCGCGCCGTCGTCATCGGCTCGGCGGTGAGTTGCTCGGCGTCGGCGCCCGCGGAGAGACGCGCGAGGCGGCGCGTGCCCGCCTCGATATCGGTCGCGAGGGCGGTCTGCAGCATCGCGCCAGAGGCCCTGGCAGACCGTGCTCCGTCGGGTTGTGCCCCGGTAGCGCCAGCCTCTGGCGAGACGAGCATGTCGGCGAGTTCGATCACGCTGGCAACGTCCTGCTCGATGTCGGCGACGGTCTGCCACGTGCGGACCTCACCCGCTGCGAGGTCGAGCGTCGCCTCGACGAAGTAGGCGCCGCGCTCGGCGCGGACCGCGGCCTCTGGCGCCAGGGGCTGACCGGTGCGGAAGCGGTCGAGCTGGCGCGAGGACAGCAAGATCGTGCTGGGCTCCAGACCGACCGACCACACGGTTGTGGCCTTGAGGGCTTCGCTGGGCTCTGCTTTGTCGACCGGGATGGCGCTGAGCATGAACAGCCCGAGCGTGGTGCCGTCCACGCGCTCGCTCTTTTTGTAGGCGTCGGTGAGCACGCTGCGCACAGCCTGCATTTCGCGGCTAATGCCGTAGGGCATCAGGTTCTGCAGGCCGTCCAGCACGCGGACGCTCGCGCCCGAACTGGCGTGGTTGACCAGTTCGCTCTGCTTGACGAACCCGAAGCGCTCGCTTGTGCACCATGTCACGGCAAAGGTGAGTCCCAGATCGTCGTTGGCCTCTTCGTAACGCAAGCGGTCGCCTTGCAGGCTCTTGGTGAGGCTGCGGCGGATGCGGTAGACGCCCTCGTACCGCCTGGAGAACGGCTCCCACAAGCGCGGTGCGGCGCGCTCGCCAGAGGCCGTATCCGAGCCTGCCTCTGGCGTGACGAGGAGGAGCGTTTTGCTGCCCGTCCGGTCCTGCGCATCGTGGATGCGGTCGACGGTTTCGTAGGGGAACAGCGGGTGATCTGGTGAGTGGCGACCCGCACTGAGCGCGCCCGTGCTACTCGCGAAGAGCCAGTGGTCGGCGTCCGAGACAACGCTGACGAAAAACGGCGGGAGCAGGTCGACGTTGTCGATCCGGTAGCTTTCCACGCCGTCAATGGTGACGAACGTGCCCGCGATGGGCTCGCCGTTGTGCTGCATCTCGGCCTCGCCCATCCAGACGGGCTCCGGGCGCGCCTCTGGCGCCAGGGGCGCGCGGTTCGTGTTCTCGCTCGTGCGTGTCATGAGAGGGGTATCGTCCGCGAGAGCACCCCGCCCGGTCTCGCGCGAGACCGATTGGAAGCGCACCGGCGGTGCGTCGTCAGAAGAGAAATCGTAGAAGGGATGGGCTGCGGAACAGCCTCTGGCGCGACCGCGCCTCTGGCGCCAGAGGCGCCTAGTTCACCGGCTCGTAGTCGCCGACGTGGAAGGGAATGTTGGCGTGCGCGGCGTTGTTCTGGCCGTCGTAGACGTACACAAACAGGCGGTACGCGCCGGGCGTCTCAGGCACGGTGATCGACACGCCAGAGGCTTCTGGCGTGTCGACCGTGCCGGGGATGAGCTGCGGAATGGACTCGTCGTCGCCGCCCTCGCTTAGGTCGGTCTGCTCCTCGCGGACTTCCCAGGCGTAGCGCAGCGGGTCGCCGTCGGGGTCTGTCGAGACGACGGTTGCGGGCACGGTCTGGCCGGGCGCGAGCTGGATGGCGTCGAGCGCGCCGCGTCCGTCGAGCGTGACTTCTTGCAAACGCGGCGAGATGTTGGCGGGCCGCTCGCCCGTCCACAGCTCCTCCATCACGTCGATGGATTCGGTCTCTTCGCCAGAGGCCAAGAACATGCCGTACCACGTGTCGGTGCGCTCCTGCTTCTGGCCCCAGAGGAAGACGTAGGAGCCCAGAATCTGCGTCGTGTCGCTCGCGATGGCGGTTTCGTAGCGAGACTTGTAGAGGTCGGCTTTGACCGAAGAGTTGTTCTCGATCGGCGCCCCCCATGGTGTCGACGGACCTTCCCAGTGGCCGGTCGCGCCCCACTCGGTGATGATGTAGGGCCCGGTCCAGCCAGAGGCCTCGATGCGCTCGGGCAGGTTCTCGATGTCGGCGTACATCTGCACGCTGAGCAAGTCGAGGGCGGGGGCGCGCTCGCGAATGTCCTCGACCAGTTCCGGCCCAATGCCTGCCAGCATCGTCGTGGCCGGATGGTTGGGATCGACCTCGTGGATCATCTCCGCGATGCCGTTGACCGCGCTCCAAACCGCCGGGTTTTCAGCGCCCAGGTTGAGCTCGTTGCCGATGCCCCACATCAAGAGCGCCGGGTGGTCTTTGTACTGCATCACCTCGGCGCGCACACGCTCCAGCTGCGCGGCGACGGCTTCGGGGTCGTCGTAGTCGAAGCCGAAGACACCGCGCCCTTGCCCCTCGCGCTCGCGGGCGATCTCCAGGCCCATCGTGACCATGAGGCCTGCGGCGTGGGCGCGGTCGAGGACTTCCTGGCCTGTGGCCTCGCCGTTGTCCGTCCGCCAGGTGCGGAACGAGTTGGCGCCGTGCTCAGCGAGGGCCTCCACGTTGCCAAACTCCAGCCCGGCGCCGCGGATGTAAAACGGTTCGCCGTCGACGTAGAGCTGGTAGCCTGCGTCGTCGTCCCCGCGCACTTCCACAGTGGCGGGGCCTTCGCCAGAGGCTGGGGTGGCGCCGTCGGAAGCCTCTGGCGTGGCGTCGGTGCAGGCCGCGAGGAGCGCGAGGCTGCACAGGAGGGCGGTGGATCGGAGGAGGGTCATAGCGTGAGAGGTCAGAGGTGAAAGCAAAGGCAGCGTCTCGTTCGTGTCATCCTGACCGCGCAGCGTCGGCGGAGCCAGCGTGCAAAGGATCTCAGCGAGATGTCTGAGCCCTTCGCAACCGATCCCGACGGCCTGGGCCTCTGGCGCCGAGATCCTTCGCGGGCTCAGGATGACACGAAGGGAGCGCCAGAGGCAGAAACAGCCGCCTCTGGCGCCAGAGGCTTAGATCACAGGCGAGACCTG
Organism: Rubricoccaceae bacterium; assembly: GCA_963708165.1. Lineage (GTDB taxonomy): Bacteria > Bacteroidota > Rhodothermia > Rhodothermales > Rubricoccaceae > Rubricoccus. The sequence goes on along the minus strand of OY970187.1, from coordinate 2,653,111 downwards.
CGGCGCCTCGGGTGCGCGCACGAGTTGCGCCTCCAGCTCTTCGAGCGACTTGCCCTTGGTCTCGGGCACGACGAAGAAGACGAACACGAGGCCGACCGCGGCGATCACGCCGAAGATGGCGAACGTCGTCGCGGCGCCGAGGGCAGCGAGTTCGATGGGGAAGATCTGCTGCACGCCAAAGCTCACGCCCGAGTTGACAAAGCCGACGAACGAGATCGCGATGCCGCGGATGCGGCCGGGAAAGAGCTCCGAGAAGAGCACCCACATCACCGGCCCGAGCGAAACCGCGAACGCGGCCACAAAGCCCAGGATGCCCGCCAGAATGAGCGTCGGGTTGATGTCGATGGCCTGCGCCAGAAGCGGGCCTTCGAAGCGCGTCGCGTCTTCGGTCCCGAGCGCTTCCTGGACCGCAGCCTTGAAGGCCACGTCGTTCTCGTACGACTGCCCGACAAGCGGCGCGACGAGCGGCGCGAGTTCGCCCGCCCGCTCTCCGAACACGCCAGAGGCTTCGGCGGTCTGCGTCTCCTGCGGGAGCACGTACGTCGCCTGCCCGAAGCCATAGGCCAGAACGCCCATGGCGATGGTGATGCCGATAAGGCCCGCGATGAGCAGCGGGCGGCGTCCCAGGCGGTCGATAAACGCGATGGCGACGAGCGTAAACACCAAGTTGACGACGCCCACCAAGATGGCCTGCACGAACGACGCGTCCGTGCCGATGCCCGACTGCTCGAAGATGGTCGGGGCGTAGAAGAACACGGCGTTGATGCCTGTGGCCTGCTGCACGATGGCGACGACGACACCGATCAGGAGCACGAGCCGGAGCGCGGGCTTGAAGAGGTCGGCAAGGCCGCCCTCGTCGCGCTCGGCGTCGCGCGCCATCGCCGTCTGGATCTCGTCGATCTCTTGCACTGCCGCCACGTTGCCGACGGCCATCTGCATGATGGGGAGCGCCTCGTCCTTGCGGCCCTGCATGAGCAGCCAGCGCGGGCTGCGCGGCACGAAGAACAAGCCGACGAAGTAGAGGATCGCGGGCAGGGCTTCGAGTCCCAGCATCCAGCGCCAGGGGCTCTCGGCCACCGACTGCGCCCAGGCCGCTGGCGAGTCTGCCGCCTGCAAAATCAGGTAGTTGGTAAAGAACGCCACCGTGATGCCGATCACGATGTTGAGCTGGTTGAACGACACCATTTGGCCGCGCGACTCCGGCGGCGCGATCTCGGCGATGTACAGCGGCGCGATGATGAGCGAGGCGCCGACCCCGAAGCCTCCGATCATGCGCGCGATCACGAGCATCGTAAACGAGGGTGCAAGCGCCGAAGCGATAGCCGAGATGGCGTACAGGATGGCTGCGCCAAACAGGATGGTGCGCCGCCCGAAGCGGTCGCTCAGCGGCCCCGCGAACATCATCGCGAGCGTGGACGTGAGCGTCAGCGAGGCGACGGAGAACCCGACCTGCCCCTTGGTGAGCGAGAACTCGGTCTCGATAAACCCGACGACGCCCGAGATGACGGAGGCGTCGAAGCCCATCAGGAAGCCGCCGAGCGCTACGATGAGCGCCGTGCGGATGACATAGAAGCGATTCGGCATAGGTCCTCGGGGTGTGGGAGTGAGGCAGGAGCCTCTGGCGCCAGAGGCACAACCATGCGAGAGGCACAACCGTGCGAGAGGCGTAATCGTGGCGGAGGCGCAGTCGCGCCAGAGGCAAGGCAGATCTCAGACGCATCTGAAAACCTTTTCAGCCCTCTGGCATGATAGAGGCGTCCTGTATATACCGGCAACTGCGCTCCGGTTCGCCCTGCGTTCATAAAACAGTTATCGCTCGGCGCCTCTGGCGCCCACCCACCCGTGTTCATGATGCGCCCTCTCGCTCTCTTCGTCGCTCTCCTTCTCGTCGCAGGCTGCAGCGGCCCCGCCGAGCGCACCCCGACCGCCTCTGGCGTTCCCGCGTCGCCGGAGGCCGCGGACACGCCTGCCCAGATCCAGACGCCGAGTGCGGCAGGCAACACGCCGCCCCGCTCGGCCTCTGGCGCCGAGGCGGCCCTCGCGCCAGAGGCGAACCGCCTGAGCCTCGTCGCGCGCGGGCCCATCCGCACTGAGCTGGCAGACTCCCACGTGTACCTCCGCGAGGCGAGTGCGCACGAGGCGCCAGAGGCGGATCCCCGCGTCGAAGCGCTTCTGGCGCAGATGACGCTCGCGGAGAAAGTGGGCCAGATGACGCAGATCACGCTGGAGGCCATCGCGGACAAACGCCAGAGGCCATACCTGGTCGACCCGGCCAAGCTGCAGCGCGCCGTGGACAGCTTCCACGTCGGCAGCGTGCTCAACGTGGTGGACGAGGCGTACACCGTGGCCGAGTGGCGGCAGGTGACGGACGCGGTGGACGCGGCCTCGCGCCGGTCCCGACTGGGCGTGCCCGTGCTGTACGGCATCGACGCGGTACACGGCGCCAACTACACCGCGGGCGCCTCGCTTTTCCCGCAGAACATCGGCCTGGCGGCCACTTTTAACCCGGCGCTCGTGCAGCGCGCCGCGGCGCTCACGGCGCAGGACATCCGCGCGAGCGGCCTGCCGTGGGACTTTGCGCCGGTCCTCGACATCGGCCGCCATGTGGCCTGGTCGCGCTTCTACGAGACGTTTGGCGAGGACGTGCACCTCGCGAGCGTGATGGGCGTGGCGCAGGTGCGCGGCCTGGAAGGCACCGGCGCCAGCGGCGACGACCTGACCTCTGGCGTGCGCGCCGCGGCCACAGGCAAGCACTTTCTGGGCTACAGCGGGCCGCGCACCGGCCGCGACCGCAGCAGCGCCTTTATCACCGAGCGCGAACTGCGCGAGCTCTACATCCCGCCGTTCCAGGCCGCCATCGACGCAGGCGTGGCGACGATCATGATCAACTCGGGCGACATCAACGGCGTGCCGGTCCACGCCAGCCGTGACCTCTTGACAGGCCTCTTGCGCGACGAGATGGGCTTTACCGGCGTGGCGGTGACGGACTGGGAGGACATCAAAAAGCTCGCGACGCTCCACCGCGTCGCCGCCGACGAGCGCGAGGCGACCAGGATGGCGGTCCTCGCGGGCGTGGACCTGAGCATGGTGCCGAACGACTTCTCGTTCCACACGATTCTCGTACGCCTTGTCGAGGACGGCGAGGTGCCTCTGGCGCGAATCGACCAGTCTGTGCGCCGCATCCTGACGCTCAAGAGCCGCCTCGGCCTTCTCGACCAGCCCGCCGCCGCCGGATCTGCGCCAGAGGCCGTCGGCAGCGCCGAGTCGCGCGCGGTCGCGTTGCAGGCGGCGCGCGAGAGCATCACGTTGCTCCGCAACCGCGCTGGTGCCTCTGGCGCACCTGTTCTGCCTCTTGCGCCAGAGGCCAACGTATTCGTGACCGGTCCCGCGGCGACCTCGATGCGCGCGCTCAACAACGGCTGGACCTACACGTGGCAGGGCGACGGCCGCGCCGAGACGTTTATGCCCCAGGGCCGCACGATCCTGGACGGCATCCGCGCGATCTCGCCAGAGGCTGCCTATGAGCCTGGCGCGAGTTTCGACGCCGTGCTCGACCTGGAAGCCGCCGCCTCTGGCGCCAGAGGCGCGGACGTGGCGGTCGTGGTGCTGGGCGAGGAGTCCTACGCCGAGGTGCCGGGCAACCTCGCGGATATCACGCTTCCCGCCGCGCAACTCGCGCTGCTCGACGCCGTGGCGGCGACCGGCACGCCGGTCGTGCTGGTGCTCGTACAAGGCCGTCCGCGCACTCTTGGAGACCACGCCTCTGGCGCCGACGCCATCGTGATGGCGTACAACCCGAGCCACGAAGGCGGACAGGCCATCGCCGAGGTGCTTTTCGGCCGCGTCAACCCCAGTGGGCGCCTGCCGTTCACCTACCCTTCCGGCCCCAACCTGCTCGTCCCGTACGACCGCACGCTCTCGGACGACGTGGATACGAGCTACGGCTTTACAGGCTTCGAGCCTCTGGCGCGCTTCGGCGACGGCCTGAGCTACACGACGTTCGCGACCTCGGCCCTGAGCATCGCGCCAGAGGCTGCGATGGACGGCCTGCCTCTGGCGGTGCGCGTGACGGTCGAGAACACGGGCGCCGTGGCGGGCCACGAGGTCGTGCAGGTGTACGTCTCGGATCTCGTCGCGAGCGTGGCCCCCGCGACGGAGCGGCTCGTGCGCTTTGCCAAGGTCTACCTCGAACCCGGCGAGCGCCGCACGCTCTCCTTCTCGCTCGATGCCGCCGCGCTCTCGTTCGTCGACGCCAGAGGCCGCCGGTTGGTGGAGCCCGGCGCGTTTTCGCTGCGCGTGGCAGATCAGACGGCCGCGCTCACGCTGACCGGTGACGAGGCGCTCGTGCTGTCCTCCCCGCCGCGCTAGACGCAGGCTCACCTTCGACCCGCAGGACGGCTCTGGCCACAGCGCCAGAGGCTCCTACCGCCAGAGGCCTCTGGCGGCGCGAGACCTTGCTGTCTCTGCCCAACCGCCTCTGGCGCCAGAGGCGGCGATTTCACAGCGCTCCACCGATCCTTTCGGGGCGGCGGTGCGTTCTGGCTCGGTTCTAGCGCGTCCGACTGCGCCTCTTGCTCCCACCTCCTGCCTCGCATGCGCCGCGCTTCCCTGCTCTCCCCCCTTGTTCTCCTGGGCGTCCTCGCGGGGTGCCTTCCGTTCGGCCCCACGTCGCCCATCGTGGTGCTGCCGCCGCAGCCGGAGAGCCTGGAATCGAGACCCGGAGGCGTGGGATCGCTGGACTCGGTCCGCTACGTGATCCACATCAGCGTGGACGGCCTGCGGCCGGACGCGATCACGCGGCAGGCGCCAGAGGCTCGGCCCGGCTTCACGCGGCTGCGCTTGGAAGGCGCGAGCACCTACAACGCGCGCACAGACGTAGACGTGCGAAAAACGCTCCCCAACCACAGCGCACAGCTCACCGGACGCGGCGTGTTCGGGGACGACGGCCACCAGTGGATCGTCAACGTAGATCCCGCGCCGGGCGCGACGCTGCACTCCAACAAGGGCAGCTACATCGCGAGCGTGTTCGACGTGGCGCACGACGCGGGCCTGAGGACGGGCGCCTGGGTCAGTAAGTCCAAGTTCTCGCTGTTCGACGTGAGCTACAACGAGCAAAATGGCGCCCCCGATGAGACGGGCGAGGACAACGGCCGCGACAAGATCGACCAGTTTGTCTACAACCCAGATACGGCGCTGCTCACCGACGCGATGCTGGGCGACCTCCGCGACCAGCCCTACCGCTACGCGTTTATCCACCTCCGCGACCCCGACGCCTCGGGGCACATCAACGGCTGGAGCGTCCGCGCCGGGAGCCGGTACCTCCGCGCCGTGCGCCGCGTCGACGCGCAGATCGTCAAGATCATCGACTTCGTCGAGTCCGACGCGCGCTATGCCGGGCGCACCGCCATTATCGTCACCGCCGACCACGGCGGGGACGGCCGCACGCACGCGCCCGAAAAGGTGCTCAACTACACCATCCCGTTCTTCGTCTGGGGGCCCGGCGTGCCTGCGACGGACCTGTACTCGCTCAACGCGGGCATCCGCGCGAACCCCGGCACGGAAAACATCGGCTACGACGCGGTGATCCAGCCCATCCGCAACGGCGAGGCGGCCAACCTGGCGCTCCAGCTTCTGGGGCTAGATCCCGTCCCCGGCTCGTTCATCAACCGCGCCGCGCCGCTGCGCCTCGGCGTCGAAAACGGCCGCGCCATCGCGCCCGACGGCCCAGCTGAGCCTCTGGCGCCAGAGGCCGACGTGGAAGAGATGCCGCCGGTGCCAGACGAGCCCTCCCGCCTCCGCATTGACGAGTCCGAGATTTTCGACGTGATGGAAGAAATGCCTCAGCTCATCGGCGGGCTGGAGGCACTGCAGGCGCAGCTCTCGTATCCATCGGAGGCGCTAGAGGCCGGCATCGAGGGACGCGTGGTGGTGCAGATGATCATCGACAAGGAAGGCGTACCTCTGCAACTGGACTGCGTGCGAGGCCCAGAACCGTTGTGCGATGCCGCGATGCGCGCGGTCCGAGCGTCTTCGTTCGTGCCCGGCCGCCAGCGCGGCAAGGCGGTCTACGCCCGCTACAACCTGCCGGTCGCGTTCAAGCTTCGCTAGCCGCTGGCGCAGGTCTGTGGCGCGGCTTGGTTTGACCTCTGGCGCCAGAGGCTGTACCTAACGCACTCGCCTCCCGATCACGCCATGCCCGTGCGCCTCCTTTTCGTCGCCCTCGCCTGTCTCGTTTCCTCTTCTGCCCTTGCGCAGGAGCTCCCGGCTGAGCCGGAAATCTTCGAGGTGGTCGAGGAGAAGCCCGAGTTGATCGGCGGGCTAGCAGCCTTGCAAGGCCGCGTGGTCTACCCGGAGATGGCGCGCCGCGCTGGCATCGAAGGCAAAGTGTTCGTCCAGTTCGTCGTGGACGAGAAAGGTGTTGTGACGGAAGCCTATGGCGTCCGCTGCCCCGACCCTCTTCTCTGCGAGGCGGGCATTCAGGCCGTGCGCGAGAGCCGGTTTACGCCCGGCCGCCAGGACGGCGTGCCGGTCAAGGTGCGCTTCACGCTGCCCATCGACTTCAAGCTGACCGGCGGCGACGACGTGGCGCCAGAGGCCTCACCCGAAGCCTACCTCCCCCGAGTTCTCGGCGACTCGTGGGACCGCGCGAGCGCAGACCGCGAGATCGGCGCGCCGGTCTTCGGGCAGGTCAAAAACGGCGAGGGCACGCTCATCTACGAGGCGCCCTCGTCGCCAGAGGTGGACCGCGTGCTCCTGACGGTGCAAGGTGGCCGCGCGCAGAGCGTGGAGGTGCGGTTTATCGGGCGGCGCGAGGAGTTGGAGCGCAACATCGCGCAGATGACCGAGCGGGTCGGCCCGTCCGACGACGGCTGGTTCTCGCTTCACTCTCTCGGCGGCGCGCGCCGCGTCCGGTTTCTCCCCGAGGAGGACCGCGCCATTCTCGAGTACTCGCCTCTGGCGCCAGAGGCCGCGCCCGCGCCTCCGCTGCCCGCACCTGACGACAGAGGTGAGATCTACGAGATGGCCGAGACCCAGCCCGTGCTCGTCGGCGGGCTGGAGGGCTTACAGGCGCGTCTGGTCTACCCGCCAGAGGCGCAGGAGGCCGGCATCGAAGGGCGGGCGTTCGTGCGGATCGTGAGCGAAGTGGACGGAAGCGTCTCGGAGCCGGTCTGCGTGAGCGGTGACCCGCTGCTGTGCGCCGCCGCCATCGACGCGATCCGCGAGGCGACGTTTACGCCGGGCCTGATGCGCGGCCGCCCGGTGCGTGTGCGGTTTACGATGTCCGTCTCGTTCTCGCTCCGCTAGCCTCTGGCGCCAGAGGCACCACACCCATGCCAGACCCATGCACCGAGCCCTTTTCCTGTTCGCCCTCCTCGCCTCTGGCGCCCGCGCGCAGTCGCCCGACTCGTCCGGCGTGTACGACCGCGCAGATCAAGCGCCCGCGCCCATGGGCGGAGTGCAGGCGGTGATGGCGCGCGCGGTCTACCCGCCAGAGGCTGCGGCCGAAGGCGTCCAGGGTCGGATGTTCGTCCAGGCCGTCGTTTCGGCCTCTGGCGAAGTGACGGGCGCCGAGGGACTGCGCTGCCCGGATGCTCGGCTGTGCGAGGCGGCGGTCGCGGCGGTCCTCGCGTCGCCGTTCGAGCCCGGCCGGGTGGGCGGCGAGGCCGTGGCGGCGCGCGTCACGCTGCCGGTCGCGTTCGTGCTCGCGCCAGAGGCGGCCTCTGGCGTGCCCGAGATCGCGCCTCTGGCGGCGGGGCAGTCGCTGGGCCGCGCCGCGCCAGAGGCCACTCCCAACGAGGACGGGATTTACGAGACCGTGGACGTCAACCCGGTTCTGATCGGCGGGTTGCGAGCACTGCAGGAGCGCGTCCGGTACCCAGAGGCCTCGCGGCGGGCGCGGGAGCAGGGCAAGGTCTTCGTGCAGTTCGTCGTGAGCCGTGACGGGCGCGTGGAGCGCGCGGAGTGCATCCGGCCAGCCAACGGGCAGCCAGTCAGCGAACGGCTTTGCCTCGCAGCGCTCCGCGCCGTGGGGCCGTCCCGCTTCGAGCCTGGCTTGGTGGATGGACGCCCGGTCCGCGTGCGGTTTACCATTCCAGTGGACTTCAAGCTGCGCTAGCCGCCAGAGGCCTCTGGCGGAGGCCGCTCACCCCGCAACCCATGAGGCGCGCCGCTTTTTCGCGCGAGGGCGCGACGGGAAGGTCGGTATCCGTTGGGATCTTGCGCGTGTGACGCTGGGCCTGGTGCGCGCGGCACAGGCTTTGGAACTACACCGGGCACACCCACTCTCGGGGCGCCTCCGCCCCCTCCACCGATGCGTACGCTCTCCCCCTTCCGCTTTTTCGCCCTCGCGCTCGCCGCTGGCGTCCTCTTCGCTGGACAGGCATCGGCCCAGAACGCCGACGCCGTCGCCCGCCGCCTGCAGGCGAAGTACGCGAACATCAACACGCTCTCGGCCGACTTCACGCAGACCGCGGGCGGCCAGACGCTGCGCGGCCAGATCTCGGTTCGCGGCGAGGCCTTCCGCCTCCAGCTTCCCGGCCAGACGCTCGTGACGGACGGCAGCACGCTGTGGTCCTACAGCGAGTCCGAGGAGCAGGTCGTGATCCAGGACTACGACCCCTCGGACGTGGGCTTCCAGATCGGGCAGCTGTTCACGGACTACCTCACCGTGTTCCGCGCGACCGGCGCCAGCCGCGCCAAGATCGGCGGCGTGGACCATGACGTGCTCGCGCTCAAGCCTCGCGAGGCTGGCTCCTCCGTCCGCGACGTGACCGTCTACGCGCGCTCCTCCGACGGCGTCCCGGCGCGCATCCGCGTCCACGATGTCAACGGCGCCACGCTGGCGTTCGACCTGCGCAACGTGCGCCTCAACCCGAGCCTGCCCGCGAGCACGTTCCGGTTCGCCGCGCCGCGCGGCACCGAAACCGTCGACCTGCGCGGCTAGAGCGCCTCTGGCGAGTCGCGCCCGGCCGAGCCTCTGCTGCCAGAGGCTCGGCTTTTTTGTGCACGCAGCCTCTGGCGGCTGCCCGCCGGCCACCCCTCCGCGAGAAGCGCACGCCGAGCGCCAGAGGCGGCGGCGTAGCTTTTCGACCCGCCCCGCCGCCCTGTGAACCCCCGCCTCAAGACCGCTCTCGCCCTCGTGGGCAGCTTCGCGCTGGGCGGCGCGCTGCTGTGGCTCGCGCTGCGCGGCGTGGACCTCTCGACGGTCGGCACGGCGCTCGCAGAGGCACGGTGGGGCTGGTTCGTGCCGCTCGTTCTGGTGACCATCGCGTCGCACGCGCTGCGGGCGTGGCGGTGGCAGTTGCTCCTGGGCGCGATGCCGGGCGAGCACGCGCCGGTGGGGTTTGGCAACGCGTTCGCGAGCCTGCTCATCGGCTACCTCGTCAACCAGGCGGCGCCGCGGCTGGGCGAGGTGGCACGGGCCGCCAACCTTGCCTCGCGCTCCGACCACACGTTTTCGGGCGCCTTCGGGACCGTCGTCGCAGAGCGCGTGCTGGACGTGGTGACGCTGGCGCTGGCACTCCTCTCGGTCGTGCTGTTGTTCGGCTCGCGCGTGAGCGTGATCACCGAGCGGTTCATGGCCGGAACGCTGGGCGTCATCGAAGCGCTGCCCATCAGCGGCGCCGTGCTAACCCTGATTCTCGTAGCCTCTGGCGTAGCGGTCCTGGGTGCGGTGTGGGCGCTCTTCGCCAGAGGCGGCGACAAGGTCCGCGGCATGCTGACGGGCTTTAGGGACGGCCTCGCGAGCCTCTTGCGCGTCCGCCAGAGGCTCGCGCTCGTGGCGAGCACCCTCGGCATCTGGCTGCTCTACGGCGTGATGACGTACATCCCGCTCGCGCTGCTCGGCCTGGCGGACGCGTACGGGCTGGGCTTTGCGGACGCGTGGGCGCTGATGAACCTGGGCGCAGTCGGGATGTCGCTGCCGTCTCCGGGCGGGACGGGCTCGTACCACTACATCGCGGTGCAAACGCTGGTGCTGCTCTTGGGCGTCTCGCAGGCGCCCGCGGCGGCTTACGCCATCCTGACCCACGCCTCTCAGCTCATCCTGATGTGCCTGCTCGGCGTGGCGGCGCTGGTCTGGCAGGGCACCTCGTTCCGCGCCGTCACGCGCTCCGCCCGAGACGCCTCCGCATGAAACGCGTCCTCGCTGCACTCGTGGGTCTTCTGGCGCTCGGCGCCGGCGGCTGGGCCGTGTGGTCCTTCGGGCCGGAGTCCGTCGGCGGTCCCACACGCGTCGATCTCGACGCCGGGCCTCTGGCGCAGGTGGATTCGGTCGCGCTCGCGCGCCGCATCGTGACCGCGAGCGTGATCGGGCAGGTGGTGGACCTCGAAGGCGACCTCGACGTGCTCATCACCGACGGCACGGGCGCCGTGACGGTCCGCCTGGAGGAAGGCCACGGTGTGCACGAGGGCGCCACGCTTCTCGCCAGAGGCCGCGTAATCGAGACCTTGGGCGCGCCGCGCCGCCTGGACGCCGTCGCCTGGTCCGAGGTGGACGGAGCGCTCCTGCCGTCGTTCGACGGGCCGGACTCCATCCGCGTGCTCCCCGATTCGGCGCGGTTCGGGCCGGAGTCCGACCGTTCGGGCGAGGGATCGGACCGTTCGCAAGGGGCTCGCTAGGGGAGCGCGGCGTGGGTCCGTACTGTCTGTTGTAGCCACGCCGCCGCTTCCCCGACGACCATGGAAATCCAGACTGCAAACCCTCTCCAGGGCCTCGTGCCCGAGAACGTGTACGCGCTCTTGGAGCAGCACAACCTGCTCAACGAGAAAGGCGTGCGCGACTACCAGATTCGCCAGCAGTTCCAGTCGATGCGGCGCGAGAACGTGCCCGCTTTCGAGGCCATCGAGGAGCTTCGCGGACAGCATCCGTACCTGCAGTTCGACACCATCCGCAAGATCGTGTACGGCCTCCGGCGGCGGTCGTAGAACCCGGCCGCGCCGGTCGCCTCTGGCGCCAGCGGCCAATCAGTCTCCCCAGGGTTGGGTGAGAGATCATGCGGGGCCGTCCATCCCCGCGTGGTTCAGAGGGAAGCGCGGCGGCCTTCGGGTCGCCGCGCTTTTTTATGCGCCTCTGGCGAGGAGTGGCGGCGCCACAGGCATGTTCAGCGCGCGGCTTCGAGCGCGAGGCCGTGGCGCAGTCCGCCCGCCGAGGCGACAAACCGGTCAGCACCCGCGACTTCCAGGATCGTCTGCACGATCACGAGCGCTGTCAACGCCACGTCCGCCCTGCCGGTCATGACCTCGGGCGCGAGCGCTGTGATCGCCTCTGGCGTGAGGCCGGCGAGGTGCTCTCGCGAGGCGCGGATCTGAGCCAGAGGCACGTCCGAGACGTTCGCGAGATGCGCCACCACCTTGGCCGTGCTGCCCGTCCCCACGAGCGGACCCATCGCCCAGACATCTGGCGGAATCTGAGCCAGCGCCGCGCGCACGTCGGCTTCGACCGCCGCCAGAGGCTCATCGCTGACCGGCGGAATCGCGCCGTGGCGCTCGGTCAGGCGAACGGTTCCTACGTCCAGGCTGCGTGCAAAGGCCGGGGCCGCGCCTCTGGCGCCAGAGGCGATCTCGGTCGAGCCCCCGCCGACATCGAACACGACAGCGCGCGAGATCCCAGGCAGCATCGAGAGCGCGCCCAGAAAGCTCAGGCGCGCCTCGTCCGCGCCGGTGATCACGGCATAGTCCAGGCCTAGCTCGTCGCGCACCCGCTCTCGCAAGAGGCCCACGTTGGACGCGTCGCGGCTCGCGCTCGTCGCGCCGATGACGACGCGCTCCACACCGTGGGTGCGGGCGGTCGCGAGCGACTGCGCGAGGCGGTCCACGACGCGGTCGATGGCCTCTGGCGCCAAGCGCCCCGCCGCGTCCACGCCCTGCCCGAGGCGGGCGAAGCGTTCTTCGTCGGCCAAGACCACGAGGCGTCCGTGCGCCAGATCTGCCACAAGGCTGTTGACCGTGTTCGTGCCCACGTCGATGGCGCAAATGCGCATGAAGGATTGGGGATAGGGATGAAGGAGGGATGCGTGATCTCGCCTCTGGCGCCAGAGGCTATGCCTTGGTCACGCGACCGGCCCACCACTCGTTTTCGGTTTTCTCGGCGCTGAGCGTGAGGCCGTGCGCCTCGCACGCGGCAACCACCTCGTCGCGCTCGGTCTTGAGAATGCCCGCGAGGATCATCGCGCCGTCCGCTTCCATCCGCGCGACGAGATCCGGCAACATGGGCAGGATGGTGCTCTTGAGGATGTTGGCGAACACCAGATCGTACGGCCCTTCGGGGGCGGCTTCGAGTGCGCCTTCGCGGACGGTAAAGCGGTCGGCCATGTCGTTGCGCTCGGCGTTTTCCTCGGCGTTGGGCACGCTCCACGGGTCGATATCGACGCCCCAGGCCTCGCGCGCGCCCATCGCGAGAGCCGCGAGCGCGAGCACGCCGGTGCCAGTTCCCACGTCCAGAACTGTCGCGCCTCTGGCGCCAGAGGCGGCAGAAGACATCGGCCCCTCTTCCCTTGTCCTTCTTTCCCCTTCCAAAGCCTCTGGCGGGTGCTCCGAGAGGATGCGCAGGCACAGCCGCGTGCTCTCGTGGTAGCCCGTTCCGAAGCTCATCTTCGGGTCGATGCGCAGAACGTGTCGATTGGTGGGTGCGAGGTCCGCCCACGTCGGCGCAACGACAAACGCGCCCGCTTCGATGGGCTGAAGGCTGGCCTCCCAGGTCGCGTTCCAGTCCTGCGCGGCCATCACCTCGACGGTCAGGGCCTCTGGCGAGATGCGGTGCGCGGCGAGCACGCGGCCGAGGTCTTCGCGCGTGCTCTCGGTCCACCGCGGCGCGGGCATCCACGCGCACAACTCGTCGGGCTCAGATTCGAACGCGTCGAAGTCGAGATCGGCGAGGTCGGCGATGAGCAGGTCGTGGGTGTCCTCGGGGACGCGAAGGCTAAGCGCGAGGGTCTGGGTCATGGGGGTGCCTACGCCAGAGGCGAGATGCGGTGCCCGCACCTCTGGCGCCACTCAGGCCACGCCTCTGGCGCCAGAGGCTGAGCGCGGCGCCACATCCATGCACCGAGCCCGAACACCAGCGCCGGGACGCCGATCCCTACCGCCTCACTCGCCAGCACCTCCAGGCCTCTGGCGGAGAAAAACGCGCCCGCGCCGATGAGGAGACCGCGATGGGCCGCAACGGAAAGAAGAACCGCTCCGCCGAGAACGGGATCAGAAAGCCGACACCCAGGCCGCCCGTCGTCATCGCGTCCGACACGCCGTGCGAGAGCGTGGCGGCGGCGGCGTAGAGGCGGCGGCGTAGAAGCCGAGCGGAGACGGCCTCTGGCGCCAAAAGCCTTCGCGAGCGCCAGAGGCGAACGGCGCTCCAGACGAGCGCGCCCACGAACAGCGCAAACGCGATGGAATGCGTCGCGCCGCGGTGGCCCAGCGGGTGCTCGTACGGAATGCCGAGGGCGGACGCGATCACGTCGGCATCGGGCAGCGCGGAGCAGAAGGCGCCCAGCGCGAACACGCGCCACGATGGCCGGACCGCCGTTCCGAGGGCACCCGCTGCTGCCGCGTGCCCAAACACCGAAGCCGTTCTATGCGTCGCTGAGCGCGGTCGTCACGCACGCCAGAGGCTCGTCCTCGAAGCCCGCGGGCACGCGCCACACCTGCACGCCCCAGTCGTCGGGCCGGTCGGGCTGGCCGGTGCGCCAGCTGTCCCACGCGTGCGAGCCGTCGGTGACGAACGAGGCGGTGTACGTGCCGGGCGCGAGCCGAAGCTTGTCGATGGCGCGGCGGTTGTCGTCGTCCCCACCTGCAGACACTGTGTTCGCGCGCGTCATCTCCCAGACGCTCTTCCCGCCAGAGGCGTCGAGCCGTCCCCAGTCGTACCGGCTGCTCTGGGTGATCTCGCCCAGTCCCATCGCGCACACGTCGGTCGAATCCGAAAGCGTGAACTGGCCAGACACCTCGCGGTTGTTTCCGATGCGCGTGAGCGAGACCAGTGTTTGCGCGGGCACAGCGGGCGTGCTCTCGGGAGGAATCGCGGGAGCCTCTGGCGCCAGAAACTGCACGCGGTCGCCAGGCTCGTCGCCGTCGGCGGAGAGCAGGACGACGCCCCAGAAGTCCTCGGGGTCTGGGGCGCTCCGGTTGAAGTTGCCGCAGTGGTGCGAGCCGTCCGTCTTGTACGTAAGCGTGTACACGCCGGGTTGGAGTGTGAGCGTGTGCTCGGCGCGGCGGTTGTCGTGGTCGCCGCCCGCATCTGTGGTGGTGGCGGTGCGCATGTCCCAGACCTCGGTGCCGTCGCCGCGCAGGAGCGTGGCGTAGTCGTAGCCTGTGCCGCCGGTGAACTCGCCCACGGCGATGACCGTTACGCTAAGTGCCTCGGTCACCTCGAAGCGGAGGCGTTCGTCGGCGTTGCCGCCTACGCAAGCGATCTCGGCGATGCGCGGAAAGTCGCGCATCGGGTCCAGCGGCGCGATGGCGCCAGAGGCGGCGGCAGAATCGGCAGGCGCGATGCGAAGGCCCCATGCCCACGGCATCCACGGCGGGTTGGCCGTCCACGAGCCGCTGGCGTGGTCGCGGTCGGTGTGGAACGCGACGCGGTAGAGGCCAGGCTCCAGGCTCAGCGTTTCGGTCTGCAGGCGGTTCTTGATGGAGCCACCGGCCCACGCCGAGCCCTCGGCACGCGCCACCCAGAGCGTATCGCCAGAGGCCGAGAGCACGAACGCGCTGTCGGCGACCGAGCCGCCTGTGGCCTCGAAGACAGCGTCTAGGCGAACCGTAACCGGGGCGGTCGCGCGGAGCGTCGTTTCGTACTCGGTGCGGCTGCGCGCGGCGCCGCTGCTCCACACCAGCCCGTCGGGGTCTTTGGGCCAAGCGGAGCCGATCTTCTCGGCGCGCCCGCGGTCGCCGTCGCCTGCAGGTGTGACCATGAGGCGCCAGCGGTCGGCGTCGCCCAGCCAGCCGCGGCCACCCTGGCTCAAAAAGTCGTTGACGCGCGCGCCGATGCCTCCGCCAGAGGCCTGGGTCTGGCGCACGAGCGGATCGCCGAGCGCGGCGTAGACGGCGTCGTAGGTGCCGGGCGCGAGCGCGAGCGTGTCGCGCATGAGCACGTACGAGCCTCTGGCGGGGCGCTCGGCGGGGCGCATCCGCCAGACCACGCGGCCGGTCTCGCGGTGTACCAGCCAGCCCTGCGCGGCGAGCGTGGTGTCGCCACCGCCGGTCTCGAACGAGCCTGCGGCTTCGATGGCGACGCGCATCGCCTCGTCCACGCGGAACGCGCGATGCGTAGGCTGTGCCTCCGCAGAGACGCCGTCGATAGAGACAAGCGTGCCGCCACGCTCATCTGCCCGGAAGATCAGGAGCACGATCACGGTGATGACGAGACCGACGAGGAGAAAGCGGGAGGCGAGACGGCGCACAGGGAGAGGCGAAGGGTGTGCGGGCTACGGGAGCGGCCCGGCGAGTGTTGCCCGCCGGGTATATTCGCACGCGGCAGCCGCGACGGCGCAACCTGGCCTCTGGCGTGCCCCGTAGGATGGCGAACGTCCTCTACCGTGCGCAGCGTCCTGTCCCTCGGCGTTTTCCTCGTGGCGTTACGCCAGAGGCTCCCGTCCCCCTCCCGTGCCGACCTCTCCTGTCTCCGCCTCCGCCCGGCCTGCGCTGGGCACCTGGCTGGCGCGTCTGCCGTCCGTCCTGGCGGCGTCTCGCGCGCGCCAGATCGCGCTGTGGGGAGCGGTCGCGCTGGGTCTGGGTGGCGTCGCGGTGTCGGTCGGCATGTGGGGCGTCATGCAGTCGCCGCCCGCCGTGGCGACGCGCGCCGCGCTCGACATCGCGGCGTTGCTCTCGGTCGTGCTGGCCTACCTGCTTCTGACCGGCCGCCGCCGGTTGGTGGTGAGCACCCAGACCGCGCCCATCCGAATGCTCTGGGGCCTGCTCGCCCTCGCGCTGGTGCTGCTGGGCATGGAAGCGCTGTTCGCCGTGACGGTCGACGCCGTGGTGGACCCCAAGTCGCGCCTGCCCATCAACACCGAGACCGCGACCGTCGCGGGGGTCACGATGGTGGCCGAGGCGCTGTTTACCGCGGCGCTTCTGGCGGGGCTGCGCTCGCTCGTGCTGTACCGCCGGAAGCCTCTGGCGGTGGGCCTGTGGAGCGGATTCCTGATCTGCGCGCTGGGCTTCGGCCTGAGCATCAGCGGGGCCGTCTCGACCGACGAGGCGCGGTTGTACTTGCCCGTCGTGTTCCTGCTTGGCAGCGTCGTGTTCGCGCTCCTGTGCTCGTTCCGGCAAGGCTGGGTGGGTGTACTCTCGCTGCGCCAGAGGGCCATCGCCGCCGCTGCGACCACGCTCCTCTGCGCGACGCTTATCGGCCTGTTCTTACTCCGAGACGAGGGCCCGGCGCGCGCAGCCGTTGCGGGAGCGGTGCTAGACGGCGGCTCGTTGACGTACGCCGCAGCGGTCAGCTTCGCGATGGAGCGCCTGACACGAGTCGCGCTTCTGGCGGGCGTGCTGTACACGCTCACGGCCACGCTTGTGCTGCTCTTTCAGCTCCCCACGAGCGAGGCCCTGGCGCAGCGCGCAGGCGAGCGCCGTGCCATGCGCGCCCTTGTGGACCTGCTGGGCCGCGGCCTGGATATCGACTCCATCTCACAGGCCGTCGCGCTCGCGCCCGTCGAGGCCGGGCTGGCCGATGCCGCCTGGATGGCCGTGCCCGATCCCGACTCGGGCACACTCACCCCGCGCATCGCCGCAGCCTATCCTCTGGCGCCAGAGGCTGCGGGCGCCGCCGCCGACCACCGCGCGCTCGCCGACGGAGCCTCTGGCGGGCCGCTGGTCATCGAGCACGCCGCGGCGGATCACCGGGTGCGGACGCGGCCCGGCAGCGACCTGGGCAGCCTGGTCGCGCTGCGGCTCGGGACCGGGCCGGAGGCAGGCACGCTCGTCGTGGCGCGCAAGTCGCCCGAGGGCTTTCAGCCCGACGACGTGGTGGCGCTGGAGACGTTTGCAGCGCAGGCGGGTCTCACGCTCGCCAACGCGCACCTGTTCGCGGGCGCCCTGGAGCGCGAAAAGCTGGAGCGCGAGCTCAGCCTCGCGCGCGAGGTGCAGCAGCGCCTGCTCCCCGAGACACTTCCCGAGATCGCGGGCGCACGCCTGGCCGCCATCGAAAAGCCCGCCCAGGTCGTCGGCGGGGACTACTACGACGCCATCGCGATCGACGACAACTGCCTGGGCATCATCGTGGCCGATGTGAGCGGCAAGGGCGCGGGCGCGGCGTTTTACATGGCCGAGATGAAGGGCATCTTCCAGGCCGCGAGCCGCCTCACGCGCTCGCCCTCGGAGTTTCTCTGCCGCGCCAACGAAGCCCTCTCGCCGTCGCTCAAGCGCGGCGCTTTCGTGAGCGCCATCTACGGCGTGCTCGATGCCGACGCCGGAACGCTCGCGCTCGCCCGCGCCGGTCACTGCCCCGCGCTCGTCGTCCGCGCGGCGCCAGAGGCCTCTGGCGAGGGAATGAGGCAAGAGGCAAGAGGAACTACCCAACTGGGGGAGCTAGCCTCTGGCGACAGCGCGACGCGCACCGGAGAGTCCAAGCGAGGTTCTAAGTCCACCCGCCAACCACAACTCGGAACGGGGGACTCGGAACCCAGAACCCATGCTGCCAGAGGCAGCACCGAGTACATCCGCCCCGACGGCCTCGCGCTCGGCATGGACCGCGGCCCCCTTTTCGAGCGCACGCTCGCCGAAACCAAGCTCACGCTCGGCGCAGGCGACGTGGTGATCCTCTTCACCGACGGCCTGGTCGAGGCCCGCGATGCCTCTGGCGAGGGCTACGGCTACGACCGTCTCGCGCAGTCTGCCGCGCGGCTCTGCGCGGGTGGCCACACGTGCGACCCCGCGGCCCTCCGCGACGCCTTGCTGGACGATGTCGCCCGCTTCTCCGGCCAGCCCGAAACCGACGACGACGTCACCATTCTCGTCGTCGCCTGGGACGGCCCCGCACCCGCTTAGCTATGCCCTCGTTCTCCGTCTCGTTCCGCACTCTCAGCGCGCCAGAGGCCGCCCCCGCCCTGGCCTCTGGCGAGCGCGACGTTCGCGTGCTCGACCTCACCGGCGAGCTCGACGCCCACACCGCGCCCGAGTTCGAAAACGCGCTCCAGGCCGCGCTGGACGGCGGCTACGCGCGCATCGTGGTAGCGGGAGACGAGTTGCGCTACGTCTCCTCGGCGGGGCTGGGCGTGTTCATGGCTTTTCTAGAGCCCGTCCGCGTCAGAGGCGGCGACCTCAAGATTGCGGCGCTCACGCCGGACGTGTTCGAGGTCTTCGACCTGCTGGGTTTTCCGCTCCTGTTCGACCTCGCGCCGAGCGCTGAGGACGCCGCCGCGCGCTTCGCGCCAGAGGCGCAGACCGCCTCTGGCGACGCACCGGCCACCGGCGACGCCTGATGCCGCGCCACACCCTCACGATTCCCGGCAAGACCAGCGAGCTCGCGCGCGTGCGCCGCCACGTGGAGGACTGGGGCGCCGAGGCCGGGCTCTCTACCACGCAGACGCGCCAGCTCCGCACCGCCGTGGACGAGACCGTCGCCAACGCCATCGAGCACGGCCTGGGCGACCCTCGCGATTCTATTACCATCCGCTCCGTAGCGGACGCTAGCGGTCTGGCGGTGACGGTGCGCCACCGCGGCGAGCGCTTCGACCCCACACAGCCGCCGACGCCTCTGGCGGAAGCGCGCGAGCGCCGGGCCGTGCACGGTTACGGCCTCCACCTGCTCAAAACCCTCGTGGACAGCCTCAGCTACCGCTTCGACCGCGGCGCGAACGAGGTGCGGATGTACAAGCGGAAGCGCTAGCTCGGGACGAGGAGGAGACCGGCTCGGGCCTCTGGCGCCAGAGCCTCCGTCTGAATCCTGACACATGGGCGCGCACCTGTCAGAATGCTGTCATCGCGAGAAGCGTAGCGACGCGGCGATCTGGTAGGCGCCTGCTCGGCGTCACGAGATCGCCGCGCTTCGCTCGCGATGACGGGTTTCGGGATAGCGCCAGAGGCCATCTAAAGCCCTCTAGTTCCCCGCGAGTGCTGCGCTGAGCGCCGCCACGCCACCCACGACGGGCAGTTCGAGCGAGACCGCGTCGAGGTCCACCATCAACTCCGTGCCGGGCTGTGGCCAGAGGGTGAACTCCCGGTCGCTGGAAAAGACGAGGAGGCCGAGTTGCTGGCCTGCGGCCAGGATCTGGTCGTCGGGCTGGAGGTCGAACTGCATGTCCACGAACTCGCCGGGCGCCAGAGGCGCGCTCGACGTCAGCGTGCCTTCCATGGAGGAGACGTAGTTCTGCGGATCGGCCCAACCGCGCGTCACGATGCCGCCTCTGGCGCCGCGGCCCTCGGTCCACGGCAGAGAGACGAGCCAGACCGAGAGGTTGACAGCGGACTTGTTGGACGCGACGCGGAGACGGATCGTGGACGTGCCCGAGAGGTGCAGCGGCGCCGTCATCTCGGGTGTCACGAACAGCAGGCGGTGCTGCGTCCACTCCGCACCGGAAAGCGCGCGCCCGTCGAAGGAGACGTTGTCCACGACCGTCGCCGTGCCCTGCGCGCCCGAGGCCTCTGGCGCCAGAGATCCGATGCCGTTCATGCCGTTCACGACCTCGCCCGCGACGGGATAGAGCGTCACGCCAGAGGCCTCGGGGTTGGGATAGGCGGCGTAGGGCGTCGGGGCGTCGCGCTCGTCGCCCTCGCGGACGATCCATGCTTTCGGGTCGCTCTCCACGTCGTTCTCGACGTCGTAGAGGTAGCGCGTGAACCAGCGGTTCATCTGCGCCAGAGGCGGCGGCCCGCCGTGGCCGCCCTGGTGGAAGTACTCCTGCACCGGCACGCCTCGCGCCTTGAGCGCCGCGCTGATGCGGACGCTGTGCTCCGGCATCACATTCCAGTCGTTGAAGGCGTGCGCCATGAGCGTGGCGGCCTGCACGTTCTCGACCACGTTGAGGTAGTCGCGTCCGGCCCAGAACTCGTTGTAGTCGCCGGAGAGGCGATCCATGTTGGGGCCCATCTCGCCGTCGCGGACGGACGCGTCGCACGTGGCGCGGCGGTCGGAGTCGCGGCTGTGGATGAAGTCGTACAGCACGTCGATGTCCTCGCCCAGGTAGCCGCCGGGGCTGCGCACGAGCCCGTTGGAGCGGTAGTAGTGGTAGTACGACGTGTTGGGCGCGACGGGGATAATGGCCTCCAGCCCCTCCACGCCGGTCGTGGCCGCCGCCAGAGGCAGCGTGCCGTTGTAGGACGTGCCGGTCATGCCCACCTTGCCGGTGCTCCAGTCGGCCGTCGACCTCCTCGCCGCCGCGCGGCGCGGTGAAGCCTCTGGCGCGACCGTTGAGCCAGTCCACGACGGCCTTGGGCGCGAGGGATTCGTTGATGCCGCCGACGGTCGGGCAGCCTTCGGAAAGCCCCGTTCCGGGCGAGGACGAGTGGACGACGGCGAAGCCTCGCGGCACCCACGTGGTGACGTGGGAGCCGGAGATGCCGGGGCGGGCGCGAAGCGGCACGTCGGGTCCCATCGTGCGCGTCGGCGGCGTCGCGCCGATCTCGTGCTGCACGTTCCAGAACAGGCCTGGCGCGAAGCCCGCAGTACCCGCGAAGTACGGGCTCGTCTCGTAGACGACGGGCACTTTCAGGCCTTCGCTCTCGGTCTGCGCCGGGCGCACGACGGCCGTGTGCACGCGGTCCATCATGCCGTCGCCGTCCGAGTCGAACTCGGTCTCGACCCACAGCTCCTCCTTGATCCACGCCTCGGCGTCCTCGAACTCGGGGACGACCTGCGCCTGCCCGTCCTCGAAGCGGGGTCCCGCCTGGCCGCTGGCGGGAAGGGCGATGAGAAGGGCGAGCGGAAGGAGAAGCAGACGCATCACGCGGGGGGAAATGGAGGCGGCTCAGAACGTACCACCGGGCGCGGGCGTGCTCAACCGGGCCTCTGGCGCCAGAGGCTTGTGAAAGCGTTGCCTGTCATCTCAACCCTACATGGGGTGGGGCTTGACAACTGGATCTCTCACAGAAGCAACCTCTACGACAGCATCGTAGGTCCAAACCCTGAAATGCCGAGCGCCCTTGCCGCCACGTCTCGAAGAGCCAACCATGGTCTCTCATGGAGGTGATCGAGAAATCGAGATTTCGAGAGGACCTGAATATCGTCTTCTATCGAATCATGCTCCTCGTAATCGTCCCACGTCGTAGACTCGTCAATCACTTGGTAGGCGACGATATGCTCGAAGAGAACCTCAAAGCGGCGGCTATCGTCAGTCACGTCAATCGGCCTCGTTCCCTCAATCTCAACGCCAGCGATGTTGAGTGGAGCCTTCTCACCAACGATGGCCTCGACCAGGAGAATACTAAGCGCGTGAGGCCGAAAGGCGAGACCGTCCAAGAACCACCGAGTGTGAATCTCGTCTAGAGGCGTTTTCAATGGAGTTGATGCATAGCGTTTGACCGCTCAGCCGAAGGACGCAATGGCTGAGCGGGCGGTATACCGGCAAAAGCTAGCCTCTGGCGCCAGAGGCCCTCACCGGAAGTCTGACGTGCCCACGTCGCGCTCCTGCCAGAGCACACGGGTGATCCGAATGCGGTCTCCCTCGCCGTCGAGCACGAAGTAAATCACGACGAGGCGCGGCCGACGGATCAACGCGCTGCGCAGCCCATCGACGAGGTCCAAACGGTCTCGCCCGCTGTACGGAAACTCCGCGACGCGCTCAAAGCACGACACCAACGCGTCCGCGTAGCGCGCCTCAGCCTCTCAGCTGTAGCTGTTGGCCTGCTCGAAAAGGGCCAGTACGTCTTGTTGAGCCCGCCGGTCGAGGTCGTACTGCCGCATTTACACCTCTAGAGCATCGGGTCCGCCAGGGGCAGGCCGTTCGCCGCGCTCCACCTCGCCACGCAGCGTTTTCGCATGGTCGTGGATCATGGCGCGGAGATCCTCCGAGGTCATTGACACCGGCGGGCCGCTTTCGAGCGAGTCCTGAATCAGTCCGCGAAGTTCGGCGCGTTTCTCTTCGTCGCGCTGCTTCTCCTTTAGCAGCCGCAAGCCTTCGCGCACCACCTCGGAGGCGGACCCGTAGTCCCCTCCTCTGACGAGGGAGCGCACGTAGCTGTCGAGTTGAGGCGGAAGGGAGACGTTCATGGTGACGGCGGTTGAACTGAGGTGAGAGTACAGGAAACGAACCCTCATGTCAATTATTGACATCACATAGAATCAGCCACCTCTGGCGCCAGAGGCTCAGGGCCTCTGGCGGAGCCAGCCCCGCGCCGTCGCGAAGCCCGCGCGGATCTCGCGCACCTTGTACTGCCCCAACGCGAGGAGCGCCGCCGGGTAGCACGCCAGAAGCGCAGCCCGAAGCGCGGGAGGCTCTGCCCGGCTCATAACAAGGTTTGACAAGTCGCCGCGTTTCCTCTACTCTCAGACCTCAGCATCGCACGTCGCTATGAACGTATCTCTCACGCCCCGGCTGGAGCGCTTCACGCGCTCGCTCGTGGACTCTGGTCGCTATCGCTCCGCGTCCGAAGTGCTCCGCGAAGCTCTCCGCCTCCTCGAAGACCGAGAGGCACAAACGTCGGACCTGCGGCGGCTTGTCCAAGACGGCCTCGAAAGCGGTGACCCGGTCAGCATGACCGGAGACGACATTCGGGATCTCATCGGTCAACGGATGGATCAGTTGCGCGGCGAGGTAGAGCGTGGCGAGCGTCCGGCGCCTGGCGGACCTAACTCGATTGAGATATAGCGTGAGACGCTACGACCTTCTTCCAGGTGCTCGCGACGACCTCTTGCACCTTGCAGATTATGCGTCTGAGTACAGCGACCAAGCACGGGACGTTCTGACAGACGCTCTCGTCGACTGCTTCGAAGCCCTCGGGGACTTCCCGGAAATGGGCCGCAACCGGGAGGACCTGAAGCCCAACCTCCGCAGCTTTCCGCTTCAGCGGCTGCGTGTGACCGTCTACTACCTCACGTCCGATGCAAAGCCCAACCGGGTCCTCATCGCGCGCCTGCTCCGGCATAGGCGGGACGTTCAACCGAGAGACTTCCGCTAGCAGCCTGCCTCTGGCGCCAGAGGCCCCCAGAGATCATCCCGGCCTCTGGCGGAGCCAGCCCCGCGCTAGCTGGAGGCCTGCGCGGATCTCGCGCACCTTGTACAGACCCAGCGCGAGCAGTGCCACCGGGTAGCACGCCAGAAGCCCCGCCCGCAGCGCCACGCGCGGCCACAGGCCCCACGCCTCGGACGGCATCGCTGCGAGCGCGAGAGCAGCCGCGATCACGCCAGAGGCCAGCGCCGCGCCCCACGGGTAGCGGATCGGCGCGTGGTGCCGCGCGACGCGCTCGGCGTAGAGCGCGAGGCCCGCGAACGACGCGACCGTCGCGAGTGCCGCACCCATCGCGCCGAACGGCGGAATCAGCAGCAGGTTGAGGACGGCATTGCCGACCGCGGCCCCGATCACGCCCTGCGAGATCCGCCGCGTCTCCCCCGCCGCGTACAGCACGTTGACGACCACGAAGTACAGCCCGTAGCCGACGTACCCCAGGGCGACGGGCAGCACGAGGCCGCTGGCGCCGAGGTAGGCCGGTTCGGACGAGAGAACGCGCGTACCGTCGAACGTGACGAGCGAGAGGCCGAGTGCCGCCCAGCCGCCGAGCGCCGCGAAGTGGCGGAACACGCGCGGGTGCAGCGTGCTGTCGGTCAGCGTGCCGTCGGCGCCGTAGAGCGTCTTGAGGCCGATCGCGAGGAACGCCAGTTGCAGGCTCTGCACGAGCAGCACGTTCAAGATGCCGCCGATGCGCGCCGCCCAGCCGTAGACCGCCAGGACCTCGTCGCCCGCGAGCCAGCCGAGGAGGTAGCGGTCGCCCGCGTTGAGCATCAGCCCGCCGAGCCCGCCCAGCGCCAGAGGCGCGCCGTACACCGCCAGAGGCCGGACGAGCCGCGCGCGAATGCGCCACCCGCCTCTGGCGAGGACCGCGCCGACCAGGATCAGCGCCGAGGCGCCCGCCGACATGGCGTAGGCCCGCATCACGCCCTCCAGCCCGAGGCCTCTGGCGCCCAGGAAATACCAGACCGCCGCAACGAGGACGACCATCTCGACGGCCACGCCGAGCGCGAACACGCCCGCCCGCTCTTTCGCGCGGAGAACCGCATACGGCACGCCGCCGATGACCTTGAGCGCCACATACAGCCCCAACCACCAGATGATCGCCGGGCTCGCCTCTGGCGCCATCAAGATGGGCGCGAGCACGGGCGCGAGCAGCCCGAACCCCAGCGCCACGAGCGCCGCCACGGCGCCAGAGGCCACGAGCGCCGTGCCGGGCAGCGCGTCGTGATCGTCGGCGTGGTTGGGGTCGGCGAGGAATCGCAAGAGGCCGCTGGCGAGGCCCAGACCACCCAGGAGCACGCCGATCTGCGCCGTGACCTCTAGCTGAAATAGCTGCCCGTACTCCGCCTTCGGGAGCAGCGATGTGTCGAGGTAGAGCGGCGCGAGCAGCAGCCCGCCCAACTTTAGCGCCACGCCCGAGAGCGCGTACAAGCCCGACTGCCGGATCAGCCGCCAGCCGCCGCCCGCGTCGCCAGAGGCCCCGGCGGTTTGTGCCTCGGCATGGCGTTCCTCTGGCGCGGAGTCGGGAGTGAAAGCGTCGGGCACGGCCGCGAAGGTAGCGGCGAGGTGCGGGTTCTGGGTACAGCTGTTTCGCGTTCGCCCTGGCGCCAGAGGCAAAAACTGACCTCCCCCACATGTCATCCCGAGCGGAGCCGAGGGATCTAGTCGCAGTGGGCGCCGAAGACGTGGCCAACGTGCGAGCATCCGGCGAGTAGATCCCTCGTCGCGGAGCCTGCCCTGAGCGCAGCCGAACGGGCTCTGTCGGGATGACAAGGTGTAAGGCGGAGACGGACAGAACGCCCGAGGCCTCTGGCGGAACACGAACCGCGGCGCCCCTCCTCATCCCATCCGCCAGAGGCACCGCACCCCGCCTCTGGCGTACTCTCGCCGCTCCACCTCCTCCCGCTCCGTGCGCACGTTCCCGCTCTCCGACCTCCGCCGCTGGGCCGCTGGCCAGTACACCGACAGCTACCGCCGCCTGGGCGCGCACCCCAACGCCGGCGGCACGTGGTTTACCGTCTGGGCGCCGCGCGCCGAGAGTGTGAGCGTGGTCGGCGATTTCAACGCGTGGGACGCCAAACGCCACCCGATGACGCCCATCGGTGCGGGCCTCTGGCGCGCATACGTGCGCAGCGCGAGGGCGGGCGCGCATTACAAGTTCAGCATCGGACGCTGGGGGCGCCGGTGGGAGAAAACCGACCCGTACGCGTTCCAGATGGAGCCGCCTTCTCCCGGCGGAAGCGAGGCGGACGGCCTCGCGGCCATCGTGACCGACCTCAGTGGCTACGCGTGGGACGACGCCAACTGGATGGACACGCGCGAGGGCATCGACTCGCGCCAGAGGCCTCTGGCGGTGTACGAAGTGCACCTGGGCTCGTGGCAGCGCCCGGGCGGGCGCGCGATGAACGTGCGCGACATCGCCGATCCTCTGGCGGACCACGTGCTCGCGATGGGCTTTACGCACGTCGAACTGCTGCCCGTCATGGAGCACCCGTACTACGGGTCGTGGGGCTATCAGGTGGTCGGCTTTTTCGCCGCGACGTTTCGCAACGGCACGCCAGAGGACTTCAAAGCCTTCGTCGACCGGATGCACCAGCGCGGCGTGGGCGTGATCCTGGACTGGGTGCCTGCGCACTTCGCGCCCGACCCGCAGGGACTCGTCGCTTTCGACGGCGAGCCGCTGTTCGAGTACACCGACCCGCTGATGCGCTCGCATCCGGACTGGGGCACGTACGTCTTCGACTACGGCCGGTTAGAGGTACAGAACTACATTCTCTCGTCTGCCCGGTTCTGGCTGGAGGAGTACCACATCGACGGCATCCGCGTGGACGCGGTGGCCTCGCATGCTCTACCGCGACTACTCGCGCGAGGAGTGGTCGCGCAACGTGTGGGGCGGCAACCAGAACCTGGAGGCGATCACGCTCTTGCAGCGCTTCAACATCGAGGTGCAAGAGGCGCACCCGACGGCGCTCACCTTTGCCGAGGAGTCCACAGCCTTTCCCGGCGTCACGAAGCCGGTCGAAGAGGGCGGGCTGGGCTTCCACTACAAGTGGAACATGGGCTGGATGCACGACACGCTGCAGTACTTCCAGGAAGAGCCCGTCCACCGCACGCACCACCACGACAACCTCACCTTTCCGCTCGTCTACGCCTTTACCGAGCACTTCGCGCTGCCGCTCTCGCACGACGAAGTGGTCCACGGCAAGGGCTCTCTGTGGGGCAAGATGCCGGGCGACGACTGGCAAAAGGCCGCCAACCTGCGCCTGCTCTACGCGCACATGATCGGGCATCCGGGCAAGAAGCTTTTGTTCATGGGGCAGGAGTTCGGGCAGGTCAGCGAGTGGACGCACGACTACAGTCTGGACTGGGGCCTGGCTCGCGAGCCTCTCCACGCCGGGCTGGAAGCCTGGGTGACAGCGGCCTTCACCCTCTACCGCGACAATCCCGCGCTCTGGGACGACTCGCCGGAGGCTTTCGAGTGGGTGGACTACGGCGACAAGGATCGCAGCGTGGTCAGCTACCTGCGCCGCGCAGGCGGCCGCACGCTGCTCTTCGTGCTCAACTGCACGCCCGTCGTGCGCGAGGCCTACCGCGTCGGCACGCCAGAGGCAGGCCTCTGGCGCGTGCTCCTCAACTCCGACGACAAGGCGTTTGGCGGCTCGGGCTCTGGCGCCAGAGGCTCGGTGGAGGCGGCGGCCGAGGGCCCGCACGAGCGGCCCGCCGGGCTCGACCTCATGCTGCCGCCTCTGGCGGCGCTGGTGCTCGAACGCGTCGAGGACAAGGACTGAGAGCCTACCTCCCACACGTCTGCCGCGCGGCCAGCACGTCGCACCTGAGCGGGACGCGACCCCGCCAGAGGCCTCTGGCGAGTCTGGGCAGGGCATAAACGTCTGAAATGGGAATGCCTGTTCAGAGAGAGTACTATGAAGTTCTCTCTCAACCTGCACCTATGGACACCTTCCTTACTCAGATCGAAGCGACACTCGGACCGCTCTGGCCGATCCTCGTCTTCGTCTTCATCCTCCTCGTCGGCTACGTCGTCGCGAAGATCGTCGAGACCGTCGTGCGGAAAGCGCTCAAGCGCACCACGCTGGATGACCGGTTCCTCTCGGCCCTCTCCGATGATCCCAACCCGATCTCGTCCGAGCAGATCGGTGGGCGCATCGCGTTCTGGGTCGTCATCGTGCTCGCGCTTATCGCAGCGTTCAACGCCGTAGACCTGGGTGCTGTCGGTGGTCCGCTGGGTGAGTTCGTCGGGACCATCATCGCGTTTATTCCCAAGCTGATTGGCGCGGCCGTGCTAGGCATCCTCGCATATGCCGTCGCGCGCGTGCTGAGCACGCTGACGACAAAGGGGCTCCAAGCCGCCAACATCGACGAGCGCGTCAACAGCGCGGGCTCAGGCCAGGCCTCTGGCGCCGATGCGCCAGCGATGAGCATCCACGACGGCTCCCACCCCGTCGGCGAGCCCGGACCGGGCGCTCAGGCCGACCTCGACGCCGCGCGCGAGCGCGCCGAAGCGCGCCTCTCGGGAGACGCCTCTGGCGCCAGAGGCACGTCGTCTACGTCTCTCGCCGAGACGCTGGGCACGGCCGTCTTCTACCTCGTGATCCTGCTCTTCCTGCCCGCCATTCTAGGCGTGCTGGAGTTGGGCGGCATCCTCGCGCCGGTGCAGGGGCTCGTCAACGAGATCCTCGCGTTTCTGCCCAACCTGCTGCTCGCAGGCATCGTGCTCGTGGTGGGCGCGTTCGTGGCGCGCGTGCTGCGCAAGATCGTCTCCAACCTGCTCGCCGCCGCTGGCGTCAACGGGCTGAGTGAGCGCGTGGGCCTCGCCAAGGCGACGGGCGGCACGCAGCTCTCCGACCTGCTCGGGTTGGTGGTCTACATCTTGGTCCTGATCCCGGTGATCGTGGCGGCGCTCAACGCGCTGGACGTGGAGGCCGTCACAGGGCCTGCGAGCGCGATGCTCGCGCAGTTCCTCGAAGCCATTCCGCGCGTCTTCGTCGCGGCGCTGATCCTCGGCATCGCGTTCGTCGTCGGCCGCCTGCTGGCGTCGCTCGTGAGCAGCCTGCTCGCAGGCGTCGGCTTCAACCGGCTCTTCGAGGGCTTGGGCTTCCGCACCACCTCGTCCGCCTCTGGCGGGGCGCCAGAGGCCGGAGCGCTGGACACGCGCACGCCCGCCGGACTGGTCGGCTGGGTGGTGCTCGTGGCCGTGATGCTGTTCGCCGCGACCGAAGCGGCCTCGTCGCTCGGGTTGGGCACGCTCGCCGTGCTCATCGCGGAGTTCACCATCCTCGCAGGCCAGGTGCTGCTGGGGCTGCTCATCTTCGCGGTGGGCCTGTACCTGTCCAACCTCGCGTACTCCGCCATCAAGTCCAACGCTTCCGGGCAGGCAGACATGCTGGCCGTCGCGGCGCGCGTCTCCATTATCGTCTTTGCGGGCGCGATGGCCCTGCGCCAGATGGGCCTCGCGGATAGCATCGTCAACCTCGCCTTTGGACTCATCCTCGGCGCGATCGCGCTCGCGGCGGCCATCGCCTTTGGATGGGGCGGACGCGACGTAGCCCGCGAGCAGCTCGAAAAGCTGCGCGACGCCTCTGGCGACGCACCCAAGGTGCTCAAGCCGTCGGCAGAGCAGCCCGGCGCGAAGGCATCCGCTGGCGCAACGGTCGAGACGCCCGGCGGCACGATGTAGCCGCCACCTCGCGACGACACAAACGGCCCCGTGCGCTTTCGCGTGCGGGGCCGCTTCGCGTACTCGCGCCAGAGGCCTCTGGCGCGAGGCGCACCTCGGAGCGTTACGCGCCGATCACGCCGCGGCCGAGGTACATCAGCACGAAGATGACGATCCACACGAGGTGGCCGATGCCAATGCCCATGCCGATGCGCTTGCGGCCCTTTTCGATCTCTCCAGCCACGAGCGCGTTCCAGCCCGGACGGATCACGAACAGCTGCACGAGCACCAGGATCAGCCCTAGCGTGAGCGAAATGTGATACGGCCACTCCATGTACTGCTCCCTGAACCCGAGCCGTAAGCCCAGCATCCAGTTGACTATCGCGAAGACGTAGAACAGCACGATCGATCCGTTCATCATCGCGATCACGCGCCCAGCCTGCGGCACGCCGCCAGAGGCAGCGGCGCGCGCGAGTGCGGGCAGCGCGAGACCGAGGCCAAACCAGGCCGCAGCGAACAAAATGTGGAGCGCAATCGCGAGGGTGTGGACGAGCGACATATCAGAGGGCGGTAGAGGCGGGCAAGATACCGGCGCCACGCCTTCCTGCCTACGCATCGCCTGCGCCTCTGGCGGCAACCACGCGCGCGACTACCGCAGCGCCCTCCCGCGACGATCGCGAGCGCCAGAGGCTCCCGCGTTCACATACGGTAAAACGACCGACGCCACCCGTCCCGAGCCTTGGAGTTCGAGCGCGTCCACGCCGAAATGAGCAGTCGCAAACGCGTTGCCCCCTCGCGTCTCCACGATGCCTTCCAGGCCGAGGTGATGCACGCCCGCGCGAGAGGCGGCGCGGCCTCCGTGATCGTGCCCGCTGATGTGCGCGACGACGTTCGTGTAGCCGTCCAGCAGAGCCAGCACGGCATCTGCGTTCCACAGGTTGTGCGTCGTGGCGGGGTAGACGGGGAAGTGCGAGAGGACGACCACGCGCTGGCCTCTGGCGCGCGCGTCCTCCAGCGTGGCGCGCAGCCATGCCAACTGCGCCCGGCTCGCGCCGCCGTTCCACGCGAGCGCCTCGGCGCCAGAGGCCGAGAGCGAGTCTCGCATCGCGTCGGACTCGGCGCGGCGTGCTACTTCCCGGAGACGTCGCGAACGTGCTCAGGTCCGTCCCATCCATGAACACGAACCGCCAGAGGCCCTTGGAGCGCTCGTGGTAGCGCGCATTCATGCCGAGACGCGCGGGTACAGACGCGCGCTCAGATTCCGCGACGTCGAAGTCGTGGTTGCCAAGCACGTGGACGAGCGCGGAATCCAGCCCGGCCAGCGCGCCGAGGGCGGGCGCGAAGCTTTCCGCGCCGCGCTCGATGAGGTCGCCCAGGTGAGCGGAGAAGTCCACATCCGCCCTGTTGAAAGCATCGGCGGCCTCGGTCAGCTTCCACAGGCTCGCACGGTAGTGACGGTCGGCCTCTGGCGCGCAGTCGCAATACTGCGCGTCGGCGATGAGCCCGAGCGTGGCCGTCCGCGCCAGAGGCACAGGGCCGGCTGATGCGGTGAAATCGCGGCGTCGCAGCTCGCCAGAGCGACGCACACAAGGACCATCCAGACTCGACGCATACACCCGGGGAAGGCCTCTGGCGAGAGCCGCGAGAGGCTCTCAACATCGCCACCTCGGTGCGTTTCAGCAACTTCGGGACGGAATGCTAGCAGCGCCTCTGGCGCCAGAGGCTCAGACGATGGCGTCGAGTTCGATCTCGACCACTAGCCGCGGGTCGATCAGCGCCGCCACGCCTACCATCGTCGCTGCAGGCATCGCGCCGCCCACCGTCTGTTTGTGAGCCCGTCCGACGGCTTCGTGATTCGCCGCGATGTCCACGACGTACATCCGCGTGCGCACGACGGCCTCTGGCGTCCCGCCGAGCGCGCGAACGGCGTCGAGCGCTTTCCCAAACGCGAAGACAGCCTGCGCGAACGCATCGCCAGGCGCGACCGCCTCGCCAGAGGCGTCGATGGCGGTCGTGCCCGAGACGAGAATGCAGTTGCCCACGCGAACCGCGCGGCTGTAGCCGACGAGGGGCTCCCAGGGAGCGCCCGTGCTATGTCTCTGGCGGGACCTGCTCATCGCGTAGGATGTGGGCGAGTGCAGAACACGAGCGCACCCGCTCGGAGGTTCGAGCGGGTGCGAGTCGCCAGAGGCGAGCGGGAGCCTCGGGCAAAGCGGAGCGCGAGCGCCCTGCTAGTCAGCGTCGACGAGTTCGCCGTTGGTCGAGACCTCAGCCTCTGGCGCGTGCTCCTCGACAGGGGCGTTGGGGTCCGGGATCATGCCCAACTCAATCTTGACGAGGTCCTTGACCTCCTCGCGGTAGTTGTCGTTCTCCTTGAGCCACGCCTTGGTAGCGTCGCGGCCCTGGCCGATTTTCACATCGCCATAGGAGTACCACGAGCCGGACTTCTGGATGATGTCGTGCTCCAGCCCGAGATCGACCAGTTCACCGAGCGAGGACACGCCTTCGCCGTAGATGATGTCGAACTCAGCTTGGCGGAACGGCGGGGCCACCTTGTTCTTGACAACCTTGACGCGCGTGCGGTTGCCCGTCACCTCCGTTCCCTCTTTGATCGCGCCGATGCGGCGGATGTCCATGCGGACGGAGGCGTAGAACTTGAGCGCGCGGCCACCGGCGGTCGTCTCGGGCGAGCCGAACATGACGCCGATCTTCATGCGGATCTGGTTGATGAAGATCAGGATCGTGTTGGTGCGCTTGATGGTGCCCGTGATCTTGCGGAGCGCCTGGCTCATCAGCCGCGCCTGGATGCCGACATGGCTGGCTCCCATCTCACCCTCGATCTCGGCCTTGGGCACGAGCGCCGCCACGGAGTCGATCACGACCACGTCGATGGCGCCGGAGCGGACGAGCATGTCACAGATTTCGAGCGCCTGCTCGCCCGTGTCGGGCTGCGACATCAGGAGGTCGTCTGTGTTGACGCCAAGCTTCTCGGCGTAGGTCGGGTCGAAGGCGTGCTCGGCATCGATGAAGGCGCATGTGCCGCCCATCTTCTGCGCCTCGGCGATGATCTGCGTCGCGAGCGTCGTCTTACCCGACGACTCCGGTCCGTAGATCTCGATGATGCGACCGCGCGGTACGCCGCCTATTCCGAGCGCGTGGTCGAGCGTGAGCGAGCCGGTGGAGACGGCGTCCATCTCGACAGGCGGCGCGTCGCCCATTTTCATAACGGCACCCTTGCCGAACTGCTTGTCGATCTGCTTCATTGCGAGATCGAGCGCTTTGGCTTTGGCAGCGTCGTTGGCGGGGCGCGTGGCGGGTTCTTTGGCCATGAGGGCAGGCTCCGGGGGAGCGAGTTTGGTATGCGAGGATGGCCTTGTGTATGGCCCCTCTGGCAGGGAACAGAGTGCGAACGCGTCAGGATCGCCAGGGCGAGAGACACCTCTGTGTCACACCCTGTCACTCTCTAGACACGCTGCTTTTCACAACGTAACCGCGCGCTCGAAGGTCCCTGCGCCAGAGGCCTCTGGCGAGATGGGTTCCAAGTCCATTCACACATCGCCTACACCGTCATCCCGAGGGAAGCGACGAGGGATCTCAGCGCGGACTCTCCGGCCTTCACTCGTCAGTTGAGAAGGCAACAGGGTGGCCAGCGTGAGGCGGCGCGTCTCCCTCCTGTCCAGGCATGTCATCCCGAGCGCAGCCGAGGGATCTAGCCGCGTCTGAGCACGAGGCCTCTTGCGGCCTCCAGCCATCCGGCGAGTAGATCCCTCGTCGCGTCGCTCTGTCGGGATGACAAGATGTGAGATAGCGGCGGTACTGGAACTCAAGCCTCTGGCGCTAGAGGCTCAGGCGCTAGAGGCTCGGTACCCAGTCCCTAAACGAACACGCCTCTGGCGTCGCGGCGGACGCCAGAGGCGGATCGAACGGCAGCAGCGCGTTACCGCACGCCGATGGCCTGTGCCATTGCGTTCTCCTGGCCCAGGTTGTCGCGGACGAAGTGGGTCAGCAGCGTATAGAGATGCATGCGCGTACCGCGGCCCTCGTAGATGCCGTGCGTGCGGCCCGGGTAGATCATCATCTCGAACTGCTTGCCCGCAGCCTGGAGCGCGTCGGCCATGGCGTAGGTGTTCTGCGGATGCACGTTGTCGTCGGCGTCACCGTGGATCATGAGCAGCTTCTGGCTGTCGCGGAGGTTGGCGGCGTAGGTGACCGGGCTGCCCAGGTCGTAGCCCTCCGGATTCTTCTGCGGCGTCGAGAGGTAGCGCTCGGTGTAGATGGTGTCGTACTGGCGCCAGCTCGTGACGGGTGCCACGGCCATGCCGGCCGAGAAGGTCTCGGGGCCGTCGCCGTAGGTCATCGCAAGAAGCGAGAGGTAGCCGCCGTAGCTCCAGCCCCAGATGCCGACGCGGTCGGCGTCGATGTAGGGCATCGCGGCGAAGTGCTGGCCGGCGGCGATCTGGTCCTCGGCTTCGAGGATGCCCAAGCGGTTCTGCGTGGCGGTTTTGAAGGCGTAACCACGCCCGCCCGTCCCGCGGTTGTCCACGCCCACCACGATCACGCCGTAGGTGTCCGCGAGGTAGTGGTGCCACAGGCGCTCCGTCCCGGCCCAAGCGTTGCGGACCTCTTGCGAGCCCGGCCCGCCGTAGGTGTGCACCAGCAACCCGTACTCACGGCTGGGGTCGAAGTCGCGCGGCTTGACCATGTATGCGTTGAGCGCCGTACCGTCGGCACCGGGCACGGTCATGAACTCCGGCGCGGGAAGCTCATAGGCGGCGAGCCGCTCGATTAGCGCCGCGTTGTCGACCAGCACACTGACACGGTCGCCACTCGTGCGGTAGAGCGAGGTCGTCGCGGGCGTCGTGCTGTTGGAGTAGCT
Source organism: Rubricoccaceae bacterium (assembly GCA_963708165.1). Taxonomy (GTDB): domain Bacteria; phylum Bacteroidota; class Rhodothermia; order Rhodothermales; family Rubricoccaceae; genus Rubricoccus. The sequence goes on along the minus strand of OY970187.1, from coordinate 2,619,467 downwards.
GTCGATGAAGTAGTCGAAGTCCCGCGAGAGGTCGACGGAGTGCGTGCCTGCCTGCTGGGTGATCTGGACGGGCGCGCCGCCCGCCAGAGGCACGCGGTAGAGGTGCCGCTCCAACGGGCCTCTGGCGGTGGTCGTGACGTAGATCTGGCCCGCCTCCTCGTCGATGCCGTGGAAGTCGGTCACGTCCCAGGTGCCGCTTGTGAGCTGGCGGACAAAGGTGCCGTCGTTTTTGTAGAGGTAGAGGTGGCTGTAGCCGTCGCGAGGAGAGCGCCACGCGAAGTGCTGGCCGTCGTTCAAGAAGGTGATGGTGCCGGTCTCGGTATCGGAGAAGCCGTTTTCGACCTCGACGTAGGCGCTCACGTCTTCCTGAAGGACGGTGCGGACCGCGCCAGAGGACGGGTCGGCGTAGAGCAGGTCGACGTGGTTCTGGTCGCGGTTGAGGCGCAGCATCCACACGTCGCGCGTGCCGTCCGCCAGAGGCGGCGTCCAGCCCATCGCGGCGATGTACTCGGTCTCGTCGCCGCCCTCGAACCACGTGTCGGTGTCGAAGAATCGCGTCTCACCCGAGATCGCGTCCACGACGCCGACGCGGATCTCGGAGTTGTCCTCGCCGACCTTGGGGTAGCGGAAGCTGGTGACCTCGGGGTAGAGCGTGCGGTAGTTCTGCATCGTGAAGTCGCGCGTGCCGGACTCGTCCAGCTGGTAGAACGCGATGAGCGAGCCTTCGGGATGCCAGCGGAAGCCGTCGCGCAGGCCAAACTCTTCCTCGTAGACCCAGTCGAACGTGCCGTTGATGACGGCGCCGTCTCCTCCGTTCGTCGTGAGCGCTTTCTCGGCGCCCGAGGCCAGGTCGACGGCGTAGAGGTTGCGGTCGCGCACGAAGGCGACGTGGCTGGCGTCGGCGTCGAACTTGGCGAACATCTGGAGGCCTCTGGCGCGGTCGGTGACCGGCTTCACCTCGCCCGAGGCGAAGTCGTAGACGTAGTAGTAGCCCTTGGTGTTGAGGCGCCAGACGCGCTCGGAGTCGGTGTAGAGCAGCGCCTTGGAGCCGTCGGCGGAGTACTCGTAGTCCTCGATGCCGACCAGACCGTCGCCGTCGACTTTGAGCAGCGTGCTGCCGTCGATGAGCGTCTCGCGGCCGTCGGTCGTGAGGTCGAGCCGGATGAGGCTCGTCGCGCCTGCTTCCCGGTCGGTCTCGACGTAGAGCAGCTCGGGGCCGGTCTCGGCCCAGCGCCCGCCTTGGAAGCCCTCGCCGAAGAACTCGCCGCTGTTGAACAGCTTCTGCAGCGTCAGGTCTTCTGCAGACGAGGCCTCTGGCGCCCGCATGGGGATCGCCTCGGGCATCGCGGCCGACTGCGTTTGCGGCGTCGGGGTCTGGGCGGTCGCGCATCCCGCCAGAGGCAGGATGGCGGCCAGAAAGAAGGCGTATGGGGAGAGAAGCGGGCGCATGGTGGGTGCGTGCGGGAGTGTGTGGCGGGAAAGTACGGACCGGTCTCTGGAGGTCGCGTGCGCCAGAGGCCTCTGGCGAGCGGCGCGAAAAGGGTGCGGGCCGCCTCCCCCTACAGGAAGCGGCCCGCCAGGACGATTCGCATCGGTACGCGAGGATCAGTCCGGTAGGTTGAAGACGGATTTGACCTGCTCATAGTTACGCAGGTCGATGGCGGTCTTCAGCTCAGAGCTCTTGCGAGCGAACACATCGGCTTCGAGCGTGACGAGCCGCATCTCGATCTCGTTTGGCAGCAAGCCGACAAAGAGAACGCCTGCATCCTGATCCGCTCCGGGGAAAGAGTCCGAACGGGCGGAGGAGAGCACGTCCACGTACAGATCCTCGTTGTCGAAAGCGTAGGTGTAGGTCACGGTGTACTCCACGACAGGCAGACCGTTGTCGAGTTCGGTCTCGTAGCCGACCGTAACAGGGAGTGGCGTGTATGTCTGACCGGTCGTCTCCACATCGAGGATGAGTTCGTTGTCGGCGTAGAGCAGCACGAGAGCGCCGTCTCCAGCGAGGCGTAGTGCGTCCTCTACCTCGTCGCGGTCACCGTTGCCCTGGATGTCGTCGGTGTCGAATGACGCTGTGCGGGTGTCGTCGCTCAGTTCGAAGCCATCGGTGTCGAGTTCGAAGTCGACCACGCGGACGAGCGCATCGCGGTCGTCGTCAAAGCGGTCGTCGTGGGTGTCGCAGGCGGCGAGGGGGAGGAGGGCCGCCAAAGCAAGGAGGGTCGCAGTACGCATCGGGGGAAGGGGGTGTGCGGCGGGGCCGCGGAGTGGGGTCTACAAGGGAGCCGCGACGCGGGCGGGTGGGGTAACGGCGGCTCCTGCCCGTTCGTCTGCAACCGCCACGCCAGAGGCCTCTGGCGGCGAACCGAGGGCGCCAGGGGTGATTTGCTGTCCGGCATCGTGGACAGCACATGCGCACGCTGCCGGGCGATGCACTGCGCCTCTGGCGCCAGAGGCTGTAGCAGGAACGCCTCGCCGAGGCGTCCGCGCTCGGCTGCGGCGCGCTCAGAGAGCACGCCCTCCCTCGCCGCACTCCCCCCCCTGGCGTGACCCTCTACCGCCAGAGGCCTCTGGCGCGACCGCAAAAACGGAGGGCCCGCCGGTGCAGACCCTCCGCCTTGTGCGCCGCGCCTCGCGAGCGTTACCGCACGACGGTCAGGCGGCGCGTGGCCGCAAAGCCGTCGGCGCCGGTCATGCGGACGACGTAGACGCCCGCCGCGAGCGACGACGCATCGAGCGTGGCCTCGTGCGAGCCCGCACCCTGCTCGCCACTGGCGAGAACGGCGACCTCGCGGCCGAGCGCGTCGTAAAGTGCCACGCGCGCCTCGCCAGAGGCACCGAGCGTGTACGGCACGCGCACCACGCCCTGCGCCGGGTTGGGCAGCGGCGCGCCGAGCGAGGCCTGGGGCACCCCGGCCTCCGTGCCCGTCGTGGCCTGCGAGAGAGCAATCGAGAAGCGCGTCGCGCCGTCGGCCTGGATGCGCAGCGGGTTGGCGCTCGGCAGAGCACCCTGCGCGGTCTTGGCCTCTGGCGTGTCGGCGCGGACGAGCAGATCGTCGGCGGTGAGGGCGAGCGGCGCGGAGCCGAGCTGCGTGAGGTCGTAGGTGTGGCCCGTGGCGCGGTCGTGGAGCGTGGCGAGCCAGCCGTCGGGAAGCGCGACGGGCTCCCAGGACATCGTGGCGCGTCGCGGTCGCGGGCTCGCCAGAGGCGAACGCGGCGGCGTGGACCGCGATCTCGGCGCCGCCGGGCACGGACGTGACGGCCAGCGCCTCACTGGCGTCCAGCACGCGCGCGACCAGACGCACGGCGTCGCCAGAGGCTTCGAGCGCGTAGCCGTCGCGCGCGTCCAGGCCGAGCGCGGCCTGTTCGTCGAGCACCACGCGGAGCGTGTGCTCGCGCATCTGACCGGACACCTCGCCGGCGAGCCGAAGCACGACGTGCGGGAGCAGAGTCTCGCGCTTGCCTCTGGCGCCAGAGGCCTGTCCGCCCTCGCCAGAGGCGGTGAGGCCGTAGACATCGGGGCGGGTGCCGGTGCGGGCGCTCGCGGGCGCCGTCAGGACGGGGCTCGCGCCCATGGCATAGGCGAAGAAGCCCTGCGCGACGGGGATCACGCCGCCGGGCAGCGAGCCGCCCACGCCGTTGGTCCATGCGCGGTAGTCACCGCCGTTGAAGGCAGGGTCCCAGACGTAGATCGTCGTCGAGACGTTGGTGCGCGTCCAGCCGCTGGCGCTCCAGTCCAGGCCCTCGTCGTAAGGGTTGCCGAGGAGGTTGGCGCCGGTAAAGGTGGCCGCTGGCGTAAACGTGATCGGGAACGTGAAGTCCGTCTCGCGAGCGGTGCCCACGGCGACGAGTTCTTTCGGGAAGACGCCCTGCACGCCGTTCGTGAACGCGTCTTCATCCTGGAAGGCGTAGAACCAGAAGCCGCGTCCCTCGGGCACGGACGATGACGTTGCCGGAACGGGGTAGGTGTTGTCTGTCTCGTCGTAGAGGAACACGTTGGCGTAGCCGCCCGGGTTGGTCTGGTCGCCGGAGTTGTCCTGGTCAAAGTCGGCGCCGTCGTAGCCCGCGGTGTAGATGCTCGTGAAGAGGCCGGGCGTGACGGGCTCGCCGGGAGGATCCCCGCCCAGACCGAGGTCGGCGTAGGGCAGCGACATCGCGCGCCAGCCCTCGCTGCCGTTGAGCGTGATGACGAAGCCGACCGCGTCTACGGTCACAACCACATCGCTCGCGTTGTAGGCGACGGACACCACGTATCCCGGAGGTGCCTCGACCGAGTCAAAGGTGCCGCTCACACTCGTCGCGGTCAGGATGGTGTAGGTGTCACCGGCCTCTGGCGTGGCGCCGTCGGCGATGGAGAGCGAGAGCGCGCCTGCGAGCGTGGCGGTGTTGTTGACGCTCAACTGGTCGTAGTCGTCACCCGCAGTGGCTGCCGCCGATGCTAGCGAACAGCGTCGCGCCCGCACCCGGGGCCCAGGGCTGGCCGCGCCAGAAGAGGACGCCGGTGCTGTCGGGTGAGCCTGCCGACGTGTCGCCGGTGTGCGTGAACGCGGAGCCCGCGATGTCGAACCGCGCGAAGCCGGTAATGAGGCCGCCGGCCTGATGGTCCATCGGCACGTCGATGTCGAGCGTGTTTCCGCGCACCTCGACCGTCCCCGAATTCGCAAACGCGCCGCTGGCGTCGGGGCTGTAGAGCCGCGTGGGGGTGACACCACCAGGGGTGCGAACCAAGAGCCCGGTGTTGACGAGCGCGCCGCCAGAGGCCAGCGAGAGGTCGTCGCTGTTCCACTCGACGGTCCCCGCGTTGGCGAAGACCGTTCCCGCTCCGCTGATAGAGCGCAGGTCTCCGGTAAAGAAGCCCGTGATGACCACCAAGCCCTCATTGGTCAGCGTCTGCCCACCGATGAGGTCGGCGGTGTACCACTCCAGCCCCGCCCCGCCGACATTCCAGACCGCCCCGGCCTCTGGCGCGAGCTGCGCGTTGCCCGTCATGCGGATCAGGCCTGCAGGATCATCCATGGTCGCCAGAGACGCGGTACCGGACGTGATGCCTGCAAACGTGTGCGTGATGGTCGTCCCGCCGCCGAAGCTCAACCGCGCGCCAGCGGCTACCGCGAGCGCCGCGCCGTCGGTGTAGGAGTCGGCTTCGATCTCCAACACACCGACCTGTACGTCGATCGTGCCGGTGTTGGTGAAGAGCCGCGAGCCGGTGTTGGTGCCTCCGACCATGAGTTCGGCCGTTGCTGCGCCAGAGGCGGTCTTGATAAGCGCCCCCGTATTGGTCAGCGCGCCGTCGTCCACGAGGAACAGCTGGTCATCCTGCCAATCCAGCGTGCCCGCATTGACGAACTCGGTTCCTGCGCCGGAGATCGTACGCAGGACACCGGTGAAGAAATCCCGGATGACGACGAGGCCGTTGTTGGTCAGCGTCTCACCGCCGATGAAGTCCGCTGTGACCCATTCGATGCCGTTCCCGCCGAAATCCCAGACCGCTCCAGCCTCTGGCGCGAACTGCGCGTTACCGCTCATGCGGAGCACGCCTGCGGGGGCACCAGAGGTGGTACCGGCGAAGGTGTGCGTGACCGCACCGCCGCCGCCGAAAATCAGTCGCGCGCCAGAGGCTACCGTCAGCGTCGCGCTGTCGGTCCGCGAGGGAGCGTCGATGGTGAGGGTCCCTACTTGAACGTCGATGCTACCGGTGTTGGTAAAGAAGCCCGGCGTCACGCCAGAGGTCTCGATCTCCGCTGCGGCAACGCCAGGGGCTGTCTTGATCATGGACGCGTTGTTGGTCAGCGCACCGCCGTCTGTGAGGAAGAGTTGATCGTCCTGCCAGTCCAGCGTGCCCGCGTTGACGAATTCGGTTCCGGCGCCGGTGATCGTGCGCAGCGCACCCGAGAAAAAGCCTCCTATCACGACAAGGCCGTTGCTTGTGAGCGTCTCACCTCCGACGAGGTCCGCCTCGACCCACTCAATGCCCGCGCCGTCAAAGTCCCACACCGCCCCGGCCTCTGGCGCGAACTGCGCGTTCCCGCTCATGCGAAGCACGCCTGCAGGATCGTCTACCGTCGCGAGCGCAGAGGTGCCCGTGGTGGTGCGTGCGAACGTGTGCGTGATAAGCGTTCCGCCGCCGAAAATCAGTTGCGCGCCAGCGGCTACCGTGAGCGCCGCGCCGTCGGTTCGGGAGGGCGCGTCGATGGTGAACGTGCCTGCCTGCACCTCGATGCTGCCCGTGTTGGTAAAGAAGCCCGGCGTCGCGCCAGAAGTCTCGATCTCTGACGCCGACGAGCCGACGATGGTCTTGATGATCGACCCGTTGTTCGTCAGTGCGCCACCGTCGACGAGATGTAGCTGATCTTGCTGCAGGTCGAGGGAGCCCTCGTTGACGAGTTCAGTCCCAGCGCCTGTGATGGTGCGCAGGATGCCGCTGAAGAAGCCGTCGATCACAACCGATCCGTTGTTGGTGAGTGTGGCGCCGCCAGAGAGCGCGCCGATCCGCCACTCCCAGCGCCCGTTGGGGCCAATCGTGCTCGCGGCAGCGATGGCGATGCCCTCGTCGCTGTCCAGCGTCTGCGTGCCGCTGGCGCCGCCGAGCGTAAGCGAGTTCACGTTGATGCCCGGCGCGGTGTTATTGGTGACGGTGTAGGTCCCCGCGAGGATCACGCACGCGTCATCGCCCGCACCGGGCACGCCGTTGTCCCAGTTGGCGGCGACGTTCCAATCACCATCCGAGGCGTTGGCCCACGACGTGGTGCAGGTCTGAGCCTCTGGCGCCAGAGGCGTCAGGAGGGCGAAAATGGCGATGAGGGTGAGCGAGCGGAGCATGGGCGCAGGGAAGGTCTTCCTGTACATGCGCGGTTTCGCCTCGCGCGGGGCCACGAGGCCGCGAGTTTTTCCAGCTAGCTTCCGGCAAACACTTCCAGGCCTCCATGTCCGACCACATCCAGAGCACGCGCGACGACCGCGTGCGGCACCTCACGCTCGCGCGCGCCGAGAAGAAAAACGCCATCACGCGCGACATGTACGCCGCGCTCGCCGACGCCCTGACCGAGGCCTCTGGCGACGCGCAGATCCGCGCTGTCGTGCTGAGCGGCGCAGGCGGCATGTTCACCGCTGGGAACGACCTGTTCGACTTCATGATGGACCCGCCGAAGGACGAGAAAAGTCCCGTCTTCCAGTTCCTCCACGCGGCCGTCGCGTTTCCCAAGCCCCTGATCGCAGCCGTCGAGGGCGTCGCCATCGGCATCGGCACGACGATTTTGCTGCACTGCGACCTCGCGTACGCGGCGCCCGAGGCACGCTTCAAGATGCCATTCACAGACCTGGGGCTGGTCCCCGAGGCGGCGTCCTCGCTGCTCTTCCCGCGCATGGCGGGCGGCGCGAAGGCGGCGGAGTTGCTGCTGCTCGGCGAGACGTTCGGCGCGGAGACCGCGCGCGAGATCGGGCTCGTCAACGGCATCGAGGACGCGCCTCTGGCGAAGGCGATGGAGAGCGCGCACGCGCTAGCCGCGAAGCCGCCAGAGGCCGTCCGGCAGTCCAAGGCGTTGCTGCGGGCGCCGCTGCGCGAGCGCGTCGAATCGGTGATGCGCGAGGAGGCGGAGTTGTTTATCGCGCGGCTGCAGAGCGAGGAGGCGCAGGAGGCCTTCACGGCGTTCATGGAGAAGCGCGCGCCGGACTTCTCGCGCTTCGAGTAGGGGCGTGCGCCGCGGGCCTCTGGCGCCAGAGGCTCGTGTCACTACAGTATGGCGTGGCTGACACCCGCTTTACTCCCGGTTGGTCGCAGGGCTGTTTCCCTCAATCAGGGGACAGTTCACACCGCGGTTCCTCCCCATGCCAGAGGCAAACTGTCTGCGCTTGTGCGAATAAAGACGTGGATTGTCCCCCTTGTAAAGGGGGACAGCTTCGCGACCGTAGGGCGAGCGGAGCGGGGGGTACAGCCCCGCCGAACTCAGCGCCGCGGGCCCCTGCCGCCAGAGGCCTAGCGGCGCCCGGCCATCGACCGTGCGCTTTGCGGCCAGTAGGCGCCCTGCGTGCGGCCGTGACCGTTTTGCTGGTCGAAGCGGTGCTGGCGCTCTTCACCCATCTCGCGCACGCGCTGCGCGGCGGTGCGGGCGGCGGCATCGATGCCAGCACAGGTGGGCGTGCGGAGGTTGGCGAGCGCGTCGTACACCTCTCGCGCGCCCCACTCTGCGATCTCGCGGTGCCCGTCCTCGTGGCGCCGCAGCGCCGACTCGAAGCGCCGCCAGTCGCGGCGGAGTTCGTAGGGCGTATCGCTCGGCGCGTCCCAGCGCGGCAGCGTGATGGTGACGTTGATATCGATGCGGATCTGGTAGAGCGAGCATTCAGCCTCGCCTTGCTTCTTCCAGTAGCGGTACGCGAGCTGCGTTTCGGTCAGGCCGAAGAAATCGGAGCCCTCTGTTTTGGGTCCGCCCGCCCGCATCGAGGCCAGGATCTCGCGCTCGTTCCGTCCGCGCACCTCGTACGTGTTTACGTCGATGATGGTGAACACCGGCGACTCGTCCGCGCTAGAGGCGCCGCCAGGAAACGCGTTCGCGGCCGTCTCCTCTGCCGGGCGGACCGCCTCTGGCGCCTCGCTGGCAAACCAAAGGCTGGCTCCCAGGAGGAGGATGCCTGCGAGGGCTGCGTAGACGAGAAGGCGCATGTGCCGGGGGGAAGGCCCTGGGTATCGCCCGGCGGCGCCTCAGGTTTAGCCCGCCTGGACAGATGCGGATTTCGGAACACCGGTACCCAGCGCTGTGCCGTCGCCAGAGGCTCCGACGGGAGGATCGTAGGCCAGGACTGGCCGCAGCCAGCGCTCAGCCTCTGGCGTGGAGATGCCCTTGCGCGCCGCATAATCCGCCACCTGATCGTGCGCCAGAGGCCCGACGTTGAAGTAGGCCGCCTCGGGGTGGGCGAAGTAGAGGCCGCAGACGCTGGCGGGCGGGTTCATCGCGAGATGCTCGGTGAGTTCGACGCCCGTCCGCTCGGTCGCGTCCAGCAGCGCGAACAGGGTCGGCTTCTCGGTGTGGTCGGGCTGAGCGGGATAGCCGGGCGCGGGGCGGATGCCCTGGTAGCGCTCGCGGATAAAGTCGTCCAGACTCAGGTCTTCGTCGGGCGCGTAGCCCCAGTGCGTCGTGCGGATCTCGCGGTGCAGCCACTCGGCGGCGGCCTCGGCGAGCCGGTCGGCGAGCGACTGGATCAGGATGGCGCGGTAGTCGTCGCCTGCGTCGCGCGCCTCTTGCGCCAGAGGCACCGAGCCGTGGACGCTGACGACGAACGCACCCAGCCAGTCCTGCACGCCGCTGTTCTCTGGCGCGATAAAGTCCGCGAGGGCGCGGTTGGGCTTGCCGGGCGTCTTCCTGGTCTGCTGCCGCAGGGTATGAAAGATGGCGGAGCCGCTGGCGCCAGAAGCTGCATTTCCCCCTTTCCCTCTTCCCCCTTTACCCACCACGATGTCGTCGCCCGAAGCGTTCGCGGGGAACAGCCCGGCCACGGCGCGGATGTCGAAGAGGTCGCCGGCCACGATCTCGTCCAGCATTGCCTCCGCGTCGGCGCGGAGTTCGCGGGCGGTCTCGCCCTTCTCGGGGTGGCTCACGTCGCTGGCCTTCATCTCCCACGCGATGAAAAACGGGCCCCAGTCGATCACCGGGCGGAGGTCGGTGACGGTCGGCGGCGCCACGTCGAGGATGCCCGTCGACGCGGGCGCGACGACCGACTCCCACGTCAGCGTTTGCGCGTTGGCGCGCGCCTCCGCCAGAGGCAGGAGGTTCTGGCGCCTCTGGCGCCCGGCGTGCGCCGTGCGGACGGCCTCGAACTCGCCTGCGACCTCGGCCAGAAATGCCTCGCGCCCGTCCCCGACGAGTTGCGAAACCGCCGGAACGCTTTTGCTCGCGTCCAGCACGTGGACCGTGGGCCCGGTTCGCTGCGGCGCCACTTTGAGCGCGGTGTGCAGCTTGCTCGTCGTCGCGCCGCCGATGAGCAGAGGAAGCTCGATGCCGCGGCGCTGCATCTCGCTGGCGACACTCACCATCTCGTCCAGGCTGGGCGTGATGAGACCTGAAAGGCCGATCACGTCTACGTCGTGCTCCAGCGCCGCGTCCAGAATCTGCGCGCCCGGCACCATCACGCCCATGTCGATCACCTCGTAGCCGTTGCAGCCCAGGACCACGCCCACGATGTTTTTGCCGATGTCGTGCACGTCGCCCTTGACGGTCGCCATGAGGATCTTCTTGCGCGCGACGGTCTCGCCCGCCTGCTCGGCCTCGATGTACGGCGTGAGGTAGGCCACGGCGCGCTTCATCACGCGGGCGCTCTTGACCACCTGCGGCAGAAACATCTGCCCGCTGCCGAAGAGATCGCCCACGCGGTTCATGCCGGCCATGAGCGGCCCCTCGATCACGTCCAGAGGCTTCGGCAGCATCGCGCGCGCCTCTTCGGTGTCCTCCTCGATATGCTCCGTGAGGCCCTTGACGAGGGCGTGCGCCAGGCGCTCCTCGACGGGCCTCTGGCGCCATGCGTCGTCTTTGACGTGTGTCACGCCAGAGGCTGTATCGCGGAGGCCCTCGGCGTGGGTGACCAGGCGTTCTGTCGCGTCGTCTGTCCTATCGAAGAGCACGTCTTCGACGAGTTCCAGAAGCTCGGGCTCGATCTCGGAGTAGACCGCGAGCTGCCCCGCGTTGACGATGCCCATGTCCATCCCGGCCTGGACGGCGTGGTACAAGAACGACGCGTGCATGGCCTCGCGCACGACTTCGTTGCCGCGGAACGAGAAGCTCAGGTTGCTCACGCCGCCCGAGATCCGCGCCAGAGGCAAGTTGGCTTTGATCCACCGCACGCTCTCGATAAAGTCGATGGCGTAGCGGCGGTGCTCCTCCAGGCCCGTCGCCACGGCGAAGATGTTGGGGTCGAAGATGATGTCCTCGGGCGGGACGCCGACCTCGTCGGGTGAGGATGTCGTAGGCGCGCTGGCAGATGACCTTGCGGCGGTCCAGCGTGTCGGCCTGTCCGTCCTCGTCGAAGGCCATGACGATCATCGCGGCGCCGAAGTCACGCGCGCGGGTGGCCTGGGCGCGGAAGGCGTCTTCGCCTTCTTTCATCGAGATGGAGTTGACGACGGGCTTGCCCGGGATGCACTTCAGGCCTGCTTCGATCACCTCGAACTTGGACGAATCGACCACGACGGGCACGCGCGCGATGTCGGGCTCGCTCATCGCGAGGAGCAGGAAGCGCGTCATTTCCGCGGCGCTGTCCAACAGGCCTTCGTCCATGTTTACGTCCACCATCTGCGCGCCCGCCTCCACCTGCTGCTTGGCGACCGTCAGCGCCTCCTCGCTCTCGCCGCTCTTGATGAGCCGCGCGAAGCGCTTCGACCCGGTCACGTTCGTGCGCTCGCCGATGTTGACGAAGTTGGTGTGGGCCTCGAACGCCAGAGGCTCCAACCCGGCCAGCCGCAGCGTGGGACGCGCCTCTGGCGGCGTGCGGGGCGCCAGAGGCCGCACGGCGTCGGCAATCGCGCGGATGTGATCCGGCGTGCTGCCGCAGCAGCCGCCGACGACGTTGACGAAGCCCTCGCGTGCGTAGGCCTCGATCTCGCGGGCCATGTACGCCGGGCTCTCGTCGTAGCCGCCGAGCTCGTTGGGCAGCCCCGCGTTGGGGTACAAGCTCGTCGGGACCGTCGCGACGCGCGACAGCTCTTCCACAAACGGGCGCATCTGGGCGCTGCCCAGTGCACAGTTGAGGCCGAAGGCGAGCAGGTTGGGTGTGTGCGCGAGCGAGATCCAGAACGCCTCCACGGTCTGCCCCACGAGCGTGCGTCCGCTCTGGTCCACGATGGTGCCTGAGACCAAGACGGGAATGCTCTGACCGCTTTCGCGCTCGAACTCGCGCAGTGCCACGACGGCCGCCTTGGCGTTGAGCGTGTCGAAAACCGTCTCCAGCAGAAAGAAGTCGACCCCGCCTTCGGCCAGCGCCTCAATCTGCTCGCGGTAGGCGTCTTTCACCTGGTCGAAGCTGACCGCGCGAAAGCCCGGATCCTCCACGTCGGGCGAGAGCGAGAGCGTGCGGTTCATCGGCCCGATGCTACCGGCGACGAACCGGGGCCCAGCCTGTGGCGAGGCCCCGTCGCCTCTGGCGCCAGAGGCGGAATCGCTCTGGAAAATCTGGATGGCCTCTCGCGCCAATCTGGCCGCTGCGACATTGAGCTCGCGCACGAGCCCGGTCATGCCGTAGTCCTCCATCGAGACGGCCTGCGCGTTGAACGTGTTGGTGCTCACCACGTCCGAGCCCGCCTCCAGATACTGCACGTAGATGTCGCGGATCGCGTCGGGCTGGGTGAGCACGAGCAGGTCGTTGTTGCCCGCCAGAGGCGAGACCCAGTCGGCAAAGCGCTCGCCGCGGTAGTCGGCCTCGGCGAATGTGTGCCGCTGGATCATCGTGCCCATCGCGCCGTCGAGCACGAGGATGCGGTGAGCGATGAGGTCGCGGAGGAGTTCGGCGCGGGACATGTGCTGCAGGCGTTTTGCGGCAAGCTAGGACGCCTACACACGCCACGCGCCAGGGAGCCTCTGGCGGAAGCGCTTCGCCACGCCAGAGGCTGCGTCTTTGCCGGATCGCCACACGCCAGAGGCCTCTCGCGGAGGCGATCCGCCGCGCGCCCACCTGAACGCGAGCACATCCGTGGGCTCGGGGCACACGCTGGCGTGGCCGGTCCCGAGGTCACCGGGCATGAGAGGCAGATGGTCTTCGATGCCGTCCGCCGTGTGAGGAAGCGAGGCGGTACGGAGGTGGGGGCGCAGAACATCGGGAATTGTCGCGAGGATGATCGCGCGAGGCAGAGTTCAACGTACCTGTGGGTGTCGACCGCCTCGGGTCACCCGCCAGAGGCCTCTGGCGCGTCCAAGCCTCTGGTGGTGGCGTGGCGACGGGCGCGTCTGGTGGAACCCGCTCGTCCAGACAGGTCCGTAGACCTGAAAAAACGTCCCGTTAGCTACATTGCCTTCCCCTGACCCCGCCGAGTTGTGACTCTTGAGACTCCCGCCGGCCCTGTAACCGTCTTGCTGAAGCAGGCGGCCGACGCTCAAATGCCGCCAGAGGCCCTCGTCGAACGGCTCATGCCGGTGGTGTACGACGAACTGCGCGAGATCGCGAGGGCGCAGCGGCGGCGCATATCGGCTGACTCGTTTCAAACCACCGCGCTCGTCCACGAGGCATACCTGCGGCTGGCCGGGCAGGCGCTCGTGCCAGAGCGCGCCTACGTGTTTGCCGCGGCTGCGCAGGCCATGCGCAATGTGCTGGTCGACCACGCGCGCCGCCGCGATGCCATCAAGCGCGGCAGCGGGCAGGCGCCTCTGGCGCTGGATGTCATCGGCGACATCCGCGACCCAGACGACGTGAACGCGCAGGCGGTGCGGGTGCTCGATATCGACCGGGCGCTGCGGCAGTTAGAGGCACTTTCGCCGCGCGCGGCGCGGCTGGCCGAGTGCCGCTTTTTCGGAGGCCTGAGCGCCGAAGAAGCCGCGCTCGCGCTCGGCATCAGCAAGAGCACCGCCAAGCGCGAGTGGCGGCGCGCCCGCGCGTGGCTGCACCAGGCGCTGGGCGAGGAGCCACCGGCCGGCGTCGCGCCAGAGGCCGCGATCTCGGGCGCGAGCGGGCCCGCCTCTGGCGAAAACACGGAGGGAGCCCCACACCTCCTCCCCTCCGACAACGCCTGACCTGCCCGACGCCGGCCGATGGGCGCGCGTCGCAGACGCCTTCGTGGACCTCGCGCCAGAGGCCCGCGCTGACGTTCTCGACCGGCTCTGCCGCACCGCCTCGGGCGAGCCCGACGCTGCGCTTCGCGCTGAAGTCGAGGCCATGCTTCGCGCCGACGGCGAGGCGGAGACCTCGGCCGAGCCGTTCGACCTGCCGGGTGCGGCGGCCCTCGTCGAAGCGCAGACGGCCTCTGGCGAGCGCATCGGCCCGTGGCGTGTTCTGCGCGCGATCGGGCATGTACCAGGCCCTCGGCGACATGGACCGTGCCCTCGCAGACCAGCGCCGCGCAATCGCCATCGGCGAGAGCGCTCTGGGGCCGGATCACCCGTTTACCCAGCACGCCAGCGGCCTGCCCGCAGACATGACGGCGGCGCGGCAGTAAGCTTCTGGCGCGAGAGGTCACCGCCAGAGGCATGGGCCGCGCGTGCTACCGCAGCACCGTCACGCGGCGCGTGTGCACCTCCATTCCGGTGACGAGCCGCACCACGTACACGCCAGAGGGCAGATCCCCCACGTCGAACACGTGAGTGCGGGCGGCGCCTCCTGCTAAAGTGACGCGGGCCACGGCGCGGCCGAGCGCGTCGATAAGGCTCACGTGCTGGGTGCGGTCGCCTGTGGCCGAGACGCGGAGGGTGCGGCTCGCCGGGTTGGGCGAAACCTCGAATGCGGCCTCTGGCGGCATCGTGCCAGAGGCATCGGCTACGATTCCGACATCGAAGGTATACGCGCGGCCCGATATGCCTGCTGACGACGCCTCTTGAAAGGAACCCACGGCGATTTTGCAGCGCCCACTGCCGGACTCTGCCAGGACATCCAGAGCGTCTCCAAACCCGCCCGTGGTGCCGCTACTCGGCGAGGCGAGGGCGTAAAGCAGGTCGCCAGACGCGCCGGAATACACGTAGACCCGGCCGCCAGATGGTGCGTCTGCCGAGCGTTCGCTCGGCGTGCTCACGACCATGTCCGCCCGACCGTCCCCGTCCGCGTCGCAGCCTCCCGAAACGCGCCAGCCAAAGAAACTGCGCTCCTGTTCGTTTGGCGAGACGAGAACGTGAAGCAGTTGTCCGTCGCTGCCGGAATACACGCGCACCCGCCCCGGACGGCTCAGGTCGGCGTCGAAAGGCTCGGCTTCCTCTCGCGGAGAACCGATGACGATGTCCTCTCGGCCATCTCCGTTTACGTCTCCAGTTCCTGAGACCGAAAGCCCGAACTCGCCGCTCCCCTCGAAGGTGTAGAGCAGCGCGCCAGAGGCGCCGGAGAACACGTAAGCCCGCCCTTCTCCACGGATTCCAGGGTTCGACTCGGTCGGCGCCCCGACGATGAGATCGCTGCGGCCATCTTGGTCGAGATCCCCCACGCCCGACACCGCCCGCCCAAAGGCGGCACTCTCGGATCCGTCTGGGTTGGGAGATACGAGCGTGTACAAGAGATCGCCAGAGGCGCCTGAGAACACGTATACGCGCCCGTCTGTGCGGCCTTCGAACTCTACTTCCTCTCCCCACGCACCGACGATGACATCTCCCCGGCCGTCGCCGTCTGCGTCATTGAGCCCGGAGACGGAGGCGCCGAAGACGCTGAAATCCTCCTCGTTTGGAGAGGCCCATGACTGAAGCAATGAGCCTGTCGCGCCCGAGAAGAGATAGGCGCGGCCAGAAAGCGAGGGGCTAGATCCGGGGGACTCGAAGCTGGTCCCGACCACGATGTCGTCGGTACCGTCGCCGTCCGCATCGGGCACTCGGGAGATGGCTTCGCCAAACCGGCCGCCGGGCTGCACGTTTGGCGAGACGAGCGTGTACAGCAACGCCGACGTAGCTCCCGAATACACATGGACGCGACCGGCACTCACTCCGCCAGCTCCGGCATCCTCTTGCGTGGCGCCTATCGCGAGGTCGTTGCGGCCGTCACCGTCGAGATCACCGAGCCATGTGACGGACGCGCCGAACTTCCCTCCACCCTCACCTCCCGGCGACTCGAACGGAGTGGAGAGGACCTGTGCATTGGCATCGGGACGCATCGCGAGCGAAAACAAAGCGACACAGACAAGAATCAGGTACCGAGACATCGCGCGAGGGACAGAGCAGAGGTTGTGACTCATTCTAGGCACACAAACGGCTCTAGGCACACAAACGGCCTCGCAGTCTGCCGCCGCACTCATGTTCGGAACGAGCGCAGAGACTGAGCCTCTGGCGCCAGAGGCTCAGATCCGCCAGAGGCTTATCCGCGCAAGAGGCTACGCGTCCAGGTTGCCCAGCATGTGCTCCGTCCGCGCGTCGCTGACCTTGTTGAGCCATTTCTTGGCCTCATGGTCGTCGCGGAGCGTTTTGGCGAGCGTAAACGAGGAGCCGACGAGAAAGAGCGAGCCCATGGCGATGTAGCCGCGGATCCACGGGTCGACGGGGATGTGGTACACGCCGAAGCCCATCGCGAGGGCGGCGAGTGCGAAGGAGGCGACGACGAATCCACGCCAGGAGGCAGAGTCGCGGCGGAGGTCGGGTTCTTTGAACATGGTGCCAGAGGCTGATGGAACAAGGGTGTTGACGTTGTCAACTTACTATTCAATGTTGACACCGTCTACCGAGTTCCCGACCTTGCGCGATGCCCGCTTCCTACCACCACGGCGACCTCCGCCGCGCCCTCCTCGACGCCGCCTCTGGCGTGCTCACCTCCGACGGCGTCGCGGCGCTGACACTGCGCGGCCTGGCCTCTCGCGTGGGCGTAAGCCGCACGGCGCCCTACCGCCACTTCGCGGACAAGAGCGCGCTGCTCGAAGCCGTCGCCGCCGAAGGATTCGAGCGGCTGCAGGCCGTCGTGGGCAACGCGCGCGAAGCGGGCGCGGATACGCCCGAGGCGTTTGTGCGACTCGCGCAGGCCTACGTCGGCTTTGCGCTCAAGCACCCCGCGCACTACCGCCTGATGTACGGCCGCGAGGCCATCTCGCGCCGCCAGAGGCCCGCACTCCAGGAGGCCGCGGACGCGCTCTACGCCGAGTTGGTGGGCGCACTGACCGAGGCGCAAGAGGCCGGTGTGATGCGCGCGGGGGACCCCGAGCCTCTGGCGAGCGTGGCCTGGGCACAGGTGCATGGGCTGGCGATGCTGCTCGTAGAAGGCCAGATGGAAGCGCCGGACGACCCGATGGCGCTGACCGAGACGGCGGCCCGCGCACTCCTGGGAGGCCTGGCGCCCTAGCGGGCACAACCGGGACCGGCCTGCGTATCTGCCTCTGGCGTATTCCCCCGAGCAAAGCCCGTTTCCCCGAGTGGGGCCGGCCTCAATGAACGGGGATGCAGGCGCCGACGGCCCCACCGCCCGATCTTCCACCCATGCTCGTCATCCCAGCCATCGACCTCCACGGCGGCCAATGCGTCCGCATCCGGCAGGCGCGCTATGCCGTGGAAACCGACTACTTCGCCGATCCGGTCGCGATGGCGAAGCTATGGCGCGTGATGAACGCCAAGGTGCTCCACCTCATCGACCTGGATGCCGCCGGGTGGGTGGAGCCTGCGCAGCCGGACAACGACACGCCGCACGACAACCACGGTCCGGTGGCCTCTATCGCGCGCGCGATGGACATTCCGGTGCAGGTGGGGGGCGGCATCGACACGCCAGAGGCTGTCGAGGCGGCGCTCGCGCTCGGCGCCTACCGCGTCGTGTTCGGGCCCGTAACCGAGGCCACTGCCGACGATGCCGCCGAGGCGATCGCGGCCTTTGGCGCCCGGCGCGTAATCGTCGCCATCGACATGCAGCACAGCGATGTGGCAGATGCGCCCGCGCTCGCCGCCGACCTGGAGGCGCGCGGCGCCCGCCGCTTCGTCTACACCGACGTGGACCGCACGGACGACGACGCGCACCCGCGCACCGATGCCATCCGCACCCTCGCGGACAGCCTGACCCAAGCCCACGTGACCGCCGCTGGCGGCGTGACGAGCTACGCGGATCTCCTCGCGCTCCAAGCCATCGAACGCTTCGGCGTCGACTCCGTGATCGTGGGCCGCGCGCTCTACGAAAACGCTTTCCCTTGCCAGCGCTTCTGGTGCTGGCAGTCGCCCGAGGACGTCGACCTCTCCCGCTTTTCCACCGCCCGCCTCGCGCTCCGCTCCGATGACTGACTCGCTTCCGCCAGAGGACGCCGCTCGCCCAGCCTCTGGCGAGACGCCCGTCGCCCCGCCAGAGGCCCACGACGCGCGGCGCCAGGGGCTGGGCATGCTCAAGTGGTCGCTGGGCGGCCTCGTGCTATTCCTTGTCACCGCCAGCGGCTGGACGCTCATCCGCGCGCTGCAAAACCCCGACGTGCGGCTCAAGCCGCAGTGGGTGGCGGACGGCCGCGAGTTCGACCACTCGTTCTGGAGCCCCATGCTGCTCACCATCGTGATCGGCTCCGGGCTCGTCGGCTGGATCCTCTGGCGCGCGTTTCAGCGCCTGAGCGCGGGCGAGGACCTCTACGCCGACCGCTTCGGCAAGGGCCTGCGGCGCAACCGCGAGGCGCATCTCACGCACGGCGACGAGTAGCCTCTGGCGACGCCACCTCTCGGAGTGCGCCCTCGGCGCCAGAGGCCCGAACGCAGAAGCGCCCCGCTCACCATCGTGAACGGGGCGCCGTCGTTTCGCCAGAGGCCTGGCGGCTAGCGTCCTCTGGCGGTTCGCGTCCTCTGGCGGCTAGCCGCTGAAGCGGTCGAAGAGCGCGGCCTGCGCCTCGAAGACCCACTGGTTCATGATCGTCGTCTCGGAAACACCGACCTCGGTACTGATGCGGCGGGCGTCGCTGCGGCCCCAGCGAGCGATCTCGTCGAGCGTGAGCACGCCCGCGGTGTAGAGCGCGCGCTGCACCTCGTCGTCGATGCTCGTGATGGCCGTGAGGTCCTCGGCACCTTCGGGCGCTTCAAAGGCGGGCGAGCCCGGCTCGGACGGTGCCTCTGGCGTAGCCTCGATAACGGCCTCTGGCGCGACGGGCTCGGGCGCGGCGGGAGGAGGTGTAGAGGGCACGGAAGCGGGTGCCGGGGTCATGGCAGGCGTGGGGGCAGAAAATCCCGGAGGCGTCACGAACGAATCGGCAGACATCGTCATGGCCTCTGGCGAGGGGTCCGTGTCCACGACCGCGCCACCTCCTGGTGCGGGCGTGCTGAACGCGAACGGTTCGGCTGGGGTCGCCACCTCGGCGGGAGCCTCCATCCCGGGCATCTCCACCGCGTGAGCCTCGGCCTCTGGCGCTACTATCTCGTCCGCCAGAGGCTGTCCGTGCGTCTCGGCGTACGCGATCTCGGCGTCGATGTCGATGCCAAAGTCGAACGAGGTCGCCTCTGCCAGTTCGCTCGCCACGACAGGCGATGGGAAGTCAAACGCGTCGTCCGCCTCCTCGTACTGCTCTTCCTCGAAGCTCTCGAAAGACATTTCCTCTGACATCACTCCAGGCGTCGCATCGGACGCTGTCTCCTCGGGAGCGGCTTCTTCGGGGGTGAACACGTCCGTCTCGGGGAATCGCATGGTGCTCGTGAGAGGCTCTGCCGCCTCCACCGCAGGCGCCTCCATGTCGGCCTCTGGCGCGATGGCCTCTGGCGCGATGGCCTCGGTCACGGTGGTTTCCGGCGCGGCAGAGGCGGGCTCTCCCGCGTACTCGGCGTCCTGAGCGTGGACGCGAATCGTCTTCGCAGCTACCTCTGGCGCATACTCTGGGGCGCGCTGTGCGGGGGACTCGGTAGCCGTCGGTACATCTCCGACCTGATCGACTACGATGCCACCGATGGTCTGGACAGGCTCCTCGCGCTCGGGGCGCGAGATCCACGCCGTCGGCTCGGGAGCCGGCTCCTCGGCGGTGAGGGTGTCCTCGAACACAGGTGGCGCGCTCGTCGGCACGTGAGAAGCGCCAGAGGCCACCGCGGCGCGGCCCGTCTCGCGGCTCTCGGCGTGGCCGAGTTCGGTGTGGCCGCGGTCCGCGTGACCGAGAGCCGGGGCAGCCTCGGGTACCTCCTCCGGTTCAGGCGTCAGGAACGAGACAATCTCGAAGGCCCCGGCAGGCTCTTCTACTATGCTGGCCTGCTCTGAAATGAAAGGCGCGGCCTCTGGCGCGATAGTCTCGTCAGTGATCTCTGCATTGATCTCAGCGACGGCCTCTGGCGCGATGGCCTCTGGCGCGACGGCCTCGGTGGGTACAACCTCGGGTGCCGGAGCGCTCTCCATCTGCGCCACAGGTTCGGCGGCGAACACAGGCTCCTGGCGTGGCGCTGGCGCGGCGTCCGCCTCTGGCGCTTCGGCGAAGGGTGCGCTCTCCTCAAACAGGATCGCGTCGGAGGCGGCCATCGCCTCCGTCTCGAAGGCAGTCGGCGCGGCCTCCTCGAAGCCGAGCGGGTCGGGGTCGTTGAGCGTGGGGATGCCCGCGGCGTCGGGCATCAGGGGCGAGCCTGGGTCGGCGTCCTCGTTAAAGGAAAAGCTCATCGGCGCGAACGCGGACTCCTCGGCGGTCTCGAACGCCAGAGGCGATGCGTCGTTTTCGAACGGCGCGTCCTCGGCGGAGAACGAGAGCGGGTCGGGCAGTTCCTCGAAGGCGAAGCCGGAGGCCTCCTCGCCCATCACGCCATCGCCTGCCGGGTCGTCGAACGACGGCATCGGGTCCGAAGCCGAGGGGTCGATCTTGAAGAGGAACGGGCCGGGCGTGGCCGAGTCGTCCTCGAACGAGGCTTCCTCGAAGCCCGAAGCGGCGAACAGAGAATCGCCGCTCAGGCCGTCGGTCGCGGCCTCTGGCGTGTCGCCCTCGTCCCCAAACGTGACATCCTCGAACGGCGTGAACGCGAGGTCGTCGCCAGAGGCATCGTCGGACTCGAAGCTGAGAGCCAGGAAGGGCCCTTCGGCCTCTGGCGCGCCGAGTTCAGCGGCGGGGAGCGCGTTCCAGGTGGCGGGCGGAAGCTCCACGCCCTCGCGCACCGCCTCGATCTGCGTGCGGATCTCCTGCATCTCGGCGTCGCGCTTCTGCACTTCGTGGCGCATCTCCTGGCGGAGGCCGGTCACGGCGTGGTGCTGGCTTTCCACGCTTTCCCGCACCGAGTCGATCTTGCGCGAGAGGTGCTGGCGCTGCGTCTCGCCGTTGTCCTGCTGCTGCAGCACGATGTCCTCGATGCGCGAGGTCAGCTCGCGCATCTCGCCCAGGCCAGAGCCGCTGGCGGGCGCGCCGACGGAGAGCGCCGAGTCGACGGCCTCGCGGTTTTTGGCGCGGAGAAAGAAAAACGCCCCGAGGCCAACGACGCCTGCAGCGGCGACGCAAATAAGCGCCACGATGATGTTTTGCATGGCACCGGCCAGCACAAAGGTGAGAATCGTCATGACGGGGAAGAGTCGGAAACGAGAGTGAGGGCGTGCGGACCGGAGCCCGCGCCGAGGATGACGCGGGGATCCAGCACGCCCGCTCGGTCAAAAAGGCGGCGGAGCGTGGCAGCGCGGGCGCGGGCGAGCGTGCCGTCGGGCGCGGTCGAGGCGATGCGGAAGGTGTCGGTGCGGACCGAGAGGCGACCTGCGATGCGGAAGACGTAGGGCCGCAGCGTGGGCTCCAGCTGAGCGCTACGGTCTCCGAAGCCGATCTGGATAGCCTCTAGCAGAAGACCCAGTTCGATCTCCAGCGGCTCCTCCGAGGCGCCTTCGATGCGCGTGATCATGGCCGTTGGGATGGGCTTCGCCTCGGCGGGAAACATGGAGGCCAGCGAGTCCATCGCGATGGACTCGCTGCCGCCAGAGGCTCCGGCCTCTGGCGCGGCAGAGCCGGGCAGCACGGGCGCGAGGCTCGCCGTCGCAGGCTCGCCGCCGGTTGCAGGCTCGCCAGAGGCCGTCGCGTACGGCGCCGCTGGCGCCGACGAGCCCAGCACCAGCGCCGCGAGCAGCGCGAGGCAGAGCAGAATCAGCCCCGCAATCGCCAGGACCCCCTTGCTCGGCAGAGAGGGCCCACCTGTAACGGGGTCAAGTAGTTTGGTAACGTCCATGAGTGTGCGGGCCGCACGCGGGGGACTTTGGAGGACGGTTATGACATGGGCAAGGCACGTGCCGCCGCTCTGCGACCTCGCGCCAGAGGCTCTGCGCACCTCGTGAGCACACACCCCCCTTCCCAGAGCGGTCCCGCCAGAGGCCGACCTATCTTGCCGGCGCGGTTCGTTTTGGGCCGCCGCTACCCATTGAGCCCGGTCTCGGCACGTGCGCGCCTCCCGCCTCGCTTTTGCTCTCCCGTTCGCCCTCGCCGCGGCCTACGCGCTCGCCGCCTGCAGCGGCCGTGATGCCGCTGAAGCGCTGGCCTCTGGCGACGACTGGACGTACGTCGGCGACGAAGCCTGCGCCTCGTGCCACGCCGACGTGTACACGGACTACCACCGCACGGGCATGGGCCGCTCGGTGAGCCTGTTCGAGCCGCAAGAGGCCCCGGAGCAGTTCGACGCCAGAGGCGAGTCGCCTCAGATCTGCGGCGGCGACGGCTATTGCTACGTCGCGTTCGTGCGCGGCGACTCGCTGTTTCAGCGCGAGACGCGGCCGGACACGCCGGACTGGAACCGCACCTACGCTGTGAGCCACGTCGTGGGCTCGGGCAACGCCACGCGGTCCTACTTCATGACCGTCGGCGAGGCGGATTCGACGGCGGCGTACGTGACCGAGATGCCGCTCACGTGGTACGTGGAGCGCGAGATCTGGGACCTCTCGCCCGGCTACGACCAGAACAACGAGCGCTTCGAGCGGCCCATCAACCCCGAGTGCATGGCGTGCCACAACACGGCGCCCCCGCACGCGACCTCGCAAAACGCCTTTGGCGAGATCCCGCTGGGCATCTCGTGCGAGCGCTGCCACGGGCCGGGCTCGGCCCATGTGGAGACCTTCGACGCGGGCGGCGCGTCCGATGACACACGCATCGTCAACCCGTCTACGCTGAGCGCGGACCTCGAACTCGACGTGTGCCAGCAGTGCCACCTCACCGGCATCAGCGTGTTCGCGCCCGGCGAGGACGCCGCGACGTACCGCCCCGGACGGCCTCTGGCGGCACACCGCGCTGTCTTCGCGCGCCAGGAAGAACTAGACGATCCCGAGGCCTTTGGCATCGCGAGCCACGCCGAGCGGATGCGCCGGAGCGCTTGCTTCCAAGAGACCGAGGGCTTGGAGAACGCGATGACGTGCACCACCTGCCACGATCCGCACAAGCCTGCCGAGGAAGGCAGCTACAACGTGGCGTGCCAGAGCTGCCACGGCGGCGCGGCCCACGAAACCGTCTGCGCGCGCCCCGACACCTCGGGTCTGGAAGAGGCGATGACAGGCAACTGCGTGAGTTGCCACATGCGCAGCGCGGGCACGAGCGACATCCCGCACGTGTCGTTTACCGACCACTGGATCCAGCGCGAGCCGGCTCCCAGCGACACGGGCACGCGCCTGGCGCCAGAGGCCTTTAAGCGCCAGACGCCATTTACGCTCGTCGATCTGGCCGGGAGCCACGCCTCTGGCGCCGAGGCCGACGTGCAGGCAGGCATTGCCTACCTCGCGCTCTACGACACCGAGCACCGTCTGCCCCACTACCTCACCGAGGCGACGACACGCATCCGCCGCGGCATGGGCGCCGGCGCCGACCGCGTGGACGGCCGCATTGCACTCGGCCGCGCGCTGCTCGCGCAGCGAGACATGCAGGGTGCCGAAACCGAACTCGCCGCCGCGGTCCAGCTCGCGCCCGAGAACGGCATCGCTGCCTACTGGCTCGGCGTGGCCCGCACCTCGCGCGGCGACGCCAGAGGCGCCATCGCTCCGCTCCGGGACGCCGTGCGCCTGGCACCGCGCTTTACCGAAGCGCGGACGGAGCTCGCCGAAGCGCTCGCCGCCTCTGGCGACACGGCGGGCGCCGTGCGCGCGCTCGAAGAGGCCGTGCGCCTGGACCCTATTCGCCATGCGGGCGCCTGGAACGACCTGGGACTCTACCGCTTGCAACTCGGCCGCGTCGCGCCTGCACGCCAAGCCCTGCGCCGCGCCGTCCACCTCGACCCCATGCTCGCGCCCGCCTGGGTCACGCTCGGCGCCGCCGCGCTCCAGGCCGGCGACGCGCCAGAGGCCGAGCGCGCCTTTCTCCGCGCGCTCCGCGCCGACCCGGCGAGCACCGGCGCGCTGGGCAACCTCGCCGTGCTCCGCGCGCAGCAGGGCCGTACCGGCGACGCGCGCACGCTCTTGCAGCAGCTTCTGGCGGCGGACCCTTCCGACACGCGCGCCCGCTCCCTTCTCGCCGAACTCGGCTCGTGATGTTGTGTGACCGCCTCCCCACCGTCCTCGCCTCTGGCGCCAGAGGCCTCGCACTCCTCGCGCTGATGGCCGCTCTCGGGTGCGGCGGCGGCGCGGTCGACGTGCAGACCGCCGAGAGCGTCCCGCTGCGCCTGGACAAAAACGATCCCGAGCGGCTCATCCGCTCTGTTCTGGGTGGCTACACCGCGGGTGCGGGCGCCGACCCGTTCGAGTCCGGGCTTGTCAGCGGCGAGGGCAACACGCTCGCGCTGCACCCGCAAAAGCTCGCGCCCGCCCTCCGCCAGCAGCTCAGCGATGCCGACGGCGACGGCGCCATCGGCGCCGACGAGTGGACCGCCTGGGTCGAGGCGACCTACTACGACGCCAGAGGCCTTCCCGCGACCGTCGCGGCCCTGCGCGAGGCGGCGCCGTACCCCGACGGTGCAGCCTCTGGCGACGCGGCGTGGTTTACCGTCGAGGTGGACGGCGTGATGAGTGCGGCGCGGCGGCGCCTGTTCGTGCCGATCACGGCCGTGCGCTCGGCGCTGGAGGCCCACGCCAGAGGCGACGGGCTGGTGTACCCCGCGGGCACGTGGATCGTCGGTGAGCACCTCGTCGACGGCGAGGTCGTCGAGACGACGGTCAAGCACCGGCGCGAGGACGGCTACTGGGATTTCGCGGTTTACGGAGCCTCTGGCGCGCTCGCCCCCGCCACCGCAACCGAGCCGCGCGCGCTCCGCACGCCCACGCAGTGTACCGGCTGCCACTTGGGACAAAAGCTCTACGAGCCCGAAAAGTCCTGGCCGAACGCTGCCTCCGATGGGCCCTTCGGGCCTCGCGCCTATCACGTTCCAGAGTCCTGGCGCTCACCCCAGGCGGCGGCGCTGTTCCAGGAGCACGCGCGCCGCGACGACGGCGTGCTCGGCCTCTACGGCACGCTCTACGCCTCGCGGCTTCTGGCGGACCGGGAGGCGGGCGCCATCGCGCCAGAGGACGCGGCGTTGCTGGGCCGGCTAGGGTTGTAGCAGTGAGCCAGTGAGCCAGTGAGCCAGAAAGGTGTACCGCGCGAGCCTCTGGCGCCAAAGGCTATCCCTCTGCCAGTCCCTCGTCCCCAGAACCCTGTCCCCTCCCCGCCAGAGGCCTCTGGCGAAATCCGCGCGCGTGGGTTGCCGCGGGCCCCTGCACCTCGGACCTTCGGGCTCCGGCTCCCGCTCCGCCCGTGCTCGCCACCGTCCGCCTCGTCAACGCTGTGTTCTACGCCCACCACGGCGTGCTCAAGGAAGAGCACACCATCGGTGGGCGCTTCGAGGTCGATGTCGCGATGGACCTGGATGTGCGCGAGGCCGCCGAGACCGACGACCTGGACAAAACGGTCGACTACGAGCGCGTGTACAGCATCGCCCGAGAGGTCGTGATGGGAAGCCCGTCGTACCTCATCGAAGGGCTGGCGTACCGCATCGCAGAGGCGGTGCTGGGCGCCTCGCCGCGCGTCGAGCGCGTGGAGGTGACCGTGCGCAAGCCCAACCCGCCCGTCGGTGGCCCGGCGGAGCGCGCCGAGGTCTGCGTCCGCCTCGCGCGATGACCGCCTCTGGCGAGAGGAATAGCGACAGCGCCTCGCCAGAGGCAGGCCCGTCGCCACAGGCAGGCCCGTCGCCAGAGGCAGGCCCGTCGCCACAGGCAGGCCCGTCGCCACAGGCAGGCCCGTCGCCACAGGCCTCTGGCGACGCCGTCTACCTCGCGCTAGGATCCAACGTGGGAGACAGGCGGGCGGCGCTTCAGGGCGCGCTCGATGCTCTTTCAGCCTCTGGCGTGATCGTGGAGGCCGTCTCGCCCGTCTACCAGACCGAGGCGCACGTTCGCGAGGGGGCCGCGCCGCAGCGCGACCACCTCAACGCCGTTGCTCGCGTGCGCGCACTCTCACCCGATTCTCGGCCTCTGGCGCCAGAGGCTCTGCTCGACCTCCTGCACCGCATCGAGCGCGAGGCCGGGCGCGATCACAGCGCCGAGCCGTGGAGCCCGCGCCCGCTCGACCTCGACGTGATCCTCTGGGGCGCGCGCCAGGTCGCCACGGACCGCCTGCAGATCCCGCATCCGCGCCTTCGCCAGAGGCGCTTCGTCCTCGCGCCTCTGGCGGACCTCGCGTGCGATCTTGCCGTCCCCGCTACGGGACAGACCGTGGCCGAGCTTCTCGCCGCCACGCCCGACGCCTCTCGGGCGGTGCGCACGCCAGAGGCTCTTTCGGTCTCCGCCTCTGGCGTCTGACACGCGGGCGTCACCCGCGCCTCGCCATTCTTCCCACCCCTCCTCCCCAGATCCCATGTCTCTGGCCCTCCCCGACCACCTCCGCTACATCGCCGTCGAGGGCGTGATCGGCGCCGGGAAGAGCACGCTGGCGCGGATGCTGGCCGAGAAGACGAACGCACGGCTCGTGCTCGAAGCCTTCGAGGACAATCCGTTTCTGGAGCGCTTCTACAGCGACTCCGACCGCTGGGCGTTCCAGACGCAGCTCACGTTTCTCGCGAGCCGCTTTCGGCAGCAGAAAGCGCTCGCCACGCGCGACCTGTTCCAGACCAGCGTCGTCTCGGACTACACGTTCGACAAAGACCGCATCTTCGCCCGCGTGACGCTGGACGGTGACGAGCACCAGCTCTACGAAAGCCTGTTCTCGCTTATGGAGCCGACGATTCCAGCGCCAGATCTTGTGGTCTACCTCCGCTCGTCGGTCGACCGCTTGATGCACAACGTGGCGCTGCGCGGCCGCTCCTACGAGGCGCAGATGGACCCCGGCTACCTCGCGGAATTGACGGACGCGTACGACCGCTATTTCTTCCACTACACCCGGAGCCCGCTACTGGTCATCAACGCGACGCAGATCGACTTCGTGAAGGAGCCCAGCCACTTCGACGAGCTCATCCGCGCCATCCGCCAGATGAAGGGCGGGACGACGTATTTCAACCCGCCGGGCGAGATGCAGCTGTCGTTTTAGGATACTGGGTACTGGGTACTGGAATCACGCTGCCAGACGCCTCTGGCGCAAGAGGCCAAAGCAGCCGTTCCTACGAGGTCCCTCCGTTGGGGGAGAGCAGGCCGGTGCGGCCCAATTCAAACCTCCCCTACAGCGTCATTCCCGCGCACGCGGGAATCCAGAGTGACGACCGCCAGAGGCCCGCAGATACTCAGCTTCTCAGGAAAGAAAAGGTGAGGCGGTACCGCCTCTGGCGCACGTCCTCGGCTCCTCCGGTCGAGTTGGGAGATTCCCCAGTACTCTGGATTCCTGCCTTCGCGGGAATGACGGTCTGGGGTAGTGAGTAGCTGTCTCAAAGGAGCTACCAGCCCTGAAAGGCGGCTACGCCAGAGGCCAGTCGCAGGCGGGGGTGCCGGGGCGCTCGCCGTCGAGCAGCGCACCGAGCAGACCGAAGAGCTGCTGGCGGCGGCGCTCGCGCGGAAACGTGTCCGCGATGTGCGCGCGCGCGCGGCGGCGCAGAGCCTCTGGCGCGGCGAGGGCCTCGCGAACCGTCGCGGCGATGGCCTGCGGGTCCGGGTCGTCCACGACCCATCCCGCATCACCGATGGCATCGGGAATGCCGAAGACGCGGCTCCCGACGGGTGCGCAGCCGCACAGCATGGCCTCGCACAAGACGTTGGGCATTCCCTCGGCGCGGGAGAGTTGGAGGTAGACCGAGGCCTGCCCGTAGACCTCCGCCAGAAGCTCGCGCGGCAGCGCCCGCACAAACGTGACGTTAGCAGGCGGGCGGTACCTCTGGCGCACCGCCGCCTCGTCCATGCGCATCCCGACGACCTTGAACGGCACATCCGGCAGCACGCGCGCGACCTCGATCAGCACATCGAGCCCCTTGCGCAAAAACGTGGTGTGCGAGTCTACGGTCGCGACCGAGAGCACCGACGGCGTACGCACGGGCGAGCCCAGCGGCCACGCGTCGGCGTCATAGCCGGTCGGCACGACGGTGCATTTCGTTTGCAGACCGGGCACGTGTACCGCCACGCCCTGCTCCTCGGCGCCAGAGGCGCGCAAAAACGTGTTCGCCGAACGGATCAGCGAGCCCGAGACGGGAAGCAGCGCGTCGGCGCGTTGCAACACGCGCTGTGCCAGAGGCCCACGCCAGCGCGAGGCGAAGACGCCGTAGCCCAGATCCGGCAGCGCCATCGCGTCGTAGCCGCCCATGGCGAGCGCGAGCGGGAGCGGCCGCCTCTGGCGCGCCAGAGGCCAGATGTGGTAGTCCGCGAACCAGCCGTAGAGCAGATCTGCCGTGGCCGCCTCGGCGTCGGTCCACGCCTGCAGCCGCGCCATGCCGCGCACGAGGGCGGCGGCTTTGCCCAGAGAACCTCTGGCGACATCGACGCCGAACTCGTGGCTGCGCACGTCGTAGCGCTCGGCGAGCAGCGTGAGATCGTCGCGGACGAACGAGGTGGGCTGGAGGTACGAGAAGAGGATCCGGGGACGGCGCATGGGCAAAGCTAGCGGCCCGAGCCCTGCAGCAACGCCGCCACCTCGCCCGCCTGCGCGCGCCGCGAGAGCGCACCCAGAGCCTCTGGCGCCGCGCCCGCCAGAGGCACACCGCTTTCCCACGCGCGGTAGTGCTCCAGAAGTGTCTCGCCTGCGCCTCTGGCGTCGTCGCGGGCGACGAGCGTGCCGCCGCCGGTGCTCCGCAAGAGGCGGTCGGCGTCGGCGCCGACGGGGCCGAGCGCGAGGACGGGGCGGCCGCTGGCGAGGTACTCGTAGAGCTTGCCCGTCAGAATGCCCTCGTCTTTGCGGACAGGTTCGATGGAGAGCACGAACAAGTCCCGCACGGGCCATCGCGCGCACAGCCTCGTCGTGCGGCACGACCGGCGTGCGGTCCACGATCTCGCTTATTCCGTGCGCGACCAGCGACGCCTCGACGGCGCCATCTACGCGGCCCACCAGACGGATGCGCAGCCTGGGTACCTCGCCTCTGGCGCGAAGCGCGGAGATCGCGCGCCAGAGGCCCTCGGGGTTGCGCGGGCCGTACAGGCTGCCCACGTGCGCGACTTCGAAGGCGTCCTCACGGATGGTCTCGCGTAGCGTCTCGAAGTCCGCCGGGTCGAAGCCG
This sequence comes from Rubricoccaceae bacterium, assembly GCA_963708165.1. Classification (GTDB taxonomy): domain Bacteria; phylum Bacteroidota; class Rhodothermia; order Rhodothermales; family Rubricoccaceae; genus Rubricoccus. The sequence goes on along the minus strand of OY970187.1, from coordinate 2,590,428 downwards.
TTCTGGATCACACGGACGGCGCCCGCACGGAGCCCGCCCTGCTCTTCCAGATCGCGCGCCCACGTCGGGCTGACGGTCACGACGTGATCCGCCGCGCGAAGCACGCGCCGCTCCAGGCGGGTGTCCAGGCGCCGCGCCAGAGGCGTCATGGGCAGTTCGTCGTAGAAGGTGATGCCGGTCCACGGGTCGCGGAAGTCGGCGATCCACGTGACATCTAGAGCGCGCCTCTGGCGCTTTAACCGGAGGCCGACCACGTGCGCCGAGTGCGGCGGCCCCGAGGTGAGCATCGCGCCGATGTCGCCTCTGGCGATGCGCTCGCGCGCGGCGCGGACGGCGAACGGCACCCAGCCTACACGCGCATCGGGGAGGAAGACGTTGGCGCGCGCCCAGAGGCCCAGCTTCTTGCCCCACGAGTCGGCGTCGGAGACGCTGCCAACGGCGACGGCGTCCTTGCGGCTCGTGCCCGTAATGGCGCCGTACAGCCCGAAGGGGTCCAGCGCTCGCGTGCGAATCACCTCAACGCCGTCGGGCACGTCCGATTCCAGCGTCGGGTCGAGGCTGGGATACGCGCCCGCCTCGACCGTCAGCACGACCGGCTCGACACCGTGCTCGCGGAGGTACTTCGTGTACTTCAGCGTCCGCTGCACGCCCGCGCCGCCCGAGGGCGGGAAGTAGTAGGTGACGAGGAGGAGCTTTTTCAGGGGACTGGGGACTGGGGACTGGGGACTGGAATCACGTCAACCTGAGCCTCTGGCGCCAGAGGCTGGGACCGCTTCAGCACTCGCATGTGAGGTCCCCTCTCTCTGAGACAAAGTGAGGGGCCTTTCCGCCAGAAGCTCGGGCAGCGTTTCCACGCCAGAGGGTCTCCACGCCAGAGGGTCTCCACGCCAGAGGCCTCTGGCGCTAGTCGTCGGAGCCGCGGCCGCGGCGGTACCACAGCAGGCCCGAGAGCAGCAGCACGCCGATGTACGTCAGCAGCGTCGCGATCCACGCGATGGTGACGCCCTGCTTGTGCGAGGGCGGGTCGAAGCGCATCGTGACCACGTGGCGGCCCTCGGGAACGGGCACGCCGCGCAGCAGATAGTCGGCGCGCACGATCGGTGCCTCGCGCGAGCTCACCGTCGCGGTCCAGCCCGCCGGGTAGTAGATCTCGTTGACGACCAGCAAGCTGGGCGCGCTCGCCTCGACCGTCCAGACGATCTCCTCGGGCGAGAACCGCTCCAGCGAGACGCCCGGCGCCAGAGGCCGTGCGGCGTCGGACGTGGCTGGTGCGGGCACCGCCTCCAACGCTGTCGAATCCGCCTCTGGCGCCAGAGGCCCGGCCTCCAGGACCGGCACCGTGCCACCACCGAGCGCGACGCCCTCGGGCAGCGGCGCGCTGAGCAGCGCCGTCTGGCGCAGGTCGACCTCGCCGGAGCGGATGCGGGCGATCAGCACCTCTTCGCTCTCGATCACCTCGGCGTCTTGCACGAGGAAAGCGCGTGGCAGCGCGTCCGGGTTTTCCGCGACGACCAAGCCTGTGGCCGGGTCCTGGTACAGCGGCGTCGTGCCGGGAAGCGCGCCGCCGGGCAAGATGACGTAGCGGGCCGAGAGCAGGTCGACGGCCGTCTCGTTGTAGCCCACCTCGTCGTCCGGCAGCAGGCGGTCGAAGTAGTCTTGGATGAGGGCGAGCTTGGCACCGTGGTACCCGCCGATGGACTCGTAGAACGCCGGGGAGTACGCGTTCTGCGACGGTCCGGGCGGGAGGACTCGGAACGTGCCGGGGCCTCCGGCCTCTAGCGTGCGCTCCTCGATAAAGCGGTCCGCATCGGCTTCGGGCACGGCCACCGCGAGGTCGGACCGGCGGCGGAGCGCGTCCACGTCTTCGTTGAAGTAGCGCCGGCCCACGCCCCACAGGTCGATGGTGACGAGCAACGCCAGGCCGCCGAGCGCGGCCCACGAGGGGATCTTGCCCCAGACCCGCGCGGCGACAATCGCGAGGGCGAGGCCCAACAACAAGAGCCCGCGCCACGCGTCGCTCGTGAGAAGCGTCGCGCGCTCCGTCCGCGTCTCGACGAGGATTCGCTCCGTCGTCTGGCGCACCTGCTGCACCACCATCGGGTCGGTGGGGCTGATGCCTTGCTGCTGCGCCTGCTGCGCCATCTGCTGCGCGACCATCTGTTCCAACTGCGCGCCCTCGCCCTCCTTCTCCAGCGAGAGCACGCTCGGCCCTGCGACCGCCAGAAGCCCGAGGATTGCCGCGAGCACGCCTGCCGTGGCGAGCGCGCTGCGGCGCTTGCGCGTCTCGGCCTCTGGCGTGGCCTCGCGGCGTTGCACGTAGTACGCGCCCCACCCCGCCAGAAGCGCGAGCAGCAGCGCCGTTAACGCGAGCCACGTTTCAGGCACGCGGAACGAACTAAAGAGCGGCAGGAGCTCGAAGGCGGGCGGTTGAGCAGCGAAAAGTTTTCGCCCAGCGCGAAGAGAACCGTCAGGACGCCCGCAAACGCGAACGCAAAGACAGAACGCCTCGCGACGCCGAGCACACCGAGCGCAGCGAGAAATAGCACGACCGGACCCACGTAGTGCGGGCCGGAGGTGAACACTTTGGGTCCCCAATAGGTGGGGCTCGCGCCGCCGTAGGCACCCGAAACGAGCAGCGTCAGCGTCTCGCCGACGCCCTGGCTCCAGTTCATGGCGTACTGCCACGAGAGGCCTCCGCCTGGCCCGGCGGAGCGCGTCGTGAACGCTTTGTACTCCCACTGCACGAGGTACGGATGCGCCACCATGAGAAGCGCCATGATGCTCCCGCCGATGAGAAACAGAGTCGAGACGGCGTACGGCCTGAGCTGGCCCGTCCGCGCGTCTGCGATGCCCTCCGCCACCCACCAGATCGCGGCGACGATGACGACGTAGTAGGTGATCTGGACGTGCCCGGCTCGCAGGTTCACCGCCGCCGCAATCGCGAACAGGCCCGTTAGCAGCGCCGCCAGCTGCCAGCCCGATCCCGCGGGCCTTCGGATGAGCGCGCCGAAGGCAAGCAGCAGCCACGGCGCCCATGCGAGCGCGATAAACTTGGAGTTGTGCCCTGCGACGAGGATGATCGGCAAGTAGGTCGAGAGGCTGTAGGCGACCGACGCGGTCACGGCCGCCAGAGGCGTTCGCGTGAGAAAGACGACTAGGGCGTAGACTCCGAACAGCATCACCACCAGGTGCGCCAGAGGCCACAGGCCCACCTTGCGCAGCGCGCTGGGGATGGAGTCCACGCTGGGCGGGCCTGCCGTGTCGTGGATGAGGTAGGCAGGCATGCCCGCGAACACGTTGGGCGTCCACAGCGCGCTCTCGCCGCGCTCGTCCTCCCAGTCTAGCAGCGCCTCCGCCGAGGCGCGCCAGCGCACCGTATCGTCACCGGCGAGCTTTTTACCGCCGAATGTGGCGGGCGCGGTAAAGCCCAGCGCGACGATGAGCAGAAAGCCCAGGCTTATCGCGTGGCGCCCCCACGTGGGCAGGTTTTCCCACCACGTCTTCTCGCCCAGCGCCAGCCCGGTCCGGCGCACGCGGCCTCGCTTGCGCCACTCCGTGTTGCCCTCCAGCGGTGCGGGCTTGTTCGTGTTGCTGGTGGGCGTGCTGCGAGTGGACTTCGCCATGACAGGGCGCCTCTGGCGGCGCGAAACAAGAGGGGAGCTCGGCGCCAGAGGCTAGGGATCTCTGCGCGCCGGGGCGAAGATACCCGCCCTCGCCGCCGTCTTCTCGCCGGGCGCGCCTCTGGCGCTAGCCGCGGACGGTGCGTGGCGCTGTTTCCGGCCTCTCCGCGGGTGCGCTGCGCAGCGACGTGCGGCGGCCCGTCTCGTCGCGGCGGAGGTAGTCCGGATCGCGCGGACGTCCTCTGGCGACCCTCGGCGCCGTTGACGAACACGTACGGTACACCGCCTCGCCCGGGAGAGCATACCGATTGTACAATGCCATCGCGCTCGGAGCACGGTAGGTGCGGCTGCAAGCGCAACACCTCGGCGAGGTTTACGTGCACGTGTCGCCGCCACCTCGGCTGCAAGAGGTGGCACGAGCGCGGCCCAAGGTCTCCATACTCCGCGCGCAGAAACACGTCGTTTCTCACGTCTCAGAGACGAGGTCGCGTGGGCGCTCTAGAAGCACCCATACCTCGCGCAGAGGTACTCGAAGAGCCTTCGTCATCGAACACGACCGTGAGCGTATCGCTGAAGCCTCTGGCGTGGCGCGGAGGATCTGGAAGCTCCTCCACCGTCTCATAGTCGGGGAAGTAGCAGTCGAAGCCGCAGGCCGCCAGAGGCAGCGCGAGGATGAGCAAGAGAGCAAGACGCATGGTCGCGGGAGATGTATACCGGGGGCTACGGATTCCTGGCTTCTGGCGCTGCACCTGCGCGCCTCGTGTCCCGATGACCTCTGGCGCCAGAGGCGCGTCGCGGTCTGCCTCGGGCGCTATGCCGCTTCGGGTTCGAGGGGCGCGACGGCTTCCAGTTCGGCGCGGATCCACGCCTCCACACGGTCCGAGAGCGCGTGCGCGTCGCGGCGCGTGAGGCCCTCGGTCGAGATCGGCGCGCCCAGAACCAAGCGCACCTCGCCAGAGGCCGAGTACAGGCCGCGCTCGTCCAGCACGCCCGCGTTGCCGATGATCGCAACCGGCACGACGGGCACGCCGGACTCGATGGCGAGCACGAACGGGCCGCGCATAAACGGCAGCAGGCCGTGGCGCCAGGAGCGCCCGCCCTCGGGAAAGAGAAGCACCGAGGTGCCGCCCCGGATTCGCTCTGCGGCCTCTTGCAAGCTCGCGAGTGCCTTCTTGGGGCCACTGCGGTCGATGAACAGGCAGGCTGTTCGCTCCAGCACCCATCCCACGAACGGCCACGAGCGCAGGCTCTTCTTGGCGCTGAACACGAATGGGACCGGGATGCCCGTCGAGAGCACCGGAATGTCCATCGCGTTCTGGTGGTTGCTCACGAACACGACCGGCTCCGGGATATCCGCGCGCGCATCCACGCGCAACCGGATGCCACACATCCCGAGGATGAAGCGGGCCCACGGATCCATCCACTTCCTGAACGTGCGTGCCCCTGGCGCAAACGCCGAGTGGATGACGACGGCCGGACTCATCGTGACAGTGAAAAAGCCCATCACGGTCATCAGCCAGCCGAAGTGGAGGCGGTGGCCGAGCGTCGGCGCGAGTTCGGTCCGCACGCGGCTCAGCCCCTGGCGAGACGGCGGCGGAGTGGGCACGGCGGTGCTGGACATGGCGCCAAGATACCGGCGCTCCCGCGAGATTCCGCCTCTGGCGCCAGAGAGCCCGCCAGAGGCTTACGCCGCGAGTTTCCGCGCCATGCGGAGGTGGCGGATCAGGGCGGTCGCAGTCGCGAGCCCGTTCTGCGGTACGCCTCCGAACGCGAGCACCACCGGCCCGTCGAAGCCCGCGCCGACGATCGCGCCCAGCCCCGACGCCTCTGGCGCCATCTCCGCAAACGCCTCATCGGCTTCGATGCCCGCCAGAGGCACGCCCGCGAGCGCCTTCGCGCTCTGCTCCGGCGTCTCTCCGGCCTCGCGGGAGGCCGCGACGCTCCACCAGCCCGCGACCGATGCGTGCCCCACGCTGTGCACCAGTTCAGCGAGAGCCACAGTGGCAGCGGCTTCGCCTTCGTTGCGGACTGCCAGCGTCAGACCGTGCGACGCGGCGATCTCGCCCGCTCGCGCCAGTACGCCAGAGGCCTGCTCGGTCGTGCGTGGCGCTGCGCCCATCGGGCCCACGATGATGGTCTTCGTGTCCATGCGGGCGCAAAACGGCGCGAGCGCGCGCAGTGCTTCCAGATCGTCCAGCCCTGCCCCTGGCGCCGTCGCATCGCCCTCGAACAGGCCGGGGTCGACCGTCGCCAGAGGCATCTCGGCCTCTTCCAGCAGGCGCCGGAGCTTGGCCTCGTTGACATCGGGCACACGCTGCGTGCCCACGGTGCGGAGCGATACGGCCTCGAAGCCCCACAGGAGAGCCGAGTCGAGCGCGCGGCGCGGGTCGGCGGAGACCGTGTCGGTGAGAAGCGTCGGGAGCATATGAAAGCCTCTGGCGGTTCGACCCCGACTCTGCCGGGACCAGGATCTAGCGGGTGTACGGAGAGGTCGCGGGCGTGGACGCCGTGCTCATCGCTTCATACAGACGAGCGGCGAGCCGCACCACATCCGCCTCTGGCGTGATGTTCTGCACCGGCTGGCCTGCCAGAGAGTCGGCGCGGGCAGGTCCCACACGCAAAACGGAGAGCACTGCCGCGCGATTCCAGAGCCGCACCGGCGCGCGCGCCTCGTCACCGAGCACGACCAATACCGAGCGCGCGGGACGCTGCGTGTAGGCGCCAGAGGCAACGAGCATCCGCGAGGCTTCGATCATCGCGAGGTCCGCGCGTCCATCGCGAGGCGCCACGACGACGACGAGAGAGTCTTTGTGCAACGGGATGCGGCCGGGAATCCAGCCCGCCAGCGTCTCGCCAGAAGCACCCACGACGAACCGGCCGCCCTCGCCCGGCACGCGCGCGTCGGCCACGGGCGCCACGCCAGAGGCGCGCAACGCGTCGGCTGTGATCTGCAGGCGTTCGGCAGCGGTCGTCGCCTCGGCCATGCTCTCCGCGAGATCCTCCAGCCGGTCGGCCTCTGGCGCCAGAGGATCGCCGGGGCGAGCGCTCGGAAGCGGAAGACCTCCGCCGAAGCATCCCGCCAGAGGCGCGAGTGCTAGAAGGGAGGCAGCGAGAAGCGCCCAACGCAACGGGGGCCGCTCAGCGATTGCCAAGCGGCCCCCTTGCCGGACGGTGGGGTCCAGAAGACTCACGTCAGGATCATTCGAAGCCGATCGAGAGACCGAAGGTCAGACCGAAGTCTGGCTTAGGACCGTTCGAGCCGTCGATAGCGTAGCCGTACACGTTGTACTCGTCCTGCAGACCGCCCTTGATGTAGAGCGATGCGGGAAGGCTCGGCGGCTTGATGCGGAGGTACGGCGAGAGCGTGCTCACGTAGCCACCGATGTTTGGCGTGGTGCCGGGCGTGCCTTCACCGTTGCGGTCGACCGGCTGGCGGTCACGCGCGACGATCTGAGCCGCGAGGCCGATCTCCGCGAAGGAGACGCGCACACCGGTTCCGAGAATGAAGTTCCAGACGCCGTCGCCCTCCTCGCCGAAGATGTCCTCGTCGCGGCCGCCGGTGTCTTCGCAGGCCTCGGGGTACACGTCGCAGTTCTCCAAGATGATGTAACGGTCGATGCCGCCGAAGACGCGGAAGCCGCGAGCCGGGTAATCGAAGTCAGCACCGATCTGGATGGCGTCGCGGTTGTCCGAACGGGAGATGTCTGTGGGCAGACCCAACTCGTTGAACTCCTGCTCGTCACCGAGGTCGAGCATGTAGCCGCCGTGGATGCCGAGCACCTTGCCACGGGCCGAGCCGTAGATCTTGACGTTCTGAACGCTGAAATCGCTCGAAAGCTCGTCTCCCGTCTGAGAGAACGGACCGGCTGTGCCGGAGACCGTGTTCTTTGCGCCCGTCAAAATGCCGCCAACACCAACGCTGAAGCGCGAGAAGTTGATCGGGTTGACCTGCAGGCCAACCGCTGCACGCTGCGACGAGATCTCGCCATCACCGCCGATAATCGCGCCGCCACCAACGGACGGCTCCACTGCGTCGCCTGCAGTGTTGTAGATCTCTTTGGCTCGGCCAAATCCATACTCGACCCACAGCTTGATGGGAGAGGCGGACGAAGGGCGACCGAGGGCGTAGGTGTCGACAGTCGGGGATTCGACGGCGTCGCCGACGATCACGACCGACTGCTGGGCGTCGGCTTTTTTGCTCTTGGTCCCGTCTTTGTCACCGTCCCCCCCTGTGGGGTTAACGGACAAAAGGGAGCCGGCCAGGAGGCCGACGAGTGCAATATTCAGCATGGATGGGGGCCTCGTGTGGAGGGTGCGGGTGAGGAAGTGCAGTCGGAAAGGTAGGGAGCCTGCCAGAGCAGAGGCAACCGTGCCGTATGTGCGCCGTGCTAATTCTGTGGCAGGCTTCCGACCCCAACCCACCGGCTGGGCGCGTGTTCCGAGAAGGGATGCTGAATTGGCGCGCTAAAATGACTCTGACGTGGCTTTAGATTGACCTCCCTTCTCCATGCCGCTCATGCCCGCCGCCCCCCTTCCCTCATCTCTCCCGCCAGAGGCTGATGCCCTGCTTCGGCGCGAGCGGATACTTCTGGCAGACCTCGGCGCGCTTCTGGAGCGCGCGGGCGCCTCTGGCGACGCGCAGCGGCGCCTCGCGGATCTGGCCGAGGGACTGGGCGAACTGTTCCTCTTCGTCGTAGCTGGCGAGTTCAACGCAGGCAAGTCCACACTCGTCAACGCACTCTTCGGGCGCAAGGTGATGGAAGAGGGGCCTGTGCCCACCACCGACAAGATCACGGTTCTCGCGCCACGGCGAAACCGAGGAGACGCACCGCCGCAGCGAGTTCGTGACCGAGCGCCGCATCCCGGCGCCGTTTCTGCAGCACCTCGCGCTCGTCGACACGCCGGGCACCAACTCCATTATCAAGGAACACCAGGCGCTGACCGAAGACTTTGTGCCGCGCGCCGATCTCGTCCTGTTCGTGACCAGCGTAGAGCGTCCGCTGAGCGAGAGCGAGCGGCAGTTTCTGGAATACGTGCGCGAGACCTGGGGCCGCCGCTTGGTCGTGGCCGTCAACAAAGCGGACCTGGCCTCTGGCGAGGAACAGCTCCAGCAGGTGCTGGCACACGTGCGCGACGGGCTCACGGCCATGATGGGACAGGCGCCCATCACGTTTCCCATCGCGGCGCGCAAGGCGCTGGAGGCCAAGCTGGAGACGCCAGAGGCGCCGCAGACACATCCGTCGTGGGACGAAAGCCGCTTCGGCGCCTTCGAGCGCTTTATCCGCGAGACGCTCACCGCCGACGCGCGCCTTTCGCTCAAGCTCTCCGCCCCGCTCGACGCGACGCACGCGCTACTCCGCACGGCGCGCCAGAGGCTGGAGGAGCGGCACGCGCACCTGGAAGAGGATGCGACCGCGCTCGCGGCGCTTCAGGAGCGATTTGGCCAGGCCGAGGCCACCATGGGCGAGGTCGTCAATGGCTCCGTCAGCGAGGTCGACCGGCAGCTTTTGGAGATGGAGAAGCGCGGCGCGCGCTTTCTAGACGACACCATCCGCGTGAGCAAAATCGGCCTCTTGCGCGACCGCGCGAGCTTCCAGGACGAGTTCAACCGCCAGGTCGTGCGCGACGCCGAGCAGGGCATCGAGGCCCGCATCGGCGAAACCGCCGACGGCCTCTTGCGCCACGCGCACGACCTCTGGCGCGACGTGTACAACCGCCTCTCGGCGCTGCGCCAGCGCAACGAAGCCGCCTCTGGCGACGCCTTCGTGCACGACCGCGACGCCATCCTGCGCGACGCCGTGCGCGAGACGCGGCGCGCGCTCGACACCATCGACTTGGACGAGGAGGCACGGCGCATCCTGGAGAATGCGCGCTCGGCGCTTACCATCAGCGGCATGACCGCTGCGGGAATCGGCGCGCTCGGCGTGGCGCTCATCTTCGCGACCGTGCTCGATGTCACCGGCGGGATCTTGGCCACAGGCGCTGTCGCCACGCTGGGCTTTATCGTGCTGCCCATGCAGCGCCGCCGCGCCGTCAAGGACTTCACCGAGCGCGTGGGGGCGCTCCGCGAGGAGATCGGCCGCGTGCTCCGCACCGAACTCGGGCAGGAAGCCGACAAGGCCGTCGGTCGCGTCCGCGCGCTCGTCGAGCCGCTCGACACGCTCGTCGCCGAGCAGCGCGAGGCCGCGCTTGCCGACCGCGCCGAGGCCGACCGCCTGAGCGCCGAGGCCGAGGCCATCGGTGCCGAGGTGACGCGCCGCTACGGCACCGCCGAGGTGAGCTAGCCTCTGGCGTCAGCGCGCGATGGTCAGTTGCGCCGTGACGATCTCGCCACCCACTTCTGCGCGCACGATGTAGACGCCCGGCGCCCAACCCGCCGTGCTCACCTCCCAGTCGTGCGTGCCTCTGGCGCCAGAGGCTACGGCGTGCACCTCGCGGCCTCTGGCGTCGAAGACGCGAAGACGCGCGGCTTCTGGCGAAGCGAGTCTCAGCGCGATCCGCGCGGCGCCAGAGGCGGGGTTGGGGTTCACGCGAAGCGTGGCGCCAGAGGCCTCTGGCGGCGCAGGCGTATTCGCAACAGCCACCACCGGGTCCACCGTGCGGTAGATCGGCGCCTCAATCGGGATCGGACGGCCGAAGCCGGACACGTACAACCGGCCATCTGGGCCGACGATCATGTCGCGCGGGCTAAAGTCATACGAAGAGTCAACTTCCCGCGAGAGCAGCTTCCATGTTCGCCCGCCGTCGCCACTGCCGAGCACGCGATCTGTCTCTTGCTGCCATGCATAAACCTGTCCGTCTGGACCCGCTACTAGGTTTACCGCTACCACGTCCTCGAACGTGCGCCCGATCAGTTCCCAGTCGCGGCCGTTCTCACTCCGCCACACCCCGCCGGAGAGCCCGTTCGGCACGCCGTCCAGACTCACGAGCAGCACGCCGTCCTCCGGGCCGCCCGTGATGCGTACTCCGCCTTGGGAGTACATCGCGAGCGAGCCGAAGATCTCGGAGGCCTGCCACGAGCGCCCGTCGTCGTCGCTGTAGGCCACGCCGCCAAAGCCTGCCCCGACGACGCGCCCGGCGGGGAGTTCGGGTGTGGGATCGACGACGAGCAGGGAGTTGGGTAGCCCGCCGCCTCCGGGCCACGCCGCGGGGGTCCACGTCACGCCGCCGTCAATGGAACGCGCAGCGCCGCTGCCGACGGCGTTGTCCCCGACGAGCAGCGCACCCTCTGGCGTGTCGATTGGTGGCATGTTGCCGTACTCCAACACCTCAGCCCACTCGCCGCCCCCGTCCGTCGAGCGCCGCAGCCGGCGTCGCGACGCCTGGAAAATCACGCCGTCGTCCCAGCGCCAGCCACCTCGCATAGCTTGATTTCGCCACATGTACTCCCACTCGCCTCCCGGTGGCATACGGTGCACTGCCGCCAAAGCAGGCGTACAGCGTATCGCCCCGAAACGCGATCGCGTCAGCGTTTCGCTCGAACGGCGGGAGCGGAATCGCTTCCCAGACGAGCGTATCCGGGAGCGAGACCGTGTTTCCCTGCGCAGCACTCGTCGCAACCGCGCCAGAGACCAGAAAGATGAGCAAAACCACAAAACTTCGCATGGCTCAGAATACAGCCTCTGGCGCCAGAGGCCTCCAGCGCACAAAAACGCCCCGGCCCTCGCGAGAGAACCGGGGCGCGAACCCGACCGGCGGCGTGAGCCGCCAGAGGCTTACTGTCCTCGCGGGCGTCGACTTCGATGGGGCCCATCGTGTCCAGGTCCTCCATGCGGTCACCGGCGCCGCTGTTCATGCGGTTGAGGCGCTCGCGGACGCGGTCACGCGCATCTTCGAGGATGCGGCCGTCGCGGCTCGGGGCGCGCATACGGGTCCGGAGGTCGTCCATGACCTCCGCCTGCAGCACGACCACGAGCTCCTTCTGCGTCTCTGTGCGGGACCTGTAGCCGAAGATGTAGCTCAGGATCGGGAGGTCCTTCAGGATCGGGATGCCCTTGCGGCTAAACGACTCGTCGGTCGAGGTCAGGCCACCGATGGCGGTCATCTCGCCGTCGAGCAGCATCACCTCGGTCTGCACGTCGTTTTTGAACACGCCAACGCTGCCGTTGATGATGCGCGAGTTGCTCTTCTCCACCTTCACGTCGAGGTGGATAAACTCGATCTCCTGCCCGTCGATCTCCTCCACGATCAGCGTGGGCGTCACGTCGATGATGGTACCGGTCGAGATGAACTGCGTGAGCGTGTTGCCCTGGAAGTCCCGCGTGTTGATCGGGATGTCCTCACCGGACTGCATCTTGCCCTGGATGCCGCTGCGCACGGTCACGCTGGGCGAAGCGAGCGTCTGGCCGTAGCCATTCTCCTCGAACCAGCGGAACAGGCCCGCGAGTTGGCTGATCGGCACACGGTCCGAGCTGGCCTGCACGAAGCCGTCGAGCGCGTCGAAGAACGAACCGGCGTTGACGAAGAACGTCACGTCGCCGGCGCCTGCACCTCCGTCGCTACCACCGGTCTGGCCGCCCGTGCCGCCTTCACCGCCAGAGGCTTCGCCGAAGAGCGTCGCCCAGTTGGTGCCGACCTCGTTGGAACGCGAGCGGTTGAGCTCGAAGACGATGGCCGAGATGTGGATCTCGCGCTCCTGGGCCGAAACCGAGGCGGCGGAGGTACCTCCGCCCACGGCGCGAGGCCCGGCGTCGATCTGCGTGATCGTCTGCTGGTCCGAGGTCGTCGCGACAATCGTCTGGTCGATGATGACCGCAGGCTCTTCGATGATGAAGTAGCCCTCCGTCTCGCGGAAGTCCAGGTTCTGGCGGTCGAGCACGAGCTCGAACGCGTCGACGAAGTGGACGCCGTTGAGCGAGACGCCGATGGGGCTGTCGCGGTCCTCGGGGTCGACCACGCTCTTGCCCGTCACGCGGCGGAAGACGGGGTTGACGAGGCTGATGAACTCGTCCATCGCCATGCCTGCAGGAAACGAGACGAGCTCGTCTGGCGGGATGTAGGCGCGGACAGTTCGGGTTTGGGCGTCGGCGGCGGGCGCGGCACCGTAGGTGGCAGCGAGGCCAGCGGAGGCGACGAGCGCGACCATCGCGTATCGAGATACGGAGCGCGAGAGGCGGGTCGGGTTCATGGGTTCGCCCAGAGGGCGGTCGGGGGTGTACATGTATCGGCAGGTGAGGCGGTGCTCTAAACCGGGCAGCGCGGGTGCGGCCGGGTTTCCGCCAGAGGCCTAGGCCTCTGGCGGCGAGCGGCGCGCCTTAGTCGTTGGCAGGCTGTGGCGTGCGGGGGATCTCCGCGCTCTGGTAGAGCGAGTGGCCCTCAGCCTCTGGCGTGCCCGGAGCGGGCGGCGCGGCTTCGATCACCGGGCCTGCGGCGGGGCCGCGGCGCAGAGACGCGTCGCCGAGAGCCTGGCGGTAGCGGTCTCCCGTGTTGAGGTCGATCTCGACGCGCTCGCGGATGCCTCCCTTGTTGAGGTTGATCACCACGCGCGCCGTTCGGGCGTCGACGGAGCCCACGCGGCCGAGGTACACCCGGTCGCCGGAGCGAAGCTGGCGCATCTCGCCACCGCGGATGAACACGGCCGTGTTGCCGATCACGGCCGAGAGGCTATCGGTGTCCACCTCGACGAGGTCGTCCGAGTTGGGCGGCAACGTCGCCAGGATGTAGGGGTAGAACGGGTTGGTCGCAGCCCGGCGTGGCGGGTAAGCCGCTGGCGGAAGCGTGGTCATGCTGTCCGGGGCCGAGATCTGGCTGTGTGCGCCGTAAAAGGCGTCCACCTCCATCGAGAAGTCGGCCAGTACCACCTGGCGCTCTACGTCACCGTCGGTCACGGTCGTGACCAATTTGCGGACGTTGAGATCGCGGATGCGGTACATCCCGCGGTTGTTCTCCACGTGCCAGATAAACGAGAACAGGCTTTCGAAGTAGGCCTGGCCGTTTACCGAGTACGTGTAGTAGCTCGACGTGCCGCCCTCGGTGCGCCCGGAGAGCGACAGGTCGAAGGTGCGGAAGCCACGCGACGACAGCGCGTTGAGGTATGCCACCACGTCGGCGGACGAGAGGGACGACGGAAGCACCTTGTACCGGGTGTTCCAGCGCTGCAGCGCGAGCGCTGCGTCTTCGTCTGCGACCGCCTGCTCGGCGATCAGCGTTTCCACCTCGGCCTTACGGTTCTCGATGGCCTCGATCTCTTCGTCGAGCGCCTCGATTTCGGCAGGCTGCTGTTTTTGGGTGATGTAATACCCGGACCCGGCGGCGACGGCGAGAAAGCCAGCCAGGATGAGTGTGTTCAGTATTTCGTTACTCATGACCTTGAGAGTCCTGGGATTATGGGGTAGAGGGAGCCGACGGCTCCGACTCAGATGGCGCGTCCTCAGCCGGAGGCGTGGCGGCCGGTGGAGGGCTTGCGGGGCGAGACGCCGGGGGGGCTGCGTCCAGGCCCGCGAGGGCGTCGATGGCAGGTGCCTCGGGCTCACCGAGCTGCGCACGGAGGTACTTGGCCGTTTGCGGCAGTTCGATCGGCGACGGCATCTGGAGCCGGAACTCGTAGACGGGATAGCCGCGGGTGTCCTGGAAGGTGACCTCTTCGATCACGGCGTCCAGGCGTTGTGCCAGCCCCACCACGCGGGCGCGGGAGGTCGCGAAGCCACGCAGGCTGACGCTCGACCCGGCTGGCTGCCACTCCTCGAACCAGATCCCGCCAGAGGCGCTGACAGCGCGCGAGGTGCGCACGAGCTCCTGCGTCCAGCGGTCGGTGCCGTAGAGCAGAGAGTCCATCGCTGCGAGCGCGCTCGTGATCTCGATCTGCGCCTGGCGCAGGCTGTCGATGCGCATCTGGAGCTCCGGAACGGCCATGGTGGCCTCTGGCGGATACTCTGCGAGTTGCTGTTCGCGCTCGGCGATGTCGGTGGACTGCGTGAAGTACAGGCCGATAAAGAACACCACGCTCAGAAAGAGCAGCACGCCCACGACGAGCGTGTGCCAGCCCACCGTCATGTCCATGCGGCGCTTCTTCTTGCGCAGCGCCTTGGGCAGCAGGTTGGCGTCGGGGAACGGGTTGTTCTTGCCGCCCAGCACGGAGAGCGCCGCGCCAGCGGCCTCGACCGTCTCCGAAGGGAGCATGACGGCTTCGTCGCCAGAGGCCCCGGCGGTTTGCGCCTCTGGCGAGATCATGCCCAGGTCGCCGAGAAGCGACGCCAGCGAGGACACGCGGGCATCGGGGTAGAACGCCGAAAAGCCCTGCACCAGGTCGTCTTGGCGCTCGTCGGCCAGCACGACCACGTTGTGGACCGTGCCAACGCCTTGCACGTCCTGCTGGAGCAGAACGCGGGAGCAGATCGTGTCCGGGCCGTCGTAGGCCGTCACGCTCTGCATGGGCTCCATGTGATGGAGTTCGCCGCCCGAGAGCAGCAGCACGAGCGTGTCCTCGGCGCCGACGCGCACGACGGCGGTGTTTTCGTTGGGCTCGGCGGGGCACGCGAGCGCAGCCAAGCCGATCAGCAGCGGCACTTCCGCCTCGATGGTCTTGAATGCCGTCCGGCGGTGCTTGGCCTGCTCACGGAGCATCGAGATCGCGGGCACGACCGGATCGGTCGGCTGCGGAATCACGGCGAGGAAGCGCGGACGCCCCTCGCGGTTGGTCATCGGCACGAACGCCACGCGGTCGGTGTCGATCTCGCGACCGGGCTGAGACGGCGGAAGCAATGCGACGAGCTTCTCGCGCTTGACGTTGACCGGAGCGATGTCCTCGCCCTTCTTGGACTTCCTAGCCTTTTTCTTCTTGTCCGCAGGCACGAGCACTTCGAAGTACTCTACATCCGGCGGCGAGATGCCAAAGGCGATTGCGGGCTTCTCGTATCCCCCTTGCGCCACCTCTTCGAGCATGTCGCGCAGCTCGAACACGATGGGCTGGGCCGCCACCCGTGGCTGCCCGATGGCGCCCATGTCGATGCCGACATCGCCAGAGGAGGCGAGGCCGTCGAACTCGCCGGTAAAGTCGAGCTCCTGACCGCCGCCGAACTGGACCGACCCGTCATCGAACCCGGCGCCCTGCAGGTCGATGGTGCCGACATCCGATGGCGTCATCGCACCGGAGTTGTCTTCGGCGTTCTGGTTGCGGACGCGCGACAGCGTCTGGAGCGCTGAGAAGTGTCCCTCGCCTTCGCTCTTGAGCAGCACGCCATGCACGTGCGTCGGCGTGACGTTGACGCCGAGCACGAGCTGCTGCGTGCCGCGTGTGCGAGGCGCCTTGGCGCCCTTGCGCGAGCGCCGGCGGCGCGGGCGCGCCACAGGTGCCGCAACCACGGCGTCGATGGCTTCGACGTCCGCCTCGGGCTCGACGTCATCGATCACAATCGCCTCTGGCGCCGCGCTCTCGAAGAACGAGTCGGCGCCGTCGGAGAAGCTGGCCGCGTCGAGCGCGGGCTCGAAGTCATCGTCGGAGAGCACGCCTCCGAAGAAGGCGTTCGTGCCGATGGCCGCGTCGTCAGACACGGAGCCGTCGCCGATACCGCCCGCGAACGGGTTGATCTCGTCGGGGTCGCCCTCGAAGGGGTTGGGTGGAAGGGGCGTGTCGCTCATGGGTCGGGGGGGTGCGGGGCAGGGTGCCCCGGTCGGGTCGGGTAGCAGAAAGCGGCCTCTGGCGCCAGAGGCGCCGGGCGGGGGGTGAGGCTCAGCCGCCGCGGACGAGCTGCTGAAAGCGGCGTTTGTTGTTCGAATACTGGAGCCCGGTCTCGGGCGTGATCTTGCGCTCGCGGACGAGGCGGAAGAGGTCCTGCTCGAGCGTGATCATGCCCTGCTTGGTCCCTTCCCACATCATCTGGTAGATCTCGTTGGTGTTGCCGTTCTGGATGGCGGCCTTCACGCTGGCGGTCACCCAGAGCACTTCCTTGGTGAGCACACGACCACCGCCAATCTTGGGTGGCAGCTTTTGCGACACCACGCAGCGCAGCACGTCACCCAGGCGGATGCGCACGCGCTCCTGCTCCACGTTGGGGTACTCGGCCACCATGCGGTCCAGGCTTTCGACGGCGCTCGCGGTGTGGAGCGTGGAAAAGACCTTGTGGCCGGTATCGGAGGCCTCAATGGCGGAGTCGATCGTTTCGGGATCGCGCATCTCCCCGATCATGATGATGTCCGGGTCCTGGCGCAGCGCCTGGCTCACGCCCATCTTGAACGACGGGCAGTCCGGGCCCACCTCGCGGTGGCGGATGATGCAGCGGTCGGGCGCGTGGACGTACTCGATCGGCTTGGCCACAATCACGATGTGACCGTCGAAGTCGTGGTTGTTGGCGTCGATGATGGCATCGAGCGTGGTGCTCTTGCCCGAGCCCGTCACGCCGGTGATGAGCGTCAGCCCGTCGCGGACGTGCTGGAACATCAGGCCGCGCTCGACGAGCGGGTGAAAGCCCAGCCCTTTGAGCGGGCGCACGTCCTCTGCGATGGCACGGAGGC
Organism: Rubricoccaceae bacterium; assembly: GCA_963708165.1. Classification (GTDB taxonomy): domain Bacteria; phylum Bacteroidota; class Rhodothermia; order Rhodothermales; family Rubricoccaceae; genus Rubricoccus. The sequence goes on along the minus strand of OY970187.1, from coordinate 2,573,359 downwards.
AGAGCCCGATGTGCTGGTTGTCGTAGTAGCACGTCGCGCGGAAGCGGCGGCGCGTGCCGTCGGGCATGTCGAGTTGGTACGAGAAGTCCGCCGACTGCACGTCGAACAGGTCCTCTTGCTGCCGCTTGGAGAGCAGGTTGAGCACCAGGATGTCGACCTCATCGTGCGAGCGGATGCCGAGCTCGAAGTGCGGCGTCTTCTCGCCGTCGCAGCGGTACCACACGCGCCCGACGCAGGCCGGGCCGCCGCAGTCCATATCGGAGGCGCCCATCTCGTGCATGCGCTCCACGTACTGGTCCATGAAGTCCCGCAACTGCTCGCGGTGCTCCACGCTCAGCCGGTCGACCTGCTCGACGAAGTAGCGCAGCCGGTCTTCGCCGACGAACAGCCGGGGGGCGCCCTTCGAGATCTCGCGCACGAAGGCGGGGATGCGAAAGAAGCCCTCCGCGTCGCGCTCCATCGGATCGGGCGCGCGCTGCGGTGCGGCCGTGGGTGCGGGCGCCGCAGGAGTCATCCACGAGGGCGCGGAGCTCCCGTTGCTGAGGGCGCCGGAAAGGGGGGCAAACGTCGGAGCTGCGGACACGAGGATGGAGGAAGGTGAGAGCGGTGCTCCCAAGGACTGCGCCAGAGGCACCGCACTAGTGCGTGAGGCGGTCCGCGGTATCGTCCGGTCCGGTTTGCGGGCACGCTAGCGCGCCGCTGGCGCTACGATTGGTAACGGACGGTTCCCATATGACCCTCCATTCAAGCCACCGCCAGAGGCGGATTGCCCCCTTTCCCCTCTGCCGGAAGCCTCTGGCGCTGCGAGAGATAGTGCCTCTCTCCTGCCCTCTACCCTCGGATGCACAAAGGCTCCCGCCGCCAGAGGCCTCTGGCGGCTCGCCGTGGACAGACAGCGCCCCCTCCCGAGCATGCCGGGAGGGGGCGCCAGAGGCGAGAGCCGGGCGGCTCAGCCGTTGCCGCAGACGAGCACGTCGTCGTGGCGCGGCTTGTGACCGTTGAGCCAGCCATTCTTGTTGACGCAGAGCAGCTGCTCATTGCTGGGGTTGCCCGGCGGACGGTGAAGGATGCCCACCTTCTTGCCCTTCGCGAGTGTGCCCTCGCTGCACGGGCATTCGTAGATGTCCTCTTCCTCTTCGGCCTCTTCAGGGCATGTGCCCACGGTGTCGCCATGGTTGAGGTGTCTCTGGACGTTGGAGACCACAACCGTCCGCTGCTCGCCATCGTGGCAGAGAAGCACCTCTTCTTCGACCGGGCACGCGCCCTGAATATCACCGTGCTGCAGGTGCCCCGAAAGAGCAGACGAGGTAACGGTCATCTCCTTACCCTCGTGACAGACCTCGTAGGTCTTCTCCGGGCAGGTGCCTACGCTCGCACCGGCATTCAGGTACGACTGAAGCCTGCTCGCGCCGACGAGGCGAGGCTCGCCTGCATCACAAATCTGAACCTGTGGCTCTGGTGGCATGCCGGTCGTGCTGTTGATGCCACAGTTGGTCCGCTCGTCGTGCATGGCGTACCACAGCGAATCGCGAGAGGCCTGCGAGCGTAGCGCAGAGATACCCAGCTCGATCACCTGATCGGAATAGTCCGGGCGATCGCCGTAGTCGCGGAGTTCTCGGTAGCCCATGTGGTCTCGTTCAGGCCAGCCACGTCCGTCGTATCCCAGGCGCTTGAGAGCCTGCATGCTGCTCTTCGGGTTAGAGGAGTTGGGATCGTCCCAGTCGGGACGCTCCAGGTCCTCCCAGCCGATGCGCCACCGCTGGCGGTCTTTCGGGTTTTGCTCGACCATGCCCCAGACCGCTTCTTCCATCTTCGTGATGTCCCCAGAAGGAATATCCAGGGCGTAGTGCAGGTGATCGTAGCGCTTGTTTCTGCCGACGTCGTTGATGTCGAAGGTGTCGTTGATGGCGTAGGTGAGCGACTCACACGTCGTCGCCGAGGTCGAGAACTTGCCGGAGCAGTTCGTATCGACGCCGATGAAGAAGTTGAGCTGCGTTCCCGCCTGCACGTAGATCGACATGGGCGGGCGCGATCCGTCACGCCGGTTTCCAGCCGCGAAGATCATGCGCGTGCCGATAAACTCTTCGCCCCGGTATTCGTCCATGTAGACCGCCGAGCAGTAGCCCGCCTGGGACTCCAGAAAGCTGGTGTTCAACACGCCGTCCTCGCGAACCTCTAGAACGCGAATGTCGAACGTGTCCCACATGGTGTAGCTCTCCCCGGTGTAGCTCTTCTCACCGGCCGCGTTGGTTTCCCAGACACCGCCGAAGTACCCCGTGGAGGTAACCTTGAGCGCATGCCCGGTCAGCGCCTCTGCGCGAACCGCGAAGAGCCCGCCTCTGGCGCTGCCGCTGTAGAGCCCGTCGGCGCTGCCGTCGGCCTGGTCTACAGCGTTTGCCCCCGCATCCAGCGAGTTGGGGTACTCGCGTGCGATTCCCATGGCCACGTTGAACGCCGAACGGGAGATCTCGCGGGCGAGCACCTCCTCTTCGTATTCCACCTGGTCCTTTCTGGACTCACGCTCGGTGATCTGGTTGCTGAAGCCCGCGCGCGCCAGGAGAAACCCAGCGCCGAGAACTATGATGAGGAGTGCCTTTCCCATGGGTGGGGGGGTCTGTTGGAATCGAGAAGCAGGTGCCTTCCGGCGGCACCGTGTGAAACATGCGCGTGAGCTCACGCGCCAGAGGCGTAGTGCTTAGGTGGTCACTTTCGGTGGCTCCCAGTAGGGGCGCACTTTGAGCGTGGTCGACCAGTAGATCTCGCGGATGTAGTTCTCCGGGTCGAGGATCCACTCGGGCACGACGGAGAAGCGGATGAAGACGTAGTCGCCGCTTTCGATGTTGACGGTCCCGTCGCTGTTTTCAGCGGGCCGCCCATCGCGCTCCAGCATTTCGATGTTGAAGCTGGAAAGCGTGCCGATCGTCCAGCGGTCGCGCCGCCACGAGCCCGCCAGAGGATCTGGAGCGACGCCGTCGTTGACGTACGTTTCCGAGACATCCCGTTCCAGCTTCATCAGCTGGCGGCTCACGCGCTGGCCCGTCGTGTCGCGCAGGTTGGCGCGCTTGGTCGGCACGAGGCGATAGCGGGTGTGCAGACGGGCCGTGTCTCCCACCGCGATGTTGACGCCGCTCGGAAACGAGCACCCGACCGTGCAGGTGGAGTCGCTGTAGAAGTGGAAGGTGCTGGTGTTGCCCAGCGAATCCGTTGTAGGCGGCTTGAAGCGGAAGCGGTTGCGCCCGAGGTTCTTGCCCAGATCCAGGATGTCGCGCTCTACCCAGTGGCCGAAGACGAGGGTCTTGGCTTTGACACTGTGCGTCGCGACCTGCTCCACGCTCGCATGGGAGGAGCGGTGCTGCGCCACCATCAGGATGAGGATGACCGCGGTGCCGATGAGGATCGAGCTGAGGTGGTCGAAGATGGAGATCATGTCGATCTGCGCCAGAGGCGCTTAGTTGAGGCGGAAACGGCGTCGTTGCTCACGGACTCGGAATCGTGGTCGTCACGGTGCCGGAGCCGGAGGTGCATTCCCCGCCCTCGACGCCGATGGGGCCGCAGGCAGCCTCCATGTTGGCGTCGGCTCGGATGGGGTCGTAAGAGACGACGCGCTGGATGGTGAGCAGGGCGCCGTTGCGCACACCCGGCTGCTCGCTTCTGACCGTGAGTTGGACGCGCTTGTGTAGCGTCGGCGTGTCCGATGGGGTCGAGCTGCCCGGGTCGGTGACGTAGTCCACGTCGACATCGGCTTTGAACATCAGGCGGCGACCGTCGGAGAGGCGGGCGTAGATCGGCGCGTCGCGGATGCCGTCCAAGTCGTCCACGTCGTCACAGGCTGGCGTTTTGTAGGGCTCCATGAGGTTGCACTTTCCGTCCTCGGCATAGCGCCCGAACTCGGCAGACTCGCCACTCGTGAATGAGCCAGATCCCTGGGGGATAAAGCCAGCACTGTAGATCTTCGACGGCGTCGACTGCTCGTCGAAGGAGCGGCCGGAGATCATCTCCATCACGTGCTGCGAGGTGCCTGTGGCCGCCAGCTCAATCTCGTCGTGGATGGTGGACTTGTAGGACTCCTGCATCAGGCGCTGCTGGTTGAACGAGATCAACGTGGCGAGCGTCAGCGCGAGAAGCCCGAGCATGGATTGTGGCATAACCGGATGGGGAAGGCGGTACGAGAGCTTAGCCTGACTATCGGCGGACCCTCTCCTCTAACCCGAATGGACAGCCAGTTTTGCAACCCTACCGTGCCCACCAGAAGGACCTGCACGCCAATCGCCCCGGATGGCGGTCCGGGATCGAGGGGTTTTGCTGGCAACCGTTCTGGAATGCTCAACATGAGTCCATTTCTGTTCCTCTGGCGCAGCGGAGGCAATAGGCGCGGAACCGGTCACCTCTTTGCAACACCGTCTCAAAAAGGTCTGCCGCCGCCCGTCACCTGCAGAGCGCGCGTCTCAGATAGGGCCTGCCGCTGGACGCGCCGAGGCGTTCGCTCTCCGGCGCCAGAGGCTGGACCTCTCCACGCGCGCGGCGCGCACTCCCCGCCAGAGGCCTCTGGCGCCCGGTCGCGCGCGCGATCCCTCGGTAATCTCCGAGCCGACCCACCCATTGCGACTCATGCCCGAAACACCTGCTCCTTTTGAAGGCCTCGGCGTCTTCTACCTCGGCAACGAGGTCGACCCCGAGACGGAAGACCTCGGCGGCCCTGTCTTGTACGACTCCGCCGACCTGACGACGCACGCCTTCATCGTGGGCATGACGGGGAGCGGTAAAACAGGGTTAGGCGTCGGCCTGATCGAGGAGGCGGCGCTGGACGGCGTCCCGGTGATCGCCATCGACCCGAAGGGCGACCTGGGCAACCTCGCGCTGACATTCCCCGACCTCGCGCCCAGCGACTTCCGCCCGTGGGTCGACGAGGGCGAGGCCGCGCGCGACGGCATCACGCCCGAGGCCCTCGCCGAGCAGAAAGCCAGCCTCTGGCGCAGCGGCCTGGAGACGTGGGGGCAGAACGCGGGACGCGTGCAGCGTCTCAAAGACGCCGCCGACGTGACGATCTACACGCCGGGATCCGCTTCGGGCGTGTCCGTTTCTCTGCTAGGCTCGCTCGACCCGCCGCCGCCAGAGGCGAGATCCGGCGAGGCGTTTACCGAGCGCGTGGACGCGACGGTCGGCGGCATCCTCACGCTGCTGGGCGTGGAGGCAGACGCGATGAGCAGCCCCGAGCACATCTTCCTCGCAAAGGTGGTGGGCGACGCGTGGGCTCTGGCGCACGAGCCTCAGCCTCGCGGACCTGATCGGCGCGTTGCAGGCGCCGCCGTTCGAAACCATCGGCGTGATGGAGGTGGAGAGCTTCTTCCCCGCCAGAGGCAGAACCGGCCTCGCGATGAAGCTCAACGGGCTTTTGGCGTCGCCGGGCTTTGCGGCGTGGGCCGAGGGCGAGCCGCTGAACGCAGACCGGCTTTTCTACGGCGCGAGCGGCAAGCCGCAGGTGTCGGTCATGAGCATCGCGCACCTGGGCGACGAGGAGCGGATGTTCTTCGTGACGCGGCTGCTGGGCGAGGTGCTTGCGTGGATGCGCCGCCAGCCGGGCACGGGCTCGCTGCGCGCGATCCTGTACATGGACGAGATCTTCGGCTACCTCCCGCCGAGCGCCAACCCGGCGTCCAAGAAGCTCCTGCTCACGCTGCTCAAGCAGGCACGCGCCTTCGGGCTAGGCGTCGTCCTCGCGACGCAGAATCCGGTGGACATGGACTACAAGGCGCTCTCCAACTGCGGGACGTGGTTCGTAGGCCGCCTGCAGACCGAGCGCGACAAAGACCGCCTGCTCGACGGGCTCGAAGGCGCGGCCTCTGGCGGCTTCGACCGTGCCGAAGTAGATGCGCTGCTCTCGGGCATCGGTAAGCGGCGCTTCCTGCTGCACAACGTGCACGAGACCGCGCCGGTGGTGCTGGAGACGCGCTGGGTGCTCAACTACCTCGCGGGACCGCTCACGCGGACGCAGATCGGCACCCTCATGGCGGATCGCAAAACTGCAGCACCAGCCGCCCAGCCTCTGGCGGCACCCGCTACAGCCGCGCCGACGCCAGAGGCCGAACCTGCCGCCTCTGGCGCCAGCGGCCCGCCGAGTGTGGACGTGCCGCAGGTGTACCTCGAAGGCGACTCGCCAGAGGAGTACGTGCCCATGCTGCTCGCGCGGGCCGAGATCACCTACGAGCGCAAGAGCCTGAACATCGACCACACCGAACGCGTCACGCTGCTGACCGAGATCGCTGGGGGCGAGCCGCAGTGGAACGCCGCCGAGCCTCTGGCGGAGCGGCCCGCGACGCAGACCACGCCAGAGGCAGGCGCCGCGTTCGCCGCGCTGCCCGAGGGCGTAGACGCCAGCGGCTTCGCGTCGTGGGAGACAGGACCTCAAGAAGTGGCTTCAGCAGGAGCGCCCGCTGACGGTCTACACGAGCAAGAGCCTCAAGACGTCGTCGCACGCCGGGCGAAGACGAGCGCGCGTTCCGGATCCGGCTTCAGCAGGTGCGCGCGAGAGGCCGCGACGAGCAGAAGGACGCGCTGCGCACGAAGTACGAGACAAAGCTGAAGGCGCTCGAGAAGCGAATGCGGTCGGCCGCAGGAGACCATCGGGCGCGAGGAAGCGCAGGCGAGCCAGCGCAAAACCGACACGCTCGTGCGCGTCGGCACGACGCTGCTGGGCGCGTTCCTGGGCCGCCGGTCGGCTCGCTCCACGCATGAGTTCGGTCGGCGTCACGGCTCGCTCTGCCGGGCGCATGTCCAAGGAGAAGGCAGACGTGGCCCGCGCCGAGCAGAAGCTCGCCGACCTCCAGAACGACTACGCCGAGCTGGACGCGCAGCTTCAGCGCGAGATGGACGCCATCGACATCACGCTCGACGTCGACACCGACACGCTGGAGACGACCGAGATCACGGCCACGCAAACCTCCATGCACATCGCCGAGATGGCCCTCGCCTGGGTCCCCTTCCGCCGCGACGCCGACGGCCGCCGCGTCCGCGCGTAGCGCCAGAGGCCTCTGGCGTGGAGCCAGAAACAGCGCTCAGCGCCAGAGGCCGCGATTCCCTTTCCTACAACGTCATCCCCGCGCAGGCGGGGATCCAGAGTAGCGCGCGCCAGAGGCCCGGCAGGCTTCTGGCGCGCAGAGGGGAGCCAATTAGGATCAGCGCTCCGACCGTCGCGGTATTCCTCCCTGACCCTCTGCACCCGCACTCGCCTTTCGCGCTCATCACTCTGGATTCCCGCCTTCGTGGGAATGACGGACTGGGTAGACACGAATTCGGCCCTCAGATATGAACCGCATCGCCCTCATCGGCACCGGCCTGATCGGCGGCTCGCTCGGCCTCGCCGTCCGCGCGCGCCACCCCCAGACTGAGATCGTCTGCTTCGACGCCTCTGGCGACGAGGCCGCACTCGCCCTCGCCAGAGGCGCCGCGACGCACATCGCGGCCTCTGCGCAAGAGGCGGCCTCTGGCGCCGATCTGGTAATCCTCGCGGTGCCGACGGGCGCCGTCGCCGGTGTGCTGCGCGAGATCGCGCCGGTACTCGCCTCTGGCGCTGTTGTAACCGATGTGGCGTCGGTCAAAGGTCCCATCGTGCGTGCCGCTCAGGAGATCCTGCCGCCAGAGGCCGTCTTCGTCGGCGGGCACCCAATGGCAGGCGCTGAGCGCGGCGGCATGGCCCATGCGGACGCTCTCCTGTTCGAGAACGCGGTGTATGTGCTGACGCCGTCGGGAGGGATGCGGGATAGAGGCATGGAGAGGGATGCGGGGTCTGGGCCTCTGGCGCCAGAGGCGAGCGCACCGTCCTCTGCCATACCCCCTATCCCTCCATCTCTCCTCTCCCTCATCCGCGCCGCTGGCGCCCGAGCCGTGGTCATGGACGCCGACCGGCACGACGCGGTCGTGGCCGCCGTGAGCCACCTGCCACAGCTTCTGGCGGTAGCGCTCGTGCAGCACGCCGCAGAAACGGGCGATGACGCCCTCGCGCTGGCCGCAGGCGGCTTCCGCGACATGACACGCATCGCCTCCTCCCCTTTCGGCATGTGGGGCGACATCCTCGGCGCCAACCGAGACGCTGTCCTGGGCGCGCTCGACGGCTTCGCCAGAGGCCTGATCACGCTGCGCGAGGCCGTAGCCTCTGGCGAGACCGCAGACCTGCGCGCGGCCTTCGAGCAGGCCTCTGGCGTGCGCGATGCCATCCCGAGCCACTCCAAGGGCTTCCTTGCGCCTCTGGCGGAAGTGACGCTGTGGGCCGAGGACCGCGTCGGGTTCCTCGCAGGCGTGACCGGGGCACTTTCCGAGGCCGGGCTCAACATCAAGGACATGGAGTTGCTGCGCGTGCGCGAAGGAACCGGCGGCGCCTTCCGCCTCGCGTTTGCCGATAGCGCCACAGCCGATGCCGCCATCGGCGTGCTGCGCGCCAGAGGCCTGCGCGCCGAGCGGCGCTGACCGGCCCGGCCTCTGGCGAGACCGTGCGCAGGACCATGTCTGGCGCGACGCGCGAACCCTCCGCGCGAGTGCGCCGTAGATCGGCGGCCCTCCCTCCTGCCCGATGAAACTGCTCCTCCGCTGGCTCGCCAGCGCCCTCGCGCTCTTGCTTGTCGCCTACCTGCTGCCCGGCATCACCGTCGCCAGTTGGGGCGCCGCGTTTATCGCCGCGCTCGTCATCGGCCTGGTCAACGCCACGATTGGCGCCGTCGTCAAGCTGATCACGACACCCGTCCGCTGGCTCACGCTGGGCCTGTTCACGCTCGTCATCAACGCCGTCATGTTCTGGCTCGCCGCCGAGCTCGTGGACGGCTTCGACGCCTCTGGCGCAGTCGACGTATTCCTGGGTGCGTTGCTCTACGGCATCGCCGCGTCGGTCCTCCAGAGCGTCTTCGGCGCGAAGAAGAAGTAGCCTCTGGCGCCAGAGGCCTGCCCGGCACTTACCAGCGGCGCTTCAGCCGCTCGTGCGTGCCTTCGCGCAAGCGGCGCACGGTGTCCTCGGCGCGAGAGGCCCGCGTCTCGGCGCGCTTCGCGCTCGTGACCGTGAACGCGATGCCGCGGCGCAGGCCCGGCGTGAGCGCGTCCCAGACGGCGCACGCCTCGGCGTCGGCCGCGAGCGCATCGCCGAGCTCTGTCCCGACCTCTACATGATCGGGGTCGGGGTCGGCGCTGAGTTCGACTTCCACAAGAGCGCCCTGCTCCAAGCCGAGCGCTTTCATGCGGCCCTTGCTGAGCGCGAGAAACCGAAAGCCATCGCGCGTGCTCGTGTGAAGCGACTGCCGGAACGGCTCGCCGTTCATCGTGCCGATCATCCGCCGCGTTGGCGCGCCCTGCAGCGCCTCGGACACGCTCTCCGGCAGCGGCAGTTTGTGCGGCGTCATCCCACCACGCGAGAGCAAAACGGGGGCGATAAACGCATGGTCGAACTCGGTCATGCGCTCCCTAATCCTCGCCCGGAGCGAGGTTCCGCCAGAGGCCTCTGGCGAGACCGCAGCCTCTGGCACTCAGGCGTTCACGCCGGCCCGCGCGTGGGCATCGCGCCATTAGCGGAGCGGAGCGTGACCAGCGTCAGCTCCGGGCGGCAGTTGATGCGCACCGGGAGTGCCGAGAAGCCGATCCCGCGCGTGACGTACATCCGGTTTCCCGGTGCGCCGATGGAATCCGCCGCCCAGCCGTCAGCGACCGTTTCGCCCTCGCGCACGATGTCCAACCACGACTCCGAGCGGCCCGGCAGGATGCGGATCTGCCCGCCGTGCGTGTGCCCCGCCAGCGCCAGAGGCGCCTCCCCCGAAGGAATCTCGCGGTAGGACTCCGGGTTGTGCATCAGCACCAGCCGCGGGGCCTCTGGCGGGAGCCCGCCAAGCGCCGCCGCCGGGTCACTCTTGCCCGCCCAAACGGAGCCTACGCCCGCCACCCAGAGCGTGTCGCCGCCCTGTACGAGAGGCGTGGCCTGGTTCTCCAGGATCGTCGCGCCCGCGTCCTTCAGTTGAGACGTGAGGTAGAGAAGTGTCGCTTGGTCCACTTCGCTGGTCTGCTTCATCAGCGAGTAGTCGTGGTTGCCCAGCACGGCGATAAACGGGATGCCCGCGTCACGAAACACACGCACGATGCCGACGGCGCGGTCCACCTCGGAGGAGTCCGGGGTGTAGACGAAGTCGCCTGCAAAAAGCGCCGCCGAGACGCCTCTGGCGATGGCCTCGTCCACAGCCTTCTCCGCCATGCCGTCGTTGCCACCCCACATGCCGACTTGGAAATCGGAAAGCAGCGCAACGGTCCGGCCTTCCCAACCCGACGGCAGCGCGGGGATCTCGGCCTCGACCTCGGCAGCGTCTAGCAAAAACCGCGGCTCGATCACCGTGCCCCAGAGCACGAGGCCCGCCAGAGGCAGAAGGACAAAAAGAGCAGCACGTTTCATCAGCAGAAAAAAGTCTATCGAGAGTCGTCTGAAAGGGTCATCACACGAGAGCGGGCTGTGCTCATGCGATAGGTCAAGATCTCGCCGCGCACGCCCGCAGCGTTCGAGAGCGGCACGAACAAAACCGGCCGCACCCCGAGAGGTGCGGCCGGTGCGTGCGGTCACGCCAGAGGCTCAGGCGGTCCGGCGGCGGACGGTGCCGTAGCCCTCCATCTCGCGATAACGCGTGAAGGTCGGACCGTCCTCGTTGACGTGGTAGTCGCCGGTGATGTAGATCGCGCCGTCGCCGATGGAGATATCGTCGGCGGGGTACTGCATACCGTCCGAGACCTCAATCATCGTGACGCGCTCGGCATCGGTGTCGACGATCATGTCAGTGACCGTTGTGTCGGTGTCTTTACCGTCCTGGTCGAGCACGCGAAAGCCGCGTACGTCTTGTGTGTCTTCGAACTGAAGCTCCCAATCGGAGCTGTTGGAGAGAGCAACGAGTGCCATGGGAATAGAGGTGCTACATGAAGAAAAGGAGATCCGCCAGAGGCCGCGGCCTCTGGCGGGAAAAAGCCAGCGGCGGGTCTACTCGACCTCGACGTTTTCCATGTCGGCCTCCATGATGTTCACGTCGCCACCGTCGATGGTGATGACCGATGTCATCGCGTCCATGCCTTCGAGCATGGTGCGATCACCGTCTTCATATCCGGAGGAGAAGTCCATGCCGTCCAGCGTGGTCATCGTGCCTCCGGAGAGGTTCACAATCTGGCCCGCGTTGATATCGACCTGGCCTTCGATGCCGGGCGCACCGGGGGACATGTTCTGGTCCAGGATGACGAGCGTCTCGTTGGAGGCGTCGTCGGCGCTCGGGGAGACATAGAACGTGCGGTCGCCGGTGACGCGGGTGACGTAGAGGTTCGACATGTCCATCGCGACAACGTCGGTCTCCACAGCGTCGTCAACGACATCGGTCGCGACAACTGCGGGAGTTGCTTCCACAACTTCAGTCTCTGCGACTTCGACCGTGTCTGGATCGTCCATCGCCTGGAAGATGAAGAAGCCGATCACCGCGAGGGCGAGGAGGCCGAGAAGCCACGGGAGCCATGCGGCGCCGGACTCGGTTTTTTCTACGGGAATGTTGGCCATATGTACGAGAGGGTTGGGTGAGAGAGGAGGCCGCAGATGCAGCCGGTGTCAGCGCCAGAGGCGCTGAGATGGGTTCCACGCGCTATCGCGCGATGGAAAACTGGGAGGGGTCGCGCACGACGATGACGTACTGGCGGATCTCGACGCCGGCGACGTCTTCCTCGGAAAGACCGGTCGTGCCGGGCATGTCACGCGAGAAGCGCTTCAGCATGCCGTCGATGGAGACCGTCGCGCCGTCATTGACATCGTAGCGGCCGTCTGATCCGTCGCCCGGTCCGTTCTCGGACTCGCCGAGCGTGGAAAGCATGACGAGCGTGCGGTCGTCGCCGTCGCCGATAAAGAACGTGCTGTCGCCGGCAAGGCTCGTCACGCGTACATCGTCGAGCACCACCGCGATGCCATCAAGGTCCATTGTCTCGCCAGAGGCCATCCCGTCGCGGGCGGCAGCAATGGCTTCATCGAGAGCGCCGACCGAGCGGACCGTGTCGATGCCGGCGGTTACGACTCCCTCGGGAGCCTCTGGCGTCATGTCCTCAAGGGACTCGGTGACGGGCGCGACCGTCTCGGCGGTTTCGACCGTGTCGGGATCGTCCATCGCCTGGAAGACAAAGAACGCGACCGCGGCGAGGGCGAGAGCGCCGAGCAACCAGGGAAGCCACGCGGCGCCAGATTCGTTTTTTTCTACGGGAATGTTGGCCATCAGAAGAGAGAGGTAGAAGGGAGAGGACGGCTGAAGCCGTGTTATATCAACCGCCCAGCGGTCCTCAGGGTCCACGAATTCCAGTTCACACCACTCGGAGGAGCATCTCTGCAGGCGGTTGCGCGTCTACACGTCTCCGCGCCAGAGGCCTCCGCCTGGCCTCTGGCGCCCGGTATCTTCCCGCCCCGCACTCCGCACGCTCCCGATATGGCCGACACGCAAACCGCAGATCCTCTGGCGCACTACCCCGAGTGGGCGCGCAATCTCGCCCGACGGTACTTCACCAAGACCATCAACCAGTTTGTGCTGCACGGCAACGTGCGCGACCTGGTGCGGACCATCGACGAAAAGGACCAGACGGCGTATGTGCCGCTGCGCCAGTTTCTGAGCGAGGACCTGTTTGCCGGTCGTGATGTCGTCGTGTTCTACGACCGCTCCCACGGCATCCACTTCACGGACCCGGGCTCGCGGACGGACTTCAACCGCGCGCTGAGCGGCTACGACACCATCTTCGGCACCGAGTACGCCAAGAAGATGCCAAAGGACCCGGCGCGCGTCTTCGCGCTGTTGGACAATTACATCCGCCTCCGCTTGGCAGATGGCAAGCGCATCGCGCTGGTGATCGACTACGCCGAGACCATCATCCCGATGACCGAGGCCGCGAGCTACTCCGCCGAGGACCGGACGGCGCTCGTGTACCTCCAAAAGTGGTCGCACGACCCGATTCTGCTAGAAGCCGATTTTTCGCTCGTGCTCATCACGGAAAACCTGACCGACCTCAACCGGCAGTTTATCCAGAGCCCGTACAACGCCGAGTTGGCGATCACGCTGCCCGACGCCGAGCAGCGCAGCGGCTTCCTGGACTCCTTCCTGGGCACCGCCGACCGGCGCCAGAGGTACGAAGCCCTGAGCGACGTGCCGCCGATGGCACTCTCGCAGAACACGGCAGGTCTGGGCTACGTGCAGCTGCGGACGATCCTGGCAGACGTGATCGAGAACGAGCGGCGCATGACGTTCGACGCGCTGAGCGAGAAGAAGAAGGAGCTCATCGAGGCCGAGGCCTATGGCTTGCTGGAGTTCGTCGAGACGGACTACACGCTCAAGATGGTCGCAGGCCACGGCGAGGCCAAGGCGCACCTCCGCGCCGCCGCCGACGCCATCCGCAAAGGCCGCCCGGACGTGATGCCGATGGGCTACCTCGTCTCTGGCCCCGTCGGCACTGGCAAGACGTTCCTGATCACGACGTTCGCAGGCGAGATCGGCATTCCGATGGTCAAGCTCAAGAACTTCCGCTCGCAGTGGCAGGGCGTGACCGAGGGCAACCTGGAGAAAATCCTGACCTTGCTCCGCGCGATGAACCCCGTCGCTGTGATGATCGACGAAGCCGACGCCGCACTCGGCGACCGCAGCGCCTCTGGCGACAGTGGTGTCTCCTCACGTGTGTTCGGACAGATCGCGCAGGCGATGAGCGACACGCGCTATCGTGGCAAGGTCATCTGGTTCTTGGTCACCGCCCGCCCGGACCTGATGCCGGTCGACCTCAAGCGGCAGGGCCGCGCCGAGGAGCACATCGGCCTCTTCTATCCCTCCACGCGCGAGGACCGCGAGGAACTGCTGGAGGTGATGATGAAAAAGACCGGCGTCAAGGTGGCCATGTCCGAAGTGCCGGACGCGCTGCTCGACGGCGAGCGCACCTACTCCGGTGCCGACATGGAAGCCCTTCTCACCCGAGCCAAATTCCGCGCCACCACGGACCTCGCGGAGCTTCTGGCCGCCCAGGAAGACAATGCAGCCGAGGCGACGCCCCAGGCTCCTGCGATTCCCGCTGACACGCCAGAGGCCTCTGGCGAGACCGACGCTGTAGACGCACCTGCCACTACGCCAGAGGCCGCACCGGCTGCTGACGTGCCCGCAACGAAAACACCCTCCCCTGCAGAGACAGAGGAGGGCATGATCTCGGGTGACGTGCTCGCGGCTGTCGTCGAGGACTTCGTGCCGCCGACGTACCCGCTGCAGGTCGAGCTCCAAAACCTCGTCGCCGTCATGGAATGCACCAGCCGCTCAATGCTGCCGGAGCGTTTCCGAGGGCTGGACCGTGAGGCGACCGTCCGCCGCATCGAGGAACTGAAGAGGCTTATCGGCGAGCGCTGAGCGGCCCCGCTACTTCTTTTTCTTCGCCTTCGTCTTCTTGTCCAACTCGTACAACTCCATGTACTTCGCGTAGCCAACGAGCACCGCCACGGGCTCGTTGTTCTTCTGGATCATGATGCCGGTTTCGAGCCCGGCGGCCTGGTCGATAAGGGCCGAGGTGCGCGATCGCAGTTCGGTAACGGTGGCGATGGCCTCGATTCCGCGTGTGCTATACATTGATGGGCGGGGATAGAAGAGAGAAGCGGTTGTGGGAGTGCCGAGTGAGACGGTTTGTGGTGGTTGTCCGTCAGCACGAATAATCTAACATCACTGGGCTAGACCATTCAATCCTCACGACATGCGCCTCTGCCGAGTCACCGGATCCGTCGTCGCGTCTCAGAAGAGCGACCGCCTCGTCGGTCGCACACTGTTCCTCGTCTCGCCTCTGGCGCCAGACGGGTCGTTGGTGGAGGGCGCCGCGGAGGACGTGGCACTCGACCCCGGCCTGAGTGCTGGGGTTGGGGACGCGGTCTTGGTCGCAAAGGAGGGTGCTGTTGTGTCTCAACTGTTCGACAGTGACGCACCGCCAGAGGCTCTCCCAACACCTGCCAACGTGGTGATTATCGCGGTCGTGGACGAGTGGGAGGCAGAGGGAAAACGGGCGAGGTAGCCGGGATCAGGCGGTCTCTCAAGCCTCTGGCGCCAGAGGCTGCCCCTCGAATCCGCAGAGGAGCCGGAAGCATCGAGCAGCGCTGCGCCTCTCGCCAGGGGCGAGCCCGCCACCGGCACACCTCGCCAGAGGCGCCCTCGCCAAGGCCCGGCGCTTTTCACCGCGCGTCTGGACACCCCGGCGCCCCTCCTGAGTATCCTCGCCCACGTCCTCTTACCAACCCACTCTCCCCCATTATGGCGACCTACGACGTCATCGTCATCGGCACGGGCCCCGGCGGCTACGAGACCGCGATCCGCGCCCACCAACTCGGCCTCTCTGTGGCCGTCGTCGAGAAAGACAAGCTCGGCGGCGTCTGCCTCAACGTCGGCTGCATCCCGACCAAAGCCCTGCTCAAAAGCGCCGAAGTCGCGAGCATGATGGCGCACATCGAGGACTACGGGTTCTCGGCCTCTGGCGTCACGCCCACGCCCGACTGGGGGGCGGTCGTCAAGCGCTCGCGCGGCGTGGCCAACAAGATGAATGGTGGCGTCGGCTTCCTGATGAAGAAGAACAAGGTCACCGTCCACATGGGCAAGGCGACGCTGCTGGGCGGCGGCAAGGTCAAGGTGGAGCCCTCCACCGACATGGACGGCAAAGATGTCGGCCAGGCCGAGACCATCGAGGGCAAGCACATCATCATCGCGACCGGCGCGCGCGCCCGCGAGATCCCGCCGCTTCCGCTGGACGGCAAAAAGGTCATCGCCTACCGCGAGGCCATGATGCAGACCGACCGGCCTGACAAGCTCGTCATCGTGGGCGCAGGCGCCATCGGCGTCGAGTTTGCCTATGTGTACCACAACATGGGCACCGAGGTCACGATCATCGAGGTGCAGGATCGCCTTGTGCCCGTCGAGGACACCGACGTGTCCAAGGAGCTCACCCGCGCTTACAAGAAGATGGGTGTGAAGGTGATGACCGATGCGCAGGTGCAAAGCGTCGACACCTCTGGCGAGGGCTGCGTGGTGACGGTCAAAACCAAGAAAGGCGACGAGACGATCCAGTGCGATCAGGTGCTCTCGGCCGTCGGCGTGGTCGGCAATACGGAAGGCTTTGGGCTGGACGAGATCGGCGTGGAGCACGAGCGCGGGCCAGATCGGCGTGGACGAGTTCTACCGCACCAACGTGCCCAACGTCTACGCCATCGGCGACGTGATCGGCGGGCCGTGGCTGGCGCACGTGGCGAGCCACGAGGGCGTGGTCTGCATCGAGGCCATCGCGCACGCCGAGGGCAAGCTGGACCACATGCCGCACGCCATCGACTACAACAACGTGCCCGGCTGCACCTACTGCCTGCCCGAGATCTCGTCGGTGGGTTACACCGAGGAGGCCGCCAAGGAGGCGGGCTACGACGTGCTCGTCGGCAAATTCCCTTTTGCCGCGTCTGGCAAGGCCGCGGCCATCGGCGACCAGACGGGCTTCGTCAAGGTTATCGTGGACAAGAAGTATGGCGAAGTGCTGGGCGGCCACATCATCGGCCGCAACGCGACCGAGCTCATCGCCGAGATCGTGACGGCGCGCGCGCTGGAGACGACGGCCCACGAGGTCGCCGAGGCCATGCACCCGCACCCGACGCTGAGCGAGGCCGTCATGGAGGCCTTCCGCGACGCGCACGGCTGGGCGATCAACGCGTAAGCGCCTCTGGCGTTACTCGCCAGAGGCTTCTGGCATCTCGCCCCCGGGTGCGTCGGCGCTCGGGGGCGGTTTTGTGTCGGCCTCTGGCGCCAGAGGCTAGAACACCGCAGCGCTACCGAGCCACTCCGCGTCGTAGAGCGCGAGTAACTGGCGGAGGCCGTCGCGGAACGCGCCGTGCGTGCCGTCCTCGCGGCGGCGTAGCCAGAAGGTGGTGCCCGCGTTGAGGTCGTACAGCGCGCGCCAGTACGCGTACCGGTCGCCTTCCGAGAGCCGCTCGGCGAGCGGCTCGTTGCGGTACCCGAAGACCCTGGTGCTAAAACCCGGCGGCCAAGGTTTCCCTTCCTCGTCTCCCCCATTGCGAGCGTAGCTGGGCACAGGGCCGCCTCGGAGGTAGAGGACATAGTCCTGGGTTTCGATGTCCGCAAGCACCTCGGGAAACCCGTCGCGCGCGAGGTCGGCGTGGGCGAGCCAGTAGGCGCGCGCCAGAGGCCGGACGTGGAGCCGGTAGGCCGCGGCGGTAGACGCCCTAAGCGCGGGCTTTCCCTCGGCGACGAGGGCAGCGTCGACGGCCCACTGCACGAAGGCCGGGTTGTAGCGCCCGAAATCATCGCTTGAGAGGTCGAGGCGCTCCGCTCCGAGGGCGTGCGGGCCGCTCACGAACACTGGTCCCCCGAACCGTTGAGCGTGCAAGCCGGTCGGGACGATGCGGTCGGCTGCACAGGTGAGGAGACGCATGGGAGAGTTCGTCGTCATGACTCGGAACGTCTCGCACGGAACCTCGGCCGCGCTCTGAGCCGCTGCCCAGTCCGCATCGACGGCGTGCGCGCTCTCCCCAATGTGCTCCCAGAGCGCGAGGAGAGGTGGCCGCTCGCTGCGGGGAACGGAGCAGGCGGTGAGCCAGAAGACGAGTACGAGCGGTCGCAACGTGGGCCTCATGGTAACGTGCTGGGTGCGAGCCCAACGTACTCAGCCTCTGGCGCCAGAGGCTCAGGCCGCGCTGGAGACTTTCTCGTCGGCACGTTCGCGGGCGTGGTCTGCTTCGGCTTTCTCTGCCACCTCGGCCTTCTTCCCCTCGGCGTCCTCGTCGATGAGAACGTCCTCGCCCAGCCAGAACGTCTCGATGAGATCGTGCACGGCGCCGTAGAGCGCGAGCACGACCGAGACGAGAAGCCCGGCCGTAACGGCCGCCGCGGCCGACAACGTGTAGTACGCGACGGTGTAGAACGTGCTCGACAGTCCACCATCGGCCCGAAGCGGCATCACCAGCACGATGAGCAACAGGATGGACGCGATAAACGTCGCCACGTCCAACTGCGCCACGCGCCGCATCTGGCGATAGAACGCGGCGTCCAGTTTCAGGTCGGCGCTGGCGCTGAGTCCGAGAAGGGTGAGAATGAGCGCCAGCGTGGTCGCAGCGGAGGTGGCAACGGCCGAGGCGAGAAACCGGATCGTCGGCAGCGCAGAGTCCATCAGTTCCATCGGCGTGGCGCCAGAGGCCTGGCCGACGATAAGCCAACTCGCCCCCAGCACCGCGGCTGTGATGCCGCCGCCCACCAGGGCAGCGCGGATGTACGTCTTGTTCGTCGGAATGTGCATGCGAGAGGGCAGCGGTGGTCAGCAGAGACGACGCCAAGCCGAGCCGCAAGCGGGCCTCTGGCGCCAGAGGCGAACCTCCGCGCCAAACGGCGAGTTAGGACGCTCCACTCTCACACCCATGCAAATGCCGGACCTCTCCCGAAGCGACGCCATCGACAAGCTCGCGAGCCTCATCAGCGACCACCGCATCGCCACGCTCACCACCATCGACACGGACGGCGCGCCGTGGAACCGCCCGATGGGCTTGCAGAAGCCCGGCGAGTTCGACGGCATGCTCTATCTCTTTACGAGCAAGGACAGCGACAAGGTGAAGCACATCGCGCGCAACAACAAAGTCAGCGTGGCCTTCGCCAAGCCCAGCGAGCAGGAGTACGCAACCATGACCGGCACGGCGCGCGTCACCGACGACCGGCAGAAGATCAAGGACTACTGGTCCGTCTCCGTTCGCGCGTGGTGGCCCGAGGGACCGGACGACCCGGACATTCGCCTGATCGAGATCGACGTGGACCGCGCCGAGTTCTGGGACTCTCCCTCGTCGGTCGTCGCGCACGCGTTCGGCCTCGTCAAAGCGCTCGTAACCGGTGAGCCGGCGACCGACCTCGGCGAGAACGCGCAGGTCGACCTCTAGCCTCTGGCGCCTGAGTCCCGCCAGAGGCGGCCTCTGTCGAAAACGCACCGCGCCCCGCTCCGTAATCTGAGCGGGGCGCGTCTATGCAGGGCAGGCTCGCTCAGGGCAGGCTCGCCAGAGGCTTACTCTGCCAGCAGGCGGATGTCACCGAAGTAGGCCGTGGCGGTCTTGCCTGTGTTGTCGGCATCGGTCATGATGGCGATGCCGTTGATCTTTGGGGGCTCCTCGCCAAAGGCGGCGCGGTAGTCTTCCAACACGTTGCGGCGCTCTACCTTCCACTCTCCGGCGCCAGAGGCGCCGCTTTGCACAGGTACCATCTGCACCCAATCGGTGTAGGCGTTGGGCACGATGCGGGTCTCGCTGTCTTTGTTGGCCCAGATGTAGTTGAGCGCACGGACCGGGATGTCGTCGTAGCCCAGCGCACGGAGAGCACGGTACTTCAAGCGGTCGCCGAAGGAGAGATCCGAGGGGTCGTAGTCGAACGTGACGTAGATGCGCGCCGGGTAGTCGTCTCCGCCTTTGCGGCTCACGTCACCGCCGGGAATCATGCCGTCCACCTTCCAGCGCCACGACATGATGGGAAAGTCATCGAGATCCGCCTCGACCCGGCGAATGAGTCCCGATGCCGAGTCGTCGGCCTCGGCTTTGACGACAACATCGCCGCCGTCTTCGATCAGCGTGTAGGTCGTCTCGCCTGCGTCGCCGAGCGTGAGCGGCTCCCATCCGTTGACGGAGCCTCCGGCCTGCATTCCAGAGAAGGCCGCGACGATAAAGTCGGGCTGCGCCGCGGCGAAGCCAAGCAGCAGGACCGGAAGGGCGAGAAGGGTAGAGCGTCGGGAAGTCATCGCAGCGTCGAGAGGTGGGTGCTCACGTTAACGGTGTACCCGCGCAGCTGATTTCTCACGGACCCCGACACGCGCGTCAGAAGATGCGACGCGGCGGCGTCCTCGCGTGTCCTACATCCCCTTACATCGCGGCGAGCCACGCGGCGTCGTACGTGGTGAGCAGGCGCTCCAGCCCGTCGCGAAACGCCTCATGCGTGCCATCGGCGCGGCGGCGCAGCCAGAAGCCTGTGGCCGTGTTGGCCTCGTACATCGCGCCGAAGTGCCACTCTCCGGGCCCGGCGATGCCTCTGGCGAGTGCCTCGTTGCGCTCACTGAACGCCGTCATGGTAAAGCCGGGATAGTTGGTCTCGCGCCCGACCTCCGGTACCACGCCAGAGGCCAGGTAGTCGGCATAGGCCTGGGTTGCACCTGCGGGCGTGCGCGAGGGATAGCCTTCGGAGACGAGATCCTGGTAGACGCTCCAGTAGACGCGCGCGAGCTGCTGAAACCGCGCGCGGTAGACCGGCGCCAGAACGGTGCGGGCCGTTTCGCTGGTCTCGCCCACGAGCGCGTTGTCGACCGCCCATTCGACAAACTCGGGCGTGTACTGCCCGAAGTCATCGCTGAGTAGATCGACTTCGAAGCGTCCGGGCGAGAGCGCGTGCGGGCCGCTGGCGAACACGCGCCCGCTGTAGCGCGAAAGCAGCGTACGAAGCGGGAGCCGCTGGTCTAGCGTGCAAGCCAGGCCTCTGGCGCCGTAGGTGCTCACGTAGCCCGACATGAAGCTGTCGCAAGCATCGTACGCGGCGGTCTCCGTTCCCGAAAGAGCCGCCCAGGCATCTGAGAACGCGGGCGGCGCGTCGGCGGGGGGCGTGCTGCATCCCGCCAGAGGCAGGGCGAGAAGCGTGCAGAAAGCAAGGGCGATGCGCATGGCGAGCGGGATCCAGGTGCGCAAGGCTACGCATGCGCTCGCCTCTGGCGATGGGCCCTCTGGCCCACTTACATGCGCACAACCTTACACGCGCACAACGCGGAGAAGCGCGCGGTCGCCAGAGGAAGCCCCAGGCGCACGATGTACAGCCCGGCGTCAGCCTCGCCACGTGAGCGTGCGCGCGCCAGAGGCAGAGCCCTCGTGCAACACGGCGACTTCGCGGCCGAGTACCGTCACGCGGGCGCTGCGGCCCGTCTCGCCCTCCAGGCGCACGCGCACATCGCCAGAGGCGCACGGTGGTAGGCCTCAGTCGCCGAATGTCCCGGTCGGGAGATCAGGGTCGGCGGTAAACGTCTCCAGTGTCGTCGTGGTGAGGATCATGTCGTCCACGCGCTGCTGGGTGCGGAAGGGAACGACGAGGCCGCCCGCCTCACGATAGTCCGAGAACCCGTAGGTGTAGTAGCCGGGCCCCGACGCGCTGGCCTGGATGGACTCGATGCGCAGCGGGCGACGGTCTGGGCTCAGCACGAGGTCGTAGAGCGGCTCCACGCCGGGCGCTCGAAAGCGCAGCACCGGCAGGCCTCCCCGCCGGTCCGCGACGCGGTTGATGCTCAGGTCCTCGCGCCGCATCAGCACGTACGGCACGCTGAACAGGAGCTGCGAGCGCACGCCAGAGGCCACGCCCGGCGGCGCCTCTTGCGCGGCCCCGTCGATGGCGAAGCCCACCCGCTCGCCGTCGATCTGCACCCGCACGGTGCCGACAGGTGTGAACTGCTCCACGCGCACCCCATCGGCGCCGCGCACGACCGACGCGCTCTGGATGCTCACGTCGCCGACCATCAGCGAGTTCATCTGCGTGGCCGCGAGCGTGGCGTACGCGCCCAGAGAGTCCCACGCGGCGTGCCCTCCGAGTGCGTCGAGCACCTCGGTCATGAGCTCGCGCCCGGCGAGCAGACCCATTGGAGTGCGGGCCTCTGGCGGGGCGGTCTGTGCGCTCGCGCCAGAGGCGAAAAGCGCGAAGGTGAGCAAAAGCGGACGGAGTGGGATCACGAGGGTGAGGCTACGCTGCTGTGCGCCGCCTCTGGCGACAGAGGCTGAGCGAGTGGGGTGCCAGAGTCTACTCGGCGCCCGCTGTTTCGGCGCGCTCGAACAGTGCGACGGTGGTGTCGACGCGGAGAACGTTGCGCGGGAGGCCCACCGCGCCCGAACCGCCGGGCATGGGGATGCGCCCGTGCGATGCCGTCGGTACGGGAAGCTCGAACGCTGTGCCCTCGGGCAAGGCGCCCTCAGGGAGTTCCCAGCGGAACGTCGCCGCGCCGTCGGCCCGCCCGATGTGCAGCAGTGGCAGCGCAGGCTGACGCAGGTACACCTCCGCCAGAGGCGCGAGGTCGAGGTCGGTCTGGCGCTGAAACGCTGCGACCACGTCCTCGGTCGAGACCCATCTGTAGGCGCCGCTCGGATCGCCAGAGGCGGCCTCTGGCGTGGCGCCGGTCTCGGGGTAGAGGATGGTTGCGAGCGCGCGGAAAAACGCGAGGTCGTCGTCCATCGCGAAGCGGAGGGTGTGGAGGAACCACGAGCCCTTGAAATAAATGTCGCCGTTGAAGCCGCCTCCCGGCAGGTTGTACATCTGCGACGTCGTGCGCGTCTCGCGCGGGGCCACAGGCTGCACGTTGCGGATGCTGCCGCGCACGGCCGCGATGTAGCTCAGGTAGGCCTCTCGCGCCTGAGCTTCGTTGCCCATCGTGCGACGCGCGATGTCTTCGGCGTAGAGCGCCTCGGCGTAGTTGGCGAAGCTCTCGTGAACCCAGAAGTCGCGCCAGTCTGGGGCGGTGCCCAGGTTGGCGAACCACTCGTGGGCGAGTTCGTGGAAATGCAGCCAGTCGAAGCCGTAGGCGTTGTCCTCGAACGTGGAGCCGTAGGCGATCAGGCTCTGGTGCTCCATGCCTAGGTAGGGCGTGTGGAGCACGTGGTAGCCATCCTCTCGCGAGCCGTACGGCCCAAACGTGCGCTCCATAAACGCGACGGCGTCCAGAAAGCCCGGAAGCTGCTTCTCGGCATCGGCGCGGCGCTCGGGGAGGACGTAGAACACGACGGGCATCGTGTAGCCCAGCGGGCTCGTGTAGGTGTCCGTCACCTCTACGTAGGGCCCAATACCGAAGGAGACGCCGTAGTTGTTGATCGGTGTGGTCACCTTCCAGGTCTCGGTCGCCGTCCCGTCGCCGTTGACCTCGCGCGAGACGTGCTGCCCGTTGGCGATGGCCCGCAGAGAAGCGGGCGCGGTCAGGCGGATCGTCATGCTCTCGGCTTCGTCGCTGGGATGGTCTTTGGTGGGCCACCACAGGTCGGCGCCTTCGCCCTGGCAGCTCACGGCCACCCACGGCTCGCCAGAGGCAGTCTGCTCCCACGAGAACCCGCCGTCCCACGGCGGGCGCGGCGCCACGCGCGGGCTGCCGCCGTAGTCCACGCGCACACGGATGCTCTCGCCTGGCTGCACCGTCCGGCCCAGCGCGATGCGGATCTGGCCCGGCAGGCGCTCCCACGCCAGAGGCGCGTCTGTTGTGTCGGCGCAAACGTGGGCGCCACTCAGCATCATGCACGCGGGCACCGCCACGCCAGAGGCGGTCAGCGCATCGTCGAGGTCGAGGCGGATGTGCGTCGTGGGCAGGACGGCGCGAGCGCTCATCGCGAGCGAGCCCGCGATGGTGCGGGCCTCTGGCGAGACTGTGAGGTCCAGGTCGTAGGCCTGCACGTCGTATGCTGCCTGCTCCGGGTGCAGCGGCATGCCAGAATCGTTGCCTGAATTCCCGAACTGTGCCGCCGCGGGCGTCGCGAGGGAGAGAAAGAGAAGGGAGAAGAGCCGGGTCATAAGCGCGGTTTGAGTACACCCTAAGCTAGGCGCGGCTGCTAGCGTACTCTCGCCACGAATGTGCGCGCCCGTCCGAGAGCGCCCACTGACAAGACACCCTGGCACATATACTCGTGCACATACCTGCTTTTGTGTATTTAGTACGGTCTGCTGAATAGGTGCCTCGGCTTTTCTACCTAGTCCTTTTTTAACCTAATCAGAAGAAAATCAACGGGAAACCATATCCTTTCGCCGTTGTCTGATCGAGCCTCCTTTTCCTCCGCGATGCTCCCCACTCCCGACGACGTCGTTCTCGTCTCAGCCGACCGGTATGCACTCGCGCGGCCGCGCAGTGTCGTGGACATGGACGTGATTGAGCGAGTGGGTCACGCGATGGCGTTCCACCCCGAATGGGAGCCCGGCTTCACAGAAGTCTGGGACATGTCGGCCAGTGAAGGCGCCAACATTCTGCCGACCGATATTTCGAGACTGAACAAGCTGGAAGACGATACACGCTCGCAACTCGTCGGCTCGCGCACGATTATCATTACACCTCGGTCGCTAGAGTTGTACTCCGTGCAGTTCTACGCGCGTCTCATGCGCCCTCGGGACCGCGAGGTGATCGGTGTGCGCACGCGTGAGGAGGCAGCGGAAATTATCGGCGTCGCACAGCTTGCGATGCCTTCCTACGGCGCGTAGTCCTCAGACAACGCCTCTGGCGCCAGAGGCTGTGGGCAGACTCAGTGCGCGTTCAATCGCTTTGGCTTCGTTCCAGAGCGCGTCCATCTCCTCCAGCGTCGCGGCCTCTGGCGTGCGGCCGGTCTCGGCCAAGCCGCGCTCGACATGAGCAAAGCGGCTGGAAAACGTGCCGACGGTCCGGCGGAGCGCGTTCTCCGGTGAGACGCCCCGCATCCGCGCGTAGTTGGTGACCGCGAACAACAGGTCGCCGATCTCGGCTTCGAGCCGGTCGGGGTCGCCGCTGGCGCCGTTTCCGTCGGGCGAGCCGCCAGAGGCCTCCAGGACTTCGGCCAGTTCCTCCTCCACTTTCGCCCATGCGCCTCTGGCGTCGGGGAAGTCAAAGCCGACGAGAGCGGCTTTTTCCTGCACGCGCTCGGCGCGGAGGAGTGCAGGGAGCGCGCTCGGTACGCCATGGAGTGCGCTTTTGACCTCCGCTTCGCCAGAGGACTCGGCCTCGCGCTCGGCGCGCTTGATGGCCTCCCAGTTTTGCAAGACCTCGCCGGTTCCATCTACCGCCAGCGTGCCGAATACGTGCGGGTGGCGGCGCACCAGTTTTTGCATTTCTCCCTCCATCACGTCTCGGAGCGTAAACGTGCCCTCAGTCTCGGCGATGTGCGCGTGGAAGAGGACGTGCAGGAAGAGGTCGCCCAGTTCCTTTTTCAGCTCCACCGGGTCGCCGTCGTCGATGGCCTGCACCACTTCGAAGGCTTCCTCGATGGTGAGGTGCTTGACGCTGTCGTGCGTTTGCTCGCGGTCCCACGGGCAATCCCGGCGCAGACGGCGCACAATGGCGACGAAGTCTGCGAAAAGGTCCGCATGCGCCGCATCGCGGTCGGCGTCGGTGAGACCGAGCGTCTCGCGGTCGATGGGAACGGGAGGAAGCATGGAGGCTGGGAGGCGGGGGTCTCCAAGATCGCCGATGCCGACCGCCTCTGGCGGCGCAGACATTCGAGGAGAACCTCGCTCAGACCGCGCGCGCCTCTGGCGCCAGAGGCGTGGCGCACGTCGTCGAAACAGGATGTGACACACGGCTGGCACCGCATGTAGATATTTTCCATCCGCGCCGGTTAGACACGGCTTCGCGTTGTGTCTAGACTGCCGCTCCGCCAGAGGCTTCCTCGGGCGAGATCAAAAGAACGGCTGGCCGCCACCTCCGCTAAGCGGAGGCCGGACCAGTGGAACGTGCACATCAGCCGCCCAATCGGGCATTTTACACCATGGCACGTGGCATCAACAAAGTCATCCTCGTCGGCAACCTCGGGAGCGATCCGGAGCTCCGCTACACCGGCAGCGGCACCGCCGTCTGCAACTTCTCCCTCGCGACGAGCGAGTCCTACAAGGACCGCGACGGCAATCAGGTGGAGAACACCGAGTGGCACCGCGTCGTGGCGTGGGCGCGGCTCGCGGAGATCTGTGGCGAGTACCTGAAGAAGGGCCGCCAGGTCTACATCGAAGGGCAACTTCAGACCCGCTCGTGGGAGGACAAGGACGGCAACACCAAGTACACCACCGAAATCAAGGCGCGCGAGATGCAGATGCTCGGCGGCCGCGAAGACGGCGGCGGCGGTGGTGGCAACTACGGCGGAGATAGCAACGACAGCTACGACCAGAGCCCAAAGCCGCAGCGCCAGCCCAGCAACAACGGCGGCGGCAGCAAGCCCGCAGCCTCTGGCGGCGGCGACAACTACGAGTTCACGCCCGACGACGACCTTCCCTTCTAGACGGTCTCGTCTCGCGAGCCTCAGCGGCGGCTTCCCACGGGAGGTCGCCGCTTTTGTGTTCGCCAGAGGCGTGTTCTTCCAGATCTAGGTCGGCGGCAGCGGCTTCGTGGTAGAGCTGCAGCGCAGCGGTGATGGCGCGCGCGAGCCTGCCGCCAAACGTGAGATCCGGCGCGCTTTTGAGGACGAAGCGAGTGCTCCAGAACATCGCCGGTGCGGTGTCGACAAACGCGGCCCACGGAACGAAGACGGGCGGGTGCCCAGCCCGGAAAAGGAGCGTTGGGCGAAGGTGCAGCCCCTCGGGCGTCACGGCGGCGTTGAGCGCACTGCTGTAGCTCACCGCCCCTATGCCCCCAGACCGCCACCGAACCTTGAGGCCCCTGGCGGGCCACGTTTTGGCCGGGTAGGCCTCCGCCAGAGGCGCCCAGCCCATCTTAGCGATGAGCCACACGGCGAGCGTCCACGTAAAAACGGTCGCCAGGGGAATGAGCAGCGGGAGAGCGGCGGCGGACATGGCGCGTGGAAAAGGGAAGCGCTACGCCAGCGGCGCCACGCCTGCGCCTGCCTCTGGCGCCAGAGGCAGGCGCATGGTGAACGTCGTGCCGGTCGCTTGACCCTCCGTTTCGGTCTCGAAGCCGATGCTGCCGCCAGCGGCCTCGACGGCGCGCTTGACCACGGCGAGGCCCAGGCCCATGCCGCTGGACTTGGTGGAGAACGAGGGCTGGAAGATTTTGGCGCGGGCCTCTGGCGGGACGCCCATGCCCGTATCCGCCACCTCGGCGATGGCCCACTGCGTGCCGTCGGGCGCGGTCTGGTGGCGCGTGCGGAGGACAATGCGGCCCGGCCGCGTCTGGTCGTCGCGGTGGGCCATGGCCTGGTGCGCGTTGGTGAGCAGGTTGACGAACGCCCGGCGCAGTTCCTCGCGGTCGGCGACGGTCGCCAGAGGCTCGGGGTGCAGGTCGGTCTGGAGCGTGGCGCGGGCGGTCTCGCCCATCGCTTCGGTTTCGAAGAGGGAGGCCACGTCTTCCGCGATCTCGTTCAAGTCCAGCGCCTCCGGGTTGCGGAGCGGCAAGCGGGCGAAGTCTGAGAACTCGCTCGCGATGTGCCGCAGGCTCTCGATCTGCTCGACGAGCATCTCGGTCGTGCGCTCGAAGGCGCCGGCGAACTTGCGGGCCTCTGGCGGATCGTCCTCGCCGGGCGGGCGGAAGATGTGGCGCAGGTGCTGCACGCTGAGTTTCATGGGCGTGAGCGGGTTTTTGATCTCGTGCGCGACCTGTTTTGCCATCTCGCGCCACGCCAGCTCGCGCTCTTGCTCGGCGAGCTTGCGGCGGGACTCGGCGAGTTGCGCCTGCATCGCGTTAAACGTCTCGACGAGTTCGCCGACTTCGTCGCGGGTCTCGACTGGGATGGGCTCCTCGCTCCTCCCCTCGCCTACCGCGCGAAGGCCTTGCTGGAGCCGCCCGAACGGGCGCGTGAGTTGTCCCGCCAGAAGCGCTGCGCCCGCCACAATCGCGACGAGGAGCACGAGCAGGCCTCCGAACAGGTACGTCACCATGCGCGCCTGCCCGGCTTCGATGGCCGCCTGCTCGGGAAGCGTGGGCACCGCGGCAGCACCGATGGGAAAGCCGAGCGAGTCGGGGAGCGCTTTGTAGCCGGTCGTGTAGGCGAAGCCGCCGTCGCCCGTGCCGATGCGGCTTTCGGCAAACGCGAACGGACGGTTCTGGACATACAGCTCGTCGTAGACCTCGGCGGGCAGACGGGGCTCGATCAGGCGCTGGTTGACGAGTTGGCGGCGCGAGGAGGCGAGCAAGTCGGCCTCGCCGTAGAGGTGCACGTCGAAGCCCAGAGAAGCGGAGATGGCGTCGGGGCGGGCGCGGTTGAGCAGCGAGCCGGTGGGCGTGCCGGACTCGGCGTCGGCCGAGAGTGCGGCTTCGACGCGGCCCAGCCTCTGGCGGAGCAGATCGCGCACGGCCTGCTGGTTTTGCTCCTCGATCACGCGCTGCCCGACGAGGCCCGTCAGTGCGACACTCGCGAGACCGACAAAGAGGAAGCGGTTGAGGACTTTGTCGCGGAAGCGCGTGCGCGGCGCCGGCAACAGGCCCATGCGGCGCCGGACCGGAATCCCGGAGGCGTAGAGCAGCGAGGCGACGGCGAGGCCCGCGAGCGTGAGGCGCAGCAGCACGAGCAGCACATCGAGCGGGTCGCCGCCTGCAAGGCGCGCCGAGACGACATCGCGCGTGCCGCTGCCCACTCGGACGTAGTAGGCGCGGACGGTTTCGCCGTCGGCTTCTTCGTTGAGCAGCGCCGCACCCGCGCCGTTTTCGAGCGCATCGTAGATGCTCTCAGGAAGCCGGAACGGAGCCTCGTCGCCGCCTCTGGCGCGCACGCCATCGTCGTACTCGGCGTAGGCGACGGCCTCGTCGTCCAGGCCGAAGAGGTTGGCAGGTGCGAGCACGCGCGGGAATGGTGTCTCGGCGGCGAAGCGCGCGGGGCGAGGTGTGGCGCGGACATAGATCCACGCGCGCGGCTCCTCGCCGGTGATCTGCCCGCTGGTCTCCGCCAGAGGCCCGATGCCTGCGTAGCGCGGCAGCCCGCGGCGGTCGGGCGAGGGCGCGCTGTCGACGAAGAAGCCGCTTTCGTCGCGCTCGCGGTAGCGTTCGCGCATCGTGGCAAACGCCAGAGGATCAGCCTCTGGCGCGGGCGGCGCGCCGCCTTCGGCGTAGCCGCCCAGCGTGTCGCCGGTGGGGCTGATAAAGCGAAGCTCGGCGGCGACATCGGCGAGCGAGCCCAAGAGCGAGCTTTGCACGAGCCCGGCAGCCAGGTCGCCCAGAGACTGCCGGGTGGAGTCCAGCGAGGCCAGCGCCACGTCGCTCGTGTCCAGCACGGCCTCTGGCGCCAGAGGCCCGGGCGCGACCCGCGTGCCGCGGAGGCGCAGCGAGTCCGCCACGGCGACGGCATCGAGCAGGGCCGGGCGGAGCGCGTCGTCCGCGCGGGCTTCGGCGAGAACCTGGTCGAGGGCGTAGGTGACGCGCTCGTCGCGGCCTCCGGCGAAGCTGCGGGCGGCGTCGGAGAGCAGCGCGTCGGTGCGCTCGCCGAGCGGCCCGGCCATGAATCCGTAGGCGATGGGCGCGAGCACGAACACACCCAAGAGCAGGCCGCGGAACGTGAGCGGCCAGCCCCACCGCTCCTGCCGTCCAGCCAGAACAGTGCCCAGCCCGACGCCTGCGAGCGCGAGCGTCACGCCAGAGGCTGCCGCGATGTTGGAGCCTGTGACCAGGCCTGCTGCAAACGCCGCGGTGAGCACGCCCAGAATGGCCTGCGCGACGTGCCAGGAGCGGGCGTCGTCGCGGCTGAGCAGCACGACCGCCGCGATGCCGCACAGCGCCGCCGCGCCGACGGCGACAACCGAGCCCATCGCGAGCGTGAGCAGGCCGTCGATAATGGGGCCGGTGCGGTCGGCGTAGCCCAGTTGCGGTGCGTCCAGGACGGCGCTGCGCGCCACGGAGCCCAGCGCCGCGGCGCCCATCGCGCTCGCGATGCCGACGCGCATGACACCCACAAATCCTGTTGCGCCTCTGGCGTCGCGGTCAGCCCACGTCTCGCCAGAGGCAGCGGCGATGCGGAGCGCGTAGGCCAGCGTAGCGCCTGCGATCACGACGGCAAACAGCGCCGTCAACGCGAGGTCGCCCGGCGACCGAACCAGCCCCCAGCCCAGATCCGAGGCGAGGATAAGCGGGTCGAAGAGGGGCGGCGTTTCGCGCCCGTTGCCCAACCACCGCACGGGCACGTCCAGGTGCAGCAGCGCATAGCGCGTGCCGACGAGCGCTAGGCAGAACCCCGCAAGCGCGAGCACGCTCTGCCGCCAGAGGCGCGCGGCGTGGGGGCCGGTGTCGTGGGTGGCGGCGCGGGCAAGCGTGTCGGCGTAGAGGCGTCCCAGGCCGGTCACGAGCCAGCCCAGGAGAAGCACCACCCAGAACGCCATCGCGTCGCGGAAGCGCGCCTGCACACCGTCGGTGAGGGCGGCTGCGGTGGGCACGGGCACGCGCACCCACCCGACGGTGCGGCCTGCGATCCCCGCCAGAGGCTGCGCCTCGGGCCGAGGCGGCGCGGTACGGCCGGAGACGAGCACCTCGAACGGGCTGTCGATGCCGTCGCGCCACTCGTCGGCGATATCGTAGTCCTGCAAGTAGCGGTTGCGGACGGGCACGGCAGCCTGCGCGAGGCGCACCACGCGGACGGCGCCTCTGGCGGAGTCGCCCACGGTGACCGGCGCCCAAACGGTCAGCGCGCGGCGCGCGGCGCGGTCGGGCACGGCGAGCGAGAGCAGCGTATCGGGCACGGCCCGCACCCCCAGTTGGAACGTGTCGCCGTTCCACGCCACCAACTCCAGCCCCGGCGCGTACACCTCGACCGACACAAACGGCGGCAGCGCGCGCGACAAAAGTGCTGCCACCGCTACGCCAGAGGCCGAATCACCCAGGCTCGCCTCTGGCGACGCGAGCGCGTTCTGAACCTCGGGGAGCGCAGCGATGGCCTCGGCCTCGCGCTGAATCGTCGCGACCAGCGCCGTCGCGCGGGACTGCACCGCCGCGACCGTGCGCGCCTGCGCGGCGCGTGCGGCTCGCTCGCCTCCTGCTCGCGCTGTGAGAGCGGCCTCCAGCGCCCACGTGACTGGCACCAACAGCATGAGCCCCAGCGCGACGAGCCCAAATGCGCGCGCGCGCCTCTGGCGCAGAGAAGGGAGAGCGGGATCGGTCACGCCAGAAGCTACGCGGCGCACAGCCACGCCCCCGGTGCGCCAGAGGCTACCGGCGGAACGAGGAGCCGCGGTCGATGCGGATGCCAGTTAGCTCCCAGCGCCGCCCCTCGACGCGGTGTACCACGCGGACGTTTAGCGGCGAGCCTCCGTCGCGCATCCAGTACCGCCCGATGGCCGTGCGCCCTTCGTCCGACGAGGACTGCTCGCCAAACGTGACGCGAGACGGCGGGAAGCGCCGGAAAAAGTCCTTGAGCACGTGCGTGGCCTGCCCCTGACGGTACATCCCGCCCTCTCCAAACACGACCACCTCGACGCGAGAGGCCGCATCGACAAACACGCCATCAGAGTCGGCGGCTTCGAGGGCACGCGCGACGCGCTCCAGCGCTTCGTCGCCCTGTGCCAGCGTGGGCGGTGTGACGAACGACACACTCGCCACCGCGAGGGCGAGCACGAATGAGAAACGGAGAAACAGCGGGAGGACGCTCACGAGGTCTGGGGCGTTGCGACAGAAGCCGGACGCTAGAGGCACTGCAAAAGGTAGGCCGTGCGTGCCGGGCTGCGCAATATTGCCCAGTAGCGCGTTTCTAGCCTCTGGCGGCGGACGCGCAATCGGACACGGTGTCTCGTGCCGTGCTCACCGCCCTTCTCATCGCTTGGCAGAGCGCAGCCACTCCGGGTAACCCATCGAGCACTCGGCCGGCAGCGCGGGCGCCGCGCGCAGCCACCGCCGAGCGCTCTCGCGGAGCACCATCCAGCGCGCACGCGGGCTCTCGCCAGAGGCTTCGAGGCAGACCGACCACCACTTCGCGCCGCCGATCTCCAGTTCGCTCAGTTCGAGCGCGCAGCGCGCGCCTCTGGCGAGCAACACGGCAGGCTTCTGGCGGCGCGATTTGATCACATCAACCCAGCCATTCTCGGGCACCACGTCCGCCGCACCCAGCGTCCACTTGCGCCACGCCTCGACGGCGCCCCTTGCCTCGGGCGCCAGAGGCCGAGCGCCGCCTGTGGCGATGCGCTGCTTGGCCTGAATCGTTCCCTCGCGGATCTTGAGGCCCAGGTCGGCGCTCTCGGTCGGGATGAGGTAGCGGTCCGTTCGCGTCTCCTCGGGCACCTCTGGCCCGAGCGACGCAAACCACGCCTCGGCCTCCGGCGCCAGAGGCCCCGGCATAAACCACCGAACCTCCAGGCTGTCGATCACGGGCGCGAGAGGTCCACTCACGCCAGCCGGACGACGGTCACGCCGTCGCCGCCCTGGTCCCACTCGGCTTCTTCGAACCCTTCGATGTCGCGGCGCCGCGCGAGTTGGTTCTGGATAGCCTGGCGCAGCGCGCCGGTCCCCTTGCCGTGCAACACCTCGATGCTGGGCAAGCCTGCCGCGATGCCTTCGTCCACGAACCGCTCCACCTCCTGCAGCGCGTCCTCGACGCGCTGGCCGCGCAGGTCGATTTTGACGCGTGCCCGCGTGATGGGTAGTGGCTCGTGCGCGCCTCCTCCTTTGACGAACACCTTCTGCTCCTTGCGTCCCCCCACTTTCGTCAGCCGCTTCAGCTTGACCCGGCTCGTCAGCGCGCCCAGCGCGATCAGGGCTTCGTTGCCGCTCAGTTCCAGCACCTCGCCAGAGGCTCCGGCACTGTCGATCCGGACCTGATCCCCAACCGAGATCGGGCCGCTGGCGACGACTTGCCCGTTCTTGGTGCCCGCACCGGGCGCGATCAGCACGTCCGCGCCAGAGGCTTTGGGCGCGCGGCGTTTGCGCCGCTTGTCCACGTTGCGCGAGCGGCGCTGTACGGTCTCCTTGGTCTCAGCGAGCCTCTGGCGGGCGAGTTGCGTGGCCTCCTTCTCGGCCTCGGCCTCCTTGATCTCGCGCACGGCCCGCTCGACGGCCGCGTTGGCGTCCTGCAAGATGGAGTCGGCGTCCGCGAGGGCAGCGGCCTTGATAGCGTCGCGCTGGGCGCGGTGCGTTTCGAGGCGCTGCTCGTAGTCGGCGCGGATGCGCGTGGCTTCCTTGAGCTGGATCTCGGCCTCGGCGCGGGTGCGCTCGGCGTCTTCGGCGCGAGACTCGGCCTCGGCGAGCAGATCTTCCAGGCGCGCCGCGCTTTCGCCCACCTTGGCGCGCGCCTCGTCGATCACCGGCCCGTCCAAGCCCACGCGCCGCGCGATCTCGAAGGCATACGACGAGCCCGGAATGCCGGTCTGGAAACGGTACGTCGGCTCCAGCCTCTGGCGGGAAAACTCCATGCTCGCGTTCTGCGCGCCCGGCGTGTCGTGCGCAAAGGCTTTGAGCGCGCCCACGTGCGTCGTCGCGACGGTCATCGCGCGGCGCTGCGTGAGGCGGCGCAGGACAGACTCTGCGATGGCACCGCCCTCGGCCGGATCGGTCCCGGTCCCGGCCTCGTCGATGAGGACGAGCGAGCGTTCATCAGCCTCTTCCAAGACCTGACGCATCGTCTGCAAGTGGCTCGTGAACGTGCTCAGATCGTCCTCGATGGACTGGCGGTCGCCCACGTCCACGAAGATTCGCGTCGGCAGCACGAGCCGCGTGCCGGGAGCGGCGGGCACCGGGAGGCCGCAGGCGCCCATCAGCGCGAACAGTCCGACGGTTTTCAGCGCGACCGACTTGCCACCCGCGTTCGGCCCGGTCACCACCAACGTGACGTGGTCGTCGCCCAGCGCAAGGTCCATCGGTACTACGCTACGGGCCTCTGGCGGGGCGTGAGTTACGAGGTCCGGGTTCCGAGCTCCGGGTTTCTGAACCAGAGCGCCAGAGGCCTCCTGTGATTGTCTTGGGGCCTCTCCTTCCCCCTTCCCTCGTCCCCCGTCTGCCACGTGCAGCATCAGCACAGGGTTGCGCGCACCCACCAAGCGCATCGCGCCGCGTTCTGCGATCTCGGGCACGAGCGCGCCCAGGTCATGCGCGAGGCGCCCCGCTGCGTGCGCCGCGTCCAGCGTCGCGAGCGCGTCCAAACTGCGCTCGATCTGCGGGCGGAAGTGCCGCAGATGCGCGCTCACCTCCGTCAAGATGCGCTCGATCTCGTAGCCTCTGGCGACCTGCAGTTCGCGGATCTCGTTGTTGATCTCGACCGCTGCCGCGGGCTCCACGAAGACGGTCTGGCCTGTACTGGACACGTCCTGCACGAAGCCGCTGACCTTGCGCTTGGCCTCGGCGCGGATCGGAATCACGGCACGTCCGCCTCGGATCGTAGGCTGGTCCTCGGTCGCCCAGCCCTGCGCGGTCGCCTCGCGAAGTGCGCGCTGCACGGCCGAGCGCACCTGCCCCTCCGCGTTCTGAATGGCTCGCGCGAGGCGCGACAGTTCGGGGCTGGCGTCGTCCCGCACCTCGCCGTTTTCGTCGATGGTGCGAAAGATCCGGTCCTCCAGCGCCTTGATCACCACCACGCGCTGCGCGACGTCCCAGAGCGCAGGCGCGTGCCTCTGGCGCGAGTGCAGGTCGTCGTGGAGCGTGCGGAGCGTTTCGAGCGTGTGCCGCACGTCGGCCAGTTCCTCGCCGGAGACGCGCGAGCCCTTGGGACCCAGGCGCCGCAGTGTGGCGCGGATGTCGGACGCCTCCCGCACCGGCACCGGCGAGCCGCTGGCGACCGCCGCCTGCATCTCCCCCGCCCGCGCCAGAGGCGCCGCGACGGCCTCGGCGCTCGCCAGAGGCTGCAGCGCAAGGACGCGCTCGCGCCCATACGGGGTGCGGACGTGCGCCAGGAGGCGGGCGCGGATCGTGTCGAAGCCCAGGCGCGCCTCGGCGTCGGCGGGGTGAAGCTGTATGCGGTCGGTCATCCCCGGGCGTACGCGCGAAGCCGCTCGCTGCTTCCGCCGCCGCGTGAAACGTCGGTTCGGCCTCTGGCGAGGCCTCGGTTGCCAACACGTGGCCGCGCCAGAGGCTACCGCGCCTCGCTGTTCTCGCGGCACCATACCGCGAGGTCGGCTTCGGTCTTTGCGCCAGAAGCGACGGCCAGCATGGTGATGACGGCCTCGGCCTCTGGCGCCTTCAGGTGCATTCCGTTGCCGTACAGAAACGCAGCCATCGATACAAATGCTGTTCGCTTGTTTCCATCGATGAACGGGTGGTTCTTCGCGATTCCGAACGCGTAAGCCGCTCCCAGATCGAACAGGTCAGAGTTGGGTTCGTAACCCAAGCGCTGTTGTGGACGCGCGAGTGCTGATTCGAGAAGATTCTCGTCGCGGATTCCCCACCGGCCACCGTGGTTTCGGAGTTGGTCGCGGTGGAGAATTTCGACGAGCTCACGAGTGATCCAGAGAGGCTCGTTCATCACTTCGCGAGCTCACGGAGAGCATTTTTGTACTGCTCAGCTACGACGTAGTACGCCTCCATCATCGTAGCGAAGTGCTCGTCGTGGCGTTTCAGCAGCAAACCGTCTTCGGTTTCAATCAGATACATCTCGCTCTTCTCCGCCACGCCGACGCGCTCCAGAACGTCTTTGGGAAAGGTGACCCCTACGGAGTTGCCAATTTTGCGAA
This sequence comes from Rubricoccaceae bacterium, assembly GCA_963708165.1. Taxonomy (GTDB): domain Bacteria; phylum Bacteroidota; class Rhodothermia; order Rhodothermales; family Rubricoccaceae; genus Rubricoccus. The sequence continues at coordinate 2,538,110 of OY970187.1, read as the reverse complement.
GGGTCACCTTTCGGGCCTCTGGTGGAGGCGTTGTAGAAGCAGACATGGATGTGCGGGAAGTTGTAGCTACGAATGTAAAACGCAGGAGGCTACGTTCCAAGTGCCCACCACCGAAAGCGCCTCTGGCGGCACAGGCCGCCAGAGGCGTAGAGAGTCGCGCCAGAAGCCTCTGGCGCAGGGAATGGTCGCCAGAGGCTATGCCTTCTCCGGCCCCACCGTCGCGTGGTCGCCAATGTTGAGCGTGCCTGCGAAGCCGCGGACCTCCGCGTTGTGGCCCACGAGCGAGCCCTCCAGCGCCGAGCTGTCGATGGTCGAGTCGGCGAAGACGATCGTATCGCGCACGGCAGATTCCGTGACGGTCGCGCCGCTGTGGATCGCTACGAACGGCCCGACGACGGAGTCCTTGATAACTGCACCCTCTCCGATAAAGACCGGCTCGATGATCTGGCTGTTCTCGACCGAGCCCTCTTTCCGGTTTTCACCCTCCTTGGCGAGAACGATGCGCGAGGTGTCGCGGATGGCCGGGATGGTGCCGCAGTCCAGCCACTCCGTTACGGCGGCGGTCTTGAACATCGCGCCGTCCTTGAGCATCCGGTCCAGCGCGTCCGTGAGCTGGAACTCGTCACCTTTGCCCGTGATGTTGTTGTCCATCAGGTACGTGATCTCGCGGCCCAGGCGCTCGCCCTCGCGCACGTAGTAGATGCCCACGATGGCCTCGTTCGAGATCAGCGTCTCCGGCTTCTCCACAAAGTCCGAGATCCTGTCGCCGTCCTTGACCACCACGCCGAAGCGGCTGGGATCCTCGACCTCCATCACCCAGACCACGGCGTCCGCGTCCAGATCTGGTGCCGCGTCCATGACGAAGAGCGTGTCCGCGAAGACGAGCACACACTCGCCCTCCAGCTTGTCGCCCGCCATCGCGATGGCGTGGGCCGTGCCTCTGGCGGTCTCCTGCACGCCGAACGACGCCGCGATGTTGAAGCGCGAGCAGATCTCTGTCAGCTCAGCTCGGACGCCGTCCCCGAAATCTGGCCCGAGGATAAAGACGGCCTCCTCGAAATCACCGATCGCCTCGGCGAACGTCTCGACGATGCGCTCCACCATCGTGCGGCCCACGACGGGCAGGAGCGGCTTGGGCGTGACGTGGGTGTGGGGGCGGAGGCGGGTGCCACGGCCAGCCATGGGAACGATGAGGCGCATAGAGAAGCGGTGCAGAGTGAGAAGTGCGCCAAGCTACGTGGGCCTCTGGCGAGACCGGTTGAACCGGCCGTGACTTCGCGAGCCGACTCCTCTCCGTGTAGCCACCTGGTCACGTAGCCTCTGGCGCCAGAGGCCGGGCGCGGTTCCAGAACGCGACACCTGTGTTCACTCCTGCGGACAGCCAGGCACGCCAGAGGCGCCCGTAAAGCCCGCCTGGGCCCTTCTGGGGCCGCCGGGCACGGAACTTGAATGGGGGGACGTACAGTAGCACCACTCTTCCCGCCGGTGCCCCTCACCTCTTACGGCTCACGCCGTCACCACCATGACTCTCTCTCGACTCCGCCTCGCGGCCTTGCCGCTCGCGCTTCTTCTCGTTCTCGGCCTCACGCAGACTGGCTGCTCGGGCATCAACAACACCGGTAAGGGCGCCGTCGTCGGCGCAGGCTCAGGAGGCGTCATCGGCGCCGTGATCGGCCGCGCGACGGGTTCCACCGCCAGAGGCGCCATCATCGGTGCTGCTGTGGGCGGAGCCGCTGGCGCCGTGATCGGCCGCCAGATGGACCGTCAGGCGCGTGAGCTGGAGAACGATCTGCCCGATGACGTCACCGTGACGCCTATCCCGAGCGATGATGGCAACACGACGGCCATCGCGATCAACTTCAACAACGACCTGCTGTTCGACCTCGGTCAGTCGTCGCTCAAGAGTGGCGTGCAGGCAGACCTCCGCGACCTCGCGGCGAGCCTCAACCGCTACCCCAACTACGACCTGACCATCGTCGGTCACGCATCCACGGATGGCGGCACGCAGCTCAACCAGAACCTCTCGGATTCTCGCGCTCGCGCTGTCCGTGACTTCCTTGCTGTGCAGGGCGTCTCCGGCCGCCGCATCGAGAGCATAGGTCGTGGCGAGTCTGAGCCCATCGCGGGCATCGCAGGCACCAGCCCGCTGAACCGCCGCGTCGAGATCGCGATCTACCCGAGCGACGAGTTCCGCCAGAACATGGAGAACGAGTCGTACCGCGAGAACTACCGCCAGGAGAACGGCCTGTAAGGCCTCTGGCGAGACCCGCTTCTGGCGCGGTCTAGTCTCAAGCCGCCCCCGGTCATCTGGCCGGGGGCGGCTCTCATTTTGACCCCGGCGTCGCTACGTTCGGCGCTCCTTACCTCCCGCCCCTGATGAATCCCGACGACACCAAGCCCACGCCCTTCGACGCGCCTCGCGAGATGTCACCACGCGACATGGTGGCCTGGAACCACACGCGTGCGCAAGACACCTGGCGCGTCTTCCGCATCATGGGCGAGTTCGTGGAGGGCTATGAGCGGATGAGCCAGCACGGACCCAGCGTGTCCGTCTTCGGCTCGGCCCGCACCGCACCCGACCACCCACACTACGAACTCGGCGTGACTGTGGGGCGCAAGCTGGCCGAGCGAGGCTTCGCCGTCATCACTGGCGGTGGGCCGGGCATCATGGAAGCAGCCAACAAAGGCGCGCAAGAGGCCTCTGGCGTGAGCATCGGTCTCAACATCTCGCTGCCGCACGAGCAAAGCGCCAACCCCTACGTCGACCCCGACGGCCTGATCGACTTCGACTTTTTCTTCGCGCGCAAGGTCATGTTCGTCAAGTACGCCCAGGGCTTCGTCGTCCTGCCCGGCGGCTTCGGCACGATGGACGAGCTGTTCGAAAGCCTCACCCTGATCCAGACCCACAAGACCGCGCGCTTCCCAGTCATCCTGATGGGCACGGAGTATTGGGGCGGGCTGCTGGACTGGATCACGAACACGCTCAAGGCCGGCGGCTACATCTCGCCAGAAGACACGGACCTCTTCACCCTCACCGACGACCCGGACGAGGCCATCGACATCATCGAAAACTTTTGCGACGCGACGGGGCAACGTCCCAACTTTTAAACAGTCTCCACGGCTAGAGGCTTCTGCGCGAGCGCTTGCGGCGTGCGCCGCCAGAGGCCCCGGCGGCCTACGCCTCTGGCGGGAGCCGCGCCTGCGCGTCGCCGCGATGCGGCAGATGTGTCTGAAATGATGGACGCTTTTTCCGCACGAAGGGGCGTAGTTCTGCCGTTCTCACATCGGCACGGTCTCTGTAGTTTGATGGCTGTCCGCTTCCGCCACACCGACATCACCCCGCTTTCCCATGACACGCTTCCTTCCGCTTCTCGCGGCCTTGCTCTTCGCCGGTGCCGCCTCCGCCCAGGACACGCCGACCGACTCCTCAGAGATGATGGAGATGGAGGCCGTAGCCGATACCACTGAGCCCGCGATCACGTTCGATCCCGAGCGCTCGCGCCAGCTCTCCGCCGAGGGCGACGCGCTCTTCGGCGAGGACAACTTCGGCGGCGCGCTTGAGCAGTACACGCTCGGCTTCGCCTACGACTCCACCTACGCAAAGAACCCCTTTGGTCAGGCCCGGTCGTACGTCCGCCTCAATGACCTCAACGCTGCGATGACCTCGTACCGCAAGGCTATTGAGCTCGCGGAAGGCGCCGAGGGCATGGCCAACATCTTTACCGCCGCTCGCGCAGAGCGCCGCGTCGTCGAGGCTCGCCTCGAAGAGGAGCAGGGCGCACAGGCGATCAGTGACAAGGTCACGCGCGCCACGGCGCTGCTCCAGGCCGAGCCTCTCTCGGAGAGCGCCGCTCAGACCGCGTTCGACCTGCTCGAAGACCTCCGCATGAACGCCGACTACGACTCGTCGCAGGTCGCGTTCTACTACGCCAAGGCGCTCAACGCGCTCGGCCGCTCGCAAGAGGCCACGCACTACGCGCAGCTTTCGGTCGACCAGAGCGAAGGTCAGGAGGACCGCTCGGCGTACTTCATCCAGCTTGGTCTCGCGCACATGGGTGCAGAGAACGAGGCGGGCGCTCGGGAGGCCTTTACGGCTGCCAAGGAAGGCTCGTGGGCCTCATGGGCCGAGTACTACCTCAACGAGATGGAGGCTGCAGAAACCGAAGCAGGCGGCTGATTCCAGCCCCGCTTAGAACGCGCGACGCCGCGCCGGGACATCCGGCGCGGCGTCGTCTGTTTGGTGCCCCGCCAGAGGCGGGCGGCCTCTGGCGAGAGGCTGGAATTCGGCGAGCGCGAAGATCCGCGCGCCAGAGGCTAGACCGCGTTGCGGCTGCCGAGGAACCAGATCACGGTCAACACCACGAGCGGCACGAGAAAGCTGGCGATGGGCATCCATTCGAGGCCGGTGCCGTAGCCCTCGGGGGTGGGCGCGAGAAGAAGAGCGAGCAGGGGCATGGGGAGGCGGGGATAGCTTGCGCAAGCTACGCCGCACACCCCTCGCCGATCCCATGACCGACCTCGTCTCCTCCACTGCCCAGATTGCCTCTGGCGCGACGCTCGCGCCCGACGTGGCGGTGGGCCACTTCACGGTCGTCGCCAGAGGCGTGCAGATCGGAGCAGGATGCCTGATCGGGCACCACGTAGTCATTCACGAGGACACCGAGGTCGGCGAGGGTGTGCGGGTCGACGATCACGCCGTCCTGGGCAAGCGGCCGATGCGTGCGGCGCGCAGCGCGACGACCTCGGGCGACGACCTCTCGCCTCTGGCGGTGGGAAGCGGCAGCATCGTGGGCACGGGTGCGATTTTGTATCGCGGCTGCACGATCGGCGCGCGGGTGCTGGTGGCAGACTACGCGACGGTACGCGAGCGCGTGACCGTGGGCGACGAGACGATTGTGGGTCGCGGCGTCGCCATCGAGAACGACTCGGCAGTTGGCGCGCGGTGCAAGCTGGAGACCAACGCGTACATCACCGCCTTCACAACCATCGAGGACGACGTGTTCGTCGCCCCCGGTGTGCTGACGAGCAATGACGCGTTCATGGGGCGCACCGAGGCGCGCAAGCAGCACTTCGGCGGGCCGACGGTGCGCCAAAGCGCGCGGCTAGGCGTCGGCGCGGTGCTCCTGCCGGGCGTCGAGGTGGCGCCAGAGGCCATCGTGGGCGCGGGTGCGGTGCTCACGCGCCGAGCCTCTGGCGGGCGTGTGCACGTGGGCGTCCCCGCTCGGGAAACCCGCGCCGTGGCACCGGAGCAGTTGCGCGAGAACGGAGGGTGAGACTGGGGACTGGAAGCAAACCGGCCTCTGGCGAGCGTGCAATCTGGTCGCGTCGCGGTGTGGCGTCACACGCGTGCCACGCCGCCGCCAGAGGCCTCTGGCGAGCGTGGATGCCCGCGCCCGGCTCCCCGTAGTTTCAGGCCATGCAGACCTCTTCGCCAGAGGCGCCCACGCGCGCCCTCAGCATGGTCGACCTCAAGGCCGAGGTCGCCTCCATCCGCCCCGAGCTCGACGCTGCCATCGCGGGCATTCTCGACGCGACCGCGTTTGTGCGCGGGCCCGTTCTCGCGGGCTTCGAGGCCGCACTTGCGGAGTACGTCGCAGATCTGGACACGCGCACGCCAGAGGCGCACGTCATCGGCTGCGCCAACGGCACGGACGCGCTGCAGATCGCGCTGATGGCGCTCGATGTAGGGCCAGGCGACGAGGTGATCTGCCCCGCGTTCACGTTTGTCGCGACGGCCGAAGCGGCGGCGCTGCTGGGGGCCGTCCCTGTCTTTGCGGACATCGACGCCGAGACGTTCAACCTCGCGCCAGAGGCTGTCGCGGAGGCGATCACCGAGCGCACGAAGGCGGTCGTGCCGGTTCACCTGTTCGGGCAGATGGCGGACATGGCGGCGCTGCGCGCGGTCTGCGAGCCGCACGGCATTCCCATCGTGGAGGACGCGGCGCAGGCGATCGGCGCCGTGCGCGACGGCGAATCCGCGGGGCTGGCGGGCGACCTGGGGACGCTCTCGTTCTACCCCTCCAAAAACCTCGGCGCCTACGGCGACGGCGGCGCCGTGCTCACCACGAGCGCGCCTCTGGCGGAGCGCGCGCGGCGGATCGCCAACCACGGCGCGGCGCGGAAATACTTCCACACCGAGATCGGCATCAACTCGCGCCTGGACGCGATGCAGGCCGCGATTTTGCGCGTCAAGCTGGGTCACCTGCCCGCGTGGACGACGGCCCGGCGCCTGGCGGCGGCGGTCTACGACGACCACTTCGCGGACCTGCCCGAAGTCACGCGCCCCACCGAGCCTCTGGCGCGCACCACGTGTTCCACCAGTACACGCTGCGCGTAGCCAACCGCGACGCCGTAGCCAGTGGCCTGCGCGAGCGCGGCATCCCGTCGATGGTCTACTACCCGGTGCCGCTGCACGAGATGCCGCCCTACGCCTCTGGCGGCCGCTTCTCGCTTGCCGAAACCGAGCGTGCCTGCCGCGACGTGCTCTCGCTGCCGATGCACCCGCACCTGTCCATGAGCGACCTCGCTCGCGTGGCAGAGGCCGTCCGAGAGCTCGTTACCCAGCCCGTTCCCGCCTGATGTCGTCGTTCGCGTACACCGAGCCCCTTCGCCTCGCGCAGATCGGCGTGGGCTACTGGGGCCGCAACCTGCTCCGCAACGCCGCCGCCATGCCCGGTGCCGAAGTCGTCGCCGTCTGCGACCGCGACGCCGACGCGCGCGACGTGGCCGGGCGCCTGGCGCCAGAGGCCAGACTCACCGACGACCTGGACTCGGTTCTGGCCGACCGCTCCATTGAGGCCGTGATCGTAGCGACCGAGACGCCGACGCACGCGCGCATCGCGAGCGCGGCGCTCGAGCGCGGGCAAGCACGTGTTCGTGGAGAAGCCTCTGGCGCAGACCACCGCCGAAGCCGAAGCGCTCGTCGCGCTGGCCGACACCCAAGACCTGCGGCTCATGGTGGGACATTTGCTCCGCTACCACCCCGCGTATCGCCACGTAGAATCGCTCGTGCGCGAGGGCGCGCTGGGACAAATCCGCTACCTCTACAGCGTGCGCGTCAACCTCGGGATCGTGCGCGAGAGCGAAAGCGCGTTCGACAGCCTGGCGCCGCACGACCTGGCTGTTGCACTCTCGCTCATTTCCGGCGCGCCCGTTTCGGTCTCCGCCAGAGGCCACGCCTACTTGCAGCCCGGCGGGCCCGAAGACGTGGTGTTCGCGAGCGTGACGTTCGAGGGCGGCGAGATCGCGCACCTGCACTGTTCCTGGCTGGACCCGCACAAGGTCCGCCGCACGACAGTCGTGGGCAGCGAGCAGATGGCGGTCATCGACGACATGGAAGCCGCCGAGCCGGTCCGCGTCTACGACAAAGGCGTCGGCACGCCCGCGAGCGAGCGCGACGGGACGGTGCCCTACGCGGACGCGCTCTCGGTCCGCTCCGGCGATGTGCTCATTCCGCGGCTCGACCGCGCCGAGCCGCTCCGGCTCGAAGTCGAGGAGTTCGCCGCCGCCATCCGCCAGAAGCGCGCCCCACGCTCCGACGGCCACGAGGGTCTCGCGGTGGTACGCATCCTGGAAGCCGCACGCCAGTCGATCCAAGCGGGCGGCGCGCCGGTCGACCTCGCCGTGGGAGCCTAGCCTCTGGCGCCAGGTCTGCGGGTTCCCTCTGGGCTCTCGCCAGAGGCTACAGGTTGGCCTCGCGCTGCCGCCTCTGGCGCTCGATGCGCGCGTTGCGCAGCGCGCCTGCGCGCCGAAACGTCTCCGGGTTGGTCAGGAGCGCCAGCACGCGCCGCGGCGACGGCAGGTACCCGATGCTGCGCAAAAAGCTGTACACCACCCCCGAGCCCAGCGCAAACGTCAGCACCGCCAGAGGCGCCGGGAAGGCCGCCATCGCGCACCCGCCGAGCGCGAGAAAGAGGCTCAGCCAGTACAGCGTGCGGACGGCCTCTGGCGCGGACATCTGCGCGAGAAGCCGGTGGTGAATGTGGTCGTCGTCGGCGAAGAAGAGCGAGTGGCCCATGAGCTTGCGCCGCGTGACCGAGACGATGAGATCGAGCAGCGGCACGCCCATGACCACGGCCGGGATGATGACCTGCAGGACGGGATCGGAGTGCGACGAGCCGCGGAGCGCGTAGGCCGCGAGCACGTAGCCCAGAAACAGACTTCCGCTGTCGCCCATGAAAATGCGCGCGGGCGCCCGGTTGTAGCGCAGAAAGCCCACCAGCGCGCCGATCACGGACACGACCAGGATCATCGGCCCGAGGTCGCCGCCGATCGCGTGGACCGCCGCGAGACCCGCCAGCGCGATCGCGACGACGCCAGCGGCCAGCCCGTCCATGCCGTCGATGAGGTTGACGGCGTTGATCATGCCCATCATCCAGAGTGCGGTGAGCACGAACGAAACCGTCATGCCGAGTCCGCCGGTACCGAGCAGGCCGTCCAGCATCTGGATCCGCAGGTTGGCGCTAAACGTGAGCGCGACCACCAGAAGCTGGGCTGCCAGCTTGATCTGAAAGTTCAGGTCCAGCCGGTCGTCCACCAGGCCGAGCGCGGACACCATGAGCGCCCCGACCAGCACGCGCCGCGCCGGAAGCGAGAGCACGTCGCCCCACAGGCCGGGCAGCAGGGCCGCACTGAGTGCGATTACGCCCACTCCGAAAAACGCCGCGCCAAGGATGGCCACACCGCCCACGTTGGCGACCGGTGCGCTGTGGTTCTTCCGCCGCCGGTCCGGGATATCAACCCAGCCTCTGCGCGTCGCCACCCGCTCCACGACGGGCACCAGTGCGAGCGCGGCCAGAAGGCTAGCCGCGAAGCAGAGGACAAGAGGCAGGACGAACATGCGCGGGCGCGAGAGGCAAAGGCAGCGGTGTCAGGCTGCGAGACGTTACAGCCCCGCGAGGTCTCAGTACAAGCGGGAGACTCCCCAACTCCGTGCCAAACAGCCTCTTCACAGCCACCGCCCTGCAGAGAGACGCCTCTGGCGGGGCGCCGTGCTTCTAGGACGTACCGCCTGTGCCGACCTAACCTGTACTGCTCTCGGCGAGCACGCGCGCGGTTTGGTCTACACCCTCGCGCCAGTCCAGCGGGCCGATCCTGTATGTCTCTCGGACCTTTGCCACCTCCAACCGCACCTCTGGCGGGCGCTGGGCGGCGGTCGGATACTCGGCCGTCGAGATCGGGATGACGCGCGTGGGCGACGCGCCAGAGGCTTGGGCGCGCTCTACAACGGCCTCCGCCAGCCCGTGCCACGTCGTAGCGGGCGACCCGGCGACGTGGAACGTGCCCGCTTCCCCGCCCGCACTCAGGCCTCTGGCGACCGCGAGACATGCCTCCGCGAGGTGTCCGGCCCACGTCGGGTGTCCGGTCTGATCGGCGACGACGCGGATCTCGTCGCGCTCGTGCGCGAGCCGCCACATGGTGCGCGCGAAGTTGGAGCCTCTGGCGGAGAACACCCACGCCGTTCGCAGGATGGCGTGGCGCTCGACGCTCTCGCGCACGGCCACCTCCCCGGCCCACTTGCTGGCGCCGTAGACGCCCAGAGGGTTGGGCGCATCGTCTTCTGTGTAGGGCGCGCGCCTGGTCCCGTCGAACACATAGTCCGTCGAGAGGTGGACGAGCGCTGCGCCGTGGCGCGCGCACGAGCCGTCGCGAGGTTCGCAGCACCATCGCGGTTGACGGCGAATGCCGCCTCTCTCTCTCCCTCGGCCCGATCGACGGCGGTGTACGCCGCGGCGTTGATCACCGCCAGAGGCTGGCTCAGCGCCGTGCCTCTGGCGCCAGAGGCCGCGTCGGCGAGCGCGCGGTCTACTGCACCGGCATCGGTGATGTCTAGCTCTGAGCGCGAGAACGCGCGCACCTCGTGCCGGCCGCGCGCGAGCGCCGCGACGGCGTGGCCGAGTTGGCCGCTCGCTCCGGTGACGATGAGGCGCACGCTGGGGACTGGGGACTGGGGACTGAAGATCGCGCCCGGCATCCGCGCAGCGTACTTTTTCCTCCGCCACCGCTCCCAGACACGGACTCCGGGACCGCCCCAAAGACGTTTAGAGACAGACACAGCGATGCGAACAGTCGTGTTGGTAGGATCTCGGCGAGCCGCTATCGAGAGCGCCCAGCGTCTCGGGTTCCGCGTCGTTCTCGTCGCCGAAGCGCAGCCCGGAGCCCAGATGGCATCGCGGGTACACCGCGCTGTCGTGGCTCCGTTCGACGCGCCGCCAGAGGCCTGGAGCGCGGTCGCGCGCGACCTGCGGCCTCTGGCGCCCAGCGCCGTAGTGGCGCTCACGGAGCGCTCCGTCGTACCCGCCGCGCACCTCCGCGCCGCACTCGGGCTACCCGGCCTCACGCCAGAGGCTGCGCACCTCTGCACGCACAAGGGCGCGATGAAGCGCGCCATCCGCGAGGCCGGTCTGCCCTGCGCGGACTTTGTCGAGGCCTCTGGCGAGACCCCGCCAGAGGCGCTCCGGGGCGATGCGCTGGTCGAGCGGCTGGCGCTACCGCTCGTCATCAAGCCGTGCGTGGGCTCGGGCGGGCGCGGGGCGTACATCGTCCGCGAGCGCGACGGCCTACCGGACCTTCTCCCAAACGGTTGGATGGCCGAGGCGTTCGTGCGCGGCACGGAGATGAGCGCCGAAGGATTCGGCTGGGGAGGCCAGTTGTGCGCGATGAACCCGACGCAGTACCTCTTGCTGGGCACAGGCGAGCGTCGCCCCGGCGCCTCTGGTAGCGGCGGATGCCGAGGCCGTCCGCGCGTTGCACAGCGCCGCGCGGCACGCGCTCGGCGTCGAGCGCGGCATCACGCACATGGAGACCTTTCTGACGCCAGAGGCGTCAGGTCAGGCGCCGGTCGCAGTCTTCGGCGAGATGGCGGCACGGCCGCCCGGCGGCCACCTGATGCGCCTGATCTCGCTCGCTTACGGCGTCGACGCGTGGGAGCACGTCTTCCGCATCGAGTGCGGCGAAACGCCCGAGCTTCCGCCCGCGCCTCTGGCGGCGGCGGTCTGGATTCTCCACCCCGGCGCGGGCATCGTGCGTCGCGCCAGCGGCATCGAAGCCGTCCGCGAGTGCCCGGGCGTGGTCGAGGCCACGTTGCGCGTTGGCCCCGGAGACCGCATCGCGCCCCGCGAGGGCACGGGCCAGGAAGTCGGCCACATCCTCGTAACGGGCGCCACGGCGCCAGAGGCCGAGGCGCGGCTCCGTGCCGCGCGCGACGCGCTGCGGTTGGAGGTGGACACCGCGGCGTGAGCCCAGCCGTTCGCCAGAGGCCTCTGGCGGAGCGCGCACGCTGAACACCACGCGTGGCGTCCCTGCAGCTACCCCAGATCCGCCTCTGGCGCCAGAGGCAAGTCGTCCGGCGTGAGGTCCCGCAACCGCGGCAGCGCGCGGTCCTTTTCCGAGATCAGCGGACGGTCGACAGGCCACGGAATCGCGAGGTCCGGGTCGTCCCACGCCACGCCGCCCTCGTCCGCCGCGTCGTAGCGCGCGGTGCAGGCGTAGACGAAGTCGGCCTCTGGCGAGACGACGCAGAAGCCGTGCGCGAGGCCGGGCGGAATCCAGAGCTGGTGGTGGTTCGCGTCCGAGAGCTCGTGCGCTTCCCACTGCCCGAAGGTGGACGAGGCTAGGCGCAGATCCAGCACCACGTCGTAGACCGAGCCTCTGGCGACGCGCACCAGCTTCCCCTGCGGGTGCTGGATCTGCGTGTGCAGGCCTCGGAGCGTGCCTTCTCGGCTCCGGCTGTGGTTGGTCTGCACCCACGCCGTTGGCACGCCCGCCGCTTCGTAGCGCGACGCCTCGAACGTCTCCAGAAAGAAGCCTCTGGCGTCGCCGTAGACGGCAGGCTCGATGAGGAGGACGCCGGGCAGGGTGGTCTCGCGAACGGTCACGTGGCGGGGCTACAGAGGATGGTGCGTGTCGGGCAGTCCCAACACGCACCCCGTGTCTTTCGATCCGGTCGCGCCAGAGGCCCGGCGGGGTCACGTCTGGCGCCAGAGGCTAGGCCGTCGGGATGAGGCCCGCTTCTTCGAGCTGGCGGATCACCTCGGCGGCAGACTCCTCGACGGTCGCGTCGGTCGTGTCGAGCGTCATCTCCGGGTTCTCGGGCGCCTCGTAGGGCGCGCTGATGCCGGTGAAGTTCTGGATCTCGCCCGCGTCCACCTTCGCGTAGAGGCCCTTGGGATCGCGCGACTTCGCGGTCTCGATGTCCACGTCTACGAAGACCTCCAAGAAGCGCCCGTCGGGCATCAGCTCGCGCACCCAGTCGCGGTCGCCGCGGTAGGGCGAGACGAAGGTGCAGAGCGTGAGCGCGCCGCTCTCCACAAACAGGCGGGCGACTTCGCCCACGCGGCGGATGTTCTCGGCGCGGTCGATCGGGCTAAAGCCCAGGTCGCCGCAGAGACCGTGGCGCACCTGATCGCCGTCGAGCAGCATCGTCTTGATGCCTCTGGCGAAGAGTTGCTTCTCGACCTCGCGGGCGACGGTCGTCTTGCCCGAGCCCGAAAGGCCAGTAAACCAGAGCGCGGCCGCCTTGTGGGTTTGCTTCGCCTCGCGCTCCTCACGCGGGATGTTCAGACCCTCCCAGGTCACGTTGGACGACTTCTTCCGCTCCATGCCCGCCAGACGCTGCGCGTCGGCGGCGACGCGGTCGGCGTCCTGGCCTTCGCCACGGATCATGCCCGCGGCGACCGTCGTGTTGGAGTACGGGTCGATGAGGACGAACGCGCCGGTCTCTTTGTTGAGGCTGTAGCGGTCGTAGAACAACGGCGAGGCCGTGCTGACGAGCACGCGGCCGATCTCGTTGAGCGCCAGCGTCTCGGCGTCCTTGACCCGGTGCAGCGTGTCGATGTCGACGCGGTAGCGGATGTCGTCGACGAACGCCTTGACCTCGCGGGTCGTGTGGCGCAAGATGTAGTGCCGGTCGCGCGCCAGAGGCTCCTCGCTCATCCAGCACATCATCGCCTCGACCTTGTTACCGACGGTCGGCGTGTTGCCGGTCCGCACGAGCATGTCGCCGCGGCTCACGTCGATCTCGTCTTCGAGCGTGATCACGACCGCCTCGCCTGCGCGGGCCTCGGCCAGGTCGCCCTGGAACGTCGTGATCTCCTTGACCTGGCTTTTGGTGCCGGCGGGCAGCGCCATCATCTCCTCGCCGGGGCGGATCGCGCCAGAGGCGATCGTGCCCGCGAAGCCGCGGAAGCTCTGGTTGGGACGGATAACTGTCTGGACCGGGAAGCGGAAGTCGCGCAGGTTCTTGTCGCCGGCGACGTTGACGCTCTCCAGGTGGTGCAGGAACGTGGAGCCCTGGTACCACGGCATCTTGCCGCTGCGGTCGACCACGTTGTCGCCCACGAGCGCGCTGACTGGGATAAACGCGATGTCCCTTACGTCCAGCTTGGCCGCGAAGTCCGTGTACTCGTCCACGATGGCGTCGAACGTCTTCTCGGAGTAGCCGACGAGGTCCATCTTGTTGACGCAGACCACAACGTGCGGCAGGCCGAGAAGCGCGGCGATAAAGCCGTGGCGCTTGCTCTGCGTCTGCACGCCACGGGCGGCGTCGATCAGGATCACCGCGAGGTCTGCCGTGCTCGCGCCCGTGACCATGTTGCGGGTGTACTGGACGTGCCCCGGCGTGTCGGCGATGATGAACTTGCGCTTGGGCGTCGCGAAGTAGCGGTAGGCCACGTCGATGGTGATGCCCTGCTCGCGCTCGGCGCGGAGCCCGTCGGTCAGCAGCGCGAGGTTGGGGATGCTGTCGTCATCCGTCATCCCGCGCGCGATGGAGGCTTCCTCCACGGCGTCCATCTGGTCCTGGAAGATGGACTTGGTGTCGTAGAGCAGGCGCCCGATGAGGGTGCTCTTGCCGTCGTCGACCGAGCCTGCGGTGGTGAACCGCAAGAGGTCCATCTCCAGGTAGTCGTCGCCTGCGGTCGAGGCCTCTGGCGTAGTCGTTCCGTTCGTCGTCATTGTCAAAAGAGGGAGTGGGGATACGGGATGGAGGGATGCGGGAGGGCGCTCTGCCCATCCCTCTATCCCTCATGCCTCATCATCCCTCGTCTAGAAATAGCCCTGCTTCTTGCGGTCCTCCATGGCCGCCTCGGAGCGCTTGTCGTCGTGGCGTCCGCCGCGCTCGGTCTCGCGCGCGCCAGCGACCTCCTGGATGATCTCCGGGAGCGTGGCGGCGTGGCTGCTGACAGCGCCCGTGCAGGTCGCGTCACCAATCGTGCGGAAGCGGATCGTCTGCGTGGAGAGCTCTTCGCCGGGGAGGAGCTCCATGAAGTCCGTCTTGGCGAGGATCGTGCCGCGGCGCATGAATACCTCGCGCTCGTGTGCGAAGTAGAGGTTCGGAATCGCGATGTCCTCCATCGCGATGTACTGCCACACGTCCATCTCGGTCCAGTTGGAGAGCGGGAAGACGCGGAAGTGCTCGCCGACGTTTTTGTGCCCGTTGTAGAGGTGCCAGAGCTCGGGGCGCTGGTTCTTCGGGTCCCACTGGCCGAAGCGGTCGCGGTGCGAGAAGAAGCGCTCCTTGGCGCGGGCCTTCTCCTCGTCGCGGCGGCCTCCGCCAAAGGCGGCGTCGTACTGGTGCTCCTGGATCGCGTCCAAGAGCGGCACGATCTGGAGCCCGTTGCGGCTCGCCTCGGGTCCCGTCTCCTCGACCACGCGGCCCTTGTCGATGGCATCCTGCACGGAGGCGATCTCTAGGCGGACGCCCAGCTCTTCCACGAGCCAGTCGCGGAATTCGATGGTCTCGTCGAAGTTGTGGCCGGTGTCGACGTGGAGAAGCGGAAAGGGGATCGTGCCTGGGTGGAACGCCTTGCGCGCCAGGTGGGTCATCACGATGGAGTCCTTGCCGCCCGAGAACATCAGCACAGGGCGCTCGAACTGCGCGGCGACTTCGCGCATGATGAAGATGGCCTCGGCTTCGAGAGCGCGGAGGTGCGAGTCGCGGTGTGTCGTTTCGACGGTCGCCATGTGTCAGCTGGGTGTCGTCTTTAGGGTCAGTCCGTTCGCCAGAGGCGGATCGCCTGGGGCATGAGGCAAGCTAGGCACCACGCTCTGATGGGTTGAGGCTTCACCGAGGTTGCGTATTGCCGCCAGAGGCCTCTGGCGCTACAGGCCCTGTCGTTACAGCCACACGAACGCGCAGACCGTGATGGTGACGGCACCTACGATGAGACTGACCGGCGCGCCCGCGCGCGTAAAGTCGGTATAGGAGTAACCGCCGGCTGACATCACCATCAAGTTGGTCTGGTAGCCGATAGGCGTCAGGAAACTTGCCGCGCTGCCCACAGCGACCGCTACGCACATCCCGACAGGGTCCACACCCAGGTCGGCCGCGACAGCGAGGGCGACCGGTACCATGAGTGCCGCAGATGCCTTGTTGGTCACCAGCTCGGCCAGCAGGTTGCTCGCGATGTAGATGGCTGCGAGCGCGCCCACCGGCCCGGCCCACGCCCCGATGACCTCGACGCCTCTGGCGGCGATATCTGCGAGGCCGGTCACCTCCACCGCGTGGCCGATGCCGAGCGCGGCCCCGATCACGAGCAGAACCGGGCCGTCCATGGAACGAAACATGCTGGAACCCCGCAGGCATCCCGTCACCACCATGCCGAGTGCCGCCGCAAACGCGGCTGTCGCCAGAGGCATCAGGCCGAGCGCGACGAGCCCGATCATACCTAGACCAATGCCGAGCGCCACCGGCGCGCGTCGCGTGACGGGGCGCACAAGATCAACGGGCGAGATGAGCGCGAAGTCGTCGCCGAGCGTAGAGAGACGGCTATGCAACCCCGTCTTCCCCTCAACAAGCAAGAGGTCTCCCGCGCGAAGCGCCGCCTTTCCCAGCCCCCCTTCCACGGCCTCGTCTTGGCGGCGGATGGCGAGCACGACGCCGCCATATCTCTCGCGAAAGCTGACCGACTTGAGAGACTTCCCCTCCAGATTCGAGTTCGGACCGATCACGACCTCGAAGAGCGGGAGGTCAGGCCGATCGGCCCCGTCCACGTGCGGCGCTTGCCTCTTCAAGCCCGGTCGGGCAAGCAGCGCGTCGTGCGCGCGCACGTCGCCCGCGAACTCCAGCACATCGCCCGCCGCCAGAGGCGTCTCGGGGAGCGCGTCGAAGATGGCCGTGCCGCGGCGGATCCGCGCCAGATAGGCATCCCCGAGCGTGCGGAGGCCTGCCTCCTCGACTGTCTGCCCCGCCCACGAGGCCTCTGGCGCAACGCGCAACTCGAACCGGTAGTCCTGACGCAGCGCACTGCCCGCGTCGATGTGGTCAGGCAGCAAGCGGTGTCCGAACAGCGCATACCACGCACCGACCAGGAGCACCGCCGGGACGCCGACCCACGTAAGGTCGAAGAACGAAAAGCCCGGCAGCCCTTCGGCCTGCATCAGGCCGTGGACCACCATGTTGGTGCTCGTGCCGATCAGCGTGAGCCAGCCGCCGACGATGGCGGCGGTCGAGAGTGGAATGAGCAGCTTGGAGGCTGGAATGCCACGTTCCCGTGCCCACGCCTGCACGCGCGGGATGAGCATCGCCACAACCGGCGTGTTGTTGAGCACGCCCGAAAGCACCGCCGTGGGTACGAACAACCGCGAGACCGCCGCCCCGCGACTCGCGCTCCGAGGCCGCAAGAGGCTGTCCACGAAGCCCAGCGCGCCCGTCCGGTCGATGCCTGCAGCCACGATGAACAGCGCGCCGATAGAAATCACCGCCGGGTTGGCGAAGCCCGCGAACGCTTCCTCTGGCGTCACGACGCCCGCCACGAGCAGCAGCCCGAGTGAGCCCAGCAGCACGAGTTCCGTCCGGGACCACGAGCGCACGAGCGCCACGACCATCAGGACGAGAACAGCGAGCGTGTACCAGGCGGTCCAGCCGAGAGACAAAGCGGTGCAGGAGGGCGAGCGCTAGCCTACCGACGGAGACTGGTCCACGGAGTGGTCTTGCGGAAAATCCGCCTGGCTGCATGCTTTGGCCTCTGGCGCCAGAGGCACTACACCAGGCCGTCCAGCCACGGCTCCCAGTCCAAGCCGGGGTCTCCCCACGCCACGACGGGCGGGTTGCGCAGGACCGCGCGGTTGTACGGCAGCGCCTGCCCGGCGTGCTCACCCGTGAGCGCCACCAGGCGACCGCCAGCGGCGTTGAGCACGGCGTGCGCGGCGGCCGTGTCCCACTCCATCGTGGGGCCCGTGCGCGGGTAGAAGTCGGCCGCGCCCTCCGCCACCAGGCAGAACTTGAGCGACGACCCCATGCTGGCCGCGGTCACCGTCCGGCCCGAGGCCTCGATGCGCTCGATGCACGCCGCGATCTCCGGCCCAGCATGGTCGCGAGAGGCCACAACTGTCAGAGCCGCCTCTGGCGCCGGACGCGTGCTCATCGCACGGCGCTCACCGTTTACGATTTTGATCGCGCCAGAGGCGTCCCCGGCATACGTCTCGTCTTTGACCGGCACGTGGACCACGCCCATCGTCGGCACGCTGTTTTCGATCAGTGCGATGTTGACCGTGAACTCGCCCGAGCCCTTGACGAACTCTTTGGTGCCGTCCAACGGGTCGATGCACCAGAAGCGGGTCCAGCCGCTGCGGTCCACGTTCTGAGGGTCGCCCTCTTCAGAAAGAATCGGAATGTCGGGCGTCCCGGCCTCCAGAACCGCGATGATCGCGTGGTGGCTCGCGAGGTCGGCCTGCGTCAGCGGCGAGTCGTCGCTCTTGTAGTCCACTGGCACAGGCTGGCCGACAAAGGGAAGAATGGCGTCGCCGCCTGCACGGGCGGCTTTGAGGGCGAGGTCGAGCATTGGGGAGAGGGATGGCCGCTGGCGCGGCGGGATGCGGGATGGAGAGATGCGGGCCAGTAGGGTCGGGCCAGTCGCCAGTAGCAGAACTCAGAACGCCTCTGGCGCCAGAGGCCCGGGTAGCCTCACTCTCGCCGACGTGTCATCCTGAGCGCAAGGAGCGAAGCGAGTGGAGCCGAAGGATCTCTGGTGCGACGGCGTCTCCTGTCTCGGCGGGAGCGTTGGACGAAGCGTCCTGCTCTGCAGAGATCCTTCGGCTACGGCCTGTGGCCTCCGCTCTGGATGACGCACTCGGTGGGTCTGCGCTCGCCAGAGGCCCGGCGGTTTGTGCTCTTTGGTGCTAGGCCGCGACGGCCTCGCGGAAGTAGTCCAGCGTGCGCTTCAAGCCATCGGCGCGGTTCACGGTCGGTTCCCAGCCCAGGATCTCGCGAGCGCGCGTGATGTCGGGCTGGCGAATCTTGGGGTCGTCCGCGGGAAGCTCGACGTGCGTGATCTCGGACGCTGAGCCCGTCAGGGCGACGACCTCTTGCGCGAACTCCAGGATGCTGACCTCGTCCGGGTTGCCGATGTTGACCGGATCGTGCTCGCCGCTGGCGAGCAGGCGCCAGATGCCCTCGACCAAGTCGTCAACGTATTGAAAGCTGCGTGTCTGCGAGCCGTCACCGAAGACCGTGATGGGTTCGCCGCGGAGCGCTTGACCCATGAACGCGGGGAGCGCGCGGCCGTCGTCCAGACGCATCCGCGGGCCGTAGGTGTTGAAGATGCGCAGGATGCGCGTGTCCACCTTGTGGTAGCGGTGGTAGGCCATCGTAATCGCCTCGGCGAAGCGCTTGGCCTCGTCGTACACGCCACGGCTGCCGATGGGGTTGACGTTGCCCCAGTAGCGTCTCCGGCTGCGGGTGGATCAGCGGGTCGCCGTAGACCTCGCTCGTGCTCGCGATCAGGAACGTCGCGCCCTTGGCCTTGGCCAGACCGAGCGCGTTGTGGGTGCCCAGGCTGCCCACCTTGAGCGTCTGGATGGGCAGTTCTAGGTAGTCGATGGGCGACGCCGGGCTCGCGAAGTGGAGCACGTTGTCCACGTCTCCCGCGAGGAAGATGTAGTTCGAGACGTCGTGCTTGACGAACTCGAACCGCTCGTGACCCATCAGGTGAGCGACGTTGTCTGTGCTGCCCGTGATGAGGTTGTCCATGCAGACAACCTCGTGGCCCTCGGCGATGAACCGGTCACAGAGATGCGAACCGAGGAAACCGGACCCGCCGGTAATGAGCGTGCGAGGCATAGCAGAAGTGTTCGTGGTGCGTAGTGCGCGATAGAGGTAGACCTCGCAGACTACGCACCACGAATTAAGCCGCGGCTCCCGTCCCGTTCTCTACTGCCACGGCTTGGAACGCGGGGCGACCGATGGAGGAGTAGGTAAAGCCGAGCGCGGCCATGCGCTTGGAATCGAACACGTTGCGGCCGTCGAAGATGATGGGCTGCTTCATGCTGTCGCGCACGCGCTCCAAGTCTGGGCGGCGAAACTCGGGCCACTCCGTCGCGACGACGAGCGCGTCGGCGCCAGAGGCGGCAGCGTAGGCGTTCTCCGAATAGGTCAGCGAGCCAGGCCCTTCGAGCGCGGTGTGCTCGAACGCGGCCTGCGTCGTCTCGACGGCCTCGGGGTCGAACGCCTGGACGGTCGCGCCTCTGGCGACAAGGTCGCGGATGATGACGTGGGCCGGAGCCTCGCGCACGTCGTCGGTGTGGGGCTTGAAGGCGAGCCCCCAGATGCCGATGGTCTTGCCCGTCAGGTTGTCGCCGCCGAGCGCTTCGGTGAGGCGCGGGACGAGGACGGTCTTCTGGTCGTCGTTGACGTCGAGCACGGCCTGGAGCATGCGGAAGTCGTAGCCCTCCTCGCGCGCGGTGCGGTGGAGCGCCTGCACGTCTTTGGGGAAGCAGCTGCCGCCGAAGCCGATGCCCGCGTAGAGAAACTTGGGGCCGATGCGGCTGTCCGTGCCGATGCCGCGACGCACGTGATCCACGTTCGCGCCGACCAGGTCGCAGAGGTTCGCGATCTCGTTCATAAACGTGATCTTGGTCGCCAGGAGTGAGTTGGCGGCGTACTTGGTCATCTCGGCGCTCTCCTCATCCATGATGATGATGGGGTTGCCGGAGCGCACGAAGGGCTCGTAGAGCCGCGTCATGATCTCGCCTGCGCGCTCAGAGTCCGTGCCGATCACGACGCGCTCGGGCTTCATAAAATCATCCACCGCGACGCCTTCGCGCAGAAATTCGGGGTTGCTGACCACGTCGAAGTGCTCGCCCGCTTTGACACCGTGCGCCTCGACGGCCGCGATCACGCGCCGCGCCGTGCCGACGGGGACGGTGCTCTTGTCGACGAGCACCTTGTAACCCCAGTCCGGGTTGGCCGCGAGCAGCTTGCCGATGTCGTCGGCGACGCCGAGCACGTACTGCAGGTCCGCGCTGCCGTCTTCGGCGGGCGGCGTGGGGAGCGCGAGGAACACGACCTCGGCGTCCTCGACGGCCTCCGCAAGGTCTGTGGTAAACGTGAGGCGGTCCTCGCGGATGCCGCGCTCGAAGTACACCTCCAGGCCGGGCTCGTAGATGGTCACGGTCCCGCCCTGGAGCTTCTGGACCTTGGACTCGTCGATATCGACGCAGACGACCTGGTTGCCCATCTCGGCAAAGCAAGTGCCTCCAACGAGGCCGACGTATCCGGTGCCGACGACTGCGATGTTCATGTTTCAGCGGGGTTGGGGTCGCGCACGGGCGCGGAAAGCGAGGGTGGCCTCTGGCGCCGCCAGAGGCGGCAAGCTCGGGTGGGCGCGCAAAACGATGCGTTAAGGTCGTGCCCATTCCGGGATAGAATCGGCCAGTCGAGCGCCGGGCTTGAATGCGCCTCTGGCGCCAGAGGCTGGATCGGGGCGCCGCCGGGAGCGCCGCTGGCGCCAGAGGCGGAGACGCCGCCGCCTATCTTGCCGCCCCTCTGACCATCCCGCCGATTCTATGTCTCTCTACGCCGTCATCATGGCCGGCGGTGTCGGCAGCCGCTTCTGGCCGCGCAGCCGCCGCGCCACGCCCAAGCAGTTTCTCGACGTGCTCGGGCCGACCTCGCTGATCCAGAACACCGCGGCCCGTCTCCAGGGGCTCGTCGATCCCGCGCACATCTTCGTGGTGACCCACGCCGACTATGTGGGCCAGACGCAGGAGCACCTGCCGTTTATCCCGGCCGAGAACATTCTCGCCGAGCCCATCGCGAAGAACACGGCGCCCTGCATCGCCTTTGCCGCGGCGCGGCTGCAGGGCATCGACCGCGGACGCGACGATGCTCATTCTGCCCGCAGACCATCTGGTGCAGAACGTGGCGCGGTTCCAGGAGGTCGTTCTCGAAGCGGTGGCGCGCGCCGAAACGCCGGTGGCCTCTGGCGGGCACCCGCTCGTCACCATCGGCATCCGCCCGACGCACCCGGAGACGGGCTACGGCTACATCCAGTACGACGCCGACGGCGACACGGACGGCGTGGCCGACAGCGGCCCCGCCGCAACGCCAGAGGCGCACCGCGTGCTCACCTTTGCCGAAAAGCCCGACCTCGCGACCGCCGAGCGGTTTGTGGAGGCGGGCGACTTCCTCTGGAACTCCGGCATGTTCATCTGGCGCGCCGACGCCATCCTCGCGTCCATGGAGGAGCACCTGCCGGAGATCCACGCCCTGTTCGCGCCTCTGGCGGGAGACCCGGCGCCAGAGGCCGTCACGCGCGCCTACGAGCGCACGCCCAAAGTCAGCATCGACGTGGGCATCATGGAAAAGGCCCGCGATGTGTGGGTCGTGCCGGGTGCTTTCGGCTGGAGCGACGTGGGCGACTGGCGCGCGGTGCACGCCGTGGCGGAGAAGGACGACGCGGGCAACGTGGCCGAGGGCGACGTGATCTTCCACCACACCCGCCGCTCCTACGCCAAAGCCGGGCCCGGCCGGACGCTCGTCCTCGTCGGCCTGCAAGATGCCGTGGTCGTGGACGCCGCGGACGCGGTCCTCGTCTGCCACCGCGAGAGCGCGCAGAAGGTCAAGGACGTGGTGGACTACCTCGGCGTGCACGGGCTGGACCACCTGACCTAGCCTCTGGCGCCAGAGGCCCGCGCGTTCCTGCCAGAGGATGCTGGACCCCGCAGACGACTGAGCCTCTGGCGCGCCGCGCTCTCGTCTGCCACCGCGAGAGCGCGCAGAAGGTCAAGGACATGGTGGAAACCCTCGGCGTGCACGGGCTGGACCACCTCACCTAGCCTCTGGCGGGGCGGCCTCTGGCGCCAGAGGCCTGCTCACGGTCTCGCTACGGCAGCGTGATACTGCCGTCCATGCTGACCGCGGTGCTGTCGATGGTGTTGCCGGTGATGCGCAGGTACGCGCCAATGTTGGGATTCACAGAGCTAACGCCGACAATCTCTAGCGTGAGGCCGACTGGCACTCAACACCGCGTGCTCGGTCGAGTACTGGTTCGGGTTGACACCCATAGCGTCGAAGCCTCCTGTCATTAAAGGCGCGTAGGAGCCATTGCCACCGCCACCGTGGACGGTCGAGCGCGCGCGCCAGTTGACGGCCTCTTGCGCGATCCGCACGTTGCGGTTGACGAGGGTATCCGCTTGGTTCTGACGAGAGGACGAGCCGAACGCCTGGATTCCAACGATGACGGCGATGCCGACGATGACGATGCCGAGAACGAGGAGGAGGAGCTGTTGCTGGCCCATGAGATTGGGGGTGAAGTGTATGTGTTCGGGTAGGCGAATCGAACGCCACGGATAGGCTCTCTCGTAACTCGAGGCCTCACAGAGAAGGCCCTACAGAGGGCCTCTGGCGTGTATGTGGTTGCCGCGCGCAAGAGGAGTGCCACAGGTATTCGGTGGCCCTATTTGGAAAGGCTAGAGGCGACACTGTGCGACGGTACCACAACGAGAAGCGCCCCGCCTGCCGGAGCAGACGGGGCGCCAGAGGCGGCAGTGCCGCGGTGCGCTAGTCAGCGCTCGATCTGACTTAGGCAAGTCGGAGCGGTAGCGCCGACAGTCGTCTTGATGTCCTGGAGTCGAGACCACAGATCGCAACGTTCGCGACCTGAGAGCTGGTGTCGTTGTTCTTGCTCGTTGCGACGATCGCTTGCGCCTGTTCCGCCGGTACCAGGCGTGAGGAGTAACTGCCGTTGACGTTCTTGTACGTTGCCGCTGCGACTCTTCGCGTAACCGAGAGTCTCGAAGTCGAGTGCTGGCGTGGACCGTGAAGTCGCCTTCGCCACCGCCGAATGCGGCGGGCTTGAGGGCCCATGCCTGGGCGTCGGATGCGATGCGGATGCCGTCGTTCACCATGGCGTCCTGGTTGGACTTCTTCTGGTTCTCGCCGAATGCCTGGATACCGACGACGACCGCGAGGCCGACGATGACGATGCCGAGGACGAGGAGGAGGAGCTGCTGCTGGCCCATGAGATTAGGGGTGTGTTGGTGAGGCGAGGACGCCCCGGAATGAGTGGCCCTGAGTGGGCCGGTGTCTTTCTGGGCGCCGTGGGGTGGCGTCCCGTTCGTGTTGAGGCTTCTTGCCAGAGCCGTGCCGAAGCGGCCTCTGGCGCGTGCCGCCGTGCCATTCGCCGTTTAGTCTGCCCAAAGGGAGCCTTTTCCCCCGCGCCCACTCGCTCCGAACGTGCCGCGCGCCCCAGCCCCACGCCAGAGGCGGAGAAAGCGTGCCTCTGGCGACCGTTCCGAATCGAAACGGGTGGTCGTTTCTTCCCCCTCCCTTGAGGGAGGTGCCCGCAGGGCGGAGGGTGTTTACGCGATACCTCGCGCAGCCTCTGGCGCCAGAGGCGAGCAGCACAGGCCGCCTGAACACCCCCACCGGCTGCGCCGGAGCCCCCTCAAGGGGGCAGTTGGAACACTGTAGCTGCTCCACACCACTCTCTGAGAGACCAGCAACGCGCCGTGCGAGACTCCCACCGGCCTCTGGCGCCAGAGGCGCGCCGAAACAAAACGGCGCGCTCGGCCGTGGAGAGCCCTCCCCTCTTTACCCCCACGCCCATGAGCTCCCGCCCTTCCCTAGACGACGCCAAAGAAGAGGTCTCCCGCCTCGCCGACACCGCCAAAGAACGCGCCGCCGACGCGGTCGAAGAGATCAAGGTGGCCTCCAACCAGATCGTCGACAAGGTGCGCGACCTGATCGAGGAGGGCAACGTGCGTCGCATCTCGCTCCGCAAGGGCGACAAAACGGTTTTCGAGATCCCGCTGACCGTCGGAGCCGGCTTCGGCGCCGCCGCGCTGCTGCTCAACCCCGTGCTCGCCGCCGTCGGTGCCGCCGCCGCCCTCGTGGCCGATGTGACGCTGGAAGTCGAGCGCGACCCCGAGGCTGTCGCCAAGCAAGAGGTCGAAAAGGCCAAGGCCATCGCCTCTGGCGAGACCGTCGCCAACGTCAACGCGCCCCCAGCCTCTGGCGACGACTCCGGCGAAGCGCCCAAGACCATGGGACGCCCCGCGACGACGACGCGTGAGCCGACCGCCGACCGCTGCCAAGAATCCCGCCGCGCCGTTTCCCTCCGTTGCCCCTCCGCCAGAGGCGCTGAAGCGGGAGTTGGACGCACTCGCGGACCGATACGAGCGGGAGGCATTTATAGGAGACGATCCGATCTCCATCCCGCATGGTTTCGAGAGCCCGGCCGACCGAGAGGTGGCCGGGCTTTTTGCGGCGGTGCTCGCGTGGGGCCGCCGCAACATCATGCTCGCCAAGCTGGCCGACCTGATGGACCGCATGGACTACGCGCCTGCACAGTTTGTGCGCTCGTTTAGCGCCTCGCGAGACGCCGAACGGCTGGACGGGTTCAAGCACCGCACGTTTACCTCGGGCGACGCGGTCTCGCTCACGCTCGCGCTGCAGGCTGTTTTGCAGAAGCACGGATCCATCGAAGCGCTCGTAGCGGCGCACCTGCCGCCCGCTTCTCCGCACATCGGCCCGGCGCTGCAAGGGCTCTCGCATACGCTGCTCACCATCGTGCCCGGCACGCCCGTGCGTCTGCGCAAGCACCTCGCGCGGCCCGAGACCGGCAGCGCGTGCAAGCGCCTCTCGATGTACATGCGCTGGATGGTGCGGCCCGGCCCGGTCGACTTCGGCCTCTGGCGAAGCGTCGCGCCGTCGCAGTTGCTTCTCCCCTTAGATGTGCACACCGGTCGGCAGGCGCGCCGCCTGGGTCTGCTCAGCCGCTCCTACGACGACTGGCGCGCTGCGCTCGAACTCAGCGCCGCCTGCCGCGCGATGGACCCCGCCGACCCGTGCCGCTACGACTACGCCCTTTTCGGCCTCGGCGCGTACGACGGCCAACCGATGCCGGGCGCCTGAGCCTCTGGCGAAACGCTCGCCTCTGGCGCCAGAGGCGAATAGTACACCTAGCATGTGTTGCGACAGTCCACGCGCCAGAGGCCACGCGCCAGAGGCAACCTCCGCACTTCCCTACACCGTCATTCCCGCGGACGCGGGAATCCAGAGTGACGACCGCCAGAGGCGCGGCAGGCTAAAAGCTGCCCAGGGAATCCTAGCCGTGGACGAGTGCCTCGTACAGATCTACCCACCGAGGATTCTCCTTTTCGATCAGCTCCAACTTCCACGCGCGTCGCCACTTCTTAACGCGCTTCTCCCTTTCGATAGCGTCCATGATGCGAGGGTGCTGCTCAAACCAGACGAGCCGGTGAACGCCGTGCTCCTTCGAAAACCCCTCGTGCGCACCCTCCTTATGCTCGCGCACGCGGCGGACGAGGTCGCTGGTGACGCCGAGGTAAAGCGTGCCGTTGCGCTGGCTGGCAAGGAGGTAGACGTAGCCTTTCTTGGTCATTTCAGGAGCATACGCCAGAGGCCTTCTCCGCTGAGACGGCTGCGCTCGACAGACCTCTAGACTCGCTACTCTGGATTCCCGCGTGCGCGCTGACAGGGGTAGGTATCGCCAACACAGCACAGCTTTCCCAACAGCGTCATCCTCGCACACGCGGGGATCTAGAGTACCGGGAACGCTCTCCACTCGACTGCCAACGCACGGGTCGCGCGCGTTGCACGGCGCTGAGATGCTCCCTGGTCGCGTGAAGCGTCTAGCGCCTGTGTTGCTCGTCACTCTGGATTCCCGCGTTCGCGGGAATGACGACTGGACCGGCTGCACCGGTTCGGAAACGCAGGTACCTACCCCTGTCAGCGCGTGCGCGGGAATGACGGTGTAGGAAGACGCGGCGGTTGTCTGTGCCGAGAAGTGGCTTCTGGAGAGGGAACCAACCCCTGGCGAAACGCCGGCCTCTGGCGCCAGAGGCTACACCTCGGCGCCGATGCCGCGGTACGACCGCTGGAGGTACAGCAGCGGCTCCCCCTCACGCCCGGGCATGATCTCCTCCACGCGTCCGATGACGAGCGTGTGGTCTCCCGCCTCGGCCGTCGCGTGCGGGCGGCAGAGCAGGATGCCGAGCGTGCCATCGAGAAGAGGCAGGCCTCTGGCGGTGGGCTGGTGCGCGATGTCCTCTAGCTGATCGTCCAGATCGGGAATGGCGAACCGGGTGGCGGTCTCGGACTGGTCGGAGGCGAGCAGGTGGACCGCGAAGCTCGGCGCAGTCTGCAGTGCCTCGTGAAAGCGCGTGCCGTGCGTCACGTTGAACGTCACGAGCGGCGGCGAAAGGCTCGCGCTCGCAAACGAGCCGATGGTCGCCCCCCGCGGGCCTCTGGCGCCGACGCAGGTCACGACGACGACGGGCGAGGCCATCTGCCTCAGCACGTCCCGCAGACCTGCGCCGTCGGCCGGAATGGATTCGGGGCGCTCGGCGGCCTGATCTGCAGGAGCAGGGTCGTGTGCAGCGGTGCTCATGCGTTCCGTACCGCCAGAGGCCCGTCGGGGATTCCGCCAGAGGCTTCTGGCGCCGCGGAGGCTCTCGCTCTCGTTCTCGCGGGTCAGGATAAACGAGACACGCCCCCGGACGCTGTAGCATTCGGGGGCGCGAGAGGTCTGTCGCCAGAGGCTGGAGCCTCGCCTGCTTCTAGCCCGCGAAGGCGTCTTTGACGCGCGAGAAGAAGGAGCGCTTCTCGCGGCTCTCGGGCTTGGGCGCGATCTCGGGCTCCAGGCGAAGCTGCTCCAGCGCTTCGGTCAGGCCGGGCGAGAGGCTCTGGGGCGTCCACACGTGGACGTGCACCATCTGGTCGCCCTTGCGTCCGCCGCCAATCTCGGGAAGGCCGCGGCCACGCATCCGGAGCACGCGCCCGCTCTGGATGCCCGCGTCGATGCGCAGCTTGGCGCGTCCGCGGAGCGTGGGGACTTCGACTTCGGTCCCGAGCGCGGCGTCGGGAAACGAGAGGTGCAGGTCGTGGAGCACGTCCAGGCCGTCTCGCGCGAAATCCTCGTGGTCTGTCTCGTTGATCTCCACGCGCAGGTTGCCGGGCGCGCCGCCGCGCACACCTGCGTTGCCCGCACCGCGAATCTGGAGGTAGTGACCGCCGGAAACGCCTGCAGGCACTTCGACGGTGATCGTCTCCTCCCCCTTGGCGCGTCCCTCGCCTTCGCACACGCTGCACTTCTCCACCACGATGCGGCCTTCACCGGCGCACGTGGGGCACGGCTGCACGTTGACGAACTGGCCCAGGATGGAGTTGGTGACGCTGCGCACCTCACCCTGACCGGCGCAGGTGGGGCACGTTTCGAACCCAGCATCGCCGTTTTCGGCACCCGAGCCGTCGCACGTGTCGCAGGCGATGAACTTGCGCAGCTTGAGTTGGCGTTCGACGCCCTCGGCGATCTCCTCTAGCGTGAGTTCGAGGCGCACGCGCAGGTCTGAACCCGGCCGCCCCTGTCCACGTCGGCGGCGTTGGCCTCCAAAGCCACCGCCTGAGAAGCGCGGGTCCTGCCCGAAGATGTCCGAGAAGGCTGAGAAGATGTCCGAGATGTCGTTGAAGCCCGCACCACCGCCAGAGGCGCCGCCGCCGAGCCCCTGGCGACCGAATCGGTCGTAGCGGGCGCGCTTGTCGGCATTGGAGAGGACTTCGTACGCCTCGGCCGCCTCCTTAAAGCGGCGCTCGGCCTCGGTGTCGCCAGGGTTGCGGTCCGGGTGCGACTCCATCGCGCGCTTGCGGTAGGCCTTTTTGATGGCCTCTGGCGACGCGTCGCGGTCGATGCCTAGGATCTCGTAAAAGTCGGTTGTGTCGGCGGCCATAAGGGAGCGCGGGAGGCGCGGGGCAGCACGGCGCCAGAGGCGCGCGGCGAAAGAGATCTACTGAGCGACGATGACGCGCGAGTGCCGCAGAATGCGGTCTCCGATGCGGTAGCCGGGTTGGATTTCTGCAAGAACAGTGCCCGAGGCGGTGTCCTCGTTGGGCGCGGGCTGCTGCATCATGGCCTCGTGGAGGTCCTCGCTAAACGGCTGGCCTGTGGCCTCGATGCGCTCGACGCCCATCTTCTCCAGAGTCGCGCCGAACTTCTTGAACACCAAGTCGACGCCTTCGGCGAGCGCGTCGAAGGCGGGCGATGTGCCCTGGCCGTCTTGCTTGCCCTGGCGCTGCGCGGCATCGAGCGAGCGGCGGAGGTCATCGTAGACCTCTAGAAACGGCACGAGTACGCCGTCGCGGGCGCGGGCCTCGTCGGCGCTGCGCTGCTGCTCGGTGCGGCGGCGGTAGTTCTGGAACTCGGCGGATTTGCGCAGGAGTTGGTCGTTGAGGGACGCGCTTTCCTCGCGGAGGCGGTCCATCTCTCCGGCCTGATCGGCCAGTTCATCGACAGCGTTTACGGCCACGTCGGCGGAGTCGTCTGTGTTCATCTGGGGGCGTACCTCGTCGCGCACGTCATCGCCAGAGGCGTGGGCCTCTGGCGGAGTACCGGGAGCGGGTGGATCGGTCGGCATCTGAGATTAGTCGGGAGAGTCGGTGAGGAGACCTGCGACGTGCTCCACGAGGGCGACGGCGCGAGGATAGTCCATGCGGGTAGGGCCGATCACGGCCACGGCGCCTCTGGCGCCGCCCTGGCGGTAGGGTGCCGCGACGATGGAGTAGGCAGCGCTGGAGTGCTCGGTCTCGCGGCCGATGAGCACGACGGCCTTTTCGGGCGCGGCGGGGTCCACGAGCGCAGGCGTTTCGAGCAGGTGCACGACCACGTCTTCGCTCTCGGCGAGTTCGACGACTTCGCGGACCGTCTCGGGAGCGGAGAACTCGGGCTGGCTCACGATGTGCTGCGCGCCGCCGATGCTCGCGCGTCGCTCGGGCGCCGGATCGCGGAACAGGTCGGGCGCCTCGCGCAACACGACGCGCACCACGCCGGTCTGGTCGCCAGAGGCCAGGTCCTGCAGGCGGTCGGCGCCGGTCTGGCGGATCTCGTCGAGCGTGAGACCGCTCAAACGTTCGTTGAGGCGCTGCACGACGCGGTCCAACCGGTCGGAGCTGACGGGGATCTCGACCTCGGCCTGAACGGTGCGCGCGAAGCCGCCGCGGATGGCGAGCACGAACAAGACGCGGTGCGAGGACAGCGGGACCACTTCGAGGCGGTCCAACACGCCTGTCGAAAGGCGCGGCGTGAGCACGACGCCGAGAAGCTGCGCCAGTCGCCCAAGCAGGCGGCTGGAATCGCGCGCGACGGCTTCCAGGTCGCCCAGGCGGCGGTTGACCGTGTCGCGCAAGAGGCTGGCGTCGCGGGAGGACAGGCCGCGCACGTCCATCAGTTCGTCGACGTAGAAGCGGTAGCCCTCCTGCGTGGGCACGCGGCCGGACGAGGTGTGCGGATGGCCCAGAAATCCGGCCTCTTCCAGCGTGCGCATCGTCGTGCGAAGCGAGGCGCTGGATAGTTCGAAATCGTCGGCGAGGGCTTTGGAGCCGATAGGGTTGGCGCTTTGGATAAAACGCTGCACGATGCGCCCGAGCACGTCTCGCTCGCGCTCGGAGAGTCCGAGCGGATGCGCGCCGCTCAACGCGGGGGTGCGGGAAGGGGTGCGGGAAGGCTGTGGCATCGGGGTCCTCGCAGTCGTGCGGCCTAAACATATCGGCCGGAGAACGCTGCGGCTCAAACAACGACACCTGACGCGCGAGGTTGTGAACGGCAGGCGCAGGCGCGCACGTTTGGCACCTTTTTGACTGAGGAGCCTCTGGCGGGTCGCTTCGCTCGGGCACCGGGTAAAGCTGCCTCGCGCCGAGCCTCTGGCGCCAGAGGCTGTGTTTAGTACCGGTCGCCGCCGCCGATACTCGCCGCATGGACTCCTTCTACTCCGACTCGCCCGTCGTCACGCGCCTGCTGTGGATGCTCGCGGGGGCTGTCGTATGCGGTGGATCTGGTTTTATGCTTGGCCTCCAGGGAGAGCAAGCGTTGCCGTTCGCAGGTGTCGGCGCGGCCGTGGGCGCGGTCGTCGGGCTCGCTCTCGGTCCCGCTGCACGTGGGATATTTGAGTGGGTGCTCGGCGGCAGGTACGGGCACTAATGGCGCCAGAGGCTACTCCCCGTACATCGCCGTTACCACCGCGCCGGAGCGCGTGATCGTCCCGCGGTACATGCCCTCGGTGTTGAACGGCATGCCTGCCTCGCCTCTGGCGTCGAGCACGATGACGCCGCCGGTGCCGCCGGCCTCGGTGAGCGTGGTCATGATGACGTGGCGCGCGGCCTGGGCGCAGGTCTCGCCGAGGTATTTGGCACGCGCCGCGATGTCGTGCGCGATGGCGAGGCGGATGAAGTACTCCCCGTGGCCGGTCGCGCTGACGCCGCAGGTCGCGTCCATCGCGTACGTCCCGGCCCCGATGATCGGGCTGTCGCCCACGCGTCCCCAACGCTTGTTCGTCATGCCGCCGGTGGAGGTGCCCGCGGCGAGGTGCCCGTCATTGTCCAGCGCCACGGCACCGACCGTCCCTTTCATCTGCCAGTCCTCGGGCGCGATCCACGCGGGCGCTCCTTCGCCAGAGGCCTCTGGCGCCAAGGGCGAGTCGTTCGCGCCCATCGCCTCGCGCTCGCGAGACTGCACGCGGTCGAGCGCGGCGCGGCGGGAGGCAGTGTGGAAGTATGTATTGGAGACCATCTCCAAGCCCTGCTGCAGCGCGAACTCCTCAGCGCCAGAGGCGGTGAGCAGCACGTGCGGGCTGTTTTCCATCACGGCGCGCGCCAGCGAGATCGGGTGGCGCACGTGCTGCGTATTGGAGGAGGCGCCCGCCATGCCGGTCGCGCCGTCCATGATGCTCGCGTCGTGGCGGACCGTGCCGTCTGCGGCGAAGACACCGCCGCGGCCGGAGTTGAACTGCGGATCTTCTTCCATCAGGTGGATCGCGCTCACGACGGCATCAAGCGCGGGGCGCCCGGCGGTGATTTCGGCGTGGCCTGCGCGGAGCGCGGCTTCGAGCGAGGCGCGGAGGCTGGCCTCTTGCGCATCCGTCATGTTGGCCTTCGTGATCGTTCCCGCGCCGCCGTGGATGACGAGCACGACCGGGTCGTCGGCGCCAGAGGCCTCTGGCGCGCTGAGTGCGACGGGGCGGTCCGCTTTGGTAACAGGGATCGTCTGGGCCGTCGCCAGAGGCGCAACGGAGAAGAGGAACAGAAGAGGCAGGAACCGGCGCATGGCG
The DNA here is from genome assembly GCA_963708165.1 of Rubricoccaceae bacterium. Taxonomy (GTDB): domain Bacteria; phylum Bacteroidota; class Rhodothermia; order Rhodothermales; family Rubricoccaceae; genus Rubricoccus. The sequence goes on along the minus strand of OY970187.1, from coordinate 2,506,775 downwards.
AGACGGGGTTGTACGTTGTCCGTCAAGATAGGTGGCTCCCCGCCGTGCTCCAGACCCTCCGCCGTTCCTCTCGCCTCGCCACGCTGCTGGTCTTCGCGCTCGTCGCAGGTCCCGCCGCGAGCGCGCTCTGTGCCCACGCCGGGCCTCTGGCGGGAGAGCACGAGATGGGCGCGATGGACCACGGCATGGTGATGGACATGGCGCCAGAGGCCAAGCCGTGCCACGACGCCCCGGCACCCGAGCCGGAGCCCGGCGCCGACTGCCTCTCGGCCTGCTGCGCCGCCGATGCGCCCGTCGTGCCGCCTCTGGCGCTCGACGCGCCCCCGAGCGTGCCGCTGGCGTCGGTCGTTGATGCGCCGCTGGCGCGTAACGACGCGCCCGTCGCAACGCCCGAGCCGGAGCCTCCGCCAGAGGCCCGATTGCGGGTTCACCTGTTGCTCGGTCGGTTTTTGAGCTGAGGGCTCCGCGCGCCACGCTGGCGCGCTGTTCCGCTGCGCGCGTGCGCGGCGCTGGTCGTCCGGGCACATCGCCCGGTCTCCGTTTCGCGGGCGCCTCTGGCGTCCGCCTGCCCCCTCAGTTGATGCTCCGTTTTCTGCTCGCGCTTGGCCTCTTGGCCGGGTGCGCCGCGCCGCCCACTCTGCTAGAGCCTGCGGCCCCCGTCTCGCCAGAGGCGCCCGTCGTCTCGCTCTCGCCTCTGGCGCCTGTCGCAACGCCCACACTTCCCGCCGCGCTCCAGCCCGCCGCCTCTGGCGCGATGGACGTGCCCGCGATGGATCACGCCGCGATGGGCCATACCATGCCCGCCTCTGGCGCGATGGATTCGATGGCCGACCCGATGCCCGGCCCGATGCCCGGCACCGCGCCAGAAGCCCTCGGCGACGCGCTCGACGCCTACCTCGCGATCCAGAGTGCGCTCTCCCGTGACCAGTTTGACGGCGTCGCGGATCACGCGCGAGCCTTTGCCGATGCGTGGTCCTTCGCCACCGACGAGGCGCCAGAGGCGGACCCTCACTTCTGGCACATGCGCAGTACCGACCTCGACGCCGTCGAGACGCACGCGCTCGCGCTGGCAGACGCCGGTGACATCGACGCGGCGCGAGAGGCCTTCGGCCAGCTCAGCGCGCCGTTTGTGGCGCTCGTCGAGGCGCACGGCGCGCCCGCGGGCTACAGCCTCTCGCGGTTCACCTGCGGGATGCGATCGGATCTGCCCGAGGGCGGTGTGTGGCTTCAGCGCGGCAGCGACACGCAGAACCCGTACTACGGCGCGAGGATGCTCGCCTGCGGCACGCGCAACGCAGCCATTCCCTCACGCACGGGCGACATCGTGATGACGCCAAGGCCGACGCCGCCTCTGGCGCGATGCCCGCGATGGATCACGGCACGACGGATCACGGCACGACGGACCACGAGACCGGGGACCACCACTGATGCGCGCCCTCTCACTTTTCCTTCTCCTCGCCGTCGCCAGCGGCTGCGCGGGCGTCCGGCCGCAAGAGGCCGCGGGCCACCTCCGTGCGACGCTCGAAGACCGCACCGACGCGCCCGTCCTCTGGCGCACAGACGCGGACGCCGACCGCGAGGCAGACGCTGCCGTCGCACAGCTTTTGGCAGACTCCCTCTCTGCCGATGGCGCTGTGCAGGTCGCCCTTCTCAACAACCGACGGCTGCAGGCCACCTACGAAGACCTCGGCGTGGCGCAGGCCTCGCTCGTCCAATCCGGCCTCTTGCGCAACCCCGTCTTCGGCGGCCGCGCTCTGTGGGGCCTGGACGAAGGCGGCGCGCCGGACCTCGGCTTCAACGTCGCCTTCGAGTTTCTGGACGTGCTCTGGATCCCGATGCGCAAGCGCGTCGCCCGAAGCGAGTACGGAGCCGCGCGAGCCCGCGTGGCTGAATCTGTCCTAGACCTAGCAGCGCGCACGCGAACCCACTACACACGCGCCCAGGCCGACCGGCTGCGCGTGACGTTCCAGACCGAGATCACCGCTCGCGCCGAGGCGGCCTACACCGCTTCTCTCCTCCTGCGCGAAGCCGGATCGATTCCCGCCGCCGACCTCCTCGCCGAGCAGGCGCGCTACGAACAGGCCCGCCTGGATCTCGTCCTGGCCGGTCAAGCCGCAGTGGAATCGCAAGAGGCACTCACCCGCACGATGGGCCTGCCTGCTAACGACTACCGCCTCGGAGGTCGCCTGATGCCCGTCCCCGAAACGGAGCCTCTGGCGACCGACACCGACGCGCCAGAGGACGTGACGCCAGAGGCCTCTGGCGCCAGAGGCCCGGAGTTGGACGTGGCCGCACTCGAAGCGCGCGCCATCGACCGCAGCCTCGCGCTCGACGCCATCCGGCACGACGCGGAGGCCATCGCGCAGCGTCTCGGTCTCGCCAGAGGCGAAACACTCCTGCCGGAGCTGGAAATCGGTGGCGAGCTTGAGCGCGAGGACGGCGAATGGGAAGCCGGTCCCGAAGTCGAGATCGTGCTGCCGCTCTTCGATCAGGGGCAGGCGCGCCGCGCGATGCTCCACGCCGAACTGCGCCGCGCCCGCGCAGACTACGCGGCCACGGCCGTTGACGTGCGCTCGGCCACGCGCGTCCTCGCATCTCGGCTGGGCACCACGCGCCGCGTCGCGCTCCAGTACCAACGCGTGCTGCTCGCGCTCCGCGCCGATCTCACCGCGCAAACGCTCCGCCAGTACAACGCGATGCAGACCGGCGTTTTCGGCCTGCTCCTCGCGCAAGAGGCCGAGGCCGACGCCGCCCGCCGCTACGCCGACGCTCTGGCCGCCTACTGGGACGCCCGCACCGACCTCGACGCCTTGCTCGCGGGCCGCTTGCCCGACCTCGGCGCCTCCATGCTGCCCGCCGCCTCTGGCGCGATGCCCGCCGCCGACCCGGGCCACTAACACGCATTGCTCTGCACAGACGCCCCGCAGGGCGTCACCACCTCTACCGCTATGAACCGACGCGACCTCCTCGCCTCTGGCGCCGCAGCCCTCGGCGGCTTCGCCTTCGGAAGCGGCCGCGCTGCCGCCCTCCCCGTCACCTGGGACCCCGCCGCTGTCGCCGATTCCCTCGCCTCTGGCGACGCCACCGCCAGCGCGCCAGAAGCCGACACCCTAGCCACGCCAGAGGCTTCCCCCTTCCCTCTTCCCCCGTCCCCCATCCCTCCAGGCACAGCCTGGAAACCCTCTGGGACGGCGACCGCCCCGCCCGCGTCTACACGCCCAACGGCTCGTCCATCACCGGGCGCCGCGCCGACGACGGCGCGTGGGTCTACCACGTCACCGTGGGGGAAGTGGAGCACGAGTTCGCGCCCGGCCTGACCGCCACGTGCTGGGGCTACAACGGCGAGGTTCATGGCCCCACGTTCGAAGGCGTCGAGGGCGACGACGTGCGGATCTACGTCACCAACAACTTGGTCGCGCCGACAACCGTGCACTGGCACGGCGTCCTGCTTCCGAGCGGCATGGACGGCGTGGGCGGCCTCAGCCAGCCCGTGATCCAGCCCGGCGAGACGTTCCTCTACGAGTTCCCGCTCAAGCAGAACGGCACGTTCATGTACCACGCCCATCACGACGAGATGACGCAGATCGCGCTCGGCCTCACGGGCATGTTCATCGTGCATCCCCGCACCCAGGCCTCTGGCGTCGACCGCGACATCGCGATCATGCTGCACGAGTGGTACGTGGAGCCCGGCACGTCGCGTCCCAACCCGAACGTGATGAGCGACTTCAACCTCCTCACCATGAACGGCAAGGCGTTCCCCGGGACGGCGCCGCTCGTCCTCGGCCACAACGACCGCGTGCGCATCCGCTTCGGCAACCTCTCGCCGATGGACCACCACCCCATCCACGTGCACGGCCACGTCTGGCAAACCGTCGCGACCGACGGCGGCGCCGTCCCGCCAGAGGCCCGCTGGCCCGAGACGACCGTGCTCGTGCCCGTCGGCGCCACGCGCACCGTCGAGTTCGTGGCCGACGCGCTGGGTGATTGGGCGATGCACTGCCACATGACGCACCACGTCATGAACCAGATGGGCCACGACGTGCCCAACACGACCGGCATCGACAGCCGCCGGCTGGACCGCGCCGTGCAGCCTCTGGCGCCCGGCTACGCCACGATGGGCGAAGGCGGCATGGACGAGCACGGCAGCCACATCGAGATGGGGCACATGCCCGTTCCAGAGAACTCCATCCCGATGGTGGGCCAGCAAGGCCCCTTCGGCTACATCACCATGGGTGGCATGTACACCAACCTCAAGATCCGTCCCAAGCCTGTGGCGTACGATGTAGACCCCGGCTGGTGGGACCACCCCGCCGGAACCGTCGCCCGCCGCGCCGACCCCGCCCAGGCCGCCCGCGACGGCATCAACGTCTGACCCACGCCTGCCCTGGACTCCGATCCGAGGCCGCCAAAGGCTTCAAACCCTCCGCTTCCATGCTCCGACTTCTCCCGATCGCCCTCCTCGCCGCGCTCGCGCTCCCCGCGCAGGCGCAGCACGACCACCACCAACAGGCCTCTGGCGACAGCATGACGGACGCACCGTCCGGGCTCAGCGCCAGCGACGTGGACGGCCTGCTCGCCGGGCGCGGCATGGGCTTCGCCAAGCCTGCTGAACTCAACTCGTACCCCGGCCCGCTGCACGTCCTCGAACTCGCCGACGACCTCGCGCTGACCGACGCCCAGGCCGAAGCCGCCGCATCGATCCGTGCCGAAATGTCCGCACGCGCCACTACGCTCGGCGCCCAGCTCGTCCAGGTCGAGCAGCACCTCGACCGCCTCTTCGCCTCTGGCGAGGCGACGCCAGAGGCCATCGAGCGCGTCACCGCCCACGCGGGAACGCTCCGAGGCCAGATCCGTGCCGCGCACCTCGTCGCACACGTCGCCATGCGCAACGCGCTCACGCCCCAACAGATCGCGACGTACGACCGCCTCCGCGGCCACACCGACTGACTCCCGCTTCTGCCGCTCGCCCGTTACCTCTGGCGCCAGAGGCCCACGCATTACGACTCACACCCACACCGCAATGACCACCTCCCGCTTCGCCCTCGCGGCGCTCCTCCTCGCGCTCCTGCCTCTGGCGGGATGCCAGACCGACGACGCCCCCGACTCCACAGCGACTGTCGTCACGCCAGAGGCCTCTGGCGAGATGACCGTCGTGCCTGTCTCCGCCGATGGCCCGCTCGTGACCGTGTACAAATCCCCCACATGCGGCTGCTGCTCGCTTTGGGGCGACTATCTGGAGGCCGAGGGCTTCCAGGTTGTCTCCGAAGACATCCAGGACATGCGGGCCGTCAAAGACAGCCTCGGCGTGCCGCTGGACCTGGGCTCGTGCCACACCGCGACCGTCGAGGGCTACGTCATCGAGGGCCACGTGCCCGCCGAGCCCATCCGCCGCCTTCTCGCCGAGAAGCCCGACGCCAGAGGCCTGACCGTGCCCGGCATGCCCATCGGCTCTCCCGGCATGGAGCAGGGCGACCTGCGCCAGCCCTACGACGTGCTGATTCTCGACAACACCGGCGAAGCCTCGGTCTACGCGTCCATCGAAGGCTCGACGCCCACGCAGGGATGACCATCGGCGCTCTCGCCGAGGCCTCTGGCGTCTCGGTCGATACGATCCGGTTCTACGAGAAGCGCGGGCTTATCCCGAAGCCGCCGCGGACCTCTGGCGGCTTCCGGGACTACGACGCCGAGGCCATCGGTCGGCTCGCCGCTATCGCGCGGGCCAAGGCGCTCGGCTTCACGCTCGCTGAGACCGGCGCGATCCTGACCTGGAACGCCGCGCCAGAGGCGGACGCCGGGGCCGTGCGCGAGGCCGCCGAGGACCGGCTGCGCGAGACCGAAGCCCAGATCGCAGACCTCGAACGCCAGAGGCGCGATCTGGCGCGGCTCGTCGCAGCCTGCGGTGGCGAGGAGACAGCCCGAGAGGACTGCCCCATCCTGAGCGAGATCGCAGGGTGAACGTGGCCGCTCTCGGGCGCCAGAGGCCTCTGGCGGGAACACTGGAGCAGGGTCCAAGCCGTAGGCCTTCCTCGCCACACATCTTTCCTATGAAAGGCTCCTACGTTCGCTTCTTCGCCATGGTCGGCACGTCCACGCTGGTCATGCTCGCGCTGATGTACTCCACCGTCTACAGCACGGATCACATCTGGTGGAGCAGCACCAAATGGTTTATGGCCCTCTACATGGGCGCCGCGATGGCCATCGTCATGCTGGCGTTCATGCTCCACATGTACACGGACACGAAGAAAAACATCGTCACCTTCGCCGGAGCCGCGGTCGTGTTCGCGGGCGGCCTATGGCTCGCCCGGAGCCAGAACACCGTGCAAGACGTGGCCTGGATGAAGGCGATGATCCCGCACCACTCCATCGCCATCCTCACCAGTTCGCGCGCCGAGATCTCAGACCCGCGCGTGCAGGAACTCGCGACCGAGATCATCGAGGCGCAGCGCCGCGAGATCGCCGAGATGGAGGCGCTCATCGCCGATCTGGAAAACGACTAGCGCCTCTGGCGCCAGAGGCGCCGCCCATGATTCTGCTCTGGCTTCTACTCGGCTGGCTCCTCGCCGTGCCCTATGTGGCGCTCGGCTGGCGGCTCCCGCGCGACCGCGGCCTCGCGTGGTGGAGCGCGGGCCTGATCACCGCTTCGGCGATCTACGTCATGCTCGCGGTGCTCGATGGACGGCCGGAGCACGCGGCGCTCGAAGCCGTCGGCGTCCTCCTCTTCGGCGGCGCGGCGCTGTGGGCCGCGCGCCAGAGGCTCGGCCGGGCGCTCGCGCTCGCGTGGGCGCTGCACCCCGTCTGGGACCTGGGCATCCATCTCGGCCTGGGCGTGGAGGCGCCCGCGTGGTACGTGTGGGCGTGTCTCGCTTTCGACCTCATCACCGGAGCCGCCATCTGGCTCTGGAGCCGCGAGAAGCCCTGGCCTCTGGCGCCAGAGGCGACGCCCTAACGCGCCGAGCGAAACCTCGCGAGCGAACCGGCGAATACTCCTCGCCCCCACGCACCTGGCATGAGCACGCGTCCCTCTCCGCGCCACCATTTCTACATCGACGAGTTCGACGACTCGGGAAAGGAACGTCCGGCGTGGATCCACTCGCCCATTTTCCGCATCGTCAACGGTATCTCCGGAGTGTTTCTCCTAGGGCTCGGAGTGGAATCTATCGTCCGTGACGGCGTGAGTTCCCTCACCTTTCTCGGACCGCTCGCGCTCGGTCTCGTGCTTGTTCTCCAGGCTGCTCTGGGTACGAAAGGCGATCCGCCGCGCTGGGAGTTCATCATCGATGCCGAGGGCCTGACGCTCACCGGCACGGCTCAGCGGCATCTGCCCTGGGCCGACGTCGTCTCTGTGCGCGAGACGGCACAAGGCATCGACATCGTTCCGGCCTCTGGCGAAGCGCTGATCGTGCCGTACAGTGGCATGTCCTACGTGCGCGTGCAACAGGTGAAAGCGGCTGTCCGCGCCGAGGCCGAGGCGCGCGGACTGCCTGTCACCTGACCTCTGGCGCCAGAGGCCGCGCGGAGCCCTATCCTGCGCCATGCGTGCACTTCTTCTGCCTCTCGCGCTTGCGCTTCTCGCGGGCTGCGCCGATCCCGACGCTCCCCCCGCCGCCTCTGGCGACACGCCCGGTGCAAGCGGTCCCGTGGTCGCCGAGGTCTCGACGCCTGCCGGGGCCGCGAGTGGACGGCCGCGCTTGAATCTCACGCCAGACGACACGCCGCTTCTCTCCTGGACCGAGCCCGACAGCGCCGACGGCACGGTAGGCCACGCGCTGCGCTACAGCCTCTGGCGCGAGGGGGCGTGGGGCAAAGCGGAGACCGCCGCCAGAGGCTCCGACTGGTTCGTCAACTGGGCCGACACGCCCGGCGTGTTTCCCATTCGCAAGACGATGCTCATCGCGCACACCCTGCCGATGCACCCCAGCGGCGACTCACCCTACGCCTACGACGCCGCCGTGCGCGTCGGCAACGGGCGCGTGTGGACGCCAGAGGCGCTGCTCCACGACGATGGCCGCGCAGCCGAGCACGGCTTCGTGTCGATCAGCGCCGCTGGATGCCGGGACGGCAGGCATCGTCTGGCTCGACGGGCGCGAGCAGACCGGCGAAACAGATGGGGATGGCCACCATTCAGGCGCGATGACGCTCCGCTTCGCATCCCTCAATGCCTCTGGCGAGCGCCGCAGCGACGCCGTGCTGGACCGCCGCGTCTGCGACTGCTGCCCGACCGCGATGGTCACTACCGCCCAGGGCCCGCTCGTGGCCTACCGCGACCGCAGCCCAACCGAGATCCGCGACATCGCCATCGTGCGGCGCGTCGACGGCGTGTGGACTGCGCCCACCATTCCCCACGCCGACGGCTGGCAGATCAACGGATGCCCGGTCAACGGCCCCGCACTCAGCGCCAGAGGCAAGGACGTGGCGCTGGCCTGGTTTACCGCCGCAGGAGACAGCGCCCGCGTCCGCGTCGCCTTTTCCCGCGACTCAGGCGAGACCTGGCGCGACGCCGTCACGCTCAGCCGCTCGGCCCCGCTCGGGCGCGTCGGCGTCGCCATTCTGGCCTCTGGCGACGCCGCCATCAGCTGGCTCGAACCCGACGGCGGCGAGGCGCGCCTGCTCGTGCAACGCGTCGCGCGGGCAGGCGCCAGAGGCGAACCCGTCGAGGTCGCGCGTGTCGACGCCTCGCGCGAGAGCGGCATCCCGCGGATCGTCGCCTACGGCGACGGCGTCCTCGTCGCCTGGACCGACCCCACCGCCTCCGTCCCTCTTCGCACGGCCACCGTTCGCCTCTAAGCCTCTGGCGGCACCCAGCCCACTTGGCAGCAGCCACACCCCATCCTCCCATGTCTGACTACACCTTTTCCCGCACCCTCGACGCCGACTTCGAGACTGCCGACGCGCGTGCGCGCGAAGTCCTCGGGGCCGCAGGCTTCGGCATCCTGACCGAAATCGACATGGCCGCCACGTTCAAGAAGAAGCTGGACGTGGACATGCCCGCCTACCGCATCCTCGGCGCCTGCAACCCGCCTCTGGCGCACAAGGCCGTGCAGGCCGAGCCGCACATCGGTGCGATGCTGCCCTGCAACGTCATCCTGCGCGACGTGGGCGAGGGCAAAACGGAAGTCTCCGCCATCGACCCGGTCGCGAGCATGGCCGCCATCGAAAACGACGCGCTCGGCGCGGTCGCCATGGAGGTCCGCCAGAGGCTGCAGGACGCGATCGCAGCGCTGTAGTCTCTGGCGCAAGAGACGCCCGAACGAATGGCGACGACGCGCACGCACAGAAGGTGGCTCTCGGGCAAGCCCTACGAAGGCTTCCCGTGGAGCTATGTGCTCTCGATTGCGATGGTCTGCTTCTTCTTCACGTTCGTCCCGCAGGCGATTATCCCATGTGGAGTCGTCACGTTGGGCCTCGCTGTCCTCGTTACAGCGAGTGTCTCTCTGCGACATTCTCCCCTCACGCTCGTCCTGTTGCTCTCGGCAGGGCTGCTCGGCGCTCTTGCCGGTGCGTTCATCGGAGGAGTCTTCGACGAGGCTCACTTCGAGCAAGGGCTGCACGTTGTGGCGCTCGCTCTTGCGGGAGGAGGGATTACAATTGGAGCGAGGTGGATGTTGCGTCGTGTCACCCGCTGAGCCTCTGGCGCCAGAGGCTCAGCGGGAGGCTTAGTTCTTGGCAGTCACGGGAGCCTCGCCGCCGTCCTTTGGCAGTCCACGGACCGGAGCGGCCAGCTCCTTCGCGCCAGAGGCGTTGGCGCCGCGCAGCGTCGACATGTCGATCACGTGGCGAAAGCGGATGTCCTCGTTGATGATGCGCTCGAAGGCCGCGTTGACCTCGTCCATCGCGATGGTCTGGATCTCCGGGCGGATGTCGTGCTCGGCGCAGAAGTCCAGCACCTCTTGCGTCTGCTCCACGCCGCCGATGAGCGAGCCCGTGATGGTGCGGCGCTGGAACAGCAGCGGCATAAAGTTGACCGTGTTGGGCATGAACAGCCCCACAAAGTGCAGCACGCCGTCATGCGCCAGAAGCTCGATGTACGGCTCGACGGCGTGAGGGTACGGAATCGTCGAGAGGATGACGTCGAACGAGGCTGCGGCCTCTCCGAGCGCCTTGGCATCCGACATCACGATTACCTCGTCGGCGCCGAGCGCCTTCACGTCGTCCGCTTTGCCGGGGCTCGTCGTGAGTGCCGTCACGTGCGCGCCCATCGCCTTCGCGAGTTGGATCGCCATGTGGCCCAGGCCGCCGATGCCCGCGATGGCGACCTTGGTGTCCTCGCTCACGTCGTGCTGCCGGAGCGGTGCGTAGGTGGTGACACCGGCGCAAAGGATGGGCGCGGCTTCGGCCGCCGAGATCGCCTCGGGGATGCGGAGCACGAACTCCTCGCGGCACACGATGCCGGTAGAGTAGCCGCCGTAGGTATTCGTGCCGTCGGGCTTTGTGGGGCCGTTGTAGGTCAGCGTCGCGCCACGGGGGCCGGTGCAGTACTGCTCCTCGCCGTCCTTGCACGCGCGGCACTGCTGGCACGAGTTGACCATGCAGCCCACACCGACGATGTCGCCTTCGGCGAACTGCGTCACGCCCTCGCCGACGCTCGTGACCGTGCCCACGACCTCGTGGCCGGGCACGCACGGCCAGACCGTGTTGCCCCAGTCGTCGTGGCACTGGTGAACATCGGAGTGGCACACGCCGCAGTGCGTGACCTCGATGGCGAGCTCGCCTGCGCGGGGATCGGGGCGCTCGAACTGAACGGGAGCGAGAGGGGTGGTGGCATCGGCGGTGCCGTAAGCAGTAACAGTCATCGAAGAGGGATATCAGAGTGGACTCTCCCTACCGGCCTCTGGCGCTCGCGGTTCGCCAGAGGCGAACGCCCGCTACCAACGCAACGCGCCTCTGGCGGGACGAACCCGCCAGAGGCGCAGAAGCAGCAGAGGCGCGGTGCCTCTCGCCAGAGCCCTTAGAGGCTCGGGCCGTCGAGGTTGGGCTTGAGCACGAACAGGCCGTTCTGGCTGTCGTTCGCGATCACGAGTCCGCTCTCGAAGTATGGGAAGTTGCTCCACTGCCCGCCAAACTGCACGTCCTGCCCCTGCGGGAAGGTGTCGAAGTATGCAGCTTCAGTAAGCGTGCCCTCTCCCACCTTCGACACGTCGATGATGCGGAGGCCTGCCTTGTAGTTGCTCTGGTACGAGAAGCCGTTCAGGATGTAGTTGTTGTGGTCGATGACCGTGATACCGGAATCCCACTCGAAAGAGAAGGACGGGTTGTCCAGGTCCTCGAAGTCGAACACGAGCGTGCGCTGCGTGTTGATCTCGTTGTCCTGCCCGATCTCGTCCAGCTCATCGTTGAGCAGGAAGTAGCGCTGGTCCTCGGTCAGCCATCCCTGGTGGGAATAGGCCGGCTTCGGGTAGTTGGCCATCGAGACGATGGTGACGTTGCTCTTGTCGCTCACGTCGAAGATGGTGACCACGTCCTCGTTGGCGGCAAAGCAGAGCTGCTTGCCGGTGTAGTCGCTGTCCGGGCCGCGGTAGACGAGGCACTGCGCGTCATGCGTGTAGCCGGGCGAGCGCGGGCCAGTCTCGACCTCGGCGTCCGAGAAGCAGGTCGAGAACTTCGGGTTCTGCGGCTCGCGGATGTCGATGGCGTGGAAGCCCTTGGGTCCGCACGACGCGGGGAGATCCGTGCCGACACCGTTGGAGACCGCGCCAACGCCGTAGACGAAGCCGCTTTCCTCGTCGAGCACGATGTTGTGCGAGCTGCCGAAGCCCATGTAGAGCTCGTCGGGCTCGAACGTGCGCGACGCATCGGCCGAGAGACCGCGCAGGCGACCCAGGTCGAAGATCTGCATGCCGTGGCCGGGCGCCTCGCTGCCGACAAAGACGTGGTCCTTGTAGGTCTTGAGATCGCGCCAGATCGACGGCTCGGTCGTGGTCATCATCTTGCCCAGGTTGGCGGGTGCCGCTGGGTTTTCCAGGCTCACGAATACCGTCCCGTCGTCCATGCCGACGAGAGCGTACTCGATGCCTGTCTGGCTGTCGGTCCAGCCCCAGATGTCGTTGCCGCGCTCGGATCCCATCTCTTCGACGGTGATGTGCGAGACGAGGTCAACGGAGCCGCAGTCGTACTCGCCAGCCTTGCCGTCCTCACACTCCGCCATGGCATCGTAGGAGACAGGTGGGGCCGTGGGCGAAGGCGGCATAGGAACATCGCCTCCCATATCGCGGGCGCCGCTGCAGCCGAACAGGCCAACGGTCAGGAGGGAGGAGAGAAGAAGGTGGCGCATGGATGGGTGTGTCTGGAGAATGTCTACTAAAGTAAGCACCACTCGGGGTGCCACAGTGTTCAGCAACGCCCCGACGGCACAGCGTGTTGCACCACGGCCTCTGGCGCGCTGAGCGCAGACGCCAGAGGCGCTGCGGAGCGTCCGTACCCTTCGGGACCCAGCCATTCGTGTCATGCTTCTCCGCCAGAGGCTATTGCTCGCGCTCCTCTGTCTCGCCAGCGGCTGCATCCCCTCGCGCGGCGCGGTCGAGGCGGTCGCGGAGCGCAGCCCGAGCGCGCTGTTCTCCGTCCCGGCCTCTGGCGACTCGCTCGTCGCGTTCACGTTCGACGACGGGCCCGAGCCGGGCAACACCGACGCCGTTCTGGACGTGCTCGCGCAGTACGGCGCCAGAGGCACCTTCTTTCTGATGGGCGCGCGCGTCAAGGCGCACCCCACGCTCACGCGGCGGATCGTGCGCGAAGGGCATGAGGTCGCCAATCACGGCTGGGGTCCGATGGCGGGCGTGCTGCTAAGCGAGGCAAAGCTGCGGCGCAGCATCGCGCGGACGGACCGCCTCTTGCGCGCCTTTGGCGAGCCGCGGTGGTACCGGCCGTCGTCCGGGTTCTACAACGGGCGCGTGCTCCGCGCGGCGGAGGCCGAGGGCTACGCCATCGCGCTGGGCTCCGTCTACACCAACGACCCGCAGCTCACGTTTGTCGGCGTGCAAGCGCGGCATATTCTCCGCGAGGTGCGCCCCGGCGATGTCATCGTGCTGCACGACGGCGTAGCGGAGCGGACACGGTCGCCCGAGATCCTGCGGCGCGTCCTGCCCGAGCTCACGCGACGCGGCTATCGCGTCGTGCCCCTCTCGGAGTTGGTCGACGCCTCTGGCGCATCGCCGGAGGCCGACGGGAGCGCCTCTGGCGAGACGAGGGAGCGGTAGAGCGCGTCGGTTTGGGCGTGCAGGTCCGCCAGAGGCCCGCTGTTGTCCAGAATGGAATCGGCGCGCGCTCGCATCTTCGCCGGGTCCATCTGGCGCGCCATGCGGGCGCGGATGGCCTCTGGCGTGGCGCCGTCGCGCGCGGTGGCACGCGCGATGCGGATGGCCTCTGGCGCGTCCACGACCGCGACATGGTCCAGGATTTTATCGGCGCCGGTCTCGAAGATGAGCGCCGCCTCGTACACGAGCAGCCGCGCGCCAGAGGCTCTCGCGCCGTCGATCGCGGCGAGCATCGCGCGGCGCACAGCGGGGTGCACGATGGCGTTGAGCGCGGCCAGTTCCACCTCGTCGCCGAAGACGCGGGCGCCGAGGTGGGCGCGGTCCAGCGAGCCGTCCGCGCGGTACGTCTCAGCGCCGAACCTCTGGCGCACGGCTTCGCACACCGCCTCGTCCTCGACCATGAGGCGCTTCGCCACGTCGTCGGCGAGCACGACGCGCACGCCAGGTTTTTCTGCGAGGTGTGCCGCGGCAGCGCTTTTGCCGGAGCCGATGCCGCCGGTGAGGCCGAGGGTGGTCATGGGGACTAGGGACTGGGGACTGGGGACTGGAAGATCGCGGTCGCCAGAGGCCTCTGGCGACCCGAACGCGGCCGACGCCAGCCTCGCCCCTACGGGAGATCAGTGCGGCGCCAGAGGCGATGAGGGTGGATCCGGCTTCTGACGGAACACAGCGAACGGCAGCGCCCCTCATCCCTCCCGTTCTCCCCCCCGATTCACGGTCTTTCAGCGCGCCGGGCAGCACATTTCGCATGTGGCAGCGTTGGACTGCCTCCGCCCCCGACCTCATGGACTTCGCATCGCTTCGGCTCCGCACGCCAGGCCCCCTCTACCGCGTCTTCGGCGTGATCGTGTCGGTCTGGATCACCGTCGTCCTCGTGCTCGGGATCCTGGGACCCGTGTCGAACCTGCCCATTCTCGAGCACACGGCGCGCAACCTGTATTTCCACGTGCCCATGTGGTTCGTACTCTACGCCGCGAGCCTCGTCGGCGCGTGGCATTCGTGGCGCTATCTGCGCACACGCCAGAGGCTGCACGACGTTCGCGCGGAGCAAGCGTGGGTGGTGGCCACAGGCTTTGGAGCCGCGGCGTTCATCACGGGGATGATCTGGGCGCGGTTCACGTGGTACCAGGGCACCGGCCTGTGGTGGAGCCCGGAGCCTCGGCAGATCTTTGTGGCGGTGCAACTGCTCATCACCGGCGCGTACTTCGTGCTCCGTGGCTCGGTAGATGAACCGCGTCTTCGCGGGCGCCTCTCGGCGGTATATGCGCTCTTCGCGACCGCGCTTCTCCCCTATCTGACCTACGTCCTCCCGCGCCAGATGCAGAGCCTGCATCCGGGCGCCGAAGGCAACCCGGCGTTTAGCCAGATGGATATCGCACCCCAGATGCGGTGGGTGTTCTACGCCAGCGCCATCGGATTTCTACTGCTCGGGTGGTGGATCTACACCGTCCGCGTCCGCGCGGCCGCCGCCGACCTCCGCCTTCAGGCTCACCTCGCCGACTGATGCAAGCCGACACCACGATCGCCGTTCTCGACACCGCCGCGGTACAGGCCGTTCAAGCCGTGCAGCCCATCGAGCGCGTGATGCTCGCCGACGACAAGCTGCCGGTCGTGCTCGCGGTCGTGCTCGTCGTGTGGATTGGTATTTTGCTGCTCCTCTGGCGGACCGAACGCCGCCTCGCGCGCGTCGAAGCCGAGCTTGACCGCCGCGACGCCTGACCGCCTCTGGCGACCCGCACCCGACCGATTTGCCTCTGGCGCCAGAGGCGTTCTCCCTCTCGATATGAAGCCAAAGACTCTCATCCTCCTCTGCCTTCTTGGCGTGTTCGGGTTCTTCGTCGTGAAGAGCTTCGGCGACACGCTGCAGGGCTACGAGACCTTTACAGAGGCCACCGCCAGCGGCCGCGATGCGCACGTGGCGGGCACGTGGCTGCCCACACAGCCTGTGGCCTACGACCCTGGCGCCAACACGTTTTCGTTCACGATGGCCGATGAGGACGGTCTGACCCGCCGCGTGATCTACGCCAACCCCAAGCCCGCCAACTTCGAGGACGCCGAAAAAGTGGTCGTCGAGGGCCGCATCGAAGGCGACGTGTTCATGGCCGACAACATTCTGGTCAAGTGCCCGTCGAAGTACAACGAGGGCAACGAGTTCGAGCAGGCAGAACCCGGCACGGCGCCCACTACCACAGCAGCCCTTTGAAACGCTTCCTCCTCGCCCTGGCAACCTTGACCGGCATCGGAGCCGTCGTCTCGCGCCAGATCGGCTCCCAGCCAGAGCTCGACGCTGCCGACTCGCCTCTGGCGGCCTGCGGCCCGTACGCCAACTGCGCCCGCATGAGCCGCGCCATTCCCGCCGACGAGTCGACGGTGCGCCGCGTTGCCGAAGCGGCTGTCCGAACCGACCGCAGCCTTCTCGCAGGCCGCGCCGACGAGATCTCGCTGACCGCTGGCGGCCTCCGTGCGAGCTACCGCGTCGGTCCGTTTGTCGACGACCTCGCGCTGGAGGTCACGCCCGGCGCCTCTGGCAAGTCGTCGGTTTTGCACCTTCGCAGCGCCAGCCGCATGGGCCGCAGCGACCTGGGCACCAACGAGCGCCGCTTGGATCGCTTGGTGGCAGAAGTAATGGCCCGCGTGGGTGCGGGCTGAGCCTCTGGCGCCAGAGGCTGCACCTCACGCGTGCCGCCCAGACGGTTCACATACATTCCGCCGCCAGAGGCAGAGCGCTTCCTATCTTGGAGGCACGCTGCGCCCGTAGCTCAGTTGGATAGAGCGTTGGTTTCCGGTACCAAAGGTCAGTGGTTCGAATCCACTCGGGCGTACAGAGCCCCTCCGCCGTACGGCAGAGGGGCTTTTCTAGGCGTGAGGCCTCTGGCGCCAGAGGCGGTCTAGCGCACGCGCACCAAGCGCTTGGTCTGCACCCCCGTCTCGGATTCCACGCGGACCACGTAGATGCCTGGCGCAAGATCCCCGCCTACATGGAGCGTCACGTCGCCAGAGGCCAGTCCGTCGTAGAGCACGGCGGCTTCGCGGCCAAGGGCGTCGTAGAGCGTCGCCCGGAGCGCCTCTGGCGAGGCCAGGCGCACTCTGAGTGCTGTCGCCTCGCGGAAGGGGTTCGGGCCCGTGAGTTCGAGAGCGAGACCCGACGCCAGGGGCCCGTCTTCGTTGTCCGTAATGGCTAAGCATCCCTCAGCAAGCGTCCAGCCAATGTCCTGAAACAATGCGCACGTTAGAGGTCCAGGGTTCTGATAGGACTCACCTCTAGCAAGTTGCGGCGTCATCAGTGCGTTGGCATTTCCTGTTGGAATAACCGTCTCATCGAAGTGCGAGAAAGAAGAACCCTGCTCCCACGTAGCCGGAGCGAAAATCGGCGGGCGTCTGCCTCCATACGTAGCCGTCGACGTCACGCCCCCAAAGAAAAGAGTCTGGCTCTGTAACAGATTTCCAAGCACCCCCGAGGGGTTCGGATAGGTAGGGCTAGTGATGGGCGTGCCACGAGGATCCTCCACGAACCGATCATAGATCACAGGAAACGTCTCATTTAACTGCGTGTCAATCCCATACCGGCCGACGCCGCTTGTGACGCTGGCAGTTCCAAAGAACCCGAGGCCATGGCCAATCTCGTGAAGCACGACCGATACGAAGTCCACTTGGTCGGGTGGGGTGTTGCCATCCGTGCCGAAGTACCAGTTGGTGAAGTCGCTAGAGAATCGAGCCCGGATGTCAGGCTGGCCTGGGCTGTTATCTGTTCCTGCAAGAGCGTCTGCTAGCGCGTCTCCGTACCACGTATTGGGAACGGGAAAAGCGGAATTAGAATAGACGCGAAGCGCTCCGGCAGACCCTAAAACGCGTTCTCCCAGCGACTCGTAGCTCGCATCCACGCGGATGGTGACGGAACTATTGAGGTGAGCTTCCCAGATCTCCACGGCATACTCAAAGGCGGTCCGGGCGAAACCTGAGAACCCCGTGTATGTCACTTCGATGTTCGCGCCCGCCCCTCCTTTATGCGTCACGGCCGCTGTGCGGAGCGAGTGCACGCTTTCATAAATGTTGTCTGCGTCTGGTGCTTCTAGAACGCATAGGGTAAAGGGTCCCTCTAACACATGTGTTTCGTTGTGCTGCGCGCTCGCGGGTTGCGAGCAAACGCCAGTCACAGAAAAGACAAGAAAGAGAGCTAAAGAGATGCGCATGAGGACGGGAGCGTACAGGGCGTGGTCGTGATACACGCCAGAGGCGCGCGAATGCCTACTCGGCGCGATCTAGGCGCCCAAGGGCAGCTTTGGTGCGCTGTTCGAGGGACTTGTGATAGTCGAACTCGTCCTCGTTTCCCAAGGCGCGCTCGTACGCTGCGCGGGCAGCGTCGAGATCGCCAGAGGCTTCGTGGACTTCGGCGGTGTGGTAGATGGCCCACGGCCCCCACTTCGCCAGAGGATCGCCGGGGCGGGCGATGGCGAGGCCGTAGTGGCGCAGCGCCTCGCGGTCGTCGCCGAGGGCTTGGTAGGCACGGCCGGTGCGGTAGGCGGCTTCGGCGCGAAGCGTCGCGTCGGCGTCGGTGTCGCCGAAGACGGGCTGGAGTGCTGCAATGGCGTCTTGGTTGCGTCCGCCGTCGTAAGCGGTCGCGCCCAGGAGGACGGCGCGCTCTGAAACTGTGAACGGGTGGTCCATGCGCCGCTCGGCTTCGCGCTCGGCCTGCTGATCGCTGTCGTTGTCGCGCGTGGCGCGCACGCGGCGGTAGTAGCGCTCGGCGCCTCGGCGGTCGCCCGTCAGTTCGTGCGCGAGCCCGGCGTGGAGCGTGGCCTGCGCCACGAGTGCGCGGCCGGGTGCGTCGCGGAGATAGCTCTCGAACAGGTCCGCGGCTTCCTCAAACCGGTCCTGCCGGAAAAGAGTGAGACCCAGGTGATAGTCGACGTACGGCATCGGGCTGTATGCCCTGGCCTCTGGCGTATCAACTTGCGGCCGTCCCGCCTCTGGCGTGCCGACGAGAGCAGCCGCGCGCCGGAGTTCGCGCTCGGCGCCAGAGGCATCGCGCGTTTCGAGAAGCATCGCGCCGTGGAGGTATGCCAGAAGCACGCTCTCCGTGTTGGCCGCAGCGGCGGTGCCCAGCGTCTCCGTTCCGCCCGCGCCGCGCTCGTTGAGCGCCGCGTCGACGAGCGCGAGGAGGATGACGGCCTCTGGCGTCGCGATCTGAGCGCTGTCGATAGCGGCCTGGATGGCGTCGATGCCGTCGGGGACGGTGCCTTTGAAGCCTAGCAGCGCCGCGACCCACTTGTATTCACTCGGGACCGAACCGGCCACAACGAGGCAGGCGCCTCGGCCGAGATAGGACTCGGAGAACGGCTCGTCGGCGTCGCGGGTGTTCTCTTTGAACCGGCCACAGGCGCCGTGGAAGGCGCGGCCGGCGCGCGCGAACGACTCCTGCCGCAGATACATCAGCGCGCGTTGCAACTCGCGCTCGCCTTCGAGGTGCGTGCGCCAGGGGCCGCGCGGCATGCCGTCCAGCACGTCTTCCAGCGAGTCGT
Organism: Rubricoccaceae bacterium; assembly: GCA_963708165.1. Lineage (GTDB taxonomy): Bacteria > Bacteroidota > Rhodothermia > Rhodothermales > Rubricoccaceae > Rubricoccus. The sequence goes on along the minus strand of OY970187.1, from coordinate 2,488,009 downwards.
TGAGCGCGAAAAAGCGTTGCGGGAACGGCGGACGCTCCATCACGAGGGCCTCCCAGAGTGCCACCTTCGCCAGTCCGTAGGCACCTGCGGGAGACGCGGGCTCCAGCGCGCCCACGCGCTCAAAGCCACGGCGCGCATCCTCCAGACGCCAGTCCACGAGCGCGCGATGCGCATCCTCAAATGCCTCGGCACCGGCGGCGGTGCTCATCAGGCCATCCAGAGCCGAGCCGCTGGCGTCGGCCTGCGCGTGCACGATCCCGGCTCCGCCAGAGGCAGAGAGCAGGAGCACACACAGAAAGCCTCTGGCGCGAACCGGGGCACGCCAGAGGCTGGAAAAACGGCGGCGGGCGAAAGTGGCCACTAGATCATGCCGGCATCGCGGCGGGACGGAACGAGGTCGGCGGTGTCGCCAACGCTGCGAAGGCGGTCGCCCTTCCCCGAGCGGTCGGGCGGAAAGAGCTGCCCTTCGCTTGCGGCGACGACGCTGGCGATGGTCGCATCGCCGGTCACGTTGGTCACTGTGCGACACATGTCTAGAATACGGTCGACGCCCAGAATTAGTGCGATGCCTGCGGCAGGCACGCCGACAGCTTCGAGGATGATGACGAGCATGATGATGCCCGCGCCGGGTACAGCCGCAGTACCGATGCTGGCGAGGACAGCGGTGAGCACGATCGTGACCTGCGCACCGAACCCCAGTTCGAGCGCGAATGCCTGCGCGATGAACAGCGTGGCGACGGCCTGGTAGAGCGCCGTGCCGTCCATGTTGATCGTCGCGCCGAGCGGGAGCACGAAGCTGGAGATCTCTTCGCTTACGCCCAGTTCTTCCTCGCACCGCTCCATCGTGACCGGCAGCGTGGCGCCAGAGGACGAGGTAGAAAAGGCGACGAGTTGAGCCGGCGCGATGCCCGCGAGAAAGGTTCTGAACCCGAGCGGCGTGAACAGCTTGAGCAGCGCTGGGTAGACCACGAACGTGTGGATCCCGAGGCCGAGCAGCACGACACCCATGTAGCGCGAGAGGCCGTCCAAGAGGCTCAGAATGCGCGAGGGGTCGTCGCCCGCGGTGCTGACGATGGTATCCGCCAGAAGCGCGAACACGCCGATGGGCGCGAGCAGCATCACAATGTCGACGAGCTTGATCACCACATCGTTGATGCCCTCGAAGACCGCGAGCACCGGCTCAGCTCTCTCGCGCGGGATCTGCACGAGACCGATGCCGAACAGGATGGCGATGACGACGACCTGCAGCATGCTCCCGTTGTTGGAGAACGACGCAAACGCGTTGTCTGAGACTGCATCGACCAGAAACTGAAGCGGCCCACGGTCGCGCACGCCCGCCTCGTCAATGCTTGCGACGCGGCTTTCAGCGTCGCCGCCGAACGCCGAGACCAGATCCTCGCGCAGTTCGGGCGAGAACGCATTACCCGGTTGCACCAGATCCGCCAGAAGCACGCCGATGGTCACCGCGATGGCGGTCGTCAGCAGGTAGATCCCGATCGTCTTGCCACCGATGCGCGAGAGCTTGCGCAGGTCGCTGAGCGACGCCACGCCAGTCACGAGGCTCGCGAGGACCAGCGGCACGGCGATCAGCTTGAGCGCCGTGATAAAGATGGTCCCGAATGGCTTGATCCAGTTCGTGGTGAAGCTGCCCCAACCGTTCTGCGCGGCGAACACGCCGTAGAGGAGGCCCAGCAGCAGACCCATGATGATCTGCCAGTGGAGCTTGCGGTACCAGGGGGTGGCGGCGGCCACAGGTGGGGTTTCCATAAACGGGCGTGGAGGGGGGAGCGCGAAGGTAACGGAGGCGCGGCGCGATTCGGGCCTCTGGCGTTTGCGCCGGGTTCTGGATTAAGCTGCTTTCCGCTCGCCTCTGGCGCCAGAGGCAAACGCCTGCCTCTGCTGCATGTCATCCCGACCCCGAAGGGTAGGCGCAGCCAGCGAAGCCGAGGGATCTACTCGTGGGATGCTCACGCGCTGAACAGGCCTCTGGCGGCCACCCCGACAAGATCCCTCGTCGCTCTGTCGGGATGACAGGCGGAGGCGGGTCCAACAGAGCAGACTCCGAAGGAACACATCGAGCCGCGTTCCTCGCCACCTCTCATCCCCACACACTCAGCACCGCCAGAGGCACCAGCCCGCCCACCAGCGTGCAAACGAGGTTGACCCGGTCATTCGTCACCCACGCCCAGCCTCTGGCGAGTGGCAGAGCCACGCCGTCGTGCGTGGGCGCCTCGGTAAGCGAGCCGTCCGCGCGACGGAAGCGCGCTTGGAATGTGGCGCCCAGCGCGCTGTCCACCCACGCGGCGAGCACGCCGCTGCCGAGCGCGAGGACGGCGCCAGAGGCCTCGACGGCCCACCACTCCGCCTCTGGCGCGAACGCCCACGCCGAGGCCACGACGAGTGCCGCGCCTGCCACGCCGCCCAGCGTGCCCGCGACCGAGACGCCGCCCGACTCTCCCGGCGCCACGCGCCGCCACCGCAGCACCTCGCGCGTGGCGCCCTGCGCCCACGTGCCGATCTCCGTGCTCCATGTGTCGGCCGCCGCCGCTGCGAAGGCACCTACAAAGCCCCAATAGAGCACGCCATAGGCCTCTGGCGCGAACAGCGTCGCCGCCAGAAGCAGCCCCGCCACGCCGCCATTGGCGGCGACCTGCGACGCGTCGCGTTGGCTTCCCTTTTCTGCTTTGGCCGCTGCCGCCTCTTTCCTCTGGCGCCCGAGCCGCGAGAGCAGGCTGGACGCGAAAAAGAACACGAACCCCGGCACCGCCCACGCCACGCCTCCCAGCGCGACCACCGCCCACGCCAAAAGCCCTGCCGCGAGCGCGCCCGACACGTCGAGAAAACCGAGCCGCACCGATACCAACCCGAACGACACCGCGACGGCTACCGCGCTCAGACTCACGCCAGAGGCTTCTGGCGAGGCATGAACCACCGTCAGGCCCACGATCACCGCGAGCACAATCCACAGGTTGTCCCAGCCGCGGACGCCCAGCGCCTCCGCCGCGCCCGCAAGCGATGCCGCCGAGGCAGCGCCAATCCCGATCTCGCGCCAACCGAACGCCTCTGGCGCCCAGAGCGCGAGCGCCGCGGCTACCAGGATCGCGGCACTCACCACGAACGCGACCGAGCCCGCAAGCGTCTTGCTCTGCCCTCCCACGGCGTAGCACCCGCCAGAGGCTTTGCTTCCCAGCCACGCCGCCAGAGGATCGGAGACGGCGAGCACCAGAAACGCCGCGCGCAGGATGTAGACGCGGCCGGGGTCCAGCGTCCAGCACAGGTACAGCGCCGCGATCAGCGCCAGAGGAAACGCGACTGTTCCCCACGTCTCGCGCGCGATCCCGTGCATCCCCAGGAACAGCCGCCGCCGCACCGCCACGATGTTGACGCCCACGAACAGCACCGCCAGCATGTAAATCCCCGTCGGCGCAGAGAAAAACGGCGGGCACAGCGCCACCGCGATGCCCGTCGCCGTGTGGACGAACCGGCGCGAGGCCTCTGGCGCCCAGCCCGCCCACGCGCGCAGCGCTTCTCCCACCCCGACGAATGTCAGCAGCGTGAGGCCAAACAGGGCGGTCGGGACGAGGTCGGGCACGGGTACTGGGAGGGCGCACAAACCTACCCGCACCTCTCGCACTCGCGCGCCAGAGGGTCAGCGATCTTCGCCCCGCCTCTGGCGACGGACCTGTGGCGGCTCGCTCATCATGGGCGCGAAGTATCGCTCCGTCGGCGCCGGGCCGCGGAGGTCGAGCACGATCCGCCGCAGCACGATCTGGCGCGTCGGCTCGCGCATGGGCCACGCCTGCACGCCAGAGGCGAGGCGTTGGAGCCACGAAGCCTCTGGCGGCGCAGGCGCGGAGATGGCCTCTGGCGCGGGGCTCGCCGCAGGCGCGGGGCTTGCCTCTGGCGGCAAAACCTGCGCGGCGCTGACTCCCGAGAGAGCCAGCGCCGCGCAGACCAAAACGATGGAGCGTCCCACGCCTAACGCGGCACGTTGAGCAGCAGCGAAAAGCGCAGCTGGTCCGCCAGAGGCGAGTTGTCCGCCAAGGCGTAGATGTACGAGAGGTCGAAGCCGACCACGTTGTAGCGGATGCCCGCGCCAAAGGTCAGGAACTCGCGGTTACCGTTGAAAGGGTCTTCGTAGAAGTAGCCCGTACGCAGCGCTAACAGGTCGTTGTACCAGTACTCCAGGCCCAAGCCGATGGTCACTTGATCGAGACCGGACAACGTCTTGCAGTCGTTATCAGGATTGCCATCGTCAACACGATCAGCACAAGCGGCGCCACCGGGTGTGGTGTTGATCAATTGCGGCTCCCACGCAGACGTGAGCGCGTCGAAAAACGACTCGTAGCCGCCTGCGCTGTCCCGCGCGACGATGAGCTTGTTGAAGTCCGCCGCGAGCGTCACGCTGTTGAACTCGTCCAGGTCGATGTCGATGCCCGTTCCAAACTTGAGGTTGGTCGGGATGGCGTTGGGAAGGCCGTTCTCCAGGTACTTGATGCTCGGGCCCATGTTGGCCAGGTTCACGCCCAGCTTAGGCGTCACGCCCACGCCGCCTACGTCCACCTTTGGTGCGGCGTAGATCAGCCCCAGGTCCAAGCCAACAGAAAAGCCTGCTTGCGTCTCGGCACCATCTGGCCCTCCCACGTTTTGACCACCCGTCAGGTTGGAGTAGATCACGCGGCCTCCCGTGCCGACCGAGAGCCCTTTGCCGACCTCGATGCCGTAGCTCAGGCCAGCGGCCAACTCGAAGCTCTTGAAGTCCCCCAGTTCGGTGCCGATCTCGTCGGTCCACTGCTGCTCACCCAGGTTGAAGTAGGTAAAGTGGCCACCCAGCGTGCCCGCCTTGCCCATCGAGTGCTTGCCCGAGACATAGTTGAACGACAGGTCGGCGCCCAGCGCGGGCAGCCACGGCGCGTAGGTAAAGGACACCTCGGTGCCTTCCTGGCCCGCCAGCCCGGCGGGGTTCCAGAACGGCGCGTACGCGTTGTCCGCGATGGCGACGCCGGTCATGCCCATGCCCGCTGCGCGGCTATCGGGCTCGATCTGGAGGAAGGGCACAGCCGTCGTGATCACGACGTTGTCTTGGGCGCTGGCGCCAGAGGCACCGAGGCCGAGCGCGCACAGCAGCGCGGAGGCGAGAAATCGTTTCATCGAAAGGCCCACAGGGGCGGATATGACGGTTCGGGAGCGCCAGAGGCGGAGGGGTGGCTCGGGAGCGGCCTCTGGCGCGAAGAAAGCTAGCGGATCACGGCGAGGCGGTCACGGCGTTCGGCGACGCGTTGCGTACCGTCGGCTCCGTCCACCTCGACGCGGAGACGGTAGAGGTAGATGCCGCTGGCGAGAGGGTCGAGATCGTCGTCCAGACCGTCCCAGTCCATTCGCACCATGCCCCCGTTCAACGGCTCATCGCTCTCCAACGTACGTACGGGTCTGCCCGCGAGAGAATAGATGCGGAGTTGGACGCGCGCGGGCGTGCCCGGCGGCTGGTTGTGCTCGAAGAAGAACGTACTCCGCCCCGAAGTCGGGTTGGGATACGGGTACGCATTTTCCACAACCAGATCCGAGCCTTCTATGACCACAAACGAGATCTCCTCGGTCGTGGCGTTGTTGACGCCATCCCAGGCCGTGAGCGACAGCGTGTGCGGGCCGGGCGCGAGCTCGCTGATGGGGAAGCGGATCGTGCCCGAACGGAAGGTGTTCAGGTCGCCTTCGTAGTAGCGTCCCACATCGACCGCGCTCGTCGGGTCGCCGTCGATGGTGAGAAGGAGTTCGTGGCCTACGCCCGCGCCGACGGTGTTGATGCCGCTGGCGTCGCGCAGCCGCGCGATGAGGACAGGGTCGGGCCGCGCGATACCGCCTGAGACAAACGTGGTGTCGTCCAGGAAGAGGCGCACCTCGGGCCCTACGGCGTCATCCGGCCGCGCTGCGGCGTCCTGCGCGACGATGGCCTCTTGCGTCTGCCCCAGCCCGTCGATGCGTTCGGCGCCAGAGGCGGCTCCCAGCACGTAGGCGGCGATGCGGCCCGCGCGGCCGGAGTACGACACGTCCTGCGGCACGAGAAACTGCACGTCGAAGCGGCCACCGCGGACCGACGCACGCCCAGCATAGATGGGATCGTTCTGGACCGTGTAAAAGCCGTCGGTGTTGCGGCGGATGGGAAGCTCGATCTCGCGCGCGGCGTCTTGCACCGTGAGCGAGACGGTGCCTTCAAACGAAGCGTCTGGCTGGCCGCCAAAGGTGAGCACCTCACCCTGCACGCGCGCGGTCTCGAAGGCGCGGAGCTGCGGTGCCGTCCCGGCGGGCAGCGGCACACCGTTGACGTGCGTGATGCGCACGGGCCGCTCGGGCAAACCGATCCGCATCGCGGGGTCACCCAGCAGGTTGAACTTGCGGTTGTTGAGCTGCGCGCCCACGTCGGTGTTTTTGGCGTCCGAGAGGATGTCGCCCAGGCGACGCGGACGGCCGTTCTCGTCGCGCTCCAGCATCGCGCGGGTGAGTTGGATGTTGAGGCCGAGGTTGAGCGAGTTCTCCGAGATGTACGTGTAGACCACGCGCACGGTCGTGAACATGGCGATGGCGCCGCCGCCGTCGCGCAAAAACGTCTCCTCGGCCAGGCTCTGCCCGTCCACGATGTCGTACTTGCCAAATGAGCAGGTCGCGGTCACGAAGATGGGCAGCCGGTCCGGGTTGTCCATCGCGCGGACCTCGTCGGCGGTAAAGAGCTGTTCGTCTGCCAAACCTTCGGGGCCGCCGTGGCCCATGTAGTTCCACACCAGCGTGCCCTCGTTGAGCGCGCGCAGCGACGCCTCGGTCGCGCCCGGACGGCGGCGGCGGCCACTTTCACCGCCCACCTCGGGGTAGGACGGCATGTAGACCTTCTGGACGGTCATCTCGGGGTTTTGGGCCCGCACCCGTTCTGCGACCGCGTCGGCGTTCTGGATGTGGAGATCGGTGTCGGTGCTGTTGGGGTACTGGTCGTCGCCCAGGAACGTCATGCGGGTGCGCCACTCGCCGAGAGCCTCTGGCGACTCGTAGGCGATCATCTTGTCCACGATGATGTCGGCCTCCTCTGGCGTCTGGACCGGAAAGCGGCCCACGCCCAGGTCCACGCGCTCGAAGCTGGGCGTAGACGGGCCACCGGTCCACGCCCAGAGCCCCTCGTCGTCACCCAGGAGGGCGAAGTAGTCATCGGACGTGTAGCTGCGGTCACGGTACAGCATCTCCTCCGTCTGATAGGTCGGCACCATGATCTCCGGGCCGTTCAAGATGCCACGGAAATCGTAGTGGCCGTCGCCGAAGAGAAGGAGGTGTTGCGGGAGGCTGGCCTCGTCCGGCGCGCGGTCGTAGAGGAACTTCATGTAGTCCCGGATGCCGCGCATGTCGAGCACGCCGTTGCCGAACTCGTTTTGGATCTGCGCGATGTCGACGACGAGCGTTTCCAGACCGTCGGCTTGGCGGTAGGCAGCCAGGCGGTCGGCGGATTCGCGCAGCGTGTTGTGCGTCACAATCACGTAGTCCGGGTAGCTCCCGATGCCGTGCAGGTTCTGGTTGGCGACCGCCTCGCCTCCCGAAAACGTCTTGAGCGGCGCGCCGGGATCGAAGGCGATGATCTCGCGCTCGCCGCCAGAGGCCTCGACCTGCACGCGGTAGGTCCCGCCGTTCGCCTGCACGCCCAGGCGGCGCACGGCACCCGGCTCGGTCACGTCCCAGGCCTCTGGCGCGGCGGCGAAGCCTTCGAGTGCGACCTCGAAGCGGCCGGTCTGCCCGCCGGGCGTGGGAAACTGGACCACGCCGCCAGAGGCGGACGGGCGGCGCTGGAAGACCGCCTCGACCCAGTCGAGCCAGGCCCGCGAGCCCAGCGGTGCTGTGGGCGCGCGCGCGGTGACGGCGAGGCTGCCCGAGGGGTTGGTGGTCGCCTCAGCGATGCGCGTGTTCGCGATGGGTCCGACAGGCGTCGAGAAGTCGACCTGCGCCGGACGCACTTCGGCGATGGTCTGCCCACCTTGTGCGAGCGTAACCGGAATCGACGGGCGCGCTTCGGCCGCGAGGCGGGCGCGGTATTGCACCGGCCCGACGCGGGCGGGAGGAATGGTGTCTAGCACGGTCACGCCGGTGCTGATGCGTGTGAGTTCCTCGCCCAGCCAGTCCAAGCCGGAGCCACTTTGCTCGCGCTCCAGGTTGGCGAGGTCGCGCTCGGCGAGGACGCGCCCGGTGATCGTCGCCAGAGGCTGCGCGTCGCTCCAGCCGGGGAACGTGGCGCCGCCCACGCGGCGAGCATCTGGCGCGTCGACGCGAATGAAGACGGCCGAGGCGGTGGTGAAGGGGTTGAGTGTGTGAGCCCACCCGTCGTCGTCTTCGGTGAGCGAGCCGCGGTCGCTCCAGTGCCACGTGCGAGGGCCCTGGGCGTAGAGAATCACCGCGTCACCCGCACCAAAGCTGCCATCGCCGCCTCCGATGACGAGCGAGGGCGTCTCCACCAGGTCGACTGGGCGGTCGGCGCCTGCGAGCTCGGGAAGTGGCTCGCCGCCGTTGTGGAACGTGGCGATGCGGTTGGGATCGGTCGTGGCCGGGTCCACGCCGAGGTCCGTGAGCAGCGCGCGCGTGATGCGGTACATGCCGCTCTCCGTCACGGGCAGCTTGAACCACCGGCCTTCGGCGAGGGCGCTCCGCGTGACCGCCAGGTGCGCGCTGCCACCGCCAGAGGCTTTGAGCAGCGCTCCGCCCGCCTCTGGCGCCGTGCGCCGCACGCGGACGAGGATGCGTTTGTACCGCGTCACGCGGTCGCCGTCCACCTGCAGCAGCCGCACGCGCAGGCTGCCGACGAGCTTGCGCCGCCGCTCGCCCACACCCACGACTTCCGCCAGAGGCCCGGCAAAGGCTTCGCTCAAACGCGAGGCGCCAGTCAGCTGCACGTCCTCGCCGTCGGCTTCGAGAACCTCCACCTGCGGAGGCACGCGCGAGCCCAACTTGATCAGAGAGGTCGCGGTCGCTTCGCTTCCGACAAGGCGCGAGGCGAGCGCGTCGGCGCTCTCGGGTGCTGCGCCGCTTTGCAAGCGCTGCGGCCACCGCGCGGTGATCTCCAGCGTGACCGCACCCGGCGTCTCACTCACGATGCGGACGCTCGCGCCGCTCTGCGCTGCGCCAGAGGCTGCGGGGGCTGAACGCCGGGCCTCTGGCGTGGGAGTCGCGGCGGTGCGCTGCTGGGAAGCGGCGGGAAACGCGATCAGAACCGTAAGGACGGCAGCGAGACGCAGGACATGCGTCATAGGTCTGTGCAGGCTAGAACCAAGAAGCGGGCCGAAGCCTCGCGGGAGTAGCACAGATGCCGATACGCTGGGGGTCTAACGGGGGGGACGCTTTAAGATAGAGCGTGACGCATGGTGTAGAAGGGCGCTCCCGAGGGCCCCTAAGAGGTTTCACACAGCACCTCCACATACGAGCGGGCGTCGCCTTTGATTGCGCGGGGTCCGTGACGCCAGAGGCTCTCTGGCAAGACACCGCGACTTTGTGCGATCACCTCCCAGCCAATCCGTTTGCACGGCAGTAAACCTGTCTTCCTTGTCCGGGAGGGTACTCCGCACTGAAGACGATGGGGGATCACGATGACCTTGTCAGAGATAACCCGCCACATCTGGATTATCCCCTTTTGAGGGCAGGGCTGCTACGTTCTTCGCGCAGAGCCATCGAAGCCACATCCCCGTCCTTCCCGCGAAGGCGGGAATCCAGAGTACCGGACGGTCCTTTCAGCTTTCTCCCACCGCGCCGGACGCGCGTCAGAGGCAGCCCTAGCACGTCTTCTCCTCCCTGGGTCCGCCGAGGTCTATCCGCGTTCTGCGCTCATCACTCTGGATTCCCGCGTGCGCGGGAACGACGCGGTAGGAGAGGGTCGAGCTGGCACGTAGCGGCCCTGCCTCGCTGAGGGGGACAGCTTCGCGACCAATGGACGAGCGAGGCGCGGGGTGGTCCCACACCGCCACAGCGTTACGCCAGAAGCCTCTGGCGCCAGAGGCTAGCTGTTGATGTTGCGGTGGATCGCCTGCCGCGTAAGCCCGATCCGGTTGCCGAGCTGCGTACGGTTGTCGATGCCGGGAATGCCCACGAAGCCGTTGACGAGGCTTGTGAGGTACTCCTGGCGCAGCCGCGCGATGGGAATGGGGCCGAGGATCTTGGCGAGGTCCAGGTCGCGGAGTTCGCTCTGCGCAGACGCCATGTCTTCGTCCACGCGCTCGACAACGCTAGGCCAGACGGGCACCTCGTCGAAGATGGCGCGGGCCTGCTCGTAGTACTCCAGCGCGAGGCCGTAGAACTTGAAGTCGTGGTGGTAGACCTGCGCCAGCATGTGGAGCGCGATGCCCTGCTCTGCCAGAAGGTCATTGCGGCAGGCGAGTTCGTAGGCCTTCTGAAGCTGTTCCTCGCCCTGCTGCGGGCGCCCGAGCTGCACGAGCGCGTAGCCCTTGTTCATGAGCGCCTTCGGGATGTACTCCACCAGGCCATTACGGCGGCTCAGGTTGTACACACGCATGCACACTTCGATGGCCTGCTCCAACGAGCCCTGCGCCATGAGCGTGGCGCTTTTCTGCAAGAGCGCCGCGATCTCCCACGGACGCGTTCCCAGCCGGCGCGCCTCCTCGCGCACGCGGTCGAAGTACTGCAATGCCGCCGAAAGGCTGGAGAGCCGGTGCCGCATGAGCCAGCCCAGGCGATAGTCCAACACGACCGTTTGGTAGGCGTCGTGCGGTTCGATCAGCGCGAGCTCGGTTTTGACGCGCTCGACAGGCGCGTCTCGCAGGCAGCGGACGGCCTGAAGCTGCGCGTGTGTGCGCGCCACGGCATCCAAGCCGGGCATTTTCAGGAGCTCGTTGAACTCAAGAAAGGCGTCGTAGACGCGAGCGTTCTCGACGTGCTCATTAGCACGCGTCCATCGCTGTAGAGCGACTTCGGGGAGCGCTTCGAACGAAGCGACGGCGCGAGCGAGGTGATCCCGTTCGTGCGCCGGGGTCATCGGAGCGGAAGGCATGGGCGCGTACTGATTGAAGTGGGTGCCAGGGGTGTTGCGCTGACCCTCTCTGTATCGGTGCCGCGCGCGGTTCCCTTAAGCCTGGGGGAGGCTCCTTTTTCCCACATCGCGCGCCATCGCGTAAAGGGCGCGCCTCTGGCGCCACGACCGTTACGCCAGAGGCTTGTTCCATACCGCCATCATGCCCTGAGCGCCTCTGGCGAGGTCCTCGCGGACTACCCGACCTGCGGGGGCGGTGGGGCGAGCGAGCGACGTAACTCATTGATTTCCTCGATGAGTGCGCCGAACTCTCCCGCGGCCGTCTCGATGTCTGCCAGCGAGCTCGCCACCATCGGATCGCCGGGCGTGGTGGCGATGAGTTCGCGCGACAGCTGAGCGTTGCCCGAGATCACGGCGAGCGGATTGTTGAGCGCGTGCGTGATGCGGCCCAACTCGCCGCGCACGCGTTCCAGATCACGCGCCGAAGCCTCTGGCGTGGGCGGCTCCGGGTCTGTTTCGGCAGGGGCAGATGCGACCTCGGAAAGGCCCGCGTTCCAGGCCACAAACGGGCCCAACACCCGAGCGTCGCGCGCGGCCACGATGCCCATAGCACCGGCGCCAGAGGCTTCCTCGGCGCGGAGTTCGGTGTGCGCGCGGATCCAGAGCGGCGGCACGGTCACCGAGAGTTCCAGCATCGAAAGCGCCGCGCCGTCGGGCATGTCATATTCGGCGAGGACGGCGCCAAAGGTGCTCCCCGTCAGGTGCGCGCGAGCGGCTACGAGGCTCGTGCACGCGGTGACGCTCAGGCCTGGCACCAGGCGCTCCAGCGCATCCGCCAGAGGCGTGGCGTCGCGGTCGACGAGGAGGAGCGAAAAGGAGGCCATGTGCGATGCGAGAGCGGTGTGCGAATCTAGCGTCGCGCTTGCTCCTCATCTCGCGCTGTGCTTCCGGTGGTTTTCTCCCATGTCATGGGCCACGCAGGCCTCTGGCGCGCCTGGGTCCATCGCGGGGAGTCTGCAGAGGCCGGGGCGCGGCGCCAGAGGCCGTTACGCGGCGCCAGAGGCCGCTATGCGGCGCCGTCGCCGCCGGTCGCGACCCAGGTGCCACCGCCGGGCGGGGGCTCGCGGCGGCCTCCGCCTCCAAAGGCGTCGGGCTTGTCGGAGGAGAGGCGCCGGATCCAGGCTTCCTCCTCGGCGATGGCCTCTGGCGTGGGCGCGTTTTGCTGCACGGCCTCGAAGACGTAGCCACCCGCGCGGGCATGGCGCTGCGCCAGAGGCATCTCGGGGATCGCGGACGAGCGCGCGGGCTCGGCAGGCAGGTCGTGTACCGGGAGCGCCTCTGGCACCTGGACGCCTACGAGCGTGCGCGAGTCGGCCTGGCCGGGCTCGGCGCCTTGCACGCAGCGCCACACCATGCGGCGCCCGACGCTTTCGCCGCTCTCGACCTCGAACGTGGACGTGGCGACGAACGGATGCCCCGACTCGCTCCAGAACCACTGCGCGAGCGCCCGTTCGTCGCTGTCGCTGAGGCCGAGCGTGGAGACGGCAGCGTGGAAACCTGCGGCATCGGACTGTGTGCGGCCGGTGAGCGTTTGCGCGGCGCCGTTCCACCGGATCGTGATGCCGGTGCCGTCGAAGGACGCCAGCACGACCGCGGCGCGGTCGATGAGGCTGCGCAGTGTGGTGCGGCCTGCGGAAAGGGCTGCCACGCGCTGATCCACCATGAGCTCTAGCGAGTCGCTAAAGGCGGCGACCTGGCGCTCCAAACGCTTTTGCGTCGACACGTCGGTCGCCTGGATGAGCACGGCCTTGCGGCCGCTGACCGTTACGGCGCGGAGCGAGACAAGCACGGGAAGCTGCCGCCCGTCGCGGTCCAACAGGTCGTACTCGATGCCCTGGATAGAAGAGTTTTCGCGGTCGCTGCGGTCGGCGATTTCGAGCAACGGACCGAGCGGAAACACATCGCGCAGCAAATCGACGCTGCCGCCGCGCACGACTTCGTGCGAGAGGCCTGTGGCCGCATAAAACGACGGGTTGGCCTCGATGATTTCGCCGTCGAACGTCGCGACGATCACGTAATGCGGGTTGATCTGGAGCAGCGCCGCGACTTGTCGGCTGGCGTCGGTGAGCTCGGAGCGGTTGGCGAGCAGGCGGTTCGCCAGAGGCTCTAGCGAAGTCGCCAGAGGCCCGAGCACGCGGCTCGCGGCGAGAAGCTGGGTGCGCGGGTCGCCGTCGCGGTTGGCGGCCATGCGCTCGGCGGTCACGCTGAGAACAGCCGTCGCGCGAGGCCCGGCGTACCACGCGAGCGCAGCCACAGCACTCAGCACGATGGCACCGAGCGCGAGCGCGATGGCGAGCACGCTCCACAGCCCACTGGTCGGTTTGACGTATTGCACCACGCCGAGCCGCAACCCGCTCTGCCCGAGCGCGCGCACTGCAATGGCGATCCGCGCGTCGCCGCGCGAGACCACGATAGCCCCTGGCGTGAGGGCCGCGCCGTCCCACGGCGTCGCCGCTGCCATGCCCGGATCTGAGGCACTCACGATCTCGCCAGAGGCATCTAGGAGTGCGAGTCCGGCAGGCCAGTCGAGTGCCGCCAGGGCGTCGAAGCGCGTCCGCAGATCGTCCGTGCTGGTGCCGGTCGCGAGCGCCGCCGCAAGGGTCGCTGCCCGCGCCTCGACGCCTCTGGCGACGGCGGCATCCGCGACGCGGTCGACGCGCGCGAGGTGCAGTGCCGCCGCGAGCGCGCCGACGATGACGACCACGAAAGCGGCCACGAGAGCGGCGCGGACAGCAGGAGTCGGGGCGGTCATAGACGGGCGGACGAGTTACAGTTTTACCCGACGCGTAGGCGTAGCACCGGCCGTAGCTGTCGCCAGAGGCGCACAGAGCGGCCGCGCAGCGCCTGGAAGGCCGCGCGCAGGGATCTCGCGCAGGGAGTTCAAACCGCGTGCCGCCTCTGGCGCCAGAGGCTTCTGACGCGATGCCACGTTCCGCCGCAGAGGCTCTGGCGCCAGAGCCTAGAGGGCTTCGCGCGCGTCCTCCACCGCGTAGCCGCGGTCCGTCTGCACCACGCGCCCCGCTACGGTCTGCGCGTCGTGCTCGAAGACGACCGTCCAGTTCTCGCGGGCGGCCTGCTCCAGCAGCGGCTCTTTTTCCGCGAGCGTCTCCAGCGGCGCGATGTCGTACGCCATAATCCACAGCAGCGGCACGTGCGCGGCGGTGGGCAGGAGGTCTCCGGCGAAGAACAGCGTGGTCTCCCCCACCACTTTCAGCAACTGCTGGCCTCGCGTGTGGCCGTCCACGGTGACGATTTCCGTGTGCTCGAACGGGCTCGCGTCGCCCGCCTCCAACAGCGCCAGCCGCGCACCGCTGCCCTCGCGCGGCAGTGCCGCCAGAGGCTCCAGGTTCTCCGCCAGGAACGACGCGCCCTCGCGCGGGCTCTCGTGCGCCCACGCCCACTGGCTCGCCTGCACCCAGTGCGCCGCACGGGGAAACGTCAGCACCGATTCGCCAGAGGCCTCATCGCGCCGCACCGCGCCACCGACGTGGTCGAAGTGCAGGTGCGTGAGAAACACGTCGGTCACGGCCTCTGGCGCGACGCCGAGCGCGGCGAGTTCGTCCAACAGCGTGAAGGGCCCGGCGTCGTAGATGCGGGCGAACCTAGCGTCGTGCTTGTCGCCCATGCCGGTGTCCACCAGGATGACGCGGCCGTGGCCGCGCAGCAGCAGGCACCGCGCCGTCATGGGTATGCGGTTTTGCTCGTCCGGCGCGATGTGGCGCGCCCACAGCGCGCGCGGCACGATGCCGAACATGGCGCCGCCGTCCAAGGCGAAGCGTCCGGCGTCTACCGTGTCGATCTGATAGCCTGCGAGGGTCATGTCTACGGTTGGAGTGCGAGCACGAACTACACGGCAGGCCTCTGGCGCCAGAGGCTGTACCTCGCGCGAGGCTACTCGACGAGGATCGCGTTGCCGTCGCGGTAGGCGAGCACGAACAGGGCGCTGTTGACCTGCCCGCCGTCGAAGTTGAAGCGGTGCGCGAGGCCCTGATAGGTAGGCGCGGCACGCATCCGGTCGGCGAGCGACCCCTCGCCAGAGGCGTCGAGGTTGCGCGTCAGGAAACCTGTCAGGTCGTAGCCCATCAGCGCGAGGCGGTCCGGGCCGATGCCTGAGAGGTCGCGGTAGCGCGCGCCAAAGGCGTCGACGGCGCCCGGAGGCGAAAAGAAGTCGCGCGTGAAGAGCGCTGCGAGGCGGCTGGCGCGGGCGCGGCTCGTCGTCAGGCCCTCCCACTCCGAGTTGCCCAGCGGGCGCGGCGGTGCGGATAGTCCCTCCAGGCTGCGGAGGGCGTCGGCGGCATACGCGGCAGCGTCGTCTCCTGTCACAGGCAGGTACACCGCCTGCGCACGGCTCAGCACGCTCGACCCCACGCGCCGCTCCAGATCGCCCCACCCGGCCTCACCGACCAGGCGCTCCTGGAACACGACTGCGGCGCCCAACCGGCTGGCCTCGTCGGCGAATGCCTTGCCCATGTCCTCCCCAAACGTGCCGGATTCGCTGACCACCCCAAGGCGGCGGTACCCCAGCCCGTTGACTGCGTAGCGTGCCATCGCGCGGCCTCTGGCGGGAAAGGTCGGGTTGGCTTGGAACGTGAGCGTGCGGCCCTCGCTCACGTCGGTGGCGGTCGCCAGAGGCGCGAGAAGCGGAATCCCTGCCCGCTCGGCGGCCTGAGCGGCCATGACCGCCTCGCCGCTGTACAGAGGGCCGACGACTGCTTCGGCGCCTGCACGGGCAGCATCGCGCACAGCCTGGGCCGCGTTTTCTGGAGAGCCGCCGCTCTCGCGGAAGATGAGCCGGACCGGGCGGCGCGGCGAGCCCGCGTTGTGCTCGTCCACGGCGATACGGATGCCGTTGAAGACCGCTTGGCCCAGGTATGCGTCCTCGCTGCCCGCGGGCAAAATCACGCCCAGGTTGAACGGCACCTGCACGTCGGCGCCAGAGGCTTGAGCGAGCAAGCGGCGCGCCTCTGGCGTGTACCGGCTTTGGGGGTACTCGGTCACGAGTTGGTCGAGCGCGACGCGGACGCGTGCAAACAGACCGTCGGCGTAGGCCGCCTTGCCTGCCATAAGTAGCGCGGCGGTCGTGCGCTCGTGGTAGGCGTAGCCGCGGGCCACGTTCATAAACAGGCCGTAGGCCTCGTCGTACGTGCCCGCGCTGTAGCTCGCCAGGCCCGTGTCGAACGTGTTGTTGGCCGCCGTCAGCACGTCCGCCGTCGCGGGTTGCGCCGCCAGAGGCACCGCAACAAAGAAGGAGAGCGCTAGGCAGAGCGTCGAGAAACGGACCATCGGAATCGAGCAGGGTGAAGCCGCAAGGTCCGACTTCGCGAGGGGCGCGGCAACCACCATTGCGAGAGCACCCGGAGGATCCGCGGTAAACGCCGCCCCATGCCTCTGGCGAGCCGGGTCGGCACCAGGCCTGCTGTTTTTTAGCATGAGGCGTACCCGCTGGCCGAATGCGGCCGTCGGGCCTCCGCAACTCCCTGACTCTTTTGCACGTGGCTCCTCTTCTTCGCGCCTCTCTCGCGCTCCTCCTCCTCCTGCTCCTGTTGCCTCTGGCGCACGCCCAGTCTGCCGCCAGAGGCTCCAGCGGCGCGATGCCGTCGCTCAGCGCCCTCGCGCTGCAACCCGGCTAGGAGCCGCGCATCGACGGCGTGCTGGAGGAGGCCGACCCGGCAGTGGTGAACCTGAGCCAGTTCGAGGTCTTCTTCAACGAGCGCCGCCCACTCTTCGTCGAGGGCGTGGACATCTTCGACGACGGCAGCACGCAGCAGACGACCATCGCGAGCGCAGCCAAGGTTAGCGGCAAGATCGGCGCCTGGTCCGTGGGCCTGCTGGACGCCGTGACGCTGGACGTGTTCAACGGCTACGACGTGGGCCGCGAGCTGGGTGAGGTCTTCCGGTCACCCGTTGAGAACGTGTTCCTGATCAAGGCAACCCACTGGTGCGGGCTGTAAGGGCCTGAACCCGTAGGCGGGAGCGTGACCCCTCCCTCCCAGGCTGACCGCCAGAGGTTCCGGGCCTCCGGCGGGTTTTCTTTGCGCCTCTGGCGCCAGAGACTACTCGTCTGCTGGACTTGGTGGTTCCGCCAGAGGCGCGTCCATAAGCGCGAGCGCCGCATCCGGGTAGCGCGTGACCGGCGCTTCGTAGACGGTTAGCGTGCGCTCGAACTCGTTGGCATTCCCACCGAGGGTGTAGCCTGCAGTGACGGCGATCGCGCCAAGGGCCGTCCCCCACGCGATGCGCGTTGTGGGGCAGTCACCTGGGCCAAACGCTGCCGGGCACGCCTTGTCATCCAACGCCAGCACGACACCCGCGCCCACCACCACCAGAGCTGGCAGGATGCCGTACGCGGCACCGCGCTTCTTCCCATAGACCTCTGGCGACTCGGTCCGAACGCGGATGTGAGAGACATCGGCTGTGAGAACGCCCACAGGTTCGTCGAACGGTTCCATTCCGAGCGGCTGAATGCTCGTGGCCGCGCGCCCCACCTGAATCAGTCCTTCTACAGGTCGCCGCCCGTCGAGAAAGTGGACCACCGCGATACGCTCATGCAGCACGTCGTTGACTTCCGCGAGCGTCGCCGGTGGCGCAGAAAGCTGCGTTGCCCGAACCGAAGCGCAGCCAGAACAAGCAGCTAGGAGGAAGACCAGACCAAATAGACGCATTGAGACGCAGGCGAGTAGCGAGCCCAAAGCTACCGCCACTGCCAGAGATCACTCCTCTGCTTCTGGCGCAAGTGGCACCGCCAGAGGCGCGCCGAGGAGCGCGAGTGCCGCATCCGGGTAGCGGGTGACGGGCGACTGATAGACCTGCACGAGGTCTGTGCTCGAAGTAGCCGTCGCTCCTACACCTGCACCCACCCCCGCCCCTAAGACGGCGAGGACCCCTCCACCGCCAATTGCGAGACCTTCCACGATGCAATAATCAGGACATCTGCGGAGAGACGCTGCGCCGACGAGGAGAAGCACGCCACCTGGGACCGCGCCAACCGCCGCACCGCGGCCCGCTCCCTGCCATGCGGAGAGGCTTGCATCCACCTCCACACGGAGGATCTCGGATGTTGGCACCACCACCTCTCCAATCCGCGACCCGTCTTCGGTCGCGACCGCCCGATCCTCACGCACGACGGAGGTCTCGGGGCCGATGAACACGAAGGCCTCGACCTGCCGACCGTCGGCATACGTCACCGTCGCACGCTGCTCATCAAGCGCCTGATTGACCTCTGCGAGTGTAACCGGCGGCGGGACCACCTCGGCGCGACGCGAAGACGCACAGCCGGTGACGGTGACAACGAGAAGGACTAGTGTGATCACGCGCATGGGACAGAAGCTGAAGTTCAGCACCTAAACTAACCGCTCCTTATCTACGCCTCTGGCGCCAGAGGCTCACGCCACCATGTGACCGAGTTCGATGTCCTGGGCTGCGAGCACGAACAGCGTCGCCGGCAGGCCCTCTGTCCGCTCGCGGAGCGCGGGGCAGTAGTCTGCGAAGCCGTCGTCCTCGCCGGGCGCAGCCATGCCGAGCAGGGCCAGATCGGCATCGCGCGATGTCTCGCGCCGGATCTGATCGAACGGGAGGCCTCTGGCGAGAATCACGTCCAGTTCGGGGCCCGTTCGCGTTTCGCGCCAGAGGCCCTCAACGCTCGGGCGCATGTCTCGGGCGGCCTTCTCGGTCAGCGCCACCATCTGGATGCGGACCTCCGATCCGCGCCAATCCAGGCTGGAGTGCAGCAGGTACGACAGAATGAGCATCGGCCCACCGTTGCCGCGCAGCCCACTTCACAATCGCGCGCAATGACGACGTTGCGCCGGTTGGCCTAGAAATGCGCGATGGCCTCGCCGTAGCGCCTGTGGCTGAGGGTACGCACGCGTGCCTCGGCGTGCCTCTGGCGCCAGAGGCTGTAGTCTTCAGGCTAGCCACTGCCTGAACCCATGATCTGGCTTCTCCTCCTCTGGCCGCCTCTGGCGTTCGCGCTCGTCATCGCAGGCGCCGCCGCCCTGGCAGCACGGCGCGGCGCCACCTCGCCAGAGGCCATCGGCGCTGCGGTAGAAGCTCAGGTGCCGACGCTTCTGGCACTCACGCTGGCTGTCGTGGGCGCAACACTCCTGGTGCTCGACGCGTCCGCGCTCGCGGGCGTGGTGGAGGGCAGCGCCTCTGGCGTGGCGGCGGGCGTCCTCGTGGGCGCCGCCATCGCGGCGGCGTACTTCGGCGGGCTGGACCGCGTCATCGCGCGGGCGCAGCGGCGGTTCGGCGACTACGTCCCGGCGGGTAGCACAACGGTCCTGGGCACGCAGCGCGTGTCGTTCTTCGTCGCCAACGTGCTTCTGGCGCCCGTTGTGGAAGAACTCTGGTACCGCGGCCTCCTCTTCGACGCGCTCGGCGCGCTCCCGCCAGAGGCCGCTACTCCCACTCGATCGTCGCAGGCGGCTTGCTACTCACGTCGTACGCCACGCGGTTGATGCCGCGCACCTCGTTGATGATGCGGTTGCTCGCGCGGCCCAGCACCTCGTACGGCAGGCGGGCCCAGTCCGCGGTCATGCCGTCCGTGCTGGTCACGGCGCGGAGGCAGACGGCCTGCTCGTAGGTGCGGAAGTCGCCCATCACGCCCACGCTCTTGACCGGGAGCAGCACCGCGAAGGCCTGCCACACGTCGTCGTAGGTGCCGCTCGTGACCAGTTCGTCCAGCCAGATGGTATCGGCCTGGCGCAAGAGGTCGGCGTCGGCGCGGGTGATGGGGCCGAGGATGCGGACGGCGAGGCCGGGGCCCGGGAACGGGTGACGGCGGATGATGGCGTCGGGCACGCCCAGTTCCTTGCCCACCTCGCGGACCTCGTCCTTGAACAGTTCGCGGAACGGCTCCAACAGCTCGAAGCCCAGCTTCTCCGGCAGTCCGCCCACGTTGTGGTGGCTCTTAATCGTCGCGCTCGGGCCTTTAAAGCTCACGCTCTCGATCACGTCTGGGTAGAGCGTGCCCTGCGCGAGGAACTTCGGCCTGTGGCCGAGCTCCGCTTCCAGCTTGTGCGTCTCGTCGGTGAACACCTCGATGAACACGCGCCCGATGATCTTGCGCTTGGTCTCGGGGTCGGCCTCGCCCTCCAGTTCGGAGAGGAATCGATCGCTCGCGTCGACGGCGCGCAGGTCGAGGTTGAAGCCGTCGCGGAACGTCGTCTGCACCTGCTCGAACTCGCCCGCGCGCAAGAGGCCGTTGTCCACAAAGATGCACGTCAGCTGATCGCCGATGGCTTTGTGGAGCAGCGCCGCTGCCACAGAGGAGTCCACGCCACCCGAAAGCCCGAGCACGACATGGTCCTCGCCCACCGTTTGGCGGATCTCGCGGACCTTCTCGTCGATGAACGACTCGGTCGTCCAGTCGCCTCTGGCGCCGCAGACGCCGGTCGCGAAGTTCTGCAAGAGTCGCGCGCCGTCGTCGGTGTGGACCACCTCGGGGTGGAACTGCACGCCGAAGAGCGGTCGCGACTCGTGGGCGACCGCCGCCAGAGGCGCGTTGTCGGTCGCGGCAATGGCCTGGAAGCCGGTGGGCACCTGCGTCAGACTGTCACCGTGGCTCATCCAGACGCGCGTGTGCGTCGGGATGCCAGCAAACAGCGGAGTCTCCGCGTGGCCCACGAGGTCGGCGTGGCCGAACTCGCGATGATCGCTCGCCTCCACCTTTCCGCCCAGCGCCGTCGCCATGGCCTGCAGCCCGTAGCAGATCCCGAGGACGGGCACCGGGTCGCCCGCTTCGGTCGTCATCTCGAACAGCCGCGCGTCCACCTGCGGCGCGCCGTCGTCGTAAACCGACATGGGCCCGCCCGAGAGGATCAGCCCGGTCGGCTGCATCGCGACGACGGCCTCTGGCGCAATCGTGCACGGGTGGATCTCGCAGTAGACGCCCGCCTCGCGGACGCGCCGCGCGATGAGCTGGGTCGTCTGGCTCCCGAAGTCCAGGATGATGATCGTCTGGTGCTGCATTGGGGGAAGGGGGATGGGGGAAGGAGAAATGGGGGGAAAGAGCGATCTGCCCTTCCCTCTTCCCCCATGCCTCTTCTCCCCTCTTAGCTGTCGGCGCCGATCATGTGGCCGTACTCGTCGGCGGACATGAGGCCGCTGCCGTCGTCGTCGGTCGTGATGCGGATCATCCAGCCGTCGCCGTAGGGCGCGGAGTTGACGGTCTCGGGCGCGTCTTCCAGGTCCTCGTTGATGGACTCGACCGTTCCCGCCAGAGGCGCGAAGAGCTCGCTGACCGTCTTGACGGCCTCGACGGTGCCAAACGCGGCCTCGGCCTCGACGCTGTCGCCCTCGGCGACGTCCATCTCGACGAACACGATGTCGCCCAACTCGCCCTGCGCGTAGTCGGTGATGCCGATGGTGGCGACGCCGTCTTCGAGGCGCACCCACTCGTGGTCTTTGGTGTAGCGGAGGTCAGCGGGGATGTTCATACGGGGTACGGGGTACAAGGTGCGAGGTACGGGCCGTGGGTACCCATGTACCCCGTACCCGGTACCCTCACGCCTCTGGCGTGAGCTCGAAGCGTTCGAGGAACTTGGTGTCGAAGTCGCCGGCGCGGAAGCGGGGGTCGGCGAGGAGTTGCTTGTGGAACGGGATGGTGGTCTTGACGCCCTCGACGATGAACTCGCCGAGCGCGCGCTGCATCTTGGCGATGGCCTTCTCGCGGGTGCTGTCGCGCACGATCAGCTTGGCGATGAGGGAGTCGTAATACTGCGGAATCGTGTAGCCGCCGAACACGTGCGTATCGCAGCGGACGCCGCGGCCCTTGGGGCTGTGGAACGCCGTCAGCGTGCCGGGGCTGGGCGCGAAGTTGCGGAACGGGTCCTCGGCGTTGATCCGGCACTCGATGCTGTGGCCGTGCAACTTGCGCGCGCCGCTGTCGAATGTCTCGCCAGAGGCCACGCGGAGTTGCCACTCGATCAGGTCCGTGTCCGTCACCTCCTCCGTCACGGGGTGCTCCACCTGGATGCGCGTGTTCATCTCCATGAAGTAGAAGTCCCGGTTCTTGTCGACCAGGAATTCCACGGTCCCGGCGCCGGTGTACTTGACCGCCTCGGCGCCCGCCATCGCGGCCTGCGCCCATCCTCTGGCGCAGGTCTTCGTCCACGACGGGGCTGGGCGCCTCTTCGAGCAGCTTCTGGTGGCGGCGCTGGATGGAGCACTCGCGCTCGCCGAAGTGGATCACGTTGCCGGTTCCGTCGCCCAGCAGCTGGATCTCGATGTGGCGCGGCTCCTCGACGAACTTCTCGATATAGATCCGCCCGTCTCCAAAAGCGCTCATGGCCTCGTTGCTGGCCGCGACGAAGAGCTTCTCAAACTCCGCCTCGGTGCTCGCCATGCGCATGCCCTTGCCGCCGCCACCTGCGGAGGCTTTGATCATGACCGGGAATCCAGCCTCTTGCGCCGCGACGCAAGCCCTCCTCTGCGTCTGCAACGGCACCTGCGGAGCCAGGAACGACCGGAACTCCCGCCTTGACCATCGTCTCCTTGGCGACGCTTTTGTCGCCCATGCTGGAGATCGTCTCCGGGCGCGGGCCGATAAACGTCAGGTCGTGGTCGGCGCAGGTGCGCGCGAAGTCGGCGTTCTCGGCGAGGAAGCCGTAGCCGGGGTGAATCGCGTCGGCGCCGGTGACCTCGGCCGCGGCGATGATGCTGGGAACGTGGAGGTAAGACTTCGCGCTCGGCGGCGGGCCGATACAGACGGCCTCGTCCGCGAAGCGGACCGGCAGCGAGTCGCGGTCGGCGGTGGAGTAAACCGCGACGGTCGCGATGCCCATCTCGCGGCACGTCCGGATGATGCGGAGCGCGATCTCGCCGCGGTTGGCGATGAGGACTTTTTTGATCATACTAGGTCGTGGTGCGCGCTTCGTGGGGGCCTCTGGCGGAGCGCGTCCGCTCGCGAGGGAGCGGGGGCCGAGACTTATCCCTGGATCACGAAGAGCGGCTGATCGAACTCGACCGGCTCGGCGTTCTCGACGAGGATCTGCGTGACGACGCCAGAGGCCTCGGCCTCGATCTCGTTCATCAGCTTCATCGCCTCGATGATGCACAGCGTCTGGCCCTTCTCGACGCGGTCGCCGACCTTGACGAACGGGTCGCTCTCGGGCGTGGGCGCGCTGTAGAACGTGCCGACGATGGGCGCGGGCACGAGCGTTTCACCGGCACCGGAGCCGGGCTCGGCCGCTTCCTCTGGCGCGGCAGGCGCAGCCGCTGGCGTGGCGAGAGCGGGTGCCGCGGCGGGAGCGGGCGCGGCGGCCATGGGAGCCGCCGCGGGCGCGCCGTAGCCGGGCATCGCGATCACCATCGGGGCTTGAGCGCCAGAGGCCTCCGGCGGCGCGCTGGTAGCGCGGACGGTGAGCTTAAAGTCGTTCTCTTCGACCTCTACCTCGGCGAGGCCGCTCTTGGCGACGATGTCGAGGAGCCGTTCGATCTTGTCGAGATCCATGTCTGGGCGGGGCGGTCAGAGGGGAGGCGCGAATCTACGACGCGCGCCGGGTGCTTTCCTCCCCCGTCACACGCCCTGTCACACGCGAGATGCGCGAGGCGTCATGCCCGGCTGTGCAGAGCCGTCCGAGCCTGTTCTCGAAGCACCTACCGAGGACGCATCGGCAGGCCCCAGCACAGGGCCTCTGGCGCCAGAGGCCCAGACCACTCTCCACCCACGCGAGGCGCCCACATGAAAAAACGCCCCGGCGAGCGCGTGCTCACCGGGGCGGACGAAGTGTCGCCGGAGGCCTTTGGCGCTACACCCCTGGCGCCACACCTCTGGCGCTAGGCGGCCGTCACGCGCGTTTGGTAGCTCTTGCTCTCGATGTCGACTCGGATCAGGTCACCCTCGTTGATGAACAGCGGCACGTTGACCGTCGCACCGGATTCCAGTGTGGCGGGCTTGGTCGCGCCCTGCGCAGTGTCGCCCTTGAGGCCGGGGTCGGTCTGCGTGACCACGAGTTCGACCTGACGCGGAAGCTCCACGTTGAGCGGCTCCTCCGTGCTGGCGTCGATCAGCACGTCGATGTTGCCGCCCTCCTTGATGAAGTCCTTGTCCTCCACCATGTCGGCGCGCAGCGTGCGCTGCTCGTACGTCTCGGTGTTCATGAAGTGCAGCCCGAGGTCGTCCTCGTAGAGGTACTGCATCTGGCGCCGTTCCACGCGCGCGATCTCGATCTTCTCACCAGCGCGAAACGTGTTGTCCACGATCTTGCCGTTGCGCACGTTTTTGAGCTTGCCGCGCACGAACGCGCCGCCCTTTCCGGGCTTCACGTGCTGAAACTCAATGATCTGCCAGAGATCGTTTTTCCAGGTGAAAACGAGGCCGTTGCGAAAGTCAGAGGTGGAGGCCATGCTGCGGAGTGTCGTGGGAATCGGCCTCAAACCTAGCGCCAGAGGCCTGTGGTGGCGGTGAAGCGCGGGCGAGAAGTGCGCGCGAAGGGGACAGTGAGGGCTTGGCCTCTGGCGCCAGAGGCTCAGTTGCTGCTCGCAGCGCCAGAGGCCAGGCCTGCGAGGGCGCTGCTGATCGTCGCGAGCACGTCGTCCTGCCCGGTGATGCTGTGGCGCGAGGCCAGGAACGCGGGGGCGTTGTACGCGATGGTGACGGCGCCAGAGGCCCCTTCGTAGACCAGCATCTTCTGCGGCAGGTCGATAGCTGTCGTCTGGCTGGCCTGCATCAGCGGCGTGCCCAGATTGGGGTTGCCGAAGACGAGAAGCCGCGTCGGACGAAGTTCCATGCCGACCGAAGCCGCGTTGGCCGCATGGTCTAGCTCGGCGACGAGCGTCAGGTTCTCGTTGCTCTGAATCGCGGCCTTGAGGCGGCTGTACGTCACGTCCACGCTGTTTTGGCTCGCGACCGTCACGATGCCCTCGCCTCTGGTGATGCCGCTGACCCCGTTTCGCGTTCGGTTGCTCGCCGTCGGCACGGAGGCTGTCACAAACGCCGAGAGTGCCGCGTCGATCTGGTCCAGCGCGGCCACACCGCCGACGCCGTGCCGGGCAGCGAGGTACGCGGTCGTGTTGTAGCCCACAATCGTGACGCCGTCCGCGTCCTGGTAGACGAGCATGTTCTGCGGCAGGTCCAGCCCGGCCTGCTGGTTGGCCTGCATGATCGGCGTGCCCAGCATCGGGTTGCCGAACAGCACCACGCGTGTCGGCCGCAGCGTCAGTCCTGCGCCAGAGGCGTTCGCGGCGTGGTCGACCGTCGCGACGATGGTGACGGGCTCGGCCTGCGTGAGTGCCGCCGCCAGAAGACCCGCCGTAATTCCGACGCTAGCCTCGCTTGCGGAGAGGTCCAAGCCCGCGGTGGTGGCGAACTGTACCTCGTCGGCAGTTGGCTCTGTGGTAGAGCACCCGGTGAGGACGAGGAGGAGCGCGAGGGCAGAGAGACGGCGGAGCATGCGAGGGTGGGAGATTTGACTCGCTTTACGCCTCTGGCGCTGCGCCGGTCCGTCTCTGGCGCCAGAGGCCGCTACGCCGCGCGCTGCGCGATCTTGGCGCGGAGCGCGGGCGGCAGCGTCGCCTTCTTGGGGAGGCGGGCGGGCTTGACAGCCCGATGCGTAGCCA
This sequence comes from Rubricoccaceae bacterium, assembly GCA_963708165.1. Lineage (GTDB taxonomy): Bacteria > Bacteroidota > Rhodothermia > Rhodothermales > Rubricoccaceae > Rubricoccus. Next base: position 2,462,394 of record OY970187.1, on the reverse strand, counting down.
CAGCCTCTGGCGCCAGAGGCTCGCCGGGTTGCGAGACGGGCACCTGCGTCTCGGGCTCGTCCTCGCGCCAGTTGAGAAGCACCTCTAGGACCGTGTCGCGCTCCTTGTGCTGCATCAGTTCCATGCGGAGGCCGCTGGCGCCGCGGTGTCCCTTGAAGTAGCCGCCGTACATGCGGCGCATCTCCAGCACGCCCTTGCGCTCGCCTAGCCACGCGCACTTGCCCGTCAGGTGCTCGGCTACAACCGCGATGCGCTCCTCCCAGGTCGGCGGATCGGGCACCTCGCCGGTTTCGAGCAGCGCCTTGGCGTCGCGGAAGATCCACGGGTTGCCGATGGCGCCGCGGCCGATCATCACCGCATCGACGGGTGTTTCGTCGAACATCGCCTTGACCTTTTCGGGCGTCGTCGCGTCGCCGTTGCCAAGCAGCGGGATGTCCTTGAGCGCCTCGCGGATCTTGGCGAACCACTGCCAGCGCGCCTCGCCGCGGTACATCTGCGCCCGCGTCCGCGCGTGGACGGCCAGCGCCGCTATGCCCGCTTCTTCGAGCATCCGCGCGACATCTTCGATCCGGATGGAGTCCTCGTCCCAGCCCAGCCGCGTCTTGACCGTGACGGGCCGCGTGGACTCCTCGATGACCGCCCGCGTGATAGCCTCCATCTTGGGCAGGTTGCGCAGGATGCCCGCGCCGCCGTCCTTGCAGACCACCTTTTTGACCGGGCAGCCGAAGTTGATGTCGATCAGCGTCGGGTTTTGCGCGTCCGCGATTCGCGCCGCCTCGCGCACCTGTTCGATCTCGCCGCCAAAAATCTGGATGCCGATGGGCCGCTCTTCTTCGTAGAACTCCAGCTTCTGAACCGAATTCTGCGCGCCGTAGCTCAGGCCACCGGCCGAGATGAACTCGGTGTAGACCACGTCGGCGCCCATGCGCTTGCAGAGCAGGCGGAACGGGGGATCGCTCACGTCCTCCATGGGCGCGAGAAGAAGCGGGCGGTGGCCGAGATCGGTGTCTGCGATACGCATAGTGAGATTCTACGGCGCCTCTGGCGAGCGGTTCGGGGAGATCGGCTGAGATTGGCGCGTTGGGTGCGTTGGGTGCGAGTTCCGAGTGAAGCTGCGTTCCAGTTGCCCCTGGCGCCAGAGGCGGTTTGCGGCGCGGTGCCCGGTGGGTAGAACCCCCCGAGAACGCTCGGGTCGGTAGTCGTGCCCTCCGCCAGAGTCTCGCCTCTGCGCCGCACGCTGCATGGGCGGCGTAGGGTCGCGTTCTCTGTCCCCCTCAAGAGCGGGGACAATCCAGATTTAGCCTCTGGCGGAGTTGCGAGCCGTCTGGATCTGCCGTGCAAACCGCGGTCGAGATTGTCCCCCTGTTTAGGGGGACAGAGGATGCGACCCTGCGGAATCAGTACCGAGTCAACCGGTAGCCGCACGCCAGAGGCGGCTCAGCGCGCGAGGCGGAGCATCCTCGGGGGGTCCCAGCCGACTACCGCGCCCCGCTAGAGTCATGAGACGCCACAAGCCCCTGTCGAAACAAAACCGCCGCGCCCCTCGCCTCTGCAACCTCCCCGCCAGAGGCCCCGTACAGCGGCGCAACCATCCTCCGCACATCATGTCGATCCTCCTCGCTGCCACCATCGCGGCATCGCTTGTCGGCCTCGCCAAGACGCTGCTGCTGACGCTGATCGTCGTCCTCAACGCCGTGCTCGCGTTCCTCGCCGCCCTCGCGACGTGGAAAACGTATCTCGCCATCGGCATGAAAATCGGGCTGATCGCGCTGTTCTGCGTGCCGGTCATCGGCGTGCTCCTGTTCCTGATCTGGGGCCAGCGCGTCGTGCGCGACAACCAGCGCTAACCGCCTCTGGCGTCCGCCCCTCCCTCTTCCCCTCTCGATATGAAACGCTTCCCCGCTCTTCCCGCCCTGTTCCTCGGCCTCGCGACGATTGCCCTCACGGGCTGCGGCGGCGGCAACGCCTTCGACGTGATCTCCGGCTGGCGTAGCGGCGTCTGCGGCCTGATCTACGCCATCGTCATCGTGTGGGCGTTCGTGCAGATCGCGAACAGCACGGCCGATACCGGCAGCAAGATTCTGTGGGCCCTCGTGGTCTTCTTCTTCCCCTTCGTGGGCCTGATCGCGTGGTACTTCATGGGCCCCGGCCGCCGCTAGGCACCACGCCCTGACGACTCGACCCGCCTCTGGCGTCCACTGCGACGCCAGAGGCGGTGTTCGTTTGGTGCCTCTGGCGAAGGGTTTCGGCGCCAGAGGCTCAGGCGAGCGCGCGGCCCAGCGCGAGGCCCAGGCCACAGGCCACGAGCCCAGCCACGACGCTGCCCGCCGCGTTGGCGAACGCGAGACCTGTACGCCCCGCCTCCCACAGCACGAGCGTGTCGGCGGTGTAGGTGGAGAACGTGGTGAACGCGCCCAGAAAGCCGACGACCGCGAGCGCGCGCTGCGGATGCGTTTGGTGAACCAGCGGCAGCGCGATACCGATCAGAAAGCAGCCCGCGAGGTTGACCGTCCATGTGCCCCACGGCGCGCCGGTCCCCAGCCACCGTGCCATGCCCACGCCGGCGCCCCACCGCGCGAGGGCGCCGAGCGCGCCTCCGAGGGCGACGAGAAGGGCTGTGGGCATGGAGTCGGGACGCGTGTGCCCGAACCTACCGCCTCTGGCGTCGCGTCCGAGGGCGTGGTTTCTCTCGCCAGAGGCCATCCGGTACCACGAACGCGCCGCTGGCGTTAGGCTTCGCGATGCTGTTTTTGACGTTCGCGCTCGCCCTCTTTCTCCGACCCGCCTCTGGCGACGACCCGCGCCCGGTCGTGCTGACCGGCGCCGAGGTGCCCGCATTGCTCGGCGCCGCGCCAGAGGCCGTCCGCGCGTTCGCGGTGCGAGACGGCGCCCTCGCGCCGATCCCGGTCCAGGTAGACGAGCGGTTCGTGTACGATCTGGCGGTCGTGTACGAGGGCCTGACACCAGAGGACTGCCCGCGCCGGGGTTGGTGCGAGGACCTCGCCGGCCACGTCGTCGGTCTGGGCTACGCCGACCCCGGCACGCACGTCGGCGCGGACCCGGATGCGACGCTGGACGCCGACGACGAGATCGCGCTGATGCTCGCCGATTTCGGGCCGCGCGTTCAGATCGTAGCCTCTGGCGCCGTCGAGATCGCGGTCACCGCCGCCACCTTCCCCGCCCTCGCCTCTGGCGAGACGCGCTACGCCTATCTGGAGATCGCGCCAGAGGCGGCGCGGTGCCCTGGCGCGCACGTCACCTACGCCCCAGCCTTCGCCAGAGGCGACTACCTCGCGAGCTACGACCGCGCCGGGCGCCACCCGCCGCGCTTTATGAGCTCGCTCTACGGCTACCCCTCGCGCGAGTGGACGGCGAGCAACCCCGAGACGACGACGCTCACGACCGCGCACTACGCCGTCGGCTTCTCGGACCGGTGGATCATGGACGAGCTGCGCATTGACGGAGGGCCCGATATTCTGGACATCGACATGGTGGCGTTCGGGCCGGGCGTGTGCCAGCGGACGCCGTACACGGCCTCGCTTTCCGAGGGCGGCTTCCTCGTGAACAAGGCCGGACCCGTCCGCGCGATCCGCCGCGTCGTCGGCTTCAACAGCGGGCCTCTGGCGGAGTTGGAGTGGGTGTTCTACGCGCGCTACGCCGAGTCTCGCGCCAGCCTGCGCGTCCACCGCGTGCCGGGCGTGATGAACTATCTGGACCTCACGCCCGCGATGCACGGCGCCGTCTACCGCAGCGCGAGCACGCCGAGCGGCGCCCTCATCGACGGCCGCATCGACCCCGGCGTCGGCGACGCCTTCCCGTCGTGGGAGATCGTGCGCGGCCGCGCGGGCGCCTACGCCGTGCGCCACGAGATCGCCGCCAGAGGCTTCGAGCCGCGCCTGACAACAGCCTACCGCGACGAGCGCGAGCCGTCCGTCATGGCCTGCCTGCACGACCGCGAGTACGTCGGCGCGCACGGCATGTGGGTGCGCTCCAAGATTCCCAACACGGACCCGCGCTTGGACGACGCGCCCGCGAGCCTGGCCATGAGCCGCCGCTTCGTCTTCGGCGGCGATCCGCGCGCGGGCTTGGCCGCGATGGACGCGCCTCTGGCGGTGACGGTGCGGTAGCGCAGGAGTGCGGGAAGGGGGGATGAGGGAAGCGGGATGGGCAGACGTACGAGCCCGTCCCTCTTGCCCCGTCCCCCGTACCCCTCGCGCCAGAGGCCTCTGGCGGCTCTATCCTCCGGCGCCCCTCGCCCCGCCCATGTCCGACGCCTCGCCCTCCGCCCCGACGCCCAGCGCATCGTGTCCACCGTCGCGGCGAAGCTGCGGACCAGCCGCGAGGTCGCCGAGCGGTTTCAGGTCACGAGCCACGAGCACGGCACCAAACACGGTCTGCTAGGGCCGTCGCTGCCAAAAACCGAGACGCCAGAGGCGGACATCGACTCTGAGCCGGAGGAAGAAGGCGAGGGCGACGAGATGGCGGACCTGATCGAGGCGTTGACCGGCGAGGCGTACGAGCGCGCCGAGCTTCCGTCCGAGGCCTCTGGCGAACTCGTCGTGCGGGCGACGCCGCGGTCGGGGCGCCGAGATCGCAGGTGAAATCGCGGCGGCGGACTTCATGTTCTCGCGCGTGCCCGCCCGTCTGCTACGCGCCACCGTCTACCCGCCCGCGCTGCCACGCCTCGCGGGGTGGGCGATGAAGCAGATCGGCGCCGAGCTCACGTTCACCGAGGTTGACGGTGTGCCGCTCGTCTCCGAGATGCGGATGCGGATGCAGAGCCGCGGCATAGGCCGCCTCCGGTTCGACTACGAGTTCGTGACGACGGCAGAGTACACGCCTCTGGCGAGAGACTGAGATTGAACCAGTGGTGCCGCCAGAGGCCTCTGGCGGGAGTCGCTGCAGCGGGGCTCAAGCGCGCCGGACCGTACCTTGGCTGGAACCCCTTCCAGACCTCAATGCAAGTCCTCGACACGCCGCCCAAGGCCCTCCCCGACGCCGCCGATGTGCGCGACATCCTCGGCCGCCACATCCTCGCCGACGGCTACAACATGGTCCTCGACATGGACCAGAGCCAGGGCATCTACCTCCGCGACGCGGTGACGGGCAAGGACTACGTGGACATGTTCACGTTCTACGCCTCCAACCCGCTCGGCATGAACCACCCGGACCTCGCGGGGCCGTCGCCAGAGGCGCAGGCGTTCCGCGCGAGGCTCATGGACGCGGCGATCAACAAGGTGGCCAACTCGGACGTGTACACGCCGCACTACGCGCGCTTCGTGCAGACGTTTGAGCGCGTCGGGATTCCTGCCGAGCTGCCTCACGCCTTCTTCGTGTCCGGCGGTGCCCTCGCGATCGAGAACGCGCTCAAGGTGGCGTTCGACTGGAAGGTGCGGAAGAACCTCGCCGCCGGGTCGCGGCGAGAAGGGCCAGCAGGTGATGCACTTCCAGCAGGCCTTCCACGGGCGCAGCGGCTACACGATGTCGCTCACCAACACGGCGCCCGACAAGGTCCGCTACTTCCCGAAGTTCGACTGGCCGCGCATCTCCAACCCCGTCATCCGCTACGGTGACGACGTGGAAGCCCGCGAGGCGCAGGCCATCGCCGAGGCCGAGGCCGCCTTTGCCGCCACCCCGCACGACATCGCGGCCATCATCATCGAGCCCATCCAGGGCGAGGGCGGCGACAACCACTTCCGCCCCGCCTTTTTCCAGGCACTCCGCGACCTGGCCGACGAGCACGAAGCCATCCTGATCTTCGACGAGGTCCAGACCGGCGTCGGGCTGACCGGCACGATGTGGGCGTGGCAGGGCATCGGCGTGCAGCCGGACATCATGGCCTTTGGCAAGAAGAGCCAGGTCTGCGGCATCCTCGCCAGCCGCCGCATCGACGAGGTAGAGGACAACGTGTTCGAGAAGTCCAGCCGCATCAACTCCACCTGGGGCGGCAACCTGGTCGACATGGTCCGCTTCGACCGCTTCCTCGAAGTGATCGAGCAGCACGACCTGGTCGGCAACGCGTGGCGCCAGGGCGAGCACCTGCTGGGCCGTTTGCGCGCGATGGAGGAGCGCTTCGAGAGCGTCACCCACGCCAGAGGCCGCGGCCTGATGTGCGCCTTCGACCTCGCCTCTGGCGACGAGCGCGACGCCGTAGCCAAGCGCGCCTACGAGCACGGCGCCATCGTGCTGGGCTGCGGCGAGCGCAGCGTTCGCTTCCGTCCCGCTCTCATCATCGACCGCGCCGGTCTGGACGAGGGGCTCGCGATCCTGGAGCAGTCCCTGGTGGACGTGCTCGAAGCGTAGCGCACGAACACAAGGCTGGCCGCGAGGAGCGGCTGGCCTCTGGCGCCAGAGGCATGAGCGAGCGAGTCACCGTGAGCCGCGCGATCTTAGTCGGTATCGCCGTGGTGAACGGGCCGGTCTGGACGATACTCGGCATCGCCGTGGCCATCTTCGTGCACCTGGGCAAGCACGCAGATGTCACGGGCGCACCCGCCTTGCTGATCGGGCTGTCCCCCTTTGTCGTGGCGTGGTTGTGGTGGTCCGTCGCCGCGCCGCGGTGGCGCGTCTGGGCCCTTGAACGGACGGACGACTGGGACGACCTGCTGGATCAGGCCGTCGCGAGCACAGATCCTCTGGCCAACGGGCCATCTGTTCGAGAAAACGGAGATCTCCAGCCGCCGCATCCGAGAGCGCGAGCGAGCCATCGGCTGGCGCGAGTAGCAGCCTCTGGCGCCAGAGGCCTACTTCTTCATCTGGTCCTTTTTGCTGGCGGGATCGCGCATGGCGAAAAAGAAGATGGAGAAGAGCGCGAGGGTCGCGAGGACGAGTGCGCCGCCGATAACGAACGACATGGGAGAGAGGGCATTTGGAAAGGACAGGCAATACGCGCGAGCGCCGCGCCCGGCTCCCACGAACCGCACCCGCCTCTGGCGCGTCGGCGCGGCATGATTCTCCTCACCGACCTGACCGGCCCGCTCCGCCAGAGGCTGGGCCGCCCGCTCCCCGGATTCGCCGCCCACGCCGAGATGGCGCCGTTCGGGCGCCACGCCGATCCCGAGCGTGCTCTCGGTCGAGGGCAAAGACGCACGCCGCGCCGCCACGCTGATTCTGCTTTACCCGCTGGCCTCTGGCGAGGCCGCGTTCGTCCTCACCGTCCGGCAGCCGACGATGCGGGCGCACAGCGGGCAGGTCTCACTGCCCGGCGGCAGCATCGACGGCGACGAGACGGTGACCGAAGCGGCGCTGCGTGAGGGCTGGGAGGAGATTGGCGTGCCGCCCGCTCTGCCGGACGTGCTGGGCGCGCTGAGCCCGCTCTACATCCCACCGAGCGGCTTCGCCGTCTGGCCCATCGTGGCCGCGCTGGACCACCGGCCGGCGTTCGTGCCGCAAGAGGCCGAGGTGGCGACGCTCGTCGAGGTGCCTCTGGCGGGGTTGATCGCGCCTGGAGCGCGTCAGAAGACCACACGGACCGCGCGCGAGCCGGGCATCGCGAGCGCCCAGTTCGAGGTGCCGATGTACGCCCTCGCCGGGCTCGACGTGTGGGGCGCGACGGCGATGATGCTCGCCGAGTTCGAGGGCGCTGTCCGCGACGCGGTGGGGCGGTAGCGGTCGGGGTCGTCAGGGGTCAGGGGTCAGCGAATCACGCCTGGAATTGCCTCTGGCGCCAGAGGCTGATCCGAATGTTCTGCCGTTACAGCGGTGCCGGGTCCACGCGCCAGCCGCCGCGCGGGCCGGGCTCGATAAACGCGCCCGCTACGCTCGTGGAGTGGTAGAACAGGAAGAGGTCGCCGCGCTCGGCGCCCTCCACCAGAAGCCGGTCGCGCCACTCCTGGGAGGCGGCGCCGTCCACGTCGTACTTGGCCGCGAAGCGTCGCGTGGCCTGGGACGGCCCGGCGAGCACATCGCCCGCGTAGACGGCCCGCAGCTCGCCAGAGGCGCCGTCGGCCGCGATGCGGAAGAGTTGGTGGGCGCCCGTATGGCCACCCGTGACCTCGGCCTCGATCTCGTCCGTGACCGGTCCGTCGCCGTCCAACAGGCGGAGTTGCCCGGCGCGGTCCAGCGTTTGCGCCACCAGATCGCGCGCCCGCGCGCTCTCCCCTTTGTAGCCGCTGGCGCTCAGTTCAGCGCCCTGTACCACGTACTCCGCGTTGGGAAATGTGGGGCGCCACTCGCCCCCGACCTCGGTGATCGCGCCGCCCGCGTGGTCGAAGTGGAGGTGCGAGAACAGCACGCCCGTGACGGCCTCTGGCGTAACGCCGTGGCGCGAGAGGCTCTCACCGATGACCTCGGTCCCGCGCCCCTCGGCCCAGCTTCCCAGGCCAGTGTCCAGAAGGAGAGTCTCGCTGGGCGTGATGACGAGATGCGGACAGACCGAGACGAAAAGCGTCCCGGCTGGCAGCGCCTCGCCCTCGGCGTGCGGCACAAACCGCTTGTCCAGCCCGACCGTGAACTGGCCTTCGGGAAGAGCGTGGAGCGTAAGCGTGCCGAAGGTCATGCGAGAGCGAGGTGTGCGCCGGTGGCAGAGGCGCCAGAGGCCTGCTGGGTTCCAGCGCAGCCCTGACCTCGCGAGTTGTCCACGCGAAGGTGAGAGGCACCAGAGGTCTTGGGCACAGGCAGACGGTGGCCTCTGGCGCACGGCATCTCTCAGGCTTTTCCCCAATCCTGCGATCCCGAAACCTCATGTGCTCTTCCACCGTGATGCCCTAGCTTACTTAACAGTGTTCACCTCTGGCGCCAGTCCCCGCAGCCATGACGACGCAGATCGATACGCAGCGACCCTTCGAAGAACTACTCAACGCGCTCACGCACGGCCTCGGCGTGCTCGCGAGCGCGGCCGGCGGCGCCGTACTCATCACGCTCGCCGTTCTGTGGGGCGACGTGTGGCACGTCGTGAGCACGAGCGTGTTCGTGACCTCGCTCGTGCTGCTCTACACCGCAAGCACGGTTTACCACGCCATTCCGGCCCAGTGGGCGCGCGCGCGCCGGTGGCTCCAGGTGTTCGATCATTGCGCGATCTACGTGCTCATCGCGGGCACGTACACGCCGTTCACGCTCGTGGGCCTGCGCGGGCCGTGGGGATGGAGTTTGTTCATCGCCGTCTGGGCATTGGCCGCGGCGGGCATCGTGTTCAAGTTGTTCTTCACGGGCCGCTTCAACCTCGTCTCCACGCTGCTATACATCGGCATGGGCTGGCTCGTGATCGTCGCCATCAAGCCGCTGATTGCAGCGCTACCGGGCGTTACGCTCGCGTGGCTCGTCGCGGGAGGCTTGGCGTACACCGCCGGGACCGTCTTCTACCTCTCGAAGCGGATCCCGTACGCGCACGCCATCTGGCACCTGTTCGTGCTCGCGGGCAGCGTGTGCCACTTCGCGGCGGTTCTCACACAGGTGACGGCGGGCTAGCCTCTGGCGAGACACAGCACGCCCGTCCTCTGGCGCCAGAAGAGGACGACCTGCGCCAGAGGCTCAGGCGACACATGCTGCACGCCTCGCCAGAGGCCTCTGGCGCAGAACCCGTGAGGACGCCGCACCGCGGCAACAACGCTGGCCTCTGGCGCATAGATCGGGCACACCAGCCCGCACGACGCCATGCCCCGCATCCTCCTCTTCACCGGCAAAGGCGGCGTCGGCAAGACGACCTGTGCCGCGGCGACCGCGCTCGCCTGCGCCGCCAGAGGCCAGAAGACGCTCGTGATGAGCACCGACCCCGCGCACTCGCTCGCGGACGCGCTGGACCGCCCGCTGGGGCCGGAGCCCATCGAGATCGCCGAGAACCTGTGGGCGCAAGAGGTGGACATGTACTACTCCATGCGCAAGTACTGGGGCAACATGCGCGAGTTGGTCCGCACGGTCCTCCGCTGGCAGGGCGCGGATGCGGTGGCCGCCGAGGAGATGGCCGCGCTACCCGGCATGGGCGAGGGATCCGCCCTACTCTGGCTAGAGAAGTTCTACCGCGAGGGCGACTACGACGTGATCGTGTTGGACGCCGCGCCGACCGGCGAGACGCTGACGCTGCTCACGCTCCCGCAGGTGACGCAGTGGTGGCTGCAAAAGGCCTTTCCGTTCCAGAAGACCGCCTTCAAAACCGTCGGCTTCGCGCTCCGCAAGACGACCGGCATCCCGCTCGACAAAGGCTACGAGGAACTGGACTGGCTCTTCGGCAAGCTGGCCGAGATTCAGGAAGTCCTGCAGGACACGTCCATCACGAGCGCGCGGCTGGTGATGAACCCGGAGAAGATGGTGATCCAGGAGGCCCGCCGCGCCTACACCTACCTGCAGTTGTACGGCTACGGCGTGGACGCCGCCATCGTCAACCGCATCATCCCCGAGGACGAGGGCGGCGTGATGGAGCGCTACGTAGAAGCCCAAACGGGCTACCTGGAGGAGATCGAGACCACGTTCGCGCCACTGCCTATGATGCGAGTGCCTCACCTCGGCCGCGAGGTGTTCGGCCTAGACCTCTTGCGCGAGATCGGCGAGGGGCTGTACGCCGACCGAGACCCCGCGGCGGTCTACCACGCCGAGCCCGCCTACAAGGTGGAGGCCTCTGGCGACGCGTACCGCGTGGAGGTCCACGTACCGGGCGCCGAGCCGGGAAGCGTCGAGGCCGAGCACTTTGGCGACACGCTCGTGGTGCAGATCGCGAACCAGCGCCGCAACATCACGCTGCCGGCGTTTCTGAGCTACTACCAGTTCGCAGGCGCCGAGGTGGAGGACGGCTGGTTGCGGGCGCACTTCGCGCCAGAGGCTGAAGTAGAGGGATAGGGGATGCGGGATGGAAGAGGGATGTGCAGCCTCTGGCGCCAGAGGCGTAACCCGCACCGCGGCGTCTCGTAGCGCACTCTCGTTCCGCTCCTCGCTCCGATGCTCATCTTCGCCCACGTTCTCGCCGCTGGCGCCGCCGCCTCGTTCCTCAGCACCGCGGGCTACGACTTTATTCGACGGATCGCATTTCCCGCCGACCGTCTCGCCATCGGCGGACTGGCCACTCTCGCCGTGCTCGCGGTTCTGGTCCCGTTTGCGCTCGCGCTGGCCGTTAACGCCGCACTAGGTTTGGACGGCACGCATCCGATGGAGTGGCTGCCCTACGCTGTCACTACGTCTTCCCTGTTCAGCACGCTCCGCGCCAGAGGCGTCGTGATCGTCCCGCGACTCCGGGCAGCCTAGCCCCCGGCGCGTTCGCTTCTGGCGCCAGAGGCGGCCTTTACAGACCTTTTGCACACGATTATTCGGGCTCCTCCGTACGCAGTCCACTCCCTGTTCTCCCTCCTCGCATGAGACGACTTCTACTCCCCGCACTCCTGGGCCTTCTCGCGCTCCCTGCCGTAGCGCAGACGCCCGTCGGCCCCACCGCTCCCGGGCTGCAATCCGCCGAACTCCCGCCGCTCCTCGACCGCGAGGTGTTCTTCGGCAACCCGGAGATCTCCGGGGCGCAGCTCTCTCCTGACGGTCAGTACCTCACGTTTATGCGCGACCTCGACGGCGTGCGCAACGTGTGGGTCAAAGGCATCGACGAGCCCTTCGACGCCGCGCGTCCGCTGACGGCCGACGAGCGGCCCGTTCCTGGCTACTTCTGGAGCCAGGACGGCTCCTACGTCCTCTACGTGCAGGACAAGGGCGGCGACGAGAACTTCAACGTCTACGCCGTGCGCCCGAGCGAGGCCGCCTCTGGCGCGCCCGCGTCTCGCAACCTGACCGACGTGGAGGGCGTGCGCGCGCTCATCTACTCCGTTCCCGAGAACGACCCGGAGCACATCCTGGTCGGCCTCAACGACCGCGACCCGGCGTATCACGACGTGTACCGCGTCAGCCTGGCCTCTGGCGAGCGCGAGCTGCTGATCGAGAACACCGACGAGGTCGGCGGTTACATGTACGACGATTTTGGCGCCGTACGCTTCGCCGTCAAGCAGTCGCCCGGTGGCGGGCAGGACTTTTACCTCGTCGACGAAGCGGGCGCGCTGGGTGAGGTGGTCTACTCGTGCACGTTCGAGGAGGCCTGTGGCCCCGTCGGCTTCCACGCCGACAACGAGCGCGTCTACATGACCACCAACCGCGGCGACCGCGACCTGTCCGAACTCGTCCTCTTCGACCCCGCGACGCAAACCGAGGAGAAGGTGGAGAGCGACCCCGATGGTCAGGTCGATTTCGGCGGGATGCTGTACTCCGACGCGCAGGACAAAATCCTGGCGACGTACTACAACGGCGACCGCCTGCGCATCTACCCGCAGGACGAGGCGCTCGCGGCGGACCTGGAGTTCTTGCGCCAGAGGCTCCCCGAAGGCGACGTGCTCCCGGGCTCGATGACGAAGGACGAGCGCAAAATGCTCGTGACGGTCACGCGCGCCGAGGACCCCGGCGCGGTCTACGTCTTCGACCGCGACGCGCGGACCGTTGAGCTTCTCTACCGCTCGCGGCCCGAGATCCCCGTCGAGCACATGGCGTCGATGCAGGCCGTGCGCTACACCGCCCGCGATGGGCGCGAGATCCCGGCCTACCTCACGCTGCCGCAAGGCATCGAGGCCGAAAACCTGCCAGTCGTGATGTACATCCACGGCGGGCCGTGGGCGCGCGATTCGTACGGCTACGAGCCCTACGCGCAGTTCATGGCCAACCGCGGCTACGCCGTGCTGCAGCCCAACTTTCGCTCCTCCACCGGCTACGGAAAGGACCACCTCAACGCGGGCAACCGCGAGTGGGGCACGGGCGCGATGCAGCACGACATCACGGACGGCGTCAACTGGCTCATCGAGCAGGGCATCGCCGACCCGGAGCGCGTCGGCATCTTTGGCGGCTCGTACGGCGGCTACGCCACGCTCGCGGGCGTGACGTTTACGCCCGATCTCTACGCCGCGGCGGTTCCCTACGTGGCGCCGTCCAGCCTGATTACGCTCATCGAAAGCTTCCCGGCCTACTGGCGCCCGTTTCTGGAAGGCACGTGGTTCGCCCGCGTGGGCGACCCCGAGGTGGAGGCCGACCGCGCCGATCTGGAAGCGCGGAGTCCACTCAACTTCGTGGACCGGATTCAGACGCCGCTGCTCGTCGTCCACGGCGCCAATGACCCGCGGGTCACGCAGCGCGAGAGCGACCAGCTCGTGATCGCGCTGCGTGACCGCGGCGTGGGCGTGGACTACATCGTGGCGCCCGACGAGGGCCACGGCTTCAGCGGCGAGATGAACCGCCTGGCGCTCGCCGCCAAGATGGAGGCGTTCCTCGGCGAGCACCTCGGTGGCCGCTACCAGTCCGACGTGCGCGACGAGATCGGCGCGCAGCTCGAAACCATCACCGTGGACCCGGCGACGGTCACGCTTGTCGCAGCGCCAGAGGCCGCGGGCGCAGCCACATTCGACGGCTCACGCGTGGCCTCTGGCGAGGCGACGTACCAGACCACGATCAGCGCCATGGGCCAGACCATCAACGCGGCTGTGACGCGGACGGTCGCCTCTCGCGGCGACACGTTCGTGATCGTCGAGTCGGTGTCGAGCCCGATGGGGGCGGCGACGGACTCGCTCGTCGTGGCGCAGGCGGACCTTCGCCCGCTCTCGCGCCGCATCGCGCAGGGACCGGTCACCATCGCGTTCAACTTCGCGCCAGAGGCCGTAACGGGCAAGATCAACGCGCAGGGCCAGCAGATCCCTGTCGACGTCGCGCTGGACGCGCCGGTCGCGACCGACGGCCCGGCGTTTCAGATCGGGCTGGGCACGTCTGCCTCTGGCGGAAGGCTACCGCGCTCAGATGGCGGCCTTTGACGCGCAGACGCAAAAGCCCGTGACGTACACGCTGGAGGTGACGGGCTCGGAAAGCGTCGAGACGCCCGCAGGCACGTTCGAGACGTGGGTCGTCACGTTGACGGTCGGCGACGGGACGGGCGTAGGCAGCGGCACGCTGCACGTCGCGAAAGAAAGCGGCACGGTTGTCAAGTCCGTGCTCGGGCTGGGGGCGCAGATGGGCAACGGCACGGCCACGTCCGTGCTCACGGGACACACGCCGGGCTCCTAAGCCTCTGGCGCGTTTCCCAGGCCCCTGGCGCTCTCTCGGCGCCAGGGGCTTTTTCGTGGCACGAGGCCGCCAGAGGCTCTGCCCGGCATACGGCGTCATTCCCGCGAAGGCGGCAATGACGGCTGAAAGAGGGAATCTTAGATGAGACGCCAGAGGGAGGACAGACACTCTGCCCATCCCTCTCTCGCATCCCTCCCCGCCAGAGGCCTCTGGCGCTAGCTCACCACGCGAAGCCGCGCGAACTTGAGCTTGAGCTTCTTCTGCCCCACGCGCGGGAAGTGGACCGTCGCCGCGGCGCGCTCGCCCGCGCCCTCGATGGCGATCACCTTGCCCTCGCCAAACGTGCCGTGGACCACGCGCACGCCCGGCACCACATCTCCGCCAGAGGCCTCTGGCGCGACGCCGGGCTCGTACTCGACTTGGCGACCTCCAGACGATTGGGTGCGGGCGCCAGAGGCCTTCTTCTTGCGCGTGGGCTTGACCGCGTCTGGCCGGAGGCTGTTACGGTAGTAATGCGGGTCCATCTGCTCGTAGCCAGACTTCGCGGCGCGGCGCTGAGCGGGCGTGGACTCGTAGGAGTAGCCGCCGTCGGCGTCGTACTCCACGCGGTAGCCGCCCTGGGCGCCGTCGTCGGGAAGCTGGAAGCGGTCTTTGCGGGGCGCGAACTTGGCGCCACTTTCGGTGCGCATCAGGTCGTTGCCCTCCAGCTCGTCCAAAAATCGGGAGCGGACGGCGGACGTGGACTCGCCGTAGCGGTAGCGCGTGCGGGCGTAGGAGAGGTACAGGATCTCCTCGGCGCGCGTGGCGCCGACGTAGAACAAACGACGTTCTTCCTCTAACTCGGTCGGGTCTTGCGCGGCCTTCGCCAGAGGAAAGAGGCCCTCTTCCAGGCCGGTCACAAACACGACTTTGAATTCCAGGCCTTTGCTCGCGTGGAGCGTCATGAGCGTCACGCGGTTCTCGTCGTCGCCCAGGCGGTCGGAGTCGCTGACGAGCGAGACCTCTTGCAAGAACTCGCTGAGCGTGCGGGGCGCGTCGCTGTCGGCCTGCGCGAACTCGGCGACGGCGTTGAGCAGCTCGTGGATGTTTTCGAGCCGGACCAAGCTTTCGGGCGTGTTCTCGTCGCGCAGCGACTGCAGGAGCCCGGTTTCCTGGATGTACTCACGTGCCAACTCGTCCGCGGGCGTGTGAGGCGCTTTGCTGGCGAAGCGCGAGACGGTAAAGGTGAACTTCTCGATCGCGCCAGAGGCCCGCGCTGTTGAGCCCGGCGTCGCTCGGCTCTTGCGCGGCCTGCCACAGCGAGAGGCCATGCTCGGCGGCGTAGCGCCGCAGTCCGTCCACGGTCTTGCCGCCGACGCCGCGCGTGGGCGTGTTGATGACGCGCAAGAGGCTCGCGTCGTCGCTGGGTTGACGGCGAGGCGGAGGTACGCCAGCGCGTCCTTGATCTCCTTGCGCTGGTAGAAGCTCGTGCCGCCGACCATGCGGTACGGAATGCCGCCGCGGCGCAGCGACTCCTCCATGCTTCGCGACTGCGCGTTGGTGCGGTAGAGGACGGCGAACTGCTTCCACGAGATACCTGCGCGGACGTGCAGGTCGCGGATGGTGCGCTCGATCTTTTGCGACTCGTCGCGCTCGCTCAGCGCCTCCATGAGCCGGACCGGCTCGCCCTCGTCGTTCTCGGTCCAGAGCTTTTTGTCCAGTTGCTTCGTGTTGCCCTTGATGATGGCGTCGGCGAAGCGGACGATTTTCTGGGTGCTGCGGTAGTTCTGCTCCAGGCGGATGGTCGTCGCCTCGGGGTAGTCGTTCTGGAACGAGAGGATGTTGCCGATGTCGGCGCCGCGGAAGGCGTAGATGCTCTGCGCGTCGTCGCCCACGACGCAGATGTTCTGGTGCTCGGCCGCCAGAAGCTTCGCGAGCAGGTACTGCGCCTTGTTGGTGTCCTGGTACTCGTCGATGTGGATGTACTGCCAGCGCCGCTGGTACTCCTTGAGGATCTCCGGGTGCTGCTCGAAGAGCCGGATGGGCCACGCGAGCAGATCGTCGAAGTCCATCGCGTTGGCCTTGCGCAGCCGGTCGTTGTACGGCCCGTAGACGCGCGCCGTGACCTCCATGTACGGGTCGTTGGCCAGCAGCGCGTAGGCCTCTGGCGTCATCATCTGGTTTTTGGCGCTGGAGATGCGCCCGCGGATGGAGCGTGGCGTGTACTTCTTGGCGTCGACGCCCATGCGCAGCATGAGCTCGCGCAAGAGGCGCTCCTGGTCGTCGGTGTCGTAGATCGAGAAGTCGCGCGAGAAGCCGATCTTGTCGGCCTCGCGGCGGAGCACGCGGGAGAACACGCTGTGGAACGTGCCCATCCACATGCCCTTGGCGTCCGGGCCGACCAGGTCCGTCACGCGATTCCGCATCTCGCGGGCCGCCTTGTTGGTGAACGTCAGCGCGAGGATCTGCGAGGGCCACGCCTTCCGCGATGCGATAAGGTGCGCGATGCGGTGTGTGAGCGTCCGCGTTTTGCCCGACCCCGGCCCGGCGATAATCATGACCGCGCCATCGGCGGCGATCACGGCCTCTTGTTGCACCGGGTTGAGCCCATCCAACAACTCCGCTGCGCGTTTCTCGTCGGCGCCAGAGGCGGCCCCTGGCGCGAGCTCTTCGGTCGCGCCGCGGTCGCGGTCGTCGTGCGGGGGCGGCGTGGGAGGGATCGCGAACTGGCGCATTGTGTGGGGGGAGATCTGTGCGCCGAACCTAGCCCGGGCGCGGGGCCTCTGGCGTTGAAATCCCGGTCCGCGCGGTGTGACGCCAGAGGCCTCTGGCGCGGCACATGGGAATCCCTTCTCCTCGTCCCATGCGCACCCTTCTCGTTCTCGCATTTGTCCTCCTCTCGGGCTGCAGTACCAGCCGCATCGAGATCACGCCGCTGGAGCCTGCGTCAGAGGCCGCGCCCGTATCGGGCGGCGACATCCAGGTCACGACGGGCGACGTGGACGGGTCCTACGAGGAGCTCGCGATCCTCACCGTCGGGCCGGACACGGGCGACGACGCCACGCGAAAGCTGATCGCCCGCCTCCGTGAGGCCGCCCGCCGCGTCGGCGCCGATGCCGTCGTGCGGGTGGACTTCGACGTGTACGGCCGCGGCGAAAACGGCGACCAGACGCACATGGCGACCGGCACGGCGGTGCGCTACCGGTAGCCTCTGGCGCCAGAGGCGCTACCCCAGTCGCTCACCCGCCAGGGGCGACGACCTCGGCCTCTGGCGCGTTGTGGGTGTCAGGGTCGGCGCCCTCGCCTTCCACGAATGGGCCGATGTACAACTCCTGGACGAGCACGAGCGCGACGCCCGCAATGGGTACGGCGAGGAACACGCCAAAAAAACCGGTCAGCGAGCCCAACACGATCTGTGTGGCGAGGATTACCGCCGGGGGCACGGAGACGAGGTGGCCCTGCACCTTGGGCGTGATCACGCTGCCCTCCAACTGCTGCGCCGCGACGGCGAGCCCGAGTGTCCACAGACCCATCGTCGTATCGGTCGCGAAGGCGACGGCGACGGCGGGCGTCCACCCGATAAACGGGCCGAAGGTGGGGATCGCGGTGAGCGCGCCGGCAAAGACGGCGAGCGCCAGGCCGCCCGGCACGCCGATGATCATCAGGCCGACCGCGCCAAGCGCCGTCAGCACCCCAACCTCGATGCCGACGCCACGCGTCCATCCCAACAGCGTTCGGCCCATGCGGTGGAGCACGCGGCGTACGAACGGCTGGTGCTCGCGGTCGAAGAACCGCGCGAAGCCTTCGGTATAGACCTGAGGGCTGGCCGCGGTGTACACCGCCACCACGAGGATGACGATCACGCCCGCGACGACGCCGATCAGACTGGAGAAGATGCCCAGCGCGCGGCTGGAGATATTGACCGCGCCCTCGGGAATCTCCAACGCGCCGTCAGGAAGGCCCAGCCGGGCCTCTGTCGCCCGGAGCACATCGGGGCCGATGCCGATCAGTTCCTGCCCTTGTGCCAGAAGGCTCGGCGCGCCGAAGTACGAGGCCGCTGCGAGCGCGCCCAAGACGGATACGACAATGGCTCCCAGCCACAAGCCTCTGGCGCCCCCCACCCGCTCAGCCAGCCACGTGCTCGCGTAGTAAAACAGCGCGCCCAGCGCGACGCCAGTAAAGACGAGCAAGACGGCCTCGCGGGTGAGCCACAGCACGGCCAAGCCCACCAAGACCGCCGTTACAAGAGCCACGACGTAGCGCGCGCGCTGCTTAAAGGGCCGGGACGTCGAAAGCGGGGTATCCAGCTCCATACTCAAACGGGTACTAGGGGCCTCCAATATCGGTGGCTCACCAGCTAGGGATTTCCTGAGCCTGAGCGCGCGCGTAGCGCCAGAGGCCTCTGGCGCTACGCCTCTTTGGCCTCGCTCTCGTCCAGGATGTAAACCGCGGGCAGGTTGCGCGCGATCTGGCCGTAGTCCAGCCCGTAGCCGATCACGAACAGGTTGTCGATGTCGAAGCCCAGATAGTCTACCGGCGCGTCCACTTTGAGCGCGTCCGGCTTGCGGAGCAGTGCTGCGGAGCGCAGCGAGGCCGGGTTCTTCTCCGCGATCTGGTCCAGCACGTAGCGCATGGACAGGCCCGTGTCCACGATGTCCTCGACCACGATCACGTGGCGGCCTTCGAGATCGGCGTCGATGCCTTTCTTCTCGGTCACGCTGCCGCTGGAGACTTTGGCGGCGCCGTAGCTGGAGAGCTTGTAGAAGTCCACCTCGCAGTCGATGGTCACCGCGCGCATAAGGTCGGCGGTGAAGATGTAGGCGCCGTTGAGCACGCCTATAAAGATGGGCGGCCGGTCCATGTCGGCGTAGTCCTCGTCGATCTGTGCGCCGAGCTCCGCGATGCGGTTGGAGATCGCCTCTTCGTCGAGGTAGAGCCGAAAGCGTTCGCCACGGCAGGTGACGGTTTCGGGGGCGGCAGCGACGGGCATGGCGGGGCTCAAAGAGGAAGCGCGAAGCTACGCGGCTGGGGCCCGGGCGTTCAGGCAAAGTGCCTCTGGCGTCAGCCTATCGGCCGCCACTCAAGCGCGATGGCGCGCGTGGTCGCGGGCGTCACGCGCGCGTGGTGCGCCAGCCGGATGCCCACCACCCAGAGAACGGTCTCGCCCGCGACCAGCACGAGCCTCTGGCGGCGCTCGCTCGGCGGCACGCGCGCGTCGGCGAGCACATCGGAGACGAGCTTGGTGCCGCCCATGCCGAGCGGGCGGATGCGGTCGCCCTCGCGCCAGAGGCGGAGGGTGAGAGGGATGGAGGGATGGAGGGATAGAGGGATGCGGGAGGCAGCGGCCTCTGGCGTACAAACCGCGGCGTCGACGATTTCGCAGGTCGGGTCTGTGCTGTGCGTGCTCGGCACGTCCGCCAGAGGCGTGAGCGTGAGCGTGCCGAAGGGCGTCGGGGTGTCGCCAGAGGCGACGGCGCACCCCGGCCACGGCGCGCGTCGACGCGCGACGGTCAGCCTCTGGCGGTCGCGCCACACGTCGACCGGCCCGGCCTCGACGCGGGCGCCGGGCGGGGCGTCGAGCAAGGCGGCGACCTGGGCGATGAGCGCGCGCGAGCGCGGGGCCTCGGGTGCGTAGGTGCGCATCATCTCGGCGAGCAGTGCGCTCTGCTCCTCGCGGTGCAGCACGCGCAGCGCCGCCAGAGGCACTGTTCCGCCGCGGGCGGTGGCCTCGCCCACGCGCGCGAGGCGGGCGGCGGCGCTGCCCGAGGCTCGGCGCGCGGCTTGAGCGGAAGCCGCGATGCGCAGGACAGTGCCGGGGCCGCCCTCTTGCTCCAGCAGCGCGAGCGCGCCGTGGCGGATGCGGTTGCGGCGATAGGCGCCAGAGGCGTTGCTGGCGTCCTCGCGCCACGCCCACGAGCGTGCGCGCGCCTCGGCCTCGATCTCGGCGCGCGTGAAGCCCAGCAGCGGCCGCACGAGGACAATGTCAGCCTCTGGCGCCAGAGGCTGCGCGTCCTCTTCCCTCTTCCGCGCCAGAGGCCGGGACTCGGCCATGCCCGCGAGTCCTACCAGGCCCGCACCGCGGACGAGGTTCATCAGCACCGTTTCCGCCTGGTCGTCTGCCGTGTGACCCACGGCAACCGCCGTGGCGCCAGAGGCCGTCGGCGACCTCTCGGAAGAACGCGTAGCGCGCTTCTCGCGCCTGCTCCTGCCGGTTGCCCGCCTCTGGCGTGACCTCGCGGATGTGGACGGGCACGCCGAGTTCGTCACCCAGCGATTGCACGAACGCCGCGTCGGCGTCCGCGTCCTGGCGCAGCCCGTAGTTCACGTGCGCACCGACGGTCGAGATGCCCAGCGCGTGCAGCGAGCGCCAGAGGACGGTCGAGTCCACGCCGCCAGAGGCGCCGACGACGACGGGGCCGCCTCTGGCGAGGAGGCGAGCGAGGGCGGACTGGAGGCGGGCGCGGAACACGCCGCAAGATCGGGCCTCTGTCGCCAGAGGCCTTACTCCGCCAGCCGCCGCAAGAGCGGCGCCGCCAGAGGCACGCCTCGCGCGACGTAGTGCGCGGTGAGAAGGCGCCGTTCCTCGGGCGAGAGGTCGCCGTGGGCGCCCCGCCTCGCGAGGCGGTCCTGGCGCGCGTGGTACAGCGCGAGCGCGGCGGCGACGGACACGTTGTAGCTCTGCACGAAGCCGTCGAGCGGCAGCAGCACCGCGTCGTCTGCGAGATCGAGCATGGCGCCAGAGGCCCCGTCTTTCTCCGCGCCGAAGACGAGCGCGGTGGGGACCGAAAAGTCGAGGTCGGCGATGGGGACGGCGTCCTCGCGCAGCGCCGTGACCGCGATGCGGTAGCCTCTGGCGCGGGCGCTGCGCGCGAAGGCTTCGGCCGTGTCGTGCGTTTCCACGTGGAGCCACTTGTGCGCGCCTTGGCTCTGGCGGCGGTGGATGGGCCGCGCGCTCGCGAGCGCCGCGTCGTCCGCGCCCGCTTCGTACTGCTCCACCAGGCCTCTGGCGTCGCCTTCCAAGTCGACCAGCGCCGCGGCGCCGTAGCCCAGGCCTTCGGCGCTGCGAAAGATGGCGTTGGCGTTGCCCGCGTCGTGGACGCGTTCGAGCACCGGGAGCACCGAGAACGTGCGGCCTGCCACCACGCGCTCGATGGTCGCCATGCGCTGCTCGGTGACGTACGGCGCGAGGGTATCCAGCACGGCTTCTGGCGCGTAGGCGTGACCGTCCACGGTGACAGTAGCAGGGAGCGGAAAGCGGGAGACGGACACGGCGGCAGAAAGGGGGCGGTCCGCAAGATCCGACGCCAGAGGCAACGGGGGTGCGGATCCTCACGTCGCCCTGCTAGAAGCCTCTGGCGCCCTCTGCCCATCCCTCCATCCCGTATCCCCTATCCCTCCGCGGCGCCCCCGCGTAGCTTTCGCGTCCGCCTCCACCCTGCCCTGTGCGCGCTTTCTCCCTCCTGCTCGTCTTCGCCCTCGCGGGCTGCACCTCCGGCGCCTCTGGCGACGCGCTCCCCGAGGACGCGTCCAGCCCGACAGCTTCGCTCCAAACGCTGGGCGAGGCCTACGCCAGCGGCCTGGGCTCGCTCGATGCCTTCGAGGTGTTCGCCATCGGCACGTCGGTGCGCTACGAGGCGGGCGAGGACTCCGCCAGAGGCCGCGTCTTTTCGCTCACGCAGGCGCCCGGCGCGCCCCAGCCGAGTGACCCGGAGGCGGCAGCTCTGTTCGCGTTCTACCCGCCGCAAGGCGGATACCTCGCCCAAAACCTCGGTGACGCGCGCATGACCGGGCCGGTCGAGCGAGAGGGCGTGATGTCGTACGTGCTCGAAACCACCGACCCGACCGACCGTCGGCTTCCCGCTTGCCGAGGGCACGCGGCAGCACCTCGCGCGGGCCTACCTCGACGCCGAGACGATGGAGGTGCGCGAGCTTTTCCACCGCTTCAAAGCCGACACGCTCGACATCCCGTTCGTGCAGCGCGTGATCTACGACGACTACCGCGAAGTGGCGCCGGGCGTGCGCGTACCGTTTCGCGTGCGCCAGAGGCAGGAGGGCCTGCTCCAGCTCATCCCTCAGAAGATCCGCGTGTTTCGCGGCGGCCAGATGGGCATCAAGGAGCGCCAGATGAACCTGCTCCCGCCGCCCGCGCGACGCCAGGCACAGCTAGAGATTGACCGCGAGAGGCAGCTTCTCAACGAAGGCGTCAAAGAGATCGAGTTCGCCGTCGACTCGGTCCTCGTGCTGCCTCTGGCGCGGTGAGAGGCGTGAGAGGTCTGCTCTGGGGAGCGCTGCTTCTGGCAGCGCCGCTCGCGGCGCAGACGCTGCCGCCTGCGCCCGCCTCTGGCGCCAGTTCGGTGCAGGGCGGCGCGGTCGACCGGTGGGCGGACGCGCTGCTGCTCGCAGCGGCCGAGCGCGAAGCCACGTCGCTTCGGCTGGTGCACAGCCTCGCGGTCGAGTTCGACGGCGGCGTCGCGTTCTGGCGCATCACGCCGCCAGAGGCGTCTGCTCCGCCCGAGGCCTCTGGCGCGTGGCCCGCGATAGACTGCCGCGTGATCGGCCCCGAGGTGTACGTCGAGCGCGAGGTGTTCTGCTCGTCCGTCCTGGGGTTTTACACCGGCGGAAGTGGCGGCGGAGACGAAACGGGGGATGCGGACGGTGGCATCGGCCCGTACGAGATCGCGTACCACGCGCGCACCTGGGGCGGGCGCGCCGCGCACGGCCTCACTGTTACCGGCGCCAGAGGCCAGCCTCTGGCGGAGACCATGGACCGCTACGAGATGTGGATCGACGCACAGACGCTCACGCTCGTCCTCATGCGCACCACAGGCCCCGACGCGCCGGGACAACCGCCGAGCACGTTCGCGTTCGAGCGCAGCGACCTCCGCGAGGTCAAGGGCCTGACCATCCCGCACCACTACCGCACCACGCTCTACGGCGCCGCGCCCGCCATCGTCGCAGACTTCTCCGACGAAGAAAACGCCGCGCTCGCCCTCGTCCGCGACGCGCTGGACGCGCCCGACCCCGACGCTGCCATCGACGCCCTCCCCGACGACGTGCGCGAAGCCGTGGGCTTTTACGAGGCGATGCTCACCAACGGACCGCTGGAGTGGGAGTACACCGTCCGCGCGGTGCGCCTCAACCGCCCGCTTCCCTCGGGCGTGTTCGGAGGCTTCGGCCGGTAGCAGGCCTCTGGCGCCAGAGGCTTCGGGGCTCTGCGGTGGTGCGTGGCTACCCCTGCTTTGCTCCCCGTTGGTCGCGAAGCTCTCCCCCTCACCGAGAGCAGGGCTGCCAAGTTCTCATCTAGGTCCCCCAGTCTTGTCATCCCGACAGAGCGAAGCGACGAGGGATCTAGTCTCAGCCACCGCCAGAGACCTGTTCAGCGCGTGAGCATCCGGCGAGTAGATCCCTCGGCTCCGCTCGGGATGACAGATCGGGTGGCTCTGGCAGCAGAACGTAGCGGCCCTGCTTGACAAGGGGGACAGCTTCGCGACCGGAGGGTGAGCGAAGCGGGGGGTCCACCCCGACCTCGGCGCCCCGGCCCGACCTGCCAACGCCCCCACCTCGCCAGAGGCCTCTGGCGCCCGAGCAACCCCTCCGCGCGCCCGCGGTCTCCGCCAGAGGCGAACCCGCTCGCGTTTCACCGCGTCTGACACAACAGCGGCACGCCCTCTCCGGTTACCTTCCCGTCCAGCCCCCGAGACCGTCATGCTGACCATCGGACGCCGCCAGGCGAAGCCCCGCGGCTACCACTACGAGCCGCGGTTCCACGACCCGAAGGACGCCGAAAGGCGGCGCCGTGCCGTGCGCATCCAGCGCACCAACGCGAGCACGTTTCGCAAGACGAAGCAGCCGCAGTTTATCGCCGTCGGCCTCGGGCTCGTCCTCGCGCTCTACCTCTACATCAACGCCGACGCTGTCTTCGGCCGCGCCGTCGCGGGCGTCTCGGCCCTTTTCGGCGGGTAGTCAGTAGCCGAAGTCAGCCCAGCCTCTGGCGCCGAGTCACGTCGTTGGCATCGGAGTTCTCCGCGAGTTGCCCACACGGTAGAGGTCCACGTCAGAGGTGACCGCTCTGCCACTCCCTACTGGCCACGTCCCACCGGCCTTCTCCCCTGTGCCC
Source organism: Rubricoccaceae bacterium (assembly GCA_963708165.1). Lineage (GTDB taxonomy): Bacteria > Bacteroidota > Rhodothermia > Rhodothermales > Rubricoccaceae > Rubricoccus. The sequence goes on along the minus strand of OY970187.1, from coordinate 2,438,300 downwards.
GACTCCCCCTCCCTTCCGCCAGAGGCTGACGCCGCCGGAGCCTCCGGCGCCGAGTACGACGCCGCCGCGCAGAAGGACGGCGAGCAGGGCGATGCTGCGCAGGACGGCCTGATCCTCGCGCTGCCCGATACGCTCGCGAGCAAGATCGCGGCCGGGGAAGTCGTGCAGCGGCCCGCCAACGCGGTCAAGGAACTGGTCGAGAACGCGCTCGATTCCGGCGCGGGCAGCATTGAGCTCACGGTCCAACGGGCAGGCTCGGAGTTGATCCAGGTCGCCGACGACGGCTGCGGCATGGGCCCCGCCGACGCCAGAGGCTGCTTCGGGCGCCACGCGACGAGCAAGCTCAAGCGCTTCGAGGACTTGGAGACGCTGCGCACGCTGGGGTTTCGCGGCGAGGCGCTGGCGTCGATCGCGGCCGTCTCGCGGGTGGAGCTCAAGACGCGCCGCGCACAGGACGAGGCCGGCACGTGCGTGCGCGTGCACGGCGGCGAGATCGAGACGAGCACGCCCTGCGGCATGGCGCCCGGCACGACGATTTCGGTCCGCGACCTGTTCTACAACGTGCCCGCGCGCCGCGCCTTTCTGCGCACGCCCGCGACCGAGTTCAAGCATATCGTCGAGACGTTCCAGGCGCTCGCGCTCTCGCACCCGACCGTCGCTTTCGCGCTCGTCCACGACGGGACCGAGGTCTACCGCCTGCCCGCGGCCTCTGGCGAGCATCCGCTGGCGCAGCGCGTGGCCGACCTCTTCGGGAGCCGGTACAGCGGCACGCTCGTGCCCGTCTCCGAGGCGACGAGCTACCTGTCGATTCGCGGCGTCGTCGGCGCGCCCGAGATCGCGCGGCGCTCGCGTGGCGACCAGTACGTGTTCGCCAACGGGCGCTACGTCAAGAGCCGCAGTCTGGAACACGCCGCAGCCCGCGCCTACGGCGCCATGCTGCCCGACGGCCGCTACCCGTTTCTGGCGCTCTTCCTCGACGTGGACCCGCGCCACCTCGACGTCAACGTGCATCCCACCAAAACCGAGGTCAAGTTCGACGACGAGCGTGGCGTGTACAGCTTCGTCGGCGCGGTCGTCAAAAAGGGCCTCTCCGAGGCGGGCTTGGCGCTCGACCTCTCGCAGACCGCACCCCAGGCCGCCGGGCCCCTGGCGCACGACCTCGGCACCGCAACGCCCGGCACCTCTGGCGATGGCAGCGCCTTGCCGCCCATGCCCGCCTTCGGCGCGATGCCGGCCCACAGCGAGCCGGCCTCTGGCGACGCGTTTCCGCCAGAGGCCCGCGGCCTACCGTCCAACGCCACGCTCCCCGGTCAGGCCTCTGGCGCCAGAGGCTTCGGGCAGGACGCAGGAGGCTTCGGCCAGGACGCCAGAGGCTTTGGCGACTCCGACCGTGAGGGAGCCCGAGGAGCAATCCCGTCGCCGCGCCCGTTCCCTCAGGCCACGGGGCTTCTCGGCCCCATTCCCTCTCGCGCCGACGGCACCGGGATGGAAGGCGTGGACTCGGCCACGTTTGCCGAGGTTGTAGAGTCGCCCGAGCGGACTGTCTGGCCGTTTCGCGGACGCTACCTGCTCTCGCCGGTCGCCAGCGGCTTGCTCGTCGTGGACCAGCGCGCGGCGCATGAGCGCGTGCTCTACGAAGCGGCGCTCGCCGCGCTCGAAGGCGGCATGGGCGCCACGCAGCAGCTCCTGTTTCCCTACACGCTCGCGCTCCCGCCCGACGACCGCGCGCTACTCGACGAGCTCCTGCCCGACCTTCAGGCGCTCGGCTTCGACCTCTCGCTGGGCAAGGGGGGCACCGTGGACGTGCGCGGCGTGCCCGCCGATGTCTCGGTCGGCGACGAGCGCGCGGCGCTGCCGGATTTGCTCGACCGCTACCGGCACAGCTCGGGCACGCTCCAGCTCACCTCCCGCGAGACGCTCGCCCGCAGCCTCGCGCGGCGCTCGGCCGTGCAAGAGGGCGCGATCCTGGAGCCTCTGGCGGCGCGCACCCTGATCGAGCAGCTGTTTACCTGCTCGGATCCGTTTACGGACACCTCGGGCCGCCCGACGATGATCCGCATCGCCGAGAACGAAATCGAGCGCCGCTTCGGCTAAAGCCTCTGGCGACGGGAGGAGTGAACCGATCCAGCCTCTGGCGCCAGAGGCCCCTCCATCTCTGGACAGGCCTCTGGAAACCGACGAGCGAAGCAGGACCGGCGCCTCGGTGTAGCCCTCGGCCTGATCGCCCGAGCGGAACGGCTCGTCGTGACGCCATGCCTCTGGCGCCAGAGGCGCCCGCGGTCCCTTGCCTTCGATCTCCTCGGGCATGGTGGAGCGCCGCTGGGGCTTGAAGTCCGAGTCGCGAGGCTCGGCGCGGACCGGGCGGGGCAGCGCAGGCCCAAACGCAGTCGCGGGGACCAGCACCTCGCGGAGGTCAACCATCTCCTCCCCGATCTGCGCGCGGCCAGAAACCGCCCACGCTGGGTAGAGCGCACGTTGCGCCTCGCCAGAAGCCTGGGAGACGTACACGAGGCGCGCGCTGGCGTCTTGCACCTTCATCTCGCTGTTCTGGCCGAGGAACTCGGAGATCGCCTTGCCTGCCGGGACGACGGCAGACTCCTGCATCACGCCCTGCACGGGCCGCCAGTTGCCCTCCACGGCGATGGGCGCGCCGCCGTTTCCGAAGGTCACGGAGTAGTCGCCGCCCAGCACGGGGACGGGATCGCGGAGCCCTTTCACCTCGACGGAGAAGCCGTATGTAGCGCGAACGTCGAGTTCGCGGTCCGAGCGGCGGTTGCGGTTGGCGTCGAAAAAAGCGGCGTGCGTGCGCGTGGTGCCCAGCGAGGCGACGCGGAACGGGCCTTCGGCGGAGAGCAGGCCGAGCTCTTTTAGGAGCTCCCCCGCTTGCTCCTCGGCGCGGTCGTCCGAGACCAGATCCGGCGAAAGGTCTGGGTTCCAGAGCTGCGAGTAGTCTGCCACCCAGAGTGCGCCGCTGGCGGCGTCCAGCTCCGCAACGGAGGTCTCCGAGCGAACGGCGAGGCCGTCTCCCGATTTGACGACGCGGCCCTTTAGTCCGATCATCGACGCCGCTTCGAGAAGTCGATCTTCGGAGAGGTCGGGGGGAGCGAGTTCGAAGATGGGGAGCCGGTCGGGGGCGTCCTGTGCCGCCAGAGGCCCTGCTACGAGCGCGAGGAGCGCGAGCGAGAGAAATCGGTTCATGAGCTAGTCAGGGGAGTGTATGAGAGATACAGGACGTGCCTTCGGCTCCCGTCACGCCTCCCCGGCGCCAGAGGCCTCTGGCGCCGTCCGAATCCACACGGCGCCCTTCCGCCAGAGGCCGGATCTTGCGCTCTCCCCTCGCGCGACTATATGTCCCAGAAGCACCTCCTCCTCATCCTCGACGGCTACGGCATCGCCGAAGACCCGTCCGTGTCTGCCATCGCCGCTGCGGACACGCCGTTTCTCGACACGCTGTTTAGCGAGCACCCGCACGCGACGCTGGAGGCGTCCGGCCTCGCCGTCGGGCTGCCCGAGGGGCTGATGGGCAACTCCGAGGTCGGCCACACCAACCTGGGCGCGGGGCGGATCGTGTACCAGGAGATCACGCGGATCGACAAAAGCATCGCGGACGAGAGCTTTTTCGAGAACGCCGTGCTGACCGGCGCCGTGCGCGCCGCCCGGGCCTCTGGCGGCACGCTGCACCTGTTTGGGCTGGTGAGCGACGGCGGCGTCCACGCCAGCCTGGAGCATCTGCTCGCGCTTATCGAACTGGCCCGACGCGAAGGGCTGACGGGCGACGAGCTGGTACTCCACGCCTTTACTGACGGCCGCGACACGGCGCCAGAGGGCGGGACCGGCTACCTCCAGACCGTGCAGGACGCGATGACCGACGCGGGCGTCGGCGTGATCGGGACGGTGATCGGTCGGTACTGGGCGATGGACCGCGACCAGCGCTGGGAGCGGACCGAGAAGGCCTACCGCGCGATCGTGGACGGCGTCGGCGAGGCCTCTGGCGACCCCATCGCGACGCTCGCGGCGGGCTACGCCAGAGGCACGACCGACGAGTTTGCCGAGCCGGTCGTGGTGACCGGCACGCCACGCGTTGCCTCTGGCGACGCGGTCCTGTTCTTCAACTTCCGCGCCGACCGCGCGCGGCAGCTCACGCGCGCCTTTATCGAGACGCCGTTCGAGGGCTTCGAGCGCACGCCGCCCCTAGTGCACTACGCGACCTTCGCGCCGTACCACAAGAGCTTCGACGTGCCCGTCGCGTTTCCCAAAGCAGACCTGAGCGACACGCTGGGCGAGGTCGTCTCGCGCGCCGGGAAAACGCAGCTGCGGGCGGCCGAGAGCGAGAAGTACCCGCACGTGACGTTCTTTTTCAACGGAGGCCGCGAGGTACAGTTCGAGGGCGAGAGCCGCATCCTCGCCGCCAGCCCCAAGGTGGCGACGTACGACCTGCAGCCCGAGATGAGCGCGCCCGAGCTCGCCTCTCGCGTGGCCGACGCCATCCGCACCGACGCGCCAGATCTGGTCGTGCTCAACTTCGCAAACCCCGACATGGTGGGCCACACGGGCGTGTTCGAGGCCGCCGTCCACGCCGTCGAGGCCGCCTCTCGCGGTGCCGAAACCGTCATCACGGCCGCGCTGGAGCGTGGCTACTCGGTCGAGCTCATCGCCGACCACGGCAACGCGGACAAAATGCGCAACCCGGACGGCACGCCGCACACGGCGCACACAACGGCGCTCGTGCCGCACCTGGTCATCGCCCCCGGCGTACAGCGCGTCCGCGACGGCATCCTGGGCGACATCGCGCCGACCATCCTCAAGATCATGGGCCTCACCGCGCCACGAGGCCATGACGGGCACGCCGCTCGTCTAGCCGGTTCAGGGTCCGCCTCTGGCGCCGCGAGCGCCCAACCGTGCTACCCTCCGTTCGACCTTCCCCGCCCGACGATGGATTTACTGACTCAGTACGAGATTCCCTACCTGCACCCGCTGGCGGTGCATTTTCCGCTGGTGCTTCTGCTGCTCGCAGGCGCGGCGGGCGTGCTCTACGCCGTCAGAGGCACGGCGGTTTGGCGCAATGCCGTCATGATCTTTCTCGTCCTGGGCTCGGCAGGAGCGTACTGGGCGCAGGAAACCGGCGAGACGCTGGAGCAGGACGTGCGCGGCGAGCCCATGGTTGAGGCCATCGTGGAAACACACGAGAGCGCGGCCGACTGGACGCTCTGGGCCGCGCTGGGCGCTCTCGCGCTGTTCATCGGCGCGAGCGTGTGGCTGCGCAAGCTGCCGGAGCCGACGGCGGTCGGCGAGAGGGACCCGGCGCTCCTGCGCGTGAGCCTCGCGCTGGTGGCGTGCGTTCCGGCGGTGCTGGTGGCCTACACCGCGCACCTGGGCGGGCTGATGGTCTGGGGCCGCCCAGTAGGCTAGCGGTCAGCAGTCAGCGAACCACGATCGGCCTCTGGCGCCAGAAGCCTTTCCCCTCTCCCCTCGGGGCGCTCCGCAGGGCAGAGAGGGTTCGCGCTCAGGATGCCGCAGTGCCGCGCCAGAGGCCACGCACGCCAGAGGCCACGCACGCCAGAGGCTAGCGGTCCCCCAGCAGGTGCCACACGAGCAGCGCCGCCACGCCCGCAAAGCCGACCCACCACAGAGCGCCCTCCAGGAGCGGGCCCATCAGCGTGGGCGACAGCCGCCCGGCGGCGCTCACTGACTCGACGCCTCTGGCGACGAACGCGAGCGAGCACAGCGCCATGCACGCCGATGACAGGAGCAGACGCCTGCGCCAGAGGCGGCGTCCTTTGGGCGTGGCCGCGCTCTCGCGTCTGCGAGCCCACACCGCCACGGCCACGATGCCGAGCGCGACGAGGACCGGCGCGATCTGGCCCAGCGGGCCGAGAAGGCGCGGCACGAGTTCAGAGGCCTCGGCGGAGGCGGGGGTTTGCGCGAAGAGAAACAGCGTCATGTGCGGGTCCGCTAAGAGGTCCAGCGGCGAGACATGAAGCTCGCGCCAGAGGCCTCTGGCGGGGCCTCGTCGGGCGGCGTCACGTTGTAGACGGCGCGGAGCGCCTCGAAGAGCTCGGGGTGGTGCTGGCGGAGGCGGGCTGGGCGCTCGAAGAACACCTCGGTCGAGACGGCGAAGAGCTCGGCGGGGTTGGTGGCGGCGTAGGCGCGGAGGATGCCGTCGCCTCTGGCGGCGCGGCGCATCTCGCGGTGCACCAAGTCCTGCCACGCGTCGGCCGAGCGGGCGTCCAAAAACGACGGCGCGCCGTCGGCGCCCTCGGGACCGAAGTCGAACACGTGCGCCAGTTCGTGCAAGACGACGTTCGAGCCGTTCTGGCGCCCCCAGCCCGCGCGCACGGCGGGTGCGGAGAAGATGACCGGCCCCTGCGGGTGCGCCATGCCGTCGAAGCTGCCCGCATCCTCGGTCCCGAACTCGTCGTCGAACGTGCCGGGGTAGAGCAGCATCGAGCGGCCCGACCGGCACGTCCCACTCGGGCCGCCCCCACAAGCAGCACGCCCGCGCCAGAGGCGATCGACAGCCGCAACTCGTCGGTCATCTCCACGCCGTCCACGCCCTCGATGCTCCACGCGTCCAGCGCGACGAGCACGCGCGCCTCGAACAGGGCGCGCGCCTCGGCCGAGCCTCTGGCGTAGAGCGGAACGTTCGTCTCAGCCCACGCGCGCCACGGCGCTGGAAAGGCGCCGCTCGCCGCACGGCGGCGGCGCATCGGTCCGCGCAGGCCCAGCATCATGCCCAGCGCGAACACGCCCGCGCCCACGAGCGAGCCCGCCAGAGGCCCCGCGCTGCGCGCCACGACCAGGCCCGCGAGCGCGGCGCCCATCGCGCTCCACAATGCGGGGAGAAGCCAGTCGGAAGGTTTGATGTCAGTCGCCATAACCGAGGTACGCGCCGGAGACGGCTTCCGGTTTCACGCAGGCCTCTGGCGCCAGAGGCTGCGTTCACCCGCGCGAGGCGACCGCCCACGCCGACGCCAGCGGGTGCCATTTCGGATCGCGCGCTGCTCGCCGATTCCACATCTGCGCCTCTGGCGAGTCGCCAGAGGCCTCCGGCGCGGGTGCGTTTCCCGCGACTCCCCGACGCGACGGAACCCCCGCAAGCCGCGCGAGAACAACCCCGACCGACCTCCGCGGAACCCGACGCCAGAGGCCGGGGTGACGGGCGGCTCTATCTGATTGTCAATAACGGTTTTTATGTCCCTGACCTCCTCCCCGATTCTCGCTGCCTCCGATCCTGAGCAGTCCATCCCGCTACTCACGCCCGACGAAGAGCGCGAGATGCACACGTCCGAACTCCCGGACGACCTGCCCATTCTCGCGCTTCGCAATACGGTGCTATACCCCGGCGTGGTGCTGCCTATCACCGTCGGGCGCGATGCCAGCCTGAAGCTGGTCAAGGACGCCTACGGCAATGACCGCACCATCGGCGTGGTGGCTCAGAAAAGTGCGGAGACCGAGGACCCGTCGCCAGAGGATCTGTACGAGGTCGGCACGGCGGCGACGATCCTCAAACTGATCAAGATGCCCGACGGGTCGGTCAGCATCGTGATCCAGGGCAAGCGGCGGTTCGACCTGGGAGAGATCACCCAGACCGATCCGTACTTCCGCGCCAAGGTCTCTCCTATCGAAGAGGAGGACGTGGCGGACGAGGACGAGGTAGAGCTATCGGCTCGCGTGCGCAGCATCAAGGAGCTGGCGGTGCAGATCGTCAACATGAGCCCCAACCTGCCCAGCGAGGCGGCCTACGCGATCCGCAACATTGAGAGCCCGGGCTTCTTGGTGCACTTCATCGCGAGCAACCTCCAGATCGAGGTCGAGAAGAAGCAGGAGTTGCTGGAGACGCTCCCGCTGTTGGAGCGCGCCGTTCTCGTGCTGGACCATCTGGAGCAGGAGATCCGCGTGCTGGAGATCAGCGAGGAGATCCGCAGCAAGGTCAAAACAGATGTCGACCAGCAGCAGCGCGAGTTCTTCCTGCGCCAGCAGCTCAAGGCCATCCAGGACGAACTGGGCGACGGCGAGGGCGGCGGCGCCGAGGCCGCGGAGATGCGCCAGAAGCTGGACGAGAAGAAGGATGACCTGCCCGAGACCGTGACGGAGGCCGTCGAGAAGGAGCTGACCAAGCTGGCCCGCACCAACCCGGCAAGCCCCGAGTACTCGGTCGTGCGCAACTACGTCGAGACCATTCTGGACCTGCCGTGGGGCCACCTCTCCGAGGACTCGCTGGACATCGCCAAGGCGCGCGACGTCCTGGACGAGGACCACTACGGCCTGGACGATGTCAAAAAGCGCATCCTGGAGTACCTCGCCGTTCTCAAGCTCAAGGGCGAGCGCGACAACGAGAGCGTCAGCCGCGCGCCCATCCTCTGCTTCTACGGCCCGCCCGGCGTGGGCAAGACCTCGCTGGGCAAGTCCATCGCCCGCTCCCTGGGCCGCGAGTTCGTGCGGATGAGCCTGGGCGGCGTGCGCGACGAGGCCGAGATCCGCGGCCACCGGCGGACGTACATCGGCTCCATGCCCGGCCGCATCCTGCAGAGCCTCAAAAAGGCCGGCACGAGCAACCCCGTCTTCATGCTGGACGAGGTCGATAAGCTGGGCTCCGACTTCCGCGGCGACCCGTCGTCCGCCCTGCTCGAAGTGCTCGACCCGGAGCAGAACGACAGCTTCAACGACCACTACATGGAGTTGGACTATGACCTCTCCAAGGTCATGTTCATCGCGACGGCCAACTACCTCGAAAACATCCCTGCGCCGCTGCGCGACCGGATGGAGATCATCGAGATCACCGGCTACACGCTGGAGGAAAAGCGCCAGATCGCCGAGCAGTATCTGGTGCCACGCCAGACCGAACGCAACGGCCTGAACAACGATCAACTCACGATTGAGCCCGACGCGCTGGACCTGCTCATCGAGGGCTACACACGCGAAAGCGGCGTGCGTCAGCTGGAGCGCACGATTGGCGGCGTGGCCCGCGGTGTGGCCGTCAAGGTGGCCTCTGGCGAGAGCGAGCACGAGACCGTCGAGGTGGACGAGGTCAAGGAGTACCTGGGCGCGCGGAAGTTCTTCAACGAGACCGCCGAGCGGACCGAAGTCCCCGGCGTGGCCACAGGCCTGGCCTGGACGCCCGTCGGCGGCGACATTCTGTTTATCGAAGCCTCCGCCTCTCGCGGGACCGGCAAGATGACCCTGACGGGCAAGCTGGGCGACGTGATGCGCGAGAGCGCGCAGGCGGCGCACAGCTGGGTCCGCGCCCACGCCGAAGACCTCGGCATCCCGCCAGAGGCCTTCCGCTACTGGGACCTCCACGTCCACGTGCCCGCGGGCGCGATCCCCAAGGACGGCCCGAGCGCGGGCGTGGCGATGGTGGCGGCGCTCACGAGCATCTACACGCAGCGCCGCGTGCGCCACGACGTGGCGATGACGGGCGAGATCACGCTTCGCGGCCTGGTTCTGCCTGTCGGCGGGATCAAGGAAAAGGTGCTGGCCGCACGTCGCGCGGGCATCGAGACCGTCGTGCTCCCGGAGAAGAACCAGAAGGACGTGGACGAGATCAAGGACGTGGCCGTCGAGGGCCTGGAGGTGAAGTACGTCTCGCGCATCACCGACGCGCTGGACCTGATCTTGGAGGCCGAGGTCATGGAAGACCCGGAGACGCGCTTCGCCGTCAGCGCGCAGGACAAAGTACTGGCCTCTGGCGCGGCGCCCTCGCCGGACCCGCTCGTGATCGCCTCTGGCGAGGAGGGCGAGGAGCCCGCGATGGCGCTGTAGCAAACTCGTGCAGAAGCGAAAAAGCCTCTGGCGCCACGCTCGGCGCCAGAGGCTTTGTGCTGTTGTGCCGAGGCCTACTCGCCCAGCAGCGCGAGGATCAGGTCGGTCACGTCCAACTGCGTCGGCGCGTCGCCGATGGCGGCGTGCATCTGGGCGCGCAGGTCGGCGCCAGAGGCACCTTCGCGGGCGAGCACGAGCGAGATGTGGGCGTCGCTCGCCGACGCGCTGCCGTGGCCCGACACGCGCGGCACGCCGAAGTAGAACCGTTCTTCGATGGACCGCTCGCCGCCCGCTTTCGCGAGAAGCAAAATGTCACCTGCACGGTGGCCTAGCGGGCCATCGGTGAGCCAGCCCAGGCGGCGCTCCAGTTGGATCAGGTCCGGCCGTGGCCTCTGGCGGAGGTACTCAGCGACCGGGATCACGCGGCCGTCGTGGAAGACGCGGTAGGGCGGCGAGGTGCGGCCCGAGGGGTCGGACGCGCGCACGAAGATGAGGTCTAGCGCGCCCGAGAGACCGCCGACGCCGGTTGTGTCGCTGTCGCTGGCCTTGCGAAGCTCGCGCGCCAGAGGCAGCACGTCCTCGGTCAGGCGCGGCGCGAGCGACCAGTCACACACGTCGCCTCTGGCGGGGCAGGCGGTGCCGTTGGCGAGGTAGAGCATGGCGACGGCCTCGTCGTAGATCATCACCACGTTGGCGTCCGACGAATCGGATGAGATGGTGAAGTCGCGCAGGCGGTAGCCCAGCGAGTCCAGAAGCGCGGGCGGCTCATCGCGCCCGCCATCGGCCAGGCTGTGGCGGTCGTCGTCCAGTACGTCGGTGTGGCCGTGGTCGGAGACGAGGATCACGTAGGTGTTCGCGAGGACGCCCTGCTCGCGGTACATCTGGAGCAGCGCGCCGATGTGCGGGTCGATCTCGTCGGTGAGGTACGCGCGCTGCTCTAGCGGGCCAGAGGAGTGCGCGACCAAGTCGACGCCCGGGAAGTACGCGATCTGCAGATCCGCCACGCCGTGGTTCTTGATGGACGCCTTGACGCCCTCGCGCGTGTCGTCGTCGATCTCCTCATACGCCTGGTCGGCACCGCCAAAGATGGACCCAATGGCGCCCTCTAGGAGGTCACCGAAGTCGTTGAGGTCGGGGAGCGAGAGCACGTCGGCGCCGCGATAGACGAAGCCCATCGAGACGTGCGAGCGGAGGCGCGTCTGCTCGAAAACCGTCGGCGCCTGAATGACCTGGCTGAAGAGGCTGTCCGACCAGATAGAGAGCGTCTGCTCGATGGAGCCGACCGAGAGAGGGACGGGCGCGAAGGTGGCGAGCGAGTCGCGGTCGAACCACTCGTTGCCGGTCACGCCACTGACTGCGGGCGTCGCCCCGGTGTAGACCGCCGCCCAGCCTGGAGCGGTTTCGGACGGAAAGACCGACGGCACGCCTCTGGCGACGAACGCGTGCTCGCGCACGATCCCGCTTTTCGAGCCTGTGCCCTGCTCGGCGCCGAGGAAGGCCGCGAGTTGCGGCATCGCGCCCGCGTCTAGCGCCTCCTGCAGCTTTACCTCGCCCACGCCGTCGAGCGCGATGACGAGCACGCGCGTGGTGCCGCGAATCGGCCGCATGGGCTCGCGCAGCACGCGCTCGCCACCCTCGGTGATCAGGTCTCCGACCTCGTCAAGCGTCCCAGCGCTGAGGACGCCGCAGCCGCCCAAGATCAAAAGAGACAGGGCGGTAGCAAAAACACGCAGCATAGAACGAGGCGAGTGGTGGTGCGCTCGGACGCCAGAGGCGTCGGCAGGCTCCACGCGCCCGAGCTTTCAGGCGAAGCCTCTGGCGGCCTCCGTACCTCTGGCGGGCGAGAACGCCCAAACGTTCGGCGGCCGTGCAGACCATCTTCGAAGAGGCAATGGGGCGCTCTCGCGGAGCCCGCTTGGAGAGCGAAGCGGGGCGGGACGCACCCCTGAGATGGGAGCCGGGCACAGCGCACCGCGTACGTGCCCGCCCCACCCTCGCGACCGATGGAGACCGCCACCGCTTTCGACGTTCGCCCGTTTCAGGCGCGTTACCCTCTAGAACTCATCGTCGGGTTCGCAAAAAGCTTGATGGGTGGCGCAGAGCGTCTGGACAGCACCGGCGGCGACGCCGTCGTGGCGGGCAGCGGCGCCAGAGGTTTGGTATGGCTGCGCCACCCGGATCTCATCCGCGCGCTGCTCATCGAGAACAACGCCGACGTGACCAAAGCTCGCGGGATGCGCCTCTTGAGCATTCTCGTGGGCGACGGGCTTCTGGCGTCCGAGGTGCCCAAGCACACCCGCCAGAGGCGACTCGTGCTGCCCGCCTTCCACCACCAGCGGATGCGCGAGTACGGCGAGGTGATGACGCGCCGCAGCGCCGAGACCGCAGGCCTCTGGCGCGAGGGAGAGCCGGTCGATGTGGGCGAGGCCATGAACCGCCTCGCGCTGGCCATCGTGGGCGAGTCGCTGTTCGGCTCCGGCCTCGAAGCCGACGCGCCGCGCATCTCCGCAGCGCTGGACGAAGGGATGGCCGCCTTCGACAAGGCCAACTTCCCCTATGCGGACAAGCTGATGAAGCTGCCGCTGCCCAACTCGCTCCGCGCGCGCCGCGCGACGGCCTCCATCGACAGCGTGGTCTACCGCCTTATCCGCCAAAGGCGGGCCGAAGCCTCTGGCGCGATGCCTTCTGGCGCGATGCCTTCTGGCGAGACAGCCTCTGGCGGAGGGGACACCAGTTCGGGCGCCAGAGGCGACCTCCTGCAAATGCTCCTCGACGCGCGGGACGAGGACACCGGCACGGGCATGACCGACGAGGAGGTGCGCGACGAGGCCATCACGCTACTTATGGCCGGGCACGAGACGACCGCCAACGCGCTCGCGTGGACGTGGTCGCTCGTGGCACAGAACCCCGACGCCGAAGCCGCGCTCCACGCCGAGGTCGACGCGTTCGACCGCGACCCCACGTTCGACGACCTGCGCGCGCTTCCTGTCACCCGCAATGTCTTCGCCGAGGCCATGCGCCTGATGCCGCCCGCCTGGATCTTTTCGAGAGAGGCCGCGCGTGACTTCGAGCTTGCGGGCGAGCTCCCAGTCGCGAAGGGAACGATGCTCCTCGTGGCCCCCTACTTCCTGCACCGCGACGCGCGCTTCTGGGACGCGCCTCTGGCGTTTAAACCAGAGCGGTTCGCGCCAGAGGCCAAGAGCCGGGCGCCACAAGTTTGCCTACCTGCCGTTCTCGTTCGGCAAGCGCGGCTGCATCGGCGAGGCGTTCGCGTGGGCCGAGGCGACGCTGGCGCTCGCCACCATCGCGCGCCGCTGGCGCCTGACTCTTCCGGGCGCTCCGCCAGGGGCTCATGCGTCGGTGACGCTTCGTCCGGCCACGTCTCTCGAAATGGTCCCTCACGCACGTTCCAGGGTGTGACACAAGGGTGACGGCCTCTGGCGCGATACTGCTCGCAGCCCCCTCGCCCCGCCGCCTCCGATGATCGACGTCTCCGCCATTCGCCCCGACTCGACCTCCGCCGCTGACTTCGTGCTCGGCGTGCTCGCCGCCTCATCGGAGGCCCCGTTCGGCACGCTGGGGTGGACCGAGATCAACCGCCTCGCCGCGCGCTGGCTCCGGCCCAACGAAGCAGGTGACACGACGCGCGTGGGCCACGCCCTGGTGCTAGAGATGGCTGCCGAAGGCCTGGTTGAAGCCGAGACGACGACCGCTGCCGACGGCTCCAAGATGGTAGCCCGCGTGGTACACCCGCGCTTTTTCGGCGTCCAGGCCGCGCAGCGCCTGGCGGCGTAGCAGGTCTCCGCCAGAGGCCTCTGGCGCCAGAAGCCAAACGCAGGCTAAAGGGTCATGGCGAGTTCCATGACCTCTTGCATCAGCCTCTCCGGTGGCGTGCCGCCAGTGATCTCCAGGTCGTAGCGGTAGCCGTTCTCGTCGCACATGGAAGCGGAGCCCGTTTGCGTGCCGGTCATGACATCGGTTCCTAGCTCCTCGCTCGTGGAGATGAGCCCGCACCCAGAGGCGAGATCGGTTGCACGCGAATTGGAGTAAAGTCGGTCGCACACGCGCTCCGAGCCAGAAGCGACGCTGACATACGCCCCGACACCTTGACCGAACTCTCCGACGGCGCAATATCCCTGAGGGTCGGCCGGAGCCTCGTAGGCGATGCCCAACCCCATGGCAGCAGCACGGAGGGCGGCCTCGCACACCTCGATTTGGCGCTGGTCGACCGCGTCTCTGGCGGCTGGCGTCGCGGTGTACTCCCGAGACGCGTCTGTAGCAGGAGGCGCATCTACAGACGTCGCCTCTGGCGGGGAAGCGCCACCGGCAGGCGACGGGGCGTCGGACTCCGAGCCGCACGCGGCGAGGCTGAGCGTGGATAGAGGGCACGATGAGCGGGACACCTGTATCTACGCGGAGCCGTGCCGGAAGCCGGCACCCCCCTGGCGCCAGAGGCTGTCCCGTAAGAGGCCGCCACTCTCAAAAGCCTGAGCGCAACCTCTCGCCTCTGGCGCCGTCAGCGAGCCTCACCCGCCCGCTTGCCGTGCTCGCGATCCACACCCGAGGCCTCGCCAAAATCTACCGAGGCCGTCCGCCTGTCGTCGCTCTCCGCCCGCTCGACCTGAGCGTGCAGCCCGGCGAGATCTTTGGGCTGCTCGGCCCCAACGGTGCGGGCAAGACCACGCTCGTCAAGCTGCTGCTCGGCATCGTGCTGCCTAGCGAGGGCGAGGCCGAGATGTTCGGCACGAGCGTACGCGAGCCTCTGGCGCGCAAACCTGTGGGCTTTCTCCCGGAGAACCACCGTTTCCCCGACTACCTCACCGCGCGGCAGACGCTCGACCTCTTTGCGCGCATGGCGGGCGCGGATGACGCGCGCGCCAGCGGCCTCTTAGAAAAGGTGCGCCTCGCGGGCGCCGCCGACCGCAAGGTCAAGACGTTTTCCAAGGGCATGATGCAGCGCCTGGGCATCGCGCAGGCGCTCATGGCCAGTCCCAAGCTGGTCTTTCTGGACGAGCCGACCGACGGCGTCGACCCGGTAGGCCGGCGCGAGATCCGCGACCTGCTCCTAGAACTCGCCGCCGAGGGCGTCACGCTGTTTCTCAACTCGCATCTGCTCAGCGAGATCGAGCGCGTCTGCACGCGCGTCGCCATCATGAAAGACGGCGTGATCGTGCGCGATGGCACCGTCGAGGCGCTGACCGCCACCGGCCGCCTCTGGCGCCTCCGCGCGACGCCCATCCCGGAGTCGGTCGCGTTCAACATCGGCGGCACACTCCAAAACGACCCGGCGCCCGTTTCCGCGCCAGAGGCCTCCGCGACCGCCGCCTCTGGCGAGACCGCGCTACGCGGCTACACGCTCGCCGCGCCCGACCGCGCGGCGCTCAACGCCGCGCTGGACGCGATGCGCGAGGCAGGCGTCGAGATCGAAGCCGTCGAGCCGCTGCGCCAGTCGCTCGAAGACCTCTTCGTCGAGGTCGTGAGCGAGCCCAGTTCCGTGCCTCCGTGAGTCCGTGCTCGCCTCTGGCGCCAGAGGCGCGTCAGATTCTCGCGCCCTCTTCTGCCAGTCCCCAACACCCAGCCCCTGTGATAGGCGTTCTCCTTCTTACCCTCCGCGAGCTCCGCGCCAAGTGGATCGTCGTTGGCCTGTTCGTCATCGCCACGCTCTCGTGGGGCACAATGGCCCTCGCGCTCCAACTCGACGTGGTCGACGGCTCGCTCGCGGGCGCGCGCCTCTTCGGCCAGGACATGTCCGACAACGAGTTCGAGCCCGATGCTGCCGGTCCCGTCGTCACCGAACCGCTCGCCGCGGACACGCTCGCCGCGGACACACTCGCCACCGCCTCTGACGATACAGTCTCTGGCGACACGCTCGCTGCGCCAGAGGCTGCGGGCGACAGCGCCACCGTTCTCCCGCCTCTGGCGGAGGCGCCAGAGGCCCCGTCGCGAGCCCCACGCGCGGCCGACAGCGACTTCGAGTCGACGATGGACGCGCTGCCCATTCTGGAGCAGTTGGTCGTCGGCGCGCAGGTGTTCGTGGCCGGGGCGGCGTACTGGGTGGGCATTTTGCTCGCGCTCTTCGCGACGGGCGGACTCGTCGCCTCGCTCCAAACACGTGGCGAAGTGGACCTCTTGCTGTCCAAGCCGCTCTCTCGGAGCCAGATTTTGCTCGGGCGCCTGGGAGGCGTCTGGCTCGTGGCGCTGGCACTCCTTGCCTACCTCATCGGCGCGGTCTGGCTCGTGATGTCGCTCAAGAGCGGCGTCTGGAACCCGAAGTTCTTGCTCGCGATTTTTGTCATCTGGGCCATGTTCGTGGTCCTCTACGGCATCGTGACGCTGGTCAGCGTGCTCACGCGGAGCTCGGCGCTGGCCTTTATGGCCGTCCTCGCGGTGCTCTTCGCCACGCTCATTCTCTCGATCCCGAACCTGGACACGCAGGTCTCGGCCGTGTGGCGCCCGCTCGTGATCGGGCTGCGCCACGCGCTGCCGCGCTTCCCAACTGTCGGGACCAGCCTGGTGCCGCAACTCGCCACCGGAGGCACCGTAGGAGGCCTCGGCGCCTTTGCGGCGTCGCTCGGAATCGGCGTCGTCCTCTACGCCCTCTCCTTCTGGCGCTTCGCGCGCCGCGACTTCTGATTCTCCCCAGCGCCTCTGGCGCCTGAACACATGACCGCACACCGCTCCCCTCTCCTCCGGTTCGCTCTGCCCCTCGCGCTCCTGCTCGTGGGCGGCGCCGCTACCGGCTGCCAAGACGCCGTCTCCGTAGCGGGCGGACCCGTCTCCCTCCAAACCACCGAAGCCCTCGACGTGCTGCCTGCGAACGCGCAGATGGTCGGCATGATCGACTTCGCTGAGGCGCGCCAGAGCGGCTCGCTGGACAACATGATGAAGGGCGAAATGAGCCCCTTTGGCGCGAACGGCTCCCCCGAAATGGACGAGTTCATCCGCCTCACCGGCTTCGACCCCGCGACGGACATTGACCGCGTGTACATCGCAGGCTCGCCAGAGGCCGAGACCGGCGCCCTCGTCGTCTACGCCCGCTTCGACCGTGACCGCATCGAGCGCGCCATCGAGAGCGAAGCGCCCGACGGCGCCGAGCTGACCCGCACCGAGATCGAAGGCGTTCCTGCCTGGATCGCGAATGAGGCCTCGGGCGAGGCGTTCGCCTTTGCCCTGCCCAACGACAAGATGATGATGGCCGGAACCGAGAGCGCCGTCCGCGCGATGCTCGCCCGCCACGCCAACGGCACCAAAGGCCTTTCATCCAACGCCGACATGATCGCGCTCGTCGAAAAGGCACGCTACCAGGACGGCGCATGGTTCGTCGTCCGCGGCATCGACGCCCAGAGCGCGCAGGCCTCTGGCGACGACGCGATGGGCCAGCTCGGCAACCTCGCCGAAAACGTCGTCATGTCGGTCGGCTTCAAGAGCGACGGCATGGACGTGGACGCCTACATCGTGCCCCGCGCCGGTGCCGCCGCTGGCGATGTCGCCGACGTGGCCCGCGCCGCCGTCTCGGCCATGCGGATGCAGGCCAAGGCCGAGCCCGCCATGATGGACGCCCTCGACGGCGTGAAGGTGGACGAGGAAGGCGCGGCGGTCCGGATGAACGGCTTTATGCCGCAGTCGATGCTGGCCAACGCGCGCTAGATCGCGCCTTTGTTCTGTAGGACGTGCGCCAGAGGCTTCCGGGCCTCTGGCGTTTTGCGTAAGCCTCTGGCGCCAGAGGCTGAGTCAGGGCCGCGCCATGTGTGAGCGGCGCGTCTCTCTCAGGACGCGGTAGGAGCGCGTTGCGATACGCCCCTACGGAGGAAGTGCTGTCGTGCGGAGGCCGCGTAGCGCATAAACAGCGGCGCTACCTTCGCCCACCCACCGCCCTCCTCCGGCGTGACCACGCCTCTGGCGCCAGAGGCCTCACACCCGCCCCGCCCATGACCGACGCCCCGCTCAGCGCCCTTCCTGCCATCCCGCGCCCCGGCCGCGTGCTGCTCACCACACCAGAGCACTTCGAGGTCGCCTACGTCATCAACCCGCACATGGCGGGCAACATCGGCGACGTGGACACGGGCAAAGCGCGCCAGCAGTGGGAAGCTCTGCGCGAGACGTACGAGCGGATCGGCATGGAAGTCGCGACGCTGCCCGGCGCCAGCGGCCTGCCGGACATGGTGTTCTGCGCCAACCAGACGCTGCCGTACATCACGCCCGGCGGCGAGCGCGGCGCCATCCTGAGCCGGATGCACGCGCCCGAGCGCAAGGCCGAGGTCGATCACTACGCCGCGTTCTTCCAGGCGCAGGGCTACGAAACGCACGGCCTCGACCCCGACCTGCCCGGCGACTTCGAGGGCATGGGCGACGCCATCTGGCACCCCGGCCGCTACCTCCTCTGGGGCGGCTACGGCTACCGCACCGACCGCGCGGTCTACGAGCGCTTGAGCAGCAAGATGGGCTTCCCCGTCGTGCCTCTGGCGCTGACCGACCCCGAGTTCTACCACCTCGACACCTGCTTCTGTCCGCTAGACGAGGACACCGTCCTGATCTACCCCGGCGCCTTCGAGGAGGAAGGCCTGGCCGAGATCCGCGAGCGCTTTGCGCGCGTGCTGGAGGCGCCAGAGGACGAATCCCGCGAGCTGTTCGCCTGCAACGCGCATTGCCCGGATGGCACGCACGTCATCATCCAGCAGGGCTGCACGGTCACCAACGGCCTCGTGCGCGAGGCAGGCTACGAGGTCATCGAGGTGGACACGAGCGAGTACCTCAAGTCGGGCGGGTCCGTCTTCTGCATGAAGGTGATGTATTGGTGAGAGGAATGCGGGATGCGGGATACGGGATGCGGGAACGCCAGGCTGGGGCCTCCGCCTCATCCCTCCATTCCTCTATGCCTCCATCCCTCGTCTCCATCGTTATTCCCGCGCTGAACGAGGCGGCGGGTATTGCGGCGACGCTCGCGAGCATCGCGCGCCAGAGGCCGCCTTTCGAGGTCCTCGTCGCCGACGGCGGCTCGGCCGACGGCACGCCCGAGGCGGTGGCCCGCGCGATGCCTCTGGCGCAGATCGTGCGCGCGCCTCGCGGCCGGGCGCTGCAGATGAACGCCGGGGCCGCCCACGCCTCTGGCGAGATCCTTCTCTTCCTCCACGCCGACACGCACCTGCCGGATGGCGCCCTGGACGCCGTGCGCGAGGCCCTCGCGCCAGAGGACTGGGCGCTGAACACCGCCACGCCAGAGGCCTCTGGCGCGGAAACTGCCGTGGGGGGCTGCTTCCGAACGCGCTTCGACGGACCGGGCGCGGACAGCCGGTGGATGCGCCTGTGGGAGTCGCCGGTGTGGATGCGCTGGTGGCGCTTCGCCTTTGGCGACCGCGCGCTGTTTTGCTCGCGCGAGGCGTTCGGCACAACTGGCGGCTTTCGCGTGCAACCGCTCTTCGAAGACCTGGACTTCGTGCGCGACCTCCGCGCCGTCGGCCGGTTCGCGTTTCTGCCTCTGGCGGTGCGCACCTCGGCGCGGCGCTACGGCGAGCGCGGCGCGCTGGTGCAGCAGCTCCGCAACTTCGGCCTGTGGGCGGCCTGGAACGCGGGCATCGCGCCCGAGCGCCTCGCGCGGTTCTACCCCACCCACCGGCCCGCGCCAGAGGCCTCCGACTTGGGACCCAAAACTCGGAGCGCACCTCGCTAAGAGCCTCTGGCGAAGAACAGACGCCGCACGCCGAGCGCTTGCGTTCCGAGAGCGTCCGTCATAGCGTAGCAGCGAGCGCGCGGGCACGCGCTCGACCTTGCCGCACGGCAGCCTCTCCTCCACCACGCCGACCCATGGTTTCTCGTTCTTCCTGGCTCACCGCGCTCGCGGTCGGCCTGCTCGCGTGCTCGCTCGCCCCTGGCGTAAGCGCCCAAACGAGCTTCGTACTCGAGGACCCGGCCCTTCTTGCCGGGCAGCGCCTCTTCCCCGTCGAAGGCGGGCCGCTGCGGCAGGAGCGGTTCAGCCAGTTTGTGCTGACCATTCCCGGCACGGCCCGCTACGTCATCGGCGACGCGCCGTTCGAGGGTGCGCGCATCGCGGGCGAGTTTGAGGGCAATGTGCTCAGCTTTGCCGTCGACGGCGTGGGCGTGCGTTTGCGCGGCCGTCAGCCCATGCTGGGCAGCGCCCGGCGCGACGCCTACGTTCGCGCTGAGGCCACGCCCGAGGCGAGCGGCCCCGCGCGCGTGTCGCTCGTCGGCCCCGCGGCATCGCCGGAGGCAGCACGAGGCGAACGGCCTCTGGCGGCGGCTCCGCCAGAGGCCAGCCGCGGCGATAACGCGCGCCTGCAAGACCAGATCGCCACACTGACCGCCGAGCGCGACCAGGCGCGGCAGCAAGCCGCCGAGATCCAGCGCAGCCTGCTCGCGGACGTGGAGCGCGCTCAGGCCGAGCGCGAGGCCGTCTTTGCCGCCCAGCGCGACGCCGCGGGCGAGCGCCAGAGGCTACGGGACGAGCAAGACGCGGCGCGCCGTGACCTCGCGGCGGCCCTTCAAGAGGCACGCGCCCAGCAGGACGCTCTTCAGGCGGACGCTGACCGTCTCCGCGCCGAGGCCGACGCGCGCGAGCGCGCCATCGCAGCCCTCACCGCCGAGAGCACCCAGCGCGACATCCAACTCGGACGCCTCGAAGCGGAGACCGAGCGCCTGAACGGTGCCCTCGCGCAGTCACGCGCCGACGCGGCAGCCTCTGGCGCCGCAACCCAGCGCGAACTCGACGCCCTGCGTAGCCAACTCGCCCAGGCCTCGGCACGCGCCGAAGACCTGCAGATCGCCCGCGACGAGGCTACGGCCCAGCGCGACAACGCCAGAGGCGAACGCGACCGAGCCACAGCGCGCGCCCAAGCGCTTCTGGCGGAGCGCGACGCCGCACTCGCGCAGGACACCGACGCCAGAGGCCAGACCGTGGCGCTACAGCAAGAGCTCGACCGCGCCCGCGCCGAGGCCGACGCGCTACGAGTGCAGCGCGACGCCGAACAGGCCGCAGCCGACGTGGCGCGAGCCGAACGCGACCAGCTAGCCGCGCAGACCGCCGACCTGCCCGAAGCCATTGCGACGGCACAGGCTCGCACGGCCGAGCTGGAAGCCGCTGTGGCCTCTGGCGAGACCCGCGCTGCCGACCTCACGGTTGAGCTGGAACGCGCCGAGCGCGCCCTGGCCCAGACATCCCTCGCCTCGTCACAGGCAGCCTCCGGCGACACCGAACGCCAGGCCGAACTGGGTGCCGCACGCGCGGCAGCCGCTACCGCCGAAGCGCGCGCCGACAGCCTGACGGTCCAGACCGAGCGTCTCGCGGCACAGCTCGAGCAGTTGCAGGCCGAGACCGCCCGCCTCGCCGCCCAGACCGCCGCGCGCGACGCCGAACGCCAGAGGCAAACCGCAGCCTCTGGCGCCGACGACGCGGCGCAACTGGGCGCCCAGGCCGAGCGAGCAGACGCCGAACGCGAGCGCCTGCAGGCAGACCTCGACGCAGCACAGCGGGCCGTCGCGCGCCTCGAAGCCGAGCGCGATGCGTTGCGGCAAACCGCGGCCTCTGGCGCACGAGCACCAGCCTCGCGCGATTCCCTCGCCATCCAGATCGCCGCCGCGCAAGAGGCCCGAGCGCGCGCCGAGGGCGAAAACGCAGCCCTGCAGGCCGAGCTCACCCGCGCCCAGCAGGCGCTCGACGCGATGCGCGAATCCAGCGGAGGCCTCGTGTCGCAACGCGACTCGCTGCTTCGCGCCAGAGGCGAATCCGTCGCGGCGCTGGAGGCCGAGCGCGACCGTCTGCGCGCCGAGGTCGCCGCGCTGCAGCAGACCGCGAGCCCCCAACCCGTCACGCCGCCTCTGGCGGCAGCCCCACAGCCGAGCGATGCACCCGCGCTGCCACCCCTCGCAGCCGGGCAGACCTCTGTGAGCTTGTCCAGCTTCGACTTCGACCGCATTGCCAACGGCGACGACGTGCGCGCGGCGCTCGCGCGCGCCACCTATCCGCCTCTGGCGGCGCAGAACGGCGTGCGCGGCACCCTCCTCGTCCTCTTCCAAACCGACGACACCGGCGCCGTGATTCGCACCGCCGTGCCGCGTCCGCTCGGCAGCGGCCTCGACGCGCTCGCCGAAGACCTCGTGCGCGGCATCCGCTTTGTACCGCCGCAGGTGGACGGGCAGGCGACCGGCCTGCGCTCGCAGATCATGATCCGCTTTGGCGAGGGCTAAAGGGCGTGGCCTCTGGCGCCAGAGGCCGCACTCTCTCGGGTACGGATCGCGCCCCGCCGTGCGTTACTCCGGGCGTATCCACACCGCCCCGCCATGCTCCGCTCCCTGATTCTGATCCCCCTGTTTCTCGTCGCGGCCGTCAGCGGGTGCAGTGGCGCGCAGGCAGACCCCGAGGTGCGCGCCTCGGCCACAGGCGATCCCTTTATGCTCACCCAGGGCGACGCCGTGACCATCGCCGGGCATGCGCTTCAGTTCGTCGATGTCGTGGAAGACAGCCGTTGCCCCGAGGACGTGACGTGCGTCTGGGAGGGCCGCGCCAAAGTCACCCTCTCCGCCTCAGACCCCGACGGGCACGCCACCACGCAGATTCTCACGCTTCCTTACTCCGCGATGAAAGCCGACGAGTCGGCCCAGTGGGAAGTCGGCGGGCTGATGATCGAGTTTCTGGACCTTCGCGCGAGGACCGGCCCGGACGACCCGCGCGAGGCCAGACTCCGCGTGACCCCAGCACTCTAGGCCGCCCCGCACCACACGTCTGCCGCCAGAGGCTCCGTGTGGATTTCTGAGCCGCACCCGCGCCGTGGAACCCACGCGCGAACGCGGGTTAGACGCCGTATACCCACACGCACACATGCCACCGCTCGCCTATCTCACCTCCACGCAGCTGCCCATCGGGTGGACGATCCCCCAGACACAGGGCGTCGCCTGGATGAAGGCGGCGCTGGAGCGCAGTTCGGTCTCTGGCCCCGACGCCACGCGCGCCCGCCGCCTCTACGACCTGCTGGGCCGCCAGTCCACGATCGAGAGCCGCGCGACCGCCCTGGAGGATTACACGCACGAGGACTGGGAGCGCATGGAGCTGTTCGCCGAGCCCCGCGCGGGCGACGGCGCCCCGCCAGAGGCCTCTGGCGACCCGGCCTCCGGCGCGATGTCCTGGGCCCACCCCGCGCTCGAAGCGCGCATGGAGGTCTTCGCGCGGACCGCCATCGACGTGGCCCGCGAAGCGTTCGCAGCCGACCCCGACGCGCCCGACTTTCTCGCGCAGGTAAGCTGCACCGGCTACGACAGCCCGACCGCCGTGCAGCGCATCGCGCTGGAGCGCGGCTGGCTCAACACGCGCCTGCTCCACGTGGGCCACATGGGCTGCTACGCCGCCGTGCCCGCCCTCATGACCGCCGCCGACGCCGTGGCCGCGCTCGCCGCTCGCCGCGCCTCTGGCGTGCCCGCCTCTGGCGAGGACCTGGCGCCAGAGGCTGACGCGCACGCTGCGGTCTACCTCGTCGAGATGTGCACGCTCCACCACCGCGTGGAGGCGACCGCGCCAGAGGTGGTGGTGCAGCAGTGCCTCTTCGCCGACGGTGCCGCGCGCCTGGACGTTTACGCGGCAAAGCCAGAAGGACGCTCGCTCGCGCTCCTGGGCCACCACGAAACGCTCGTCCCCGACTCGCTGAACGAGATGACCTGGGGCCTGGCCGATAGCGCCTTCGCGATGACGCTCTCGCGCCGCGTCCCCGAGTTCATCAAAGCAGGCGTGGGCGATGCCGTCGACGCACTCCTCTCACAGCACGGCCTGACCGTGGACGACATCGACATCGCGGCCATCCACCCCGGCGGCCCGCGCGTGATTGAGGTGACGGCCGAGGCGCTGGGCTTTAGCGAGCACCAGACGCGGCACAGCACCGCCGTGCTCCACGCCCGAGGCAACATGTCCTCGACCACGCTGCCGCACATCTGGGCACGTATCACCGAAGACGCCGAGGTCGAAGCGGGTGCGCTCGTGCTCTCGCTCGCCTTCGGCCCCGGCCTCACCATCGCCGCCAACCTGCTCCGCGTCGAGGGGTGAGGGGATGAGTCGGTGGAACAGAGAAGTAGCCTCTGGCGCCAGAGGCGGGGAGGAACTTTTCGAGCGCCGCGGAGCCTTAGCCCTTCCGCATCTCCGCTACCGTCTTTGAAGATGACCGAGGTCAACAACGCGTTTTACGATGACCTCGGCGACCGGTGGTTTGAAGGCGACGACCACCCCATCGCGCTGCTGCGCGTCGAGAGCCACGTCAAAATCGAGTACGTGCGCGATGTGCTCCGCCAGAGGCAGATCGGCCGTGGCGCGAAGGTCCTGGACGTGGCCTCTGGCGCCGGACTGGTCTCGCTGCCCCTAGCGGAGGCGGGCTACCGTGTTCACGGCATCGACCTGTCGGCGAGCTCCATCGCTGAGGCCACGCGCCGCGCGCCAGAGGCTCCGGTGGGCTCCGCCTCTGGCGCCACGTTCGCCGTCGGTGACGCGTACGCGCTGGAGGCAGAAGACGACAGCTACGACGCGGTGCTGCTGCTCGACATGCTGGAGCACGTCGAGCGGCCCGCCGACGCCATCGCCGAGGCGGCGCGCGTGGTGCGGCCCGGCGGCGTCGTGTTCTTCCACACGTTCAACAAGACGCCTCTGGCGTGGGCGCTCGCCATCCACGGTTTCAAAGTGGTCACGCCCGGCGGGCCGGAGCACATCCACGTCTACCGCCTCTTCATCCCGCCAGAGGATCTGAAGCAGATGCACGCCCGCGTCGGCCTGGACGTACACGAGGTCCGCGGCGTCCACCCTGTCCCCGACCGCGCGTTCTGGCGCTCGGTCCGCCAGAGGCGCGTCGACCCGGCGTTCTCGTTCAAGATCGGCGGCCCGCCGTGGATTGGGTACCTCGGCTACGCGGTAAAGCGGTAAGGCAAGGGTGGGGGGAGTGTGTGGGTGAAGTACAGAGGCGGCCTCTGGCGCCAGAGGCGAGCGCCGTTTCCCTTGGGTCTCATCCCGAGCAAAGCCGAGGGATCTACCCGCCGGATGCTAGTGCGCTGAACATGACGCTGACGCCCACTGTGGCTAGATCCCTCGTCGCCTTGCTCTGTCGGGATGACAACGTGGGAGGCGAAGGCGGGTCCGACACCTGCGGTCTCTGGCGCCAGAGGCTAGCCCGACTGGCTACACCCTCTGGCGGCACAGAAAGCGGCGCCCGCTTTCTACACTCCCCTTTTCGCCTCTTCTCCGTTCCTCCGCGCGAACCGCTTCCGGGCCGCTCGGTTAACCTCTGACAGCTTTTCTCTTCACCCCCTCCCGAAAACATGAAAGTCACAGTCGTAGGTGCAGGCAACGTCGGTGCCACCGTCGCCGAGTGCGTCGCGCGCATGGACATCGTCCAGAACATCGCCCTTATTGATATCAACGAAGGCGTCGCCAAGGGCAAGGCGCTGGACCTGATGGAGTCCGCGCCCATTCACGGCTTCGACACCGTGATCGAGGGCGGAGACGATTACTCCATCACGGCCGACTCCGACGTGACCGTCATCACCGCAGGCCTGCCCCGCAAGCCGGGCATGAGCCGGGACGACCTCTTGAAGGTCAACTCGGACATCGTCAACAGCGTGACGGAGCAGGTCGCGAAGCACTCACCGAACACGATCATCATCGTCGTCAGCAACCCGCTCGACGTGATGACCTACGTCGCCTACATGACGAGCGGCTTCCCGAGCGAGCGCGTGATGGGCATGGCCGGCGTGCTGGATACGGCCCGCTACCGCGCCTTCCTCAAGATGGAGACCGGCGCCAGCATCCGCGACATCAACGCGATGCTCCTCGGCGGCCACGGCGACTCCATGACGCCGCTCCCTCGTTTCACCACCATCGGCAGCCAGCCCGTGACCGACCTCGTCGAGGAGTCGCGCCTGGAGGAGATCATCGAGCGCACCAAGAAGGGCGGCGGTGAGATCGTCAAGCTCATGGGCACGAGCGCGTGGTACGCGCCGGGCGCCGGAGCGGCCGAAATGGTCGAGGCCATCGTCAAGGACTCCAACCGCGTGCTTCCGGCCGCAGCGTGGGTCACGGGCCAGTACGGCCTCAAGGACATGTTCATCGGCGTGCCGGTCCGGCTGGGCAAGGGCGGCGTCAAAGAGATCGTCGAACTCGACCTCAACGACAAAGAGAAGGCCGACATGAAGGCCTCTGGCGACCACGTCCGCGAGGTTATCGGCGCCTACAAAAACCTCAGCGCATAGGCCCTGGGTCTACCCTCTGGCGGCAGAGGGCTCGGTAGGTTGGCGGGGTGCTTCCACACGGAGGCACCCCGTTTTCTATCGCAGCCTTACGGATTGCACACGCTACGATGCGCCTCACGATGCGCCTCTTCTCGCTTTTGCTCGCCTGTGGCCTCCTCGTCGCAGCCTGTAGCCCCGGCCCCGACCCGTTCACGCCAGAGGCCGACGCACAACCTCCCGCCACGACGCCAGAAGCAGCAGAAACTTGGCAAGGGCGGTGGACCTTCGGGGAGGCCTGGCCGGGCTCCGGCGAGATCACCAACGTGATGGACTACGCGCTCGTGATGGGCCGCTTCGAGGGCGCGTTGCAGGGAAGCGTCGGTGTCTATGGCTACCAGACATCCTCCGAGTACGAGGTCCGCGGAGTGCTTCGCGGAGATACGCTGGATATCATCGTCTCCGGCTACGGCGAAGACGACATGGGCCGCAGAGTCGAGATCGGCGAGCGGCTGTTTTCCCTCGTGGCCTCTGGCGACGGCCACGTCACGGTCTGGGACGCGCTTACGCCCGTTCTGAGCGAGGACGAGGCCGGCAACGCGTTTGAGCGCGAGGAGATGGACTAGGTGCGAAAATGGAACCGCGGGACCGCCCGCCGCGCCGCGCACCTTGCTAGGCTGAGGTACATCCCTCCCGCCATCATGACGCGCTTTCTGCCCGCCCTCATCCTCCTCATCGGCTGCGCCGACGCCGATCCGGCAGCTGCGCCTGCCCGTCGCCATGCCCACCGTTGCCACCGCCTCTGGCGAGACCGCCACGCTAGAGGACGAGACCGCGCCAGAGGCCACAGAGAGCAGCGAGACCGCTACACGCTTCCCGTACGATTGGGACGGCCGCTACGTCTTCAGCGAAGGCAGCGGGGTCTACACCTACGACTCACGAGCTCACGCTACTGGAGACCGAGGGTGGCTACGTCGGCGCGTTCAGCCGCATCGGCCCACAAGAGACGCGGTTCTTCAACGTGTACACGCGCGCCACGGCCTCTGGCGGAATCAGGTGATCGTGGAGAGCTATGGCGACGAAAACGTGCACCCCATGCCGGAGATCGGCCAGACGCTGTTCGAGTTGAGGTGGGACGACGCAGGCAACCTGGGCGACGAAGCCGGGGACCGCGTGCTGATCACCTACTGGGGCGCGCTCACCAACGACAGGCGAGGAAGCGATCGGCGCCGATGAAGTCGGTGGCCTTTACCCCGCCTCGACTAACGCGCGGCAAGGCCTCTGGCGCGGGAGGCCGCAGCGGAGAGCAGGGCACGGAGCCTTCCGAGAACGAGTGGGAGGCCCGCTACACCTTCTCCGAATCGGTCCAGCGGGCCGCGCGCGCCACCGACGCTCGGGGACTACGTCTCCACCCTCCATCCCGAGGGCAACCATTGGAGCGGCACTCTACGCATCGACGGCTTTCCCGACAAAGCATTTTCTGGTGCGCGGTGACGAGCGGGACGGCATTCTGAGGTCGTTCGGTAGCCTTCACGGCCTCGATCGGGTAACGCCCTAGAAAGCAACGGTCCCAAACAGCACAGGACGTGGTGCAAGTCGTGGCCTTGAGGTTCATCTCAGCGAGCCCGGTTACGGTAACGGCCTTCCGAGAGACATAGAAGTTTACCATGCTTGTCAGCGCAGCAAGACCTGGAGCATCCCGGCCTTCTTCTACCTTATGGTCAGGCGCTGCATAGCGGAACACAGGCGCATTGCCTCGCCGGAGGCTTACTTCTGCGATGTCGGCCGACTGGTCCAGAATGGATGGAATGGATTCCTCCAGGTACTGCGTGAAGTCGATGACGTCGTCGTCTGCTCCTAATACCTCAGCAACTACCTTTTCCTGGGAATCAGCCATCGTGATCTCAATGAGGGTGGACGTCTCCACAGCATCGGTACTGCAACCAACCAGTGCGAAGAGTGCGAACGCGGTAGCTGCTAGAAAGAACCTGAAATGCTTTTGCGGCTTCATGGATAAGGCGGGTGCGTGATGATGTCGTCCATTTTACTCCCCCCCCCCCCCTTCAAATGTCAACTCCCCGTTCCAGTTCACTCTACAGAATGCATCCTGAGTCAACGCAACGACGACGCCTCACACCTTCGCATCACTGAACTCTTTGAGTCCAGAGGCCGGGCGCGGCGCTAGGGCGTGGGTACACTCTCCCGCCTCCTCCCTCCCCCATGGCAGAGATCAGACCTAGCGCCGCGACGCCAGCGGCGGGCCGCTTCGGCACCTTCTCGGGCGTGTTTACGCCCAACGTGCTCACCATCCTGGGCATCATCCTCTTCCTGAGGACAGGCTGGGTCGTAGGTCAAGCGGGCCTCGCGGGCGCGCTCATCATCATCCTGCTCGCCAACGCGATCTCGCTCTTGACCGGGCTCTCGCTCTCGTCCATCGCGACGAGCATGAACGTCAAGGCGGGCGGCAACTACTTCCTGATCTCGCGCTCGCTGGGATTGGAAATAGGCGGGGCCATCGGGATTCCGCTGTACCTGTCGCAGGCCATCTCGGTCGCGTTCTACATCATCGGCTTTGTGGAGGCGATGAGTGTGATCCCGTTTATGGCGGGATTGGACCCGCAGCTGCTAGCCTCTGGCGTGGTGCTGATGTTCGTGGTCATCGCGTACGTGGGCGCCGATTTCGCGCTCAAGATCCAGTATGGGATTCTGGCGGTGCTTATCGCAGCCTTGGTGTCATTTTTCGCGGGCGGCTGGGGCGACATTGCGGCACCGACGATGGAGGCGAGCTACACCGACGGCGTGAGCTTCTGGGTGGTGTTTGCGGTCTTCTTCCCGGCCGTGACCGGCATTGAGGTCGGCATCTCGCTCTCGGGAGACCTGAAAGACCCGTCCAAGAGCATCCCTCTGGGCACGATTGTCTCCATCCTGGTCACGGCCGTGATCTACGTGGCGGCAGCCATCTGGTTTGCGACGCACATGACGCCAGAGGAGCTTATCGGCAACACGGCGGCGATGAGCGAGATCTCGCTGGTCCCGATCCTGATCCTAGCGGGCGTGGCGGCGAGTACGCTGTCGAGCGCACTGGGCAGCGTGCTGGCAGCGCCGCGGACGCTGCAGGCCGTCTCCAAAGACCGCGTGGTGCCGCGGTGGATGTCGTCGCAGATGGGCAGCCCGACCGAGCCGCGCGCGGCGGTGTTGCTCACAGGCCTGGTAGCCGTGGCCGTGATCTGGGCGGGAGACTTAGATGTGGTCGCGCCCATCATCACGATGTTCTTCCTGAACACGTACGGGATGGTGAACCTCGTCGCGGCTATCGAGAAAGCTGTCGGCAACCCGAGCTTCCGGCCGACTTTCTCCGTTCCGGTCCTCATTCCCGCGCTGGGCGGGCTGGGCTGTTACGGCGCGATGTTCCTCATCAACGCGCCCGCGACGGTCGCGGCGATCGTCGTCACCTACGGTATCTACTTCGCCCTACGCCGGCGTGCGCTGGCGGGGACGTGGGGCGACGTGCGGAGTGGCGTCTGGACCAGCCTCGCGCGGTTCGCACTGCTCAAGCTGGAGCGCGGCGGCGGCGCAGGCGACGCCCGCAACTGGCGACCCAACCTGATGGTGTTCACCGGCCAGCCGCACAACCGAGAGCAACTCGTGGCCATGAGCACGTGGCTCAGCTTGGGCCGCGGCATCGTGTCGTTCTCGCAGCTCATCACGGGCAACGTGGACGACCCCAACAAGCCGCACCTGCGCGAGACGGCGCGGGAGCGCATTCGCACCTACATCCGCAACCGCGGCATGAACGCCTTCGCCGAAGCGCAGATCGTGCCCGATTTCGCCTCTGGCGCCGTAGCCGTAGCCCAGGCGCACGGCATCGGGCGGCTAGAGGCCAACACGGTCATGATGGGCTGGAGCCGCACGCCGCCTGGGCGCGGCCTGCTCCTGCGCGTACTCCGCGACCTCGCCGATCTGCACAAATCGGTCCTGTTTCTGCACGTCGACGGGGAGGAAAACTTCGGCGAGCACCGCGTCATCAACGTGTGGTGGGGCGGCCGCGGCGGCAACGGCGACCTGATGCTGCTGCTCGCGCACCTTGTCACGCTCCACCGCGACTGGAGCGACGCCACGATCCGCGTGATCCGCATGGTGGGCCGCGAGCAGGCCGTAGAGCCCGTCCGCGCCGAAACGCTGCGCTTGCTGGAAGCCGTCCGCGTGGATGCCGACGTGGACGTGCTGCTCCGCGAGGACCGCGACTTCATCGACATCCTTCGCGAGGAGAGCCGCACCGCCGACCTCACCGTGCTCGGCATGCAACGGCCCGATGCCTCTGGCGCCGAGACCTACGGCGATGGCCTGCAAGCGCTCGTCGAGGCCGCCGGAACGACGCTTCTCGTCCACAACGGCGAGCCCGACGAGATGTCGCTGGACAACGACTAGCCTCTGGCGGGAGCCGCTCGCCAGAGGCCGCTCCACGCCAGAGGCCATTCGTGATCTAGCCTTCACTACCGATCTCAACGAGCTTCCACTCGCCAGAGGCCACCTGCGCGACGGTCCCGAAGATGACGACCTCGTAGGTCTCGCCTTCCACATCGTAGCTGACCGTCGTGCGGAAGGTGCTGCCGCCGGCGCCGTGCGTGAGGCGCTCCACGGCGAGGTAGGCGCTCTGTACGGCATCCTGCTCCGCGACGGCCGTGATCACGTCCTGCACGGGCTCACTTGCGCGCGCGAACGTGCGGTCGCCCACACGGATCGTCTCGGCCAAACCGGCCTGGATCGCCGCGCGGTCCTGGCGCTTGACGGCGGCTTTGAATCGCGTCCAGAACGCGTCGGCACCAGAGGTGTCGAGCGCATCGACGGGCGCCGGGGCCGGCATCGGGGGGCGCTCTGGGAGCGGCATCGACTGGACCGGAGGCGTCTGTGCACGCGCCGTAGGCTTCGGAGAAGGTGCGGGTGCCAGAGCCTCTGGCGCCGGGGCCTTTGGCGCCGGAGTGACCACTGGCGCGGACGCCGCGCGTCTAGGCGTGGGGCCGGGTTGGACGGGCTCGTCCATGACCTCTGGTCCCGTCACGAGCGGCGCATCCAGAGCCTCTGGTGCTGATGAGAGAGGGGTGGAATCCGCCTGTGTTGGCGCCAGAGGCGGGCCCACAGCCTCTGGCGTGTCGCCGCAGCCCATACCGACGCCTCCGGCGAGGAGGGCGAGAGCGAGCGTGAGGGCGGGAGTCGGGAGCAGAGTAGAAAGACGCATGGCATCTGGGGTTGAACCTGTAGCCAGAGTCTTTCAAACGCCGCGCCAGAGGCTGCGCACAGCGGAATCCTGAGCGAGGGCGTCTTGCCGCACGCCGCGCAGGGGATCGGCTCGCGCCGGAGGCACGCTTACGCCAGAGGCCTCTGGCGAAACGAAGCGAGCCGCGCGCCCCGTACGCCTAAAACAGCACGCGCGCACGGATCGTGCCGGGCACGTCGCGCAGCGAGTCTAGCAACGCCTCTGCGGCAGCGGTCCCATCATCGTCCACGTCCGTCACCACATAGCCCACGCCCCCACGCGTCTGGAGGTACTGGCCCACGACGTTCGCGCCAGAGGCCCCGAGCGCGCCGTTGATGGCGCTGAGCACGCCGGGCCGGTTGGCGTGGATGTGCAGAAAGCGGTGCACGTCCGGCTGCTCGGGAAGCGAGACCTGCGGCAGGTTGACCGAGCTCTCGGTCGAGCCGTTGTCCGAGTAGCGGACCAGCTTGCCCGCCACCTCGCGGCCGATGTTGGCCTGCGCCTCTTCCGTGCTGCCGCCGACGTGCGGGGTGAGCAGTGCCCGGTCGATGCCCTGCAGCGGGCTTTCGAAGGTCTCCTCCTTGGATTTGGGCTCGCGAGGAAACACGTCGACTGCCGCGCCGCGAAGGTGGCCGGAGCGCAATGACCCGGCGAGCGCGTCCAGATCCACCACGGTCCCACGCGAGGCGTTGAGCAGGACCGCGCCGGGCTTCATCGCCGCCAGCTGCTCCGCGCCGATCATCCCGCGCGTCTGCGGCGTATCCGGCACGTGCAGCGTCACCACGTCGGCCTCCGCCAGAAGCGCGTCTAGCGAGCCCAGGCCTCTGGCGTTGCCGAGCGGAAGTTTGGCCGCCGCGTCGTAAAACACGACCCGCATCCCGACGGCCTCGGCGAGGACCGACAGCTGCGCCCCGATGTTGCCGTAGCCGACCACGCCGAGCGTCTTGCCGCGCGCCTCGTTGGCGCCAGAGGCGCTCTTGGCCCAGATCCCGCGGTGCGCGAGCGCGTTCTTCTCCGGCACGCCGCGCAGGAGCAAGATGGCCTCGGCGAGCACGAGTTCGGCCACAGACCGCGTGTTGGAGTACGGCGCGTTGAAGACAACCACGCCGTGCTCGGCCGCCGCGTCTAGCGTCACCTGATCCGTCCCGATGCAAAAGCACCCCACGCCGACCAGCTTCTCGGCGCGCGCCAGCACCTCGGGCGTCACCTGTGTGCGCGAGCGGATGCCGAGGAAGTGGACGCCTTCGAGCGCTGCGGCCAGTTCCTCGCCTTGCACCGCGCCGGACCGGCGCTCGATCTCGGTGTAGCCCGCCTCGCGAAAGACCGCCTCAGCCGTCTCGTGGATGCCTTCGAGAAGAAGGACGTGGATCTTGTCTTTGTCGAGCGAGGTCGCCATGCGGGGGACGGAACGGGGCTCTCAAGATCGTGTCCGCCAGAGGCCTCTGGCGCCGGGTTTGGCGTGAAGCGTTCTCCAGAGGCTCAGCGCCGTACGATCTGTGTGGTCGCCGTCTCCTCGCCAGAGGCGGCGCGCAGGATGTAGAGGCCCGGCGCCCACCAACTCGCGTCGATCTCGATTCGAGCCTCTGGCGCGACCTCGCGCGAGAGCACGCGGCGGCCGAGCGCGTCGAAGGCCTCCAGTTGCACCAAGCCTCTGGCGCCGACGACTTCTACCGCCAGAGGCCCGGCAGTGGGGTTGGGGAACGCGGTCAGAGCCAGAGGCTGTGCTTCTGGCACAGCGCCAGAGGCGACCGGAATCGGAGTCCCCTGCTCGGTGCCGCCCACGTTGTAGTACACCAGTTCCGTCAAGGCGCTGCTGCCATCGCCGGAGGAACCCACCACGCCGATGTCCACGGCGAACGCGATCCCACCGCCGAGCGTGTCGAACGCCTTAATGTCACCGAAGACGGGGTCTTCTTCTCGAAACGCGATGCCCAGGCACTCGTCGGTATCAATCCTCACCCCGAAGTCGGCGCCGAGTGGACACCCATTCGCGAGGTCCCGGTTGGCTGTCCTGTCCGCGATTTGGGTTGTGGCCGAGTCGAAACGGACGAGGCTTTCGCGCCGAGACCCGAACACGTAGCCGCCTCCTTCTCGTGTATAGGAGAGGTTTTCCACGACCGCGTAGAGCGTATCCGAGATCAGTTCCTCTCGAACGACCGAGCGCAGATCGAAACGCGTGCATCCGAAGAGAGGGTCACAGGTCTGGTAGTGCCACACGTCCCCTACGCCTAGCGGGTAGTAGCGCGCTGCGTCCGTCGTGTCCGGGATGCCCGGGAAACCCGCCTCTGGCGCGTCACCGTAGAAGCGGCCCTCGATGCGAGCCGTCACAAGCGTGAGCGTTCGCGCTTCGGCCTCCTCAAATTCGCTCTGAACGAGGCCAACGTCTGCCGCGAACGTCTCCGCGAGGTCTAGGGTGCCGCTCGTGCTGATCGTCTTGGCCGTAAGCATGTAGGTCTGCTCCCCGATGCGGACGGACTCCGTGTAGCTGCCCGACACCATCGCGAGGCTTCCGTCCTGGCACGTCACCTCGCGCGGCTCCTCGGGGTTGCGCGGAAACGGCTCGCTGAGCGAACACGGCGCGGCAACCTCCGACGCCGAACCGATCTCGCGCGTTATGACGCGCGCCGCGAGCGTGTCGAAGCGCGTGAGGTAGCGCCGGGCCTCTGGCGCCGGGAGGCCGGTCGGCACATCGCGCGGCCATTCCCGAATGACCGCGTAGGTCCGGCCGTCCACGACCGTATACGCCTCTACGCGGCGCGTCAGGGTGTACGAGTAGTCGGGGGCCTCGCCAGAGGCCACGTCCACGCGGTACTGCCACGCGTCGCCCAGGTGGAGCGGGAAATACCGCCACGCCGATGTGCTGTCCGGCGACGGCGGCGGCCCCGGTGGTCCCTGGGCCATCGCGCCAGAGGCCGCGAGGAGAACGGTGAAGAGTAGCGCGCGCATGCGGTCGGGGTCAGGTGTCGCCCCCATCCTACACGTTTTCCGCCTCGGCTACAAACGGCGCGGCCTCTGGCGCCCGCGGGCTGCGAGCTTCTAGCGTCGGTCCGTTTCAGGCGGCGCTTACAGCCGCGAAGGATCCGGCCGCGCGGGCGGCATCACGCTTCCCAGCTTGGGGAAGACGCGCCGGAGGGCGATCCCGGGGCACATCGTCTGGCCCACCGCGCGGTCTCCGTGGCCTTTGAGGCGGTTGCGCGGAATGTCGTACCGCTCCGCGAGGGCGCCGACGAGCGAGAGCAGGCTCGTGACCTGCACGTTGTCGGCTGCTCCTCCTCGAAGTTGCCCTCGGCTACGATCTGGATCTGGCCCGTGAGATCGTAGTCCGTGTTCGTGTCGCCTTCCAGACGCACGTCGCGGCCTTCCAGAATGGTGCCGTCGCTGGCGACGTAGAAGTGGTACGGCACGTCGGCCCACGCCTTCTTGGGGCTCCCGTCGTCCAGCGTGTCCGAGGACAACGAAAAGCGCTGCAGCGACTGCATCTTGGCCTCTGGCGTGAGGTCCGGCCGTTGCATCACTGCCGTGTGGTGAATGGTGATGGCGTTCGGCGTCTGAGAGGGAATCGCGAACGCCAGAGGCTCGGCGCCCCACGCGGCGCGGCTCACCATCTCGACGCCTGGCAGCGGGTCGAGCGGCGGAAGCGGCGCCACAACCTCTAGGACAGCCTCTGGCGAGACCTCTTGCGAGGCGCCTCCGGTGGAGCACCCAGCGAGAACAAGGAGAGCGGCGACCAGAGAAAGGCGGAGCATGCGGTGGTGGAGCATCCGGGCGAGAAGAGCGAACACCTAGACTACCGAGGCCTCTGGCGAGAGCGATCACACATCAGCGTGGAGGCGTCATCTTCACCTCTGCTCCGCGATGGCGCATGGGCCGTCGCCACAGGCTACGCGAGCGCGGCCTCGGCGAGCGTTTCCCACATCGTCATGAGATGCGTTTCTACGGTCTCAGCCTTGGCGTGCGCCTCCGATGTCTGCTTGAAGCGCTTGGCGTCGGCGTAGAGATCGGGGTCGGCGAGTTTCTTTTCCAGGTCGTTTTTCTCCTTCGTCTTGGCCGTCACCGCTACTTCGAGCGCGTCGATGGCGTAGGCCAGTTCGTCGGGCGAGAGCGCTTTGGGGTCGAGCGTTTCCTCGCCGCGCGTGGCGCGCGAGACGCGCTGGCGCATCTCGGCGGCGCGGCGCTTCTCCTCCTTGGTGCGCTTGCCGCCGGTCTTGGTCGGGATGGACTTTTTGCCGCCAGAGGCGTGTGCGCCAGAACCCTTTGCACTCGTGCCGTGGCCAGATGTCGCCAAGCCGTTCGCGGGCGCGGCAGCGTCTGAGCCTCTGGCGCCAGAGGCCTTGAGCGAGGCGGCGGCGGTGCCCTGCTCACGCTGCCACTCGGCCTCGGTGTAAGAGCCCTGGTAGGTGCGCACCGTCTGGTCCTCGGCGTACCACACGCGGTCGGCCACGGCGTCGAGAAAGTGGCGGTCGTGCGAGATGAGCACGACGCTTCCGGTGTACTGCCGGATGGCTTCGGAGAGCACGTCCTTGGACGCGAGGTCCAAGTGGTTGGTGGGCTCGTCCAAGACGAGGAAGTTGGCGGGCGAGAGCAGCGTTCTCGCGAGCGCGAGGCGGGAGCGCTCACCACCCGAGAGGACGGAGACGCTTTTGAACACGTCGTCGCCCTTGAACAGGAACGCGCCGAGCAGGCTGCGAAGCTGCGTCTCGGACTGGCCGCGGCCCTTTTCGCGCAGGGCGTCCAGCACGTTTTTCTCGCGCGGCAGCGCCTCGGCTTGGTGCTGCGCAAAATGCGCCTCCTTGACGCGCGCGCCGATCTCCAGCGAGCCCTCGAACTCCTCTTGCGCCAGAAGCATCCGCGCGAGCGTGGACTTGCCCGCGCCGTTCTTGCCCACGAGCGCGATGGTGTCGCCTTTCTCCACGAGCAGCCGCGGCGCGTTCTTGAACACGACGTTTTCGCCGCCCTCCTCGTTGGGGTAGCGTTTGGAGAACTCCGAGACCTCGGCGACGACGCGGACGCTCGGCGGCGGGTCGGGAAAGCGGAAGTGGATCTCGCCGGCCTCTTGCGGCGGCGGCGCGATGCGCTCCATCCGCTCCAGCGCCTTCACGCGGCTCTGCGCCTGCTTGGCCTTGGTCGCCTTCGCGCGGAACCGCTGGACGAACCGCTCCATCTCGGCGATCTCCTTCTGCTGGTTGTCGTAGCGCGCGCCCCACAACCGGCGGCGCTCCTCGCGCTCGTTGATGTAGAAGTCGTAGTTGCCCGCGTACTCGTCGATCTGCCCACGCACCAATTCGGCCGTGCGGTTGGTCATCCGGTCCAGGAAGTACCGGTCGTGACTCACCAGCACGACCGCACCCGGGTAGTTCTTGAGATAGCCCTCCAGCCAGCCGATGGACTCGATGTCCAGGTGGTTGGTGGGCTCATCGAGCAGCAGCACGTCGGGCTCGGAGAGCAGCATCCGCGCCAGCGCGACGCGCATGCGCCACCCTCCCGAAAACGTGGAGAGCGGGCGCTCCATCTCCTCTGCGGTAAAGCCCAGCCCGCCCAACACCGTGGCCGTACGCGCTTCGATGGAGTGCACGTCATGCATCGCCATCTGCTCCTGCACGCGGCCCATGCGCCAGACGAGCGCTTCGTACGCCTCGCTCGTGTGATCGGGCATGGCCTCCATCTTGTCGGCGATTTGGTGCGCCTCGCGCTCCAGGTCCAGCGCGTCCCCAAACGCCTCTCGCGCCTCCGCCAGAGGCGACTTCGACGTGTCGTGTTCCTGCGTGTCCTGCCGCAAGAAGCCGACCGTCGCGTTGCCCTCGCGGATGATTTCGCCGCCGTCGAGCGGGAGTTCGCCCGAAATGGCCTTGAGAAGGGTCGTCTTGCCCGCCCCGTTGGGGCCGACGAGGCCGACGCGCTCGCCGGGGCGAACGGTCCACGTGAGGCCGTCGAAGAGTTGGCGGCCGCCGAAGGCGAGGGAGAGGTCGCGGAGGAGAATCATGCCGAGGCGCGTGCTTTTTCTCAGATTCGCACTTCCCAGCGCGGCGGGGGTTGAAAAACGCGCGGTTCCGCTACTGAGGTACGGTGTTGTGCGTGGGCCTCTGGCGCCAGAGGCAGAGCGCCGACCGGAGCGTTCCCAGGGGGTCCCGTCAGCCGCGCGTAGCACCACGGAAGGCATCTGATGCCAGAGACCGCGTCTTCAGTTCCGCCTTCTGGCTTCGCCCCTCCGACTTCGAAAACGCCTCTGGCGCTGCGACGAAACTTGACGGGGCACACCGGGCGCAAGAGATCTACCTTAGAACCGATCCAAATAAGACGCATGTGTTCGACGCCCCGCCCGCGCCCGTCTCGTCCTTCCCCGCTGGGAAGACGATTCGCGTGTGCTTTATGGGGCTGGACGACGCGACCTGCTCGCGTTTGCGCGACCTGGGTATCCGCGAGGGTTGCGATGCCTGCGTGATGTCGACCGGCGACAAGTGCGTGCTGGCCCTCGGCGCGTCTCGCGTGGCGCTCCGCCGCGAGGTGGCGATGGGCCTTTTCGCGACCGACACGCCGTAGGCGCTGTGACGCAGACGCTGGACACGCTCGGCGCGGGCGCCAGAGGCACGATCTCCGGCTACGAAGGCGAGCCGCCGATGCGGTTGCTGGAAATGGGCTTGGTGCCCGGAACGCCCGTTGAAGTCGTGCGGCTCGCGCCTCTGGGCGACCCGATGGACGTGCACGTGCGCGGCTTCCACCTCTCGGTGCGCAAGGCCGAGGCGGCGCACATCGTCATTGAGGTCGCGTCGTGAGTTGCAGCTCAGTCGTTTCGGCCTCTGGCGCCAGAGGCTCCGCTCTCTCTCCGCCTTCCCCTATAGCGTCATTCCCGCGAAGGCGGGAATCCAGAGTGACGACCGCCAGAGGCGGGTCTGCGCTCAGACCGTTCAAGGAGATACGCGCGAACATGATGGCGTCAGCAGCAGCCGTTGCACGCACCCTCCAGCACCGCATGGATTCCCGCCTGCGCGGGAATGACGGCTGGAGAGCAGGAAGCACAGACAGAGGCATCGTGGTCGCCTCTTGCGCCAGAGGCCACGCCTGATATGGAAACGCTCACACGCACCCACACCGTCGCCCTCGCGGGCAACCCGAACGTCGGCAAAACGACGCTCTTCAACGCGTTGACGGGCTCGTTTCAGAAGGTCGCGAACTATCCCGGCGTGACGGTCGAGCGCAAGTCTGGGCCTCTGGCGGGCGTGGCCCAGGGAGACGCGCCGGTAGAGATCGTGGACCTGCCGGGCACATACAGCCTCAACCCGCGCTCGGTCGATGAGCGCGTGGCGTTCGACGCGCTCGTGGGCCGGATTGCGGGCGAGCCGCCGCCGGACGTGGTCGTCTGCGTCGTGGACGCGACGAACCTGGAGCGTAACCTGTATCTCGTGACGCAGATCCTGGACCTGGGTCTGCCGACCGTCGTGGCGCTGAACATGATGGACGCCGCGCACGAGGCCAAAATCACGGTCGATCACCAAGCGCTAGCCCAGACGCTCGGCGTACCGGTCCTGCCCATCGTGGCGCGCAAGTCCGAGATCGACGCGCTGCGCCACGCGATCCTAAACCCGCCGCCGCCCGCCAGAGGTGTGGGCTGGGAGTTGATGCCCGCCGTCGAGGCCGAGATCGCGCCTCTGGCGACCGCGCTCGCGCAAGAGGCACCTGGCGTACCGGAGAGCCAGTTGCGGTTCGAGACGCTGGGTGCGCTCACGTCAGACCCCCTGCTCGCCGTCTGGGAGACGAAGGCGCCGCAGTTCCACGCGACCATCCTCGCCACGCGCCAGAGGCTGGAGGCGCGGCCGGTCCCGTACAAGATCGCGGAGATGCAGGGCCGCTACGGCTGGATCAGTCCG
Source organism: Rubricoccaceae bacterium (assembly GCA_963708165.1). GTDB lineage: Bacteria > Bacteroidota > Rhodothermia > Rhodothermales > Rubricoccaceae > Rubricoccus. The sequence goes on along the minus strand of OY970187.1, from coordinate 2,399,219 downwards.
GTCGCGGCGCCGGGTGGTCACGCAAGAGGCGACCTCTGGCGAGGCGACGCTGTCGGACAAAATCGACGCGGTCGTGACGCACAAAATCTGGGGGCCGCTCATCTTCGGCGGCGTGCTGCTGGTCATTTTCCAGGCCGTGTTCTCGTGGGCGGTCCCGGCGATGGACGGCATCGAGTGGCTGGTCGGCGTGACGGGCGAGGGGCTGCGTGCGGTCTTGCCGGACGGCATCTTGGAGGACATGATGGTGGAGGGCGCGCTGAGCGGCGTGGGCAACGTGCTCATCTTCCTGCCGCAGATCCTGCTGTTGTTCTTCTTTCTCGGCCTGATGGAGGACTCGGGCTACATGGCGCGAACCGCGTTCATCATGGACCGCGCGATGCGCCGCGTGGGCCTGAGCGGCGCGTCCGTCGTACCGATGCTCTCGGCGTACGCCTGCGCGATCCCGGGCATCATGGCCGCCCGGACGCTGGCCGACGAGCGCGACCGGATCATCACCATCATGGTGGTCCCTCTGCAGGGCTGCTCGGCGCGATTGCCGGTCTACGTGCTCTTCATCGCGGCATTTATTCCCTCTGGCGCGATGTTCGGGATCATCGGCTATCAGGGTCTCGCGATGACCTCGCTGTACGTGCTGGGCACGGTCATGGCGTTTTTTGCGGCGTGGATCCTGCGCCGCTTCGTGTTCAAGGGCGAGGGCTCGTCGTTCGTGATGGAGCTTCCGCCCTACCGGATGCCGCAGCCGAAGCACCTCTGGCGCCGGATGCGTGACCGCGCAAAGGTGTTCGTGGTGCGGGCCGGCAAAATCATCTTCGGCCTCAGCATCGTGCTGTGGTTCCTCGCGAGCTACCCCAAGGTGGACGTGCCCGCAGAGTTGCAGGCCCGCGCCGACGCGGCCGGGGAGGCCGTGACCGAGAGCACCGTCCGCATCAACCCCGGCGGCATCGACGCGGACGGAGACGACGCGTCACCTCTAGCGCCAGAGGCTCCAGATTCGCCAGAGGCCGAGATCGCTGCCGCCGTCGAGGCCTCTGGCGTGGAGCAGGCAGCGGTGCAGAACGAGATCGCGGGCTACCAGGTGCGCAACAGTTACATCGGCCGCTTCGGCCACGCCATCGAGCCGGTCATGCGCCCGCTGGGCTTCGACTGGAAGATCTCGGCGGGCATTGTGGCGAGCTTCGCCGCGCGCGAGGTCATCGTGAGCGCCCTCGCGACGATCTACAGTGCGGGCGCCGACGCGAACGAGGAAAGCCTGGCCCTGCGCGACGCCATCAAGGCCGACCGTTACCCCGACGGCACGCCGGTCTTCACGCCGCTCGTGGCGGTCAGCCTGTTGGTGTTCTTCGTCTTCGCGCTGCAGTGCATGAGCACGCTCGCCATCGCCAAGCGCGAGCTGAACAGCTGGCTATGGCCTCTGGCGATGTGGGGCTACATGTTCGCGCTGGCGTACGGGTTCTCGTTCGCGATCTACCAGGGCGGGAAGATGCTGGGGCTGGGGTGATTGATCCCGCCAGTGGCGCCAGAGGCGTGATGCCGCGGTGGGGACACCATGCATGGTGTCCCTACGGGGTGGGGGCGTCGTTGGATGGGTGAAATCGGTCGCTCACCCAGCGCGCGGGGTTGTTCGCGATGTACTGCCGGATTCGGTCGGCCTCTGGCGCGGACCGGACGACGCGGTCGTGGAACCGAGACTGCCACAGCGCGCCCTCCGGCCACCACAACCCGTGACGCCGCCCCACTCGCGTGACGGCGGCCTTGTACGCGCCAACGACGGACGAGACGGATCCGGCAGCGTGCTGCCCAAACCGGCGGATCGACTGCACTTCGCCAGAGGCCCTGCCTGAATCCGCATTCGTAGGGACACCATGTATGGTGTCCTCCGGCGCCACGTCCTCGGCTCGGGTCTTCTCATCGGGCACCACCTCGCCAGAGGCCTCTGGAGGATCCACCATCCCCAACAGAAGATGGACGTGGTTCGGCATCACGACGAATACATCCGTCACAATGCCCTCGCGCGCATCCAGCGTCCGTGTCCATTCGTCCACTGCTATCTGCCCGAGGCCAGACAACACCATCTGCCCCTGACGGACCTCGCCGAGTACCTCGCGACGCTCGGCCGTGCAGACCGTCACGAAGTACAGGCCTCCACGGCTGTAATCGTGGAGGCGCCAGCGTGGCGAACGCCGAGAACGGAACGGCATGTCTGCATAGACACGGCGCCCCCACCGAGCTAACCCGTTCCCGTAGGGACACCATGCATGGTGTCCCCGCCTCGGCGTCCCGCACTCGCACCCCGCCTCTGGCGCCAGAGGCTAATACGCGTTCTCGTTGACGAACCCCTTGACGACCGTCATCGCCATGATCTTGAGGTCGAAGCCCAGGCTCCAGTTCTGGATGTAGTAGAGGTCATACTCGATGCGCTTCTCCAGGCTCGTGTCGCCGCGCCAGCCGTTGACCTGCGCCCAGCCGGTGATGCCCGCCTTGGCCTTGTGGCGCAACATGTAGCCCGGGATTCGGTGGCGGAACTCCGAGATGAAGACCGGTCGCTCCGGCCTCGGCCCCACGACCGACATGTCGCCTGTGAGCACGTTGAAAAACTGCGGCAACTCGTCCAGTGAGGTCTTGCGTAGGAACGCGCCCACGCGCGTCGCGCGGTTCTCGCCCGGCTGCGCCCAGACCGCGCCAGAGGCTGCCTCCGTGCCCATCGGCATCGACCGGAACTTGAGCATGTCGAAGGTCAGCCCGTTGAGCCCCATGCGCCTCTGGCGGTAAAAGACCGGGCCGGGGCTGGAGAGCTTGACCGCGAGGGCGATGCCTGCCAGAAGCGGCGCCAGCAGCAGCAGAACGATGCCCGAGAACGCGATGTCCAGCGCGCGCTTGACGACCGTGCGGATGTCGAACGGCGCCTCGTCCATGAGATGGATGACCGGCAGACCGTCTACATCCGAGATCCGGCTGTTGAGCAGCAACTCGATGTGGAAGAGATCCGGCACCAGCGCGAGCGATGCCGTGTGCAGCGAGCATTGGGCCGCCAGACCCTCGATCTTGCGCGCCGCCGCCAGAGGCAGCGCGGCGTAGACCATATCGACCGGCCGGTTCTCCGCTGCCAAACGGTCCATCACCTCGCCCGCCTCCTCCAGCGTGCCGATGACCTCTGGCGTGAACGTCTGCTCCGGGTAGAACGGGTCCGGCGGCTCCGCCTCAACCGTCGTGCCCCGGTCGTCCAGAAAACCGACGACCTCAAAGCCCATCCACGGATAGTGCCGGAACGCGCGCGAAAGGCGCTGCCCTGCCTTGCCTGCGCCAGCAATGAGCACGCGCCGCACGTTGGCGCCTTTCTGCCTCGCCCGGCGCAGACCCGCATAGATCGCGAGCCGCAAGCCGACCAAAAAGCCCGACGACAAGAGCGCGAAAAACACCATGTGCAGCCGCGAGAACGAGAACTCGCGGTAGAAGAACGACGCACCCAGCGACACGAGCAAACTCAGCCCCACCGCCCGCGCCACGGCCCACACGACCAGCGTAAGCCGTTGCGCCCGGCGCGTCTGGTACAGTCCCGAGAGCAGCAGCGCCCCGCCCCAGATCACGATCACGAACGGTAGAAACCGCACGTAGTAAATGACAGGGACCGCGTCCAACGGCGTCATTACATGAAACCGCACGACATACGCCAGCACCCACGCGACCGCGATCAGTGCGAGGTCGGCGAGGAACAGGCCGCGCTGGAGAAAAAGACTGCGTTCGCGGAGCATTCAGTGTCGGGCTCGTGCCCTGAACTCTCACCCAACGTCGGGCGGTGCGCCGAAGATAGAACGGAGACATCCCAGCGCCTCTGGCGCCAGAGGTCCATTCGCGCCACCCCAGCGTGACCCTACGCCGCTGTCCGCGCCAGAGGCTGCAGCTTGGCCGGGTGCGTCTCGCGGATGAGTGCCCGCGCGAGCGCCCGCGTCGAGCTCACGAACGGCACGCCACTGGCGTCGTGAACAGCTTCCGGGATCGCCAGAGGCAACTCGGTGCAGCCCAGAATCACCGCCTCGGCGCCTCTGGCGACCAAGTGCTCGGTCGCGTGGAGGAGCACCTCGCGTGCCTGATCCGTCGGTGGGTGGGAATAGGCCTTGAGGCCCCAGTTGGGGTCGAAGATGGACGCCTGAACCTGGCTCTGCACCTCCGCCAGAGGCGAGACCGCGTGGAGGCCCGCCCCTTCCAGCCCAATCTCGTGGAGCCGGTTGGCGATGGACGAGTCTGTCGCCAGAATGCCGATGCTGCGGGCCTCTGGCGCGACCTCACCCACATGCACCACGATGGCATCGACGATGTGGAGCAATTGAAGGTCGCGGCCGTCAGCGATGAGATAGCCGCGCAAGAGGTCGAACAGCGCCGGGGCGTGTGCCGTGTTGCAGGGAATCCCCGCGACGGCACAGCCCGCGTCGTCCAACTGGCGCAGGATGTCCAGCATCGGCGGGACCGGGCTGGGCGCGTCGTGGTCGTGAATCCACGTGCTCCGGTCGGGGATGCGGCCGGGGTACGAGAGCAGGGCCACAGGCAGGTGCTCCTGGTCGGCGTGCGCGTCGGTCTCGTCGAAGATGGCGCGGACCAAGTCGAGCCCGGCATACGGGCCGAGGCCTCCGAGCACGCCGATGGCGTCGCGCGGATCGGAAGCGGGGCGGGGTGCTGGCAATGAAAAGGGGAGCAAGGACGAGAGGAGGTCCGGCAGCGCGCCAGAGGTGGCGGTAGTTTCGCCCCGTTCCGCCTCTGGCGCACGGCGCTCCGGCGCGCGTCGCTGAGTGAGCGGGCGTTTGCCCCATGGTGTAATGGCAGCACAGCTGGTTTTGGACCAGCTAGTGGAGGTTCGAGCCCTCCTGGGGCAACAGGTAGGGCATACGGCCCGAATCTGCGCAAAACGGCTCAGATCGCCTCTGGCGCCAGAGGCCGCCTAGGCGAACTCGTGACGAGCGGCACGCTCGCCAGAGGCCTCTGGCGGAAACGCGGTGAAAGGTGCCGTGTCAGGGTAGACCCGAGCCCCATCACGGGGCTAGCCTCCCGGTTCTGTGCCTCCGCTCCCCGCGATGACCTCCGCTGCCGCTCTTCCTATCATGCTTTTCGCCGGCCGGTGCAACCCGGCGCTGGCGCAAGGCATCGCGGACGATGCGGATTGCGAGGGCCTGAGCGGAGTCACGCTGCGCAACTTCTCCGATGGCGAGATCTACGTCCGCTACGACGAGTCCATCCGCGGCCACGAGGTGTTCATCATCCAGTCCACGCCGCCACCGGCCGACAACTGGATGGAGCTGCTGCTCATGGTCGACGCCGCGCGCCGCGCGAGCGCCCGCACCATCACGGCCGTCATCCCCTACTTCGGCTACGCGCGCCAGGACCGCAAGGACCAGCCGCGCGTGAGCATCGCCGCGCGGATGCTCGCCCGGATGCTCGAAGAGGCCGGCGTGGACCGCGTCCTGACGATGGACCTCCACGCGGCGCAGATCCAGGGCTTTTTCGACATCCCTGTCGATCACCTCTACGGCTCGGTCGTGTTCGAGGAATGGCTGGAGACGAACCCGCTGGGCGAGTCTTTCCGGCGCGACCTCGTGGTCGTGGCGCCAGATGTGGGCGCGAGTAAGGTGGCCCGTGCCTATGCCAAGCGCCTCGGCGCCGACCTCGCCCTCATCGACAAGCGCCGCCCGGAGGCCAACCAAGTCGAGATCATGAACATCATCGGCGATGTGAAAGGCCGCGACTGCCTTCTCATCGATGACCTCGTGGACACCGCGGGCACGCTTACCTCTGGCGCCGACGCGCTTCGCGCCCAGGGCGCCCTGGAGATTCAGGCCTTTTGCACCCACGCGGTGCTCTCCGGTCCGGCGTACGAGCGCATTGAGTCCAGCGCGTTGGGTCGCCTCATCGTGACCGACACGATCCCCCTGCGCCGCCAGAGCGACAAGATCGAGGTCATCACCGTCGCGCCGCTCTTCGCCGACGCCATCCACCGCATCTACACCGACGAGTCGATCTCGACGCTTTTCGACGACTAGCGCCTCTGGCGCCACAGCCGCCTCTCGCCAGAGGCGAGCCCCCGACATCCACGCCAGAGGCTTCTGGCGCCCCCGATTCCAGCACACCCCCTCCTGACATGGATTCCATTACCCTCCACGCTGCCGAGCCTCGCGAAGGCGGCAAGAAAGAAGTCAAAGCTGTCCGCAACGCGGGCCGCGTGCCCTGCGTGCTCTACGGCCCGTCCACGGCGCCGGTGCACTTCTCGGTGCCCACGCTCGACCTCCGCCCTCTCATCCACACGACCGAGAACTACCGCGTCGAGGTGACGATGGGCGGCGAGGACCACGAGGCGATCCTGAAGAAGATCGACTATCACCCCGTGACCGACGAGCCCCTGCACGTCGACTTTTTCGCGCTCACCAAGGGCCAGACGCTCGAACTCTCGATCCCGATCCGCCTGGAGGGCACCGCCCCTGGCGTCAAGGCTGGTGGCCAGCTCGCGCAGCCGCTTTACGAGCTCGAGATCTCTAGCCTGCCCAAGAACATCCCCGGCTTCGTCACCATCGACGTGTCGTCGCTACAGGTGGGCGACTCGCTCCACGTCTCCGACCTCTCGCTCGGCGACTCCGTGGAGGTGCTGACCGACCCGGCCCGCACCATCGTCTCCATCACGGCACCTCGCGTCGAGGAAGTGGAAGAGACGGACGACCTGCTGCTGCTCGGTGACGACGCTGCAGACGAAGTCCCCGTCGTTGGCGAGGAGACTGAGGGCGACGAGGCCTAAGCCTCTGGCCTAAGCCTCTGGCGTCTGCCCGTTCGACCAAAGCCCTCCTTCCGATCCGGGAGGAGGGCTTCTCGTTTCCCGGTCGGCGCCTTCTGGCCTCTGGCGCCAGAGGCGTACGGTCCGGCATATCTCTCGACACGTTTCCGCCCTCGATCCGATGGGATTCCTCCGCCGCCTCTTTTCCCGCCCCGCTACCTCTGGTGACGCATCTCTTAACGAGAGCTCGCGCCAGAGGCCGCAGCCCGTGGCTCTTCTCGTAGGCCTCGGCAACCCCGGCGCGCAGTACGCCGCCACGCGCCACAACATCGGTTTCGCCATCATCGACCGGCTCGCAGACGACCTGGGTGTGGCCGTCACCACGCCAGAGGACGGGTCGCTTGTCGCTCACGCGATGTGGGAGGGCGTGCCGGTTCTGCTCGCCAAGCCGCAGCAGTTCATGAACCGGTCCGGCGGGCCTCTGGCGGCGCTGCTCGCGCGCTACGGCCTCGCGCCAGAGGCCGCGCTCGTGATCTACGACGATCTGGCGTTGCCCGTCGGCGCGTTACGGTTACGTCCACAGGGCGGATCTGGAGGCCACAACGGGATCAAGAGCATCGCCGAGGCGCTCGGCTCCACCGAGTTTCCCCGGTTGCGTGTAGGCGTGGGGAATACTTTTGCGCCCGGTACACAGGTCGACTTTGTGCTCTCCCCCTTCCCGGAGGATGAACACGAGGCCGCTCGCGATGCCGTCGCTCTCGCGTGCGAGGCGGCGCTGGTGTTCGCCCGCGACGGGATGACCACCGCCATGAACCAGTACAACCGCCGGGGCTGACCCGGTCCCTCACCCACCCCGTTTACAGATGAACGAATCACTACTAGCTCTGCTCGTGCCCCTGTCGGGCGTGGTCGCGCTGGGCTACGCCTTTCTCCGCTCCCAGTGGGTCAACAAGCAGCCGGTCGGTACAGACCGCATGGCTGAGATCGCTGGCGACATTCAGGACGGCGCCAACGCATTTCTCCGCCGCGAGTACCGCGTGCTGGCCGTCTTCGTCGTCGTGGTGGCGGCTCTGCTGCTGCTGGTCAACCTCGGCCGCGAGGACTCCTCGCCGCTGATCGCGCTCTCGTTCATCGTCGGCGCGTTTTGCTCCGGCCTGGCGGGCTTCTTCGGAATGCGCGTCGCCACCAAGGCGAACGTTCGCACCACCAACGCGGCTCGCACGAGCCTCGGTGAGGCGCTCAACGTGGCGTTCTCGGGCGGACTCGTGATGGGTCTCTCGGTTGTCGGCCTGGGCCTTCTCGGACTGGGCGGTCTCTTCGTCGTCTACTCCGGCATGTTCGACGCCGACGGCGTCGTGGGCCTGAGCAACATCGAGCTGACCAAGTCGCTCAACGTGCTCGCGGGCTTCTCGCTGGGGGCCTCCTCCATCGCGCTCTTCGCGCGCGTGGGCGGTGGCATCTACACCAAGGCCGCCGACGTTGGCGCTGACCTTGCAGGCAAGGTCTACGAGGGCATCCCCGAGGACGACCCCCGCAACCCGGCGACCATCGCCGACAACGTGGGCGACAACGTGGGCGACGTGGCCGGCATGGGCGCCGACCTCTTCGAGTCCTACGTCGGTTCCATCATCGGCGCGATGGTGCTCGGTGGCGCGTTCATGAGCGCGCTCGACGCCGAGGGCGGCATGATCCTCGGCGCGGTTCTGCTTCCGCTCGTGCTCGCATCGGTCGGCATTCTCGTCTCCATCCTGGGCTCCTTCTTCGTGAAGGTCAAGGAAGGCGGCAGCCCGCAGCGGGCTCTCAACATCGGTGAGTTTGGCGCAGCAGGCCTCATGGCCATCCTGAGCTTCTTCATCATCACGTGGATGCTCCCCTCGGAGTTCGAGGCCAACACGCTGATCGTGGGCATCAAGACCTACACCTCGTTCAAGGTCTTCCTGGCCGTCGTGATCGGCCTCGCCAGCGGCACCGCCATCGGTCTCATCACCGAGTACTACACGGCGACGCACACCAAGCCGGTGACGGACATCGCGCGGGCGTCTGTGACGGGCGCGGCGACCAACATCATCGCAGGTCTGGGTGTCGGCATGTACTCGACGGGTCTCCCGACGATCGTGCTGGCGCTCGCCATCATGGGCTCCTTCTGGGCCGCTGGTCTCTACGGCATCGCCATCGCCGCACTCGGCATGCTTTCCGTCACGGGTATCCAGCTCGCCGTCGACGCCTACGGTCCGATCTCGGACAACGCGGGCGGTATCGCTGAAATGGCGGACCTGCCGCCAGAGGTCCGTGAGCGCACCGACCTGTTGGACGCTGTCGGCAACACGACCGCTGCCATCGGCAAGGGCTTCGCGATTGGTTCGGCTGCTCTGACGGCTCTCGCGCTGTTCGCGGCGTTTATGCAGCAGGCCGGTCTGGATACCATCAACGTCGCCAACCCGAACATCCTCGCGGGTGTGCTCCTGGGCGCGATGCTTCCCTTCGTGTTCTCCGCGATGGCGATGAACGCTGTTGGGCGCGCCGCTGGCGACATGATCAAGGAGGTCGGTCGTCAGTTCGCTGAGATCCCTGGTCTCCGCGAGGGAACCGCCAAGGCGGACCACGCACGCTGCGTGGACATCTCGACCAAGGCTGCACTTCGTGAGATGGTGCTTCCGGGCGTCCTCGCGCTCGCCGCGCCAGTCTTTATCGGCTTCGCTGGTGGAGCGTCCATGCTCGGTGGCCTCTTGGTAGGTGTGACCGTGTCGGGTGTTCTCATGGCCATCTTCCAGTCCAACGCCGGTGGCGCATGGGACAACGCGAAGAAGCGCATTGAGGGCGGCGTCGAGTTCGACGGCGTCAAGTACGGCAAGGGCTCCGACGTGCACAAGGCAGCCGTTACGGGTGATACGGTGGGTGACCCGCTCAAGGACACCTCCGGCCCGAGCCTGAACATCCTCGTCAAGCTGATCTCGGTCGTCGCACTCGTCATCGCACCGCTTCTGGCGGGCAGCGGCGTCGAGTCCGCGGGCCAGAGCGAGCTGGTGCCCATCGGCGCCGGATCGATGGCCGGTGCAGAAATGCTCGCTGACGCCAACGACTTCGACCTCCGCTTCGAGGACGGCAACGTGATCCTCACGGGCGCCGTCCCAACCGAGGCGATGAAGGCTGAGATCGAGGAGCAGGCCAGCGCCGTCTACCCCACGGCAACGGTTCGCAACGATCTCGTGGTCGATCCCGCAGCAGAGGTAACCGGTGGCTTGGGAACGGGCATGGGCGCGTACCTGGGCTACCTGGGACGGGTGCGCTCCAATCCCGGAGTGCGGCTCCGCGGCCGCGAGATCGGCCTGCGTGGCGACGTAGACTCGGAGGAGCTTCGCGCCGCGCTCGACGCTGAGGCAGGTGCCTCGGTCCCCGAGGGCTACACGTACCGCTCCGAGCTCAACGTGGTCGCGCCCGACGCCGACGTGGCTGCAGCCGAAACGCGGATCAACGAGGCGCTGATCGAGCCGGTGCAGTTCACAACTGGCACGGACACGATGGTCGGCACGTCGACGACGATCCTCGATCAGATCGCGGAGACGCTGATGGAGTACGAGCAGTTCAGCGTGACCATCGGTGGGCACACGGACAACACCGGATCCGCTTCGACCAACCGGGCACTCAGCCAGGAGCGCGCCAACGCCGTGATGACGTACCTCGCTGACAAGGGCATCGACGCGGGCCGCATGACGGCGGTCGGCTACGGCCAGGCTCGCCCCGTGGCGAGCAACGCGACCGAGGCCGGGCAAGCGCAGAACCGCCGCGTCGACTTCCGGGTCAGCCGCTAGATCCTTCGGCGCCTCTGGCGCCAGAGGCTGGACGGCACCGCGCCCGGCTCCCGCTGTGGGGGCCGGGCGCTTTTGTGTCTGACGGTGAGCTCGGACGCCAGAGGCCTCTGGCGCGACTGCGGTCGCCTGAGACGAGGACACATCAGCGGTGTGTCGCTACGGGACGCGTCGGGGCCCCTACGTCTGAATCGGCGTGGGCAAAACCGTCGCCTGCGGTGCGGGCCATCGGCTGCGGTGCGGGCCATCGGCTGCGGTGCGGGCTCTAGCGCCAGAGGCGCAGGTCTTGCCCGACGCATCGCGCCCGGCTCCCACGGTGGGGCCGGGCACTTTTTTTTTCGCCAGAGGCCTCTGGCGAGGTCGCGAGGCGAGGTCGCAAGGCGTGGGCTCAGTCGTCGACGGGCCTCTGGCGGTCGCCGCCGAGCTCGGGACCTTCGATGATCCACAGTTCCAGGCCCAGAAAGATCTGGATGTCTGATGCGCCACGCGGGACGGCCTCGATCCACCGCCTGCACTCGGTGTCTCCGTCCGGCTGCGTGCAGATCAGCACGCGGACAGTGTGGCGGGAGAGGAAGGGGCCGCCACGGCCGTCGACGTTCAACGGCATCATGACCCCGGCCGGATCGTCCTGCGTGAGTGGCAACGCGTTGGGCACCACGCCGGGGTACCCGTTGTCGCTCTCGACGATCACGAGCGCCTTCTCGACGCCGCTCGACCGCACCGTGAGCACGCCGCCCTGCGTGTAGAGGACGGGGGGTTCGCCCGCAAGGTCCTGGCCTTCGAAGGACTGGGAGGGCTCGAAGTAGTACACGTAGCCTTCGTCCTCCGTGCGTTCGATGTGGAGGACCTGGAACATGGCCGCGCGGTTGTACGCCTCATCGATCTGGCCTTCTTCGAGGACCTGGGCCTCGGCGCCAGAGGCGGTGGCGAGCAGAAGTACGAGGCAGAACAGACGTTTCATGGGATCATGGGGGGAGGGACAAGAGGGACTCGGCGAGGGGATCGGTCCGGAGGTCGGTGAGCCAGGGCGAGCGCTGGATCTGCTCAGCGCCGAAGCCGCGGCGGAGCGCGCTGCTGAACCACGAGAGCGCGTCGGCGCGCTGGCCCGCCAGCTCGTGGGTCACGCCGACGACGAAGGCGTCCTGCACGTCAGCGGCCTCTGGCGCGATGCGCTCCTCGACCTCGCGGAGGTAGACGCGGGCGCTGTCGCGCTGGCCGAGCAGCGAGAAGGCGCGCGCCATCGCCATGAGCACGCGGGGATCTCGCCCGACGCTGAGGTGCTCGCGGGCGAGGCGGAGCGTGGTGCGGAACGAGGCGCGGGCGGGGTCTCGCTGGTTCGGGGCGGCCCACCATCGCGCCGCGGCGAGGGACTCATGCCCCTCGTAGTCGTCGGGCCGCAGGGCGACGGCGCGCTCGGCCATCTCCACGGCGCCCGGGTAGTCCTGCAGGTACAGGCGCACGGACGCGAGGTTGAAGACCGCGTCGGCGGCGTCGGGGTCGAGCCGGACGACCTGGCTGTACGCCTCTTCCGCGCCCTCGAAGTCCCCCGCGATCCACGACGCGACGCCGAGGTTGGTGAACAGCGAGAGGTTGACGCGGTCGATCTCCAGCCCCTTGCGGAACTGCGCGACGGCGTCGGCGGAGCGGCCTTCGCCGAGGTAGAACACGCCGAGGCTGTTGTAGGGGCGCCAGAGGTCCGGCGCGAGCGCGATGGCGCGCTGGAACGCCCGCTCGGCCTCTGGCGCGCGGCCCATGTCACCGAGGACCTTGGCCTGCCGCCGGACGGCCTCGGAGCTCGCAGGGTCGATCACCAGCGCGCGGCGGGTGGCAGCGAGGGCGTCGCCGAACCGCTGGCGCCCCTGGTAGATGACGGCGAGCGAGACGTGGACCTCGGCCAGGCCGTCGTCCAGCGCGAGCGCGCGTTCGCCGCTGGCGATGGCGCGGTCGGCCCACGTCACGTCGTCGGTCCGGCGGTACGTCTCCCATCGGGCCTCGGCGAGACCGGCGTGGGCGAGCGCGAAGTCGGGGTCGCGCGAGATCGCGCTCTCGAACAGCTCGCGGGCGCGCGCCACGTCGGCGTCGGACTGCTGGTTGCGGAGCACGCCGCGGCCGCGCAGGTAGCGCTCGTTGGCCTCGGGGTCACCGGTCCCACCCGCACCGAGCGCGGTGGTCTCGGCGGCGCCGATCTCGATGCGCAGCAGCCTCAGCACGCCGAGCGCGGTGGCGTCCTGGAGCGCGAACGCCGAGCCTCTGGCGTCGTCGATTTGCTCGGTCACGCCCTGCGTCGGGATGCCCTCGCCGACCTCCGTCAGACCATAGGAGACGCGGACGTTGTCGCCCTCGGTCGAGACGGTTCCCTCGACGACGAGCGTGGCGCCGAACCGCTCGTGCGCCTGGCTGGGCGTCATGCCGGGCTCCAACTCGCTGGCCGGGACCACGCGCACGCGCTCGCGCAAGGGGCCGAGCGCGCCCAGCTTGCTCGTGACAGCCTCCACCAATCCTTCCGCCAGAGGCTCGGCGTCTGGGCCGCTGGCGCGAAACGGGAGCACGACGAGGCGTTGCGGCCCGGCCTGCGCGGGCTCGGGCCAGAGCGCGACCGCAACCACCGCGGCGAGCACGAGCGCGACGAGCGCCACCGCCCACCGCCAGAGGCCTCTGGCGGGCGCCGTGCGCGCGGGCCGCGCCAGAGGCTCCAGAGGCGTGGGCTCTGAGACGAGCGCCGAAGCGGTCGCGCCGCCGCGCTGCACCGCGCCGAGGTCGGCTTCGAGCGCGTCCATCGACGCGTAGCGCGCCTCTGGCGCTTTGGCGAGGCAGCGCTGCACGACGGCGCGCAGCCCGCCCGGCACAGCCTCCGCCAGAGGCGCGGGCTCCTCGTGCAAGACGGCGTAGCCGATGGCGGCGGCGTACGAGCCTCCGAACGGGCGGCGGCCGGAGAGCATCTCGTAGAGCACCGCGCCGAGCGCCCACACGTCGGAGCGCGCGTCGGTCGGGTCGCCGCGGAGCTGCTCCGGGCTCATGTACAGCGCCGTCCCCACGCTCTCGCCGGTCCGCGTGAGGTTCACCTCCTCGGTTTTCGCGATGCCGAAGTCCAGCACTTTCGCCCTCGCGGGCTCGCCGACGAGCATCACGTTGGCGGGCTTTACGTCGCGGTGGACGATGCCCGCGCGGTGCGCCGCGCCCAGGCCGCTGGCGATCTGCCGCGCGATCTCGGCGGCATCATCCGGCGCCAGAGGCCCGCGCGCGATGCGCGCTTCCAGCGTCTCGCCCTCGTAAAACGCCATCGCGACGTAGTCCTGCCCGTCGTCGGTCTCGCCCACGTCGAACACGCTCGCCACGTGCGGGTGGTCCAGCGCGGCGACAGCGCGGGCCTCCTCGCGCAGCCTCTGGCGCGCGGTCGGGTCGGCGTGGAGGCGGGCGGCGAGAAACTTGAGCGCGACAGTCCGGCCCAGGCGCATGTCGGTCGCGCGGTAGACGACGCCCATGCCCCCGCCGCCCACGCGGCTCTCGACGCGGTACGGCCCGACGGTGCGGCCCGCCAGAGGCGAGTCGCGCTCGGCGCCAGAGGCAGAGGGGGAAGGACTCATGGGAAGAGGCCAGAGCGGAGGCCGCAAGGTGCACGCTAGGGCGTTACAATCCAAGCGTTTCCGGTACCTTTCCCAGCGCTCGACGACCGCCCCATGACCGAACTCGACGAACTCCGCCGCGATGTCGGCCAGCTTTCTCTGCTCAACGACATCGCCGTCGCGCTGGGCAGCGCCAAAGACCTCGACGGAGCGGTCCACACGCTCGTCAGCCGCTCGGTCGATGCCATCGGCGCGGAGCAGGGCGTGGTCACGCTCGTCGGCCGCGCCTCTGGCGACGCCGCGCATACGTTCGTGCGCACCGTGCGCGACGCCAGAGGCTCCGACCTGCGGCCCGACGAGGCGCTCATGGCGTGGATGGACACGCACCGCCGCACGCTGCGCCTGGACGCGCCGCGCGCCGAGGCGCCCTTCTCAGCCTTCGAGTGGGCCGACGCGGTGCGCACCGTTTTGTGCGCGCCGCTGATCTCGGGCGGGCGCTTTCTGGGCGTGCTCACGCTCTACAACAAGAGGGCGCCAGAGGCCTCTGGCGAGACGTTCACGACCGAAGACGCGCGGCTCTTGACGATCCTCGCGATGCAGTCTGCGCAAACCCTGGACGCGGCGCAGAAGGCGACGGAAAAGACGCGCATCCTCAACATCTTTGGCCGCCACACCGCGCCCGCGGTCGTCGCCGAACTGCTGCGCCACGACGCCGACCCGCCCGGGCGCCGCACGCACGCCTGCATCATGTTTCTGGACGTGCGCGGCTTTACGGCCTTTGCCGAGCGGTCCGCGCCAGAGGCCGTCGTGGCGTTCCTCAACCGCTTTTTCGGCCTCACCATCGACGCCGTGACCTCGCGCGGCGGCATCGTGCACCAGCTTCTGGGCGACGGCTTCATGGCCGTCTTCGGCGCGCCTCTGGCGACGCCCGACGACTGCACTCGCGCCGTCGAGGCATCGCTGGACATCGTGGCGCGCGTCGAGGCCGAGGTGGCCGCGGGCGCGATGCAGCCGGTGCGGATCGGCGTCGGGCTGCACGCGGGCGAGGTCATCGCTGGGACCGTCGGCTCGGCGCAGCACAAGGAGTACAAGGTGACCGGCGACGTGGTCAACGTGGCCGCGCGCGTCGAGGGGCTCAACAAGACGTACGACTCGCAGGTGCTGGTCACGGACGCGGTCTGGGCGCGCGTCCCCGCGGGCCGGTTCGCGTCAGAGCCGCTGGGACCCGTCGACCTGCGCGGTCGGAGTGTGGCGCTGGCGCTCCACCGCCTGGCCTAGCCTCTAGCGCCAGAGGCCCCGGCCTGACACGCCTTGCCCGGCCCCCGCTGTGGAGCCGGGCGTTTTTGTGCGCCTCTGGCGGGTGGGGCGCGCGCCAGAGGCTGCGTAGGGCGCTTGCGATGTTGCGTAGGCCGGTTTAAGCGCTTGGCTAGACGCGGTCGCTGCGTCTGGCTATGGGAGGTGGGGCGGGCGTGGGCGAAGATGGAGCACGCGCCCAACTCGCGGGCTGCGACTTTGACTCCTCATCTTCATGCGCCTCATACCTCTACTCGTCCTCGGTCTGCTCTTGATTGGCTCAGAAGCCTCATCGCAGACGCAGAGTCTTAGCAACAATACACCTCCCCTCAGCGATGATACACCGTGCGGAGAGATCATCGCCAACAACGAGGTGTCTCTCTTCAATCCCTCCTCGACAGACCTATCGCTTCGGCTTTGGGACACCAACGGTAACGAGATGACTCCTATGGACAGCGATGGCAACACGATATCGTCTCCCGTCGTGATTCCGCAGGGAGACTTCGGGTGCTCTCTTTTTCTGTCGTTCAATTCCTCCCGCGGCGGAGAGCCTCCCTATTTCACCCCTATTGTATTCTACGATCCCGACATCACCTCTGGATACACAATGGAGGTTATAATGCCCAATAAGTCATCTTATCTGTATTTTAACAACCTTAAAGGGTTTCCAGGAGCATGTGACACAGGAGAAGAAAGCTTCCTGTGCCCCAATCCCAATCAGGGCGTCGGCTTCGGAGACTATCATGTGGAGGTCAATACATCCGACATACGCGTAAGCCCAAACATAATGTGGGCGTCGGCGAACAGTGGGCACAACTACGTGGACGAGAATATCGCAGGAGACGATTGGGTATGGCCCTACCACGCTGACTTGATTTGCGCAGGGGGTAAATGCAACAGCGATGCAACGGACTGGCGTATTCAGAGCCCCTACGTCATCATGCCCACGGATGGGATCGTCGTGACGGGCACTCCGCTGGTGAAGCGCATCAGCGAGCCGATTACCCTTCCCGCCTCTGGCGTCTACGACTGGACCGAGGACTGGCTTACGCTCGCCTTCGGTTCTAGCGTCAACTTCGATATCGAGTCCCAGGACTTCGCCGCGACCAACATGACGTTCACCGCCTCTGGCGCCAGCGGCTGGGGCGGCGTCACCTTTGCCTCTGGCGCCAGCGGCACGCTCACCGGTGGCACGATTGAGAACGTTGGCGGATGGGGCAGCTACGCCGTGGACATCAAGAACGGCGCGACGCGCGTGGAGATCAACGGCACCACGATTCAGAACGCGATCGTACCCAGCTACGTCTCTGGCATCCGCGTCTCCGGCGACGCGCACGACGTGGACATTGCGGGCGAAACGGTCTCCGTGAAAGGCGCCACTGTCCGGAGAATGACGGGAGACGGGATCGTCTTGGCGAGCCGCGCTGAAGCGCGATTCTCGGACAACCTCATTGAAATCAACGACGGAGACGGCCTCCTCGCCGGGTTCCATACCGAGGCATTCTTTGGCCGCGACCGAGCGAGCACCTCGACTACAGAAGCGGCGAACCAGTCCAGGCTCAACGGCGGGTATGGAGCGTACGCAACTGCCTCGGGCAGCATCGTCACGGGCTTCTACTACTACCCCGCGTACTACCCCAACACGACGGGCTATTACACCGAGTACCCCGAGGGCTACAACGTCATCTTCGACAACGACGAAGGCGGCATCCACGCAGCCAACAGTGGAGGCTTCTCGGCAGGTAGCGATGTTGGCCAGGGTGAATTGGCCTACAACAGTCTCTCTGAGAACGGGACCGCGAGTTCGCAGTGGTACGACGGTTTCGGTCCCGACGCCTCCACGGCAGGGACGAATACGAGCGGATACGCGCGGAACGACTGGTGGGGCCGGGCCTTTGCCCCCGACGCCACCTCGTCGGTCGCGGTTTACCCCCTTCTCACCTCGAACCCCATCAGCAGCAACAAGCAGTCGCCCTCTGGCGCACGCGCAGCGGCTTCGGAAAGCGGTGAGGGCGAGGTCAATCCCCTCCGCGCCGCGTACGTCGCTGCCGTCGAGCAGAAGGACGCCGCGGCGCTGAGTGCCATCGTCGAACTCGCACCTGGTGCGCCCGAAGCGGCGCAGGCGCTGCACCAACTCGGCTACCTCGTCGGGCGTGGGCTCGCGTCTGAGGCCGACGTGCCTCTGGCGATGGCCGCGCTCCGCGCTGAGGCCAACGGTCGCCGGTCTGACCACCGGGCGTGGGCGCTGGCTGCGCTCGTGCAAGCGCACGACCTGAGAGGAGAGCGCAGCGACGCGCTCGCCGCAGCGACAGCGCTCGTGGACGAGGGCGGTGAGACAGAGGTGTACGGGCGAATCGCCCGAGCCCACCTCTTGCACGACCTCGGAGACACGCGCGGGGCCGAAGCCGATGCCGCTGCAGTGACGCGCTTGGCTCCAGATAGCCGCGAGGCCCGGTTGGTGCTGGAGGCCCTGGGCCTCTCTGCACAGGACGGCGCGCAAGGGCTTCAGGCCGAGATGGCGGGCAAATCCGCGATGCAGGAGGAGCCCACGCATTCCCTCGGCGCGCCGTACCCGAACCCGAGCCAGGGCGGCGTGCGGATTCCGTTCTCGCTGTCTGACGACGGTACGGTCAGCCTCTCTGTCTACGACGCGCTCGGTCGCGAAGTGTCTGTCCTCGCCCGCGGCGCCTACGACGCCGGGCGGCACTCTGCCCGCCTCCGCAGCGGACTCGCACCCGGCGTGTACCTCGTCCGCTTGCGCGTGGATGGGCAGGCCCCGCAGGTGGAGCGCTTCACCGTCACGCGGTAGCTTCAGCCATGCGACTCTCACGCTTGCTCGCTCTCGCTCTCCTGTGCCTCTGCGCCCCCGCGCCAGAGGCGCAGGTGACGTGGGAGCGCATCGGCTTCGACACGCTCATGGCCGGCCTCGCTACCATTCACGGCGACGCCGCCGACGGCTCACAAGACACCCTCTTCGCGACCGAGCGGGTCACGAGGGACTACGGCGTCTACCGGTATGAGCGCGACGGGACGTGGACGAGGATGCACGACCGAGCGGGCGACGGGTTCGAGGCCCTCGCCGACGGCACGCTGCTCAGCGGCATCGGTAGTGGGGCCGCCTCCGTCGAGGTCTCCCGCGATGGCGGGCGGACGTGGACGGACTCCCAGAGCACCGAGCCCTTCACCTGTAGCGACATGGATCACGCGCACGAGAGCGCGCTCGCACCGCCGGTGGGCGCCGAGCCCGGCGCCCGCCCGGCGCTCTACACCGGCGGCAGCGGGCTCTGCCGCTCCACCGATGGCGGCGACATCTACGCCCCCGTGCCCTTCGACGACGCCGAGGGCACCTGCGAGGGCGGGCGCCCCTTCGACGCCGCCGACCTGCCGCCGAGCGCGGCGTTTCCCGACGGGCGGCTCCTCGTCGCCGTCTACAACGGGATGGGCTACAGCACCGGCGACGGCGCGGGCGGGCTCGCGTTCACGTGCTCCGCGTTCTGGAGCCCGTTCCGGTGGGGCGTGGACGCCGTGGAAGTGCACGCAGACCCATCGCACCCCTACGGCGGGACGGCATACGCCATCCTCAAAATCACCGGCACAGGATTCCCCGGCGTTTACGCCAGCGAGGACGGCGGCGAGACCTATCAGGAGCGGCGCTCGTTCGGTCGCGGCTCCGAGATCGAGTACCCGCAGTCGCTCACGGCCGTGCTGGACGAGGCCGGGACGCTCGTTGTAGGTATCGATGGGGGAGACATCCTGCCCAATGGGGAGATCGTAGACGACCGCGGCGCCATCGTGTGGTCAAACGACGGGGGCCGGACGTGGCAGGACCTCACAGGCGAGGGGAGCGGGTGGGGCGGTCACGGCGTGCTGGACGTGGAGCTGGCGCGGGACGGCCGGATCTACGCGGCGACGCAGAGCGGGGTGTGGCGGACGGTGGAGGCGGTGAGCCTGCCGGTGTCATCTGAGCCCGAGCCGACCGCGGCCTCTGGCGCGGCGCTGCGCGTGAGTCCCAATCCCGGTGCAGGCGCGGTGCGGATCGCGCTAGACCTGGACACGCCAGAGGCGGCCACGCTCACCGTCTTCGACGCCCGAGGCCGCGCGGTGCACACTGAAGCCTCTGGCGCCCGCACCGAGCACGCGTGGGAGGTGAACACGTCGGCGTGGGCGGCGGGCGTGTACATCGCGCGGGCGGAGGCGGGCGGCGAGGTGACGAGCGCGCGCTTTACCGTCGCGCGGTAGCGCTACAGGTCGTCCACCTCCACCCAGCCCTCGCGGACGGCGTAGAGCGCCAGCCCCACGTCCGTAGTGACGCCCAGCCTCTTGCGCGCACTGGAGGTCGTCGCGCTGACCGTGCTGGCTGCGATGTCCAGTTCGGCGGCGATCTGTGCGCGGTTCATGTCGCGCGCGAGCAGGCACGCGATCTGCCGCTGGCGCGTCGTCAGCACGTCGCCAGAGGCAACGCCGACGTACGAGGCGTCGGCGACGAAGACGCCGTAGCGCGCTAGGATGCCTACCGCGTCGGCCACCTCCGCGCCCGTCGCCTCGGCGCCCAGCACGCCGTGGGCGCCGCGCTCCTGCCACCACGCCACGGCCTGGGGCGTGAGGCGCGGGATCAGCGCGAGCACGAACACGTCTGGGAAGGCCGCACGGATACGGAGCAAGGGCTCCACCCCGGCCCGGCTCCCGAGCACCACCACGCGTACTCCAGCGTCCACGGCGCCCATCGCCGCGGATGCGCCCTCGGCCTGCGCAGAGATACGAAGCCCCTCCGCCGCGAGCTGCGTCGCGAGCCCCGCCCGCACCCGCGCGCGCGGATCCACGACGAGCACACCCGGCCCCGAGAACGCCTCTGGCGCCGCGCCCGCCAGAGGCCGCAGTTCGAGCGCCACGCCCACGATGGAGCCGTCCGGCAGCGGGCGGTACACGGTGCGGTACTCCCGCCCGCCGATGGCGATCTGAAACTCGACGGTTTCCCCCGCTTGCGCCCGGTCCAGGGCGTCTAGAATCTCGGGGAAGTCCGCGTAGGCCTCGCGCACGAGCCGTCCGCGCGAGTCGCCGCGCTCCGCGACGATGGCCGCGCGCGCCAGCCCGCTGGATTCGGCCAGCCGCCCCTCGGGGTCGATGCGAAAGGCCACCACCGGCAGGTGGTCCAGCATGGCGCGGAGCGTGTGGCTCTCGCCAGAGGCCGCGGCGTAGGAGGCGAGCGCCTGTGCCAGGCGTCCGGGTCCGCCGTGGTCGTGGATCTCCATCGGGGCGTAGCGAGGTGTACTCCGAGGACAGGAGATTCCCCTAGCGCCTCCAAACAGACCGCCTCTGGCGCGGATGCTTCTACCGCGACCGCCTCTGGCGCCAGAGGCCGCGCCCTTTTCACCGCGTGTACGGGAGCGCTTCCGAGTGCGGGGCCGTAGCCTGAGCGCCCGTATCTTTCGCCTCCCCCTCCGCACAAGTCCCCTCCCGAAATGGCCCGCGTCGATGTTGTCATGCCCAAGATGGGCGAGAGTGTCATGGAAGGCACCGTCCTCGAATGGAAAAAGGCCGTCGGTGAGACGGTCGAGCAGGACGAAACCCTCCTCGAAATCTCGACCGACAAGGTCGACTCCGAAGTCCCCTCCCCCGCCGAGGGCCGCATCGTCGAGATCCTCGTGCAGGAAAACGACACCGTGGAGGTGGGCACGCCCATCGCCATCATCGAGACCGACGTGAACGCGCCCGTCGGCGACGACTCTGCCTCTGGTAGCGGCGGCGGCGCCACCACAACGCAAGAGGCCACGGCGCCAGAGGCCGTCGAAGAAGCTGCCCAGCCGCTCGACGTGCAGGCGCCTGCTGCGCTCGCCCCGGTCGAGCCCTCGGCCAAGCCCGCCGCGCCGATCATGCGCACGCAAGAGGCGGCGCAGGCGCAGAGCGCGCCAGAGGCCTCTGGCGGCGGCTCTGGTGACGCAGGCTCTGGTGGAGGCGTGCCCGACACGTCCAGCGCGCCCGCAGGCGGCGGCGTGGAAGTGGTGATGCCCAAGATGGGCGAAAGCGTGATGGAGGGCACCGTTCTGGAATGGAAGAAAGCGGTCGGCGACGAAGTAGAGCAGGACGAGACGCTGCTCGAAATCTCGACCGACAAGGTGGACTCCGAGGTGCCGTCGCCAGCGGCGGGCACGCTCGTCCAGATCCTCGTCGAAGAGGGCGAGACCGTCGACGTGGGCACGCCGATCGCCATCATCGGCTCGGCCGTGAGCGGCGACGTGCAGTCGCCTGCGGCGCCCACGCCCGTCAACGTGCACGCCGCGCCCTCGGTCTCCACGCCAGAGTCGACATCCTCTCAGGCCTCTGGCGACGCACCCGACCCTGCCGAGAAGAGCTACGGCTTCTCCGGCGAGCCCGGCGGCCCTGGCCTCGCGGCCCCCGCGCAGGCCTCTGGCGGCGCCACCTCGGGCGCAGACGTGTCCAGCGCAGACGCATCAGGCGCCAGCGGCCCGATTCCGCGCCGCGACGACGCGGGCAACTTCTACTCGCCGCTGGTCCGCTCCATCGCGGAAAAGGAAGGCCTCTCGCTCGCCGAGCTTCAGGGCATCGCGGGCACCGGCTCCGACGGCCGGATCTCGAAGGCCGACGTGATGGGCTATCTCGACACGCGCGGGACTGCGCCAGAGGCTACGGCTGCGCCAGAAGCTCCGGCTGCGGCGCCTCCGGCCACGGCACAGCCTGTGGCCCAGCAGGTCGCTCCGGCGCCCGCCGCCCAGCCCAAGGCTGCACCCGCTGCGGCGCCGCGCCCCGCCGCTCAGCCGAGCGCACCGTCGGATGGCGTCGAGGTGATCCAGATGGACCGGATGCGCCAGCTCATCGCGGAGCACATGACGCGGTCGCAGGCCACGAGTGCGCACGTCACCTCGTTCGCCGAGATCGACGTGACGGGCCTCGTCGCGCACCGCAACGCGCACAAGGCGGAGTTCCAGAAGCGCGAGGGCGTCAAGCTGACGTTCACGCCGTACTTCATTCACGGCTCCATCGAGCCACTGCGCGCTCACCCGCTGCTCAACTCGTCGGTCGAGGGCAAGGAGATCCACGTCAAGAAGACGTTCCACATCGGCATCGCCGTCGCGATTGGCACCAAGGGGCTTCTCGTACCGGTCGTGCGCAACGCGGGGCAGCAAAACCTGACCGGCCTCACGCACACCATCGCGGACCTGGCCGAGCGGACGCGGAGCAAAAAGCTCCAGCCCGACGAACTCCAGGGCGGCACGTTTACGATCACCAACGTAGGCAGCCTGGGCAGCCTTATGGGCACGCCCATCATCAACCAGCCGCAGGTCGCGATCCTCTCGCCCGGCGCCATCGTCAAGCGGCCCGTCGTGGTCGAGGACCCGGTCCTGGGCGACGTGATCGCGATCCGCCAGATGATGTACGTCTCGCTGAGCTACGACCACCGCATCATCGACGGCTCGATGGCGGCCAGCTTCCTCGCGGCCTACCGCGAGTCGCTGGAGTCGATCACGGCCGAGAGCAACCTGTTCTAGTCGTACGCTGCCATGCTCCCGCCAGAGGCCTCCACCCACGTTTGGCGGGGGCCAACAGGGCAAGCGCACGCTGCACGACACCTCCCTTGAGGGAGGTGCCCGCAGGGCGGAGGGTGTCGCTCTCGGTTTCGCCAGAGGCCCCGGCAGTGCCTCTGGCGCAAACACCCCCACCCGCTGCGCGGGAGCCCCCTGCAGGGGGCGGTCTTTGACATGCGCTCGCCCTGACACGGGCGCGCCCCGGTTGCAGACGCCAGAGGCCCGGCCTAGCTTGGATAACCGTTATTCAGACCGGCGCCCCGCGCCCCGCCCATGGCCGACCGCGAGCCCGCCTCTGGCGACCGCCTCCTGTTCCTCACCGCCGGTGAGCTCGCCGAGCGCTTCCAGGGGTTCCTCACAGACTACCTGAAGGGCAAGAGCGACGCGACGATCGGCACGTATCGGCGCACGCTCAACGAGTTCGAGCGCTACCACGGCGCGCGCTTGGGAAGCCCCACGGCGCGCTTCGGCTTCCGCGAGGACGACGTGATCGCGTACAAGCGCTACCTCATGGAAGAGCGCGAGCTGAGTCAGGTCTCGGTCTCGACCTATCTCACGGCCCTGCGCCGTCTCTGCGATTACCTCGTGGCCCGTGGCGACCTCGCGGAAAACCCGGCGCGCGCGGTCAAGGGCAACCGCCGTCCCAGCCAGCACTCGCGCGGCGTACTCGCGCAAGAGGACGTGGGGCGCCTTTTGGACACCATCCCCGAGGGCACCACCATCGGCATGCGTGACCGTGCGCTGGTGAGCCTGATGATCTACGGCGGACTGGCCGAGATCGAACTCGTACGCTCGGACCGCGGCGACTTGGACCACACGCTCATGGGCGCCTACCTGCACGTGCAGGGCAAGGGGCGGCAGTCCAAGGACCAGCGTGTGCCGCTAGATGCCGCGGCGCTAGACCCGCTTCTGGCGTACCTGCAGCGCCGCGACGACCTCTCGCCAGGGGCGCCTCTCTTCGCCAGCCACGGGCACCGCAGCGAGGGCACGCGGCTCAACACGCGCTCCATCCGCAGCCGCATCAACGGCTACCTTCGCACAGCCAAGCTCAAGCGGCCAGGCATCAGCCCGCACTCGCTCACGCACACCGCAGCCCTCATCTGGCTCAACGACGGCCTCGCTCTCGAAGAGGTGCGCCGCCGAATGCGCCACGGCACACTGGAGACGACCATGATCTCGTTCCGCAAGCAAGGCCTCCTTAAGAGGCCCTCGGGCGTAGACGATACTTCTGCGTGACAAACCATCCCACCATCATGTCTGCACGCTTTCTCGCCCCGCTGGGGCTCTGCGCGCTTCTGTTCACCGGCTGCGATTTCATCGACGAGATCCAGCAGGAGCCTCCCGTCGCCGTCACCATCGAATCCGTTGAGGTGACGGACCTGCGTCAGAGGCCCTGGGACCGCGAGGACGACACGGGGCCTGATCTCTTCGCCGAGGTACAGGACCCCGGAGGAGGCACCTACGTCCGCAGCGAGACGATTCAGGACGCGGACCTCACCCAGGCGTTTACGTTTACGTTCCCCGAGGGCTTCGAGGTCGCGACCTCCACGTCCAATATGTTCGTCACCATCTTCGACGACGACGGCGACCGCGTCACCGCAGAGGTTGTGGGCGTGAGTGCACCGTTTACGGCGTCGGACCTTGATGGCACAACAGGCTCGCTCTTCCTGCTCGACTTCGCCGCCGACGACGGCCGCGAGGCGACGTATACGCTCAACAAGTAGTGCACCGCCAGAGGCTTCCCATAGCCTCTGGCGTTAGACAGAACCCGCCTCTAGCGCGGTGCCCGCGGGGCCTCTGGCGACTGCCAGAGGCCTCGTCTCGTTTACAGGTCCCGCACGGCGGTCTTCAGGCGCGCGAGGAACTGGTCCGTCATCCGGCCGAACTCGAACGCCACGGCTGGGCGCACGATGGCGGCCATGAAACCCGGCGCCGGAATCTCTAGCGAGGCGTCGAGCCACAGGTCTCCTGCGCACCTGGGTGACTCCGCCGCGCCAGAGGCCTCTGGCGCACCCGAAGCCTCTGGCGAGAAGCGCACGCCGCCCGCGAACGTGGCGTTGCCGACGCCCGGCTCAGGCGTCCACGTGACCGTGTGCGTCGCGTCGTCGAAGGCGTAGCGGCAGCCGTAGACCGTTTTGCGCCTCCAGCCCGGGCGGCCCGAGCGGCTTCATCTCCCACCGCCACACACTCTCCGCCAGAGGCGTGATGTGCGCCACGTTGGGGAAGAACGCGCCCCACGCGGGCACGTCGCGCATGAGCCCAAAGGCTGCCTCTGGCGAGACCGGAAGCGAGAACCGGCGCGTGACCTCTGCGGGAATGCGGATCATGCCGCGACGGCGCCAGAGGCCTCCTCGCCCAAGTGCGCGAGCGCCGAGCGGAACACCACCGCGCCGTCGGCGCCGCCGAGCACGGCTTCGACGCAGCGCTCGGGGTGCGGCATCATGCCGAGCACGTTGCCGCGCTCACTAACGATGCCCGCGATGTTTCGCGCCGAGCCGTTGGGATTGGCCTGGGGCGTGACCTCACCGGACGTGTCGACGTAGCGGAAGACGACGCGGCCCTCGGCTTCGAGCGCGTCCAGCGTGGCCTCGTCGGCGGTATAGTTGCCGTCGCCGTGCGCGACGGGGATCGTCAGAATGGCGCCAGAGGCGGCCTGGTTGGTAAACGGCGTGTCGGCGTTTTCGACGCGCAGGTGGGCGTCGCGGCAGACGAACCGAAGGCTGGCGTTGCGCAAGAGCGCACCCGGCAACAGGCCTGCCTCGCAGAGCACCTGGAAGCCGTTGCAGACGCCCATCACGAGCCCGCCCGCGTTCGCGTGGCGCACCACGTCCTTCATGACGGGTGAGAAGCGCGCGATGGCCCCCGAGCGCAGGTAGTCGCCGTAGGAGAAGCCGCCGGGCACGATCACCAAATCGGCGTCGCCCACGCTCTCCTCCTTGTGCCACACAAAATGGGCATCCTGCCCGAAGACGTGTTTCGCCGCGTGGTAGGCGTCGTGGTCGCAGTTGGAGCCGGGAAAGACGAGGACGGCGATGCGGGCCATATCGGAGTGCGAACGCAGAGGACGGGAGGCGGAAGTCGCGACCTCCGCCAGAGGCGAGCCGTAATCTAGCAGCCTCTGGCGAAGAGACCACGTCGCACCCGCTTCCCCCTCTGCTTTGATTCCTCGCGAGCTGTTCCGCAAGATCCGCCATGTCGAGATCCGCACGCGCGGGTTGGTCGAGGACGTGTTCGGCGGCGAGTACCACTCGGCGTTTAAGGGCCGGGGCATCGAGTTTGCCGAGGTGCGCCCCTACCAGATCGGCGACGACGTGCGCACGATCGACTGGAGCGTGACGGCGCGCAGCGGCGAGCCGTTCGTGAAGCTCTACGAAGAGGAGCGCGAGCAAACCCTTCTGCTGTGCGTGGACGTGAGCGCCAGCGAGGCGTTCGGCAGCACGGGCACGCTCAAGCGCGAGCTCGCCGCCGAGGTGTGCGCGGTCCTGGGCTTTAGCGCGATTCGAAACCAGGACAAGGTGGGCCTGCTCCTCTTTACCGACCGCGTGGAGCGCTTCGTGCCGCCCCGCAAGGGCCGCAAGCACGTACTCCGCGTGATCCGCGATCTGTACGTCCACGAACCGGAGCATACCGGGACGGACCTCGCCGACGCCTTCGAGCACGTTCTGCGCGTGCTCAAGCGCCGCGCCATCGTCGTCGTCGTGAGCGACTTCCGCGAGACGGCCTCTGGCGCGACGCAGAGCTCCAGCGCGACCCCAGCCTCTGGCGCCAGAGGCGCGCGTGACAGCCGTGAGGCGGGCTATGAGCGCTCGCTGCGCCACCTCGCCGCGCGCCACGATGTGGTGGCGGTTCGCGTGGTGGACCCGCGCGAGGAATCGCTGCCGTCGGTCGGGCTCGTTACGCTGCGCGACTCGGAAACCGGCCAGCCGGTGCTCATCGACACGAGCAGCCGCACGGCTCGCGAGGCGTTCGCGCGCCGCGCACGAGACCGCGAGGCGCAAACCGTGGAGACGCTCAAGCGCGCCCGCGTCGGCGCCGTGACGGTCCGCACGGGCGAGGACTTTGTGGCGCCTCTGGCGTCGTTTTTCCGGCGGCGGAATCGGGAATGAGGGATACGGGATGCCGGATGGATAGGGACGCGCAGAGGCTTGACCGGGGCGGCCTCTGGCGCCAGAGGCTGACTGCGACAGCTTTTGCGGCGCCCTCTCTTGCTTCGGGAAACGGGCACGCGCCAGAGGCTGCATCTGTGCGCTCTGGTAGCGCCCTCGCCGCGTTCGCCGCTCTCGCGCTCCTCTTGGCCTCTGGCGCATTCTCTGGCGCCGCAGCGCAGGCGCCAGCGGTGCGGCTGTACGTGCTCGCCGATACGGTCGCGCTCGGCGAGGCGTTCGAGGTCGCCGTGGCGGCGGACCACGCGACGGGCGTGCAGGCGCTCTTCCCCGACGTGCCGCGCGGCCGCACGCCAGAGGCGAACCCGCTGCTCGCGCTCGGAGACGCCGAAGCGGTCGACGTGCGCCGCTTTGCGCCGCGAGCCTCTGGCGGCATCCAAACCGACAGCGTGGTGTACCGCGCGCTCGCCTTCGCCGCCGACTCCGCGCGGGTGCAGGTGCGCGTTCGCTTCGCCTCGGGCGCCGACACGACAGAAGTCGCCTCGGGCGTACGCGAGGTGCGCGTGCGCCGCTTGGTGCAGGGCGCCGATGCCGAGCCAGAGCCACCCGCTGAGCCGTTCTCGTTTCCCGATCCGCGCCCGGTCTGGGCACTCCTCGCCGCTCTGGGATTAGTCGCGCTCGCTGCGGTCGGCTGGGGCCTCTGGCGGCTGTGGAAAACGCCATCGCGCCAGAGGCCTCGCGCGCCGCTCGCGCTGCCGTACCCCGAAGCCGTCGCGCGGCTGGACGCGCTCGCGGGAGCGGTGCCTGCGCCAGAGGCGTCGCAGGCGTGGTTTGTGGAGTTGGCTGACACGCTCCGCATGTATTTGGAGCGCCGCCTGGGCGTGCCCGCGCGCGAGCGCACCACGCGCGAGATCGACGCCGCACTGGCCGCGCGTCTGCCCGACGAGCCGCGCGCGGCCTTCCGCGGCGCCTTGCGCGCCGCCGACCGCGTCAAGTTCGCCGACCTCCGCCCGGGTGCGGACGCCTCTGGCGACGTGCTGGCGCGCGCGCGAGCAGGACTCGATGCCGTCGAGGCGCACATCACCGCGCAGGAAGCCGCCGCGCAGGAAGCCGCCGCGCGCGAGGCGTCAGACACTGCGAACGCCTGACCCGCTGGCCTCTGGCGAGGCCACTCCCCCATTGCTCCAGAGCATTCCGCCAGAGGCCCATGCTGTTTTCCGACACGCTCGTCCACCGTCTCGCCACCGCCCGCCACGTCGGCGTGCTGACCGGCGCTGGGATCTCGGCCGAGAGCGGCGTGCCAACCTTCCGCGACCCCGACGGCCTCTGGCAGAAATTTCGTCCCGAAGAGCTCGCCAACGTCGACGCCTTTCTCGCCAACCCGACGCTCGTGCAGGGCTGGTACGCGCACCGGCGCCAGGTCGTGGAAGAGGTGGCGCCCAATCCCGGGCCACGACGCGCTGGCGGCACTCGAACGGCTCGTCGTCGCCAGAGGCGGCTCGTTTCTCCTCGCCACGCAAAACGTGGACGGCCTGCACGCGCGCGCAGGCTCCGAGCGGCTCGTCGAGCTTCACGGCTCCCTGCTCCGCTCGCACTGCATCGACTGCGAGCGCCCAGCCTCTGGCGACGAGATAGCGGCTCTCGCCAGAGGCGAGGGCGAGGCGCGGTGCCCGGACTGCGGCGGGCTTGTACGGCCAGATGTGGTCTGGTTCGGCGAGATGCTGCCCGAGGAGCCGTTTGCGCGCGCGGAGCAGTCTGCGCTGAGCGCAGACGTGTACCTCTCGGTCGGCACGAGCGCCGTCGTGTTTCCCGCGGCCGGTCTGCCTCTGGCGGCGGGCGCGAGCGGCGCGTACGTCGCTGAGATCAACCCGGAGCCCAGCGCCATCGCGCGCGAGATGAACGAGGCCATCGCCGGGCGCGCAGGAGACGTGCTGCCTGCGCTCGTCGAGGCGGTGCGAGAGGCGAGCGCGTAGTCCCAGCCTCTAGCGCCAGAGGCTAGAGCGTCTCGCGCGAGGCGCGGGCAGAGTCGCGGCGGAGCGTGTCGCGCGGCGTCAGCACAGTCTCGCGCGCGGCCTCAGACTGGGCCACGGGCTCTTTGTAGCGCAGGATTTCGATGTCGCCCGCGCCGGTCTCGGCCTCGAAGCGGCCCTGCCCGTCGCCGAGCTGTGCGCGAAAATCCACGCCTGCCGGGCCGCCGCGCTGGCGCACCTCGGCAAACGGAAGCGCGGGGTCCAGGTCTAGCGACCCGGCGTCGCTCTCGGCCTCCACGCGCACCGATGCTGTCGGCTGCACGAGAAGCGTGAGGTCACCCGCGCCGGTTTCGATGCGCCAGAGGCCGCCTATCGGGAGGAAGGCGGCGCTCGCCTGCACGTCTCCCGAGCCGGATTTGAGCTGGAGCACGCTGCTCCGCATGTGGTCGGCGCGGATCTCGCCTGCGCCG
Organism: Rubricoccaceae bacterium; assembly: GCA_963708165.1. GTDB lineage: Bacteria > Bacteroidota > Rhodothermia > Rhodothermales > Rubricoccaceae > Rubricoccus. The sequence continues at coordinate 2,369,725 of OY970187.1, read as the reverse complement.
GTCTCGGCGTCGAGCGAGCCGCGGAGGCCGTTGGCGCGCACGTCGCCCGCGCCGAGGCGCACGACCACGTTGGCACCGAGAGGCACGCGCACGATGGCATCGACACGCACCATCGACACGTCATCGTCCGAGCGCCACACGAACTGGTAGGTCGCGCCGTCGCCTGCTTCCTGCAGCGTCACGGCATCCAGGCGCGCCTGGGCCTGCCGCTCGGTCGTGCCCTTGGCGCGCGTGGTGAAGACGATCTCGGCCTCGTCCAGGCCGATCACAGCCGTTACGCTCACGTCGCCCGCGAAGCCATCAAGCACCAGCTCGCGGTTGTCCAGCCGGACCGCACGCGTCTCTTCGGCCGTGGCCTCGACGCTGTCGATGCCGCCGCCTTGGCAGGCGGCGAGAAGGAAAACGGGAAGCAGAAGGAGAGCGCGCATAAGAAGGCAAAGGAGTCAGGGAGCCGCGCCTCTGGCGGCCGTCCCCTCTCACGCCGCCGCGCCTCTTGCGATCCATGCCGCGCAAATCCGTGCCACTACTCGCCTCTCAGCGCCAGAGGCAGCCCGCGCCAGAGGCAGCCCGCGCCAGAGGCCACGTCTTGCCCAGCCTCTGGCGAGATCACGCCGAGAGGCTCACCTCGCGGATAAAGCGCCGCACCGCCACCCACGATGCGAACAGGCCCAGCACCAGCCCCAGGAGCACGCAGAGCGCGAACGTCGCCAGAGGCGTCCCGCCGGGCCAGCCCACATCGCCGACACCGGTGCTGCTCAGGTAGGCCAGCAAGACCGCATAGAGGCCCCAGAGCGTGCCGCCCGCGAGCGCGCCCGCGGCGATGCCCTGAATGCCGCCCTCGACCAGAAACGGCCGCCGGATAAAGCCGCTCGTCGCGCCGACGAGCTTCATCGTGCGGATCAGCATCCGCCGCGCATAAATGGACAGCCGGATCGTGTTGCCGACGAGCAGCAGCGCCGCGAGCACCACCAGGAAACCGATGCCCAGCCCGACGCTGCGGATCACTGCGAGGCGGCTTTCGAGCGTCTGGAGCAGGTCGAGCTCGTAGTTCACGTCCGCGACGCGCGTCCACGACTCCACGCGAGAGGCGGTGCGCTCCAGACTGTCGGGCGAGGCGTAAGCGCCGCGAAAGCGGACGCGAAAGCTCGCGGGAAGGTTGGCGTCGTCGTCGAAGAGCGTTGCGCCCTCGCCAAACTCCTCGCGGAAGATGCGCGAGGCCTCGGCGGTGGAGACGTAGCGCAGCGAGTCCGCACCGGGCAGGCCTGCCAGGCGCTCCTGCATGCGCGTCGTCGCGTCGCCGTCGACGGGATCGAGGTAGACTTCGATCTCGCCCGCGCTTTCGCGCAGCTCTTCGGCCGCGCTCTGCACCAGCCACCCCACGAGCGCCGTCATCCCGATCAGGACGAGCGCGACGGCGAGGGCCGCGATGGAGGCGAAGGCGGCGAACTTGGCGCGGCTAAAACCGGCGAGGCCCTCTCGGAGGGCATATGGCAAGGCCAAGGCAACGGGCGGAGTGAGTGCGCGAAGGTACCGCGCGTGCTGCGCGCTGGGCACAGGCCTCTGGCGGGCGCGTCGCGCAGTTCCGGGTTCCGGGTTCCGAGTCAAAGCTGTCTTGCACTTGCCTCTGGCGCCAGAGGCTTCGGCGTTCAACCTCTCCCCTCTGGGAGATGCGCTCAGCGCAGAGGGGGTTCAGGCACGTTCCACCTTTGAGTCTCGCCAGAGGCCTTCGTCGCGCAGCCTCTGGCGCTCCTCTCGCCTCTGGCGCCAGAGGCTACATCTCCTCGGGCGCCGAGAGGCCGAGAATGGTGAGGCCGTTCTGGAGCACCGTCTTGGTCGCCATGGCGAGCGCGAGGCGGGCCCCGGCCACGTCGGCGGGCTCGCCCAGGATGCGGCAGTCGCGGTAGAAGCGGTTGAAGAGCGTCGCCACCTCGCGGAGGTAGGTCGCCAGGCGGTGCGGGCCCATCGCGTCGGCGGCGCCGCGGATCTCGTCCGGGAACTGAAGCAGACCCTTGATAAGGTCGACGGCGCTTTCGTGGGTGAGCAGCGACAGGTCGGCGCCAGAGGCCTCGACGCCCGCCTCGCGTGCTTTGTCGCGGATGCCCGCGATGCGCGCATGGGCGTACTGGAGGTAAAAGGCCGGGTTTTTCTCGGCGCTCTCGGTCGCCTGGTCCAGGTCGAACTCCAGGTGCGTGTTGGGACTGCGCACGAGGAAGAAGAAGCGCACCACGTCGGCGCCCGCGTCCTCGTTCGTCTCGCGGCCGGGCTCGCCGCCAGAGGCCAGCGCGGCGTTGACCTCGTCCATGAGCTCGTCTAGCGTGACGTAGGTCGCCTTGCGCGTGCTCATCTTGACCGGCTGCCCGCTGCGCACGAGCGTGACGAACTGGTAGATGAGCACGTCGATCTTGTCCGCCGCCTCGTCGCCCGCGAGCGCGCGCACGCCGCGGATCACGTCGGGCACGGTCGCGATGTGATCCGCGCCGAACACGTCCACGATGCGGTCGAAGCCTCTGGCGAGCTTGTCGAGGTGATACGCGATGTCCGGGAGGCGGTACGTCGGCTCGCCAGAGGCCTTGATGAGCACGGTGTCCTGCGCCTTCGTCTCGCCGTCGCGCGTGACGGTTTTGCCCAACGCGCCGGTGGCGAACCACGTCGCGCCGTCGTTCTCGTAGGCGAGGTCCTGCGCCTTGAGCTTCTCGACCACGTCCCAGACGGCGTTGTTGTCGTAGACCGTCCGCTCGGTGAAGTACGAGTCCATGTCGATGGACATGCGCGCGAGGGTGCTCTTGATCTCGCCAAAGACGGCGTCGCGGGCGGCGTCGCGGAACGGCTCGACCTCGGTGGCATCCATGAGCGCGCCGCCTCTGGCGTCGAACAGCTCTTGCGCCACGTCGATGATGTAGGCGCCGCGGTAGCCGTCGTCGGGAAAGCTCGCGGGCACGACCGTCCCGTCCTCCAGCGTCTTCTGCGGCGCCTCGGGATCGACGATCTGCTGGTAGCGCGCGCGCACGCTCTCGCCGAGCACGCGCATCTGGCGCCCGGCGTCGTTGAAGTAGTACTCGCGGGTGACCTCCCAGCCGGTCCACGTGAGGAGCGTCGCCATCGTGTCGCCCAGGACCGCGTTGCGTCCGTGTCCGACCGTCAGTGGGCCGGTCGGGTTGGCGGAGACAAACTCCACGATGGCGGTTTTGCCCGCGCCGTGATCTGTGCGGCCGTAGTCGTCGCCAGAGGCGAGGATCTCCGCAAGGCCGTCGGTGACGTAGGCCTTGGCCAGGCGCACGTTGATAAAGCCCGGCCCGGCGATCTCGACCGCCGCGACCTGCTTGGGGTCAGCGTTGAGGTTCGCGACCAGGCCCTCGGCGATGGCGCGCGGCGCGCGGCGCAGCGGCTTCGCCAGCTTCATGGCCACGTTGGTGGCGAGGTCGCCGTGCTCGGGGTTGCCGGGCACCTCGAAGTCGACCTCGACCGTTTCGGGGTCGAAGCCGTCGGGCAGGTCGGGCAGCGCGGCGAGGGCGGCGCGGAACAGGCGGGCGAGAGTGTCTTCCATCGGGAGCAGCATGCAGCGGGCGCGCAAGCTAGCCCGCCAGAGGCGCCGGGCTGAGGCCTTGGCCTCTGGCGCGGTCTCTGCGCGCCCCGCTTGCCCGATTCTTCGCCCGTGCTCCGCCTGCTCGCCCTCGCCGCCGTGCCCGCGGTCGGCTGCGCATCGCCCGGTCCCTCCGCTCCGGCGCCTGTCGTGCCGGTGTCTGCCGCCAGAGGCCGCCCAGACCCGGTGGACGATGAGCGACCGCGGGCTCGCCTTTCACTTCGCGCCTTTCACTTCGCGCCGCACGAGGTCGCGGCCTACGTCTACGGCCCCTGGATCGTGCGGGTCACCTACGCAGGCCGGTCGCGGCGCACATCGCGGCGGAGTAGCGCTCCGAGGCGCGTGCCTGGGAAGGCTGGGCGTTTTCGCCAGAGGCCTCAGATGTGGTGGCCTCACGCGGCGGCAGGACTTTTCTTGTCTACCCACCACGACGCTTTGCCATGCGCCTCCGCCACGCCGCTCTCGCCCTGCTCGCCGTTGCGCTGGCCGTACCCGCTGCCGCCCAGGAGTCTGCAGCCATCGAGACGGCTCGCGCGCACTTTCAGTCGATCGCCTCTGGCAACGCGTTTCAGTCGGCGGACCTCGACGATCTGCACGCCACGGACAGCCACTTCGACCGGCCGACCGGCGCGACGTACGTCTACCTCGCGCAGCGCCATGCAGGCATCGAAGTGTGGGGCAGCGTGGCTGCGGCCGCCGTGCTGCCCAGCGGCAAGGTTCACGCCATCCGCCCGCGCTTCGAGGCAGGCCTGGCGCAGCGCGCGAGCGCGACCACTCCAACGCTCGCCTCTGGCGCGGCGACGGCGCTCGCGACCGCGCATCTGCGCGCGACCGTCCCGGTAGCGGTCGGCCCGATGACGCTCAGCGACGAACCCGGCGAAGCACGGCCCACGCCAGAGGCTGCGGCGTACACCTCCAGCGAGCCCGCCCTGGTCTACCAGCCGACCGCCGACGGCGCGCTGCGCCTCGCCTGGGCGATGACGATCGGCGCCGCCAACCGCTCCGAACTGTGGGCCGTACGCGTGGACGCGCTCACCGGCGTCGTCCTCGCGGCAGACGACCTCGTGGCGCGCGACCAGTGGCCCGTTCACGCGCCTCTGGCGCGGAGGCTTCTGGCGTGGAGGCCTCTGGCGCCACCCCCACCATCGTCTCGCGCGCGCCTCTGGCGCCAGAGGCGCAGGGTATGGCGGGCGGCAGCTACCGCGTCGTCGCATGGCCCGCCGAGAGCCCCAGCCACGGCGAGTTCGACCTCGTCGCCAAGCCTGCAGATCTCACGGCCTCGCAGCTGGGCTGGCACGACACCGGCTCGCAGCAGTACACCACCACGCGCGGCAACAACGTCTGGGCCTACCTCGACCGCTTGGACGACAACCGGCCCGACCCGAACGGCGAGCCCGATGGCGGCGCGGCGCTGCTCTTCGACTTCGCCTACGACGTGGAACGGGAGCCGGTGGACAACGCCGACGCTGCCGTTACCAGCCTGTTCTACTGGGGCAACATCTTCCACGACATCACCTACCGCTACGGCTTCGACGAGGCGGCGGGCAACTTCCAGGCGAACAACTTCGGGCGCGGAGGGGCCGGAGGCGATGCCGCCCGGCTTGAGACGCAGAGCGGAGCCGATGTCTGCAACGAAGTCAACCCATGCGTCGACAACGCCAACTTCTCCACCCCAGCCGATGGCGGTGCGGGCCGGATGCAGATGTACGAGTGGAGCGGGGTGTCTTTTGAGGTCACGGCGCCAGAGGCTGTCGCGCGGCTGTATCCCAGCTCCGCAGCATCCTTTGGGCCGGCCGTTCGCGTGTCAGGCTCGCTCGTGACCGTTCTGACGGGGCTCGGCGCTCCGGGCCGCGCCTGCACCGTGGGCGCGATCGGCAACGCCGCGGAGCTCTCCGGTAACATTGCCTTTATCGAGCGCGGCGGCTGCAACTTTATCGACAAAGTGCGCAACGCCCAGGCCTCTGGCGCCATCGCCGCGGTGGTGTACAACAACGACCGCTCTGGAGACGACGAGACGGGCAGCCCCGAAGACCTCGTGAGCATGGGCTTGCCTGCGGGCGGTGTGGACGACGTGACCATTCCAGCATCGTTCGTCCAGAACAGCACGGGAGTCTTGCTGCGCAGAACGGCTGGCGTCGAGGTGACGGCTGGGCCGCGCGTGCGGCGCAGCAGCAGCCTGGACGCGGGCGTGGTCGTGCACGAGTTTGGGCACGGCATCTCCAACCGCCTCACCGGCGGCGCGAGCCGCTCCGGCTGCCTGACCAACCAGGAGCAGATGGGCGAGGGCTGGAGCGACTACTACGGCCTCCTGCTCAGCATGCAAACCGGCGACGACATGCCGCGCGGCATCGCGACCTACCTGGAGTACCAGGGCAACGACGGGCGCGGCATCCGGCCTGCGCGCTACACGCGCGACTTCGCCGTCAACTCGCTCACGTACCAGGACGTAATCAGCGGCGCCGGGAGCACGCTCTCGATTCCGCACGGCCTCGGCACCGTCTGGGCGACCGTGCTGTGGGACATGACGCTCGACTTGGTGGACCAGTACGGCTTCGACCCCGACGCGTACAACGCCGATGGCGGTGCGGGCAACCAGATCGCGCTCAACCTCGTCACGCAGGGCCTCAAGCTGCAGCCGTGCCAGCCCGGCTTCGTAGACGGCCGCGACGCCATTCTGGCCGCGGACGACGCGCTCTACGAAGGTGCCAACCGAGACCTCATCTGGAAGGCCTTCGCACGCCGCGGCCTGGGCATCAACGCAAGCCAGGGCTCGTCCCTGAGCGCCACCGACGGCACGGCCGACTTCAGCGCGACCGTCGCGTCGGAGTCCGCGCCCAACGCCTCTGGCGCGAGCCTCGCGATCAGCGGCGCCAACCCGGCCCGCAGCGAAACCACCGTCGCGCTCACGCTCGCGGCGCCAGAGGCCGTGACGGTGGAGGTGATCGACCTGCTCGGCCGGAGCGTGCGCACGCTCCACGAGGGGCCTCTGGCTGCCGCCCGCCACACGATGCCGGTGCGCACATCAGGCCTGGCGCCGGGCGTGTACATCGTGCGGGCTCAGGGCGAGACGTTCGCGGCCACGCAGCGCGTGACCGTCGTTCACTAGCAAACCCCGGCGCTGCCTCTGGCGAGCCCTGTGGGCGGCGGGGCTGTGTTGTGCCGGGCATGCCTCTGGCGCCAGAGGCCACAGACGGTCAGCGCGAGAGCGAGAGCGGCGTGGATGCGAGCCTCTCCCCGCCCATCTCGGCGCGGATGACATACGTCCCGGCCGCCCACGACGCGACCGGCAGTGCCCAGCGTTGCGTCTCCTGCGCCAGAGGCCCGTCGTGGATCACGGCGACCTCGCGCCCGCGTGCGTCGTAAACCGCCATGCGGACGGGTTGCGTCAGGCTTCCGGCGCGGAGTTCGACCGTGCAGGTGGAGCGACACGGATTGGGGTAGGCCTCCACCCCGGTCGGGCACGAGGGTGAGCCGCGGCCGCGCTGGTGGCGAAGCGGCTCTCGCTCACCTGCACGCCCCGGTACTCGGGATCTCGACTCGAACGCCTGGAGAAGCGGCTGTCATGTCGCGTACGTGGCGACGATGGACGCCAGCGGCGCGCCAGACACCTGCCACGTCCCTACTTGGAGCGCCGTAGTACTGGCGTGTGCGGAGGACGACGGCGTTGAGGGCCTCGCGCACGTCTTGTACGATCGCATGTCGACCGGGAATACGACGCTACCACACCGGCGTCAGCGGCAGGGGCTGAGAACTCCGTCGTCGCGTCCGGGAGTTCGAACCCTACCGGGACGGGTCCGGGCGGTAGAGACCCATCCGAGCTCATCGCGAACCCGTCCACACTGCGCGCACCGTGAGGACGTGAGCGCCGCCGGTCTCGGGGTAGCCGGTGCTATCCGGTGCGATGACGGCCGTCCCTTCCCACTGCATTCCGGGCGCGATGGTCGTCCATGTCATCGCGAGGGAGCAGAGGCCAGCATCGAGCACCTCGCCGTCCAGCACGAATAGAAACTGGCACCCGGATGAAAAGAAGTACCGGATGGTCTCGTCGGTCGGATTCGAGATCGAGACCGTTGCGAGGATGGGCTCGCCAGAGGCGTAGACGGCCTTGTCTGTTCTGACCTCGAAGAGCGGCCTCGGCTGGGCGCTCAGAGCGGTGGTGAATAGAAGGAGACAGACGAGGGGAGCAAACCGCATGCGTGCCGGGGAATGTGCGCCTCAACGTACAGGAATACGCGCACGCTCGCAAACCATCTTGGGGCCTCTGGCGCCAGAGGCGCGCGTCCACGTACGGTTCAGGCGGGCACGCCGCCCGCGTCGCGAATGGCCGCGATGGCCTCCTCGCGCCGCGCGAGCACCATTAGCATCAGCACATCGCCGGGCTCGGCGAGCGCGAGCGCCTGCCGCACGCCAGAGGCGGGATCGGGCGCGGTGTGGATGGCCTCTGGCGCCACGCCGAGGCCGAGAAGCGCCTCGCGCTGGAGCATTGGGATCTCGCCGGGCGTGCGCCCGCGGAGATAGTCCGGCATGTCGGCCACGATGTAGTGCTCGGCGCCGAGCGCGTTGAGCGTGGTCGCGATGCCGCGGATCTCGCGGTCGGAGCGGTCGCCCGCATGGCTCATCTGCACGATTCGGCGCGTAGAGGGCAGCGCTTCGACGGTTTCGACGAGCGCGCGCAGGCCGTGGGTGTTGTGCGCGAAGTCGATCCAGACCGTCGCGCCGTTTACGCTGAACACGTTGCCGCGGCCGGGATTGGTCTCCACGTCGCTCGCAAACGCGCCGAGGCCTCTGGCGATGGCGACGTCGCTCAGCCCGAGCGCGTGCGCGAGGCCACAGGCGGTGAGCGCGTTGCGCACGTTGTACTTCGCCGCGCCGCCGCGCGTGGCGGGGATCGCGGTCACCTCGACCACGCGGGTCCACGCGCCAGAGGCTCCGGCGGGTTGCGCCCCGGCGGGTTGCGCCTCTGGCGACGTGTCCCGGCGTACGATCCACCCGTCCACGACCGAGACCGCCGGGCCGTCGGGCAGCGCCTCTGGCGCGAGCCCGGTCCAGACGACGTACGCGCCGCGCGCGCCAGAGGCCCGGCCAGCCGCTGCCCTTCGCGGCGGCAGTGCGGGTCTTCCCAGTTGGTGACCAGCGCGCCGCCCGCGCCCAGCGCTTTGGCGACGACGAACTTGACCTCGGCGAGCTGCGGGCACCGTGTCGATGCCGTAGTCGCCCAGGTGATCGTCGGCGACGTTGGTGACCGCGACCGCTGTCGCGTCCGGCAGTCCCAGGCCGCGCCGCAGAATGCCGCCTCTGGCGACCTCCAACACGCCCACCTCGACACGCGGATCTCGGAGCGCCGTCCGCGCCCCACCCGGTCCGGAGAAGTCGCCGCGCTCGACCCACTCGTTCCCCACCATCACCCCGTCCGTGCTCGTCGCGCCGGGCGTGGCGCCAGAGGCCTGCACAACCGCGCCCACCATGCGCGAGGTCGTGGACTTGCCGTTTGTCCCGGTGATGATGCACGTCGGGATGGCGCGCACGGCGTCCCAGTCGACGGCCTCTGGCGACGGAATGTCGGCCACAGGCCACGTGATGCTCCCGCGTCCGAGCCCGACCGAGACCTCGTCGTCGTCCCACAGAAAATCGACGTCTCGGGCCGCGGCTTCCTGCTCCAGCGCGAGAAGCGCGGGGTTGGCCTCGTCGGCGATGCTGGCGCGGATCGCCTCTGGCGAGTGGGCGCGGCCCACGCCACCGAGCGCCGCCTCGGCGTCGCCACCCAGGTCTGCGATCGCCTGCGCGATGGCGGTCTCGTTGACCTCGGTCGCGGCGTACAGCGCGTCGATGGGTGCGGCGAACGCCAGGGACGCACCGCCGCCATAGATCCGCACCGCTGTCTGCGGCTGCGCCCAGCCGACGGCTTCGCACAGCACAAGAAGCCTCTGGCGCCATGCGTCCGCCAGAGGCTGAGACTGATCGTCGGTGCACGCGACCTCGGCGATGGCGCCGGGGCCGTCGAGGAGCAGACTGGGGCCGGTGAGACGGCGGGTGTCGGTCAACTGCATAGGTACGGGGTACGAGGTACCAGGTACGCCTCTGGCGAGGCGTCGGACTGATCCGTACCCCGCACCCGGTACCCTGTACCTGCGCCGGAGACGCTAGTCGGCTTCCTCGTCGTGCACCACCCGCACACCGCGTTCGTCGCGGACGAGGCGTTGGCCGTCGGGTAAGTCCACCGACTTTACGTCGGCAGGTGTGCGCGCGAGCGGGCCTCTGGCGGGCTCGGCCGTGGCTGTCGCGGGCGCGTCCTCTGTCATCATGCCGCCAGAGGCTTCTGGCGGAGACGCGCTCATCATCGTCGGCATGGGCTCGCTGGTGGGGGCGTCCGGGTCGCCAGAGGCCTGCCCGAAGTAGATGATCTGCTTCCAGCTTCGGCTGATGTCGTCGCCGAAGATGAGCACCAGGTCGTTCTCCTCGCCAGAGGCAAGCGCGTGATGGATGGCTTCCTGCTCGTCCACGATTACGTCGATGGCCTCTGGCGCGACGCCTGCATCGACGAGCGCTTTCTGCATCATGAGCGGGACCTCGCGCTCGTCGCGCCCGCGCGGGTTGTCGTCGCGCTTGCAGACGTAGTGGTCGAAGTGGCCTGCGGCGAGGGTCGCGATCTCGCGGATGTCTTCGTCGCGGCGGTCGCCAGGGGCTGCCAGGACCAGACGGCGCTTGCCGCGCACGTCCAGCTTGCCCGCCAGCTCCACCATCATGCTGACCGCGTCCGGGTTGTGGGCATAGTCCAGAATGACCTTGAACGGGTGCTCGTCGAAGACGTTGAGGCGGCCCGGTGCCTCGTAATAGGAGGTCGAGAACGTGCGGAGCCCCTGGCGGATTTTCTCCAGGTCGATGTTCGGCATCGCGCCCTCGCCGAGTGCGTAGGCCATGCCTGCCGCGAACATCGCGTTTTGCACGTTGTGCGTCGCTTTGCCCTCCATCGTGGCCGGGATGAGGTGCGTCCAGAGCAGCGGGATGTGCCGCCCGCCGTCGTAGATCGTGATCATGTCGCCGTTCATGCCCGGCTCCAGTACGACCGCGCGGCCACCGGCCCGGACGTGCTCGCGCACAACCGCGTGCTGCGGGTCCATCGTCACGTAGCAGATTGTCTCGGCCTGGATGTCGCTCGCCATCGCCAGGCAGCGCGGGTCGTCGGCGTTGAGCACGGCGCAGTCCTTTGCCACGTCGACCGGGATCTTCTTGATCTCCGCGAGTTGGTCCAGCGTGTCGATGCCGCGGATGCCGAGGTGGTCGGCGCGGACGTTGAGGCAGGCCGCCACGTCGCACTCGTTGAACGCCAAGCCGGAGCGCACCATGCCGCCTCTGGCGGTTTCGAGGATCGCGCAGTCCACGTCCGGATCGCGCAGGACCATGTTGGAGCTTGTCGGGCCGGTCATGTCGCCCTTGACGCTCATGCGGCCGTTGATGTACACGCCGTCGCTCGTCGTCATGCCGGGCGTGTAGCCGGCCATCTGCGCGATGTGCGCGAGCATCCGCGTCGTGGTCGTCTTGCCGTTGGTGCCCGTCACGGCCGCGATGGGAATGCGAGCAGGCGTGCCGGGCGGAAAGAGCAGGTCGATGACCGGCGCGGCCACGTTGCGCGGCGTGCCCTCAGACGGTGCCACGTGCATGCGGAAGCCGGGCGCGGCGTTGCACTCCACGATGCCGCCGCCGATGTCGCGCCAGGACTTGGTGATGTCGGTCGAGAGAAAGTCCACGCCGCCAACGTCCAGCCCGATAGCCTTGATAGCGCGCTCGGCCATGTCCCGGTTGTCCGGGTGCACCACGTCGGTCAGGTCGATGGCCGTGCCGCCGGTGGACAGGTTTGCCGTCTCGCGCAGGAACAGCGTGTCGCCAGAGGCCGAGACGCTCTCTTTGGTCACGCCGCGCTTCGCCATGAGCCGATCGGCCTGCTCGTCGAACTGGATCTGTGTCAGGGCTTTCTCGTGGCCCACGCCGCGCCGCGGGTCGGCGTTGATGATCTCGACCAACTCCTCGACAGAATGCGTGCCGTCGCCCACGACGTGCCCCGGCACGCGCTTCGCGACGGCGATCAGCTTGCCGCCCACGACCAGCATCCGGTGGTCGAAGCCCTCCACAAAGCTCTCGACCAGGTTGGCGCGGCTCGTGCCGTGCTCGCTCGCCACGTCGAACGCGATCTCGACGGCCTCTGGCGTCATGAGGCGGATGCTCACGCCGCGGCCATGGTTGGCGTTGAGCGGCTTGACGACGACGGGGTACCCGGTGCGCTCGGCGGCTTTGACGGCCTCCGCCGCAGTGTAGACGAGCGTCTGCTTGGGAACCGGCAGGCCCAGGTCACCGAGCAGCGAGTGCGTCTCGTCCTTGTCGCTCGCGAGCTCGACCGAGATGTGCTTGGTCTCGCTCGTGACCGTGGCCTGGATGCGTTTCTGGTACTTGCCGTGGCCAAACTGGACCAGGCTGTACTTGTTGAGCCGTAGCCACGGGATGCCTCTGGCGACCGCCTCGTCCACGATGGACTGCGTGCTGGGGCCGAACTCGCGGCGCTGGGCGAAGCGAATAAACTCGTCGCGTTCCTCGTCCCAGTCCCACTCCTCCTTTTTCTCGTCGATCTGCTCCTGCACCTCTGGCGGCAGAAGTTGGAGAATCAGGCGCCGTGCCAGCGCACCCGCTTCGAGCCCCACCTCGCGCTGGTGATAGGAATACACCATGTCATAGCAGCCGGGCTCGCCCTTGCGGCTGCGCGTCTTGCCAAAGGTCACGTCGATGCCCGCGATGCCCTGAAGCTCTAGCGCGACGTGCTCCCACACGTGGCCCAGCCACGTGCCTTCGTCCTCGGTCATGCGCCGGATGAAGCCGCCAGAGGCTCGGTAGGAGCAGCCGTGCTCCTGCAGTCCGGGCAGCGCCTCGACCAGCCGCTCCGGGAAGTCGCCCAGTTTGCCCGTCGGGTAGTGCTCCAGCGGGCCGAGGTCGATCACGTGGCGGATGACGGGGAACCGCGCGTAGACGTTGGGGCCGACGTAGACGTTGGTCGAGAGAATCCGCATGACGCTGAGCGAGAGAAGGGGCCGGAAGGTGCCCACACCAGAGGCCGGGCGCAAGAGGGACCGGGCAGTAGCGAGTTCTCAGTGCCGCGCAGCCTCTGGCGCCAGAGGCTGCGCCAGGTATTCCCGCCAGAGGCCCGGCGTGGACGCGTGAATCAGTGGTCGCCGTGGTCCATCCCGCCGTGGTCCATCGTTTTGACAGGGAGAGAAACGGGCTCCAGGCCGGATGGATACGCGCCGAGTTGCACCACACCCACCAACTCGCCCGCTGGCGTGAACGCGGCCACGTTTCCGAAGGCGCGCGCGTTTTGAGGCGCCCCGTCAGTTCCGCGGAAGAGATATGGTGGCGTCCAGGCGCCGGTGAGGTTGGAGGAGGTCACGAAGAACCGGGAGCCGTCCGGGCCGGGGGCGGGGCTGTGAGGCTGCGAAAGCGCCGCGCTCTGGATGGTGGCCACAGGCTGGCGGGTGTCGGCGGTGAGGATGGAGACGGTGTTGCCGCGCTGGTCCGGGATGAGCAGCATCGTGCCGTCGTGGTTGGCGTGGGCGTGATACGGCCCGTCGCCTGCAGGAGCGGTGCCGTCCATCGCGAGCGTGCCGTCTTCCGCGAGCGAGAAGAACAGGACCTCGTTGGTGGAGCGGCTTGTGAGCGTGACGGTGTAGGGATAGCTCGCCCCGCCGTGGCCTGCGTGGCCGCCGCCGTGCCCGCCCATGTGGTGGGCGCCCAGGATGCTGAAGTGGATGAACTCGCGCGGACGCTCCGCCGTCGGGATCGTGACGAGGGTGATGTCCTCGGTGCGCGTGTCGTAGACGAGGGCGCGGCTGGCGTCGGCCTGCCCCGAGAGTTCGGCGGTGATGACGAAGCGGCCGTCTGGCGTGGCCGAGAGCGCGTGAGGCACGGCGAACGGCGTCGCGACGCTCTCGATCTGCATCGTCTCGCGGTTCAGGATTCCAAACCCGTTCGCGCTCGGGTCCGAGAGCGTGGAGCGGCCGACGTAGATGCGGTCGCTGGAGGGGTCCAGCGTCATCATGCCCGGCGTGACGAAGCTGTTGTCGGTACGCCCGAGGAGGAAGGCGGGGTCTGAGGGATCTAGCGAGAGGTCGAGCGAGACCTTGGCGACGACGCCTGCCGAGACGAGAGAGACATATGCTGCACTCCCGTCGGGCTCGAAGACGAAGTGGTGTGGGCCGTACGGCGTGCTCGGGATGGCGTGGTCGTCGAAGTAGACGCGCCGGACGAGCCGAAGCGTCTCGGCATCGAGGATGGCGAGGCTGTTCTGGCCCTGCTCGCCTGCGAAGAGGAGATGCCGCGCGTCCATAAACGGGATGTGCCCGTCGGAGCCTCTGGCGCCCGCCTCGATCCAGCGCGCGAGGTAGCGAATCTCGTCGGGCTCCAGGTCACGGAGGTTCGGAAACGGGATCTCCGCCGTCTCGGGGAGGTCCCGGACGAACCGGAGCATCAGACTTCCCTCGGCAGTCGTAGGGCACGATGAACCCGCTCGGCCCCGCCATCGTGACGCGTTCCAGATCGTACGCTGGCGAGCCGCTGGCGCCAGAGGCCGCCAACACGTCGCGCGAGGCCAGGAGCGGGCGCACGTAGCGCTCGTAGTCCAGCGATTCGAGCGCGTCGTAGTCGAGGTCGGCAGGTGCGGTAGCGCCGGGCGTGGCCGGGGACATCGGCGCGGTGCTGGTGCATCCAGCGAGGAGGACGGCGAGCGCGGGGACGAAGAGAAGACGTGGGATCATCAAAGGAGGCGGAGACCGGTGCGGCGACGGAAACGATGGGGACGGGTGCGGGTTGCCCCGTGGGATAAAGATCGGTCGCCGTTCGGGTGCAGCCTCTGGCGGCGCGAGCATATCGGACCACAGCCTCTGGCGCCAGAGGCAAACCGACGCGCCGCCTCTGGCGTAGGCGACCCATGCTGCTCATCGGACTCGACTGCGCGACGCAACCCAAGAACACCGGCCTCGCTCGCGCGACATTGCGCGGCGACACGCTTACCGTTCACGAAGCGCGCGTCGGCCGCAGCGCGGAGGGCATCGTGGACACACTCGTCGGATGGCTCGCGGACTCGCCCCAGGCCGTCTTCGCGCTGGACGCGCCGCTGGGCTGGCCTCTGGCGATGGGCGGCGTCCTCGCCACGCACCAGGCGGGCGGGCCGCTGGCACCCCAGGCCGACGCGATGTTCAACCGCGAGACGGACCGCGTGGTGCGGAGGCTCCTGGGCAAGAAGCCGCTCGAAGTTGGCGCCGACCGGATCGCGCGGACGGCGCTGGCGGCGCTGCGCATCCTCAACGCCGTCGCCGCACGCGTGGACGTGGAGATGGGCTGGACGCCGGGGGCGGTCGGCTCGGGAGAACAGGTGTCGCGCCACGCGCTGGAGGTCTACCCCGCCGCTACGCTTCTGGCCCGCGGCCTGCCCACGCGCGGCTACAAAGCCTCTGGCGCGCGCGACCTGCGCGCGGACCTGGTGGACGCGCTGGACGCCGAGATCGAGCCCGAGGCCCGGACGGCGTCGCTCGTGACGGACCACGCGCTGGACGCGGTGTTGTGCTGCGTCGCCGCGGCGGATTACGCGCGCGGCGACGTGCTCACGCCAGAGGCCGCAGGCATCGCGCAAGACGTGGCGCGCCGTGAGGGCTGGATCTGGTTTCAGCCGCCCGGCCCGTGAGCCTGGGCCTCTGGCGCCAGAGGCTTAGGGACCGAAGACGGCCTCGCGCATGACCGGGTTGGCCGCGACGGCGAGGCCCAGCGAGACGACGAGCCCGATGGTCGCGTAGAGCACGTCGCGGCCCGCCAGGCGCAGGCCTTCACGGAACGACCGGTCGGACCGGGTCAGCAGCGTGATCGCGAGTTCGCGGCCCGCGAGAAGCCCGATAAACACCCACGTCGTGGACATGGGGATGTTGGAGACCTCTTTGAAGCCGAACAGGATGAACGCGTACACGAAGTCGATGAGCGTGGCCGCGCGGATGTCCACGACGGACGACTTCTCGCTCACGATGCGCTGGATGCGGTCGCCGCGGAGGTAGAACAGCACGCCGAGCCCGAGGAAGACCGTGCCCGCGAACGCGGCGAACGCCAGAGGCCCGAGGTCGCGCGGGAGGTAGACGGCGAGGTTGGCCATGTCCTGCTGGATCCAGCTCGTCCACAGCATGCCGGTGGAGAGCCACTGCGCCGGCCCCCACCAGCGCGAGGCGGGGCCTCTGGCGGCGCGCGCCACCCACCGCGCCGTCGCGCCGAACGCGACGGCGCCGATTATGAACGCCGTGCCGTAGCCATACAGGCTTTTTTCGAGCACCTCGGCCACCCCTCCGGGGTCCGTCGCGAAGCACGACAGGATGAGGAACGTCGTCGAGACCGGCATCCGCAGCCGCGTCAGGATGAGGAGAAAGACCGGCGCCGCGACCTGCGAGAAACGAGAACGACGTCGGGCGCCTCGGCGAACCCCTTGGACGCGAGGCGCCCGAACGACACGTCGCCCGCGCCCGACACCCATCCGTAGGTGACCGTCGCGAGGAAAACGCCGCCGATGAACAGCCACAGCACCCACCACCGCTGCTTCTCGTTGGACGACGATAAACGTGCCGACGGTCTGGATGGAATCGTTGGCGACCGTGGAGTAGGCCGCGAGCGCGAACCCGATCCACCGCGCCACGTCCGGCACGCCCGCGAAGGCGCCCGAGACGAAGAACGCGAGGCCGACGAGGAGCAAGAACTGCGCGCTCGTTCCGGGCGACCCGGAGGAGCGTATCGCGCCGAGAGAGGTCGGCGGTGGCGAGCGAACGCTCGACAGGAGTAGGCAATCGCGTGGCCCGCGAGGGCGCTGGATCGGCTCTAAACGCCGCCGGTTTCCGCCGGTTGCCTGACGGCGGTGATAAATGATTGCGTCCCACCGGCCCACGCTTCCCGCTCTGCGCCCTGCTGGCTGGCCTCTGGCGCCAGAGGACGCGCGCCGTTTCCCAGACGCATCATCCCAGGCTTGACCCGGGATGACGCTGCAGGAAGGACCGCGACATCTCTCGCGCCAGAGGCCTTTGCCTTCCCTTGCGCCTTCTGTACTCGCCCTGCCGCGCTCCGCACAGCCTCTGGCGCCAGAGGACCGGATCACCGTCCGGCGGCGCGGGTACAGCCCATCCGCTCTCCCGCACGTCTATGCCTGCCGATTTCGTCCGCGTCGCCTCCGTCTCCGACCTCGCCGATGGCGAGATGAAACAGGTCGAGGCGGGCGGCACCGCCGTCCTCCTCTCGCGCGTGGACGGCGCCTATCACGCCTGCACCGCGCACTGCCCGCACTACGGCGCGCCTCTGGCGACGGGCGTGCTCGTGGGCAGCACCGTCGTGTGCCCGTGGCACCACGCCGCCTTCGACGTGTGCACGGGCGCGCTCGACCAGCCGCCCGCGCTCGACGCGCTGCGCACGTTCGAGGTCAAGGTCGACGGCGACGACATCTTGGTGCGCGTGCCCGCCGACGCTGACGCGCACGGCAAGGGCATCGACTACCGCGAAAGCGACGGACGCGAACCGGATTCTGTCTCGCCAGAGGCCTCTGGCGAAGACGCGCAGACCGTGCTCATCATCGGCGGCGGAGCCGCAGGGCAGGCCGCGGCGGAGGAGTTGCGGCGGCAGAACTACACCGGGCGGCTCGTGATGATCACGCCCGAGACGCGCGCGCCCTATGACCGCACCAAGCTCTCCAAAGGCTTCCTCGCAGGTGGCGCCGGTCCCGACGCTCTCCCGCTCCGCGACGGCGGCTTCTACGAACGCCTCGGCATCGAAGTCTGGACCGACCGGACCGTGACGGGCATCGACCCCGAAGGGCAGGAAGCACACTTCGAAGACGGCGAGCCTCTGGCGTACAGCGCGTGCCTGGTCTGCACCGGCGGCACGCCGCGGCGGCTGCCCATCGACGGCGCCGAGCTGCACGGCGTACACGTGCTGCGCTCGTGGGAGGACGCGCGCGAGATCGTCGAGGCGGCCTCTGGCGCCGAGCGCGTCGTCGTCATCGGCACGTCGTTTATCGGCATGGAGGCCGCGGCGAGCCTGACGGAGCGCGGCGCGACGGTGCATCTGGTGGGCCGCGACAGCGTGCCGTTCGAGGGCATCTTGGGCGAAGCACTCGGCCGCACGTTCCAGAACGCTGCTGAGGCCAAGGGCGCCACCTTCCACCTCGGCGCCGACGTGCAGCGCATCGAGACCGCGTTGACGGCGACCCGAATCACGCCAGAGGCCTGGGCGTCGTCCTGGCTACGGGCGAGACCGTGCGCGGCGACGTGGTGATCCTGGGCGTGGGTGTCACGCCCGCGACGGACTTTCTGAGCGAGCACGGCGAGTTCTACGGCGAGCACGGCGCGCTGCTCGCCACGAGCACGCTCGCGCTCGCGCCACGGCTCTACGCCGCGGGCGACGTCGTGGAGTACCCCGAGCCCCGGCTCGGTCGCCGCGTCCGCATCGAGCACTGGCGCCTCGCGCAGCAGCACGGCCGCCACGCGGCGCAAAACATCGCGCAGGATCTTGCGGCCTCTGGCGACGGCGCTACGCCAGAGGCGGCGCCGTTCGAAGACGTGCCGTTCTTCTGGACCGGCCAGTGGGGCATCGGCCTTCGCTACGTGGGCCACGCGGACAACTGGGACGAAGCTGTCGTCGATGGTGACCTCGCGGGCAAAGACGCCGCGGTCTACTACCTGCAGGACGGCAAAGCCCACGCCGCGGCCTTCATCGGCCGAGACAAGGAAGCGGCAGCCTTCGAGTGGCTTCTGGCGGCGCACGGTGCGCCAGAGGCCGAGGCCGTCCGCGGCGGCTTCGACCCTCAAGCGGCGCTCGCCCGCACCTGAGCCAGGGCGCCCCTGGCGCAGACAGCTAGACGTTAAAACGCCCCCGCCGGATACCAGCGGGGGCGTTTCTCGGTCGGCGCCAGAGGCCTCTGGCGTCTACTCCGGCTTGGTGAGGCCCGTGAGCGTACTCACGGGGCCACCCGGCCCAAACCGCTGGACACGCATCAGAAAAGAGCCACCGGGCTCGACACTCGCCAGCGCCGCTTCGAACTCATCTCGGTTGCTGACGGGCATCCGGTTTACTTCGGTGATAATCACACCACGACGGATCTCCGCATCCCGGTACGCCTCGCTGCTCCGCTCCACATCGGTCACGACGACACCTTTGACCGCGTCGGCATCAATGCGGTAGCGCCGAAGCACAGCGGGGGTCGCGTTCTGAATCGTGAGGCCAAGCGCCTCCATCGAGGCAGGCTCTTCTTCGGCCACAGGAGGTACCACCGGAGCCACCTCTGGCGCACCGTCACCGGGGTTTTCCGGACGCACACCGAGACGAACCGTCACGGTCTCTTCCTTGCCGTTGTCCGGGTTCACAATGGTGAGGTCCACGCGGTCACCGGGGCGCTTGTTGGCGATCAGCGAGACGATCTGGCGGTTGTCCCGCAGCGTCACGCCGTCCACAGCGGTGATGATGTCCTCGGGCTTAATGCCGGCCTCTCCAGCGGGTTTGCGGCCCTGCGCATCTTCGTTAACGCCACCTACGATGGCGGCACCAGGCCCCACGCCAGAGGCTCGCGCGAGAGCGCGGTCCACGCCGGTGAACGAGATGCCGAGGAAGCCGCGCTCGACCTCGCCAGAGGCCAGGAGTTGCTCGGCGGTGTTGCGCACGATGTCGACCGGGATGGCGAACGAGATGCCGTTGAACGTGCCCGTCCGCGTGGCAATCGCGCTGTTGATGCCCACGATCTCGCCGCGCAGGTTGACGAGCGGCCCGCCGGAGTTGCCGGGGTTGACGGCCGCATCCGTCTGGATGTAGTTCGAGATCGAGTTGTTGCCGCCCTGGTAGCGGCCCAGGCTGGAGATGATGCCGCTCGTGACCGTGTTGGAGAGGTTGGCGTCCAGCGGGCTACCGATCGCGAGGACCCACTGACCCACGCGCACCTCGTCGCTCTGCCCGAACGGGATGGTCGGAAAGTCGTCACCCTCCACCTTGATCACCGCGAGATCCGAGAACGGGTCGGCCCCGATGACCTCGGCACGCAGTTCGCGCCCGTCAAAAAGGTGCACGACGAGTTCGCTCGCGTCCTCGATGACGTGGTTGTTGGTCACGATGTAGCCGTCCTCGCGGATAAACGCGCCCGAGCCCAGTCCGCTGCGCGCGAACGGCTCACGGTCCTCCATCCGGTCGCGAAGCTCATCCAGGCGTGGATCGTCGGGGTCGATGCCGTCGGGTGGGCTGCGGAAGAACCGCTCCAGCATGTTGCCTGCCATCGGGTCGTCGCTGCGGTCGACGAGTTGCGTCGCGCGGATCTGCACCACGGCCGGGTTGACGCGCTCGGCGACCTGCGTAAAGGCGCGCCCGAGGTCCTCGGCGGTGGCAATCGCCTCGGTCTGCTCCACGCGCTGCGCCAGGCCTTCCGGCAGCAGATTTACCAGGCCGAGAATGTTGGCCGCCGAGGCCACGAAAAAGACGCCGCCCAGAAAGGCGGCGACGATGAGCAAGCCTGTGGTCAGTTTCCGCCGGGCTGGACGAGGGTCGGGAGTGGGATCGGTGTGCATCGTGTGGGTCGAGAAAGCGGTCGGGCGTGGGACGCCAGAGGCCCCTCGCGGTTGCAGTCGTGGACGGGCTCAACGGCGCGCCTCTGGCGTTTCGTGCGGCCGCGGCAGACACCTCTCGCCTCTGGCGCCATCTCGTGACGCCTCGCCAGAGGCCCAAACAAAAGCGGGACGCCTGTTCAGGGCGTCCCGCACCGGCTGAGGCTCACACACAAGCCCAACTCGGAGGTAGCGACGGGGTAACGGGAGGTGTGTCGCCTTCGTATCCGACGTTCTAAACTTTAGGCGAGATGTCTGTGCGGCCTCTGGCGCCAGAGGCTACAGAAACGCCCGCCCTAGCGCGAGGCCAGAGCGGGCAAAAGCCGAGACGCCAGAGGCCTCTGGCGCGGACCGTCGTTACGCGTCGCGGCCGGGGATGCCGGGCTCGGTCATGCCGCGCACGTCCAGGATCTCGTCGATTCGGTCCTCGGGGATGAGGCCCATCTCCAACACCACGTCGCGGACGGAGCGCTTCTCGGCGGCGGCCTTCTTCGCCACCTTGCTCGCCTTGTCGTAGCCGATCTCGTCGTTGAGGGCGGTGGCGATGCTGGGGTTCTTGAGGAGCAGGTCGCGCGCGCGGTCGCGGTCGGCGGTGATGCCGTCGATGCAGCGCGTGCGGAAGGCGTCGCAGGCGCCCGCGAGCGAGCCGATAGACTCCAGCATGGCGTGCGCCATGACGGGCATCATGACGTTGAGCTCGAAGTTGCCGTGCTGTCCGCCGACGGTGATCGTGGTCGCGTTGCCCATCACGCGGGCGCAGACCATCATCATGGCCTCGCTCATGACCGGGTTGACCTTGCCGGGCATGATAGACGAGCCCGGCTGGACGGCGGGAAGCTGGATCTCCGAGAGCCCGCTCGTGGGGCCGCTGCTCAGGTGCCGGATGTCGTTGGCGATCTTCATCAGGCTGACGGCCAGCGTGTTGAGCGCGCCCGCGGCGGCGACATAGCCGTCCTTGGCCGCTTGTGCCTCAAAATGGTTCTCGGCCTCGCGAAACTCGATGCCGGTCATCGCGCTGATCTCCTTGATGGCGGCCTCGGGGAACGCCAGAGGCCGGTTGATGCCGGTGCCTGTGGCCGTGCCGCCGAGCGCTAACTCTGCCAGTTCGCCGCTGGCCGCCTCGACCCGCGCGATGCCCTTACGGACTTGCGCGGCGTAGCCGCCAAACTCCTGGCCCAGGCGGACCGGCGTGGCGTCCATCAGGTGCGTGCGGCCGCTCTTGACCACGTCGTCGAACTCTGACGCCTTGGCCTCTAGAGATTCCGCGAGCGCCGTCAGCGCAGGCATCAACTCTTCGTGCAGCGCGACCCGCGCCGCGACGTGCATCGACGTGGGAATCACGTCGTTGGACGACTGGCCCATGTTCACGTCGTCGTTGGGGTGCACGCTCCCGCCAGAGGCCTCTTGCGAACCGAGGTCGCCATTCGCCACGTGCGCGATGACCTCGTTGGCGTTCATGTTGGTGCTGGTCCCGGAGCCCGTCTGGAAGATGTCGAGCGGGAACTGCGCGTCGAGTTCGCCGCTGCGAACCTTCTCCGCGGCGCTCGCGATGGCCTGGCCTCTGGCGCTGTCCATCAGGCCCAGGCTCACGTTCGCTCGGGCCGCGGCGGCTTTAACCGTCCCGATGGCCTGGATGAACCGGCGCGGAAAGCGGATGCCCGAGATCGGGAAGTTGTCGACGGCGCGTTGCGTCTGGGCGCCGTACATGGCGTCGGCGGGGACGTGGACGTCGCCTAGCGAGTCGGTTTCAGTGCGGAAGTCGGGCATCGGGAGGGACTAGGGGATGCGGGATAATGAGGGATGGGCAGAGTGCGCGGCGGGCCTCTGGCGCCAGAGGCCACCGCATTCCCCAGACGGGGGAGGCCGGGAGGGGGCTGATCGAGCCGAGCGAGATGCCCGAGTCGACCGATACCCCTCCCCCAGCCCCTCCCGCCTGGGAGGGGAGGCTCGTACGGGCCTCCGGCGCCAGAGGCATCGGGCGTTCTCAACGTACTTGGGCCACCGGTTGCCGGTTCGGAGAACTCCCGCGAACTTGCGCGGCCCCTCCCCCGCCTCTGGCGACACGCTTTGGATACGATTACGACCGTCGCCGCGATGCAATCTGTAGCGGACTCTGCACGCGCCGCGGGCCGACGCCTCGCCCTCGTCCCCACCATGGGCGCCCTGCACGACGGCCACCTCGCGCTCGTCCGCGACGCCCGAGCGCGCGTTGGCTCCGACGGACACGTCACGGTCTCCATCTTCGTCAACCCGACGCAGTTCGCGCCCGGCGAAGACTACGAGGACTACCCGCGCACCCTCGACGCCGACTGCGCGAAGCTGCTTGCCTCTGGCGCCAGCGTAGACGCCGTCTTCGCGCCAGAGGCCCGCGAGATGTATCCGTTCGGCCTGCCGCCTCTGGCGACGGTGCAGGTGGCCGAGATGGGGCGGTACCTGTGCGGCGCGAGCCGTCCGGGGCATTTTGACGGCGTGACCTCGGTCGTGACACGGCTGTACCTCGCGTGCCGACCGCACCTGGCGGTCTTCGGGCAGAAGGACGCGCAGCAGCTCGCGATCCTGCGCCGCATGACGCGTGAGCTGGGCTTTGGCATCGAGGTCGAAGGCCATCCCATCGTGCGCGAGAAAGACGGCCTGGCGCTGTCCTCGCGCAACCGCTACCTCTCGCCCGAGGAGCGCGCGCAGGCCGTCGTCCTCTCGCGGTCGCTCTTCTGCGCCGCGCACCTCGCCGCCTCGGGCGAGCGCTCCGCCGATGTTCTCCGTGGCGCCATGCGCGAGCAACTCGCGCTCGCGCCAGAGGCCCGCGTGGACTACGCCGAGATCGTGGACGCGGACACGCTCCGGCCCGCCGATACCCTCGCGCCCGATGGGGCCTCTGGCGGGCGCTACCTTGCCGCCGTCGCCGTGTTCGTCGGCGATACCCGACTCATCGACAACGTCCTCATTGGGATAGGGGAAGGGGGATGAGGGAAGGGAAATTCCCCTCTTGCCCCTTCGCCCGTGCCTCTTCCCCACCGCTATGACCGTCACGCTCTTTAAAGGCAAGCTCCACCGCCTTACCGTTACCGAGGCCGACCTGTACTACGAAGGCTCCGTCACGCTCGACCGCGAGTTGATGGAGATGGCGAACATCCTGCCCTACGAGCGGGTGCAGATCGTCAACGTCAACAACGGCGCGCGCCTGGAGACGTACACGATCCCAGCCGAAAAGGGCACGCGCACGTGCTGCCTCAACGGACCCGCCGCGCGGCTCTGCGCGCCCGGCGACGTCGTCATCGTGATGGCCTACGCCGACATGACGCCAGAGGAGGCCAAAACGCACACGCCCCGCGTGGTCCTCGTGGACCGCGAGAACAACCCCGTCGAGACGTTCGATTTGGACGGCGCCTCGGTGACGAACCCCAACATGCCCGCCGTGACCGACGCCATCGACGTGACCGACATGGACCACGGCGTCTGGGGACCGTCCTGGCGCGGAGGCCGCAGCGGGGGCGGGAAGTGATCGAGCGCGATTTCCTGATGCGCCAGATCCAGCAGGCGATTCAGGTTCTCGCACAGGTGCTCCTTCAAAAGCAAGACGGCGACCCCGCGGGCGCCTACGGCACACTCGCCGAAGGCATCGACGCCATCACCGGCGTCTCGCTCGAACGGCTTCGCCAGAGGCCTCTGGCGGGCGTTCTAGAGGCCGCGAGCGACGAGGGCACGTTCTCGCCAGACAAAGCACTCATCGTCGCGCAGCTTCTGGCGGAGGACGAGGACCGCGCGAGCCGCGTCCGCGCACGCTGGCTGTACGAAGCGCTGCTCGCCTCTGGCGACGTGGTCCCGCTCGACATCCGCGAACGCATCGCGGCGCTCCCCACAGGGGACGACGCGCCAGAGGCGTGACAGACACGCGTCAGCGCAGGCGCGCGTAGTTTCGCGAGCACAAAAACGCACTGCCATCCGTGCCCACACCCGGGCTTTCCCTGCACACTGCGCCGCGGCTCGAACCGCTGCTCGCTCGCCTTGCGGAGACCATGCGCCAGAGGCCTCTGGCGCCGTTCGCGCGCGAGACGATTCTGGTGGCGCAGAACAAGGCGCTGCGCACATGGGTGGAGAACGAGTTGGCGCGCGAGCTGGGCTGCGCGGCGTCGATCGACATGAAGTCGCCGCGTGAGGTGGTGACCGACCTGATGCGGCGGCTCGTACCGGAGTCGATGCCGCCCGAGGGCGAGCGCGGCCACCCGTTCGAGTTGGACGGCCTGACGTGGCGCATCCTGGCGTTTCTGGAAGACCTTCCCGGCCTCTGGCGAGACCTACGCCCGCGTGCGCGCCTATCTGGAGCGCGCCGCCGACGAGGGCGAGGAAGGCAGCGGCACGATGGCCCTCGCCGCCCGCCTCGCGCAGCTCTACGACGACTACCAGCTCTACCGCGCCGACGCGCTCGTCGCCTGGGGCGCGGGCGGCAGCATTGCCCGCGCGTGGCCCGACGAGCCCTGGCAGGCCGACCTCTGGCGCCACCTCATCGCCACCTCGCCCGACAACCGCGACGGCCCCGTCATGGACCGCGCCACCTCCACGCTTCGCCTGCTCGACGTGCTGCGCGAGGCGCCAGAGGCCGACGTGCGCCTCTCGCGCGTGAGCCTCTTCGGCACGACGGTCGTGCCGCCGCTGTTCTGGCGCGCGCTGGACGCGCTCGGGCGCCACGTACCTGTCGCGGCGTACAGCGTCGCCGTGCGCCCGTCCTCTGGCGAGATGCGGCATCCGCTCCTGCGCGATCTCGGCGGCCGCACGCGCGACTGGGCCGAGGTGATGGAGGCAGAAAACGTAGGGGACTGGGCGCGACAGAACATGCCTCTGGCGCCAGAGGCTCGACCGGCTTCAGACTCTGGCGACGGACCTACCCCCCGGTCGACGCGCCTGAACGGCGGTCAACCTGTCCCCCACGGGGACGATCCAGATCTAGCCTCTGGCGAGGTCTCAGCCGGAAACCAGAACAGCCTGATTGTCCCCCTTGACAAGGGGGACAGCTTTGCGACCAACGGGGAGCAAAGCGGGGGGTCCCAGAATGCCTCGGCGTCACAACCCACTTCGCCAGAGGCCTCTGGCGCGGCGCTCCACGCCCTCCAGGCCGCGCTCATCAACGACGCCGCACCCCAAGCGCCTCTGGCGGTCGGCGACGGCGACCGGTCTATCCGCATCCACGAGTGCCACTCGCCCCTGCGCGAACTCGAAGTGCTGCGCGACGAGATCCTCGACGCCTTCGACACGCTCGGCGACCTCCGCCCCGGCGAGATCGGCGTGCTCGTGCCCGACATGGCGACCTACGCGCCACTCATCGACGCCGTCTTCGGGTCGGAGCGCGTCGCAGGGGTGCGCATTCCGTACCACGTCGCCGACCCGCCGTTCTCGCCAGAGGCTCGCGTGCTGGATGCGTTCGCGCGTGTCCTCGCGCTGGACGCGGGGCGCGCGACCGCGAGCGACTTGATCGGCTTGTTGGACGTGCCGGTGGTTCGCCGCGCGGCGGGCATCCACGAAAGCGAACTGGGCATCTTGCTGGACTGGGTGCGCGAAGCGCGCGTCCACTGGGGCCGCGATGCGGCGCACAAAGCTGCCTACGGGCTTCCCGAGAACGACGTGCACACGTGGCGCTTCGGGCTCGACCGCCTGCTCGTCGGCTACGCGATCGGCCCCGAAGACGAAGTGGTCATGGGCCGCCTGCCCGTGGCCGAGGCGGGGCTGGACGGCGCGGACTTGCTCGGGCGCTTCGCCGAGTGGGCCACGGCGCTCTTCGACGCGCTCGCACAGTTGCGCCAGAGGCGGCCTCTGGCGTCGTGGGCCGCAGATCTTCTGGTGTTCGTGGACGGCGTGTTCGCGCCGCGCGAGGAGGCCGAGTTGGGCGCGATGGTCGCCCTTCGCACGGCCGTCGACCGGCTGGTCGCGCTGGACGATCCGGGGACGGTCGTGACGGCCTCGACGGTCCGCGGCCACCTGCAAAGCGCGCTCTCCAGCGTCGACCGGCACGAGCCGCACATCACGGGCAAGGTCACGTTTGGCTCGCCTCTGGCGCTGCGCCACGTGCCGTTCCGCGTGCTCGCGGTCGTGGGCTTGGGCGACGGCTTTCCCGGAACCGAGGCGCGGCCCGCCTTCGACCTGCTGGGCCACGAGCGCCGCGCGGGCGACCCGGATCAGCACGCCGACGACCGGCTGAGCTTTCTCGGCGCCATCCTCGCCGCTCGCCAGAGGCTCATCCTCTCGCGCGTCGCGCGCTCGCACATGGACAACGCCGAACGCGCCGCGTCGGTCGCGCTCGACGCGTTGCAGGACACGCTGGGCAAGACGTTTGGCGCAGGTGCGGCCGCGATGGTAATCGCGCACCCGCTCCAGCCGTCCAGCCCCGGCTACGTCTCGCGCCACCGCCCCGAGCTGTTCACGTTCGCGCGGCAGCACGCGCTGCCCACGCCCACCGGCGCCCGCACCGAGGGCCTGCGCTTTTTCGACGCGCCAGAGGCCGACGTCGAGGTACGCCATGCCGGATGACCTGCACGAGACGACGGCACGAGACCTCGCGCGCGCCTGGGCCAACCCCTGCCGCGCCTACACCGACGCGCTCGGCCTGGACCTCCGCCTGGAGGACGCCGCGCTCGCAGATGACGAGCCGGTCGAACTGGATGGCCTCGCCTTCCACGGCGTCAAGCGCGACGTGCTCGGCGGCGACCTCATGGGCCGCGATGCGGACACCATCGCGGACCGCCTGCAGCGCTCGGGTCAGCTCCCGCCCGGCGACCTGGCAGACGTGTACGTCGGCCGCGCGATGCGCGCCGTGGGCGACGTGGCCGACCGCGTGCGCTCACACGGCGAGACGCAGCCTCTGGCGCTGCACGTGCCCTGCCCCGAGGGACGCTGGCGCGTGGATGCCTCCGTCGTGTATTCGCCAGAGGCGGGCGCGCTCCGCCAACGCCCGGGCAGGCTTCGCGGCACAGATCTGCTGAACGCCTGGACCGGGCACCTCGCGCTCTGCGCCGACCTATCGGTTGAAGGCGTGCGGCGCACGACGATCCACGGGACCGACGCGAGCGCCGTCCTCGGGCCTCTGGCGCCGGACGAGGCGCGGATGCTCCTGCAGTTTATGGTGCGTGGCGCGCTGGCGTTCCGGCACGTTCCGCCGCCGCTGTTCGCGCGGGCGTCCTACGAGCACGCCTCGCGCCGACGTGGCGGCTGGGAGCGCGAGTGGCGCGGCAAAGTGCTCTCGCAAGAGGCCTGGAAGCCCATGCGCATGGGCCGCGCCGTCGCCGAGGACACGCCGGAGCAGTTCGCCATGCTCCACCCCGACGTGCGCAAGGCGTTCGACGGCCAGTACGAGACGTTCAACGACCTCGGCGACCCCGCCATCGCGCTATGCTACCGCCGCCGCGCGCCGCTCGATACGATGACGAAATCCTTCGACCGCTGGTCGCGCCTCCTCTGGGGGCCGGTCCTTTCTGCGCTGGAGGATGAGTAAGCGTCGCGGGTTCCGAGTTCCGAGTGCGCTTCGCGGGCCTGACGGCTCCGGGCTCCGGGTTGCGCTCGTAGGTAGCACCGACGCGCTGGCCTCTGGCGCCAGAGGCTCGGCGGGACTGTGCTCTTCCCAGCATGTCATCCTGAGCGAAGCCGAAGGATCTCTAGTGCGACGCTCCCTCACGCCAGAGGCGAGAGCGCTGGACGGAGCGCCGCGCTCGGCAAAGATCCTGGGCTTGTCGCCGACGCTTCGCGGTCGACTCGCTGCGCTCGCTCAGGATGACACGCTTGCAGCACTACGTTCGCCAGAGGCCTCTGGCGCTGTGGCCGGGCGACCCACCGGGTCGCCCCTACTGGAGACCGGGGACTCTGGGCATTCCACCTTCCACCGGCCTGCATGACCGAGACCTTCCGCGCCCTCGACGTGCCTCTTACGCCCGGCATCACGCTTGTCGAGGCCAGCGCCGGGACGGGCAAGACGTACGCGCTCACCGAACTGGTACTGCGGCTCGTGCTCGAAGACGGCGCGCTGGGTGAGGGCACGCCCGACCTGCGCAAGCTGCTCGTCGTCACGTTCACGGTCGCCGCGACGGAGGAACTCAAGACGCGCATCCGGCGCGCGCTGCGCGAGGCGCTGGAAGCGTTCGAAGCGCCAGAGGCCCCAGACTCAGCCTCTGGCGACCCCGCAGATTTCGTCGCCCCCTTTCTCGCGCGCTACGGCGCCACGCCAGAGGCCCGCACGGCCGGGGCGCAGCGTCTGCGCCACGCCCTCGGGCAGGTCGGCGAGGCGGCCGTGTTCACCATCCACGGCTTTTGCAAGCGCGTGCTGGAGCGCAGCGCGTTCGAGAGCGGCGAGCCGTTCGCGTTCGACTTTACCGAGGACGCCGACCGCCTCAAAACGCGCGTCGCCCGCGACGTGTGGCACGGCTTGGTGGGCGGCCACGCAGACCTCGGGCCTCTGGCGCTCGCGGCCGGGTGGACGCTCGACCGGCTCGCCGCGCACGCGGGCCACGCGACGCAGTTCGTCGACACGCGCATCCTTCCCGAGGCCGCGCCTCTGGCGGACGCCGTGCAACAGGTCCGCGACGCGCGCCAGAGGCTCCGCGACGCGTGGCACCCCGCCGCGCAAGAGGACGTGGTCGATGCGGGCCTCTGGCGGATGGACAAAAAGAACAAGCCGTTCACAACCGACCTGCGCGGCGTGTTCACGCGCGTCGACGCCTTCGCCAGAGGCGACTGGGGCGAGATCGGCGCGGTGCGGATGTGCGAGACAGAGGCGGTGGCGGGCGCGATCAAGAACGGATCCAGGGCGGGCAAAGAAGCCGTCGCGCGCGTCGAGGCGGACCCTGGCTTCGCGGCCTGTTCGGCCGTCATCGAAGCGATCGACGGGCTCGAAATGTCGCTCGTCCACGCCTTCGTCGCATCGCTGGAGGCGGGCACGCGCCGCGCCAAAGCCTCGGCGAGCCTGCTCACCTTCGACGACCTGATCGAGCGGCTCGACCGCGCCCTCGCGCACCCCTCCACCGGTCCGTCGCTGCGCCGCGCGATCCAAGACCAGTTCGCGGTCGCGCTCATCGACGAGTTCCAGGACACCGACCCGACGCAGTACCGCATTTTCCGGCGGGCGTTTGGAGGGATGCGGGATGAGGAGGCATGGAGGGATGCGGGGGGACCCACCGAAGAGCACGAAGCCTCTGGCGCCAGAGGCTTTCCCTCATCCCTCCATCCCGCATCCCGTATCCCTCTTCATGGCCGCCCCCTCTTCTTCATCGGCGACCCGAAGCAGGCCATCTACGCCTTCCGCGGCGCCGACGTGTTCGCCTACCTCGAAGCCCGCGGCGACGCCGACCGGCGCCTCACGCTGGGCACCAACTACCGCTCCTCGCCCGATTTGGTGCGCGCCGTCAACGCACTGTTCGGGCGACTGGGAAGCGGCGGCAAGCCGTTCGTGTACGACGGCATCCCGTTCGAGCCCGTACACGCCGCCGCGGACGATCCCGGCATCCGGGGCGTCGCGCCAGAGGCGCCGATGGTGTGGTGGGCCGCAGACCAGCTGGAGCGCGGGCGCGGCAGCATCGTGACCAAGGGCAACGCGCGAGAGGCCGCGATGGAGGCCGTCGTGAGCGAGATCTGCGCGCTGCTCAACAACGAGCGCGCCGAGATCCGCGACCGGCACTCGGGCCTCTGGCGACGCCTCGAAGCGGGCGACCTGGCTGTTCTCACGCGCACCAACGGGCAGGCGCGAGACCTGCAGGACCGGCTGCGCCGTGTGGGCGTCGTGGCGGTCGTGGGCAAAGGCGACGACATCCGGCGCTCGCAGGAGATGATCGAGATCGAGCGCGTGCTCCGCGCCATGGCACGGCCCACCGACTCGCGCCGCGTGCGCGCCGCCCTCGCGACCGAGATGTGGGGCTGGACCGCCGCCGACCTCGCAGACTCCGCCTCTGGCGAGGCCACCTCTGGCGAGGCCGCCTCTGGCGAGGCCGCGCCAGAGGCCGAAACGCGGATGCTCAAGGTCATGGAAGGCCTGCGCCGCGACCGCGCGCTGTGGCGTCGCCGCGGCGTCTTCGGCGCGCTGACCGCGTGGGTGCGCCGCGAG
Organism: Rubricoccaceae bacterium; assembly: GCA_963708165.1. Classification (GTDB taxonomy): domain Bacteria; phylum Bacteroidota; class Rhodothermia; order Rhodothermales; family Rubricoccaceae; genus Rubricoccus. Next base: position 2,339,436 of record OY970187.1, on the reverse strand, counting down.
GGCGTGCGCCAGAGGCTGCACCTCTACGCCGACCGCGAGCGGCGGCTGACCAACCTGCGCCACTGCCTCGAACTGCTGCACGAGGCGGAGACGTCCGAGGACCGCTCGGTGGACGAACTCTTGCACTGGGTGCGCACGCGCGAGGAGCGCACATTCGCCGAGCGCCAGCGCGTCGAGATGCGGCTGGAAAGCGACGATCATGCCGTCCAACTCGTGACGATGCACAACGCGAAAGGGCTGGAATACCCGGTCGTGTTCGCGCCGTTCGTGTGGGACGAGAAGGACAAAGACACGTGGCACGGCACGTTCGAGCCGCGCCCGCCGGTCGCGCACGTAGCCTCTGGCGGCGCCGTCTACGACCTCGGGAGCGCGGCGCAGACCGAGCACCGAGCGCTCGCGGACGCCGAGCGGCTGGCCGAAAGCCTGCGGCTCACCTACGTCGCCCTGACGCGCGCTCGCGAGCGGCTCTACGTCGTCTGGGGACCGCTCAGCGGCGGCCACGCCAGCGGCATCGGGCACCTCATGCGAAGCTTGCCACTGCCTCTGGCGCAAGGACTGTCCAGCTTCGACGACGCGACGCGCAAAACCGCGATGGAGCACCTGCGCACGAGCATCACCGCGCTCGAAGAGTGGATCGCGCGCGCCGAGTTGGGCCACGTGATGGCCGTCGCGCCGCTGCCCGGTGGCGGAGGCCGCGTCGAGCGAATCGTCCAGGCCGACGACGCCTCTGGCGTCCGCACGCTGGACTCTGGCGCACGCGAGCGCGTCGAGTCGCCCCAGGCGCGGGCCAGCTTTTCCTCGTGGGCCTCTGGCGCCCCGCGCGACAGCATGCCCAGCCCCGGCGGGGACCGCGCCGACGAAGGCCACGCGACGCCCGAGGCCGAATCGGACACGCCAGAGGCCGGGCTGTTCGCCTTCGCCTCGGGTCCGCGCGCAGGCACGTGCCTGCACGAGGTGCTGGAAAACGCGGCCTTCTGGGTCCCGGCCACCTACCGCAACCTGGACAGTGCCAACGCGCGCGCCACGTTGCGTGTGCTGCGCCGCCACGGCCTGCACGACGGAAGCAGCCGCGCGCACCGCGCGCCGTGCCAGCCTCTGGCGGACGTGGCCGAGATGATCGCAGCAGTGGCCGAGACGGAGATTCCTGGCCTCGGCTTCGCGCTGGCGAGTGCACCGCGCAATCACTTCTCGCCCGAGTGGCGCTTCGTCGCGCCTCTGGCGACGGTCGCCCCGGCCGAGATCGCGGACGTGTTTCGCGAGCACGGTGACGAGACGCTCCAGGACTACGCCGACGTGCTCGCGCGCCTCGCGCCAGAGGCCATCGACGGCCTGTTCGTGGGCTCGGCCGATCTGGTTGTGCAGCATCCGGACGAGGAGCGCTGGTCGCTCATCGACTGGAAAAGCAACCACCTGGGGCCGAGCGCCCAGCACTACGGGCCGGAGCCTCTGGCGCGAGCGATGCGCGCGCACCACTACCTCTTGCAGGCGCACCTCTACGTCGCCGGGCTGCACCGCCACCTGCGCACGCGCCTGGCGGACTACGACTACGACCGGCACGTCGGCGGCGCGGTCTACGCGTTTCTGCGCGGGATCACGGACCCGGCGCCAGAGGCCGAGACCGGCTTCCACGTCGTGCGCCCGCCGCGCGCGCTCGTCGAAGCGCTCGACGCGCTCATCTTTGCGCCTCTGGCGCAGGACGCCCCCGCCGCATGAGAACGCTCGACGCCGACACCACCTCGCTTCTCGACGCGCTCGCCCAGAGCGAGGACATCGCCGCCATCGACCTCGCGCTCGCGCGGATGCTGGCCGAGCACGACCCCGAACACGCGCGAGACGTGGCGCTCGCCGCGGCGCTCGTGAGCGCGATGCAGCGCCGCGGCCACACCGCCGTCGAACTGGACGCGTGGGCGGGCGAGCCCTTTCCCGGCACCGACGGTGCAGCTTCCCGAGGCCAGCCTCTGGCGCCAGAAGCTCTTGGAAAGCCCGGTCGTGAGCGACGGCGGAGCCGTCACGCCGCTTGTACTCGACGCCGACGGGCGCCTCTACCTCTACCGCCTCTGGCGAGCCGAAGGGCGTGTGGCGCTCCGCATCGCCGAGCTGGTGGGCGACTCCGGCCTCTCGCCAGAGGCCGACGAGGCGAACGCCTCTGGTGACCTGCGCGAGACGTTCGCAGCGCTCTTTCCCGAGGCCGCCGCGGGCGACCGGCAGGCGCTGGCCGCGGCGGGCGCGCTGCGGCACAACCTCGCTGTTGTCGCAGGCGGTCCCGGCACGGGCAAAACCACGACCGTCGCCAAGCTGCTCGCGCTCCTCCTCGCCTCCGATCCCGACCTGACGGTCGCCCTCGCGACGCCCACCGGCAAAGCCTCCAACCGCCTGACGGAGTCCATCGCCGCGCGCAGCGCCGCGCTCCCCGTCTCGGATGACGTGCGCCAGAGGCTAGCCGTCGAGGCGGTCACGCTGCACCGGCTGCTCAGGTACTCGCCCACGCGCCGCGCCTGGGGCCGCGGCCCCGACTCCCCCATCCCGGCCGATGTCGTCGTGATCGACGAAACGTCCATGGCCGACTTGCTCATGTTCGACGCGCTTCTGGCGTCGCTGCGCCCCGGCGCGCGATTGGTGCTGCTCGGCGATGCCGATCAGCTTCCGAGCGTCGGCGCGGGCGCGGTCTTCGGCGACCTCTGCGAAGCGGGGGCGCGCGAGGCCATCGGTCCCGGCTTCCTGGCCTTCTGCGACGCGCTCGGCGTCGCGGCGCCAGAGGGGGACGAGGGACGAGGGCAAGGGCGCACCGTCTCCACCGCCAGAGGCCTCTGGCGAGGACGCGATGGCCGATTCCGTGGTGCGCCTCACCGTCTCGCATCGCTTCGCGGACGACTCCGGCATCGGGCGCCTCGCCGCCGCGCTCCGCACAGGCGACGAAGCAGGCGTCCGCGACGTGCTACACGGCGATGCCTCTGGCGACGTGGCCTGCCTCGACCCCACCGACCGCGCCGAGGCCGTCTGGACGCACGCCGAGCCGCACGCCCGCGCGCTCTGCACCTCCCAAACGCCCGCGTCCGCGCTCCACGCTGCCGCCGCGTTCCGGATGCTCGCGCCTACTCGCGGCGGACGCTGGGGCGTGCGCGCGCTCAACCGGATCATCGAGCGGCACCTGAGCGAAGACGGCCTCCGCCTCTCCCCGACCGACCCGTGGTACCACGGCCGCCCCATTCTGGTCACGGAAAACGACTACGATCGCGACCTTTTCAACGGTGACGTGGGCGTGGTCTGGCGCCCCGAGTCGTCCGGCCGCCAGAGGCCCGTCGTGGTCTTCGAAGGCGCCTCTGGCGAAGTGCGCGAGGTGCCGGTCGCGCAGCTTCCCGAGCACGAGACGGCGTGGGCCATGACGATCCACAAAAGCCAGGGCTCGGAGTTCGACGACGTGCTCGTCGTGCTGCCGTCCCCGGGCTCGGCGCAGGCGCGGCGGCTCACGCGCGAGTTGGTCTACACCGCCGTCACGCGCGCGAAGGGCGCCCCAGCCTCTGGCGCTGATGATTCCGCCCGACCCCGTCGCTGACGATTCTGGGTGCGGCTGAGCAGGTGGCCGAGGCCGCGGGCGTCGCCGAGCGGCGGGCAGGCGGGCTGGCGGCGCGGTTGCGGGCGCCAGAGGCGAGATAGACGCTGGCGGCCTGTACTCCTTAACGCCAGAGGCTACGTCAGCCACCAGCCCAGCGCGAACGCGAGGCTGTAGGCGAACAGCAGCAGCGCCGTCTTGCCCAAGAGCGGGTTGAGCACCGCCGGGTCCTCGCTCCGCGCCAGCGTCGTCGCGAGGCGGCGACCCGCGAGCGACGCGATAGCCGAGGCGGCAAGAGCCCCCAGGTGTGTCGTGGAAACCCACACCATCGCAGCGGGGACCATCACGGCGACCGTAATCATCAGGCTGTAGAGCCCTACGCCCGCGCCTCGCCCGAAGCGCACGACCAGCGTTCGCTTGTTCGCGACCCGGTCCTCGTTGATGTCCCGGACGTTGTTGGCGATCAGGATTGCCGTCGCAATCGCGCCAGGCCCCAGCCCCGCAATTGGCACCCAAGAGGGCAGCGCGAGGGCCTGCACGTAGTACGTCCCCGCCACGGCCACAGGCCCGAAGAAGACGAGCACGAAGAGATCCGCCAGCCCGGTGTACGCCAGCGCGTACTTCCCCGCCGTGTACGCGATGCCGCTGGCGATGCACACGAGGCCCAGCACCAGGATCTCCCACCCGCCTCTGGCGATGAGGTACCCGCCAGAGGCGAAGGCCAGCGCAAACGCGACGCCCGCGGCCATGCGCATCGCGCCGGGCGTGACCAGGCCTGTGGCCACGGCGCGCGTCGGTCCCTTGCGGTCCTCGGTGTCGGCGCCCTTGAGCGCGTCCTCCGAGTCGTTGACGTAGTTCGTCCCGATCTGGATAAAGACCGCACCCGCGAGCGCGCACAGCGCCGCCAGAGGATGAAACACGCCGTCGCCCAACGCGAGGCCGACGCCGAGCAGGACGGGCGCGACGGCCGCCCACAGCGTCTTGGGCCGCGCTGCCGAGATCCACACACCGAGACCGGCCCTTGGGCCAGACGCCTTGCCTCTGGCGATATCGCCTCTGGCGCCAGAGGCGCGCGCTACGGGATCAGCCATAGGTCGAGCGCACCGAGCACGCCGCGGAGGTCGGGCCGGTGCTTCTTTTTGATCTTGAGGACGAACTCGCCTTCGGCGCCGCCGGGCAGGTCTGCCGCGAGGCGCATCGGCTGCGTGCGGATCGTCAGCTTGTCGCCCAGAAACGACTTCGTGTACCGCACCGAGTCCAGGTCTGTGAGGTCGAACGCGACGCGGTGCGTGCGGCCATTGATGAGACCGCCGAGATGCCCCACCTGCACCTCGATCTCCACGTCGTGGCCATCTACGCGCAGCATCCCCTGGCCTTCGCTAAAGCCGCTGTGGATGTCGAGGGTGGTAAAGGGGACGCTGGGCATGGGCCGAAGCTACGGGCGCGCAACGCGCGAGGATGCAGGCGCCAGGGGCTCTGGCGAGCAGGCAGGAACGCTTCGCCGAGGCCTCCGGCCAGACGCAGGCGACGCGCTCGCCCTGCCCGCGACGGCCTCTGGCGCCAGAGGCTACGCCGCGTAGTCGTAGAAGCCCTGGCCGGACTTGCGGCCCATGCGGCCCGCGGCCACCATCTTGCGCAACAGCGGGCACGGACGGTACTTGTCCTCGCCCAGTTCGCGGTGCAGCACCTCCATGATGCTCAGGCACACGTCGAGGCCGATAAAATCGGCCAGCGTCAGCGGACCCATCGGGTGCGCCATGCCCAGCTTCATCACCGTATCGACTGCCTCTGGCGTCGCCACGCCCTCGTGAACGCAGAAGATGGCCTCGTTGATCATCGGCATCAGCACGCGGTTGCTCACAAAACCCGCCGCGTCGTTGACCTCGACGGGCGTCTTGCCAAGCTGCTCGCTCAAGTCGTGGACCGTCTGATACGTCTCGTCGCTCGTCGCGAGCCCACGCACGACCTCGACGAGCTTCATCACCGGGACCGGGTTGAAAAAGTGCATCCCGATCACCTGCTCCGGCCGCCCGGTCGCCGCGGCGATCTGCGTGATGGAGATGGACGACGTGTTGCTCGCGAGAATGCACGAAGCGGGCGCGTGATCGTCGATCTGGCCAAAGATCTTGGCTTTGAGGTCTGCGTTTTCCGTCGCCGCTTCCACCACCAGGTCGGCGCTTGCGACGCCAGAGGCGAGGTCGGTTTCGACGGTGATGCGCTCCAGCGTTTCGGCCTGCTCGTCGGCGGTGATGCGCTCTTTGGCGACCATCCGGCCGAGGTTCTTGTCGATGGTAGCGCGCGCGCGGTCGAGCGCAGAGGCGTCGAGGTCCACGAGCGTGACGGCGTGGCCGCTCTGCGCGAAGACGTGGGCGATGCCGTTGCCCATGGTGCCGGCGCCGATGACGGTAACGTTCATTGGGGGAAGAGGGATAGGGGAAGGGAGAAGAGGGAAATACGCGAAAGACAGGAGCGAGAACGCCGAACTGTAGAGAAGGCGCCCCTTCCCACTTGCCGCATCCCCCTTCCCATCACTGCTGCGCCCAGACGACCTCGCCAGATTTGTCGATGTAGCGGAGCGATCGGCCGTTGTAGACGCGGGCCAGGCCTCTGTCGAACGGGTCCGCGCGCGAGAACTGGGGCGCGATGACGGTCTTGCCAGAGGCGTCGACGTAGCCCCAGCCGTTGGCGCTCTGGACTGCGGCGAGACCTTCGGAAAAGGGAAGCGCGGCGAGAAAGACCGCGGAGATGGCGGGCTCGCCAGAGGCGCTCACAAAGCCCCACTTTCCTTTGAACTTTACGGGGGCGAGGCCTTCGGAAAACGCGAACGCGAGGTCGTAGACGGGCTCGATCACAAACGCACCCTCGCGGTCGACAAAGCCGATCTCGCCGCTCTCGCCAACGCGCGCGAGGTCCTCGGTGTGGCGAAACGCCGGGCCGTCCAGCGTCGCCGGGACGGCGATGTTGCCCTGGCGGTCCAGATAGCCCCATTCGGTAGAGCGGACCAGACCACGGCTTTCCTCGAACGGCGCCAACCCACCTGCGAACGACGCCGCTGCTATGCCCGGCACATCGAACGCCACACGGCCGTCGCGGTCCAGAAACGCGTAGCCGTAGGCCGAGAGGTCGCCACGGAAGCTGGCCATAAGCGCCTCGACGGGCGTCGGCTCCACCTCGGTTAGCCGCACCAGCGCGAGCCCCTCGCTGTAGCTGAGCGCATACGGCAGTTGAATCGCGACGACCTCAGCGCCAGAGGCGTCGATGAATCCGAACTTTTCCGACTTCCCTATGCCGCGGCTGACGAGCGCGCGACCGTCCGAGAACGCCGCCGCCGCCGAGTACGTCGGCTCGATGACCCAGGTGCCGCCGGGCGCGATGTAGCCCCACTCGGCGCCCGCACGCACCGCGGCGCGGCCCTCGGCGAACGGCGTCGCGTAGTCGTAGCGTGGCGAGATCACGACGCGCCCCTGGCGGTCCATGTAGCCCCAGCGCCCAGCGTCTACAATCGCGAACAGGTCGTCGCCTGCGAGCCGGTCCTCGGCCGAAACCTCGGCCGCGCTCGGCGTGCTGGACACGCTCAGGCGAGAGGACCCGCACCCGACGAGAACGACGACCAGGGCGAGCAGAGCAAAGCGGGCGTACAGCATGAGAGCGGGGTGGCAGTCCTCTGCGGCAGGAACAGTCCCCGCCCAGAGGTCACGAACAGCAAAGCCTCTGGCGACGCGTCCGGTCGCCAGAGGCCTCAGTCTAGCGCCGTCGGTTAGGCGGTGCGCTCCAGGATGATCGCCGTCGCTTCGCCACCGCCGATGCAGATCGCGGCCAGTCCGTAGCGGGCGTCGGCCTCCTCCATCGCGTAGAGCAGCGTGGTCATGATGCGCGCGCCAGAGGCCCCGATGGGGTGGCCCACGGCGACCGAGCCGCCGCGCACGTTGAGCTTCTCGCTCGGGATGCCCAGCGCGTCCTGCGCTGCGAGCGCCACGACGGCGAACGCCTCGTTGATCTCGAACAGGTCGATGTCCTCCAGCGTCAGGTCGGCTTTGGCGAGCACCTTGCGGATGGCCTCGATGGGCGCCGTCGTGAACTCGACGGGCTTCTGGCTGTGCTGCGACGTAGCGACGATTTTCGCCAGAGGCGTCTTGCCGTTCGCGCTCGCCCACTCCTCGGACGCCACGATCATCGCCGCGGCGCCGTCGTTGATGCTGCTCGCGTTGGCGGCCGTCACGGTCCCGTCCTTGGTGAACACGGCCCGGAGCGTCGGGATCTTGTCGAAGTTGGTGCGCGGCGGCTCCTCGTCCGTGTCCACAACCGTATCGCCCTTGCGGCCCTTGATCGTCACGGGCACGATTTCTTGCGCGAAGCGGCCGTTTTCCATGCTCGCCTGGGCGCGCGTGTAGCTCTCGATGGAGAAGGCGTCCTGGCGCTCGCGCGGCACGTTGCACGTGTCACCGCAGAGGTCGGCGGCGACACCCATCGCGTTGCCGTCGTAGGCGTCGCGCAGGCCGTCGTGGAAGAGCGAGTCGATGAGCGTGCCGTTGCCGTAGCCGTAGCCGGTCCGGGCTTTGTCGAGCATGAACGGTGCCTGGCTCATGTTCTCCATGCCGCCAGCGGCCACCACATCGGCGTCGCCTGCGCGAATCGCCTGGTCCGCCAGAAGCACGGCTTTCATGCCGCTGCCGCAGACCTTGTTGATGGTCAGGCATGGGACCGAGTCCGGGATGTCTGCGCCTAGCGCGGCCTGGCGTGCGGGCGCCTGCCCCTCGCCTGCGGTGACCACGTTGCCCAGGATGACCTCCGAAAGGTCCGAGCCCTGGATGCCTGCGCGCTCCATCGCGCCGGTGAGTGCCGCGCTGCCGAGTTGTGGGGCCGGGACGGACGAGAGCGCGCCGTTGAAAGAGCCGACGGGCGTGCGGGCGGCGGAGAGGATGACGGAGGCCATGGTTCGGGGGCTGGGGAGTAGATGTTGGGGACTGGCAGAGGGGGATCAGCGCCAGAGGCGCGAACTATCGGGGCCTCTGGCGGGATCAGGGCTCTGAGCGTGCGCCAGAGGCGGAATCACCGCACGGTGCTGGAAGCGGTGGGCTTCGCCGGCCTACGGCTCCAAGCTAGGCGGGGTGCCGCGGGGACGGGTTGACCGAGGGTGAAATGTGGCGCCTCTGGCGCCAGAGGCGCGGGGCTCTGCGGTGGTGCGTGGCTACCCCTCGCTTTGCTCCCCGCTGGTCGCAAAGCTGTCCCCCTCAACGAGGGGGACAGTTCCCACCGCGGTCCGCTCCCCACGACCAGAGGCGAGCCTGCTGCGCTTGCGAGATGGGAGATCTGGATTGTCCCCCTTGACAAGGGGGACAGCTTCGCGACCGGAGGGCGAGCGAAGCGGGGGGTCCTCCCACGCCACCGCGGCCTCACACGAGGCCTCTGGCGCCAGAGGCCAAGACCGCTACGCGCGGCCCATGCTGGTGGCGATCTCCGAGAGGAGCGCGTCGCTGAGGTCCGCGGTCGGCTGCGCGCCCTGGTCGGAGTCGTCGCCCAGACCGTGGCGGCGAACCGAGACCGTACCCGCCTCTGCCTCTTTGCGGCCGACGATGAGCATGACGGGAATCTTCTCGACCTCGGCGTCGCGGATCTTGCGGCCGGTCTTCTCGCTCCGCGTGTCCACCTCGACGCGCAGGCCCGCGGCCTTGAGCGTCTCGGCCACGCCAGAGGCGTAGTCGTTCTGGTCGTCCGTGATGGGCAGGATGCGGACCTGGACGGGCGCGACCCACAGCGGGAGGTTGCCGCCGGTGTGCTCCAAGAGCACGCCGATGAAGCGCTCCAAGCGAGCCGAACGGCGCGCGGTGGATCATGACGGGCCTCTGGCGTTCGTCGTTCTCGTCGGTGTAGGTGAGGTCGAAGCGCTCCGGGAGGTTGTAGTCCAGCTGGACGGTCCCGAGCTGCCAGCTTCGTCCCAGCGCGTCCTTGACCATGAAGTCCAGCTTGGCGCCGTAGAAGGCGGCCTCGCCCTCGACCTCGATGGTGTCCAGGCCCATCTCGGCGGCGGCTTCGCGGATGGCCTGCTCCGCGGCGTCCCACGTCGCGTCGTCGCCGATGTACTTGGTCGTGTTCTCGGGATCGCGGAGTCGAGACCTGCGCGGTGTAGTCGGTGAAATCGAGCGCGCGGAGGACGGTCATCGTGAGGTCGATGGCGGCCTTGAACTCTTCCTTGACCTGATCCGGGCGGCAGAAGACGTGGGCGTCGTCCTGCGTGAAGCCGCGGACGCGGGTGAGGCCGCCCAGCTCGCCGCTCTGCTCGTAGCGGTAGACCGTCCCGAACTCGGCCAGGCGGACGGGCAGATCGCGGTAGGAGCGCGGCTTGCGGTCGTAGATCTGCGTGTGGTGCGGGCAGTTCATCGGCTTGAGCAGGTAGCCCTGCTCGTGCCGCGCCGGGTCGCCGAGGCCTCGTGCGTGCGGTACTCCGGCGACTCGCCCTCGGGCAGCGGCGGGCCGAGTTCGCCTTCGAGCATCGGCGGGAACTGCGAGTCCGAGTAGTACGGGTAGTGGCCGCTCGTGCGAAACAGGTCCAGCCGCGCGATGTGCGGCGTGATGACGGGCTCGTAGCCTCTGGCGACCTGCTCGGTCTTGAGGAAGTCGACGAGCGCCTCGCGCAGCCTCGCGCCCTTGGGCAGCCAGATGGGCAGGCCGGGGCCGACCTTGTCGGAGAACATGAACAGCTCCAGTTCCTTGCCCAGCTTGCGGTGGTCGCGCTGCTTGGCGAGTTCCAGGCGTTCCAGGTGCTCCTCCAGCTGCTTCGCCTTGGGGAAGCTGACGCCGTAGATGCGCGTGAGCTGCGGGCGGCTCTCGTCGCCGCGCCAGTAGGCGCCCGCGAGGCTGACAGCAGCTTGACGGCCTTGATGGGCTTGGTGCTCGGGATGTGCGGCCCGCGGCAGAGGTCCACGAAGTCGCCCTGCTGGTAGAACGTGATGGTGCCGTCGTCCAGGCCGTCCAGGAGTTCCAGCTTGTACGGGTCGCCCTTCTCCTCGAAGTAGGCGACGGCCTCGGCCTTGGACACGTCGCGGCGCTCGAACCGGCTGTCCTGGCGGGCCAGTTCTTTCATCTTGGCCTCGATGGCGGGCAGGTCCTCGTCGGTCAGGCGGTCCTTGTCCGTGCCGCTCAGGTCCACGTCGTAGTAGAACCCGTTGTCGATCGCCGGGCCGATGCCGAGGTGGATGCCGGGGTAGAGCGCCTCCAGCGCCTCGGCCATGACGTGCGCCGAGGAATGCCAGAAGGCCATTTTGCCGCCGTCGCTGTCCCACGTGAGGATGGAGACCGTCGTCGCCGTCGCCCAGAAGCTCGCGGTCCAGATCGCGGACCTCTGGCGCGGGCTTCGGCGCCTCTGGCGTCGCGGCGGGCGTCACCTCCACGGCGAGGGCCATGCGGGCGAGGCCTGAGGAGATGGATTCGGCGAGGTCTCGGCCGCTGGCGCCAGAGGCGAGCTCGCGGGCGGAGCCGTCGGGGAGGGTGATCTGCATTTGTTTCATGGCGTGTGCCACAAGCTAGCGGCGCCAGAGGCCCCGGCGGGTTGCGCCTCTGGCGAAGGTGGGGTGCGGTTCGGGCGCCAGAGGCGAAATCGTGCGGTACCATTCGGCCCGCACCTCCCGTCATGCACGTATACATCGGCAACACTGACTTCGAGTGGTATCAACACCTCCTCCAGCTCTCGTCAGCACCAGATGGGCTGGACGAGGTCAACTTCTGGAAGCCCTCGGGCAACGCCAGCTTTAAAGCCCTCTCGTTTGGCGAGCCTCTGTTCTTCAAGCTGAAGAAGCGATACGGACACGTGGTGGTCGGGTTTGGTCTTTTCGCAGCGTTTCGCAAGCTCTCTATTTCGGAGGCGTGGACGGCCTTCGGGGAGGCCAACGGTGCTCCCACGCAAGAGGCGGTTCAGGCTCGCGTTGCGAAGTACGTGTCGAAGCTCTCGCCAGAGGCTGCAGCGCGCCACCGAATCGGCTGCATCCTTCTCGCCGCACCACATTTTTTCCCGCGCGAGATGTGGATCGATGGCCCAGCCAACTGGTCTGACAATACCGTCTCTGGAGCGGGGCACAAAGCTGGATACAACACATCAGCGGGCGAGGGCCAACGCCTCTGGCGGGAGTGCCTGGAGAGAGCCGAGCTTCTTGGGAAGGCGCTGGATCTGGCTCCGACCGGAGCCACGCGCCAGCCTGGTGTGACCGCTCCGCTTTTCCCGACCGATCCACCCACTTGGTACGGCTCAGAGCAGGTCGTGCGGCCTCGGCTCGGGCAGGGCACCTTCCGGTACGCGCTGGAGCAAGCCTACACGCGATGCGCGGTGACGGGCGAGCATTCGCTTCCCGCCCTCGACGCCGCCCACATCGTCCCGTTTAGCGAAGGAGGCGAACACGTGCTAGAGAACGGACTCCTCTTGCGCGCGGATGTCCACCGCCTATACGACCGCGGCTACGTCACCGTCACCCCGGACTACTGTTTCCGCGTGAGCAGCCGCTTGCGCGAGGACTACGACAACGGGAAGGCGTATTACCAGCACGACGGGCAGACGATCTGGACGCCGGCCTCGCCGTGGCCCAAGCCAGCCCCGGAACTCTTGGAGCGGCAATCCCAGCGGTTCCTCGGCTAGCCTCTGGCGCCAGAGGCCTTACTCCGTGCCGAACGCGTAGACCGTCCGCGACGCGAACACCTCGCCCGGGCGCAGCACGGCAGATGGGAAGCCCGGCTGGTTGGGTGCGTCCGGCCAGTTCTGCGTCTCCAGGCAGAGCGCGCCGTGGCGGTCCCAGCGCGCGCCCTTGCCCAGCGAGCCGTCGAGGTGGTTGGCGGTGTAGAGTTGCACGCCCGGCGCGGTGGTGTGGGCGGTGAGCGTGCGGCCCGAGTGGGGATCGCGCACGCGGGCGGCCTCTTGCGCGCCGCCTCCGGCGAGGACGAACGTGTGGTCGTAGCCGCCCGTCGGCGCCAGGCGTGGGTGCATGGGGCGCATGTACTGCGCCAGAGGCGCGCCGTCGCGGAGGTCGAACGGCGTGCCGGTCACGCTCTCGGTCACGCCGGTCGGGATGGAGCGCGCGTCGATGGGTAGGAAGGCGGCGGAGCGCATCGCGACCTCGTGGCCGAGAATTGAGTGGGCGTCATCGCCAGAGAGATTGAAGTACGAGTGCTGCGTGAGGTTGACCACGGTGGGTGCGTCGGTTGTCGCGCGGTATTCCACGGTCCACTGGTGATCGTTGGTGAGCGTGTAGGTCACCTCCACATGGAGCGCGCCGGGGTAGCCTTCCTCCCCATCCGGACTCGTGCGCGAAAAGCGGATGCCCGCGGCCTCTGGCGGCCCGGCCTCTGGCGTTGTAAGCGGCTCGGCGCGCCAGAGGCGCACGTCGAAGCCTCCGCTACCGCCGTGGAGATGGTTGATGCCTTGCTCGTTGGTCGCGAGCGCGACCTCGCGGCCGTCCAGCGGAAAGCGCCCGCCCGCGATGCGGTTGGCGACGCGGCCGATGATGCCGCCCAGGTGCGGGTCCGAGGCGCGGTACGCGGCCGAGAGGTAGCCATCCAGCGTGTCGAAGCCCAGCACGACGTTGGCGAGCGCGCCGTCGCGGTCGGGCACGCGCAGCGCCGTTACGATACCGCCGTAGTCCGTCACGCTCAGGCTCGCGCCAGAGGCGACGCGCAGCGTGTAGAGCGTCGCCTGGCGGCCGTCCGGGAGGCGGCCAAAGGGCTCGGAGGTGATGCTCGCGCCTCTGGCGGAACGGCTACGGTCGGTCGGATGCGGTGTAGACATGCTGGCAAGATCGCGACGGCGGCCCGGCGCGGGCCGTGCCTCTAGCGCCAGAGGCGACCGGCGCTACCGCACGACGGTCATCCGCACCACGCGCACAGCGTCGCCGTGCTGCAGGCGCACGGCGTAGACGCCAGCAGCCAGAGTGCGCGTGTCCACCTGCGCCGTCTGCGCGCCCGCGGCGAGGTCGGCGTCGACGAGCGAGGCCACGCGGCGCCCAAGCAGGTCGACCACGTTCAGACGGACCGCGCCCGTGGCGGGAAGCGTGTAGCGGATCTGCGCCAGGCCTCGCGCGGGGTTGGGGACCGGCGGCGAGAGGTGAAGTGCGCGAGTCGCCTCTGGCGCGGTGCCGGTGGCGGCGCCGTGCGAGAGGGTCACCGCAAAGCGCGCGGTCACGCCAGAGGCCTTGGCGCTGGGAACTGCGGCCTCTGGCGCGCGCCGTGATGCTGCGGCCTCGGGGCGCACCTCGAAGCGGTAGGACGGCTCGGCGCGGAGGTCGACCGTCTCGCCAGTCTGCGTGTCGCGCAGGAGCACCTGCCAGGCCTGGGGCAGGCGGTGGAGCGACGGCCACGTGAGGGTGAGCACGCGCGCGCTGCCGACCGCGCGCACCGCCAGCGCCGCCTCGACGCGTTCGCCGGGCGCGAGCGGCTTGTGCGCCTCTTGCGCCTGCAGACCGGACTCGCTCTCAAAGGCTGCCATCACATAGCGACTGTCCATGGGATGTAGCTGCGGCACGGACCAGCGGCCCGCCGCCTCGTCATCGAAGTAGAGGACGGCGCCACGGTCCGCCAGAGGCTGCATGTCGGCCTCTGGCGTCTCGGAGAGTTCGAAGGCGAGAAACACGCGCTCGTCTGCCTGTGCGGCGCCAGAGGCTGAGGCGGCGCCAGAGACCTGGGCCGAGGCTGGAATCGTGAGCGTGCCCGTACGCGCGCCGTAGAGCAGAAAGCCCTGCCACGGCTGGATCTCGGCGCCCGTCGTGGTCAGCGCCCAGCTGTTGGTGGCATCGTCGTAGACGGAGGCGGTGGGACTCGCGAGGGTCTGGGCGGCGCCCGGCCACGCCATCACGTCGGCGAGGCTCAGCGGCACGCCGAACGGGTTGCCCAGCAGGTTCCACCCGCCCCTGGCGTAGATCGGCACCTCGGCGTCGGTCGCCAGAGGCGCGCGAGGCGTGGCGAGCGTCGTCGGCAGCGTGTAGCTGTCGCTCGGGCCGCCGTCGGTGAAGTTGAGGTCGTAGACGTACCACCAGAAGGCGCGGCCGCTGGCGAGCACGTCGCCCGCGCCGACGGGCGCGTAGCCGGAGGCGCCGTGACGCGCGTACAGGTTGGGCGCGGCGTTCTCGGGGTAGTAGCCCGGCACGCCCGAGACCAGGTTGAGCGCGGCCAGTTCGTCGACCGTCACGCCCGGAGCCGCTGGCGCCAGAAGCCTCCACCCTGCCCCGCCGGTGATCTGCCGCGCCTGGGTCTCGGCGCCGACGTGCAGCGTGAGCGGCGCCGTGGCGCTCGCAGCGGTCGGGTCGCTCGAGGTCAGCACGAGCGTCGCGGTGTACGTGCCCGCCGCCAAGCCGCTGGCGTCGAAGGCGACCGTGACCGCGCCGCTCGCCTCTGGCGCCAGAGGCTCAGGGGAAGCGCTTACCGAGGCCCACGTGCCGCCGCCCTCCACCGATGCACTCCACGCGAGGTCGGGGCTTCCAGCCTCGGCGCTGTTTGTGAGGGTGACGGTCTGCACGGCCGTTTCGCCAGAGGCCAGGACCTGCGTGACCGAGCCCGGTGCGTAGGCCAGTCGCGGCGCGTCCAGCGCCGCGTCGATCTGGATGCGCGGGTAGAGCGCCTCGGGGACGCCCGCCGCGATGCCCACGCCAGAGGCCTGCAGCCGCGCGAGCGTTTCGGCCACGCCATCCTGGGGAAAGCGCTGGCGCAGAATGGCCCACGCGCCCACCACGTGCGGCGTCGCCATCGACGTGCCGTTGCCCACGTCGAAGCCGCCGCCAAGCGTCGAGGTGAGGATGCCGGTGCCCGGCGCGAGAAGGTCCATCCACGGCGCCACGTTGGAGCGATCCCACACCGCGTCCTCTTTGGTCGTCGCGCCCACGGTGATCGCGCTAGAGATGCAGCCGGGGTACGTCGTCGCGTTGGGTTCGCGCCCGTTGCCGGAGGCGATGACCGTCGCCACGCCAACGGAAAGAAGGTTCTCCACAGCATCGCGCATGGCCGGCACGTCGTCGTCGCACACGCCGGGATAGCTTCCGCCACCAAAGCTCAGGTTGGCTGCCACAATGGGTCGCCCGTTCTCGACCACGAGTTCGTACACGTATTCCAGCGCCCGCAGGTGGTCGGAGTACCACGTCAGCCCACACTCGGCGGTGCAGCCTTCGGTAAAGCGCGACTTGACCTGAAGGGAGTGAATGCCCACACCCGGCGCCACGCCAGAGGCCTTCCCCACCCCGCCAGAGGCCTTCACGCCAGACCCAGCGACGATGCCCGCCACGAACGTGCCGTGGTCACATCCCCTCGCCAGATCGCACGGGGCTCCGGCGCCCGGTCCGATCTGCGTCTCCTCGCCATCGGGGCAGAGTGTGAACGACGTGTAGCCGTCACTGCTCGACGTGGACGAAAAGCACGCTTCCCCCACCACGCGCCCCGCGAGAAACGGGTGGTCGGCCTCGACGCCTGAGTCCAGGATCGCGACCTCCGTGCCCGCCCCGTCGAAGCCGCGCGCCCAGGCCTCTGGCGCGCCGACAATGGCCGTGCTCTCCTCCAGCCGATTCGCATCCCCCAGCATGGGGACGGCGAAATCGCGCTGGACCGAGGCCACAAACGGAGACGCCGCGAGACGCTCCAGGTCTCCTGGCGTCGCCGCGAGCAGGACGTACGGGATGCGACGAAACCGGTGCAGTGCGTCGCCCTTCTCCGTGAGGGCGATCACATTCTCTTGCACGCGCGCGATGGAGGCGCGCTGCGCCTTCGCCTCTGGCGACGTAAGCAGCCCTTCCGCAGCCGCTGGCGTCTCGACGCGAACCACCACCCGGACCGCGCCAGAGGCCTCCGCGTCGGCCTGAAGGGCTGGCGATTCAGGCTCGGGCGTTTGTGCGGCAACCGAGGCCGCGAGGAGCATCCACGTGCACCAGGCTAGAACGAAACGCAACAGAAACGACGGGAAATAGACGGGGTGTATCGACACCATTCGGCCGGAACTTAAAGGTGATCACCTCTGCCGACCCCTTTTCTCCGCGTGCACTCTAGCCAGGGCTCGGTAGGAGCGCAAAGCGGCCCCGCCAGCAGAAGCCGGCGGGGCCGCAGAAGACCAGAGCCTCTGGCGCCCTAGCGCACGACCGTAAAGCGAGCGGTACGTGCCTCCGCGTCGGACTCGACGCGGACGACGTAGAGGCCCGGTGCCATCCGTGCGGTCTCCACCGTGGCCGTGTGCGCGCCTTCGCCCAGCGGCCCGTCGGTGAGGACGGCGACCTCGCGGCCGAGCACGTCGTAGACGGCCACGCGCACGTCGGCGCTCTCGGCGAGCGAGAAGGCGACGGTGGCGTTTCCGCGTGCCGGGTTGGGGAAGACCGAGAGGTCCTCGCCAGAGGCCTCTGGCGTGTCCTGGCCTGCGGTCGTGGTCCGGGGCGAGAGGGAGACGAGATGCATGGAACCGCCTGGCACCAACGTGCGGCGCTCGACGGCGTAGCGCGCCAGATCGACCTGAAGCGTGACCGATTCGGCGGGCAACGCCTCGATCTCGAACTCGCCAGAGCCGTTGCTGAGCGCAAAGGCCGTCGCGGCGCCCGCTTCGTCACGGGCGACAACGAGGGCACCGCGTAGCGGGCCGTTGCCATCGCGCACAGCACCGAGCAGTGCAGGCGAGCCCGCGAACGGCGCCACAGCCCGCGACCCTGCCCCGACGGGCCGGTTGAGCCCGCCAATGAGCGCGTTGACGTTGGGCACGTCGCTGCTGATCGTGATGGTTTCTCCCTGCTCCCAAGAGTCCGCATTGGGGTAGAACTGCGGAGAGTGTTGGCCAGCGGTAAAGAGAACGGTGTACGTACCGGCGGCGAGGCCATCGAGGCGATACGCGCCGCTGGCGGACGTGGTGACGGCGCGGAAGCCAGGCGCGTCTGTGCGGACAGCTATCACGGTCGCGGCACTCAGCGGGCTATCCGTCATGTCGCTGCGCACAGTTCCGGAAAGTGCAAAGCCTTCCAGGTCATCCTCTGGCGCCGAGAGGACGAAGTCGATACCCGAGAAAGAGGTCGCCTCGGTTCCGATTTCCAGCCGGTCCGCGAGCTCGAGTGTGGGTTGGCCGTTGTAATACTCCAAGGCGAAACGCCCATCCGTGGTATCGGACGCTGCGACGACAACATCTCCGCCAGCGAGAATGGTCTGGGTGGAGGAGAAGCGGTAGCGTCCTTGACCATCGGTAAAGGCGGAGCTCGCCACGGACGTTTCGGGGTCGAGCACGAGCACGAGAGCGCCGCGGACAGGAGCGCCCTGGGCATCGGAGACTGTGCCTTCGATGAGGATGGAGAAATCGTCGGCTACGCGCGCGAGGGTAAAATCGACGCCGCTGGCGGTCCCGCTGTCAGCAACGGTGACGGGTGTGGCGGCAGAAAGCGTGCGTGCGTCATCATAGAGCTCCCCCAGATAGGGAGACTGCGGCAGCACGCTGACGATGTACTCTCCGGGCATGACCTGGAGACGAAACTCGCCGGTCTCGCTCGTGAGGGTAGTGAACGACTCGCCGCCGCCCGTTTCGCGGGCCAGAACATTGGTGAGGCCCAAGCCATTGCCAGAGTCTTCAGCGGTCACGCGCCCGGTGATGGTGCCCTGAGAAGAGGACTCCAGCTCAGCGTCGATGTTTTCGAGGACGGTAGACCCGCCTCCGGTCGCCAGAGGCGTTGCGCCGCTCAGGGTCGCGGCGCCGTCGTAGCACTCGTACTCGTAGAACCGTCCGTCGAAGCAGACGCGGACGTTTGAGCTGAACACGCGCGGGTCGCTGCTCTCCAAGCGGTACGCCCCGTCGGCCCTGGTGGAGTCGGTTGTGAGCTCGCCTCCGGTGCTGGAGAACATCGTGACGAAGACACCTCTGGCGGGAGCGCCCGTATCGCTCCGAAGCGTTCCTGTCACCACAACGGAAGCCGCCTCTGGAATGGGCGTGAGCGCGAAGTCGATGTTTGCCACCGCGTCTCCATTGCCGATGGTTAGAAGCGTCGCGTCGGCCTGCGTGGTCACGTCGTCGTAGAACTCGCGGATGTACGTCCCCGAGCGAGCCTGCGAGCGAAGGATGTAGGTGTCAACCGGCACGCGTAGCGTGTAGCTGCCGTCAGCGTTCACGTCTGCGATCCAGTTGCCCCCGGTGGATGAGGATGCGGAGACCTGCGCGTCCTGGATGGGCTGGCCCGTCTCGTCGTCGGTCACGACGCCCGAGATCGTTCCGCTGAGGGTGCGGCGGAAGGCGAAGTCTTGGGTTACGGTCCCGGTGGGAACGGTAATGTCTAGCGCCAGAGGCTCGTAGCCCGCCTGGTCGCCGTCCGGACCAGAAGTGCGCACGATGACCTCGCCGCGAAACGCGCCCGCTCCGATAGGCAGCACGTACCGGCCGTCGGCATCTGTAGAGGCGAAGCGAAGACTGTCGGCGAACGCGGTGTCTCGGTCAAACGCGAGCCACGCGAACCGGAGCACTTCCCCCGACTCGCTGTCGGTGGCCGTTCCTTCCAGCCGGCCCGCCTCAGCATCGAGGGCTGTTAGTTCGAGCGCCGCGACGAACTGCCCTGCCTCAATACGCCGCGTGATGGCGGTCGCGTACCCCGAGCCTGGCGCTGCGAACGCGTAGTACGTGCCGGGCGCGACGTTCTCGAAGATGGCCGTCCCCGCGCTTCCGTTCGCGCTCGTCGTAACCGCTTCAACGACCGGGTTGGACGGGTCGACAGGTTGGAGCTGAATCGTGACCCCATCAAGAAATGTCCGAGTGCCCGCTTCCACGACGACGATACGGGTGAGCGTCTGCGCCGCGGTGAGGCCGGGCAGAAGCGACAGGAGAAGGAGGAGGGCGAAACGGTACATGAGACTGGGGAGCGTGTAAGACGAACGGATAGAAGGGCGTACGGTTCGGAAAGGCCTGGGCGCCAGAGGCCAGATCAGGAGGGCTCGGACCAGGCGCCGCTGGCGGCGTCCCAGCGGAGCAGGAAGGAGCGCGCGTGGGCGTCGTGCCGCAGGCGGCCTTCGACGTAGACCGCGCCCGCGTCGCGGGCGGTCACGCGGACGGCGATGTGCGCCGCGCCGACGGTCGCCTCATCGTCCCAGGGGCCTCTGGCGCGCGGCGCGCGGGAGGTGGGACCGATCAGGTGCGCCCGGCCGCCGAGCCCCAGCCGCACGCGCCACCCCGGCAGGAGCCGAAGCGCGCCGTCCGTGCCGACGACGCCAGAGGCTGCCCACACGCTAGTCCGCGCGTGGTCCTGGGACGGGACCTCTGGCGGAGCCGAGACGACAGGGGCGCCAGAGGCGAGGAGCAGCACGAGGAGTGAGACGAAAGGCATCGGCGGGGGGAGGCGGACGATGGCAAACCTAGGGGGTGCCGCCGGCCTCTCGCGTGACGCGGACGGCTCATTCTGCGCCGCCGCGGCCTAGTCCGTGTGTACCAGAGGCCTCTGGCGCCAGAGGCTCAGCCCTCCACCAGACCGGTGCGCCACGCCCAGGCGGTCGCCTCGGCGCGGTTGCCGACCTCCAGCTTGGCGTACACGTTCGCGAGGTGATTGCGGACCGTGTGCTCCGAGACGCTGAGCTCGCGTGCCGCCTCGGCGTTGGTCTGGCCTCGGGCGACGAGCCGGAGCACGTCGATCTCGCGAGGGGTGAGGCCGCCCGGCGGGCCTTCGGGCCTCTGGCGGCGCAGCGTGAGCACGCGCGCGGCGATCTTGCGCGAGAGCCAGCCGTCCTCGCCCCCAGCGATTCCGCGCACGGCCTCGACGATGCTCTTGAGGCTCTCGTCCTTGGTGAGGTAGCCCGCCGCGCCCGCGTCCAACAGCGCGCCGACGTACTCGGCGTTGTCGTAGCCGGAGAGGACGAGCACGCGCGAGGGCAGCGCTTCGTCGCGGATGGCGCGGGCGACTTCGACGCCGGTCATGTGCGGCATCTCCACGTCCAGCACGACCACATCCGGGCGCAGGCGGCGCACCACGTCCAGCGCCTCGCGCCCGTCCGCGGCTTCACCGACGACCTCGATGTCGGGCTCGGCCGAGAGCCGGTCGCGGATGCCCTCGCGGACCACGCGGTGATCGTCGGCGAGGACGACGCGGATGGATGCGCTCATGCCGGGGCCGAATCGAGAGGAACGGAAACGGTGACCGTCGTGCCTGCGCCAGAGGCTGAGCGCACGTCGAGCGTCCCGCCGACGCTCGCGACGCGCTCGGACGCCCCGGCCAGCCCGAGGTGGCCGTCGCGTGCGAACACGGCCCAGCGTGGTGGCACGGCAAACCCACGGCCGTCGTCCTCGACCGTCACGACGAACTGGCCTCTGGCGCCAGAGGCCCTCGCGGCGCCAGAAGCCTGTGTCTCGCCAGAGGCGGTCTCGCGCGTGGCGATGCGGATGCGCGAGGGTGCGGCGTGGCGGAAGGCGTTGGCGAGGGCTTCCTTGGCGACGCGGTAGACTGCGACGCGAGCGGCGTCTCCCAGGCCGAGCCCTTCGGCACCCAGGTCGAGGTCGAACGCCACGCCGGGGTGCTCGGCGCCCAGGCGGTCGGCGTCGGCGCGGAGGGCGCGGGCGACGCCGAGCGCGCCGAGCACGGGCGGGCGCAGCTCGGTGCAGACGGCGCGGAGTTGCTGGCTCACGTCGAGCAGGGTTTCCTCGACAGCCTCGGCGGTGGTTTGGGCGAGCGCAACGTCGGGCTGCGCGTCACCGCCGAGCGCGTCCCCCAGCGCTTCCAGGCGGAAGCGGGCGCCGTAGAGATCCTGGAGCGGCCCGTCGTGCAGGTCGCGAGCCAGACGCAAGCGCTCCGCTTCGCGGCCCTCGGCGAGGCGGCGTTGCGCCTCGGCGGATTCCAGCCGCTGGCGCTCGGCCTCGGCGTGCTGCCTCTGGCGCCAGAGGCGCGCCGCACCAAACCCGGCGCCGAGGAGCGCGAGCGCGCCCAGAGCCCGCGCCCACCACGTGCCCCACCACGGCGGCACAAACTGCACGCCGAGCTGTGTCTCCGGTCCCCAGCCGTCGCCCTCGCTCGCGCGGACGTGGAACGTGTACGCGCCCGAGGGCACGTTGGTGTAGCGCGCCTCCGGGCGGTCGCCAGAGGCCTCGCGCCACGTCCGGGTCCACGCCGGTCAGGCGGTACTGGTAGCGGACGCCTCTGGCGTCGCGGGCGCCGGGCGCGGCGAACTCGACGGTCACGAAGTTGTCGCGGTGCGAGAGCGCGACGCGGTCCAGCGCGGAGATGGAGCGCTCCATCCGGACGGGCTCGTCGAAGCGGCGCAGGCCCGTCAGCACGACCTCTGGCGGCGTGGTAGCGGCGCCGAGCGCGGTGGGGCTGAACCAGTTGAAGCCATTCGTGCCACCGAACATCAGGCTGCCGTCCTCGGCGGCGAACGCGGCGCCCGAGTTGAACTCGGGTCCCTGCGCGCCCTGCGCAGGGCCGTAGACGCGCACCTCACCCGTGCTCGGCTCGAACCGCGCCAGCCCCGCGTTGGTGGAGAGCCACAGCGCGCCGCCCAGCCCGGGCAGGATGCCGTAGATGATGTTGTGCGGGAGGCCGTCGCGCGTCGTGAACACGGTCACCTCGCCAGAGGCCGGGTCCAGTTTGTTCAGCCCGCCGCCCGCGGTCGCGAGCCAGACGGCGCCCGCCTCGTCCTCGTGGACGCCGTAGACCGTTGGGTGCGCCAGAGGCCCGTCTGCGCCGCCGTCCCACTGCGAGAACTCGCCTCTGGCGGAGCGGTGCGCCAGGCCTCCGCCGTAGGTGCCGATCCAGAGCCCTCCGTCGCGTGCGGGGCGCAGGGCGGTGACGACATCGTTGGCGAGGCTGGCCGGATCGTCGGGGTCGTGCGTCCAGTTGTCCCAGGTGCCGTCTGGCGCGCGGCGCGCGAGGCCGCCGTCCCACATCCCGACCCAGAGCGCGCCTGCATCGTCTTCGTAGAGTGCCGTGACGGTCGAGACGGGTGGCCCGTCTGCGCCAGAGGCTGGGAAGTGCTCGATGCGGCCCGTTGCCGGGTCCAACCGGTCCAGCCCGGCGTCGAACGTGCCGATCCAAAGGCGCCCGTCGCGGGATTCTTCGAGCGAGAGGACGACATCGGCGCCGAGGCTGCTCGCGTCGCCGGGGCGGTGCGTGAGCGTTTGGAAGGTGCCTCTGGCGGGATCGAGACGAGCGAGGCCGCCGCCATCGGTTCCGGCCCAGACGCTGCCATCGCGGGTGGCGTGCAGCGCCCAGACGTACGGGTACGGCAGCGAGGCGGCGTCCAGCGGATCGGGCGTGTAGAGGCCCATGCGCTCGCTCGCGCCGGTGTAGCTGGCCGCGCCGCCGCCATCGGTCCCGATCCAGAGCGTGCCCGCGCGGTCCTCCCACAGCGCGCGCACCACGTCTTTGGGCAGGCTCGCCGGGTCGGCGGCGTTGTGCGTGAACGCCTCCCACGCGCCCGAGCGCTCGCCGCCAGAGGCGCGGGCCTCTGGCGTCTGGCGGCACAGGCCGCCGTCGCCGGTGGCGACCCAGATGGCGCCGTCGCGCGTCTGGCGGAGGTCGTAGATGTAGTCGCCACAGAGGCCTGTGGCCGCGCTGATGCGTTCCCAGCCCTGCGCAGTTCTGCGGTTGAGCCCGGCGCCCGTCCCGATCCACACCTCGCCAGAGGCCAGCACGCGCACCAACGCATTGTCGTCGGCGCCCAGGCTGTTCGCGTCTTCGGGATCGTGTCTAAAGCCTCGCCACTGCCCGGTCGCGGGGTCCACGCGGAGCGCGCCCGCGCGAAACGTGCCGATCCACAGGCGGCCTCTGGCGTCGGAGGCGAGGCTCCAGACGAACGGGTCGGGGAGGATGGCTTCGGCGTACGGCACGAAGGCGCCAGAGGCCGGGTTGCGCCACACGAGGCCTCCGGCGGTGCCGATCCACAACCGGCCGCTGGCGTCTTCGTGGAGCGCCGTCACGATGTCGTCCGGCAGGCTGGACGGGTCTGCGTCGTCGTGCTGGTAGACCGTAAAGCGGTCGGTCTCGGGGTCCAGCCGCGCCAAGCCGCCGCCCCACGTGCCGACCCAGATCGCACCGTCGCGTGTCTCGGCCAGGCTCTGCACATAGCTCGTCGGCAGGCCGCCCTCTTCGGTCGGGTCGTGGCGGTAGGTGGTGACGCGCACGCCGTCGTAGCGGTTGAGCCCGTCCTGCGTGCCGAACCACAGAAAGCCCTGGCGGTCTTGCAGGACCGCGAGCACGGACGACTGCGAGAGACCGTCCTCGGCGCCCAGCCGGTCGAACCGGACCGTCACGCCAGGCCCAGGCCCCTGCGCGAGCGCGCCAGAGGCCGCGAGCAGGAAGAGGAGCGCCGCGCGGATCACGCCGCAAGTACGCGCCCCCAGCCTCTGGCGGCAAGGCGGGCGCGTACCAGACGGTCTAGTACGTTTTACTCAGGCCAGCCTCCGGCAAGACAAGTCGCTGGCAACAGGGTCCCCGCGACGACACGCGAGCGCCCCGCCAGCCGAAGCCAGCGGGGCGCTGCAGAAAGCCATCCTCTGGCGAGAACGCGTCCCGCCAGAGGCCTCTGGCGCTACCGCACCACGACCGCGCGGCGCGTCAGCACCTGGTCCGCCGTCTGCAGGCGCACCACGTACACGCCCGCGGCGACCGCGCTCGTGTTCCATGTCACGGCGTGCACGCCAGAGGCCCGCGGGCCCTGCGCCAGACGCGCCACCTCGCGGCCCTGCACGTCGTAGACCGAGACCGTCGCCTCGCCCTCGGTGGCGAGCGTGAACGCGATCCGCGCTGTGCCGCGCGCCGGGTTGGGCGTCGGCGGCGAGAGGCTGAGCGCGCCGTCTGCCTCTGGCGTGACGCCCGTCGCTACAGATGGCGCGATGCTCAGAACGAAGCGCGCCGTGGTGCTGCCAGCCTTCATAGCGGTGCCTGCCCAGCGCGGTGCCTGCAGCCCGGCCTCTGGCGAGACTGACCCGGGCGAGACTGACCCTGGCGAGATCGCCTCTGGCGTGACGCTGAACGCGTAGCTCTCCGCGTCGCGGAGGTTGAGCGCGGCACCTGTCTGCAGGTCGGTGATCTTCACGCTCCAGCTCTCGGGAATGCGATCCAGTGACGGCCATGTCAGCACCAGTGCCTCGGAGGAGCCTGCCGCACCGACGTGGACGGGGATCTCGAAGGCGCCGTCTTTGGCGCTGCGCCCCTCGTGGCCGCGAAGCTCCGTCTCGCCAGAGGCGCTCTCGGCGCCAAAGGCCAGCGTGAGGTGCCGCGCGTCCAGCGGCGCGAGTTCCGCCAAGTCGAAGCGGTCCTCGCCTGCGCTCGCGCCCTCATCGAAGTAGAGCACCGCGCCGCGGTCCGCCAGAGGCGCCTCTGGCGCCAGAGGCGTCGCCTCGCTGAGTTCGAGCGACAGGAAGACGCGCTCGTCCTGCTTGACGAGCGTGCCGCCGGTCGTGCGGGCGCTCTCGGGAATGGTCAGCGTGCCCGCGGTCTTGCCGTAGGCGTAGAAGCCCTGCCACGCACTCACGATCGGCGTCGTGGTGGAGTAGCTGTAGCTGTTCGTGCCACTGTTGTAGATGGCGAAGACCGGCGTGAGCAGGTTGGTCTTGCCCGCCCATGTGTTGGCCGTGGAAAGGTCGAGGCTCTGCCCGAATGGGTTGCCGAGCAGGTTGACCTTGCTGTTGTCGGCGTGCAGCGCTACGTCTACATCCGCCGTCAGCGGCGCGTTGCTCGTGGCGAGCGTGAACGGCAGCGCGTAGCTGGGGTTGGCTGCGCCGCCAGGGCACTCCGCGTCGGTCGTGCAGTTGGCGTCGTAGAGGTACCACCAGAAGCCCTGGCCGGGCTCCAGCGCCTCGGCACCGCCAGAGGCCGCGATAAAGTCTCGCCCGTCGAAGCCTGTGAAGAGGTTGGG
Source organism: Rubricoccaceae bacterium (assembly GCA_963708165.1). Taxonomy (GTDB): domain Bacteria; phylum Bacteroidota; class Rhodothermia; order Rhodothermales; family Rubricoccaceae; genus Rubricoccus. The sequence continues at coordinate 2,314,085 of OY970187.1, read as the reverse complement.
CAGGCTGTTGCCGCCATCATTGGGGTCGTTGAACTCGTCGTAGCCGGGAATGCCCACGAGCCGGTTGAGCCCACCGAGGTCGGCCACCGTCAGGCCGGGCGCGGCGGGCGCAAAGAGGCGCCAGCCGGCCGTGCCGCTGATCGTCTCTGCTGCCACCGGCGCGTCCACGTACAGTGTGATGGGGATGGTGACCGCTGTCGCGTTCGGGTCGTTAGAGCCCAGCACGAGGTCTACGGTGTAGGTGCCGGCCGCGAGGCCGGTCGCGTCTACGCTCACGGTGACCGTTGCCGATGCACCGGGCGCAATCGTGCCGCTTGCGGGCGCAACAGATGCCCACCTGTCGGGGGCGCCAAAGGTCATCGTGTACTGCATGTCTCCCGAGGCCGCCGCTACCGCGCCGCCGCCAAAGGAGTTGTACCGCGTGCCGCCTGCCTGGACGTCGCCCGTGTTGAACAGCGCCGAGGTCGCCCCCGAGGTCATGTCCCAGAACCACGTGTACGTCTCACCTTCCACGATCTCGACGGGTGTCGAGAGCTGAAAGGTGACGTACTCGTCGCCAGAGGCCGGGTTGGTGTAGGTGATGGCCTCCGAGGTCAGCTCGGTGCCCGACGTGCCCGCACCCTGGTAGACACGCATCGTGGCCTCCCACGTGTTGCCGTTTGTGGTCCCACCCGCCGGGTAGTTGGCGGGCGAGATGCTCTGGAGCGTGCCCGAGCAAGGCGCCGTCCAACTCTGGCCGAGCTCTGTGCCCGTCGGCGAGACGTCTGTAAAAGTCGTCCGGCTCGTCTGCCCGAGAACCTGTCCGGCCGTGCAGTCCCCGGCGCGGCGTTTGGAGGCCTCTGGCGTGGCGCCCGTCAGGCTGTTGGCGCTGTAGCCCTGAAGCTGGGCGGAGTACGACAGAGGCGTGGCGCCAGCAGCGGCGATGTTTTGAAGCTCGATCGTGAGTGCGCTCGTGCCACCGGGGGAGAGAGCGAGAGACGCCGAGCCCGGCGAGTAGGCCAGTTGTGCTGGCGCAGACCGAGTGCGGAACGATGAGATCGTCGCCCGGCGCTCCTGGTGGACCCGCGCGTTGTCTGCCGTCGCCGCCTCGCCCGTAGGGCCGCTGGCGATGGGTGCGCGCGTGTCGGTGTAGGTGACGTTGGGATTGGAGAGGTGCGGGATGATCTCGCAGAACGCAGAGAACGGAGGTGCTCCCGGCGTGCTATCGTCGTCGCAGGCTACGTTGTACCCCATCACCGTCGCCCAATCACCGGCCTGGTTGACATAGCCGCGTCCGTACGGATATATCGGGTCGTTCGTGCCGTCGCCTGGGGTGTCATCGGTGTCGGTGAGCCGGTCGTGTTGTGAGCCAAAGTTGTGCCCGATCTCGTGGACGATCGTCGAGGCGCCACACGAGGCCGAGTTGGCCGAAAAGCCGAGAGCGGCAAACGAGTTGGTCCACGCGATGCCGCACAGGCCAGAGGTGTTCGTTCCCGAGAGTAGAACCACGAGGTCCGCGCCGTACGCGTCGCGGAAGGCATGGACCTCGTCCATCTTCCCCGCGGTCGCGCTGTACGGGCCGGCCGATGAGACGTCGAAGTCCGGCCCGTCTGTTACGTCGAAAAGGTCTTGCTGGGTACCTGCCGAGGCGTAGGGCGTCTCGTAGGTGTACAGAAGGTTCAGTTCGACATCTACCGCCGAGTTGGCGTACACCTGGTTGGCATAGTCCACAAACGTCTGCGCGAGCGCGCCAGGGTCGGCAAAGGCCGCGCCGACGCCCGTCGTGTATGGAAACATCACGTCGACGACCGTCGCCATGCTCGCGCCGAGCGATGCGCCAGAGGCTTGGCTCTCGGAGCCGGGACGGTTGTCGTTTTTAGGCGGGGTCGCTGGGCTCGCGGCCTCCTGGACGTCCTCGTAGCCGTCGCCGTGGATGCGGTACTCGGCCATCGACTTGCGCGCGATCGCGTGAAGACCACCCGTCAGCGGGCGGACTTCGTAGAGGTATCCGCCGCGGCGCACGCTCCCGGTTACCATGCCGCCACGGGCCGCGAGCGTCACCAGAACGTCACCCGGCGCTGTCGGCCGGCTGGCATCGGTTTTCCCGACCCAGGACACAACGCCAGAGGCCCTGCGCTCGGCGGAAACCGTTTCCAGCACGAACGACTCGCCGGGAAAGGCGAGCTCAACCACACCGGCGGAGGTGAGGACCGAGACGTCGGCCTGGACGATCTCGACAGCTTCGACGCCGAGTTCGGTGCGGAGGATGTCGAAGATCTCCGCCTGTCGTGGCGTGAGGTCTGCGGTTTTGGAAGTGCTGGGCGAGAAAAGCGCCGGCTGCGCGGCTACGGGCAGAGCGAACAAGCAAAGTGCCGCCGCGACGATCTTGGTGGTGTTCAAAACGTGGTGGTGTGTGGACCGGGTACAAGTCACCTTGGTATCGGCCGGCTCTCCTCTTTCCTGAAGCGTGGAAGGATTCAAAGTGGCGCGGCCGCCAACGGGTCAGGAGAGCGCTGGGCGGCCTTTAGTGCCCGCGGCCATTTGAGCGGTTCGGCTCTACCGAGGCGAGAGGATAGCTGTCCAACGCCTCGCCAGGTGTCGCCTCACACGCTGTCACCGGGTGCGCGAGTCACCGGGTGCGCGAGCCTCTGGCGAGACAGTGCAACGCGAACTGGCGCTAGGGAGCATAGGCGGGAGCCGTTTCCAACTGTGGCCTCTGGCGCCAGAGGCCGGGCGCAGCTTGCGCGGCGCGCGTGGCCCGCCAGAGGCGAACCCACCCGCGCTTCACGCCTCTGGCGGCACCGCGAGCGGCCTCCCGCGTATTCTATTTTGCTCCATTCCGACACCTCGACCCTTCTAGATCATGGCCTCCGATCCCTTCGGCGCACGCGACACCCTCCAGACCTCTGGCGGCGCGTTCACCATCTTCCGCCTCGACAGTCTCCGCGAGGAGTACCCCGGCATCGACCGGCTTCCGTTCTCGATCAAGGTGCTCTTGGAGAACGCGCTGCGGCAGGCGGCCATGACCGGCCCGGTCGGCGAGGACGACATTCGCAACCTCGCGAGCTACGACCCGGCCAAGCCTGCCGACGTCGAGATCCCGTACACGCCTGCCCGCGTCCTCTTGCAGGATTTTACCGGCGTCCCGGCGGTCGTGGACCTCGCGGCGCTGCGTAGCGCGATGGCGCGCAACGGCGGTGACCCGGAGGCGATCAACCCGCGCGTGCCCGTCGACCTGGTGATCGACCACAGTGTGCAGGTCGACAGCTTCGCGCTGCCCGCCGCGTTCCAGATCAACGCCGACATCGAGTTCGACCGCAACGCGGAGCGTTACGAGTTCCTCCGGTGGGGCGCCGACGCGTTCGAGAACTTCAGCGTGGTCCCGCCCGAGCGCGGCATCTGCCACCAGGTCAACCTGGAATACATCGCGCAGGGCGTGTGGACCTCGCCCGGCGAGGACGGCCTGCCCATCGCGTACCCGGATACGCTCGTGGGCACGGACAGTCACACGACGATGATCAACGGCCTGGGTGTGCTGGGGTGGGGCGTGGGCGGCATCGAGGCCGAGGCGGCCATGCTGGGCCAGCCGATCTACATGCTCATGCCCGAGGTCGTGGGCTTCCGCCTCACGGGCGAGCTGCGCGAGGGCGTAACGGCAACAGACCTCACGCTGACCGTGACCGAAATGCTGCGCAAGCACGGCGTCGTCAGCAAGTTCGTGGAGTTCTTCGGCTCGGGCCTCAGCGCGATGTCGCTGCCCGACCGCGCGACGATCGCCAACATGGCGCCCGAGTACGGCGCCACGATGGGCTTCTTCCCCATCGACCAGGAGACCCTGGACTTCCTGACGCGCACCAACCGCTCGCCAGAGGCCGTCGATCTGGTCGAGAAGTACACCAAGGCGCAGGGCCTCTTCCGCGACGACTCCATGCCGGAGCCGGAGTTCGCCTCCGTTCTGGAGCTCGACTTGGCAGACGTGCAGCCGTCCATGTCCGGGCCGAAGCGCCCGCAAGACCGCATCACGCTCGGAGACGTGCAGCGCGAGTTCACCGAGAGCCTCTCGCGCCCCGCCTCCCCGCAGGGCTTCGGCCTGGCGCCAGAGGCGCTGGGCAACACGGGCCGCTACACCGACAGCTCGGGCAACGACCTCGACATGAAGCACGGCGACGTGGCGATTGCCGCGATCACGAGTTGCACGAACACCTCCAACCCGAGCGTGATGCTGGGCGCGGGGCTTCTGGCGAAAAAGGCCGTCGAGCGCGGCTTGAAGGTCAAACCGTACGTCAAGACCTCGCTGGCTCCTGGCTCGCGTGTTGTGACGGCGTACCTGCAAGAGGCCAACCTGCAGATCTACCTCGATCAGCTCGGCTTCAACCTCGTCGGCTACGGCTGCACGACGTGCATCGGCAACTCGGGTCCGCTCCCGGAGCCTGTGGCCAAAGCTGTCACCGAGGGCGACCTCATCGTCTCGGGTGTCCTCAGTGGCAACCGCAACTTCGAGGGCCGCATCCACTCGCTCGTCAAGGCCAACTACCTCGCGAGCCCGCCGCTCGTGGTCGCGTACGCGCTGGCCGGAACGGTCGACATCGACCTGCAGAACGACCCGCTGGGCCAGGACGAGCAGGGCAACGACGTCTTCCTCAAGGACGTGTGGCCGAGTCAGAAGGAGATTCTGGACGCCATCAACACGGCCGTCAAGCCCGAGCAGTACAAGGAACTGTACGAGGGCATCGAGACCAGCAACCCGCGCTGGAACGACATCGAGATCAGCGGTGGCGCGGTCTACGACTGGCAGGACGACAGCACCTACATCCAAGAGCCGCCGTTCTTCCAGGACGTGACGCCAGAGGTGCCAGCCGTCGAGTCCATCTCGGGCGCTCGCGTGCTCGTCATGGCTGGGCCGTCGACCACGACCGACCACATCTCGCCTGCGGGCGCGATACCCAAGAGTGAGCCCGCCGGTCAGTACCTGCAGGACCACGGCGTCGAGCCCAAGGACTTCAACTCGTTCGGCTCGCGCCGTGGCAACGACCGCGTGATGACGCGCGGCACGTTTGCCAACATCCGCCTGCGCAACGGCATGGCGCCCGGAACCGAGGGCGGGCACAGCACCTACCTCCCCACCGGAGAGCAGGGCTACATGTACGACGTGGCCCAGAAGTACGAAGCCGACGGCACGCCGCTGATCGTCTTCGCGGGCAAGGACTACGGCATGGGCTCCTCTCGCGATTGGGCGGCCAAGGGCACGCTGCTGCTCGGCATCAAAGCCGTGATCGCGGAAAGCTTCGAGCGCATCCACCGCTCCAACCTCGTCGGTATGGGCGTGCTCCCGCTTGTGTTCAAGGACGGAGAGACGCTGGAGACCTACGGCCTGGACGGAACGGAGACCTACGCCATTCCCGTCGGCGACGATGTGACGCCGGGACAGATGCTCACGATGACCGCCGAGAAGGCCTCTGGCGAGAGCGTGGAGGTACCGCTCAAGGTGGCGCTCAACACGCCGGTCGAGGTGGAGTACTACCGCAACGGCGGCATCCTCAACTACGTGCTGCGGGACTTCCTCAACACGTCGATGCAGCCCGCGTAGCCTCTGGCGCCAGAGGCCCGGCCCCTCGGTCTGTTCCCGCCTCTGGCGCTTCGGCGCCAGAGGCGGCGCTGCATGGTCCCTCTGGCGAGAATGCGAGGTCTATCGCTACGCCAGAGGCGCGAGCGTGCGCACTGACTGCTGCTCCACCAACTCCGTCCGCACCGTCACCGCCAGCGCAGCGCCGGAATAATGCTGCCGCATCATGCCCACCAAAATGTGCGCGGCCTTCTGCCCGACCTCGGCGCCCGAGTGGAGCAGGTGCGTGACAGGCGGATAGAGGAACTGCGGCGCCCGCCCGTCCGAGATCGCCACCAGCGACACGTCCTCTGGGATCGCGCGGCCTCTGGCGAGAAGCCCGTGGTGCGCGCGTACGAGCAACTCGTCGGACATCGCGAAGACGGCTGTCGTCTCTGGATGCGCGTCCAGCGCGGTCCCCACGAGCGTCGTCGAACTGATCCAAATGCCGGACGTGGACCACGGCTTCTGGCGCCAGAGGCAGGTCGCGCTCGGCGAACGCTTGCCGGAAACCCTCGGCGCGGACGACCGAGATTCTCTGACGGTCGTCCGCGAACACGCCGACGACGTGCCGGTGGCCGCGGTCCAACAGGTACCCCGTCGCGCGGCGCGCGGCATCGCGTCCGTCGATGGAGACCGTCGAGTGCTGGTCGGTGTCGATGATCTTGTCCAGCAGCACGACGGGCGTGTCCGAGGCCGTAAGCGCGTCGAGGTGCGAGAGTTCGGTCGTCTCAGACGAGCGCGCGATCAAAACGCCGTCGACCGAGAGGTTGAGGCAGAGCTGCGCCAGTTTGCGCTCTTGCACGATGGAATCATCGCTCTCGAAGAGCAGCAGCGAATAGTCGTTCTCGCGCAGCACGTGGTCGATCCCGCTCATGAGCGACGGCACGAAGAACATATTCACCTCCGGCACGATCAGCGCCACCAGCCGCGAGTGCTGCGAGCGCAGGTACCGCGCACGCAGGTTGGGGATGTAATTGAGTGTTTTCGCCGCTTCGCGCACCCGTGCCTTCGTCTCCGCCCCGATGTCCGGGTGGTCCGCCAGCGCCCGCGAGACGGTCGAGGTCGCGACGTTCAATAGCTGCGCGAGATCTTTGATGGTGACTCGTTTCATCGCCAGAGGCTGCGGGAGGGATAGGGGATGCGCGCGAGGCGCGCTCGGGATGGAGGAATGGGCAGAGCAGCAAAGTGAGCCTGCCCCTCAGCTCTCGTAGGGACACCATGCATGGTGTCCACTCGGGATGGTGCCTTCCCAGCGCAGAGGCCTCTGGCGGACGCGGAAGCGCTCGCAGCACTGGAGCAGTACGACAGAGTTATCCACCGCAGACGTTCCCGCAATCGGTTGTGCAAACTATTGCGGCGATTCCTCTGGCGCCAGAGGCGGCCTCTGGCGAGCATCCGTCTATTGGAACCGCTTCCGGAACTCACCCACCCTGACCACCCAGCCATGCTCCGAGCCGCTACTCTCTTTACTCTCGCGCTCCTCGTCGCGGGCTCTGCGTTCGCGCAGACCACCGTGCAGGGCACCGTCACCGACGAGAACGGTCAGCCCCTGCCGGGCGCGACGGTCCTCCTCGTCGGCTCGTCCACGGGCGACGCGACCGACGTCGACGGGCGCTACTCGTTTACCTCTACGCGCACCGGCCAGGTCACGCTCGAAGCGTCGTTCGTCGGCTACAGCGCCTCGCGCGAGGTCGTCACGCTCTCCGGCGGCACGGTGACGCAGAACTTCGAGCTCTCGCTCGACGCCCTCGGCCTCGACGAGGTGTTCGTGACGGGTGTCGTCAACCCCGTCTCGAAGCTCGAAAGCAGCGTCTCCATCACCACGCTCGGGCCGAGCGTGCTCGAAACGTCGCCTCCCACCACGGCGGAGATCTTTCGGCAGATCCCCGGCGTCCGCTCCGAGGCCTCTGGCGGTGACGGCAACACCAACATCACCGTGCGCGGCGTGCCGCTCTCGGGCGGCGGCGCGAAGTACCTCCAGCTTCAGGAGGACGGCCTGCCGGTCTTCCTCTTCGGCGACATCGCGTTCGCCACGAGCGACATCTTCCTCCGCGCCGACGCGACGCTCTCGCGCATCGAGGCCATCCGTGGCGGCTCGGCGAGCACGCTGGCGTCTAACTCGCCGGCGGGCATCATCAACTTCGTGACCAAGGACGGCCTCTCCCAGGGCGGCTCCATCACCACGACCTCTGGGCTGGACTTCCGCTCCAACCGCACCGACTTCGAGTACGGCTCGCCCTTCGGCGACGACCTCGCGTTCCACGTCGGCGGCTTTTACCGGACGGGCGAAGGCCCGCGCGACGCCGGCTACACGGCGCAGCAGGGCGGTCAGCTCCGTGGCAGTATCTCGAAGTTTTTCGACAACGGCTTCCTCCGCGTAACGGGCAAGCTGCTCAACGACCGCACACCAGCCTACCTCCCGCAGCCGGTCATCGCGACGGGCACCAACGACGATCCCGAGTTCAGCGCGCCAAGCGGCCTCGACCTCAACAGTGAGACCTCTCACAGCGTCTTTCTACTCTCCAACTTCGGCTTCGGCGCCGACGGAGAGCGCCGACGCGTTGACGTAGCGGACGGCATGCACCCGCGCTCGACTGCCATCGGTGGCGAGCTGTCGTTCGACCTCGGCAACGGGTTCAGCATCGCCAACAAGGGCCGCTTCGCGCTCAACTCGGGCCGCTTCGTCTCGCCCTTCACAGCAGGCTTCGGCCAGACCGCCGATGTCGTCGCGGGCCTCCCCTTTGACGCCGACGACCTGGACGGCGCGACGCTGACGCGGGCCGAGGACGGCTCAGCCTTTGACGGCGAGCTGCTCCAGACCGTGATGATGTTCGACACCGAGTTGGAGTCGTTCAACAATGTCTTCAACGACGCCAGCGTCTCCAAGTCGTTCGCCGACATGGGCGCCCCCGTGACGCTCACGGCCGGTCTCTTCAGCGGCGTGCAGCGTCTCAACATGAGCTGGCTCTGGAACTCCTACTTGATGGAGGTCGCGGGCGATAACGCTTCGCTGATTGACGTGACCACCGACGACGGCGAGGTGCTGACCGAGGACGGCCTCGTCGCCTACGGCTCAGCGTTCTTCGGCAACTGCTGCGAGCGCCGCTACGACCTCACCTACGACGTCGTCGCGCCCTACGCCGCCGTTTCCGCCGAGGTCACGCCTCAGCTCAACGTGGACGGCAGCGTCCGCTACGACCGCGGCAATGTGAGCGGCGTGCTCTCCAGCGGCGTCGTCGCGGCGATCGACGTCAACAACGACGGCCGGATCTCGGCGGCCGAGGAGAACACGGGCCTCATCGACGAAGCCTCGCGCAACCCGGTCGACTACGACTACGACTACTGGTCGTTCACGGGCGGCGCCAACTTCAAGATCTCGGACGCCTCGGCCGTCTTCGCGCGTGCCAGCCGCGGCTACTCCGCCAAAGCCGACCGCATCTTCCCCAACACGGCGACGGCGTTCATCGGCGTCCCCTCGGGCACGAGTCCGCAGGACCGCATCGATCAGGCAGAGCTGGGCTACAAGCAGCAGTTCAACAACGGCGGCGTGTTCGTGACCGGCTTCTACGCCACGACCGACGAGGCCCCCGGCTTCGAGGCCACGACGCAGGAGTTGCTTCAGAGCAGCTACCGCGCCTTCGGCGTTGAACTGGAAGGCTCTGCCGCCTTCGACCTCTTCTCCGTGCGCGGCGCGCTGACCTACACCAACGCCGAGATCACCTCTGGCGATAACGATGGCAACGCGCCCCGGCGCCAGCCGGACTTCCTGTACGCGATCTCGCCAGAGGCCGACTTCGGGATTGCCCGCGTGGGCCTGAGCGTGATCGGTCAGACCTCGTCGTACTCGCAGAACAGCAACGAACTCGTGCTGCCTGCCTTCACGTACCTCGACCTCTTCGCGAGCGTGAACCTCACCGAGGGCCTCTCGCTTCGCATCGCGGGCAACAACGTGCTCGACACGGTCGGCTTCACCGAGGCCGAGGACGGAGCCATCACCGACGGCGCGACGAACTACGTCCGCGCGCGCTCCATCACGGGCCGCACGCTGACCGCGTCGATCCGGTACGGATTCTAGACCGCTCGCCTCTGGCGGCTCGCTCGCCAGAGGCGTCGCTTGCGTCCGGCCTTTACCTCCGGCCAGACGCGCCCGCCGCCCCGCAGACTCGACCCCTGCGGGGCGGCGTCGGTTTTAGCCGCTGGCGCAAGAGGCGGTCAGGAGACGGAGGTCGTGCGGAACTAACCCCCTGCTTCGCTCGCCCTACGGTCGCGAAGCTGTCCCCCTCTTGAGGGGGACAGTTCCCACCGCGGCCTTTTGTAGAGAGAGGCAAACCGCCTGCGCCCGAAAGATCTGAGATCTGAATTGTCCCCCTTGACGAGGGGGACAGGTTGACCGCCGTCCAGGCGTGTCAACCGGGGGGTTCTCCCCAACCGAGCGCCGCTCACGCCAGAGGCCTCTGGCGCCTGACTTATCCGCCAGAGGCGGTAGCCTTTCCACTCCCACCCCGGACTTATGGACTTCGCCCTCACCTCGTTGGACCTCGCCGTCGTCGGCGTCTACGTTCTCGGCATCGTCCTCTTCGGCCTGTGGATCGGCCGCAAGCAGGAATCGACGGACGACTACTTCCTCGCGGGCCGCTCGCTGGGCTGGGGCGTGATCGGGCTGAGCCTGTTCGCGAGCAACATGAGCACGTCCAGCCTGGTCGGCATGGCGGGCGAGGCGTACGGCGGCATGGGCGTGGCCGTGTTCAACTACGAGTGGATGGCGGGCATCGTGCTGGTCATCTTCTGCGCCTTCTTCCTGCCGTTCTACATCAAGACGGGGATTTACACGCTGCCGGAGTTTCTGGAGCGCCGCTTCGACGGGCGGAGCCGGCTCTACTTCTCGGGCTGGACGGTCTTCCTCAACATCACCGTCGACACCGCCTCGGCGCTCTACGCGGGCTCGCTTGTCATCGCGCTGATCTACCCGGGCGTGGACATGCGGCTGAGCATCGGGATTCTGGCGCTCGTGGCCGGGCTGTACACCATCGCGGGCGGGCTCAAGGCCGTCGTCTACACCGACGCCGTGCAGGCGATTCTGCTTCTGGCGGGAAGCGCGGCCGTCGCGTGGATCGGGTGGACGACGATCCAGGCGCAGGGGGGCTGGGAGATGGTGACCGCCGTGACGCCAGAGGACAAGCTCTCGCTCATCCTGCCCGCGAGCGACCCCGTGATGCCGTGGCCGGGCCTGCTGACCGGCGTGTTCATCCTGGGCTTCTATTTCTGGGCCACCAACCAGTTCATGGTGCAGCGCACGCTCGCCGCGCGCACGCTCAACCAGGGGCGGTGGGGCGCGCTCTTCGCGGGCCTGCTCAAGCTGCCGGTCATCTTCCTGATGGTGCTGCCGGGCACGTTCGCGCGCGTCCTCTACCCCGGCCTGGACCGCGCCGACGCGGTCTTCCCCACGATGGTCTTCGACCTGCTCCCGGACGGCCTCCGCGCCCTGGTCCTGACCGCGATGGTGGCGGCCATCATGTCCAGCGTGGACTCGACGCTCAACTCGGCGTCGACGCTCGTCACGATGGACTTCGTCAAGCGCTTCCGCCCCGCGTTCACGTCCAAACAGCTCGCGAACGTGGGCCGCATCGTGACGCTCGTGTTCATGGTCTTCGCCGCCGATCTGGGCGCCGATCATCCTGCAGTTCGACACGCTCTGGGGCTACCTGCAGAGCTTCCTGGCCTACGTCGTGCCGCCGTTCGTGGCGCTCTTCGTGGTCGGCGTGTTCTGGCGGCGCGCGACCTCTGGCGCCGCGTTCTGGAGCCTCATGGCGGGCCACGCGACATCCGCTTCGTTGTTCGTCCTCGGGCCTGTCCTGGGTGTGATCTCGGTCCCGTTTCTCTACATCCCCGGCATCCTGCTCGTCGCCAGCGGCCTCGTCCTCGTGCTCATGAGCCGCGCGCAGCCCGCGCCGGACATGGCGCAGATCGCCGACGTGACGTGGACGCCGAGCCTCTGGCGCGAGGACACCGCGGCGCTGCGCGAGCTCGCGTGGTGGCAGAACTACCGCATCCAGGGCGCCGTGCTCATCGCGCTCACCGCCGTCGTCGTCGCCCTCTTCTGGTAGCCTCTGGCGCCAGAGGCCTGCTCCTGCACCATGCACGACGCTCTCGACCTGCTCCGCCGCTCGCTGACGCCCGTCGGGTTCGTCGCCTCGCCCGAGGAGCGCGCAAACTACCGGCGCGTGTGGGCGCGCGACGGCGTGATCTGCGGCCTGGCCGGGCTCGCCTCTGGTGACCCAGACCTCGCCAGAGGCTTTCGCGCGACGCTGCAGACGCTTGCGGATCATCTCGGTCCCGAGGGTCAGGTGCCGTCCAACGTGCAGGTATCGGCCTCTGGCGAGACAGAGGCCGTGAGCTACGGCGGACTGGCGGGGCGCGTCGATGCCGGACCGTGGTTCGTGCTCGGCGTCGCGCTCTACGCGAGGCTAGCGGACGACCGCGCGTTTGCGGTCCAGATGGCGCCCGCGGTGAACGGCGTGCTGCGCCTCTTGCGCGCGTGGGAGTTCAACGCCAGAGGCCTCGTCTACGTCCCGCAAAGCGGCGACTGGGCCGACGAGTACGACCTGCACGGCTACCTCCTCTTCGACCAGGCGCTGCGGCTTCTGGCGCTCCAGCAGTGGGCGCCTCTGGCGGCGGATGGCGGCGACGCCGAGCGCGAGGCCGACGGCCTGCACCGCCTGATCTCGGACACGTTCTGGCCTCGCGAGGGCGCCTCGCCAGAGGCCGCGTACCACCCCGAGGCGTTCCGCTGCGCGCTCGCCTCTGGCGCCGAGCCGTTCCCCTTCGCAGGCCTCACGCCCGGCGGGTACGCGCGCCGGTTCGACGCGCTGGGCTCCGCCGTCGCCCTCCTCGCGGGCCTCTGGCGCGAGCGGTCCGCGCCACTCTTCGACCACGGTCTCGGTCTCGCAAGAGGCGGAAGCGGTCTGGTCCCGGCGTTCAACCCGGTCATCCGCGAGGGCGACGCGGGCTGGGACGTGCTCCGCGCGAATGTGCGCGACCGCTTCTCCAACCGCCCCGGCCACTACCACAACGGCGGCGCGTGGCCGATGGTCAACGGCTGGTGGGTCGCGGCGCTCGCGCAGGCCGGGCGCGAGGCCGACGCCAGAGGCTTGTCTGAAACTCTCCAGGCTGCCAACCGCGCCGGCGGCTTTCCCGAGTACCTCGATCCCGAGGGTGCGCCGCACGGCATCGCGCCTCTGGCGTGGAGCGCCGCGGGGGAGGTGATCGCGAAGGCGGCGCTCGACGGGCGCCTCGCGGACTGGTGGTCTCCGCCAGAGGCCGCGGCCGATCCACACCCGCCAGAGGCCTCTGGCGCCGCGCCCGAGGTCGTCGTCGCGGGTGAGATCCTCGTCGACTTGCTCTCGGCCGAGCCCGCCAGAGGCCTGGGCGAGGCGGCCACGTTCGAGCGCCACGCGGGCGGCAGCGCGGCCAACCTCGCGACCAACCTCGCGCGGCTGGGCGTGCCGACGGCGCTCGTCGCCAGCGTCGGCGATGACGGGCTGGGGCGCTACCTGCGCCGCTCCGCCGAGGCGACCGGCGTGCAGATGCACGTACGAACCGTCTCGGACTCACCCACATCGGTCGTAACCGTCACGCGGACCGACGCGACGCCGGACTTCGCGCTCTTCCGCCACGCCGACCGCCGCATCGCGCCCGGCCAGCTTCCCGACTCGCTTCTGGCCAGCGCGCGCCTCTTCCACACCTCGGGCTTCGCGCTCTCGCGTGAGCCCGCGCGCACCACGCTCCTCGACGCCGCCGCCCGCGCCAGAGGCCTGGGCGGCGCCACGCTCAGCATCGATCTCAACGTCGCACCGCGCTCGCGCGACGAGCGCACTGACATCACCGCCACGGCGCGCGCCTACCTCGCGCTCGGGCCTCTGGCGAAGGCCAGCCGCGACGACGCTGCGCGCCTCTTCGGCCAGACGCTGACGGACAATGCCGTCTGCGACCGACTGATGGCCTGGGGCGCCTCGCTCGTCTGCCTCACGCGCGGCGCCGAGGGCGCGCTCGTGGTCTGGGACGGCGGCCGCGCCGAGGTCCCCGCCGAGCCTCTGGCGTCGGTTGCCGACGCGACGGGTGCGGGCGACGCCTTCTGGGCAGGCTTCCTCGCGGCGTGGCTGGGCGGCGCCGTGCCAGAGGCCTGCGCGCGCGCGGGCGGTCGCATGGCCGCGCTCAAGCTCGCGCGCGTCGGCCCGCTGCCGGAGCGCGTGGACGCTGCTTCGGTTCTCGCGCCGTAGCGCCTCTGGCGCCAGAGGCGTGCGGGTAGCAGTGTGTGAATGAGGAGTGACCCCGTTAAGGGCGCGCGCCAGAGGCCGATACCAGGGCAAGATCCCTTACCACTACGCCTGCCCTCGCGATGAGACCCCTTGCAACCCTCCTTTTCGCGCTCCTCGCGTTCGCCTCGCCAGAGGCCCACGCGCAGAATGCACCGCCCGTGACCTTCTTCGGTGAGTTTGCGCCCACCGCAGCCACAACCACGCTCCCGGCGACGAACGGCGCCGTAACGGCTCGGAACGCATTCCTGCAAGACCTGGACCCCGCGTCCGTCTCGTTCTTCGACTTCGAGGGTCTCACGCCGACGTTCACGGATGCCACAGCGCGTCCTCCTCGCGCCGCGCCAGGCACCCTTGTTGATCGCGCGCTCGCACGCTTCGACGGCTACGGCTCCACCTCCCAAATTCCCGCCCGCGTGTTCGCTCGGAGCTCGCAGATCGCGAACATGAGCAACCGCACCGGCCGGAACATCGACGGAGGCTGGGCGACGAGCGGAGATCAGTTTCTCTACGCCGTGGGCTACGATGGCTCCAATGGCACGGTCAACCTCCCCGCAGGTCAGACATCGGTCGCTGTGAGCATCCGGTACGACCCGACAGCTACGACGGCAGGCCGGACTGCGCGCCCCTTCTCAGCGTTCGGCGGTTACGTGATCGACACAGAAGGCTATGAGTTCATTCGGCTCACGCTGACGCCCCTCGGTGGCGGAACACCCGTCGTGCTCGACTACGGCCCGGTTAGCAACAGCAACAACGGGACTGCCGACCCACGCGGTCTCTTCCCCGGCAACTATCAGGTCGCGTTCGTTGGCTTTACCGACCACGACACGCAGTACCAGCGGATCGACATCAGCTTTTTCGACCGCGACCAGTCTGTCGTCGGGGACGAGTCCTTCGCGTTCGATGATTTCGTAGTCGGTGAACTCAACCAGGTCAACGGCCCACCCCAGACCCCTGAGACCGACCGAGTGCTCAACCAAGTAGACGAGCCCGGTTGGCGCCTGCTCTCCGCCCCCGTTCGCGGTGTGACCGTGGATGACCTCGCGCAGCAGAACCTCGTACAGGGAGTTGCCGCTGGCGACGGCGTCCGCACAGGCGCAGTACCCCGAGGCAGGCTCCAACTTCTACATCGCGTATGGCGGTGGTACGCGCTGGGACTACATCCCCGTCTCCACGACCGGCACCGTGCTGCGCCCTGGCCGCGGCTTCTGGTGGTACTGGTACGACCTCGACGCTCACGCCCAACCCAGCTGGAGCCGGTGGCGGTACGAGCGAGAGCGTGGAGTTGGATTTCTTCCAGCTCGCGGCCACAGGCCCTCAGCTGAGCGGCACCTTCTCGGAATCGTTCGCGGACAACACGAACTGCACATCGGACCCTGCTGTGACCTGCCCGGCAGGACGCACGCGCAACGGCGCACCACCTGAGACCTTCGAAACGCCCAACGGCGAGGTCGACCCGACGGCTGCACCGCGGGATCTCCACACGCCAGAGGACGACGACTTCTACATGATCGGCAACCCGTTCACCTTCCCGATGGACTTCTCCGCCGTGACCGCCTCTGGCGGGATCATGGCCGAGCAGGGCTTCATCTGGAACCCGGACACGCAGTCCGAGACCTTCCCGCGCACCGGCCAGGACATCGCCTTTGACGGGCCGGGCTCCTACGAGGTGGTGTTCAAGAACCCGCCAGCCGGAGAGCAGGGCGCCGTCGCCGTCTGGAACGGCGTGCTCGTGGAGGTCACCAAGGACGCCGCCCAGGTAGGCCAGCCGGTAGTGTTCAGCTTCGACCCCGTTGTGGCTGCCACGGCGGAGACCCCGCTGTTCCACGGCAAGAACGGCTCGGCACAGGCGAACTCAGAGGAGCGGTTCATCCGCTTTGCCCTGTTTGGTGAGACGGCCTCTGGCGTGAAGACCCGCGACGAGGTGGCGTACATCCGCTTCGCCGAGGACGCGCGCTTCCGCTGGGACCCCCTGGACGCCTCCAAGCCATCCTTGCTCGGTGCCCATGTGGGCCTCGTAGGCGTGGAGGGCTGGCGCGACGGTGAGCGGGCGTACCAAGCTGTGAAGTCGCTTCCCTCAAGCCGCGCAAATCGCCGCACGCGCCTCGCGCTGAACCTCACCGAGGCTGGCACCTACGAGCTCGCGTGGAAGAGCACGGGCCTCCGCGGGCACGTCCGCGACATCGTGACCGGCGAGCAGATTCCGCTCTCAGCCGAGCGCCACATCTTCACTGCCGAAGCCACCGACGGCGACTGGTCCCGGAGGTTCGTGGTGAAGACAGCGCCGCAGCGCCGCAACGCAAAGGATGGGACAGAAGTGGAGGCTGCGGAGGTCTTTGTCGGCACGCCGCTGCCCAACCCCACCCGTGGCGCGTTCGTCCTCGACGTTGAGCTCGATGGCGAAGCCACGGTCTCGGTCTACGACGCACTTGGCCGCCGGGTCTCCGAAACGACTCTCCGTCCCAGCGACGAGGGCGAGACTGTTCGCATCTCGACCGACGGGTTCGCGCCGGGCGCGTACATCGTCGTCGTGGAAGCGCCGGGCGTGCGCGAGACGCGCCGCGTGACCGTGATCCGCTAGACCCACACATCCACCGCCGGAGCCTCGCCAGAGGCCTATGGCGACGATGACCTGCCGCCTCTGGTGCTCGCGCGCCAGAGGCGGTGCTGCGTCCGTCCCCTGGCGCCAGAGGCAGAGCGCTGGTGACGGCGGTGTGTCAGGGTAGGGCCACCCCCCGGCGAGGCCGTGCGGGAAAGCCTGAAAGCGCCCGCCAGAGGCTCCACAGGCTCCTGATTGGGGACCGACGTACCGCGCGGCTGGGTAGCTAGAGGAGCTCTCTCCCCGACGCCGTGCGATCTCTCGCCCAGCGGCTGCACGCCCAGCCCGACCCGTTCCCACCCGCCGCCGCCTCGCTCGACATAAGCGTGGTGGTACCGGCTAAAAACGAGGAGGCGCGCCTGCCGCACCTCATCGACGCGCTCGCAGCGCAGCGCACAGCCTCTGGCGAGCCGTGGGCGCCGGGGCGCGTCGAGGTGCTGGTGCTGCTCAACAACTGCACCGACGGCTCGGCTGAGGCCGCAGTGGCGGCGGCGCGAAAGCACCCGGCCCTGACGGTCCACACGGCGAGCGTGACGCTTCCGCCACCCCAGGCACACGTGGGCCGCGCGCGCCAGTGGCTGCTGGACGTGGCCTTTGCGCGCCTGCTCCGCCGCGGCGGTCTGCTGCTGACCACCGACGCAGACACGCGCCCGGCGCCCGACTGGATCGCTGCGAATCTCGCCGAGGTACGCGCAGGCGCAGATCTTGTAGGCGGGCGCGTGATGTTGATGGCCGAGGAGCGCGCCGCGCTCGCGCCCGAGGTGCGGCGCCTGTTCCTGCTCGACATCGGCTACCGGCGCGCGCTGGAGCGCTTGACGGCGCTCTACTGCCCCACCCCCGCAGACCCGTACCCGCGCCACCACCAGCATTTTGGCGCGAGCCTCGCGGTTACGGCCCGCGCCTACGGCCGCGCGGGCGGCATGCCGCTCGTGCGGTCCTCCGAAGACGTGGCGCTCGTGCGCGCGGTGCAAGCCTCTGGCGGCACGGTGCGGCACAGCTTGCGCGTGCGGGCGTACACATCGGCGCGCTCTGCCGGGCCGCGCCGCCGGTGGCCTCGCCGACGCTTTCTGCTGGTGGGCCGAGCAGGTGCGCGAGGGCCGCCCGGTGTGGACCGAAAGCGCCGACGCCGCCGAGCGCCGCATCGCCGCGCTTTCGCTCAGCGGGCCCGTTCCGCCGCTCCACCTTCTCTCTCCGCCCGAGCCGCCAGACCCCCTAGCGCGCGCACCCATCGAGCGCGTGCTCCGCGACCTCCGCGCGCGCGCCGAGCGCGTCGGCCGACTCTCGCCAGAGGCTCGCCACGCCCGTGCCCTCGCGCTCACCGGCGCCGCCCCCCTTCCGCTTGTCCGACTCCATGCTGCCGCCTAGCCCTCTGCCCTACCCTGCCTCTGGCGACGCGCTGCCGCACGGCGTGGTACTGGCCTCGCCCGAGGACGCACATCCCCACCACCCTGCGCCAGAGGTGGACGCTGGCGAAACGCTCGCGCGAGCCGAGCGCCTGGCCGAGCGGTTGCAAGCTCTCGCGCCCGATTCAGACTGTGCAGGCGCGCTGCCGACAGCCGAACTCGACGCACTGCGCGACGGCGGGTGGCTGACGGCCACGCTGCCTGCGCGCGTCGGCGGGCTGGGCATGGGGACCGCGCCGGGCACGCTCTACCTGCTCCTGCGTGTGCTGCGCGAGGTCGGGCGCGGGAGCCTGCCCGCCGGGCGGCTCTACGAAGGCCACGTCAATGCGCTACGCTTGGTCGAGCTTTACGGCACCGATGCGCAACTCGAAACGGCAGCGCGAGAAGCCCGCGAGGGTCACGTCTTCGGCGTGTGGAGCGCCGAGGGCCGCGGCGGCGTGCGCGTGCAGCCTCTGGCGAGCGGCGGCGCCGAGTTGGACGGCGCCAAGGTGTTCTGCTCCGGCATCGGCGCCGTTACGCGCCCGATTGTGGGCGGTCCCATCGCCGGAGGCGAGCACGACGGCGCGTGGCAGATGACCATCGTGCCGATGGAGGCGGCGCCAGAGGCAAACGGCGCCGCGCCTCTGGCGGACGCGAGCGCGTGGCGTGCCGAGGGCATGCGGTCTACCGCCAGCGGCCACGTCGATTTCTCGGGCGTGCGCCTGGCGCCAGAGGCCGTCCTGGGCGCGCCCGACGACTACTCACGCGAGCCGCACTTCCTGGCAGGCGGCATCCGATTCACGGCCGTCCACCTGGGCGGCGCGCAGGCGCTCTACGACGCCGCCCGCGAGCACCTCGCGCGGCTCGACCGCCTGGAGCATCCCGTGCAGCAGATGCGCCTCGGCGCGATGGCTGCCGCGCTCGAAACCGGCACGCTGTGGCTCATGGGCGCCGCACGCCTCATCGAGCGGCCCGGTGCGGCGCCAGAGGCCTGCGTCGGCTACGTCAACCTCGCGCGGACCGCCATCGAGCGCGCCTGCCTGGACGTGATGGAAGCCGCCGACCGCATCGCGGGCGCTCGCGGCATCGGCACGCCGGGCATCGCCGAGCGCGTCGGGCGCGACCTGCGCCTCTACCTCCGCCAGCCCGACCCGGACGGGGCCCAGGCCTCTGGCGGCCACTTTGCCGCCCTCCACCCCACCGCCGCGCTCGGCTCCGACCTGTGACGACCACGCCTCTGGCGCCCGCCGCGCCCACTCCTGCGCCTCTGGCGCCCGCCCGCACCGCCGTGCCCGCGCCAGAGGCGTCGCTGTTCGAGCACCTGGACTGGCTGCCGCTGCGGCCCGCGTCCGCGGCGTCCGCGCTCGGCCCGACACTTCTTCTCGCGCCGCACCCCGACGACGAGTCCATCGGCGCAGGCGGGCTCCTGGCGCTGCTCGCCGACGCCGGCGTGCCGGTCCGCGTCCTCTTCGTCACCGATGGCACGCGCTCGCACCCGACCTCGCGCGAGTACCCGGCGCCGCGCCTCCGCGCGCTGCGCGAACAGGAGGCCCTAGACGCACTAGACGCGCTCGGCCTCGCGCCAGAGGCCGCCGCGTTTCTGCGCCACCCCGACTGCGGCTTGCCCGCGCTCGGCACCGCCGCGTTTCGCGAGGCCTCTGGCGAGATCGCGGCACAGATCAACGCGTTTGGCGCCCAGACGATTCTGGTGCCGTGGCGGCGCGACCCGCACTGCGACCACGAGGGCACGTGGCAACTCGCGCGAGGTGCCATCGCGCGCACCGCCACGCAGCCGCGATGGCTGGAGTACGCCGTCTGGGCGCGCGTGAAGATGGGTGAGACCGCACCACGCCCAGACGAGGCCGACGCGTGGCGGCTCGACATCACGTCCGTGCAGGAGCGCAAGCGCCGCGCCGTCGCCGCGCACCGCTCCCAGACCACACGGCTCATCACCGACGATCCCGAAGGCTTTTGCCTCTCCCCGTCCGATCTCGCACCGTTCGAGAAGCCGTGGGAGGTGTTCATCGAGCCGTTCGACGCCACGTGAGCGGCCCGGCCTCTGGCGAGACGGCCTCTGGCGAGACGGTCCCCGCCGAGCACTTCGACGGCCTCTACGCCGCCACGCCCGATCCCTGGGAGTACGCTACGAGCGCCTACGAGGCCGACAAGTACCGCGTCTCGATTGCCGCGCTGCCGCGCGCGCGCTACGCCAGAGGCCTCGAAGTCGGCTGCTCCATCGGCGTGCTGACCGCGATGCTGGCCGAGCGCTGCGACGCGCTCGTCGCGATGGACGCCTCGCGCGAGCCTCTGGCGGCGGCACGCGCCCGGTGCGCCGCGCACGGCCACGTCGAGGTGCGCCACGGCGCCTTTCCGCGCGATGCCCCGGCAGGCCCCTTCGACCTCGCCGTCGTCTCCGAGGTCGGCTACTACCTCGGCGCGGACGATTTCGAGCGCGCCCGCCAGAGGCTCGCGCAAAACGTGCGCCCCGGCGGCCACCTGCTGCTCGTCCACTGGCTGGGCTCCACAGGCGGCCCCCTCACCGCCGACGCGGTGCACGACGCGTTTCTGGACGACCCGCGCTGGCAGCCTCTGGCGGCGGAGCGCCGCGCCGCGCTCAAGCCACCCGGCTTCCGCCTGGACGTGCTGGAGCGGGCGGGGTAGTCCCCTGGGTTCCGGGTACGCTGTTCGCGCCCGCTTCTGGCGCCAGAGGCCAAACGCCCGCATCTCCCACCTTTGTCATCTCGACAGAGCGAAGCGACGAGGGATCTAGCCCACGCTCAAGACCTGCTCAGCGCGAAAGCGCCCGGCGAGTGGATCCCTCGGCTGCGCTCGGGATGAGAGGTCTGGGAAGGCTGGGGCAGGAGCCGGACAGCCCTACCTCCTGGCGGACAGAAGAAAGAAACCCGCCTCTGGCGCCAGAAGCTCGCGCACGTACTCTGCACTCTGCGCTCGCCCTTCTGCATTCGCAAAGCGTGTTGGCCGCACCTCCACCCCCGCGCATCCGCGACCGCGCTAGGTTCGCCGCCCATGCGCGACTCTTCCCCGCCAGAGGCAGCACCCCAGGCCGACGGCATCATCCGCCGCACGCCGTTCTTCTTCGGCTGGGCCGTCACCGGCGCGGCGGCCCTCGCCATGGCGATGACGCTGCCCGGCCAGACCGCAGGCGTCTCGCTGTTCATCGACGCCTTTATCGACGACCTCGGCGTGTCGCGTGGGGCGGTTTCGCTGGCCTACACCGGCGCGACCGTCGCCGCGGCGTTCGTGCTGCCGTGGACCGGCAAAGCGCTCGACCGCTGGGGCCCGCAGCGCGGCATGATCGTGATCGCCGTGCTCCTCGCGCTGGCGTGCGTCGCGATGGGACAGGTGCAGGGGCTCGTCACGCTCGTGCTGGGCTTTTTCCTGATGCGCACGCTGGGTCAGGGCGCGCTCAGCCTATCCGCTATCCACGCCGTCAACCTGTGGTTTGTGCGGCGGCGCGGCGTGGCGGTCGGCATCATGGGCATCGGCATGGCCGTGGCGCTCTCGGTCGTGCCGCCACTCATTGAGCGCGGCATCGCGGGCATCGGGTGGCGCATGACCTACGCCGCGCTGGGCGCAGCGGTAGCTCTCGTCGTCATTCCCGCGGCGCTGCTGTTCGTGCGGCGCCACCCCGAGCGCTACGGCCTCCGCCCAGACGGCGCACTTCCCACAGCGCCTCTGGCGCCAGAGGACTCAGCCTCTGGCGGCACACACGCGCCCCTGCCGAGCCTCCGCCAGAGGCTTCGATGACGCTGCGCGAGGCGCGCGGCACCGCCGCGTTCTGGGTCCTCATGGCGGGCATCGCGACGACGAGTTGCCTGGGCACCGCGCTCCTCTTCCATCACGTCGACGTGATGGCGAGCGCCGGCCTGGGGCGCGCCGAAGCGGCGCTGCTGTTCGTGCCGTACGGCATCGTCACCGCCATCTCCAGCCTGCTCGGTGGCGGCCTGGTCGACCGCTTCGGGCCGGGACGCGTCATGGCCGCCTCGCTCGTGTTTTTCGCCGCCATGATGGGCGCCGTGCCGTGGGTGGTCTCGCCAGAGGCCGTCTGGGTGTACGGCGCGGCGTTCGGCGTGGGCCAGGGCGTGATGGGCAACGTGAGCGGCAGCGGCTTCGCGGCCTACTTCGGGCGCGCGCACATCGGCGCGATCAAGGGCTACGCCGGGACGGCGTTCGTCGCCTCGACCGCTATCGGCCCGCCGCTTCTGGCGTTTCTCGCTGAGGCCTCTGGCGGGTACGCGCTTCCGCTGTGGTCGCTCGCGGTCGTGCCACTCGGCGTGGCGCTGCTCGCCGCACGCGTGCTCTCGGTCGCGGATGGCATCGCGCTCAAGATGCGCGCCGCCTAGCCTCTGGCGATCCAGGTCTCTGGCGAACGCGGCGCCAGAGGCACGCAAAAAGGCGCCCCTCCCAGAACGGAAGAGGCGCCTCGGTCAACCTGCAGGAGCGTGTCCTAGCGGGTCAGAACCATCGTCCGGGTCTCCGTCGTGCCGCCAGAGGTGAGGCGGTAGAAGTACGTGCCGCTCGCCAGGCCGGAGCCATCGAACGAAACGCGGTGAGAACCGGCCTCCATCTGACCGTCCACGAGCGTGGCGATCCGCTGGCCGATGCGGTTGTAGACGTTGAGCTGCACCTCGCCCTGCGTTTGCAGCGAGAACAGGATCGTGGTCGTCGCCACAAACGGGTTGGGGAAGTTCTGCGTCAGCTCAGCGTCCTGCGGGCGCGTGGGCTCCTCGATGCTCACCGGCGGCATTACGCCAAAGGCGAGATCGTCCCAGTAGTACGTCGCTTCGGGCACCGCAGCGTCCGAGATGCCACACTGGAAGTTGAAGAAGATCGACGCCTTGGTGTACTCCGCGTCGAAGTTGATCGCGGCTGTACCCATCACCTCGTTGGCGAAGTCGAACACGAGGATTTCCCACATGCCGGCCATCGTCGTGAAGGCATCCGTTTCGACGCTGATCGTCGGGTCATCGAACTTCTCGACCTTGAGGCGCACCCGCGTGCCAGCCTCTGGCGACCAGACGCGCACGTTCATCGTCGTCGCGCCAGAGGCGAACGGGATGCGCGAGGTGAAGCCCGTCGCGTCGGCGACGGTCGTGCCGGCGAAGCACTCTGCAGCACCTGTCCGGATGGACTGCACGACCGTGTTGGACGCGTCCGTGGGGTCTTCGACGAGCGAGGACTGGTTGCCGCCGAAGTCGGTCAACTCGTAGTACTCGAAGTCTCCGCTCTCGAACCGAACCGGAAGCGTGACGACCGGTACTGCGGGCGTGAAGACGTCGCCCTCGGCAATCGCGAGAAGCTGGTAGCCATCCACCGCAGGGTCTGCGCTCGTGAACTGACCGACGACGCCCGTAAAGGTGAACGTCCCGTCGGGGATCTCCGTCCCGTCGATAGCGGAGTCGTTCTCGTTCGGCACGCGCAGCGTCGCGGTGCCAGAGGCATCCGTGGCGACGTAGTTCGTTCCGGCCGTGAAGGTACCGGCCTCGACCACGCTCAGGCCCGTCACGCGCACCAGCTCCGCCTCGTAGGCCTCGCCGTCTGCGGCGAGCATTGCGGCGGTGATCTCCTGTGCTGCGGGCACGCCCACAACACCACCAACGGTGTAGCTGGCGAGGTCGCCGCCGTTGATCTGGAGCAGACCGCGGAATACGCTCGTCGTGCCCGTGATGGTGAGCTGGGTGCCAGGCGCGATGGTACCCGCCGCGACGGCGTCGAAGAAGTCGCCGCTGGTCTGGCGGATCGTGATGGCTGCGGTCTCGTCCTGCACGTACGTAAACGCGCCTGCAGAGCGCGTCACGACGCCTGTGAACGTCACCTCGGTGCCGACATCAGACGCGCGAACCTCCGCGAGAGTCGAGTTCCGCGCCACACCTTCGCCCAGCGCGAGATCGTCCCAATAGTAGGTCGTCGCCGTGGTAGCGCCTTCCTCCCCGAAGTTGAAGAACACCGACGCCTTGGTGTAGCTGGCGTCGAAGTTGATCGCCGGGTGCCTCCAGGCCATTCTCGAAGTCGTACGTGAGGGTCTCCCACATGCCTGCCATCGTCGTAGGCACCTGTGCTTCGACGCTGACGCCTGGATTGGTTACGTCCTCGACCTTGAGGCGAACCGGAATGCCCGCCTCTGGCGACCAGACGCGGAGCGTCATCGTCGCCGCGCCGGGCGCGAACGGAAGCCGCTCGGTAAAGCCCGTCACGTCAGCGACGGTCGTGCCGGCAAAGTTCGCCGCGCCCGCCGTGCGGATGGACTCGACGACCGTGTTGGTCGCGTCCGTCGGGTCGGCGATGAGCTGCGAGGCGTTGCCGCCAAAGTCCTGCAGTTCGTAGAAGGCGCGGTCGCCGTCCTCGAACGTGACGGGCAGCGCGACGCTTCCGCCAGCGGCTGCTGAGCGGCAGCCGCCTTCCACCGCGTCGCCGCCAAAGGCGACATCGTCCCAATAGTAGGTGGTGGCGTTGGCCGCTCCCTCCTCTCCGAAGTTGAAGAAGATGGAGGCCTTGGTGTACTCATTCGCAAAGTTGATATCGGCGGTGCCGTTCACCTTGTCCGTCACGAAGTCGTAGACGATGGTTTCCCACATGCCGGCCGTCGTGGTGGGGCACTCAGCTTCGACGCTGATGGTCGGGTCACCGGCCTTCTCCACCTTGAAGCGGACGGGAACGCCAGCCTCTGGCGACCAGACACGGACGCTCATCGTCGTCGCGCCAGAGGCGAACGGGATGCGAGAGGTGAAGCCCGTCGCGTCGGCGACGGTCGTGCCGGCAAAGTCAGCCGCGCCCGCCGTGCGGATGGACTCGACGACTCTGTTGGTCGCGTCCGTCGGGTCGGCGATGATCTGCGAGGCGTTGCCGCCGAAGTCGACCAGTTCGTAGTTGACCGAAGTGTCCTCGAACGTCACGGGCAGCGTGACGCGCTGGGCGTGCGCCAGAGGCGAGGCGAACGCGAGCAGGCCGCAGAGAAGGGTTAGCGCGGCTACGCGGCGAACGGTGCCCTGTGAGGGCCCGCCAACCGGAGGCGCTTGATATCGTGACAAGGAGGTCATTGCAGAGAGTCGGTCTCGTGAGAAGAGGTGGGGAAACGCTTTAACAATGTATAGGTGCTGAAAAGGTTTTCAAAGCCCCTCCTCTTTCCACTGCCACGCGCTGTCTAACGGCCTTTTGTCCCTGCGAACGCGGGGCGGCCTCTGGCGCCAGAGGCAGGAATCGGCGCGCGGCTTCGGGGCATCCTCCATCCGGGGCGTCGCAGGGGCGCCTCTGGCGCCAGAGGCTACCGCACGACTGCGAGCCGCGAGACCGCGAGCGCCTCTCCCGAGCGAAGCACGAGGATGTAGGTGCCTGCCGCAAACCGATCGGCGCGGATCTCCAGAACGGTTTCTCCGGCGGCCAGGTCGCCCTGCACGAGCGTCGCCACGCGGCGGCCTCTCAGGTCCAGCACGTCCACCTGCACAGGGCCGGGCCGGGGCAGCGACAGAACCACACGCGTTCGCGTCTGTGCAGGGTTGGGCATGGGCGCCGACATGCCGAACTCGACGGGGCGCGCCTCTGGCGTCCCGACGGTCAGGCCTGTCCCTGCCAGCGTGAACTCGCTCTCTGCCGGTACTCCCTCGGCGACGATCTCACCGTCCTCGACAGATGTGGGGAGGGCCTGGAAGTCTCCGCCCGCCAGAGGCCGCACGTACACCGCGATCGCGTTCGCGTCGGTGACGGTGAGGCGCGGGAGGTCGCTCAGGCGGAGGCCCACTCGCGCGCGTTCAAACGCGAGGCCGCCCGCTGCGCGCAGTTCCCAGCGGTACGGGGCGAGCTCTGCGCCTGCAGGGATGCCCTCTGGAAATGCCGAGCGCAGTTCCTGGAAGTACACGCTCATGCTGCCCGGCGCACTCAGCCCGCGAAGCTGGATCTCCAACCCGGACGGCACCACGAGAGCCACGCGCTCGGTGTCGACGCGCACCGCGCCAGAGGCGGCCGAGTTGTCCGCACGCGCCACGCCGATGCCGTCGGAGATGGCGATGCCTTCGCGGACCAGGAGGTCGAGCGCGCGTACGGCTGCGAAAGCGTCCTCGACGCCCACAGTCTCGCTCACCAAAAGCTGCAGCGCAGCGCTGGCGCGGGACTCGTCGCGCACGGCCACCGACTCGCGGACGAGCAGATCCAGCGCCGCGCGCGCCTCTGGCGTGTCGCGAACGCGGACGGCCTCGCGGAGAAAGAGAAGCACCGCCGCGCCGACTTGAGGCACGTCGCGGACGGAGACGGCCTCGCGGACGAGGAGCGAAATGGGCGGAGGCGGTGACGGTCCCGACGGCGGTCCCGGCGGACCTGTGGCCTCGGCCGGATGCACGAATGCCGTCTCCACTTCTCCCGTTACGACCGTGCGATCGGAGAGCGATGTGGCGAGACCGAACGAAGCGCCCGCGCTGCCACTGCCTCGCAGATCCACGCGGGGCGTCCACGCGCCGCCGTCGGTGAGGGCGAACACGCGGACCAGCCCCGCACCCGGCGCACCAGCGGACGCAGCGCCCGGCGCGCCCACAGCGGCACGGTCACCATGCAGCGCGACCGCAAACCCGAAGCGGGCATCGGCGCCGAGGCTGGGTGGCGTGAGCCTCTGGCGGAACGTCCAGCCCGCGACGGCATCGCTCTCGAAGGCGTAGGCGGCGCCAGAGGCTTGGCCGGGTGCGCCGACCACGGCGCGGTCTGAGTGGAGCGCTACCGCGCTGCCAAACCGGTCGTCGCCAGAGGCGGGCGGATCGGGGGATCGAAGCTCTGCAGCCGGCTCCCATGCGCCTCCTGTGCGCTGGTACACGTAGGCCACGCCGCGCCCAGCGACGCCGCCGATGAGGAGTCGCGCGCCACTCAAGGCAATCGCCCGGCCAAACTCGCTCACCGCCTCCGCGGCAGGCCTCCGAAGCTCGGCGCCACGCACCCACGTGCCGTTCGCGGTGCGCTCGAAGATGTACACAGCGCCCGAGCCGGATGTCTCGCCAGAGGCCTCTGGCGCGGCAACGGCCACCCGCGCACCGTCCGCTGCAACGGCCGTCCCGAAGCCGTCGCCAGAGGTGGGCTGCGGGCTCACGAGTGTGGCCGCGAGCGCCCACGTACCGCCCGCCTCGCGCTCGTACACGTAGGCCGCCCCCACCGCGCCGACCACCACCTGTCCTCCGCTCAGCGCCACCGCTCTGCCAAAGGCGCGCCCCGGCTCGTCGCCCGAGAGCCTCTGGCGCGGCAGCCACCGCCCATCTTGAGCCTGCTCGTAGACCGTCACCGCGCCTTCGCGCTGCACGGCCTCGGGGGCGCCCACCGCAGCGACGCCCTCCTCGACAGCCACAGCGCGGCCAAACGCCGCACCCGGTGCCTCTGGCGAGGCCAGCACCGCCAGAGGCGGCGTCTGCGCGTGTGCGAGCGGCGAGACGAGGGCGGCGAGCGCCAGTGCTGCGAGCAGGACGACCGGGCGGGTCATCAGTCGAACGAGATCTCGAACGTCACGTCCACGGTCTGGCCGGCCTGGATGCTCAGCGGCGCGCCCAGCGTGCGGGCCGTAAACGCGTCCACGACCGGAGCATTGGAGGCGTCGCATTCGAGGACCGCGCCGTACTCGCACCGCGCAAACCACGACTGCACCTCGGTGATGCTGTCGTCAAAATCAGCGGAGACAGACCCTCGGTAGCGGATCCGCGACGGCTCGTTGCCGGTCGCCGGCACGACTGTGAACTCCAGATCCTCGGTCACCGCCTCATCCTCGCCGAGCGCGCCGGGCTCGCGGAGAATGCAGGCCGTGCGGCCTCCGCTGCCATCGGCGCACGGCCCGGCGGCGCTGAGCACGCGGAGGCCGAGCGCACCGTGAACGGACTCGCGCGCGAGCACGCCGAGCAGGTACCGCGCGCCCGCAGCCGTCAGGTCGTTGCGGAAGCGCCGCGCCTCCACGAGCGCGCCCTCGGCGGTGCGCACCTCCAGCGCCCACTCTCCGACGACATGGACACCGCCAGAGGCAGCCTCTGGCGTTTGGGCCGCAGCGCCAGAGGCGAGCAGGCAGACGGCGGCAAGAACGAGCGCTTTCATACGTGTGTAGACATTGGGCTGTAAAGAATAGCACACGCCAGAGGCTCGCCGTCTGAGAGGTTATGGTTGAGGCGCCACTTTCGCCCCCGGCGGCCCCACAGCCTTGACCGCGCGACGAGGCGCCGGGCCCGTCCCTCGCGCTTTGGCCTCTGGCGCCAGAGGCGCGTGCGTCTCGGGCTGCTTCTCCGTCAGCAGCGGCCAGTAGCGCTTGGGAACGTGCCGGAGGTGCAGCTTCAGGTTGCGCCGCTCGGGAATGTCGACGGCGCGGAAGTACGCGCGCCACATCGCCTGATACGCGCGCTCGTCCGCCGTCGGCGCGAGGTGCGGCAGCGACGAGGCGGGCACGATGCGCGTGGGCGCGGCCTCTGGCGCGAGACCGGCTGCGGGCGTGTCGTGAACGAGTGCCAACCGGCGGTGCTCGTCCAGGATCGTCCAGCGGAGCGCCGGGTAGCGCAGCGCAAAGTGCTCTGCGATGACCGGCAGAACGTGATACTCCGGCCGGATGCGCGCGAGCCAGCGGTCGCCGCCAGAGGCGGAGGGACTGGGGTGCAGGGACTGGGGACTGGCAGACGCACTTGCTTCGCCAGAGGCCTCCGGCGCCAGAGGCGCATGCGAACCGTTTACTGCCCACTCCCCACTGGTCCCTTCCTCCTCGTGCCGCTCGAACCGCACGAACGCCTCCATTCGGTGCGCCTCGCGGCCCACGCGCTGCGCCCACCGCGACACCTCGCGCGAGGGCTCGAACGTCCAGTCGCCCACCGCCTCCGCGCCGTCCACCGCCACCCCGTCGATCACGCGCAGGATGGACATCTCGATGCCCGGCCGCTCGCTCAGAAACGCGCGGAACAGCTTGCCCACCAGTCCCGGCTTCGCCCGCTCCAACCCGCGCTCGATGCGCGACGCCAGAGGCGCCTCAGTCGTCACGGCCTCTGGCGCGGCGAATAGGTGACCCGAGAGAACATGGCCCTGCGTGACGACCTCGGCCGGAAGCGCGCCCGCGCGGTGAGCGCGCGCATAGGCGCACAGCAAGCCCGCGAACGACCCGTCGGTGGCGAAGGTGGCCGCGCCGAGCGCGAGTGGCCGTGTCTCTGCCACTACGCCGCCCGCGCCAGCGGCGCGGAGGGCGTGACGACGCCTCTGGCGCCAGAGGCCGGAAGGATCGCCAGAGGCGAAGCGGGTGGCGGGGTGACCACCGGCGGCGCGGCGCCGAAGAGCGACAGTTGCGGCGCGCCCACCTTTCCGCCCACGATGCGGCGACGGATCTCCGCCGGGTCCGTGCCGATAAGCCGAGGGCGGTGCTCGGGCGTCGTGATGAAGTACCGGGCGCGCTTGAGCACCACGCCCATCGCGCGAAGGTGCTCCCAGCGGACCGTCCCGCGCCGCCGCGCGCTCATGATGCGGCGTGCGCTCCTGAGGCCCAGGCCGGGCACGCGCTGCAGCCACTCCATCGGCGCCGTGTTCACGTCGATGGGGAACAGCTCGGGAAAGCGAAGCGCGTAGGCCGCCTTCGGGTCCAGTTCCATGTCCAGATGCGGCTGCTCGGCGGGCAGCACCTCGTCCAGCGTGAAGTCGTACTGGCGGATCAGCCAGTCGGCCTGGTAGAGCCGGTGCTCGCGCGCCAGAGGCTGGCGGTAGGTCGCGGCGTCGGGCACGCGCCCGTCCGAGGAGATGGGCACGTAGCCGGAGTAGTAGACACGGCGCAGCTTCTGCTCCTTGTACAGCCCGTCGGCGAGGCCGAGCACCGTCCGGTCGTCCTCTGGCGTCGCGCCGACGACGAGCTGGGTGCTCTGGCCGCCGGGCGAGAAGCGCGGCGCGTGCTTCGTCTTTTTGCGCTCGGCGCGGTACTCGTCGTGCCCCTCGCGGATGGTGTCCATCGGGCGAATCACGCTCGCGTAGTCCTTCTCGGGCGCGACGGCCTTGAGGCTGGCCTCGCTCGGGATCTCGATGTTGACGCTCAGGCGGTCGGCCAGGCGCCCCGCTTCCACCAGCAGCTCCGTGCTCGCGCCCGGGATCACCTTGAGGTGGATGTACCCGTTGAACTGATGCTCGTGGCGGAGCGAGCGCGCTACCTCGACCAGCTTCTCGGTCGTCGTGTCGGCGTCGCGGAAGATGCCGGAGGAGAGAAACAGACCCTCGATGTAGTTGCGCTTGTAAAACTCCATCGTGAGGTCGACGACCTCTTTGACCGTGAATGCCGTCCGCGTCACCTCCTCGTTGCTGCGCCGCGTGGTGCAGTAGGCGCAGTCGTAGATGCAGACGTTGGAGAAGAGCACCTTGAGCAGCGACACGCAGCGCCCGTCGGGCGTGTACGTGTGGCAGATGCCCATCGCGCGCGAGTTGCCCAGGCCGGTCTTGCTGTTCTCGCGCTCGCCGCCCGAGGAGGCGCAGGAC
Organism: Rubricoccaceae bacterium; assembly: GCA_963708165.1. Taxonomy (GTDB): domain Bacteria; phylum Bacteroidota; class Rhodothermia; order Rhodothermales; family Rubricoccaceae; genus Rubricoccus. Next base: position 2,283,749 of record OY970187.1, on the reverse strand, counting down.
ACGTCGTATTTCGCCGCGTCGGCGAGGATTTCGAGCTTCTCGATGACCTGTGTGCGCATGGTCTCTGGCGTCGCGGGTGGAAGAGAGCCAAGGTCGCGAGGACATGTGCCAGGGGTGTGTCACTGCGCGAGGCCTTCTGAGGGTGCGGCGACGGCCTCTGGCGCGACGGCCTCTGGCGCCAGAGGCCGCCCTACTTTCAGCGCCATGTTGTTCCAGACCCCGCGGCTCACCGTCCGCCATCTCGCGCTCGGCGACGCGCCGTTTATACTCGCGCTCCAGACCGAAGAGGCGTGGCTGAGCCACATCGGCAGCCGGGGTGTGCGGGATCTGGCGAGCGCGCACGCCTACCTCGAACACGGGCCTCTGGCGAGCTACGCGGCGCACGGTTTCGGGCTGTACCACGTGGCACTGCGGGCTACGGACGAGCCCATCGGAGTCTGCGGAATCCTCAAGCGCGAGGAGTTGGACGCGCCCGATCTGGGCTACGGCTTTCTCACCGCGCACCACGGCCGCGGCTACGCGACCGAGGCGGCGCGCGGGACTCTGGCCCACGCCCGCACCGATCTCGCCCGCATCGATCCGCCGGCGCGGCCTCGGCCTCGCGCGAGTCGTCGCCATTACGGGCCAGGACAATCCGGCCTCGCAGCGCGTGCTGGAAAAGGCCGGGATGCGCCGCCTGGGCCTCGCGGATGTGCCGGGATACGACGCCCCCCGCGTGCTCTACTCCACGTGACGCCAGAGGCGCAGCCCACCAGAAGCCTCTGGCGCGGCGACCAGACGCACCGCGGCCCGCCCCGGATCGCATCCAGAGCGGGCCGCGAGGTCTACTCACGCCAGAGGCTTACATGTAGTCCGAAAGCTTTAGCGTCTCGCCGTCCATGTCGGAGTCGACCTCAAAGAGGAGGTCGCCCTTGGAGCCGTCGAAGAGGCGGAATTCCTGGCCCACGTCGGCGGTGTAGCGGCTGGAGGAGCCGTTGTTGATCGACGAGGTGCCTTTGCCCGTGTGGAGGCGGACCTTGTCGCCGGTGTCGTTCTTGAGGCGGAACTCGACGCGGGCGACAGTCGCCTCGGCGGTAACGGCTGCGCCAGAGGCGGCGGGTGCGACCTGCGGAGCCGGGGTGAAGGCGACGAGGAGGCTGAAGAGGAGAGCGTTCATGGAGCACGGGGTGCGGTGTGAGCTCTAAGGCTAGAGAGCACAGCCCAAACCCTGCTGGGCCTCGGGGACCATTCCACAGCCTCTGGCGCCAGAGGCGCGCGAATGGGCCCGCGGGACCAGCCGGACGGGACCGCGGCGCCATCGCGAACGGAGCCATGGGGGCAAGGATGTGCCGCTGCGGCTCGGTAGGCTGGGATCTCACACTCGCGGCCCTGCTCCGCCGCCCCTACATATGTATCGACTTCTCGCTCTCCTCTTCGTCCTCGGCTTCTCCGCCGCCGCCCAAGCCCAGACGGTCGAAAGCCGCCTCTCCATCGAAGACGAGCGCATCGTCGGCAAGTTCTACGAGACCTACCCCATCGAGCTCAGCGTGGGCGACGTGGTCAAGGTGACGCTCACCTCCAACGACTTCGACACGTTCGTGTACGTCAAGTCCCCAGCCGAGCAGTGGGTCAACAACGACGATTGCACCGAGGGCGACACCACGAAGTCCTGCCTCACGATGACGGCCGAGGAAAACGGCGTCTACGAAGTCTGGGCCTCCACCTACGAGCGCGGCGACTACGGCGATTACAAAATCGAGATCGTGATCAACCCGTAGAGCCTTTGCCTGTGGCCTCTGGCGCCCGGTGCACGGTGGTGCGCCGGGCGTTTTCGGTATGGCGCGGCGCCAGAGGCTTCAAGTGCCGCGTGCGAGGTAACTCTGTGCGAGCGCGGTGGCCTCGCGGACGAGCGCGCCCGAGTCTAGGTCTTCGGGCCGGTCCAGCGTGCCGCGGACGACGAGAGCGACCGCCGCGTGGACGGCTACAAACGCTACCAAGCCGGCCTCTTGTGCGGGTGCTTCGCCAGGCCTCTGGCGCAAGAGGCCCGCCACGGCCTCGACCATCGCAGCGAGTTCAGCGTCGAGCGCGCGTTGCCAGCCGACGTAGACGCCGCCGAGAGCGAGCGCTGCGTTGTCCTCGCCGCCAAGCGCCGCGGCGAAGGCGCCGACGAGGTGCGCGGCGGCCTCCGCCAGAGGCAGGCTTGCGGCGTGCGCAAAGGCGAGGCGCATCGCGGCGCGCTTCCGCTCCAGCCATGCTTCCACGAGGCCGCTCACGAGCGCGGCCTTGTCCGGGAAGTACTGGTAGAGCGTACCCACGGAGACGCCCGCGCGCTCCGCCACGCGCGTCGTCGTGAGCGCGCCGTAGCCGCTGGCGGTCAAAACCTGAGAGGCCGCCTCTAGAATGGCGTCGACGGTGATGCGCGAGCGGGCTTGTTTCGGGCGTTTCCGGGGCGGAGGCGGTCTAGAGGGAAGCTCGTCGATGGTGGGGCGGATGCGAATGGACAGGGCGCTACCTCGCCGGTAGGCTTCAACATCGCACGCCAGAGGCCGTCATGCCATCCCAAGCACTCCACTACGCCGCCGCCCACCACCGCTCTCGCGACGAGGCACACGCCGTCGCAAACGGGCTCTCGTCCGAGGCGTTTGCCTGGCGCCCCGCGCCGGGCGCGTGGTCCATCGGGGAGTGCTTGGCGCACCTCAACGCAGTCGCGGAGGCGTACCTCCCGCCGTTGGACGCGGCAGTCGCCAGAGGCCACGAGCGTGGGCGCACCGCCGAGGGACCGTTCGCCTACGGATGGCTCGCCGACAAGCTGCGGGCGGGCGTGGCACCTGGCGGACCGGCTCTCACGACGGGCCGCGCGCTGGACCCGAGCCGGAGCGTCGAGCCTCTGGCGAAGGCCGCCGTTGTCGGCGCGTTCGATGATCTCTCTGCGCGCCTCGCCGCGGTCTGCGAGCGCGCCGACGGGCTCGACCTCGCAGGGGTCAAGGTGCGCTACCCATTTATGAGGCTGCTCCGGCTTCCGCTGGGCGCCTTTCTCGACATCACGGGCCAGCACGCGCTGCGTCACACCGCGCAGGCTCGGCGCGTTGCGAGCGCTCCGGGCTTCCCGGCCTAGCCGCCACGGGCGCCAGAGGCCGCAGCCGTTCGCGCCTCTGGCGGGGTGCGCCTCTGGCGGGGTGCGCCTCTGGCGGGAGCCGCGCGCGAGCGGCGGCGGTTGCACGCGCACACAACCCCTCACGCGATGCCCACGCCCATCCCACCCGGTCCGGGTCAAGAGTCTGTCTGGGACTACCCGCGCCCTCCCGCGCTCGAACCCGTCGGGCAACGCGTCCGCGTCGAGTTCGCGGGCCGGACCGTCGCCGAGAGCGACGGCGCGCTCCGCATTCTGGAAACCAGCCACCCCCCGACGATCTACATCCCGCCCCAGGACTGCGACCTCTCGCTCCTCGTGCCGACGGCCAAGACCTCGGGATGCGAATGGAAAGGCGTGGCGCACTATTACGACCTGGACGTGGCCGGGCGGCACTCGCCAGAGGCTGCATGGGCGTACGCCGAGCCGCGCGAGCGCTACCTCGCGCTCAAAGACTACCTCGCGTTTTACCCCGGCCGCGTGGACGCGTGCTGGCTAGGCGGTGAACGCGTGACGGCGCAGCCGGGGACGTTCTACGCGGGGTGGATCACCTCGCGCGTGGTCGGTCCGTTCAAGGGCGAGCCGGGGACGTGGGGCTGGTAGCGCCAGAGGCGCAGTTCGCCAGAGGCCTCTGGCGCGCAGCGTGTTAGGAAACGAGGCAGAAAGCGCTTCCGGCCTCACAAAGTCAACACAACACAGATCACGGCCTTGCCATTGTTGACCAATACGTCATAGACTCCTTCATTCCTACTGCGCTTCGGCGCGATCACCGTAGAACATGAAGCGTCTCGCCTGCCTCGCCTTTCTTCTCGCACCCGCCATCGCCCTCGCGCAGTCCGAGCCTCTGGCGCCAGAGGCTGCCACGGTGCAGGTGAACCTGGACTACGTGTGGATCGCGGTCTGCGCCGCGATGGTGTTTCTCATGCAGGCGGGGTTTGCCCTGCTGGAAACAGGGCTGACGCGCGCCAAGAACGCGGCCAACATCATCATGAAGAACGTCATGGACGCGAGCGCGGGTGCCGTCGTGTTCTTCGCCGTCGGCTTTGGGCTGATGTTCGGGCCGAGCGCCAGCGGCCTCGTCGGCACGGGTGGGTTTGCGCTGACGGGGCTGGAGGGGCAGGAGCCCTCGTGGACGTACCTGTTCTTTTTCTTCCAGGCAGTGTTTGCGGCCACAGCGGCGACGATCGTCTCGGGAGCTGTCGCGGAGCGGGTCAACTTTGCGGCCTACCTCGTGGTGTCGGTCGTGCTGTGCGCGTTCATCTACCCCGTCTTTGGCGGCTGGGCCTGGGGCAGCTTGTTCGCAGGCGGCGGCTGGCTGGAGGGGCTGGGCTTCCACGACTTCGCGGGCTCGACGGTCGTGCACAGCGTCGGCGGCTGGGCGGCGCTGGCGGGCGCGATTGCCGTGGGTCCGCGCGCGGACAAGTACGACGCCAGAGGCGAGCCGCGCGAGATTCCGGGCCACAGCTTGCCTCTGGCGGCACTGGGCGTGTTCATCCTCTGGTTCGGCTGGTTTGGTTTCAACGCCGGAAGCACAGGCGCGGGCAGCACGGCTCTGGCGCTGATCGTGGTCAACACATTCCTCTCCGCCGCAGCGGGCGCGATTGCCGCGATGGCCTACACGTGGGCGCGCAAGGGCATGCCGGATGTGGGCCAGACGCTCAACGGCGTCCTGGCGGGGCTCGTCGGAATTACGGCAGGCTGCGACGTTGTCGGGCCGGTGGGCGCCCTCGCCATCGGTGGGCTCGCGGGCGTACTCGTCGTGGTGGCCACAGGCTTCATCGAGCGGCGCGGCGTAGACGACCCGGTGAGCGCGGTCGCGGTGCACGGCGTGTGCGGCGCGTGGGGCACGCTGGCCGTGGCGCTGTTTGCCTCTGGCGGCCCGAGCCTCGCGCAGTTCGGCGTGCAGGCATTGGGTGTGGGCGCAGCCTTCGCGTGGACGTTTCCGCTCGCCTTCGGCCTGTTCAAGCTCTTGGACGCCACGATGGGCCTGCGGACGGACCGCGAGACCGAGGACGGAGGGCTGGACCTGCACGAGCACGGCACCATCGCCTACCCCGAGTTCGTGCCGTACGCATCGGCCTCGGCCTCTGGCGGCGCGATGTCGTTTACGACCACCAGCGGCGACGGCGCGATTGCCGAGCCCACGCTCGCGCTGGCCTCCAGCACGGCTGTCAAACGCTCGGCGCCCGCACCACGACCGACGCCCGCGCTCAACGCGCCCTGGCTGCCGAAGCCGCCAACGTGGAGCGAGTACGACGCCGTGGAGCGGTAGCCTCTGGCGCCAGAGGCGTCTACCGCACGACCGCGACCCGCACCGTCTGCGACGCGCCAGCGGCGGTGACACGGACGGCGTAGACACCCGCGGCGACGCCCACGGCGTCCCACGTCAGCGTGTGCGCGCCAGAGGCGTACTGCTGGTCTCGCGCGAGGCGCGCCACTTCGGCGCCCGTCATGCTGTAGACCGTGGCCGTGACATCAGAGCCTGTCGCGAGGTCGAAGCGGACCTCGACCGAGCCTCTGGCGGGGTTGGGGACCGGCGCGTGGAGGACAAAGCGCGAGGGCTCCGGGCCAGGCTCTCCGGCAACCGGAACGACGTTCGTGGGGCTGTAGGTCTGCGTGTAGTAGCGGCTGCTGCGGAGCGCACCCGGCGGCGTGTCTGGCCGTTCCGTCGTTGTCCTCGGCGCGGCCGACGGACAGAATGTGGTATACGTACCGGCCTCCCGCCGGCGCGTCCACGTCGTCGTAGCTCGTCGCCTCTGGCGGAGCGGTGTGGATGAGCGTGTGGACGCTGTCTGCAACGCCAGAGGCGCGGTAGATTTCGTAGCCCGCGAGGCCGCGGGCGTCGGCCGGGGGTGTCCACGCGAGGCGGACCGGGCGGGTAAAACCATCATCGCCGACGCCCGCCGAGGTGACGGTAAACGACTGCGGTGGCGCGGGCGCGCGCGGAATCGCGTAGCCGGAGGCGTGGTTGGCGAGCGCGCGGCGGAACGTCTGGAACAGCGAGTCGCGCGAGGTGAACACCCACTCGTTCTTGGTCATCGTGTGCCCGCCGAACGTGAGCGGCGCGTTGGGATCGGCGCCAGAGGCCAGCCACGCACGGCCGAGCGCGACATCGGCCTCCCGGCTCAGGCCGCCCACGGCCTCGGCGACGACAATGCGCACGCTCTCGCCAGGGGCCAGGGTGTAAGGGCCGTAGCCCTCGCCCGGCGTGTGACCGCCAGACGTTCCAAGCGAGGGGTTGTTTGTGGGGTTTAGCCATCCCGGCATTCCGGTGGGCTCTACGGCCCAGGCGTGGCGCGGGGTGCGGCGCCCGCTCGTCATCACAGCGTACTCCACCTCCATCTGTGCTGCGTCGAACGGGCTGTTGTTGGACTGGAACGTGGCGTCGGACCCTTGCCACGTCATTGTGGACGGCTGGCCGGAATCGTCGGTCGCGTCGCCAGAGGCTCGGTCAGCGTGGAGCGTGACGGTGCCGACGAACTGCGAGGCGCCGAGGCGGCCGAGCGTGTCCCCCGCGGCTATCTGGGAGGCCGGAAGCGCCTCGGGCAAGATGGGGCCGCCGATGTTGTTGTAGTCGGTGAACCCTGGGACGTACCCATGCCACGCGAACTGCGCGCGGAACCGCTCGTCCTCGGGATCGGCTCGCACGCCGTCGCCTCTGGCGTCGAGCATCGTGTTCTTGCCCCAGCCTGTGGGGTTGCCGATCACGAACCGCGTCTCGCGCGCAATCGCGAGGCGCCGCTGGAAGAAGAAGGTCAGGCCCGTGAGCGTCTGGTTAGGGCGCTCGATCTCCGCATCGGCGTCCGTGTTGCCCGTATTGGTGAACACGTACTCGGAGACGTGGTAGTCGTCGTGGTGCGCCTGCGCGAACTGCATGACCGTCCGCCGCATCGTGACGCCGAGCAGCGTGTTGACCTCGTTGACGATCATGGCCTCTGGCGCGAGGTCGGGGTCGACGGCGTCGGGCCGCATCAGCGCTTCGGGAAGCGAGGGATTTCCATCCACGCGCACATCCGGCATGGCGAAGCGCGTGACCAACTCGAAGCGCGTTGGGAAAAAGCCCTCGCGCCCACTCACGCGCGGGCCGACGTGGACGACGCGGGCCGGGTAGGCCGTTCCGTCCTCGGCCGTCACGTTTTCCGCGCCGATCCAGAGCGCCTTGGCGACCTGCGCATCGCGGAGGGCGTAGATCCCCGGCCAGCGCCACCCATACTGTTGGACTCGGACCAGCCCCATCTCAGGCTCGCTACCGATGTCCGCATACCAGTTGTGGAGGTCGCCCGCGGCGAGCCAGCGCGTCTGAAGCGGCTGCGCTACCGCGCCAGAGGCCACGAGCGCGAGGAACGAGAGCAGAACGGCGGAGCGGGACAGCATCGGGGGCACGGAGAGAGCAGGCCTGAAGCTAGTGCGCCCGCCGCCCGCCTCTGGCGCCAGAGGCCGCAGGCTCGCCTCTAGTGACACGCGACGTGGCACCGCGTGCGCCGCATCCTGGGCCATGTCCTTCCACGTCACCGTCGCCGTCGCCCCGCCCGAGGGCGTGCCCGACCTCCGCGACGAGGTCGCGCTGGTGCGCGCGGGGCTGCTCTACGGCGACCGCGTGGCGCTCGTCAGCCCCGGCGCGAGCCTCTTGCGGCGGCTCGTGACCGGCGCCGCGCTGTGCACCTCGCCGCGCCAGAGGCTGGACCTTCTCGCGAGCGTCGCGGGCGACCTGGGTTTGGGCGCCTCGCCTCTGGCGCTGCAGAAACGCCTGGGCGAGCCCGGCATCGCGCGGACCGTGGAGCACCTCTGGCGCGCGTTCGAGGGACGGCTGGAGCGCGCGGCCTTCGCCAGCGGCCTGGGCGAGTTGGCCGTCGCCGAGCGGGCGGGCGCGCTCGAAATCGTCGACCTGGCGGGCGCAGACCTCCCCGCCGATCTCGCGGCCTGCGCCGCCGACGACTACGCCGCGCGCGTGCTGGCTGCCGTCGCCTCTGGCGCGACCTACCCGCTCCTGGACGGCCCGACCGGCGAGGGCGTGCGCCAGAGGCTCGACCTCTCGCGGCCGCGAGCGCGCGAGGCGCGGCACATCGCGCTCGCCGCGCATCTGGTCGAGCGCTTGCCGCTGTTCGACCTCGCGACCGTCGCCGAAACGCTCGACATCCGCGCCGACCTCGCCGCGCCTCTGGCGCGCTTCCGAGGCGCCGTGCTGGAGTTCTCCGAGGCCATCGCCAGAGGCGCGCCCGAGAGAAGCGCGTGGGACGCCGACTTCGCGCGCGACGCCGAGCACGTCTACCGACGCGACGTGGCGCCCGCCGTCGAGGACATCCGCGACGCGATCCAGAGCACGGGATACCTCCGCGCGCTGGTCTCCCGCTACGCCGACCGACCGGCCATGCTCGCGCCTCTGGCGGCGCCCGCGCTCGCGCTCGCCGTCGCCGGGCCCGGCGCGATCACGCACGCCGTCGGTCTGGCCATCGGCGGCCTCTCGCTGGTGGCGAACGCGGCCAAGGCCGGGTACGACGCCGCAGATCGCCGCCGCGAGGCGCAGGCGCACCGGCTGTTCTTCTATGTCGCCGCGGGCGACCGTCTCGCCAGAGGCTAGCGCGGCCCGCCTCTGGCGGCAGCAGCGCCGCCACGCGCCAGAGGCGGGCCGCGCTAGCCTCTGGCCAAACCGGGAATGTCCTACACGCGCCAGAGGCCGCTTGGGTAGAGCACGTCCGTATCCTAGAGCTGTATGTCCGTCCTTGACTCGTCCTTCTCCCCCACCTCTGCTGGCCGCGCGCTCGTGCAGACGGTGAAGTATTACAGCGCGGGGCTGGCGAAGGCACTGTTTACGCTGCCCATCTTTATCTGGGCGCAGGCGATCGCGTTCAAGGTGTTCATCACGCTGCTGCCGCTGATCCTGCTCGCGACGGGCGTGTTCGGCCTGGTGCTGCGGCAAGACGAGCCCGCGCGGATCGTGACGGACTTCCTGCGGGACTTCCTGCCCGCGGGCCAGAGCGAGCCGCTCGTCGAACTCGTGCAACAGCTACAGGGCGCCTCTGGCGGGCTGACGTTTATCGGCGCCGGGGCGTTTCTGGTGACGGTCATCACGCTGATGTCCACGCTGCGCTACGTCATCGGCATGGCGATGGGCGGCGACCGGCACCAGATGCGCTCGCTGCTCAAAGGCTACGTGTTCGACGGCCGGATGCTGCTCCAGGTCGGCGTGCTGTTTCTCATCTCGTTCGCGCTCACCGTCGGCACGCAGATCCTGACGCAGTACGGCGCCGAGTGGGGCCTGAGCACGACGCTGCTGGAGCGGTTCACCTTTCTGATTTCCAAGGCGATCCCCTACGCGATCACGGTCGGCATGATCGTGCAGCTGTACTACTTCATTCCGCGCCCGCACCCGCCCAAGCGCAGCGCGATGTGGGGCGCGGCCGTGGCGGCCGTGCTCTTCGAGGCCGCGAAAAACGGCTTTGCGCTCTATGCCACGCACATCGGCAAGTTTGACCGCTACGCGGGCTCGCCAGAGGCCGCCGCAGCAGACGCTACCGGCCCCTCCGCTACCCAGGCGACTGCGGGCGCGGCGCAAGACCTCGCCGACGCCGCCGCAGGAGCCGCCTCTGGCGCAGGCGGTCCCGCCGATCTCGGCGGTCTCGGTGGCGCCTTCGGGCTCATCCTCGCCTTCGTCTTCTGGGTCTACCTCTCGGGCCTCATCCTCGTCATCGGCGCCGTGGTGACCACGCTCCACGAGAAGAGAACGCGGCCTCGCCGCCACGCCCTCCGGCGCGTGTGGAAACGATTTGGCATCCGTCGCCACGGCTCTCACCCCGAGAGCGGCCCCGCCGTGGCAGCACCCACCGGCGACGCCGCGATGGCGGGCAACGACGCCCCATTGTCCTCGGGCGATGGCGCGCCGCCGCCCGACGCCGTTTCACACGAGGCCGCACAGCCTCCCGAGCTTCCGGCGCTCCCGCCAGAGGCCTCTGGCGTCCCGGATGAGAGCGAGGAGCCGTCGCCTGCAGCGTCGCCCTCCGCGAAAGGTTGACGCGGCTGCAATCTTCCCAGAAACCGGCGTTTACCCGTAGCTTCCGGCCTTTCTCTCGACCGTTCGCTCCCCGCACCGGAGCGCCCCGCGTGCCCCTCCTCCGCCTCTCCCTCGCCGTGGCCCTGCTGGCCGCTCTCGTCGCCTCTGGCGCCGAGGCCCAAGAGGGCGCGCCGCTCGTCTTCGTCGACAACGACACCCAGGTCTCGGGTCTCGCCTTCGAGGCGGTCGACGGCAGCCTCACGCTCGACCTGGCCTCGCTCGAACTCCAGGTCGCGACCACCGCGCCGACGTTTTTCGAGAAGGCCCCGTGGCGCTATTTCAGCCCCGGTGCACCGGCTCCGCGCCCGCTCAACCCCATCGAGCTGCAGAAAGACGTGGTACGCCTGCAGCGCTACTACGACCGCAACGGCTTTCCGCGCGCGCTCGTCGACTACGTCGTCGACCTGGACACCTCGCGCAACGCCGCGAGCGTCGTCTTCCAGATCGCCGAGGGGCCCGCGCTGGTGCTCGAACAGGTAGAGTTTGGCAAGCCGTCTGCGCCGCCCGTCACCGAGTCGCTCACGCCTGAGCTGCGCCAACCGTGGCTGGACTACGTGGAGACGCTGGGCCTACAGCAAGGCGACCGGCTGACAGAGTTCAGCCTCGTCTCGCTCCAAAACCGCACGCGCCAGTGGCTCCGCACCCGCGGCTACGCCTGGGCCGATGTTGGCTACGAGCGCTTTATCGACTCCACTGGGCTCGCCGCCACGGTCCGCCTCAAGGTCGCGCCCGGCCCTCCCGCACGGTATGACGAGATCATCGTCGAGCGGGTCGACTCCACTGCGCAGGCCAAGATTTCGGACGGTGTCATCCTGCGCGAGCTTCCCTTCAAGCCCGGCGACCCGTTCGATGCCCGCGACCTTCTCATAGCGCAGCGCGAGATCTTCGGCCTCGGCGTGTTCCAGCTCGCGACCGTCGACGTGGTGCCCAAGGTGCCACCGTACGACTCGACGGCGACCATCGTCATTCGTGTGCGCGAGGCGCCGCTGCGCGTGCTTCGCCTCTTCGGCGGCTACTTCACCGAAGGCGGCGTGACCGTCCGCAGCGAAGCGACGCACCGCAACGCGTTCGGAGGCGCCCGCAACGTGACCGCCAGCGTCGAGGCGCGGACGGGCATCTTCGACCAGAGCGGCGTCGTGGACGGGTTGTACGATTACCGCGCCTCGGTCGCGTTGCGCCAGCCCTACGTGGGCCACCGCGCGCTGTCCTACACGCTTACGCCTGCCGTGCGCTCGCGCAACGACGAGATCGAGCGCTCGGTCTCGGCGAGCCTGACCAACACGCTGCTGTTTACGCGCTCCACGCTCCAGACCGCCGCCATCAACGCCAGCTACCAGGGCCGCCGCGTGGACGCCTTCCGCAGCGGCACCAGCGGCATCTTCGACCTTAGCAACGTTGTAGACGAGGACAGCACCCTGTCGGTGGGCACGACCGCCATCGGCGCTGACATCACGGCGGGCTTTGTGGACAACGCGCTGCAGCCCACGCGCGGCATCATCCTGCGCCCCTCGGCCCGGGTCGCGACGCCTCTGGCGACAGACTACCAGTACGCGCGCGGCGCGCTGAGTGCCTCGGCGTTCTACCCACTCAGTGAGCGCACCGGACTGACCGCCAAGGCGACCGTCGGCGCGTTCTCGACCTACGGAGACACGAGCCTGGACGACCGCGTGGCCTACGTCCTCCTGCGCGACCAGTACTTCTACGGCGGCGGCGGCACCGACGTGCGCGGATGGGCTGTGACCCAGCTCGGCCCGAAGATCATCAACTTCCGCATCGAGGACGTGCTGGACCGATAACGACGCGTTGTCGTACGGCAGGACACGACCGTGATCGGCTACGCGGGCGTCGGCGGCACGCGCAAACTGTTTGGCTCGGTGCAACTCAACCTGCCGCTTCCACTCGGCCCGCAGTGGGGCGCCAACATCTTCCTGGATGCGGGCATCATATCTACGAACGTTGACCTTACGCGTGGCCTGGATACGACCTTTGGCGCGAGCCCCGCGACAGACAGGCTGGGGGAGATTCGACAGAACGAGGGCGGCCTGCGCATGGCCTCTGGCGCCGGGCTGCAGTACCTCACGCCCATTGGGTTCGTCGGCTTCGCGCTCGGCGTCAAGCTCAACCCATCCTATTTTGACCTCCGCAACGCCGAAACCATCTTCTGCGGCCCGTCGGACGCCAGAGGCGACGTCCCTGGCGATAGCGGCGCAACGTACTGCGACGCAGGCTTTGTCGCGGCGGCTCGCGAGGGACAGGACTTTGACTTCGACGCCGTCGCGCCGTCGAGCGGGTTCTTCGGCCTCATCCCGCAGGCCAGGCGCCTCCAGCTTCAGATCACGTTCGGGCAGTCGTTCTAGCCCTGCCTTTCTTTCGCGCCGGGACAAACGAACCGGCCGCTCTCGCGTTACGCCTCCATGCCCACCGACCCCACACGCTCCACCCAGACCTCTGGCGCCGACGCCACCGGGGCCTCTGGCGACGGAGCGGCTCCGGCGGGCACGGTAGGCGACGCCTCTGGCGCGTCGCCAGAGGCGCCCGGCGCCGAACGCCGTTCGATTGGCGACACGCTCGCGCGGTGGGGCGCAGCGGCACTCGTGGGACTTCTCGTGCTCGGCGCCGGGCTGTACGCCCTGGTGCGTACCGAGGCGGCGCGCGTGCGCATCCAGGCCATCGCCGTCGAGCAGATCGCCAACCTCCTCGCGGACGATGCCGAAGTGCGCGTGGAACGCCTGGAGGGCAACTTCTGGACCGGCGCCCGCCTGCTCGGCCTGGAGATCCGCCGCTACGGCGAGACCGTCGCGACCGTCGACACGCTTCTGGTGGACTACGACCTGACGACGCTGCTCCGCTCGCGCTTCTCGGCTAGTCAGCTCTACATCAAGGGGCCCTCAGTGTTCGTGCGCCAGAGGCCGGACAGCACGTTCAACATCTCGGGCCTGCTCAAGCCCGCCGAGGACGACCTCGAGCGAGAGCGGCTTCGTGGTCGACATCGAGGAAATGGGCGTGCAGCGCGGCGCAGCGGAGATTCGGTGGTACAACACCGACCGCGACTCGGTCGTGGTCGTGCGCGACCTGATGCTGAGCGCCAGCCGCTTCCACTCCAGCGCGGACAGCCTCGTCGCCACCATCGACGGCCTCTCGCTCGAAGCGCTCGCGCCAGAGGCCTCTGGCGGAGGGCCCGGCGCGGCCGTGCAACTGGCTGCGGCAGGCGCGTTCTCGCGCGAGAGGCTGACCCTGCGCGACCTCACCGTCACGAGTGAAGCCGGGACCGACGTGAGCGGCTTTGCCGTGCTGCGCTTCCCCCAGGAAGGCGACGACAACGCCATCCCGATGTTCGAGGCCGACCTGCAGGCCCAACCGTTCGCGCTCGCCGACGCGCGCGCCTTTACGGGCCTCTCCATCTACGGACGCCCGCGCGTGCGCCTGAGCGCCAACTCGGACGGCGAGCGCCTGGACTTTACGCTCCGCGGCTCGCTCGACCCCGAAAGCGGCGACGCCCGCCCCGCGACGGTCGTGCTCGACGGTCAACTCGACATCCAGCCGAACGGCGGGCCTCTGGCGACGCGCGTCAACGGCGAGCTGCGCAACCTGGACCCAGGCGCGATCCTGGGCAACCCGGCGCTCGCAGCAGACCTCAACGGCACGATCTCCGCCGACCTCAAGGGCCGCTCGCCAGAGGCGCTGACCGGACCATTCGAGATCGCGCTCAACGACAGCCGCGTGGGCGCGCAGATCGTCGAGCGGCTGCGCCTGGACGGCTCGTTCCGCACCGGCACGGTCGACTTCCGCGCCGATGCCGCCGTGCCTGGGCTCATCGCCCGCGCCAGAGGCGCCGCGCGGCCCTTTGACCGCGTGCCCTCGGTCGAGACGACGGGCACGCTGGACGAGTTCGACCTCGCGCGCCTGACGGGCGACCCGAGCAAGCAGGCGCGGCTACGCGGCGACTTCGCGCTCGAAGGCCGCGGCACCACGCTCGCCACGCTCATCGGCAGCGCCGCCGTGACGCTGAACGAAGCATCCTTCCCCGTCGGCGCCGACGGGCGTGTGCTGCGGCTCGCCGCGAGCGAGTTCGACGCCACCTTCCGCGGTGGCTTGGCCGCGTTCGACGTAGACGTGGCCCTGGCCTCTGGCGGTCGCCTGGAGGCCATCGGCACCGCAGACCTGACCGACGAGCCCATCCCGTACCGCGTCTCGCGCGGTCAGTTCACGCGCCTCGACCTCGCGACGCTGACCGGCAACCCGGATCAGGCCTCGGACATCACCGGCTCGTTTACGCTGCAAGGCAGCGGCTTCGACCCGCAGACCTCGGACATCGCGGCTACGCTGCGCCTCGCGCCGAGCCGTCTGCCCGTCGGCGAGAACGGCCTTCAGGTCGCGAGCGCGACCGTCGACGCGCGGCTCCGCGGTGGCGGCCTCACCTTCGACGCGGCTGCAGACCTGGGCGAGACGGGCTCGTTTACCGCCAGAGGCACCGCCCGGCCCTTCGCGGACCCGCTCACCTACGACGCCAGCGGCTCGTTCTCGCGCCTCAACGTCGCCGCCATCACGGGCGACGAGGCGCAGGCCTCGGACCTGAGCGGCACCTTTACCGCCAGAGGCTCCGGCATCGACCCGCAGACGCTCACCACGAGTGGCACGCTCAACCTGGCCTCGGGGTATTACGGCGACCGCGACATCGACGGCGCCAACCTCACCTTCCGACTGGCCTCTGGCGCGCTGAGCGCCGGCGGAACGGTCGCGCTGCCCGAGGGACAGTTCGCGCTCGACGTAACCGGGCGTCCGTTCGACGACAACCCGAGCTTCGCGCTGGGCGAGAACACGTGCTTTAGCGACCTCGACGTGGGCCGCCTGACTGACAACCCCGACCTCTCCACCGACCTCAACGGTTGCTTCCAGGGCTCCATCTCGGGCTTCGACCCCGAGGTAGCCGACGGTTCAGGCGTGGTCACGCTGCAACCCTCACGCATCAACGCCGCCGAGGTGTCGAGCGGGCAGGTGTCGTTCTCGCTCAATGATGGCGCCGTCGGCGCGACGGTCGACCTGCGCTTTGTGCCCACCGCCTCTGCCATCGTGGGCGCGGTCGCGCCAGAGGCCTCGTCGCTGTTCGCGGTCTTCCAGGGACGGCCCTTTGCCGACGAGCCCACCTACGCGCTCACCGGCCGCACAGAGTTTCTGGACGTAAACGCGCTGCTGCCGTCCGCCCCCACGCAGCCGCTGCAGCTCACCGCCGACTTCGACCTGCAGGGCACCGGCTTCGACCCGCTCGAAGCGGTCGCCTCTGGCGAGATCGTCGCCGAGCCGTCCGCGATCGCGTTTGCACAGATCCAGGCGCTCACGCTCGACTTCGCGCTCGACCGCGGCACGCTGCGCCTGGACACGCTGCTGCTGCGCAGCGACATCGCCAACCTCTCTGGCGGCGGCCAGATCGCCATCTTCGATACGACCGCCGCGACCGACTTCCGCCTCGTCGGCGAAGCCGCCGACCTGTCCGCCCTCTCGGAATACGCCGGTCGGCCTCTGGCGGCAGACCGCGTCGCGCTCGACCTTACAATCGTGGGCGCTGCGGGCGAGCCGTTGGACGTAAACGGCACCGTCGAGGCCCGCACGTTTGCCGCGGGAGACATCTTGCTCACAGGCTTAGACGCGACGCTCGACGCCACGCTCGATCCGCAGGAGGTCCTGAACGGCACCGGCATCGACGTAAGCTTGGACGCGCGCTTCGATCTGCTCCAGACGCCCGCGATCCGCGTGCAAAGCGGCGACTTCACCGCCAACTACGACGGCGAGGACATCCGGGTAGCGGGCGCTGTCATCGTGGACCAGGACCGCGATCTGGCATTCGACGCGCGCGTCGAGATCGACCCCGAACCCGACGTGGCGCCAGGGGCTCTCGGGCTCCAGTTGGAGCGCGCCGACTTCCGCCTGGGCGAGACGCGATGGGCGCTGGCTCAGGAAAGCAGCATCCTCTTCGGCGAGGTGATTCAAGTGCGCGGCCTCTTGCTCCAAAGCGTGGAAACCGGCCAGCAGATCGCCGCCGACGGCACGCTGGACATGAACGGCGAGCAGAACTTCGTGCTCACCGCCGAGGAAGTCGATATCGGCGTCCTCACCGACCTCATCGGCTTCGGCAGCCTGGACGGCACGCTCTCTGCCGCGCTCCTGCTCACCGGCCCCGCCGAGGCGCCGCTGCTCGACGGCAGCCTCACGCTCGAAGACCTCACCTCCAACGGCGAGCTCTTCGGCGCGATGGACGCACAGGTGAACTACGCCAGCGGCCGTCTCGACCTCGACGCGGTCCTCACGCACCGCGACGGCGAGGAGCTGCTCATCACCGGCTACGTCCCTACCAACCTCTCGCTCACCGGCGGCGCGCCCGAGCTCAAAGAAGCCTCTGGCGACGAAGGCGTTCAGATCCGCCTTCAGGCAGACGCGTTCCCTGTCGCATGGGCGCAGCCGTTCCTGGCCGCCAGAGGCTACACCGACATCGGCGGCACGCTCCGCGCCGACGTGACGATCTCGGGCACGCAAGAGGCCCCGGACCTCACGGGCGACGCGCTGCTCACCGGCGGCCGCCTGGGCGTCGCGGCGACGGGAATGACATACGAACCGCTCTACGCGCGCCTGGGCTTCGAGGGCAATCGCATCCTCCTAGAGGACGTGCGCATCGACGCGACCGCGGACACGAGCGCGACCGACACCAAGCTGGCGGTCACCGGAGACATCACGCTGCAAGAGCTGTCGGTCGGTGAACTCGACCTCACGATTCAGCCCTCGGGCTTTGTCGCCATCGACACGCGCACCTACGACCGGCTCGTGCTCGACCGCGGGAGCCGCCCGCTGCGCCTGACCGGCACGCTACAGGAGCCGCGCCTGCGCGGCAGCATCGTGCTGGCCTCTGGCGACATCTACCTGACCGACGAACTCGTGCCACCAGAGCTCGAACCCGTCGAGTTGACCGACGAGCAGATTCGGCTGGTAGAGGCGCGCTTTGGGCGGCGCATCACCAAGCGCGACACCGCGGTGAGCCGGTTTACCGACGCGCTGGACTACGAGCTCGACGTCGAGATCCGCCGCAACGTGTGGATCCGCAGCGAGTCGGGCATTCCGTTCGACATCGAGTTCGCGGGCGACGTGACCGCCACCAAGCGCCCGTTCGCGGACGGAAGCCAGCTTTCGGGCTCCATTGACCTCGTGCGCGGCAACGTCGAGACGCTGGGCAAGCGGTTCGAGCTGCAGCGCGGGCGTCTGATCTTCAACGGCTCGCCTCTGGCGGCGAACGTGAACCTTCTGGCCACGCTCGATGCTAAGCTCAAACAAGGGTCTACGCGGTCGCCCATCGAGATCAACCTCAACGTGAACGGCAACCTCGACCAGAACCCCGAGGTTCGCCTCAGCAGTCCACAGCTCTCGGACCCGGCCGATATTGTCTCCGTCATCGCGACCGGCCAACTCTCCGGCGACCTCTTCGGCGCCAACGCCGTGACGGGCCTGGGAACGGGCCTGGCGCTGGGCCAGATTTCAGGCCTGGTCGAAGGCGTGGCGAGCGAAAAGCTCGGCCTGGATCTCGTCGAGATTGACTCGGACGGCTCCGACCTCGTGATTCGCATCGGCAAGTATCTCACCAACAACCTCTTCACCTCGGTCGGCTACGTCGTCGTCCCCAGCCCGACAGACCGGAGCGCGACGGACGACACGCGGTTCGTGGCAGGCCTGGACTACGAGTTGCTCGCGTGGCTCTTGCTCCAGGGCGAATACTCGGGCGAGCGCGGCCTGGGCGGCGGCCTCCGCACCGAAAGAGCCTGGTAGCCTCTGGCGCCAGAGGCTTTTCTCCCGGTGCGGTGCCCGCCAGAGGCCTCTGGCGAAGGCCTGCGTTCAGCCTGTGGGAGGCGGACCGAACACGCAGCGGAAGCGGTTTGCGTCCAGCGGGACTGTCCACACGCCGAAGGCAGGTGACTGAGGCGTGGCGACGGCGTGCGCGCTGCAGGTGCCGCCGGGCGGCGGGACCTCGGTCGGCACCCACGCCTCTGGCCGCGCGCTCACGTCGTAGGCGGTGCGCGTCTCGCCCCGCTCCGAGGTCACGACGATGGGGCACGTCGGGTAGGTTTTCGGATCCAGACCGCCCGCAAAGCGCGAGGTGGAGGCGGCGGGCACCGGACGCCAGCGGCGGCGCTCGCCTTCCAGGTCGTCGGTGAGCGCGCCATAGGCGAGGCGAGTCTCGTGAAACGCTTCGGCGGAGCCGCCGCGGTCGGGATGCGTGCTCTGCGCCAAGCGCCGGAAGGCGCGCCGCACCGCCTCGGGCTCGGCGTCGTGGCCGAGGCCAAGTATGAGAAACGGATCGCGGGCGTCGGCCACAGGCGAGAGGAGAGGCGGGCCAGACGCACCATCCGCCAGAGGCGCGGTTCCAGCCGCACCGGCGGTTCCACGCGCGCTCCATGCCTCTGGCGCTACGCTGAGACAGGGCGACCCACCGGGTCGGACGGATAGGGCTGTGGACGGCGTGCTCGCCAGAGGCAATCTGGGAGAGGACCCACCAGCGGCGTGTCCCTACGGAAGGCCGCGCGTGGCGCCAGAGGCGAGCAGGCCGGCGGGGCCTCTGGCGAAACAACTCGAGCCGCGCCCCTCCTCATCCCTCTTCACACTAGGGGCGGGGGGATTGGGCGTCTCCCCTCTCGACTTTTGGGGCGGCGCGCGTTACCCTGCCTGTTCCTCTCCCCCCTCGCATGGAGCCCCCGGTCCAGCCTCTACCCGACGGCCCTCTTCCCGCCCTCTCGGATTCGCTCACGCAGCGGCTCCGGCAGTCCCGGCGGTCCCGGCTCAACGAAAAGATTCTTCAGGAGAAGGACTTCGAGCAGAAGGCCCTGGAGATCGAGGCCGAAGCGCGCCAGGTCGTTGCTGCCAGCGATGGCTTTTTCGACCGTGCTGGTGCCTTCTTTAGTTTCGTCGGCCGGTTCTTCGCGCGCGTGTGGCGGCGCCCGTACGAGATCAAGGAGCTGTTCAACCAGATGGACGAGGTGGGCTCCAAGAGCCTCATGCTAACCGGCGTGGTCGGGTTCTCTATCGGCATCGTGCTCGCGATGCAGAGCCGCGGCACGCTCGCACGCTTCGGCGCGGAAAGCTTTCTCCCGTCGATGCTCGCGCTGAGCGTCATCAAAGAGATCGGGCCGGTGCTCACGAGCCTGGTTCTGGCAGGGCGCCTGGGCGCAGGCATGGGCGCCGAGCTGGGCTCGATGCGCGTGACCGAGCAGATCGACGCGCTGGAGGTGGCGGCGCTCAAACCGTTCCACTACCTCGTCGTCACGCGCGTGATGGCGTGCGTCATCATGTTTCCCATCATGACGCTCATCACCGACGTGCTCGCGCTCAGCGGTGGCTACCTCGAAGCCACGCTCGCGGACGGCATGGACATTCGCGTCTTTATCGCCACAGCCTTCGACTCGCTCCGCATCGCGGATGTCATCTCCGACACGGGCAAGACGTGCCTCTTCGGCTTTATCGTCGGCATCGTGAGTTGCTTCCAGGGCTACAACGTGCGCGGCGGCACCCGCGAGGTGGGCCGCGCGGCCATGCAAGCGGTCGTCGTGAGCAGCCTCCTCATCCTCATCACCGACGTGATCTGGGTGCGCATCTCGATCATGATCTTCGGCGACATCTCCGCCGCCGCCTGAGCCTCTGGCGCCAGAGGCCTGACCCGCCGGAGGCCTGACCCGCCAGAGGCCGTGGCCGTTCGCACCAGAGGCCACCCCACCTTTCATGGAAGAACCTGAACACGAGCCGGTCACCGGCAACGCGCCGCCGCCGCCCGAGCACGTCGCGATTGAGATGCGGAACGTCCACAAAGCGTTCGGCACCAAGGAGGTCCTCAAGGGGATCAGCCTGGCCGTCGACCGCGGCACGAGTGGCGTCGTGCTGGGCGGCTCGGGAACGGGCAAGAGCGTGCTCACCAAGCACATCGTAGGCCTCCTCAAACCCGACCGCGGCGAGGTCTGGGTGCTGGGCGACCGCATCGACCTGATGAGCGGCGACCCGCTCGACCGCAAGAGGCTTCGCCTGGGCTACCTCTTTCAGGGCGGCGCGCTGTTCGACTCGATGACGGTGTATGAGAACATGCGCTTCTTCCTGGACCGCCACACCAAGCTGTCCAAAGGCGAGAAAAACGACCTGGTGGAGGAAAGCCTGGAGGATGTCAACCTGCCCGACACCAAGCACCAGTACCCGGCCGAGCTTTCGGGCGGTCAGAAAAAGCGCATCGGCCTGGCGCGCACGCTCATCCTCCGGCCGGACATCATCCTCTACGACGAGCCCACGACGGGCCTGGACCCAGTCAGCGTCCGCGTCGTCTCCGATCTCATCGTCAAGCTGCGCGACACGCGTGGCATCACGTCCGTCGCCATCACGCACGACCTTCTGGCGGCGGAGATCATCACCGACCGGGCGTTCTTCATCTACGACGGCCAGATCATCTCGGCGGGCTCGCTGCAGGAGGTACGGCAGGAGAAGCACCCCGTGCTGGAAGAGTTCTTCCTCGGCACCGAGGCGTACGGCGGCGCCTGAGCCTCTGGCGGCAAGGGGCAAGGGGCAAGGGGCAAGCTGCGTGGCCTCTGGCGGAACAATAGCTGCGGCCTCCCTCATTTCCCCGCTTGCGCGCCAGAGGCAGAGCACGTAACGTCCTGAGCGTCCCGTTGGGGCGTGACACAGCATCTCGCACACATGGCACGTCAGGCACGTCTCGGACTCCTCGTAACCCTTGGGCTGGCTGCTTTGGTAGCGGCCATCTTCATCATCGGGTCCCAGAAGAACCTCTTCGGGGACACGTTCACGGTCCAGGCCGACTTCAACGATGTCGCAGGGCTTCAGAACGGGGCCGACGTGTTCTACAACGGCATCTCCGTCGGGCGTGTAGACCGGGTGCTGCTGCCCGACGCGCCAGGGGAGCCGATTTCGGTTCGCCTCGCGATCAACGAAGACGCGCGGCAGCTGCTGCGCTCCGATAGCAAAGCCGCGATCCAGACCGACGGCCTCGTCGGCAACGTGATCGTGTCTTTGACCGACGGAAGCCCAGGGCTTCCGCCGATTCAGGAAGGCGGACGCATTCAGGGCGTGGACCCCTTTGCGCTCGCAGAAGTAACCGACCGCCTGTTCACGAGCGTCTCGCGTTTCGACTCCGTGACCGTCGCGCTGGCCGGCATCATGAACGACGTGCGCGGCGGCGAAGGCACCGTCGGCAAGTTCCTCTACGACGACGCGCTTTACAACGAGACCGTCCTGACCACGCAGGACTTCCGCGTCCTCCTGGGCACATTCGGCCAGCGTGCCGACGACCTCACGCTGGTCGCGGAAAACGCCTCTCGCGGCGTAGACCAGATCATCGGCAAGGTCAACAGCGGCAACGGCACCGTCGCCCGGTTCCTCAACGAGGACGACGTGTACACCACGTTCCTCGCCACTGCTGAGCAGTTGCAAGGTGCCGCCGCCCAGTTCCAGACGGTCTCCGCCGACGTTCGCGCGATCACGGACCGCTTCGAGCAGGCCGCAGGCTGGGGCGCACTTGGCGCCTTCCGCTTCTCCGAGTTGATGGAGGCGGGCAAGCACAACTTCCTCTTCAAGAGCTACTTCGAGGACCGCGGCTATCTGGAAATGGCGCCGTTCGAGATCCGCGAGCAGGCCATCTCCGAAACGCTCGAAGACCTGGAAGAGCGCGAGCGCCGCGTCTACCGCGACGAGCAGGAAGTGGAGACGTTGCGCGGCGAGATCGAGCGTCTGCGTGAGGAGCTTCGCCGGACCAGCGCCTCGCGGCCGATGCTGCCCGGCGAAGCCGCGCGCCGCCCCGCCGGTGGTGGGCCGGACGCTAACCTCTAGGCACGGCTCACGAGCTGCTGTATATCGCCAGAGACTAATTCGGCCTCTGGCGGCAGGCTAGGTGAACTAGAGGAATCAGACGGAGTTGATGGCATAAACGATCGCGCGTTTAGTCATCTCACTCAGCGCCGTCCTGATTGCCTCGAAGGTCAACGCCCCACCTTTGACCTTTGCCAGCGATTTTGCCTTCTGCCAATTCTCGTTGCTCCTAGCAGAGTCGATAAACTCATGGCCAGCCCATGTGATCGAGGTAGGTGCCCATCCAGGGCCATACATGTTGCGAATGGCGACAGCTTCGATTAAGCCAGCCTCAGCTAAAAGCCCGAGGTGGTAGGCCACCTCTTGAGGCGTTCTGTTTGGAGGTTCGGGGGTTTGCATACCGATCAGATCATCATGGCCTTCTAATTCGAAGAGCAGATCTCTGACCAAGTCCATATCGCGCTTCATTCTCCAAGTTGGATCTGAGGACATGCAAGTTAGGCCTCTGGCGCCAGAGGCCCGCTAGATTGCGGCGATCCCCCCTCGCCGCCATGCGTCTCGCCGTTCTCGCCTTCGCCGCCCTTCTCGCGGGCTGCTCCGCCACCGTGCCGGCGCGCCTCCACCAGAGGCGCAGTCCACCGAGGCCTCTGGCGCGACGCCGCAGCCAAGACCTGACGGCCTACCGAGCATCGCCGAGGCGACCGAGGGCATGGACCGCCGCGACGGCCTCTTTCCCATCTACTGGGACGCGAGCGCAGGCAAGGTCTGGCTGGAGATCCCCGCGCTGGACCAGGACTTCCTCTACGTCAACAGCCTGGCGGCGGGCCTGGGCTCCAACGACATCGGGCTGGACCGGAGCCAACTCGGCGGCACGCGGCTGGTGCGCTTCGAGCGCGTCGGGCCGAAAGTGCTGATGGTGCAGCCCAACCTGGACTACCGCGCCACAACCGACAACCCCGCCGAGGCGCTGGCCGTGCGCGACGCCTTCGCCGAGGGCGTGACGTGGGGCTTTACCGCGACGGCCGAGGACCCCGCCTCTGGCGCCAGAGGCGAACGGGTGCTCATCGACGTGACGGACTTCCTCGTGCGCGACGCGCACGGCGTGGCGCAAACCCTTCGTGCCTCTGGCGAGGGCAGCTTCTCGCTGGACAAGTCGCGCAGCGCGCCGGTCCCGGCGATGCTCAAGGCGTTCCCGCGCAACACCGAAATGGAGGCGCGGCTGACGTTTACCGGCGACAACCCCGGCGGCGAAGTCCGCAGCGTCGCCGCCGACCCCAACGCCGTCACGGTTCGCATCCGTCACTCGTTTATCGCGCTTCCCGAGCCCGGCTACCAGCCGCGCGCCTTCGAGCCCAGTGCGGGCTACTTCCCGCTCACCTACGCCGACTACGCCACGCCCATCGGCGAGGACACGCGCAAGAGGCTGCTCACGCGCCACCGACTGGAGTGCGCCGACGCGCCCGACGCCAGAGGCCTCTGCGCAGCCAAGGAGCCCATCGTGTACTACCTCGATCCGGGCACGCCGGAGCCCGTCCGCGGCGCGCTCCTGGACGGCGCGCGGTGGTGGGCGGCGGCGTTCGAGGCCGCGGGCTTCCGCGACGGCTACCGCGTCGAAGTCCGGCCGGACTCCATCGACCCGCTGGACGCGCGCTACAGCACGATTCAGTGGGTGCACCGCTCGACGCGCGGGTGGAGCTACGGCGCGAGCGTGGTCGACCCGCGCACGGGCGAGATCATCAAGGGGCACGTCTCGCTGGGCTCGCTGCGCGTGCGCCAGGACTACCTCATCGCCGAGGGGCTTCTGGCGCCGTACTCCGGCGACCAACGCCAGAGGCTTCGCCAACGAGGCGAGCGACCCGATGCTGCAGCTCGCGCTGGCGCGCATTCGCCAGCTTTCGGCGCACGAGATCGGCCACACGATTGGCCTGGCGCACAACTTCGCCGCGAGCGCCGTCGGGCGCGAGTCGGTCATGGACTACCCGGCGCCTCTGGCGACGGCCATCGCCGGATTTGGCAACGCGAGCATCGACGTGAGCGACGCGTACGGCGTCGGCCTGGGCGCGTGGGACGTGCAGGCGGTGCGCTACGGCTACACGCCAGAGGCCTCGCAGCTTCCCGCGATTCTGCGCGAGAACCGGGAGCGCGGCCTGCTTTACATCTCGGACTACGACGCGCGGCCCTCGGGCGCTGCAAGCCCCACGGCGGCGCTCTGGGACAACGGGACGGACGCCGTCCAATCTCTGCGCGACGAGATGGCGGTGCGCCGCATCGCGCTCGACCGGTTCAGCGAGGCGACGATTCGCGACGGGCGGCCTCTGGCGACGCTCGAAGAGGTCCTGGTCCCGCTCTATCTCCGCCACCGCTACCAGGTGGAGGCGACGGCGCACCTCGTTGGCGGCGTGAACTACGCCTACACCGCCAGAGGCGACGGCGCCGCAGCGCCAGAGGTGGTGCCCGCGCCGGTGCAGCGCGCCGCTCTCGACGCGCTCTTGGCGACGCTCGCGCCGTCTGAGCTCGTGCTCCCGCCAGCGGCTCTCGCCATGATTCCGCCGCGCCCGCCGGGCTACTACGACGGCCGAGAGCGCTTCGACCGCCGCACCGGCGTCACGCTCGACCCCATCGCGCCTGCCGAGACGGCTGCGCGCATGGTGTTCTCGTTCCTGCTCGACCGCGAGCGCGCCGCACGCCTCGCCTATCAGGCCGACCTCGCGCCGCAGCAACTCAGCCTGCAGGGCGTGATGGAGAGCACGCAAGAGGCTCTGATTTCGATGCAGGCCTCTGGCGCGTACGAGCAGGAAGTGCGCCGAACGGTGATGACCGTCTGGGCGCAGTCCCTGATCGACCTCGCGAGTGACCGCGCCGCGGCGCCTGCCGTCCGAGCGCGCAGCGAGGCGACGCTTCGCACGCTCCACGCGCGGTTCGAGGCGACGGCGGGCAACGGTGAGTACGCCGTGCACCGCACCTGGCTCGCGGGCGAGATCGGCCGCTTTCTCGACCGCGAGTACGACCCGGAGATGGCGCCGCGTCCCGTCCGCACGCCGCCCGGCTCGCCGATTGGCGGGGAGTAGAGTGCGGGCCTCTGGCGCCAGAGGCTCACATCAGGCCGCGCTCTTTGAGCGACGTGTAGCCACGGCCCGCGATGATGATGTGGTCATGGATCGGGATGCCGAGCACGGCGCCGGCCTCGCAGAGTTGCTTGGTGATCGCCACGTCCTCGCGCGAGGGCTCCGGGTTGCCGCTGGGGTGGTTGTGCAGGCAGATCACGCTCGCGGCGTTCTCCAGGATGGCGCGCTGGAACACCTGGCGCGGCTCCACGATGCTGGCTGCCAGCCCGCCCGTCGTCAGCGTGTGCTCGCTCAGGATCACGTTGGCCGTGCTGAGATGCACCACGACGAACACCTCGCGCGGCAGATCGCGCAGGCGCGGGCCGTACGCCGCGGCCACGTCCGCCGGACTGCGAACCGTGACGCGAGCCTCTGGCGCCGCAGACTCCACGCGCCGCCCGATCTCGAACGCCGCCGCCAACTGCGCGGCCTTGGCCGGGCCGACCCCTTTGGTCGCCTTGGCGATCTGCGACGCCTCTCGGCGCGCCAGCTTGGAGAGCGAGCCGTAGGCCCGCAGCAGCACCTGCCCCAGTTCGACCGCCGAGAGGCTGCGCCCGCCCACGCGCGTGCCCGTCCCAAAAAGCAGTCCGATCAGTTCCGCGTCCGCCAGCGCCGCCGGGCCTCTGGCGAGAAGCTTTTCGCGCGGCTGCTCGTCCGCGCTGCGGTGTTTGAGCGCGACGTAGTCGGTCGCGACCTCGGGCTCTTCGACAGGCTCGCGGATGGTGCGGTCGAGCGAGGTGGAGAGCAGCGGGGAGTCGGTCATGCGAGCGCGGCGGGTGGGCCGCGTTAGACACGCCAGAGGCGAAAGGCTAACGCCAGAGGCCTCTGGCGCTACAGCCCTGCCGCCGCCACGAACCGCGCGATCTCCTGCTCCAGCCTCTGGCGCTGCGGGACCAGACGCGGATCGGCATGGGCGCGGGTGGCATCCAGCACGGCGCGGAAGTACCAGAGCTGATCTTCGGCGCCTGCCGTCAACCCCACGCGGCCGGGCGCGCTCGTAAAGATGTCGATGCCCGCCTCCAGGCTCGACGCCATCGCGTAGGCGTTGTGCAGCTTGTCTGCGAGCGACACCGCCGACGCCTCTGGCGGGCCGGACGCGATGTGCGCCACGTACACGTCCTTGCGCTCGCGCCACGGTAGCGCCGCGCCAGAGGCGCCGAGCTTGGGCTCGCTTACGGCCTCGACGATGGTCACCACCTCCTCGCCCACGAGTTCGACCATGCGCTCGCGCGCGAACCACCGGCGGTGCCGGTCGCGGTCCTCCAGCGCGTCGTGCAGGAACGCAGCGGCGATGGTCACGTCGTCCCAGCCTGCGCGCGCGACGCCCATCGCGACGGTCGTGACGTGGGCCATCGCGGGGACGCCCGGCGGCGTGCTGCCCGAGACGGGCGGCAGGACCGGCGCAGTGCACCGGCCCTTGCGGTAGGTCCCGTCGTGCCACTCGGCAGCGATTTCGATGGCGCGCTCGACAAGAGGAGAGAACATGCGGGGACGGGAAGGAGGGCTCAAGATCGCTCTCGCCCGAGGCCTCTGGCGCCCAGGGCTAGAGGTCCACCACCCAGTGCTGCGCGGTGTGGAGGTCGTGCTGGGCGTCGAGCGCGTCGGCGATCTGCGCGAAGGCGCCGAGGCCGTGGCGCGCGGCGACGGCGAACGGGTTGGCGGCGCGCTCCTGCAGCGAGCCGCCAGGCCAGAGCGCGGCATGGGCCCGCGCCAGGCGCGCACGCACGTCGTCGTGCTGGCGCTTTTGCACGCGGACGGTCTTGGTTTCCAACCGCGCGATCGCTTTATAAATACGCGCCTGCGCCGCCTCGCCCGCAGCCCGAAGCGAGGGATTGAGATCGGCGGCCAGATCGGTCAGCCGCGCCAACTCGGTAGCGGCTGCCTCTCGCGAGGCGGCGAACGCCGCAGGCAGGTCGGCGCCAGAGGCTGCGTGGGCCTCGGCGGTTTGCGCCTCTTGCGCGAGGCGCTTCCAGTGCGCGTCGATGCCGTCTTTCAAGTCAGGCACGTCGAGGCCGTAGCGGTCCAGCACTTTGCGCACACCGGGCTCGATCAGGCTCACGCTCAGACGCGGCACAATCGCGGGCATCGGCACGCCGAAGCGCTCATAGACGCCCTTCAACTGCGCGAAGTACGCCGTCTCCCCTGGTCCGGCCACGTACGCCACAGTCGGAAAGAGCGCGTCTTGCAGGACGGGCCGCAGGACGACGTTTGGGCTCAGGGCCTCTGGCGTCTCGCGCGCGAACGCCCCGAGATCGTCGATGCGGTGCGCGGTACCTCGCGCGACGGCCCCGCCAGAGGCTGGCCCGCCAGAGGCCGGGTCCAGCGCCAAGCGTTCGTCGCCGCGCAGCCAGAACAGGTTGAGCGGCGCGGGCGCGATTTGCGCGTGGTAGCCCGAGGCCACGAGGTCGTCGCTGGCGGCTTGAAGCGCGCGCAACGTCGCCTGCGGGTCGTCGGCCTCTTGCGCGAACAGGTCGGCGGCGAGCGCTTTGATGGCCGGATCGTCCGGCGAGACGAAGACGAGGCCCGTCCCGCGCGTGAGCGCCTGCAGCGTGTCCCAGAACGCGTCGCGCCAGAGGCGACCGGGCGCCCACGCCTCGCGCAAGAGTTCTAACACCTCGCTGCGGTGCGGCCCCTCGGGCAGCGCGCGCTCCATCTCGGCCAGCGCTGCCGCCACTGTCTCGGCGTCCAGAGTTTTGCGCCCGACAGGCTCTCGGTTGCCGGGCGCCGCGTCGCCATAGCGCACGCGCGCGACCGATTCGCCTCTGGCGAGTGCGGTGCCCCGCACCTCGTCCAGATCGTGGTCCTCGCCCGCGAGCCAGAAGACCGGCACGGCGGGCCGCCCGGTCTCGCGCTCCACACGCCGCGCCGTGAGCACGGCCCCGAGCGCTTTCCAGACCGTGTACAGCGGTCCGCCGAACAGCCCGAGTTGCTGCCCTGTGAGCACCGCCACGGCCTCTGGCGAGCGCAAGCGTTCGATGCTGGCGCGCGCGGCGGCGTCCGCGCCTCTGGCGTCGGCCTGGGCGAGCAGCGCCTTCGCCAGAGGCTGCCGCGGGTGGGGAAATGCGGCGGCGGCATCGGCCGCGGCGGCCAGACCGGTGCGCCAGTCGTGGGCGTAGAAGCGGAGCGCGTCGGGGTCGCCAGAGGCCACGCCCTGAAACAGGCGGCTCGCGCCGAGCGCGGCGTGCGGAATCGAGCGTGCCTCTGGCGTCACTGCTTCTTCGGGTCGCGCGGTTGCGCGGTGTCCATCTCGAAAAACCCCTCTTCGTAGTCGTCTTCGATGCCGAACAGCTCCGGGTTCTCGATCACGGCCTCCATGCCGATGATCACACCCTCGATTTCCTCGCTCAGCGCCACGAGCCAGCGCTCGCCGCTCCACCGCGCCGTTGTCAGGTCGACGGTGCTGATGGGCCGTTCGAGCAGCACCATGTCTGTGCGCATCAATACATGCGCGAGGCTGTCGCCTTCGAGGACCGTTCCGAGGATGCGAGACTCCGAGGTCGCGAGCGACACGTCCATGCCCGGGATCTCGTCTATCGCCACGCCGACGAACGCGCTCAACAGCTCCGCTGCCGAGGCTTCTGGCTCGATGCCGAGCAGCGACGCAGTAAACGGATCGCTCTCCGCGATCAGACGCGCCAGGTCGCGGATGCGCTTAAGGCCGCGAGGGTCCATCCGTTCTGCCGCCGCCTCCCAGTCGCTCGCGACCACCGCATCGCTGTAGGCCTGTACGGCCGCTTCCGCGCCTCGCGGGCCTGCCGTGGTCGCCTCTTGCGCCGCCGCGCCAGAGGCCCACACGCCAGAGGCGACGGCGAGCGCGAGAAGCCAGCGCCGCATCAGTTCTCGGCCTTCATCCGCTCGATCTCGTCGCGCAGTTTAGCTGCCATCTCGTAGTCCTCGTCGTCGATGGCTTTCTGCAGCTGCCCTTCCATGCGCTCCAACCGCGAGCCTCCACCACCGCCAGAGGCGACGGCGCGCTGCGGGGCCTCCTCGGCCTCTTGCGTCTCGATGTCCTCGTCGTCGGCGGGGATGCCGGCTTCTTCGAGCACGGTCGCGGCCACGAAGATGGGCGCGTCGGTGCGCACGGCCAGCGCGACGGCGTCGGAGGGGCGCGAGTCCAACTGCGCTTCCTCGTCGTCGTAGACGTAGCGCACCTTGGCGAAGAACGTGCCCTCGCGCAGGTCGTCGATCACGATATCGGTGACCTCGGCGCCGACCGCCTCGAAGAGGTTGCTCAGCAAGTCGTGCGTCATCGGGCGCGGCGGCTGGATCTTCTCCAACTCCAGCGCGATCGCCTGCGCCTCGAAGGCGCCGATGATGATGGGCAGACGGCGGTTGCCGTTCGTCTCGCCCAGTACGAGGGCGTAGGCTCCGCCAGAGGATGGGCTCGTGGAGAGCCCGATGATGTCGACCTGGATGTAATCCATCGGTAAGCGCGTGCGGAGGGCCCGAGGGCGGGCGGAGGGGCGGCAAAGATACGGGAGGGACGAGCGCCTACGCCGCGGGCGGCGCGGCGTTCTGCCTCTGGCGGCGCGCGCAGTCCACGCGCCACCGCCGTGCCGATGGCGTCACATGGCGAAAGGGAACCCCGTGGTTACGCGCGGCGCCTCAACGCCTCCGGCGCCCTGTCTTCGCAGACCGCCTCTGGCGCTCGCCAGAGGCGGCATCTAGCCGTTCTGGGACGTATCAGCCTTGGAACCGCGCCGCCAGAGGCTCAGGTCAGCCGCACCAGGTGAACACGCTTTTTGCCCATGCGAATCACGACGACTTCGCCGTGGAGCGCGTCGCTGGCGGTCACCATCCGGTCGATGCTCTCCACCTTGTCGTTGCCCAGCCGCACACCGCCGCCTTCGACCAGGCGCCGGGCTTCGCCCTTGCTCTTGGCCGCACCCGCGTCCGCCAGCAGCGTCACGATGTCGACGCCCTCGCCCGCAAGGTCGCCCGCTTCTCGGCTGCTCTCGGGCACGCCCTCGAAGACCTCGCCGAGGTCGCGCACGGTGAGCGCATTCAGGTCGCCGCCGAACAGGGCGTCGGTGGCGCGCATGGCGGCCTCCAAGCCGCTGGCGCCGTGCACCATGTGCGTGACGGCCTGCGCGAGCGCGCGCTGAGCAGTCCGCTTGTGAGGAGCCTCGGCGTGCTCGGCCTCCAGCTTCTCGATGGCCGGACGGTCGAGCCACGTAAACGCCTTGAGGTACGGGACGGCGTCGGTGTCGTCCGTGCCCATCCAGAACTGGTAAAAGCGGTAGGGGCTGGTGCGCTCGGCGTCGAGCCAGACCGTTCCTGCCTCGGTCTTGCCGAACTTGGTGCCCGCCGCGTTCTTGATGAGCGGGTACACCAGGCCGTGGCCTCTGGCGGAGCGCGTCTTGCGCAGCAGATCTGTGCCCGCCGTGATGTTGCCCCACTGATCGCTGCCGCCGACCTGCAACGTGACGCCCTCGCGGTCGTGCAGGATCGAGGAAGTCGTACGCCTGCAGGAGTTGGTAGCTGAACTCGGTAAACGAGAGGCCGATCTCGCTCTCCAAGCGCGACTTGACGCTTTCCTTCGCGGTCATGTTCGCGATGGTGAAGTGCTTGCCCACGTCGCGCAGGAAGTCGATCAGCGGGACAGTCGTCAGCCAGTCGGCGTTGTTGAGGACCTTGGCGGCGTGATCGCCGGAGAAGTCCAGAAACGCCTCCATCTGTTTTTGGATGCCCTCGACGTTGGCGTCGATCTGCTCGCGCGTCTGCAACGTCCGCTCGGCGCGCTTGCCGCTCGGGTCGCCGATCAGACCGGTGCCGCCGCCGACGAGCGCGATGGGCGTGTGACCTGCGCGCTGCAGTCTCGCGAGTCCCATCAGCGGCAGCAGCGAGCCCACGTGGAGGCTGTCGGCAGTCGGGTCGAAGCCGCAGTACGCCGCGCGCGAGCCCTCGGCGAGGTGGTCTTCGAGGTCGGGCGTGTGGTCGAACACGACGCCGCGCCAGCGGAGGTCGTCTAGTAAAGACATCGGAGAATCTGGGGAAGGCATGAGGTCGAGTGGTGCGTAAGAGCGCATAGAGATGCTGGGCTGCTCGCACTAAACAGCCCCCTTGAGGGGGCTCCCGCGCAGCGGGTGGGGGTGTTCGTGCCAGAGGCATGCCCGAAAGACCGGACCTTGCGGCCGAGGCCTCTGGCGAAACCGAGAACACCCTCCGCCCTCAAGGGCACCTCCCTCAAGGGAGGAGTGTACAGCCCTCAACACTTTCTAAGGGCGCGCTGATCGGGAAGCCGCGCCTCTGGCGCCAGAGGCTACGCCGGGAGAATCTCGGAGAGGCCTGCGAGAAAGGCGTTGTTTTCCTCGGGCGTGCCGATGGAGACGCGGAGCCAGCCGGGCTTGCCATCGCGCGGGGCGAGAGCCGGATAGCTCGGTCACGTCGCGGATGTTGACGCCTCTGGCGGCGAGCGCCGCGCGCACCGCGTCGTGCGCCAGAGGCGTGCGGAAAAGGAAGAAGTTGGCTTTGCCGCGTAGCACTTCGCAGCCCGGCATCGCCTCGACGGCCGCAACCAAGCGGTCGTGCTCGGCGCGGGCCTCGGCCACGCGCTCGGCCACGAGCGCGGGGCGCGCGAGGACCTGCAGCGCCGTCGCCTCGGCCAGGCGGTCGACCACGAACGGAAGACGTGACTTTTCGATCTCCTGAATCAGGTCGGGGTGCCCCACGAGCGTGCCCGCGCGGAGTCCCGCCAGACCCATCGCCTTGGAGAAGGTGCGCATGACGAGCACGTTGGGGTGCTCCGCGAGCACGTCGAGCGCGGTCGGGCCGGTGAGAAACTCGTGGTAGGCCTCGTCGATGAGGAGGATGCCGGGCACGCCAGAGGCGAGCGTTTTGAGGTCCTCGTGTGGGATCGTCTGCCCGGTCGGGTTGTTGGGCGTGGTGACGACGGTCAGCGCGGCGCCAGAGGCTTGGGCCACCTCCAGAATGTCGTCGGCGCTGTGCGTGAGGTCGGCCTGGGGCGGGACCTCGTGGATCTCGGCCTCGCACATCCGCATCACGCTCGCGTAGAGCGAGAACATGGGCGTGGGCAGCACGACGGGTGTGCCGGGGTTGACGAAGCACATGCCCAGCGTGTGCGTCATCTCGTTGGAGCCGTGCCCCACGATAACGGCCTCTGGCGCGAGGCCCCACGCCTCGGCGACGGCGGCCACGAGCCGGTGCGGGCGGTCGTCGGGGTAGCGGTTCCAGGGCGCCTGGCGGACCTCGGCGAGCGCGGCGTCTTTGATCTCGTCGAGCACGCTGTACGGGCTCTCGTTCTGGTCCAGCTTGGCGGCGATGCCGGTCTGCGTGGGCACGCGGTAGGCGCGCTCGCGGCGCACGGCTTCGCGGACGAGGTGGATCGGGGCGTCGGACATGCTCGCGGGGGTGTGGGCCTGCAAGATGCTCGCGCCAGAGGCCTCTGGCGCGGAAGATGTGGGGAAAGGGGCGCGGCGCTTTGCGCGGGTTCCGGGTTCCGGGTTCCGGGTTCCGGGTAAAGCTGCTTCTCGCTCGCCTCTGGCGCCAGAGGCTTCGTGCGTTTCGCTCTGCACTCTGTGTTTCGAGCCAGCCTCTGCGTCAGAGACGGATGCCGACCTCCCGTGCTTGTCATCCCGAGACCGTTCGGCTGCGCTCAGGGCAGGCTACGCCGAGGGATCTGGTCACAGTGGGCGCCGATGCCCTGGCCAGCGTTCGAGCATCCGGCGAGTGGATCCCTCGTCGCTGCGCTCTGCCGGGATGACAGGGTGGGAGGACAGAGGCAAATCCCAAGAAGGCGAGTGCTGCAGATGCGGCTTCTAGCGCCAGAGGCTAGCCCCTCAGACGTGGCCTCTGGCGGAACAAAAACCGCGGCGCGCCTCCTCATCCCTCATCCCTCATCCCTCATCCCTCATCCCTCATCGAAACACCGGCACCTCCCCCAGGTCGGCGCGCGCCAGAGGCTGGAGGGCGGAGGGGCGCAGCGCCTCGTTGCGGAGCAGCAGGCGCAGGCTGGCGGCCCAGCCAGGGGCGGCGACGAGGCGGCGCTCCAGTGCGCGCGCAGAGCGCTCGTCGCCGCTGGCGATGCGCACGACGCCGAGCAGGTAGAGCGCGGGCGCGAACGTCGGCTCGTGGTCGAGGACTTCGTGCAGGGCGCTCTCGGCCTGACGCCAGCGGCCCAACTGGGTGAGCGCGCGGGCGTGGCCCATCGCGCCGAGGTGGGCGTACGGCGCCGAGCGGCGGATGTCTGCGAAGAGGCGCTCGGCCCGGATCGGATCGGAGCCTAAGTGATGATGCGCAAGGGCGTAGGCGGCCGGGAAGTAGCCGCCCTCGTGGGCGTGCTGGTAGACGCGCGCCGCCGCGTCGTCGTCGCCCAGAGCCTCCAAGACCGAGCCTGCGAGAAACTGCAGCGCGGCGTCCTCTGGCGCCTCGCGGGCGGCGTTCATGAGCAGGGCGCGGTGGCGCGGGGCGTCGGCCGGGCGGTGGCCGGGGCCGGTGAGCGCCGTGGCGGCCTCGAAAGCGCGTGCGGCCGGGATCGCGCGGGCGGCATGGCGCAGGGCGCGCGCCAGAGGCACCGGGCGGTCGGGCCTCTGGCGGAGCGCCGGGAGAGGGTCGGCGGCGAGGCACACGTCTTCGCGCAAGAGGTCGGCTTCGCCGCGTGTGGAACGGCCCGAGACGACGACGCCGAGCACGCGGCCTCTGGCGTCGACGAGTGGGCCGCCGCTGTCGCCGGGGCGAACGGCGTTGCCGGCCGTGCTCAGGCGGTGGCGCTCGGTGCCCACGCCGTCGTAGAGCGCGGCGACGGTGTGGATCTGGCGGCGCTCGAACGGATCGGCGGCGTGCGCCATCGGCCAGCCAAACGTGAACGCGACGGCGTCGCCCGAGGCCTCTGGCGTGATCGCGCCTCCGGCGGACTGCGGCGCCAGAGGCTGGGATGCCAGAGGCTGTGGCGCCAGAGACAGCGGCGCCAGCGCGGCGCCATGCCCTCGGTCTCGCGCGGGTCAATGTGCAGAACCGCGATGTCGCGCTCGGGGTCGAGCGCCCACACGCGCCGCACGGAGACGATGCGCCCCGAGGGAAGCTGCACGCGCACACGCCCCGCGCCCACAACGACGTGGTAGGCCGTCACGAGGGCATCTGGCGCGGCCAGCCACGCCGAGCCGACGCGCTGAAACGAGGTGCGCCCCTGGCGCCCATCGGCTACGATCGCGACGACCGATCCGGCCGCGTCCGACGGCTGCGCCTCGAAGCCGCGGAGCCTCTGGCGGCGCGTCGCGAGCGTGCGGTGACCCACGCGCATCGCCAGAGGCGGCACGGCGAGGTCGCCCGCGCGGAGCACGCGGAGCGTGTAGCGGCGCTCCAGTTGGAGCACGCCGCGGTCCCACACCTGCACGACGGGCCCGGCCGAGACGGGCGCTACGTCCGCAGTCGCCTCGGGCACTGCGTCGGTCATCGCGCGGACGAACTGCACGCCAGAGGCTTCGTCGCGCAGCGCGACCGCCAGCTCGACGGTCAGCACGACGGTTTCACCGACCTGCACCACGCGGCGGTCTAGCGTGCTGAACACCTCGGCCTCTGGCGAGAGCGCGGCCTCTGGCGAGAGCGCGGCCTCTGGCGAGAGCGCGGCCTCTGGCGAGACGGCTTTGGTGTGAGGCGCCAGAGGCTCTGAGGCGCGTGCCTCGGGCGTGAGGACGAGCGCCAGAGGCAGGAGAAACGCGAGGAGTCGGAGCATGGGATCGGCGGGGGTTGCCGTCCCAGTAGCGCTACAGCCCGGGGCCGGTCTCGGCGACGATCGCGCGGACCCAGGTGGAGAGCCGCTCCCGGACCATTTGCCCGACTTCCATCACTTCGGCGTGATTGAGCGGGCGGCCCTGGAGACCGGCGGCAAGATTCGTGATGGTGGACAGCCCGAGCACGGGAAGCCCGAGCGCGGCGGCCTGGATGGCCTCGGGGACCGTGCTCATGCCAACGGCATCGGCCCCAGCGCGCTGGAAAAAGCGGATTTCCGCTGGGGTCTCGTAAGACGGTCCCGCCGTCCACACATACACGCCCTCACGATAGGGCACGCCCAGTGTTAACGCAATGTTACCAGCCTGTTTTCTCCACGCCGCGTCGTACGGATTGGACATATCCGGGAATCGTTGCTCGCCAGAGGCGACGGCACCGCTCAGCGCGCTCGCAAACGCCAGGTTGATGTGGTCGGTGATGAGCATCAGCGTGCCCGGCACGAACGACGGGTCCATGCCGCCTGCGGCGTTGGTCAGAAAGAGGCCTTTGGCACCCAGCGCGTGCGCAAGCCGGACGGGAAACGTCACCGCTCTGGGTGTGTGCCCTTCATAGAGGTGCACGCGCCCCTGCACGACGAGGACGGGCCGCCCTTCGAGCGTGCCCAGCACCAGCCGCCCGGCGTGGCCCTCCACTGTCGACGCAGGGTAGTGCGGCACGTCGCCCGTCGGGATGATGACCGCGTCCTCGACCTCGTCCGCCAAGCCACCCAGGCCGGAGCCGAGCACGAGCGCGAGGTCGGGCGTGAGGTCGGTGTGGGCGCGGATGGCATCGACGGCCTCCTGGATTTGGCGGGCGTCTTCGGCGGGGTCGAACATCGGTCGGGCTGGAGTCGGGAGCGCTTAAGATCGCCTCTGGCGGCGCGCCTCGCGCGAGTTCCGGGTAGAGCGGCCTCGTGCTCGCCTCTGGCGCCAGAGGCTGTCTACACATCAGATCCGCGCTCGGCGCGCGAGGGACACGACGTAGGCCACGACGGCGACCGCCACGAGTTGGCGCCCCGGAATCATGCGCGGCGCGGCGAGCCTCGCCAGAGGCACCTCGGCCCAGGCCAGCCAGAGCGCGGCGCCGAGGGCGAACACGCACACCACACCGGCGAGCGCCACCCACCGCGCGGTCGCGGTGCGTCTGCCCCACCACGCCAGCGCCACCAGAAGCGCGTACGGCAGCGCGAGAAGGGCGAGCGACGGCTGCGCCACGGATTTCAAAACCGGCTCTCGTAGGCCGACCGCGAGCGAAGCGGCGGCACCCGCGAGGCACAGCGCCCACGCGAACCACGTCAGCGCAGGCACGCCGAAGGGGTCCCGAGTCTCTGGCGATGGCTGTGGCGATGGCTGTGGGTGTACGCGGGCCTCTGGCGCCAGAGGCTCAGGCATCCCAGCCGTCCTCGTCCTCGGCGTCCTCGTCGCGCGCGATGGCGGCGTCGACGGCTGCGCGGGCCTGGTCGAAGGAGAAGCCGCGGCGAAGCAAAAAGTCGGTCGTCTTCTTTTTGCGCTTGCGTGTGTCGGCCTCGCCCGAGAGCGCGCGCCAGCGCTTGAGACCGAGCGCCTTGGACGTGTCGCCGAGCTCGTCCACATCGAGTTCGGCGAGCGCGAGGTCGATGGCGGCGCGCGGGACGCCCTTTTTGATCAGGTCGGCGCGGAGCCGCTGCGGGCCGTGGCCTCGCGAGGCGGCGCGGCCTCTGGCGAAGGCCATCGCATAGGCGGCGTCGTCCAAGTAGCCGTAGCGCTCCATCTGCGCGATCGCGTCCTCGGCGGCGAACTCGGAGAACCCGCGGCGCGAGAGCGAGCGCTTGAGCTCGGTGCTGGTCTTGCTGCCCAGCGAGAGGTAGTCCAGCGAGGCGCGGCGCGCGGCGATGACCTCCTCCTTCTGGAGCAGTTGGTGCTGCGCCTCTGGCGTGAGCAGCAGACCCTTTTTGAGTCCTTCACCGATGGCGATATCGGCCGCGATGCCAAAGGCAAACGTCTCGTCTAAGAAGATGCTCACGCGGTCCATGTCCTTCTTCTGAGCTTGGACAGACGTGATGGTGCCCTCTCTCAGCGTGTCCACATCGGGCACGCGCACGCGCTTTGCGAACGGGTCTTTGCCCGAGTCGGGGCGCTCGGTGTCTTCGCCAGAGGCCTCGCGCGCGTCGGAGCCTTTCTTCCAGGAGTTGCGTCGGTTTTGCATGGCGCAATCTCGCCTCTGGCGGGGAGTGGCGCCTGTGGGCGCGGGAAGAGGGATTGGGGAAGGGGAAATACAATTCAGATGCGGCGCGTGATCCTCTGCCCTTCCCACGTCCCCCTTGCCTCTTCCCCACTCCTCACCACCGCGCGACGAGGCGCAGGCCGGGCACGACAGACGGGCCGAGCGGGCCGAGCGCCAGAGGCGCGCCGGGTTGCAACGGCGTGCTGCCCCCAAGCTCGCGGCCGTTCAGGTGGGTCTGGGCGCGCGCGCCGAGCGTCCACGTAACGCCGAGGGCGCGCAGTTCGGCGTCGGCGCCGAGCGTGAGGCGAGCCTCTGGCGCGTCCTCGCCGGGGTGTGCGGAGCCCAGGTCGAGCCGCGCGCCGAGCGTGGCGAGGCCCAGCGTGCGCTCGCCCGCGAGCGAGAGCGAGACGGGGCGGCTGTAACGCGACGCGCGCCAGAGGCCCGCATCGCCCAGGCGTACGCGGGCGCGTTCGAGCGAGAGGCCACTCTGCAGCGCCCAGCTCTCGCGCCGGATGCCCAGCGCCAGTTCCACACCCATGGCCTGCTCGCGATGAGACGGAAACAGAGCCGCGAGGGCGTCGGCCGAGACCGGGAGTTCGCGCACCGCCGGGCCTCTGGCGAGGCGCACGTCGCGGGCGCTGCGCACGAACACATCGGCGCTCGCGGCGACGCGTTCGGAGAGGCGCCACTCGGCGCCCATCCCGGCCACCCATGCCGAGGCGGGGCGCACGTCGCCCTGCGCCAAGAGCCAGCGCGTGGCCGCGAGGTCTCGCGTGACGCCAGAGGCGGGTCCCTCGCCAGAGGCTGCCGGGCCTCTGGCGTAGCCGTGCAAGCGGTGGACGGCCTGCGTCTGGCGCGCCACGCCTGCGCGCAGGTCGAGGCGCTGCGGCACGGCGCTCCACCGCGCCTGCACGCGCGGCTCCACGAGCGCGCGGCGGCCCGCGAGCGCGAGCCGCAGCCCGGGACGGAGTTCGAGGCGCCCGCTGGGCTTCCACGTGTCGCGGGCGTAGAGCGCCCACTCGGTCAGCCTCTGGCGCGAAAAGCCGCGTTCCTCCTGCCGGGCCGTGACCTCCCGCGAGGCGAGGTGCGTGCCCAATCGGATCTGGTGCGCGAGTGACGGCGCGTGGTCCACATCGGCGCGGACGCCGCCCTCGGTCAGCGTAGCAGATGTGCCGCCGCCGGGCGTGGTCTCCACGCCAGAGGCCCGCGTGGCGTAGGCGAGGCCGCTGGCGAACGTCCGGTCGTCTACGAGGCCGTCGTAGCGGAGGTTGGCGGCGGTGCTGGTGCCGCGGTTGCGCCACGGGTGCAGGCCGATGGCGCTCCCCACGTCGCCCGTGACCTCGCCTGCGCCGAGGTAGTGCGAGCTGTGGTACGCGCCCGCCTCGACGGTCTGCGCCGGGCGCGGCGTCCACGTGAGCTTGGCCTCGCCGTCCCAGGCGCGGCTCGCGGCCGAGACCTCGCCTCTGGCGCCTCGCGGATCGAGCACCAGCGCGCCGCCCTCGGCGCGCGCGCTCGCCAGAGGCAGGTCGGTAGCGCGGGGGTCGCCCAGGCCCACCTGCACGCCCAACGTGGACGCCAGAGGCACGGCCACGAGGTGGCGGAAGCCGCCCAGACCTCCCGAGCCCATGCCCGTAAACGAGCTGCCGGGCGCGCGCGTGGTGAGCTCCAGAATGCCCGCCCCGCCGCCGAGCTCGACCGGCAGCGGCCCGTTGTGCAGCCGCGCCGACTGCAACGCTTCAGGCTGGAACGTGGCGCCCGCGCCGTAGATCGGCACGCCGTCGCGCACCACGCGCGCACGGCCGGGATCGGCGCCGCGCAACGCGAGCGCGCCAGAGGCCGTCCGTGCCACGCCGGGCACGAGCGAGAGGCCGTCTATCAAGTCGCTGGCCAGAACCGGCCCTACGAGCGAGAGCGCCGGGCGCCCTGCCTCTGGCGATCCCGGAGGCGCGAGAACCGCCAGGCCGGGCTCGGGCTCGAACGGCTGCCCCGACGGGCGAACCACGGCGGTAGACGGAGCCCACAGCCTCGGGCCGGAGGCGGATGGTGGGCGGGATCTGCGGCGAGACCGGAAACACGTCCAGGTCCACGCGGACGGTTTTGTAGCCTACGTGCGAGACGCGCACGGCGTACGTCCCAGCGGGCAGCGCGTCGACCATGAACTCGCCTCTGGCGTCGGCCACGCCGCCGAGGTCGAGGTCGACGAGCCAGATGTGAGCGCCCCAGAGCGCCTCGCCGGTTTCGGCGTCGGTCACGCGGCCTTCCATGAGGCCGGTGAACAGGCTGGGGTCGGTTTCCAGGCCGGGAATGTTGAGCGGGTCGGCGATGAGGACGTACTGCGCGCGCCGGATGCGCTCGGCGCGGAGGCCGGTCCCCGCCAGAAGCGCCGCGAGAACGGGGCCGGGCGCCTCGCCGGGCACGTACCGCCCGCTCACGCGCACATCGCGCACGAGGCGCAACGCGAATACGATCTCGACGCCCGAGGCCTCGGTAAACGCGTACAGCGCCTCCGCCAGCGGCGCGCGGTCCCACACGATGGTCTCTGGCGCGACCGCGACTGGCGGCGCGTCTCGCTGCGCCATCGCGCCAGAGGCCGCGAGGGCCGCTAGCAACGCGCACAGAACAGTTCGGACGGCCAGGGACACGAGGAATGCGGGCAACTCTCGGCTCGAACGATACGCGCCCCCGACAGCGTGTGCGGTCGGGGGCGCAGTCTGGGTGCGGTGGCTCTGGCGCGAGAAGCTGTGGCGCCAGAGGCTCGGGTTAGCGCGCGAGGCGGAAGCCCTGGGGCGTGCGGAGCACGTCGGCGTCGAGCGCGAGCGCGAGGGTGTTGAGCGTCGCGAGCGCGCCGTCGCCGGTGTGGAACGTGCCGGAGACCGGCTCGCCCGCCAGATCGGCGTCGATCACGATGGTGGCGCCGGTCGCCTGCGCGATGCGGCGCACGACCTCGGCCGCGCTGAGTTCGCGGGCGTAGAGCGTGCCCGTCCAGGCCAGGTCCGAGGCCACGTCGGTCGTGCGCGGCGGTGCGGGCGCGTCGAGCGCGAGGATGCGCGTCGCCTCGCCGGGCGCGAGCGTGACCGCCTTTTCGGGCTGCGCCCGAGGCGCCACGCGCACGCTGCCGCTGGCGAGCACGACGGCCGTCGCGCTGGACTGCGCCAGAGGCTCAATGGCGACGCTAAACGTCGTGCCGAGCACGGCGATGTCGGCGTTGGGCGTTTGCACCTCGAACGGCGCACTCGGGTCGCGCACGATGTCGAACAGCGCCGTGCCTGCCAACAGTCGCGCCTGGCGCGGGTCGATCTCGGCGTCTTCGCGCGGGATCATGAGCACGGCCCCTGGCGCGAGCGTGATCTCCGAGCCGTCCGCCAGGGCCACGAGCTGCTGCTCGCCTGCGGTGATGCGCTGGAAGTTGGCATCGCGGGTGTACAGGAAGGTGATGATCGCGCCGAAGGCGACGACGGCCATGAGCGCGGCGCCGCGCCACACCCAGCGCCCAGGCCTCTGGCGGGCGGGACGGCGCACGGTGGAAACGGCCTCGCGCGAGTCTGCACGCCGGGGCGAGCGGTGCCGCGTCTCGCCAGAGGCAGACGCTTCGGGCGCAGCGGCCTCTGGCGCCTGGGCTTCTGGCATTGCGTTGTCCCAGGCCGCGTCGAAGGCGGCGCGGTCGGACTGGATGCGCCGTACTGCACTCTGCAAACCGGGGTGCGCCGCGACGGCCTCGGCTACGCCAGAGGCGTGCAGGCGCTCGCGCTCGTCGGCGCTGAGCAGGTCGGGCGCGTCGGCGTCGAGCGCGTGGAGCACGAGCAGGTCGCGGTCGGGAAGGGCTCGCGAGAGGTCGGCCTGCACCTCGGCTTGCACGCGGCGCCAGAGGCGGGCGTCGGCCTGGAGGTCGGGATTCTCGGCGAGGGCCGCAGCCAGGGCGTCCTCTTCGCTGGGCGAGAGGTCGTCGTGGAGGGCGAGAAGGTCGGTCGCGTCGCGCATAGTGGGGTCAGCCGAAGGGGGACAGGCTGAGG
Organism: Rubricoccaceae bacterium; assembly: GCA_963708165.1. GTDB lineage: Bacteria > Bacteroidota > Rhodothermia > Rhodothermales > Rubricoccaceae > Rubricoccus. The sequence continues at coordinate 2,242,715 of OY970187.1, read as the reverse complement.
AAAGCGAAAACGGTGGCGAGGACGGAGCGGAGGCGCTCGAAGGCGCGCTTGACTTGCATCTTGACAGCCGCCTCGGTCGTGCCGAGGGTCTCGGCGATTTCGGCGTAGGGGTAGCCGAGTTGGCGGAGTTCGAGGATCTCGCGGGCGTGGTCGGTGAGGGCGCTCATCGCGCGGTCGAGGTCGATGCGGTCGGCGCCGTCGTCGGCGCCCACGCTGCCGGGCGTGGGCAGGTCGGGGTCGAAGAGGGCCTCGCGGAGTTGGCCGCGGCCACGGTAGAAGTCCTGGAGTTCGTAGAGCGCCGCTTTGAGCGCGAAGGCTTTGAGGCGGGCCGGGTTTTCGAGCGCTTCGAGCCCGCGGTGGATGCGGATAAACGTGTTCTGCACGAGGTCGTCGGCGTCGGGCGTGCGGCCGATGCGGGCGCCGAAAAAGGAGCGCAGCACGGGCTCGATGCCTGCCATGAGCCGCTCGCGCGCCTCGCGGTCGCCGCCTTGGGCCAGCGTGACAGACTCGGGACTGAAGGGGTGCATAAAACGTCCCCAAAGGGTCGGGGCGGCCTGCGAGAATCGCGGGCACAGGTGGAGCCGCCTCTGGCGTGCGCGAAGTCACACGCGGGCGCGAGTCGGAATCTAGGCGCGGCGTACGTGCCCGCCCGTCTCCTGTGTTTCGCCCGAGCCTCTGGCGCCAGAGGCTACCTCTTTGGGTACGCGACGTGTACGAGCGTGGATGGGCGAGAGACCATCCTCGCCCACGGCGTCTACGACGCCGGGCGGCACTCCGCGCGCCTCCGCAGCGGACTCGCCCCCGGCGTGTACCTCGTCCGCTTGCGCGCGGACGGGCAGGCCCCGCAGGTGGAGCGCTTCACCGTCACGCGGTAGCTTCAGCCATGCGATTCCTACCTCTTCTCGCCCTCGCCCTCCTGTGCCTCTGCGCTACCGCGCCAGAGGCGCAGGTGACGTGGGAGCGCATCGGCTTCGACACGCTCATGGCCGGCCTCGCTACCATTCACGGCGACGCCGCCGACGGCTCACAAGACACCCTCTTCGCGACCGAGCGGGTCACGAGGGACTACGGCGTCTACCGGCTACGAGCGCGACGGGACGTGGACGAGGATGCACGACCGAGCGGGCGACGGGTTCGAGTCCCTCGCCGACGGCACGCTGCTCAGCGGCATCGGTAGTGGGGCCGCCTCCGTCGAGGTCTCCCGCGACGGGGGGCGGACGTGGTCGGACTCCCAGAGCACCGAGCCCTTCACCTGTAGCGACATGGATCACGCGCACGAGAGCGCGCTCGCACCGCCTGTGGGCACCGCGCCCGGCGCCCGCCCGGCGCTCTACACCGGCGGCAGCGGGCTCTGCCGCTCCACCGATGGCGGCGACGTCTACGCCCCCGTCCCCTTCGACGACGCCGGGGGCGCCTGCGAGGGCGGGCGGCCCTTCGACGCCGCCGACCTGCCGCCGAGCGCGGCGTTTCCCGACGGGCGGCTCCTCGTCGCCGTCTACAACGGGATGGGCTACAGCACGACCGATGCCGATGGCGGGCTCGCGTTCACGTGCTCCGCGTTCTGGAGCCCGTTCCGGTGGGGCGTGGACGCCGTGGAAGTGCACGCAGACCCATCGCACCCCTACGGCGGAACGGCTTACGCGATCTTGGACATCACCGACACAGGGTTTCCAGGCATCTACGCCAGCGAGGACGGCGGCGAGACCTATCAGGAGCGGCGCTCGTTCGGTCGCGGCTCCGAGATCGAGTACCCGCAGTCGCTCACGGTCGAGGTGGACGAGGCCGGGACGGCTCGTTGTAGGTATCGACGGCGGAGACATTCTGCCCGATGCGGGAGATCGTCGACGACCGCGGCGTCATCGTGTGGTCAAACGACGGGGGCCGGACGTGGCAGGACCTCACAGGCGAGGGGAGCGGGTGGGGCGGTCACGGCGTGCTGGACGTGGAGCTGGCGCGGGACGGCCGGATCTACGCGGCGACGCAGAGCGGGGTGTGGCGGACTGTGGAGGCGGTGAGCCTGCCGGTGTCATCTGAGCCCGAGCCGCCCGCGGCCTCTGGCGCGGCGCTGCGCGTGAGTCCCAATCCCGGTGCAGGCGCGGTGCGGATCGCGCTAGACCTGGACACGCCAGAGGCGGCGCAGCTCACCGTCTTCGACGCCAGAGGCCGCGCGGTGCACACTGAAGCCTCTGGCGCCCGCACCGAGCACGCGTGGGAGGTGGACACGTCGGCGTGGGCCGCGGGCGTGTACGTGGCGCGTGCCGAAGCGGGCGGCGCGGTGACGAGCGCGCGGTTCACCGTCGCGCGGTAGCGCCAGAGGCTCAGCCCAGCCGCGCGAGCACCAGCCCCACGATGCCGGCTACGAGCGCGCCCTTCATCCAGCCGCTGGCGCGGCGCGAGGGCGCGCGCAACGCCTCGCCCGAAGCCATTGCCGAGGCGAGCGTCCACAGCGCCGTGAGCACGCACGTCGCCAGAGGCAGACCCCAGACGTAAAACGACGCGCCCACCACCTCCGCCGCCAGAGGCACCGCCGCGAGCACCAGCACGAGCACGGCGATGCTCAGCCCCAGCGCGCGGCGCTCACCCCACACGATGGGCAGCGTGCGCGCGCCGCCTGCGCGGTCGCCCTCGGTGTCCTCCACGTCCTTGGCGATCTCGCGCGCGAACACGATAAGTGCACCCAGCCCCACACCCGCCCACAGCGGGCCTCTGGCGAGACCGACGGCCAGACCGCCAAACGCCACGCCCAGCCCGATGGTCGCCGCAACCGCCACGTTGCCCAGCAAGATGGTTCCTTTGAGCTTCGCGCTGTAGCCCCACAGTAGCGCCACCGACGCCGCCGAAATTGCCGCGTGCAACGGCGACACCATCGCGCCAAAAAGCACACCGCCCGCGGAGAGCAGCACCCAGAAGCCCCACGCCGCGCGCGCACTCACGGTCCCTTTCGCCAGAGGTCTGTCAGGCTTGTTCACGCGGTCGATCTCCACGTCGTAGAGGTCGTTGATCACGTTGGACCCTGCGCCGACGAGCGTGGCCGAGACCATTGCGAGGAGCAGAGCGCGCAGCGCGTCAACCCCGAACGCGTCGCCACCGGCCACGAGCACGCCGCCCAGCGCCGTGGCGGCGAGGAACAGGATCACGTTGAGCGGGCGCGTGAGACGAAGGAGGTCCATGCCGCCAACCTACACCGGAGCCCGCGCCAGCCTCTGGCGCGAGCGGGGTTCTGTGCCACAGCCTCTGGCGCCAGAGGCTTAGGCCGTTGCCGTCTCGTCCTCTTCGAGCGTGCGGAGGTAATCCTCGACGGAGCCGACGCTGACACGCGTCTCGCCCTTGATCTTTTTGGCCTTGATGCTGCCCTGCCGGATCAGCTTCTGCACCTGGTTACGGTCGATCAGCTTGAGCAGGCGCCGCGCCTCGGTCCGGCTCACGGTGTCCTCGCGGTATTCGGCGGCGAAGCCGTTGAGGAAGTCCAGCGAGGACGGGCTGATCTCGATGAGCCGCGTCTCCTCGTTTCGCTTCGAGATTCCCCAGCCCAGGTTGGCGTTGATCAGCCCTCGGTCGGTCCAGCGGACGAGGGTTTGCTTGGAGATGAGGAGCGCCTCGGAGAGTTCGTCGAGGTCGAGCTTGGTGGCGTCGTCGGTCATGGCTGCGAAGGCCTACGCGTGGCGTTGGTTGTTACGACGCCTTCCACGCCGCAGCCGCCCTGAAAGGTCCTCTCCGCGCACACCTTCACGCATCTCTCGCCAGAGGCCTCTGGCGGTCGCAGGTCACCAAGAGTTCTGCCCCTAGCGCATCTGCCGGTCGGTGAGATCCTCCAGCCCCTCTGACGTGAGCACGCGCCAGTTGGGCGCGCCGAGGGCGCCGCTGGAGGTGCGCTGAAATGTGGCCCGCAGGAGCACAGTCTTGCCCGTATCGCGGCCGTCTTCGGCGAACGAAGCAGCGGTAAAGCGAAACACAAACGACGCCTCGACCGGGTTAAAGCCCAGTTCGCGCGCGATGGTGTCGGCCACGTATGGCGCCTCGTCGGTGACGGGAGTTTGTCCGTTGCTCGCGCGGTCGTCCACGACGACGGTGTGGGGCCGCCGCTCATCGCCAGAGGCGAACACGCGCACACGGACGGCACGTGGCGCCCCGCCGTCGTAGCTGCGCCATGTCACCTCCTGATCGTGCTCGGGCTGAGCCGTGGCGGGAAGGGCCGCGAAGGCGAAGGCGAGAATCAGAAACAGGCGCATGGGTGTGGCGGGAGGTCCGGGCGCTAGACCCAGAACTTACCCGCACCTAACACCCGCGAGCCCAACGCCCGGCCTCTGGCGAGGGGATCCCGCCAGAGGCCATACCGCCAGAGGCCCGCTCAGCGCGTCACGGTGAGGCGGCGAGACGCCACGAACGCCTCACCGCGCAGGACCAGCACGTACGCGCCAGAGGCCAGCTGCGAGGCGTCGATCTCTACGCTCTGCTGCGTCATCCCGGCCACCGGCCCGCTGTGGACCGTGGCGACGCGGCGGCCCAGCAGGTCCAACACGTCCAGGGTAACCGTCTGGGACTCACGCACGGCGAACGTGGCCCGCGCGGACCGGCTCACGGGGTTGGGCGCGAGTTCGCTGAGCATGTACGGCCCGTCGAAGTCCAGCCCATTCTCGTTGGACACCGCCGCGAGCACGTTCATCGTCACACGGATCGTGCGCGTACCGGTGGGGTCGTTGGAGACAAGGTTCAGCGTCGTCGCCTGTGTGCTGCCTTCGTCGAACGCGGTATCCGCCGTGAGCGTCGCCGTCAGGTCGGCAGACTGGCCCGGCGTGAGCGTGCCGCCAGAGGCACTGAGCGCGAGCCACTCCGGGAGCGAGCCGCTGGCGTCCGCGAGGGACCAGTCCAGGTCTTCGCCGCCCGAGTTGGTGATGGTGAGCGCGACCTCGCGCGTCTGCAGGCGCGGCACGTCAGCGACAATCGAGCCCGGCGTCACCGAGGCGGTTGGGACGGGCTCGTTGCTCACCGTCAGTTGCAGCGCGACCGTCACAGCCTCCTCATCCGGGTCGTTCGACTCGATGGTGAGAGTGCCATCGTAGACGCCTGGAGCGAGGCCTTCCGCATTTGCGATCAGCGTGACCGTTCTGCGAACTGCCACCGCTGACACGGCCGGTGTCGACCGGAGCGTCCCCCCAGAACGGAGCGAATCGGATCGCGAGGTCATCGTGCACATACGCCGCGTTGTTGACAACCTGAAGACCGTCGGACCCATCAGCGTTCTCGATGCCGATGGTGTGCGAGTTGGGCTCATCTGCGTCGTCGGTCATCCGCAGATACTGGAGAACAACCGAGCCGCTCTCGTTGAGAATGACCTGGAAGGTGCTCAGTTCTCCTGCACCCTTCTCGTCGAGGTGAGGCACGTCTTCGTACGTGACCACGAAGCGTCCATCGCCCATGTCCTGATGAAGGACGCGGCCGTTGGCAGAAGGATCGAGGTCGTCCCAGTATGCCGCGATGATCGCATTGGGGAGGTTGCGGTTGGGTACCGACGAGTTTGGAGCGTTGGTTGACCCTTCTTCTGCAAAGGACAAGAGGCCGTTGGATCCGACGAAGACCGCCGCGTAATCGTCCCCGTAGAACGGGAACACGAAGGGAAGCGTCACAGACTCACTGCTGTTGTCACGGAGCGATACCCGAGTCCCTGTGTTCGAAATGTCAACCCAGTTGAAGTCCGGGCCTCCGGTTTCGTCCGAATCAATCCAGCTGTACCCAAAGGCGTCAGGACCTCCGCCGCCCTGGTTCTGGCCCGCCACGCTCGGGTCGCTGCCTGCAGTAGCGGAGAGGCTGTAGCGGAGATCGCCCTCGCCCGTGTTCTGGATCTCCACCGTCGACTCGGCAACGCCTCCGATTCTGGCAGAAAACGTGATGACGCCCGACGACAGCTGAACGTCTGGCGGGCCAAGCGTTGTGAACTCGGCGGAGTTCGAGACCGGCGAGGCGTTAAAGCTCTCGTCGCCCGCCTTGATCGCCAGGTGGTAGGTGGTGCGGAACTCCAGCCCGAAGAGTTCGATCGACTCCGCCGTGCCTGTGGCCTGCGGCGTCTCGACGACCATCCGTGGCGTCGCCGCGGCCCAGTCCTGCTCGGTCAGGATGGGCGAGGAACTGGTGCGGACGAAGTACTCTGTGGCCGTGCCTACGGTGCCGTCATCGCCTGTGGCCGTAAAGGTGAGCGTCGCGAAGTCACCGTTGGGGATCACATCGAGGTCGGTGATGGCCGCTGGCGGGTTCTCCTCGGGCTCGATAAAGCTCTCGACTTGATCGGCGCGAGAGGCCGACGAGCCCTGGCTGGCAGTGAGACCGAGCCCGCGACGCGCAAAAGCGCGCCAGATGACGGCCGTGTTGTCACCGTTGTACAGTGCCTGATCTGCGGCGAGGATGGCATCGCGGCCGTCCACAAAGCCGGGGTTGCAGGGCTGCAGCTTGAGGCCTTCCATCACGAGCGCGAGCGCGATCTGATTGCCTGCCGAGCCTCTGGCGTTGTACAGATCCGGGTCCCAGCCGTTTTCCGCGATCAGCTCCCAGGTCATCTCCCAGAGGGCCGTCGCCCACACGTACCCGACGCCGTGCGGCACGCTCACGCCACTGTTGGAAGTCGCGTAGGTGGACGGATTGACGGCGAAGTCGGTGGAGTACTCGGTGGGCCGGAAGCCTCGGGCTGAGGTCGGCTGTCCCGAGAGGTAGTTGCCGATCGGCCGCCGATCCGCGCCCGTGTCCCCAGGCTCGATGGTCATGATGAGGCCGAAGTAGTCGCTCCAGCCTTCGCCCATCTGCTCCTCGTTGCGAAGGCAGCCCACGTTGGCCGGCCCGCCGGTAAGGCGCGTCGAGATCCCGTGGCCGTACTCGTGCGCCACGACGACGTTGTCGAACGAGCCGTCTGCATCTGGCGACGGGTTGGACCCGATGTACATCTGCATCCGCGGCTCCTGCCCGTCTGCAGGCGTCGAGAAGTTGGCGTTGGTGTCGCAGGGGTTTTCCTCGTTGCAGATCTCGGCGCCGCTCTGGCTTTCCGAATCCACTGCGTCACCCTCGCGGCCGCCGTTGCCGTAGTTGTTGGCCTGGAAGTTGCCGCTGGCCTCGTCGAAGCCGTAACGGTACATCACGTCGTGGATGATGTTGCTCCAGTAGAAGAGGTTGACCACGGACGCGTTCTTGTTCGCCAGAGGCCCCTGCGCCAGATCGAGAGGAAAGTCGAAGGCGAGCGCGTCGCCGCCGTCGGGCTCGCCGCCACTGTCCGGCGCCTCGTCATCGTTGCGGTCGAGGTAGGCGTGGGTGTTGTTGCCGCGGGTGGTGGTGAACTCCGCCCCGGCCACGCCGTCGGTATCGTGCCAGCCAAACGGGGAGGCCACGCCGTCCTCCACGCCGGAGACGATCACGCGAGCGTCCGAGGGGGGCAGAGGGTCAGCGTAGATCGGGCTTTCAATCGGCATCGGGTAGACGCGGTACGTCGCGCCGCCAGAGGCCTGCGTGGCGAGCGCCTTGGCGGCGCGGACCGCAAACGGCACCATCGGCGGCGCCCCGGAGGGCCTCGCATCCGAAGATTTCGCGCCAGAGGCCTCTGGCGAGTGGGCAGCGTGGTAGGTCTCACGCACCAACCGGTCCTCCATCCGGATCACCCGACCCGTCGCCGCGTCGATCTGGCCGAACCAGTCGCCCCCGCGCTTCAGAAACAGCGTCGTCTCCCACGCTAGCGTCAGGCGACCGCCGTCCTCAGCGTAGACCAGACGCACGCCCACCGGCAGGCGCGTCGCCGCGCTCTCCAGCACCGTCTCGCGCATCGCCCCGCCCTTCTGCGAGACCGACGCAAACGACGCGCCCGCCGCCACGCCAGAGGCCCGAGCCAACGCTCGCACCGCAGCCTCTGGCGTCACCGAGGCCGCCCCGCCGCTCTTGCGCTGCGCCACGCCCGGCGACAGGCGCCCGGCGGCGTGAAACACGCGCCCGTGCCGGTCGATGCCGACCGAGAGTGGGCCGCTCGCGACCTCGATGCCGCCGATGCTCTGCCGCAGGTACACGTGCTGGATGCCGTTGGCGCCTGGCACCTCGTCGGTCACGACCAACTCCGTGACATCCGTCTGCTGGAGGCTGTGGCGGTTCCAGTTGGCCTGGAGGTAGCGGACAGCGGTCTGCTCGGCGGTGCTCTGCGCCGAGGCGGACAGAGCGAGAACGGGGAGCAGCAGCAGGGCCAGCGCGAGAGCAGCGTAGCGACGAGACATGTACGGACAGGGCAAAGGATTGCAGGGCTCTAGATTATCAAGACGATAACCCACCGAGTGCTAACGGCGCCATCACACCTCGCCCTTCCCCACACTTTCCACACATCATCCCCTCCTCTAGTCGCGCTCGGCCTCTGGCGTCACACCCCTCTCGCCGCTGGCCGCACAAAAACGGCCTCTGGCGCTATTCGCCAGAGGCCGAAATCGACAGAACGCGCCAGAGGCTAGAATCCGAAGCCGTCGCCCCCCTGGTCACCGCCCTGCTGAGGCTGCTGGCGCTGGCGGCGCTCGGTTCCCGAGCCGAAGGTCCACGTCAGCGTGGCCGAGACCTGCTGGTTGTTGAGGTCGAACTCGCTGCGGGTAAAGAACTCGCCCTGCGTCGTCTCGAAGCGGAAACGCCCGGTCGAGAACACATCGCTGAGGCGGGCCGAGAGCGAAAGCTGATCCGAGATCTTCTGGTTGATGCCCAGCGACGAGAAGCCGAAGCCCTCGCGGCGGCCGTTCGAGATCTCGCTCGGGCCGCGGTAGAAGATGAAGAACTGCATGTCCGTCCCTTCGCGAAGCTTGGCCTGAAGGTTTGCGTTCACGCGCCACGTCAGCGCGTCGGTCGCCTGGATACCTGCGTCGATGTTGCCCGACGTGGCTTCTTGGTAGAGGCTGCCGCCTGCGAATCCGCGCAGACCGGACCGAACTGCCCAAAGACTGAGCTTTCGAGACCGTAGGAATCCTCCACGCCTGCATTGACCTGCGTGAACAGACGGTTGCCCGTCGTCTCGTCGATGAACACGTTGCGGCCGATCACGTCCGTCGTGCGGCGGTAGAACGGCGTGAGCGTGATGAAGTAGCGGTAGGTGGCGCTGAGTTCGTACGAGTCCGTGTATTGAGGCCGCAGTGTCGGGTTACCCACCCGCACGAACGTGCTGTCCTCGAACGAGGGAAACGGGTTGAGCGAAAACGTGCTGGGCCGGTCCAGGCCGCGGCGGTACGTGGCGCGAAGCAGCGTTCCGTTCTGCGCGGCGCCGATGGGAAGCGTCGCGAAGGCACTCGGGAAGAGGTTCGTGTACGAGAACTCCGCGTCGTCCGGGTCAGGAGCCGGGAGGCCTGGCAGGTCGGGAATAGCCGTGAGCGAGGCGAACGAGCGCTGTGCGTACTCGGCGCGGATGCCCGCCTGGACCTGGAACGGCCCTACCGGACGCGACCCTTGGACATACGCCGCCGCGATCTGGCGGTCATACTCGAAATCGTTGGTGCGTCCCACGACGGACTCGAACGGCCCATCCTCGGCACACGCCGAGTTGAGAAGCGGGTTGCAGTTTCCGAACGCTTGCTCGTTGGAGATGTCGTCGCCGATAAACTGGACGCCGGTTTCGAGCTTTAGCGCGCCGACGGGGCGCGTGTAGTCGACCTGGAAGCGAGCCTGGTTTCTCGTACTGCCGGAGAGTTGACGCTCCAGGAAGACGATCTCGTCGCCTGCGTCGAGGTCGGAGAACAGGCCGAGGTCGTCGTTCTCGTTGAGCGTGTACCGCGCCTCGATGGCAAGTTCGTGGTCGCTGTTGGTGCCGCCGCCACCGCGAGGGCCGCCGCGGCCCCGGAAGCCGCCGCCGCCCGGAGGGCCACCGCCAGAGGCCCCGGGGCCACCGCCGCTGGCGGTCTGCTCGTACTTCTGGCGGAAGACGAGTGCGAGGTCGCCGTTGATGCCGTCGCTCGCGCCGCCGTTCTCGCGGAAGGTGCGCGTGGCGTTGGTCTCGGCGGGACGCGTGATGTCGAAACGCGTCCGGCTGTCGGCGTCACCGTCACGAACGCCGAAGGAGCCTTCGAGCGTGAGATCCGTCAGGCGGTTGAACGCGTAGAGCGCCGATCCGTTGAGAAAGTGGCTTTGCGACTGGTTGCCGTTCTCGCCCTCCTGGTCGGACGTGTAAAACGGCGTGTCGATAAACGAGGACCGAAACGAGATGCGGTCGTCGTAGCGGAAGCCGTACTGCGTGTTGAGGTCCCAGGCGCCGGCTTGATAGCTGATGTTGGCGCCGATGTTGGCGCTGGGCTCCGACCCGCCGCCGAGCGTGAGGCCGCCCGAGAGGCCGCGGTCTGTGCCCTCGGCGAGTTCGATGTTGATGATGCCGCCCATGCCGTCGGGCTCGAACTTGGCGCTGGGGTTCGGGATGACCTCAACCTTCTCGATCTTGTCCGAGCCGATCTGGCGCAGCAGTGCGGCCAGGAAGGCGCCGGTGACGGGCACCGGGCGGCCATTGATCTGGATGGCGACGTTCTGGTTGCCGCGCAGCGAGACGTTGCCATCGGTGTCGACCTCGACGGAGGGAAGCGTCTGGAGCGTTTCGAGCGCGTTGCCGCCAGCGGTCACGGCCTGGTCGGCCACGTTGTAGACGGTCCGGTCGGCCTGCTGCTCGATAAACTCCCGCTCGGCGACGACTTCGGCCTCGCCCAGAACCGTCGCATCGGCGGCCATCTGAATTGTGCCCAGGTCTGAGGGGGCCGTCACGTCCTCGCGCTCGACGGTCCCGTAGCCCACAAAGCTGAACCGGAGGCGATAGGTGCCGGGCCGCAGGCCGATCTCGAAGCGTCCGTCCAGGTTGGTCGCCGCGCCGGTCAAGAACGCGTCGTTCTGGTACACGGTCACGTTGACGCCGACGAGCGTCTCGCCAGAGGCCGCATCGGTGACCGTGCCGACGACCGGGGCGCCTGCGCCCATCTGGGCAAAAGCCTCTGGCGCTGCGAGCGCTGCGAGGAACACCAACGAAAGGGTGCGGAGGAGGAGAGGCATGGGAACGGCACAGAAGGTGCGCAGAGGGAACGAGGCAAAGTGGCGCGGCTACGCCCTGGGCGGGCAGGGGTTGCAGAGAGCGTGTGGAGCGTCGCCGAGCGCACGAGTCGGTTGCGGGACGGCCCCGCTGCGGCACGAGATGCACGGCGGGCCTCTGGCGCCAGAGGCTGAGCGTGGTTGCGGTCGAGATGCAGCACGCGCGCCCTACTTTGGCGCGGTCTTCCTTCCCCATCCGATGCGCTCTTTCTTGCTGGCGGGGCTTGCCCTGCTTCTTTCCGGCTGCCTGCCCTACAGCGTGGGCCAGACGGCCTCTACGCTCGCGCCGGGCGAGCGCGCCGTCTCGGCGACGATGCAGTTCGTACCGCTGGGCGAGCACCGCAGCGACCCCGAGGACCCGTACTACGATCCCTACGCGCAGGGCGGCACGGTTCTGCCCCAGCTAGACGCCACGGCGCGCTTTGCCCTGGACGACCGGACGGACGCGACGGCGCGCCTGATCGGGGGGTCGGGCGTCTCGGTGGCTGTCAAGCGCAGGCTGACGGGGGCGGACCCGCTCGGGCCGGGCTCGGCGCTCGTGGGTGGCCTCGGCGTGGTCAACCTGGGGCTCCACGCGCACCTCGAAGCGGCGTACATCGTCTCGGGCGACGAGCGCGCGACAGTGGTGCCGTTCGGCGGGCTCCGCGCGATCCAGACCATTCCGCTCCAGGCAGGCGCGGTCTCGGACCGGCCGACGCTGGGCGTGTTTCTGGGTGCCCGGTTGGGCAGCCTGGACTTCGGCGTGAGCCCGGAGATCGGCGTGTTCTATGATCCCTCCGCGCTGGGCCTCCGCGAGCGAGACATCATCGTGGTGCCCAGCGTGACGCTCCACGGCCGCGAACTCCTCCGATACTTTTTCTAGCGCCTCTGGCGGCAGGCCTCTGGCGGCAGGCCTCTGGCGGCAGGCCTCTGGCGGCTGCTCAGCCCGAGCAAAACGCGAGTCGCGCCAGAGGCGCTCTTGCACAGGTGGGCGCGCCAGAGGCTACCCGGCCAGGCGCTGCTGCAGAACGGCCAGCCGGTCGTGGACCGGATTGTCGGGCGGGAAGGCCTCCCGGAATCCGACGTTCAGCCCGCGGAGTGCCTGCCGCGCGTCGGTTTCCCGGCCCACCTCTAGAAGCCCTTCGACGAGGCGCAGCCGCGCCAGCTTTGAGCTCCGGTTGTCCGCGCCCAGCGCGCGCTCCATCGTGCGCACGCCGCGGCCGACGAGCCCGAGGCCGCCGTCTGCATCGCCCTGCTGCGTGCGCACTTCGCCCAGAAGCAGCAGGCTGTTGGCGACACTGGCGTGAGTGTCGCCAAAGTGACCCCGGCGGACGGCGAGCGCCTCACGGTAGAGTGGCTCGGCCTCGGCGTAGCGACCGTCGGTCTGGAGCGCCCAGCCGATCTGGCTCAGGCTTTGAGCCACGTGCGGGTGGTCGGCGCCGAGCAGGCGGCGGCGGATGCGCAGCGCCTCCCGGTTCATCGCGACAGATTCCGCGGCGCGTCCGTCCGCCAGAAGCAGCGAGGCGTAGTCGTTGAGCACCTGCGCGGTCTGCACGTGAACGCCCATCGTGCGGCGCCGAAACGCGACGACGCGGCGGTACAGGGGCTCGGCGTCGTCGTAGCGTTGCAGGTTGTAGAGGACGTAGGCGAGTTGGTTGAGCGTGATCGCGATCCGCTCGTCCTCTGGCGGAAGTTGTGCCTCGCGGATGCTGAGTGCTTCGCTCAGGTCTCGCAAGGCGGCGTCGAAGTCGCCGCGGACGCGATAGAGGATGCCGAGCCCTTCGAGATCCGCGGCCACGGCGAGGTGGTCGTCGCCGAGCGCGGTGCGGTGGATCGAGAGCGCGCGGGTGTAGAGGGTCTCGGCGCGCTCGTAGTCGCCGCGGACGTAGGCCAGCCAGCCCAGGTCGCGCAGGCTCGTCGCCACGTCCGGGTGAGCGGGGCCGAGATGTCTGCGGCGCAGGGCGAGCGCCTCGCGCAAGAGGCCGTCGGCCTGCTCGAACTCGGCGTAGCTCTGGTAGATCTGGCCGAGCGACGCCAGAAGCTGCGCGCGGACCTCGGGGTGGGCGCTCAAGCCGGAGCGCACGCGGAGGGCGGCGCGCGCCAGAACCGAGTCGGCGGTGAGCTGCCCGCCCTGGGAGCGGCTGGGGTCGAAGTCGCCCAGGAGTTCGGTGAGAAACGAGGCGACTTCGACCGCGCGGGCCGCCTCCACCGTAGCGCGGGCGCTTTCCTGCCGGGCCTCTTGCGCCTGCCACAGCGCCACGCCCGTTCCCGCCACGACCGCCGCGAGCGCGACACACGCCGCGGCCACGACCACCCGGTTGCGGCGCACGAACGTCACCATGCGGTAGCCGACGGTATCGGGCCGCGCCTCGACGACGCGGCCTTCGAGATGGAGGCGCAGGTCACGCGCAAACGCCTCGACGGAGGAGTACCGCCGCTCGGGCTCCTTGCGCAGCGCCATCATCACCACGCGGTCCAGGTCGCCGCGTAGCCGCCGCGACAACTGTGCGGGCGAGAGGCCTCTGGCGCCAGAGGCTTCGGCGGTAAACGCGGCAGAGGGCGCAGGCGGCGTCTCGTCCAGCACGGCCTGCGCGATCTCGTGCGCCGGGCGGCCCTCCGTCGCGACGGTTTTGGAGCCGCTGAGCAGTTCGTAGAGCAACGCGCCGAGCGCGTACACATCCGCGAGAGTCGAGGCAGGCTCGTCGCGGATCTGCTCGGGTGCGGCGTAGGCGGGCGTGAGCAGCGTCCGTCCGGTCTGGGTCGCCGCGGCGCCGTCCTCGCGCACGAGCGTGGCGATGCCGAAGTCGAGGAGCTTCACGCGCGGAGCGCGTGAGGGGCTGGGTTCTGGGGACTGGGGGCTGGGGGTCTCGTGTGACCGACCGCGCTGGCCTCTGGCGCCAGAGGCTGCGCCGTACGCACGACCCGTGCCTTGGCCACGACCCTGCCTTTTCTGCCCGTCCCCCGTCCCCAATCCCCCATCCCCCGCCTCGCCAGAGGCCACCAGGATGTTGCTCGGCTTCAGGTCCCGGTGGACGATGAGCAGGCGGTGCGCGTAGGCGACAGCATCACACACCTGGAGGACGAGGCGGATGCGGGCGTCCACGCTCAGCCTCTGGCGGTCGGCGTAGGCCGTGATGGGCTCGCCGAGTACGAACTCCATGGCCAGCCACGGGCGGCCGTCGGGCAGCGCGCCGGTGTCGAGCAGGCGGGCCACGCCGGGGTGGTCGAGCGCACCCAGCAGCTCGCGCTCGCGGCGAAAGCGCGGGCCGACATCGGCCGAGAGGCCGGGGCGGACGACCTTGATGGCCACCGGCCGGGCGTAGGCGCCGTCGGTCCGGCGCGCGCGGTAGACGGCGCCCATGCCGCCCGTGCCGACGCGCTCCTCGACGCGGTAAAGGCCTACCTCGCGGCCCACCAGGTCGTCCAGCGCGGGCGTGTCCAGCGCGGACCGGTCGTAGCTGGCCTCGGCGCCGAGCGTGGCGTCTTGCAGGTCGCCGAAGAAGCCACCCGCCTCGTCGTCGAGCGCGAGCAGGCGTGCGACCTCGGCACGGAGCGACTCGTCCACTTGCCCCGCGTCATCGCGGCAGCCTGCCTCCAGAACGGCCTCGCGAGCCTCTGGCGCCGCGCCAGAGGCGGCTTCCAGAAGGTCTTCGATGCGTCGCCAGCGGGCAGAATCCAGCACGGCGCTAGAGGTCGAGAAGCGGCGACGGCTTGAGCTCGCCGTAGAGCCAGGCACGCGCCGCGCGCCAGCTCCGCCCGACGGTCGCGACGGAGACGCCGAGCGCCTCGGAGGTTTCCTCGACCGACATGCCGCCGAAGAAGCGGCACTCGACGATGCGCGCCGCGCGCGCGTCGGCTTTCGCGAGGCGCGTTAGCGCGTCGTCCAGTTCGGCGATGGTGTCGGCCTGCTCGTCGCTGAGCAGGCCACCGTCGGTCAGCGCCTCGTCGAGCGAGAGATCGGGGACGCCGCCGCCGCGCTTCTGCGCGCGCTGCGCCTCGGCGTAGGTGACCAGCACCTGCCGCATCGCGCGGCTCGCGACACCCAGCACGTGCGAGCGGTTTTCAAAGCCTTCGACGCTGCCGAGAAGCTTGAAGTACGCCTCGTGAACGAGCGCGGTCGTGTTGATGGTCTCGTTGCCGTGCCACCGGGCGCGGTGGTGCCGTGCGAGCGTGCGCAGCTCGCCGTAGAGCCGCTGAAAGAGCGCGTCGGAATCGGTCTCGCCGCGACGCAGCGCGTCGAGCAGGCGTGTGACGTCACCAGGAGGCGGCGTATCCGGAGAGGTGGGGGACATGCCAGGGCACAGGGGATCTCCTGGAAACATAGTACATGGCGATGCTCTCGCGAGGCCTCTGGCGCGATACAGAGCGGTACCCCTCGCAGAGGCGACGAACTTTTTTTCAAACGCGTGACCTGTTCGGCCTCGTTTTCCCGCATTACTAGGGTGAGGCTCTGCTCAAGCCCTCGCTCGCCTCTGGCGAGAGGGGGTGGAGGCCGCCGCACCTTGTGGTGGGAGTGTGGCGGCCCAGAGCCTCCTTCCGCTGGCGCACTCCGCCAGCGGGCCAGGTTTGCGCTCCGCCAGAGGCATCACGGCGGGAGGGCCGGTGGCGGAGAGGCCGCTGGCGGTGTACCGCGGGCACCCGGCAGCGCCTCGCCGAGCGCATCGAAAAACTGTCGCGCCGCGGTCTCGGCCTCGAGCAGCACTTCGACCTCGCCGCGCAGCGCCGCCTCGCCAGAGGCCTTGAGCGCGGCTTCGCGCTCGACCTGCGGAAGGTCGGCGACGGCACCGAAAAGGGTCTGGATGCGATGCCAGCGGTGGGGGGTCATGAGCACAGGGGCTGGCTGGTCTACCGACAACCAGCGCCGGCCCCGTCACAATGCCCTCTCCCATGGCGCCCCGGCTGCCAGAGGCTGCGCTGCCCGCCAGAGGCTGCCGTGGGCGCGCTAGAGCCGCGAGGGAAAGTCCCGCTCCATGTGCGTGTACAGCCACGCGCGCGCCGCGCGCCAGCCGCGCGTGACCGTGGCCTCCGAGATGCCGAGCGCCGCCGCGGTCTCGGCCTCGGTCATGCCGCCGTAGAAGCGGCACTCCACGATGCGCGCGCCTCTGGCGTCGAAGGCTTCGAGTTGCTGCAGGGCGGCTTCGAGCGCCGCGATGTCGTCGGCCTGCGAGGGGCTGAGCAGGTTGCCATCCGGCACGCCCGCCACGTCGTCCAGCGCGAGGTCGTGCACGCCGCCGCCGCGTTTTTGCGCGCTCTGGCCCTCGGCGTAGTTGACGAGCACCTGCCGCATGGCGCGGCTCGCGATGGCGAGCAGGTGCGCGCGGCTCTCGGCCTTGAGGTCCGCACCGGCGAGCTTGATGTACGCCTCGTGGACGAGCGCGGTCGTGTTGATGGTCTCGTTGCCCACCCAGCGGCGCCTCTGGCGCGCGGCCAGGTCGCGGAGGTCGGCGTAGAGGCGGCGCACGAGGGCGTCGGGCGCCTCGGCGATGGTCTCGCCGCGGCGCAGCGAGTCCACGAGCGCGGTCGCTTCAGCGTCGATGGTGCGGTCGTCCATAGGCTCAGGGGGCTGCTAAAGGTAGGACGCGGCAGCGTCCCCGCCAGAGGCCTCTGGCGGTGCGCGCACGCGCGTTGCGCACAGGGCGGACTAGAGACCCGCCGTGCAGACGGGGCGGCGGCGCGCCGTATCGTTAGCCGACTGCCTCCACCCATACTGTCTATGCTCCGCCTCCTCTCCGCCGCGCTCCTGCTCCTCGCCGCGCCTCTGGCGCTGGCGCAGCCGGCGCGCTCGACACCTCGTTCGGCACAGACGGCACGTACATCTTCGACGGGCAGGAGACCGGCACGACCCAGCTTCTCGTACGCCCCGACGGGCGCATCCTGGTCGTCGCGCAGATCGAAGGCACCGTCGCCGTCCTCTCGCTTTTGCCGGATGGCACGCCAGAGGCTGGGTTCGGCACAGACGGCATCGGCCGGTTTCCCAGCAGCGAGGGCTACATCGCTCTCGGAGCCGCGCTGCTCGCCGATGGCGCCGTCGTGCTCGCCGGCTCGCGCCAGGAAAGCCAGGACAACACCGCAGAGGCGGCGGCGCTGTTCAAGATGACCGCCGCGGGCACACCCGATGCGGCGTTCGGTACGGACGGCATCGCTGAGTTCGAGAGCACCATCGGCGCGACCGCGCTCGTGGCCGTGCGCGAGACCGCAGGCGGCGGCCTGGCCTCTGGCGGCACGTACAGCTCCGACACAGAGGCAGGCGTGCTGAGCGCGCGCTTCACCGCCAGCGGCGCGCTCGACGAGACGTTCGGCACGGACGGCGTCGTGCGGTCGCCTTCCGAACGGGGATTGATTGCGTTTGCAGGCCAGTACGCGCCAGATGGCACGCTCTACCTCTCGGGCGGCATTTCGGCAGGCATCTTCGATGTGGAGGCAGCCGTCGCGCGTGTCCTCGGCGATGGCAACCTGGATGCGTCCTTCGGCACCGAGGGTGTGGCGGCGCTGGATGTCAGCCAGCCGTTCGCGCTCACGCTCGGCACCGCTACGGACGCCAGAGGCCGGATCGTCGGCACGGGCGCGGGCATCGACTTCGCGACGCGTGCCTCGGAGGCCTTCGTCTTCCGCCTCCTCCCCGACGGCTCCCCCGACCCCGACTTCGCCAGCGGCGGCGTCTTCCGCACAACCGCCGGAGAGCCTCTGGCGCAGGGAGCAGGCATCGCCGTCCAGAGCAACGGCGCGATCGTCTACGGCGGCCTCTCGGGCAGCGAAGCGCAGCCGCGGCCGTTCGTTGGGCGGCTGGAAGATGGCGGCGCGCCCGACCCCTCGTTCGGCACCGATGGGTTTGCGCAGGCTCCCCTGGACG
The DNA here is from genome assembly GCA_963708165.1 of Rubricoccaceae bacterium. Lineage (GTDB taxonomy): Bacteria > Bacteroidota > Rhodothermia > Rhodothermales > Rubricoccaceae > Rubricoccus. The sequence continues at coordinate 2,224,837 of OY970187.1, read as the reverse complement.
GCCCCGCCCTGGGCTCGCGCCTCGCGCTCCAGCCCGACGGCAAGATTCTCATCGCAGGCCAACTCGGCGACGGCAATACCGACCCCAGCGGCATCCTGCTCGCGCGCTTCCTGGGTGGCGGCGTGACCATCGCGCGCGAGCCCGGCGCTGAGTCTGGGCCTCTGGCGCTGAGCCTCGCGGGCCCCAACCCGTTCGCCAGAGGCACCGCGCTGGCGGTCGAGGCCACACAGCCTCTGGCGGCACGCGTGAGCGCCTACGACGCGCTCGGCCGCGAGGTGGCCGTGCTCCACGACGGGCCTCTGGCGCCGGGCCGCACGGTTCTCGCGTTCGACGCGGGGAGCCTGGCGCCCGGCGCCTACCTCGTCCGTGCGAGCACAGGCAGCACGTCGGTGACGCTCGGCGTCGTGCGTCGGTAAGCGCCCACCTCGCCAGAGGCCTCTGGCGAAAGCGGTTGGCGGCGCGTGACGGCTGGGGGCGCGGTTTCGCGTAACGATGGCAGACTCCCTCCGCACCGCTATGACCTTCCGGCTTCCGCTCGGCCTTTTTGCCGTTTTTCTGCTCTCCCTCGCGCCAGAGGCTGTGGCGCAGGACGCCCCCTCGTCGCCCAACCGCTGGGGGTACGTCTGTAGCCAGGAGCCCTGGGGCGGCGACCCCAATGGCTTCACGCTCGTCGCGGCCTCCAGCGACGACGGCTGCGCGTGGCGCGACCGCAACGATCAGGTGGTCGAGGCAGACCTTGCCGAGATCAGCGACCTGCTGCAGGACCTCAACGACGCGACGCACTGGCTCAGCCGCAACGGCTTCCGCAAGCCGCACATGGCAACGGACGCCGAAGGAGACTTTTATTTCCTGATCTATCCTGCTGGCGGCGGCGCCTGCTTCGATCTGGAGGGCGAGACGCAGTGCGTCGAGCCCAGCGACAAGGTTGAGCTCCGGATGTTCTCCGGCGAGACCGACAACGTGATGTACGCCAGCAGCGACGCGCTTCGGAGCGCGCGCGCGTCCATGATGCTCTCGCTGATGTACACCACCGAGTTCGCCTACGAGGGCTTCTCGCGCGACGACGAGGACGCGCCAGCACCTTGGCTATCGCACGGACTGGCGTATGCCTTTGCCGACTGGTGGATAAAGCGCCAGCACGGCGTGCCGGGCGTGGACCCGGCTCCGCACAGGCACAGCCAGCCCCTTACGATGTCCAGCGCAAGCGCGGGTCGGCAGACGGCGCCCTTCTGGGTCTACTCCGCAGGGCGGAGCGCGGATGGATTTGCCTTCGCCAAAGACATACTTGAACACATAAGCATTGCAACACGGATCGACGGCAACCCCGTCGATCACGCCGATGTGGCAATGCGGCCTTTCTTTCCTGCGGATGACAGTCCGATTGCCACAAGCGGCACCGCTGGGCTGAGCAACGCGTTCTCTCAGTTCATCTGGCGCAACAACGCCGGGGACCGGGACTACTGGATCGGCCGAGGCTCGCCCTCCGGTGCGTGGGACACCGTCGCGCCAGAGGCTCCGATGAGCGTCACACTGGGCCGCGGCCCGGTGGAGCGGACCATCAGCGGGCACGAGGCGCTCTCGGGTGTGCGCGTGCCGGTGCGCGTTACAGGAATGGACGGCCGAGCGATCGGGCTCACGGTGCGTCGCTGGGGACACACGGAGAATCTCGTGAGCTTCATCACGGGTACGCAAGGTGGGTTCGCGCTCCTCCGCATGGACCCCGACGTTTGGGGCGCGGAATACGAGTACGAAGTCCCGCTCGGACCGCTCGGGTGCGAGGAGGGCACGTCGTGCGAGTTCGACGTGTACTTCGTCAACGCAAACAAGGACAAGGCGTCCGCGACGGGCACGCACGCGCCGTACACGCTGGAGGTGGAGGCCGCTCGGATCTGCGCGTTTCCGCAGGGCGCCATCGGCGTGACCTATGCCGCCGAGATGGGCATGGGCCGCAACAAGGAGTCTGTCATGAAGATGACGATGCAACTCCCGGCTCGCGGAGGTCAGCGAGGAGTCCGCACGAGCGTGGAAGGCACCATCGCGATGGGCGCGGGCGGCATCGGCATCAAGCGTGATTTCAAGGCCAACCTGATGTGCGACGACGCCGCGTTCTGGATCGAGGATCTGGACGTGGAGGGAATCCCGGACATGATGGGCACCGGCGGCGCGCGGGCCTTTGGCGCACGCTTACAGCTTCCTCAGAACGCCGAAGTAGGGATGGAACTGGGGAGCGTGATACAGGGCGGCGAGTTCACCCAGGGCGGTGCGGACTCTGGCGTGTTCGTGACCGCCCTCACCAATCTCAAAATCACCGGGCGCGAGCGCAAGCGGATCGGCAACGTCGGCGAGGTCCAGGTCTGGAAGATCGAGGGCTACACCAGCGGCAGGTTCCAGATGCGGTCCGACGCGCTGGAGCGCATCATGGAGCAGGATGCCGAGGTGCGCGAGGGCCTCAACGAAGGCTCGAACCGCAACGACCTCCGCGACGCCATCGCGGAGTTCAGCGGCGAGGAGACGAACACGCCCATCACGATCTACTACTCGCCGGTCTACGGCGCGGTGGAGACGGTCACGGGCTGGGACGGCCCGGAGCAGGTCACGCACCGCCTGGTGGAGATGGTCAAGAAGCGGTAACGCCAGAGGCCTCTGGCGGGGCGGGCCTCTGGCGGGGCGGGCCTCTGGCGGCCAGAGGCTACCCGTCGAGGCCATCGGCGATGCACGCCTTCAGGCTTTCGCCCGCGATGCCCTGCGTGTGGGACCGCGCGGCGCGGAGCAGCGGCTGCGCCTCGGCGCGGCGGCCTGTGGCCGCGAGTGCGCAGCCCAGCCAGCCGCCCGTCTGCCCGGCCTGTGCGGTCTGGCCTGCGGCCGTGTAGATGCGCTGCGCGTGGCGCAGTGGCGCGATGGCGCCAGAGGCTTGCCCGAGGCGGATGCGCGCGATGCTCTGCGTCAGCAGCGCGGCGGCGAGGTAGTCGTGGTCGTCGCCGAGTTGCGCGCGGAGGACGGAGGCGGCGCCAGAGGCGATCCGCTCGGCCTCGGCGGCGCGGCCGGTGCCCAGGATGCGGTTGGCGAGCGACGCCCGCGCGACGGCGGTGTAGGCGTGGTCGGCACCGAGTTCGGCTTCGTAGATCTCGGCAGCCTCTCGCGCGAGCGGGACCGCCTCGGCGGCGCGGTTCTGGGTCGCGAGGATGCCCGAGAGGAGGCCGAGGTGCGACGCGCGGTCGTACGGGTCGGCGGCATCCGTGGCGAGGAGGCCTCTGGCGATGGACTCCGCCTCGCGCGTGTCGCCAGAGGCGCGGAGAGCGAGCGCGAGCGCGTAGCGCGTGGTTTGCGTGTTGGCGCCCTCGGGGCCGTACAGCTTGGTGTCGATGCGGAGCACTTCGCGGAGAAGCGGAAGCGCCTCGTCGGGCTTGCCGCTGGCTTCGAGCGCGAGCGAGAGCGTGTAAAGCGCTGCCGAGACGCGCGGGTGATCGCGGCCGAAGAGCCTCTGGCGCAGCGCGAGCGATTCTCGGTGCGTGTCGGCGGCGTCGGCGTAACGCCCGAGGGCGTATTGCACGTTGCCGAGGACGTGGAGGACCGTCGCGGTTTCCTCGCTCTCGGCGCCGTACAGCGACTCGTTGAGCGCGAGGGCCTGCGTGGCGAGCACGAGCGCCGAGTCCAGGTTTCCCGCCTCGCGCTGCACGTCGCCTCGGGTCTCGATGGCGAGTGCGTAGGCCTCTGGCGCACGGCGGCGCGCGCGGGCGCTCACGAGAGCGAGCAGAGAGTCGCGCGCGGCGTCATTTTCCCGCACGTACTTATAGGCGACGGCGAGCTTGGCGAGCGCGTACAGATGCTCGGGCGTGCCGCCAGCGGCGGTCCCGTAGAGGTGGGCGGAGCGCTGCGCAAAGACGAGAGCGGTGCTGTCTTCGTCGAGGGACGAATACACATCGCGGAGGGTGCCCGCGAGTTCAGCCTGGAGGCGCGGCTGTCCGTCCAGATCGTCCAGCTGTGCCGCGCCCTGCGCGAGCAGGTCGTAGACCGTCAGCGTGTCGCCCCGCGCCTGCGCCGGGTCGGCAGCGCTGAAGAGCCCGATCACGAAGTCGCGCGTCTCCTCGGCCTGGTCGCGCTGCCGCGAGGCTTCGGCGCCGCTCGCCAGCGCCACGCCAGAGGCCGCGAGGACCGCCAACAGCGCGACCGACGCCACACCGACGAACACGCGGTTGCGCCCCACAAACTTGCGGATGCGGTACGCCTGCGACTCCGGCCGCGCCTCGACGGGCAGCCCGCCGAGGTGCCGCCCGATGTCGGCGCCGAGTTCGGCCGCGCCGCGGTAGCGCCGCTCGGGGTCGGCGCGGAGCGCCTTGAGCACGATGCGGTCGAGGTCGCCGCGCAGCCTCTTGCGCAGGCGCTCGGGTGTGGTGGAGCGCAGCACACCCGAGCGGCCAGCCTCTGGCGCCGCCCCCGCCTCTGGCGCCGCCCCCGCCTCTGGCGCCGCCCCCGCCTCTGGCGCCGCCCCCGCCTCTGGCGCCAGGGGCACCCGCCCGCCGGTTGGCGCCGAGGTCGTAACGGCGTCCGAGGGCCGCGTGGCGTCGCCGCCAGAGGCGGGGCGTGTGCCGGTGAGCAGTTCGTAGAGCAGCACGCCCAGGCCGTACACGTCGGTTGCGGTCGTGATCGCCCCGCCAGTGGTCTGCTCCGGCGCGGCGTAGGCGGGCGTCAGCAGCGGACGGCCCGTGCGTGTCAGGTCGGCGCCCGAGGCGTCCAAGAGCTTCGCGATGCCGAAGTCGAGCAGTTTCACGCGCGCAGCGCGTAAGGGAAGGGGGATGCGGGAAGAGGGGGGTTCCGGATGAGCCTCTGGCGCCAGAGGCCGTCCTGTTTTTCTCCGCGAGGTCTTTTCCCCCTTGCCCCTTCGCCCGTCCCTCTTCCCCCTCTGCCACGAGCACGTTGCTGGGCTTGAGGTCGCGGTGGACGACCAGCCGGGAGTGGGCGTACGCCACCGCGTCGCAGACCTGCTGGAAAAGCACGAGCCGCGCATTGACGCCCAGCCTCTGGCGGTCGGCGTAGGCCGTGATGGGCTCGCCGCGCACAAACTCCGTCGCGAGGTAGGGGCGGCCGTCCGAGGCCGTGCCGCCGTCGAGCAGGCGCGCGATGCCGGGGTGCTCCAACCGCGCGAGCGTCTGGCGCTCGGCCCGGAAGCGAAGCCCCACCGACTCGCCGAGACCGGGACGGACGAGCTTGACGGCGGCGGTCTGCGTGTACGCGCCGGTGCGCTCGGCGCGCCAGACCTCGCCCATGCCGCCCTGCCCCACGCGCTCGACCAAGCGCCACGGCCCGGCCTCTGGCGGCGGCGCCAGAGGCGACTCAGCCGAGAGACGGCCCGCGAGGTAGCCGTCGGGCATGTCGGCGGCGAGAAGGCTCTCTACTTCCTCGCGCAGCGACACGTCGGGCGAGCCGTCGGGCGCGACGGCTTCGCGGTCCAGAAAGGCCGCGCGGGAAGCGGGCGCGAGGTCCGCGGCGCGGTCAAATACGTCGGCGATGCGGTCCCAGCGAGTCGGAGACATGAGCAGAGAGGAGGTCTTGATCTCAGACACGCCAGAGGAGCGGCTCGGCCGTCACGGCCTGGGCCCCTGAGCTTCTGGCGCCAGAGGCTCAGGCGGCGAGGCTGGGCAGGTCGCCGAGCTCGCGGCGCAGCCATGCGCGGGCGCGCCGCCAGTCGCGCGTGACCGTCGCCTCGCTCACCTTCAGCGCCGCCGAGATCTCGTCCAGGCGGAGCGCGGCGAACACCTTCATCTCCACCACGCGCGCCGCGCGCGGGTCCAGCGCCGCGAACCGCGCGAGCGCGTCGTTCAGGGTAAGCGTGTCGGTGGCGGCCTCCGCCGAGAGGAGCGCGTCCGGAGGCGCGTCCTCCAGGCGCACATCGCGCCCGTTTCCGCCACGCTTGGCTGCGCCGCGCTCGCGGGCGTAGCTGACGAGCACCTGCCGCATGGCCAGGCTGGCGACGTTCAGAAAATGGTCGCCGTCGCCGTACTCGCCAGAGGCCAGCTTGAGGTAGGCCTCGTGGACGAGCGCGGTCGTGTTGACGGTCTCGTAGCCGCTCCACCGCGCGCGGTGGCCTTGCGCCAACCGGCGAAGATCCCCGTACAGGCGGCGCGAGAGATCGTGAGAGGAGAGTGCGCCGGTGCGTGTCGCCTCCTCGTGCAAGGTGCCGAGCAGATCACGCGCCGAGGCGTCGAGGACAGCGTCCATAAATGGTGGGGAGGGACACCCGAGGATACTGGAGGCGCATGGATTGACGCTCATGCGAAGAGATTTTCCGCCGGCGTGACGGTTCGAGGCGGCACTTCACGTACTAGAGGCAGACCCCTACCCCCCACACCGATGACAACCCGCCTCTGGCGCCTCGCGCCCCTTTTCCTCCTCGTCACCTTTCTGACCGGCTGCGGTGCGGCCGAGCGCGTGATGGACCGCGCCGGCGACGCCGCCGAACGCGCGATGAACCGCAACATCGACGGCCGCACCGACCGCGCCGTCACCGGCGCCATCGACGGCGCCTTCGACGTGGGCGAGAACGCCGTCAACTGCGTCTTCGACGACGACGCCTGCATCCGCGACGCCAGCGCCAGAGGCGAGGACGTGGTCCTCGTCGACGGCGACGGCAACTACGTAGACCGCAGCGGCCGCCGCGTCGAGGCCGGTAGCGACGATGCCGTCGTCCGCGGCTCCGGCGGCCCGCGCCCGGGCGAAGGCGCCAACACCGGCTTCGACTTCGAGCCTGGTGCCCGCACGCTCTTCGAGGACACCTTCGAGAGCACGCGGCTCGGCAACGTGCCCGGCTCCATCCGCTTTATCAAGGGCGACATGGAGATCATCGAAGACCAAGGCAACAACGTCCTTCGCCTCCGGCCCAACTCGATGTTCGCCGTCCCGATGGGCGAGGACCCCTCACTGTTCACCGTCGAGTTCGACCTCTACACCGAGTCTGACGCCGCGCTCTGCATCACGCGGACGCCCATCGACGAGTACAGTCAACTCTCTAGGATGCAAACGTGCGGCCAGGCCATCGCTTGGATGGACATGACCGCGCTCCGCCTGGGATCGGGCGGCTACTTCTCCGCCACGGAGACCGCGTTTATCGCGCCGGACGACAGCCGCAGCGGAACCGGCAGTTTTGGGGATCTCCCAGCTCTCGCCGAGGGCTACCTCCCCGTCCGCATCACGCTGGACGGCACCTACCTTAAGGCGTACGTCGGCGATACCCGTGTGGTCAACATCCCGAACGTGGAGTTCGACGGCAGCAACGAGCTCATCTTCTTCGTCTCCGATGAGTCGGTCCGGCCGGAGATCCAGAACGTCTACATCGACAACATCCGCGTCGGTGCGGGCGGCCAGGAGACCGGCTACGCCGCGCTCTCCACCGGCGACCGGATCGTCGCCCGCGGCCTGCTCTTCGACAGCGGCAGCGCACGGCTCTCGGGCTCGTCGGACGCCGAGCTGGGCCAGATCCTCTCGGCTCTGCAAGGCAACCCAGTCTCCGCATCCGCATCGAAGGCCACACCGATGCCTCTGGCGGGGCGAGCACCAACATGCGCCTCAGCCAGCAGCGCGCCGACGCCGTCAAGACGTGGCTGACCGGCCGCGGCATCAGCGCCAGCCGCCTGGAGGCGCAAGGCTTCGGCGAGGACACGCCGATTGCGAGCAACGAGCACCGCCAGCGGCCGCGAGCAAAACCGCCGCGTCGAGATCGTCGGCCTCTAGCCCGTCCCGCCTCTGGCGCCACGCCCGGCGCCAGAGGCTTCGTGTTTTGACCCTTTCCCCGCCAGAGGCCTCTGGCGTGATACCCCCGCTATGCTCGTACGCTACGTCCTGCTCGCCGTCCTTCTGTTTGCCTCTGGCGCCGTCGCGGCCCAGACCGATGCCGAGGCGCAGCGCAGCGCCGCCATCGCCGAGCTGCGTTCCGAGCTCGCCAAGACCTCTCTCTCCGAAGACGACCAAGAGTTCGTCGTCTACTGCATCGTCAACGACCGCGTGCCGGGCGCCGAGTGCGACCCCATGCGGTTGCTCCTCCTCCTCGCCCGGCTCGGCAGCGACGCCGACCGATTGAAGGACATGGCCGAGGCGTTACCCGCCGAGACGCCAGAGGCCTCTGGCGAGACCCCGCGCCGAGCCGAGCCGCCCGTCCTACGGCCCGGTCAGCTGCCGAGTGATTTCCCCGTCGCACAGGTGCCGGGCGCCTCGCCCACCTTTGGGCCGAGCGCACCGCGCCACAGCGTCGCGTTTGCGCGGTCAGGCGGAGGCTGGGCCGTCGGCTCGGGCTCCGGGTTCATGCTCGTCGGCGGGCCGCCGATGCTCGTGCTCGGAGCCTCTCTGCCGCAGAGCACCCAGAGCTTTCTGGGCGGCGTCGGCACGGCGCGGTCGCTCGCGATGGGCGCGGGAGGCGTGACGGCCGTCACCTCGGCCTCTGGCGCGACGAGCCTGCACAAGGCCGAGGCCGGACGGTTCTGCCAGCAGGGCGTCGCCAACCTAGAAAGCGCGCTGGAGGAGGTGGGCCGCGGCAGATGCCGACGTGGTCCTCCACCCGACCTCGTGCGAGTGGATGCTCATCGCCAGAGGTCAGGCGCGCCTCAGCCCCGGCAGCGCCTCTACGGTCTGGACCGAGCTCCGCGCCGACGTGCAGAGCCGCCTGGACGCGGGCGAGCGGCCCGTCGTGGCGATGCATCCCACCGGAAGCGGCTACATCGTCGTCACGCCCAGCGTCGTCCTCCGTGGCGACGGCATCCCGGAGTCCTTCGAGCAGATGATCTACGGCGCGCAACGGGGTGCGGTGGGTGAGATCCAGTCCATCGCGTTCTCCCCGGACCGCTTCGACATAGCCTCTGGCGAGGCGACGGGCTACGTCATCGTGGGCCGCGCGGGCTACGCCGCCAGAGGCGTGGACCAGGCGGTGTGCGATGCCGTGGAGGAGGTCACCGAAAACTCGGGGACATGCCAAGATGCCGTCCGTGGCGGGCTCATCGCGCGCGTGCCCGAGGTCGTTTTCAGAGACCCCGCCGTGCCCATCCGGTTGGACAGCGTGAGAATGGCGGTCCTCCGCAGGAAACGCTACGCCGTCGCCTACGGGCCAGACCGTGGCTGGGCAGTGGCCTCTGGCGACAGAGACTACATACAGGTCAGTGGCTATGGTCGCCCCACGATGCTCGTCTCAGAGGATGTAACCCCGGGCGTCCGAACCTTCCTGACCGACCAAGGCGCCGCACGGACTCTCGCGATTGGATCTGAAGGCGAGGTCGTTCTCACAACGCGCACAGGCGCCTGGGAAACAGACCGTGTCTCCGGCCGCATTACTCGTGACCCTGCAGCGGATTTTGAAGAGATAAATCGAGGGCAGCTCGATCAGATTCGGGAGGCGACAGGCCAAGGAACAGGCGGCTCCCGTGACACCTCCTCGTCCATCGCACAGTGCGGCGCTGAGTTCACAAGCCTCGCCGAAGCCCTCACCCTAGCAGGCAACATCGACGGACAGGTCGTCCTCCAGCCCGGAAGCTGCCGCTGGCTTCTCGTGGGAGCCGGGCGCACAGAGAAAAGCGCCGACGCACCCAATCAGAGCGCCGAGAACCAGTCCTGGGGCGATCTCCAGAGCGCTGTACAAGCGCGGCTGGATGCAGGCGAGCGGCCCGCGATCGGCATCACACCCCAAACCGATCAGCTGGCGACAAGCTGGGTCGTCGTCACGAACTCGGCGGTCGCGCTGGGGCCTGGCCTTCCCGCCTCGTTCCGCACGGCCCTTCAGCAGGCGCAGAGCGAATCTCTCTCGTCTCCCAGCGGGGAGCGTCTGGAGCCCGTCGGGACCATCCACGCCCTCGCGTTCGACCCCGAGCGGTTCGCCATCGAAACCGACGGTCGGCAGGTCGTCACCGGCTGGCTCGCCGTCGGCGATGGGCCGGGCGGCTTCCGCGGGCACGGCGTCACGCCAGAGGCCTGCGAGGCCGCGCGGCAGGTGACCGGTGGCGCAGGAGAACTCAACTGCCAATCACCCGCCGCAGCGCCAGAGGCCTCAGCGATGGGACCGATCACCATGCGCCAGGGGCGCAACAAGGTGGCCGTGCTCATCCACGGCATCACGTCGCCGCCGCAGAATGCGCCCTCCGAGCACATCGGCGAGATGGGACATACCGGGCACTATTGGGGCTACGACTTCATCAGCGGCGTGGCCGGCAGCACCTACGCGCCCGGCATGGGCCCTTCCGGCGAGCCCCATACCCTCGCCATGACCGCCGCCCAGGCCTCTGGCGGGTTGAGCGTGGCCTCTGTCTCTCGCGAGGCGTGGAACACGTGCGGCAACCTCTCCCCCGCCGGAGGCGCCTGCCCCGTCACGGACGGCCTGCCCGCTGGCGCCAGAGGCGATCTCGCACCCGTCTTCTCGCGCAGTGCTCCCGCGTGGACAGAGCCGGACGCCAACCGCTCCGGGTACGGCTGGACCGCCGTGATGGTCACCTTCCGCGACGGATCGCTGCACCTCGCGCAGCAGCTTCCCGCTGCCATCGACCAGATCTACGACACCTATGAGGCGCACTTCGCCGCGCTCCCCACGGACCAGCAGCCGCAGCTCTACCTCCTCGGCCACAGCTATGGCGGCGTCGTCTCGCGCGCGCTCACCACGCCAATGGACCCTGCCGAGCGCACGCCTCTGGCGCCGAACCAACTCACCGACGAGCAGCAGCGCCGGGCAGCGTTTCTGCGCGACCGCATCGTGCTCGTCGGCACACTGTCCACGCCGCACGAGGGCGCGCCCACGCCCGACTATGCCAACACGATGACAGATATGGTGCGCGGGCTCGGCGACGAGGCGCGAAGCCAGGTAGACAATCTGCCGGACGCCGCATTCGGATCGCCAGCCCCTACACGCAACCAGGTCGTCGACGGGCTCGCTGACGGTGTTCAGGCAGCAGTGGAGTTCATCTCTGGCTACCGTGACGTGTTCGATGACATCGAGGCGCAGGCGACGGCCAACCTCACGTTTCTGGCGCCCACCCGCGCCGTCCGCTCCGATGGCTCTCCAATCCCGCTCTACACCATGAGCGGGCGGCTCCCCGGCGACCGCTTCTTCTGGAAACCTCGCGCGCTCCTCGAAAACACAGGCTCCGAGACCTTTGACCGAAACAACTACCTCGTCTCGCGCCTGGACATGATAGACGTGATGAAGTCGGGCCGGGCCGGGAAGGAAGCCGGTGGTCTTCTCGCCATTGAGCTTCTGATTCAGCGGCTCGGCATCGGTGTAGAGCCCGGACACCCATGGGGCCGCACGCGTGACGCCGCAATGGACAAAACGGCTGTCCCGCGCTACTCACACCCCGAGTCGCTCGGCAACCTGTACACCGAGGGCAAGCGCCTCGCGGTTCGCCTCCTGAGTTACCGTTCGGGCTACGGTTTCCATTCGGATGGCGACGTGGACAGCGATGGGCTGGTGAGCGTGACCTCGGGCCATGGCACGAGCCTGAACGCGCCTTCTTGGTACCGCACGCACACCGGCTACGGCGGCTGGATGCCGTGGGACGTGGACAACCACGGCTCGCTGATGTTCAACCCTGGCAACGGCGCATGGATACACAACCACCTCCTCCGCAAGGCCGGGCCTCTGGCGGGGCCGGAACTGTGGAGCGACTGGCCGAACGACGCGGTCTCGCGCTCGGGCGAGCGCAGCATCACGCTCACCGTAGACCGGATTCAGGCGCTCGAAGACGTGGACCCGCTGCCAGGCATGGAACAGGCGGACTTCTTCATCACCCTTCAGGTGGGGGATTCCATTCTGGAATGGAAGGCCAAGGCCGATGACGACGATGTGATCAACCCCAACATCTCCGTCACGCACCGCACCACGAGCAGCGTCGTGCCCATCCGCATCTCGCTCCGCGACGTGGACGGCGCAGGCTTTGGGGGCGAAGACGACGAGTTGGGCATCGCGCCCTCCTCCGGCCGCGAGGTGCTCTACGCCTACGTGGACCTCCGCACCAACCAGGTGTTTGGGGACGTCTACGGCGAGATCGGCATCAACGGCGCGGGCGGCCCACCGATCATCGCGACCGGCCGGCAGGGTATCAACGTGCCGCGTGGGAACGTGTGGTTCCAGGTCAGCACCGCCTACTGAGCCTCTGGCGCCAGAGGCTCCAGCGCCCCGCCGGCTTCGGCTGGCGGGGCGCACTCGGTTTCGCCAGAGGCCTCTGGCGCCGCTTCACCGCCCCCGCCAGAGGCCCGGTATCTTCGCGCGCTCCCACCGCCAGGCTTCCCGCCGCCGATGTACCTCAAGAACCTCTCCATCCACGGGTTCAAAAGCTTCGCCCAGAAGACCGCCGTCGACTTCTCGCCGGGCGTGACCGCGATTGTGGGACCCAACGGCTGCGGCAAGAGCAACGTGGTGGACAGCATCCGCTGGGTGCTGGGCGAGCAGCGCGCGCGCCTCTTACGCAGCGAGAGCATGGCGGGCGTGATCTTCAACGGCGCGGCCGGCAAGAAGGCGCTCGGCATGGCCGAGGTGGAACTGACGATCGAGAACACGCGCGGCGTGCTGCCGACCGAGTATGGCGAGGTGACCGTCGCGCGGCGGCTCTACCGCTCCGGCGACAGCGAGTACCTCTTGAACGGCGTCACGTGCCGCCTGAAGGACGTGCTGGACCTGTTCATGGACACGGGCATGGGCGCGGGCGCGTACTCGGTGATCGAACTCAAGATGATCGAGGACATCCTGAGCGAGAACGAAGCGGACCGGCGGCGGCTGTTCGAGGAAGCAGCGGGCGTCACCAAGTACAAGGTGCGCCGCGGGCAGGCGCTCAAAAAGCTGGAAGCCACCCAGGGCGACCTGACACGCCTGGACGACATCATCGAGGAGGTGGACAAGCAGGTTCGCAGCCTCTCGCGACAGGCGCAAAAATCCTCGCGCCACCGCCGCTTTGCCGAGCGCCTGCGCGCGCTGGAGCTCGCGATGATCGCGCACGACTACGCCCGCCTGGGCGACGAGCGCAGCACGGCCTCCCGCGCCGCGCAAGAGGCCCGCGACCAGGCCCGCGCGTTCGGCGCGCAGGTGGCCTCTGGCGAAGCCGCACTGGAAGAAGAGCGGACGGGACTCGTCGCGCGAGAGCAGGAACTGGGCGACGCCCGGCGCGCGCTGGACGCACACATCGAGACGGTCCGTGCGCTGGACGCCGAGGTGAGAGTAGGCGCCGAGCGCCGCGAGGCGGGCGTCCGCGCCCTGGCTCGCCTGGACGCCGAAGACGAGTCCGACCGCCAGAGGCTCGCCACGCTCGACGCGCAAACCGACGACCTGGACACTCGCATCGGCGACACGCAGAGCGCGCTGGACGAGGCCTCTGGCGTCCGCGATGCTGCGCTCGCGACACGTGCCGAGGCAGACCAGACAGCGCAGCGCGCCCGCGCCGCACTCGTCGCCGCCCGTCAAGAACTCGGGCGCGCCTCTGGCGAGGCGCAGGCCGCACGTCGCGCCCTGGACCGCCTCGCCGACCGCCGCACGATGCGCGAGGCCGAGCGCCAGAGGCTGAGCGCCGAGCAAGAATCTCTCGCCTCTGGCGCCGACGATGCCCCGCCAGAGGCCGACCTCGCGGAGTTCGAGCAGGCCGAAGCCGCTTCCACGATGGCGATGGGCGAGGCGCGCGACGCCCGCGACGCTGCGCAAGAGGCCCTGGATTCTGCTGAGGCCGCGCTGCAGACCGCGCGCTCGGCCCGTGAGGGCGCCCGCGCCGAAGTCTCTCTCCTGGGCGCGCTCATGGAAGAGGGCAGCGGCGACGACGCCGTCTCGTTTCTCCGCGAGCACCCCGACTGGGACGCGCCGAGCGTGGCCGACGTGATTGGCTGCGCCGACGAAGACCAACTGGCCGTCCAGGCCGCGCTCGGCGCCCTAGCCGACGCGCTCGTCGTGCAAACCGAGGCCAAGGCCGACGCCGCCATCGGCCGCTTGCGCGAGGCCGACCGGGGCCGCGCGACGTTCCTCGTGCTCTCGCGCCTGGGCCGCGCGCCGCAGGAGCGCTCGCCCACGCCGCCGGGCGCCACGCCTCTGGCGGAGCGCGTACGCACCGATGGCGCCTATGCCCCACTCGCGAGCGCCCTTTTCGCCAACACCTTCCTCGTCGGCTCCCTCGCTGACGCCCGCGCCCTGCGCGACGACTACCCGGTCGCGCGGTTCGTCACCCGCGAGGGCGCCTGGACCGACGGCTCGGGCGCGGTCCGCGGTGGCAGCGCCGCGCCGGGCGCCTCGCGCCTGGGCACTCGCGAGCGTCTCGCCTCGGCGCAAGAGGCTCTCAACTCGGCAGAAATCGCCCTCGCTCAGTCCCAAACCGCGGCCTCTGGCGCCCGCGAGGCCCGCGATGCCGCGCGCGCAGCGCTCCGCACCGCCGAGTCCGAGCGCGACGCCGCGCGCCAGAGGCTTGCCGGCGCGCAGCGCGAGGCCGACCGCCACACTGCCCATCGCGAGGCCCGCGACGCTCAAAAGTCCCGCCTCGCCGCGCGCCTGACCGCGCTCGACCAGGAGGCCTCTGGCGAGCCCGACGAGGCCGACCTCCAGACCGCGCTCGACGCCGCAACCGCCGACCGAAGCCGACGCCAGAGGCGTGTTGGAATCGGCCGAAGCTGACGCGCGCGAAGCGGCCGAAACGCTCCGCCAGGCCGACGAGGCCTGGGCCGACGCTCGCCTGTCCGCGGCCCGCGCCGAGTCCGAGGCATCCGCTTCCCGAGCCGCGCGCGAGCGTGCCGAGCAGTCGCGCAGCGAGATCGGCCAGCGCCAGACCACGCGCGAGGCCGAGCGCCAGAGGCTGCAGCTCGCGCTGACCGAAGCCTCTGGCGCCGGAGACGGCCTGCGCGAGCAGCTAGAGGGCGCCCGCGCTCTGACGGACCCGCTGCGCACCAAAGCGGAAGACGCCGAAACCGCCGTCCTCCAGTCTCGCGCCCACATCTCCGACGCCGAGGCCGCCCTCCGCGGTCTGCGCCAGAGGCGCGAGGCTGCATCTGAGACCGCCTCTGGCGCCGAGATCAAGCAGGCCGAAGCCGCCACGCGCCTCGACGGCCTGGACGAGCGCTTGAGCGAAGAGCACGGCGTGGGCCTGGACGAAGCAACCGAGCAGTTGGACAAATTGCAGGCCGAGGAGATGTTTCAGCCCGAGACCGCCCGGCTCGAAATCCCGCGCCTGCGCGACAAGATCCGCGGCCTGGGCGCCGTCAACGAACTCGCGCTGGAGCAGTACGACGAGGAGAAAGAGCGCCTGAGCTTCTTGCAGGAGCAACGCGCCGACCTCGCGCACGCCGAGGACACGCTCCTGACCACCATCGACGAGATCAACACGACCGCCGCCGAGCGCTTCGGCCAAACCTTCGAGGCGGTCCGCGAAGCCTTCGGCGACCTCTTCACCGACCTCTTCGGCGCCGACGCTGCGGCCGACCTCATTCTGGACGGCGACGACCCGCTGGAGGCCCCCGTCGAGATCCGCGCGCGCCCGTCCGGCAAGCGGCCCGTCTCGCTGGGACAGCTCTCGGGCGGCGAGAAGACGCTGACCGCCATCGCGCTCCTCTTCGCCATCTACCTCGTCAAGCCCTCCCCCTTCTGCATCCTGGACGAAGTAGACGCGCCGCTGGACGACGCCAACGTGGGCCGCTTTATGCACCTCATCCGCCGCTTCGCGGACCGCACGCAGTTCATCCTCGTGACCCACAACAAGCTCACGATGGAGGCCGCCGACCGCATGTACGGCGTGACGATGCCCACGCCCGGCGTCAGCCGCCTGGTAGGCGTGCGCTTCGACGATGCTTCTGGCGACGGGGCGGACGCAGAGACCGCCGCGCCAGAGGCAGAGGCGTAGCGCCCCCTTCCTCTGGCGAGAATCGTGTGAGACGCGAAGCCTCGCGCGGCCTGCGCCGTACGAGGACCCATGCGCACTCCGTCCCCCACCCCGCTCGCCTCTGGCGAGACGCCCGTCGGCGCCTCTGGCGACGGCCTCGCGAGTGGCCACGCGCCCACGCTTCCGCCTCTGGCGGAGATCGTGCCTCCGGTCGAGCCTGGTCGGGTCGAGCCGCCCCTGGCCGATCCGACTCCTGTCGTCGCACCTGCGCCACTTCCAAATCCGCCAGAAGCCCGCATCGCGATCGCCGCGCCGCCCTCGCGGCGCTTCCGCCTCTGGCGCGCGTACAGCGTCGCGTTGCGCGTGGCGCTGAGCTACCTCTGGTTCGACGCCGTGACAAAGGTGCGTGGCCCCGCCTGGGCGCGGCGCCAGAGGCCGCGGCTGCACGCGCGCAACGGCCGCCGCGTGCACGACTCGATCTTGCGGCTCCGGGGCCTGTTTATCAAAGCCGGGCAGCTCGCGAGCGCACTCACCAACTTTCTGCCCGAGCCGTTCCGCGACGAACTCGAAGGCCTGCAAGACGCCGTCCCGGCCAACGACTTCTCGCTCGTCCGCGAGCGCGTGCTCGCCGAACTCGGCGCGCCGCCAGAGGCGCTCTTCGATTGGATCTCGCCCGAGCCTGTGGCCTCGGCATCTCTCGCGCAGGTGCACCGCGCGAGGCTGGACGGGCGCGACGTGGCGCTCAAGGTGCAGCACGCCGACATCGAGGCGATCACCGAACTCGACCTCAAGGCCATCCGCACGATTTTGCGCGTCGCGGGCCGCTGGTTCGGCATCCGCGGGCTGGGCGCGCAGATGGACGAGATCGAGTCCGTCATCCGCGACGAGCTCGACTTCCGGCAGGAGGCGCTCAACGTCGAAGCCGTGGGAGCCGCCTTGCGCGAGGCCTCTGGCGTCGAAGTGCCGACCGTCGTGGCAGACCGCTCCGCGCGGCGCGTGCTGACGACCGAGTGGGTGGACGCGATCCGGGCCGGAGACCTCGCGGCGCTGGACGCCAGAGGCATCGACCGGACGGCGCTGGCCTACCGGATGCTGGACGCCTACGGCCGCATGGTCTTCGCCGAGGGCGCCTACCACGCCGACCCGCACCCCGGCAACCTGCTCGTCCGGCCTGACCCCGAGCAGCCCGACGGCTTCGCGCTCGTCTTCCTCGACTTCGGCGCCGTCGCGCGGCTCACGCCGACCATGCGCGAGGGACTGGCCGAGATGCTCGCCGGGGTCCTCGCGCGCGATGCCTCTCGCGTGACTGCCGCGCTCGGCCTCATGGGATTTGTCTCGACCGCTTCTGGCGCCCGCGACACCAACGAGGCCGTCGTGAGCCTGATCGAGAGCATCCAGGCCGAGGTCATGCAGGGCATCGACCCGGCCAACTTCAGCCTGGGCGACATCTCGTTCGAGCAGTCGATGGCGCAGCAGACCATCGCGCTGGACCAGATGAAGGAGATGAACGTGTCCATCCGCGACCTCGCGAGCGCGTTCCGCGTGCCGCGCGATTGGATCTTGCTGGAGCGGACAGCGCTCCTCCTCATCGGCCTGGGCACCGCCCTGGACCCGAAGCTCAACCCCTTCGACCCCGTCTGGCCCTACGTCGAGCCTCTGGCGGGCGACGTGACGCCGGGCGTCAAGCAGGCCGTCAAAGACCGCATCGTCGCCGAGGTCAAGACCGCGCTCGGCCTGCCCAGCCGCGTGGACCGCGTCCTCACGCTCGCCGAAACAGGCGCCCTCGTCGTCCGCTCGCCAGATGTGCTCGCTGGGGGTGACCGCGTGGCCGCGTCGGTCGACCGCCTCACGTGGACCGTCGCGGCCTGCGGCCTGGGCGCGCTCGCGTTCGCCGCCAGCGGCGCATGGGTGTGGGTGGCCGGGATCGCCTCAGGCGGGGCCGCCCTCAAAGCGTTGCTGAGACGGTAGACGACTTGCCTGGTGGGTGCCGCCTCTGGCGCCAGAGGCGCACGCCTTCCGACGGGGTCCAGCACGATGTGACCACGTTCGCGACTGACACAGACTTCAGATGCGTCTCCCAGCCACTCGCGAGAGACGAGGACACCGTTAGGAGTCGCGAGGATAGTCGCCGGATTGGCCATCGGTTCGAATGGTTGCGCGGCTTCAGAACACGGTGGCCTCTGGCGCCAGAGGCTACCAGCTGTGGCGCGCGATAGTTGTCGTCAGGTGCGCCAAGTGGTGGCGCCCGTGCCAGGCGTACAAGCCCGCCATCCAGCGCAGCACCATTGGCCCGCTGGCGGGATGGAGCAGCGTGCGGTCCCAAGCCTCTGGCGCCATCGTGCCCATCAGCGCAACCCACCGGGCATGGAGTGCCGAGAGCAGATCCAGACTGGTTTCGACGGGCGCGACGCGCGTGTCGCCCAGCTCGGCCCAGGCCGTTTCGTCGTAGGCCTTGATGGTCGGCGTGTCCTCGGTCAGCGCCCACTTGAAGCGCACGAACGCGTTCATGTGGCTGTCCGGGACGTGATGGATGACCTGCCGAAGCGTCCACCCACCGGGCCGGTACGGCGTGTCCAACTGCTCTGCGCTCAGGCCTCTGGCGGCGGCGCGCATCTGCGCGGGCAACGCCGAGATCTCTCCGATCCAGGCGCGAAGCTGCTCGTCCGAAACCGGCCCCTCGTGCTCAAACCGTCCGACCGGGTACTGACGCGTGCTCATTCGACGGGGAAGTTGAAATACTGGCCGCGGAACGGCTCGCCGCCCAGCGTGAAGTGCCACCACTCCTTGGAGTAGTTGATAAAGCCGCGCGCGCGCATGGCGCTCTTGAGCCTCTGGCGGTTGCGCTGCGCCGTGCGCGAGACAGCGCCAGAGGCCGTCGCCGCGGACGCGTCCAGGCAGTCGTAGGCCGTGCCCATGTCCAGGTCACCCTCGTCCAGGCGCTGGCCGCGGGGCGCGTCGCAGCGCTGCAGCGCCTCTGGCGAGGGGTAGGTGCGCATCACCGCGCCAGAGGCCGGAAGCTGGACCAGCGTGAGGTCCACGGTCGAGCCGCGGCTGTGGCCGCTGCGGGTGGCGATGTAGCCGCGCTGGAAGAGTCGGCCGCGGCGCTCGTCCGGGTAGAAGGCGGTTTTCATGCTCGCGTCGCTGCCGCTCGCCCACCGGGCGAAGTGGTTGACGGCGTCCTGCGGCCGGTAGCAGTCGTACACCTTGAGGCCCAGCCCGTCGGCTTCCAGGTCGGCCGCGACGAGCTTGAGCTTGTCGGCGGCCTCCTCGCTCAGGATGCACTCGGGCGCGAGGTAGCCGTCGATGGGCTCGCCGACGAAGTTGTAGGCCGTCGTGTAGCGCATCTCCAGCGCGATCTCGGGCGCGGTGGCACTGAGCCGCACGAAGCCCTCGGGCAGGTCAGGAGCCTCGGGCGCCAGAGGCTCGGGCGCGCGCATCGGGATGGGCGGCGGCAGCGCCATGCTGCGCACCGAGTCGACGACGACGGTGTCGGCGGCGACGGCACCGGCGGCGACGGTACCGGCCTCTGGCGCCGCACTCGGCACCGCCAGAGGCTCAGAGTCGGCGGTGCCGAGGCAGCCGGCGAGGACGAGAAGAGGGAGCAGGCGAGTCACGGTCACGAAGGCGGGTGCAGGCACGGAACGGGGGCGGGCGCCAAGCTAGCGTGCGGGCACGGGCCTCTGGCGATACGGCCTCTGGCAGTAGATCGGAGCGCCGGACAGAGCGTTCTCAGGATGTGTTCCACCCCAGCACCGCGCCACGCCAGAGGCCTCTGACAGAGCACCTGCGCACAGAAGCGCCCCGCCAGCCAAGGCCAGCAGGGCGCGAGAACAAAGCAGCCTCTGGCGCCAGAGGCTAGACCCTGCCTACTGGCCCGTCGCCTCCTGGTACGCTGCCCAGTCCGACAAGAACTTCTCCAGGCCGCTGTCGGTCAGCGGGTGCTTGAGGAGCTTCTTGATCACGTCCAACGGCATCGTTGCCACGTCGGCGCCGAGTTCGGCGCACTCCACGACGTGCATCGGATGGCGGACGCTCGCGGCCAAAACCTGCGTCTCGTAGTCGTACATCTCGTAGATGTCCACGATCTGCCGGATGAGTTCCATGCCGTTGGACGAGATGTCGTCCAGGCGGCCGACGAAGGGCGAGATGTACGTCGCGCCCGCCTTGGCGGCGATCAGTGCCTGCGTGGGCGAGAAGCAGAGCGTGCAGTTGGTCTTGATGCCCTCGTCGGTAAACGTCTTGATGGCCTTGATGCCATCCAAGATGAGCGGCACTTTGACGACGACGTTGCTCGCGATCTTGGCGACCTCGCGGCCCTCGGCGACCATCTCATCGTAGGTCGTGGAAACGATCTCGGCCGACACGTCGCCGTCCACGATGTCGCAGATTTTGGCGATGTGGCCGTGGAAGTCCTCGGCGCCCTCCTTCCGCATCAGCGACGGGTTGGTGGTGACGCCGTCGAGGACGCCCATGTCGTTGGCCTCCTTGATTTCGTCGAGGGAGGCGGTGTCGATAAAGAACTTCATGGCGTGAGGTCTGGAGAGGAAGAGGGGGTGCGAGGGTCTACGCGTGGGCCTCTGGCGGGGTCCGCGGTTGGGGCGAAGCCTGAGCGCGGGCGCACCTCTGGCGATCTAGCCTCTGGCGATCTAGCCTCTGGCGATCTAGCCTCTGGCGATCTAGCCTCTGGCGATCTGGCCTCTGGCGATCCAATGATCCAGCGCCAGAGGCGCGCGAACTCACCCTCCTCGAAGCTCGGCGCGCGCTGCACCTGCGAGAACGCGAACGGCGCGTCGGGCTCGACGCGCCAGCGGAAGACCCAGGCATCTGTGGCGTCCAGGCCCCCGCGGCCGAAGCGCACGTCGGCGACGTGGAACGCGGGCGTGTCGCTCGCGGGAGACGTGTAGAGGCTGTCGCCCCCAGACTCGGCCAGCCAGCCGTGCGAGAACCACAGCAGCGTGCGCCCGTTGCGGCTCTCGGCGAAGCCCGCCGGCAGCACCGCCAGAGGCACTGGCGGCTCGAACAGGACGGCCTCTGGCGGGTCCGACACGTGGAGCGAGAACGGGGTGATCTGGCCGTTTTCCAGCGCCACGCCGCGCCAGATCAGCGACGACAGCGGACCGGCCGAGACCAGAAGGCGCTCAGGTACCATCCCACGTTCGGCTAGCGCCGTCTCGGCCGTGCCTCTGGCGTGCGCTTGCATCGCGAGCCCTGCGCCGATGTACGCGCACGCCACGGCCAAACCCACGAGCGCTGCGCGGCGGAGCAGCCTCTGGCGCCAGAGGCCGACGACGAGCGCGAGCGCCAGAGGCAGCGTGACCGCCGGGTCGAGAATGAACACACTTCCGACGGCGAACATCCGGTCCGAGAACGGCGCCGCGAGCTGGGTGCCGTAGATCGTGAACACGTCCAGAATGGGGTGCGTGAACAGGCCCCAGAAGAAGACAGCGGCCATGTCCCGCCACGTCTCGCCCGCAACCACGCTGCCGCGCCAGAGGCGCAGCCGGTGCGCGAGCCAGCCCAGCGCCGGCCCGGCCACAAACGCGAACGCCAGCCCGTGCGTGATGCCGCGGTGGAAGAGCAACTCCGACGCCGGGTCGACAAGCGGGTACGCCAGCACGTCGAGGTCCGGCACGGTCCCGGCGACGGCGCCCCAGAGCACCGCCGCGCGGCCCAGTTTGGGGCCTCTGGCGGCGGCACCAACGGCACCGCCGAGCGCGATCTGGGTGAGCGAGTCCATGTGACTGGTGCGGGAGAGAGCACGGACCCGCGGCGGTGCGCCAGGTTCTACCTCTGGCGCCAGAGGCGGCGTGCGTGCTAGAGGCGAGACCGCCGGAGACCAGCCCTCGGAGCCTCTGGCGGCGGCGGTATCCTTCCGGCTTCACCCCTGCGCCCCCGTTCCACCCGATGGAAGACCCCACCTGGACGAGCCTCCTCCCGCCCATCCTCGCCATCGGCCTCGCCATCTGGACGCGGCAGGTGTACCTCTCGCTCGCCGCGGGCATCGTGCTCGGCTTCACGATCCTGGCGGGCTGGAATCCTCTGGCGGGCATCGGCGGCGCCATCGAAGGACTCGTGACCGTCCTGGGCGACGCCGGGCAACGCGCGCGTCATTTTGTTCACGCTCGTCATCGGCGCGCTCATCGCGACCGTCGAGGCCGCGGGCGGCGTCAAGGGATTCGTCGAAATGTTGGAGCGGCGCGGCGTGTTCGCGGGCGCCAGAGGCGCGCGGCTGCTGGCCTACCTGACGGGCGTCGTGATCTTTATCGAGAGCAACATCACGGTTTTGGTCGCGGGCAGCGTGGCGCGGCCGCTGTTCGACCGCCAGAAGCGCTCGCGCGAGATGCTGGCCTACATCATCGACAGCACCAGCGCGGCCGTCTGCATCCTGCTGCCGCTCAACGCGTGGGGCGCCTACATCCTCGGCCTGCTGGGCGAGCAGGGCGTGGAAGAGCCGCTGCGCCTGTTCGTGAGCGCCATCCCGTTTAACTTCTACGCCCTGGCAGCCGTCGCCCTCGCAGGCTTCGTGGCCGTTACCGGCTGGGCCGTCGGCCCGATGAAGCGCGCGGAGGAGCGCGCCGCCAGAGGCGAGCTGTTCGACGAGGGCTCGGCGCCCGCCGTGGACGAGGGCGCGTTGGTCCCGGAGCCGGTCGGAAACATCCCGGCGCGGGCGTTCAACATGATCCTGCCTCTGGCGGCGATGGTCGTCGCGATGCCGCTGGGCTTGTGGATTACGGGCGACGGCAACCTCTTGGACGGCAGCGGATCGACGAGCGTGCTCTGGGCTGTTCTGGTTGGCTTGGCGGTTGCGTGGGGCCTGATGTTCGTGCAGCGCGGCATGAACGTGAAGCAGCTGACAGAGACCGGCCTCAAGGGCGCGGGCGGGATGCTCGGCATGGCACTGATCCTGCTTCTGGCGCTCGCACTCGGCGCGGTCACGCGCCAGCTAGGGGCGGGCGTATACGTCGCCGAGGGCGTCGCAAGCGCAGGCGTCGGCCCGGCGCTGCTCCTGCCGCTCGTGTTCATCACCGGCGCCTTCGTGGCCTTCTCGACGGGCACGAGTTGGGGCACGTTCGCCATCATGATTCCGATTGCGGTGCCTGCCGCGGCGGCGCTCGGCCTGCCTCTGGCGCCGTTCCTCGCGGCCTCGCTCGCAGGCGGCATCTTCGGCGACCACGCCTCGCCGATCTCGGACACCACCATCGTCTCCAGCCTCGCGGCGGCCACGGATCACATCGCGCACGTCCGCACGCAGCTGCCCTACGCGCTGATGGCGGGCGCGGTGGCGATCATCGGCTTCGCGATCACGGGCGCAGTGCTGTAGACGCGCGGGCCTCTGGCGCCAGAGGCCTATGGTTCCGTGCATGGCTCCGTGCTTGGCTGGGCAGAACCCCCCGGAAAACACGCCTGTGACGGCGGTTTTCCTGTCCCCCAGAAGTGGGGACAGTTCAGATTGGAATCTCCCCGACGATGGTAGCCTGCCTGTGTCTCGAACAGACTACGATGTCACCTGTCCCCGCTTTCAGGGGGACAGCTTCGCGACCGTAGGGCGAGCGAAGCAGGGGGTTCTCGCAGGATGCTCCTGAGCTCTAGCCGCCAGAGGCCTCTGGCGCTAGTAGCAGCCCCGGCCCGAGAGCCCGTTCTGCATCAGAGGCTCAGGCCGCTGCGTGCGCCTGCAGGTCTTCCACGCGCACCACGTCGAGCGCCTTCCGGTTGGTCGCCTCCAGCACGACGGGTGGTGCGGCGCCCGCCTCCAGCGCCTCGCGCCAGCGGCTGACGCAGAGGCACCAGCGGTCGCCGGGCACGAGGCCCGGAAAGCGGTACTCGGGTCGCGGCGTCGAGAGGTCGTTGCCTCTGGCGGCGGTGAACGCGAGAAACTCCACGGTCATCACGGCGCAGACGACGTGCGTGCCGTGGTCGTCCGGGCCGGTCTCGCAGCAGCCGTCGCGGTAGAAGCCCGTGAGTGGGTCCGTGCCGCAGGACTGCAGCGGCGTGCCAAGGACGTTGAGGCTGGGTTGGATTTGCATGGCTGGGATGCGGGATGGAGGCATGAGAGAGGGATGCGGGCGCGCCTCTGGCGCCAGAGGCCGAGGTCAGACTCTGCCAGGCCCCACAAGCCAGTTCCTAGGCCCCCTTATGCAAACTCTCCTCTGGCGACCGCGCCAGAGGCTTCCTCCAGCCGCTCTGGCGTGCCGACATCGAGAAAGCGGTTCGCCGGGTCGCCTTCGTACACGCGGATCGCGCCCGGCGTGGCGGCGAGGCGGAGGTAGGTGGTCATGACGCTAAACGTGTCGTCTTCCACCGCCAGAAGCTCGTCCAGGAGCTTGGGCGCGCAGGCCTGGGCGCCGCAAAAATCGACGCGGCGGATCTCGCCCGAGGCGTCGCGCTTGGTGTGCTCCTCGCCCTTGTAGGCGTAGCCGAGCAGGCCGCCATCGTCCACCAAGAGGTAGCGGTCGGTCTCGGCCGGTGCGACGGCGAGCGTGGCGAAGGCCTCTGGCGTGGCGGTCTGCTGCGCCCACAGAGCGCGGAGGTCCACGCTCGTCAGGATGTCCGCGTTGTGAACCAAGAACGGCTCGGTCCGGCGGAAAAAGCCCGCGGCCTTTTTGATCCCGCCGCCGGTTTCGAGCGGCGCGCCGGGCTCGTGGCTGACCACGCTCTCGACACTCTCGCCAGAGGCGGTCTTCCACTCGGCCTCGCGCACGTAGTCCTCCACCTGCTCGCCCAGGTGCGACACGTTGACGATCAGGCGGTCGGCGCCAGAGGCAATCAGGCGCTGCGCGACGCGCTCCAGCATGGGCACCTCGGCCACCTCGACCAAGGCTTTGGGCGTGTGGTTCGTGAGCGGGCGGAGGCGGGTGCCGAAGCCGGCCGCGAGAATCATGGCGTCCATGGTGGAGGGATGCGGGATGTCAGAGGGATGGAGGGATGCGGGGTGTCAGCCGCGCCAGAGCGCGAACCGAAGGTGCCCGGGTCCGTTCCGCCTCTGCCCATCCCTCTATCCCTCGCATGCCTCATCCCTCCTCCCCTCTCGGCGTCGTCCACGGCTACGGCTTCTCCGGCGCGGGCTCCAACCTGTGGACGCGCGCCGTGCTGCGCGCGCTCGCCGCCAACGGACGCGACGTGCACGTCGTCTGCCAGGAATCCGACCCCGCGCGGTTCGACTTCGTGAGCGAGGCCTACACCATCGCGGCCTCTGGCGAGACCACCTCGACCGTGGCGCCGCGCCCTACGCCATACCCCGGCCGAGTGACCGTGCACGTGCCCGAGTTGGAGGTGCTTCCGGCCTATGTCCGGCCTAGCCGCCCGAGCGACTACGTGGTCTACATCCCCGACCTGGAGGACGCGCCTCTGGCGGAGTACATCGAGCGCAACGCGCGGGCGCTGCGGGCCGTGGCCGAGGAAAACGGCGTGGTGGCCTGGATCGTCAACCACACCGTGATGATGGCTGTCGCGGCGGCGCGAGCGCGCGCCAGAGGCGGGGCGCCGTTCGCGATCCTGCCGCACGGCAGCGCCATCGAGTACGTGGTCAAGAAAGAGGCGCGCAGCCGCACGCTCGCCGAGGAAGCTGCCCGCGCCGCCTCTGGCGTGTGGGCGCTCAACGGCGAGATGGAGGGCCGCATCCAAGAGGTGTTCGCGAGCCTGGACGGCATCGAGGCCAAGATGGACCGAATGCCGGTTGGAACCGATACCTCGGTCTTCCAACTCGTCGCGCGCGAGGACCGACCTCTGGCAGTGGAGGAGATTGCCAAGACGGCAGGCGACGCCAGAGGCCGCACCGCGCAGCAGGAGTCGGCGCTTCGCCAGAGGCTGGCGGCACTTGCCTCTGGCGCGAGCGATGAGGCCGTACAGGAGGCGCTCGGTGCGGGCGAGTACGAACGGTCCGCGCCCGACGAGGCGCTGGAGGCCAAGCTCGGCGGCATCGACTGGACCGAGGCGAAGACCGTCGTGTTCGTCGGGCGGCTCATCGCAGCGAAGGGGATGCCCGCGCTGATGATGGCGTTTCCGCGCGTGGCGGCGCAGCACGCGGGCGCGCGGCTGCTCGTGGCCGGAACGGGCGGACTGCGAGAGGCGCTCGAAGGCCTCGCGTGGGCCCTCGCAAACGGGCGCGAGGATCTGGTGCGCCAGATCGTCCGGCTGGGCGGCGCGCTCGAAGGCGCGGGCGGGCTGGACGCCGAGCCGTTCTTCGCTGCCCAAGCCTTCCTCGACGGCCTCGACGAAGCGGGCGAAGCCGACGCGTATTTCGCGACGGCGCAAGAGGCCATGACCGACGGCTCGGTCGTGTTCACAGGCTTCCTGGACCACGCCGCGCTGGGGCCGCTCTACGGGTTGGCCGATGCGGGCGCGTTCCCCTCGGTCGTGCGCGAGGCGTCCCCGCTCGTCGTCCCCGAAAGCGCCGCCGCTGGCGTGCTGCCCGTCGGGCCAGATATCGGCGGCATGGGCGACAGCCTGCGCACGCTCGCGGACGGTTTGCCGCCAGAGGCGCGCGAGTTGTTGCTGGTCCGTCCCGAGGCCGAGCACCGCGTCGCTGACCTCGCCGACCGCCTCTCGCGCACGCTGGAGCACCCGCGTCAGTACCAGGCCGAACTCCGCCGCGAGGCCGAGGCGCGCTTCGACTGGCGCGCCATCGCGGAACGCCTCGCCAGCCACCTCGACGTGATGGGGTAGGGCATCCCCCGGCCTAGCACATAGGGCATCGCCCCAAACCGCCTCTGGCGGGCGATGCTTCACGTCGCGGGGGCAGAACCACGAACCAAAGAGAGAGGTCGGCGGGTTGTGAACCCATGTTGCATGCCATCCTGTACCGCTCCGTCGCCACGCACGCCTTCGGCGACCTGTCGCTTCGCGCGCTCACCGTTCGCGCGGCCCAGCGAAACCGCGCGAGAGGCGTAACGGGCGTGCTGCTACATGGCACGCACAGCCACGTAGACGACATACCCGGCGCGTTCCTCCAGTGGCTCGAAGGCCCAGAGGAAGCAGTACGCGGGTTGTTCGAGAGCATCGCCGAGGACCCACGTCATCAGAACGTGGACATCGTCGCCGAGGGCTCTCTCCTCGACCTCGCCGGAACGAAACGGCGGCTGTTCCCAGACTGGGACATGAGCGAGGAAACCATCGGCGCCGTTCCGGCCACGCTTGCGGGCTTTCTCGCCTACATCCGGCGGCACGACGGGCAGAGCAGCCGCGCGCTCGCCGCGTAACCGCCAGAGGCCTCGCCTTACGGTGCCCCACAGGGGCGCGCAGGCGTAATCGGGCATGTGGCGCCGGGGGGAGGAGTAATGCCGTCCAGACTCCGCGGGTGAGGTCTACCGATCTCCCCGTTCATGCCGCTCCGTCTGCTCGCCGCTGTGCTCGCCGTCCTCGCCTCTGGCGCGAGCGTCTAATGCTTGGTCAGCGCAAGACCCCGCCGGCTTCACGGGAGGCCCAAGGGCGCGGCCAAAGGCTAGCCTCTGGCGAGAATCAGCCGCCGTACAGGCCTTCGTAGATCGCGCGGTTGCGGGTCAGGATCTTGACGTACTCGCGCGTCTCACGGAACGGGATGCGCTCCGTAAACAGCGCGTCGCGGCCGAACTCGGGGAAGGCTTTCCACGCGTCAATCTGGTGCGGACCGGCGTTGTAGGCGCCGAAGATGGCTGGGAGCGCGCCGCCATAGGCCTCGGCCTGCTCGCCCACGTAGCGCGTGCCGAGACTCACATTGACCTCGGGCAGGTACAGCCATTCCGGGTCCCAGTCCGCGATACCCTCGGCCTGCGCCAGAGGCCGCGCTGTGGCGGGCATGAGTTGCATCAAGCCTCTGGCGCCGACGTGCGACGTGGCGCGCGCCGAGAACAGCGACTCCTGCCGGATCAGCGCCGCCGCCACAAACGGACCGACGCCGCGCGCTTCGGCCTCGGCGGTGATCATGCGGCGGAACGGGAACGGGTAGAGGATGCGCATGCGCCGCTCGTTCTGCCCGCTCAGGCCCTGACCGACCTGGATGGCCCGCTGCCCATAGCCTCTGGCGACGAGCGCTTCGGCGAGCGCGTATCGCGTGGCCTCGCCGCCTCCCGTCCGCGCGATGGTGCGGTCCAGTTCGTCGTCGGCGGAAGCGGGGAAACCCGCTTCGCGCAGGATGTCCACGCCGCGCAGGACGTCGTCCATTCGCGCAGCCATCTCGGGGTTCTCTGGCGGCGACGCGCCCATCGCCAGAGGCCAGAAGGGCTCGCCGAGGGCGTCGCTGGCGAGCAGCGCGTAGTACGAGTCGCGCGCCTCGCGACGGACAGCGCGGAAGCGTAATTCGGCGCCTCTGGCGTCGCCAGATTCGGCGAGGGCGCGGCCGGCCCAGTAGCGCGAGCGCAGCGTGTGCGTGCCGCTGGGCGCTCGCGAGGCGTAGCCGTCCCAGAGGCGGGCGGCTTGGG
The DNA here is from genome assembly GCA_963708165.1 of Rubricoccaceae bacterium. GTDB lineage: Bacteria > Bacteroidota > Rhodothermia > Rhodothermales > Rubricoccaceae > Rubricoccus. The sequence continues at coordinate 2,196,642 of OY970187.1, read as the reverse complement.
CATAATCCTCTTCCAGAAAGGCCTGCCCGGCGCGGCGCATCGTGGCGAGTCCCGCCCAGCGTGTGCCCGCGTGCTCGCGCTCGACGCGCCGGTAGAGGCGAAGTGCCTCCTCCGTATCCCCGCCCTGCTGCAACGCGTCGGCGGCGAAGTAGAGGTTGGGCGCGGCGTCGCCAGAGGCCAGCGCGAGGTAGACGGCCGCCGCCTCTGGCGCGCGGCCCATGCGGCTGAGCGTGCCCGCCCAGAGTTCGCGCGCACGGCGCTGGTTCATGATGGGCGCGAGGAGAGCTTCGACCTCGCCGTACTGCTGCGCGTCGAAGAGCGCGTCGGCGGCCTGGTAGCGCACGTCGGCCTGCTGGGCGGGCGTGCCCTCGCCCGCACCGAGCCATTTCTGGAAGTCAGCCGCGGCCTCGGCGTTGAGGCCAAGCGCGCGTTCGCTGCGTGCCAGCGCGAGCCAGTCGGCAGCCTCTGGCGAGCCCTCGCGGAGACGTGCCGCGGCCTCGCGGGCGCCCCGGCTTCCGGGATCGGCGTCGATGGCCTCGCGCCAGAGGGTGCGGGCGGCGCCGGTGTCGCGGGCCTCTTGCGCGAGATCTCCGGCCACGCGTGCGAAGTGAGCGCGCGCTGCATCGGTGTCCATGCTCGCCCGCGCCTGACGTGCCAGGGATCGGGCGGCGTTGCGGTCGCCAGAGGCTCGCGCCGCCTGGATGCGCGCGTCCCACGCGCGGCGGCCCAGCGCGCCGCGCGTGTACGCAGACGCCACGGTCTCCGTCATCGTTGCGTCGCCCGACCGCGCGAGTGCCTCAGCTTTGAGCACGCCGCGCCACTCGCTCGACACGTCCGCGATCTCGTCCAGCGCGCGGTTGCCAGCCTCTGGCGACTCGCGAACGAGCACCAGCGCGCGGCGCAATCGCGCGGCATCGCGCCAGAGGCTGGATTCGGGCGCCTCTGGCGTGGCGAGAAAGGCGTCGTAGGCTGCGAGCGCCGCCGCGGGGTCACCGGCGTCGTCGTGCGCGCGGGCGAGGAGATAGAGGCCGCGCCCGCTGTCCAGCGAGTCGAGGCCTCTGGCGCCATTCAGGAGCGCGAGAACGCGGGGCCAATCGCCCACGCCTGCTTCGGCGCGCGCCGCGAGCAGCCGCGTTGTGGGGTCGTCGCTCCGCACCTCACGCAAGAGGCGGACGGCGCCACGCGGGCGGTCGGTGTTCAGGTAGGCCTCGGCCTGCGCCAGGAGCTCGGGCGTGGCGCCAGAGGCGTCGGCCTCTGGCGTGGAATCGGAAGCGCAGCCGCCCAGGAGCAGGAGCGCGGCGAGAAGGCGTAGCGTCATGGCCTGCCAATGCGCGGGGCGGCGGTCGGTTCGGCCTCTGGCGCCAGAGGCGTGTGGCAACACATCGAGGCTCAGGACGTATATCTTTCTCGCCTCGTGCTTTCCGCTTCTCGCTTGACCGCTCTCCGCTCGGTTCTCGCCACTGTCTTGCTCGCCGTTCTGACGGTGGGAGGCGTTGTGCTGCCGTCGGTGCACCGCGCCGCGCACGCGATGGAGGTGCAGGCCGAGCGCGATGCGCACCACGACGAGCACCACGGCGACGAGGCGCATCTCGCGCAAGAGGCCGGGCCTCTGGCGACGGCGCCCTGTCCCCCGCTGCCGCACGACGTGGACTGCGCGGTCTGCGGCGGCGTCTCGGTCGCGACAGGTGCAGGTGCCACGCCTGATTTCGGCGGCGGCACGAGTGGCGACGCGCTGGACGCACAGGCGCGATGGATTCAGACACAGGCGGCACACGGAGCAGGCGCACGCGCGCCCCCCGTCAGCTAGGCGCTCCCGCACGCGCGGGAGCTTCCCGGGCGCCAGAGGCCTCTGGCGCCGACAGGACTCGAAAGCCGGAACGCTCCGGCTTGTCTTCCCTCGCTGATTCCTCCTGCCGTGTTTGCCACGATTTCGGGCTGGGCCTCGCGCCCCGCCTTCTGCGCTACCAGCCTCGCGCTGCTGCTCCTCGCGTTTCCCGCCTCCGCTCAGCACTCCGATGGCGGAGCCATGCTCAGCGGAATGGTCACCGACGCCGCCTCTGGCGATCCGCTCCCGGGCGCGACCGTCCGCGTGGCGGCTCTTGGCCGAGGCGCCGCGACCGATCCCGACGGGCGCTTCCGCATCCTCGATCTGCCGCGCGACACCGCCACGGTCAGCATCTCATTTGTCGGCTACACGCCGCTCGCGCGCGTCGTCGATCTCGCCAGCGGCCAGGCCTCGCTGGATGTCTCGCTGAGCGCGGACGCGACGCTATTGGGCGACGTCATCGTCACCGTCAATCCAGCGCAAGAGGCTCTGGGGCGCGACACGCGCTCCGTGGGCGTACTGCAAGGCGTGGAGCTAGATGACCTGCGCGGGCAGACGCTCGCAGAAACGCTCGCCACCCTCAACGGCGTGACCACGCTCTCCACCGGGCCGACGATCTCGAAGCCCGTCGTGCGCGGCCTGCACTCCGACCGGGTCGTGATCCTGGAAAACGGCGTGCGCCAGGAGGGCCAGCAGTGGGGCGGCGAGCACGCGCCCGAGATCGACCCGTTTTCGGCCGGCCGCATCGAGGTTATCCGCGGGGCCGCTGGCGTCGAGTACGGCGCAGGCGCGATTGGCGGCGTCGTCCGGCTGGACGACGAGGACCTGCCCACGGCCTCTGGCGTGGGCGGGCGGTTTTCGCTCCAGGCGTTTTCCAACAGCGGACAGGGCGCGGGCTCGCTCCAACTCGAAGGCGCGCCAGAGGCTTTGCCGGGCTTCGCATGGCGCCTCCAGGGCTCGGCGCGGCGCGCGGGAGATGCCCGCTCGCCCGACTTCGTGATCCGCAACTCGGCCTTTGCCGAGGCGTCGGGCCACCTCACGCTGGGCTACACGCGCGGCCCGCTGGAGATCGACGGCCACCTGCGCCGCTTCGCGACCGAGTTGGGCATCTACAAAGGCTCGCACTTCGGCAACGCCCGAAACCTCCAGGCGATCATCGCCAGAGGCGGACCGGACCCGGACTGGAACTACGGCTTCTCCTACGACATCGAGGCGCCCAAGCAGGCTGTCACGCACGATGTGGCGAGCCTCCACGGCCACACCACGTTTGGCGACGGTCACCACGTCGACGCGCAGTACGCGGTGCAAAACAACCGCCGCCAGGAGTTCGACGCGCACCGCCCGTACAGCGCCGACGAGGCTTCGTTCAGCGAGACGCCCTCGTTCGACCTCGCGCTGCTCACGCAGTCGCTGGACCTCAAGATCGAGCCCAACCTCTCGGACCGCGCGCGTATCACGGTCGGCGTGCAGGGCCGCACGCAGCTCAACGAGAACGGCGGCGGCGGCGTGCTCGTCCCCAACTACCGCGCCTTCGACGGCGGCCTCTTCGCGCACGGCACCTATGCGGCCTCTGGCGCGCTGAGCCTGGAAGCGGGCGCGAGAGTGGACGCCCGCACGCAGCGCGCCTACCCGTTCGACCGCCAGAGGCGGGAGTTTGGCGACGTGCGGCGCTCGTTCCTCGGCGGCGCAGCCGTTGTGGGCGCGCTTCTCTCGCTGGGCGAGCAGTGGAGCCTCGCGAGCACTGTGGGCAGCGCGTGGCGCCCACCCAACATCAGCGAGTTGTACTCCTACGGCGTGCACCACGGCACGGCGCAGTTCGAGATTGGCGACCCGGACCTGGACACTGAGCGCAGCCTGGACGCCAGCGCGACGCTGCGCCACGAGAGCGCCCTGGCCTCTGGCGAGGTGAGCGTTTACGCCAACCACATCTTCGGCTACGTCTACGCGCTGGAGCGCCCCGAGCCGACCGTCACCATCCGCGGCACGTTTCCCACGTTCGAGACCACCAACACCGACGCGCGCCTCGCGGGCATCGACGCGACGCTCGAACTGCGGCCTCTGGCGTGGCTGGACCTGGGCGCGAAAACGTCCATCCTTCGCGCCGACAACCTGAGCCTGGACGGGCCGCTCTACGGCGTGCCCTCCAACCGCGTGGGCGGCCACGTCCGCGCGACGGCCGAGCGCTTTCTCGGCGCCAGAGGCGTCTTTGCCGAAGTCGACGTGCAGCACGTCGCGCGGCAGGACCGCGTGCAGCCGGGCGTCTTCCTCGCGGCGCCCTACCCGGACGCGTACACGCTCACCGGCCTCCGCATCGGCGGCACACTCGCGTGGAACGGCGTCCCGCTGCGCGTCCAGCTCGGCATCGACAACCTGCTCGACGTGCGCTACCGCGACGCGCTGAGCCGCTTCCGCTACTTCGTCGACGAGCCCGGCCGCAACGCGACGCTTCGCGTCTCGGTCCCGCTCGGCTAGACACCCGATCCCGGAGCAGGCATTCGGCCCGCTCCGCTTCCCGGTCGTCAGCCGAACGGCTCCCGTCTCGCCTCTGGCGACCACCACCGTACACCTACTGTACACCACACCCATGTTTACGACCCTCTCTCGCGGCGCCACGGCGCTCGCTCTCCTGGCCTCGCTCACCCTCACCGCCTGCGACTCCGGCGAGCCCGACGGGCCGCCCAACGAAGAAGAACTCATCACCCAGGTCGCCATCACACTCACCAACGACGACGACGCAGGCGACTCGGTCACGATCACCGGTACCGCCTCCGACGGCGAGGTGATCGACACGTTTACGCCGTCCCGCATCACGCTCCGCCCCGGCGCGACGTACAGCGGCACCATCGCGCTCGATGACACGATCAACAACGTGGACATCACCGACGAGGTGCGTGACGAGGCTGACGAGCATCTCTTCCGCTACAGCTTCCAGCCCGCCTCTGGCGGCACGGTCACGCTCACCGATTCGGAGAGCGACTACCAGTCTGGGGGCCGCGACATTGCCGTCGGACTCACATTCCAGGCGACGGTCGCCTCTGGCGCCAGCGGCACCGGCACGCTGAGCGCCGTGCTCTACCACTTCGACGACGCGCCGAAGACGAGCAGCACCGCCACGAGCGACGAGATCGACGTAGACATCGCGTTCCCCATTCAGTTCGCCGCTCCGGTGACGGCGCGCTAACCCCTAACCCCCGAATTCTGCGGCCTCTGGCGACGTATGCGCCAGAGGCCGCGTTGTGTCTGGGTGTGGTGGCTGATTCGCTGCCCTTCCCAATGTGTCATCCTGAGCGAAGGCCGCAGGCCGTAGCCGAAGGATCTGTGCCGAACCGAGTGCTCCGGCCAACGCTCTCGCCTCTGGCGTGAGAGCCGGGCGCGGTAGAACTCTTCGGCGTTGCCCCGCCAGAGGCTCAGGCCGCGCGGCGGCGGGGTGCGGCCTCTGGCGTCTCGACCCAGCGAAGCGCGGGGTGCACGTAGCGTGTCCGAGCGGCGCGTGGAGCCGGGCGGTCCCAGATCGGCGCGAAGGCAGCGCGAGCGCCAGAGGCACGGCGGGAGCGGGAGGACGTGGGGCGGACGGCGGAGGAGAGGCAGAACATGGCGGTGTGGGAAGCGAGTGTGCCTGCTCCTCTTCCAAGAGCCGCGCCAGAGGCCTCCGGCGTGTGCCACTGCTCGTTTCTGGCCGTTTGGGTGTTTGGGGTGTGCGGTGCCGCCCATTCACTGCGCGCCTTTACCCGGATTGGGTGACCTCTGGCGCCAGACGAAACAAACAGTCTTCATTGTTTCCGCACGATTGCATTCCGCTTGGAACAGTGTTCTCAAACCATAAATCTAGAAACTCAGCACAAGCCCCTGTTCTGCAGCGCCTTAACGTTAGGACTATGTATTCCGAACCGGTTACAAGTGAAACCTTCCAAACCTTACAAAAGCGTAGGTAATGTGAAGGAAATACAACTCTACACGACCCTTCGCGACCATGTAACCGGTTCGTATCGCCTCTGGTAACAGGTGTTGAGTGGTTTCAGCTAGCGGATCTAGCGATAATGAGAGCACATCCTCTCAGGATTCCATAGGAGCCAAACAAAAAGGCTCCCAACCGTTGGCGCGGTGGGAGCCTGGGCGGGCCACTTTCATCAACCCTAGGGCACATGACCCTGATACAGTTTCCACTTGCAGTGATGCAAGTGACTACGGTAATGCAACCTTACGCCCGTGAGGTTCACAAAAGCAACCCACCTTGCCAAATTAGCAAAGTCAGCCAAGTGCTGACGTGGCGCACATTGGCATTTGGCTGGCATGCGAGGAGGATGAGCCGTCCGTGCACGAGAAGTCCGTGAGGCCCATGTCGCGCCAGAGGCTAGCCGTCCAGTCGCGCTCGCCGTGGCGATCGCGTTGTCGGATGGTGAGTAGACGGTCACGGTGTTCACAGCCTCTAGCGAATGAACGGCAACAGCAGCGGCGCCATGCTCGCAATCGCGATCGCTACCCGATCGGTCGCCAGCAGCTCACGCAGAGCGGCTGGATTACTGAAACAGTCCTCTCGGGTACGCCCGGGAGGACACTAAAATTGCTCCTTCAGAAACGGCGCCACGCCTCTGGCGCCAGAGGCCCGCGCAACCTTCCGGGATCGTGCCGAAACCCCGCGCGTACCTTCGCGGAACGCATTTCTGGCACCCCCCGCGCCCCGCGCGCCCCTCCTGTGGACCCCCTCGGATACAACAGCGGCTACGTCGAAGACCTCTACGCGCAGTACCTGCAGAACCCGGACTCCGTGAGCGCCTCCTGGCGCGAGTTCTTCGCCGACTTCGACCCCGGCGCGATGGTGGTCCCCGCCTCTGGCGCGAACGCGCCCCTGGACGCGTCGGCCGGAAACGGCACGTCGGCGCCAGAGGCCCCGGCGGCTCCCGCCTCTGGCGACGGCGCGAAGGCCGCGCCCGTTGCGCCGAGCCCCGCTCCGCAAGCGCCCACGCTCCTGCGCCAGAGGCCTCTGGCGGCATGCCCAAGCCGGAGATCGACGTGCCCGAGGGCGCCGAGACGAGCCCGCTGCGCGGCGTGCAGAACCTCATCATGGAGAACATGGAGGCGAGCCTGAGCATCCCCGTCGCGACGAGCGTGCGCGACCTGCCGGTCAAGCTCATGGCCGAGAACCGGCGCCTCATCAACCGGCGCCAGATGGCGACCGGCGGCAACAAGGTGTCGCTACACGCACCTCATCGCCTACGCGATGGTCCGCGCGATGGAGGCCGTGCCTGCCATGCGCGACGCCTTCCGCCACACCGAGAAAGGCGGCGAACGCATCTCGCCAGAGGCCATCAGCATCGGCCTCGCCATCGACATCGAGAAGCGCGGCAAGCGCCAACTGCTCGTCCCGAACATCAAAAAGGCCGAGAGCCTGAGCTTCGCGGGCTTCCTGCAGCAGTACAACGACATCGTCAAGCGCGCGCGAGACAGCAAGCTGGAACTGTCGGACTTCCAGCACACCAGCGCCACGCTCACCAACCCCGGCGGCATCGGGACGGTCATGAGCGTGCCGCGCCTGATGCCCGGCCAGGGTCTGATCGTCGCCGTGGGCGCGATTGGCTACCCGGCGCACTACGCGGGCATGAAGGCGGCGCAGCTCTCGCGCCTGGGCCTCTCGCCCGTGATGACGATCACGAGCACCTACGACCACCGCATCATCCAGGGCGCGGAATCCGGCGAGTTCCTGGCCTACATGGCGGGGCTGCTGACCGGCGCCAGAGGCTTCTACAGGACGTCTTCGAGAGCCTCGGCATCCACACCCCGCCGTTCTCGATGGACCCCGACTCCACGCCGGAGATCGGTAAGGCTGGGCTGGCTCTAGCGCGAAGGCGGAGAAGATCGAGAAGCAAGCACGTGTCTACGAGCTCATCCGCGCCTACCGCGTGCGCGGGCACTTGCTCGCCGATACCAACCCGCTGGGCTACGAGCCCCGCAACCACACCGAGTTGGACCCCGGCTCCTACGGCCTCTCGGTCTGGGACCTGGACCGCTCCTTCCAGACCGGCGGCCTGGCGGGCCAGCGCGGCGGTCTGGCCGGGCACGAGAAGATGACGCTCCGCGACATCCTCGACGTGCTCTGGGACACCTACACCGGGCACGTCGGCAGTGAGTTCATGCACCTCTCGGACCCCGCCGAGAAGCGCTGGCTCATCGAGCGCATTGAGCCGCAGCAGTTCCGCGAACCCATCGCGACGCCGCGCAAGAAGCGCATCTTCCAGAAGCTCAACGAGGCCGAGGCGCTGGAGCAGTTCATCCACACCAAGTACATCGGCCACAAGCGCTTTAGCCTGGAGGGCGCCGAGACGATGATCCCCCTCATCGACGCCGTCCTGAGCGACGCCGCCGATCAGGACGTGGAAGAGGTGGTGATCGGGATGGCCCACCGTGGGCGCCTGAACGTGCTCACGAACATCATGGGCAAGCCCTACAACAAGGTGTTCGACGAGTTCGAGGGGACCGTCAACCCTGACGCCGTCCACGGCTCGGGCGACGTGAAGTACCACCTGGGGCAGCACGGCACGCACACGTCACCTTCGGGCTCCACGACCGAACTCACGCTCGCGTCCAACCCCTCCCACCTGGAAGCCGTCAACCCGGTCGTGGAAGGCATGGTGCGCGCCAAGCAGCAGCGCATCGCGGACGCCAACCCGGGCATGGCGCACAAGCACCTGACCGACAAGGTGCTCCCGCTCCTCATCCACGGCGACGCCGCGTTTGCGGGCCAGGGTGTGGTCGCGGAAACGCTCAACCTGAGCCAACTCGAAGGCTACAAGACCGGCGGCACGGTTCACTTGGTGGTCAACAATCAGATCGGATTTACCACGCTCCCGATGCACGCCAGAAGCAGCGCCTACGCGACCGACATCGCGCGGATGATTCAGGCGCCCATCTTCCACGTCAACGGCGACGACCCCGAGGCCGCCGTCCGCGTGGCGCGGCTTGCGCTGGACTTCCGGCAGGTGTTCAACAAAGACGTGGTCATCGACATGGTGTGCTACCGCAAGTACGGCCACAACGAGGGCGACGAGCCCAGCTACACGCAGCCGCTGATGTACGCCGGGATCAACGGCCACCGGTCGGTCCGCAAGCTGTACGTCGAGAGCCTCTTGCGCAAAGGCGAGATCTCGCCCGAGGGCGCCGAAGAGGTGCTGGACGACTTCCGCTCCAAGCTGGACGAGGCGTTCGAGGCCACCAAGGAGCTCGCCGAGCAGCGCAAAGGCCAGGAAGTCCCGCTGCCCACGCACATCGAAGCGACCGACACCGCCGACACCGCCGCCTCTCGCGAGCAGCTGACCCAGGTCATGCGCGCGTTGGTAGACCTGCCGGAGAGCTTTGACGTGCACAAAAAGCTGGCCCGCTTGGTCGTCACGCGCCGCGAGAAGCAGTTCAACGACGGCACCATCGACTGGGCCTTTGCCGAGGCCCTCGCCTTCGGAACGCTCCTGCTGGACGGCACGCCCGTCCGCCTGAGCGGCCAGGACTCCGGCCGCGCGACGTTCAGCCAGCGCCACGCCATCCTCTACGACCAAACCGACGCGCACCGCTACATCCCGCTCAACAACATCGCGCCCATCTCGCCCGAGGCGCAAACCGCCGGGGCCTCTGGCGACGGGACAAGGCAGGCGCGATTCCAGGTCTACGATTCGCTTTTGAGCGAGTACGCCGTCCTGGGTTTCGAGTACGGCTACACGGTCGCGGCGCCAGAGGCGCTCGTGATGTGGGAGGCGCAGTTCGGCGACTTCGTCAACGGCGCGCAGATCATGATCGACCAGTTCATCACCTCGGCCGAGGCGAAGTGGGGCCAGACCTCGCGGCTGACGATGCTGCTTGCCGCACGGCTTCGAAGGCCAGGGGCCGGAGCACTCGTCGGCACGGCTCGAACGCTTCTTGCAAGCCTGCGCCGAGGACAACATGATCGTGGCGAACTACTCGACGCCTGCCAACTACTTCCACGCGCTGCGGCGCCAGATGAAGCGCAGCGCTGCCAAGCCGCTCATCATCATGACCCCGAAGAGCCTCTTGCGCAATCCCAGCGCGGTCTCGTCGGTGGAAGACTTGAGCGAGGGCGCGTACCAGCCGCTGATCCCGTCGGGCGAGACCGGCGCCCAGCGCCTCGTCTTTTGCTCCGGCAAGGTGGTCTACGACCTGCTCAAGGCGAAGGACGACGCCGGAGCCTCTGGCGTCGCGATTGCGCGCCTGGAGCAGATGTACCCGTTCCCCGACGAGGCCGTGCGCGCCGAGATCGAACGTCACCCAGACGCCGAGGTGATCTGGCTGCAGGAGGAGCCCAAAAACATGGGTGCCTGGACGTTTGTGCAGCCGTACTTCGACGACATCCTGGCCGATCTGAACGACGGCGACTGCAACCACCGCGTGACCTACGCCGGCCGCAAAGCCGCCGCCTCGCCCGCCACGGGCAGCGCGGGCGTCCACGCCAAGCAGCAGGCGCAGCTCCTCGCAGACGCGCTCGGGCTGGAGGCGTAGCGCCAGAGGCCTCGGTCTGATTCAGCCTCTGGCGATGTTGCATGCGTCGCCAGAGGCTTTTCATTGGGAAAGGCCTCTGGCGCCAGAGGCTGACTCCGCCGAACGCCCAACGCTGCCGCTTTGGAGGATTAAGCCTCTACGGCCGCGCACGCCCGCGCCTCGGCGCTCGGGAGCGAGACCGTGAACGTCGAGCCGATGCCCTCGGTGCTTTCTGCCGAGATCGTGCCCCCGAGACGCTCCGTGAGACGCCGGGCAAGGGCAAGCCCGAGTCCAGAGCCTTCGTGTGTTCGTGCGTGACCATTTGAGGCCTGCCGGAACTCGTCGAACAGGTGCGGCAGGAACGCTTCAGAAATGCCCGGCCCCGTGTCCGAGACCGATAACTCGGCGCGGTCGCCTAGCCGCACAACCCTCACCGAAACGCCGCCAGAGGCCGTAAACTTGAGCGCGTTGCCGATCAGGTTGTCAAGGATGCGCACGAGGGAGCCGGCGTCGGCCTCCGCCCACACGAGGGCGTCCGCCTCTACGCTCAGGCTTAGCCCGCGCGCCGCCGCGACCGTCTGGAGCGCATTGGTGGCGGCGTGTGCCTCGGCGACCAGATCGACCGGCTCGGTGAGGACCAGACCTTGCTCAGCATCGAGGCGCGCGATCTCGAGGACCGAGTTGAGCGTGCGCATCAGGCGTGTCGCCCCGCGTTCGACAGCGTCGAGCATCTCTCGGGCGTCGCCCGACACCTCGTCGCCGAGCAGTTCGGTATAGCCGAGGATGCCTGTCAGCGGCGTCCGGATCTCGTGGCTCATGCTGGAGAGGAACGACGACTTGAGGCGGAGCAACTCCTCGGCCTGCTCCCGGGCCGCGTCGGCCTCGGTCGCCGCAGCGAGCAGCGCCCGCTCGGTCGCGCGCCGCTCCGTTGCGTCGCGCACGATAAGGCTCATCGTGTCCCGTCCGTTTAGGTCCACCACCGTCCCGCCAACCTCGACCTCGACCAGTGCGCCGCTGGCTTTCCGGATGCGCCTCGGCACGATCACAGACTTGACGTTCGTACGTGCCGCGGCGATGTTGCCGTCCAGGCTCGGCTCGCCTGGCTCGATGTAAAGCAGATCGTCGATGCGGAGCGCGCAGATCTCGCCGAGCGAATAGCCCGTGAGGCGGAGCATGGCCGGGTTGGCATCGAGCACGCGCCGGGTGGTAGCGTCGGCGAGGTACATGCCGTCCGTCGCGCCTTCGAAGACGTTGCGGTAGCGCTTGCGCTCGGCGCGGACTCGGGCTTGGCTGCGCGCGCGCTCCCTGGCCGTGACCACGGCGACCGTCGTGGTGAGAAACAGGCTCATCACGAACGAAGCGCGCCCAACACCCGCCGGGGCCAGGAAAACCAGCGCGAGCAGCGGCACGAGCACTGCCGTAACCATCATGACCGTCATGGCACCCCAGCTTCGGGTCGTCGTCGCGCCGCCGAGTCCGAGCGCGGCCACCAGACCGACGTATGCCACGGTGTAGGGGGTCGAGTACTCGTTCGCGACCCACAGAACGGTCGCGCACAGCACGAGCAGGTTGGCAGTGCCGTAAACCATCGCCCGCCCGTAGGGCTGAAGGGCGCGGACGTAGGTCGCGGCTGCGAAGGTCAGGGCGAGTGCGCTCACTGCCAGCCTCAGCCAAACCGGATCGTACAGGATGCCGCCGTCGAGGCGGTGGGCCCCTGCAAAGGCAAGATTCCCGACGGCGATCAGTGTCAGGAGGATCCGGTAGGACCGTAGCCGATTGGGGGCGGGGAGCATCAGGTCGTGGACGGACGTTGCTCTCGTATCAGCAGATCAGCCCCACCGGTTAATCCAGAAGCGACGATTCACCGTGACGCTCGCGGGCGCCGCTGCCCATGGGTCTCGTGCTCACCCTCCACCGGCCCGCACACCTCGCCTGACCGCCTCTGGCGCCAGAGGCCTATCCTTCACCGTGCCTGACACCCTCTCGCCTGTCACGCTTACCGGCACCCACGTCTGCCTGGAGCCTCTGGCGCCTGAGCCCAGCGCCCATTCGCTCACGCGAGGACATAGCGGCGTACGTCCAAACCGCGCTAGACGGCCACGCCAGAGGCGAGTCGCTGCCGTTCGCGACCGTCGACCGGGCCTCTGGCGCCAGAGGCCTTCCCCGCATGTCTCCGAACCCCCGCGCACGCCAGAGGTTGGAGCCGCTTCCCTCCCCCGCTGCCTGTGGCCCCGCACGACCCGCTCCCCCTCGAAGACTACGGCCTCGTCGGCAACATGCGGACCGGCGCGCTGGTCGGCAAGAACGGATCGGTGGACTGGCTGTGCCTGCCGCACTTCGACAGCCCGAGCGTGTTTGGCGCGATCCTCGACCCCGAGAAAGCAGGGCGGTTTGACATCCGCGTCAACGGCGACGCGGCCACATGGCAGGTGTACCTGCCCGACACCAACGTGCTCGTCACGCGCTTTACGGGCGAAAAGGGCGCGGCCGAGATCGTGGACTACATGCCCGTGGGCATGGAAGGCCCGGAGGGCGGCTACCACCGCCTCATCCGCCACGTGCGCGTGCTGCGCGGGACCGTGACGGTCACTGTCCACTGCGAGCCCGCCTTCGACTACGGCCGCGCGGACCACACGGCGACCTACACCGAGGGCGAGGGCGTCGTCTTCGAGGCCGCCTCTGGCGGCAAGGACAACGGCCCGATCCGCCTCGCGCTCTCCACCAAGCGCAGCCTGGAGATGACCGATGGCGCCAGAGGCCAGGGCGCCGTCCGCGAGATGACGCTCACGCGCGGCGACCGCGCCACGTTTGAGGTGCGCCTGTTGGAGGACGGCGAAACGCTGGACGAGCCGCTCTCGCGAGAGGCCGAGTTCGCGCTCTTCCGCAGCACGACCGACTTCTGGCGCGGATGGCTCAAGACGTGCACCTACACCGGCCGCTGGCGCGAGTCCGTGCATCGCAGCGCGTTGGTGCTCAAGATGCTGACCTTCGAGCCGACCGGCGCCATTGTGGCCGCGCCGACGACGAGCCTACCGGAGCACATCGGCGGGCACCGAAACTGGGACTACCGCTACTCGTGGATCCGCGACGCCGCGTTCACGCTCTACGGCCTCTTGCGGATCGGCTTCACCGCCGAGGTCCGCTCGTTCATCCTCTGGCTGCGCGAGCGCGCCGAGGCAGGCGTCGAGGACGACCCCAACGGCCCGCTCCAGATCGTCTACGGCATCGACGGGCGGCGCAACCTGAAAGAGGAGACGCTGGACCACCTCTCGGGCTACCGCGACTCGCGCCCCGTCCGCATCGGCAACGGCGCGCACGACCAACTACAGCTCGACATCTACGGCGAACTGCTGGACGCGGTCTACCTCTACGACAAGTACGGCACGCCCATCTCGTACGACTTCTGGCAGGACCTCACGCGCTACGTCGATTGGGTGTGCGAGAACTGGGACCGGCCCGACGAGGGCATCTGGGAGGTGCGCGGCCAGAAGGAGCACTTCGTCTACTCCAAGCTCATGTGCTGGGTGGCGCTGGACCGCGCGCTGCGCCTGGCCGACAAGCGCTCGCTCCCGGCACCGCGCCAGAGGTGGACCGAAACGCGCGACCTGATCTACACGACGATCATGGAGAAGGGCTGGAATGCCGAGCGCGGCGCGTTCGTCCAGACCTTCGGCGGCGACGCGCTGGACGCCTCCAACCTGCTCATGCCGCTCGTCTTCTTCACCGGCCCCAACGACCCGCGCATGATCTCGACGCTGGAGCAAACGCTCAAGTCGCCAGAGGAGGGCGGGCTCACGAGCGACTGCCTGGTCTGGCGCTACAACACGCGCGAGGTGGACGACGGCGTGGGCGGCGAGGAGGGCGCGTTCAACCTGTGCTCGTTCTGGCTCGTCGAAGCGCTCGCGAGGGCCGGGCGCATCGAGCCCAAGTACTTGGAAAAGGCGGAGGTGATGTTCGCCAAGATGCTCAACTACTCCAACCACCTCGGCCTCTTCGCCGAGATGACGGGCCTTCGCGGGCAGGCGCTGGGCAACACTCCGCAGGCGTTCAGTCACCTCGGCCTCATCTCGGCCGCCTACAACCTCGACCGCACGCTAAATGAGGCGCAGGACTCCCGCTCCTCGCGCCACGCCGAGGTCGCCACGCCAGAGGACGCCTCTGGCGACGCGGGCTCACCCGAGACACATCCCGGCGCGTCTCCCATCTCCCAGCCGGGCTCGACGGGCGGGCGCTAGGACCTAGTCCGACGCTCCTGGCGCGAGACCGATGTAGACCGTCCCAGGTCGCTCCGGCACCGTCAACAGTGAGAGCGTGCCCAGCGCGCTCGCCCGCGTTTCGGACGCGACCTCTCCTGTACCGTGGTCGTAGCGAAACAGCGTGGACACCCCGCGGAAGAGTTCGTCTTGCGACCAGTAGATCGCGCTGGGATCGCTCGCGTCGGGCGTGTGCGTCGGTCCGTTGGAGATGAACACGCCCGCCTCTGGCGCAGCACTCGCGACGGCCTCGAACGTCGCGCCGAGGTCGCCGGAGCGGTAGAGCGCGTTCACGTCGTCGGCGCCGCGGCCGAACGCCCAGACCACGCCAGAGGCCCGGCCCGCTGCCTCTGGCGCGAACGTGACCTCGTACGGGGCGCGTCCCGCGAAGGCGGTCAGCGTCCAGGTGTCACCGCCGTTCTCGGTGCGCCAGAGGCCGGTGCCTGTCTCCGCCGGGACGGCGAACTGCGAAAGCAACGCCCGGTCCAGGTCGTCCGGGTCGAAGGCGACGCGGTACACGTTTCGCTCCGACCCTGCGGGAAGCGACACGGCTTGGCCCGAGGCCTGCCACGTCGCGCCGCCATCGCGCGAGGCGTACAGCCGCCCCGAGGCCGTCCCGATGCGCACGCGCGCGCCGTCTGCTCCCAGCCCTACCACGCGCGTCTCGCCCGCGGGCAGCGCACGGCGCGTGACGGCGCCTCTGGCGTCCACGGCGTAGACCGCGTCCAAGAACTCTTCCCAGGCATACGCGACGCCTCCGCCAGAGGCCAGCTTGGCGATGCGCGGCAGGCTCCCGCCCGCTTGCCAGGTGCAGCCACCGTCGCCAGAGGCGTAGACCGTCGTTCCCGCCACGGTGAGCAGCGTGCCGCCGTCGAGCGCGGCCAGCCCGCGGACGAAGGCCGTGCCCGGAGACGGTTCTCCGCCACGCTCGCGCCGTCGTCGGTCGTGTACGTGAGGCTCGGTACTCCCGCCACTGTGCAGGTAAGCGGAGCAGGCAGGTCGGCGGGCGGCGCGGTGCTGTCGCACGCCGCGAGGACGAGCAAAAGAGCGAAGGGAGCGAAGCGCGTCATGGATGTGGGAGGCGGAGCTTGTCTGTACGAACCTTGAGCCTGTTTTGCTGCACGTGCCCGCCTCTGGCGCTGAGGGCCGCAACTCGCGCACGCCAGAGGCCCCGGACCCGCGCGCCTCTGGCGCCGTAGCACCGGTCCTCTCTCCCGCTTCTGCCGCCGCTCCGCCCTGTCCTGGTGACAGCCCCTCTGGCGCCAGAGGCCGCTCCTCTACCATGCCTGAAGGACCCGAAGTCCGCCGCTCGGCGGCGGCGCTCCACGATGCCCTGGCCGGGCGCGAGATCGTCGCGTTCTCGACGCGCATCAAGACCGCGCGGACGTGGCTAAAGGCGCACCGGCCCGAGGCCAGCGCGGACGACGAGGCGAGCGAGGGCGACCTGTTCGTGGGAAAGCAGATCGAGCGCGTGTGGAGCCACGGCAAATGGCTCGTGGGCGACGTGGAAGGTGGGCTCTACTTCGCGAGCCACTTCCTGATGTGGGGCCGGTGGAACGTCGTCGCGCCAGACGACGAGATGGCGGTCACGCGCGACAAGCGCGAACGCGCACGTATAGAAGTCGAGAACGCCGTGGCGATTCTCACGACCGCGCCCAAGTTTGCCGTCGGCATAGGGGACCCCGGCGCGACCGACAACATGGACGGCTCGGCCTCTGGCGCCAGAGGCGGACCGACGGCACATCTCGGGCCGGAAACGCTGCCGTACGAAGGGCCACAAGCCTTCGACACCGAGGCGTTTCACGACCGCCTGTTCTCCGGCGCGCACAACGAGCGCACGATTGGCGCGGCGCTGCTCGACCAGACCATTCTGGCGGGCGTCGGCAACTACCTCCGCGCCGAGATCCTGCACGCCTGCCGCATGGACCCGTGGACGCGCGTCGATGCCATCACGCCAGAGGCCCTGGCCTGCCTGGACCGCGAGATCCCAGGCATCTGCGCCTACGCCTACGCCAACGGCGGGCGCACCATCCCGCCAGAGGCCGTCGAGCGGATGCGCGCCAACCCGGAGCTGCACTACGGCGAGGCGCACGACTACAACACCAAGCACTGGGTCTTCCGCCGCACCAACCTGGACTGCCTCGTCTGCGGCGACACGGTCCGCCAGAAGAAGCAACTCACACGCCGCTGGGAGGACGACGAGGGCAACACGGAAGAGAAGAAGCGCGACATCTACTTCTGCCCCACCTGCCAGAACACGACCGTCGAACTCAAGCCCGTCCGCAAAAAGAAGCCGTCCAAGAAGACCGATGCCTGACTCTCCCCTCGCGCCAGAGGCGCACCCTGCCTCTGGCGCCAGTGCCCCCTTCCGCGCCTTTGCCGACACGCTCGCCGCGATCGCGGAGGAGAGCGGCCGCAACGCCAAAGCGGACCTCTTGGGCGGCCTTTTGCGCGACCTGAACGCCGCCGACCTGCGCTGTGCCGCGCGATGGGCCGCGGGCCGCGTGTTTCCCCTCTCGGATCAGCGGACCGTCAACGTCGGCCACAGCGCGCTTCTCAAAGCCATCGCGTCGGCCTCTGGCGTGGAGCCAGATGCGCTCCGTCCGAAGCTCGTGCAGCTAGGTGACCCCGGCGACGTGGCGGCAGACGTGCTTGATGATGGATCCGCCTCTGACGACGGACCCACCCCCCGATCCAACGCGCCTGAAACGGCGGTTGGATCTGTCCCCCTCCGTGAAGGGGACAATCCAGATCCAGCCTCTGGTGACCTCCAAGCTGGTGACGACCGCGGCCTAATTGTCCCCCCTGACAAGGGGGACAGCTTTGAGACCGAAGGGGAGCAAAGCGGGAGGTCCCAGACAGCCTCGGTGCCGCGCACCGCGCCAGAGGCCTCTGGCGCCACATTCACCCTTGCCGACGCCGCCATCTTCTTCGCCGACCTCGCCGCCACGCGCGGCTCGAAAAAGCGAACGGAGAAAACGGCCGCACAACTCGAGACCCTCTCCGCGCCAGAGGCCCGCTTCCTGGTCAAGCTGCTCAGCGGGGAGACCCGCATCGGGTTGCTCCAAGGCGGCGTTGAGGCCGCGCTGGCGCGCACGTTCGAGCGCGAGGCTGCCGCGGTGCGCCGCGCGCACATGCTGACGGGCGACCTGGGCGAAGCGGCGGTTCTGGCACGAGAAGACCGGCTGGGCGAGGCCGAGTTCGCTCTTTTCCACCCCATCACGTTCATGCTCGCCACGCCCGCCGAGAGCGCTCCGGGCGAAGACCCCGCGCCCGAGGTCGCGCGGCTCATGCCCGAGACGTTCGCCGTCGAGGACAAGTACGACGGCATCCGCGCGCAGGTGCACATCGCGCCTCTGGCGCCAGAGGACGCGCGCAGCACCGAGACCGACGACACGCTGCACGGCCAGATCGTGCAGGGACCGGCCGGGCCGACGCGCGTCTCCATCTTCTCGCGCACGCTGGACGAGAACACCGGCCAGTTTCCCGATCTGGTAGAGCCTCTGGCGGCGCTGGCGGCGTCCAACCCGCGCGGACTCGTGCTGGACGGCGAGATCGTGCCGGTCTGGCCGGGCGAGGAGGGCCTGCGCGTGGCGCCGTTCGCGAGCCTGCAGAAGCGGCTGGGACGCAAGAAGCCGCCAGAGGCCGTTCTGGCCGAGTTTCCCGTCGCCTTCGTCGCCTACGACGTGCTCTACGCCTCGGGCGAGCTGTGCCTGGACGAGCCGCTACGCGAGCGCCAGAGGCGCCTGAGCGACCTGCCTCTGGCGGCGCCGCTCCACGCCACGCGCGTGACGGTCATGGACGATCCTGCGCTTCTGGACGAGGCCTTCGGCGCGGCTCGCGCCAGAGGCAACGAAGGGCTGATGGTCAAGCGGCTGGACTCCGCCTACCGGCCGGGGCGCCGCGGGCGCGAGTGGCTCAAGATCAAGCGCGCGCTCGCCACGCTCGATGTCGTGGTCACCAGCGTGGAGGTTGGAAGCGGAGGACGCCGCAAATACCTGAGCGATTACACCTTTGCCGTACGCATGTCCAGGGAAGACCCTACCCTCGTCAACGTCGGGAAGGCCTACTCTGGGTTGACAGACGCCGAGCTCGCCGAGCTGACCGAGTGGTTCAAAGCCCACACGCGCCAGCAATTCGCCCACGGGCGCGTTCGCGTCGTCGATCCCGAGATCGTGCTCGAAGTAGCGTTCGACGCGGTCCAAGAGTCGAAGCGGCACAAAAGTGGCTTCGCGCTCCGTTTCCCCCGCATCGTGCGGCTCCGTCCCGACAAACCCGCCGCCGAGGTGGACACCGTCGAGACCGTCCGCGCGATCTACGGGTCTCAGCACGCCATCCCTGGCGCGACACCATGACCAAGCTCCCTCTCACGACGCTGATTCGCCTCTGGCGCCAGAAGCCGACCGCCTCCGCCGTCTCCAGCACCGCGCTACCGTCGTCCGCAACGCGCACGCAGGTCGGGCCACCTCTAGGCGCACAGCCGACGGGCCTGCAGGTCCCCGGCACGCCGCCCAGCGGTCCGCTGCACCCACAAGCCTGAGCCTCTTGCGCCAGAGGCCACACGCCGACCTTATGCCTCTCCCGCTCGCCGACGCCTTTCCCGAGGCCGTCCACACGTTCAAGCAGTGGCTCGGTGCGGCGCCGCGCGACGGCCGGTGCGTGGTCTTCTGCCACTTCGACGCCGACGGGCTCGCCGCGGGCGCCCTCTTCGGCCGCGCGCTCCCGCTGCTCGGCTTCACCGATGTGATCGTCGTCCCTTCGGGTCGCGACGAATCCGCATTCTCCGACTCGGCCCGCCAGAGGCTGCGCGAGATGAACCCCGCGAGCCTGATCGTGACCGACCTGGGCGTGAGCGAGGCGGGAACGCTCGAAGCCTCTGGCGAGAGCACCTCTGGCGAGAGCACCTCTGGCGAGAACGGCATTCCTGTTCTCTACGTGGACCACCACCGACCGAGCGGCGCGCCAGAGGCAGGGTTTGTGGTCAGCGCCTACGACTGGCACCCGATCCCGTGCAGCGCGTGGCTCGCCTACGATCTGCTAGAGGCCGCCGCGCCCAACGTGGACGAGTTGCGCGAGATTGACTGGATCGCCGCCATCGGCATCCTCTCCGACTTAGGCGAGAAGGCGCCGTGGCCGATGCTCGCGGATGCCAAAAAGCGCCACACCGCCACGTGGCTCAAAGAAGCCACCGTGCTCACCAACGCCGCCCGCCGCGCGAGCACGTTCCAGGCGCAGGCCGCGCTCGACCTGCTGATGACCGAGGACGGCCCGAAGCCTCTGGCGCAGTCGCCAGAGGCGGCACCGCTGCATGAGGCGCGCGCTGAGATCAAGGCCGAGATGGACATCGCCGGGCAGGCCGCGCCCATTTTCTCCGAGACCGAGCCGTTCGCGCTCGTGCGCGTGGACAGCGCCTGCCAAGTGCACCCGCTGATCGCGCAGCGCTGGCGCACGCGCCTCCCCAAGTATGCCGTCATCTGCGCCAACATCGGCTACATCGACGGGCACCGTCGCGTTTTCGACCCGCACCTCGCGCAAAGACCTCAAGCTGCCCGAGATCTATCAGGCCATCGACACGCCCGGCTACAACGGGACGTGGGGCCACGGGCACGACCAGGCCTCTGGCGGACACCTCCCGCCCGCCGTGTTCGACAGACGTGCTGGACGCGCTCGGCTTCGCGCCCGAGGCGCACGTCTCGGACGCGTAGCGAATCCACGCCGGCGCCGCGGGCCTAGGCGTAGCCTGAAGCGCCAGAGGCTCAGACCGGCCTCTGGCGACACCCACCCCCCACTTCCATGGCTGACTGGTTTACGACTTCCTGGGGCAACATCGGCGGCGTCGCGATTTCGGCGGTTGCCGTGTACGCGCTCGTGCTGCTGTACACGCGCATCGTGGGCCTGCGCAGCTTTGCGAAGATGTCCAGCTTCGACTTCGCGATGACGGTCGCCGTGGGCTCCTCGGTCGCCTCGGCCATCCTCACGAAGGCGCCGAGCATCCCCGAGGCGGCCGTCGCGCTCGGCGCGATCTACGGCTTGCAGTGGACCATCGGCGTGCTCCGCTTGCGCTTTACGTCGGTTCAGAACGCGGTGGACAACGAGCCGCTGCTGCTCATGGACGGCCAGAACATCCTCCACGACAACCTGCGCCGCGTAAGCGTGACCGAGGACGACCTGTGGGCCAAGCTCCGCGAGGCGAACGTGCTGGACCTGTCCACCGTGCGCGCCGTCGTGATGGAGACGACGGGCGACATCTCGGTGCTGGCGGGCTCCTCCGAGGTGCAGCCCGAGATGCTCCGCGGCGTCCGCGGCGCCGACGCCGCCACGCCCGGCGACGTGGACCTGCGCCCTTCGACCCCGGCCACCGTATAGCGCCAGAGGCCTCCTGCCCGACACCTCTCGGACGCCCCTGGCGTTCGCAGATCGTGAGAGGCCGCCGCGAAGACCGGCGCCAGAGGCCCCGCTGCGCAACCGCACGCGCCTGCACGCGTGGGCGCTTTCTCCGCTGCTCCCCCATGATGGACACGTTTCCTCCCCCGTTTTACCGCTGGCGCCCGCACCCCTGGCACGGCCTCGACGTCGGCGCCGACGCGCCCGAGATCGTCACGACGTACATCGAGATCACGCCGTTCGACACGGTGAAGTACGAGATCGACAAGCAGACCGGCTACACGCACGTCGACCGGCCGCAGCGAAGCTCGGCCCAGCCGCCGACGCTCTACGGCTTCGTCCCGCGCACGTACTGCGGGAAGCGCGTCAAGGCGCTCTCGCCAGAGGCCGAGCGCGGCGACGGCGATCCGCTCGACATCTGCGTCGTCAGCGAGCGTCCCATCGACCGCGCGGACATTACGCTCCGCGCCCGCGTCGTGGGCGGCCTGCAGATGATCGACGACGGCGAGGCCGACGACAAGATCGTGGCCGTGCTCGTGGGCGACCTCTTCTGGGGCCATGTGCGCGAGCTACACGACCTGCCCGAAAAGCTCGTCGAGCGCCTCACGCACTATTTCGCGACGTACAAGCTGGTGCCTGGCCGCGCCTCAGACGTGACCATCGCGCAGACGTACGGGCGCGAGCACGCGCTGAACGTCGTCCGCGCGTCGGCCGCGGACTACGCCGAAGCGTACGGCAGTTGAGTCTGGCTTCTGGCGCCAGAGGCTCGGCGCTCGCCGGCAGAGGCTCAGCCCTCGCGCGGCCACTGGTTGGCGCGCGTGTTGTGGGCCGCGAGCCGCGCCGTCTCCTGAATTCGCCTCTGGCGTGTCGCGGGCCGCTTGGCGTTTAAGATCCACTCCAGAATGCCGCGCCGGGTGCTGGGCGGAAACGCGTCCCAGAAGGTGCGGGCGCCAGAGGCCGCCTCTAGCGCCGCGGCGAGATCATCGGGCACGAGGAGCGCTTCCACGTCGTCCAGCCGCGTCCACGAGCCGTCGGCCTGCGCGGCTTCGATCTTTGCGCGGCCCGCATCGGTCATGGCGCCAGAGGCTTCGGCTTCGGCGGCGTAGCGCTTGTTGAGCGCGCTCCAGTTGCTGCCGGGCTTGCGCGGCGCGACGTAGAGAAGCGAACGCTCGGCATCTAGCTTGCGCGGGAGGCTGTCGATCCAGCCCCAGCACAGGGCCTCGCGGGTGACCTCGGCGTTGGTGAGCGTGGGCTTGCCCGTAGCCTTCTTGTAGCGCACGAGCCAAACGCCCGCCTCTTGCGTGTGGTGCGCGGCCAGCCACGCGCGCCACTCGGCGCGGCTCAACGGGTGAACGTGGTCGTCGGGAAGCTCAGGCATGGCCTCTGGCGTGCAGCCTCTGGCGGGGACGCGGCGAAGCTATGCGCCCGAGGCCTCTGGCGGGGGGCTGAGGCATGACGTGGCTAAACCCCCCGCTTGTCAAGGGGGACAATCCACATTTCAATCTCCCCGCACGCAGGCGACGAACCTGAGTGTATGGAGGACCGCGGTGGGAATTGTCCCCCTCGTTGAGGGGGACAGCTTCGCGACCAACGGGAGAGCGAAGCGGGGGGTACCCACAGGATGTTTCTGATCCCCGAAGCCTCTGGCGCCAGAGGCCGAGACCAACTCTGCCACTGCCCACTCGCCCCTCCCCTACTCGAACGCCCCCGCAGGCCCCGGAAACACGACGGGGCTCTCGCTGCCATCGCGCGCGACGCTCGACACGCCGAAGAAGTAGTTGTCGATCACGATGTTCTCCAGCGTGTAGCTCTGCCGCTCGGCGCCGCTATCGGGCACGAAGACGCTCTTCTCCCACTGCGGGCTCGTCGTCAGGCGCCACCAGATGCGCACGCCCGCGTGCTGCGGGTTGGTCGCCGCCAGAGGCCGGTCCCAACTCAGTGTCGTGCTGGGCTGGACGGCACCTGCGACCTGCACCGCCAGAGGCGGACGGGGCGCGCCCGCCATGCCGGCGAGGCTCACGGCGTTGAGCGCGGTCAGCTTGGCGGCGTAGTCCCAATCCACGTACTCGACGGTGTCGCCGTAGTGGCGGCCGTCTTCGTTGCGCAAGTCCTGGTGCTGGCGGTCGTAGTGCTCGTGGGTCTCCATGATGCGCACGCCGGGGAAGCCTGCCTCCACGAACGGCGTGTGGTGACCGCCGCGGCCGAAGCGGTCGTTGCGGTAGATCATCATGATGTCCAGGTTGCGGATGTAGTCGTCCGCCATCCGGTCCACGTAGCGGGCCACGTTGCGCGAGGGGCTGTCCACCTCGCCGCCGGAGTAGCGCCGGATCGTGCCCTCGCGCTCGGTCTCGACGGCGCGCGTGCCCTCGGAGAACACGCGGGCGCTCGTGTTGTCGCACACCCCGTCGATGCCGCACGAGTTGCCGATCATGTCGTTGTTGAGCACGGCCGTCGATGTTCCAGCCTCTGCGCGCGCGCGTGGTCCGCGACGTGCTTGCCGCCGAACAGGCCCTGCTCCTCGCCGCTCAGCCCGGCGTAGACGATGCTGGCGGGGAACGAGTGCTGCGTGAGCAACCGCGCCGCTTCGAGCGTGCCCGCGAGGCCGCTGGCGTTGTCGTTGGCCCCTGGCGCGTCGCTCACACCATCCAGCGCGCCAGAGGCGCGGGAGTCGATGTCGCCCGACATCATCACCATCCGGTTGGGATCGCTCGTGCCGCGCTGGATGGCGAGGATGCTCACCACCTCGGTCGGCTCCGGGATGCGCCGCTCTCCGCTGACGATCTCGCGGACCTCGACGATCTCCAGGCAGCCGCCGCAGGCCTCAGAGATGGCCTCCAGTTCGGCCCGATACCACCGCCGCGCCGCGCCGATCCCGCGCGTCGCGCTCACGGTGTCGCTCAGCGTGTGCCGCGTGCCGAAGCCCGCGAGCGTGCGGATGTCGGCCTCGATGCGGTCCGCGCTCACGCCAGAGGCAATCTGCGTGCAACAGCGGCACGGCCTCTGGCGGGACCGTCCCGCTCCATCAGCGAGTCCGGCCACGCGGACGACTGCGCGGAGACGGCGGCGCCAGAGGCGAGAAGAAGGGCGACGAGGCAGGCGCGGAGCATGACGGCTGTAGGGGGACCGCCCGGAAGGTAGCGGGCCTCTGGCGCCAGAGGCGCGTGCCGTGGTCACCGTCCGCCAGAGGCCTCCCATGTCCGTCGTAGGGGCGTATCGCATACGCCCTTTGTTGCGGTGCGCCGTGGTGTTGCGCTCTGCCACAGCGGGCAATCGCGTTCCGCGCCAGAGGCCACATCACCTGTTGGAGCATTGTGCGGTGGCTGACATCGCGCTCAACCGGGGCTCTGCTGTTGGGGCGTGTGCAGTACGCGTGCGGGGCATCGCGGACGTGGCACCGAGAACGTGGGCGTATGCGATACGCCCCTACGGGTTTGTACCCTATCGGTATGCCTCTTCGAGACCGCCGATCCGTCCGCCTTCGCGCCCACGATTATGCGGACGGGCTCTACTTCATCACGATCTGTACCTACCGCCGCCAGCCGTTCTTTGGCGACGTGAACGAGGGCGAGATGACCCGGTCGGATCTCGGTGATGTTGCGCACATGGAATGGACCCGGACCGCCGAGGTGAGACCAGAGTGCCTGCTCGATGCATTTGTCGTGATGCCGGATCACGTCCACCTCCTGTTCGCCCTCCTTCCGCCAGAGGCCTCTGGCGGGAGCGACGAGGAACGAGCGTTCGGGTCTCCTTCGGCGAATGTGGCCGCGATTGTGCGCGGGTACAAGGGCGCCGTTACGCGCGCCGCCTGGGAACGCGAGGGCCGCGAGATGGGGCCGGTCTGGCAGCGAGGATTCTTCGACCGCGTTGTCCGCTCGGAGCGCGAGGCCGACCACGTCCGCCGGTACATCGCCGAAAACCCGGCGCGATGGCACGCTCTGGACGCCACGCGCCGCGACAGACACCGCCTGTGACCCCGTAGGGGCGTATCGCATACGCCCCCGTCTTCAGTGCCCGGCCCAAACCGCCGTCCACGTATCGCACACGCCGCCATGCCCCGTCCGCGATACATCCCATCGACCTCTGGCGTGTGGGCGAAACGCATGGTCCACATCGCCAGAGGCCGCCTGGCTGGGAAAGGGGCGTATGCGATACGCCCCTACGGTAAATTTCGGGGGTCAGCCTCTGGCGCCAGAGCCCTACACCCCCGCCTTCGCGAACGCGCCCTGCACCACCTCCTGCGCCTCCGCCTGGAGCCGCGCGAGGTGGTCGGCCCCGCGGAAGCTCTCCGCGTAGATCTTGTACACGTCCTCCGTGCCCGAGGGCCGCGCGGCGAACCACCCGTTCTCGGTCGTGACCTTGAGGCCGCCGATGGGCGCGTCGTTGCCCGGCGCGCGCGTGAGCGTGGCCGTGACGGCGTCGCCCGCGAGCGTGTCCGCGTCGACGGCCTCTGGCGAGAGGTCCGCGAGGACCGCCTTCTGCTCGCGCGAGGCGGGCGCGTCGATGCGGGCGTAGACGGGGCTGCCGAAGCGGTCTTCGAGCGCCGCGTAGCGCTCGCCGGGATCGCGGCCCGTGACGGCGGTGATCTCCGCCGCGAGAAGCCCGAGGAGCAGGCCGTCCTTGTCGGTCGTCCAGACCGTCCCGTCCTTGCGCAGGAACGAGGCGCCCGCGCTCTCCTCGCCGCCGAAGCCGTAGCCGCCCGAGAGCAGCCCATCCACAAACCACTTGAAGCCGACCGGCACCTCCGCCAGAGGCCGCCCAAGGCTCGCGACCACGCGGTCGATCATGCTCGATGACACGAGCGTCTTGCCCACCGCCGCCGCCTCGGACCAGCCCGGCCGGTGCGTGAACAGGTACTCAATGGCGACCGCTAGAAAGTGGTTCGGGTTCATCAGCCCCGAGGACGGCGCGACGATGCCGTGGCGGTCCGCGTCCGGGTCGTTGCCGAAGGCGATGTCGAAGCGGTCGCGCAGTTCCACCAACCCCGCCATCGCGTAGGGCGACGAGCAGTCCATGCGGATCTTGCCGTCGCGGTCGAGCCGCATAAACCCGAAGGCCGGGTCCACGTTCGGGTTCACCACCTCCAGATCCAGCCCGTACGTCTCCGCAATCGGCGCCCAGTACTCCACCGCTGCGCCGCCCATCGGGTCCACGCCGATCTTGAGGCCGCTGGCGCGGATCGCGTCCATGTCCAGCACGTCCGCGAGGCCGTCCACGTAGGGCCGCACGAAGTCGGCTCGGTGCGTGGTATCCGCTCCGAGCGCCGCCGCCAGAGGCATGCGCTTTACCTCGCTCAGGCCGCCGCGCAGGATCTCATTCGCGCGGTTCTGCACCGGCCCCGTGATGTCGCCGCCCGCCGGGCCGCCCGTCGGCGGGTTGTACTTGAAGCCGCCGTCCTCCGGCGGGTTGTGGCTCGGCGTGATGACCACGCCGTCCGCCTGGCCAGAGCCTCTGGCGGGACCTGCGCCTCTGGCGCCAGAGGCGAGGTTGTGGTGCAGGATCGCGTGCGAGATGGCAGGCGTGGGCGTGAACCCACCGCCCCCGGTCACGCCGCGCTGGATCACCACCTCCACGCCGTTGGCCGCGAACACCTCCATCGCCGTCTCGAACGCGGGCCGCGAGAGCGCGTGGGTGTCGATGCCGATGTACAGCGGCCCATCGATGCCCGCCTCGCGGCGGTACTCCGCCAGCGCCTGGCTCGTCGCGAGGATGTGCGCCTCGTTGAACCGCCCGTCCAGCGACGACCCGCGGTGCCCGCTCGTGCCGAAGGCCACGCGCTCAGCCGGGTTCTCCACGTCGGGCGTGCGCGAGGTGTAGGCGTCGAGAAGGGCCGGGATGTCCGGCAGGCGGTCGGCGGGGACGGGCTGGCCGGCGAGGGGATCGAGAGGCATGGCAGTCGGAGGGATGCAGGGGATGGAGGGATGCTACGCCCGGTTCCATCGCCAGAGGCCCGACGGTTTGCGTGCTCTGGCGACTTCGTCCGCCTGATCCGTGTCATCCTGAGCGGAGGCGGCGCAGCCGTCGAAGTCGAAGGATCTCTGCCGAGGGTGACGCTTCGTCCAGAGCGCTGGCCCCTGGCGGGGGAGAGCGCCCCATCAGAGATCCTTCGGCTGCACTCGCTCCGCTCCTTCCGCTCAGGATGACTCGACTGGGGGCGCTGCGCCTCTCCCCCCTCGCGCACACCGCAGCCTCTGGCGCCAGAGGCTAGACCAGCAGCAGCAGCGCCGAGTACGCCACCGCGCCCGCCACAAAGGGCAAGAACCGGCTCTCGCGCTCCTCCGGAAGCTCCTCCTTGAGCACGTTCAGGATGACGCTGCCACCGAGGATGCCGAGCAGCGCCGCGATCGTCGCCTCGCTCACCTGCGTCACAAACCCCAGCCCACAGCCCAGCACGACGGCTCCCGCCAGAAGCCACCGCCCGACGTGCAGGTACCGCTGCTTGTGATCGTGCCGCAGGCCGGTGTCGTTGACGACGAAGTGAAACGCCATCGCGAGCGCGAACAGCAGCACGCCCGTCGTCGTCCGGCTCTCGCCCCACGCGAGGAGGTAGCCCACGAGCACGTTGTAGACGCTGTAGCTCGCCATATGGACCCAGAAGACGGCAGCACCGGTGCGGTCCGTTTCGGGGTCGTCGCCCTCCTCTCGCGAGCGCGACGCTAGGTTTTCCAGACCGTAGAAGACCACGAGCCCCGCCAGCGCCAGAAGCCACACGTGCCGCGCCTCGAAGAGTTCGAACCCGCCCGCGCTCTCGGCGAGCGCCTCCTGCAGGTGCGCCATCTCGGGCAGCAGATGCACAAACACGTACGCGACGGACGTGCCGCCCGCGAACGAGAGCCACGCGCTGCGCGGCAGCACGCTCAGCCCGCGCAGACGCCACCCGAACGCGTGGATAGCGGCGAGGGCGAAGGCGAGCGACAGCGGGAGGAGGTCGGGCATAGCCAAACCTACTCGCCTCTGGCGGGGCGGCGTGGCCTCTGGGCGCCAGAGGCGCATTTGGAAGTCCCATGTCTCACCCACTCTCCGGTCTAGGAGCGCCTCTTTACCCTACAGCGTCATTCCCGCGAAGGCGGGAATCCAGAATACCGGGACGCAGCCCCAGTCAACCTCAAGAGCCGAGGACGCACGCCTACGGTGGTCTCGCCTAGCCTTCTCTCTCCCTGGTTCGCCGGAGGCCTCCGGCGCCTGTGGTGTTCGTCACTCTGGATTCCCGCGTGCGCGGGAATGACGGCCGGGGGTTGGGAGACGAGCCGAAAAGGACTGCATCCGCCAGAGGCCTCTGGCGCGACGGGCGCACCCCCATCCCTCCATATCCCTCCCCTACAGGTACCGCTCGAATTCCGGCGGCGCGTCCGGCACATTCACGCGGTACGGCGTCTCGCGAGAGGCCTCGCGCTCGATCCACACCGGCACGCCCTTGCGCTTCATCAGCGCGCCGCTGGTCTTGCGCGAGACCGTCCCGTAGATCGGCTTCTCCGCGTACGGTTTGCCCTCTCCGAATCCCCAGCGGATGCCGCCGTAGGTGGAGGCGTCGCGGCCGTCGTAGCTCAGGCGGTCGTTGAGGTAGCAGGCCGTCGCCCAGGCGTCCTCTGGCGTGGGGCGCCACTTGTGGATCTGCTTGACCCAGTACATGCGCAGGTTGTTGTTCATCCAGCCATCCAGGAGGAACTGCTTTTGGGCGGCGTTCCAGAGGTCGTCGTCGGTTTTTCCGTGGAGGAGTTCGTCGACGGAGTAGATCTGCGGACGCGGGTCGTCGGCGTGGGCCTGCATGGTCTCGCGGGCGTATTTGGGGAGACCGCTCCAGTTGTTGAACCCCGGCACGGTACGGCAGCGGTGGTGGTAGTACTCGCGCCACGTCAGCGTCTCGTCCAAAAACTTCCACCGCGCGGCGGCATGCACGGCGCCCGCTTCCTCCGCTTCTAGCGTCGCCGCGGCGACTTCGCGCGGGCTGAGTTGGCCGAAGTGCATCCACGGCGAGATCTCGGCGCTCGCGTTTTCCAGCGCCGGGTTGTTGCGCGTCCACTTGTACCGCGGCACGACGTGCTCAATGGCGAACCGCAATCGCTCCAGCGCCGCCTCCCGCGACCCGCTCCAGCGCTCGACGGGCGGCAGGCTCATGTCGATGCCCAGCTCGCCGCAGAGGTCGTCCAGGCCTCTGGCGCCGAGGTCTGCGAGGTGCGTTTCGACGAGGTCGAGGTCGCCGGTGAACGCGTTGGCCTCTGGCGTCTGGCGCAGGTCCAGGCCGAGGTGATCGGGGCGCAGCTTGGTGTGCGCGGCGCGGAACGCTTTGGTCGTCGCCAGAGGCTCTGGAAAGGCGTTCATGGGCACGGCGCAGCAGGCATCGACGGCCAGAACCTCGCACTCGATGTTGGCCGCGAGGACGTCCGCGTAGGTGCGCGTCACGAACGTCGGGATGTCGTCCACGACGACCGTCACGGCGCGCTCGGCCAGGCGCCCGACGACCTCGGCGGTGCTCTGGGTTTCGTTCTCCTCGCCAGAGGCCCGGCGCACGTACCGCACGAAGCGCAGGCCTCTGGCGACCACGCCCGCTTCTAGCTCGCGGCTGCCCTCCAGCATGAACCGGCTCAGGCGGTGGCTCGCGTACGGATACGTGTTCTCCAGCGTGTGGACGACCACGACGGGCAGGGAGCGGGCGTTGCCCAGCGCGATGGCGGCGTCGAGCGTCGGGTTCTCCTCGGCGCGGAGCGCCTGCATGAGCCAGCACAGCACGTAGTCGCCGCTCTCGGCGGTGCGGGTCTCCGTCAGGCGGCGGGTGCGGAGGCGGAGGGCGGCGAGGGCGTCCATGGGGAAGAGGGATGGCGCGCGCGTTCGCGCGCGGGGATGCGGGATGGGAGAGGGATGCGAGCCTCTGGCGCCAGAGGCTTTGTAGGACGGCGCTCGGCTGGGTAGACCCCCCTGAGAACGCTCGGGCTTGCGCTTCGGCCTGCCGCCAGAGGCTGGGCGAAGCATTGCGCGCTGGCTGTGCTTTCGAGGGTCGCGTTCTCTGTCCCCCTCAAAGCGGGGACAGTCTAGATCCAGCCTCTGGCGAGATACGCAGCCGCTTGGGCCGCCTGTTCAACGCGCGGTGTGGATTGTCCCCCTGTTTAGGGGGACAGAGGATGCGAGCCCCGTATGATCGTTCGATACTCAGACGCTCGCATCACGCCAGAGGCCGTCCGTAGCTGAGAGCCGAGCATCCTCGGGGGTCCCAGCCGAGCACCGCGCCCGCCGGAGGCACGTTCGCGCCAGGCGCACGCCCCGCCAGAGGCCGCTGGCGCTACTCGTCAGGAAAAAGCGGGACCGGCTTCGGGACAGGCGGCGGCTTGGGCTTCTTTGTCTTCGCCGTGCCCGTCTTCTTCGACGTGCGGCCGACGTTGCTCTTCCACGTCCGAGACTCCGCGCGGCGGCGCGAGCCGTGGCGCTCGTAGACGCGCTCAGCGTGCTCCTTGGCCTCTGGCGTGCCCTTGATCGCGTAATAGTCCGCCTTCATCTCCTTCGAGTTGGCCCACCAGTCCACGAGCGGCGCCGGGTAGTGCGCCAGAGGCCGCTCGTGGTGCTTGAGGATGGCTGGGGGCGGCGTGTCGGCCAGTTCGGGCACCCAGCGGCGGACGAACGTGGCGTCGGGGTCCTGGTCTTCCAGTTGCTTGTTGGGCGAGTAGACGCGGAGTTGGTTGATGCCGACGACGCCCGCCTGCATCTGCGTCTGCGCGATGTGGATACCGGGCTCGTAGTCGGCCCACAAGCGGGCCGTTGGGTAGAGCGTCTTGCGCCAGTCGATGCGCAGGCTGTGGACCGCTACGCTCGTGATCATCGCGCGCATCCGGAAGTTGAGGAAGCCGGTCTGGGCGGCGCAGCGCATGCACGCGTCCACGAGCGGCCAGCCGGTGCGGCCTTCGAGCCACGCATCGAGGTGGTCGTCGCCGGGCGTGGGGAGTGCTTCGTAGGCCGGGTTGAGCGGCGTGAACTCCATCTGCGGCTCCGTCTCCAGGCGCTGGATAAAGTGGTCGCGCCAGTGGAGGCGGCTTTTGAAGCTGCGGAGCGACTTGCTCCACTGCGTGGCCTCTGGCGAGGCGACGCCCTTGACCTCGGCGATTCGCGCCGTGGTCGCGGCGTAGGCCTGACGGCCGGTCATCGTGCCCCACGCGAGGTGGACCGAAAAGCGCGAACCGCACACGAACGCGAGGTTGGGCGACGAGATGCCACCCGAGTAGCACTTGCCGCGGTCGCCCAGAAAGTCGGTCATCGTGGCGTGCGCCGCCGTCTCGCTAACCGGCTGCCGAAGCTTGGCCTGCGCCTCGGTCAGCGGATGGCCAAACGCGGCGGGCGCCAGAGGCTCGGACGGTTGGATGGCGGCGGCCTCTGGCGAGACGCGCATCCGGGCGAGATCTGTCTCTGGCGGCGGCGCCAGAGGCGCTTGCTTCATAAAGGCGTTCCAGCGCGCCGAGCGCTTGTTGCGGTCCAGCGCGCCGCGGAAGACGGCCGTCTGCCGGTGCTCGTGCCACGCGACGCCGTGGTCGGCGCACCACGCGGCCACGGCTTTGTCGCGCGCGAACGTGATGCTGCTGCCGACTTCCTCGTGCGAGTGCATCTCGGTAAAGCCCGTCGCCGCGTGCAGCCGGCTAAGCGCTTCGATGGCCGCCAGCCGGACCGCCAACAGGTCGCCGCCCGCGTGGTTGAGCCTCTGGCGAAGGTCGACGAGGGCCTCGCACCACGCCGCGACGTGGAAGGCGCTGGTTTCCTCAGAGTCGAGCAGGATGGGCTCGAAGAGGAAGACCGGGAGCACGGTCTCGCCAGAGGCCAAGGCGGCGCTCAGCGCTGGGTTGTCGGCGAGGCGGATATCTCGTTTGATCCACCAGAGGACGGGCGCGGACATGGGCGTGAGCGGAGGGGCCGAGTTGGATCGCGAGCCTCTGGCGCCGTTCCGGCCGCGCCGCAGGTGTAGGGATCCCCCGGTGAAGCCGCGCGCCAGAGGCGCAACCCGCCGGGGCCTCTGGCGCCGAGACCCTGGACCGCTCGTCGTAGCGTTGCGACACACGAGACCCGGCCGCCACATCTGCCCACCTCTACCCGCCCGTCTCGCGGCGCCAGAGGCTTTCGATCACGTGGTCTACGCCGCGGCCGAGGTGGCGGCGGTAGGTGCTAAACGGCAGGTCCAGTCGCTCGGCGGCGATGGCCTGGGTGGGCGCCGGGCGGAAGTACGTGAGGTCGAGCGCACGGAAAAAGCGGCTCTCTTTGGGGCTCGCGTCGAGTTGCGCGGCGGTCTCGCGCAGCAGGTGCTGCAGCGACGCCAGAGGCTCGTCGCCGTCGGCCTCGCGCACCACGCGGGCACCCAGCAGCGGGTTGCCGTCCAGGTCGTACGGACGGGTGTACGCCTTGAGCGCCTCGCGCACGGCCTCGGCGAACGCGTCGTGGCTGAGCACCACCAGCGGCTCGTCGGGCGTCTCGCTCTCGACCGAGGTGCCAGAGGCCAGCGCCTCCAGCCACGCCTCTGGCGGGACGGCGCGCCAGTCTTTGCCGAACGCCGCAGATCCGTCTGCCACCTCGGCCTCGCGCCAGCGGCGCAGGCCTACGAACGAGAACACCGGTGCCCAGAGGTCGGGCTCGCGTGTGAGCAGAAACGAGAACGCGAGCGCGTCGGTCGAGAGGTAGTGCGCCACGGTGCGGGCGAAGACCAGGCTCTGCACCGCCGAGACGCCCTGTCCCGCGTCGGCGTCCAGCCACGAGCGAAACAGCAGCGCCCGCTCACCCCGGCGGAGCGAGCCCGAAGCTGCACCCCACGCGCGCGCGACGGCGGCATCGGAGGCACGCTCGGCGTCGCTCAGCGCGTGCAGCGGCACGCAGATCAGGAAGCCAGCCACGCCACCGTCGCCGCGCCGGAACACCTCGGCGTCGCCGGGGCGCCGTTCGATCCACGCCGCCACAGCATCGGCCTCTGGCGCGCCGTGGTGCTGCTCCACCATCGCGCGGATGGCCTCAGCATCGGCACCGCGCAGCGGCCCCGAGCCCGACACGTCGGCGTGGCCCCAGGCCTGCTGAAGCTGACCCAAGAGCGGACGCACGACGTCGCTGTCGCGGTAGAGATGGAGGTAGTCGGCGAGGGCGCGGTGCTGCTCGGCGTCGCCAGAGGCGGCGCGGAGCGCGCGCCCGCACACCCGGCGCGCGCGGGCCTGGAGTGCTGCATGGTGCCCGGCATCGCGCCAGCGCAGGTCCGCCTCCAAGGTCTCGCGGACCAGATCGTGGAGGAGCACGCCCTCGGCATCGCTGCGCACGAACGAGAGGCTGCGCAGCCATGCGAACAGCGCCTCTGGCGACGCGGCGCGGTCGGGGGCGCGATGGCCTCTGGCGCTGGCATCGCTGTCAGCGGGTGTCGTGTCGCCAGAGGCCGCATCCTCCAACAGTGCGCTGAGCATCGGGAACGTGACCGAGCGCACGACGGCGGCCGCCTCCAGCGCTACCTGGTGCGCATGGCTTGGAACTGCCGAGGCGAAGCGCGCCACCAGCTCACCGACGATCTCGGGCGCCGAAAACGGCGTGGCCTCGGCCGTGGACCCCTCATCTGGCGCCAGAGGCGCGTTCTGGCGGGCGTGCTCGGCTGCGAGCGCGAGCGCGAGCGGATGGCCATGCGCGAACGCGAGAATGCTCGCACGATCCGTCTCGCTCACGCCTTCGGCATCCAGGTACGCCTTGGCCTCGGCTACTGCGAGGCCCGCCAGAGGCACGAGCCTTACGGCGTCGCCCCAGCCCACGCGCCAGTCCGGCGAGGGCTTCTGGCGCCCCGCGATCACCACCAGATCGCTCGCGCGGAGCTCGGGCAGAAACGTGCGCCGCAGCCACCCGTCCAGGTGCTCGATCTCTTCGTAGGTGTCCACGAGGAGAAGGCGCGGCGCCTCGGCTCCGCCAGAGGCCCGAACGTTGTCAGAGACCTTTCCGCCAGAGGCGGCATCGGGGTGCGCCTCTGGCGTGGCGCGCGCGAGCGCGCGCGAGGCGGCCTGCGCAAAGGCTGTGGGCGTGGGCTCCAGGTCGCGGCCGTCCACGCGCGCCACGCCGATGCCTGCACGGCGGGCCAGCCGCGCCACCTCGTCCAGCAGTGCGCTTTTGCCCATCCCGCCCGGCCCGTACACATGTGCCACCGCGAACGCGCCAGAGGCTCCGGTTGATATCGACTCTAGCGCAGCGGCGAACAGCGACAGCTCCGCCTCACGGCCCACGAAGCGAGCGTGACGGGCATCTGCCAATCGGGCTGAGAGACGTTCCACCGAGGGACTGCGAGGGGTTAAGCCTGGACGTGGGCGTGGAAGTCAGGGTTTCTCCTACGCGTGCGAACACGGATTGAACATAAGATGACCTATCGCATGGTTCCTCTTTATGGCCACCTTGCATTTCCACTTCCCCCACCCCCTCGTATGCAACCGTTGCGCACGCTCCTAGCAGGAGCCGCCACCGCTGGGCTCATCCTCGCAGGCGGCATTCTTGCCCCCCCTTTCTCAGACGCCTCCAGCCACCGCGAGGCCCCTCTGATCGCCGACGATCCTCTGGCGGATAACACCGATGTCTATGCGTTCCGCACGCCAGACAACTCGGAGACCGTCACCATCGTCGCCAACTACATTCCGCTCTCGCTGCCCGAAGGCGGACCCAACTTCCACCACTTCGGGGAGGACATCCGCTACGAGGTTCACATCAAGAACCAGACCTCGGCTGGCGCTCTCGGCACCGCCCAGGACGACATCACCTACCGGTTCACGTTCTCCCGCGAGGACGAGGACCCGTCGACGTTCTTCAACATCCGCCTCGGTGCGGAGAACATCAACACCTCCTACACGCTGCAGAAGAGCACCGACGGCGGCCAGTCGTTCACGACCATCGTCACCGATGGTGCGACGCCACCGGCCAACATCGGGCCACGCTCCATCGAGGCCACTGCAGGCTTGGGCACGACGTATGACGCGCTCACCCAGAGCGCTGTCACGACAGCCAACACGGGCGAGACCGTCTTTGCCGGTCCGCGTGACGACCCCTTCTTCGTGGATCTCGGCGGCGCATTTGACCTCGGCGGCTTCCGCGACGACTTCGGCACCGACCCCGCCAACCCGAACAACGCGCGCGATGCCGTCGCGGGGTTCAACACCCACTCGCTGGTGCTCCAGATTCCGATCTCGATGCTCCAGAAGGACGGCATGGATGTCGGTGACGCCACGAGCATCGTCGATCCCAACTTCGTGATCGGTGTCTGGGCCTCGGCCTCGCGCCGTCAGGTGACCACGCTCTCCACCGACGGCTCCAAGCCGACGACCTCTGGCCCATACGTCCAGGTCTCGCGCCTGGGTATGCCGCTCACCAACGAGGCGGTCATCCCGCTGGGTGAGAAGGACCGCTGGAACTACGTCTCGCCGTACAGCGCAGCCGAGCAGAGCTTTGCCGCCTACTT
The DNA here is from genome assembly GCA_963708165.1 of Rubricoccaceae bacterium. GTDB lineage: Bacteria > Bacteroidota > Rhodothermia > Rhodothermales > Rubricoccaceae > Rubricoccus. The sequence continues at coordinate 2,161,280 of OY970187.1, read as the reverse complement.
CGTCAACCCGGAGCTCGGCCTCTACATGGAGAACGGTCAGTTCGGAGACGCTGTCCCCGGCCTGAGCGATCACCTCGAGATCCAGAAGAACTCCTACCCGGCGCTCAACCTCGACGGTGACGGAGACCCTTCCAACGACGGCTCCGGTCTAGACTTCACCAACGGTGCCGATGGCGCCTTCGCGGTTCTGCCGCTCATCGCGAACGGGTCTCTGGACATCGCGGGCTCCGCGTTCGCCGTTCCCACGCGTCCGACACAGCCCGGCGTTCCAACCGCGCTGATCGGTGCAGGCGAGCCTCGCCGCGTGGACATCCTGCCCATCTTCTACTTCGGCGTTCCCAACGCCGCCCCCTACCAGCTCGCAACGGGCAAGGGTGGGTTGGTAGCAGACACGGACGGTGACGGTGACCTTGACTTCACGCAGGGCAAGCCCTTCATCCACAACTTCCTTCCGATCACGCAGACGCCGGATGGCGGTCTCTGGGGTGGCGACATGCTTCGCCTCAACATGGCCACGCCGACGACGGACCGCGATTCGGACGAGTACAGGAACTGGGCACGCTTGGGTCTCATCCGCGCCGCAGCCATCGGCCTCACGGTCGCTGACTTCGCGACGACGGATCTGGAGTTCATCCCGCACATGGACGGCTTCCCCAACGGACGCCGCCTGGAGGACGACGTGACGAGCATCGAGCTTCAGGCCGTCGGTGGTCTGGTTCTCGCAGCCGTTGGTCTCCCCGAGGATGATGCTGTTGCAGGCGACTACTCCGACCTCGCGTCGCCGCAGCTCGTCTCCGAGCTTCGCTTCGTGGCCGGCCCGACCCGCAACGACCTCGCGTTCCTGAGCGACTTCCCGTACCTCGCCAACCCGCACCGCGGCTACGACTACGTGAAGCAGCTCACGGCTCCTGAGCCGCGCGCCAACTTCGCGCCCGTCTCCAACGGGCTCGGCGTGGGCGTACCTGCAGGCGTGATCCTGAAGCAGAGCTTCCCCAACCCGACCTCTGGCGACGCCCGAGTCGAGTTTCAGCTCTCCACCGCCGCTCCGGTTCGCCTGGACGTGTTCGACCTCCGCGGTCGCCTCGTGCAGACGCTGACGGAGGAGGAGTACCTGCCCGGTCAGCACCAGGTGGACTGGAAGACCGGCGACCTCGCGTCTGGCACCTACCTCTACCGCTTGATGGTGGACGGCAAGGTGGTGGGCACGCAGCGCGCGTCGATCGTTCGCTAGCGCCAGAGGCGCACCGGTTGCGCCTGCGGCCATAGCCTCTGGCGGACACACACCCGCCAGAGGCACACCGGGGGCGAGGCGTTGCGCCTCGTCCCCGTTTTGTTTGCGAGTCGCTCCTACACCCGCCCAGACGCTCGCGTGGGAGCTTGCATACGGCGCTCGCCACGGCCCCGCCTCTGGCGCCAGAGGCCTCGCGGCGCCCCCCTTTTTACGACCCTCTGCTCTGATGTCTTCTCGCCTCGCCCTCGCTCTCGCTGTCGCCCTCGTGGTTGGCGCTGTCGCCATCGTGTTCGCCATGCGGGCCTCTGGCGACGAGCCCGAGCTCCCGCAGGACCACGCGCAGATCGCGCCCGGCGCGATGTTCGACGACGCCGAAGGCGCGGTCGACTATTACAGGACGGCGCTTCGCCGCAGCCCTGAGTCCGTCGAGGCGCGCGTGCGGCTGGCGCATGCGCTGATGCAACTGGGCGTGGAGCGCGGGACGCAGACCGAGACGATTCCTGAGGCGCGCACGCTTCTGGCGGAGGCGCTGGAGCGCGCGCCAGAGGACCTGCACGCGCTCTCGCTGCAGGCGTCGCTGCTCAACGTCCTGCACGAGTTCGAGCAGGCGCGCGACGTGTCGCAGACCATCCTCGCGGCGTACCCGCAGAACGCGTTCGCGCACGGCACGCTGATCGACGCGTTCGTGGAACTGGGCGAGTATGACGAAGCCGTCCGCGTCTCGGACAACCTGCAGGCGCTCAAGCCAGGCCTGCCCGCTTATTCCCGCGCGAGCTACATCCGCGAGCTCTATGGCGACACCGATGGCGCCATCGCGGCGATGCGCCTCGCGGCCGATGCCGCCCCTGGCGGCCGCAGTGAGCGCGCCTGGGCGCTCTACCAGCTCGCCAATCTCTACCTCGGTGACGCCAAGCCAGACACGGCGGCGTTCATCTACAACGGCATCCTAGAGGAACGGCCTGGCTTCGCGCCTGCGCTCGCTGGCCTGGGTCACGTCGCGCTGGTCAAGGGCGACGCGCCAGAGGCCGTCCGCCTGCTCGAAGAGTCGCGCGGCTTGATGCCGCTGGAGAGCACCGACGAGTTGCTCGTGGAAGCGTACGAAGCCTCTGGCGACGCAGCGAAATCCGCGGAAGCTGCCGAGCGCGTCCACAAGGCGCTGCTGGCAGCGCGCGAGATGGGGGAAGTCGTCGATATGGAGGAAGCGGACTTCCTGCTGGACCAGGGACGCGATCTGGAGCGCTCGCTCGAGATGGCCAAGGCCCAGCAGGCACGACGCCCCGGACACTTGCACGCCAACGAGACCCTCGCCTGGGCGCTGATGCACAACGGCCGCGCGCAAGAGGCCATCCCGTTCATCGAGCGCGCGATGCGGCTGGACACCGGCGACGCGATGGTGCACTTCCGCGCCGCGAAGATCTACCAGGAAGCGGGCGACGACGCCAAGGCCGCCGAGCACTTCCGCACGGCGCTCGCGGGCAACCTGGGCGTAGAGAGCCCGAGCGCCGCGAAGGAGGCCACGCAGCTTCTGGCGTCTGCGAGCACAGCGCCTGTCCGGGCGACTCGGGCCACGCGGTAGAGTGAACGCGCGCCGCCGTCCTGTTCGCGAGGCCAGCCTGGCAGGAGTTCTCCTGCTGGGCTACCTCGTCGCGATGGCGGGCACGTCCATCGGTCAGGGGTGGGCGCTGCTCGGGCACGTCGCCACCCAGAGCCACGGGCCTCTGGCGGCACCGGCCGTGCAGCCCGACCTGCCGACGCTCCGCACCCAGGGCTTTACAACGCTGCGGGTGCGGCCGCCAGAGGCCGGTCATTCCCACGGCGGGCACACGCATGAGCACCACTCGGCACACCCCGACGCACACCGAACGGTCCGCGTCCGCGCGCTGGAAGGGGTCGCGCCAGAGGCCTCTGGCGACGGCGCAGATCACGGCGCGGACCACGGCGCGGACCACGGTCACGCGCTGGCACACGGCTTCCACGCCCATGGCGACGAGATCCACCGGCACGATGCGCCCCTGCCCAACCCGGCGCCGCTCGCGCTCACACTCGACAAGCACCGGCTGCCCGGGGCGCCGACGCTCACGCCACTGCCCGTACGCGCGGTGAGCTGGGCCACCAGAGGCGAGAGGTTCGCTTCGGCAGAAGCGCAGGTGGAGACGCCTCCACCGCTGGCGAGGGGATAGACGGCGCGAGGCACGTTGCCATGCGCCCTGGTTCTGCGGGCCGCCAGAGGCCCGTTCCGCCGCACCTGTTCTCAGGGCGCGGCGCCGCCCCCAGTGTGCGCCTCTGGCGCAGACCTACCCCTTGCCTGTGCTTTCCTATGTTTTCTGCCTGCTGCCGCCTCGCGTGGCTCCTCCTCTTCTTGGCCGCGCCTCTGGCGACGGCCGCCCAATCTCCCGCCCGCATCACCGGGACCATCATCGACGGCGCCAACGGCCAGCCTCTGGCGGGCACGACGCTCGTGCTCCAGAGCGCGGATCTAGCCGCCGAGCGCGGCGCCGTGACGGACCTCGACGGTCGGTTTGAGATCGTGAACCTCGCCTCTGGCCTCTACACGCTGCGTGTCACGTCAGTCGGGTTTGCGCCAGAGGCTAGATCCATCACCCTCGCCTCTGGCGAGACGCTCCGGCTTGACCTCGCGCTCACGCCAGAGGCGACCGACCTGGACGCGATCACGGTCGAAGGCCGCGCGGCCAACCTCGTCGGCATCGCGCGGGCGGCGTCGCAGGGCTACGTGGGGCAGGCGCAGCTGGCGACGCGGCCGCTGCTCCGCGTGGGCGAAGTGCTGGAGACCATTCCGGGCACCATCGTGACGCAGCACAGCGGCTCGGGCAAGGCCAACCAGTTCTTCCTGCGCGGCTTCAACCTGGATCACGGAACGGACTTCGCCGCCTCGCTCGAAGGCGTCCCGATGAACCTGCCCACGCACGGCCACGGCCAAGGCTATCTGGATCTCAACTCTCTCATCCCAGAACTGATCGAGTCGGTCGAATTTGAGAAAGGGCCGCAGAACGCAGAGGCGGGCGACTTTGCGACAGCGGGACGCGCGCAGATCCGGCTCGCGAGCCGGCTGGACCGCGGCATCGCGAAAGGCGAGGTGGGAGCCGACAACTACTACGAAGCGCTCGTCGCCAACTCCTCCGACGTGGGCGGCGGAAGCCTTCTCTATGGCGTCCGCGCGCGCTACTACGACGGCCCCTGGGTCAGCCCCGAAAACAGCGCGCTCGTCAGCGCGGTCGCGAAGTATTCCACCGGAACGCCCGCCAGAGGCTTCTCGATCACAGCGCTGGGCTACCACAGCGACTGGGACGCGACGGACCAGATCGCGCGGCGCGCGGTGGACAGCGGTCAGGTCTCGCGGTTGGGCGCGCTGGACCCGACCAACGGCGGAGAAACCGGCCGCTACACGCTCGTGGGAGAGTGGCGGACGGCGGCCTCTGGCGCGACGCGGACGCGCGTCAACGCGTACGGCGCCTACTACCACCTGGACCTGTTTTCCAACTTCACCTACTTCCTGGACAACCCGACCGATGGCGACCAGTTCGAGCAGGTAGACCGGCGCGTGTACGGCGGCGCGAGTCTCACCCAGGAGTGGTTCACGCGAGCACTCGGCCAGAGCAGCGTCTTTACCGCAGGCGCCGCGCTCCGCCACGACCAGATCTTCCAGGTGGGCCTGTTCAACACCCGCGACCGCCAGAGGCTGGCAACCGTCCGCGACGACGAGGTGGGTGAGACCACGCTGGGCGCGTACGTGCAGAACGAGACGCGGTGGACCGACAAGGTGCGCACCACGCTCGGCCTCCGAGGCGACGTGTTCCGCTTCGACGTGGACAGCGACCTCGCGGCCAACTCCGGGACCGAGACCGCGTTTATCGCCAGTCCCAAAGCGGGCCTCGCGATTGGCCCCTGGCGCGAGACCGAGTTCTACGCGGGCGCCGGTCTGGGCTACCACAGCAACGACGCCAGAGGCACCACGATCACCGTAGACCCGGCCTCTGGCGAGGCGGTGGAGCGCGTGGACCCACTCGTGCGCACGCGCGGCGCCGAGGTGGGCGCGCGGACGGCTATCGTGCCCGGCCTTCAGACCACGCTCGCACTGTGGAGCATCGCGCTGGAGTCTGAACTGGTGTTCGTGGGCGACGCAGGTGGGACCGAGGCCAGCGACGCGAGCCTCCACTACGGCGTCGAGTTCAACAACTTCTACACCGTCACAGACTGGCTGGACCTGTCGCTAGACCTCGCGCTGACAGAATCTTACTTCACCGAGGGCGACCCCGGCGCGAACCGCATCGAGAACTCTATTGGCCGCATCGTCAGCGGCGGCGTCTACGCCGGGCGCGAGACGGGGCCTCTGGCGAGCCTTCAGGTACGGCACTTCGGTCCGCGTCCGCTCACCGGAGACGGCAGCATCTCCTCCGGCGCGACGACGCTCGTGGGCGCCAAGCTGGGCTACCGGACGGGCCGCCTCGCGGTCTCGCTGGACGTGCTCAACCTGCTCGACTCCGAGGACGCGGACGTGAGCTACTTCTACGCCTCTCGCCTGCCCGGCGAAGCCGCCTCTGGCGTGGAGGACGTGCACTTCCACCCCGTCATCCCGCGCACGGCTCGGCTCACGGCCGTCGTGCGCTTCTAGCGAGAGCGCCGCGCCAGAGGCCTCTGGCGCGGCAGGGCTGCGGGTCGCGAGGTAGGGCGGTAGCGAGGCGTGCAGATAAAGTCGCGCCCGGTGTGACGGCTTCAGCGCCGGTCTCAGGTATAGAGAGGCAGCCCCACACCGCACGTTCCTGATGACCCGACTTTCTATTCTCGTCCTCGCCTTCGCTGTCGCTGCGTGCGACACCGGCGCTCCTGCCTCTGGCGCCAGCGGCGCCGTTCCGCTAGCCTCCATATCGTCCAAGAGCAGCGAGAACGTCCATCCCATCTCCGAAACGATGGCCGTCGAAACGGCCGGAAAGTATGTGGTGCTCCACATCGACGGGCAGCGGATCGAGATGAGCGCTGCAGACGCGTACTCTGTGGGCGCAGCCCTCTCGCGCGTCGGCTATGACGCGTTCCCGTCAGAAGAGGCCGCACTCGTGTTTCCTCCGCCAAAGGGCGGGGACAAATGCAACGAGCGCCCCTTCTTCGCGACCGACTCCCGCAGTCAGACCGCGAAAGCCGAGTTCGTGACCGCGTTCGCCGTCCGCGGGCAGATCGTCCTGAAGTGCCCACCGCCGCCGCCGCCAGATTTCAACGTCGGGCCTGATGTTTGGAAGCCCTTCGTGCCGGAGAGCGTCCGCCCGGTGGAGGTGCCGCGCGACCTGGACTGGCACAAGATCCCCGGCGGGTTTATCGCGGACATGCCGCGCTAACCGCCAGAGGCCTCTGGCGACAGAGTGCCCCGCGGGGCCGGGCCGTTGGGCTCGGCCCCGCATCTGTTTAAAGCGCCGCGCGGGTTCGTGCCGCAACGCGCGCCTCGGCGGTTCGCCCGGCGCGGGTGAGCGTGGCTTCGAGGTAGTCCAGCAGAGGCGCTCGCATCGGGTTCTCGGGCTCGGTCTCGGCCAACCGGGCCTCCACGCGCTGCAGCACGCGCACGCCAGAGGCGGTCTGGCCCATCTCGACGAGCGCACGGCCCCGCTTGGCGCGTGCGCTGACTGTGCGGGAGTCGTCGGCGCCGAGTTGGGCGGCGAAGAGCTGCTCGCCAGACTCTAGCAATGGCAGCGCCTCGGCCGGCCGGCCGGTGTTGAGCAGCAGGCCGCCCAGGCCAACGCGGGCGTATTCGCGCCAGAGGTGATCGTCCTCCAGCGCCGAGGCTTCGTAGGCGGTGAGCGCGTCACGGTAGTAGCGCTCGGCCTCTGGCGGATCGCTCGCGTTGAGGAGCACGGCGAGCGTGTAGAGGCTGCGGCCGGTGCGGTAGTCGCCGCGGCCGTAGACCTGCTCGTAGACCGCGAGCGCCTGCTCGTGTATGCCTCTGGCGCGCGCGTCGTCGCCGCTCATTTGGAGCGCGTCGGCGTAGTCGTAGAGCGCGTCGGCGGTGCGAGGGTCGGTGGGGCCGAAGGCGTCGCGGGCGTCGCGGGTGGCGGCGCGGAAGAGCGGCAGCGCGGCGTCCAAGCTGTCGAGCTCGGACATTTGCGTGGCGAGTCCCAGCAGCGCCTGGGTGCGCGCGGCGGGCTCCGTCGCGTGGCGGCGCGCGGAGCGGTACAGCGCCGCCGCGCGGGCGGCTTCGTTCTGGCGGTAGTACACCTCGGCGAGTGCGATCTGCGCCTCGGCGAGCGCGTTGCCGCCAGAGGCCAGCACGCGCACGGCCTCCTCGCCTCTGGCGACGGCGGCGTCGTAGCGCCGCTCGGCGGTAAGCGAGTGGACGAGCAGCGTCAGCGGGCGGCCCAGGTCGCGGTGGTTTGGCCCTTGCTCGCGCGAGCGGATCTCGACGGCACGCGTGAGCAGCGAGTCCGCGGTGGGAAACAGGCCCAGGCTGACGCCCAGGCGGCCCAGACCTTCCATCAGCGACGCCTGCACGAGCGGCTGGCCGTCCAATGCGGCCGCGCGGCGCAGGCCTGGCGCGAGAAGCGCCTCTGGCGCCAAATCGCCGCCCTCCAGTTCAACGGGGTCGACCGCCTCGAACATGCCCAGCACGTACTCCAGCGTGGCGTTGGCGCGCTCGGCCTCTTGCGCGGTCTTCTGCGACTGCCACAGCACAGCGCCTACGCCTGCCAGGAGCGCGAGCAGCAACGCACCCCCAGCTCCGACCGCCAGCCGGTGCCGCCGCACGAACCGCGAGGCGCGGTAGCTCAGCGCGTCGCCACGGGCCGTGACGGGGCGGCCGTCCAGGTGGCGGCGGAGGTCGTCGGCGAGAGCGGCGGCGCTCGCGTAGCGGCGCTCGGGCTCTTTGCGGAGCGCGGTCAGGATGATGGCGTCGAGGTCGCCGCGGAGGCGCGCGGGAGGCGCGGCCCAGAGGTCGCCTCTGGCGCCAGAGGCCTGTACGTCTTCGTGCTCTCCGCATTCTCGATCTCGCCAGAGGCGGCATCGCTGGGCCGCGTCGGCTCGGCCTCGCGCACGACGCGCGCCACCTCGGCCAGCGCGGCGTTGGGAAACGAGTAGGGCCGCCGCCCGACGAGCAGTTCGTAGAGGATCACGCCGAGCGCATACACGTCCGTCGAGGCGGTGATCGGCTCGCCGCTGACCTGCTCGGGCGCGGCGTAAGCGGGCGTGAGCGCGCCGCCGGTGCGGGTCAGCACGTCTTCGTCGTCTTCGTCCAGCGCCTTGGCGATGCCGAAGTCGAGGAGTTTGACGCGAGGGGAAGAGGGATGCGGGATGCGGGATGTGGAGGGATGGGCAGACTCGCCTCTGGCGCCAGAGCTAGATGCGTTGGCAGGGCCAGCGCTCAACCCGGAGCCGTCAGGCCCGCGAAGCGCACTCGGAACCCGGAACTCGGAACCCGCCTCGCCAGAGGCGACGAGGATGTTGCTCGGCTTGAGGTCGCGGTGGACGATGAGCAGGCGGTGCGCGCTCGCGACGGCGTCGCACACGTCGAGAAAGAGGCGGAGGCGGGCTGTCAGGTCGAGGCCTCTGGCGTCGGCGTAGGTGGTGAGCGGCTGGCCGTCGACGCGCTCCATGATGAAGTACGGGCGGCCGTCAGGCGTGAGGCCGCCGTCCAGGAGCCGCGCGATGCCGGGATGGTCCAGGCGCGCGAGCACGCGGCGCTCGCGCTCGAAGCGGCGGACCGTCTCGGGCGAGGCTTTGGCCGCCTGCACGAGTTTGAGCGCGACGGTTTTCTCGAACGTGCCGTCCACGCGCTCGGCGGCGTAGACCACGCCCATGCCGCCGCGGCCCAACTCCCCCACGACGCGGTAGCCGCCCACGTCTTCGGCGGGCGGCGGGTTGGCGTCGAGCACGCCCATCATGCCGCCGTCCAGAAAGTTGTCCGTGTCGCCGACCGCCAGGAGCCCGTCCACGGCCCGGCGTAGCGCCACGTCGCCTGCGCACGCCTCGGTCAGAAACGCCTCGCGCTGAGGCAGAGGCACGTCGTACGCCTCGCCGACGATCTCCAGCGAGCGCCTCTGGCGGAGAAGAGTCGTGGCGAGATCGGCGGACATGGCGCGAAGCAGTGGGGCCCTCAAGTATCGCGTTCCCAGGCCTCTGGCGCCAGAGGCCTGAGCGAAGGTTCAGGCGCCGAGCGCGGCCAGTGCGCCCGCCAGGGCCCGCAACGGGGCCGTCGGCGGTGGGCCCCACCACTCCAGCGTTCGCCTGCCGACCTCTAGCGTCGAGGTGAAGCCTCTAGCACCATCAGGAACGGCGTGGGCAGCGCCCAGGTCGACGGTCTCGGCCAGAGTCTGAAGGCGCGCCTGCTGTGTGCGCGAGAGGCGGCCTTCGCGCACGCCGCGCGTGACGTAGCTGCCGCCCTCGACGCGCCAGAGGCCTCTGGCGTCTACCGAGGCCTCAAAGCTGGCGTCGTACTGCCCGAGTTGGCGGAGGTGGATCGGCGTCATGGATCGCCAGAGGCGGAATACGCGTGGCCTCTGGCGGGCGCTATCGAAAAACGATCTCGCGCACGACCTCGCGGCCCAGATGCTCGTTGATCTTCTGGCGCCAGTCTTCGCGCTGAAGGTGCAGCGTGTGCCGCCACGCCGAACTGCGCAGCTTGATGGTCAGCACGCCTTCGCGCATCCACGCGCTCTCGGTGGCGCGGAGCGCGCCCGCGACGGCCACGCGCGGCCACGCATCCACCGCCCGCGACTCGTCGATCTTCTGCCGGTAGCCGCGCTCCTGGAAAAGGGCGCCGAGCAGGTTGCCGATGGGCTGAGGCGTATGAGATTTGGACACGTGGGATACGTCGGGGCGGACGCTCAAGCTACGCTCCGGCCCTCTCTCGCCTCGCTCTCATTCGCCTCTGGCGGCCCGCGCGTCACCGAAAGCGCCAGAGGCTCTCGCCTGCTAACGGGCCGCGCCAGAGGCCTCTGGCGAGCGTGCTAGGAGCGCACGGCGAGGTGCCAGAGAAAGCCCAGCTCTGCACCCGCGCTGATCAAAAACGCGACCGCGGCGATGAGCAGCAGCAGAAACGGGAACGCGAAGCCGATGCCGAGCGCCCGCGCCGGCGAGACCGCGCCGACATAGGTCAGGTCGACCATTGTGCGGTAGGCCGCGATAGACTCGATGACGAGCGCGAGCACCAGCAGCGTCGCGGCCCAGGGGCCTGCGGCGGGGCCGGAGAGCGAGGCCACGGCCATCGCGCCGATGAGCAGCAGCAGCCACGGCCAGCGCGTCCACACGACGAGCGAGAGCGCCTGGACCGTGCGCAACCGGCGGCGGCGCCCGGCGAGGATGCCCACCCAGACGACGTTAAACAGCAGCCACGCCGCGTACACGACCGCGAGGAGGAGTCCCAACAGTGCCGCCGAGCCCAGCAAGTCTGCCAGACGGCTTTGCGCGTCTGCTTCCCAGCCCGCCGTGGCGACTGCGAGCGCGTCTGTGGCGCCAAAGGCGCGGACGACGGTCGCGAGCACGAGTCCTACCGCGAGCGAGAGAAACGCCGCGAGACCTGCTGTGACGCCGCCCGAAAGCCCGTAGCCTTTTTGGATCGCCTCGCGGTAGAGATCGCGGCGCCCGAAGTACTGCGGTACGAGCCCGCCCAGGCGCGGCGAGGCGGCGAGAAGCGCGCCCAGCCCGAGCGCGAGCGCCCAGCCCAGCAGCACGAGCAGCCCCGAGCCTCTGGCGCGGCTGGCGTCGCCCGCATCGAAGGCGAACACGCGCTGGCGGCCGGTGAACACGCCAGAGGCCACGCTCATGGCCGGGCGGCGGACGCCCTCAGCGTCCTGCAAGCCGTAGCGCAGCCCGGCGACCTCGGCGCGGACGCCGCGCTCCTCGCGGTCGCGCCAGCGCGAGAGAAAGGCCGCCTCTGGCGGCGCGTCCATCGTCAGGAGTGCGTCCAGCGTGCGCTCGGCTGTGCGGGCCTGGTGCGCCTCGGTTCCGGCGCGGCGCCACCCGCCCTCGCGGCCGGGCGCGACGCCCATGCCCCACGCGCCCAGCCCGACGGGCGTGTCGTGGCGCGCACGCCAGCGGCGCAGAAGCGCCAGAGGATCGGTGCCTCTGGCGTCGAGCAAGACGAGGTCGACGGCATCGGCGGCGCGGTCGTCGTCGACGAAGCGCGTGAGGTAGGCCGTGCGCGTGCCCTCGGGGCCGCGCTCGCGGGCGAGCGCGCTCAGGCGCTCGAAGTACGGGCGCGCCCGCAGGTCGCTCGTGTCGACGCCTCTGGCGAGGATGAACAAGCGCGCCGACGGGTGCTGTCGGGCGAGATCGAGCGCTCGGGCAAAGCGCGCCTCCGCTTGCGGGAGCGAGGCGATCAGCCGCTCGGCCGGGAGGTCCGCGATGGGCAGTTCCTGCGCCACGGCGATGCCCAGCCGGTCGGCGGCGCCCAGCACGCGGCCGGGCAGCAACCCGGTGCGCACGGCGCGCACGCCCGCCTGCCGCATCGCGACGAGGTCGTCGATGGCGGCCTCGACAGAATCCGGTGCGGCCCACACCACGCCCGTGAGCGGTGCCGCCAGAGGCTCAAACGGGCCGCTGCGGACCGACGCGAGGGCGTTCGCAAACGGATCGGCCTCTGGCGCCACCGACGAGTCGGCGGGGGTGGCGGAGGAGTCGGCGGGGACGGGCTGCGCCTGGGCCGAGACGGCGGCGAACAGCGCGAGGAAGAGGAGACGGAGCACGGCAGAGAGGATAGCGCGCCTCGTACCCGCCAGGGGCACCTCAGATTCCCCGCTCGGCGATTAGCGCACCCGGCGCGCGAGACGGGCAGCGCGGTCCTCGGGCGCGTCCTCCGCCGATTCGCCGTTCAGCAGGTCCGCCAGTGGCGGCGCGGGCGCCAGTGGCGGGGCGGCCCGGGGCGCCGCCGGGGTGGGCACAGGCACGCCAGAGGCCTCTGGCGCATCGCGGCGAATCTCATCCCAGTCCCGGCTGGTCACGATGGCCTCCAGATGCTCGATGCGGCGCTGCAGCCGCGAGGTGTCTTGCGGCACGCCCGCCGGGATCGCGCGCTCGTCCAGGCTTTCGTCCAGGAGCTCGCGCAGACGCGCTTCGCTGGCCTCGGCGCCCATCAGTTCTTGCACGCGGCGCTCCTGCCATCCGCCAGAGGCGCGGTCGCCGAAGACGCCGAACGCCTGGCTCACCACGCCGATGCCCCAGCCCAAGAGGGGCCAGATCGCCCAGAAGTTGCCGGGCGACGTGAGAAGGTTGAGCGCGACGAGAAACGCGTTCACCAGCACGTACGACGCGAGGTTGCGGTAAAACGCGGCTTCGCGCTTGGCTTTCTTTCGGGCGGCGGATTCGGTCATGGCGTCTCAAACGGGGGGCCTGCGCGCAGGTTACGCCTCTGGCGCAGGCGTGTCCACCGCGGGCGGGTGCTCCGCTAGTTTGGTCTCGCCAGAGGCCAGCGCCTGCGCCGGACGGGGGGCGCTCAGGCCTCTGGCGCTCAGGCCGGGATGGCGGTGTATCCCGGCCCGACGACGACGCGCAGGGCGCCGGGCACGGCCTCGAAGGTGACCGTCTCGCGTGTGAACGTCTCGCCGTCCACGTTGAAGAGCATGCCCGGCTCCGAGGCGACCACGACCCGGCGCACACGGCGGTGCAGAATCTTGCGGTCCGTCGTGTAATCCTGCAAGGTGTACGCCTTGGCCGTCACGCGCGCGAGGTCCAGCGCGTCGCCTTTGCGCATCACCACCACGTCCAAGAGACCGTCTTCGGGGTTGGCGTGTGGCGCGATGGGCGTGCCCCCACCGATGGTGCGGCCGTTGGCGACGACCACGTTAAACGCGTGCACGCGCTCCGGCTCGCCGTCGTCCCACGAGACCGTCGCGTCGTAGTGCTCGATGCCTGGCAGCGCACGCGCCGTGCCGATGGCGTACGCCAGAGGCCCCCACGCGGCTTTGAGTTCGGGCGTCATCTCCTCGTCGATCTGGCCCGTAAACCCGCCCGAGCACGCGTTGACGGCGTAGCACTCGCCCGCCGACGTGCAGCCGACGTGGATGAGATCGAGCGCGCGGCGCTCGCCGGTCGCGAGCACATCGAGCGTATCGGCGGTCAGTGCGCCCCGAGGGATTGCGAGGGTGCGTGCGAAGTCGTTGCCCGTACCCATCGGCAGCACGCCGAGCGCGGGCCGCTCGTCGCCAGAGGCCCCCACGCGCATGAGCCCGTTGGCGACGGCGTGCACGGTCCCGTCGCCCCCGGCGGCGACGACGAGCCCGGCGCCCGCGCGCGCAGCCTGTTCGGCGGCGTCCGTCAGGTCCTCGGCCTCGACGAGCGTCGCGTCGGGGTAGAGTTGGATGGCCTGCCGCGTGAGGTCTGCGTCGCCGCCCGCGTGGATGTTGAGGAGGACGTGCATGGATGGTACACGGCGCCCACCCTCGGACGTTCCAGCGCTTTACGCCTCTCGCTCCCTACGCCTCTGGCGCCAGAGGCCGGTGGCGCAGAGGCGTAGAACACGGGATGGCAAGAGGTCTCGCGCGCCGTGCGGGGGCCCTGCGCCAGAGGCACATCCGCCAGAGGCCGACCGTCTCCACGCCCTATGCCCCTGGCGAGAGGCACATCGGCGCGACATTCTGCGGCACCAAAGCTCAATGCCGCGCGCGCGCTCCGCCTCTTGAACAGGCACGCGGCCCGGCTCATCTTCCGCCGACACCTTCCCCGTGCCCTCATGTCGCGCCCCACCACCTGGCTCCTGAGCCTGCTCGCTTTCGCCGTGCTGTGCGTGGCGTGCGTGGCGCTGCACGCGCGCTCCGTCGAGCGCGACGTAGAAGGCCGCGCGCTCGTAGCGCTCGGCGACCTCGGCAGCGCGGCACAGGTCACGGTCTCCGGCCGCGATGCCACCGTTCGCGCCGACGATCCCGCCATTGCACGGCTCGCCGCCGAGCGCGTGCAGACCGTGCGCGGCGTGCGGAGCACGACCATCGCCGGGCCTCTGGCGCCGCTTCCAGAGGTCACGCTCGACGGCCCGTTTGCGCTCACGCCTCTGGCGAGCGGAGGCCTCGCACTTCGCGGCGCCGTGCCCGACCGCGCGACCCGCGACCGCCTCATGGGCGCGGCACAGATGGCCTTTCCCGACGTGCGCATCCGCGACGGCCTGACGGTAGACAGCACCGCGCCCGGCGATTGGGCAGGCGATGTTGCCGCGACGTTCTCGCGCCTCAGAGCGGTGCAAAACCCCAGCCTCACCATCGACGCCGCGGGCGCGCTCGTCCTCTCCGGCACGGTCGATGGCGAAGGCACCCGCGCCGATGTCGAGAGCCGCGTCGCCGACGTGATCGCCCCGCGCGCGGTCGACAACCGCCTCGCGCTGGCGGGCGCACCGCCAGAGGCCGCCCCTGGCGAGACGCGCGGCGCGGAGCCTCGCGCCGCAGCCCCCTCGTGCGGCCTCTGGCGACGACACCTCAGCACCTGACCGCGCAGACGATGCGCCAGAGGCCGACGCACCCGCCGCACCCACCACACCGGAGGCAGCGGGCGCTGCCGGGCAGGTAGAGGTGCAGAACGCGCTCCCACGCGATGCTCAGGCGCAAACGCTCGAACGCTCGCTCCTCCAAAGCCTCGGCCGCGGCGCGGTCACGTTCGAGGCCGGGACCGACCGCCTCACGCCCGGCTCCGCCGACGTGCTCCGCCGCGCCGCCGACGCGCTCAAGGCCCGCCCCGAGATCGCCATCGAACTCCAGGCCCACACCGACAGCGAGGGGCCGACGCGCCCCAACCAGCGTCTCAGCGAAGCGCGCGCGCGCGCCGCCAAGCGCGTCCTCGTAGACGCAGGCGTGACGCCCGAGCAACTCCTGGCCGCGGGCTACGGCGAGTCCACGCCCATCGCCAGCAACGGCACCGAGGCGGGCCGGGCCCAGAACCGCCGCGTCGTCTTCAAGCTCCTCCGCCGCCGATAGCGGCGCCCGCCATGACGTATCTGATCACCCAGATCATCCTCTGCCTGATCGCCGCAGCCCTGCTTGGCCTCTTCACCGGCTGGCTGTTGTGGCGCCGCCGCGGCGGCGAGGACACCCACGCGTTCGGCGCGCAGCGCGAGATCGACCGCAAGCGCATCCGCACGCTCGAAGCGCAACTCGCCGAGCGCGACGCGGCGCCTGTACCGACGCGCCCAACGCCCGAGCCTCTGGCGGCACCAGTGCCGCATCCCGTTGCACTGGACCCTGTTTCGCCAGAGGCCGTCTCGCCAGAGGCCGTCTCGCCAGAGGCCGTCTCGCCAGAGGCCGAGCCGCCTGCTGAGACGCACGTCCAGGCCGCGCCTCTGGCGCCAGAGGTGTACCAGACAACAGCACCCGTCTCGGACCTGAGCTCCGTCCCCTACGAAGACGACTTCGCCATCGACGACCCGTTCGCCGATGAGTTCTCCGACGACGACATCGCCCCCGGAGCGTTCGAGGAAACCGGCGACGGCCCTTCCGAGGCCACCTTCTCGGACGACACGCCTCTGGCGCCCTCGCCTCTGCCCATCGCGCCAGAGGCCGAACGCCCGACCTCGCCCACCTACGACGACCTCAAACGGATCAGCGGCATCGGTCCCGCCATCGAGAGCCGGCTCGCCGAGATCGGCATCACCACCTACCGCCAGATCGCGCACTTCACCGACGAGGACATCGAGCGCGTCGGCGCGCACATCGACTTTTTCGCCGACCGCATCCGCCGCGAGGGCTGGGTGGTGCAGGCCGCCGCGCTCCACCGCCAGACCTACGGCACGAAGCCGTAGCAGGGACTGAGGACTGGGGACTGGGGACTGGAAAATGTGCGGCTCCAGCCTCTGGCGCCCGGCCGGTTTCCGGTTTCGAGAATCAAGCCCGTAGCGTCGCGGCATGCCGCGACGAGTCGCAGGATTCCTGGATGGTCCGCCTCTGGCGCCAGAGGCTTCACCCGTCCCTCGGGGAGATGCCCGCAGGGCGGAGGGGGTCGCGCGCATGGTGCCGCGGTCTCGCCAGAGGCTGAACTCCGGGAAAGGCTACCGCGCGAGATACCCGCCATCGACCGGCATGTACGCCCCCGTCACGAACGACGCCTCTGGCGAGGCCAGCCACGCGACGAGCGCCGCCACCTCGTCCGGCGTGCCAAAGCGGCCAATGGGGTGCCGCGCGACCAGCTTCTGGCGCGCTTCGTCTCCGACGCCGCTCATCATGTCGGTCTCGATAAAGCCCGGCCCGACCGCGTTGACCCGAACGCCCTTCGCGCTGTACTCGATGGCAGCCGTCTGCGTGAGGCCCACCACGCCGTGCTTGGCCGCCACGTACGCGGGTGAGTTCGCCGAACCCACCTGACCCAGAATGGACGCGATGTTGACGACCGCGCCTCCGCCCGCTTCCAGAATGGCCGGGATCTGCGCGCGCATCCCGTAGAACACGCCCGAGAGGTTCACCCCGATCACGCGCTGCCAGTCCTCCACCGGGTAGTCCGCCGTTTTCGCCAGCGTCCCGCCGATGCCCGCGTTGTTGCACGCGATGTGCAGCGCGCCGTACGCGGCCACGGTCTCGCGCACCAACGCCGCGCACGCCTCTGGCGCCGACACGTCGCACGCGACGAACATCGCCGTCCCGCCAGAGGCTGTGATCTGCTCCACGGTTTCGGCGCCGCCCTCGGCGTCCACGTCCGAGACCACCACCTTGGCCCCGCCTCTGGCGAGGCGCTCCGCGACGGCGCGGCCGATGCCGCCCGCAGCGCCGGTGACGAGGGCGACGGAGTCGTTGAGCGGTTTCATAGCGATGTGCGCGAGCGTGCTCATGGGACGGCACGACACTCGCGCGGATCCGGCGCCAGACGCTGACGAAAACGCCCCGGCCCTCGCGAGAGAACCGAGGCGCAAGCCACACCGCCAGAGGCCTCTGGCGCGAGTCGTTACGCTTCGAACTGCTTGAACACCACGCACGTGTTGTGCCCGCCAAAGCCGAACGCGTTGGACAGCGCCACTTTCACGTCGCGCTTGCGCGGCTCATTGAACGTGTAATCGAGGTCACACTCGGGATCGGGCGTCTCGAAGTTGATCGTCGGCGGGACGGTGCCGTTGACGATCGCGAGGATGCTCGCGATGGCCTCCACGGCGCCAGCGGCCCCCAGCAGGTGGCCGGTCATGGACTTGGTGGACGACAGGCTCATCGTGTACGCGTGGTCGCCGAACACCTTTTTGATCGCCTTTGTCTCCGCGATGTCGCCCAGCGGCGTGCTCGTGCCGTGCATGTTGAGGTAGTCCACGTCCTCTGGCGAGAGCCCCGAGGTTTTGAGCGCCATGCGCATCGCGCGCGCCGCGCCGTCACCGTCCGGGTGCGGCGCCGAGACGTGGTAGGCGTCCCCGCTCATGCCGAAGCCGACGACCTCGGCGTAGATCTTGGCGCCGCGCGCCTGCGCGTGCTCCAAGTCCTCCAGGATGAGTGCGCCCGAGCCCTCGCCCATCACGAATCCATCGCGGTTAAGGTCGAACGGGCGCGAGCCTGCCTCTGGCGCGTCGTTGCGCGTCGAGAGCGCGCGCATGTTGTCGAAGCCGCCCAGGCAGACCTCCACCACGCCTGCCTCGGTCCCGCCGGCGATCATCGTATCGGCTAGGCCGCGCTCGATGATCATCGCCGCATCCACAATCGCGTTGTTGCCCGTCGCGCAGGCGCTGACCGTGGCGTGGTTGGGGCCGCGCAGGTTGTTCTGAATCGAGATGTGTCCTGGCGCGATGTCCAGAATCATCATCGGCACGAGAAACGGCGAAAGCCGCCGCGGGCCGTGCTCGCCGAACTCCAGGATCTGGTCCTGCAGCGTCTCGATGCCGCCGATGCCGCTGCCGAACACGACGCCGGTCATGTCGCGCTCCTCGTCGCTCATCGTCTCCGTGTCGATCCCGGCGTCGCGCAGCGCCTCGCCAGAGGCCACGAGCGCGTACTGCGAGAAGCGGTCCATGCGGCGCGCCTCCTTTTTGTCGATAAAGTCCGTCGGGTCGAAGTCTTTGACCTCAGCTGCGAACTGGCAGCGCAGCCGCGAGGGGTCGAAGCGCGTAATGGGCGCGGCGCCGCTCCTCCCTTCCATCATGGCGTCCCAGAACTCTGGGACGGTGTTGCCGATGGGGGTGAGAGCACCGAGACCGGTGACGACGACGCGGCGGCGAGTGGCGGACGACATAAGAGGGGCCTCTGGCGCGGAGGAAAGGATGCGGCCGGGAGGCCGCAGAACAGGCTGTGTACAACGAGAGAGAGGGAGGCCGAGGGGAGCGTGCGGCTCTTCTCGTCCCCCCTCCCTCTCGGTCGGTCGGGCGGAGGGCGTCAGCCCGCCTTTTCGGAGACGTAGTCGACGGCGTCGCCGACGGTGCCGATCTTCTCGGCGTCCTCGTCGGGGATGGTCACGTCGAACTCCTTCTCGAACTCCATGATGAGCTCCACGGTGTCGAGCGAGTCGGCTCCGAGGTCGTTGGTGAAGGACGCGTCGCGCGAGATCTCGCTCTCGTCGACGCCGAGCTTCTCGACGATGATGGCGGTGACGCGGCTTTCGATGTTGTCGGCCATGATGGGCTAGTCGGGTTGGGGGGCCGCCGGAGGCGAAACGCCAGAGGCGGAGAGGGGCAGCGGGCAACGCCCGCTCGGAAAGGCCCCAAGCTACGGAGCGCCCTCCGTACGGGCAACGCGCGCACAGACGGCCTCTGGCGGGGCAGAGTTTCAAAACGCTCGTGACCGCCGCACACTACGCCGCCAGAGGCCGCGCGGTACGCCGCACGCCGTCTCCAAAGGCTGCGGCCGGTATCTTCCGCTCCGATCCCTCTGAAACGCTCTCCGCGCACCACACGCATGTCCACGCTCTTCACCTCCGAGTCTGTCTCCGAAGGCCACCCCGACAAGGTCTCCGACCAGATCTCAGACGCCCTTCTCGACGCCTTCCTGACCGGAGACCCCGCCAGCCGCTGCGCCATCGAGACGCTCTGCACGACGGGCCTCGTCGTCGTCTCCGGCGAGGTCACGAGCAACACCTACGTAGACGTGCAGGAGGTCGTGCGCACCACCATCGAGGAGATCGGCTACACCGATCCCATGCTGCAGTTCGACGCCCGCTCGTGCGGCGTGCTCGTGAGCATCCACGAGCAGTCCGGCGACATCGCGCAGGGCGTGGACGACGACAAGGGCCTCCACGTGGAGCAGGGCGCCGGCGACCAGGGCATGATGTTCGGCTACGCCACCCGAGAAGACGAAGACACGCTGATGCCTCTGGCGCTGATGCTCTCGCACCGGCTCGTCAAGCACCTCGCCGAAGTGCGCAAGGCGGGCGAGCACATGACCTACCTCCGCCCGGACGCCAAGAGCCAGGTCACGGTGGAGTACGAGGACGACGACCGCACCATCCGGCGCATCCACACCGTGGTCCTCTCTACCCAGCACGACGAGAGCGCGACCGTCGAGCAGATCAAAGCCGACGTGCGCGAGCACATCCTTCCCGCCGTCCTGCCCAGCGAGTTGGTGGACGACAAGCTGATCCTCCACGTCAACCCGACCGGCACGTTCGTCATCGGCGGGCCGCACGGCGACACCGGGCTGACCGGCCGCAAGATCATCGTGGACACCTACGGCGGGAAGGGCGCGCACGGCGGCGGCGCCTTCTCCGGCAAGGACCCCAGCAAGGTGGACCGCAGCGCGGCCTACGCCACGCGCCACATCGCGAAAAACCTCGTCGCGGCGGGTCTGTGCGACGAAGCCCTCGTCCAGGTCGCCTACGCCATCGGCGTCGCTGCCCCCGTCTCCATCCGCGTGGAGAGCTACGGGACGGCCTCTGGCGGTCTCACCGACGCGCGCCTGTCGCAGATCGTGCAGGACGTGGTGGACATGCGCCCGGCCGCCATCATCTCGCGCTTCAACCTCATCGACCCGGACAACAGCAAGCGCCCGACCTACCGCGATACCGCCGCTTACGGCCACTTCGGCCGCAACGGGTTTCCCTGGGAGCGCCTGGACCTGGTGGACGCGCTCAAAACCGCAGCCGAGGCATGACGCACGCCCCTCTGGCGCCAGAGGCGCTGTTCGCGCACCGAGCCGCCAGAGGCCTCTGGCGGGCGGCAGGCCTCTGGCGGGCGGCGGCCTCTGGCGGGTCTGGGCCTGCGCCGCGTTCCTAGCCTCGTGCTCGCTTTCGGGCCCCGATGAGGAGCCGCTGGACGTGCTCTGGACGGCCGCCAGCGGCGCCGAGGGCATCGGCCTGTTGGGCGGCGCCGACGCCGCGCACGTCTACGTGATCGGCACGGCGCAGGCGGGGACGCCGGAGCTCCGCGCGCACCGCCTCGCAGACGGCTCGGTCGCGTGGCGGGCGCACGTTGGCCCCGCCTGCAGCCCCATCCTGACCGACGGCCAGACCGTCGTGTGCCCCAGCGACAGGCTGTACGCCTACGACGCAGCCTCTGGCGCACAGTTGTGGGACTTCGAGCCCGTTGCGCCGCTGTACGGCGCCGAGGGCGCCCTGGCCCAGGGCCGCGTGTTCTCCGCCTCCGGCGAATACGCCACCTCGTCCGTTCTCTACGCGCACGACGCGCGGACGGGCGCTGTCCTCTGGGAACGCACGTTTACCGCGCCCACCTGGGACAACATCGAGATCGAGGCCATCGTCGCAGACGGCGCCGAGATCATCGTGAGCATCGACGCGCACACGCGGCGCTTCGAGACCTACGGCACAGGAGTGCTGATCGGCGTGGACGCCGCGACGGGCGCTGAGCGCTGGCGATACGAAAACGGCGACGGCGCCACGCCCGATCCGTGCGAGGCCTCTGGCGTGAGCGTCTACCGCGGGCCGGGCGCGCCAGAGGCGGGGCTGATCCTGTACGTCAACCCGGCAGGCAACGGGTGCCCCGAGGGCAGCTTTATCGCGCTGGACCGGCGCACCCGGGCGCTCGTCTACCAGATTGCGGCGGCGCCCAACTGGGGGAGTTCTGGCCAGGCCCCCATCGTGCGCGATGGCGTCGCCTACGCGACCTGGAACGACGGGAGCACCTATGCCTGGGACGCGGCCTCTGGCGCGGTCCGGTGGCGCGCGCAGCCTCAGGGCTCCGGCTCTGCGTTCAGCCACGCCGTCTGTGGCGGCGTCGTGCTGGCCTCCAACCGCTCCACAGACGTTCTGGACCGCCAGAGCGGGCGCCTGCTCGGTGCGCTGCACGGCGCGGACTACGAGGAGTACGCCGCCCAGGTCTCCGTCCTGGGGGACCGGTTGTTCCTCGCCACCAACGAGCGCGTCACGGCGTACGCCTGCCCGTAGCGCCAGAGGCCTCTGGCGTCAGTCTCCTGGCGTCAGGCTCTGCCGTTCCGCCTCACACGCGCTGAGCGCGAGGCTCAGCTTGAGTCCAAGCCTGCGGGTGACGACCAAGAGAGGCCCACGGATGCGGTCATGGAGTCGCGAAGACTGTAGCCCACCGGCGCAATGGCGGGGCCATGTGCTGCGACCCGCGGACCTGCAGCGTCACAAGCGCCTCTGGCGCCAGAGGCGAGGCAGGAGCGGGGACGTGCACGCCGAGTTAGCAAAGCCCTTACAAACCGTTCTCACGTCTGCGCCGTAGGTTTCACTCAGCACTGAAAACACGCCCGGCCACAGGCCGCCCTCGATGGACCACAAGGAAGGACAGTACAAAGTCGCCGACCTCTCGCTCGCAGACGACGGCCGCATGCGCATCGAATGGGCGGAGAGCCGGATGCCCGTGCTCATGAAGCTCCGCGAGGAGTACAGCCAGTCGCAGCCGTTCAAGGGCTACAAGATCACGGGCTGCCTGCACGTCACCAAGGAGACGGCCGTTCTCATCGAGACGCTCAAGGCCTGTGGCGCGGAAGTCGCATGGAGCGGCTGCAACCCGCTCTCCACCAACGACGCCGTAAGCGCGGCCCTCGCAATGGGCCCCAATGGCGATGGTGACGGCGTGGAGATCTACGCCTGGTACGGCCAGAACACCGAGGACTTCTACTGGTGCATCGACCGCACCATCGACAAGACCCCGGACACGACGCTGGACGACGGCGCCGACCTCATCTTCCGCGTGCACAGCACCTTCCCAGACAAGCTGGAGGACATCATCGGTGGCTCCGAGGAGACCACGACCGGTGTGCACCGCCTCCGCGCGATGGCCGAGGACGGCAAGCTGGGCTACCCCGTCTATGCCGTCAACGACGCCGAGACAAAGTGGGACTTCGACAACGTGTACGGCACCGGCCAGAGCACGATCGACGGCATCCTGCGCGCGTCCTCCGTTCTGATCGCGGGCAAGAACTTCGTCGTGGCGGGCTACGGGCACTGTGGCCGCGGCGTCGCGATGCGCGCCAAGGGCATGGGCGCCAACGTCATCATCACCGAGGTCAAGGCGACCGCCGCCCTCAAGGCAACGCTCGACGGCATGCGCGTGATGCCAATGGAAGAGGCTGCCAAGGTGGGCGACATCTTCGTGACCGCAACGGGCATGAAGGACATCATCCGCGGCGAGCACTTCCTCTCCATGAAGGAGGGCGCTATCGTGTCCAACACGGGCCACTACGACGTCGAACTGAACCTCAAGGAGCTCGCCGAGGTCTCGGTTGACGCGCGCATGATCCGCGATGACAACCGCGAGTACACGATGGAGAACGGCAAGAAGATCTACGTCCTCGCGGACGGCCGTTTGGTCAACCTCGCTGCTGCCGAAGGGCACCCGAGCGAGGTGATGGATATGAGCTTCGCCAACCAGCTTCAGGCGCACCTCGCGCTCATCAAGTCGCACGAGTCCGGCGAGAAGATGGAGAACACTGTTCTCGACCTTCCCGAGGAACTCGACCAGGAGATCGCCGAGATCAAGCTGGAGACGATGGGCTTGCAGATCGACACGCTCACCAACGAGCAGGTCGTCTACGCGACGGACTACTCCGCCGGCACCTGATCCGACCCGCCTCTGGCGCCAGCCGCCAGAGGCCCCGATCGGGAAGACCACCGCCATGGTCTCCCGAATAGAGCGCCCGTCCCGTTTCTCGCGGGGCGGGCGTTCGCCTGTCTGTAGCGTCGCCAGAGGCCGGCCGCCAGAGGCCAGCCGCCAGAGGCCAGCCGCCAGAGGCCAGCCGCCAGAGGCCAGCCGCCAGAGGCGAACCGGCAGAGACCGTTCGCGAGGTGCAGCGCGACGGCTTCAGACAACAGAGCCCGCCCCCAGATGTCGGGAGCGGGCTCGTGAGCAGGCGCGCCTCTGGCGCCAGAGGCTACTCGTCGTCCTCGAAGTAGAAGTCCTCGTTCTGCGTCGGGTAGTCGGGCCAGACCTCTTCGATGTTCTCGTACGGCTCGCCGTCGTCCTCCATCTCCTCCAAGTTCTGCATGACCTCGTACGGGGCACCGGTGCGGTCGGCGTAGTCGATCAGTTCGTCCTTGGTGGCAGGCCATGGCGCGTCCTCGAGAGTTGCCGCTAATTCGAGCGTCCAGTACATGTCAGGTGGGGAATCAGGGGGCGGCCCACGGGGCCGAGAGAGTCGATATCAGGGCCGCACGATAGAACGGCCCGCGCCAAAAAGCAACGGCCTGTGTGATTTGCGGCGCGCCTCACACAAAACGGGCGGTCTCCGCTGTGGAGACCGCCCGCCAGAGGCTGTGCGAAAGCACTGCACCAGAGGCCGTGCGCCTAGTCGAACGAGACGGTCTGCGTGCGCGCCGCTTCGAGCAGTTCCTGATACTCGCGCGGACTCACGCCGGGCACGAACGTCGTGACCGGGTTGATCGGAGTGCGCTCTTCGTTGAGCAGGCGCACCTCGTAGTGAAGGTGGGGTGCGGTGGAGAGGCCCGTGTTGCCGCTGTACGCGACCGTCTGGCCGCGCCGCACGCTGGAGCCGACCTGGATGCCGGGGGCCACACGCGAGAGGTGAGCGTAGCGTGTGAGCTTGCCCGCCAGAGGATGGTCGATCTCGATCACGGTTCCGTAGCCGCCCTTGGATCCGATAAAGCTCACGACGCCGTCGCCAGCGGCGTACAGGTCCGAGCCGACGGGTGTCGGGAAGTCGACACCGGCGTGCATCCGCGTGGTGTGCAGGATGGGGTGGTAGCGCATCCCGAAGCCGCTCGTCAGGCGCGCGTTCTTGAGCGGCAAGATGGCGGGCTGCTGGCGCAAGACGGCGTCACGCGAGGTCGCGAGCTCTTTGAGCTCGTTGTACGAGCGGTTCTGGAGTTCCATCTGGCGCTCCAACCGGCCAATCGTGGCGTCGGTGGTTTTGAGAAGCTGAGCGGTCGGCGTGGAATAGTGGACCAGGTCCTCCCGCTCGGCGCCACCGACACCCATTTTGAACTCGTCCTCGGAGATGGGCTCGGCGTTGAGAACCGTGCGGTACAGCTCGCGGTCTGTCTCGGAAAGCTCTTCGAGTTCGTCCGAAAAGGCGACGAGGCGTGTGCCCGTCTCTTCCAGCTCGCCTTGGAGCGCCCTGATTTCCTCGCGCTGCGCGACCTCGACCGGGGAGGTCACAAACTGGGACATCACGCCCACGCCGACGGCGGCGAGAACGAGAGCGAGCGACGCGATGGCGCCGAGCTTGAGCCAGAGGCCTTTGCGGCTGGGCTCGACTTCCACGAAGGTGCAGGATTCGTGGTCGTAGTAGTAGAAGCTGTTGGGCATGTGGTGGGTCAGGCTCAGGAGGGAGCGAGGGCCACCGTTCTCAGGATCGGGTCGTTGCCCGGCCGGGTCCTGAGAGCGAAGGCCGCCCGTGCTCACCACCCGAACAAAGGCCGAGCCACACGTAGCCCTGCCGCGTTGCGTTGCGCAGAGTTTGCCCAAGGGCATTGCTGCGCGTGGTGGGTACACGTTCGCGGGAGTCCGAATCTATCAGGGATACCCTGAGGTGTCAACGTCAGGGCATCCCTCCTCAGATTCCTCGCTAAACCGTTCCGTTTTGTAGCCATCCGGGAAGGATTGGAACGCCCGCGCGGTGTGCGACTGCCTCTGGCGACGGTACAGGGCCTGAGCACCGAGGCCGGCGACACAGCTACTCCGTGTCGTGCTCGAACCACTCGATGCCGCGGCGCGGGGCGCCACCGCGTTTTTTCTGGATCTGTTCCTGCAGGCGCTTTTTGAAGACCTCGGCGGGGTCATAGCCGTAGTGGCGCAGGAGATAGTTCATCGCGATGACCTCGCAGATGACCGTGACGTTCTTGCCCGGCACGATGGGCAGCTTGACAACCGGCAGGTCGACGCCCAGAATGTTGTCGGTCTCGTCCACCATTTCGATGCGGGTGTACTCCTCGTTTTCGTCCCAGCGATGGATGCGCACGATGACCTCGATGCGCTTCTGGTGTCGAATCGCGCGCACGCCAAACATCGCGCGCACGTCAACGAGGCCGAGGCCGCGGATCTCCATGAAGTGCTGCCCGAGATCGGTGCCAGCGCCCATGAGCACCGTCTCGGTTTTCTTGGTCGCGATCACCACATCGTCCGCGACGAGCCTGTGGCCGCGCTCTACCAGATCCAGCGCGACCTCACTCTTGCCGATTCCCGACGGCCCGGTCAGCATGATGCCGATGCCGTAGACATCCAGGAGCGAGCCGTGCAGCGTGAGCTGCTCTGCGAACTGGTCCTCCAAGAAGTCGCGCAGGCGACTCATAAAGGGGACCGTCGCCTCTGGCGTGCGAAAGAGGGGGACGCCCGCTCTGGTCGCGGCGTCGCGGAGGTCATCGGGGAGCGTGTTGCCGTCGGTGAGGATGAGGCATGGAAGATCGAAGCCGAGCAGGCGAGAGAATGCTTCTCTGCGCGCGCTGTCGTCCAGCCACGCGAGGTAGCGGCACTCGGTGTTGCCCAGCACCTGCACGCGGTGGTGGGTGAACAGCTCGGTGTACCCCGCCAGGGCGAGTCCCGGCCGATGGATTGACGGCTCGGTCACGGTCCGCGCGCTCACATCTACGCCGTTGTAGGCCTCCACCTCGGCGCCGACGCGCTCGCGCATCCGCTCGGCGAGGTACTCGACGGTGATAGACTCTTTGCGGAAGGACTGCTGGGGGCGCATCGCGGCGGGCGGGGGTGTGCGGCAAGATCGCGCGCGCCAGAGGCTGGGGCGTGGTGGCCTCTGGCGCCGACGGCGTCGCCTCATTCCGTCGCCAGAGACCGAGCGCCCAGGCATTCTGAGAGACAGACACACCAGCGGTGCATCTTTACCGGAGACCGGGTGCAGCGCCAGAGGCGCGGCGTAGACATAAGGACACCATGCATGGTGTCCCTACGCGAGATTCAGCGCCACGCCAGAGGCCTCTGGCGGAACGAAAACCGCGGCGCCTTCCCTTCCTCTTATGGCACCTGCACGACCTCCATCACGCGCTGCACGATGGCGCCAGAGGCGACCTCCTCCGCCTCGGCCTCGTAGGTGACGCCGATGCGGTGGCGCAGTACGTCGGGCGCGATGGTGCGCACGTCGTCGGGTGTGACGTAGGGGCGGCCGTCGAGGAAGGCCGTGGCGCGGGCGGCGAGTGCGAGCGCGATGGTGGCGCGGGGGCTGGCGCCGTGGGAGACGAGGCCGTCCAGGTCTTTCGCGCCGTAGCGGGCGGGCTCGCGCGTCGCGAGGACGAGGTCTACGATGTACTCCTCCACGCTCGGGTCCACCCAGAGCGCATCGACCACGGTGCGGGCGCTCACGATGGCCTCGGGCCGCACGATGGGCTGCGTCTGGTGCGCCTCGGCGGTCCGCGCCATGCGGCGCAGAATGGTCAGTTCGTCCTCTCGCGAGGGATAGCCGACGACCGTTTTGAGCATAAAGCGGTCTACCTGCGCCTCGGGAAGCGGGTAGGTACCCTCCTGGTCGATGGGGTTCTGCGTGGCGAGGACGAGGAACGGCTTGGGCAGCGGGTAGGTGGTCTCGCCGATGGTCACCTGCCGCTCTTGCATCGCCTCTAGAAGCGCGCTCTGCACCTTGGCGGGCGCGCGGTTGATCTCGTCGGCGAGGACGAAGTTGGCAAAGACCGGCCCCTTCTTGACGCGGAAAGATCCGTCGCCCTGGTGGTAGACCAGCGTGCCGACGAGGTCCGCCGGGAGCAGATCGGGCGTGAACTGGATGCGCTGGAAGTCGGCGTGGACAGCCTTGGCGAGCGTGCTCACGGCCAGCGTTTTCGCAAGGCCTGGGACGCCTTCGAGCAGCACGTGCCCGCCCGTCAGCAGGCCGATCAGCAGCCGCTCGATCATCTGCCGCTGGCCGACGAGCACCTTGCCCACCTCGTCTAAGAGTGGCTCCACCCACGCGCCTTCGCGCTCGACGCGCGCTTTGAGCGCTTGAAGGTCCGGCGGAGTGCGGTTTGGGTCGGCGCCAGAGGCTGTCACGCCGGAGGCCTCTGGCGGAGCAGCAGATGATCCGGCTTCTGGCGCCAGAGGGGCGAATCCGGGCGGGGTGGGGTAGGTGTCGGGCTTCATGCCGAAAGGTAGCTAGGGGACGGGGGGAACCGCTGCACTCCGATTGGCCTGACGGCTTGGATCCGCGTTCCCTGTAGAGAGGGGTGTCCCCTGCTCCACCCTGCCATGCGCCGACTCCCCGTTGCTGTCCTCGTTCTCTTTCTCCTCACGCTCTCCGGCGCCTCGCCAGAGGCCAGCCGGTATTGGAACGGCACGTGGTCTACCAGTCACGGCGAGTTACGCCTCGCGTCTGTCGGGCGGTTCGTGGTCGGAGATTACGGCGACCGCGGCGTCTTCGTGGGCCGCTCTCACGGTGGCGGTTTGCAACATTTGCGAGGCGTGTTCACCAACAACGGGCGCGTGGGGGAGATCGAGTTCGCGCGGAGGAGCGAGAGCTTTAGCGGCACGTGGAACTGGAAAGGCGAGACGGCCTCTGGCGGCTGGACAGGGCAGCGCACCTCGCAGGCGGCCCCTACACTTCGGAACTTTGCCCGCGATGGACGCGAGTTGCGGCCCATCGACAACGACCGCCAGTTTGCCGACGGCACGTACACGAGCGCACACGGTGAAGTGCGGCTCCTCACTCAGGATCTCGTGATGGTGGGGGATTACGGCGACAAGGGCATCTTCGCGGGCGTGTGGGATGGAACGGGATATGTGGGCCAGTTCACAAATGGGCCGCGCGCCGGGTGGTTCACGTTTTCCTACCTCTCGCGGCCCGGCACGTTCAGGTCCGGGAGTTGGGGCTGGGTCGGCGACGAGGGCGCCAGCGCGTGGACGCTTACCAAGCAGAGCAGCGCGAACCTTCTGTCGTACCTCGGGGAGGATGCACCTGCGCCTGCGCGGCCGTCTGCGGGCACGTTCCTGCGCCGGGGAATGGATCTGGACGTGGACCGGGTGCGAACGCTCGTGTCCATGCAGGAGCACGTCCAGTGGGTTTCTGGCGATGAAGATGTTGCTCTGCGCGAGATGGCGGCCAGCCGGTTCACGATGCACGGCGGCGGGTTCATCGACACCGAAGAGAGCGGAGTTAGCGGCCTGTTTACCACAGGAAGGCTCCGCGCGTACGTCGCGCATCGTGGCTCAGACCTCGTCATCGTATTCCGAGGCAGCAGCGGGTCCAACGTTGCGGAGACCATCGGAAACGGCGGGACGGATCTGCTGATCATTAAGCGCAAGGTCTCGTTTCTCGAAAACTCGCCACGCTTGACCCGAACGGGTCACGAGGGCCGCAACTCGCGCGTCCATTCTGGTTTCGCGAATGCCTATGATCGATTACGTCCTCAGATCCTGGCGGCGTTAGATGCCAACCCAAACAAAAATGTATACGTGTTCGGCCATAGCCTGGGAGGCGCCCTCGCCACGCTCTGCGCGATTGATCTCAGCATCAACCGAAACAGCTCGACCTCGGCACGCTCCATCACACACATTGTCTCCGGGTCCCCGCGCGTCGGCGACGGGCTCTTCTACTCCCTGTTCAGGTCCGCCGTGCCCAACAACATGCGCGTGACCCTTGAGGAGGACCCCGTCGCTAAGATTCCACGCGGCTACGCTGTCCCCCTGTTTCCCAACAAGCACTACCGCCACGTCGGGCGCCTGCTACCGCTCGCGGCCAACGGGACCATCCAGAGCGCGAGCCAGATCAGAACGGAGCGTGGCAACAACACGTTCAGCAACCACGCAAACACGGCGTATCTGCAAGCGGCCCGAGACCTGCTCCAGAGCGTGGAGTCAAATCCGAGCCTTCTCAACGGCGTGAATATCGAAGCACTCGGAGACGCCGAGCGCACGAGCGCGGAGGACTAGGCGCCAGAGGCCTCTGGCGCCCCACTCTCGCCGGAGGACCTGGCAGGCCCGAACTGGGCGCCTCTGGCGAGATCGGCGCCATTCAGGAAATCCTGCACGTCCATCCGGCGCTTGCCCTGGCGCTGCACCTCCAGCACCTCCACGGCCCCCTCGGCGCACGCCACGACGAGTGCGCCGCTGGCGCTCAGCACGTCGCCCGGAGCGCCAGAGGCCTCTGGCGCGAGGCTGCCATCCATGGGAGCCTCTGGCGTCCAGACGCGGGTGCGAAGGATCTTGAGCGTCTCAGGTCCCATGCCGGGGTCCCACATCGTCCACGCGCCGGGGTAGGGCGAGAGCGCGCGGACGAAATCGTGCACGCCAGAGGCCGGGCGCACCCAGTCGATCTCAGCGTCCTCGCGGAAGATCTTGGGCGCTGGGCTGGCGAGTGCGTCGTCCTGCGGCTGGCCTGTGGCCTCGCCAGAGGCAATGAGCCGGACGGTCTCCACGACAGCCTCGGCGCCGATGTGCATCAGCCGGTCGTGCACGTCGCCCGCGGTCTCGTCCGGCCCGACGGGCGTGCGTCGCCAGAGGATCACGTCGCCAGTGTCGACGCTCGGGCGGAGGAAGAACGTCGTCACGCCGGTCTCGGTCACGCCGTCCATGATGGCGCGGTTGATCGGCGCGGCGCCGCGGTAGGCGGGCAGCAGCGAGCCGTGCAGGTTGAACGCACCCAGCCGCGCCGTCTCGTAGACCTCGCGCGGCAGGATGCGGAACGCGACGACGGCGTGGATGTCGGGCTCCAATTCGATCAGCCTCTGGCGGAACGCTTCGTCCTTCAAGCTCTCAGGTTGGAGAACTGGGATGCCGTGCCGGTCGGCGGCCAAGCCCACAGCGCTCCGGCGGATCTTGCGGCCGCGCCCGGCGGGTTTGTCCGGCACGGTGACGACCGCCACGGGCGCGAGACCGGCGCTCACGAGGGCGTCGAGGGAGGGCACGGCGAAGTCGGGCGTGCCCATGAAGACGATGCGAGGAGTGTCGGTCACGGAGGCGAGGGTGCGGACCGCAAGATCGCGCGCGCCAGAGGCCTCTGGCGGATAGAGGCTTTGTATTGCTCCAGCTTCGCGCGGACACCGTAGGGGCGTGTTGCAATACGCCCGTACCGAGCCCGCAGAGGAGTTCGGCAACTCGGCCAAAGGTCAGAGCCTCTGGCGCGAACGAAAAGCGCCCCGGCTCGATGTGAGCCGGGGCGCCAGAGGCTGCCGGGTACCTAGCCTCGCCAGAGGCCGCACTGGCTAAAGGCGCGTGCGCTCGTCCCAGATGGGCACGAGGAGTTGATAGTCGCCCACGCCCTCGTCCACGAAGATGAACTGGCGGCCGTGGCGGTAGTAGGACCAGATCTGGTACGGCTGCGTGCCGAAGTTGAACGGTTTGTCGTCCACGTAATCGGGCTCGCCGAAGCGGATGTACACCTCGCCGCGGTCGGTGCTCCAACCCGAGTCTCGCAGGCGACTGTAGCGCTCATTGGCGTAGGCCACGCGGTAGTAGTACTCCTCCATCTGCTCGTTGCGCGAGGTGGAGGGCGTGGGGTCACGGCGGCTCCAGAACTCCTGGAACAGCTCGATTTTCTCCTCGAACGTCGGTGCGTTGCGCAGCGCTCTAAGTTCGCGGTCTTTGGCAACGTAGCGCAGCTGCGTGATGGCATTGTCGAGGTCGGCGATCTGCGCCTCCAGGCCCATCCATCGGACCGTAAACGCGCGTTCGGACTCAGCGACGAGGACGCCGAAGGAGTCCTCCAGTCGGATCGTTAGCGTGTAGTCGCCTACTTGCAGGTCTTCCGTGTCCACCTGAAACGCGGCGGGCGTACGCCCCTCAGGCACATCGAGCGGCTCGGTGATGAGCACCGGCACCCCGACGTCTTTCCTCTGGCGCGGCGCGAGGCCGAGCAGCGCGACAAACGAAGGGCGCTCGCGCTGGCGCGTGCGGTCGGTGACGGCGTAGGTGACCTGAAGCGACGTGGGCGCCTCGGCGAAGAGCTCGTAGTAGACCGTAAACGCCTCCTGCTCGGTGGAGACAGAGCCGCTGAGGTTGGGCTCGAAGCGGCCGCTGGCGCTGTAGGCGTCCAGAAGGACCGGATCGCTCATGGCCACAGGCCCGCTCATCTCGCGCACCGATGCGCCGATCTCCTGCGCGAACACGCGGCCGCTGGCGCCGTCTTCGAGCGTGAGCTCGACGGCATAGCGTCCAGGCTCTACGTCTACGCCCTGCACCGAGCGGTCCGAGCCCTTGCCGAGCGTTTCGTCGTAGTCCACGACGATGACCTCGCGGGTCCATGTGCGCGAGGCGACGAGCCCTGCCATCGTGCCGTCCTCGGCCAGGCGCTGGATCTCGGCGGTGACGGTGTAATTGGCCTCGAAGCCGACCGAGCGCGCCAGGAAGCGCAGGTTCTTGTACGGGATGTCGGCGTAGACATCGAGCGTGGCCGAGCCATTGTCGTCGCGCGAGACCACGACCTCGGCGTCGAAGGAGGGCTCGTACGTGGCCTGCGCCTGCGCGGGGACCGCGAGGACACAGACGAGCATCGCTGCGAGGAGCGACAGGGAGCAGCGAGCGCGCATAGGCTCTGTAGACACAGGGACGAGAGTATAGGGCACAGCAGGCTGCGCGAGGCAACCCGCACGGAAGATGGCACCCGTGAGAGCGCTTCCGGGCCTCTGGCGGCCCGAACCGTTCGCGAGCGGGAGCGGACGGCTGCACAGACGCGCGAACGGTGCGCCTCTGGCGCCAGAGGCGGCTACGCCAGGGCGTTACGCCGCTTCGCCGCCCTCGAAGAGCGCCTGCACGAACGCCGCGCGGTCGAAGACTTGCAGGTCCTGCATCCCCTCCCCTACCCCGATGTACTTGACCGGGATCTGGAACTCGTTCGAGATGCCGATCACGATGCCGCCCTTGGCTGTCCCGTCAAGTTTGGTGAGGACGAGGCCGGTCACGTCGACGGCCTGGGTAAACGCTTCGGCCTGGCGGATGGCGTTCTGGCCCGTGCTCGCATCCAGCACGAGCAGCACTTCGTGCGGCGCGCCGTCTACCTGCTTGTCCATCACGCGCTTGATCTTGGTCAGCTCGTTCATGAGCCCGATCTGATTGTGCAACCGCCCGGCGGTGTCGATCAGCACCACGTCGGCGCCAGAGGCGTTGGCGCGCGCGACGGTGTCAAAGGCGACCGCGGCCGGGTCTGCGCCGTGGTACTGCTTGACGATGGGTACGCCTGCGCGCTCGCTCCAGATCACGAGTTGCTCGGTCGCGGCGGCGCGGAAGGTGTCGGCAGCGCCCAGCAGCACGCTCTTGCCCGCCTGCTTGTACCGGTGCGCAATCTTGCCGATGGAGGTCGTCTTGCCGACGCCGTTGACACCCACCACCATGACCACGTGCGGCGAATTAGGCAGCGCTGCCTCGAAGCTCGCGGGCCGCTCGGGTTTGCTTTCCAGAAGCAAGCTCGCGATCTCGTCGCGGATCAGACGCTGAAGATCCTTGGTGGTGACGTACTTGTCCTCGGCCACGCGCGCCTCGATGCGCCCGATGATGTCGACCGTCGTTTTGACGCCCACATCGCTCGTGACCAGCGCCTCTTCGAGGTTGTCCAGCACCTCCTCGTCCACGGTGTCCTTGCCCGCGACGGCGCGGCTGAGCTTGCCGAACAGGCCGCTGCGCGTCTTTTCGAGCCCGTCTTCGAGCTTGTCCTGATCGTCCTTGTTGCGTCCGAAGCCGAAGAGCGCCATCGTGGTCGGGAGTGGGTGAGGGGCGGGAAACGAGACCTGCGTGCGCGGGGATTCGCGCCAGAGGCGCAAGGTGGGGGTGCCGGCGCCGCCGGGCCGCGAAGAGCGCTGGGATTGAGCGCGGGCGGGTGGCGCCAGAGGCTTCTGAGATGAGCACCCGATCCACCCTGGGCGCCCCCGCTTCACCACGGTCCCCATCCCGCCTCTGGCGCCAGAGGCCATTCTTTCCCCCTCGTCTTCCCACCTCGCGCCAGAGGCCCTGCCTAGCTTTGGGCATGACCGAGACCGCACCGCTCGCCTCTGGCGAGGCCACAGATCCCAACGCCGACCTCACCGCCTCCGCGCTCAAGCGCGGCCGCGAGGTCGAGATCACACTCACCGACTTCGCCGACCGCGGCAAAAGCCTCGCCCGCGTGGGCGGCGGCGAACGCGGCTACGTCGTCTTCGTGGCGGGCGCCGTACCCGGCGACCGTGTGCGGGCACGCGTGTTCAAGCGCAAGAAGTCGTTTGCCGAGGCGCGCTTGCTGGAAGTACTGCAGCCCAGTGCGCTCCGCGTCGAGCCGCGCTGTGAGTACTTCGACGCGTGCGGCGGTTGCAAGTGGCAGCACGTGGGCTACGAGGCGCAGCTAGAGATGAAGCGCGACCAGGTCAACGGCGCACTGATCCACGAGGGTGGCATCGACCTGAGCACGCACGGAGACGCGGGCGCGGGCATCGCCGTCCTCCCGCCCATCGGTGCCGAAGGCGAGCCGTACTACTACCGCAACAAGATGGAATTCTCCTTCTCGGCGCAGCGCTGGCTGACCGACTGGGAGATCGCCTCTGGCGAGGCCATGGACAAGGACTTCGCGCTGGGCCTGCACGTGCCCGGCCGGTACGACAAGGTGCTGGACCTCAAGGTGTGCTACCTCCAGAGCGAGTGGAGCGCGAGGCTTGTCAACGGCGTGCGCGAGTTCGCCAAGCACCACGAGTGGCCCGCCTGGAACGTGCACAGCCACACCGGATACCTCCGCCACCTGGTGATCCGCACGCCTGCGAACACCGAGGAAAAGATGATCAACCTCGTGACCAGCCACGAGAGCGCCGAGAAGATGGCGCTCTTCGCCGACTGGCTCCGCGCCGAGTTTCCCAGCGTGACCACGCTCGTCAACACGATCAACAGCGGCAAGGGCCAGACGGCCTACGGCGAGAAGGAGGTCGTCGTGTTTGGCTCGGGTGTCGTCCACGACAAGATCGGCGAGCACACGTTTGAGATCGCGCCGAGCGCGTTTTTCCAGACCAACACCAAGGGCGCCGAAAAGCTTTACGCGGTCGCAAAAGAGGCGGCGCACTTCAAGCCTACGGATCTGGTCTACGACCTGTACTGTGGCGCGGGCACGATCTCGATGTACATCGCCGACGCCGTCGAGCGCGTTGTAGGCGTCGAGTTGGTGGAAGCTGCGGTCGAGAACGCACGTGTTAACACTGTGGAAAACGGTGTGGACAACTGCACGTTCGTCGCGGGCGACATGCTCAAGCTGTTCACGCCAGACTTCGTCGCCGAGCACGGCCAGCCCGATGTGGTCCTCGTCGACCCACCGCGTGCCGGGCATGCACCCCAAGGTGACCGAGCAGATCGCGGCGCTCCGCCCCGAGCGCATCGTCTACGTGTCGTGCAACCCGCGCACCCAGGGCAAAGACCTGCAGCGGCTTCTGGCGGAGACGAACAACGGCTACCGCATCGAGATCATCCAGCCGGTCGACATGTTTCCGCACACGGCACACGTCGAGAACGTGATCGGCCTGCGCCGCATCGACGCGCCAGAGGCGCCGCTCGCTGCCGAGGCCTCTGGCGAGAGCCCCGTCGCACCAGAGGTGTAACCGCTCGCCTCTGGCGGTGCGCATACTCTCGCGACACCCATCCGCCCTCCTGCGTCTGAGGGTGCCTCTCCCAGGTCCGCTCGCCGCCAGAGGCTGCACGCAAGCGTCGTCGCGGCCTCTGGCGCCAGAGGCTAGAGCAGGAACTCCGCCCCCTCGCGCGCGAGATCGGCGCCGGGAAATTCCTCTTGCGCTTGCGAGAGGATGCGTTCCAGCGTCGCGTCGTCGTGCATGGGGTCGTGATGCGAGAGCAGAAGCGAGCCCACACCCGCCTCGCGCGCGATGCGTGCCGCGTGCTGCCACGTGGTGTGTCCCCAGCCGCGGCGGATCTCGTACTCGTCGGGTGTGTACTGCGCGTCGCTGTAGAGCAAATCGGCGCCTCTGGCGGCGTCCAACAGCGTCGCCTCTAGGGCGTCGTCGCCGTGCTCGTAATCCGTCGCGTAGACGAACGACGCGCCGTCGGCCTCGAAACGGTAGCCGGTGGAGCCCTGCGGGTGGTGCAGCGCGAACGGCCGAACGGTGAGACCCCCGATCTGGAACGGCTCGTCCGTGCGCAGCGACTCGACCGAGACGCCAGAGGCGAGCTCTCTGAACGGGACGGGGAAGAACGGATCGCCCATCTGCCGGCTCAGCGCGGCTTTGATATCTGGCAGGCTCTTGACCGCGCGCATCGTGAACGTGTTGCCTGGCGCGTAGATGGGCGCGAAGAACGGCAGGCCCTGGAGGTGATCCCAGTGAAAGTGAGAAAACAGAAAGTGCGCGTTTAGAGGCGCGCCTCCAGCCTCGGCGGTGAGCGCGATGCCAAGGTCGCGCACGCCCGTCCCTGCATCCAGAATGACGATCTCGCCGTTCGGCCCCCGCACTTCGACGCACGTCGTGTTGCCGCCCACGCCGAGATGGCTAGCCCGAGGGGTTGGCAGAGAGCCGCGAACACCCCAGAGGCGGACGGTGAGGCGGGCGTGGGCAGCGTCGGTAGGCATATGGGAAGCTACGGGGCCTCTGGCGACTGAAAAGCAGGACCAACGCGGACACCGCCAGAGGCTTGCGACAGGCCTCTGACAGCATTAGAAGTGAAAGCGACGCAGGTTGACGACCGTCTCCACGAGGATCACCTTGATGACGGCCGCAAATGGCACCGCGAGCGTCATGCCAAGCACGCCGCCCACCTGCCCTCCGACAAGGATGGCGCCGAGCACGAGCGCGGGATGCAGCGACACGTTTTTGCCGGTGATCCAGGGCTGGAGCACGGCGTTCTCGAACGTCTGAAGAAAGGCAAACAGAACCAGCACCCAGGCGGCCTGTCCGAATCCATCGGAGGTGAGGACAGAGACGGTGACCGCGAGCGAGGCCGAGACGGCAAAACCGATGTACGGGACGAAGTTGGCGAGCCCGGTGATGATGCCGAGCACGAGGAAGTACTCCACGCCCACCGCCCACAGGCCTAGCGCCGTTCCGGTGCCGACAAACACGGCCACGATGGCTTGCCCGCGGAGGTAGCCTCCCAGGTGAGCGTCGATCTTGTAGACCACGCCCATGGCGAACTCAAAGGCACGGTTGGGCACAAGGCTGAGCAGCTTTTTGCGGATCACCGGGCCGTCTTTGAGCAGTGCGAACAGCACAAACGGGATCAGCACCGCGTTGCCGATGGCTTCCAGCACGTCGGGCACGTAGACCACGAGCGGCTGCAACTCGCCAGAGGCGGCGCCGCGGATGGATTCCACCAGCCCGAGTTCACCGGGCTCGACCATGGGTAGCCGGTTGGCCATCGCGGCCTCGGCTTCGGAGAGAAGGCGCGGGATCTCGCCAGAGGCCCAGCGCTCTTGCAACGCCTGCGCCTGCTCGACCAGCAGGGGCGCGCCGAGCGCGGCCGTGACGCCGAGCACGAGCCCGATCCCGAGGAAGACGAGCCATGCCGCGGCGGTGCGGCTGAGCCCGCGGCGCTCCAGCCGGTCAACCAGGGGAAGCAGGAGGTATGCGAGAATGCCTGCCACAACCGTCAGCGCGGCGATGCTGGGCGCGACGACGATGAGGGCCACGATGCCGCCGAACACGACGAGCCCCGCGAGGCCTCCGAGTCGTCCCGAGCGTTCGTGCTGCCGAAGGGGCGGCCTAGGCGGAGAGGCTGCCATCGACGGGATCCGGGGCAGTGCTGAGCACCGCAGGGGTAAGGGGCGCAGCCTCTGGCGAGACCGCACCATCCGAAGACTTAGCGCCAGAGGCAGCGCGGAGGCGTTCGCTCTGGCGCGTGAGCTCCTCGACCTCGTCGGAGACCTCCACCAGGCGCAGGCCGACGAGGCGCGCGAGCGCCAGCAGCACCTTGACGCCCAGGCGCGAGTTGCGGTCGAGCAGTCCGAGCAAGTCTGGCTGGAACAGGCTGAGCAGCGTGCAGTCGGTTTTGGCGCGCGCCGTGGCGGTGCGGATCACCTCGTTGAGCAGTGCGATCTCGCCGAAGAAGTCGCCATCGGTAAGTTCGACGAGTTCGCGCCCGCTGGGCTCGCTCTGGATCGAGACGGCGCCGCGCTCGATGATGTACATCCCCAGGCCGGGCTCCCCTTGCACAAAGACGGACTCTCCGGCGACGTACTCGCGCCGGTGCAGCAGGCGCCGAATGGCGTCTAGCTCGCGCGCAGAGAGGTCCTCGAAGAGGGGAATATTCTGGAGTACGTCGGTCTCGGTCGAACTCGAACCGCCGAGGAGGCTTTTCCAGAGACTCTGCATGGGGCAAGGGAGAAGGGCAGCGCAAGGTACGCGACGCGGCGAAACCGGATCCTCTGGCGCCAGAGGCCTCTGGCGTCTGCGCGGCCGCTGCGCGCGCGCGAGGCGCGACGCTTTCACAGCGCCGACCTGTTGGAAACAATAGACTTGAATACGTGTATCTGGGTGTCTACAATCGGTCCAGCATATGTCTAGCATCACCATCGTTCTGGTCATCGGCTGCGCCTTGTGGGTCGCTACTGGTATCGCTGTGACGGTGCGGCGTGAAGCGCCCGAGTACGGGATTGTGGCAGCGCTTGGCCGGACCCTCTGGCGCGTTACAGCCGGAGCCGCATGGCGGTTGGGGTTGCACGCCGTCTGCGCGATTGTCGTAGGGGGACCGCGGCACATCTGGCCTCTTTCGAGCCGGGCACGCCGCCGAAGACCCGCCTGAGGCCCGGCCGGTGCCTCTCGCGCGCGCTGCATGGGCCTGCTGGCGGTGGCCTCTGGCGCCAGAGGCGCATACGCACTGAGCCCCCGGCCGGAGGGGCCAGAGGCTCAGAGAACTCCCAGGGACAGCCAGAGCCGCGCGTGAAGCGAGCAGAGCTCGCCTCCCACCACGTCACGGTCCGGCTGCGGGTCAGCAGCGACGTCCGGGGAAGGTGAGGTTACGCGTCGAGGGCGCGCGTAGCACGCTCGTAGCCGCCGAGGGCATCATCGACGAAGACGCGGGCGGCGCGCTCGGCAGACTGCGCCGTGCGGTACTCCGCAGGCGACGTGTGGAGCGTGTATCCGCGGCTCTCGATGGAGAACGAATAGTGGTCCGATCCGTCCTCTGCCTGCTCCATGCGAAGCGCGAAGCCTCGGTGGTGGAGTTGAAGGTTGGAGGCGGTCACGACGGAGCGGCGGACGATGGTAGAGCGGCGAGCAGTCTGCATGGCCATAATGTGTATCGGCGGGAACTGCCAGGAGTTTGGCAAGCACCCCGCCTCTGGCGCCAAACGCGCTCTGGCCGCTATCCTTGTGTACGCAGGCGCGACACCGCCGCCAAGTGAACGCGCCCGTACCGATTCGAGACCACGTCAGGCGGCCATCTCCGTCGGCGCGGCATCGGCTGTCTCGCGGGCCAAGCCGGCGGCCCGCACCGCAACCGGCACCAGCGTGCCGACCGCGACGGCGATCTGCGAGGCGAGGGCGGCGACCTCTGGCGTCCAGCCGCTTTCCGGTGGCCTGTTCGGCTGCGATGCAGGTGTCGGTGGCCTCGGCCGCGCCGAGCGTCGCGCAGGCCGACTTGAGGGCGTGCGCCACTTCGGCGAGCGCACTGGCATCGGCGGCACCGCACGCGCTGTCGATGCGCGCGAGCAGCGCGTGCGCCGACCCGACGAACGCGTCGAGCACCTCGGCGGCGAACTCAGGGTCCGAGACGCCGGTGTTGGCCTCCAGATGCCTCAGCATGTCGCGGGCGGCCTCTGGCGCGCGCGGGGCGCTCCTGACATGAACGTGCGTCTCGCCAGAGGCTTCGTCGGGCGCGAGAAACGGTGCCGCGGCACGCGGGACGCGAGAGAGAGCGTCGGCAAGGTGGTCCAAGCGGACGGGCTTGGAGAGGTACGCGTCCATCCCGGCCTCGCGGCAGCGCTCGGCGTCGCCCGCGAGCGCGTTGGCGGTCAGTGCGATCACGTGCGGCTGGTGGGTGAGCTCGGCGCGCAAGAGGCGCGTTGCGGTCAGGCCGTCCATCTCGGGCATCTGCACGTCCATCAGCACCACGTCGTAGTCGCGGTTGTGCATCGCATCGAGCGCCTCGCGGCCGGTAAACGCTACGTCGGCGGTGCCCCCGAGGCGGCGCAAGAGGCCGAGCGCGACTTTGCGGTTGACCGGGTTGTCCTCGGCGATGAGGATGGAGAGGTTGCGGGCGAGCGTCGACTGCGCGCTTTCCTGCGCCAGCGCCTCCGCCGCTACGCCGCGCGTGAGCCGCGCGACGACATCGATCACGCGCGAGCGGCGCACAGGGCGCGAGAGCACGGCGTCGAACACCCCCGCCTCTGGCGCACGCGCACCGACGGGGCTGAGCAGCACCAGCGGAAGCTTCGCCAGACGCACGCGAAGCCTGCGCGCGAGCGCAAACCCCTCGCGCGAGCCCACCAGATGCGAGCCGCCGAGGTTGAGGTCCACGAGTGCCACGTCGGGACGGGCGCCCCCGTCGAGGTATGCCAGCGCTTCGCCGGCCGTCTCGACCGAGAAGACACGCGCGCCAGAGGCCTCCAGGGTGGCGGTGAGCGCCTCGCGGGCGCTCCTGTGGTCGTCCACGAGCAGGACCTCGGCGTTTAGCGCGAGCGCCTCTGGCGGCGCCTCGCGGAGGTCGAGCGCGAGGTAGAGCGTAAACGTGGAGCCCTCACCCGGGGTGCTCTCGACGGCGAGGCGGCCGCCCATCAGATCGGCGAGGCGGCGAGAGATGGCGAGCCCCAGGCCCGTCCCGCCGTAGCGGCGCGTCGTGGAGGAGTCGACCTGGGAGAACGACTCGAAGAGACCCGCCAGGCGGTCGTCGGGAATGCCGATGCCGGTGTCGGTGACGCGGATCTTGAGAGGCATCTTCCCTCCTGCTAGCGTGCCGTTGCGCCGTACGCTCACGACAATCTCACCACGCTCTGTGAACTTGACGGCGTTGGAGAGCAGGTTGAGCAGGATCTGGCGCAGGCGAATCGGGTCGCCCAGAAAGGCGTCGGGCACCTCGGCGCCGACATCGGAGACGAGCTCGATGCCTTTCTCGGCGGCGCGGCGCGAAACGACCGCGAGTGCGTCGTCGATGCCCTCGCGCAGCGCCAGAGGCGCACGTTCCAGATCCAGGCGCCCGGCCTCGATCTTGGAAAAGTCCAGCACGTCGTTGATGATCGAGAGCAGCGTGTCGCCAGAGGCTCGGATGGTGTTGACGCAGTCCTGCTGCTCGGCAGTGAGGTGCGTGGTGGCGAGCAGGTCTGTCATGCCGATCACGCCGTTCATGGGCGTGCGGATCTCGTGGCTCATCGTGGCCAGGAACTCGCTTTTGGCGCGGACGGCGGCGAGGGCGTCCTCGCGCGCGGCGTCCAGGCGCTGCACGACGGCGAGGCGCGAGCGGAGCACGAACGTGCCCAGCACGGCGAGCGCGGTCAGCGTCGCGAGGAACGTCTGGCGCGGCACCAGCGGCGTCTCCACGGAGAAGATGGCGAAGGCGACGGCGCCCACGAAGACGGCGGAGTAGCCCGCGAGTTGACGCGGCGTCCGCATGCCCGCCGAGCAGCCGAAGTAGACGAGCAGGATGCCCAGTGCGGACGAGATCGAGAAGTCGTTGAGCGTCGCGACATAGATCTGCCACGCGGAGATGGCGTAGAACAGCCCGTAGACGAACCGCAACGCGCGCGCGCGCACCCACTCGCTCGTAAACGTGAGACCTACCACGAGCACGGCCGCCAGCCCCAGCGTGGTCCGCTCCGCCAGAGGATCGACGATGCCGGGCTCGGCCAGGCGGTACAACAACCCGAAGCCGATAAGCACCAACCCGCCGACCGCGAGAAGGACTCGGTAGAGTTTGAGTGGTTCAGAGTGCGTGGCGGAAGAGTCGACCTGCATGGAGGTTTGAACCGGGCGGCGCAGAAAGGGAACGCGCGCCACGCGTGGACGCGCGCGGACGGCACTCTCGGGAGGGTGCCCGCCCTCTCGCAAATGGCTTGCCGAAGCGTCGCGCGGGGGTTCCGCCTCTGGCGCCTGACGGGTTCCGGGTCCGGGAAAGCTGCTCTTCGCCCGCCTCTGGCGGCAGAGGCCCCGGCATTTACTTCTGTGCCCTGCGTTCGCCGTCCGACTGTTCTGGCGCCAGAAGCCTGCTCGGTCCTCCCCTACCTGTCATCCCGAGCGGAGCCGAACGGGCTCTGTCGGGATGACAACGTGAGGGTTGGCGCCAGAGGCAGGGCACCCACTGCCTGGTGGCGCAGGCTGTCCCCTTTGCACGCATGACCCTCAACGTCCCTAGCCGCCAGAGGCGCGTTCGGGCCTCTGGCGCCGGTTTCTATTTCTGAGGGGCGCGCAGCGCGTTGCCGTCGTCCTCCAGCGCGGCCGGGCCGTGGCGCAGGATGGCGCGGAAGCGGACCGTGTATTCCACGATGGAGACGACCATGACGGCTGCCGTGAGCCAGATCGCGGCCTCTAACGCGCGTGGCGCCGCCAGAAGCGCCGCGACGACCGTGAACGCGAGCGCCGTCACGGCCACCTTACCGCTCCACAGACTGGACGTGAAGTGGCCCAATCGCCTCGTCTGAAGCAACCCGCCGAGCGCCAGAAACGCGTCGCGTACGATGGCGAGGAGCACAAACCACAGCGGCAGGTTGGGGCCTGCTACCTCGGGGCGCGTGAGCAGCGCGATGGTCACAGCCGCGGCGGCGAGTTTGTCTGCGCTTGCATCCAGCACCTTGCCCCACTCGGAGACCAGGCCCTGCCAGCGCGCCACCTTACCGTCGAACCAATCGGTCGCGATGGCCAACCCGATCAGGCCAAACATGGGGCCGATGGGGCCGCCGTGGTAGACCATCCATGCGATGGGCACAACGAGCACGACCCGCGAGAGGCTGAGCACGTTGGCCGCTGTCCAGAACCGTCCCATGTCGGGAAAGCCGACGACGGGCGCGGAAGACGGGCGAGCGGGTTTCATCCCCCAAGGTACCGGCCGAACCGGAACGCGCGAAGCCTGTAGAGGATCGGCCGCCTCTCGCGGCGCGATGCGGCTCCTGTGGCGCCAAGAGGCCCAGCCCGCCAGAGGCTCAGCCCGCCAGAGGCGCGACCGACCGGGCCGCGGTACCATCTGGGCGATGACCGCGCTCCTGATCCTTCTCGTCCTCGCGTTCGCCGTCCAAGCCGTCGGCTGGGCGTGGGTGAGCGTAGGTCTCAACCGCGTGCGCGACGACGCCCCGCCAGAGGCTCGGCAGCCCGCAGCCTCTGGCGACGCCGTGCCTCTCTCAGTCATCGTCGCGGCGCACGATGAAGAAGCGAGCATCGGCGCGCTTCTGGACGCGCTCGCGGCGCAGACACACCAAGAGTTTGAGGTCGTGATCGTCGACGACCGCTCGCGCGATGCGACGGCCGAGATCGTGCGCCAGAGGCAGGCAGGCTTTCCGGTCCCGCTGCGGCTCGTGCAGGTCGCCTCTGGCGACGCGCCGATCTCGGTCCACTACATGCCCGACCTGTTCGCGCCAGAGGCCGACATCCCGCTGCCGCCCAAAAAGAACGCGCTCACGCACGGCATCCGGGCCGCATCTCACGACCGCCTCGCCTTTACCGACGCTGACTGCACGCCACCACCGGACTGGCTTGCGACGCTCGCATGCTACGCCACACAGGCGCCAGAGGCCGTCCTTGTGGGCTACGGGCCTCTGGTGGGCACCGGCTTGCTGGGTCGCTTCGTGCGCTACGAGACGCTGTACACCGCTGCGCTGAGCATGGGCGCGGTCGGTCACGGCCGGGCGTGGCACGCCGTCGGCCGCAACCTGTCGTACACGCGGAGCCTCTGGCGCGAACTGGGCGAGTTCGGGCCGCAGATCCTCTCGCTGGGCGGAGACGACGACCTCTTTGTGCAGGAGGCCGCGCGGGCGGGCGCCGAGGTTCGCTACGTGACCTCACCCCAGGCCTTCGTGCCCAGCGCAGCGCCCGCCTCGTGGCGCGTCTTCTGGCGCCAGAGGCGCAGGCACGCGGCCGCAGGCTCGCACTATTCCGAGCGGTTGCTGGCGGCGCTCGGCGCAATGCAGGTCTCCGGGCTGGCGCTGTGGATCGGCGCGCCGGTGCTCCTGCTCGTCTGGGGTGCGCCGTGGGGCCTGGGGCTTCTGGCGGCGCGGCTGGTGCTGCAGCGCGGCGTGCTCAGCACCGCCTGGGACCTTCTCGGCGCGCGCGCCGATGTCCGCCTCTGGCACCCGCTCTTGGACGCGATGCTGGCGCTCTACCGCATCGCCGCCGCGACTCTCGGCGTGCTGCCGACGCCGAAGCGGTGGTAAGCGCCAAAGGCTGCTGGAGAGACGCCGCCGCTGGCGCCAGAGGCTATCCCTTCACCGCGCCCAGCGTGAGGCCGGAGATGAGGTAGCGGCTGAGCACGAGGAACAGCACCACGACCGGGATCGAGACAAGAAGCGAGC
This sequence comes from Rubricoccaceae bacterium, assembly GCA_963708165.1. GTDB lineage: Bacteria > Bacteroidota > Rhodothermia > Rhodothermales > Rubricoccaceae > Rubricoccus. The sequence continues at coordinate 2,117,504 of OY970187.1, read as the reverse complement.
CCGCGGCGTAGAGCCCCCACTGCGTCGCGAGGGAGGCCTGGAAGCCCTTGAGGCCGACCGGGAGCGTAAACAGCGCCGTGTCTTGCAGCACCACCGCCGCCACGACGTACTCGTTCCAGGCACTCATGAACGAGAAGAGCGCCGTGATGACGAGCGCGGGCGCCGCCAGAGGCAGAATCACTTTGTAGAACGCCTGCCACGGCGTCGCGCCGTCGATGCGGGCGGCCTCCTCCAGGCTCGCGGGGATCGTGTCGTAGTAGCCTTTCATCTGCCACACGCAAAACGGCAGCGCCGTCGCGGTGTAGATGATCACGATGCCGATGTACGAGTTGATCAGCCCGAGTTGGATCAGTACGATGTAGAGCGGCAGCAGCAGCATCGTGGCCGGAAACATCTGCGTGACCAGGATGCCACTGAGCGCCGCCTTGCGTCCGCGGAAGCGGTGACGGCTGAGCGCATAGCCCGCCGTGCTCGCGAGCGCTACGCCCGTGATGGTCACCACAATGCTTACGAGCAGGCTGTTGCCCAGCCAGCGCAGGAAGTCTGTCTCGGTGAGGAGCACCTTGTAGTTCGCGAACGAGGCGCCGTCCGGGATGAGCGCGAGCGAGCGGCTGAGAAGCTGGTCGCCGGGGCGCATCGAGATGGTCAGGATGCGCGTCACGGGGAAGACCGCGATAAAGGCGAACAGCGCCAGCACGGCGTACGACGAGAGGCGACTGAGCAGTTTCTTGGTGTCCATAGTCGGAGCGGCCTCTGGCGCCAGAGGCCGTAGGGGTTATCTCGTGACGCGGCCGACGATGAAGTCGTAGACGTTGGGGGCGCGGTCGTCGACCTTGCCGCCGCCGCTGTCGCCAGAGGCGGTACGGTTCACGTCGCGAAACTCGCCGAGACCGCTTCCATTTCGGGGCCCGACGAGCACGACCACCTTGTCGCCGCGCGTGAGCGCGGGCATGACGAAGTGCGGGATGGAGAACTCCAGCGTGCCGTTCTGCGGATCGAAGCCGCTCGTGCCACCGCCGGGCAGAGCGCCCAGGCTCTGGCCGCGGAAGTTCTCGATCGAGATGCCGTCGCCGATGTGGACGACGTATTCGTAGCCCTCGTCCTTGGGAAAGTCGAACAGGGAGTTGCGGCCCACGCGGCGCTCGCCGCCCTCCTCGGTATCGAACGCGACCGAGACGATGATCGGCGAGCCGCCAGAGGCGAGCGCTTCGAGCGTCGAGAACTCGATGCGGACGTAGCTCGTGGAGTCGTCTTCGGTGACTTCGAGGTAGGTCACGTCGAGCACGCCCGGCTCGACGTCCGAGGGGTAGGTAAACGTGTTGGTCGAGCCCCAGTCGTCGCCGTCGGGGTCGGTCTGGGTGGCGATGACGCGGGCCGAGAGGTTGGTCTGCAGGATGGCCTCTGGCGAGAGGTCGCGCTTGTTCTCGACCGCGCGCATGACCGGGTATTCGTCGCGCAGATCCGGCTGCACAAAGGCGAAGCCTTCCCAAGCATCCGCACCCAGAGGCTCGGCGGCTTGCGTGTCGGCAGCTTCGCCGTCGACCGTCGCGCTCGCGCCGTCGATCTCGACCTCGAACGGCTCGCGGGCGACGATGGTGGTGTCGCCCTGCGCCACCGCCAGAGGCAGCGTGACGATGGTTTGCGCGCCGACGAGGCGCAGCGTGGCGCCTTCGGCGAAGCGACCTTCGGGCGTGACGCTCGCGCTCAGATCGTCGCCGCTTTGGCGCATCGTGATGGTGACCGCGCCGTCGCCGAGGCGTAGGCGCGTCGTCGTCTCGCCCCAGGTTTCCGGAAGCTGCGGGCGGAGCTGAAGCGTGCGAGAGTCGGGCCAGCTCGCACCGGCGAAGCCTTCCATCGCAGTGCGCACCAACTCGATCACGCTCCACGGCTGGACGGGCGCGCCGCCCACGCCGACTTGTCCGGCGGACTGGCGCGGGTGCGCGTCCAAAAACTCCGGGATCGCGCCGATCACGCCGCGGCCGGTCACGAGTTCGGCCTGCGCCTGCGTGAGTTCCCACGCGGGGACAGCGCCGCCGGTTTGGGTCATCAGCCGCGCCAGAGGCCCCGCGAGCCACGTACTGACGGCGCCGCCGTAGCGGGCTGCGCCCTCGGGGTAGAACTCGCGCTCGCGCAGAAACGGGTGGAACAGGCTGTCGGTCTGCGGCAGCGTGCCCACACCGTGCGCGTAGGCAAGGCGCTCGGCCAAGCCTCTGGCGAGACGTGCCTTGTCGCCCGTGGTGAGGTCGAAGTCGTTTAGCGCCAGAAGCCCTGTGGGCCGGATGCCGCCGGTGGGCTGGCCTCTGGCGTCGAGACGGTCGGCGATGCCTGCGTCGGAGAGGAAGCGCTGGCGGAACTGGCCCTGCAGGACCTGCGCGGTATCGGCGTACCACTGCGTGTTGGAGCGCCCGGCGACGCCCATGATCTCGGCGTACTCGCGAACGGTGCCCAGCGCGCGGTAGAGCGAGCCCTGCGCCTCGGCGGTGGGGCCGCGGCGCTCGAAGCCGCCCTCGGCCGGGTCGGTCTCCATCCACGCCGTGCGGCCGTCGCGCGAGAGCAGGAAGCCTCTGGCGTCGAGGGCGTTGCCGTTGCGCGAGTCCTCCTCGTAGAGCCCGCGCATGGCGAAGACGGACTTGAACCAGAAGTTGTCGCCGCCGCGGACGAGCCCGGCGTCGCCGGTCGTGCGCACGTAGTCGCCAGAGGCGGCCAGGAAGAGCGGCGTGGCGTCGGCGGTGGTGAACTGCGCCTCGCCAGAGGCGTCGACCACGTTGGGCGCGCGGCCGAGCAGGTCGGCGCGGCGGTCGAAGACCTGCGCCGCGCCAAAGGTGGCGATGAGCTTGCGCGCCTCCTCCCATCGCCCGAGGTCGAGCAGCGCCTGCGTCGCGGCAACGGTCGAGAGGCCGCGCTGCGGCAGCGCGCCCGGCAGGCCTGTGGCCACGCTCAGGCGCGTCGAGTCTTCCGTCACCAGCATGTCGAGCGTGACGGCGCTCCAGCGGAGCGCGCGGTCGAATGCGGCATCCTCCGTCGCCAGAGGCACGGCTTCGACGAGCGCGGCCAGGCGCTCGGAGCGCCTCTGGCGGAGCGCGTCGGCCTGGGTAAGCGCGAGGCCTGCGAGCGAGTCGGCCGCGGCAGGCGACGGGCCGGTCGCGACGACGAGCGCGCCGGGCGTGGCGAAGGCCACCTCGCCGGGCACGTTGGCGTCGTCGCGGCCCGGCCTCTGGCGCGACGGTGATGTCGCGCACGGTCGCCGTCCCGCCAGAGGCCCGAACCGCGACCCACGTGCCTCCTGCGAAGTACACCAGCGACTCGCCCACGACCTGCGCCGAGTCGGCGCTAGCGCCAGAGGCGACGGCGGGCCGGAAGGCGACGACGCCGAGCGAGTCGGGCGCCTCGACGAGGAGCGCTGCGGTCGAGTCGCGTGAGTCCAGGAGCGTAATGCGTTCGACAAAGCGAGAGCGGTCGTCGCCCTTGATCTTGCTCATCACGCTGCCCAAGAAGTCACTCGTATCGCGCTCCATGTAGGCGCGCACGGCGAAGTCCGGCCGCGCGACGCCGCGGTGGCGGTCCGCGCCAACAAGGGCGAGAGAGTCGGTGTCCAGCCACCAGCTCCACCCGTCGAGGACGGCCTGGCCGTCCACGCTCAAGCCCATCGCTGGGTCGTCCTGCACGTGCGCGAGCGCGTCGTAGTAGTACGCGCCGCCGCCAGAGGCCTGGACGGTCGCGCGGGCTTCGCTCGTCGTGTCGGCTGCAGGCCGCGGGCCGATCTCGACGGCGAGCGCCGCGAGTGACTCGGGGCCTTCGCCTGCGAGCAGGATCTCGGTCGGGTCGCTGCAGCCGCCCGCGCAGCCCGTGAGGGCGACCGCTAGGAAAAGGGCGAGGAGGAGCGGACGCGAGAGCGTGCGGAGCATCGGGAAGGGTGAGCCTGCGGAGAAAAGGTGGGGCGCCAGAGGCCTCTGGCGAGTCTAGCGCAACCCTGCCCCATGTGCACACCTCGCGCACGAAATCTCAGGCGCACGAAATCTCAGCGCCAGAGGCTAGTACATCGACTCGGTCGCGTTGGTCCGGTTGAGGAAGGCCTGCGTAAAGATGAACAGCACGCCGAAGATGACCATGCTCAGCGCCGCGGCCCAGCCGAAGCGGTACATGGAGAAGGCGGCCTCGTAAACGTAGCTGACCAGAATGTGGGTCTGCTCGTTGGGCTCGCCGCCGTTGGAGACGAGCCAGATCACGTTGATGTTGTTAAACGTCCAGACGGCGCCCAGCGTGATCGCGGGGATCATGACCGGGCGGAGCAGCGGCGCGGTGATGCGGCGGAACTTGACCCACGCGCTCGCGCCGTCCACATCGGCCGCTTCGTAGAGCTCGCCGGGAATGGACTGCAGACCGCCCAGCGCGATCACCATCATGAACGGGAAGCCCAGCCAGATGTTGGTGATGATGGCCGCCACGAACGCGCCCGTCGGGTCCGTCAACCACGCGACGGGATCAGCCGAGAACAGCCGCTCCATGAACAGATTGACGGCGCCGTACTCGTAGTTGAACATGCCGCGCCACGTCAGCGCGGTGATGTACTGCGGAACGGCCCACGGCAGGATGAGCAGGATGCGCCAGGCTGGTTTGCCTTTGATAAACTTCTGGTGCAAGATCACCGCCAGAAACACGCCCAGCCCCACGTGGAACGCTACGTTGACGACGGTCCAGATGATCGTCTTGAGGAAGACGACCCAGAAGTCCGGCTCGGCGAGCACGCTGCCGTACTGGCTAAAGCCCGTGATCTTCCAGTCGCGCAGCGTGTAGATGTTCGCGTCCGAGAGCGAGAGCGCGACGTTGTAGAAGAACGGGAACGCCACGACCGCCAGCACGATCAGCGCCGTCGGCACGAGTAGAAAGGCGAGGAAGAGGCGGCGGCGCGTCTCCTCGCTCATGCCTCTGGCGGGCGGCGGGTTCGGCTCAGGTCGTCTAGCGCCAGAGGCCTTCTTCGCGAGTGTGGCCGCTTCCATTCCGGCGGCGTCGGTGGGGGCACTCAGCATGGGATTGGGTGGTGCGTAGTGCGTAGTGCGTACAGGGAAGCCGCGAGAGCTTTAGCGCATTCAACCCCTCCCTCCAGGGAGGTGTCGGCGCCAGCCGACGGAGGGTGTTCGTCTCGATGCCCGGCGCAGCCTCTGGCGCCAGAGGCTGGCGTTGTGTGTGGAGGCAACACCCCCACCCGCTTCGCGGGAGCCCCCTGCAGGGGGCGGTTTGCGTGCGAAGATCGCAGCACTGTCATCGCTCGCCCAGGGCAAAGTCGGCGAGGCGCTTTTCGACCTCGGCCTGCATCAGGCGCGCGCCCTCTTCCCCGCTCACCTCACCGTTCATGACGAGTTGGTAGGGTCCGCGCATACCGTCCCAAATGAGGCGGAGCGTGGGCGAGGTCGGCATGGGCCGCGTGTGCTCTAGTTGCGCGAGGCTTTGCTGCAAGATGGGGTTGGCCTCCATCGCGCCAGAGGCTCGGACGGCTTTGCGGACGGGGATGGTGGCCAGTTCGCGCGTCATCTCGGCCTGGATCTCGTCGCCGGTGAGAAGCGCCATCACGCCGAGAACGGTGGGCAGCTTCCAGTCCGGCACGGCAGGATTGAGCGAGTAGGCTTTGGCGGCGGCCATGGGACGCGCCCAGACGCCCACCTCTTCGTTGAACGGAATGGGCGCGAGGCCGATGTCGATGCCAGAATCCGCGTAGCCCGCCCACGACCATGGGCCGTTGATGATCATCGCGGCGCGGCCTTCCTTGAACAGCGTCTCGGCGGTGTTGTAGTCGACCGTCGGCGGGATGACTTCTTCGTCGTCCCGGAGGCCCTTGATGAAGTCGATGGCCTGGACCGTCGCGGGGGCGTCGAGCGTGGGCTGCTCGGCGTCGTCCATCACCCAGCCGTCGAAGGCGGTCAGGAAGGGGATGAAGAAGAACGGCTCGGTGTAGTTCCAGACCAGCCCGTAGCGCTCTTTGGTGCCGTTGCCGTCCTCATCGATCGTGTTGGCGCGCGCGATGGCGAGCATCTCGTCGAACGTCTCGGGAGGCGCGTCCACCAGCGCTTTGTTGTAGACCAGCGTGAGGTGGTTGCCCACCTGATCGGCCACGCCGTAGAGCGCGCCGTCGTAGCGCAAGAGGCCCTCGTCGATGAACTGCGCCTTGGCCTCTGGCGAGAGCAGGTCGTCCAGCGGGCGGATGGTCTCGGTGATGGCGAGCATCCCGATGTTGTCGGCCGGGCCGTAGATCATGTCCGGTCCCTTGCCGCCGATAGAGGCAAACAGGAAGTGGTTGCGCAGCTCCTCGGTCTCCTTGTAGAGCACCTCTAGCTCGACGCTGTCCTGGCGCGCGTTGTAGGCCGCGGCCCAGGTTTCCAGAAACGCGCGCTCGGCGGCGTCCTTCTGGTGCCAGATGCTGATCTCGACGGCCTCGCCCGCGGCGGGCGGCCCGGCGGTCTCGCTGCAGCCGACCATCGCGAGCGTCAGCGTTGCGAGCGCGGCGACGCGCCAGAGGCCTCTGGCGCCGGAGGCGGAGCGTTGGGCGAATCGGGTGCGCATGGGCATTAACGGGAGGCGTTGAGGCGGTCGATGTTCTCGCGATAGCGCGCGATGGCCGGGTCGCCGCCGAGACCCGCGCCGCGGGCGAATGCTTCGGCGTCGGCGAAAGCAGTGTTGGAAGCCTCTGGCGAGTCGAGCGTGGCGTGCTCGTAGGCTAGCCACAACAGGCTATAGAGGGGGACGTATGCGTACGATTCTGCGCCGTGGCGCACGGGGCTGCGGTCTTGCGCTGAGGCGGCAGGTCCGGCGAAGTCATCGCCGCGAAGCTCAGCGAGCGAGCGAGCGAACGATTCCACGTCGGTCTGGACACGCTCGGGGTCCACGCCAGAGGCCGGGTCGGGCTCGGCGTATGCGCCGCGGTAGATCACGCCGGTCTTGTTCGCGAGCACGGCGCGGTCCATCGTCGGCGCGGCGACGACGGGTCGGAAGCGCCCCGCTGCAGACTCCGCGAGCCAGTAATCGATGACGTGGTCGGAGAGCCAGTAGACGTTGGTCGGGTACTGCCGCATGCTGCCTCTGGCGTCGTAGCGGCTTTCGAAGGTCTCAATGCTGTCGGGCAGCGGAAGGCCGTAGAGCGCGGCGTAGCCTCTGGCGGCGGGCGGGTAGCCCGCGAGCGACACGTTGACGACGGTCACGTCCGGGCGAAAGCCCTCGACGCGCGTCAGCATCTCCAGCGGCACGGTGTCGCCGTCCCCGTAGGCGAGGAGGAGAGCGTCTTGCGGCACGTCGGAGAGCACCCACCGCGCGAGTGCGATCGTGGGCGGCGACCAGAACTCCGTCTCCCACATCCGCTCCAGCGCCTCTTGCGCCAGAGGCCCGTCGGCGCGGGCGATGGCCTCGACCCAGAGCGACATCCACGCGTTGCCGTCGTCGGGGTCGCACGCAGCGGCGCGCTGCATGTAGTGAAACGCGGAGTCTGCCGAGGCGCCGTCCCAGGTGAAGACCTGAGGGTTGTACGCGTCGCCGAGCGTGAGCAGAGCGCGCGCGTGACACGCAGGAGACGACTCGACCACCGCGCGTGCCTCCTCGACCGCATCCTGCATTCCCCACTCGGACGAGCTGTCGAAGGCATCGCGACGGAGCGCTTCGGCGAGCCACGCGCGAGTTTCCCGTGCCTCCTCTGGCGGGAGACCGCGGCGGAGATCGTTGGAGAGCGCTCGGATGGCCGAGACGTAGTACTCCTTCATGAACAGCTCCACTCCACTATCGGTCGAGACCTTAGGCGGCGGCGGTGGCGGCGGACGGTCTTGCGCACTTGCGCCTCTGGCGCTGAACAGCATCAGAGAGACGAGCAGAGCAGTGCGCCAGAGGCCGGTCATTCGTCGAGCCCCTTGGGGCGAATGTCGGCGTCGCGCACAGGACGGTACACGACGAGGGTGCGGGCGGGAATGCGGTAGCGCACTTCGGGCTCGGCGTGCTCGTAGATCACGTCGACGCGCGCTGGAATCTCGCGCACGTCGCCACGCGAGGCGAAGATGGGCACGAGAATGCCGCTCTCGCCAGAAATCGGAATCAAGCGGGCCGTGTCGGATCGGTTGAGCGCAACGACCAACCGCTGATCACCCGAGTGTGCGCTCGAAGGCGAGCGTGCCGGTCTCGTCGTCCGTCGCGAGAAAGCGCTGATCGCCGCGGCGTAGCACGGTCCACTCGTGACGCAGCGCGATGGCCTCGCGGTGGAACCGCCAGAGGCTGCTGTCGAAGGCGACCGGGTCGGGCGTGCGGGCGCGTCCCAGCGGGTCCAGGGCCTCTGGCGCCATGCGCAGGTCGGGCCAGGGAAACGGCTTGCGGTCGTCGGGGTCGTCGGCGCCCCACATGCCGGCTTCGTCGCCGTAGTAGATCGTCGGCGCGCCGCGGGCTGTCATCTGCAGCGCGACGATCAGGCGCTGGATCTCGCGCTCACGCGCGTCGGGTGCGCGGACGGCGTAGCGGTCGTCCTGGCGCGGGTTGGAGCCCTGGTCGAAGTGCGTGCCCAGCGGCGCGTTGACGATCATCGACGCCAGCCGCTCTGTATCGTGCGAGCCCATGAGCGTGAGGATGGCGTGGCGCGTGGCCTCGGGGTAGCGCCTCTGGCGGGTGCTGACCGTATCGGCGAACGTCGCCAGAGGCACGCGGCCGTCCACGATGGACTGCTCGACGGGGATCGCGAAGGCGCTGTAGCCCATCACGGTGTGGAACTCGGTCTCTTTGGCAAAGTGCGCGGCGGGGCTCCAGATCTCGCCCACGGTAATGGCCTCGGGGTTGAGCGCACGGACGTGCGCGTTCCAGTCGCGCCAGAAGCCCGCCGGGATTTCGTCGGCCACGTCCAAGCGCCAGCCGTCAATGCCGTCGCTCGGGTCGCCGTCGCCGTCGGGGTCCATCCACCGGCGCGTGATGTCGAAGATGTGGGCGCGCACGCCGGGGCGCAGGTCGGGTTCGTCGGCGAGCACCGCCAGAGGCTTGAAGCCCCACCAGCCTTCCCAGTCGAACTCGTCCTCTGGCGTCGCGGGGTCGTCCCAGGCGGTGACGGTGTACCAATCGGCGTAGCGGCTGGCCTGCCCATTCTCGCGCACGTCCTGGAAGGCCCAGAAACGCGTGCCGGTGTGGTTGAACACGCCGTCGAGCACCACGCGGACGCCTCTGTCGTGAAAGGCGCTCACCACGTCGAGGAAGAGCGAGTCGGCGCGCGTCCAGACCCACGTGCTGGGGTCGCCGGGGTCTTCGCCAGAGGCCCGCGCGATGTCGCCGTCGGGGTCGGGGCCGAAATACGGGTCGACGTGGTGGAAGCTCGTCGGGTCGTATTTGTGGAGGCTCGCGGCGTGGAAGACGGGGTTGAAGTACACCACGTCCACGCCCAGATCGGCGACGTAGTCCACCTTGTCCAGCACGCCTTGCAGGTCGCCGCCGTAGCGGCGGAAAAAGACGCCGTCCTCGTAGAAATCGTCGCCCAGGTCTTCTTCCCACGCGTCGCGCGCATACCAGTCGCCGGTCCACGGGCTGGGGCGCCAGAGGCTGCTGTCGGCTCGGTCGTTGAAGTCGAGCGAGGCCCAGGTCGGGTCGTTCGCCGGGTCGCCATTGCGGAAGCGCTCGGGGAAGATCTGGTACCAGACGGCGCCCTGCGCCCAGTCGGGCGGGTCGGGTTGGGCCTCTGGCGCGGCGGCGACGCACAGAAGCACGGCCATGAGCGCGGCCCTGCAGGGACGCCACGGTGTGGCGTCTCCATGGGTACGCGAGCTGCGCCTCTGGCGGTCGGGAGCCGTCATCGCGCGATGGTGACGCGGATCGTCTCGGCGGCTCCGCCAGAGGCGGCGCGGACGATGTACACACCCGCCGGGATGGCGCGCACGTCCACGCTCAGCCTCTGGCGCCCGACGGGCGCCGCGCCGTCGTGCAGCGTGGCGACGCGGCGGCCGAGCACGTCGAAGAGGTCCACCGTGAGATCACCTGCGGTCGCGACCTGCACGTCCACGCTCATCGCGCCCGCAACCGGGTTGGGAAACGCGCGAAGGCCCAGCGCCTCTGGCGCCAGAGGCGCACCGGGCTCGGCGTCGACGGTGATGAGGCCCGCCTCTGGCGAGGGCACATCGATGTCGGTGTAGACGCGGAACTCGCCGGGCAACAGCGGCAGGCGGAGTTGCGGGTCGGTCACCTCCAGTTCGCCGTCGGCGAAGAAGTCGTACCACGTGCCGGTCGTGGGGAAGAACGGCTGCACCTCGGTCATGGTCACGCCGAAGTTGCCGACGATGACGACCTCGCGCGGCTCGCCCTCCGGCGCGCCCGGGCAGCGAGAGCTTGATCCAGCGGTCCGCCGTGCGGCCGACGCGGAGATCAACGTCCGTCTCGGGATCGGTAAAGATGGCGTAGTCCTCGCGCAAGCCCAAGAGTGCGGCCCAGGTGCCGTACAGCTTCTGGCGAAGCTCGCGCTCGCGGTCGGTCGCGGGCGTGAGCGTGCCCTGGAAGGCGCCGCCGAAGGGTTGGGCGCCCGCGGCCCAATAGTCCCAGCGGATCGGCTTGTCGGCCACGCGGTCTGGCGTGCCCGCTTCGCACTCGCCTTCGGACCCGTTCTCGTACAGGCACTCGCCCGGACCGCCGCCGTAGCCGACCTCGCCGAACTGCCAGAGCATTCGCGGGCCGGGAACGGTGAGGAAGAACGCCCCGACGAGCTTCTGGCGGTCGAGCGAGACGTGCAGGTCGCGCACGTCGTAGCCCGTGGTGCGGTTGCCGTACTCCTCGTTGCGCCACATCAACCACTGCTCATCGTGGCTCTCCATGTAGGTCACGGCGCCCGCCAGAGGCAGGCCCACGTTGCGCGGATCGGTGCCTTCGAGCGTGCTCGCGAAGTCTGTGGCGGTGGGGTAGCCCATCGCGCTCTGGCTGTACTCGCGGTTCATCTTGCGCCAGACGAGCATCCCGAGGCCTTCGTCGCGGCGGTAGGTGGTGAGTGCCTGCTCCTCCGGCAGGTCGCCGAGGTGCTCCAGAATGACGAGCGCGTTCGGGTGCTCGGCCCAGAGCACGTCCGCCATGCGCGTGAGCAGATCCACGCGGCTCTGGTCGTACGCATTCCACTGTCCCACGCTGCTGCTCTGGCGCTGCGTGAAGCCCTTGGAGAGGTCGTAGCGGTAGCCGTCGACGTGGTACTCGTCCATCCAGTAGCGGTTGGCGCGGTCCAGCCAGATCTGCGTGAGCGGGCTTTCGTGGTTGAGGTCGTTGAAGACGCTAAAGGGGTGCGTGGCGGTCACGTTGGCGTACGGGTTGGCCGCGCTCGGGCCACTAAAGCCGCCGCCGTTGTAAAGCCGCACGAGCGGGCTCTGGCCCGTCGCGTGGTTGTACACCACGTCCAAGATCACCGCGATGCCTCTGGCGTGGGCCTCGTTGACAAAGGTTTTGAAGGCCTCTGGCGTGCCGTAGTATTTGTCCAGCGCGAGGTGGAAGGCGGGGTTGTAGCCCCAGCTTTCGTCGCCGTCGAACTCGCTGATGGGCATGAGTTCGATCGCGTTGATGCCCAGGCGCTGCAGGTAGTCCAGCGAGTCGGTGAGCGACTCGAAGCTGTGGTCGCGCAGGAAGTCGCGGACGAGAAGCTCGTAGATCACCAGGTCTTCTGCCTCTGGCGCCACAAAGTCGTCGTCGGTCCACGCGAAGTCGCGGCCACCGGCTCTAAACTGGCCGACGGCGAAATCGGTCTGGCCGGTCGGGTAGTCGGCCTCGCCGGGGTAGAGCACGAGCGGGGAGTACGGGTCCGCGACGCGGATCACGCCGTCGACGAGGTACTGAAACGCGACGTCGTCGCCAGAGGCTAGGCCGTCGATCGTGACCCACCAGCGCGTGCCGCGCGGGTCGCTGTCGTCGCGGAACATGAGGCCGTCCTCGCGCGCCGTCCAGTCGTTGAAGTCGCCCAGCGCGTAAACGTAGCTCTTGCCCGGCGCGCGCAGCACGAGCGTGGTGCCGCTGGCGGTGTGCGTGATGCCGTCTTCGATGCCTGCGGGTACGGGTGCGTCGGTGACAACGGGCGGGATGGTGCCGGTCTCGGCCGTCACCACGTCGCCAGAGGCGTCGGTCGCGTCGACGCGGAAAAAGGAGCCGGGCGCGACGGGCGTGGGAAGCACCAGGCGGTAGATGCCGTCGCCGGTGTCGGTGATGCCGCTCGTGTACGTCGTTTGGTTGACGGTGAACGCGATGTCGGTAAAGGCGTCGCTGCCGAAGAGGCCGACAGAGACGGCCTCGATTAAGCCGCTGACGTTTTGCTCGCGCGCGAGTTGGAACGCCATCGGGTCGCTCACGCGGACGACGGAGTCGCTGTTGTCGCCTGTCGTCTCGCTGCCGAGCGGGTCGGTGATCCAGGTGTACTCGCTGCCGCTGGCGTTGCGGTGGTAGTGGATCTTGTACGCGTGGCCGCCGCCCGCCAGAGGCCCGCTGCCGGGCGCGAGGGAAATAGTGTAGCGGTATTCCTCCAGCGCTTCGTCGTACGTCATCTGCGACGGCGCGCCGGTCTGGATCTGTCCGCTGTTGTTCGGTCCCCAGTCGTTGACGGTGCCGGGCGGCATCGTGCCGGGCGCGAACGCGCGCACGACGGGCGTGATCTCGGGCGCGGTCAGGTCGGGCAGAAAGCGGAACGTGACCTCCACATCTTGCGCGAGCGCAGTCCCGCCAGAGGCGAGCGCGAGGAGGAGAACGAGGCGGGAGAGAATCGGCATGGACCGAGAACGCTGTCGGGTCAAAAAAATGCGCCGACCGTCCGTGTGGGCGGTCGGCGCGAAGCTCACGTGAGCCAGAGCTCAGAAGAGCCGGAGCGTGCGGCCTCTGGCGAGGCTGCGCGCCGATGCGCCGCCAGAGGCCGGAGCCTCTGGCGGCGCGGGGATTAGCGAACCACGGTGAGGCGGCGCGAGACGACCTCGCCACCGGCCTGCACGCGGAGCACGTAGACGCCAGAGGCCAGCGTCGACGCGTCGAAGCTGAGCTCCGTCTCGCCAGAGGCGTATCCGCCCTCGGCGATGCTCGCCACGGTGCGGCCCATCAGGTCGATGACCTGCACGCTCACGTCCATCGCCCGGTCAAGGCCGAGGTCGAAGCTCACGCGGCCAACGGCCGGGTTGGGGCGCGGTGCGCCGAGCGTGACGCCTTCGGCGAGGCCGGGGCCGCGCTCGTTGGCGACATCGAACTCACCCGTGCCGTCTACCGACATCGCCGTTGGAGGCGTTGCGGTGTTGTCGACCAAGATGTACGGGTCGTAGATGGCGTTGCCACCTGGACCATTGCTGTCGACGAACGTGCCGTCCTGCTTCAGGATGGCGCCGAAGACGAGGTCGATCACGCTTGTCGTCGCGTCGCCGTCGCCGTCGTCGGAGGTGCCAGTGAGGATCGGGTAGAAGGCGTCGTTGCCGCCGTTGGCCTCATTGTCTGAACCGTTGACGCCCAGCTTACCGACGAGCGTTTTGAGCGCGCCTGCAGGGTAGGTCAGCGTGAGCTCCCACACGTTGTCGCCGTCAGCATCCGAGAAACCGAAGGCAGGGCGGTTGCCGAGGTCGCTCGGGCCCCAACCGATCCAATCGGTGATGCCTGCGCCTGGGCCTCCGCCTGCAGTGGATTCCCATGCGGCAGGGCCGTTGATGAACAGCCCCGTGATCTCCGTTACGTCGGTACCTGCCCCCTGGGGGATGGAGCCGTTGTCGCGGAGGTAGAACGTAGCCGGGTTAAGGTCCACGCGGAAGGTGACCTCCTGGTCGTCTTCGAGCACTTGCGAGAAATCGACACCGTTGAAGAACTTCTCTGAGAGAACGAGCTCCTGCAGTCCGTCGTTGTCCGCGTCGCTCTCATTTCCGGTGGGAGTGATCGTCCGGTCGCTTCCGCTCTCCCACGCCGCAACGCTGTTGTCAGCCTGGTTGAGGATGACAAACTTGTATGGCGCACCTCCTGCGGTAGGGATTGAGACGTTCGTGCCGGAAAAGGTCGTATCGATGAGGACAGAGTAGACATTGTCACGTGCAGCATCGGGCTGCATACGCACCGCGTTGCTCCCCCAGTCGGTGATGGCACCGGCGACACCGGGCACCTGGGTGGTAGGGTCGAACGCACCGCGTGCGACCTGAACAGACATGTCGACCGTGAACGTGACTTCGTAGTCCTCTTCCACGCTGTTGCAGCTATCCGTTGCGTCGGGGCCGTTGAAGTTGACAGCGCTGAGCGTTTGCGCGCCTGCAACGACCGTGTAGTCGCGGTTGTTCGTTGTGCCACCGTCGTTCGTGACATCATTCTCCCACGAGAGCACCGTGTTGCTGCCGACAAAGAACTTGTACTCGATCGCGCCTTCAGCAAGCGAGAGCGTGGTGTTGTACACGCCGTTGCCGTCGCTATCTGTAAGAGCTGTGCTCTCATCGAAGCCGTTGAACGAGCCGCGCACGAGCACAGTGTTGGCGGCGGCGTCGAACTGGCACGTCGTGATGTATTGGTTGAGGTCGACCTGGAAGGTGACGTCGTTCTGCGCGCTGGCGGAGCCTGCGGCGAGAACGAACGCCAGCGCCGCGAGGCCGAGGCGAGTAGCGAATCTCATGGGATTGGGTAGGAAAGGGCCACCGAGGCGGCCGAAGACGGCGGGTTGTCCCGCGCGAATGAAACGGCGCCTCTGGCGCCGGGCGGTGCTCCCGCCAGAGGCGTCTTAGAAGGTGACGCCGAGGGAGAACATCTGTGGGGTGCCGAAGGGCTCGTACTCCTGGAAGACGTAGTCGAACCGGAGGCCGAGGTCGTCGGAGAGGTCGTAGGCGAGGCCGAAGCCCGCGGACCAGCCGCCGTCATCGGCGATGCTGGAGAAGGCCTGGCGGTAACCGCCACGCACGAAGAGCATATCGCGCCAGGACGCCTCGCCACCAAAGTTGGCCGACTGGCTGTTGTCGCTCGGCGCCTGCCCTTCGGCGGAGATCGTGAGCGACACATCGCCTGCCTGCACGGGCGTTGCGCTCACGCCAACGCGGAACGCCAGAGGCAGCGACCACGAGCCGGTTTCGAGCGCGCCCGGCAGGTCGTCGTTGTCGCCGTCGCGGTCGGGGTCGTTGTCGATGCGGCGGCGCAGGTCACGGCCGGTGAGTTGCATATCGCTTCCGAAGTTGGACATGGTGGCGCCGAGCACAATGCCCTGGAAGTTGGTCGCGTAGCGCACGCCGAGGTCAACCGCGCCGCCTGTGGCCGACTCGTTGTAGATCTGGTTGCGGATCAGCTTGGCTGTCGCGCCGATCGAGAACTGCTCCGTGAGCGGCCGCGCGTAGCTGATGCCTACCGAAAGATCTGAGGCGCCGAAGAACTCGCCCGTGCCCTCGGGCTGCTCGACGGTGGTGACGCGTTCCTCACCGTAGTTCAGCGCCGTCACGCTCAGACCCACAGTGCCCATCGCGCCGACGTTGAGCGTGACGCCCGCAAAGCTGTGCTGCGTATCGGGAATGAACCACTCCTGGGTAGAAAACAGAGCCGTGCCGCCGCTCCGGTCCGAGGCCGACGTGATGCCTGCCGGATTCCAGTGCAGCGCCGAGGCGCCAGAGGCGACTGCCGTCTGCGCCGAGCCCATACCCGCGCCTCTGGCGTCGGTCCCGATAAGCAGAAAGGAGGAGGCCGTCGTGCCGGGTTTGTCCTGCGCCTGGGCCTCTGGCGCGATCGCCAGAGGCGCGAGTGCGGTGAGCAGCCCGGCCGTAAGGGTCTTGATCGTCATGGTCACTTGATAAGGGCCAACTTGCCGGTGATCTCGCCCACGCCAGGCGCGTCGACGTGGTAGAAGTAGACGCCGTAGGCGGTCTCGAGTCCTTCGCGTGTGCGCAGATCCCAGCTCACCGTTCCGTCATCTAGGCCAGCATCGTGGACCAGTTCGCGAATGAGCGATCCGCGCACGTCATAGATGCGGACGACCGCGTCTTGCGGTAGGTGGATAAAATCGATGCGACGCTCGCCACGGCCCGAGAGGTTGCGGGGCGGTGGGCGCTCCCAACTCGCCGCGGCGACGTAGGGGTTGGGCACGACGCGGATGGCGTCCAACTGCGCCTGTGCCGCGTCCGTATCAACGCCAGAGGCCGTGCTCGAAAACGAGAAGGCGTCGCGCGTGGAAAATGGCTTGCGCGAGGAAAGCAGGTAGCGGTCCCCTGCGTTGGGGATCTCTCCAGAGAAGCGGCCTCTGGCGTCTGCGCGGATGCGGAAGACATAGGTCGGCGTGAGTGCTTCCGTCGCACACAGCGTCTCTTCCACACAGTCGTAGATGATGAGGAGATCGCTGCGCGCGGATCCAGCCTGCGTGGATGTGGCAGTCGTGCTCGCGCTAAAGATGCCGTCGGCACCGTCAGAGGCTAGGAACACAAAGGCGGCGTCACGGCCGAGGGTCTGGTTGCGCACGACCACGTTGGTCTGGATCGATTCCACGAAAGGCCCTACCGTACCCAGCCGGATGCCGCCGAGCGAGAGGTTGGTCGCCTGGTCCTGAAACTGGATTTCGTAGTCGAACGGGACAGCCTGGCCCTGCACCTGGAACGTCGCGTTCTGGTAGACAGCGGCGAAGACCTCTGCGAACTGGTCCGCGTTGCTCGGCTCCGTGAGGAAGCCAGAGGCGTCGAGATCTAGCCGGGGCGAGTCGTTGTTGAACACAAACCGGATGCCGTCCACGACCGCCGAAGGCGCATCCGCAAGAAGCGAGGTGACGACGACCTCGCCGTTCCGGAGGACGGAGAACGACCGGGAGGAGGTGATCGCGTCGTCGAACACGATCTCGTACTGGGCGCCGTCGGGGATCATCTCGGGGTTGAGCACCTCGGTGAACACCTCACCCGTGGCGTCTCCTGAGACCCGCACCAAGTTCTGGATGCTGCCCGCTGTGTATCCGGCCACAGGCGCGTTGGGGGTTATCTCGACGACGTTGTCACCGGTTACCACTTTGCCGTCGGCCGTCTGAGAGGACAGGATGTTGTTCTCGGCCGGGAAGAAATCTGGGCTACCGCGGTCATAGGCCGTGATCGCGTAGTAGTACGTCTGGCCGTTATCGACATCGGTGTCCACGAACGAATAGCGCAGGCCGGTATCGGAGCCGAGATTGTAGGAGACGCCTCTCGTGCGGGGGTCGTTAGAGGTATAGATGCCTTGGGTGCCGTTGGCACGGTCGTATTGCACAAACGGGACGCGCGTGGCGTCGTTGCCAAAGGCATCGGTGACGAACTCCACGTCCTGGAAGTTGGGGTCCGTCGACTTGTAGAGGCGGTAGCCTTCAAAGTCGAATTCGCCGAGTGCCGGGTCGAAGCTCTGCTCCGCAATGGAGTTCCAATAGAGCGTCACCTGCCCATCGCCGCCGACGGCATTGAGCGTCGGACGATCTGGCGGACGCGCGAACTGGTAGTTGCGGTTGTAGATCTCCTGGATCGTCTGCGTGTTGGTCGTGATGTCTTCCAGATCGTCACCGAACACGAGTGCCATCGAGAAGCGGAGGGTTTCACCGGGCTCCAGCGAGAAGTATCCGCTGCCGAAGACAAAGTCACCGTCCACGCCGCCAGCCTGCTGCTGCGTCTGCAGCTCTTCGTTGGTGGTGAAGAAGCCCGGCGTCATGCCGTCCCACACGCGCTCGTCGTCGGTGAGGGGGAAGGCGTTGGAGGGGAAGAAGTAGAAGAAGGACGAGAGCCCGACCTGGTCGGACTCGGTCACGTCGAGGTCATCGAAGTTGGGCTCGCCGGGATCGCGGCGGCCGTTGCCTTCGCCTTCGTCACCTGTACCGGCCTGCCCATCCGCGCCGACGTCGTCCGTCGCAGCGTTCCAGTCCTGGTCCTCGTCCACACCGTTGTCGCGCGCCTCGTCGATGAGGAGGTTGCGCAAACCATAGGTGGTCGAATCGGCCTCGGTCGCGGCGCGGCCCTCGATGGCGCGGCCAAAGCCGACGTAGTTCTTGTACTTGAGCGCGGGAAGCGTAACAATGCCTCCGCCGAAGGCCTGAGCGCGGCGTTCGAAGTGGAGCGTCACGTCCTCGTCGATGATGCCGTCGAGGTCGTTGTCGATCAGGTCCTTCTCTGTGACGGTGACCGCGGGCAGGTTCGGGTTCTGGCCCTGAATGTCCGTTTGCGTCTCCTGGATCACGTCGCCAGAGGCCACGGTGTAGCTGCGCCCCTGGCTCTCAACGGTGATGGAGCCGCTGGCGGGCACGTACTGGATCGAGCGGCGGCCTGTGGCCGCGTCGATAAGCACGAGCGGGTCGCCAGAGGCCAGCATGCGCGGCTGGAAGTCGGCCTGGCGGAAGGTGTTGTCAGACCCGACGCGCGTCAGGTCGGTGATGGGCAGGCCGTCGATGTCGCGGCCCTGTTCGGTCGTCGGGTCGCCGTCTCCGTCGTCGTCGATGCCGTTCTCGGAGTTGCCGGGGCTCTCCAAGAAGCCGTAGCCCACGTAGCCGACGGGCTGGCTCTCGTTGCCGGAGTTGTCGTTGTCCCAGGAGTAGACGATGCGGTTGGCCTGGTCGAAAAACGCGAGGTCGTCCTGCGAGTCACCGTCGCCACCGGCCAGTGTGCCCACGGTCAGGCCGACGGCTACGCGCGGGTAGGTGATCGTGGAGGTGTTGGTGACCTCGTAGAGCCAGAAGATGGCGTCTTGCGCGAGGAACTGGCTCCACTGCAGGCTGCGCACTTTCATTTCCAAGCCGAGGCCGCCGCGCGACGGGCGCGCAGGATCGGGCCGAAATCCGGGAGCACCTTCCATGCCAGGAAATTCGGTCTGAAGCTCGCGGTCGTTGGTGTCGTCCGTCCAGAAGTAGCTCTCTAGATCAGCCGAGAACTGGTTGCGGCCGAAGAACCCGTTCCACTGCGCACGCCCTGTTGTCGGATCGATCCACGTCGGCTGGTCGGGCCAGAAGTCGGGCCAAGACTGGGGGTCAGTGGAGAGCGCGAGGCGGTTGTTTTCTTCGTTCGTATCGGTGCGAACCCGGTCAGAAGCGAAGCCGGGCTTGGGCTCAAAGGTCCACGCCTCCGAAGGATTGTCCGGGTTTTGAGGAATCCCGCGGTTGCCGGGTCCACGCGTGGTCGACACGTGCCGCACGAGATCATCCGCCACGCCGTCGCCGTCGGTGTCGACGGGCACTTCGGAGACGATGATGGGCAGCACGTCGCCCACGTAGTTGTTGCCAGAGCCCTTTGGCCACTCGCCACGCACCTCCCCGACCCCCGCGAGCAGGCCGTAGTTGAAGACCGTGATCACGACCTCGTTGCCGTCCACGTCCGCCTTCTTCTCGTACACCTTGGACGAGTAGTAGGTCGGGTCGAAGAGGAAGTCGGGCAGGTCGTCGCGCGTCTGCGCAAAGGCCTCTGGCGCCAGAGGCCCGAGCAGCATGAAGGCTGCGAAGAGAGAGAGGGAGAGAGCTCGGATCATCGGAGACGGCGAAACCGCGAAGTCAAGGAGGGTAGTGCAAGATGGGCGTCACACATAGGTCACACCCGTCTGCCCATTCGTCTAAATACTCAGGCGGAGGCCCAAAGTGATGCGACGCGGCTGGCTGAAGAAGTCAGGACGGGTAAAAGACCGCTCTAGCACCAGCGGGTCGCCAGAGAACTGGCTCGCGGCACGGGTCTGCTCCAGGGAGTAGGTCGCGCGACCGGTGTCGGAGAAGACCGCGGTCTCGTCGCGGGTGTCGAAGAGGTTTTCGACGCGACCGAAGATCTGGAAGTCGGCTCCTGCGAACGCGATGCCCTTGTACGCGCTGGCGTTGACGTTGAGCGTACTCGGGCGCAGTTCGCTGTTGATCGGGATCGTGCTCGGGGCGCGCGTGCCTCCGCCGATGGCGGTGTTGATCGTTGGAGTGTAGGGGATGCCGGAGCCGTAGCTCGCCAGAAGCCCGAAGCCCGCGTTGTAGGTCGGGTTGCTGTAGGTCAAGCTCGCGTTGGCGGTGTGGCGCTGGTCCCAGTTGGTCGGCACGATGATCTGCTCCAAGCCCACCTGAGCTGCGGCGGCGTTGTAGACCTGGCTTGGGTCGCTCGCGTTGGCGCGCGCCACCTGATAGGTGTAGTCGAAGCCCGCGAACAGGTTGCGGCCCACACGCTGATCGAAGCGGAAGACGACACCGCGGACAAGGCCGAAGTCTGAGTTCACAAGTTGGCCGTAACGAGCCGACGAGCCTCGAATCACGATGGGATCTGTAGCGGAGCCCGCGAGATTGCGAATGTCGCGGTAGTAGGCGGTGAGCTCGACAGCGGTCGTGGAGGTCAGCGACTGCTTGAGGCCGATCTCGCCGTTGATCGTCTGCTCAGGCTTGAGGTTGGCGTTGCCGACGAGACCGATGAGGCCTGAACCCTCGGAGCTAAGCTGGAAAAACGGGTTCTGGTAGAGAAGCTCGAAGTTGGGGATCTGGAAGAACTGCCCATACGAGAAGTGGAAGACACCTGTCGAAGAGATCGGGAAGGCCACACCGAGGCGCGGGCTGAACTGCCACGTTGCTTCCGACTCGACGAAGTACTCGTCGGGGATGAACCGGTCTTCTGGCTGTTCGCCGCGGAGGATGGGCTGGTTGTTCTCGCCCGTCGTGCACTGCAGGTTGATGACCTCGGCGCACTGCCGAAGGCTGGGAAAGACCGCGACCGGATCGCGCGGATCGCGGAACAGCACGCCGTTGGCGTCGAAATAGTCCACGCGGACGCCTGCGTTCACGACGAGGCCACCGACTTCGATCTTGTCTTGGATGTACGCTGCAAACTCGACAGGGCGCCGGTCGTAGCGGTTGTTGAGCACAGAGCTGCGGCGGTTGACGACCTCGTCGCCAGCGTTGTCGGTCCCTAGTTCGACGAGTGTGAACTCATCCTGCGCCTGCAGCTGGTGAAAGCGCGCCTCGATGCCGGTTTTGACGAGGTGCGCCTTGCTGACCTGGCTCTGGATGTCCAGCTTCGCGAGCCACGTGTCGGTGGAGCGGGAGAAGCGGCCGTTGTCCGTTCCGCCAGCGGCAAACCCGGACGTGATGTTGCCGGGCGCGGCGCCGATGAAGTCGTTGTCGCGGTAGCGCTCGTCGAGCGGGTCTTCGAAGAGGTAGGTGTCGAACGTGGTGTAGTTGTTCGTGACGCCGATCTCGTAGAACGTCGTGTTGGAGAGCAGGTGCGTCCACTTGAGGATGCCTGTGCGGGCGCGGCGGTCGTTGCTGCGCCGCCCCTCGGGCATGAAATAGTAAAAGTTGTTGGCGTCTCGGAAGTCTTCTTGCGAGGCGAGAAGGTTGGCCGAGAGGCGGATGCCCGAGAAGAGGTTGGCGGTGAGCTTGATCTGCCCGGAGGTCTTCTCGTACGGGTTGAGCGAGACGCTGCTGCGGTCGCCGCTGCCAACGCTGTCGAGCAGGACGATAGATCCCGTTGGGGAGAAACCGATGTCCTGGAAGGTGTAGCGGTTCTCGCCGTTGATCCAGCCGTCGTTGCCGAAGTAGCGGCCGCTGGCGAAGAAAAACAGCTTGGACGGGACGATGGGGCCGGAAAGCGTGCCCTCGACGTTGCGAATGCCTGTGCCGAAGTCACCTACACCTGTACCGGGGAAGATGTCGAGCGAGTTGAGGCCAGAGGTCCCGGAGCCTGCGGCGTAGTCGCCGGTAAAGCCGGAGATCTGAGCCTCGAAGTCGTTGGAGCCGTCGCGCGTGACGACGTTGACGATACCGGAGAGAGCTTGTCCGTACTCCGCGTTGAAGGCTCCGGTGACGACCTGGAGTTCTTGCACCGAGTTGTTCTCGATTTCCAGCGCGAGGCCTCCGTCGTAGACATCGGTGACGGGCACGCCGTCGATCCAGTAGCCGACTTCGCCGCCGCGACCACCGCGGAAGTGGAGCTGTCCGCCCTCCTCCACGACGCCCGCCTGGAGCTCAATCACGTCGGCGAAGTTCTCGACGGGGATCGCGCGGATCTCGTCACCAGAGACGAAGGCGGTGGTCGCGGTTACGTCGCGCTCGAAGAGGTTACGGGTGGCCTCGACGACGACTTCGCCGCCGAAGTCTGCGCTTTCCTCTGCCAGTTCGACATCGACATCGGTGGTGAGGTCGATGCGCACGCGGACGTTTTCGACGCGCGTGGTCTGGTAGCCGATAAACGAGAACGTCATCGTGTAGCTATCCGGGCGGACGCCGATGATGACGTACTCGCCGTCGAGGTTGGTCGCAGCGCCCTGGCCGGTGCCGTCGATGAGGACGTTGACGCCGGGGATGGTCTCGCCAGAGGCGGCATCGATGACGCGGCCGGAGATTTTGCCGGTCTGAGCGCTGGCGGTGGCGGAGAGCCCGAGGGCAAACGCCAGGAGCAGGGTAAAGCGGAGGAGATGCGGCATCCTGGGGCGATCCGGGCTTAGGCGGTCACGGTCCCACCGCTCGTCTCACGGACGACGAGGCGGGGGGCGAAAACGGTATGAGAGGGTGGCGTGTCTGGCTCGCGCATCCGGCGGAGCAACAATTCAGTCGCGAGCGTGCCCATTTCGACCATGGGCTGGCGCAGCGTCGTGAGGCCGACGTAGGCGCTGGACTCGATATCATCGAAGCCGACGACTTCCAGGTCGCCGGGGACGCTCAGGCCGGCCTCGCGGGCGGCGCGAAGTGCGCCGAGCGCCATCACATCGGCGGCGGCAAAGACGGCGGTCGGGCGGGCCTCTGGCGGGAGCGCCAGAAGCTGCTGCATGCAGCGGTAGCCCGCGTAGCGCGTGTAGCCGTGCTGCTCGTGGTCCCACTCGGCCACGACGACGAGCCGCGGATCGAGTGTTACGCCTCTGGCGGCGAGCGCCTCTTCGACGCCGCGACGGCGGTCCTGTGCGGGTACGGATTCCGCCAGAGGCAGAATGAGCCCGATGCGCTCGTGGCCGCGGTCGAGAAGGTGGCGGGCGGCCTCGGCGCCGCCGGTGACGTTGTCGACCGAGACGGAGTCCAGGTCTTCGTGGAACGAGTCGACGAGGACGACGGGACGGGGGCTGGCGGTGAGGCGGCGCGCGCGGGTCCCCGAAACGGGCGTCGAGACGAGCAGCATGCCGTCGGAGCGGCCGCGTTGCAGCGCGCGGCCGAGTTGGCCGTCGACGCGGCCGAGCGTGCGCGCAGCGTAGACGAGAAGGTCGAAGTCGCTCTCGTCCAGGCGATCCTGCATGCCGCGGAGCACCTCCATAAAGAAAAACGAGGTCATCATCGGCACGACCGCCGAGACGACCTGCGTGTTCTGCCGCGCGAGGCTCTGTGCGCTCGCGTGCGGCTCGTACCCCAGCGTGTTCGCCACGCGGAACACTCGCTCGCGTGTCCCCTCCGACACACGTGGGTGGTCGTTGAAGACGCGGGAGACGGTCGCGATGGACACGTCGGCGCGATCGGCGATGTCGTAGATGGTGACGCTCACAGGCCGGGGCCGACTGAAAGCGAGCAATGAAAGCGCTTTCAGGGGACGGTCATGATAGGGTCACATACCCCACCCGTCAAGCCGCTTCATGGGCGTTTGGCAGAGCCCCAAGGCGCCTCTGGCGAGCGCCGAGCCTGAAAGCGTTTTCGGTAGCGCCCAGTTCGCCAGAGGCTGTGTGTGCTACCGCCTCGCCAGAGGCTTATCCCTCCGTCTCGGCCTCTGGCGCGTCGGGGCCGACGGTGTTCTCGATGAGATCGTGGATGCGGTGCAGCTTATCTGCCCACGAGGTCGGCTCGCGGTAGCCGTGCGGCTCGACGGGCGCGATGGCGAGTTCCCAGTCGCGCTTGCCCAGTTCGATGAGTCGCTGCGAGAGGCGGAAGATGTCCTGCGGCTGCACGTTGTCATCCACGAGCCCGTGCGTCATCAGAAGAGGGTCTTCGAGGCCGCTGGCGAACTCGATGGGCGACGAGCGGAGGTACGCTTCTGGATCGTCCAGCGGCGAGTTGAGGATGTTGCGGGTGTACGTGTCGTTGTAGTGCGCCCAGTCTGTGACCGAGCGGAGCGCCGCGCCGCTGCCGAAGTGCTCGGGCTCGGTAAAGAGCGCCATGAGCGTCAGAAAGCCACCGTAGGAGCCGCCGTAGATGGCCACGCGCTCGGGGTCGATGCCGAACTCGGTGCCGACCCAACGGCTGGCGTCCACGTAGTCCTGCAGATCGCGCCCGCCCATGTGGCGGTAGACGGCCGTGCGCCAGTCGCGCCCGTAGCCTGCGCTCGCGCGGTAGTCTACGTCGAGCACGAGGTAGCCTTGGTCGGCGAGCATGTTGTGGAACTGGTACTCGCGGAAGTAGCCGCTCCACCAGTTGTGCGCGTTCTGGAGGTAGCCCGCGCCGTGGACGAAGAAGACCGCCGCGCCGTTGGGGTTCTCCGGCCGGTAGATGCGCGCCGGTACGCCCACGCCGTCACTGGCGGGAATCTCGACGATTTCCGCCGCGCGCCACGGGTACGCGCCCCAGGCCTCGGTCGTGGAGCGCGTGACCTGCCGTGCCTCTGGCGCTACGCCAGAGGCGGGCTGGGTGTAGACCTCGGGCGGCCGGTTGGCCGTCGAGAAGAGCATCGCGAGGGTCTGGTCGTCCGGAGACAGCGCAAAGTCGTGGCGCCCGGGCTCGCGTGTGAGCCTCTGGCGCGCGCCTCCCGCCAGAGGCATCCGGTAGAGGTGGCGCTCGGCGTGCGAGGCCTCACTGGTCTGCAGCAGCCACGCGGTGCCATCGCGGGTGATCTGCGCGCTCTCGACTTCCCAGTCGCCCGAGGTGAGTTGGCGCGTCTCGCCAGAAGCGACATCGACGGTGGTCAGGTGGCTCCAGCCTGTGGCCTCGCTCTTGTACCAGTACGTCTGCCCGTCCGGCAGCCAGCCACCTTCGGAGCCTCCGCCCCACCATGAGATGCCGGGCCCGGCGATCCAGGCTTCGTCGCGCTGGTGATCGAGCACGGTCAGGGCGCCAGAGGCGGGGTCGAGCCGCGCGATCCATCGGTCTTTGTTGTCGATCGTGCGCACCTCGACGACGGCGTACTGCCCGTCCGGGCTCCAGTCCGGGCCGATGGCGAAGGCGATGCGGCTGGAATCTGTTTCCTGGCCTCTGGCGCGAAAGAAATCCGCGGCCACGAACGCGCCGGGCAGCGTGCTCAGGTCCACCTTGTAGACGCTATCGCGCTGCACGTCCTGAATCCAGAGCGTGCTCGCGGTGCGCTCGGCGCCGACTTTGGCGCGGGCCGTGATCTCCTCGGCGTAGCCGCTGGCGGTGACATAGTCCACCATGCGGGTCGTCGGGGTGGCGCCAGAGGCCGAGAGCGTAAACGTGACGTAGCGCTCCGTCGGGTCGATCTGGAGCGAGCCGATGCGCTCGTCGCCGACCCAGTGCGTGGGCGGCAGGCCTCTGGCGCGGTCCTCGCGCTCGCGAGAGGCGGTGCGCAGCGAGTCCTGCTCCACGCCGCGGCGGATTACGTCGAGCAGGCGCGTCTGCTGGCTGCGCAGAAAGGCGTCCTGGTCGCTTGGCGTGCTGTCTTTGGGCTCCTTGCCGCTGCGCAGGTCAGTGAGTTGGCGGATCACGCCAGGGGACGCCGTGCCGCCCGTGTCCAGGTCCATCGCGAAGAGGGCGTTGCCCTCGCGGTAGACGATGGTCCGGCCGTTGGGCGCGTACCGTGCGCCGCTCTCGCGGGCAGTCGTACGCGTGAGCCGCTGCATCTCGTCGGTTTGGATGACGTAGCGCCAGAGGTCGCCGCCGCGCTCGAACACGCGCTCGGTCGCGGAGGGCGAATACGCCATCCGGTCGCGCCAGAGGCCGTCGTACTGCGGCGGGAGCATCCGAGCCTCTGGCGCCGAAACGAGCACAGGCTCGCCGCCAGAGGCGGTCGCGGCGAACAGCGAGTCGCCGGGGAAGGCGCCCGCCGGGTTCCAGGTGAAGTAGAGCCGGTCGCCGCGGTCGGTCCAGTACGGCGCCTCGGGCCAGTCGCCGATCCACGTCTCGGGATCTTGCGTGATGAGGTCGATGGTCAGCGTGGGCCGCTCCTGCGCATCGGCGCCAGAGGCGAGCGCGAGGAGAACGGCGGCGAGAGCGAGGCGGCGAATCACGGCAACGGGGGGAGACCGCGCTGAAGATAAACGGCGCCTCTGGCGGAGCCGCTACACTGCGGCGGTCCGCCGCGTCATGCGTGTGCCCTCTCGAAGCACCACGCCGACCGAACATCCGGCCTCTGGCGCCAGAGGCTAACGGCCGCCGATCACGAGCCCGAAGAGCAGCGTGTTGAGCCCGTAGCCGTCGGGCAGGCGCAGCGCGAGGTCCTCGGCGCCGCGGGTCACGATCACGTCGCCGCTTTCCACGTCCGAGAGGCCCAGCGTGTAGCTGACCTTGGGGCCGAACTTGGTGCCGAAGACGTTCAGCGTCACGCCCGCGCCAAACTTGGCAGCGGTGCTGAGCAGTTCGGAGTCCTGCAGTGCGGCCGTGAACTGTGCGTCCTCGTCCGAGAGGTCCACGAGAAAGCGAAGCTCAGGCCCCCCGAACGCGTACAGCATCGCAGGCCCCACGCGCTTGCCGACGCGCAGATCTCCCTGCAGCGTCACAAAGTTGGCGCCGAAGGCATCGCGCTCGAACGAGCCGCCCTGCTCATCGAACACAGCCGACGTGTTGAGGTAATGCACGCCCACGCGGACTCCCACGTTGCGCGGCATAATGATCAGCCCCAGCCCTGCCTCGAAGCCGACGGTGGGCTTGAAGTTGAACGTCTCCGGGTTTCCCACTTCTATTTGCGTCGGGTCGAACGCGGGATCCTCCGGGTCGAACGTAAACGCCTGCACGTCCTCGGGCCACGAGATGACAGGGCCGAGGGTAAAGTCCAGCCCGACCTGCGCGCGCGCGGCGCCAGAGGCGAGGAGAAGGCTGAGAACGAGAAGGGATCGCATAGCGGGAAGCGGAGAGGGGGTACAGTACATACAGGCGACGCGCACGCGGTGGGTCACAGCCTCTGGCGGCCTGCTCTGAGCACGGCCTCTGGCGCCAGAGGCTAAACCACGGCCGTTCCGTCGGGAACGGGCGCGTCGGGGCGGAGCAGCACGGCGCCCTCGGTCGCGCTCACAGCCGCGAGCACGACCACTTCGCCAGAGGCACCGCCCGGTGGGTCGAGCACGACGACGACCTGACGGCCCACGAGGTCGTCGGGGCCATAGCGCTCGGTGATGTGCGCGAGGGCATGGCGTGTGTCGCCACCCAGGTCGACGGAGAGGCGCAAGCCGTCGCCCTCGGGCGCAGCGGAGGTGATGGTGCCCACGCGGAGGGCAAGTGCGGTGAAGTCCATGTGCCAAGCTACACGTCACACCCGTCCCGCCTTACACGCCAGCACAGCGCCGCACGAGGATTCCCCGCCACCCAAGGCCTCTGGCGCAGAGCGCACGAAATCGTGCCAATGTGAGGCTATGTGGGCACCTGTCGGCGCCAGAGGCGTAGGTTGATCTGCGACGCTCTGTGTAGAGAGCACATACCGCCTCTCCCGCGTCGCAGCTTTTTCCATCAGCCCCGCAGCATCATAGCCCGCCGTAGACGTTCCAAGCCGCAGCCCCGCCGCCGCGAGCCGCAGACACCCATCAACGATCAGATCCAGGCCCACACCGTGCGCGTCATTGCCGACGGCGAGGGACAGGTCGGTGTTTTGCCGCTTGCGCAGGCCATCGAGATCGCCCAGAACCGAGGCATGGACCTCGTCGAGATCTCGCCCAACGCAGATCCGCCCGTTGCCAAGATCATGGACTTCGGGAAGTACCGCTACGAGCAGCAGAAGAAGCTCAAGGAGCAGCGGAAAAAGCAGGCCAAGCAGGGCGAGCTCAAGGAAATCCGCTTCCGTCCCCGCACGGACGACCACGACTACGACTTCAAGACCAAGCACGCGCGCGAGTTCTTGGAAGAGGGCCACAAGGTCAAGGCGTGGGTTCAGTTCCGCGGACGCGACATCATCTACAAGGACCAGGGTCTCGACATCTTGGAGCGGTTTACCGAGGACCTCTCGGACATCTCGAAGATGGACCAGGCCCCCACAATGGAAGGGCGCCGCATGACGATGATGCTCGCGCCGGAGAAGAAGAAAGCCTAGCGCACAGGCCGTGCCTTGGAGAGACAGAGCGCCACGAGGTTTGCCTCTGGCGCCAGAAGCCCCTCCTGCTCTGCCGCAATAGCGCGTGAAGACGCTCGCCAGAGGACTCTGGTGCGTACGGCCTCTCTAGATTTGGCGCTCGAACTGTGCCGCCTGCGCCCCCGCCCTTACCGGCGATGCTCAGGCGGCCGTTTTGTCCGCATGGCCCACGTTTAGCGCCCCTCGGGGCACCTCGATTATGCCAAAGATGAAGACCAACAGCGGTGCGAAGAAGCGATTCAAGCTCACCGGGACGGGCCGCCTCAAGCGGAAGAAGGCTTTCACGAGCCATATCCTGACCAAGAAGTCGCCCAAGCGCAAGCGCGACCTCCGCGACAGCACACTCGTCGCGAAGGTGGACCAGAAGCGCATGGAGCGTCTGCTGACCTTGTAAGGATGACCGCCTCTTCGGAGGCGGCCTCAGAGGGCCTTCCGCCCGTCGATTTTCTTACGCCTCGGACGATCACACGTCCGCTCGCGTGATTTCCACCCCCTAACCAGGAGAACAAAATGCCACGCGCACGAAATCTCGTGGCTTCCCGTCGCCGTCGCCGCAAGCTCTTGAAGCAGGCGAAAGGCTACTGGGGCCGCCGCAGCAACGTTTACACCGTTGCCAAGCACTCCGTCGAGAAGGGGATGCAGTATGCCTACCGTGACCGTCGCGCCCGCAAGCGCACGTTCCGGCGTCTGTGGATCGCCCGCATCAATGCGGGAGCTCGGCTCCACGGCACGACATACTCGCGTCTCATCGCCGGCCTTAAAAAAGCTGACGTGCCTCTCAACCGGAAGGTCCTCGCAGACCTCGCGGTCCGCGACAAGGAAGCCTTTAAGGCTGTGATCGATATGGCGGCCTAGCGCCTCCACCCGCCGCTCGCGGCGGGGTCGACCTGCCCGCTCCCGCCCGACTTCGGTCTGGCGGGAGTTTTTGTTTCGGCTTTCCACGCTTTGCGCTTGCCTCTGGCGAGAGTTTGGGGCCGATCGATTGACTGCTGGGAGACTCGCTCTCCCATTCGTGTCATCCTGAGCGGAGGCTGCGCCAGCGGCTGTAGCCGAAAGGTCTCTACCGAGCACAAACGCTGACCAGCGCTCTCGCCTCTGGCGGGAAAGACTGTCACACCGAGATCCTTCGGCTACGCTCAGGATGAAACGGACGGGCCTCTGGCGCCAGAGGCCCTGCGCTGCCGCCCTCACGCATCACGCAACATGTCTGCTGACACCACCTCGCTCAACGCCGAGATCGAAGCCCTTCAGGCCGAGATCGACGCCGCCACGCTCGCCTCTGGCGAAGACGCCGAGGCGTTCCGCGTCCGCTTCCTGGGCCGCAAGGCTGGAGCCGTGACGGCCCTCTTCGGCAAGATTGGCAGCGTCCCACCCGAAGCGCGCCGAGACGCGGGCCAGAAGCTCAACGCGCTGCGCCAACGTGCCGAGGCACGTCTGGAGACGTCGCAAACTGCGGCCTCTGGCGCCAGCGCCGAGGCGACAGACCTGGACCTCACGCTGCCTGGACGCATCCCGGCGCCAGAGGCGAGCGGAAGTTTGCACCCGCTCACGCAGACGCTCGAATCCATTCAGGACATCTTCCGCCAGTTCGGCTTCGCGGTCGCCCGTGGCCCGGAGATCGAGGACGACTGGCACAACTTCAGCGCGCTCAACTTCCCGGCCAACCATCCGGCGCGGGACATGCAGGACACGTTCTTTCTGGAGCCGCCCGCGCCCGAGGGCCGTGGCATCGTGCTGCGCACCCACACGTCGCCGGTGCAGGTGCGCGTGATGGAAGAGGCGGTGGCCTCTGGCGACGGACCGCCGATCCGCGTGATCGCGCCCGGACGCGTCTTCCGCAACGAGTCGGTCACCTTCAAGAGCTACTTCATGTTTCATCAGGTGGAAGGCCTGGTGATCGACGAGGGCGTGAGCTTCGCAGACCTCAAAGCTGTTCTTTTTGCGTTCGCGCGGGCCTTTTTCGGCGCCGAGCAGAAGCTGCGCTTCCGGCCCAACTTCTTCCCGTTTACCGAGCCCTCGGCAGAAGTGGACGTGTGGTGGGTGGACGAGTCTCTGCCTGAGGGCGGGCGCTGGCTCGAAATTCTCGGCTGCGGCATGGTCGACCCCAACGTGCTCGACGCCGTCGGCATCGACAGCGAGCGGTACACCGGCTACGCGTTCGGCATGGGCGTGGAGCGCATGGCCCAGATCCGCTACAACGTGGACGACATCCGGCTCTACTACGAGAACGACCAGCGCTTCCTGTCCCAGTTTTAGGACCCCAGAGGGATTTGGGATACGGGATGGAGGGATACGGCCCGCATCCCTTATCCCGCATCCCTTATCCCTCCATCCCTCTTTGCGATGAACATCTCCCTCAACTGGCTCAAGGACTACGTCCAGCCCGGACTCTCGCCAGAGGCTCTCTCGGACCTGCTCACGATGGCGGGCCACGAAGTCGACGGCATGGAGGCCACCGGCCCGTCACTGGACGGCGTCGTGGTCGGCCGCGTGCTGACCGCCGAGCCGCACCCCAACGCCGACCGTCTGCGCGTCTGCACGGTCGACATCGGCCCCGCCTCTGGCGCCAACTCCATGTCGCCAGAGGCACAACCTGCCGGGGCCTCTGGCGAGAGCGTGCCCGTCCAGATCGTGTGCGGCGCGCCCAACGTGGCCGCGGGCCAGATGGTCCCGGTCGCGACCGTGGGCACCGTACTGATGCTGCCTGACCGCGAGACCGGCGAGCCGACGGCGGTCACGATCAAGAAGGGCAAGATCCGCGGCGAGGTAAGCTTCGGGATGATCTGCGCCGAGGACGAACTCGGCCTGGGCGAGAGCCACGACGGCATCCTCGTGCTCGACACAGACGCCGCTCCCGGCACGCCTCTGGCGGAGGTCGTGGACACGCCCGGCGACGTGGTGTTCGACATCGCGCTGACGCCCAACCGACCCGACGCCGCGTGCCACATCGGCATCGCGCGCGACGTGGCGGCGCTGACAGACCAGCCTCTGGCGCTGCCCGAGGTGACCACGCCAGAGGCGGGCGGCGAGGTGGCGGACCGCGTCACGGTCGAGATCGAGGACACGGACGGATGCCACCGCTACGCGGCGATGCTCGTCACCGGCGTACGCGTCGCGCCCAGTCCCGAGTGGCTCCGCCAGAGGCTGGAGGCCGTCGGCGTGCGCCCGATCAACAACGTGGTGGACGTGACCAACTACGTACTCCACGAGATGGGCCAGCCGCTGCACGCCTTCGACCTCGCGCTCATCGCAGGCGAGACGATTCGCGTGCGAGCCTCCGCCTCTGGCGAGACGGTGACGACGCTGGACGACGTGGAGCGCAAAATCCCCGAGGGCACGCTGCTCATCTGCGACGCCGAGCGGCCTGTGGCCGTGGCGGGCGTGATGGGCGGCGCCAACTCCGAGGTGAGCGAGAGCACGACCGACGTGCTGATCGAGAGCGCCTACTTCGACCCGGCTCGCATCCGCAGTGCAGCCAAAGCGCTGGGCGTGCAGACCGACGCGAGCTACCGCTTCGAGCGCGGGATCGACCCGACGGCCCAGGTCCGCGCGGCCTCGCGCGCCGCATCCATGATTGCCGAGTTGGGCGGCGGCACGGTCGCCTCTGGCGTCATCGACGCGCACCCCGTTCCGCCAGAGGCCACAACTGTGCGCTTCCGGCCCGAGCGGGCGCGAGCGCTGATCGGCGCCGAGATCGCAGACGCGGAGATGATCACGCTGCTGGGCTCCATTGGCTTCGAGATCGAGGACGAGGTGGCGAGCACACTGCAGGCGTTCGCCGACAACGCGTTCGCCGGAGGCGACGTGGCGCAGGCCGCGTCCGACGCCTCTGGCGCCGCGCTGAGCATCACCGTCCCGCCGTTCCGGCCCGACGTGACGCGCGAGGTCGACGTGATCGAGGAAGTAGCGAGATTGTGGGGCTACGACAACGTGCCGATGCCACGCACGGCGCCGGTCGCGCTCGCGCCCACGCCAGAGGCGCAAACCGCCGGGGCCTCTGGCGAAAGGCTGCTGGGCGACGCGCGGCGGCAACTGGCGGCGCTGGGCTTCCGCGAGCTGTACACCAACTCGCTCGTGCCGTCCGAGACCGCGACGCGCTACGCGGGCACCGACTGGACCGGGCAAGACACGAGAACCGTCGAGACGCTCAACCCGATCTCGGCCGAGATCGCGGCGATGCGGCCCAGCCTGCTCCACGGTCTGGTAAGCGCCGCGGCGTACAACCAGAAGCGCGGCGCCAGTGATCTGCGCTTGTTCGAGAGCGGCCACGTCTACGCCCGCAGCATGGACGCCACGCAGCCTGTCGAGGGATTTGCCGAGCACACCGCCTTGGGCCTCGCTATCGGCGGCCTCGCACAGCGCCAGCGCTGGGACGAAGCGGCGCGCGACGCCGACTTCTACGACCTCAAGGGCATCGTTATGGCCGTCCTCGCAGCCTCTGGCGTGACCGGGATCGACGAAGCGCCACGCCCCGAGCCGACCGATCTCACCGCCTACGCGCTGGAGCTGTCCGCCAGAGGCGAGCGCCTGGGCATTATCGCGCGCGTCAGCGACGCGGTGATCGCGAAGGCTGACCTGAGCGCACCCCTGTTCGCGGCCGAGTTGAACTGGGACACCGTCGCGCGCGTCGCAGCGACCGACCTGCCGAGGTACGCTGCCATCTCGCGCTTCCCCGCCGTGCAGCGCGACCTCGCGCTCGTGCTGGATTCCGGCCAGCCGGTCGGGCCTCTGGCGCAGACCATCAAGCGTGCCGGCGGACCACTGCTGCAGGACGTGC
This sequence comes from Rubricoccaceae bacterium, assembly GCA_963708165.1. Classification (GTDB taxonomy): domain Bacteria; phylum Bacteroidota; class Rhodothermia; order Rhodothermales; family Rubricoccaceae; genus Rubricoccus. The sequence continues at coordinate 2,084,708 of OY970187.1, read as the reverse complement.
GCCTGTTCGACCTCTACACCGGCGACCGCATCGAGGGCGGCAAGAAGAGCGCGGCGTTCACGCTCGTCTTCGGCGCCGACCGGACACTGCGTGACAAGGAGGTGGACGGCCGCGTGAAGAAGATCCTCCGCTCGCTGGAGCACCAGCATGGCGCGACACTTCGAGCGTAGGCGTGTGGTGCCAGAGGCCACAGCGTAAAACGGAGGCATCAGACGGGGGGAAGGTGGAGCGAGATCTGCCCATCCATCACTCTGTATCCCCTATCCTTCCCTCGCGCCAGAGGCCTCTTGCATCGCGCGAGGTCATGCGCCCTATCTTGCTGGGGACCGCCGCTATCCCGCATGGAGCCCGACCGCCAGGCTGCCTTCCCCTCTGCAGATCCCACGCCGCCACGCGACGGGAGCGCGCTCCTGCGCTTGCGCGAGCGCGTCGAGTCCGCCGCGGCAGAGATCGAGCGCCTGCGCGGCGAGAACCTGCGTCTTGCCGAACAGGTCGCTGAGATCGGCGACGCCAGAGGCTCGGGCCTTCAGATCGGCAACCAAGACCCGGTAGCGCTGCGCGCGTCCATCCAGAGCTTTATCGACGCCGTGGACGCTGCCCTCGAACAGGACCGATGAGCGAGACGCCCTCCCTCAACCCCGGTGCCTCTGGCGGCGACACGTCCAGCGACGCGCCCCTGCGGTCTATCCGCGTGCGCATCCTGGACCGGGACTACCCGCTGCGCGTCGCGCCCGCGGACGAGGCGTACACGCTGCACCTCGCCAAGTACATCGACGGACGCCTGCGCCAGATCCGCGGTGGCATCCCGCACCAACCTGACCTCACGCACGCCATCATCGGCGCGCTCGAACTCGCGGAGGAGTTGTTCGCGGCCCGCGCCGAGATCGACCAGCTCAAAGCACGAGTCGAGGTCGAAGCCAAGGACCTCTCGCGCCGCCTGGACGAAGCGCTCGGCCGCCCCGCCTCTGGCGACGGCGCGCCTGCAGAAGCCGAGTAAGCCTCTGGCGCCAGAGGCTCCACAGACAGCTCTCGCCAGAGGCCGCGCGCCGCGAGGGCACAGGGATTTCGCCGCGGCACCGCGGAACAGCGCGCGGGTGGGGGCGATATTCCCCCTACCAGTTCGTGGCCACCGTATGGGAACCTGAACAATCAATAAAGCGGGAGCCACGCTCCAGGGTCTGATTGCCAGGCCGCGCCCCTTCGGGGGTCACCCCGTGCTTGCACGGGGACCGCGGAAGGCGTGAGGGCTCGGCGGGCACCCACTGTGTAAGACGAGTAGGTTTCTCGTCCACGGTCGCGGGCTGGTCCTTTTTTGCGCGATGCCAACGCGCACGAGTGCCCCGCGAGCTACGGCTCGGGCGGGGCGCTTGTGCATCTGGCCCCTTCCCCCGCCTTCCCGAATGCCGCCCCTCCTGATTGCCGCCATTTCCGCCCTGCTGGCCCTTGTGCTCGGCATCGTCGCGGGCCGGTGGTGGGGCGCTCGCGCGAGCGACGCGCGGCTGGGAGAACGCGTTCGCGCCGCCGAAACCACCGCCCATGGCGCCCGCGCCGACGCTGAGGCCGCGCGCGCCGAGTTGACCGAGGCACGGACCGACATTCAGGCACAGCGCGACGTTCTCAAAGAAGACCGCGACGCACACCGCGAGCGTAAAGCCCGCTTTGAGCAACGCACCGCCGAGGCCAAAGAGAAGCACACTGCCGCACGCGCCAAGCTGGACGCCGCACGCCAGAAGCTGAGTGCCCGCCGCGACCGTGCCGCCGCGACCGAAGCTGCGCTCGCCCAGGCCTCTGGCGCCATCGACGCCCTCACCGCCGAGGCGCAAAAGCGCCAGGGTGAAGCAGCGACCCTCGCCGACGCCGTCAAAACGCGCGCGGCCGATGTTGCGCGCCGCCAGCAGGAGGTCGCCGAGCGGGAAAAGGATGTCGAGACTCGCACGTCCACCCTCTCTCAGCAGGAGCTTCGCCTCGAAACGCTCGTCGGCGAGCACCTCGAAAAGCTCGAAGCCGTCGCCGACCTCTCGCGCGACCAGGCGCGCCAGAGGCTCATCGACGAAATGGAGCGCGACGCCCGGCTCGAAGCCGCGCGCATGGTCAAAGACGTGCGCGACGAGGCCCGCCTCACCGCCGACCGCGAGGCGAAAAAGCTCATCATCAAGAGCGTCCAGCGCCTCGCCGCCCCCACAACCATCGAGCACACGGTCTCTCCCATTGCGCTCCCGCGCGAGGACATGAAAGGGCGCGTGATTGGCCGCGAGGGCCGCAACATCCGCGCGTTCGAAGCGGCCACAGGCGTCGAAGTCGTCGTGGACGACACGCCAGATGCTGTCCTCGTAAGCGCCTTCGAACCCGTCCGCCGCGAGATCGCGCGGCTCTCGATGGAGAAGCTTCTGGCGGACGGCCGCATCCACCCGGCGCGCATCGAAGAGGTCGTCGAGAAGACCCGCGCCGAGATCGAGGAGGAGATCATCGCCTCTGGCGAGCAGACCGCGCTGGACCTCGAAATCCACGGCCTGCACCCCGAGCTGATTCGCATGATCGGGCGGATGCGCTACCGCGCGAGCTACGGCCAGAACCTGCTCGCGCACTCCATCGAAGTGGCGAAACTGGCCAGCGTGATGGCCTCCGAATTGGGCCTGGACGCCCGCAAAGCACGCCGCGCGGGTCTCTTGCACGACATCGGCAAAGTGACCGAGGAGCCGCTGGAGTCTCCGCACGCTATCGCGGGCATGGAGATGACCATGCGCTACAAAGAGCACCCCGACGTGTCCAACGCCGTCGGCGCGCACCACGACGAGGTGCCCATGTCGTCGCTCATCGCGCCGCTCGTTCAAGCCGCCGACGCCGCCTCTGGCGCCCGGCCCGGCGCGCGCCGCGAGGCGCTGGAGCGCTACGTGCAGCGCCTGCAGCACCTCGAATCCATCGCGACGGATTTTGAGGGCGTGCAGCAGGCCTACGCCATCCAAGCGGGCCGCGAGCTCCGCGTCATCGTCGCGCCAGAGGCCATCTCGGACGCGCTGGCCGAGTCGCTCTCGCGCGACATTTCCAACCGCATCGAGCGCGAGATGGAGTACCCCGGCCAGATCCGCGTGACCGTCATCCGCGAGGTGCGCAGCATCTCTGTCGCCAAGTGAGACGCGCCTCTGGCGCTCTCGCGCTCATCACTGCGCTGGCGGGGTGCGGAGCCGTCTCCCCGCCAGAGGCCTCTGGTAAGCCACCCGCGGTGCTCACAGCGCGTTCGTGGACGACTACGGGATCGTCTACACGATCACGCCGAGCACGTGGACGCAACGTCCCAACGCCCGCCACCACATCGCGCAGTGGACGCCAGAGGCCCGATCGCTCCTCGCGCAAAACGACGCGGCGAACCCCACCGACGGTGTCCCGTCGACACGCATCGACCGGACTCCACCGGAGGGCATGGCGCCTTACGAGTGGGCCTTCCGCCTGAGCGTCTACGACGCGCCCGTGCCAGAGGCGGCTCGGGTCTCTGGCAAGGTCAACCCCGAGACGCCGCGGACGGGATGCAACGGCTATCCGTTTTCGCGGATGCGCCGCGCGACGCACAAGGACAGCACGAGCGCGCCGACGGAGTACTGGCCTCTGGCGCCAGAGGCCAGGGCTTCGGAGTGCATCCGTGAAACCGCCTTCACGGAGGATGTGTGAAGCCGCTTTCATGAATCCACACAACGGGTTAGGCGTGGGAGGCACCATGCGCCCCCTCCTCCTCTGTGTGAGCAAAGACAAGCCCTGTCCCAAGCGGGACTGGCTGGGGCGGTGCGTCGTGCTCGAACGCACCGCGTAGACATACGGCCACGTCTGGCCTCTGGCGGGTATCCTGCCCTCTGGTTTCACCTCGGATGTCCCGAGGCCCCTTCTCCACCTCTGGCACCGCGCCAGAGGCGCACACTTGGCCCGCCGGGTGTGTTCACCTCCCCTCACTATGCGATCTCTCGTTTCGTCCTTTCAGGACTTTTTTCGCACCGAAGCCGCCGGTGGCATCTTGCTCCTTTTCTGTGCCGTCGTGGCGTTTGCATGGGCCAACAGCCCGTTCGCCGCATCGTACGCAGATCTGTGGGGCACATACATCACCGTCGGCGCCGGTTCGTTCGAGATCTCGAAGCCGTTCTTGCTGTGGGTGAATGACGGGTTGATGGCGCTCTTCTTCTTCGTCGTCGGGCTGGAGATCAAGCGGGAGGTACTGGTGGGCGAGTTGTCCAACCCCAAAAAGGCGGCGCTCTCTGTAATCGCAGCGCTTGGTGGCGCGGCGATCCCGGCGCTGATCTACGTGGCCGTCAACGCAGGCATCGGTAGCCCGGAGCGTATGGCAGGTTGGGGCGTGCCGATGGCGACCGATATCGCGTTCGCGCTCGGCGTGCTCGCACTTCTCGGCACTCGCGCGCCTCTGGCGCTGAAGATCTTTCTCACCGCACTCGCCATCGCCGACGACCTCATGGCCGTCATGGTAATCGCGCTGTTCTACACCGCCGAGTTGAAGCTGGGAGCGCTCGCACTCGGTATCGCACTCGTTGCGGTGCTGGCTGTCTTGAACCGCCTCGGTGTGCGCAAGACGTGGCCGTACGCGCTGATCGGTCTCGTGATCTGGGTGGCGTTCCTCAAGAGCGGTGTTCACGCGACGGTCGCGGGCGTGCTCGTGGCGCTCACCATTCCCGCCTCGCGCAAGATCGACGCCCCGGCGTTTCTGGAGCGCGCCAGAGGCTACCTCGCCACGTTTGCCGACACGATGAAGCCAGGGCAGGTAGAGCCCAACAGCGAGCAGACGTACGCGCTGCACAATCTAGAGGAAAGCGTCGAGGCCGTCGAGACGCCTCTGGCGCGGCTGGAGCACGGCCTTCACAGCTTCGTGGCCTTTTTCGTGATGCCCGTCTTCGCCCTGGCGAATGCCGGCGTCGCGCTTGGCGCCGGTGCGGGAGCCCTGCTCACCGACGCCGTCGCGCTCGGCATCGCGGCGGGTCTCGTCATCGGCAAGCCGGTCGGCGTGATGCTTCTGGCGTGGATCGCGGTCAAGAGTGGCATCGCCAACCTGCCCGAGAACGTGACGTGGCGCCAGATGCTCGGCGTGAGCTTCCTGACCGGCATCGGCTTTACGATGTCCATCTTCATCGCCAACCTCGCGTTCACGACCGACCCCACGCTTCTGGACAGCGCGAAGCTGGGCATCCTCGTCGCCTCGCTCATCTCGGGCGTGACCGGCTACGTTCTGCTCCGCACCTGCCCGTCCGTCTCCGAGGCGCCAGAGGCCATCGAAACGGCGTAAAGTTTTTGAAGCCTCTGGCGACATGCCCCTCTTCGGGATCTGGCGCCAGAGGCTTTGTGTGTAGAGGGCTGGCCTGTTCCGGGCGCGCCGAGTGTTCGTCATCCGGCTTCCGCCAGAGGCCTAGCTTCGCCCGCCCTCTCCGCCGTACGTCCCGCATGACCCTGACCCAAAGTTTGCTCTACATGGGCGGAGGCGTCGTGCTGTTGGTGGCGGGTGCGGAGGCGCTGGTGCGCGGCGCGGCAGCGCTGGCGCTGCGGTTTGGCATCACGCCGCTCGTTGTGGGCCTGACGGTTGTCGCGTTCGGCACGTCGAGCCCGGAACTGGTGGTGAGCGTAAAAGCTGCGCTCGGTGGCAACGGCCCCGTTGCGCTGGGCAACGTGATCGGCTCCAACATCGCGAACCTGGGCCTGATCGTCGGGCTGAGCGCTGCGCTCTCGCCTCTGGTCGTGGACCGTCGCCTGCTCACGCACGACGTGCCGGTGATGATCGGCTCGATGCTGCTGCTCTGGGCGTTTCTGATCGACGGTGTGTTGAGCAGTATCGAAGGCATCATCCTGACGTGCGGCATCGTGCTGTACACCGTCTGGGGCATCGCGAGCTCGCGGCGCGAGACCAAAGCTGCGCGCGCGGCTTCGGAGGATCTGCCCATCGCGGTCGAGGATGCGCTCGCGGCGCCGGGCTGGAAAGTGGCGCTCCAAGTGGGTCTGGTGTTTGTGGGGCTCGCGATGCTGGTCTTCGGCGCCGGGTGGCTCGTCGATGGCGCCGTGTCCATCGCGCAGACGCTAGGCGTCAGCGAGGCCATCATCGGCCTCACGCTCGTCGCCATCGGCACGAGCCTGCCCGAGCTGGCCACGACGATCGTCGCGGCCGCCAGAGGCCACGGCGAGATCGCGCTCGGCGGCGCGATCGGCTCCAACGTGTTCAACGTGCTCGGCGTGATCGGCCCGGCGGCCATCGTCGCGCCCATCTACTCTGAGGGCATCGAGTGGACGGTCATCGCCGTCATGCTGGCCATGGCGGTGCTGACGACAGTTTTCCTCTTTACCGGTGGCAAAACGCGTCGCTGGGAAGGCGGCGTGTTGCTGCTGGCGTACGCGGGCTACCTAGTGTGGCTGGTGGCGTAGCCTCTGGCGAGCCCCGTCTCGTGCTCGGCACCGCGTGTGGAGAGCCTCTGGCGCAAGAGGCAGAAAAGCGCCGGTAGCGCCACGCCAGAGGCGCCCTCAGGAAACCATCACGAGGCGAAACGGCCGCCAGAGGCCCGTTCGGGGCTGTGGGCTGTGAAAAAGTACAGCGCGCGGCACACATGCACGCCGGGTCTGCGTTTCTTCGGCACCCCGCTTTCCTCTGCTCTGTGATGCGCGTCGCTTTCGCTGCCCTGCTGCTCTGTCTTGCCTCTGGCGCCATCGCCCAACCGGCCGGGCGTCTCTACGATCAGTCGGAGATCGGTGAGCTGCTGTACGCTGTGCGCCAGGACCTCTCGGAGATTCCAGAGGTGACGTGGAACGTCCACGTGCTCAGACCACGAGACGGGCAACTCCATCTTCGCGCGGGAGAACTTGTACCGCGCCATGGGCGACGGCAACCGCGCGGTGGGCAAGGATCGCGTGCCGATGGTGCAGTTCCTGAACCGCCTGTTCGTGGGCGATCTCGGGATTGGTGACACGCTCGTGCTGCCCAGTCAACTCGGGCTGGACCCGCGCGCCTACGCGCCCTTTCCACGCCGTTATGAGGGCGCGGCGGAGTTCGACAAGCTGTACATCATTCACAAAGGCGTGCAGGCCTGGGCGGCGTACGAGAACGGGGACTTGGAGCGCTGGGGCCTTGTCAACACGGGCGCGATCGACAGCCAGACGCCCGCGGGCCGCTACAACTTCAACTGGAAAGAGCTGGACCGTATCTCGACGCTCTCGCCTCCGGGCGAGCGCTGGCGCATGCGCTGGGTGTTCAACTTCTACCACGAGCGCGGCATCCACGTCCACCAGTACCGGATGCCCATCGGGGAGCCCGCCAGCCACGGCTGCGTGCGTCTGATCACCGACGACGCGAAGTGGATCTACGACTGGGCCGACGGCTGGGAGACGACGCGCGGCAACGCCGCCAGAGGCCTTCCAAGTGCCGACGGCCGCGTACTCAAGCAGGGCACGACCGTCCTCGTCCTAGGCGACGGCGAGGAGCCTGTCGACGGCCCTCCGGTGCGCTTCGAGTGGAACGGCGACACGCCGTCGCTGCGCGTGGTGACGCTCCCCGCGCACCCGTACGACGTGCCGCCGGGCACGGACCAGCAGAAAGCCTTTGACCGCAAGAGGCAGCAGGCTGCCAACAACTCTTAGCCTCTGGCGCCAGAGGCCTCTAGCGCTCGGGGGCGCGGAACGTGCCCCGGATAAACCGCGAGGCCGTGTCGCCGTACGGCGTGACGCCCACGTCGAAGGAGCCCGTCACGTCGCCGCCTCGGACGGACGTGATGGTAACCGTCCCGCTCACACCCCGCGGGGAGTCGGTGAGGAGCACCGGGACGCGTACGCTGTACGGCGATGTCCGGCTGATGGACTGCGTGCCCTCCTCAAACGCCTGGCCCGGCGCTTCGATGTACACCGTGTAGGTGAACTCACCATCGTCCCCTTCGAGCACAACCCGCGAGCGCGTCACGCCGTCGCCGTTCTCAGCGGTGACGACAAAGGCGTCGCCTGTGTATGTCGTCGCTTCGACGTCTCCGGAGAGTTCGAACGACGTCTCGCCGGTAGGAAGGCTGAAGAGATCACAGCCCCCGAAGAGAAGGAGGGACAGGACAAGAGGGACATACCGCATGGTTGCATAGGCAGGTTTGCAAGAGTATACGGCGGCCCTGTGAAGAGACCCGACGGACGCTAGAAGCCTGGTGAGCATCGCAACGTGCGCATCTCCTCCGGCACTGCGCGGCCTCTGGCGCCAGAGGCCCGGCGCGCGTCAGCTCGACCGATCCGAGACCGCGCGCGCCGCGCCAGAGGCCGTTCGCCGCGCGAGCCATGCGTCCAGTCCGCGCACCGCGAGGAGCAGTACGATGCCCCCCACGAGGATGACGGCGACGTTGCCCAGCGCCGCCGCGTATCCCAGCACTGCCACGTCGATAAACGGGTACGGATACCAGCCGCTGGCGGCGCCGTGCGCGAACGTCCACGCCGTCCACAGCGCGACCCAGACGACGGAGGGCACCCACGCGGCGCCGCCGGTGCGACCCCACGGGCCGAACAGCACCCAGCCACCCAGCGCCATGATCGGCGAGAGGTAGTGCAGGCCGATGTTCGTCCACTGCGCGATGCCTTCGGGACGGTAGATCGGCGCGAGCACGGCGACGAACACGACGGCGGTAATGGTGATGCCGAGCAGCGACGCCAAGCGGACCCCGCGCCAGAGGTAGCTGTCGTGGCGCGGGTCGAGCGCGAGCGGCAGCGCCGCCGCTGCCACGAGGAGGTTGCTCTGCATCGTGAAAAAGCTTGCGTGCCGGAGCGCCCACGCCCATGCACCCGCCGCTTCAGCGCCAGAGGCCTGGTTGCTAAACACCGTCGCGCCCGCGACGCCTGCATTCGTGCGGACGAACGCGAACAGGTCCACCCAGACCGAGAGCGCGGCGACGAGGGCCAGCACGGCCCACCACACGCGGGCAACCGCTGCGCGAGATGTGCTCACGGCGCCTCCCCGAACGTCCGCCGCTCCCACCACGCGACTACGCGCGAGTACAGCGCCGGGACCAGCCGCACGCCCAGGTCCACCGCCCGGGCGTCCGAGCCGACGAGGATGCGCTCCTTGCCTCTGGCGACGCCGTCCAAAATGATGCGCGCGGCCTCTGGCGCGGTCGTGCGGAACAGCGTCTCGTTGTAGACCCGGGTGCGGTGCTCGGCGCGCCGTCGGGCCTCTGGCGCCAGAGGCCCGGCAGCTTCCAGCGCGGCGGTCGAGATGTTGGTCTGGATGCCACCTGGGTGGACGACCGTGACGCGCACGGGCGCGCGCTCGGCGCGCATCTCAGCGCGCAGCGCCTCGGTAAAGCCGCGCACGCCAAACTTGGAGGCGCAGTACGCCGTCATGTTGGCCTGCCCCATGAAGCCATTGAGGCTGCTGATGTTGACCACGTGGCCGCTGCCCGAGGCGACGAGGTGCGGCAAAAACTCGCGCGAACCATAGATCACGCCCCACAGGTTGACGCCCAGCACGCGCTCGAACGTCGCGTAGTCGGTCTCCGCCAGAGGCTGCGCCGTGCCTGCGATGCCCGCGTTGTTGTACAGCTGGTGGACGACCCCAAAGTGCGCCGCGACGGCCTCGGCGTACGCACCGACGGCGTCGCGGTCGCTCACGTCGAGCAGCTCGGTGTGGACCTCGGCGCCAGAGGCCCGGGCGAGGGCGGAGGTTTCCTCTAGCGTGGCCGCGTTGACATCTGAGAGGGCCAGCCGTGCGCCTCTGGCGGCGAGCCCGAGCGCGAGCGCGCGGCCGATGCCCGACCCGGCGCCCGTCACGACGGCGACTTTGTGCGTAAACGCGCTCATACGGAGATGGGAACGGCAGTCTCGCCAGAGGCCGGGCGGCTGGTCGTAATGGGCGCAGGCCAGAGGCGGCATCGCCAGAGGCGGAAAAGTGCAGGTGCTCGTCGTCCACGCGGCCGGTGCGGAGCACTTTGGTGTCGGTGTGGTAGTCGACGGGCATGAGCCACGGGAAGCGGTCGCCCTGGCGCGGAAGCTGGTCGATAGAGCGCTGCACGTAGCCCGCGCCGAAGTCCAGCAGTGGCCGCGTGGGCATCGCGGGATCGCTGATCTCGGGGCGGCAGATGTCGAGGCCTCTGGCGTCCATGTAGGCCAGGATGCGGCAGAAGTGCTCGCACAAGAGGCCGATCTTGAGCGTCCACGAGGCGCTCGTGTAGCCAATCGCGACGCAGAAGTTGGGCACGCCGCTGAGCATCAGCCCTTTGAACGCGACGGTCTCGGGCAAGCTCACCGGCTCTCCGTCCACGCGCAGCGCGATGCCGCCGAACGGGAGAAGGTTGAGGCCTGTGGCCGTAACAATCACGTCGGCCTCGATCTCGGCGCCAGAGGACAGGCGCACGCCGCGCTCGGTAAACGTCTCAATGCTGTCGGTCACGACCGAGGCGTCGCCTTCGCGGATCGAGCGGAACAGGTCGCCGTCTGGGACCAGGCACAAGCGTTGGTCCCACGGGTCGTACGGCGGGTTGAAGTGCACGTCCACGGGGTAGCCCTCGGGCAGCAGCTTTCTGTTGACCCACCGGATAAAGCGCCGCGCCGCCTTGGGATAGCGCTGGCAAAACCACCACACGAGCCGTTGCTGCGCGATGTGCTTGCGCCGCATGGTCGCGTGCGCGCGCCCGTCGGGAAGCAGCCGCCGCGCGATCTTGGTGAGCGGGTCCACGCTCGGAATGGGGAGCACGTACGAGGGCGTGCGCTGGAGCATCGTGACGTGCGCCGCGCCGCCAGAGGCCATCGCGGGCACGAGCGTAACCGCCGTCGCCCCGCTGCCAATGACGACGACGCGCTTGCCGGTGTAGTCCAGATCCTCGGGCCAGTGCTGCGGGTGGACGATCTCGCCCGCGAACCGCTCGCGGCCCTCGAAGCGCGGCGTAAAGCCTTCGTCGTAGCGGTAGTAGCCGCTGGCGGAGAACAGCCATCCGCACGAGAGCTGCGTGCGCTCGCCAGAGGCCTGCTCCACCTCGACCGTCCACCGAGCCTCTGGCGTGGACCACGACGCGCCGATCACCTTGTGGTGCAGACGCACGTGCTGGCTCACGCCGTGCGCGTCGGCCGTCTCGCGCAAATAGCTCAGGATGTCGTCGGCACCCGCGATGGAGGCCTCGGCGGTCCACGGTTCGAACTCGTAGCCGAACGTGTGGAGGTCGGAGTCGGAGCGGATGCCGGGGTAGCGGAAGAGGTCCCACGTGCCGCCCGTCGCGCCGCGCGCCTCCAGAATGGCGTAGGTGGTGCCGGGCCGGTCGCGCTGGAGGTAGTACGCCGCGCCCAGGCCCGAGAGGCCGGCGCCGATGATGAGCACGTCGAAGTGTTCCATGAGTGGCGTGAGGGTGGAGCGGGCCTCTGGCGGGCACACAACGCGAACGCGCGCGCCGCGCCGAGGTGCCCCGGCACTGCGAGCAACGGCAGACCGCCAGAGGCTCGGCAGCTAGGCTCTGGAGCGCGCAGCCTCTGGCGCCAGAGGCTACTCGTTGACGCGTGACGTTGCCTACCGGCGCTAGGTTAGGGCACCCACCCTCGTACCCATGCGCCTGTTCACGTGCGCGCTCGCTCTGCTGGCGGGCGTGGCAGCGGCCCAGCCCGCCTCTCTTCGCGTCGATGTACCCTTCGAGGTGCCTGGCGCGCTCGCGCCAGAGGCGCTCACGGCCTACCTCCAGGCCGCCGGGTGCGAGCCCCGAGCGCGCGACGCCGCCGGGTGCAGTTCGTGGGGCGAGCCGTCGGCAGTGCTCTACGAGACTGGCGACCTGGCGGTGAGCACCTACGTCGCGTTCGCCTCTGGCGCTGAGGCGACGCTCGACGCCCATTCGTCCGCGCCAGAGGCCGCGTGCGCAAACGTGCCCGACTACGCATCGCGCGAAGGTGACCGGTGGACATGGGAGGCCTACGGGCAGTATTCGGCGTGTGCCGCGGCATCGGCAGGCCGCGAGATCATGGTCGGCCGGGCGCAGTCGCAAGCAGAGGTGGACTCCATCCTGACGGTGCTCAACCCGCGGGCGTTTGCAGCGTTGCCCGCGCAGTCTGCGTTTGTGCATCCCATCTCGCGCCGCATCTTTTGGTCGCGCGAGGGCGCCGTGACCCACGCTGTGGAGCGGCAGCCTCTGGCGGTACGTCTCGCCCCACCAGAGGCGCTCGCGGCGCTGCTGCCCGCGTCGGTCGGCGATGTGGCGGCCTCGGTCACCTCGGGCCGTACGTCGTTCGACGGCGATGGCGGGCCGCGTGTACTCGCGTCGTACGCCAAAGCAGCCTTCAATGGCCCCGAGGGCGCGCGCCGCTCTCCCGACGCCGAGGTCACTATCTACAGCATCGCCGCCGAGCCTGGCCGTACCGACGCTGTTCATGACCTCTGAGAACGGTTTTATGAGGTGCTCACCCTACGCGGTGTGCCCGCACGCAGGGAGGACGAAGCGTACGTCATGTCCGTCCCGGTCACGGCGCCCCCCTCTCCGCCACCACCGCCGCCGCAGTACGTCTCTGAACCCGAGCCTCCTCCGCCTCCGAGTGCGCCGTCGCCTCCCAATGCGCCGTCGCCAGAGGCCTCTGGCGACGAGGAGATCACCGATGAGATCGTGCTGGAAATAGACGATGCTTCTGTCGCTCTGCCTCCCCCGCCTGCGCCCGCCCCGGCACCAAAGGCGCAGCCTCGCTACCCGAAGACCACCTTCTTGCTCGGTGACGGCGTGCGCGTGGTCGTAGGTGGACGGGATTCCACGCTCGCCGCCCGCGCGGTAGAGGCGCTGAACCTGAGCGGCATGGCGCGCGCGCGCACCGAGATCGAGCCGGCCGTCTCGGGCACCTTTGTCGGTGCATTCGAGACGGGCGAGGGCACCGTGCGCGTCTACGATCGGTTTGGCCACTCGGTCGGGCTCCGGCCCAGCCGGGGTATGCTCGTGACCGGCGTCGCCGCAATCGATGGGTGCGCAGGCGCCGACGGCCTGGGGCTGACCCACTCCTACAAAGGCGAGGGCGCGCAAGGCACCATCGCGGTGCTCAGCCGCCGCGCCCTGGACCCGTGCACCGCGTTTGCGACGGCGTACCCGCAGAGCACCGTGCCTCAAACCGTGCGCGATGAGCCTCTGGCGCTGATCCGCGATCACGGCGACGCGGACGCCACGCCTCTGGCGTGGCTGCAGACGTGGCCTGCGCTGCGCCACTCGCTGCTGCCACTCTGGGCGCTGCCTCTGGCGCCAGAGGCCGAGGCCACGCGCTCCCGCCGCGCCGAACTCGGCGAGACCATCACGGTCGCGCTGTCCATCGAGCCCGAGCGTGGGCTAGACGGCCCGCTCGCCGCCGAGGCGACGTTCTTCGTCTACCGCGGTCGCCTGATGAGTGTCGTCGCGGCGGGCGCGGATCGTCGCGCCGCCCGAGACCTTCTCGCCGCTACCGTCGCCTCCATCCTCCCGCCCAGACCATGACGCGCCTGCTCGTTTTCACCGCGCTCGCCGTTCTGTTCGCGCCAGAGGCTGCCGTCGCACAGAGCGCCCCGCCGGGCCCCGCCGAGTGGCGCTCGCTTCCACCCGACCCCGTGCAGGTTCGGCTGGTAGAGCCGGACTCGCTCGAACAGATCATGCCGGACTCGCTCGTGGCCGGAGGCGTCACACTTCGGCCCAGCGACGGCGTGTACGCCCGCGTCAGGACCGATGCTCGGGGCCCACACGTCCAGCTGTACACGACCTATAGCCAGGCACGTCGCTACGGAGCCTCTGGCGATGGCGCCGAGGTGTTCATCTACGTCCACGCCCAACCCGCGCCGTTGGACGTGCCTGACGGGGGCCTCGCGCCAGAGGCTGAGGAGACCGTGCAGGTGTCCGGGCGCGTGGCGACCCTGGCTCGCGAGTACCGCTCGCTCTACGTTCCCGTCGGTACTGGCCGCTACGTGTCGCTCACGGCGACCGCATCCGTCAGCGTAGACGACCTCATCGCGATAGCGGAGGCAATCGACCTCGACGCGTTTGCTGCGCTACCAGACGATCTCACCGTGTTGCGTCGCCCAGACACTCCCTGGTACGCCTTCGAGTCGCTCAACGAGTATTGGGAGGCGACGCCCGCGCTCGTGGACACCCGCCAGGCATCGCTAGGTGTGCTCGCGAACGCGATGCCAGAGGCGAGAGGACTCAAGCGAACCTTCCAGCGCATCGATTTGAAAGACACCGCGTTTCGAGACCAGACCGCAGACGGCGAGCGGGTAGGCGTGCCGCCTGGAATCGTGCTCCCGGTAGTGGGTCTGGAAGCGTGCTACACCAAAACACCTGCGCAGTCTCCCGTAGAAGCGGCAGCGATCGCGTTGGCCGAGATCTCCGTCGGCGATCCGTATGCAGTGTCCGAGCCGCCCGTCGCGTGCCTCACGCTGCGCGCCCTCCCACCCGACGAAAGAGCTGTCGATGGCCTCTTGCGTGAGACCGTGGAAAGCTATCGGGAGGCCTACAACGCCGAACAAGCCCGCTACGCCGAGCAGTACGAACGCGAAGCGCCACCGCCGCTCGACGTAGACGCCGAGGTAGCACGGCTGCGCGCGCGTGCCCTCTCGCTAGACTCGCGCGACACGGGCGCCAGAGGCCGCCTGGGTACGCTCAGCGGCTTCCGCGCGACCTCGTCGGACTCGTACGGCCGCGCCACCACGCAGTGGACGTTCCGCTTGGATAGCCTCCGGCTTCTCGCCGTGAGCCACCCCGCCGGGCGCGAAACCGAGGCGGCGGCTCTCGTGCAAGCCCTCGACCTTCGCGCGCTCCGGGCAGACCGCGGCGAGCCCATCGTGTACGCCGTCCGGCCCAAACGGGACCGCTCGTATTACTACGAGGGCGACCGCATCCCCGACCCGGTGTTCACCTTTGGGCGCGCCGAGAACTACGAGCACACCCTGGCCTACGGAATCGTAGGGCGCGAGGACGGCCTCGTGGTGATGCAAAGCCTGGGATCGCGCACTGGCATTCCCGTTCCCGACGGCTGGGCGCTCTGGGACGGGGTGACCACGCTCGCCGCCTCGCCAGAGGCCGCCGTGTCTCCCGGCCAGGTCCACACCGCGTACGGCGTAGGCGAGACGGTCCTGTTCGTGGGCAGGGCCGAGTCGGTGTTGAGCCTCTGGCGCCGCACGCGCGCCGAGCCCGCGTCTGCGTACGACCGGCCGCAGGCGTACCTGTTTGGCGGAGCGGCGGTACCGCTCGACGGCAGCGATGGCGGCGAGGTCGACCTGCCACGCGTGATCGACGTGCCGGGCGCTCTCGCTGCCGTCACCTACGGCGTAACGGCCGAGCGGTACGTGCTTCGCGTGGTGCACATCGAGCACGCCACGCTCGGCCCGTACGCCGTTGCCGTGGTATCGCCCCCCACCGAGGCCTCTGGCGCCGAAGCCCTCGCACTGCGCACCGCCAGAGGCCTCCGCCTGCTGCGCGACGCGCCGACGGTGCCCTCACGCTACTAGGCTTTGTCTCGGCATCCGGTTGCGCCTCTGGCGCCAGAGGCGCGGCGACATTTCGCGACGGACACGGAAAGCGACCTGCGCGCATCTATCTCCACGGGCACCGTGCAGCCTCTGGCGGTAGCTTTCAGTCTCGACTGAAAGGTCCGGCCGGTAGCGCTTCCGGCGGACACAGACTGGTCTCGCCAGAGGCACTGTATGCACGCGCCCACCGGCGCCCATCATGGAAGAGGAATTCGACTGCATCATCGTCGGCGGCGGCATCGCCGGGCTCTCGGCGGCCATGACCCTCGCCAGAGGCGGCGCCAAGTTTTTGCTCGTGGAGCGGGGCGAGTGGAGCGGCTCCAAGAACGTCTCGGGCGGCGTGCTCTGGGGGACAGACCTGCACCGCTTGGTGCCCAACTATTGGGAGCAAGAGGACGCAGGCTGGGAGCGGTTCGTCAATCACCGACGGCTCTCGCTCATGGACCCCGGCGCGTCGTTCTCGCTGGATTTCAAGAGCGACCACTTCGACACACCGCCGTACACCGGCGTCACGGTCCTGCGCTCGCGCTTCGACGCGTGGCTGGCGGGCAAAGTCGACGAGGCTATCGCCGAGAGCGAGCACGCGGACGAGTCGTTCCTCGCGACCGACATTCTGGTGGAGAGCGTGATCCTCGAAGACGGCCGGGCCAGAGGCATCCGGGCGGGTGGCGAGGACTTTCGCGCCAAGTGCGTGATTCTGGCCGAGGGCGTCAACAACCTGCTCACGCGGCAGGTCGGACTGGAGAAGGAGTACGTACCCGCCGATCACGTCGCGGTAGGTGTCAAAGAAGTCATCCGGCTGGGGCGCGAGACCGTCGAAGACCGCTTCCAGTTGCGGGGCCGCTCCGGCCTCACCAACGAGTTCGTCGGCGCCGCGACCGACGGCATCGACGGTGGCGGCTTTCTCTACACCAACCTGGAAAGCCTCTCGGTCGGGCTCGTGATCGGCATGAAGGCGATGCGCGGGACGGGCCGCACGCCCTACGACCTGCTGGACGAGTTCAAGCAGCACCCTGCCGTGGCCGACATGCTCCGTGGCGGCGAGGTCGTGGAGTACAGCGCCAAAGTCGTCTCCACCGGAGACATCCGCGGCGTGCCCAGCGACCTCACCATGGACGGCCTCATGATCGCCGGCGAGGCCGCGCACCTTGTTCTCAACGCGGGCCGTGCGATCCAGGGCATGGACTATGCGATGCGAACCGGCATCTTCGCCGCCGAGACCGCGATCAAAGCCGTCGCCTCTGGCGACACGTCCAAGGCCGCCCTCGCGCCCTACCGCCAGAGGCTGGACGAGTCCTACATCATGCAGGACATGAAAGCCTTCCAGGGCGCCGTTCACCTGCTCCACTCGCCGCACATGACGGGCGCGCTTCCCGCGAATGGCGTGCGATTTCGGGCGGGAGTTCTTTACCGTCGACAACCGTCCCACGCGCAAGGCGACCCGCATCCTCCGCGACGTGCGCAAAAAGCACATCGGCCTGCGGGACTTCCTCAAGCTCGGCGCCAAAGCCGGACGCCACCTGTAGGGGCGTATCGCATACGCCCACCAGCGCCCCGCCAGAGGCCTCTGGCGCGATAGCCTCTGGCGTTGCACGCCATCTTCTATGTCTTCAGTACCCAGTCCCCAAAACCCAGTCCCCGCCGTCGAAACCCTCAGCCTCGCTGAAAAGCTGGGCCGCGTCGCGTACCGCAACCAGGGCCGTAGCGAGGCCAAGCCGCACATCATCGTCGACACGGAGATCTGCAACTCCGGCTGCCCCCACAAGTGCACGACGTACGTGTGCCCCGCCAACTGCTACACCCTGGACGACCTCGGCAAGGTGCATTTCCAGTTCGAGGACTGCATTGAGTGCGGCACGTGCATGTATGCCTGCGATCAGGGCGCGGTGGCGTGGAGCTATCCCGATCCCGAGGTCGGCCGCGGCGTCAACTGGCAGCGCGGGTAGCCGCCTCTGGCGCCAGAGGCCCCGGGCGTGGGCGCGATCCGAGGAGCGAGCTCTTTCTCCCCCAACGTGTCATCCTGAGCGAGCCTGCGAGTCGAAGGATCTCTGACGCGACGGTCTCTCCCGCCAGAGGCGAGAGCGCTGGACAGAGCGCAACAGTCGGCAGAGATCCTTCGACTGCACTCGCTTCGCTCCTTCCGCTCAGGATGACACGGATGGGCCTCTGGCGCCCTTTCGAAAACCGCCGCGCCAGCCCCCTTCGCGACAGAGGCGGTCACTGCCCCTCCCACGTACTGACCCGCATTTCATCCCGCCAGAGGCACCGATGTCCCGCCGCGCCGTACTACTTTCCGACACGAGACGACACCACCCCACAAAAGACATGGCCAAGCAGCCGTTCAACCTCGACGACGCCTTCAACTTCGAGTCCATGCTCGGAGAAGAGGAGCGCCTCATCATGGAGTCCGCGCGCGACTACGCGCAGAGCAAGCTGGAGCCGCGTGCTCTGGAGGGCAACCAGGACGAGGTCTTCCACCCGGAGATCCCTCGCGAGATGGGCGAGATGGGCCTGCTCGGCATCACCGTCGATCCCAAGTACGGCGGCTCGGGCGCGAGCTACACGGCCTACGGCTTGGTCGCGCGCGAGCTAGAGCGCGTCGATAGCTCCTACCGTTCGTTCGCGAGCGTGCAGTCCTCGCTCGTCATGTACCCCATCGAGGCCTTTGGGACGGAGGAGCAGAAAGAGCGCTTTCTGCCCAGGCTGGCCACAGGCGAACTCATCGGCTGCTTCGGCCTGACCGAGCCCAACCACGGCTCCGACCCCGGCAGCATGATCACGACCGCCCTCAAGGTGGACGGCGGCTACACGCTCAACGGCGCCAAGATGTGGATCACCAACTCGCCTCTGGCGGACGTGGGCGTGGTCTGGGCCAAGATGAAGGAGAACCGCGAGGACCCCGGCGTCATCAAGGGTTTCCTGGTCGAGAAGGGCATGGACGGCTACACGGCGCCCAAGACGCACAACAAGATGAGCCTGCGGGCCAGCGTGACGGGCGAGATGGTGTTCGATGACGTGTTCATCCCCGAGGCCAACGCGTTCCCCGACATCAAGGGACTCAAGGGGCCGTTCATGTGCCTCAACAACGCCCGCTACGGCATCTCCTGGGGCGCGATCGGCGCCGCCGAGGACTGCTTCCGCCGCGCGCGGACGTACGTCAACGAGCGCAAGCAGTTTGGCCACTCGCTGGGCTCGATGCAGCTCATCCAGACCAAGCTGGCCAACATGCTGACCGACATCACGCAGATGCAGCTTCTGGCGTGGCGCCTCGGCAACCTCCGCGACGAGGGCAAGGGGCACCCGAGCATGGTCTCGCTGGCGAAGCGCGCCAACGTTGGCAAGGCGCTGGAGATCGCCCGCGTCGCGCGCGACATGATGGGCGGCAACGGCATCACGGGCGAGTACCGCGTGATCCACCACATGGTCAACCTGGAGTCGGTCAACACCTACGAGGGCACGTACGACATCCACGGCCTCATCCTCGGCCGCGAGCTGACGGGCGTGCAGGCGTTCACGCCGCTCGGAAACATCACCGCCTCTGGCGATGGCGCGGCGACCACGCCGCCGCAGATCGCGAAGGAGATCGCGCCCGACGCGATGTCGTCGAACTAGCGCCAGAGGCCTCTGGCGTTGTGCGCCCCGCTAGCTTCGGCTGGCGGGGCGCTTTTCTAGACATCACTCTCTCAGGCGTGCCATCCTGAGCGGAGGCCCGCAGGGACGGAGTCGAAGGATCTCTACCGAGCACGCGCTCCGATCAGCGCTCTCGCCTCTGGCGGGAGAGACCGTCGCACCAGAGATCCTTCGGCTTCGCTCAGGATGACACCGATGAAGGATCGGCAATAGCTATGACCACCACTCTCAGGCTCCGTCTCGGGCTCGCTCTTGTCCTCGTGCTGCTCAGCACCGCAGCGTTCGCCCAGGCCTCTGGCGGCACGCACGCCATTACCGTGCGCGTGACGGATGAGCACGAAGGCACGCCTCTTCCCGGCGCGACGGTCGTCGTGGAAAACTCCGATCCCGCCATCGGTGCCTCGTCCGACGCCAGAGGCCTGGCGCGGCTGACCGGTGTCGCCTCTGGCGCCCAAACCCTCGTGGTCTCGTTCGTCGGGCTACGAGACGGCGCGAGTGGCAGTGACGCTGCCTCTGGCGGACCCGGACACACCCGTTGAGGTGGAGATGGAGCAGGACGAGGAGGCGTTGGAGAACGTCGTTGTGGGCGCGACGCGGACCAGCCGGACGATTGCGCAGATTCCGACGCGCGTCGAAACCATCGCGGGCGAGGAGATCGACGAGAAGATCTCGATGGAGCCGTCCAACATCACGATGCTGCTCAGCGAGTCGCCGGGGATCGTGGTGCAGCAGACCTCGGCGGTCTCGGCCAACGCGTCGATACGGATTCAGGGTCTGGACGGGCGCTACACGCAGCTTCTCAAAGACGGCTTCCCGCTCTACGGCGGCTTCTCGGGCGGGCTCGCACTGCTCCAGATCCCGCCGCTGGACTTGCTCCAGGTCGAGATTATCAAAGGCCCGGCGTCCACGCTCTACGGCGGCGACGCCATCGCGGGGCTCGTCAACCTGGTGAGCAAGACGCCAGAGGCCTCTGGCGAGCGCTCGCTCCTGCTCAACGCCACGAGCGCGGGCGGGCTCGACGTGGGCGCGTTCCTCTCGGGACGAAACGAGCGCCTGGGCTACACGCTTCTGGCGTCGGCCAACCGCCAGAGGCCGTACGACGGCGACGGCGACGCCTTTACCAACCTGCCGAGCACGAGCCGCCTCACGCTCGCGCCGCGCGGCTACTGGTACGCCTCTGGCGCGACGACGCTCTGGGCGGGCGTCACGCTGACTGCTGAAGAGCGCGAGGGCGGCGACGTGGCCGTGATCCAAGACGGCGCCAGCGGCTACGCGGAGCGCTCCACGAGCTACCGGCTCACGTCGCAGTCGCGGCTGGACCACACGCTCGGTGCGGGCGACGTGCTGACGCTCAAGTACAGCGGGAGCGCCTTCGACCGCCGCATCGAGCTTCCGGGGTACGCGTTTGGCGGACTGCAGACGACGAGCTATTCGGAAGCGTCGGGCCTGTTCGAGTGGGGCGCGCACGACGTGGTGGCCGGGCTGGACCTCCGCACGGACGGGTTCGACCAGAACGACGCCAGAGGCGCGGGTCAGGCCTCTGGCGCGAGGCTGGACTACGACTACCTCGTCGCGGGCGCGTTCGTGCAGGACACGTGGGACGTGTCGGAGCAGGTCGCGCTCGAACTCGGGCTGCGCGGCGACTGGCACGACGCGTACGGTGCGTTTGCGCTGCCGCGCGCCTCGGCGCTCGTGCGCGCAAGTCCACAGGTCTCGCTTCGCGCAACGGGTGGGCTGGGCTACAAAGCGCCGACGGTCTTTCTGGAGCCGTCCGAGAGCCGCGCGTTCCGCGGCGTGCTGCCGCTGGACGAGTCGGTAACAGCTGAGACCTCGACCGGCGGCACCGTAGACGTGAACGTGCAGACTGTTCTAGGCGGGCGCGTCTCGCTCTCCTTCAACCAGGCCGCCTACGTCACACAACTGGACGACGCGCTCGTCCCGGCCTCTGGCGAAGCCGACGGCCTCTTGCGGTACGCCAACGCCCGCGGCCCCGTCCGCACGCGAGGCCTGGAAACCAACCTGCGCCTCGGCCTGGACGACTTCAAGCTGTTCCTCGGCTACGTCTACCTCGACGCGTCGGAAGTGTCGCCAGAGGCTGCCTCTGGCGCCGGGTCTTCCGATGCGCGGCGCGGGCTCGCACTCACGCCCGCGCACAAGACGTACTCCGTCCTCGTGTGGGAGCAGCACGGCCGCGGCCGGATCGGGCTGGAGGCGTACTACACCGGCCCACAGGAACTCTTGGGCGGCGAGCGCACGCCGGGCTACTGGGTGACGGGCATTATGGGCGAGTGGCGCGTCGGCTCGGCGCGGCTGTTTCTCAACCTGGAGAACCTGCTCGATACGCAGCAGACGAACTACAGCCCGGTCGTGCGCGGCGCGCGCGCGTCGCCGACGTTCGCGGACATCTGGGCGCCGACGGACGGGTTCATCGCCAACGGTGGCGTGAAGCTGAGTCTCTGACTCTCGCCAGAGGCCTCTGGCGTTTAGCGTCGGGAGCGTCGGTCCGCACGCCAGAGGCGCGTGAAACTGCCAACGGGCGCTGTACAGGCGCACTCACCTAATCATCAGGTTTAAGCTGTTGCGGAAGCGCTTCCGAGCGCGTTTCTTCGCGAAATGCGCACCGTTGCCTTTCTCGCCGCTTGCCTTCTCGCCGGGTGCGCCTCTGGCGACCCGCCGATCTCTGCGAAGGAGCTGCGCGCGATCCGCGCCGATGTGGTGTTCGCGTCTGAGGCCGAGGGCGTTCGGCGCACCTACCGGCTAACGCCCGGCACGCCAGAGGCAGTCGAGATGGGCAGTGCTCAATCCGACGAGGTGCCTCTGGCGGTCTCGCCCGATGGCCAGGCGGTCGTCGTGGGGCGGACCGTCGCGCAGGGCGACCTGCTGCTGGAACAGCTCGTGATCTGGGAAGGTGGGCGCGCGACTGTGCTCACGCCGCCGACGCAGCGCGCGCGCAACCCCTCGTGGAGCCCCGACGGCACGTGGCTCGCCTTCGAGGCCGACCTCGCCAGTTCCAGCGACCTCTGGCGGATCGGCCGCGACGGCACAGGGACTTGCGCGCCTGACGGACAACCCCGAGGGCAACTACGAGCCCGTCGTCGCGCCCGGCGGCGCGGCCATCGTGTTCGTGTCCAGCCGCGACATGAACGCCGAGGCCTACCGCATGGGAGTCGACGGCGCGAACCCGGTGCGCCTGCCCGGGTCGCCGCGCGACGAGTGGGCGCTCCGCCCCTCGCCCGACGGCCGCCGCCTGGCGCTACTCACCCGCGAGCGCGGCCGCGACGAACTCATCCTCGCCCGCCCCGACGGCCTGGACCGCCAGAGGCTCGGCGCGACCCGCGCAGCGCCCGCGGCCTCTGGCGCGACCAGCCATCCAGCCTCTGGCGCCAGAGGCAACGCGGTCCCCGCAGGTCTCCTCGAAGCCGACCCTTCGTGGAGCCCTGACGGCCGCCATCTCGCCTACACCACGCTCGCGCGCACCGGCGCCAGGCAGATCTGGAGCGTGGACATCGCCAGCGGCACGCACACCGCCCTTACCGACACCACGAGTTGGGCGCCCGCGTGGAGCCCCGACGGCCGCTACCTCGCCTTCGCGTCCGACCGCGACGGCCAGCCCAGCCTCTACCTCGTCCGCGCCGACGGTAGCGGCACAGTTCGACTCACCGACGCCTCTGGCGCCGATGACCGCCCCTTGTGGGCACCCCGGCGCTAGCACCCTGCCTGCGCTTTCCTTCACGCCCCCACCCACGATGAGACGTTTCTACTCCCTGCTCTCCGTCCTCGCACTCGCGGGTGCGCTCACGCTCGCCTCGGGATGTGGCGAGAGCTCCGTCGGCGCGTCGGGTGCGCCAGAGGCCTTGGGCTCGGCCTCGCTCGACACTACGTTTGCCCGCGCCGCTACCGAGTTCGGTGTCCCAGCCGATCTGCTCGCCTCCATCGCCTACGCCGAAACGCAGTGGGAAATGGTGGAGGGCCACCAAGAGTTCGACGGGATGCCCGCGGCCTCTGGCGTGATGGCGCTCCGCGGCGAACGGCTCGACCAGGGCGCGCGCTTGGCAGGCGTCTCGCAAGAGGCGGCCAAGACAGACGTGCAGGCCAATGTGCGCGCCGCCGCGGCCTGGCTCGCGCATGAAGCCGACCTGCTCGGCATCGACCGCAGTGATCTGGCCGCCTGGGCTCCCGTCGTGGCCGCGTACAGCGGGATCGAGCTCGACGCCGCGCAGTCGGCCTACGTACACGGCGGCGTGTACGCCGTGCTCAACGAAGGCGCGACGGTCCGCGACGCCAGCGGCGAGATTCTGGGGTCCATCGCTCCGCGCCCCGTCGCAGCCGATTTCGCGCCAGAGGCCTCGGTGTCTTCGCTGCAGAAAAGCACGGACTACGGCCCGGCGATCTATCGCGCCTCGCCCAACAACAGCGCGCGGCCGTCGGGCACCTCGCCCAGCATGGTCATCGTGCACACGTGCGAAGGCTCGTACGCGGGCTGCTGGGGCTGGCTGGCCAACTCGGCCTCTGGCGTGAGCGCGCACTACGTCGTCAACAGCACCGGCAGCGAGATCACGCAGCTGGTGCGCGAGAGCCGCAAGGCGTGGCACATCGGCGCGAGCTACAACAGCTCGCTCAACGGCGGCACGCAGAGCAACAAGAACGGCCAGAGCTCCAACAACTTCACCATCGGCATCGAGCACGCCGGGTACGCCTCGCAGTCGTCGTTCAACACGGGCATGATCCAGGCCTCGGCCGAGCTCTCGTGCGAGATCAGCGAGGACTACAACCTCCCGCGCGACCAGTACCACTTCGTGGGCCACGGGCAGCTTCAGCCCTACAGCCGCACCGATCCCGGCGCCAACTGGCCATGGACGGATTACCTCAACCGCATCAACACAGCCTGCGGCACCTCGGGCGGCGGTAACGGCGCGGGCGAGATCACGATCGACAGCAACAACAACCTCAACGACACCAACACGGGCTACGTCACCGTGTCGTCCAACTGGAACTCCTCCAGCAACAGCGCCGACTACCAGACGGGCTACTGGTGGGCGCAGACCGCGGCCGTCTCCGATGGGGCATCGTTCTGGTTTTACATGCCGCAGGCGGGCACCAAAACCATCGACGCGTGGTGGGTGGCCGGGTCCAACCGCGCACCCGCGGCGCCGTTTGTGATGTACAACGCCAGCGGCTCGTCCGTCGGCTCCAAGTCCGTCAACATGCAAGCCAACGGCGGAAAGTGGAACACGCTGGGCACGTACAGCTTCTCTGCGGGCTGGAACCGCGTGATGCTCTCGCGCTGGACGACGAGCGGCTACGTGGTCATCGCCGACGCGGTGCGCGTGCGGTAGCGGCCTCTGGCGCCAGAGCTAGAGCAAAAAACCCCGCCAGAGGCTCAGGCCTCTGGCGGGGTTGTGCGTTTCGCCTCTGGCGATTCCAGGTGGGCCGCCTCTGGCGCCAGAGGCGGGCGTGCTAGTCGCGGAGCGCGAGCAGCGCCTCGGGACGCAGAGCAACCACCTTGATGAGCTGCGCGCCCGGCCCGCGCGGGATGCGGCGCTTCTGCTCCCAGTTGCGGACCGTCGCGAGCTTGACGCCCATCAGTTCCGCCATGCCCTCCTGCGTCTGGCGGAGCGCCTCGCGAACTGCGGCAAAGTCGTCGGGGTCTTCTGCGCGAGCGTCGGCGAGCTTGAACGTGGTCTTGCCCTTTTCGCGGATCTCGACGAGCACGCCGCCGTCGTAGACAACCTCGCGCACGGCTTTCGCCTTTGGAGAGACCGCGGACTCATCGGGAGACTCGGTCTTGGAGTACACGTCACCAAGCAGGATGCGCTCGGGCGATTCGACGAAGTAGCGCACCTGTCGCACGCCGCCGCGCTTGCCGCTGCTGCGGTCGGCCCAGCGCACCTCGCGCCACTCGCCTGCATCCTCCACGAGGTCACCGGCATCGGGGTACTGGCCGAGGCGGATGAGCAGTTTGCGGTACGCCTCGTCGGCGAGGCGGTCGGGGCGGCGGGACGCGAAAGGCGCGAGTTCGGCGAATGCAATCATACAGATGGGGTCGGTGTAGGGCTACACAATGGACCCTAACGGCCGGTGTTCGCCAGTCCGCAACCGGGCTTCACCGAGTTGTCACGCCATTGGCGTTTGATCTCGCGCCGCCAGAGGCCCGGCACGCTCTGCCTCTGGCGGGAGACATGGCCTCTGGCGAGGGTCGTCTACGCCGCCGCTGCAGCGCCAGAGGCTTCCATCTGAACCGCGCTCGCGAGCGCGCCGTCGAGATCGGCCCAGAGCGCGTCGGCGTGTTCGAGCCCGACCGAGACGCGCAGGAGGCCCTCGCTCACGCCCCCCTGCTCGCGGCCCGCCTCGCCCACGACGCGGTGCGTGAGACCTGCCGGGTGCTGAATCAGTGTGTCGACCGAGCCCAGGCTGACCGCGGGCGTCATCAGCCGAACGCTGCGCAGCACGCCAGAGGCGAGCGCGTGACCGGCCACCTCGAAGGCGACCATTGTGCCCGGGCCGTCCATCTGCGTGCCCAGAAGCCTCTGGCGAGCCGAACCGCCAGAGGCGTCCACGCCGGGGAAGTAGACGCGCTCCACAGCAGGGTGCGCGCCCAAGCGCTGCGCCAAGTCGGCCGCGGTGGATTGGGCGCGCTCGATGCGGATGGGTAGCGTCTGCAAGCCGCGGTGCAAGAGGTAGCCGCCCAGCGGGTGCAAAAGTGCGCCTGTCGCCACGCGCACCTGGCGCAGCCTGCGCGCCCACACCTCGCCGCAGGCGACGACGCCCGCGACCACGTCGCCGTGGCCGCCTAGGTATTTGGTCGCGCTGTGCATCACCATCGCGGCACCGTGCGCCAGAGGCCTCTGCAAGATGGGCGTCGCGAACGTGGAGTCCACGAGCACCGGCACATCGCCAGCTTGCCGCACGACGCTCTCGATGTCCACGAGCGCGAGCGTGGGGTTGGTGGGCGTCTCGGTCATCACGAGTGCCGTATCCGGCCGGATCGCATCGCCGACGGCCTCTGGCGAGACCCATGTGGTCTCGACGCCGAGCAGGTCGCAGGAGAGCAGGTGATCCGTCGTGCCGTAGATGGGCCGGGTCGCGACGATGTGGTGCTTGCCCTCCATCTTGGCCGCCAGAAGCACAGCCGTAAGCGCGGCCATGCCGCTGGAGTACGCGACCGCCGCCTCGGCGCCCTCCAGGTCTGCGAGCGCGTTCTCGAAGCGCGCGACGGTCGGGTTGAGGAGGCGCGCGTAGATCGGGTTTTCTGCTGTCGCGCCACCGCTCACGAGCGCGTCCAGGCTGGCCGTCGCGCGGTCCAGGTCGGCGAATGGGTACGTGGACGAAAAGTCCAACGGGAGCGCATGGACGCCCAGCGTACGCAGGTCCTCGCGGCCTGCATGGACGGCGCGGGTTTCGAGATCGAGACGAGGTGGGATCTGCATGAGTTGGCCGAAGGATGTGCCACATGGTAGAATCCTATCCGGCAGTTTCCTTCTCTCCCGAAGACTATTCGGAATCCTATGCCTCAGCGCGACCTCGACCGAACCGACCGCCAGCTTCTGGCGCATTTGCAAAACAATGCGCGCCTCTCCAACAAAGAGCTCGCCGCGCGGTTGGGCGTGGCGCCCTCGACGGCACTGGAGCGGACGCGGCGGTTGGAGCGCGAGGGCGTGCTGGCGGGCTACCACGCTGAGGTGGACCTGGCCGCCAGAGGCACGCCGTTGCAAGCGCTCGTTTCAGTTGTACTACGGCGCCACCAGCGCCCGCTCGTGGAAGCGTTTCAGGCGCACGCGCTCGCGCTGCCCGAAGTAGTGCAAGTCTTCCACACGACGGGCCAGAGCGATTTCCTGGTGCATGTGGCCGTGCGCAACCCAGAGCACCTGCGGCGGCTCGCGCTCGAAGCGTTTACCGAGCGCGACGAGGTGGCGCGCATCGAGACGGCGCTTCTGTTCGACCACCACCGCAGCGTCGCCTCTGGCGAGGCCGACGCGTAGCCGCACTGGGAGCCTCTGGCGCCAGAGGCTCCGCTCTGGGGCAAGCTCAGACAGAGCCTACTGCGTCAGCGCCCAGAACACGCCGAAGCGGAGTTGCGACGCCGCCAGAGGCTCGCCCTGCACGAGCGCGGCGCCGTCGTAGAGAAGTCCCGCGAGGACGTTGTCGAGGCGGATGGAGACGGTCGCGCGCTGGCTAAAGGTGACGCTGGCGTCGAGGTCGAGGACGCCTCTGGCGGGCAGGCGGTCTGCGCCAGAGGCTGCGAGGGCGAGCAGGCCTGTGGCCGGATGCACGCGCACGCCGCGAAACGCGCTCCATCCTCTGGCGCTGATCCCAAGGTCGAGCGCTGCGGTGCCCGTCCCGACGCGCGTCGCGCGGTAGCCCAGGCGCGCCGTGCCGAACGCCCGCGGCGTCGCCTCACCGATCCGCTCCGCCAGAGGCGGGTCGCCGCTCCACGCCGAGAGCGCGAGCGACGCCGCGCCGTAGAAGCCCGGTGCCTCGTCCCGCCAGCCCAGAGCGCCTCTGGCGCCGAGGTGCGTGATCGCGCCCGAGGCTCGGTCGTAGCCAAACGCGACGTCCTCGGCCGCGGCGGTGCTCACGTCGCGCAGCACGGTCAGCCGCGAGGGGTTCATCAGGATCTGCCCGATCCCGCGCACGCCGAGCGAGAACGCACCGATGCGGGTGCGGGCGCCGAGTTCGGAATGCACCGTCGACTCCCTCGCGTCGGGCGCGGTGCCGATGAGGACGCCGGGTCCGATGGGTGCGGTCACGCCAGAGGCTTGGGGCGTAAAACCAGACTGCTGCAGGCGACCGGGAATCGCGCCCGTCCACGAGACGGCGGCGTGGAGCGCGCCGCGCTCGGCGCGGAGCGCGAGGGCCGGGCCGAACCCCACACCGGACAGCCAGTGCCCGCCTGCCTGCGCGGCCATTCGCGCGGAGCCCAGCGCGAGCGTGTCGCTCAGCGCGGCGTGCACTTGGACGCGCGCGCCGCCGTCGCCCAGCGGGTCGAAGCGGCCCCACGGGTCGTCTTCGAGGGCCGCCCACGCGAGCGCGACCGGGCCGGAGCCCGCTACCGAGCCTCTGGCGCCGAAGCGCTGCATCGCGCCGACGGCGTAGCGGTTGCCGGAGACCGCGAGCGTGTCGCCTGCGCTGCTGGCGCGGTAGCGGGTCGTCTGGCGCGTCCACGCGCTCCACACCGCCAGAGGCGCTGCTCCCAGAGGCACGCGGGCGCTCAGCGCGATCTCGTTGCGCAAGAGGCGGCGCTCGGCGCTGGGGTCGAGCACGGCGGCGCGCAGCGGGTCGTACAGGTTGGCGTCCAGCGCGATGCCGCGGCGGGCGCCGTCGGTGCGCTCGGTGTAGTGCTCGGTGAGTTCGGCGCCCCAGCGCGGCGCGGCGATGGCGAAGCGCACGAGGG
Organism: Rubricoccaceae bacterium; assembly: GCA_963708165.1. Classification (GTDB taxonomy): domain Bacteria; phylum Bacteroidota; class Rhodothermia; order Rhodothermales; family Rubricoccaceae; genus Rubricoccus. The sequence continues at coordinate 2,056,254 of OY970187.1, read as the reverse complement.
CATGCGCGTGCCGCAGCCGCGCGCCCGTGATCGGCCCATCGGCCTGGCGCCCGGCGAAATGCGCCGTCGTCGTCATGCGCGCGCGAGGGCCGCCCAAACCGAAAGGAGTGCCGCGCGTCTGCGCGTGCGTACCAGATACGACCTGCAGGCCGCCCTCCCCCGGCAAGTAGCGCAGCTCCGTCACCGGCACGCCCAGACGAAACGGGCGCAGTCCCGCCACGACGCCCACGGCACTACCGCCTCTGGCGTCCGCGAGCGCCAAGCGGTCGGTAGCCTCCCACGGTAGCACGTCCAGGCGCGCCGCGCCGGTAAAGAGGTCCGCCAGAGGCCGCCCGTCGAGCGAGAGCGCGAGCCGGTCGGGGTCGATGCCGTCCAGCGCGAGGCCTGCACTGCGGCCCGGTGTGCCCAGGTCGTAGGCGAAGCCTCTGGCGCCAGAGGCGAGCAGGTCGGCGGCGGTCAGCGCGAATGTGAGAGCCGGAACGGGCGTCGCCGGCCGACCCACGCCGGGCCGCGCGGGCGCGACGAGGCTGCTGTCCCGAGCCTCTGGCGCGATCTGGGCGACGGGCATCTGCGCCACGGCGCGCGCGGCATCTGTGCCACGGGCATCTGGCCTCTGGCGCGGCGGTGCTGTCAGGCGTCTGGGCGCTCGCGCCAGAGGCGAGCAGCAGGAGCGCCGCAATGTGGCACGAGCGCGCTGCAGCACTCCGGCGGACGCCTCGGCGAGGCGTCCCTGCCCCATCTCATCGAGCCTCTGGCGCCAGAGGCACGGCCCTCGCCAGACGCGCACGCCTGCCCAGCACCGGTGCCTCATCCCTCGTCCTCCTTCCCGGCGCCAGAGGCGATCTCGGAGGCGGCAGGCTCGGGAAACAAGCCGTACAGGCGGCTCTCGATCTGGCTCAGGATCTGGAAGCGGTCCTCGGGCTCGCTCACGAAATCGAGCGTGTCGGTCTCGATGACCATCTTGGGGTGCGGGTACCGCTCGATCCAGTCCTCGTAGAGGCCGTTGAGGCGTTCGAGGTAGTCCAAGCGGATGCCGTTCTCGAAGTCGCGCCCGCGGCTCTGGATCTGGCGCACGAGCGTGGGCACGCTCGCGCGGAGGTAGACGAGCAGATCCGGCGGACGCAGGTAGGCGGTCATGATCGCAAAGAGCGCGGCGTAGTTCTCGTAGTCGCGCCCGTCCATGAGGCTCATGTTGTGGAGGTTGCGGGCGAAGATCTCCACGTCCTCGTAGATGCTCCGGTCCTGCACGACAGACTCGGGCGCGCGCTCGATTTCCTTCTGGTGCCGGAAGCGGCTGGAGAGGAAGTAGACCTGCAGGTTGAAGCTCCACCGCGGCATGTCCGCGTAGAAATCTGCGAGATACGGGTTGTCGTCCACGCTCTCGTAGAACGGGCTCCAGCCGAAGTACTCCGAGAGGATGCGCGTGAGCGTGCTCTTGCCCGCGCCGATGTTGCCCGCCACGGCGACGTACAGCTTGCGCTTGCCGCTGGTGTCGGTCGTGGGCGCGTCGGCGTTCTGGCGGAGGTCGAGGGGGATCTGCATCGGTCGGGGGAAGCGTCGCGGAAGGTACGGGGGCCTCTGGCGGCCTGCCCCCATCCCCGCCAGAGCAAAAGCGACCAGCCAGAGTGGGCGCCGCCGCTACCGCGCCAGAGGCTGGGTAGCTCGACTGGCTAGAGGGCCAGCGTGGGCGGTTCGTCGTCCTCGGTCACGACCTCGCGAAAGACGGTCTCGCCGGTGCGCAGCATCCGCCGCACGTACGGATGGCAGAGTTGGCAGCCGTGGCCGAAGTCGAGATCGTCCTGCAGCGCCGGGATCGTCCGGGCGCCAGAGCACGCTGCGGCCTCCGCCATATCGGCGTAGAGCGTGCCGTGGCAGAGGCAGCGGTCGATTTCCATGCGTGTGGGGAGTACGGCGCCAGAAGCCTCTGGCGAGGAATGTGTCTCGCGAGTGCAGGCTCTGGCGCGAGCGGTGCGCCAGAGGCCTGGGCTTTAGTCGTCCAGAGCGACGGCGAAGCCTGCGGGGATCACGCCCGCGTCGAACGTGCCTGCGAAGGCGCCGGAGCGCTCTTGTATGGTGACCGTTCCGGCGTCCGAGAACGGGTTGTCCGGGTCGAGGCGCGCGAGGTAGAAGCGGTCGCCGGCAAAGCCGATGCCGGAGACATCGGCGCCGGTGATGGGGCTTTCGGCCTCGAACGCATTTTCGCGTGTGTCGTAGCGGATCACAGCATCGTCCTCTCCGGAGTTGCTCTGGATGACGTAGAGAAACTCGGCCTCGAAGTCGAAGGCCATGTCCTGCCCGAGCGCGGCGCCGCCGAGCGTCTCGCCTGCAAACGTGAACCGCTTGACGATCTCGCGCGAGTCTGCGTCGATGGCGATCACCTGACCGTTCTCGACGACCTCGCCGGTGTTGAAGTCGCTTCGGCCGGTGCACATCACCCACACGTCGCCGTCGCGGTCCGCGATAACGTCGTTGGGACCGGCGCAGCCCAGTTCGATGGTCTCGACGACGGCGCCAGAGGCGGGGTCGATGACCGACAGCGTGCTCCCAAACCCGAAGCCGGAGTTGGCCACGAACAGCTCGCCGCCAGAGGCCGCGATGCCTTCGGGGTTGTCGCCGACCGGGATGGGCGTGCCAGCGGTGCCGCTGGCGAGGTCGACGGGCGTCACGCCTGCGCCGTAGAGCGCGGTGACGTAGGCCGTCTCGCCGACGAACGCGATGCCGCGCGGCGTGCCGAGGTCGATCTGGCGCTGGGTCGCGCCGGTCTCCACGTCGATCAGGTCCAGGCGTCCGCTGCCGGTGGAGAAGGAGTCGGAGAAGTTGACGAGCAGGTAGAGCGTGCTCGCGCGCACGGCACCCGCCTGCACCAAGCCGCCGGGGCTGATGGTGCTCGCGGTCATGGTCTCGGGATCGTACACGGTGACGCTGCCCGAGGCGTCGTTTCCGAAGGCCCCCTGGTTGAGCACGTAGACGCCAGAGACGCTGCCGCTCTCATCGGGCTCGGTGGAGTTGCAGGCGGCGAGCGCCAGAGGCAGCGCGAGAAGGAGCGCGAGGCGGGAGAAACGGGACATTTAGAGCGTGAGGGTGAGAAAGCCGCGGAGGTGCCGCGGCGGCATGACGTACGTGGGGACGACCTCGTAGCGAGCGTCGAGGAGGTTTTCCGCTACGAGGCCGAGCGTGACGCGCGAGCCTGCGACCTGGCGCCAGAGGCGCACCTGTGCGCCCAGCGTGGCGTAGGCGGGGAGCGCGAGCGAGCCGCTGTCGGTGGTGGTGCGGCGGCCTGTGGCCTGCACGCCGAGGTCGAGGCGGAGCGTGGTGCCGCCGAGCAGTCGCAACCCGCCGGGGCCTCTGGCGCCAGAGGCCGCGAGTTCGAGCCCGGTCCAGGCGCTCGCGGTCCAGCGCGGCACGAGGCGAAGCTGCTGTCCGAACGAGCGCGCGCCGGGATTGGAGCGGTCGCGGGCGTCGGTGAGCGTGCCGACGCCGCCGATGTCGACGAGCGCGTCGCGCCCGAAGAGCCGGGCCGTGCGTGCGCCTCTGGCGCTGGCCTCCAGCCCGACGGTGCGCGTGCGCGTGAGGTTGACCGGGCTCCACACGCCGCCAGAGGCAGGTCGCCACACGATCTGGTCTCGCGCGCCGGAGGCGAAGGCGGTGAGTTCGGCGCTCGCACCCGTCCCGCCCCACGCGAGGCCGAGGTCGGCGGAGAGCGACCGCTCGGGCCGTAGGTCCGGGTTGCCGCCGGGGCGCCAGAAGCGGTCGTTGAGCGTCGGCACGCGGAAGGCGGTGCCTGCGCTGGACTTGAGGTGCAGGCCCTGTCGGGTGGCGCCTCTGGCGCCGGAGGTGAGGCGCCAGTTCGCGCCGATTCGCGGCGTGAGGGCCGTCACCGTCTCGCCGCCTGCGGGCCGGTGGTGGTCGAGCCGGAGCGCGGGGTAGAGCCGCAGTCGGCCTCTGGCGGGAGCCGCCGACAGCGCGAGGCCCAGCACGTCGTCGGTCGCGCCAGAGGCGAGGCTGGGATGGTCGGCGGTGCCTCTGCTTGCGGCGGCGACGGCGGTGAACGTCCAGCCTCTCGCGCTCAGGTCGGCGCGGAGGTCGCCAGAGGCCACGCGCGTGCGGCCGGTGTCGTCAATGGGAGCCGAGCCTGTAGCGGCCTCGGTGACGGTGTCGAAGGGGCTGGCGTAGCGCAGCCGTCCTTGTTGGAGCGCCGCGTTCGCGCCCAACGTAAGAGGCCCACGCCGGGTGCTCGCGTTGAGCGCCAAGCGCCCCATCCGGTCCCACTGCCGCGCGCCGACCGAGTCGGTCCCGCCCAGGCCGCGCTCGGCGTCCACGCCCCACGCTGTCACGCCGAGAGAGCCTCTGGCGCCTTCGAGCGAGAGCCGGGCGACGCCCGCGAGACGTTGGCGGTCCCACCCCGCGCGGCGGTCGGTGCGGCGGTCCAAGCGCGAGAGATCCACGACGCCGTAATCATCGCTCGCGCCCTCGGTCTCTGCGCCCAGCAGCGCGCGCCACCGCCCCACGCGCGTCCCGCTACTGGCGTTCGCCGTCGCGGAAAGCGTGCGCCGCCCCCACGCACCGACGCCGGTGCTCAGCGCCAGAGGCCAGGCGCCTTCTGATTCAGCCTCTGGCGTGCGCAAGCTGATCGCGCCGCCGACCGCGCCGGAGCCGTAGAGGTGCGCGCCGCCGCCGTGCAGAACCTCGCCGCCGCCGAGAAGCGCCGTCGGAAGGAGGGACAGATCGAGTTGGCCGAGTTGCGGGTCTGCCAGAGGCTGCCCGTCCAGTAGCACGAGCGTTTGCGACGACGACGCGCCGCGCATCGTGACGGTCGCCAAGCCCGCCGGGCCGTAGCGGCGCACGTGGAGCGGCGCGCGGGCGCCCAGCCACTCGGCGACGGTCGTGGCGCCTGCGTCGCGCGCGGTCGCGGCGCTGAGGACGGTCGCGCGGGCCGGGGCCTCTCGCGGCGCCAGAGGCACGCGCGCGGCGCTCACGCTGATCTCGCGTAGGCTGTCCTCGCGCACCTCCTGACCTCTGGCGGGAGCCAGGGCGCCAGAGGCGGCCACGCCAGAGGCGAGGAGCAGGAAAAAGGCGAGGCGGGAGCGCATGAAAAAGCCCGCGCCTCAAAAAGAGAAGCACGGGCACGCGCACAGCGCCGCCAGAGGCAGGTGTGGGGTGGGCCGCGCCTCGGGTCCCGGAGGCGGTAGAGCGAATGTGACCGGTGTGGGTCACGCGTCTCGGGCAGGTCTCCTGGCTCGCGGCCTGTCGCGCGCGCCTCTGGCCTCTGGCGAGGCGTCGGGTGCGTGCGGCTCCTCCGGCTCGGCTCGGTCCTTCCCCCTTGCGGAGTGGACGGGGAGCGTCGGCGCCGGTGGAGCGGGCCGCCTACAGTTGCGGGGTCAGCGCCGGAGTGGAGGCCTCTGGCGTGCAGAGGCGGTCGTCACCGGCTTCCCTATTGTCCGCGCGGTGCGCGGACCCGAGGCGGGGTGTGAAAGAGCACATCGCCAGAGGCGACGACCCAAGGTAGGGCCTGGGCTCGCGAACGCCCGGGGAAGATGCGCGCCTCTGGCGCCAGAGGCCTCAGGCACCTGAAGCGCGCAGGAACGCAGCATCTGCGAGATCCTTGGGCCGCCCCGACGCCTCCTTGTTGGCGATAAGCAGGTCCTGGGAAATCATATGCACGCTCGTTCCATCATCGGCGGAGAGCGTCGTCCGAGTGCGCCACGCATCGCGGAAGGAGACGCCGGTAATCGTCGTGAGGAGGTCGAGGCGATTGGGTGGGCGCCCAAACTGAATCACCTGATCGGGCACGCCCAGCTCCGCGGCACTCTCTATACCCGGCACGTCACCGTCCCAGAACTCTACCAGCACCTGATACATCCGCTTCGCGTTCTCCTCGCTCTGACCGTAGAACACATCCACATCGCCTGTGAGACGAGCATAGCCATAGTGGATGACAGCCTCGCCCCCTACGATGACGTACTCAACCTCATGGTGCCCCAAGAGCTTGATGAATGCCCAGATGTCTGGCGAGAAATGCGACGCCTTCATACCGGCCTGTGGCACTCGCGCACATCCGGCGCATCGGGAGGAAAGGTGCGTTTCCTGAGCGTGAGTGCCGCGTCCCGACGCTCGTCTGGCGTCATCCTGGCATTCTGCTCGCGGTCCCACGCGTCGGCTTCGGCGTGGGTTGCGGCTTTGTTTACAATCCGGTCCCGACGGGTAGCAGCGCGAACATCGGACATCGTCATGGGGCGGAGGTGAAGTGAACCAACCTACGGCGTGGCCGGTATCGCACGGCCTTGGCCTCTGGCGCCAGAGGCCGCATTCGGTTTCGCCAGAGGCCTACAGCTCCACGCTCTCGCCTCTGGCGGGCGCGCTCACTTTCCCGCCGACGCCCGCGGCCTGCATGGCGCTCGTGAGCTTGGCTTGCCGCTCCGGGTCGCCGTGGACCAGAAAGGTGCGGTGCAGCCTCTGGCGGTCCAGCCTGCCGATCCACGCGATGAGGCCCGGCTCGTCGGCATGAGCGGAGAAGGTGTTCATCACCTCCACGTCCATCTTGCGCGGGTAGGTCTTGCCGAAGATCTTGACCTCGTCCCGCCCTTCCACCAACCGGCGGCCCAGAGTGTGCTCGGCCTGATAGCCCACGATGAGGACCGTCGAGCGCGGGTCCTCGATGGTGTGGCGGAGGTGGTGCAGGATGCGGCCGTGCTCTACCATGCCGCTGGCGGAGATCACGACGTACGGGCTCGTCATCTTGTTGAGTTCTTTGGAGCGCTCCGCCTTGCGGACGTATTCCAGGCGCTCCCAGCCGAACGGGTTGGGGTCGCGGCGGATGTAGTCCACCAGGTCGGCGTCGTAGCACTCGGGGTGCTGGCGGAAGATCTCGGTCGCGTTGACCGCCAGAGGACTGTCCACAAAGACGGGGATGGGCGGCAGCACGCCCTCGTTTTCCAGCTGGTCCAGGTTGTACACCAGCTCCTGCGTGCGGCCCACCGCGAACGCCGGGATCACCACGCGCCCGCCTCTGGCGGCAGTGCGCTTGACCACCTCGCCCAGGCGCGCCTTGGCCTGATCGACGGGCTCGTGCTCGCGCCCGCCGTAGGTGCTCTCCGAGATGAGCCAGTCCACCGGGGGCATCGGCGCCGGATCGCGGAGGATGGGGCGGCCGGGGTTGCCCAGGTCGCCTGTAAAGCCCAGGCGCTTCTGGCGCCCGTCCTCGGTCACGGTGAGGGTGACCGTGGCCGAGCCCAGGATGTGGCCCGCGTCGCGAAAGACGCACTCCACGCCCGCCAGAGGCTCGAACGGCATGTCGTAGTCCACGCTCACGAAGTGCTTCATCGCGTGGCCCGCGTCCTCCTCGGTGTAGAGCGCCTCGATGGGTGCCTCGTCCTTTTTGCGCCTGCGTTTGTTGTAGAACTCGGCGTCGCGCTCCTGGATGTGGCCGCTGTCGCGGAGCATGAGCGCGCACAGGTCGCGCGTGGCGTGCGTGGCGTAGACGCGGCCGCGAAAGCCCTCGCGCCAGAGGCGCGGGATCAGCCCGGCGTGGTCGATGTGCGCGTGCGAGAGCACGACGGCGTCGATGCTGGCCGGGTCGGCGGCGAACTCGCGGTTGATGGTGCGGGCGTCGGCGCGGCGGCCCTGAAACAGGCCGCAGTCCAGCAGGATTTTGCCGCCTGCGACCTCGACGAGGTGTTGCGAGCCGGTGACGGTGTGGGCGGCGCCCCAGAAAGTGAGCTTCACGGATATGCAGAGAGAAGTGCGTCGCCAACGTACGGCCCGCGCCAGAGGCCTCTGGCGCGCTGACCGTCGCACCCAACCCGACGCGCGGTGCCACAACGGTCCGCCTCGCGCTCGCGTCGCCAGAGGCCCGCGCCCACGTCGCCATCTACGACGCACTCGGCCGCGAAGTGGCCCTCCTCCACGACGGGCCTCTGGCGCGCGGCGAGCACGCGTTTCGGTCGCCAGAGGCGCTCGCGCCGGGCGTCTACCTCGTGCGCGCTGCGATGGATGGGCACGCGGCAACGCGCGCGGTAACTGTCGTGCGGTAGATCACCGCCAGAGGCCACGGTCTTCGAGACCCTCTTAACCTGAAAGGCAGAGCGACGATACTCAACGCCACCTCTCACGGACAGGTCGGCCCCATGAGCATCCACACCTGGCACCTTCTGGGCGTCGCCGTTCCCTACACCCTCATCGCGACCGCGCTGTGGGGACTGGCCTCTGGCGCGGTCAAAGACGCCGTTCGGGTGGGCTCGCTCTCGCCCCAGCTTCGCGTGGGCGGCCGTCACCGTGCCGACCATCCCCGTCGCGTATGTGCTGGGCTTCGCGGCCGTCGCGTTTATCTACGGCTGCGCGCTGGACCGCAACCACATGAGCTCGACCCTGGGCGCCGATCCGCACGCGATGGCGCCAGGGGCGGATGCGTACCTGTACGGCCTCGCGGTGGTGTCGTGGCTCTCAGCCCTTCTTCTCGTCGGGCCCTACGTGTGGCTGAGGCGGTGGACGCTCACGCTGCTCTCGGCGCCTGCCGCGCGGGACCAGGCCGAGGCGCGGTACCGGCTGCTCGCCGAGCACCTTACGGACCTCATCTGTCACCACGAGCCGCAGGGCCGGTACGAGTGGGTCAGCGACTCGTCCATGGCCATCATGGGCTACACAGCCAGACGAACTCGTCGGCCTGGACCCCTACGACCTTATCCACCCAGGCGACCACGAACGCATCCGCGACGAAAGCCACGACAGGATCTTGGAGGGCAGCGCGGCCAACGCCGTGGTGCGCTATCGCATCCGGCACAAAAAGGGCCACTACATCTGGCTCGAATCCCTGACCGAGAGCATCCTCGGCGATGACGGCGAGATCCTGCACCTTCAGGTGACCTCGCGCGATGTGTCCGAGCGCCAGGCCCTCGAAGAAGAGCTCCAGCGGCAGGCACACCACGACTCGCTCACAGGACTCGCCAACCGCTCTCTGTTCACGCTTCGCCTGGATGCGCTCGTGTCCAGCGGGGACAGCGACTTCGCGGTTCTCTACCTCGACCTCGACCGCTTCAAGGCCATCAACGACACGCTCGGGCACGAGTTGGGCGACGAACTGCTCGTCAAGCTCGCGCGTCGGCTGAGCGGTGAGGCGCGCGGAGGCGACACGGTCGCGCGAATCGGCGGGGACGAGTTTGCGGTCCTGCTCGCCGGGATCACGAACGAGGCCGATGCGGTGGTAGCCGTCGAGCGCATCGTCGAAGCGGTCAGAGCGCCGTTCGACCTCGACGGGACGAGCCGCACCATGACGCTCTCCATCGGCATCGTGCTGGGGCGCGACGGTCACAGAGCCTCTGGCGATGTGCTGCGCGAGGCAGACCTCGCGGCCTATGCAGCCAAGGACAGCGGCCGAGCCCAATGGTCGCTCTTCACGCCCGCACTGCGAGAGGCCAGCGACCGCAGACGACGCATCGAGATCGACCTGGAAAAGGCGGCCGAGCGCAACGAACTGGTGGTGGCCTACCAACCCATCGTGCGCCTCGCGGATGGCGCGCTGAGCGGCATGGAGGCGCTCGTGCGCTGGAACCACCCGGAGCTCGGGTTGCTCTACCCGGACGTGTTTATCAGCATCGCGGAGGAGACCGGGCGCATCGCCGAGGTGGACCGGTGGGTGATGCGCGAGGGCTTGCTCCAGTTCGAGCGCTGGGAGCAGGAACTTGGCCGCGAGATCGACCTCTCGCTCTCGGTCAACTGCTCCGCGCGCGACCTCCACGACCCACGCTTCGCCTCGCACGTCCGCGAACTCGTCGGGGGGGCACCGCGCCGCGCCGAACGGCTCACGCTAGAGATCACAGAAAGCCTGCTCGTGGACAACCCGCAGCGCGCCGCCGCCGTGCTGCAAGGACTCAGCGACGACGGCATCGGCTTCTCGATGGACGACTTCGGAACCGGCTACTCGTCGCTCAGCGTGGTCCACGCACTGCCGGTGGATACGGTCAAGGTGGACCGTGCCTTCGTGCAGCGCATGGACGAGGACGCGTCGGCGCGCGGCATGGTGCAGAACGTGATCAGCTTCGCGCACACGCTGGGCAAAACCGTCGTCGCCGAGGGGATCGAGACGCCGGAGCACCTGAGTGCGCTCGTCGAGATGGGCTGCGAGTACGGGCAGGGCTACCTCTTCGCCAAGCCTCTGGCGCCCGAGGCCGTGGCCGCGCTCCTCCGCGCCGAGGCGCCCGCCTGGGTAGAGTTCTGGCCGAGCGTGCGCGCCTAGCCGCCAGAGGCCTCTGGCGAGACCGCGCCTCTAGCGCACGCGCCGCCGTTGCGGTCGCGCGGCCTCTTCAGGACCAGCCTCGTCCGGCTCGAACACCAGCGCCGACGCCAGAGGCCCGCCGGTCAGCGCGCGCCGAGCGTCGCGCTCCAGGTCGAAGCCCTCGTCGGTGACGATGGCCTCGACGGCTTCGAGCCTCTGGCGCAAGCGCGCCGTCTCGGCCTCCGTTTCCGCGAGCGCCGCCTTGAGCGCGTCGGCGTCCTTGCCGCTGGCCGCGCGCTGCGAGCGCGACATGTGCTGCAGCACCATCACGAAGAACCACCCGACGAAGACGATGGAGAGGATGTTGACGACGAGACTGAGAGCGACGGGATCCATAACCGGGGTACGCAGGGGCGCCGCGCTACGGGGCTCCATTTCGAGAGTTGCGGCCTCTGGCGTTAGCCGTCGATCCAGAGCGTTTTGTGGTTGACGAACGCGCGGATGCCCTGCCGCGCGAGTTCGCGCCCCACGCCAGAGGCTCCGATGCCGCCGAAGGGCAGCGCCGGGTGGCTCTTGGTCATCTCATTGACGAACACCGCGCCCGTGTCCATCTGCCGCGCCAGGCGTTCGCCTCTGGCGCGGTCCTGCGTGAACACGGCACCGCCCAGGCCGAAGCGCGTCGCGTTGGCCAAGCGCACCGCCTCGGCATCGTCGCGGGCGACCGTGAGCGAGGCGACCGGCCCGAACAGCTCCTCGCGAAACGGCAGCATGTGCTCGGTCACGCCAGAGGCCACAGTCGGCGGATAGTACCAGCCCTGACTCAGCGTCGAAGCCTCTGGCGGGATCTCGCCGCCGGTCAGGATCTCAGCGCCCTCGGCGCGCAGGCGTTGCACCTGCTCGTGCAGTCCGTCGCGCAGGTCCTCGCGCGCCAGAGGCCCGAGGTCCGAGGCCTCTGGCGGGCCGACGCTCAGCGCGCGCATCGCGGCGACGAAGCGCGCGGTAAAGGCTTCAGCGATGTCCTGATGCAGGATGAAGCGCTTGGCCGCGATGCAGCTCTGGCCGTTGTTCTGCGTGCGCGAGGCGACGCCCTTTTCGACCGCCAGATCCAGATCGGCGTCGTCCAGCACGACGAAGGCATCGCTGCCGCCGAGTTCGAGCACGCACGGCTTGAGCGCCTCGCCCGCTACTCGGCCGACGGCGCGGCCCGCGGCCTCGCTACCCGTGAGGGTGACCGCCGCGACGCGGTCGTCCTTGATAATGCCCTCCACGCGCTCGACGGGCACGATGATGTGCTGAAACACGCCGGTCTCGAAATGGGCTTCGCGGAAGAGATCGGCCATGGCATCGCCGCAGCCCAGCACGTTTTCGGCGTGCTTGAGCAAAACGGGGTTGCCCGCCAGGATCGCGGGTGCCGCGGCACGCATGGCCTGCCAGTAGGGGAAATTCCACGGCATGATGGCCAGCAGCGGACCCAGCGGCTCGAACGCGACGCCACTCCACGCAGCCTCGGTCTGCGCCTCGTCGTCGGCGAGAAAAGCCGGGCCGTGCTCGGCGTAGTAGCGGCACACCCAGGCGCACTTTTCAGCCTCGGCGCGTGCCTGCGCCAGAGGCTTGCCCATCTCGCGCGTCATGAGTGCGGCGTGCCGCTCGGCGTCGCGCTCCAACAGGTCGGCCACGCGGCGGAGCCCGGCGGCGCGCTCCGCCAGAGGCCTCTGGCGCGCGCGCACCCAGGCGCTGCGCGCGCGCCAGAGGGCGCGGTCGAGCGCGGCATCGCTCAGTGTTTCGTAGCTGCGGAGCGGTTCGCCAGAGGTAGGATCGACGGTCGTGAAGGCAGGCATCGCGGGCGGGAGGAGAGGCGGGCGGTCGAAATCGGACCCGAACGGGCGCGTGTAGATCCTGAGGCGCTTGCCCTCGGCGCGGCATGTGGGGACATTGACGCCCCAGGCGAGCCCACTTCCCCTGCCTATTTCGCGTTCGAGACTCCCACTGTGAGCGGTACTCCCCGACGAGGCGCACGCCTCTTCCGATCCTGGACTGGCGCCGCCCGCGACGCCCTGACGGGCGCGCTCCGCGTGCCTGCGCGTGCGCTACGCCGCAGGCTGGACCGCTTCCGCCAGAGGCCCGGCAGTGCTGTCGGCGAGGTCTCGCCGCTGGGCGTGCAGCGCCTGGACATCGAGCGGCTTGTGGGCGGGCCCGTGGGCGCGCTCGACCTCTACGAGCACGCGCTGCGCCACCGCTCCATCTTCCGCGGCCAGCCGATGGACGGGACGGAGAGCAACGAGCGCCTGGAGTTTCTGGGCGACGCCGTGCTGGGCGCCGTCGTGGCAGAGCGGCTGTATCAGCGCTTTCCCGACCACGACGAGGGCTTTCTGACGCGCACCCGCGCCAACCTGGTCAACGGCAAAACGCTCGCGACGTTTGCGCAGGCCATCGGCATGGCGCCGCTCGTGCTCATCTCCGAGAACATGGAGGCCTCTGGCGGACGCACCAACGCGACCATCATGGCCGACGCCTTCGAGGCCGTCGTGGGCGCCATCTACGTCGACAAGGGGTTTGCGGCCTCGCGCGCGTTCGTGGACGACGTGCTGGACCGCTGCGTGGACCTCAACGCCGCCGCCGAGCAGCGGACCAACTTCAAGAGCCAGCTGTTGGAGTTTGTGCAGGCCCGCGCACTCGGCCAGCCGACCTACGACGTGGTTGCCGAGGTGGGCCCGAGCCACGACCGCGAGTTCACCATCGAAGCCGTCGTGGACGAGGTCCCACGCGGACGCGGCACGGCGCGCTCCAAAAAGCAGGCGGAGCAAGAAGCCGCCCGCGAAGCGCTCGCAGCACTGCGCGCCGCCCAGGCCTCTGGCGAAAACGGAGTCGGAGAGCGCGCGGCCGACGACAAAACCTCTGGCGCGGACGCCTCTGACGCGGAAGCCTCTAGCGCGGACGCCTCTAGCGCGGACGCCTCTAGCGCGGACGCCTCTAGCGCCCCGGCGCCCACGCCAGAGGCCTCTCGCGACAAGACCATCGGCCGCGACTAGGACGCGCGCCGCGCGACCATGCAGTAGCCCAGCGGAAAGCGACGCGCGCGGGCGCCCTCGGTGAGCTTGCGCAGCGGCGTGTGCCGGAGCGCCCAGCCGCTGGCGCCGACCCAGGAAGCGGCCATCGGCCACGCCGGTCCCAGCGTGCGCGCCACCAGATCGGCCAGCGCGTAGAGCCCGCCGCCGGTCGGCTCGACGCTCTCGACGGTGAGCCCGGCGCCCTCGGCCAGGTCGCGCAGGGCGTACTCGGTAAAGCGGTAGTAGTCGTGCGGTTCCTCGTGGAGCCAGTAGTAGAACGGCACGTGCAGGATCAGCACGCCGCCAGAGGCAAGCACGCGGGCGGTCTCTTCGAAGGCGAACTGTGGGCGCCGCAGGTGCTCAAAAACCGACGACGAGAGCACGGTGTCGAAGCTCGCGTCGGGAAACGGGATGCCTTCGTTGAGGTCGGCCGTGGCATCCAGGTAGTCCGTCCCGTGCATGGAGCGCGCCCAGTCAATGCACGTCACCGCGTCCACGAGCGGACGGTACACGCCGTAGAGCGGCGCCTTGCCCGCACCGAGGTCGAGCAGGCGGCCTCTGGCGTGGTCGCGAATGGCGCGCTCCAGTGCCTGTGCGGATTGGTCTGCCGAGAGGCGGCTGCCGACGTACACCTCGGCGCGATCGCGCGAGGCGCGGAGGCCGCGACGGGTCTGGACAAACTTGGAGGGGCGCCAGTCGGCTTCGTGCTGCACAGGAGGTACCGGGAGGGTCCGCCAGAGGCGGGAGGGTCGGCTCGTAATCTCGCGCCAGAGGCGGGCTGGGGCTTTGGGCGCCAGAGGCGCGGTAGGTTGCGCGCATGACGGATCCCGAGTTGCTCGACCTCTTCGCCGGTCTCACGGTCTGGAAGCAAGGCAGCGCGCGGGCGCCGCACAAGCCGCTGCTGGCGCTCTACGCGCTCGCGCGGTTCGCCTCTGGCGAGGAGCGACTGCTGTTTACAACAGTCGAGGAGCCCCTGAAGCAACTCCTGATAGACTTTGGACCGCACCGCGCGACCTACCACCCGCAGTACCCGTTCTGGCGCCTGCAGACTGACGGCGTGTGGACACTCTCGGAGACCGATGGCCTCGTCCAGCGCCAGAGCAACTCGGACCCCACGCTCACGTCGCTTCGCGCGGTCGATCCATTCGGGGCGTTTCCCGAAGATGTCGCCGCCGCCTTTCGCCAGAGGCCCGCGCTGATCGGGCGCGTCGCACAGGCGCTCCTGGACTCCCATTTCCCTCCGACGCTCCACGAGTCCATCCTCGGCGCCGTTGGGCTGGATCTGGACGGGCTCGGCGCCAGAGGCTCCCGCACGAGGCGTCGCGATCCGCGCTTCCGCGACGCCGTGCTACGAGCCTATGGCTACCGCTGCGCCGTGTGCGGCTTCGAGACACGCATCGGCCGCACACTCGTCGGCATCGACGCGGCGCACGTCAAATGGCACCAAGCGGGCGGCGCGGACGACGTGCCGAACGGCCTCGCGCTGTGCGCGCTCCACCATCGCCTGCTCGACAGCGGCGCGTTCACGCTCGCCTCTGCGGGCTCGCACGAGATCGTCGTCGCGGTTGCTGAAGGCGCGCACGGCGGCGGAGGCTTCGAGCGCTGGCTGCTCCACTATCACGGCAGGCCTCTGGCGAGACCCGTCCGCGCGAGCTTCCGCGTCGCGGAGCCCTCCATCGCCTGGCACCGGCGCGAGGTGTTCAGGACACCTGCGCGCGCCTGAGCCTCTGGCGGCCAGGCTTCTGGCGCCAGAGGCAAGAGATCACGTGCCGTAGAGCTTGCTGACCTGCTTCTGCGCCTCCTTGACCGTCTTGAGCGTCTCCTTGAGGAGATTTTGCTGGCTCTGGTGTAGGCGGCCGGGATCCAGACGGTCGGTGGGCGTGCCGCCGCGCTCGGCGACGGCCATCTGCTCGCGCAGGTGCAAGTCGATCAGGGTCGCGAGGGCAGGAAGCAGAGCCTTCGCTGCGCCAGAGGCCGGGCTGCCGCTCTCCGCGACGTGGCGCAGGCGGTCGAACGTGTTGGCGGAGCGGAAGTAGCCGGCGTCGACGGCCATCGCGCGTGCCATCTGCACGATGGGCTGAAGCACGCGGCTGCGGAGGTTGATGCCCTCGCGGCCGTCCGGGCCTTGGTCGGTCTCGAAGCGGTTGAAGGTGCTGAGCGGCAGACTCGTGTCTGTGCCCGCGCTCGCGAGTACCCGCACCAGGCGCTCGTTGGGCAGGTGTTCGCGGATGGTGTCGATCAGCGCGTCGCCCAGGGCGTCGTCGCCGTGGAGCACGCGGAGGTCGAAGCACAGCGCGGCGCGCGAGGTGGCGTCGGCGTCTTGGGCGCTCGCCCAGTGGGCGTAGGCAGCGCGCCACGCCGCCAGAGGCTGGCGGAAGGCTTCGGCGCGAGCGGTCACGCCCTCGTCTGGAGGATGGAAGCCGCAGCGCTCCAGCGCGCTCACAATGCGCGTGGCGAGTTCCTCGTAGTACACCGCGGCGTGCTCGCCAGAGGCGTCTTCGTAGACCAGGCCGTTGTCCTGGCCCACGTTGAGGGCGCTTTCGAGCCGGCCTGCGGGGCCAAAGGCGAGCCATGCCCAGGCGCCGTCGACGACATCGGCGGGGCGTGTTTCTTCCCACTCGGCGCGAAGGTCGTCCTCGACGATCTGGAAGAGGCGCTCCTTGAGCTGGTCGTCGACTTCGGTCGTGATCGAGAGCAGGTCTTCGCTTTGCACACCCTGACCGGCGAGGCGGCCCAGGCGGCGCGTGCTCTCAGCGCGAATGGCGGCGAGGTCGGCGACGTTGGGCGAGCGCTCCAAGCGCTCGGTCGTCGCGACCGGGTCCAGGCCGCGCACGTGCGCGATGTCGTCGCTGGAGAGCAGGCCCACGAGCTTGCCCTCTGTGTTGGTCACGACGACGCGGCGGATGCGGTGGCCCATCATCGTGCGCACCGCGTCAAAGAGGCGGGCGTCCTCGCGCAGCGAAACCGGCGGGCGCTCGACGAGAGCCATCACGGGGCCGCTGGCGTCGGCGCCACCGGCGACGACTTTTTCGGCCACGTCGCCCTCGGTGATGATGCCGACCGGGGCACCGCCCTGGACGACCACGACCGCGTCGCGCTCCGCTTCGCACATCTGGCGCACGGCGTCTCGCACAGTCGTTTCCGGCTCGACGGCGACGGTGCCCTCGCGCACGACCGTGCCGATGGTGGTGTCGAAGAGCAGGAACGCGCCCTGCGCGTCGGTCTCGTTGTCCAGCCCGCGCACGTAGCGCTTCATGTCCTCCTCGAAGTAGCGCGCGAACGACTCGTTCTCGCTACGAAGCCGCTTGAACGCCTCGGCGGCAATCAGCGCACAGGTCGTCTGCTCGACGGCTCGCGCCTCGAACGGCAGCGCGCCGCCCTGCATCAGGCCGTAGGAGCCAAAGGTGGCCCCCGAGCCTCGCATATCGACCAGGCGGTCGGCTTCGGCGTTGGTGAGCCGCACCAGGCCGTCGGCGACGAAGTAGAGCGCACGGTGGATGTCTTCCCCCTGCTCCAGCACGACCTCGCCGGGGGCGTAGATCTCCAGCGTCATCTTTTCCGTGAGCGAACCGCGCTCGTCGTCGGAAAGGGAGTCGAACGGGGCGGTGGACGCGAGGAGGTCGGCGACCTGGGAAGCAATCGAGAGAGCCATCGGGGACGTGCGGGCGGAGGTGGCGAGCTAGGACGCGCCCGGTGCGGCTCGGATCCGCCGCGCCAGAGGCGCGCCGACGGGCCTCTGGCGGTGGGCAACGCGTGCGCCCCGCGGCGGTCTCCCTGGCGACTCCCTCGCGACTAGCCGAGTCTCTGCCCGCCAGAGGCCGCAACGGAGTGGCGAGACGGCCGCGAGCCGAAACGAACCCCACGCGAGACAGGAGCCGTAGCCGTTTTCGCCAAGGTCCTTGCCAATGGCTCGTCGCACCACTATCTATTCGAATCGAACCCTTCCTGACTCATGACGCTTCGTTTCTCTGTCCTCGCCCTGCTGCTCGCCTTCGCTCACTCCGCGCCTCTGGCGCAAGAGGCCACGACGGGCGCCCTGCGCGTGGCGTACGACTGCCAGACCGGCGGCTGCGACCGCGACTTTTTCCAGACCGAGTTGCCGTACGTCCAGTTCGTGCGCGACCAGGGCGACGCCGACGTGTTCGTGCTCATCAACGGCGAGAGCACCGGCGGCGGCGGGACGCGCTACACGCTCGCGTTCACGGGCCGCAAAACGTACGACGGCCAGACCAACACGCTCACCACGTCTGTCCCCGCCGACGCGACGAGTGACGACTCACGCCGCGCGCTGCTCTCGCGCCTACGCCTCGGCCTGACCGGCTACGTCGCGCGGACGCCTCTGGCGGAGCGGCTGACGATCGGTTACGAGGCGCCAGAGGCCTCTGGCGACGCGGATGTGCCCGAAGTGGACCCGTGGAACGGCTGGGTCTTCCGGCTTCGCGGGTCCACCTTTTTCGACGGGCAGTCGCGGTCGTCGTCGTTCAGTGGTAACGGGAACGTCTCCGCCACGCGGACGACCGAGGCATGGAAAACACGGCTAAGCGTGTTCAGCAGTTACAACCGAAGCGAGTTCGAGATCAGCGACGACGAGACGTTCGTGAGCGAGCGGTCGAGCCAGAGCGCCAGCGGCTTTGTGGCGCGGAGCCTGGGCGACCACCTCACGGCGGCGTTCGACGCGGGCCTGAGCCGGAACACGTTCTTCAACTACGACGCGCTCTTTACCGCAGGCCCGGCGGTGGAGTACAGTCTGTTCCCCTACAGCGAGTCCACGCAGCGGCTCGTCACGGCGCGGTACGGCGTGGACCTCCGAGCGGTGGCGTACGTGGACACGACGATCTTCGGCGAGATCAGCGAGGTGCTGCCGCAGCACACCCTCCGCCTGGGCGTCGAGCTGGCGCAGCCGTGGGGGTCTGTCAACGCGTCGGCAAACGCGCAGCAGTACCTCTCCCAGCCTAGCAAGTACGACGCAGGCCTGTTTGGCGGCATCAACGTGCGTCTCGCCAGAGGCTTGCAGCTAAACCTTGGCGGCTCCGTCAGCTACATCCGCAACCAGCTCAACCTTCCCGCGGGCGGGCTTACGCCCGAGGAGATCTTGACCGAGCAGCGCGAACTGGCGACCAACTTCCGCTACTTCGGCAACGTAGGCCTGACGTACTCCTTCGGCTCGATCTACAACGCCGTCGTCAACCCCCGCTTCAGCGACGGCGGCTCGGTGTTCTTCTTCTAGGCGCGAGCGCTGCGACCCAGTCTCGCCAGAGGCCTCTGGCAAAGACCGGCCTCTGGCGCCAGAGGCTCAGCCCTCCGGCATGTGCGCCACGGGCTCGTCAGCGCCGGTCCCGAGGCGCTGGCGGCCGGCGTAGGTCAGCGCGGCCACGATGCCGAAGCCGAGAAGCGCGAGCGCGAGCGCCAGAGGCCACCCGACGCCACTGCCGAGCATCAGCGCCGGGTCGGCGTTGGGGCTGAGCAACATGGAGGGGTCCGGCACGCGCTCCACGATGCCATCCGAGCCGGTGTGCTCCACAAAGCCGACCCACGGCCACAGGGCTCGCAGCGAGCCCGCCAGAAGCCCGACGAGCACGGTCATCGTCACGTCGTGGTGACGGTCTAGCAGCCAGCTCAGGGCTTTGGCAGCCACGCCCAGGCCCAGGCCCGCGCCCAGCGCGAACGTGGCGATGTAGCCAACATCGAGACCGCGCAGCGCATCCAGCGTGGGACGGTACAGGCCGAGCACTTCGAGCAGAAACGCGCCGCTCACGCCCGGAAGGATCATTGCGTTGATGGCGACCGCCGCCGTGCCCGCGATGCGCAGCGCGCCCG
Source organism: Rubricoccaceae bacterium (assembly GCA_963708165.1). Taxonomy (GTDB): domain Bacteria; phylum Bacteroidota; class Rhodothermia; order Rhodothermales; family Rubricoccaceae; genus Rubricoccus. The sequence continues at coordinate 2,037,183 of OY970187.1, read as the reverse complement.
GATCCGCAGCGTCACCACTTCGCGGCAAGCCGACGAGGAAGAACGCGATCACGCCCGCGACGAGCGCGACCGCATAGTGCCAGTTCTGGTGCGCGTGCCTCTCGCGCCACGGAATCACGAGCGAGGCGGCGACGAGCCCGAAGAACAGCGCGCGGCACTGGATCGGGTATGTGTCCAGCAGTTGCGGCACGATCAAGCTGCCGATCACAATGGCCACGCCGATGCCCAGCGCCAGAGGCGCCAGCAGCGGCCACGGGATCTCGCGGAGCTGCGCCCACGCCTCTCGCGGACGGCCTCTGGCGAGCGTAATCACCGCCGTGAATCCGTCGCCGATGGCGGCGATGAGATCTTTGTAGATGCCTACAATGAGCGCCATCGTGCCGCCGCTGACGCCGGGGATGATGTCGGCGGAGCCCATGAGGAGGCCCTGGAGAAAGCGGAGAGGCGAGCGGCGCCAGGAAGGATCGGGCATGGTCTGCGGTGCGGGTAGCCTCTGGCGCAGAGGAAGACGGGGAGTCGCAGCGCCAGAGCCGCAAGCTCCGGCCTCTGGCCTCTGGCGGCAACCGAAGAGACGGCGAGGGCGGCCTCTGGCGCCAGAGGCCGGGCTGAACGTATCCGCACTCTCCCCTTACGCCCCCGGCATACCGGGCAACAGCGGCACAAAGCGCACCTTCGCCAGAGGCTCGGTCTCGATCTCGCCGGCGCCCGTCCGGCGGATGCGGTAGATCTGCTGCTGCCCGTCGTGCTCACCGAGGGGGATGACGAGGCGGCCGCCGGGCTTGGTCTCAGTCGGCTCGCGGAGTTGATCCACGAGTGCGCGCGGCACCTCGGGTCCGGCGGCCGTCACGATGATGGCGTCGTAGGGCGCAAAGGCGCGCCAGCCTTCCATGCCGTCGCCGTGGCGCGTGCGGATGGGCAGGTCGTGCGTGGCGAGCACGCGCCGCGTCTGGTCGAGCAGCGGCTTGTAGCGCTCGACCGAGAACACGCGCGCGCCGAGCGTGGCGAGCACGGCCGCTTGATATCCGCTGCCGGTCCCCACTTCCAGGATGCGCTCGCCCGGCTGCGGGTCCAAGAGCGCTGTCATGTACGCGACCGTGTGCGGCTGCGAGATGGTCTGCCCACGGCGGATGGGAATCGCGAGGTCCAGGTACGCCTGATGGTGCAGGCTGTCGTCCGGGATGAACTCGTGGCGCGGGACCGTCGCGATGGCCTCCAGCACGCGCTCGTCGGTGATGCCTCTGGCGCGGAGCGCCTCGACGAGGCGGCGGCGGCGTTCGGGGGCGCTGCGCATCAGCCCTCTGGCGTGGCGGCGGGCTCGCCAGAGGCGGGCTCGCCAGAGGCGGGCTCGCCAGAGGCGGGCTCGCCAGAAGCAGGCTCGCCAGAGGCGGGTTCGGGCGTGCTGCGGGCGCGGTCGGGCGAGAAGGCCGCGTTGAGGCGCGCCTCGACCTCGCCGAGCGAAAGCCCCACGTCCAGCTTGCCACCCTCCGCCACGGAGATGCGGCCGGTCTCCTCGCTTGTGACGATGACGAACGAATCCGTGCGCTCGCTCAGGCCGATCGCCGCGCGGTGGCGCAGGCCCAGGTGCGGGTCCAACTCGCGGTCGTCGCTGACGGGCAGGATGCAGCGCGCGGCTTCGATCTTCTGCCCCTGCACGATGACGGCGCCGTCGTGGAGCGGCGAGTTGTGCCAGAAGATGCTGACCAAGAGGTCGCGCTCCACGTCGGCCTGGATGCGCGTGCCGCTCTCGATGTAGTTGCGCAGGCCCGTGCTGCGCGCAAACGCGATAAGGCTGCCCATGCGCTGGCGGCTCATCTCGTCGAGTGCGGCCACGATCTCGGCCGTGATCTTCTGCCGCGGCGCCGTGGTCACAAAGCGGCGCACGATGGGATTGCGGCCCACTAGAAACAGTGTCTGCCGGATCTCGGGCGCGAAGATGATGATGAGCGCCACCACAAACACATCGCCCACGACGCCGAACAGCGTGCGCAGCGTGGTCAGCCCCAGCGCGCTCACGGCCACGTTGACGATGTAAAGGCCGAGCAGCGCGAACGCGATCTGCACCGCAATCGTCCCGCGGATGAGCCGGTACACCTGATAGACGAGCAGCGTCACCACCGCCACGTCCACCACGTCCCGCCAGCCGACGGGCAGGAACCAGAGGTCGACAAACGCCGCGCTCATGCCTCTGGCGCCAGAGGCGCGGGTCGGGAGGCAGCAGAGAGGGTGCGGCCGGTCTCGCCCGCGGCCTCTGGCGTGCTCTCGTCATCCGAAGCGTGAGCTTCGCCAGAGGCGTTCTGCGCCGCCATCGCCAGCGTTACCGCCTCGGCGGTTGGGCGCACATCGTGGACGCGCAGGATGCTCGCCCCGCGCAGCGCGGCCAGAACGGCGAGGCCGACCGAACCCATCGCGCGGTGCTCGACCGCGACAGGCTCTCCCGCCCCGCCCAGAATCTGTCCGATCGTGCTCTTGCGAGAGGCGCCGACCATCACCGGTCGGCCCAGCCTCTGGCGGAGCACGCCCGTTTCGGCGACGAGGCGCAGGTTGTCCTGCGCCGTTTTGCCAAAGCCGAAGCCCGCGTCCACGATCACGTCGCGCACGCCGATCTCCTCCGCCGTGCGGACCGAGCGCGCGAGCGACGCCGCCACCTCGCCCGTGATGTCGGCCGCACCCTGCACGTGCACCATCTCGCCGGGCGCACCGACGGCGTGCATGAGCACGAGCGGCGCGCCGTACTCCGCGGCTGCGTGCGCCGTGCCGACGCCGTGGCGCAGGCCGGTCACGTCGTTGACCATGTGCGCGCCCGCGCGCAGAGCCTCTCGCGCAACGGCGCCCTTGTACGTGTCGACCGAGATCAGCACGCTGGGCAGGCCTCTGGCGAGAGCCTCGATGACGGGAATGACGCGCCTCAGTTCGTCGTCTAGCGAGACGGCAGCGGCACCTGCGCCATAGGTCTTGCCTCTGGGACGCGTGCTCTCGCCGCCTACGTCGATGATCGCGGCGCCAGAGGCGGCCATCTCGCCTGCGCGGTCGAGCGCGGCCTGCACGCCGGTGTAGCGCCCGCCGTCCGAGAACGAATCGGGGGTGACGTTGAGGATGCCCATCACGTGCGCGCGGCCCGGCCGGCAGTCCAGGGCCCGGCCTCGGCAGTCCAGCACCCACCGCGCGGCGGGCTCGGCAAGGCGGGCGGGGGTGGGCATGGGGTGCGGGGGACGGGCCAAAAAGGTACGACCCGTAGGGCGCGAGAGGCCTCTGGCGGCGCGTTGGGCCCGCGTCGCCAGAGGAACTACGGCACCTTCAACCGGTCTACACATACCTCCGCGCATGGCGACCCGCTTCCCCGGCTCCATCTCCAAACGCCTTTGAGCATGTTCGTTCCTCGTAGCCAGCGGATGCTGGACCAGTACCTGCAGGAGATCGGCACCATTGATCTGCTCAAGCCGGAGCAAGAGGTGGAGCTGACCGTGCGCATCAAAGCGGGCGACGAGGAGGCGCTACATCAGATGGTCCGGGCCAACCTCCGGTTTGTGGTCTCGGTCGCGAAAAAGTACCAGGGGCAGGGCCTCACGCTCGCAGACCTGATCAACGAGGGCAACTACGGTCTCATCAAGGCGGCGCAGCGGTTCGACGAGACGCGCGGCTTCAAGTTTATCTCGTACGCCGTCTGGTGGATCCGGCAGGCCATCTTGCAGGCGCTCGCCGAGCAAAGCCGCACCGTGAGGTTGCCGCTCAACCGCATCGGCACCATCTCGAAGATCCGCAAGGCGACGGCGCGCCTGCAGCAGGTCCACGACCGCCCGCCCACGGCCGAGGAGCTCGCGGCCGACCTCGACCTGCCGGTCCAGAAGATCAAGGAGGCGTTCGTGCACCAGAGCCGCAGCATCTCCATGGACGCGCCCTTTGGCGACGAGGACGACAACAACCTCCTGGACGTCCTGGCCGATACCGACGACGTGCCGCCGGACGAGGCGCTCTTGAGCGACAGCCTCAAGCAGGACATCGAGCGCGCGCTGGGCTCGCTGGACCCGCGCGAGGCGGAGATCACGCGGCTCTACTTCGGCATCGGCCGCGAGCACCCGCTGACGCTGGAGGAGATCGGGCAGACGTTCGGCCTCACGCGCGAGCGCGTGCGCCAGATCAAGGAGAAGGCGCTGCGCAAGCTGCGCCAGAAGAGCCGCCGCGAGGAGCTCCAGAGCCACGTCGGCGACTAGCCTCTGGCGGGACCTCGTGCCTCTGCAGAACGGGCGCCTCTGGCGCCAGAGGCCTCTGGCGGCTACCGCGCGACGGTGAGCTGCGCGGTCACGACCTCGCCGCCCACTTCGGCACGCGCGACGTACACGCCTGCCGCCCATGCCGACGTGTCGACCTCCCACGCGTGCTGGCCTCTGGCGCCAGAGGCTTCGGTGTGCACTGCGCGGCCTCTGGCGTCGAAGACCGTCAGCCGCGCGGCCTCTGGCGTGTCTAGCCTTAGCGCGATGCGCACGGCGCCCGCACCGGGGTTGGGGCTCACGCGCAGCCGCGCGCCAGAGGCTTCAGGATTGGGCACCGACGACACCGCCACAACCGGCTGCACCGTCCGCACCGCCCACGCGCGCTCCGTGCCCGCGAGGAGCAGGCCCACGTACAACCGGCCCTCGGGTCCCACCATGAGCATCCGCGATGTCATGTTGCTTGCCGTCACCGGTGTCCGACCTGCGATGGCCCACGTCTCCCCTGCGTCGTCGGTGCGGTAGACGATGCCGCGACCGCCGACGGCCAGCGCGCTTTGCTCGCCGATCACGGCCAGCCACGCATCGCCCGGGATGCCCTCGCGTGGCTCCGGTAGCCGCGCCGTCTCGCGCCACGTCTCCCCACCGTCGTCGCTCACGAACGCGCGGCGGTCCGCCTGCTGGTTGAAGAAGCCTGTTGCGAGCACGCGTCCGCCGGGCAGCGCCGCGAAGTGCTCCAGCGCGCGCGAGGGCACCGTCTCCGACTCGGCCGTCCGCTCCAGGACGAGCGCGCCGCTGGCGTCTGCGGTGCCGAGATAGGCGCCGTGGCGGAGCGTACCCGCGAGGAGCCGCCCGGCGAACGGGTGCCCCGGTGGGAGGATGAGCGTGTCCTCGATATTGGCCGCACTCAGGGAAGCCCGGGCACGTCGGTCCAGGTGGCGCCGCGGTCGGTGGAGCGGGCGAGGCCATCGTAGCCCGCAGCGAGCAGGTGGCCGGGGCGGAGGTCGCCGGGGAGACCGTCTACGCGCGGCACCTCTAGCAGCACGAGAGCGTTGGGCTCGGCGACGTTCGTCCACGTCGCGCCACCATCGAGCGTGCGACGGATACGTCCCCAGATGCGGAGAGCACGGTATCTCCACGTCCGAGCGGGAGCACATCGTCGCCGCCGCGGAGCGGGTCGAGGATCTGCCACACGCCGTCGTCCAGGCGAATTACCTCGATGGCGGCGGCGGCCCACAGGCGCCCGGCGTCATCGAAGGCGAAGCGGTGGGCCGAGAGCGGTCGGTCGCCGACGTTTTCCCAGGTGAAGCCCTCGCCCGGCTCCGGCCATACCTCTTGGGCTGTGGCGGGTGCGGCGGCGAGGAGCGCGAGCGCGGCGAGGAGGGTGCGAGTCGTCATAAGGTCAAAGTAGGGCGCGCCTGCACACCTATCTGCGAGGGCCGAGCCTCTGGCGCCAGAGGCGCCCTATCCCGGTAAAACCGCCAGAGGCCTCTGGCGATGGCCCGAGAGCGCTACCGCTCGCGCCAGAGGAGCAGTGCCACGAGCGCCAGCGAGACGCCGATGATGGCCAGCCCGTACGGCGCCGCGACCGCGTACAGCCCCTCGGAGGACGCGCCCCACACGCCGACGGCGAGGCTTTTGAAGCCCAGCGGCGAGAGCAGGTACGTGATCGGGAGCTCTTTGAGCGCCGAGAGGAAAACGAGCGCGGCACTCGTCAGCACGCCGCCGCGGACGAGCGGAAGCGTGGTCTCGGCGAATGCGCGAACGGGGCCGCGTCCCAAGGCGCGCGCCGCTTCTTCGAGCCGCGGCGGCGCCTGGTAGAGCGCGCTCCGCACCGGGCCGATGGCCTCGGCCAGAAAGTGCAGCGCGTAGGCGATCACGAGCAACGCCGTCGTCTGGTACAACACGGGCGCGGCGCGCAGCGAGAACACGACGAGCGCGAGCGCAAACGCCAGAGGCGGCGTCGCGTAGCCCAGGTAGGCTATGCGCTCCATCGCGCGGGCGCCTCGCGAGGGCCTGCGCACACCTACCCACGCCACGGCCAGCGCGAGGAGTGCCGCCAAAACCGCCGCTGGCGCCGCCGCCCCGACCGAGTCCGCGAGCGCCGTCCCGACCGTGCGCCACGGCACGGCATCCGAGCCTCTGGCGGCCCAGTGCACGAGCGTCGCGATGGGCAGAACCACGCTCAGCGCCGCGACGGCGCCCACCCACGCCCACGCGAGCACGCGCCAGAGGCCGATGTTGACCGGCGCCGCGCGGCGCGCCGCGCCCGAGCCGGTGCGGGCAAATCGCGCGCGCCCGAGCAGTCGCGCCTCGGCGACGAGCATCGCGCCCGTTAGCCCGAGCAGCATGAGCGCGAGCCACGCCGCGTAGACGCGGTCGAAGGCGGCGGTGTACTGCAGGTAGATGGCGTAGCTAAACGTCTCGAAGCGCATCAGCGAGACCACGCCAAAGTCACCCAGCACGTGCAAGACGACGAGCAGCGTGCCCGCGAGGTAGGCCGGGCGCAGCTGCGGCAGAACGACGCGCCGGAACGTCTCGCGCGGCCCCAGCCCCAGCGACCGCGCGGCCTCTTCCAGCGACGGGTCCATGCCCAACAGCGCCGCGCGGAGGTTGAGAAACATGTACGGCGCCGTGGTCAGGCCCAGCGTGAGCGTGGCGCCCCAGTAGCCGCTCGGGCGCGGCAGCGCGACGAAACCCAGAAAGCAGCCCTCCCGTGCCGGTCGCGCCGAGCAGCGCCGTCGCCATCACGTAGCCCGGGCACCGCCAGCGGCAGCACGCCCGCGACGAGCACGAGCGGCCTCTGGCGGCCTTCGGCCTGCGCCGCGAGCCACGCCAGAGGCAGCGCCACGGCGCTCGCGAGCGCGAGCACGCCTGCGCCGAGCAGCGTGGTGTTGAGCAGCAGGCGCGCGTTGCGGGCGCGGAAGACGAGCGCGAGGGCTTCGGCGGGGTCGGCCTGGAGAGCGCGCGCGATGAGGTATCCCAGCGGCACCAACACGCCCACGGCCACGAGCGCCAGAGGCGCAGCGAGCACCCACGCGCCCGGACCGAGGCGCCGCGCGCGGCGCGTGGCGCCAGAGGGTCCGGCGGCCTCTGGCGCGGGCGGCAGCGGCGCGAGTGTCGGCGCGGGACCGGGGGCGGACTCGTTCATCGGAGGGCCTCTGGCGCCAGAGGCGCGCTAGAGCAGGCCCTTGTCGCGGAGCAGCGCCAGCGTGCCGTCGAGTTCGCGAAGGCGCTCCACGTCCAGACGCGGGGCGAGTTTGGCGGCGGCGTCGAAGGTGAGGTACGTCTCGGGACCGCGCACGCCCGCCACGACGGGGATTTCCATGGTGCTCTCGGCCGCGAACGTCTGCGCCTCTCGCGAGAGCAGGAACGACACAAAGCGCCGCGCCGCGCGCTGCCGCGCCGACGTGTCGAGCACACCTGCGCCGGTCACCATGCCCAGGTTGCCGGGGTCGCCAGCGGCGAACGTGTGAAACGCCAGGTTTGCGCCGTCGGCGTTTTTGCGCAGCACGTAGTAGTGGTTGGTCAGCGCCGCGTCGATCTCGCCCGCCACGAGCGCGTCCAGCATGGGCGAGTTGGAGGGGTAGGCCTTGGCGCCAGAGGCGCTCATCGCGTCGACCCAGTCGCCCGCGGCCTCGTCGCTGCCGCTCAGGCGGACGGAGGTCAGGAAGTCCTGAAACGAGGAATACGTGGGCGTCCAGCCGATGCGGCCGTTGAGCGCCTCCACGCCGGGCAGGCTCATCACGGACGTGGGCAGCGTCTCGCCGTCCACGCGCGCCGGGTCATACGCGAGCACGCGGAAGCGCACCGTGACCGGCACCCATCGGCCGCTGACGGGCACGTACTGGCCGGGCAGCACGCGCATCGAGTCGGGCAGGATGGTGAACAGGCCGCGCTCGACGGCCGTCCCGAGCGCGCCCGCAGTGTTGCTCCACAGCACGTCGGCGGGGCTGCGGTCGCCTTCCTCGGCGAGTGTGGCGAGCAGCGCCGCGTCGTCGGCGTAGCGCACCTCGACCTCCACGCCGGTCTGCTCGCGGAACATCTCGACGAGCGGCCCGACCAGGCTTTCCTTGCGCCCGGTGTAGATCACGAGCGGCCCCTCGGCATCCGGCGGAAGCTGCGAGGTGGCGAGCGCGGCCACGCGCGCCGTATCGGCCGGGGCCTCTGGCGAGGCCGAATCGGTGCCGCCGCCGCAGGCGGAAAGGACGAGCAGAGCGGTGACGAAAGCGAGGGCGCGCATACCGGCGGGGGTTGTCTGGACTGAGTCTAAAGGGTAGCCACCCGGCGCTGTGCCACCGGTGAAAACATTGCGCGACGGCGCCGCGCAGCCTCTGGCGAGAGGTTCGGCGCCAGAGGCCCGGCTAGCTTCACCGCCCTCGCCTCCTCGATTGTATGCGCCCGCTCCTTCTGCTGACCTGCCTGCTCGCCGCCTCTGGCGCCAGAGGACAGGTGGCCGACTCGGTCCAGACCGGCGACCTGGGCGCCGAGGTCGTGGTGACCGCCAGCCGCCTTCTCGATGCCGCGCGCCAGACCGGCCGCCACACGACGGTGATCACCGAGGCCGACATCGCGCAGAGCCCGGCGCGCAACATCGGCGACCTGTTGCGCTTCGCCGCGGGCGTCGAGACCGCCTCGCGCGGCGAGGCGCAGGCCGACTTCAGCATCCGCGGGAGCACGTTCAACGGCGTCCTCTTTCTGGTCGATGGCGCGCGCTTCAACGACCCCATGACGGGGCACTTTTTGAGCGACTTCCCGATTCCTCTGGCGGAGATCGCGCGCGTCGAAATCCTGCGCGGCCCGGCCGCGTCGGTCTACGGGCCGGACGCGCTCGGCGGCGTGATCCACGTCATCACCCGCACGGCGCTCGGCGCCAGAGGCGAGGCCAGCGCCTCTGGCGAGGCCGGGATCCGCAACGGCGACCCGGATCTGTGGGGACTGGACGCCGCCGCCAGAGGCCAGCGCGGCGGCTCGGCGTGGGGCGTGGCGTACGAGGGCGTGAGCATTGGCGGCGAGGCCATTCTGGACGAGGCGGGCGCGCCCATCGTGGGAAGCCGCGGCGAGGTCCGCACCGACCTCGCGCGCCACGCGCTCACGCTCGCGGGCGCGACGACGCTCGCCAGAGGCACCCGGCTCACGGCGCGCGTGGCGGGCGACACGCGCGACTTTGGCGCGTTCCAGTACTACACGCCCTTCGCGAGCGACAGCGCCCGCGAGGCCACCTCGACGGCGTGGGCGCAGGTCGCGCTTGCCCAGGCCTCTGGCGCCACGCGGTGGCGCGTGCAGGCAGCGGGCCGCGCCCACCGCGACCGCTACACGTACTACCCCGGCCTCACGCCCAACACGCACGTGACCGGCCGCGGCACGCTCACCGCCGATGCCTCGCGAGAGGTGCGGCCCGGCCTCACGCTCGGCGCCGGAGCCTCTGGCGAGCTCCGCGGCATCGACTCCAACAACCAGGGAACCCACACCGACGCCGCGGGCGGCGCCTTTGTCCTCGCGCGATGGAGCGCCGCCCCGAGCCTCACCTTCACCGCCAGCGGCCGCGTCGACGCCGACCCCGGCTTTGGCATCGAGCCCACGCCGGGCTTCGCCGTCGCGTGGCAGGCCGCGCCCCTTCTCACGCTGCGCGCCTCTGGCGGACGCGCCGTGCGCGCGCCGACCTACGTCGAGCGCTACTTCAACACCGAGGCGCCGCGCCCCGGCGGCAACCTGGGCAACCCCGACCTGCGCGCCGAGCGCGCCTGGAACGCCGAGGCGGGCGCCGACCTCTACGCCGCGCCGGGCGTCGCGCTGCGGGCCACAGGCTTCTGGCGCCAGACCGAGGACCTGATCGACTTTGCGCAGCTCTCGCCAGAGGCCGAGTTCTTTCTCGCGCAGAACGTGCTGGAGGCGCGCGCGGCGGGCGTCGAGCTTCACGCCGAGGCGCAACGCGAGGTCGCCTCTGGCGCCACGCTCCGCGCCGAGGCCGCCTACACCTACACCGACGTGCGGCTGGACGGCACGCAGCCCGGCGCGGTCTACAAGTACGCGCTGGGCCACGCGCCACATTTGGTGCACGTGCGCGTGTCGTTCCAGCAGGGCGCCCTCCGGGTCGGCGTGGACGGGCTGTGGAAAGACAGGCTAGACCTTCCGTCCATTGCTGTAGCCGATGTGCAACTCGGCATCGCGTTTGGCCGCGTGGGTCCCGCCAGAGGCGAGGCGGTCGTCTCCGTCCGCAACGTCACCAATGAGCTGTACACCGAGGTCTTCGGCGCGCCCATGCCCGGCCGGACCGCGACGGGCGGCGTGAAGCTGCGGTTCTAGCCTCTGGCGCCAGAGGCTCAGCACGAGGACCCATACGAAATCACGAGGCGGTCGCCCTCGCGCCAGCGGATCCAGCCCAGCGACGGCGCCTCGCCGGTGTAGCTCGCGCGGCAGAGGTTGGAGGGCGCGACGCGCGCCCAGTCGCCGCGCACCTCGACCGGCATCAGGCAGTCGCCCGTCCACGTTTCATCCACGACGCCCGCCGGGATCTCTACCCGAGACGCCTCTGGCGACGGTGCCGCGCGAAGAGGGTTGGCGCCGGGATTGTCGCGGCCGACGACCGTGACGTGCGAGATCAGGAACGCGTCCCACGGCACGAACGAGAGGTCACCCGGCACGGTGCGCAGCCAGAGGGTGCGGCCCGTAGGCTCATGTACCACCACGCGCGCCCACTCGCCACGGGTTTCCAGCGCGCGAAAGTGGAAGAGGTAGGCGTCCGGCCACCACGTCTCCGGCGCGAGCCACGCCGGGCGGCTGGGGTGGCTGCCGTCCATCATGGCCTGCAGGTTGACCTCTACTTCGTGCACGGCCTGTCCGGCCTCTGGCGCGTCGTAGAACCGGATCGTCAGCGAATCGACAGTGTGGCCCTCTGCGCTGCCGACCACCACGAAGCCGAGTCCGAGCGGGCCTCTGGCGACCGGCACCGCCGCCGTGTCCGAGTCGAGCGGGTCCACGCCGCGTGTCCTCGTCGAAGGAGAGCGTCGGCAGAGGCCTCCCGCATCGCGGCGCCAGAGGCCGAGGGGTCGTCTTGCACAGCGCCAGAGGCGTAGTCCGGGGCACGGCACGACACGAGCGCCAGAGGCAGGAGAACGAGCAGAGCGCGCATAGCAAGTGAAAGGCGGTGAACATCACAAAGAACGGGTGCGGCGCCCGAACCCGATCTTCGGGCGTCCGTTTGTGCCCAGAACGTCCCCTGCACGCTCCGCCTCGCGCCGATGAAAATCGCTCTCTGCCAGATCAACCCCACCGTCGGGGACCTCGCGGGCAACTGCGCCCGCATCCTCGGCCGCGCCCACCGCGCCGCGCGCGACGGCGCCCGCATCGCTGTTTTCCCCGAGTTGTGCGTGACGGGCTACCCGCCGATGGACCTCTTGGACCGACCGGCGTTTCTGCAGAACGTGCAGGACGCGCTGGACTACCTCGTCGCGGAGGCACCCGCCGACATCGCGCTCATCGTCGGCGCACCGGTGGAGAACGCCACGCCGCACGGCAAGCGGCTGTACAACAACGCCATCGTGATCGAGCGCGGCCGCGTCGTGGATCAGGTGTCGAAGACGCTCCTGCCGACGTACGACGTGTTCGACGAGTACCGCTACTTCGAGCCGTGCCTGGAGCGTCGCGTGGTGGAGGTGGCGGGACTCAGGCTGGGCCTCCACATCTGCGAGGACATGTGGAACAACGAGGAGCAGGCCCCCTACCACCTCTACAAAGCCAATCCCATCGACGAGTTGGCGGCGCTCGGCATCGACCTGTTCGTCAACATCAGCGCGAGCCCGTACTGCGTGGGCAAGCCCGAGGAACGCGCCGAGATCATCGCCGAGATCCTGCCGCGAGCACGGCGTGCCGTTCGTCTACGTCAACACCGTCGGCGCCAACACGGAGCTCATCTTCGACGGCGACAGCCGCGTGCATGGCGAAGCGGGCGAAGAGCTGCTGCGCCTCAGCCTCTGGCGCGAGGACTACGCGGTTTGGGACTACGACGCGCAAGAGGCCTCGGGCGGCGGGCGGCGCGATACCGACGACATCGCGGAGATCCACGACGCGCTGGTGTTGGGGATTCGCGACTACGTGCGCAAGACAGGCGAGGGCGTCTTCGAGAAAGCGCTTATCGGCCTCAGCGGCGGCATCGACTCCGCCGTGACCTGTGCGCTCGCCGCCGAAGCCCTCGGCCCCGACCGCGTCATCGGCGTGACCATGCCCAGCGCCTACTCCTCGGGTGGCAGCGTGGACGACAGCCGCGACCTCGCCGATAACCTCGGCATCGAGTTCCACGAGGTAAGTATCCGTCCCGCCGTGGACGCTTTCCACCAGATGCTCCACGGGCCTCTGGCGGGACCGCCGACCGGCGTGACCGAGGAAAACATCCAGGCCCGAGCCCGCGGCCTGACGCTCATGGCGATCAGCAACGCCGAGGGCCACCTCTTGCTCACGACCGGCAACAAGTCCGAGATGGCCGTCGGCTACGCGACGCTCTACGGCGATATGAGCGGCGGCCTGGCCGTCCTCTCCGACGTATTTAAGGGTGACGTGTACGCCCTCGCGCGCCACATCAACGACCGCGAGGGCCGCGAGATCGTGCCGGAGAACACGATCACCAAGCCGCCCAGCGCCGAGCTCCGCCCCGACCAGAAGGACTCGGATTCGCTTCCGCCGTACGACGTGCTGGATGAGATCCTCAAACGCTACGTGGAGGATCACGAGTCGCCAGAGGCCATCGTGCAGGCCACAGGCTTTGAGCACGAGACGGTCGCGCGCATCGCGCGGATGGTGGACCGCAACGAGTACAAGCGGCGGCAGGCGGCGCCGGGCCTGCGCATCTCGTCCAAGGCCTTCGGCATCGGCCGGCGCCTGCCCATCGTGATGCAGCGCACGCGCATCGCGCCCGGCGGCGAAGCCCTCGCGGCGGGCGCCTCTGGCGAGGAGCCCGCGCCAGAGGCCGCGGCGTAGCGCCAGAGGCCTCTGGCGAGAGCACTATCCTCGAAACAGCGCCTCTGGCGGAACGGTCCCGCCAGAGGCGCGCGGCTTCAGCTCTGCTCCGGCATCGGGAAGAGGTCTTCGACCGAGAGATAGCGCTCGCCGGTGTCGTAGCAGTAGGTCAGCACGCGGGCGCCGGGCTCTAGCTCGGGAAGCTTCTTCGCGACGGCCGCGAGCGAGGCGCCCGAGGAGATGCCGATGAGCAGGCCTTCCTCGCGGGCGGCGCGGCGCGCGTACTCCTTGGCTTCCTCACCCGAGACCTGGATCGCGCCGTCCAGCAGGTCGGTCTCCAGGTTGGTGGGGATCCAGCCCGCGCCGATGCCCTGGATGGGGTGCGGGCCGGGCTCGCCGCCCGAGATCACGTTGGAGCCCTCGGGCTCGACGGCGAAGACCTGGAGGCCGGGCATCTCGGGCTTGAGCACGCGCGCTACGCCCGTGATGTGGCCGCCCGTTCCGACGCCCGTGATGAGCGCGTCCAGGCCGCCCGGGAAGTCGTCCGCGATCTCGCGGGCGCTGGTCTCTTCGTGGATGGCCGGGTTGGCAGGGTTCTCGAACTGCTGCGGCATCCAGGCCCCTGGCGTGCTGGCGAGCACCTCCTCGGCGCCCGCAATCGCGCCCTTCATGCCGCCCTCGGCAGGCGTGAGCACGAACTCGGCGCCGTAAGCGGCCATCAAGCGGCGGCGCTCGATGGACATGGACGCGGGCATCGCGAGGATCACGCGGTAGCCCTTGACGGCGCCCACCATCGCCAGGCCGACGCCCGTGTTGCCGCTCGTGGGCTCGACGATGGTGCCGCCGGGCTTGAGCTCGCCAGAGGCCTCCGCCGCCTCGACCATCGCGAGCGCGATGCGGTCTTTGATGGAGCCGCCGGGGTTGGCCCGCTCCAGCTTGATCCAGACGTTGGCGTCGGGGCCGAAGAGGCGGTTGATCTTGACGTGGGGGGTGTCGCCGATGGTGGCGAGGACGTTGTCGAACGGCATGGTGTTGAGGTGTTGGACTGCGAAATGGGAACGCGCGCACCGGGCGCCAGAGGCCTCTGGCGAGGTGCGCCTCTGGCGGGGCGCGTTAGATGACGTACTCGGGCATGGCCTGTGTGCGGCCGTCCTGGGTGCGAAGCTGAGCTTTGTGGGTCACGACGGAGCCCGGCGGGACCGAGCGCGTGAGCCACACGTTGCCGCCGATGACGCTGCCTGCCCCGACGACGGTCTCGCCGCCCAGAACGGTCGCGTTGGCGTAGAGGATCACGTCGTCCTCGATGGTGGGGTGGCGCTTGGTGCGCGCGAGCGCTTTCTCCACGATGAGCGCGCCCAGCGTGACGCCCTGAAACACGCGCACGCGGTCGCCCACGATGGCCGTCTCGCCGATGACGACGCCCGTGCCGTGGTCGATGGAAAAGCCGTGCCCGATCTGCGCGCCGGGGTGGATGTCGACGCCCGTCTGGCGGTGCGCGACCTCCGCCAAGAGCCGCGGCACGAGCGGCACGGCCTCGCGGTAGAGGCAGTGCGCGAGGCGGTGCACGGCCGTGGCGTAGAAGCCGGGGTAGGCCAGCACCACCTCGTCCACGCTCTCGGCCGCCGGGTCGCCAGAGGCCGTCGCCTCGGCGTCCTCACAGAGCCTCTGGCGCAGGCGCGGGAGCTCGGCGAGCGTGGATGCGGCCAACGCGTCGGCGCGCGAGGGCACGACGGGCGCCAGAAGCCCACGCACCAGGTCCTGGAAGCGGAGCGCCTCGGCGCGCACGTCGCCGCCGCGGGCGTAGGCCGGAAAGAGCAGCGCGAGTGCGGCGCGGACGACGTCTTCGGCGCGCTCGACCGACGGCGCACGCCGCACGTGCGTCTCGCGCTGGGCCTGCACGCTGGCAGCGAAGGCGTCGAGGTCGAAAGAGGACATGGCATGGTGCGGGGCGCGTCGGGTGCAATCCTCCGAGCGCGTACGTGGTTCTCGGCTGCGGCGCCGGGAGCGCTTTCGCCGCACAGTCTTCGCCAGAGGCCTCTGGCGTCCGCCTCTGGCGAAGACCCCGCCCGCCCAACCTCCTCGCGCGAACCCCGCCCGCGCCCGCGCGTGGGAGCGCCGTGGCTATGAACTCAACAGGCGCCAGAGGCGACCGCAAAGCAGCGCGGCAGACGCAGGGCCGGGGCGGACGCACCGCCACCGCCGACCTCACCTTCCGCCAGAGGCTGGGCGCGCTGCGCCACCTCCCGCCGCTCTTCCGCTTGGTGTGGGCGACGAGCCCCGCGCTGTTTGCGACCAACCTCGCGCTGCGCCTGGTCCGCGCGCTGGTGCCGATCACGATGCTGTGGGTGGGTAAGCTCGTCGTCGACGAGGTGATCCGCGTCGCGGCGACGGCGCCGGACTTGAGCGGGATTGGGGCGTGGAGCGCTGAGCTAGAGCCTCTGGCGTGGTTGCTCGCGGCGGAGCTCGGACTGGCCGTCCTAAGCGACGTGCTGGGCCGCGCGACCGCCCTGTGCGACTCGCTCCTGGGCGACCTCTTTACCAACGAGACCAGCGTGCGCCTCATGCGCCACGCCGCCGCGCTGGACCTCGCGCACTTCGAGGACGCCGACTTCTACGACCACCTGGAGCGCGCGCGCCGCCAGACGACCGGGCGGCTGGTGCTCTTGAGTCAGGTGTTCGGGCAGGCGCAGGACAGCATTACGGTCGTCTCGCTCGGCATCGGACTCGCCGTCTACGCGCCGGGGCTTCTGGCGCTGCTGGCCCTCGCGCTCGTGCCCGCGTTTCTGGGCGAGGCGCACTTCAACGCGCAGAGCTACAGCCTGGCCTACTCGTGGACGCCCGAGCGGCGCGAGCTGGACTATCTCCGCTACGTCGGCGCGAGCGACGAGACCGCCAAAGAGGTCAAAGTCTTCGGCCTCAACGACTACCTCGCGACGCGCTACAAAACACTTGCGGACTCGTACTACCGCGCCAACCGAACCCTCGCGATCCGCCGCGCGAGTTGGGGCGGCCTGCTCTCGGCGGTGGGAAGCGTGGGCTACTACGCGGCCTACGCCGTGATCGTCTACCGGACGGCCTCTGGCGCGTTCACGATCGGCGACCTGACGTTTCTCGCCGGCTCGTTCGGGCGGATGCGGTCGCTGCTGGAAAACATGCTGGCCTCGTTCTCGACCGTCAGCGGGCAGGCGCTCTACCTCGAAGACCTGTTCTCGTTCTTCGAGATCGAACCGTCGGTCGCGTCGGCGCCAGAGGCGGTGCCCGGTCCCGGAGCCCATCGCCAGAGGCTTCGTGTTCGAGAACGTGGGGTTCCGGTATCCCGGCAGCGAGAACTGGGCCGTCCGCGGGCTCACGTTCACGCTGCGCGCGGGCGAGGCGCTCGCGCTCGTGGGTGAGAACGGCGCGGGCAAGACGACGCTCGTCAAGCTTCTGGCGCGGCTCTACGACCCCGAGGAAGGCCGCATCCTGCTGGACGGGCGCGACCTGCGCGAATACGACCTGGACAGCCTCAGATCAGCCGTGGGCGTCATCTTCCAGGACTTCGTGCGCTACCACCTGAGCGCGGCCGAGAACATCGCTGTCGGGCGCATCGACGAGCGCGACGACCGGCCACGCATCGAGACCTCGGCCGAGCGGTCGCTCGCGGACGCCGTCATCGAAGGTCTGCCCGAGGGCTACGAGCAAACGCTGGGCAAGCGCTTCAAGACCGGTGTGGACCTGAGCGGCGGGCAGTGGCAAAAAGTCGCGCTCGGCCGCGCGTACATGCGCGACGCGCAGCTTCTCATCCTCGACGAGCCCACCGCCGCGCTCGACGCCCGCGCCGAGTTCGAGGTCTTTGAGCGCTTCAAGGACCTGACCGAGGGCAAAAGCGCCGTCCTCATCTCGCACCGCTTCAGCACGGTCCGCATGGCTGACCGCATTCTGGTTCTGGACCAAGGCCGCGTCGAGGAAGTCGGCACGCACGAGGCGCTACTCGCCTCTGGCGGGCGCTACGCAGAGCTGTTCGAGTTGCAAGCGCAGGGGTATCGGTAGAGAGGGATAGGGGATGCGGGATGGAGGGATGCGGGGCTGCCTCTGGCGCCAGAGGCTTGGTGTGGCGCAGGGTGCTCGGCTGGGCCCCCCTGAGGATGCTCGGCTCTGCGCGCTGAATGGCCTCTGGCGTGGCGTGAACGTCAGAGCCTGAAACGACTCCTTGTGCTTGCATCCTCTGTCCCCCTGTTTAGGGGGACAGTTTCCACCGCGCTCTGGATAGCCACTCCAGGCGACTCGGTGTTTCGCCAGAGGCTGGATCCCAACTGTCCCCGCTTCGAGGAGGACAGAGAACAGGACCCTGCACAGCCTGTCCAGCGCGCGACGCCTCGCCCAGACTCTGGCGGCAGATCAGGGCGCCGACCCGAGCGTTCTCAGGGGGTTTTCTTCGCCGAGCACCCTGCACCCGAACGCCTCTAGCGCCAGAGGCGCGCCCCCGCCAGAGGCCTCTGGCGGTAGCTTGGCGGCACACACACCCGCACACGCATGAAACCGCTCGCTTCCCTCGCCCTCCTGCTGTTCTTCCTCGCGCCTCTGGCAGCCTGCGACTCTGGCGGGTTCGACGCGAACAGCACCGTACGGGTCGCCTACGAGGGCCGCCTCGAAGACGGCACCGTCTTCGATTCCAGTCCCGACGCGAGCTTCGTCATCGGACGAACCATTCCTGGCTTCCGTGACAATGTTCTCAGCATGGAGATTGGCGAGACCAAGACGTTCTCGGTCTTGCCCGAGGACGGCTACGGCAACAACCCACCTCCCAGCATTCCACGTGGCGCCACCCTCATCTTCGAGGTAACGCTGCTCGACATCCTGTAGCCTCTGGCGCCAGATGCCGAGCCACACGCTGCGCGTGAGGCCCGCTGACATCGTCCCTCCACCGCTCCCGAGTTGTGACACCTCGCTGACACCGCCAGAGGCGATCTTGCGCAGGTCCTGACTCCCCGCACCTGTGTACGCCTACATCACCGGCACGCTCGCCGAGAAAAAACCCACCTTCGCCGTCATCGAGGCCGCGGGCGTGGGCTACGCGCTCCACATCCCCGCGTCGTCCTACGACAAGCTGCCAGCGGTGGGCAAGGCCGCCAAGCTGCTGACCACGTACGTCGCCCGCGAGGACGCGCACACGCTCTACGGCTTCGCGAGCGACGGCGAGCGGCAGACGTTCGAGACGCTGATCGCGGTCTCGGGCGTGGGGCCCAAGCTGGCGCTCGCGGCGCTGAGCGCGATGAACGCGAGCGAACTGCGCGACGCGGTCATCAACAGCGACACCGGCATGCTGACCCGCATTCCGGGCGTGGGCGCGCGCAAGGCCGAAAAACTCGTCGTGGAATTGCGCGACAAGATGGCGGCGCTGGACGGCGTCGAGATCGCGGCCTCTGGCGACAGCGCAGGCGCTGAGGCGCGCGCGGACGCCCGGGCGGCGCTCGAAGGGCTGGGCCTCTCGCGGGCTGAGGCCGAGAAGCGGCTGCGCAAGATCCTGCGCGAGCACAAGGGCCTGCAGTCTGCCGAGGAGATGATCCGGCTCGCGCTCCGCGCCTGAGCCTCTCTGCCTGATCCTCCCTACTTGAGCCTCTGGCGCCAGAGGCGAGTCAGATACGAGGTAGAGCCGAGGCGCCCGCGCAGCCTCCGAGCATCCATGCGGCGCGCTCGGCGAGCACGCCCTACCCCGTTCGCGGTGTACTCCATGAGTCTTGTACTCCATGAGTCTGGTCGCCAGAGGCTCATGGACGAGGTGCCGCGCCCCGCCAGAGGCCCGGTGGTTTGCACCTCTGGCGCGTGTTCTTCGCGAGCGGCCTAACACTGGCGTAACTAGCGGCCGTCTACCTTGGCACTCCCCTCTTGGCTCCACTGGCGCAATGGCCTCTTCAGACTCGGATTCCCCCACGGTTCTCCTCGTCGACGACGAGCCGGACCTCATCGAACTGCTTCAGTACGCGCTCGAAAACGCAGGCTACCGCGTGGTCACGGCGGGCGACGGCGAGGAAGGCCTTCGCGTCGCCGAAGAAGAGCGGCCGGACCTGGCCGTGCTGGACATCATGATGCCCAAGATGGACGGCATCCAGCTCACGCAGCGCTTGCGCGAGAACGCGCAGTTGCGCCTCACGCCCATCCTCATGCTCACCGCCCGCGCCGAGGAAGGCGACGAGATCGCCGGGCTGGACGCGGGCGCCGACGACTACGTGACCAAGCCGGTCTCGCCCAAAAAGCTCGTCACACGCGTCAAGGCCATGCTGCGGCGCGTCGCGCGCGAGGACGAGGCGAGCACGCTCCAACTCCGCGTCCATGATCTGGTGATCGACCGCGAGCGCTACATCGTGGAGCGCCCCGAAACGGGCGAGTCGTTCAAGCTGCCGCGCAAAGAGTTCGAGCTGGTCTACTACCTCGCGAGCCATCCCGACCGTGTGTTCACCCGCGCTGAAATCCTCGACGCCGTCTGGGGCCCAGATGTCTACGTCGTGGACCGGACGGTGGACGTGCACGTGCGCAAGGTGCGCGAAAAGCTGGGGAGCGAGTACATCGAGACCGTCAAGGGCGTGGGCTACAAGATGGTGGGCAAGCTCTAGATCGCCTCTGGCGCCACCTCACCCCTGGCCTCTGGCGGCACGTTTCACCCGAACCCCTCCGGCCCGGTCGCTCGCGGCGCCAGAGGCCCGCACCCGTCGTTTCTTAGCCTGTGGCCCTTCGCGTCAACCGTCTCGCGCTAAATGCGTCGCTGCCCGTGGCGGGCGCCGCCGCCGTGGCGGCGTGCGTGGGCGCGCTCGTCGCCAGCGGCGGGGCCGTTCTGGCGTCGCTGCTCGTGGGCGTGGCCGTGGGCATGCTCGCGGGAGGGGTGGCGTATACCTCGGTGTATGCGCGCGTGGCTCGGCGGCTGCAGTTGGCCGGTGAGGTGCTCCGCGAGGCGCGCAAGAGGCGCTTCGATGCGCTCGCGCAGATCCCAACGCGGAGGAGCGCGACGAACTGGACGCGGTGATCCGCCAGGTCTACCGCGCCGGGCGGGCGCTGCAGGCCGAGATCGAGCGGCTGGAAAAGGTGGAGAGCTACCGCCGCGAGTTTCTGGGCGACGTGAGCCACGAGCTCCGCACGCCGATGTTCGCCATCTCCGGCTTTGCCGAGACCCTTTCTGGACGGCGCACTGGACGACGAGCGTGTGCGCGTGCGCTTCGTCGAGAAGATCCTCAGCAACGCCAACCGCCTGGAGGCGCTCACGAGCGACCTGACGCAGATCTCCCAGCTCGAAACCGGCCGCCTCTCGCTCGAGACCGAGCCCCTTCCGCTCAGGCCTCTGGCGACCGAGACCATCGACGCGCTCGACGGCATCGCAGCCGACGCGGGCGTCCTGCTCTCGCTGCGCCTGCCCGACGGCATTCCGAACGTCCGTGCCGACCGCGACCGGCTCCGACAGGTGCTGACCAACCTGGTGGAGAACGCCGTCAAGTACAACGAGCACGGCGGCCACGTCGAAGTCGTCGCGCGCGCACTGCCCGGTGGCGAACGCGTGCGTGTGGGCGTCGTCGACGATGGCATCGGCATCCCGCCAGAGGCGCTGCCGCGGCTGACGGAGCGCTTTTTCCGCGTCGACAAAAGCCGCAGCCGAAACCAGGGCGGCACCGGCCTCGGGCTGGCCATCGTGAAGCACATTCTGGAGGCGCACGGCACGCACCTGAGCGTGGACAGCCGCCCCGGCTACGGCTCTACGTTTTCGTTCGAGTTGGAGGCCGCGCCCCCAGCGCCTGCCTCGCGAGCCTCTGGCGACGGCACGCTCGCGGAGGCCGCCTGAGCCTCTGGCGCCAGAGGCCTACAGCAGCGTCTCGCTGGCGGGCTCGCGGAGGTTGTACCGCGAGGCCATCGCCGCGCCGTACGCGCCCACCGTGCCGACGGCGATCACGTCGCCCTCGTGGCAGATGGGAAGCTCCACGTCGTGCCCGAACGCGTCGCCGGTTTCGCAAATCATGCCCACCACTTCGTGCGGTCCCGCCAGAGGCGCGTCCAGCCGCGAAAGGTTGGCGATGGGGTGGCGCGCGCCGTACATCGCCGGCCGCACGAGCGTGTTCATGCCCGAGTCCAGCCCGACGTAGCGCACGCCATCCTTTTCCTTTGTCTGCGTGACGCGGCAGAGGAGGACGCCGGATTCCGCCACGAGGTAGCGGCCGGGCTCGGCCCAGAGCTCGAACTGCGGGTGCCTCTGGCGCGTATCGCGCAGGAGCCCGGCCGCGCTTTCGAGGTCGAAGCCGGCTCCGCCAGAGGCCTCGGGCACAGGCAGGCCGCCGCCCACGTCGAGCACGCGGACGTGCGGAAACGAGGTGGCGGCACGCGCGAGGATCTCGGCGGTCTCGGCCCACGCGCCCGGCTCGCCCACGCCGCTGCCCACGTGCGCGTGGAGGCCCACGACGCGCGCGCCAGAGGCTGCGACGGCCTCCGCCAGGCGACCGAGGTCGCTCAGGTCGATGCCAAACTTGGAGCGTTTGCCCGCGGTTCGCACGTGCTCGTGGTGGCCATGGTGCCTGTGGCCCTGGCCGGGGTCCAGGCGTACGAAGAGGTCGTGGCCCCGAAACACCTCGCCCCACGCCTCCAGAGGGTACAGGTTGTCGACCGTGACGCGCACGCCCTGACCCAGCGCCCACTCGTATTCCTCGCGCGGGACGAAGTTGGGTGTGAACAGCACACGCTCGCGCGAGAGGCCCGGGAAGAGACCCAGCACGCGCTCGACTTCGGCAGGCGAGACGCACTCGAAGCCCAGCCCCTCGCGGTAGAACACGTCCAGAATGCCGGGGTGCGCGTTGGCTTTGACGGCATAAAGCAACCGGTCCAGCACGCCGCTGGCGCCGAGCGTGCGCGCCTGTTGCCGCAAGACGGCGCCGCTGTAGACGTAGCGCGGCGTGCCCGTCCGTGCGAGATCGAGCAAAGCGTCGCGCCTCTGGCGCCACCAGTCGGTAGCGGGAGTAGCAGTAGTCATAGCGGGTGAGGCATGAGGCGCCAGAGGCGGCGCGAGGGGAAGCTAGAGCGCATGCACAGACCCGTTCGCCAGAGGCGACGCGCCGGGTTGCGAGGCGGTCCGCTGGCTGTTCGGTGCGGCCTCTGGCGCCAGAGGCTGCATGGGACACTCACGCCGCACAGAGTACATACTCTGCGATTTGACTGTGACATACAGGTGACACCGCCTGTTTCTACTCTGTTGCAAACCCGCCGCATTCGGCTATGCTGCTTCTCGCCGCACCTTCCGTTTCCACTCCCGCCCGCCGCGCCGCTGACCGCGTGATCGACCGCGCCGTCGCTGCCCATCGCGCCGCGCCGCACGACCGTAGAGGCGAAGCGCTCGCGGGCCTCGCGCTCCGCTTTGGTGCGCCAGAGCCTCCGGTCGTGCGTCGGCCTGCGCCAGGTGCCGACTGGACGCTCGCCGAAACGCTCGGCGAGATCGAGCGCCGCGGCGTGCGGCTCGTGGTCTCCAGCCGCGGGCTCAAGGTGAGCCACGCCAACCGCCTGCCCGACGTAGCCCGCAACGTGGCGCGGCACGAGACGGCAGTCGCGATGTGGCTCTCGCTTCGCGAAGACACGGCGCCCGCGCCCTTCGACGCCCGGGCATGGGACCCCGCCGTACAACTCTACGCCGCGTGGTTCGCTCTCCGCTTCGAGGCACCGCCCGCACCGTTTACGCTCCGCCCCGGCGAGACCTGCTGCGACGCCGCTAAGCTGCGCGAGGGCATCGCCGGGCGCCTCGCTGCGGGGCCTCTGGCGGAATCTGCGGTGCGGCTGCGCTCGGAGCTCGTCTCGCTGTTCGACCGCTACGCGCTGGGCGTTGTGATGGCTCCGAGTGTGCCCGTCGCGATGCCGCGCCGCCGCGCCGCATGACCCGAGCGGGCGGTGGCGCCAGAGGCTGGCCTCTGGCGGATCGCCTTTGTTCAGTCAGGTAGGCTGTGCGTGGGCACCTCAGGAGACCACACAGTGGGTCAGGGTCTCCCCTGAAGTGCGCCCAGCGCAGGCGCGGTAGTTTGGGCCATTCCTGCACGTCCCCTCTTCGATGGCCGATCTCAAAACTCTGGACCTTTCTACGCTCAGCACCGAGCTTCGCCTCGCGTTCTACGGCGCCCTCTTCTCGATGTCCAACGCCGACCGCGATATGGACGAAGCCGAGGACGACCGCATCTTCGAGTCGCTCGACCTCGCCGACCTGGATGCCGACTCGCGCACGCAGATCCTGCGCCTCGCCATCGACCCGCCGCCGCTGGAGCGCGGCCTGCTGGCCTTCCGCGGACAGGACGAAAGCGTCCGCCGCGCGCTGATGCTCAACCTCATCGACGTGGTCCTGGCCGACGGCATCATCGAGCCCGGCGAACACGTCGGTTTGCACGAAGCACGCCAAGTGCTCGGCCTCTCGCGCGACGCCGTCTCGGAGCTTCACGACATCGCGCACGACGCGCAAAGCGTCGAGAACCTCTCGCGGCCCATCCAGCCCGCCAACTAGTGAGCCACGCGCCGCGCTTTGTCGCGCTCGTGGACGCCGCGCGAGCGCGCGTGACCGAGACCACGCCAGAGGCTGTGCGCGCGCGCCAGGCCTCTGGCGACGCGTTCACGCTCGTGGACGTGCGCGAAGACAGCGAGTGGCAGGCCGGGCGCGTTCCCGGTGCCATCCACCTCGGCAAAGGCGTCATCGAGCGCGACGCCGAGTCGGCGCTGCCAGATCTGGACGCACCTGTCGTGCTCTATTGCGGCGGCGGCTACCGCTCGGCTCTCGCCGCCGACGCGCTCGGTGCGATGGGCTACACTGCCGTCGAGAGCATGGACGGCGGCATTCGCGGCTGGCGCGAGGCGGGCTTCTCGGAGGACACGGCGCCTCTGGCGTAGCGCGTCGCCAGAGGCACGGGTTTGGGTTTCTAGCTCACGCCCAGCCGCGCGAGGCCTCTGGCGAGCACGCCCGCGAGAAACGCCGGGTACGGCTCGCCGATCAGCTCCGCGAGGATCGCGAACGTGCCATCCGGCGCGAACGTCGGCAGCGGGTTGATCTCGATACACCAGACGCCACCCGTAGCGTCGACGCGGAAATCGGAGCGAGAGAAGTCCGCGCACTCTAGCGCGCGGTGCACCGCGAGTGCGTCGCGCTGAAGCGCAGCCTCCAACTCGGGCGTGAGCACGCCCGCCACGTCGTACGCCAGCGCGGGTGTCTCCGCGTCTTCGCCAGAGGCCTCGGCAGATTGTCCCTCTGGCAGCGCGTGCAGCCCGATGCCCGTCTCGCGCTCCGTCGCGCGCTGCAAGACGGGCAACGCCTCCGCGTCCGCCCCTGTACCCAGCACGCCGACCGTGAACTCGGAGCCTTCGACAAAGCGCTCCACGATCAAATCCTGCCCGTAGAGCCGCCTCTGTCGCGCCACTTCGAGCGCTAGAAGCGGCGGCGTCTCGCAGCGTGAGGACCGCGCGATGCCTTTTGCCGTCCCTTCGTAGCGCGGCTTGACGAACGCCGGAAAGCGAGAGAACGCAGGCACCGGGCCTCTGGCGGGAATCACGGCCCAGTCCGGCGTCTGCACGCCAGAGGCCCGCGCAATGGTCTTGGTCAGCGCCTTGTCCAGCGAGACCGAGAGCGCGAGCGCATCCGACCCCAGGCAGGGCACGCCTGCCAGTTCGAGCAAAACCGGCGCGTGCGCCTCGCGGTTACGGCTCCCGTAGCTCTCCGCGATGTTGACTGCCGCATCCAGCCCCAGGCCTCTGTCGCCCGCTTCGTGCATGGCCGCGAGCAGTGCGCGCGCGTTGCCGATGCGAACGGGCGTGTGGCCCAGACCGCGAACCGCGTCTTCCAGTGCGACGATCGTCGCCTCCGGTTCGTATTCCGCGTCCCAGTCGGGCGGCGCGCTGGGCGGCGGCTCCGCGTCGCCAAAGCGGTCGTACACCAGTCCGATGCGCAGGCTCACAGCAATCTCAATGGTGTATCGTGAGCGAGCGGCCGAGCCTCTGGCGCCAGAGGCGCGCGTCTAGGCGCCGCAGCCAAAGCCAGGGAAGCGAAACGGCGTCCGCGCGATCTCGTCGGACGAAGGCGACCATGTGATGCGCACCTCGTACGCCGAGCCGATAAAGCCGAAGCCGTTGGTGACGTTGCTGAGCGTGCCGGGCTCCACCAGAAGCTCGGGGTCGAACACGCCGCCCGGTGGTCGCCAGTCCTCGCTCGCCACCTCGGCGATGAGTGTGATCTCGCTCAGCGCCAGAGGATCGTTGTACTCGTTGAGCCGCGCGTAAAGGTCGATCACATCCTCGCCCTCCTCGCGCAGGCGGAGCCGGGTCTGCCACCCGAACTCGACCGGCACTGCGGAGCCGGGACGAAGCGGGACCTCGATGGTGTCGGTGCCGCACGATGCGGTCTCCAGCGCGTACACGGCGCGTACACGGTTGAGGCGCGGTGCGTCGATCCAGAGGTGCGGGAAGGTGGCGCCGCCGACGATGTCGGTCGTCTGCCGGATCGGCTCGATGAGCGCCGGGACGGCCACGAGTGCCGAGGTCTCGACCCCATCCTCGCCGGTGACCGTAAACACGTGATCTGTGCCGTAGGCGGGGCGGAAGTCGGCGATGTACACGTGCCCGATCACGCCGTTCGCAAACGTGATCACGCTGTCACGCCACATCTGCTCGGCGCCAGAGGCGATCTCGACCGAGCGCACGGTCACCGGCAGCGGGTCCGCGCTGCCCACGCTGATCGTATCGCTGATAGGGATGACGCGCACGGCCTGCAGATCGGCCGTCGGGTCGAAGGCGCCCCAGAGCGTGTAGTACGCGCGGAGTTCGGGTGCAGGCGCGATCTCTTCGGTGCAGCCCGAGGCGAGCACGAGCAGCCCGCAAACGGCGAGTACGAGGCGGGAGGACTGTCGCATCAGTTGGTAGCCACTTTGATTCCAAACGTCGGCACGACCGGGAGTTGGTCGACGCGCTGGAGGGTGAAGATGTCGAACGCGAACAGGTTGCGGCGGTCGTACGCGTTGAGAAGGCCCGCCTGCGCGGTAATAGTGCCCCAGCCCATCGTGAACTCGCGGTCTACCGAGACATCGAAGCGGTGGTACGTGGGGAGGAGCGCGTTAAAGGGGCGTTCGTAGATCACGCGGGCCTGGCCGCCGTTGCCGAGCACGTCGGGAATGCCTTCGGGCAGAATGAACGTGTCGAAGCCCAGCGCGCGGCTAAACGGCAGGCCGCTGCCAAACTGCCACCGTACCGACGTGTTGAAGCCCATAATCGGCGCACTCGCCACGAACGCGACCTGGTGGCGACGGTCGTGCGGCGGGCGGAAGCGCAGCGTCTCGCTGCCGTACCACAGTTCGTTTCGGGAGCTTCTGGCGGCGTACTCCACGAACGAGAGGCCGTAGTTGAGGGAGACGAGCGCTTTGCCGGGCCGCACCTCGGCGCGGAAGTCTACGCCGTAGGCCTCGCCATCGGCGTTTTGAAGTCGCGTCGAGAGACGCGGGACCGCCGTCCACTCGGCGACGGAGAGGTTGCGGAGGCGCTTGTAGAAGCCCTCGACGGAAACATCGGCCCAGCGGACCGGGCGCAGCCGGTAGCCGCCCACAAGGTGGTCGGCCTCGGGGATCTCCTGCCGAGGCGCCACGGCGTAGGCCGTAAACACGCTCGTCGCATCGCGGCGGTCGCTGATGCCGACGATGGGCTGATGGTAGCGGCCCATCGCGAGGCTGAGACGGTGCGGACCGCCCTCATAGGAGGCGCGCAGGCGTGGTTCCACGATCTCCCACGAGACCGTCCACCGGAGCCCCGGCGACACCTTGAAGTTGCCGAAGTAGAGTTCTGGCTGGATGTAGAGGCCCGCCTCTAGCGTCGCGCGGTTGTTGGTCTCGACGTTCTGGAACAGGCCGCCCAACTCGGAGCCCACAAACGTATGCCGCAAGAAGCCGCCGTACCGGATATCCGCGTTGGGCACGATGTTGACCAGGTCGAACTCCGTCGTAAAGCGCTCCAGCGAGACCGTGCGCTCGGTTTGCGAGAGGCCTTCGAGCAGATCGCGCTGCTCGTCGCTGGAGCCCAGCTTGGAGTCCAGGTCGGCGTAGTTCAGGTTGATCTCGGCGCGGAACGCGTTTTCCGACGGGAGCAAGAGGTAGCGAAAGCCGAGCGCCTGGTTTTGGTAGCTCACCTGATCTGCGCGGCGGCCGTCCGGCCGTCCGATGCCACCCTGGTCTGTCGTGTACAGCCCGGTCACCGAAAACCGGCTCGTGGCCGATGGGGTGTAGTACAGCTTGGCAAAGGCGTCGCCAAACTCGAAGGGAAGGTCGTCCTGGATGTAGGCGGAGGCGATCTGCTTGACGGTCGAGATTCGGCCGCTGGCGAGAAGCGAGAGCTTGTCCTTGACAATGGGTCCCTCGGCGCTGGCCGCGGCCACAAACGGCGCGATGCTGCCGCTGGCGTCGATCTCGCGCAGGTTGCCGGTCCGCGCCGTTACATCGAGCACGGACGAGAGCTGTCCGCCGTGACGGCTGTCAAAGCCACCGGCGTAGATGTCGGCGTTCTGCACCAGATCCGCCGGGAAGGCGGAGTAAAACCCGAGCACGTGGAAGGGCTGAAAGACGGGAATGCCGTCCAGAAAGACTTGGTTTTGGCTGGGCTCGCCACCTCGGATGAACAGCTGACCGCCGCGGTCGCCAGAGGACACGATGCCGGGCAGCGAGACGAGGTAGTTGACCAGGTCACCCGAGATATCGGGGGCCGGAACCGAGCGGATGTCCTCGACGCGGATGCGCTGCAGCCCGGCGTCCACGTTGGCCGAGCCGGTCGTGCGCTCGCTCTCGACGGTCGCCTGGCCCAGGGTTTCGGAAAGGGGCAGCATCTGGAAATCCAGCTGCCGCGTGCCGCTTTCGATCTCCAGCGTGTCGGTCACGGTCTCGTATCCCACCGACGAGACCTGGAGCGCGTACGTCCCCGGCGCGAGCCCGACGATGACGTAGAGCCCGTCGATATCGGTCGCGGCGCCGACGAATCCGCCGTCTTCGCCAGAGGCCGCGTTTTGTTGGGACAGCGCCACGTTGACGCCGATAAGTGGCTGCCCATCCGAGGCGTCGCTGATGAAGCCTCGGAGCGAGGCCTGGGAGCGGGCGCCAGAGGCGCCGCACAGGACGAGGAGGGCGAGCAGAAGCAGTCGGCGCATACGCGGGACGGGGCCGAAGAGGGAGAGGGGAAGCTAGCCGATAGAGCGCACACCGATGGTAGGGGAATCCTCATGCCCCGCCGACGAGCCGCCTCTGGCGTCATAGCTTGACGCGTGCCCCTTGCCTCTGTGCCCGTGCCCCGACCTTCTGCGCTCGCTCGTCTTTTCCTCCTCTCCCTGCTCATCGTCGCCAGCGGCTGCGACACCCTGCCGACCGAGGAGGAGATCACCGGCAACGTGGTCGAACAGCTCGACCGGCGCAGCAGCTTCGGTGCTCTTTCCGAGGCTCTCGAATCCGCAGGACTGGCGGCGACGCTCGCCTCTGGGGCGTACACGATCCTCGCCCCGACCGATATCGCGTTCGAGTACGCAGGCGAGGACTTTCTGCGCTCCATCAGCGAGGACCGCAGCCGGGACGTTCTCACGCGCGTGCTACGCCACCACGTGATCGCAGGGCGACTGTCGCCAGAGGCCTTTGTGGATGGCGCGACGTTTCAAACCCTGGATGGGCGCACGCTGACCGTACAGCGCTCGGGACCGTTCGTGCGCGTCGACGGTGTCACGATCGACCTCGCGGAAGGGATCGACGCCGAGGGAAGCATCGCCTACCCCACGAGCGACGTTTTGCTGGGAGCGCTCAGGCTTCGCGAGCGCCTGGAACTGTCCCCATCGGTCTCTCGCTTCCTCTCCATCTCCAACCAGGTAGACCTGCTGGATCAGGCAGAGTCTCTGGGGGAGGCCACGCTCTTGGTCCCGCTCAATGACGCCATCACCGCGCTGGGTGGCATCGGGAACAGTCTGTTCGGCCTGAGCAGCAACGCGGACGTTCGCGCGCGGGTCTTCCGCTTTCACCTCGTGCCGGGAACGCCGCCTCTGGCGGACGGGCAAACGCTCCAGAGCGTAGAGGGCGCCCCGCTGCTCGTGAGCGTAGACGCCAGAGGCGTCCGCACCATTGAAGGCGCGCGTGTGCTGCGCGAGGAGATTCTGGCGGACGGACGGCTGCTGATCATGGGCGATGTGATTCTGGAGCCCTTGACGCTGGCGCAGCACCTTCGCATCGACCCGGCCCTGTCGATGTATTGGCAGGAGATCCGAGCAGAGCTGCCCGACGTCTGGGCGCGGCTGCAGGACGAAGACGAGAGCCTCACCGTCTTCGCGCCGACCGGTGCGGGCTACCAGTCGCGTGGTGCTGCGCTCAACAACGCGCTCACCGACCCGCTGAACTCGAACCTGAACGACAAGCTTCTGCGCGTCCATATCGTGGACGGCGCCCTCACGCCAGAGGCTCTGCTCGCCAGCGGTGAGATTACGGGGTTTGACGGCTCGATCTTTACGATCCTGGGAACGGTTGCCCGCCCCCTACTGGATGGGAAGCCGTTGCGTGGCGCTCGGAAAGCATCCAACGGCGTGCTGTACGTCGTCGACTCGTTTATCCTGCCGCGCGTCGATCTCTTCGATTCGATCTTGCTGCAGGGGTTCGCCCGGCACTTCCAGGCCGTGCGCCAGGCCGGGCTGGAATCGGTGTTCAGAACGCCTGGGACGACGGCCTTCCTGGCGTCAGACTCTCTGTTCTCGCAGGGACCGTCTCGCCTCATCTCCGATCCCGGGCCTTTCATCGCCTACACCGCGACCGCGGCCTCGCTGCCGACGCTGGCAGACGCGCCGTCCTTCACGACACTGGGTGGCACGGAGAGGTTTATCCGTGTCGTACCGTGCCCCGAGGGCGAGGAGGAAGACCGAGCCTGCTCCCCCTACCAGCTTCCCGATGGCAGGCAGGTCTATCAGGGACGCCCGTCCTCGGACGGCACGGGTACGTACCACGTTCTCCGCTCGCTGAGTTTGCCCGCGGGGTTCTAAGCGCCAGAGGCCGGGCCTCTGGCGCCGCGCTTTGCTTGGAGGGGGCTTGAGCCTCTGGCGGAACCGACGGGTTGCGCGGCGGCTTGAACGCGCTCACCCCCACAGCAGACCATGCGCCTCGGACGCAGCCGGAGAAGTAGCAACGTCATCGACGCCAGAGGCCGCCGAGGGGGCGTGGGCCGAGGGGCGGCCATCGGCTGCGGACCGCTGATCGTGGTGGGCATCCTCTCGCTCCTCTTCGGTGCCGATCCCGGCGACCTCTTGCGGATGCTAGGCGAGGGTGGCGGCGCCACGCAGCAGGTGGAGCAGACGGCGCCTGCACAGAACGACGCGGCAAGCGACTACGTCCGCGCCGTGCTCGGCGAGACGGAGGACGTGTGGGAGGACGTGTACCCGGCCGCGACCGGCCAGCCGTACCGCGAGCCCGCGCTCGTGCTCTACACAGGCGTCTACCCGACCGCGTGCGGGACGGGTAGCGCGGCCACAGGCCCGTTCTACTGCCCGAGTGACCAGCGCGTTTACATCGACCTCTCGTTTTTCAGCCAGCTTGAGCAAATGGGCGGCCGAGGTGACTTCGCGCCTGCCTATGTCATCGCGCACGAGGTGGGGCACCACATCCAGAACCTCACAGGGGTTCTCGCGGCGAGCCAGCGCGCCAGAGGCCGCTCGGACGTGAGCGTGGCCGTCGAGCTTCAGGCCGACTGCTATGCCGGCGTCTGGGCGCACCACGCGGACCGCGACCGCGACATCCTGGACGAGTCCGACATCAGGGAAGGCATGGACGCTGCAGCGGCCGTGGGCGACGACGCGATTCGGGGGGGGGCGGTTTCGCCGGACAACCTCTCGCACGGCACGAGCCAGATGCGCACAGAGTGGTTCCTCCGCGGCTTCCGCTCCGGTGACATGCGCGCCTGCGATACGTTTGGCTGAGCCTCTGGCGAAACATTCTCACCCTGAGAACACGCAATGTGCAGGCTATGGGGTACTCTCCCCATTCGAGTGGAGAGGGCCGCGTGGGCACCGGCTCTCTTGCGTTGTTTCCCTGTGCACGTGGTCCTCTCGCTATGCCATCCCCCACCCAATTGCACGCGCGAGCGCGTGTGCTCCTTCTCGCTGCGCTTGCCGCCATTGCCGTCTCGTTCGGGGTCGTGCTCCTCGGTGGACAGGCGCTCGGCGTCGTTCTGGGCTTGCTGATTCTGGCCGCCGTTCTGTTTATCGCCTCTGTTGTGGTGCGTCGCAAGGCAGACGGAATGAGATACGAGGAGAAGCGTGACTAGGCGCCTCTGGCGCGCCTACTCGTCCTCAGCGAACGCGAAATAGCGCCCGGTCGTGGAGTCGTAGTAGACGCCAAGCTCAGACATGCCGGGGCGGTAGTACGGCGAGGTAGAATCCAGGCGGGTCGGATCGTCGCCTCCGAGGCGGGGTGCGGGCCGGGCACGGCCGTTTATCACCGACCGAAGATTCTCTGCTGCCTCTGGCGATGGCGGTGTGCTGTTGCGCTCCAACGTGGTGCGCACATCGGTGGCCGCGTCTGGCGCCACGCGCGGCCACGCGGCCCAGAGTGCGACGGCGAGAGAGATGCCCGCAAGCAGGAGCGCCAGAACCACGAGCGGGCCGCCTCTGGCGCGGCGCGGTGCGGGCCGCGGCGGTCGTGATGTTGCAGGCGTGGCGAGAGCCTCTAGCGCCAGAGGCTCGGTGGCGCGCGCGAGGCGGTAGCCCGTCCCGCGGATGGTCTCGACAGCGCCAGAGGCCTCGGCGCCGAGCGCCTTGCGCAACTCGGAGACGGCGCGCGTGAGCGCCTCATCGCCCACGACGGTATCGGCCCAGACGGCATCGAAGAGCGCGGCGCGCGTGACGACTTCGCCGGGCGTCTGCGCGAGGACCGCGAGCACGCGCATCACGCGCGGCTCCACGTCCTCCGGTGCGCCGTCCCGCACCAACCGGTTCAGGCTCGGCACGACGATGAGGTCGCCGAGGTGGAAAGCGTCGGATGGAAGCGCGAGACCGGGCATGAGGGCAGTGTACGGCCGATCTAGACAGGATCTGGAGGCAATCTGGACGTTCCCCTTCGCCTCCCGTCAGGCGCCAGAGGCCTCTGGCGGCGCATCCTGAGCGCTCACACACCGCCGCTCTCATGCGACTCCTGACGCTCGCCCTCCCCTCGCCCCGTTCCTGGCCTCTGGCGCCGCCGCCCAATCGACACCGCCCGACGTGCTCGCGGACTCGGTTCGCCAGAGGCTGCAGATCGAACTCGCGTACATGAAAGCCGAGGATCAGCGGGTGCGCTACATGGAGATGGCGGGCACGCTCTCGCCGTGCGTGGCCGACAGCATCCGCCGCGCGATCACGGACCTGCCGATCCGCGAAAACATCGCGCGCAGCCAGGCGATCCGCGCCGAGGCGGAGGCGCGCACGTCGCCAGAAATGAAGGCGGTACTCCTTCAGATCATATGGAGCACGGACGCTGCCCTCTTTGCGCGGCTGATGGAGATTACTGCGGAGCACGGGTGGCCGAGCGACGAGCGCACCGGCGCCGACGCGGATCCCGTCACGTTTCTGTTGCACTCGCCGCAACGCGTCGACGAGCACCGAGACCTGTTCCTGGCGGAGGTCCGCGCCGGTCGGCTGCCCGCCCGCCAGTTCGCCATGGTCGCCGACAAATGGCGCAAGGTGCGCGGTCTGAACCAGCTCTACGGCACCGGCGACGAATACGACTCGGCGACCCAAACCGTCCAGCCGCCACGCATCGACAGCATCGAGGCGACGAACGCGGCGCGGCGCGAACTCGGGATGGAGCCTCTGGCGAAGTACCGCCTCGCAGGCGAGCGCCAGAGGCTGCCGGGAGAGCGTGCGCGGCGCTAGACTCTGGCGCCACGCACGCAAACCTCGCCCCCCGCAGAGCCATGCCCGATCACGCCGCCGACGACATCCGCGCCAAGGCAAAGCTGCTGCTCATCGCCGGGATCGCGACCGACCTCGCAGCGTGCGTCGCGCTCGCGCTGCCGTTCGTCAACAACACCGACGTGATGCAGGCGCTTCCGGTCGCGATCCCGCTGTTCCTGCTCGCCGGTGCGCTGCTGACCGGCTGGATTCTGCTCCTCCGCAGAGCAGACATGGCCTCTGGCGCCGCGAGTGACGACAGCTAGGCCTCTGGCGCCAGAGGCAGGCCGCCCCGGCACAGCGCCGCGAAACGGCCCGGTGCGCCTCGTACGTTGGGGGGACGCCCCACTCTGCGCGATGAAACGCCTTCTGCTGTCTGCCCTTCTGGTCTCTGGCGCCGCGCTGCTTTCGCCCGCAACGGCGCAGAGCGTGGTCATCAGCGAAGTACTGGCCTCCAACAGCGCCGGGCTGGTGGATCCGGACTTCGGCGCGGCCAGCGACTGGATCGAGCTGCACAACCCCTCGGGCGAGGCCGTAGACCTGGGCGGTAGCACGCTCACCGACCGCTTCGGCGAGCCCGCCAAGTGGCGCATTCCAGACGGCACGACGATCCCCGCGGGCGGCTTCTTGCTGCTCTGGGCCGACGACGAGGACACCGCCGGAACGGCGCTCCACACCAACTTCAGGCTCTCCGCAGGCGGCGAAGAGGTGGGCCTGTTCGATGCCTCTGGCGCCGTGCTCGACACGCTGAGCTTTGGTGCGCAGGCCAACGACGTGTCCTACGGACGCCTGCCGGGCGGCGGCACGGCCTTCTTCGACACGCCCACGCCGGGCACGGCCAACACGACCGCAGCCACCACCCTAGCGCCCGTCGCCTCGCTCGCCAGCGGCTTCTACGGTGCGGGCGCGATAGCCTCGTTCTCGGCGCCAGAGGCCGCGACCGTGCGCTACACCTCCGACGGGACGCTGCCGACGGAGACCTCGCCGGTGCTCGACGGGCCTCTGGCGCTGACGCAGACGATCACCATCCGCGCCGCGGCGTTCGTGACAGGGCGCGAGCCCAGTTCTGTGGTCACGCGCGCCTACTTCGTGGACGAGGCGACGGCACTACCCGTCGTCTCGCTCGTGACCGATCCGGCGGGCTTTTTTAGCGACCAGGATGGCATCTACGTCGAGGGCACCAACGGCATTCCGGGACGCTGCCGGAGCACGCCCGTTAACTGGAATCAGGACTGGGAGCGGCCGGTGCACCTGAGCTTTTTTGAGCCCGATGGCATGGGTGGGCAGACTCTCGCGCTGGAGCACGGCGCGGGCGTCAAGATCTTCGGCGGGTGCAGCCGCATCTACCCGCAGAAGTCGCTCACGCTGCACGCCAGAGGCGAGTACGGCGCGGCTCGCTTCGAGCACCGCTTCTTTCCCGAGCTGGACATCGAGAGCTTCGATGAGGTCATCCTTCGCAGTTCGGCGCAGGACTGGTGGCGCACCATGTTTCGCGACGGCATGATCCAAACGCTTACGCGCCACATGGATCTCGACGGGCAGGCCTACCGCCCCGCCGCGGTGTTCCTCAACGGCGAGTACTGGGGCCTCCACAACATCCGCGAGAAGCTGAACGAGGACTACCTCGCGGCGCACTACGACGTGGGCGACGACGACGTGGAGATCATCGAGGGCACGTGGGGCGGTCAGTCCGCGCACTACGACGCGTTGGACGACTTTCTGGACGCCAACAGCCTCGCATCGCCAGAGGCGTTCGCTGAGGTCGAGCGCCGCGTGGACGTGGACCAGTACACCGACTACCTCATCGCGCAGATCTACGCGGCCAACGGAGACTGGCCCGGCAACAACCTCAAGCTCTGGCGGCCTCTGGCGCAGGATGGACGCTGGCGCTGGATGCTGTTCGACACCGACTTCGGCTTTGGTGGCAACAGCAACGGACAGACCGGCAGCAACATTCTGGCGCAAGCGCTGGCGCCGGGCGCGCCCGGCTGGCCCAACCCGCCGTGGTCGACCAAGCTGTTCCGCGCGCTGATCGAAAACGATGGCTTCCGCCACACGTTTATTCAGCGCATGGCCGCACACACCGGCACCACGTTCGATCCTCAGCGCACGCTCGGCGTGATCGACAGTCTGAAGGCGAACATCGAAGCGGAGATCCCGCGCCACAAATCGCGTTGGGCGCAGTCGATCTCGTTCGGGCGCGATTGGGACACGCTCGTCGAGATCATGCGCGACTTCGCGCGCAGGCGGAAGTTCGCCATCCGCGACCACGTGATCGCAGAGTTCCCCGAGGTCACGGGCTTGCAGCGCCTCACCGTTACAGCCGCCTCTGGCGGGCGCGTCTTCGCCGAGGGCGTGCGCATGGCGCCGCTCCGCCTGGACGGCACGCCAGAGGCTTCTGGCAGCGACGCCTCTGGCGACATCTTCTCGGCCGTGTTCTACAAAGGCGTCCCGCTCGAACTGACCGCGATCGCCGACGAGGGCTACGTCTTCGCCGGGTGGACTGGCGAGACCAACGCGAGCGCCGACACTCTTGTGCTCTCGCTCGGTGAGTCCGAGGCGCTGCTCACGGCCACCTTCGCGCTCTCTACCGACGCCGAGCCTCTGGCGAGCGCCGCGTCGTCGCTTGGCGCCTATCCCAACCCCGCCTCTGGCGACGCGACCATAGAGGCTCGGCTGGGCGCGCCGGGTGACCTCTCGGTTCGCGTCTTCGACATGCTCGGCCGCGAGGTCGTCGTTCTCGCCAGAGGCCCGCACGCGGCGGGCATGCACCGGCTGCGGCTGGACGCGGGTGCGCTGCCTGCCGGCGTCTACTCGGTGCTGATGACGGCGGACGGCTTCCGCGCGGCGCGCCGACTGGTGGTGGCGCGGTAAGCCTCTGGCGGATTGTGCCTCTGGCGCCAGAGGCCTACCTTCGCCGCACCGGCCCCTGACACCTTCCTCTTGCGCGGATGTGGCGACGTAAACCGTTTCTAGTCCTCCTGCCTTTCGCTGTGCTCTTGTGGGGCGGCTGCGACATTTTCTCGAACGACAGCGTGCGGGGCCGCGTGGTCGACGCCGATACCGGTCGGCCTGTGGATGTCGGCGACGTGAATGTCAAGGTGTACGGCCCGACCCCCTTCGACGTCTTTCCGAACGTGCTGGGCGAAGGCCCTGCTGCACGGGACGGCTCCTTTTCGTTTTCGGACCTGGAGTCGAACCCTATCCGCGTCGAGTTTCGGCCTTCTGGGCAGATCGACTATCCTGGCCTGACCACGACCGGGCGCGCAGCAGAACGCGATGTGTTTCGCGACGCGTATTACGACCTGAATATGGAGGCAGAGTCCAACCTCGGCACGGTTGAGGTACTCCCAACGTGTACAACTCTGGGCACTGTCTCTTCTTCGCGTCCCGTGGCGTTCGATGAGTTTCTCGTCTTGCAGATGGTGTCTGTCCCAGACCTTCCGTCGCGGCCCGGTAGCGAGACCACTGTGTACCAGAGGGATGGACTCGATTCGATCCGGTTGCTCGCCATAGGAGGCCGAGAGGCCCGACTCGAATGGACGCTTCGTGGACGCAATGAGGTGCAGGAGGTGAGGGCAGCGGGGGTCATCGAACTCCCCTCCTGCCCGAGACACGAGGTGCTGGCCTACCAAGCGACTCTCACCTTCTAAACCTGGTTGGCTGGTGAGACGCCTGCTGTGATCTGGACACGAGGCTCGAATCGTTGCCTCTGGCGCCAGAGGCCTCTGGCGTCAGCGCCGCCGCTTCGTCCGCGCCGTGGCCGTCGCCGTGAGCGGGTCTTCGGGCCAGGGATGCCTGGGGTAGCGCCCGCGGAGGTCCTTCCGCACGTCGAAATAGCCCTCGCGCCAGAAGCTCGCGAGATCGGTCGTGACCTGAACCGGACGGCGGGCCGGGCTGAGGAGGTGCATGACCACCGGCACGCGGCCACCGAGCACGCGCGGCGTGTCCTCCATGCCGAAGGTCTCCTGCAGCTTCACCGCCAGGACCGGAGCCTCTGGCGCCGAGTAGTCCAGCGCGACGTTGGCGCCAGAGGCGACGGGTAGCCGCTCCGGCGCGAGCCGGTCGAGGTCGCGGCGTCGGTCCCACGGAATAAGCGCGTCGAGGGCGGTGTGGAGGTCGGTGCGAGCGAGGTCTCCCAGCGACTTCGCGCCTCTGGCGAACGGCGCGAGCCAGTCCGAGAGTGTCGCGAGCAACGCATCGTCGCCCACGTCCGGCCAGCCGTCTTCGTGGTGATGCAGAAACGCCAGCCTCTGGCGCAGGCGCGTGGCCTCTTTGCCCCAGCGCAGCGCGTCCAGGCCGACCGTGCGCACGCCGTCCCACAGCGCAGCTTGGACGGCCTCGGGATCTGGCGCCGCCAGCGGCCCTTCGCTCAGGATGAGCGCGCCCAGACGCTCCACCTTGCGCGCGCTCACGCGGCCCGCGTCGGCGTCCCACGCCACGACTTCCTCGCGGATGATCTGGTCGGCGAAGAGCTCTTCGAGGTCCTCCGGCGCCAGAGGCGCGGCCAGGAAGATGCGCGCCGCGCCGATGCGGTCGTCCAGCGACGCGACGGCGATCCACTCGTGGTCCGCCAGAGGATCGGTCGCGGGCAGGATCGCAGAATGGCCTTCGCGGAGCCGGTAGCGCACCTCGCGCGGCGTCTCGGCTGTGCGCTGCGCGACGCGGTCCGGGTAGGCGAGCGCCAGGACGCGGCCTGCATCGCGCGTATCGCCGCCGCCTCTGGCGCCAGAGGCGTTGGGCGCGAGTCGGCGCAGCCGGTCAGCCTCGCGGCGGGCGCCGTGGAGCGCGCCCCTGGCGACGCTGAGGCCGCGGAACGAACTCAGCGCACCCGGCGAGCGGAGCGCATCGAGGCGCAGGCCAAGGTCGGCATCGGGCGCGCGCGGTCCGCTCGACCGGAGGAGGTCGCGCTCGCCGAGGATGGCCGCGACATCCGCCGCCAGAGGCGAGCGCGAGGCGATCAGCATGTGCGCCAGGCGCGGGTGGACCGGCAGGCGCGCCATCGCGCGGCCGTGGTCAGTCAGAGCGCCAGAGGCGTCGAGGGCGCCGAGCATTCTCAGGAGGGTGCGGGCGGTCTCGAACTGCGTCGGGGGCGGAGGGTCGAGCCAGCGCAACTCCTCAGGCGCAGCGCCCCAGCTCGCCAAGTCGAGCGCCAGAGGCGCGAGGTCGGCGCGGAGAATCTCGGGCGGCGCAAAGTCCTGCAGCGCCGCACTCTCGGCCTCGCTCCACAGGCGGTACGCCACGCCCGGCGCGGTGCGCCCGGCACGCCCGCGGCGCTGGTCCGCCTCGGCGCGGCTAACGCGGACGGTTTCGAGCCGCTGCATGCCCGTCGCGGGCGAAAACCGCGGGCGGCGCGCCAGCCCCGCGTCCACGACGGCCACCACGCCGTCGATGGTCAGGCTGGTCTCCGCGATGCTCGTCGCGAGCACCACCTTGCGCCTCTGGCGGGGCGCCGGAGCCACCGCCGCGTCCTGCTCAGCGGGCGGGAGCGCGCCGTAGAGCGCGTGCAGGTCCACGTCGCGCGGCAGGCCTCTGGCGAGAATCTCTTCGGTTTTGCGGATCTCACCCGCGCCCGGCAGGAACGCGAGCACGCCGGATCCCGGTGCGGATGCGACCTCGCCTAGCGCGCGCTGCACCGCTGCCGCGACGGCCTCTGGCGTGCGCCGCCGGTCCTGCGGCGGGCCGAGGTGAACGGTCTCGACGGGAAACGCCCGTCCCTCGGCGGTGAGGATGGGCGCGTGGGAAGAGGGATGCGGGATGCGGGATGGGGAGGGATGCGGGGCGCCGCCTCTGGCGCCAGAGGCCTCCAACCCGGAACTCGGAACCCGGAACTCGGAACCGGCCTCGCCGGAGGCCAGAAGCTGCGCGAACCGCTCGCCGTCCAGCGTGGCGCTCATCGCGAGGATCCAGAGGTCGGGCCGGAGCACCTCGCGCGCCTGCAACGCCAGCGCAAGGCCCGAGGTCGCCGGGCAGGCTGCGCTCATGCACCTCGTCGAAGACGACCGCGCCGATCCCCTCCAGGCCTGGGTCAGCGAGCAGCATCCGCGTCAGTATGCCCTCGGTGACCACCTCGATGCGCGTCGCGCCAGAGGCCTTGCTTTCGCCGCGCACGCGGTAGCCGATGGTCTGGCCCACGGCCTCGCCCCTCTCGAAGGCCATGCGCCGCGCCGCGGCTCGCGCGGCCAGCCGCCGTGGCTCCAAGACCAGAATCTTGCCTCTGGCGTGGCCGAGCAGCGCGGGCGGCACGCGCGTGGTCTTGCCCGCGCCCGGCGGCGCCTGCAGGACGGCCACGCCTCTGGCGCGCAGCGCCGCCAGAAGCTCCGGGAGCACAGCGTCGACGGGCAGAGCGGGAACGGAGCGGGCCATGTCGTAAGATCGGACGTGCGCACGCGCCGGAGACGCACCCGCCAGAGGCCTCGACAACCGACCGGCCTCTGGCGCGTTGGAGGACGGCCCCAGCCCCACCTGTATGCTCACGTCCCGCCGTTTCCGCGCTTTCTGGGCACGCTACGTCATGCCTGTTTCCCAGGAGCGCGACGCTGGGTTCTCGTCCACCCTCACGGTGGCCTCGCGCGACGGCCTGCGCGTCGTGGGCTCGTTCGGCGTGCTCACGCTGGTGTCGTACGCGCTCTCGCGCGTGGTCTCGGCGATCGCGACAGGCACCATGATGGACGAGATCGCGGCAGGCTTCGGCGACGTGCTCTCAGACAAGCTGTTCGTGCTCGCCATGGCGGCAGTGTTCCTCTTTGTCGCGCGCTTCAACCTCCCGCTGCGCATGGTGCGCCTGCTCGTGAGCGTGTTCGTGATCGCAGCCGGTGCCTTTCTCGTCTACGGCGACTTCCTGCGAGGCGACTTCAACCTCACCGCCGGGTGGCTCGCGCTGCTGCTGCTGCTCGTGGCGGGCGCGATCCCGTTTCAGCCTATTCAGATGTTGTTGCTGGGGGTCGGGCTGACGGCGATCCACACCTGGTTTGCGATCCAGCCCGAGGCAGACGGGACGCCTTTCGGTGGCGAGATTCGCCGGTTCGTCTTCCTGATGCTCGTCACGTTTGTGGCGACGGCCGTCGAGAGCGCCCTCTACCAGGGCCGTCACGCGCAGTACCGCGGCAAACGCAAGCTGGAGCGCTTGCGGCACCTGCTCACGACCCAGAACACGCGCCTCGCGTTGCAGGCGCGCGCGGTCGAAAACCAGAACTCGCGGCTCGAAGAGCAGGCCGACACCCTGGAAGCGCAGCAGAAGCAGCTCGTGCAGCAGGAGAAGATGGCGAGCCTGGGGCAGCTCACCGGCGGCATCGCGCACGAGCTCAAGAACCCGCTCAACTTCATCACCAACTTCGCCGGGCTCTCCGTCGAGCTGCTAGAGGAGTTCCGCGAGGAGATGGTCGAGGACCCGCAGAGGCCTGTGGCCGAAGCGCTCGAAGCCTCTGGCGACCTGCTGGACGACCTGAGCACCAACGCCGAGAAGATCCGCGAGCACGGCCGCCGCGCGGACGGCATCATCCGCTCCATGCTCGCGCACTCGCGCTCGCGCCCTGGCCCGCGCCGCATGGCGCGCATCAACACGCTCTTGGACGAGTACGTGGGGCTCGCCTACCACGGCATGCGCGCCGAGCACCAGACGTTCAACGTCGAGATCGTGCGCGACTTCGACGATGCCGTCGGCGAACTCGCCGTCGTGCCGGAGGAGTTGGGACGCGTGTTCCTCAACGTGCTCGACAACGCGTTTGGCGCCATGCGCAAGCACGCCGAACGCACCGATGAGGAGTACGACGCCCGCGTGCGCGTCGCGACCAAAGCGCTACCAGATGGCGGCGTGGAGGTGCGGGTAGAAGACAACGGGCCCGGCATTCCGCCCGAGATTCGCGATCAGATCTTCCAGCCCTTTTTCACGACCAAGCCCACGGGCGAAGGCACCGGCCTGGGCCTCTCGCTCTCCTACGAGATCGTCGTCAACGGCCACGACGGCGAGTTTCTGATCGAAGAGGCGCCCGGCGGCGGCGCGGCGTTCGTGATTCGCCTGCCGCAGGCGACCGAGCAAACGCGCGACGACACAGCTCTCGCGGCCCTCGCGTCGCAGCGCAGCTAGCCTCTGGCGCCAGCGGCTGTGTGGGGCACTGAGCGAACACCCTCCGCCCTGCGGGCACCTCCCTGGAGGGAGGGGGACACGCAGCCTCTGGCGCGCGGCGCATTTTAACCGCCCCTTCAGGGGGCTCCCGCGCAGCGGGTGGGAGTGTTCGTACGCGCGCCGGAGACCGGGACGAGCGCCAGAGGCACGGACCCCAGGCCTCTGGCGCGCGTGTGAGGCGCACACCCTTTGCGCTCTTGTGCCCGACCCCGCCCTCGCCGCCGCCCTCGATTCTGGCCTGACACCCTCGCTCGCGCTCCGCGCCGCCCTTGCCGAGCGGCTCGTGCTGGAGGTCGCCGAGGAGCGCTACGGCGCTGAGGTCGTCGCTCTGGCCACGCGGCTCCTGGCAGACTCGCGCGCCAGAGGCACCGAGGGGTTCGACGGTCTCGCGGCGCCTCTGGCGGAGGCGACGACGGAGACTCTCACGGGCCTCTTGCGGACGCTTACGGCGTACTTCCACCTCGTCAACAAGGCCGAGCAGCACGAGATCGTGCGCGTCAACCGCCAGCGTGCGCAGAGCGCGACGCCCGCTTCTCCGCGCGGCGAGTCCATCGCAGACGCGGTGCATCAGCTAAAAGAGGCAGGCGCGAGCCGCGCGCAGGCCATGGCGTGGGTGCAGAGCCTGGACATCCAGCCCACGCTCACGGCGCACCCCACCGAGGCGCGACGGCGCACGGTGTTGCTCCACCAGGGCGAGGCGGCGCGCCTCTTGGACGCGCTGGGCGACGACGACCTCACGCCCGCCGAGCGGGACGACGCCCGCGCCGGGCTCATGAACCGCCTGCGCCTGCTCCTCGCGACCGACGAGGTGCGCACCAACGCCGTGACCGTGGAGGACGAGGTGCGCAACGGCCTGTACTTCGTCGCCACGACGATTTGGGACGTGATTCCGAGCATCCACCGCGACCTGCGCCGCGCCTTCCGCGATGCGTACGGAGACGAGAGAGGGATGCGGGATGGAGAGCAATGGAGGGGTGCGCAGAAGAGAGCGCCAGAGGCCTCTGGCGCGGCAGAAACCCCTCCGACAAAGGGAGAAGAGACGTCGCCTGAGTGTTCCGAGCCTGCCTCTGGCGCCAGAGACGGCGCCCCGCATCCCTCTTCATCCCGCATCCCGCATCCCTCCCTCCCCCCCATCGTGCGCTACCGCTCGTGGATCGGCGGCGACCGCGACGGCAACCCGTACGTCACGCCCGAGGTCACCGCGTGGACGCTCCGCGCGCACCGCGAGGACGCGCTCAAGCTGCACCGCCGCGCGCTGGACGGCGTGCGGCTCGAACTGAGCGTCAGCGACCGGCAGGCTGAGATCCCGGACGCTCTGCGCGAATCCATCGACGCCGACCGCGAACTGGTGAACCTGGACGAGCGCCGCTGGCGCCAGAACGAGCACGAGCCCATCCGGCTCAAGGTGCTGCTCATGGCCGCCAAACTGGACGCGCTGATCGCAGGCGAGCCGATGGACTACGACGCCAGAGGCTACCGCGCCGACCTCGCGCTCATCGCCGACACGCTCCACGCCGCAGGCCTCGGGCCTCTGGCGGAAAACGGCGCCCTGGCCGACTTGCGCGTCCGCGCCGACGCCTTCGGCTTCCACCTTGCCGCGCTCGACCTGCGGCAGCACAGCCGCCTGCACGAGGAGTCGGTCACGGCGCTGCTCGCACACGCGGGCGTGGCGGAGGACTACGCGAGCCTGAGCGAGCGCGAGCGCGTCGAGATCCTGACGCAGGAACTCATGACCGGGCGGCCTCTGGCGCGAGAGGCGGACGATCTGGGCGAAAGTGCGGCGAGCGTGCTGGGCTCGATGCGCGTCGCGCGAGAGGCGGGCGAAGAGGCGCTCAACGTCTACATCATCTCCATGACCGACGCCGTCAGCGACGTGCTGGAGGTGCTGCTTCTCGCCAAAGAAGCAGGCCTCTGGCGCCGCCATGCCGACGGGACGGTCGAGAGCGCGCTCGATGTGGCGCCGCTGCTCGAAACGGTCGCGGATCTGGAAGCGGGTGAGGATCTCCTGGGCGAGCTGTTCGCGCATCCGGTCTACGCCGCGCACCTTCGCGCCAGAGGCCAGATGCAGGAGGTCATGCTGGGCTACTCGGACTCCAACAAGGACGGCGGCTACCTCGCGGCCAACTGGGCGCTGCACAAGGCGCAGGGCTCGGTCGCGAGAGCATGTCAGAAAGCTGGCATTCGGCTCCGGCTCTTCCACGGACGCGGCGGAACGGTCGGCCGCGGCGGTGGCCGTGCAGGCCAGGCCATCCGCGCGATTCCGAACGAGGCGCAGACCGGCGCCATCCGCTTTACCGAGCAGGGCGAGGTCATCTCGTTCCGCTACTCGCTGCGCGGCATCGCGCACCGGCACCTGGAGCAGATCGTCCACGCGCAGCTTCTGGCGGTGGCGGACGCGAGCGCGAAGCCGGAGGAAAACCTCCCACCCCAGGCTACCGCGCTCATGGACCGCCTGGCGGACCGTTCGATGCAGGCGTATCGCGCCCTGGTGGACGCGCCCGACTTCTGGCCGTGGTACCTCGCCTCCACGCCCATCGAGCACATCGCCGGGCTTAGCATCGCCAGCCGCCCGGTCTCTCGCAAAGACGCGCAGTCGCTCGACTTTGCGGGCATCCGCGCCATCCCGTGGGTCTTCGCGTGGACGCAGCCGCGCATGACCGCGCCCGGATGGTTCGGAACGGGCACGGCCTTCGCCGAGGCGCTCTCCGACGGCGACCTGGACACGCTCCGCGACATGCACGACCGCTGGCTTTTCTTCCGCGCCATCGTGAGCAACGCCCGCCGCGAACTCGGCCGCGCGCGCCTGCCGGTCTCGCGCCTGTACAACGCGCTCGGCGAAGACGCGGGCGCTAGCGGCGCGCCGTTCGAGACCGTCGAGACCGAGGCCAGCCGCTCCGAGATGGCCCTGCTGCGCATCGCCACGCTGGACGACCTGCTCGAAGACAGCCGCGCGATCTCCGCGACGGTCCGCTACCGCAACCCCGCGACCGACGTGCTCAACCTCGCGCAGCTCGAACTCATGCGCCGCTGGCGCGCAGACGCAGGAGGAGGGAGCGAGACGGAAGGCGCCTCTGGCGAACGCGAGGCGCTGCAAACGGCGCTGTTCCTCTCCATCAACGGCATCGCCGCGGCCATGCAGAGCACGGGGTAAGGGCGCCACCGCACACCTGCACGCGTAGGGGCACCATGCATTGAGTCCACTCGGTTGCACGCCTCTGGCGCCAGAGGCCGTGGGGAGAACCCCGGATTCACCGCCCCGCCGATCCTCTGCGCCAGAGGCTCGTACCAGCATCATCCTCTCTCCCAAACCCATGCCGACGCTCAAACCCCTCGCCCAGCAAACCCTCGTCATCACCGGCGCCTCGTCCGGCATCGGCCTCGCGACGGCCATCGAAGCCGCGCGGCGCGGTGCCAACCTCGTGCTTGTCTCGCGCGAGCCGATGGACCTCGAAACCGCCGCCGAGCGCTGCCGCAGCGAAGGCGCCCAGGTCGAAACCGTCGCCGCCGATGTCGCGGACGCGGCCGTGCTGGGACTCGTCGCCGAGCGCGCGACCGAGCGCTTCGGAGGCTTCGACACCTGGGTCAACAACGCGGGCGTAGGC
Organism: Rubricoccaceae bacterium; assembly: GCA_963708165.1. Taxonomy (GTDB): domain Bacteria; phylum Bacteroidota; class Rhodothermia; order Rhodothermales; family Rubricoccaceae; genus Rubricoccus. The sequence goes on along the minus strand of OY970187.1, from coordinate 1,992,417 downwards.
GTCTACGGTCTGCTCTGGGACATCCCAGAAGAGGACTCGCGCCAGGTGTTCGAGACCAACTACTGGGGCACCGTCCACGGCAGCCTTACAGCCATCGAGCACTTCCGCCAGAGGACCGGCAGCACGTCGGGCGCGCTCATCAACGTCGGCTCGGTTCTCAGCGACCGCGCGATCCCGCTCCAGGGCCAATACTGCGCCAGCAAGCACGCCGTCAAAGGCTTTACCGACGCGCTGCGCATGGAGGCCGAGAAAGAGGGCATCGCCGTCTCGGTCACGCTCGTCAAGCCCAGCGCCATCGCCACGCCGTACGTCGAGCACGCGGCCAACCACATGGACAAAGAGCCTCGTCTCCCCACACCCGCGTACGCGCCAGAGGTCGCCGCGCGCGCCATCCTTTCCGCCGCCGAGCGCCCGCTGCGCGACGTGACGGTCGGCGCCAAAGACGGCATCGTGGCCGTGCTCGGTGGCATCGCGCCGCGCCTCACGGACAAGCTGATGGAGAGCGCCTTCTTTGGCCAGCAGAAAAAGGATCGCCCGTCCACGGGTACGAGCGGCTCACTCCACGAGCCCATCGCCGGCGACGGACGCATCCACGGCGACGTGGACGGCCATGTGTTCCAGACGAGCGTGTACACGCAACTCGCCACGCGGCCCAAGGTGGTGGCGGGCGCTGCGCTCGCAGCCGTGGCAAGCCTCGTGCTAGCGCGTCGCAAGAAGTAGGGCGAGGCCCCTGGCGGCACCCTGTGCCCTCTCCTACACGGGAGAGGGCTTTTTTTGGCTCCGGCGGTAGGCCGGCCGCCAGAGGCCTCTGGCGATACGCGCAGGTGGCGGAGGGACTCACCAGTGCCTTATGTTGTTGCGACAAGTATCAGAGTCAGCGCAGTCACGCTGTGATCGCAACCGTCTCTGGTGTTCACCCCTCAACTCCTTCTGACTATGACGTTCTCCCTCCGCGCCCTCGCCATGGGCACCCTCGCGCTCGGCCTCTCCGCCTGCGCCACCGACACCGACACTCCCGAGCCGCTCGACGGCGCGACCGAGGTCGTGGAAGCCGCTGCCGAGATCCCAGCCGGCACCTACGCGCTCGACATGGCACACTCCAGCCTCGGCTTTAGCATCCGCCACCTCGGCGTGACCAACGTCAACGGCAGCTTTCCCGCCTTCACTGGCACCGTAACGGTCCCCGCCAGCGGCCTCGACGGCATGAGCGCGACGGTCTCCGCCGACGTGTCCTCCATCAACACCGGCAACACGGACCGCGACGGCCACCTGCAGTCCCCGGACTTCTTCGACGCGGGCCAGTACCCAAACATCACGTTCGAGACGACGAGCGTGACCTCGACCGGTGGCAACGGCTTCGAGATGGTGGGCAACCTGACCATGCACGGCGTCACCAAGCCCGTCACGCTGACGGGTGAGTACATCGGTGCGGCCATGATGGGCGAGACCCAGAAAATCGGCTTCGAGGCCGAAGGCGAGATCGACCGCAAGGAGTGGGGCCTGACGTGGGCACAGACCAACGAGGTCGGCGAGGCGCTCGTCGGTGACATGGTCACGCTGCGCATCAACGCGCAAGCAGACATGCAGTCGGGCGAGATGACGGCGGAGCCCGTCGACGCCTAGCCTCTGGCGACACGCCGCGGGCCACCGGCCTCTGGCGCGACCGCTTCGCGGGCCGCTCTCCACCCGGAGGGCGGCCCGCTTCTTTTTGCGCCAGAGGCGAGAACCGGCCGGAACGACTCGCCCAGCGTCGGCGAGATGCCGACCAGCGCGCTCGGTGAGCACGCCCTGCCAGAGCGCGCAGGCCTCTGGCGCCAGAGGCCCAAGCCGACGATCGGACCATCCTCTATCTCTGCGCGCATCCCTTATCCCTGCAGCGTCTCCCTCTCCACAAAACATTCGCCCCTCTGGCGCCGCCGGTTCACCGCTCGCCAGAGGCCGCAGGCTAGCTTCTCAGTCCCGGATTCTGACCTCTCTCCCGACCCCTACGATGGAGACCACCGCTACCCCCTCGCCCGCTACGGCCCTCACCGCCACTGGCACCGTCCTCCAGGTCATCGGCCCGGTCGTCGACTGCGAGTTCCCCGCCGACGCCGTTCCCGAGATCCTCGACGCGCTCCAGATCGAGCGCGAAAGCGGACTCCTCGTCCTCGAAGTGCAGCAGCACCTCGGCGAAAACCGCGTTCGCACGATCGCGATGGACTCCACCGACGGACTCACCCGCGGTGCTGCAGTTCTCGGTACCGGCGGCCCCATCATGATGCCGACCGGCGAGGCTGTCCGTGGGCGCCTCTTCAACGTCGTCGGTGACCCGATCGACGGTCTTCCTGCGCCGAAGGCGACGGGCTCGCGCTCCATCCACCAGAGCCCGCCTCCGTTCGAGGACCTCGCGACCAGCGTCGAGATGTTCGAGACGGGCATCAAGGTCATCGACCTGATCCAGCCCTACGCCAGAGGCGGAAAGATCGGTCTCTTCGGTGGCGCTGGCGTCGGCAAGACGGTTCTGATCCAGGAGCTGATCAACAACATCGCGAAGGCGCACGACGGCATGTCGGTCTTCGCAGGCGTCGGCGAGCGCACTCGTGAGGGCAACGACCTCATGCGCGAGATGCTGGAGTCCGGCATCATCACCTACGGCGACGACTTCATGCACTCCATGGAGGAGGGCGGCTGGGACCTGTCCAAGGTGGACATGGAGGCCGTCGAGAACAGCCAGGCGACGTTCGTCTTCGGCCAGATGAACGAGCCGCCCGGTGCCCGCGCCCGCGTGGCGCTCTCCGGCCTCACGCTCGCGGAGTACTTCCGCGACCAGGGTGGTAAGGACGTGCTCTTCTTCGTCGACAACATCTTCCGCTTCACGCAGGCGGGCTCGGAAGTCTCGGCGCTTCTCGGCCGTATGCCGTCCGCGGTCGGCTACCAGCCGACGCTGGCGACTGAGATGGGCGTCATGCAGGAGCGTATCACCTCGACCAAGAACGGCGCCGTGACCTCGGTCCAGGCCGTTTACGTCCCGGCCGATGACCTCACGGACCCAGCTCCAGCCACCACGTTTGCCCACCTCGACGCCACGACGACGCTCTCGCGCCAGATCGCGTCGCTCGGCATCTACCCCGCTGTCGACCCGCTCGACTCCACCTCGCGCCTGCTCACCGCCGAGGTCGTGGGTGAGGAGCACTACAAGGTTGCGCAGGACACGAAGATGCTTCTCCAGCGCGACAAAGAGCTGCAAGACATCATCGCGATCCTCGGCATGGACGAGCTCTCCGACGAGGACAAGCAGGTCGTCAACCGCGCACGCCGCGTGCAGCGCTTCATGAGCCAGCCGTTCTTCGTGGCCGAGCAGTTCACCGGCAACGTCGGCAAGTACGTCAAGGTCGAGGACACCGTCCGCGGCTTCAAGATGATCCTCGACGGCGAACTGGACCACCTCCCCGAGTCTGCGTTCCTGTACAAGGGCGCGATCGAGGAGGTCATCGAGGCCGGCGAGAAGATGCTCGCCGAGGCGTAGCCTCTGGCGCCGTCATCCGCCCGTAGGGACACCAAGCGTGGTGTCCCTAGCGTGCCCACCGAACCCTAGATATGGCAAGCCTCCTCGTCGAAGTCGTCTCCCCGGACCGGACCGCGTTTCGCGGCGAAGCCCGCGCGTTCCGCGCCCCCGGTATCGAGGGCGCGTTCGAGATCCGCGTCAACCACGCGCCCATGTTGGCCGCGACCGGCGTCGGCCAGACCGTCGTCACCACGACCTCCGGCGAGCGCGTGACCATCGCGACCTCTGGCGGCTTTGTGGAGGTGCTGGACAACCGCGTGATCATGCTCGCCGAGACGGCCGAGCCCACGTCCGAGATCGACACGCAGCGCGCGCAAGAGGCTGAAGAGCGTGCCCGCCAGCGGCTCGCCGAAGCCACGGGCGACGAGCGCGAAGAAGCACAGGCTGAACTCGACCGCGCCCGCAACCGCCTCCGCGGCTCCATGGGCGGCGTCTAGCCTCTGGCGAGACCGACTCGTTCCGCGCCCGGCGTCCTCGCGATGCCGGGCGCGTTCTGTGCAGGCCTCTGGCAGCCTGCCCTGAGCGGAGCCGAACGGGCCGGAGGCTGAGACCGGCGCACGCCTCGCCAGAGGCCGCGTGCGCGCTGGTTTTCTTCACCGAACGCCCATCGCGCCGCACGCAGATGCCGGTACCTTGGGGGTGTCGGGTTGAGCGTGCTTTGCAACCGCCGCCCTCGCATCGCACACTATGCTCCCCGACATTTAAGCGTCCGACAACCCCCCCGTTGTCGGGCGCTTTTGTGTTTGGATGGTACCGTGGGCCTCTGGCCAGCGCTGAATGTCTCCCACAGATGGACGGCCTCGCCAGAGGCGTAACCATCGGGGGGCGGCGCCCGTAGAGAGGCGACGTTCAGCCACTACACCCATGGAAGCCCGCCCCTCTACCGCCCGTCCCGAAGAGTTCGACGAGTTCGACACCTTTGGCCGCGAGTACCACGACGACAACGCGCCGCAGAGCGCCCGGACCATCTCGGCCATCGCGCACCTCTCGTCCCTCGTCGGTTTCGGCCTGATTGTGCCGATCGTGATCTACTTCATCAAGCGCGACGAGTCGGATTTCGCCGCGTTCCACGCGAAGGAAGCCATCAACTTCCACATCACCGTCATTCTCGCGGTCGTGGTTTCGATCCCGCTGATGATCGTGTTCGGGCTGGGCCTGCTCACGCTTGTCGCGACCGGCATCGCCTCTGTGATCTACGGCGTGATCGCGGCCGTCCGCGCGCTGGACGGCGAGTGGTACGAGTACCCGTACACGCTGCGCCTCATCAAGTAGCGCCAGAGGCCTCTGGCGGACCGCGCCTCTGGCGCCTGAGTTTCGCGCCCGGCTCCACACGTTGGAGCCGGGCGCCGTCATGTGGCGTCGGTAGGTTGCCCTCCCTTCTGCCTCTGGCGCCATGCTGCTCTCCGACCTCCCCACGCCCGCCCTCCTCATCGACCGCGCGCGGCTGCACGCCAATCTGGACGCGATGCAGGCCCGCGCCGACGCGATGAACGTCGCGCTGCGCCCGCACGTCAAGACGCACAAATCGCCGGACCTGGCGCGGTTGCAAGTAGAACGTGGCGCCAGAGGCATCACGGTCGCGACCGTCAACGAGGCCGAGGCGTTCGCCGACGCAGGCTTCAGCGACATCCGGCTCGCGACGCCGATCGTGGGGCCGGGCAAGCTGGAGCGCCTCCACAAGCTGGCCTCTGGCGGCACACGCATCTCGTTTACCGTGGACTCCCCCGAAGGCGTGCGGCTTGCGTCGGAGGCCTTCGCCAGTAGCGCGGAGGTGGAAGTGCTGATGGAGGTCGACACCGGCTACGGCCGCTGCGGCGTGCGCGACGACGAGGCTGCGCTCGCGCTCGCGGCGCAGATTCGCCAAGCCTCTGGCGTGCGGCTCGTCGGCCTTCTCTCGCACGGCGGCAGCGCCTACAACGGGCCGGGCGAAGGCGAAACCGCAGGCGATGCGTTGCTCCGCGCGATGGACGGCGAGCGCGACCGCGTGCTGGAACTCGCTGGCGTTCTCGCCAGAGGCGGGTTTCTGGACGCCGCGACGGCAGAGCTTTCGGTCGGCTCCACACCGGGCCTCTCGCGCTTTACCAACCGCGAAGAGGGAGGCTTCCGCATCACCGAAATCCGCCCTGGCACGTACGTTTTCCACGACGCGATGCAGGTCGCACTGGGAGCCGCGACGCTGCAAGACTGCGCACTGTCCTGCATCGGGACGGTCGTCTCCAAGCAGCGCTTCGCCGACGGAACGGAGCGCGACATCACCGACGCGGGCAAAAAGACGCTCACCTCCGACACGTTTCCCGGCGCCAGAGGCTTCGGCACCGTTTTGTACAGCCGGCAGAAGATGATCGTGCATCCGCATGCCCACGTCAGTGCGCTCAGCGAAGAGCACGGCTGGGTGGACACGCCCGGCGGCTCCATCTACGACATCGGTGACCCGGTCTTCGTCGTGCCCAACCACGCCTGTGTAGCTGTGGCGACGCGACGCGAGCTGTACGTCGTCGACGGTGACGAAGTCGAGGACACATGGGAGACCGTCGCGCGCTAGCCTCTGGCGCGACGGTACTTCTAGGAGGCAGCCTCTGGCGCGAGAGCGTGTGAGACACACGCGGCACCGCCTCTGGCGACGGCGCAGATGACACAAAACCGTTCCTGGAATGCGTGGACAAACGCCAGAGGCTGGGACCGGTACGGTGCTGCAAAGAGGTCCGGGCATTCACCTCTTCGCTCTCATGTCCGACCGGTATCTGACCGCCCTCGCGAGCCTCGTGATTTTGGTGACGGTCGTGGCACTGAGCCTCTAGCTATGCCCAACCGCACCCACGACGACACTCTGGCCCTTCTCGCGCTGCTCGGCGTGGCGCTCACGATGCTGATCGTGCTCGCCGGGCGCTTGCTCTTCGGCGCGTAGCCGAATCACGGCCTCTGGCGCCAGAGGCTGAGCCGCGCCGCGGCGGCGTACCTTCGGGACACGAAAACCGACGGTGCAGGCATGGCAGGCCATAACAAGTGGTCCAAGATCAAGCGGAAGAAGGGCGTCACCGACGCCCGTCGCAGCAAGGTCTGGGCACGCATCACGCGCGACATGATGGCCGCTTCGCGCGATGGCGGCGGCGACCCGGACATGAACCCGCGTCTCGCGCTCTTTGTCGACAAGGCGAAGGCGGAGAACATGCCCAAGGACAACATCGAGCGCGCGATCAAGCGCGGCACCGGCGAGATCGAGGGCGCGGACTACGAGGAGCTGGCCTACGAGGGCTACGCCTCTGGCGGCATCGCGGTCTACGTCGAGGCGCTGACCGACAACACCAACCGAACGGTCGCCGACGTGCGAAGCCTGTTCTCCAAGGCGGGAGGCAACATGGGCACTTCGGGCTCGGTCGCGTTTTTGTTCGACCAGAAGGCGGTCTTCGAGATTCCCGCCAGCGGCCTGACCGAAGACGACCTGTTCCTCCTCGTGGCCGATGCGGGCGCCGAGGACCTGCGCAAAGACGAAAACGAAGAGGGCGAGCCCGTCTTTGTCGTCGAAGCGCCCACCGACGCGTTCGGAGCCGTTCAAGCCGCGCTCGACGGCGCAGGGCATCGAGCCCTCGGAGGCCGACCTCCAGCAGTTTCCCACGACCACCACGGCCCTCGCGCCAGAGGCTGCCGCCAAGGTCCTCCGCCTTTTGGAGGCGCTGGACGACCATCAGGACATCCAGGCCGTCTACTCCACGCTGGAGATGGACGAGGCCACGCTCGCGTCGATCGCGTAGGGACTCGGGAGTAGGGCTCGGGACTGGGGTTGAATGCCTCCTCCCAATGTCTCGTTTCGCACTCGCCTCTGGCGCCAGAGGCCGACCTCTTTCCTCGGCCGTTTCCTAGTCCCCACCACCCAGTCCCTCCCCAGATGATCGTCCTCGGCGTTGACCCCGGCACCCGCCACACGGGCCTCGGCACGGTGCGCGTGGAAGGCAGCCGCGAGAGGCTTCTGGGCGCGAGCACGATCCACATGAGCGGTGATCTGGATCACACGCTCCGGCTCCAGAAGATCTACCAGGGCGTGCTGGACGCTATCGACGAGTACACGCCCGACGAACTGGCCGTCGAGCTCCCGTTCATGGGCAAGAACGCGCAGGCGATGCTCAAGCTGGGACGCGCGCAAGCGGCCGTCATGCTCGCCGCGATGCACCGCGAGGTGCCCGTCGCGCAGTACGCACCCGCCGAAATCAAGAAAGCTGTCGTCGGCAATGGCCGCGCGACGAAAGACCAGGTGACGTACATGGTCCGCCAGAGGCTCGCGCTCACCGAGGAGTACAGCGAGGACGCGCACGACGCGCTCGGCATCGCGCTGTGCCACGCCGCGCGGCGCCACACCGCGGCCGACCGCCCCGGTCGTACAGAAGCCTCTGGCGCCAAGACCGCCTCTGGCGCGGTCGCAAAACCGGACGCGTGCGTTCGTGGGCCGACTTTATCGACCAGAACCCGGACCGTCTGCGCTGAGCCCTCAGTTGAGCCGCTCGCGGCCCATGCTCACCGCTCGCCTCGGTCGCCAGAGGCGGCGCGTGCCGTTCGGCGCCGAGCGCGACGCCACCCGAGAATCCAGACCGGAATGTTGAGGACCGCCAGCCAGAACGCGATCCACGCGCCCAGACGCCACCAGTCCACATCGGCCGCTTGCGTGGCCGTCTCGCCAGAGGCCAGCGTGGTCACGGCCGCGAGAATGCCCGCGATTGCGAGCGTGGCGCAGAACCACAGCACGCCCGCCACGGCCATCGTCTTGGCCTGACCGTCGCCCGGCCCGCCAGGGCCTGCAGCGTCGGGGTGGTTGCGCAGCCACGATTCGAGCGCGCCTCTGGCGCCAGAGGATGGGCTGCGGGGCTCACTCACGCGTTGATGCCGCGCTCCTCGTCGCGCACGCGCACGATGGCGGCGATCTCGTCCGCGTCTAACGACTTATCGCTGAGGTGGTAGGCCAGCTCGGCGATCTGTGTGTCCTTCTGCGGCGCCTGGTTCCACTCCGGGTGCGCGTTCTCGATCAGCGAGACCAGGATGCGGAGGTACGGAAACCGCTCCTCGGCGCTTTCGAGCTCAGAGATCGCCTCGGCGAAAAGCTGAGCGTTGCGGCCGACCTGTCGGTCGATGATGCGGCGGTCGTACTGCATGAAAGAGAGGCTGAACGAGCCGCCAGAGGCGTTCGGTGGCGGGGACCTGAGAGGGGACGGCGCGTATACTCCGCAACGGGCCCGCCAGTTCACGGCGGGCTCGGCGTGTCTCAGCCGCCCGATGGAAGCTCCTCCCAACACCTCGTTCCCGAACCCGCGCCCGCCGTACCGGCTGGAGCTCTTGCCAGTCGTGCCGCCGTACTTCCGCCGCGCGCGCGAGAGCAACGTGCACCGCGGCGAGCTCGTCTACTACGGCCCTGCGCCGACGTACTACGGCATCGGCGAGGTCGTCTCCGAGACCGACGAGCACGTGCTCGTCAATTTCCGCGGCACGGGCATGTTCGGCATCCACGAGGAAGCCCTCGCGCGTCGCTACGTGATGCCGATCCCTGAGGACCGCACCGACCTGCTGTAGAGCCTCTGGCGTGGACTGGGGCGCGTCACCTCTGGCGCCAGAGGCGAACCTGCGAGAGACGCTGTATCGCCAGAGGCCTCTGGCGCCTAGAGGTCCAATCCGCGGCCGAGCATCAGCTCCGGGCGCTCGTAGCGCGCCTCGAACTCGCCGTTGGCGTCGCCGAAGACAGAGTCGCCGGAGCGTTCCACCGTGATGCCGCGCGCGTCGAAGTTGAACCGGCCCGAGACCACGCCGATGGGATCGACCTCGGTGATGACCAGCGTGCCGTCGATGCCGTAGAGGATGGGACCTCTGGCGCGCTCATCCGCATCGCGGTCCAGGCGGGACTCGTTGGCGTCGAGCACGTTGGCGTAGGTCGAGGTCACGCCGAACCGCTGCGGGTCCTCCGTGATGGGGTACCCGCCGATGCCCGGCAATCCGCCCTCACGGCGGAAGGAGATGAACTGGTACTCGTCGTACTGGCTGTCGAACAGATCACCGACGAAGAGGCCGAGGACAAACTCGCGCCCGCGCTCGGTCTCGATAATGGTATAGATGGCCTCGCCCTTGAGACGGCCCGCATCGGTCTCGTCGTCCTCGTCCTGCGCGCTTTCGCGGTCGCCGTCGACGAAGACGTCGGCGCGGAACTCGCCGAACAGGTCGTCATCGTTGCCCTCGCCGAAGATTGCGTCGCAACCTGTGAACAGAAGGGCTCCAAAGGCCAAGGCGAAGAGGGAAAGGCGAGACATAGCAGGAGGGGAATGGGAGACGCGGCTACTTTGGGGCGCCTCTGGCGCGCACGCCAGAGGCCACAGGTCGTACGCCCCACACCGTTCCGCGTCCCGCGCCCTCTTAAATGAACCCTGTTTTACGTCTCGAAAACGTGACCAAGCGCTACGGTGAAACGCTCGCCGTCGACGGTGTCTCGTTTACAGCGGAGCCCGGACGGCTCTTTGGCCTGCTCGGCCCCAACGGCGCGGGCAAGACCTCCACGATCCGCATGATCGCGCACATCACGTCGCCGGACTCCGGGACGGTGACGCTGGGCGGCGAGCCCGTCAGCCCTGCAACGCAGAAGCGGATGGGCTACCTGCCCGAGGAGCGCGGCCTGTACCGCAAGATGAAAGTCGGCGAGCAGCTCGTCTACCTCGCGCGGCTCAAAGGGATGCAAGCCTCTGGCGCCGAGCGCGCCGCCCGCGAGTGGCTGGACCGCTTCGACGCCGCCGACTGGTACGGCAAACAGGTGGAGGAACTGTCGAAGGGAATGCAGCAAAAGGTTCAGTTCGTCGCCACCGTCATGCACGGCCCGGATCTCGTCATTCTGGACGAGCCGTTTAGCGGCCTCGACCCCATCAACGCCGATCTGCTGCAGGAGACCGTCGCCGAGCTCCGCGCCGACGGCCGCACCGTTTTGTTCGCCAGCCACCGCATGGAGCAAGTCGAGCAACTGTGCGACGACCTGTGCCTCATCGCCAGAGGCCGCGTCGTCCTCTCCGGCTCGATGCGCGAGGTCAAGCGCCGCTACGGCAAAGACACGGCCTCGCTGCACTGGGACGGCGACGGCCTTTTCCTGGACAGCCTGGAGGCCTCTGGCGCGGTCAGCATCCTTTCGCGCACGCACTCGGCGGCCACGCTTCGGCTCTCCGAGGGCACCGCGCCGGGCATGGTCCTCCGCGCCGCCCTCGACGGCTCCACCGATGTGGACCGCTTCGAGCTTCACGAGCCGCCTCTGGCGGAGATCTTCCGCCAGGCCGTCGGCAGCCTGGACGACGTACCTGCCTGAGCGCGCCCAGCGCCCCCGCTTCCTCTGGCGACTCGCGCAGCCCCACGCGCCTCGCCAGAGGCCTTCCCCCTCCCTGAGATGTCTCCGATTGCCCTCGTCGCCCGCAGTGAGTTTTGGCGCCGCGTCCGCTCCAAATGGTTTATCGCGACCACGATTCTCGCGCCGGTCCTGATGCTAGCGGTCGTGATCGTGCCCGTCGTCGCCATCGCGTTCGCCGACGGGCCCGACGAGAGGCGCGAGGTGGCCGTGCTCGACGGCACCAACCGCCTCGCCGAAGCGCTCGCCGTTGACGCGCCCGACGGCGTCCTGTTCGTCCGCGCCGAGGCGCCAGAGGACAGCCTTCGCGGCCGTGTGCTCCGCGGCGAGCTCTCGGCACTTCTCGTGCTGCCCGAGGGCCTCTTGCGCGGTGAGGCGGCGGCGCGCTACCTCTCGGCCTCTGGCGGCGGGCTCGCGCTCCAAGCCCAGCTCCGCGGGACGGTGCGCAGCGCCGTCCGCGCCGAGCGGGCTCGCATCGCCGGAGCGCCAGAGGCTGTGCTCGACGTGCTCGACGCGCCCACGCGGCTCGACTTCGTCACCGTCAGCGACGACGGCGACGCCGCGGGCGGGGCCGAGATCGGATTTCTGGTCGCCAACGTGCTCGGGCTGCTCGTCTACGTCGCCGTGCTGCTCTACGGCGCGATGGTGATGCGCGGCGTGATCGAGGAGAAGACCAACCGCATCGTCGAGGTCGTCATCTCCAGCGTGCGCCCGTTCGACTTGCTCATGGGCAAAGTCGTCGGCATCGGCGCGGTCGGGCTGGTGCAACTTATCTCGTGGGGCGTGCTGCTGGCGGGCATCAGCGCCGCGGCCGGGCCCATTCTCGCACTGTTCCTCGGCCCCGAAGCGCTGGCCTCTGGCGCTCCCGCAGGCGTGGGCGCCGGGCCGGGCGCGATGGGCGCCGCGCCAGAGGCTCCGTTCGACCCGAGCGCCATCACGGCCATTCTCACACCGGGGCTTTTGGTCGCCTTCGTGCTCTTCTTCCTGGGCGGCTACCTGCTCTTCGCCAGCCTCTTCGCGGCCGTCGGCAGCATGGTCGACACCGAAGCCGACGCACAGAGCCTTCAGGTGCCGGTCATCATCCCGATTATCGTCCCGCTGCTGTTTCTGCCATACGTGATCGACCAGCCCGAGGCGCCTCTGGCGGTGGCGCTCTCGCTCTTCCCGCTCTCCTCACCCATCCTTATGGTGGTGCGGATGGCCGTGACAGACGTACCCCTGTGGCAGGTTCTGGCCTCGCTCGCATTGCTCGGGGTGAGCTTTGTCGGGGCTGTCTGGCTCGCTGCCAGGATCTACCGGGTGGGCATCCTGATGACCGGCAAGAAGGCCTCCTTTAAGGACTTAGGACGATGGATTCGGGAGGCCGGGTGAGTTAAATAACCGTATCTGATATGGATTACAGGCCTCGTACGTCAAATTGTGTTTGCTTAGGGGGCACCCGAAGCATCGGCGCTTAAGTGCGGCCGGACAGTCGTCAGGGCTGCGTGGAGCAGGCGAATCCCGTCGTCTGCATCGCAAGGCTTTGCGCTCCGTCGCGCAGCCGTGCGGAGTTCGCGCAAGCGGCTCGAAACCACTTCGGGAAATACAGAAGCGCCTCCTCACCCCACCACCCCGTCGCCGTGAGCGCCCTGACATATCGCGATTTGCTTCGCATTCGGACCCAATATGGGGTCCACAAACGCACCTCCACCTTTGCCCACGGAATCCGTGAGGACAGAGCGGCCAACGTCGACGGTCTCCAATACCGCCACGTTCTCACCCCAACAGATCGCGAGGTCGTCGTCCGCGACTATTCCGGCCAAACGCGCTCAATGCGCATGTTTGGCGCCAACAACTACCTCGGGTTCGCCACGCACCCCGTCGTGCTGCAGCGCGTCAAAGACGCGATCTCCGAGTACGGAGTCGGTGTGGGCGGGCCGCCAGCGCTCAACGGGCACGGGCCGCTTCAGCGCGAGTTGCAGGACCGTCTGGCGGCGCTCGAAGGCCAAGAGGCCGCGCTCCTCTACGGCACCGGGTACTCGGCCAACGTAGGCCTGATGAGCGCGCTGCCCTCCTCCAAGGACTTTGCCGTTTACGACGCGCAGAGCCACGCCTCGTTTATCGACGGCCTCAAGCTCGGCAAGGTCAGCGGCCGCACATTCCCACACCGGGACTACCGCACGCTCGACGCCACGCTCTCTGAGATTCGCGGCGACTACCGCGATGTGTTCGTGAGCGTCGAAGGCGTGTACTCGATGTCTGGCGATGTGGGCCGGCTGGACCGCGCCGCCGAAATCGCCAAAAAGCACGACTCCATCCTCATCGTGGACGACGCGCACGGCACCGGTGTAACCGGCCCCAACGGGCGCGGGACGGTCGCGATGTTCGACGTGGCCAAAGAGGTCGACGTGATCGTCGGCACGTTTTCCAAGTCGTTCGCCGTCTCGGGAGGCTTTATCGCGGGCAACCGCGACATCGTGGAGTACCTGCGGTACTTCTCGCGCGCGCACGTCTTCAGCGCCTCGCTCTCGACCGCCGTCTGCGCCGCCGTCATCGCAGGCCTGGACGTGCTGGAGAGCGAGCCGCACATCCACGCGCGGCTCATGGACAACGCCGCCAACTTTGCCGAGACACTGCAGGGCATGGGCTTCGAGGCCTCTGGCGTGACGCCCATCTTTTCGCTTCCCGCCCCCCGCGGCGCCGATGTGCGCGCGATGGCCCACGCGTTTCACGACCGCGGCCTGTTCGTCAACCACGTCGAGGCGCCCGTCGTGCCCGCGAGTGAGCAGCGCTTCCGGCTCAGCGTCTCGTCGCTCCACACCGACGAGGATCTGGCCGAACTGGCCGGAGCCATCGAAGAGGTCTGGGAGACCTACACGCCCGAGACGCCACCTACCGAGATCGAGGAGGATATGCCCACCCTGGACGCCTTCGAGGGCGGGTTTTAGCCTGCGCCTCTGGCGCCGATACCCGGCCCGGCCTCTGTCGCCAGAGGCTGGGTCTTTTCGTATTGTGCGCCGCCGTTACTCTAGGGGTGCCCCTAGCGGCTCGGCCTCAACCCTCTCGCCTTCCCCACTTTAGATGCACCGCCTCCCCCTTCTCGCCCTCCTCCTCGTCGCGCTCGCCTCTGGCGTAGCCGCGCAAGACACTGAGGAAATCCGCCGCGTCATTCTCATCGACGGCACGGTGTACGTCGGCGTTGTCGAAGACGCCACTGCAGATCCGGTCGTGATCACGACACGGGACGGCGTGCGGCGCGAGTTCTCGCAGAACCGTGTGAGCGAAATCCTGCCGCTTATCAACGGCAAGTTTTTCCGCACCGACCCCGTCAAGACCCGCTTCTTCCTGGCGCCGACCGCCCGCACACTGGGAGGCGGCGAGTTCCGAGGCGACCTCACGTACTTCTTCCCGTCGATCACTGCCGGCGTCTCGGACCGCCTGGACTTTACCGCGTCCGGCCTCATTGGCGCAGTCTCCTCTGGCGGAGGTGACGAGTTCTTTTTCTCGCCCCTGGTGGGACTGAAAGGTCAGGTGGTCTCGACAGAGACCACCCAGATCTCACTCGGTGTGAGCGCACAGACGCAGATCGGAGCTGGAGGCTCGTTCTCTGCGATCCCCTACGTGGTCGGCACGTTTGGGGACGAGACGCAGGCAGTCACGGTCGGCCTCGGCGGCGCAATCGGCAGCTTTGACGGAGAGGTTTCTGTCGGCGACGGCGTCGTGTTCGGCCTCGGCGTCGAGAGGCAGATCAACAACGGCGTCAAGCTCTTCGCAGAATCCCTCACCCTGGTCAGCGGAGGCGACAGCGGTACGCTGATCCTGCCGGGCGTCCGCTTTTTCGGCAACAACTTCGCCTTCGACGTGATCGGCTTTGTGGCGACGGACTACAGCAACGTGGCGGGCTTCGCGCCGGTCGGCTTCCGCGCCTCGTACGGCTTCTAGCCTCTGGCGCGTGCGCCGTCTAACTCCGCCTCTGGCGAGAGTGCCCGCTGGGTGCTCCGCCAGAGGCGGTTCGCATTGGGGCGTCGGCGGAGAGAAACACCAAACGTCTCTGGCGCCAGAGGCCGCACGCATTCGCCTTGCCGCTGCGTTGGGTTCACCCTATCGTCTCTGTCAGGCCTCTGGCGTCAACGCGCGCCTCATGGGTCACTCGCTCGTTCCCACTGGCCTCGATGCTCCGCCGCCTCTTCCTGCTCGCGCTGCCTCTGGCGCTGCTCCTCGCGCCAGAGGCCGAGGCGCAGTACTTCGCCTTTGGCAAGAACCGCGTGCAGTACGACGCGCCCGCGTGGCGCTACGTGCAGAGCGAGCACTTCGACGTGTACTTCTACGAGCGCGACCACGCGCCGGGCTCGGGCGAGGTCCTGGCCGCGTTTACCGCCGAGGCCGCCGAGGAGGCCTACCGCGAGGTGGCCGAGACGTTCAACTACGATCTCGCCAAGCGCGTCGCCTTTCTGGTCTACCCCTCGCACAACGACTTCGCCGTCACCAACGCGGTGCAACTGCCGGACTATGCCGAGGGCATCGGCGGCGTGACGGAGCTGTACAAGAACCGCATCGCGATCCCCTTTACGGGCGACTGGCGCGACTTCCGCCGCGTGATCCACCACGAGCTGGTCCACGCGGTCGTCAACGACGTGTTCTACGGCGGGAGCGTCCAGACCTTGCTGCAGCGCGGGCTGCGCTTCCCGATCCCGCTCTGGTTCAACGAGGGCCTGGCGGAGTACAGCGCACAGGGCTGGGACACGAACTCGGACATGTACCTCCGCGACGCCGTCCTGGAGGACCGCCTCGCGCCCATCCCGCGCCTGAGCGGCTACTTCGCCTACCGCGGCGGGCAGGGCGTGTGGGACTTCGTCGCCGAGGAGTACGGGCAGGAAAAAGTCACCGAGATCCTGGAGCGCGTCCGCCTGCAGCGCAGCGTACCGGGCGCCGTGCGCCGGGCCACAGGCCTGTCCCTGAATGAACTGTCCGACCGCTGGCACCGCACGCTCAAGGCCGTCTACTTCCCCGAGGTCGCCGCCCGCGAGGCCATCCGCGACGTGGCCCGGCCTCTGGCGACGCGCGAGCGCGGCGGCGCGGGCTACCACGCGAGCCCCGTCCTCTCGCCGCAGGGCGACAAGGTGGCGTACGTCGCCACGAGTGACGGCCTGTTCGACGTGATGGTGGCCGAGACCGCAGGCTCGCCAGAGGCCCGCAAGGTCCTCGACGCGCAGGACACCCCCCGCTTCGAGAGCCTGCGCATCCTCACGCCCGGCATGGCGTGGAGCCCCGACGGCCAGCGCCTCGCCGTGGCCGTCAAGAGCGGCGCGACCGACGCCATCGCGCTCGTGGACGTGGCCTCTGGCGCGAGCGAAATTGTGCGCCCGACGGGTGTGGACGCGATCCAGGCCGTGGCGTGGAGCCCGGACGGAGCGCGCATCGCGTTCGAAGGCACCGCGGGCGCACACTCCGACCTCTGGATCCTAGACCTCGCCTCGGGCGAAACCACCAACCTCACGCGCGACCTCTTCGCCGACCACGCGCCTGCGTGGACGCCCGACGGCACGGCACTCGTCTTCCACTCCGACCGCGGCGGCCAGCTCACCACCGGCCGCGTCACGGCCTCTGGCGCCGAGAGCCGCACGTTCGACACGCGCACGCTGGGGCGCGGCGCCTTCGACATC
Organism: Rubricoccaceae bacterium; assembly: GCA_963708165.1. Classification (GTDB taxonomy): domain Bacteria; phylum Bacteroidota; class Rhodothermia; order Rhodothermales; family Rubricoccaceae; genus Rubricoccus. The sequence goes on along the minus strand of OY970187.1, from coordinate 1,975,877 downwards.
TACCGCATCCGGCTCGACAGTCCCGGACGCGTCGAGCGCCTCACCGAGGACCCCATCTGGGACCAGACACACGCCCGCGTGGTGCAGGCACCCGCGCCGCCAGACGACGCGCCTCTGGCGCCAGAGGCCTCGGGCGACATGGTGTTCGGAGAGCCGACCGACGCGGCGCCCCTCTCGCCAGAGGCTGCGGGCGAGCAGGTCCTGTTCCTCTCCGACGAGAACGGTGTCCCCAACCTCTACGCGCTGGAAGCATCTGGCGCGCACCGTCCGCTGAGCAACATCCAGACCGGCTTTACGGACCTCAGCGTCTCGTCCGACGGCACGCGCGCGGTGGTTCTCGCGCTCGACCGAGGCCTCCCGAGCGTCTACCTGCTCCGTGAGCCTCTGGCGCGCAAAGACCTTCCCGCGGCGCTTCCGCCGACGATCTGGGCGCAGCGCCGCCTGGGCACAACCGACGTGACAGCGCCCGCGCTCCTCATCGCCGCGCAGAGCAACCGCGAGCGCAACCCCATCCTGCGCGATGCCGCCGACGGTCGTCCGCCGCGCGAGCCGGGCACACGGCCAGAGTCTTTCCCACCACCCAACCTCGCGGACCTCGACCCCGAAACGCTGGAGCGCGCAGGCGTGCCCATCGGCACCAACATCGACTCGCTCATCGCGGTCACGCTCGCCCGCCGCGACTCGCTCCGCCAGAGGCCCGGCCCGGAGCCTCTGGCGCGAGACCTGATCGCGAGCACCGACACGTTCGACGTGGCGACCGTCAGCTACCGCGAGTACACCTTTGGCGAGGGCTTCGACCAGGCCGCCGAGGCGGAGTTCGAAACCGCCACCGACGCGTTCGCGCCAGAGGACAACCTGGACCCGGACGGCAGCCTGCGCGTGCGGCGCTACAAGCTCCGCTTCTCGCCCGACATCGTCTACGCCGCGGGCGCCTACGACACCGTCTTCGGCGTGCAGAGCGTGACGCAGATGCTCTTCTCCGACGTGCTCGGTGAGCACCGCATCGGCCTCGCGACCAACCTCGTGCTGGACCTGCGCAACTCGGACTATCTGCTCTCCTACGCCAACCTGCGCGGGCGCACGGACTGGGGCGTGCGCGCCTTCCATCTCGCGCGAGAGCTGCCGGACTTCAACGAGCGGACCGTGTACCGCTACCGCAACTACGGCGTAGCGCTAGAGGCCAGCTACCCGCTCAGCAAGTTCAGCCGCGTCGATGCCGAGGTGGGCATCATCGGCGTTTCGCTCGCGGACCTCTCGGACGTGGGGGCGCAGCCGCGGCGCCGCGCGTTCGCGCTGCCGCAGCTTTCGTACACGCGCGATGCGACCGTGCCCGGCTTTCTCGGCCCGCGCTCTGGGAGCCGCTACGCCGCGAGCGTCTCCGGCACGCCCGGCCCCGACGTGAGCTTCGCGACCGCGCTCGTCGACGCGCGCCGCTACTGGTCGCTCGGCCCCGGCTACGCGTTCGCGCTCCGGGCCAGCAGCGGCGTCTCGCTCGGCCCCGATCCACAGCGCTTCTACGCCTCTGGCGTGCAAAACTGGCTCAACCCGACGTTCGACAGCCTGCCGGTCCGCAACCCGGACGACTTCGTGTTCGCCACGCCCGTCCTGCCGCTGCGCGGTTTTGGCTACTCCGAGGCCGAGGGCAACTCGTTCGCGCTCGCCAACCTGGAGGCGCGCGTGCCACTTATCGCGGCGCTCCTGCCCGGCCCGATCCCTCTGGCGCCGCTGTACAACATCCAGACGGTCGGCTTTGTGGACGCGGGCTTTATCGCCTCGGGCGGGCTCGACGTGTGGCGCGACGTGCCCGCGGTCGTGGACGAGGCCTCTGGCGAAGTCCTGGAAGACGCGCGCGAGGAGTTCGACGACATCCTGATCGGCACCGGCGTGGGCCTGCGCACGCTGCTCCTCGGCTACCCGGTTCGGGTGGACTGGGCGTGGCCGTTCGACGGCCGCGAGTTCGGCGAGGGCCGCGTCTACTTCTCCGTCGGCGTGGACTTTTAAGAGGGACGCGGGATGGCAGGACGCGCAGACGAAGCTCTCGCCAGAGGCCTCGGGCGGGACTCCATGTGGAGCCTCTGGCGCCAGAGGCCGCTACCGGAACGCGTAGCGCAGCCGCACCCCGGCCGTCGTCAGCGCGAGGTCTTGCGACGTGAGCCCCGCCAGAGGCAGCCGCGCGTAGCCCTCCACCGCCAGCGGCGCGCGGTCGGGCGTGAAGCGAATCCCGAGGTTGAGCTGCCGCGCGAGGTCGACGCGGCTAAAGGCGCCGGGCCTCTCGCGCGCGACATAGTTCTGCGCCTCGAACGCCACGTCTCCGCTGCTGCTGCCAGTCCTGCCCGCCGAGATGGTCTGGCCCTGCTCGCGAAAGCTCTGCGCGAGGTACACCGCCGAGGTGACGCCGACCGAGACGCCGAGGCGCCCGCCTGGCGCGCGCAGCACGTCCAGGGCTACGTCCAGCGGGACCTCCAGCGCGAGCGTTGAGAAGCGCGTCTGATCCGGCACGTCGACCGAGAGCGAGGGGTCGGCGGAGACGTTTTGATACGCGAGCTGGGAGTCGTCTCCCCCGGGCTCCAGCGTAAAGTTGTTGTACGCCGCGACGGCCCCGCCCGAGACCGAGAGGCCTCTGGCGACGGCGAACTCCTGCACGAGACCTACCGCTCCGCCCAGGCCCTCGGCGAGCGCGCCGCCGGAAAACGCCGACGTGGAGGACGCGACCAGGCTGAGCCCTCCAACCGCCGGCTCGCTCACGACGCTCTCAACAAAGGCGGGCCCTGTCGTTCCCCACGCTTCGGCGCGGAGAACGACCGACGGCTCGGAGGAGGGCTCTGCCGCTTCGGTCCCATCGGTAGAGCCCGGCGCCTCTGGCGGGGCGCCCATCTCCGGAACCGATGCCGCGGCGACCTGTGGGTCACCCGCCGCACCCGGATCAGGAGCAGGCGCGAGCGGTAGCTGTGGCACGGCAAGCTGTGGCGCGCCAGGCTGTGGCGCGGCGCGGCGCGGCGCCAGAGGCCTTTCGGAGCGCGTCGCTGCGGTCTCCGACCTGCGGCTGCTCGCGCCTCTGGCGGGATCCGAGCCAGGGGCAGACATCCTCGCCAGAGGCCGCGGGCGCGGCGAGACCGTCAGCCTCTGCTGCGCGGTCGGGTTCGGCGGCAGTTTCCGCGTTGTCGCGGCTCGGCGGCGTTGCGGTGGCAACGGCGGGCATCTCGGCCTCTGGCGAGAGGGTGGGGCGCGCGAGCCACACGCCCGCGGCGAGCACGAGCGCGGCCAGTGCTGTGGCTCCTGCCCAGATCCCATGGCGGCGAGACACACCGGACGCAACAGGTGCGCGGTCCTCAGCACGGCGCGCGCCAGAGGCCACGACGGGCGCGGCGTTGGAATCAGCGCCAGAGGCGAGAGCGGCCTGCGTGCGTGCCCACGCGGCCTCGTCCACGGGCTCCTCGTAGGCGTCGAAAGCCTCGCGCACGCGGTCTGCGAAACGGTTGTCGAAATCGGTCATGAGAGCGTCCCGATGTGCTGATGGTAGAGCGCCTGGAGCCGCGCGCGAGCGCGCGTGAGATGCGAGCGCGACGTGCCGACGGCGATGCCGAGCAGCGATGCGATCTCGTCGTGCGAGTAGCCCTCCACCTCGAACAGGTTGAACACGTCGCGCTGCGCGTCGCTGAGCTGCGCGAGCAGCGCCAGGATCTCGCCCGTCTCCAACGCGCCGATCTGGTCGGCGTCTACCGGGGCCTCTGGCGGATCGTCTGAGGGCGCGAGCGTGGCGTAGTGGCGCCGCGTGGAGCGGTGCTGGTCGATGGCGCAGCGCACGAGGATCTGCCGGAACCACGGCTTGAACGGCCGCTGGGAGTCCAGGCTGTCCATCGCGCCGAACGCCTTCACGAACGCGTCGTGGGCGACTTCGAGGGCGTCCTCGCGGGAGGCGGCGTAGCGGAGAGCGACAGACATGGCGAAGGCCCAGAAGCGCCGGTAGAGCGCTTCCTGGCTGGGAGGGTGCTGCTGTTTGCAGCCGTGGATGAGGTCTCGGTCCGTTGGCACGCGCGCAACCTAGAGACGCGCCAGAGGTGAGACGAGGCCACCGAGAGCACCCGGCAGCCTCTGGCGAAAATCGAGGATCAGAGCGTAGGGTTGGCCACCTGCCCGACGAACAGGAGCGTGTTGGTGGTGCGCTCGCGGATGGCGAACACGAACGGCCGGTCGGCGATGAACTGCGGGCCGACGGAGGTCAACCCAACCCCGATCGTGGTCACGGCCGCAGCCTCCGTCCCTTCCTCGTTGACCTCGACGAAGGTGTTCTGCTTGACGAAGCTGACCACCAGCGGGAGTTGCGCCTGGATGCGCGAAAGGTTCGCCAGAGGCCCAAAGGCGTCCCTCATACCCAGCGCCTCCAACGTGCTGTTGAGCGTCTTGTCCGTCTCGAACGAGAAGCGCGGCAGCGCCACGTCCACCTTGTAAAACGCCTCTTGCGCGTCCAGTGCCGTCGTGGCATCGCGCCAGAGGCCGCCGCGCAGAGCCGCCGCAAAGGCCGCCAGCGAGCCCGCCTCTGGCGTGCCCGCCTCTGGCGTGAGGAGCACCATCGAGAAGTTGCGCCGCCCGTAGGGCAGCTCGACCGCGGTGTAGCCGTCGCCCGAGACCAGGAGCGCCTGCGGAGCGCCGTGCATGGTCGGCGCCTGCACGGTCTCGCCAGAGGCGAGCGTGAACGTGGCGGCGCGCGTGTTTTCGTCCTCGAACGGCGTGGACCAGTCGCCCTTGAAGTACAGCGCGTTCATGAGCAGCAGCACGAGCCGGGGGTTGAGTTCCTCCAGCACGCTCTCGACGCGGTCGTTGGTCTTATCCGCGGCCCAGCCGTTGATGGTCTCCAGCGCCTCTGGCGCGAGGAAATCCAGACCGTCCACGCGCGCGTCGAACGGGCCGCGCAGCGCAGTCAGGAACGGCGCCTCCAGCGGGAAGCCGTCGGTGATGCGCGAGTTGTGAAACATGGCGTTGGCGAGCGTGAACTGCACCTCGGGATCGGCACCCAGAAGCTGCTCGCGTAGATCGGCGTAGGCCGCGTTGATGGCATCCAGGTCGGCCTCTGGCGCCAGGCCCAGCATGTCGCGGATCTGCGCGAAGGTGTCGCCGTCGGCGCCGTTGAGCAGCATCGAGAGCGCCACGCTCGCGCTCAGCGGCGAGAGCATCAGGTTGTCGCTGTCCTCGGCGGCGACCTCCGCGAAAAGGTCCATACCGAAGTCGTTGCCCTGGGCGACCAGGTCTTTCGCCAGAGGCGAGAGCGTGATGGGCGTAGGGTCGGCAGGCGCGTCGTCGCCGGCGAGGTCGCAGCCCATCAGCGGCGCGAGCAGGAGTAGGAATGCAAAGGAGAGACGCATCGGACGGGGCGGAGGGTGTTCTCTCGCCTGTACGGACCTCGCGCAGGCGGCGCTGCAGTGCCCAGCCTCTGGCGCCAGAGGCTGCGTTTCCAGCATCTCTCCGCCCCTCTCCATCCCTGCCACAGTCCCGCGATTCCCGGCATCCTTCACCGCCGCGCGAGATCCCCGCCGCTAGTTTTTCTGTACCACGGGCGTGGCTCCACTGCGGGCCGCGCCTCTGTGTTTCCACACCCCGCGCCGAACCCGATGCAGACCGACGTCCGCGAACTCTCCGAGGTCGACTACGCCCTCGACATCGTCGTCCCGACCGACGAGATCCAGCAACAGATCACCGATGCGCTCAAGAAAGAGCGCGGCCAGATCAGCCTCAAGGGCTTCCGCCCCGGCAAGGTGCCCATGGGCGTCGTGCGCAAAATGGTGGGCCAGCAGGTCGCCGTGCAGGTCGCCGAGACGGCCATCGGCGAGGCGTACCGGAAAGCCGTCGTGGAGGACGAGCAGTACGACCCCATCGGCCAGCCGCGCCTGGTGGACATGGACTTCGACGTGAACGACAAGGAGGCCGAGCTCAAGGCGGAGATCCGCTTTGGCATCAAGCCTCAGTTCGAGCTCGCGGAAATGAGCGGCGTACCGGTGAGCAAGCTCGTGCGCGTGTTCACCGACGACGACATCCAGGCCGACCTCGACCGCCGCCTGGACCTCGCGGCCACGCTCGAAGACGAGCCCGACGGCACTGCGCTGACCGTCGACCACGTCGCCATCGTGGACATTCAGCCGCTCGACGCTGAGGAGAAGCCCTCCGGCCCGAAGCAGAGCGACGCGCAGATCATCCTCGCCAACCCCGACCTCCGCAAGGAGCTCAAGGACGGTCTCATCGGCAAAGCCTCGGGCGACGAGTTCGTTGTCGCGTTTCCGCACGAGCACGAGGAGATCGAGGGCGAAGACCACGAGGAGCACGTCGACCGCTACCAGATCACGGTCCAGACCGTGCAGCGCCGCGACATCCCCGAGATGACCGACGAGTGGGTCAAGGAGCACTCCTCTGGCGAAGCCGAGACCGTAGACGAGCTCCGCGCCGAGGCCCGCAAGGAGCTCGAAGACAGCTGGGAGCGCCGCGCGCGCCAGAACATGGAGTCCAAGATGGTGGAGGCGTTCGTGGACGCGCACCCCTTCGCGATTCCCGAAGTCCTGAGCGACGCCGCACTCGACGCCTCGTTGGAGGAGATCCGCGAGAAGCAGCCCAACAAGCAGCTTCCCGCTGGCCTGGACGTGGAGGCGTTCCGCGAGCAAAACCGCGAGCAGGCCGAAAAGCAGGTCCGCTGGCTCCTCGTCAAGGATGAGCTCGTGGAGAAAGAAGGCCTGGAAGTCACCAATGAGGACTTCGACGCCGAGTTCGCGCGCATCGCAGGCGAGGACGGCGACATCGAGATGATGAAGGGCTTCTTTACCCAGCAGCCGCAGATGATGCAGCAGATGGGCGACCACCTGCTCAACCAGCGCGTCTTCGAGGCGCTCAGCACGCGCTTCGACATCGTCGAGAAGACCCGCGACGACATCGAAGCCGACCGCGCCGAAGCCTCTGGCGAGGCGAAGCCTGCCAAGAAGGCCTCTGCCAAGAAAGAGGCCAGCAAAAAGGCTTCTGCGAAAAAAGCGTCCGACAAGAAGTCTCCAGCCAAGAAGGCGGCGAAGAAAGCGCCTGCGAAGAAGGCCTCCGAGAAAAAGGCTCCTGCCAAAAAGGCGTCGGCCCAAAAGGCATCGAGCAAAAAGAAGGACTCCGGCGAGTAGACGCCTGGTAGATGCCGCCTCTGGCGACTGCATCTTGCGCCCTCGTGCTTCGGTACGAGGGCGCACTGCATTCTGGCCTCTGGCGCCAGAGGCGTATTCTCAGCTCAGCATGATCCGACTCGCTTTCCGCCGTCTGCCTCTGGCGATCCTCGCGCTTCTCGTAAGCGGCTGCGCGCCGCGTGGGCTCGCGCCAGAGGCTCCGCGCGAGCTCGTCGTGCTCGTGCATGGCATGGGCCGCAGCCAGTTCTCGATGGTGCCGATGCAGCACCGGCTGGGCAAGCAGGGCTTTCGCACGCTCAACTACGGCTACGACAGCTTCGGGCCCGACATCGCGACCATCGCGGAAGATCTGAACGCCGTGATCGCGAGAGAGACCGAGGGCGACCCGCCCGCCAAGGTCCACTTTGTGACGCACAGCCTGGGCGGCATCGTGGTGCGCCAGTTGATCGCGGACGACCGGCCGGAGAACCTGGGCCGCGTGGTCATGATGGCGCCGCCCAACCAGGGCTCGCACACCGCCGACCGCCTCTCGCGCTGGGTGGGCTGGATGCTGCGCCCCATCTCGGAGCTCAAGACCGAGAACAGTACCGTCGCCGCGATGGCGCCGCCCGAGGCCGTCGAGATCGCCATCATCGCGGGCGACAGCGACGGCAAGGTGAGCCTGGAGGAGAGCCAGCTAGAGGGCGCCGCGGAGCACGTCGTGGTGGAATCCGGGCACACGTTCATCATGAACAAGCCCTCGGTGGCGCGTCTGACCGGGTGCTTTCTGCGCACAGGCGCGACCTCGGGATGCGAGCACGCCAGCGGAGACTAGCGGCCTCTGGCGCGACGCCGAGCTCTGGCGCCAGAAGCCCGTTCCAGAGGCTACAGGCTCGCGGCGGCCTCTGGCGTGACCGGCAGGCCCGCGCGCTGCATGATGATGAGCGCGTTCGTCGTGGGGCAGGGCCCCTCGCGCAAGAGGTAGTCGAAGGCGAGGCGGTCGCCCTCGGCCTCCTCGCGGAAGTGCGCGTTGCTCACGCGCGTATCCTCGGCTTCCAGGTCGGCGAGCGCCAGATCGTGGGTGGCGACGAGCGACGTGGCGCGTGCGCCCACGAGTGCTCGCACGATGGCCTGCGCGCCTGCAAGCCTCTCGCGGTTGTTGGTGCCGCGCAGCATCTCGTCGATGAGGACGAGGGAGGGGACCGGGGACTGGGGACCGGGGACTGGCGGAGGGTTCGGCTCCGCGCCAGAGGCGGGTACTTCTGCTACGAGCGGCATGCCACGGGTCCCGCCTGCCTCTGGCGCTTCGACCGAATCGAGAAGCGCTTTGAGGCGTTTGACCTCGGCGTAGAATGTGGACAGCCCCTCTTGCAGCACATCGCCGATGCGCATAGACGCGAACGGGCGGAGCGGCTGCAGTGCGGCGCTCTCGGCCCAGACCGGCCCGCCTGCCCATGCGAGCACGCTCGCCACGCCGATGGCGCGGAGAAAGGTGCTCTTGCCCGACATGTTGGAGCCGGTCACGAGAAGGACGGCGCCCGCACCCAGCGCGATGTCGTTGCCTCTGGCGCCGCCAAGCGGCAGCAGCGGGTGGCGCAGGTCGCGCGCCTCGAAGAGCGGCACGGCGCCAGAAGCTGCGTTCTCTGCCATTGGCCCGTTCCCACTGGCCCCTTCCCCTTTCGCCAGAGGCGTGAGCTCCGGGAAGACGGTGGACTCAGGCCGGAGATCGTGTGCGGCGGCGAGCGCGCCCAGCGCCTCGATCTCGTAGACGGCGTCCAGCCACGGCGGCAGGAACTGCGCGAAGTCGGCGCGCAGGCGCGTGAGCGCGAGCGTGAGGAAAAGGTCGTACGGCAGGATCGCGTTGATGACCACGCGCCCCACGTCGTTGCGCGTCACCGAGGCCGCCGAGGCGATCCGCTCCAGGCGCTTGAGCTGTTGGCTGGGCGCGCTCGCGCCCGCCAGAGGCTCCCACAGCGGCGCGAGGACGGGATCGCGCTGAGCCGGGTCCCGCTCGGCGAACTCCAGCAACGGCGCGATCTGCGAGAGCCCACGCTGCAGGTCGTACGCGCGGTCGAAGACCTCGGCGAAGGAGGCGTAGCGCGAGAGGTAGAGCAGCACGTACACCACAAACGAGAACCCCCACAGCGACGCCCCGCCCAGCAGCGCGACGACGATGAGCACTGCCGTCAGCGCCGCGAGCCCGCCCAGCACGAGCGCCCACGCCTTGACGCCAGAGGCCCCGGCGGTTTGCGCCTCTGGCGCGTCGAGCCAGGTCTTGAGCGTGGCGTCGTCCCAGCGCGCATCGGCGGAGCCGCGAGCGGTGTGGGCGAAGAGCGCGAGGCGGTCGCGCAGGCGGCGGCGCGGGACCAGCGCGCGGACTCGCCTCTGGCGGAGCCGGGCGGCATCCGGCTCTGGCACGCTCGCCAGAAGCCAGCGGCGCAGGCGGCGGCTCGCGCCCGAGGTGCCGGTCGCGTCGAGCAGGTGGAGCAGAGAGCGCGGGCCTGCCAAGTCCAGGTCGGAGGCGAAGGCGTGGCCCGGCGGCGACGGCGCGGGCGCAGGTCCAAGCGCGGCCCAGTCCAGACCGACTCGCGCGAGGTGTCGTGCCTGGAGCGTCCGCCAGAGGCGGTTGCGCTTGAGCGCCACTTCCACGCGGTCGTGGAAGCGCACGAGCACGCTGAAGATGATGAGCGTGCCCAGCGCCGTCAGCCACCCCGCTCCGGGGCCGACCACGCGGCCAAGGACGAGCGCGAGGCCGATGCCTCCGAGCGCGAGCGCGAGACGAGCGCGAGAGAAGCCCAGGCTCCTCTCGCGGAGCCGTGCCGCGCGGCGGTCGAGGCGGTTGAGGAGGTCGGGGAGGCGGTCAGCGTGCATCGCGCCGTGACGCGCCGCGCCCGCGCCCGGTTGCACGCGGCCTCTGGCGCCAGGGGCCGCGTGATCTCGATAAAACGGCCGGAACGGTTGGCATCCCCCGGATCCCTCTTGCATCCCAAAGCCCTCCATCCCTCCGATTTGGAACCGCGCCGGGCGCGCCGGGGTGCGAGAGCGCGAACGCATTCCAGATTCTACCCCGACCCCGAACATGTCTCAAGTCAGCGATTTCGTCACCTTCGCCAAAGGCATCACGACCCTCCCCGGCGGCATCCACTCCGGTCCGCAAGAGGCCGCGGCCATCAACGCCCTCGTGCCGATGGTGGTGGAGCAGACGACGCGGGGCGAGCGCTCGTACGACATCTTCTCGCGCCTGCTCAAAGACCGCATCATCCTCTTCGGCACGCAGGTCAACGACCAGACGGCCAACCTCGCGGTCGCGCAGCTCCTGTTCCTCGCCGCCGAGGACCCGGAAAAGGACATCAACCTGTACATCAACTGCCCCGGCGGCGCGGTGTACTCCGGCATGGCGGTCTACGACACCATGCAGTTCATCAAGCCCGACGTGGCGACGATCTGCGTGGGCCTCGCGGCCAGCATGGGCTCCGTCTTCCTGCTCGGTGGCGCCAAGGGCAAGCGGGCCGCGCTGCCCAACTCGCGCATCATGATCCACCAGCCCTCGGGCGGCAGCCAGGGCATGGCGTCCGACATTGAGATCCAGGCCAAGGAGATCCTCTACATCAAGCAGCGGCTCAACGAGGTCATCGCGGACCACACCGGACAGACGGTCGAGGCGATCGAGAAGGCCACCGACCGTGACAACTTCATGAGCCCCGAGGAGGCCAAGACGTTCGGCATCATCGACGTCGTGCTCGGCAAGGGCGACGGCAAGCCCGCCAAGGACATCGAGGAGCAGATCGACGAGGCGGACGCGGACGCGTAGCCTCTGGCGCAGTCGCCTATAAAAAAGGCCTCTGGCGATATCGCCAGAGGCCTTCTGCGTGTGCCCCCAGCTGGATTCGAACCAGCGACACGCGGATTAAGAGTCCACTGCTCTAACCAACTGAGCTATAGGGGCCCCGCAAGGTACAGAACCCGCGAGAGGCGATTCAAGCGGAGCCATGGTGAAACCGCGACGACGACTGAGCGCGCTGCCAGTACGGCTTGGCCTCTGGCGCCAGAGGCCAGAAGCGCCCCGTCAACTTTCACTCCCGGTTGAAAATGGCGTGATCGGAAGCACGGCCCGGGCCTCTGGCGTAGCCTGCATTCCTCTTCCTCATGCCCGCCCGAGAATGGACGCCCTCGACCGCCTCCTCGCCCCCACGGACCGCTTCGCCAGCCGCCACCTCGGCCCCTCGCCAGAGGACCGCGAGGCGATGCTGGATCTGCTCGGCTTCGACAGCCTGGACGCGCTGAGCGATGCGGCGGTGCCGTCTGGAATCCAGCTGGACCGAGACCTGGACCTGCCTCCGGCCCGGACCGAGCAGCAGCTTCTGGCGCTGGCGCACGAGCGCGCGGGCGAGAACCAAACCATGCGCTCGTTTATCGGCATGGGCTATTACGGCACGCACACGCCGCCGGTCATCCTGCGCAACGTGCTGGAGAATCCAGGCTGGTACACGCAGTACACGCCCTACCAGGCCGAGATCGCGCAGGGCCGCCTGGAGGCGCTGCTCAACTTTCAGACCGCCGTCGCGGACCTGACCGGCCTGCCCGTCGCCAACGCCTCGCTGCTCGATGAGGGCACGGCCGCGGCCGAGGCGATGACGATGTTCTTCGGCGCCGCCCGTGGCAAACGCGACCTGTTCTTCGTGGACGAGCGCTGCCACCCGCAGACCATCGCGGTCGTGCAGCAACGCGCCGAGCCGCAGGGCATCCGCGTCGAGGTCGGCGACTGGGCCACGTTCACGCCAGAGGCGCAAACCGCCGGGGCCTCGTGCGTCGGCGCGCTCGTGCAGTATCCGACAACCGACGGCGAGGTCGTCGACTACAAGGACTTCGCGGACCGCATCCACGAAGCGGGCGGGCTTCTGGCGGTGGCGACCGATCTTCTCGCGCTGACGCTTCTGGAGGCACCCGGCACCTGGGGCGCCGATGTGGCGGTCGGCAGCAGCCAGCGCTTTGGCGTGCCGATGGGCTTTGGCGGCCCGCACGCGGCGTTCTTCGCCACGACCGACGACTTCAAGCGCAAGATCCCCGGCCGCATCATCGGCGTGAGCCAGGACCGCCACGGCGACACTGCGCTGCGCATGGCGCTCCAGACGCGCGAGCAGCACATCCGCCGCGAGAAGGCGACGAGCAACATCTGCACAGCGCAGGTGCTCCTCGCCAACATCGCGGGCTTCTACGCGGTCTACCACGGCCCGGACGGCCTGACCGAGATCGCAGAGCGCGTCCACCGTGCGACCCAGACACTCGCCAACGCGCTGAGCGACGCGGGCCACACCGTCGCCTCTGGCGCCTTCTTCGACACGATCCGCGTGACGGTGGGGAAGGGGACGAGGGAAGGGGACGAGAGGACTACGGCCTCTGGCGCAGAGCTTGCTGGAGCGCGCGCGCGACGAGTTCGGCATCAACCTCCGCGCCTACGAGAACGGCGACCTCGGCATCGCGCTCGACCAGACGGTCACGCCAGAGGATCTGCGCGACCTGGCGACGCTCTTCGGCGCCACGCTGGACGCCGACGCGGCCCCCGAGGGCTACGAGGGGCCTCTGGCGCGTCAAGACCGCATTCATGGAGCACCCGACGTTCCACAGCTACCGCAGCGAGCACGAGATGCTGCGCTACTTGAAGAAGCTGGAGAACCGCGACCTCTCGCTCGCGCACAGCATGATCCCGCTGGGCTCGTGCACGATGAAGCTCAACGCGACCGCCGAGATGATCCCGATCACGATGCCGGGCTTCGCGGACCTGCACCCGTTCGCGCCAGAGGCTCAAGCTACTGGTTACCACGCGGTCATCTCCGAGCTTCAGACCTGGCTCGCCGAGATCACAGGCTTTCATAGCGTCTCGCTCCAGCCCAACTCGGGCGCGATGGGCGAGTACACCGGGCTTCTGGCGATCCGCGCCTACCACCTCGCGCAGGGCGACACGCAGCGCACCGCCTGCCTCATCCCGACGAGCGCGCACGGCACGAACCCGGCATCTGCCGTCATGTGCGGCATGAACGTGGTGCCTGTCAAGGTGCTGGAGAACGGCAACATCGACCTGGACGACCTCCGCGCGAAAGCTGAGAAGCACGCCGACACGCTCGCGGCGCTCATGATCACGTACCCGAGCACGCACGGCGTGTTCGAGACGACGATCCGCGAGATCGCCGACATCGTGCACGAGAACGGCGGGCTGGTCTACATGGACGGCGCCAACATGAACGCGATGGTCGGCCTCTGCCGCCCGGGCGACTTCGGCATGGACGTGTGCCACCTCAACCTGCACAAGACGTTCGCCATCCCGCACGGCGGCGGCGGCCCGGGCATGGGTCCCATCGGCGTCGTCGAGAAGCTGGCGCCGTTCCTTCCCGGCCACCCCGTCATCGCGACGGGCGGCGACCAGGCCACAGGCCCCGTCGCCGCGGCGCCCTACGGCAGCGCGCTCATCCTCCTCATCTCGTGGGCGTACTGCGCGATGCTCGGCGCCAGAGGCCTCAAGATGTCCAGCCAGGTCGCCATCCTGAACGCCAACTACATGGCGAAGCGGCTGGACGGCCATTACGACGTGCTCTACCGCGGCCCCGGCGGCCTCAGCGCGCACGAGTTCATCCTCGACGTGCGCCCCTTCCAGGCCTCTGGCGTCGGCGCCGAGGACATCGCGAAGCGCCTCATCGACTACGGTTTCCACGCGCCGACCATGAGCTGGCCCGTGACGGGCACGCTGATGGTGGAGCCGACCGAGAGCGAGCCCAAGGCCGAACTAGACCGCTTCTGCGACGCCATGATCGCGATCCGCACCGAGATCCAGGAACTGGAACTGGGCACGGCCGACGCCGAGGACAACGTCCTCAAGATGGCGCCCCACACCGCGTTCGAGGTCATGGGCGACGAGTGGAGCCACCCGTACTCCCGCCAGCAGGCCGCCTACCCCGCTCCGTGGTCCCGCGACGCCAAGTTCTGGCCGACCGTCGGCCGCGTGGACAACGCGTGGGGCGACCGCAACCTCGTCTGCTCCTGCCCGCCGATGGAGGACTACGCCGAGGAAGCGGCGTAGCGCCAGAGGCCTCTGGCGAGATCGGAACTACGTGAGCCTCTGGCGCGATGCATGTCGCAGCGCCAGAGGTACCGCTCGGCCTCTGGCGTACGTTAGACAGACTGGCTATTCACTTCGACATCATGGCAGACCTAAAGGAGGCCGTTCAACTCGCACGAGAATCCCTCTCTGATCTCATTCCCGACGCTACAGCGTCAGCTCTGGAAGAGGTGGAGCGTGAGGGCCAAGAGTGGTTCATTACTCTCAGCTTTTCACGTCCAGGCTTGGGACTACTCGGCGAGTTCAGACCAGCAGCGGATGCAAGAAGTCTCATGTCGCTGGGATCTCAGCGTCGTGCTCGAAGAACATCGCGAGGAACTGGAGCTCGGGCTTCTAGTCCAAGCTGACACGACCCAGCCATGGATCGGTGATGGAGATCTCAACGCAGGCGCCATTGACGCGCGTTCGAAGATGTCGGTCTGCTCGTGCTTTATGTCGCCCGAAAGCCATGACTGGTCGGTTTGTCCCAACGCTTAAAGCGACGCCAACGGCGGCATTTTCAGTCTCGGACTTCAGGTTCGTCGTCGATCCTGGTCGCCTCGTTCGACCGGCTCGTTCTCGCGCCTACGAGGCAGAGATCCTTACAGACGTGAACGGCCTGCCCGTCAAGAGTACGGGCTCTGCCCGGTCGACTGCGCTGGGATGTCTTCGGCCACGTCTTGCCGAGCGTAATCGCGCAGGGGCGAAGTATGGCGGTCCTGCGGAGTCAGAACGGCCGGAGTATCCCGCCCGGGCACTCCGCGAGGTTCTTGCCAACGCCGTCGCCCACGCAGACTACAGCCAGCGGACGATGCCACTTCGCGTCCAGATCTACGACGACCGTCTCGAAGTGGAGAACCCTGGCGGATGGCCTCTGGGGTTCGATGAAGAGGACTTCAAGAACGGTGTGAGCAAGATCAGAAACCCTGTGATCGCCCGCGTCCTGCACGAACCCGATCTTTCGTCGTTTGGGAGTCACAGACAGCGGCATTCTATCAGCAGCGCGTGAGGGACCGCTTGTCATTAGCACCGACCTCGACCTTTGTGTCGCGCTGGAGTCGCGAGGGCTCGGCGTCATCAACTACAACCGCGTCCGGCCGTTGTAGAAACGATCACGCCTCTGGCGCCACACACCACCACTACGCCCCCGTGCGTAGCCTCTGGCGATGCGACACGTCCTTGCGCTCATCCTCTTTCTGCTGGCCTCTGGCGCCAGAGGCCAGACCGCGCCTCTGGCGCGAGCGCCCCCGTTGTAGGCGATTGGGCGAACGCAACCGCGTGGCCTACCCGACGTGACTCGCCGAGGACGGAGCCTAGCGCCAGAGGCACAACCCGCCAGAGGCCTCTGGCGCCACCGACTCGGCACGCGCACCCCGGCGGCTTGGTGCACGTCTTCCCGACCGAGATCACGGACGCACGGCAGGCCCTTTCGACCGTGTACATGCACCTCGCGCTTACGGACTCGCCTCTACACGGCCACCACGCTGTACTGGGCAGCTACGGCGAGTTGCGCGGCTCGGAGACGACGTGGCCCTACCGCTGCGCGACGGTCAAATCCATTTCGACCCAAACGCAGAACGTGAGCGTGCGACGTGCGTCGGCGTAGGCGTCGCTGATTCTCGCGCGCGCGGACTCGCTGGGAGTCGTGAGCCGTACGTCTACCGCCGCACCGCGCCTCTGGCCGCCAGAGGCTGTGCTCGGCGACGCGAGGCACCGGCGCGCTCACGAGCGACAACGCGGGCGTCGTCTTCCCGCAGACCTCGTTCCGCGCGCTTCGCCGCCGACGGCACCGTGGCGGTGGGCTACAGCGACCCGTACCGGAACCGCGTGCTCGGGGGGCACCTGCACCGCCCTACGAAAGCGAGTACACGGACCCCGGCCAGCGGTGCGACGACGCTCGTGTTCCGAGCCTCCGTGACCGAGGCAGGCGCCAAGCGGACTCGTCGATACGCGAGCCCAACGGCGAGACACTGCGTGCGCTCCTACCGCCGCAGGTAACCGCCTCTGGCGCCAGAGGCCTGCATCACGCCAGAGGCCACGTGTTTTCGCGAGCGGAACCCCGCGCGCCTCGCTACCATCACGGCCCCACACACACGCCACACGCCGATGCGCTTCGCCGTCTGCATCAACCAGGTCCCCGATGTCGCCGCGCCTTCGCAGGTGCGCGACGGTCAACTCGTGCTCGACGCCGGGCGCGTCGTGCTCGACGCCTATGCCGCGAGCGCCGTCGAGGCCGCGCTCGTCCTCAAAGAGGCCTCTGGCGGCGAGGTCGAAGTCGTCTTGGTGGGGCCGGAGAAAGCGAGCGAGACGCTGCGGAAAGCCCTCGCGATGGGCGCCGACAGCGGCACGCACCTGGTGACGGACGCGGACTTGGACTCGGGCGCCGTCACGCAGCTTCTCGCAGATCATCTTCGCGAGAGCGGGCACGACGCCGTGCTGCTCGGCAAGCAGTCGCAGGACACCGACGCGGGCCTCGTGGGCGGGATGCTCGCCGAAGCGCTCGGCCTGCCGTACGTCACCAACGCCGTCGCGCTCGCGCAAGAGACTGACGCGCTCGTCGTCACGCGGCAGGGCGACCGCGGGCAGGAGATCATCGCGCTGCCCACGCCGGGGCTCGTCACGTGCTCCAACGACATGAACGACCCGCGCATCCCCAACCTCAAGGGCATCATGGCGAGCAAGCGCAAGCCCGTCGAGACGCGTGAGGTCGAGGCCTCTGGCGTGAGCGTGCGCACGACCGGCTACGCCAACCCGCCCGCGCGCGAGCCCGGTAAAACCGTGGACGGCGACGCGCCCGAGGCCGTCGCCCGCGAGCTCGTCCGCCTGCTCGCCGACGAGGCCCGCGCCATCTGAGTTGGGGTACGAGGTACAGAGTGCCGGGTACGGCGTTGAACGTACCGGCCGACGCGTACCCCGTACTCCGCACCCTGTACCCACTATGCCCACGATCCTCACCCACGTCCCTGTCACCAACGGCAC
This sequence comes from Rubricoccaceae bacterium, assembly GCA_963708165.1. Taxonomy (GTDB): domain Bacteria; phylum Bacteroidota; class Rhodothermia; order Rhodothermales; family Rubricoccaceae; genus Rubricoccus. The sequence continues at coordinate 1,958,687 of OY970187.1, read as the reverse complement.
GCCCAACCGCACCGCGCTGGAGGTGCTGACCCGCGCCCGCGAGATCGCGCAGGAGCACGGCTGGACCTGCGCGGCCTCCGTCCTCGCGCCAGAGGCCTCTGGCGCGGCGGCACAGCTCGGCGCGTACGGCGCGGAGACGGTGTACGCCGTCAGCGATGCCGCCTTCGAGCAGCCACTCAACGCGCCCGTTGTGGACGCGCTGGAGCAGGTCATCCGCGAGGCCGGGCCCGAGATCGTCGTGTTTCCCAGCACCGAAGGGATCAAGGACGTAATCGGTGCCCTCGCGCAGCGCCTGGGCGCGCCCGCGCTGCCCGACGTGTCCGAGTTCGCCGCAACCGCTACGGGCGTAAGCGCGACACGGCCCGTGATGGCCGCCAAGTTTCGCGCCAACGTCGAGGCCGCAAAGCCCGACGGTGCGCCCGTCCTGGTCTCCGTCCGCGCAGGCTCCTACACCGCCGAAGAAGCTGAGGGCGCCGGGTCGCCCGAGGTCATCGACATTGCGCTCGCGACCAACGCCAGCAGCCTTCGGCAGACCCTCCGCGACGTGGTCACGGCCGCGGGCGGCGGCGTGGACCTGAGCGACGCGACCGTCGTCATCGCCGCAGGCCGCGGCGTGCGCGACGAAGCGGGCCGCGATTTGGTGCAGCAACTCGCCGACGTAACCGGCGGCGCCATCGGAGCCTCCCGCGCGGTCGTGGAGATGGGCCTGTTTCCGCCAGAGGCGCAGATCGGGCAGACGGGCAAGGTCGTCGCGCCGGACCTGTACTTCGCGGTCGGCATCTCGGGTGCCATTCAGCACGTGGCAGGCATGACGGGCTCGCGCACGATTGTCGCCATCAACAAAGACGCCGACGCGCCCATCTTCGACGTGGCGACCTACGGCATCGTGGGCGACCTGCACGATGTGCTCCCGCCGCTCATCGAAGCGCTGCGAGAGGCGAAAGCATAGCGCCAACGCACGCGCCCGCCAGAGGCCTCTGGCGTCAGGCTCTGGCGTCAGGCGCTGGTGCCGAACGGTCGCCGCCGGATGGCGCGAAACGTGCCTTCTACGCGAACTCGCTGCGCGCTGGCATCGGCGCCCTCGAAGGTAAACGTGCCCTCTAACTCGTCGCGCCCCGCGGCGGAAAAGGTGAGCGCGCCGCCAGAGGCACTGAACTCCTGCTCCGTGCGGCTGTCGACCTCGTAGGTCACCGCCGTACCGTCGGGGCCGAGGCCCAGCGTCTGTGCTCCCGAGACAGTATCCGGGAGCACGAACGTGATAAAGCCCGCGAAGTCTGGTGTCGTAATGTTGAGCGAAAGGATGGGATCGCCGTCGCCGTCATCGTGCCAGAGCATGGCCGTGCCGTGCATCTTCAGGTCGAGCGCGCCCTCAGCGGTCGCGTCGAACCGCCCATAGTCGTCGTAGTCCCCGATGCGGATCAGGTCGCAGCCCGCGAGAACCAGGCAGCAGAGGATTGCGAAGAGAGTCGGGCGCATGGTCTTGCGGTGGGTAGAGCCGAACGTACGACAGCCAGCGCCGCGCCTCTGGCGCCAGAGGCGCGTGAACCTCTGACCCACTGGCACACCGCGCGCCAGAGGCGTGGTAGTCTCCTCTCCCCTTTCGACGCTCTCGTGGATCTGACTGCGCTTCCTCTCGCTGCCGCCCCTCTCCCCTTCGTCGGCGAACTCGCGGCGCTGTTCGCGGCGGGCGTCCTGGTGGCGTACCTGTGCTACAAGGTCAAGCTGGTGCCCATCGCGGGCTTTCTGATCGCGGGCGTGCTCGTGGGGCCGAACGCGTTGGGATTTGTGACCGACATGGAATTGGTGCAGCAGATCGCCGAGGTGGGCGTGATCCTGCTGCTGTTCTCCATCGGCGTGGAGTTCTCGCTGAAGGAAATGGCGCGGCTGGCGCGGCCCATCTTCCTGGGCGGCGGCGTGCAAGTAGGGCTGACGATCGCGGTTGTGTCCGGCATCGCGCTGGCGCTGGACGTGCCGTTCGGGGCCTCGGTGTTCACGGGCTTTCTCGTCGCGATGTCGTCCACGGCAATTGTGCTCAAAGTGCTGAACGAGCGCGCCGAGTCCGACACGCCGGTCGGGCGGATCGCGCTGGCGATGCTGCTCTTTCAGGACATCATCATCGTCGTCATGGCGCTGATGATCCCGATTCTGGCGGGCCAGGGCGGGACGGGCCTGGGGATCGCATGGGCGTTGGGCAAGGCAGCGTTGGTGATCGTGGCCGTCTTGGTGGGCGCGCGTCAGATCGTGCCGTGGTTTTTGGACCGCGTCGCGAGGACACGCCGGACCGAGTTGTTTTTGCTGGCCGTCGCCGCGATCTGCCTGGGCGTGGGCTGGGTGGCGAGCCTCGCGGGCATCAGCATCGCGCTGGGAGCTTTTCTGGGCGGGATGCTGGTGAGCGAGAGCGACTACGCCGAGCACGCGCTGAGCGAGGTGCTGCCGCTCCAGACGCTGTTTACAGCCGCGTTCTTCCTCTCGGTCGGGATGCTGCTGGACCCGGCGTTTCTGGTCCAGAACCTGGGCTGGGTGCTTCTGGCGGCCGTGCTCGTGCTCGTGCTCAAAGGCGTCATCGCGGCCATCGGCGCCAAGGCGGTCGGCTACCCGGTGGGCGCGGCGATGGCGGGCGGCCTCGCGGTTGCGCAGGTGGGCGAGTTCTCGTTCGTGCTCGCCATCGAAGGGCTCGGCGTGGGCCTGACGCCTCTGGCGCTGGGCGACACGGGCAGCCAGGGATTGATTGCGGTGACCGTCGTGCTGATGATCGCGACGCCGTTCTTGATCGCCCTCGCGCCCAAGGTGGCCGCGTTGGGCCGGCGCACGGAGGGCGCCGCGCCAGAGGCCTCTGGCGGCGGCCACGGGCACGGCATCAGCCTGGAAGACCACACCGTGGTCGTGGGCTACGGCCCGGCCGGGCGGCGGCTGGCGCGGGTCCTGGCCGACGTGGGCATCCCGTTTGCCGTCAGCGACCTCAACCCGGCCAACCTCGCCGACGCGCGCGAGGACGGCGCGCCCGCGGTCTACGGCGACGCCTCACGCGAGCCCATCTTGCAAAGCCTGGGCGTACCGCGCGCCAAGATGCTCGTCATCGCGATCAACGACCGCGACGCGACGCGGCGGACGGCAGCGGTCGCGCGGCACTTGAACCCCACGCTTCAGATCCTTGCGCGCACCCGTTTTCTCGCGGACGTGGAGCCGCTCACCCGCGCCGGTGCCGACGTGGTAGTCCCGGAAGAACTGGAAACGACGGTCCGGCTGTTCTCGCAAGTCCTGGACGCCTACCTCGTGCCCAAAGCCGAGATCGAGCGGCAGGTGGGCGCCATGCGCCAGGACGACTACGGCGTGCTGCGCGGCTCCATCCAGGAAGCGCACCTGATGGTGCTCCAGGGGCTGGACGAGGAAGGCCTGCACACGCGCGCCGTGGCGGTCCGCGACGGTGCGCCCGCAACCGGTCAGTCGCTGGCCGACCTCGCGCTGCGCCAGAGCCACGGCATCACGGTCATGGCCGTGCGCCGCGGCCAGCAGACGGTGGGCAACCCGGCCGGTGACTTCGTGGTGGAGGCTGGAGACCGTCTCATCATGGTGGCCGAGGCCGCGCAGTTCGCCGAGAGTGCCGACCTGTTCCGCACACCCACGGTGGAGGTGGACTAGCCTCTGGCGCCAGAAGCCACGCGGGCTGAGAGAGGCGCCGCGCGCCTACATTTGCGCGCATGGACCCGACGCCCACCTCTTCCGCTCCATCGGCCACTGGCGGCGCCACCGCGCCCGAGATGCCCGCGCCTCTGGCGCCAGAGGCGCCCCGCCGCCGCATGATGATGGCGCGACTGGCACACGCCGTTCGTCAACAGGACTGGTTTGTCGTCGCGCTTGAGGTTGCCATCGTCGTGCTCGGCGTGGTGATCGGTTTTCAGGTGACGGCCTGGGGGCAGGCCCGGGCGGACCGTGCGCGAGAGGCTACGTATCTGGTTCAACTCGCCGAGGACGCGCGCGAGACCATCCGACGCATCGACGAGTCCAACTCGGCAACGTTGACGCCGGTCGTCCGCAAGAACGCGCAGCTTCTCCGGGCCTTTCGGCTGCCTGAGCCGCCGCCTCGGGACTCGATCCTCACGTGGCTTACCAGTTCGTTCGTGCCGACCGTCCCCTCTCCCGTTACGGCCACAGCCGAGGCGCTCGCGAGGTCTGGGGATCTCGCGCTGATCCGGAACGATTCACTCCGCCGTGCGCTTCCGGCCTACATCGAGCGCTCCGCCTCGCGAACCGCCGATGTTCGGCTCGCAGTTGCAGGGTCTCACGAAGCCTACCGGGACGGCAGCCGCTACATCGACTGGTGGGAGGCGCCTGCCGGGCTCTGGCCCCAGTCGCGCATCGACTCGCTCGCCGACGGCGACATGTCGGCTCTACCGGCAGGCCCGCGCAAAACGCCGTTCCCACTTGTGGTCGAGGAAATGCTTCAGGACCGCGATCTCTACAATCGGTTTTACGTCGCGCACACGATGGCCCGCTTCACTCGAAGCACCCTCCTGGACTCGCGAGACGACGCCGCGACGATGCTTCGGCTGGTCGAGTCCGCGCAGCTGGAGGCGTCTCGCTGACGGGGGCCGCCAGAGGCTTTAGCTGGTCTTGAGGAGCGTGACCTTGAACGTGAGCGTCGTGCCTGGCGGCACGCCCGGCGGCGGGTTCGAGCCGTAGCCGTCGGCAGGCTCCACGTCAAAGGTTTTCGTCTCACCGACCGTCATGCCTCGGATGTTGATGCGGAATCCCGGGATGGTATCGCTGAGCAAAAACGAGGAGCGGGGGCTGCTGTCGAAGACCGTCCCGTCAGGCAGCGTCCCCTCGAACGCGATCGTGACGTAGCTCTTGGTGTGGGCCATCCTCGGCCCGCCCGCGCCGCAACCGACGGCGGCGATCAGAAACAGGAGCGAGGCGAGCCGGAGCATGGACGAGCGGTGCGTGTGCGGCAACCTACCGCCAGAGGCCTCTGGCGGGCTCGTGGAGGCGTCAGCGCTACGCGCCCAACCGTGAACTTTCCCGCGCGCCTCTGCTGGCGGGAGCCGCCTGGAAACGCGGAGGTTGGAGCGCACCTTTTCTCCTCTCCGATGGCCCTTCAGCTGTTCACGCTCGCCGGTGGTCTCGCGCTCCTGATGGTCGCCGCCAGCGGCCTGGTGCGCGGCGCGTCGGCGCTGGCGCTCCGGTTCGGGCTCTCGCCGCTGATCGTCGGCCTGACGGTTGTGGCCTTTGGCACGAGCGCGCCCGAACTCGTGGTCAGCGTGCAGGCGGCGCTGGCAGGCGCGGGCGGCATCGCCGTGGGCAACGTGGTGGGCTCGAACATCGCCAACATCGGGCTCATTTTGGGCGTGGCCGCGCTCGTGCGGCCTCTGGCGACAGACCCGTCCGTGCTGCGCCGCGACCTGCCCGTCTTGCTGGGCGCGACCGCTCTGGCGGCGGCGTTGCTGTACGACCGCGAGGTGGTGCTGTGGGAAGGCGTCGTGCTTGTCGCCGCGCTCGTGGCCTACCTCACGTGGAGCATCGTCGCGGCGACGCGCGAGAGCATCGCGCCCGACGCGAGCCTGCCTGTTTCGCCAGAGGCTGTCCTCTCACCAGAGGCCCCAGCGGGTGGCGCCCCTGGCGCGGCGTGGCGCGATGGGCTGTTCGTGGTCCTGGGCTTGGGTGGCCTCGTCCTCGGCGCCGACCTGTTCGTGGGCGCGGCGACCTCTCTGGCAGAAGCTGCTGGGGTCTCCAACGCAGTGATCGGCCTGACGGTCGTGGCGCTGGGCACGAGCCTGCCGGAGCTCGCGACCTCGGTCGTGGCCGCCTCGCGCGGCGAGGGCGACATCGCGGTCGGCAACGTGGTCGGCTCCAACCTGTTCAACCTGCTCGGCATCCTGGGCGTGGCCGCGCTCGTGCGGCCTCTGGCGGCGCCAGGGCTTCAGGTTGTGGACGTAGCCGTGATGGCCGCCTTCGCGCTCATTCTGCTGCCGATGATGCTCTCCGGGCGCCGCCTCGGCCGCGCCGAAGCGAGTGTGCTTGTCGCAGGCTACGGCGGCTACATGGTGTACCTCGCCTCGCTACACGCGTAACGAGGCCCCGTGCCTCTGGCGCCAGAGACACGGGCTCGCTACTGGACGCCTTGCAGCGTGACCTCGAAGCGCAGCGTTGTGTTGGGCGGGATGCTCGGCGGCGGGTTGTCGCCGTAGCCGTCCTCCGGCTCCACCTCGAACGTCTTCGTCTCGCCGACGGTCATGCCCGCGATGTTGGTCTGAAAGCCCGAGATGGTCTCGTTGAGCCGAAACGAGGTGCCAGGGCTGCTGTCGAAGACCGTTCCGTCGGGCAGCGTGCCTTTGTAGGCGACGGTCACGCGGCTGGTGGCCTGGGCGACGGCATCGGACTCAGCGGCGTTCGTCTGCGAGGTAGCGCCGGGTGCGGGGCTGTCAGCCGGGCTGTCGGCGTCCGAGGCGCAGCCCGCGAGAACGAGCAGAAGGGAGAGAGAGGCGAGCCGGAGCATGAGATGGGAGTCGGGTGGATCGCAACCTACCGCCAGAGGCCTCTGGCGAGGCTCGGGCGACATCGCTATCTGGCCTCTGGCGCCCGTGCCCTTTCGCGGAATCACGCGCGACGCGCGAACCCGCCAGAGGCCGGGCCGTAGTCTGCCGCAGTTCGCCCCCCGACTGCATGGAACGCTCCCAGGAAGAATCGACCCAGGCCGCTCAGGCACCTGTCCGCCCGCGCCGCCACTCGCGCCAGGTCACGCTGCGCTACGCTGTAGACGGCGAGCCGCGCGAGGTCAAGGTCGGCGGCGGCGCACCGATCACCGTCCAGAGCATGACGACGGGCAAGACGCACGACGTGGAAAACTGCCTCGCGGAGATCAAGACCCTCGCCGACGCAGGCGCCGACGTGGTGCGCGTGGCCGTGCCGCGCCCCGAGGACGCCGAGGCGCTCAAGGACATCGTGGAGGGCGCGAGCGTGCCCATCGTGGCCGATATCCACTTCAACCACAAATACGCGCTGGCTGCACTGGAGGCGGGCGTCGCCAAGGTGCGCATCAACCCCGGCAACATCGGCAAGCCGGAGTGGGAGCGCGAGGTGCTGCTGGCGGCCAAGGAGAAGGGCACGCCCATCCGCATCGGCGTCAACGGCGGCAGCCTGGAAAAAGACATCCTGGACAAGTACGGCTACCCGCGCCCCGAGGCGCTGTTCGAGAGCGCGATGCGCCACGCCGAAGTCTGCGAGCGCGAGGGCTTCCAGGATGTCATCATCTCCGTCAAGCACTCCGACGTGTACTTCATGATCCAGAGCTACCGGCTTCTGGCGGAGGCCACGGACTACCCGCTGCACCTGGGCGTGACCGAGAGCGGGAGCATGAAAACCGGTCCCATCAAAAGCTCCATCGGCATCGGCTCGCTTCTGGCGGACGGCATCGGCGACACGATCCGGGTGAGCCTCGCGGCCGACTCCGTCAACGAGGTGCGCGTCGGCCATCAGATCCTCAAGAGCCTGCGCCTGGGCCGCCCCGGCGTCAACGTGATCGCGTGCCCCACCTGCGGGCGCCTGGCCGGCGACCTGTTCTCGGTCGTAGACGAGGTGGAGGAGGCCGTCGCCGCCAGAGGCTTCGACAAGGACCTGAGTGTGGCGCTGATGGGCTGCGCCGTCAACGGACCCGGCGAGGCCGCTGGCGCCGACCTCGGCGTCTCGCTAGGACGCGGCCGCGCGCACATCTTCAAGCGCGGCGTGACGGTCGGCACGGTCGAGCAGGACCAGATCGCGGACGCGGTGATCGAGATGATCGAGAACTGGGACGAGGAGGCCGAAGGGAAGAATCCCGGCCTGTAGCCTCTGGCGGTATCACGCCCAGTCCTGCACCTGCCGTAGCGCGAACGCGCCGCACGCCTCGCCAAAGGGCTGCGCGCCCGGCGGCATCGCGCCGGGATACCAGCCGTGCCCCAGCGCGGGCATCACCTCCACAGCGCTGTTCGCGTAGGCCCGCGCCGAGGCGCGGATAGCCTCTGGCGGCGCGACAGGATCGAGCGCGCCCGCGAGAAACGCGACGGGCCGCGTCTCGCCAGAGGCATGGGTCCCGCCAGAGGCAAAGACGAGCGGGTCGAGGTCTGCCATCGCGCGGCCTCCGCGGCCCATCTGGTTCAGCAGCCTCGCGAAGCGGAGCGCGCCGACCGCCTGCTCACCGCCCAGGCGCCGCGCCGCGGCCTCCGCCAGAGGCCCCATGCGCAGGCCACCCGAGATCACCGCTGCGGGCACGCCCGAGAAGCGCGTAAACGTCTCCACCATGCCGCGCGCCATCGCGGGCAGGTCCGGGTGCCCGATGGCGCCGATGAGCCTGTCGCCCAGACCGTCGCGCCCAAAGGCGAAGCTGGAGAGCAGGCACCCAAAGCTGACGCCGAAGAGCGCGCGCGGGCCGCCCAAATCGTGCTCCGCCTCGCCCAATGCGAATGCCGCCGCGAGGTCGTGCGCCACGCCGTCGAACATGCGCGCCACGAGCGGCACGTCGAGCGCCACCTCGCGCTGCACCAACTCGTGCAGCGCCGAAGCGGGCGAGCCACCGCCGCCCGGCCGCCGCGTGCCGCCCAGCGGCGTGTCCAGCAAGATGGCCCCGATCCCGCCTCTGGCGAGCGCGAGCGCCGCCGGAACGCTCGCCGCCAGAGGCTTTGTGATGCCGCCCAGCAGCGTCACCGCCGCGGCGCGAGAGCGCGGGGCCTCTGGCGGGACGATGAGCGCGTCGAACGTAGACAACGCAGCGTCGAGGTCAGCGAGGCCCGTGTACGCGTGGTCGCGGCGCAGGCGGTAGCGCGTGGCGGGAAGGCCGCCCGCGCGCACGGCGCGGGCGCTCAGAATCTGGAAGTCAGACATGGATCAGGATTTTCTGGCCCCACGCCGCGGCCTCTGGCACGGTTCGAGACGGTGACCGATTCCGCGCGCGCTCCACGCCAGAGGCCGTGCCTCTCGGGAGGGCGGGGGCGGGAGCCTCTGGCGGGGCGGCAGCGTCCATGGCGCACACCTTTCCCGGATCTATGCACGTCCTCGTCACCGGCGCCAGCGGCTTTGTCGGCTCCCACCTCGTCCCGGCGCTGCTCGCCGAGGGCCACACCGTCCGCGCGCTCTCGCGCTCACCCCAGGCAGACCCGCGCGAGGGCGTCACGGCCGTGCACGGCGACGTAACGGACCTGGGCTCGCTCGCGGGCGCCTTCGAGGGCATCGACGCCGTCGTGCATCTCGTCGGCATCATCGACGAGACGCCGAGCAAGGGCGTCACGTTCGAGCGCATCCACGTCGATGGCACGCGCAACGTGGCGCACAGCGCGAAGGAGGCGGGCGTCGAGCGGTTTGTCCACATGAGCGCCAACGGCGCGCGGGCGGACGGCCGCAGCGAGTACCAGACCACGAAGTGGCGCGCGGAGGAGATCGCCAGAGGCGTCGGCTTCGAGCACCTCGTCGTCTTTCGGCCGTCCACCCTTTTCGGAGACCCTGGCCCGACCAACCCAGAGTTCGCCAAGCGGCTCTGGGAGACCCTCGTCAAGCCATTCCCCGTCCTGCCCGTCTTCGGCAACGGCAAGTACGAGCTCCAGCCCATCCACGTCCAGGCCTGCGCCGACGCGATGGCCGCCGCACTCACGCGCGACGAAGCGGCCGGCGAGAGCTACACCGTCGCGGGGCACGAGCGGATCGCGTACAAAGAGGTGCTGCGGCGCATCGCCAGAGGCGGCGGCATCGAGCCCAAGCCCACGGCGCCGGTGCCGATTTTTGCAGCGCGGATCGGCGTCAACACACTGGGCAAGGCGGGCCTGCTGCCCATCTCGCCCGCGCAGTTCGAGATGCTCGTCGAGGGCAACGTTGGCGACCCGACGGCCTTTTTCGAGGACTTCGGCGTGACCACGCCGCCGTTCGATGCGGAGAACCTGAGCTATCTCGCGCGCACCTGAGCCTCTGGCGCCAGAGGCCTCAGCGCTCGCGCGCGGCGTCGGCGTTGCGGACGAAGGCCTCCGCTTCCCGCCAGACGATGTCGTCGATGTTCTCACGCGTCGCGCCGTCCCAGTAGTGCTGAACCGTGTAGTCCTGGAGCGTGTCGCGGGCGTGGTAGAGAACATAGAAGTCCGACAGGCCATGCGCATGGTCGTGCATAACGGAGAGATCCTTCAGATCGCGCAGCGTGTCACCGATGTCTGCCTCGCCCGCGAGCATTAACTGCAAAACCTCCGCGACGTAGGCCTCGATAGCGCGGTCCGGACCGAGGTCCGGCGCCCCAATCTCACACAGCGCGCGATCCCGCAGCGGCGCCAGTTCGAAGTGACTGTACGGCGGGCTCATTCCCGCCAATTCCACGAGCGTCTCGCCGTCGTGCCCGTCGACGAGCATCGCCGTCGCCCAGTCCACGCACTCCTGTCCACAGGCTTTCTGGAGAGCCCTTCGGCCGAGGATGTGGGCGGTCGTGATCGTCGGCATGAGAATCGGCTCTGGCCTCTGGCGCCAGAGGCTTCTGGCGCTACGCTACCGCCCGCGCCAGTTGGTGCTGCTTCGGTGTCTGCCCCACGTGCTCGCGGTAGACGCGGATGAAGTGGCTGACCGAGCCAAACCCCACCGCCGCGGCCACGTCGGTCACGCTCCGCGCCGGGTTCGCCAGAAGCCGCCGCGCCCGGTCCACGCGCAGGCGCGTCAGGTACGCCAGAGGCGTAATCCCGAACTCGTTGCGGAAGGCGCGATAGAACGACGGCTCGCTCATGCACGCCGCTTGGGCGAGGTCCGAGACCCGTAATGACTCGTGCAGACGGCGCTTTGCCATCTCGGCCGCCGCGGCCAGCCCGTGGCGCGTGGCGCGCTGCGCGCTCTCGTCCAGCAGCAATTTGCGCGCTTCCACGCGAAGCATCCGCACCACCAGCTCCTGCACACCCAGGTCGATCAGCACGTCCTTGTCCGCGCCGTCCTCCAGGAACAGACCCACCAACTGCCGCACCGTGTGCTCAATGCCGGGCGTGTTCACAAAGTGACAGACCGCATCGTCGGCGTAGGTCCAGTCGCCAGAGGCCTCGGCGCGCGGCGCTGTTTCGTTCAGCCGGGAGGCCATGCGCCGCACGCGCGCCCGGTCGATCTCGATGGTGAGGCACTTGGTCGGCGCCGCCTCGCTCGCGCCCGGAAAGTCGATCTCGATCGTGTGGCCACTGGGGACGACGAGCGATTCGAGCGGCAGAAACGGAATCGCCATGCCGCGCTCGGTGTGGACCACCTTCTTGCCCGTCACCATGCCGCAGTAGAGCGGGTTCTCCGCCGCCAGAAGCACCCGCTCGGCCGGGCGGAACGTGTCGTAGACCGAGAACGCGGCGCCCTCGGCGCCGAACGTCACCTTGTTCTCGACCAAGTCCTGCGCAGGGGACACGTGCGCGATGTGCGCGAGGCGCTGGCTGAACGACTGAAGCTCCATGACAGGGAGGTGATAGGATCCCGCGATTTATCGAGAGGCGCCAGATAGAAGTCCCTGGAAGCGCTCCCGAAATTAGAAGGACAAGTAAAGGCCAAACGCTCGCGCGAGCGCAAAGGCTCCCTGTTCTTCTCTCTCCCCCTCCCCATGCTGTACGAGCGCCCCACGTTTAAAGACCGCTACCCCAACTTCATCGGCGGCGAATACGCCGAGCCGGTAGACGGGAAGTACTTCGACAACCCCTCGCCGATTGACGGCAAGACGTTCTGCCAGGTCGCGACGGTCGGGCGAGAAGGACATCGACAACGCCGTAGAGGCGGCGCAGAAGGCGTTCGACGAGACGTGGAAGCACACGTCCGTGACCGAGCGCGCCAACATGCTCCTCAAGATCGCGCAGATCACCGAGGACAATCTGGAGCACCTCGCCCTCGTGGATACCGTGGACAACGGCAAGCCGATCCGCGAGACGCTCGCGGCCGACATGCCGCTCGTCGTCGATCACTACCGCTACTTCGCGTCGGTCATCCGCGCCCAGGAAGGCGGCATCTCGGAGCTCGACGAGACGACGGTCAGCATCCAATTGCACGAGCCGCTGGGCGTCGTCGGGCAGATCATCCCGTGGAACTTCCCGCTGCTCATGGCGGCGTGGAAGCTGGCGCCCGCCCTCGCGGCCGGCAACTGCGTGGTCATCAAACCTGCCGAGCAGACGCCCGTGTCCATCATGGAGTGGATCGAGCTCATCAAGGACGTGCTCCCGCCCGGCGTGCTCAACGTCGTGCACGGCTTCGGCCCCGAGGCGGGCAAGCCTCTGGCGCAGCACCCCGGCATCAAGAAAATCGCCTTTACGGGCGAGACGACGACCGGCCGCCTCATCATGCAGTACGCGTCGGAGAACATCATTCCGATGACGCTGGAGCTGGGCGGCAAGAGCCCCAACGTGTTCTTCGAGTCCGTGCATGGACGAGGACGACGCGTTCTTCGACAAGTGCCTGGAGGGCGCGGCGATGTTCGCGCTCAACCAGGGCGAGGTCTGCACCTGCCCGTCGCGCATTCTGGTGCAAGAGTCCATCGCCGACAAGTTTATCGAGCGGCTCGTCGAGCGCGTCAACGCGATCAAGGTGGGGCACCCGCTGGACTCCACGACGATGGTCGGCGCGCAGGCGTCCAACGACCAGTACGAGAAGATCCAGAGCTACTTCCGCATCGGCAAGGAGGAAGGCGCCGAGGTCCTCGCCGGCGGTGCCGTCTTCAAAGGCGTCGAAGAGCCCCAGATGGCGGTCGCGGGCAACGACTCGACCAACGCGCCCAACAGCGCCGCCACGCCAACGCCTGCCACACCCGACAATGCCAGCGCAGGTGCCTCTGGCGGAGGCGCGTCCGGCGACGGAGCCTCTGGCGCCAGCGGCGCCTCTAGCGGCGACGGCCAGGCCGGGTCGGTCCCGGACGGCGGCTTCTACATCCAGCCGACCATCTTCAAGGGCGACAACTCGATGCGCGTCTTCCAGGAGGAGATCTTCGGGCCGGTCGTGAGCGTGACCACGTTCAAGGACGAGGCCGAGGCGATCCAGATCGCCAACGAGACGCTCTACGGTCTGGGCGCGGGCGTCTGGACGCGCGACGCACATCAGCTCTTCCAGGTGCCGCGCGCGATCGAGAGCGGCCGCGTGTGGGTCAACTGCTACCACCTCTACCCGGCGCACGCCGCGTTCGGTGGCTACAAGAAGTCCGGCATCGGGCGCGAGAACCACAAGATGATGCTCGCGCACTACCAGCAGACCAAGAACATGCTGGTGTCGTACTCCAAGGACGCGCTCGGCTTCTTCTAGGCCGCCTCTGGCGGGTACCGGGTACGGGGTACGAGGTGCGGCCTACCGTACTCCGTGCCCCGTTCCTGCGTGTACCCCGTACCCCGTACCTGCACTCCCATGCCTACCCCCCGAGTCCTCGTCACGCCAGAGGCCGCCGCCGTCATCGACCAGCTCCGCGAGAGCCACGGTCCGCTCATGTTCCACCAGTCCGGCGGCTGCTGCGACGGCTCCTCGCCGATGTGCTACGCCGAGGGTGACTTCCGCCTGGGCCGCTCGGACGTCAAGCTGGGCGAGATCCACGGCGTGCCGTTCTACATGGAGCGCTCCCAGTTCGAATACTGGAAGCACACGCAGCTCACGGTGGGCGTGAAGCCGGGCCGCGGCTCCAGCTTTTCCATCGAGATCCCGCTCGGGCTCCGCTTTCTGATCGACTCGCGGCTCTACTCCGAGGAGGAGGCCGAGGCGCTGGCGCCCGTCGAGGCGGTCGACGCGTAAAGGTGGGCCTCTGGCGCCAGAGGCTTAGCGCTACAGCGCGTCGCCGAGCGCGGAGAGTGATTGCGGTGCGCTGCCATCAACCACAAACGTACGCGTCGCGCAGTCGATGCCGAGCGTACGAAACCCACTGCCGCCCGGATACTCTCGCACCTTCATCACCACAGTGTCGTCACGCGGCCACTCGACGCGGTCGGCACTCCAGAGGCTTCCGAGTTGCACAAACGGCTCCTCCGCGTCGCTCTCGAACACCGCCGGAGTATGCACCCAATGAGACATTTTCATCTCATGCGCGACGGTCCGCACGACATAGCGCCCGCTTGGCGACGGGTACTCGGTGACGTAATCGGGCACGAGCGGAGGCTGGAAAGCGCACGTGTGACAGAAGCCGTGGCGCGAGAAGACCGATCCGACGCCCCGCGACGCAGCCTCTGGCGCCAGAGGCTGCGTGTGCGATTTTAATACCACCCCTTCTACATCGCCCATGTCTGACGCCCCCGACATTTACCCGCCGTCCCAAGAGTTCGCCGCCCGCGCCCACATCGGCAGCATGGCCGAATACGAGGAGATGTACCGCCGCTCCGTGGACGACAACGAAGGCTTCTGGCGCGAGCAGGCCGCGCGCATCGACTGGTTCGAACCGTTCACGACCGTCAAAGACGTGAGCTACGCCTCTGGCGACGTGCACATCCGGTGGTACGTCGGCGGCAAGACGAACGCGTGCTACAACGCGCTGGACCGCCACGTCCAGGCAGGCAACGGCGACAAGACCGCGCTCATCTTTGAGCCCGACGATCCGACGACGCAAGAGGCCCGGCACATCTCGTACGCCGAAGCGCTGCGGGAAACCCAGACGATGGCGAACGTCCTCACGGCGCACGGCGTGACCAAGGGCGACCGCATCACGATCTACATGCCCATGATCCCCGAGGCGGCCTACGCCATGCTCGCCTGCGCGCGCATCGGGGCCATCTTCTCGGTCATCTTCGGCGGCTTCTCGCCAGAGGCCATCGCGGGCCGCATCCGCGACGCCGACTCGGACTTCGTCATCACCGCCGACCAGGGGCGCCGCGGTGGCAAGACCATCGCGCTCAAGGCCAACGTGGACGCCGCGCTCCAGAAGACCGACGCCAGCGGCCCGACGTCCGCCACGTCCTCGTCGTCCAGAACACCGGCGGCAACATCCAGTGGACCGAGGGCCGCGACGTGTGGCTGCACGAAGCAGTTCAAACGCCAGAGGCCTCTGGCGAGTGCCCGTGCGCGCACATGGACGCCGAGGACCCGCTGTTCATCCTCTACACGAGCGGCAGCACCGGCACGCCCAAGGGCGTCGTCCACACGACGGGCGGCTACGCCGTTTACACGTCGATGACGCACGAGTACGTGTTCGACGTGCACGACGACGATGTCTTCTGGTGCACCGCCGACGTGGGCTGGATCACCGGCCACAGCTACATCGTGTTCGGCCCGCTTATCAACGGCACCACGCAGGTCTTCTTCGAGGGCATCCCCACGTTCCCCGACGCCGGGCGCTTCTGGGACGTGGTCGACAAGCACGGCGTCACCATCTTCTACACCGCGCCGACGGCCATCCGCGCGCTCATGGCGCAGGGCGACGCGCTCGTCACGCGGGCCTCTCGTGCGAGCCTGCGGCTGCTCGGAACGGTCGGTGAGCCCATCAATCCCGAGGCGTGGCGCTGGTACCACGAGACGGTCGGCGACGGGCGATGCCCCATCGTGGACACGTGGTGGCAGACCGAGACCGGCGGCATCATGCTCACGCCCGCTTCCGGGCGCGGTCCCGCAGAAGCCGGGCAGCGCGACGCTTCCCTTCTTCGGCATCCAGCCGCAAGTCCTGGACGCGGCCTCTGGCGAAGTCCAAGACGGCGAGACCGAAGGCATCCTGGTCATCGCGGACAGCTGGCCCAGCCAGGCGCGGACGGTCTACGGCAACCACGAGCGGTTCGTCAACACCTACTTCACCGCCTACGAGGGCAAGTACTTCACCGGCGACGGGTGCAGGCGCGACGCCGACGGCTACTACTGGATCACCGGCCGCGTGGACGACGTGATCAACGTCTCCGGCCACCGCATGGGCACCGCCGAGGTCGAGAGCGCACTGGTCCTGCACGAGGCTGTCGCCGAGGCCGCGGTCGTCGGGCATTCCGCACGACATCAAGGGGCAGAGCATCTACGCCTACGTCTCGCTGGGACAGGGGTACACGCCCAACGAAGACCTCCGCGCCGAACTTCGCCAGCACGTGCGCACCATCATCGGCCCCATCGCGACTCCGGAGTTCATGCAGTTCGCGATTAGCGGCCTGCCCAAGACGCGCAGTGGCAAGATCATGCGCCGCATCCTGCGCAAAATCGCCACCAACGAGCACGACGCGCTCGGCGACACGTCCACACTCGCGGACGCCGAGGTCGTCGACAAGCTCATCTCCGGCCGCCGCAACCGCCCCGAGACCGACGGCGGCGACTACATGGGCTGAGCCTCTGGCGGGCGCTTCGCGCGGTTCCGGGTTCCGGGTTCCGGGTGAAGCTGCATTGGCGTTCCCGCGTGACGCCAGAGGCCTGCAGCGTTTCTTCTGCATTCGCCCGTCTGCATTCGGTGGCCTCTGGCGCCAAGGGCGAGCGCGAACAACCTCTTCCCTCGGAGAGATGCCCGCAGGGCAGAGGGGGTTGCCTCTCACGATGCCTCCGAGACGCGCCAGAAGCCTCGTCTCCTGCGAGGCCAAAGCTCGCCCTCGGACAGCGCTCGGTACCGGGCGGCGAGGCAAGCCTCGCCCCTACGAATACTCAGCCTCTGGCGCCAGAGGCGAACCCGTCGCACGCCCAGGCGGTACGCGGCGGCACACACGCCGCACGTACAATGGACACCCGCACGATTGGCTCGCTCACTGTCTCCACCGTCGGCCTGGGCTGCAACAACTTCGGATGGCACATCGACGAGGCCACGTCCAAGAAGTCATCCACGCCGCGCTGGACGCGGGCATCACGCACTTCGATACCGCCGAGCTCTACGGCGACGGCGAAAGCGAGAGCTTTCTCGGGCGCACGCTTGGGTCTCGGCGCGAGGACATCGTACTCGCCACCAAGTGTGGCTACCGCGGCGGCAACAGTGCGGGCGGCCAGGCGACGCCAGAGGCCGCCCGGACCGCGCTGGAGGGCAGCCTGACACGGCTCCAGCACCGACCGCATCGACCTATACTACCTCCACCGCCCCGACCCGACACGCCCATCGCGGACACGCTCGGCGACTGAGCCGGTTCGTAGCCGAGGGCAAAGTCCGCGAGATCGCGTGCTCCGGCTTTAGCGCGGATCAGCTGCGCGAGGCGCGAGAGGCCGCCTCTGGCGCGCGGTTCGTGGCCGTGCAGAACGAGTTCAGCCTGCTCCACCGCGAGCCGGAAAAGCGGCGTGCTCGCACGCGTCCGAGGCGCTCGACATCGCGTTCGTGCCCTTCTTCCCGCTCATGAGCGGCCTGCTGACCGGCAAGTACCGCAAGAGCGACGCGCCACCGGAAGGCTCGCGGCTGTCGGGGCATGGGGCTTCTTCCAGAACAAGCGAGACCAACTGCTGACCAGCGCCAACCTCGACGTGCGTCGAGCGCCTCATCGCGTGGACGCCGAGCGTGGCCACACGATTCTCGACCTCGCCTTTTCGTGGCTTCTGGCGCACGCGCCTGTCGCGTCGGTCATCGCGGGCGCGACGAAACCGACGCAAGTCCACGGCAACGTGGCGGCGGCGGGCTGGGCGCTTACCGCAGCAGAGATGCAGGAAGTGGACACGCTGCTCAGCACCTGAGCCTCTGGCGCCAGAGGCTCGCGCCTTTCGCGCCCGCTTGCCGAGGCCTCTGGCGCCGCTCAGTCCTCGGGTAGCTCCAGGCCTTCTACGGCGTACGTCGCCCGCCCGGTCTGCACGTACATCCGGCCGTGGCCGAATGACCCACTTTTCCACCCGCTTCCGTCCGGCGACGGCGCGCGGTGGAGAATCTCGCCTGTCTCGGCGTCGTGGACCACCAGGCCCGCCTCGGTCGGGTTGAACACACGGCCGTTGTACGGTAGCGGCGTCCGCGAGAGCACGTTGCCCGGCCCGTACGGCACCGCCCAGAGCTCTCCGCCCGTCTCGCGGTCGAGCGCTCGCAGACCTTTGCCGTCGCCGACGTACACCCGCTCGGCGTCTGCCGTCTGCGACTCGGAGACGCCCGGCGTGGACCACAGCACCGCGCCAGAGGCCGCATCTAGAGCCGCCGTCAACGGCGCGTTGGTCAGCGTGCCAAACACCACGATCGACGCGTCGGCGTACGGACGCCCGCCTACGTTCCCCCCTGCGATGGTCGTCTGCCAGAGCTGCGCGCCGCTCTGCGTGTCCAGCGCCGTCACGCTCGTGAACCCCGCTTCGCCCGTTTCGTTGGTACGCCGAACCATGAAAAGGCGTCGCTCGTGCCTCACCAGTCACCGCTACACCACCGCCCGGCTCCAAGTTCGCCTCCCACAGAACGGAGCCGTCCGCCTTCGAGAACGCGACGAGCCTCGACGTACCCTGCGGCGTCCGGGCGTAGAGCGGCGCGAAGACCACCTCTTCGCTCTGCGCGATAATCGAGCCGTTGCTCAGCGAGAAGGGGTCGCCCTCGACGGTGTCAATCTGCCACCGCACAGAGCCGTCGCGCAGGGACCACGAGCGCAGCGAGTTTAGCCGGTCGAGGTCGCGGTCGAAGTGGATGGCGTAGGCGGCCGTCTCGTCGACGAGCAGCTTCTGCCCGGTAAACGGGAAGTCATCGTCCACTCGCGTGCTCCAGCGCCGCTCGCCGGTCTCGGCGTCGATGCCGAAGATGTCGCGCCCGCCGGCGTCGACCACGGTCCCACCGGCTGGCGTGCGGCCCGGGCTGGCCTCTGGCGGAGCGTCGGCGTTGATGTCGTGCGGAGCCGCCCACGCGATGACGAGCGACGGCCCGCCGGAACAGGGGGCGCAGGCGGACCGGAGGTACCCACGTCGCACCCGGCGGCGAGCAGCGTTAGCGTCAGAAAGAGGAGGCGTGTCATGGGATGCCAACGGAGCCGCGCACGCACTCGTTCTCCCTGCGCCACGCCCGTCGCCAGAGGCCTCTGGCGCAGCACCGCGCCTGTCCCGAACAGGGCGCCTTCGCGCGGGGTTGAACCGCGCATGAGCACCCTCCCCATTCGAGATCGGCGGCCCGCTGCCGCCGTGGCACCTGCAACCCCTCGGCGGCGAGCCTCTGGCGCCAGAGGCCAGCGCCTTTCTCGGGCGCCCGCTGCTGGTCCTGTTCTTCTCGCTGGGCTGCCCCGGCTGCGTGCACCGCGCGGTCCCCTACGCCAACCGCGTCGTCGTGGAGCGCGGCGACGCGGTGCAGGTCGTGGGCATTTGCACCGACGGCGCCGAGACCCCGGCTGCGGACCTCCGCCAGAGGCTGGACGCGCTGCACGTCCGCTTCCCCGTCTACCGCGACGCCGGGCTGGCGGCCACAGGCCACGCCTGGCGCACCGGCGGCACACCGCATTGGGTGCTCGCTGATGCCTCTGGCGTCGTCGTGGACTCCATCTTCGGGTCCGAGCCCAACCGGGCCCTGCTGCGGCTGGACTACCACCTGCTGGAACTGGCCGAGACCCAAACCATCGGCCTGGGCGGAGGGTGCCACTGGTGTACCGAAGCCGTCTTCGAGTCGCTGCGCGGCGTCGAGCGCGTGGACCAGGGCTGGATCCGGTCGGCCCCGCCTCACGAGGCGGAGTCCGAGGCCGTGCTCGTCCACTTCCGGCCGCGCGAGATCCCTCTGGAGACGCTGATCGAGATCCACCTGCGGACGCACGCCAGCACGTCGCAGCACTCCATGCGCGGCAAATACCGGAGCGCCGTCTACACACGTGGCACCGAACAGCACCGCGCAGCCTCTGGCGCGATGGAGAATCTGGGCGAGGTCTCTGGCGAGACATACGTCACCGACGTGCTGCCCTTCCGGGGCTTCCGCCGCAACCAGCAAGACCTGCTGCACTATTACCGCACGCGCCCCGACGCGCCGTTCTGCCGCACCTACATCGACCCCAAGCTCGCCGCGCTCCGCGCGCGCTACGGCGAGCGCGTCCAGCCTCTGGCGCCAGAGGCACCGCCGCGCGTCGCACAGTCAGAGGCCGCATCGCCAGAGGCCGCATCGCCAGAGGCCTCTGGCGTGACCACCTGGCGCGATGTTATCCGCGCCGTCAACCACGGCGGCCCCGCGCCGCCGCGCCGCGTGGAGAAGCCCGACGCCGAGTGGCGCGCACAGCTCTCGCCAGAGGCGTTCCGCGTCATGCGCGAGCGCCAGACGGAGGCGGCGCACAGCTCCCACCTCTGCCGCGCGTTCGAGCCCGGCACCTACGCCTGCGTGGGCTGCGGCGAAGCACTCTTCAGCTCGGCCGAAAAGGTCGGCGGCGCGTGGCCCACATTTGTCCAGCCTCTGGCGCCAGAGGCCGTGACCTACCGGCGCGACGCCAGAGGCGGCATGGTGCGCGTCGAAGCGCTCTGCAGCGTCTGCGACGCGCACCTCGGCCACGTCTCGCCCGATGGCCCCGCGCCCGGCGGCCTGCGCTATTGCGTTAACGGCGCCGCGCTCACCGCCAGAGGCCAGGCCGGGGCACACGCGCGACGCTGAGCCTCACGTGCTCGCCACCAACGCGTGCTAGGCGCTAGAAGCCGACTGGGTCACGCGCGCCGCGCTGTCGCCAGAGGACGTTTTACCCGAGGCTTTCTCGCCAGAGGCTTTCTCGCCAGAGGCCGGGCGGTCGCTGTGCAGCGCGATGCCGCCTTTGGCGCGGGCTTTGGAGGCATACATCGCGTGGTCGGCGTCGAGCAGCACGTCCTCGTACGACGCGTAGCGGTCGGTCCCCAGCGCGATCCCGATGCTGGCTCCCGAGAACACGCGTAGGTCTCCCGTGAGGTGGAACGGCCGCGACAGCACGGCCTGGATTCGCTCGGACATGTCCACCGCGGTCGCCTCAGCGACCATGCCGTTGAGCAGCACCGCGAACTCGTCGCCGCCGACGCGCGCTACCACGTCGCTCTCGCGCACGCTCGCCTGCACCCGCCGAGCGATCGCCTCCAGCAACTCGTCCCCGATGGCGTGCCCGTACGTGTCGTTGATCTGCTTGAACCCGTCGAGGTCGAGAAACAGGACGGCGTAGCTGTGGGAGGGCGTCTTGCCGCGCAGCGCGATGGCGCGCTGAATGCTTTCGGCCAGAACGTCTCGCTTGACGAGGCCCGTCAGTGAATCGTGCGTGGCGAGGTACTGCAGCTTGCGCTGCGACGCGCGGCTCTGCGTGATGTCCTGGATCTGCGAGATAAAGTGGAGCGGCACGCCCGCCGCGTCGCGAATCACGGAGACATCTAGCTGCGCCCAGACCGTCTCGCCTCTGGCGTGGAAATACCGCTTCTCGATGCGATACGCCGTCTCCTTGCCGTCGGTCAACTCCTGCACGCGCGCGAGGTCCAGGTCCAGATCCTCGGGGTGGGTGATGGTCTGGAAATCCTGCGCCAGAAGCCCCGCCTCGTCGTAGCCCAGCATCTCGCACAGTGCCCGGTTGACGTTCTCAAACCGCCCCTCTAGCGACACCATCGCCATGCCGATGGGAGCGTTGGCAAACGTCGAGCGGAACTGCCTCTCGCTTTCCGTCAGGCTGCGCTGCATCCGGCTGACCCGCAGCAGCAGCGCCACGCTTGTCGCGAGTGAGACCATGATGCCGATCATGCCGAGCACGAACCCAAAAACGGCGCGGTTGGAGTGCAGAAGCCCCTCCGCCTCGATGCTGTGCGTCATGTCGTTGGCGGCGAGCCGTAGCCTCTCGACCGTCTCGAAGCTCACCGCGCCATTCTCGCGGAGGCCTCTGGCGTAGTCCTCCCACGCCTCCGCCACCGCTGCGCCGGGCTCTGGGTACGCTGCCACGAGGCGACCGAGAACCCTCTCGAAGTCGACCCGGGCGTCTTCCCACGGCTGTTGCTCCTGGATGAGCGTAGGGATGTAAAGGCTTCGGTATCGCAGCGAGCCGCTGTCGTTGACGTCCGAGAGATGCACGCCGGTGGTCCGCTCCTCCTGCAGCGCGTAGCCGAACGCCACGATAGAGACCGTCACGAGGCCCGTCGCCAGAAACGCCAGCGTGCGGCCTTCGAGTGGCTGCGCGCGGCGGCTGACGACAAACGCTGCCAGCGCGAGCGCGAACGGAAGCACGTCCAGAATCCAGAGGTACGGGACCTCCCGCTGCACGGCCCACACGTCCGCGAGGGTCTCCCCACCTCGTGCCTGCAGTTCGACGTAGGTCGCGAGCCCAGCCAGCGCCGCGCCGAGCGCGAAGCCCGCCCACACGCTCGGACGAACCCGGAAAGAGCGGGAAGGCTGCATCGAGAAATCCAGAACGGCCTGGAGCGTGGGTGGGAGCGCAGCCTGCGAGCAGCGCCTGAAGCGTGGACGCCCCTCTGTATCGGCCCCTCGCACAAACGGCTTTAGACGCTCTACCAGAACTGATGTCATCGCGAGCGAAGCGCGGCGATCTCGTGCAGGTGAGCGCCGAGTGATCCGATCGCCGCGTCGCTCCTCGCGATGACACTGCTTGGTGTTGATAGGCGGCCTTAGAGCGCCGCCCTGAAAGCACCCGGCGCCTCTGGCGCCCTTTCCTCTGGCGCCCTTTCGGGTGGCCCAGCCTCTGGCGCCAGAGGCCGTTCGCGCCAGGAGGTGACAGCTCTGCCAGAACCAAGCCCACGGGCTCGCCAGAGGCTGCTAGTGGTCCTCGTCGACCGGCTCCTCCCAGACCAGAAGGCTCTCGTCGTAGGTCGCCATGCGCTCCTCGGCGGTCTCCGGCGACTCCAGCCGCGCGATGTGGAACAGCGCCTCGCCCTCGTACACGAGCGGCAGTTGCGTCTTGCCGATGAGGATGCCCGCATCGCGCGAGATGACAGGAATGGAGGTCTCGCCTAGCGGCGCCGTGATCGTGCCGATGGTCTCGCCCTCTTCCACCAACGCGCCGATGTCGCGCGTGAACTGAAACGTACCGCTCTCCTCCGCGCGGGTCCACCGGCTGGTCCGCGCCAGAAGCGGTGACGCGATAGGCAGCGATGGGATGCGAGGCAGCATCCCGAGACTGCGCATCACAGACACGATGCCGCGCACGCCTATACGGATCGCGCGCTCGTCTAAGCGCAGCGCCTCGCCAGCTTCGTAGAGCAAGACGGGCACGCCGCGCTCGTGGACGGTCTGCCGCAGCGAGCCGTCCAACAGGTTGGAGTGCAGAATAAGCGGCACCCGGAACTGCCGCGCCATCTCGACGGCCTCGGGCCGGTCGAGCGAGACGCGCACCTGCGGCAGGTTTGTCCGGTTGATCGCGCCCGTGTGCAGGTCGATGCCGTGCGTACTGTTCGCCACGATCTCGGTCATAAACGTGTGCGCCAGCCGACCCGCCATCGAGCCTCTGGCGGAGCCGGGGAAGCAGCGGTTGAGGTCGCGCCGGTCGGGCAGGTAGCGCGAGCGCGCCGTGTAGCCGTACACGTTCACGACCGGCACCGCCAGAAGCGTCCCGCGCAGCTTGCGGAGCAGCTTCATGCCCAGCACCCGACGGATGATCTCGACGCCCAAAATCTCGTCGCCGTGGATGGCGGCCGAGAGGAACAGCCGCGGCCCGTCGCGTTTGCCACGGATGACATGGACGGGCATCGCCATCGCAGCCAGCGTGTACAGCGGCGCGATGGGCAGGCGAACAGTCGTGCGCTCGCCTCTGGCGACGGGCGTGCCGCCGATGACGAGGGGTTCGGGGAAGGGTGTGTCCATTTCGCGAGAGTACACATTTCTGGCGCTGCGCCAACGCGCCGGATCTGCACGGCCTCTGGCGAGACAGCCCATCCGAAGCGGTAGCGCTCGGCCCGGCGTGGCGTTCACCGGGTGCTGTGGGGTTGCGTTTTCGCCAACAGGTGCTGCATGGTACCGTTCTTGTACCGCGTTCAATTCCTTCCGAGAAGAGCCTCATGAGCGCGCAACCCCGCATCCAGATCCTGCCTGTCCTCAACAACAAAGGGGGGGTCGGCAAAACGACCACAGCCATCAACCTTGCCGCCGGTCTCGCCATGCAAGGCAAGCGCGTGCTCGTCGTCGATTTTGACGGCCAACGTTCTGCATCGCTCGCGCTCGGCCTCTCGCGGCACGACCGCAGCGGCACGAGCGCATCGGTGCTGTACGGCACGGCACCCCTTCGCGATTGCATCCAGCGTAGCAAGCAGGACGGTCTGGATTTCGTGCCCGGGTCCATCGAGCTTGCCAACGCAGACATGTGGCTCGGCCGCTGCACCAACCGCGTAGGCCGGATCGCTGAAGTCCTGGCACCCGCACGCGGCGCCTACGACATCATCCTCATCGACTGTGCGCCCTCGATGTCGCTGCTCAACATCAACGTGCTCGTCGCCGCAGACGCGCTCGTGGTGCCTCTGGCGCCGTCCTATCTCTCCATTCAGGGACTGGTCTCGTTCGGGGAGACGATCCGGACCGTCCGCAAAGCGATGGGCCGCATGGCCCCTGTGCTCGGCATCTTGCTCACGATGGTTCCGGAAAGCGACCCAGCCGCTACGAAAGCAGAAGCAGCTATCCGGGCCCGCTACGGAGGCAAGGTCTTCAGCGGTACGATCCGCCACACCGCCGACGTAGAAGCTGCCATGATGCGCCACGAGTCCGTCTTCAGCCACGCCCCGTCTGGTGCCCGCGACGACTACGCTGCGCTAACGCTAGAGGTCTTGGAACGGCTGGAGCGCTACTCCAGCATCTTCGCCACGCGCCCGGCTCCCCTGGACCCTGCCACACAGACGGCGGTGGAGCAGGCAGCGCTGGATTCCGTCATCCGCAAGGGCTCGGCAGAGGCCGTCGCCGCCTAGCAGATCTATCACGGAGTGCCTCTGGCGCGTGTGAGCGCACCCGCGCCCCATGCAAAAGGCCAGCCCCTACAGGGACTGGCCGTCGGCATCTGCGCAGGAGGCTTGGCGCTAGACCGCTAGTGCTTCCAAGTGCCGGTCCACCGACTTGAGCACCATCCGCGCAAGGGCGAGGTTGCTCTTAGAACTGTCCAGCACGAAGTAGAAGAACAGGTCCTCGTTCTGCTGAGACATCCGGATCAGGTGATACTGCGTATCCAGCGTGATAAGGATGTCGACGATGCGGTCCTCAATCTGGAGATGGTCGCGGATTTTCTTCTTCGCACGGACAACCTCGGTGTTGCCGGCAGCAGCGAGTTCGAGGTCGAAGTCACCGCCGCCGATGCTACCGAGGCACATTCCCGTTTTGTAGTCGACGAGGGCGACGCCGATTGCGCCATCGGCTTGCATAGCCTCTGCGAGGCATTCTGTGATACTAGACATAACGTGGGGGTTGCATGAACAGAGTCCGTACGCATAGACGTGCGCACTCTGTCAAGACAAGCGCTCCGACCGCGAGTGAGGTTCTCACTCCTCTGGCGCTCCAGGGACTTAGCGGTGTCTTGGCATAGCGGACGGAGACACCGAGGTATACGCGAGTGGACTACACTTCGATGGTTTCCAGAAGACGGTCTGCCTTCTTCAACGTCATGCGCGCAAGGCCGAGGTTGCTCTTTTTGCGATCCACGATGTAGTAGAAAAAGAGGCTCTCGCTCTGGCTCGACATCCGGATCAGGTGATACTGCGTGTCTAGCGAGATCAGAATGTCCTCGATGCTGTCGGGGATCTGAAGCTGGTCGCGGATCCGCTGCTTGGCGCGGACGAACTCGGTGTTGCCAGCGGCAGCGAGTTCAAGGTCGACGCTGCCTCCACCGAGGCTGCCGAGGCAGAGGCCAGAACTGGCATCGACAAGAGCGATCCCGATCGCTCCATCGGCTTCCATGGCCTCTTGGAGGCACTCGTTGATTGTAGACATGAATTTGGTGTGGTTGGGGTGGCAAGTGTGCGGCAGGTGCCCCAGAGACAGAACCATGCCAGCGCCAACGGCCGCGACCTCTCGCCCTAACCCCCACTTTCCAGACCTCTGCAGGGAAGAAAATGCGCACCGTAATTACGGATCTACCGCCACTACGTGCACCACCGCCGACGTGTTGACTCTGGCGGATGTGGCCTCTGGCATCCCATTTCACCCACCCTGTGGCAGGCCCCACCAAGCACTCTGGGACCGTACACCAACAGACGTGTAGGTGGGCGCGTGAACCCACACGAGCGCGCAGCAACACGTGTACATCTGCGACCGGTCAGCGTCGCTCCGAGGCACGCGTCTCTAGGCTTGGAGGCCCGCCCGCAGCCTCTGGCGGCAGAGGCTCTGGGCCTCGCCAGAGGCGCCGGATCGCGGGGCTAGGCGTTCGCGATGCGCTTGTACTTGGCCATCACGCCGCAGTAGAGGCCGTAGGCCGCCAAACCTAGGCCCACAGCGGTGAGCACCCACACGCCGTAGGGACCGGCTTGCAACGCCTCCAGCGCGCCGTCCAGCCCGCGCGCTTCGCTGGCGTCGGACTGCCACGCGGCGGCACCGAGCGAAACGCCGAGGATGCCGTACACGACGGCGCGGGACGCGAGCCCCGCCCGGCCCAGCCGCTTCACGTTGTGCCGCTGCTCCTGGCCTGCGCCGTCTAGCGAGAGATCGTCCATGAACGACGCCGAGTAGGCGCGGTACGCCTCTCGCGCGGCAAACCCGAGCAGCGCGAGGGCGGCTGCAGCGACGAGCCACTGTCCACCCGGCAGGTTGAACGCCATCGCGGCCTGTTCTGAAGCACCACCGCCGCTTTCGCCACCCGAGCCGCTGCCCCAGACCAGCTTTCCGGCCACGAACGCGAAGTAGCCATAGGCCAGGCCGCTGGCGAAATAGCCCGCGCGGTGGACCAGGCCGCTGGCGTCGGTCCCGTGGTTTTCCGGGTCGAGGAAGGCTGTGGCAAAGCGCCAGAGGCTGTACGCGCCTAGTCCGATGGCGAGCAGCGCGAGCAGGATGCCGCCGAACGAATCGTCCGCGATGGCGCGCAGCGCGCCCGTCTGGCCTTCGGCGTCGCCGCCGCTGAGCGCGGCCTGAACGGCGAGCACGCCGAGGAGCACGTAGAGCACGCCCTTGAAGGCGTAGCCGATGCGCCCGGCCGTCTCGACGGGGCGGTTGGTGGCGTGAGAGGTGAGACTAGACATGACAGAGGAGAGAAGGGCCGTGTGTACAGACCCGCCTCTCTCGTGATCCCTCGCCAGAGGACGCAACCCGTCGGGCCTCTGGCGCGGTTCAGCGCGCGCGGCCGGTCACGGGCTCCACGGCGTGATCCGGCCGGATATACGCCAGACGACGCTGCTTCCCATCGACGGGCTCGACGGACCGGGCGTTGATCCGCTGGTGCTCGCGCGACCGGGTCACGTCGTAGTCGTAGTCCGGGTCCACGACGAGGCGGGAGCCGCGCGGCACACGCGGGAGCGTCTTGCGATAGACGGTCCCGTGCAGCCTGAAGCGGGCGCCGTCTTTGAGGGCCCGAAAGGCCACCAGGCCGAGGTCCTCGGCGTTGTCCTGTACCACCGCAGCGTCCAGGCCGATCCGCCGCACGGCTTGCTCGCGCGTGATTCCATGCCCGTCCATGAGGGCCCGGATGAGCCCGTCGGGCGGGAGGTCCCAGGAGTCGTCAGGAGAGGCCATAGCCGGCAAACCTACGAGGCCTCTGGCGCGAGGTCCCGCCAGAGGCCTCGGGTCCGTCAGGGACGCGCGAACAGCGCCGCGGCGTCGATCTCGAAGCCCGGCAGCGTTGCGGAGGCCACAGGTCCGGTCTCGTAGACGTAGGCCGTCCGCGCAAGCCCCGTCCGCCCGGGCCTCTGGCGCGTGAGCACCATCGCGGAGCGCTCGCCAGGGTCAAGTACCCACAGCTCCTCCACCCCAGACTCCTCGTACGCGCGGCGCTTGACCGAGAGGTCGAGGTAGGCCGTGGAGGGGGACAGCACCTCCGCCACGAGCGTCGGTGCGCCCTCGATACCGCGCTCGCTGATCTGGTCCAGGCGGTCGGCGGCGAGATAGAACACGTCCGGCTGCACGGCGCGTTCGGCTTCCAAAAACACCTCGAACGGGGCAACGGCCGCGTAGCCTCCGTGCTCGGCGGCGTACGATTGCAGGGCAGAGGCGAGCCTCAAGACGACATCCTGATGGCGCGGGCGCGGGGCGGGAGACACGTAGACGGTACCGTCGATGAACTGAGCGAGCGAGCCCTCCGGGAGGTCCATGAACTCCTGAAACGAGGCGGCATGGCTCGTCACCTCGTAGGGAATCTCAGTGTCGAGAACGTCGGGCATGGCGGTGAGTGGGAGCGTGCTGGAAAGTAGGGCCTGGCCTCTGGCGCGCCGTCACGCCAGAGGCCGCTTGGATCTCTACGCCTCCCCCGCGGGCGCCAGTGGCACGCCTCTGGCGCCATCGTCCCCGCCAGAGGCCTCTGGCGATGCAGGGATGGGCTCGCCCGCCGGAACGGTCGAGAGCGACACGCCGCCGCCAGAGGCCGCGTCGATGATCACCGTGTCGCCCTCGCGGACGAGCCCGCCGAGGATCTGCTCGGCCAGCTTGTTGGCGACCTGCCGTTGCAGCACGCGCTTGAGCGGACGTGCGCCGAAGACGGGGTCGAAGCCCTCACGTGCTAGCTCGTCTTTGGCGGCGTCAGTCAATACCAGATCGATCCCCTGGCGCTGGGCCATCTGCCGCGTGCGGCCGAACTGGATCTCGACGATGTGCCGGATCTGCTCGCGGCCGAGCGGGCGGAAGACGACGATCTCGTCCACGCGGTTGAGAAACTCCGGGCGGAGATCTTGCTTGAGCCGGTCATAGAGTGCGGTCTTAAGCGCCTCCATCTCGTCCTCGGTCATCTCGCCAGAGGCCTGCCCGTCTGCGCCGCTGGCGCCAGAGGCGGTCTCCATGCGGCGCTTGATGAGGTCGGAGCCCAGGTTGCTCGTCATGATGATGAGCGTGTTGGTGAAGTCCACCGTGCGGCCCTTGGAGTCGGTCAGGCGGCCGTCGTCCAGCACTTGCAACAGCACGTTGAACACCTCGGGATGCGCTTTCTCGAACTCGTCCAGCAGGACGACCGAGTACGGCTTGCGCCGGACGGCCTCCGTCAGTTGACCGCCCTCGTCGTAGCCGATGTAGCCGGGAGGCGCGCCGATCAAGCGGGAGACCGTGTGGCGCTCCTGGTACTCGCTCATGTCGATCCGCACGATGGCCTGCTCGTCGTCGAAGAGCTGCTCCGCGAGGGCTTTGGCGAGCTCGGTCTTGCCGACGCCCGTCGTGCCGAGGAAGATGAACGAGCCCAGCGGGCGGCTGACCTCTTGCAGACCGGCACGCGCGCGGCGGACGGCGTTGCTGACCGCCTCGACGGCTTCGCGCTGGCCGACCACGCGGGCCTCCAACGCCTCCTCCATCCCGAGCAGCTTCTCCTTCTCGGTCTCCAGCATCCGCGAGACCGGGATGCCCGTGCTCCGCGCGATCACGTCGGCGATGTCCTCGGCGTCGACCTCCTCCTTGAGCATCGCGCCAGAGGCCTGCACCTCGGCAAGCTTGCCTGTGGCCTCGGTCATCTGGGCTTCTAGTTCTGGGATCTGCCCGTAGCGGATCTCGGCCACGGCGCCGAAGTCGCCCTGACGCTCCAGATCGGCGGCCTCGGTCTTGAGCGCGTCGATCCCCGCCTTGGCTTCTTTGATGGTCGTCACCAGGTCGCGCTCCTGCTCGTACTTGGCCCGGAGCCGGTCGCGCTCCTCCTCCAGGTCCGCCAGGCGGCGCGTGATGTCGGCCTCTTGCGCCGCTGTCGCCCTCGCGCCGTACGGCCTCTCGCGCGATCTCCTGCGTGCGGATCTCGCGCTCGGTCTGGTCGAGTTCCTCTGGCGTCGAGTCGATCTCGATGCGCAGGCGGCTCGCGGCCTCGTCGATCAGGTCGATGGCCTTGTCGGGGAGGAAGCGGTTGGAGATGTAGCGGTCCGAGAGTTCGGCCGCGGCGACGATCGCGCCGTCCGTGATGCGCACGCCGTGGTGGACCTCGTAGCGGTCCTGGATGCCGCGCAGGATCGCGATGGTGTCGGGGACCGACGGCTCGTCCACCAAGACCATCTGAAAGCGGCGCTCCAGCGCCTTGTCCTTCTCGAAGTACTTCCGGTACTCGTCCAGCGTCGTGGCTCCAATCGCGCGGAGTTCGCCTCTGGCGAGAGCCGGCTTGAGGATATTGGCCGCGTCCATCGCGCCGTCGCCGCCGCCTGCGCCGACGAGCGTGTGGATCTCGTCGATGAAGAGAATGATCTCGCCCTCGGCCTGCGTCACCTCCTTGACGACGGCCTTGAGCCGGTCCTCGAACTCGCCGCGGTACTTGGCGCCCGCGATGAGCGCGCCCATGTCGAGCGCCATGACGGTCTTGGACTTCAGCCCCTCGGGCACATCGCCCTCCATGATGCGGATCGCGAGCCCTTCGGCGATGGCCGTCTTGCCCACGCCGGGCTCGCCGACGAGCACCGGGTTGTTCTTGGTCCGGCGCGAGAGGATCTGGAGCACGCGCCGGATCTCGTCGTCGCGCCCGATCACAGGATCGATCTTGCCCTTGCGGGCCGCCTCGTTCAGGTCGCGCGCGTAGCGGTTGAGCGCGTCGTACTTGCTCTCGGCGTAGGGGTCGGTCACGCGCTGCCCGCCGCGGACGCCCTGCAACGCTTCCAGCACCCGCGCCTTGGTCACGTTCTGCGCGCGCAGCGCCTCGCCAGAGGCGCCCTGGCTTTCCGAGAGCGCGACCAGCAGGTGCTCGACGGCGACGTACTCGTCGCTTAGCGCGTCGGCCTCGGTTTTGGCGGCATCGAGGAGCGGTCCCATGTCGGCGCCGAGGTAGGTGCCCTGCACGCTCGCGCCGCTCACCTTGGGCAGCTTCGCCAGCGCCTCGTCGGTCTTGGCGCCGATGTAGTCGAGGTTGGCGCCGAGCGTCTGGAGCAGCGTTGCTGCCAACCCGCCTTCTTCTTGCAGGAGCGCTTTGAGCAGGTGGGCGGGCTCCAATCCCTGGTTGGTGTTGGCCTGCGCGATCTCGATGGCCGTCTGGACGGCCTCTTGCGCCTTGACGGTGTAGTTCTGGAGGTCCATGTCTAAAGGGTCGGGGCGGCCTCTGGCGCCAGAGGCTCGGCTCTGGGCGAGGCCGCGAAGGTGTGGGCTGCCCAAATGACAGCCGTTATTGTTCAAGCGTGGGCGTGCCAACCCTGTGCCGCCGAGTCCTCCCGGTCACCGTGGCAGACGGGCGCCACCACGTGCGGTTTCGCCTCTGGCGCCAGAGGCCGCCGCCTTTCGCGCCGTGGCGAGCGGCTTATCTCCGCGGCGGGACTGCCGATAACCCCGAATCATTCCGAACGTCTCATGCCGTCACGTTTTCTCTCCTCGCTTTTCGGGTACCGCCTCATCCTGGCCGCATCGAGCGTCGGCACGCTGGCTTTCTGGGCGCTCTACAGGGTGGCGGACCCCGGCGCGTACGATCCCCTGGAGCTCCGTCTGGCAGTGGCGGGGGTCGCGGCGCTCGCGTTCGCGTCCACGTTCGTGAGCCGGTGGGCGCGCGAGCGCTGCGAGGCTATCGGCATCGCGGTAGCCGTTGCTCTGGTGGGGTACTTCGCGTGGCTGTGCCTAGCCAACGGCCTCGGGCCAGGGTGGGACCTCGGCCTTTTCGCCGTGGTAGGCGTCAGCGCGATGGCGGTCGCCCTCAACGCGTCGTCCGTTCGGCTCGCGCTGGCCGTTCCCAGCGGCGTCCTCGTCGTTGTCGCGGCGCTCGTGCTCGCGGAAGTCGGAGCCGACGGCGTGCTGTTTATCGGCTACGCCACGCTCGTCGTCGGGGCGGCGCAGGCGCTCGGCGTGGCGCGCGTGCGGACGATCCGCGCGCTGGAGGCCACGCGCGACGAGGCCGCCGAGCAGCGCGTCCTGCTCCGAACCGTCATCGACACCATCCCGGACTTCGTGTTCGTCAAGGACCGCGAAGGCCGTGCGTTGCTCTGCAACCGCGCCAAGGCGCACGCGCTAGGCTTCGACGACCCCAGCGATCTCGTGGGCTTGGCCGAGCACGAGGTGTTCCCGAACCACCCCGACCGCGCGGCGAAGTACCACGCCGACGACATGAAGGTGATGGCCTCTGGCGAGCCGCTCGTGGACGCGGAGGAGCCCGCCTTGCTGGGTGGCGAGGAGCGGTGGCTGTGCACCACGAAGGTGCCCCTTCGCGACGCCAGAGGCGAGATCGTCGGCCTCGTCGGCACCGCCCGCGACGTCACCGAGTCGAAACGGGCCGAGCGCGACCTCCGCGCCGCGCACGAGGTCGCCGAGCGCCAGAGGCACCTCCTCCGCACCATCGTGGACACCATCCCGGACATGCTGTTCGTGGTGGACCGCGACGGCAGGGCGCTCCTCGTCAACGAGGCCGTGCGCCGGGCCACGGGCCTGCCGGATACCCAGACGGCCGTCGGCATGGCCGCCGCGGATGCGTTCCCGCCCACCCTCGCCGAGACCTTTACCGCGGCGAACCAGAAGGTCATGGCCTCTGGCGCCCCCGTCCTCGGCGTTGAGAACACCGTCGGCCAGGGCGAGCGGAGGCGGGTCTTCCGATCCGCAAAGGTGCCCTTCCGCGGCGACGACGGGGACGTTCAAGGCATGGTCGCCGTCGTCCGCGACGTGACGGCAGAAAAGGCCGCCGAGGCCGAGCTCATCGGCGCGCGCGACGAGGCCGAGGCTGGGCAGCGCCTGATCCGCACCATCGTAGACGCCATCCCCATGCACGTCTACGTCAAAGACCGCGAGGGCCGGTGCATCCTCCGCAACCGCTACAGCACCGACCGGCTTGGGCTGGACGACCCGCAAGAGGCCGTCGGCAAGACCGTCTTCGACACGTCCGAGGACCCCGGCGTCGCCGCGGCCTACTGGGAGGAGGAGGACCGCGTAATGCGGACCGGCACGGCCGAGTTCGACCACGAGGAGCCCTACGCCTACGGCGGCGAGACCGGGTGGATCGTGACCTCGCGCGTGCCCCTCCGCGACGACGACAACGACGTGGTCGGGTTCGTCGGCGTGACGCGCGACGTGACCGCGGAGAAGAGCGCCACGGACGCCCAGCGCGAGAGCGAAGCGCGGACCCGCTCCATCCTCGACGCCGCGCCCGACGCCCTCCTCCTCGTCGACGAGAACGACATCGTTCTGGAGGCCAACGAGGGCGTCCGCCGCTTTTTAGGTCACGACCCCCACGCGCTCGTCGGCGAGCGGCTCTCCGACCGCGTCGTCCCCGAAGAGTACCGCGAGCCCCACCGCGAGGGGCTCCTCCGCTATGCCCACGACGGCGACAGCTCCACGCTGCCTGAGCGGCAGGAACTCCCTGTCGTCACGGCCTCTGGCGAGGAGATCACGGCCGAGGTCACGTTTAAGCCCCTCGCGCTCGGGGAGGGCCGCGCGCTGTTCGCGATGAACATCCGCGACATCGCCCCTTACAAAGAGGCTGAGGCCGAGATCCGCCGCGCCCAGATCGAGGCCGACGAGCACCGGCACCTGCTCCAGACCGTCGTGGACGTGATCCCGGACCACATCTACGCCATGGACCGCCAGGGGCGGTTTATCCTCCGCAACCTCGCCGCCTCCCGCGCCGTCGGGCTCGCCTCCCCGGAGGAGGCCGTCGGCCTGACCGAGTTCGACCTCCTCCCGCCAGAGGTCGCCGAGCGCGCGTGGGCGGACGACCTCGCCGTGATGGAGGGCGGGGCTGAGATCGAGAACAAGCTGGGCCAGCACGAGGACGCGTGGCACTCGACGACCAAGCTCCCGCTCCACGGCAGCGACGGCGAGGTCACCGGCCTCGTCGGCATCACCCGCGACGTGACGCACCAGAAGGCCGCCGAGGCCGCGCTGATCGATGCGAGGGACGCCGCCGAGGCCGCGACGCAGGCCAAGAGCGAGTTCCTGGCCAACATGAGCCATGAGATCCGCACGCCCATGAACGGCGTGATCGGCATGACGAGCCTGCTCGTCGAAACGCCACTGGACGACGAGCAGAGTCGAGTTCGTCGAGACCATCCGGTCCTCTGGCGAGGCGCTGCTGACGATCATCAACGACATCCTGGACTTCTCCAAGATCGAGGCCGGAATGCTGGACATGGAAGAGGCCCCGTTCGACGTGCGGCAGTGCGTCGAAGAGGCGCTCGACCTCGTCGCGCAACCCGCGGCCGAGAAAGGCATCGAGCTGGCCTACCTCATCGACGAGGGCACGCCTCTGGCGGTCGTGGGCGACGTGACGCGCGTGCGGCAGGTGCTGGTCAACCTGCTCTCCAACGCCGTCAAGTTCACCCACGAGGGCAGCGTGTGCGTGCGCGTGCGCTCCGAGCCGCCCGACGGCCTCCCGCCAGACATGTGCCAGCTGCACGTCTCGGTAGAGGACACGGGCGTCGGGATCGCGCCAGAGGCCCTCGACACCGTCTTCGGCGCCTTTACCCAGGCCGACGCTTCCACCACGCGCGAGTACGGCGGCACAGGACTCGGCCTCGCCATCTGCCGCCACCTCACCGACATGATGGGCGGCGAGATGCTCGTCGAAAGCACGCTCGGCGTGGGCAGCACCTTCGAGTTCTCCATCCGGGCCTGCGTGGCGCCCGGCGTACGGCGAGTGTTCCAGAAGCGCGACCAGCCGCACCTGGCAGGCCTGCGCGTGCTCATCGTGGACGACAACGCAGTCAACCGTGAGATCCTGCTCCGCCTCTCGGACCGCTGGGGGATGCAGCCTCTGGCGGTGACCTCGGGCGCCGAGGCCCTGCGCGCGCTCGACGCCGAGCCCGCCTTCGACCTCGTGCTGCTCGACATGCAGATGCCCGAGATGGACGGCCTGGGTGTCGCCACGGCCATCTCGGAGCGCCCCGGCCCCACACCAGCCATGCTGCTGCTCACCTCGATCACCCGCAAAGCGTCGCTCCGCGAAGGCGCGGCGGCGGTCGGCATCGCGCGCGTGCTGTACAAGCCGCTCAAGCCCTCTCTCCTGTACTCAGCCCTCGTTGACGTGTTCACTACCACACCCGCGGCGCCGACGGCGCACTCCCCCGCCGCGCCAGAGGCCGCCGCGCTGGACCCGACTCTGCGCGTCCTCATCGCCGAGGACAACGCGATCAACCAGCGCGTGGCGCTGCGCACGCTCAGCCGCATGGGCCTCACCGCCGACGCAGTCGCCAACGGCGCCGAAGCACTCGCGGCGCTCCACGCGCGCCCCTACGACGTGGTGCTGATGGACATCCAGATGCCCGAGATGGACGGCCTGGAAGCCACGCGCCGCCTGCGCCAGGAGCTCCCGCCAGAGGCTCAGCCGCACGTGATCGCGCTGACCGCCAACGCGATGCAGGGCGACCGCGAGGCCTGCCTAGAGGCCGGTGCCAACGACTACGTCTCCAAGCCCCTCTCGCGCGACGCGCTCAGACGTGCTCTTTCGAGCGCCGTACGCGTCGGCGCGCCTCTGGCGCCAGAGGCCGAGCCCTCGCCGGAGGTGCTGGACCTCGTGGAGAACATGCGCGCGACCCTAAGGAAGCAGATCGGAGAAGACGACCCGGAGTTCGTACGTGAGCTTGTGGGCGCGTTCGCGGGTCGCGTGGGCACGACCGTGGAAGAGCTTCGCCGTGCCGTCCACGGCGAGCAGCGCCAGGCCATCGGCGCAGCCGCGCACTCGCTGCGCGGCGTGGCGCTGGCGATGGGCATGGACGCGCTCGCGAGCGTCGCCGGAGCGATGGACGACGGCGCCCGCGGCGGCACCGACGTGCCCTACCGCGAGCACATGGACGCGCTCGATACCGAGATGGCACGCGTACACCTCGCGCTCGTGGTGATCCTGGAGCCCGAGGTATCCCCTACGCGAACGGCCGCGCGGGCCGCGCCAGAGGCGCACTAACCCGGCAGGACGCGCGGGCCTCTGGCGCGCGCGCTGGTGCCGTCGGTAGCCTGGGGGTACACCTCGCCTCTGCGCCTGTGCCTGCACGCATCGCCGTCTGGAGCGGCCCCCGAAACATCTCGACGGCGCTGCTCCGCGCCTGGGACAGCCGTGCCGATACCATCGTGACCGACGAGCCGCTCTACGCTGCCTACCTCGCCGCAACGGGCAAAGACCACCCCGGCCGCGACGCCATCCTCGCCTCGCAGCCGACCGACTGGCGCGAGGTCGCTGCGGTACTCACCGGGCCTCTGGCGCCAGAGGAGGCCTCTGGCGGGCCGCGTTTCTGGGTGCAGAAGCACATGGCGCACCACCTGCTGCCGCGCATGGATCGCGCGTGGCTGGACGGCTTTCGCCACGCGTTTCTCATTCGCGAGCCCGCCGCGATGCTGGCCTCGCTGGCACAGGTGATCCCCGGCGCGACGCTCGAAGACACGGGCCTCCCGCAGCAAGTCGAACTCTTCGAGCGCACCGCCGACCGGCTGGGCCACGCGCCGCCGGTCTTGGACGGCCGCACCGTCCGCGCGGCGCCAGAGGCGTCGCTCCGTGCGCTCTGCGCCGCGCTAGGCGTGCCGTGGGATGCGGCGATGCTGAGGTGGGCGCCCGGCCCGCGCGCGACCGATGGCGTCTGGGGCGAGATCTGGTACCAGCGCCTCTACCAGACGACCGGCTTCGAGCCGCCAGAGGCGGAGCGCGAGACCGTCGTGCCCGAGCCTCTGGCGCCGGTCCTGGAGGCCGCGCGGCCGTTGTACGAGCGTCTGGCGGCGTTTCAAATCGGCTAGCGCCAGAGGCCTCTGGCGGACCGTCTAGGCTTCTAGCACACGCCACGCTCGCATCGCGAGCTCCGCGATGCTCTCCAGCGTCGCCACGTCGGCGCCGACGCGGGAGCGCACGGCCATCGCGCTGACAGCGCCCGCAAAGAATGTCGCGAGCGTTACCGGGTCTTCGCCAGAGGCTAGGTGTCCATCCGCCTGGGCGCGCCAGAGGCGGCGTTCGATGGCTGTCTCGAAGGCGCGGTGCTCGTCAGCGAGCGCTCGGGCGAGGGCGGTCGCGTGGTCGCCGCTCAGCGCCGTGTGTCCCACGCGCAGGCAGCCCGGCGTCTCGGCCAGGCCTCTGGCGGCCGTGAGCAGAAACGAGCGGACGGCGGTGTGCCCATCGGGCTCGGTATCCATCGCCGCGAGAGCGGGCGCGTAGCCTCTGGCGTAGGAGCGGAGGACCGCGAGGAAGAGCGCCTCCTTGTCTCCGAAGGCGTTGTACAGGCTGGGGCGCGAGATACCCATCGCGTCCGTCAGGTCGGTAAGCGTCGTGTCGCTGTAGCCGAGGCGCCAGAAGGCATCTCGGGCGGCGTCGAGGGCGGTGTCGGTGTCGAACTCGCGAGGGCGGGCCATGCGTCAGAGGTGTTTATGTCGGTTTTATCCTCTCCGAAACAAAATGTTGCCGGGACGGGAACGCCAGAGGCGTAATACTATTCCACGCGGTACACAACTGCATCTGGCGACATGGACCTTAACTCATACCGTACCCTCGGCCGCTCCGGCCTTCTCGTCAGCCCGATCACGCTGGGCACCATGACCTTCGGCACCTCCGGCTGGGGCTCGTCGGATCAGGAAGCCGCCGACGTGTTCGACGGCTACGTCGAGGCGGGCGGCAGCGTCATCGACACGGCCGACATGTACGCGGGAGGCCGCAGCGAGGAGATGGTCGGGCGGTTCGTGGCGGAGCGCGGCCTGCGTGACCGGTTGGTGCTCGCGACCAAATCAGGTTTCTTCAGTGGCGACGCGGGCAATCCGCACGCGGGCGGAAACGGGCGCAAGCATGTCGTGCGCGCGCTGGAAGGCTCCCTCAAGCGCCTCGGTACGGATTACATCGACCTGTACTGGCTCCACGTCTGGGACATGGTGACTCCGGTCGAGGAGATCCTGCAGACGCTCGGCGACCTCGTGCGCGAGGGCAAGATCCGCTACTTCGGCCTTTCAGACGGCCCGGCGTGGTACGCGATGAAAGCGGCCACGCTCGCGCAGGCGCACGGCGTGCCCGGCCCCATCGCGCTCCAGACCGAGTACTCGCTCGTGGACCGGAGCATCGAGCGGGAGCACGTCGGCACGGCGCGAGAGGGCGGAATGGGCATTGTGACGTGGAGTCCTCTGGCGGGCGGTTTCCTCACGGGCAAGTACGCCAGAGGCGACGCGCGCGACGAGAGCTCTGGCCGCCTGGGTGG
The DNA here is from genome assembly GCA_963708165.1 of Rubricoccaceae bacterium. Lineage (GTDB taxonomy): Bacteria > Bacteroidota > Rhodothermia > Rhodothermales > Rubricoccaceae > Rubricoccus. Next base: position 1,920,842 of record OY970187.1, on the reverse strand, counting down.
CGCCAATCCGTTCGGAGACTCCAAGTTCACCGACCGCAACTGGGATATTCTGGACGTGCTCCGGAGCGTCGCGCAAGAGGCTGGGCACACACCCGCCGAGGTCGCGTTGGCCTGGGCGGTAGCACGCCCAGCGACGGCGTCGCTCATCGTGGGAGCACGCACGCCGAAGCAGTTGGCGAGCAACCTGTCCTCGCTCACCGTGCACCTCGGCAACGAGCAGACGGCCCAGTTGGATGCGGCCAGCGCCCTCGCGCCTAGCTATGGAACGATGGTAGGGACCGAGATGCCGATGCTGAAGAACGCCGTCTTTGGTGGCGCTTCGGTGGGCACGGACTGGCGGTAGCCTCTGCCGCCAGAGGCATTTCAACCCCTGGTAGGGACGCCTCGCCGATGCCTCCGCGTTCGATTGCGGCGCGCTCGGCGAGCACGCCCTACCAGGAAACGTCAAATGCGCCAGAGGCCTCTGGCGCTATTCCTTCTCGTCCCACTCGGGCGGGCCGAGTTCATCCACGACGCTCGCCGAGCCCATCGGCGACTTCGTGGACGGCCGTGCGGGCGGCGTGCGCGGGGTGCGCGTCGTCGTCTGCGCACATCGCGTGGAGCTCGTCGCCGACGCGGCGGAGCGCGGGGACGGGGCCGGTGTGCAGGCGATGCGCCACGCGGCGCCTCTGGCGGAGGTGCTCCAACCGTTCGCGGCGCAAGTGTCCGTGGTGAACGCGCACGGCAACGGCGCCGAGGGCTCCTGCTCCCAAGAGCGCGGCCAGAATTTGCAGCCAGGCCTGTTGCCACCACTCGGGCACGATGCGGACAGCGATCTCGACCGGCTCCGGGTTGAACACGCCGTCGCGGTTGGCGCCGCGCACCTCGAAGGTGTACGTGCCGGGCGGGACGCGGGTGTAGACCGCAAACGGCTGGCGGCCGTTGGTCTGGCGCCAGTCGTCTTCGTAGCCGCGCAGGCGGTACTCGTAGCGGTTTTGCTCCGGGTTGCGGAAGTCCAGGCTCGCGAACTCGAAGCGGAGGAAGTTCTCGTCGTGCCCGATCTCGATGCGGTCGCCAGAAGCCACCAGCCCGGGGCGGCGCACGTCGCCCGCGCGAATGCCGGAGATGACGACGGGCGCGATCTCGCCGGTCGGTGCCAGGCGGTCCGGGTGGAAGTACGTCAGCCCGTGCGGCCCGCCGACGTACATCGTGCCGTCGCGGCCGCGGTGGTAGGCCATGAAGTCGAACTCGTTGCTCACCAGGCCGTCCGCGGCGGTGTAGACCGAGACGGCGCCAGAGGCCGGGTCCAGGCTCGCGAGGCCCGCGTTGGTGGTCATCCAGAGGCGGCCTGTGTCATCCGCCAGGAGCCCGTAGATCGTGTTGTTGGGTAGGCCGTCGGCGGTCGTGACGCGGCGCCATGTCTCGGCGTCAGCGTCGAACTGCGCGAGGCCGCCGCCGACGGTTCCGGCCCAGAGCGCGCCTCTGGCGTCCTCGGCGACCGTCCACACGATGTCGGCGCCCAGGCTGGTGGAGTCGCCCGGCACGTGGCGGTAGCACGTCGCCGCGCGGACCTCGCCGAGCACGCCGGGCGCGAAGCGGCACAGCCCGCCATCGGTGCCCACCCAGACCGAGCCGGAGCGGTCTTCGTGCACCACGTTGGTGTGCGTGGACGGGAAGGCCTCGCCCGAGGCGCCGCGCCACTCGCCGGTCACCTCGGGGCGCACGGCCAAGCCGTCGCTCGTGCCCACCCAGAGCCGCCTCTGGCGGTCCTCGGTGACGTAGCGGACGGGAACGCTCGGCGCGTCGGTTCCGCCGAACAGGCGCCCGTCGAATCCGGGCTCTCGCGAGAACTGGCCCGTCTCGGGATCGAAGCGGAACAGTCCCTGGCGCTTGCCGCCCACCCAGAGCGTGCCCGCGCGGTCCTCGTAGACCCACCAGAAGGCGCTCGGAAAGCTCTCGCCCGCGGCGCCCTCGCGGCGGTACACCGTCACCTCGCCGGTTTCGCGGTCCAGGCGGTGCAGGCCGTCGTTGGTCGCGATCCACACGCGCCCGTCGCGCGATTGGTGGATGCCGTTGGCGCCAGAGGCCAGCCCGCCCGGTCCGCGCGCGACGATCTGGAAGGCGCCGGTTTCGGGCGGACGCCAGCGCGCCAGCCCGAGCGCCGTCCCGATCCAGACCGAGCCCTGCGCGTCGCGGGTAAACGTGCGGACGGTCGCGCTGGGGAGGCTGCGCGGATCAGCGGGGTCGGGGGTGTAGAAGCGAGCGTCGCCGGTCTCGGGGTCCACGCTCAGGATTCCGCCAGCCTCGGTGCCCACCCAGACGCGGTCGCCGGTGACGAGCAGGGTGTGGGAGCCGCCCCCCATGCGCACACCGGGCCAGACCTCGGCGCGACTCCACGCGCCACCTTCCTCGCGGTAGAGCGCGAGGCCTTCGGGCGTATCGCCAAAGGCAACGCCTCTGGCGCCGGCGACGGTCCGCGTCCACGGCACAGCGCGAGCTTCGCAGGTGCGCGCGGCCTCGTCGATGCGGCAGACGCCCGCCGCGCCACCCGGCCCGATGCCGCTTAGCTGCGCCCAGAGCGCGCCCCTGGCGCCACGCCAGAGGCCGAGCGCGCTGGGCTGAGCCTCTGGCGCGTTTGTGATCTGCACCGGCAGCCAGTCGCCAGAGGCGGCGTCGCGCGCGCACAGGCCGCCGTTGCGCGTCGCGGTCCAGAGCGTGCCGTCAGCGCCAGAGGCAAGGGCGGTGACTTCGCGGCCACAGGCGCCGTCGAGGTCTCCGGGCGCGCCCGGTGGGACCGAGAAGGTCTCGCTTGCGCGGTCTAGCCGCGCGAGCCCGTCCGTCGTGCCGATCCAGAGCGTGCCGCTCGCGTCTTCGGCGAGGGCCGTCACGCGGTTGCCAGGCAGCGCGGTGCTGTCGTCCGGCACGTAGCGGTAGGTCGCGAAGCGCGCCCCGTCGTAGCGGTTGAGCCCGTCCTCGGTCCCGAACCACAGGTAGCCCTGCCGGTCCTGCACGACGGCGTTGACGATGCTCTGCGAGAGGCCGTCCTCCGTCCCCAGCCGGTCGAAGCGCGCGCCGGGCTGGGCGCTCGCGCCAGAGGCGGCGAGGCAGGCGAGGAGCAGGAGCGCGCGGACGGTCACGCTCGAAGGTACCGGGTGCGGCCGCACGATGGCTCAGGCCTCTGGCGCCAGAGGCTCCGTTCCGGATGGGGATGCTGAAGGAATAGGTAACCGGCCGAGTCCCCGCCACGCCGTTGGTGATAGTGACGCTCGTGGTCGCTCGTACGACTTGCCCCGACGTTTCAGATGTGCGGGGGGCGACAAATCGGACGCGAGGACCATCAACGCGGCCGTCTATGGGAAGGGTCAACTCTCGTGGCATTCCCCAGCCGTAACGAAACCGCGTGTCCAGGCTGTCTTCGATGACGACATGGACAAGCGCAGTGTCCCCCACCGCCACCGTGTCCGGGTCAAGCGTGAGCCGGACCACGCGGGTCTGCGGGCCGCCGCCGGTGCTCGGCGGCGCGGTGGAGGGTGGACCGACGTCGCAGGCGACGAGGGCGGCGGCGAGGAGCAGGACGGCGGCGAACAGCTTCACGGATGTGCGGGGGGATCTACGCCAGGGTACGGCCTCTGGCGCCAGAGGCTTCGGGTGGGTCTGTGGTTGTTCGGGACTCTGCGGTCGTCTGGGACCCCCCGGTCGACGCGCCTGTGACGGCGGTCGACCTGTCCCCCTTGTTAAGGGGGACAATCCACACCGAGGTCGCAGGAGAGACCGAGACGGCGCGGCGCCTCGCCAGAGGCTGGATCTGAATTGTCCCCCTGAATCAGGGGGACAGCTTTGCGACCAACGGGGAGCAAAGCAGGGGGTCCACCCGAAGCGCAGAGCCCACCCGGCCTCTGGCGCCAGAGGCCAGCCGCGTCCTCTGCACATCCCTTATCCCTTATCCCGCATCCCTCCGATGCGCCAGAGGCTACGCGAGCACGATCTGGCGCCGCAGACGCGCGACCGGGAATCCCGGCCTGCTCGCGGTACTTCGTGACCGTCCGCCGCGCGATGGGGTAGCCCTTCTCCGCCAGCAGGTCCGCCAGCTTCTGGTCGCTCCACGGCTTCGTCTTGTCCTCGTCGGCGATGATGTGCTCCAGGGCGGACTTGACCTCCTTGTTGCTGACCTCCTCGCCCGTATCGGTCTCGATGCCCTCGGAGAAGTAGTGCTTGAGTTCGAACACGCCCCACTCGGTCTGCACGTATTTGCCGTTGACCACGCGGGAGACGGTCGAGATGTCCATGTGGATGATCTCGGCGATGTCCTTGAGAATCATCGGGCGGAGGTGGCCCGGGCCGTGCTCGAAGAAGTCGTGCTGGATCTGCACGATGGCCTCCATCACCTTCAGCATCGTGTTGCGGCGCTGCTGGATGGAGTTGATAAACCAGCGCGCGCTCTCCATGCGCGTCTTGAGGAAGTTCTTGGTCTCGGTCGCGGCCTTGTCGCCGCGCTTCTTTTTGGCCGAGAGGTCGTTCCACATGTTCCGGTAATGCCCGTTGACGCGGAGCTCCGGGGCATTGCGGCCGTTGAGCGAGATGCGGAAGCCCTCGTCGTCGCGCACGACGGTGTAGTCGGGCGTGATGTAGTTGGTCTGCGCCACGAAGTCGCCTTCGCCGGGCTTGGGGTCCAGGCTCCGCACCAAGTCGTAGGCCTCCTTCAGGTCGTACTCGTCGATGCCCAGCTTGCGCTGGATCTGGTCGAAGTGCTTCATCGTGAACGCCTTGTAGCACTTGTCTACCAGGTCGTAGGCGGTTTCGCGCCCGTCCACGTCGTTCGGCATCATGTCGAGTTGCACCAGCAGGCACTCGCGCAGGTCGCGCGCGGCGATGCCGACGGGCTCCAAGCGCTGAATGCGCGAGAGCACGCGCTCCACGTCGGTCTCGGTCAGCATCACGCCGAAGTTGAACATCACGTCGTCCAAGATCGACTCGACCGGGCGACGGAGGTAGCCGTCCTCGTCGATGGAGCCGATGATCTGGTCCGCGATGAGCGCCTCGGTCTCGTCCAGATCCAAGAGGCCCACCTGATCGCGCAGGCTCTCGGCCATGGACGAGAGGTCCGGCATGGGCGCCTCGCGGTCGTCCTCCTCGTTGTCCGGTGCGGCTTTGTAGCCGTAGAGGTCGTCGGGCGCGTTGAGGAACTCGTCCCAGTCGAACTCATCGTCCTGCTGCTTCTCGTCGGGCGCGTCGTCGCGCTCAGCCTCTGGCGTGTCGAGGTTGAGATCGTCCTCCTCTTCCATGCCCTCCTCCAAAAGCGGGTTGCTCTCCAGCTCCGCCTTGATGCGTTGCTCCAACGCGAGCGTGGGCAGTTGCAGCAGCTTGATGTACTGGATCTGCTGCGGCGACAGCTTCTGCTGTAGAGACTGCTTTTGGTGGAGGTTGAGCATATCCGCGCGGGGCGGGAGGAAGAGAGGACCGAGAGTATCGCCGGGTCGGGTGTCAGCTTAAGGTTCCGAGGGCGCAGAGTGACCATCGCCTCTGGCGTAGAGAGACGGGCCGCCATCACCGCCAGAGGCAGATTCGCCAGAGGCCGCAGCAGAATCTGTAGGACCGATGCCGAGAAGCCGGCGCCGCGCGTGGAGCGCCGTCTTGAACCGCGCCAGCCACGCGTCGCCGTAGCGCCGCGCCAGAGGCCGCGAGAGGAAGTCGGCGAGTTGGAGACCGAGCCTGCGGCCGTGCGGGATGGCGGGCGTGCACATCTCAATCTGCTCGTAGTTGAGCACCTCGACGCGGCTCTCACCCTCGCCGTAGGCCTCGACGCGGACCGGGTAGAGGTGGCACGAGATGGGCTTTTCCCAGTCCAGCTTGCCCTCGGCGTGCGCCTCTTGGATGCCGCAAACCGCCGTGCCTTTGCGGAAAACGACAAACACGCACTCCTTGCCCGCGACGGTCGTCGTGGCGTAGCCCTCGCGCTCGTTGCCTTCCCAGAAGCCCTCTTTGCCGATCACGTCGTGCGCTTCTTTGCGCAGACGCGGGCCGACGATGGGCAGCGCGCGCTCCAGTTCGGCGCGCTCTTCGGGGAGCAGTGGGGCGCCGCGGTCGCCTTCGACGCAGCAGCTTCCGTGGCACGCACTGAGCGAGCAGCAGAAAGGCGCGTCGAGCAGCGCGTCGGAGACGAGGACGTGGTCTACAGCAAACATGGCGCCAACGTAGAGACGGCCTCCGGCGGAGTCAACGGGCGCGCGGCGGAAAGCCTCTGGCGGGGATGGATTCGTACAGGCCTCTGGCGCCAGAGGCTCGGGAGCGTCTGTGCTCGGCTGGGACCCCCTGAGGATGCTCGGCTCTGCGCGCTGTGTAACCTCTGGCGTGAGTTGGATACTCAGGCTCCATAGGTGATTTCGGGTGGTCGCATCCTCTGTCCCCCTAAACAGGGGGACAGTTTCCACCGCGCTCCGAGTGGGCGATCCCGGCGACTCATGGTTTCGCTAGAGGCTGGATGCCAACTGTCCCCGCTTGAGGAGGACAGAGAACGCGACCCTGCACAGCTAGTCCAGCGCGCGGCACACCGGCGAGCCCCTGGCGGCCGGTGCAGCGCACCTGCCGGAGCGTTCTCAGGGGGTTTCCCCTAAGCACGGCGGTATACCTGAGGCCCGCGCTACGCCAGAGGCCTCTGGCGACACGGGCATGGCCAGCACGCCACGCCGGAGCGATGACACACCCTGTCACCCCCGCCCCGTACCTTGGCGCAAACCACCTCCGCACACATGGATACCCCCGCCAGAGGCCCTATTGACGCCACGCCGACGACGCGCGACGCCGACTTCGAAACCGCCCTTCGCCCGCGCGCGCTCGACGAGTTCATCGGGCAGCAGAAGATCAAAGACAACCTCCGCGTGTTCGTGACGGCTGCGTTGCAACGCGGCGAGGCGTTGGACCACGTCATCCTTTCCGGCCCGCCCGGGCTCGGCAAGACGACGCTTGCGCACATCGTGGCCGAGGAGATGGGCGCGGCCATCAAGACCACGTCGGGCCCGGCGCTGGACAAGCCCGCGAGCATCGCGGGACTCCTCACCAACCTGGAGGAGGGCGACGTGCTGTTCATCGACGAGATCCACCGGCTCTCGCCCGTCGTGGAGGAGTACCTGTATTCCGCGATGGAGGACTACGCGATCGACATCCTGATCGACAGTGGTCCGAGCGCGCGCAGCGTGCGGATCTCGCTGCCGCCGTTCACGCTCGTCGGCGCGACGACGCGCAAGGGGCTGCTGACGGCACCGCTGCGCGCCCGCTTCGGCATCGACTTCCGCTACGACTACTACACTGCCGATCTGCTGCAGAAGATCGTGCTGCGCAGTGCGGAGCTGCTGGGCGTCGAGATCACCGAGGACGGCGCGCACGAGATCGCGCGGCGCTCCCGCGGCACGCCGCGCATCGCGAACAAGCTGCTCCGTCGCACGCGCGACTTCGCCGAGGTCGACGGTGATGGCCGCGTCACGACCGCGCTCGCCTCTCACGCGCTGGACGCGCTGGACGTGGACGAGGCCGGATTGGACGACATGGACGCCCGCGTGCTGCTCGCGCTGATGGAGAAGTTCGAGGGCGGCCCGGTCGGCGTGAGCACGATTGCCGTGGCGGTGGGCGAGGACCCCGGCACCATCGAGGAGGTCTACGAGCCGTACCTGATCCAGGAAGGCTTCATGGCGCGCACGCCGCGCGGCCGCGTCGCCATGCGGCGCGCGTACGACCACTTCGACCTGGTGCCGCCACTCAAGGACGGCGACCTGTTCGACGGCGGGCTGCTGGATTAGCCTCTGGCGTGGTGCTGGGCCTCTGGCGCCAGAGGCGTACAATTTCTAGCCAGGCATTTACGGGGTAAGGCGAGCGCGCTGCGGACGCCTCGGCGAGGCGTCCCTACCGGATACGTCTTGGCCTCTGGCGCCAGAGGCCGCGCGCTACGCTGCACGGCTGCTAGCCGAGGATGCCGTCGTCTGCGAGTCCCTTGAACAGAGCCTCGACCAGCACCTTCGCGTATTGCGGCACCGGGTTGCCCTGGAAGATGCCGCCGCCACTTTTCGCCTCCAGTCGCGCACGCCAGACGGTTCGGTCGGTCTCCGGCAGAAGCAGTGCCGCCTCCACCGTCGAGCCTGTTACGAAATCGTCGGTCCGCGTCTGACTCGTCTCGACGAGCACCAGGATCACCTGCGCTTGGGTCTCGGCTGCACGCCGGGCAACGAGGGTGTCGTCCAGTTCCAGCGCGCCGAGAACGAGCGCTTCCGCCTGCACGCCCCGTTGGGAGAAGTCTGCAGGGAGGCGGCTTGCCAGATTGTCCATGATCGCCTGGCCGACCTCACTCGTGGGAGAGGGCCGAAGTACGACGAGAACGCGCTCGGGCGTGAGATCAAAGTCTGGCGCTTTGTTGGAGGTGACGTTCGCGCTCGCGCAGCCTGCGAGAGTCAGCAGAACTGCGAAAAGAGCCGGGAGCGTTGCGTTGCGAGCAGGCATAGGGGAAGAGCTATGGGTCCGGTCGGAGCGAATGGGTCCGCCAGAGGCCGTAAGCTAGGTGCCCACGTCGACGCTTTCTGCGCTATTTGGAAGGGAGGCTGACCACAGGCCTCTGGCGCCAGAGGTCGTTTCTTCGACGACTGCCGGTTCGACCCTGTCCTATAGGAACAGGTCCGGCATGAGCTCCGCGCCGGGCGTGACGGCGTAGTGCCCAAACTCGGTTTCGCCGGACATGCGGAGGACCTCTTCGTCCAGGAAGAAGTGGCCCGTTGTGCCGCGGGGGTCCTGGCTGAGGATCCAGTGCGCCGCGTTGGCGACGATGTCCGGCGTGCGGCTGGCGTCGATCATCTCTTGGCCGCCGAGAAGGTTCTTGACCGCCGCCGTCGCGATGGTCGTTTTGGGCCAGAGCGCGTTGGCGCCGATGCCGATCTCCTTGAACTCGCGCGCCCAGCCCAGCACGCACATGCTCATGCCGAACTTGGACATGGTGTACGGGAGGTGGCTCGCGAACCACTTGGGGTCCATGTCCAGCGGTGGCGAGAGCGTGAGGATGTGCGGCCCGCGGCCTGCCTCGGCGCTCTTCTTGAGGTGCGGCAGGGCCGCCTGCGTGACGGCAAACGTGGCGCGCACGTTGACGTCCATCATCAGGTCGTAGCGCTTCAGCGGCGTCGCCTCCGTGCTGGCGAGGAAGATGGCGCTCGCGTTGTTGATCACGATGTCGATGCCGCCAAAGTGCTCGGCGGTCTGCGCGATGGCTTCGGCGACGCGCTCGTCGTCGCGGGCGTCCATTTTGATCGCGAGCCCTTTGCCGCCCGCAGCTTCGATCTTCTCGACGGCGGTGTGGATCGTGCCGGGCAGCTTGGGGTGCGGCTCGGACGTTTTGGCGGCCACGGCGACGTTCGCGCCGTCCTGCGCGGCGCGGACCGCGATGGCCTCGCCGATGCCGCGGCTGCCGCCGGTGATGAAGATGGTTTTGCCTGCGAGCGGAGCGTCGGACATCGAAGTGCGAGGGAGAGAGTGCGCCAAGGTAGACAGGCTGCGGCGTCGGGGTCCCAGCCTCTGGCGAGGTGGTCTCGCGCCAGAGGCACGCGGACGGCCTCTGGCGCCAGAAACTCAGGACGGATCGCCTAGAAAGCGCTCGATGAGTCGGGCCAGGCGCGCGTTGCGGGCCGCTTCCGCTTCCTCGCGCCGCTCCGCCACGCGCAGCGCCTCCGCCAGAGGCCGCGCCAGGCCTGCGACGGCTTTTCGCTCCTCGGTACTGTAGCCGCGGCCCTTGCCGTGCGTACCGAGCGCGAGCACGCCCACCAGTTCATCCTCGGCGGAGTGCAGCGGCACGCGGAGCACAAACGTGGGGTCTTCCCACACCTGCTCGGTGGGCTCCATCTGGCCTCTGGCGTCCAGCGTGGCATCGGCCCACGCGAGCGCTACCTCGGGGTCCACGCCAGAGGCGGCGACGACCTCCCAGCCCTCGGGGTCGAGGTCGATGACCGCCGCGCGGTCGGTCTGGAGCGCCTCGCGGAGTCCGCGGATGGCGACGCGGCCGATCTCGCCGGGCGAGGCCACGACCTGTCTGCCCGCGAGGACGAGCGGCAGGCGCTCGCCCAGGATCTCGCGCGTGCGCTCCAGGTCGCGCTCGGCGCGCCGGGTAAACCACTCGCGGACGGGGTTGAAGGCGAACAGCGAGAGGACCGCCGCGAGCGCCGCCGCGATGGGATCGGCGCCCGCGCCAAACGAGGACCGCAGTGCGAGGCGCATCAACTCGGCGCCAGCGGCGAAGACCGCTGCGAGGCCCAGCGTAGCGATGCCGATCGCGGCCGAGCGCGCGATCCACAGGTCGGCGTCCCACGGCCGAAACTGGAACACGCCCGCGAGCACGCCGAGCGGGATCGCGGCAAACGTGAGCCCGGCCAGCGACCCGACCACGACACTGTACAGGTACGCGTTGGGCGAGATATCGGCGTCCAGGCTCGGAAAGACCTCGGAGCCCAGCGTGGAGACGACCGTGAGCACGAACGCGCCCAGCGGGAGCAGCACCCACTTCATCTGCTGCCGCACCACACTGTCCTCAGCCCGCAGGTACTTCTGCACCAGCCCGACAAGCGGCGCGGCTAGAACGGACATGACAGCCGCGATCCCGAACCATATCACCCACCGAGCATCTAGTGCATCAGACGCAGCCGCGGAGCCGAGTAAAAGCACGAGGCCACCAGCAGAGATTCTCTTGGTATGACGTGTCCATCGGGGCAGGTACCGTCCGTCTGGAAACCGAACGAGGGCGGAGGTGACCGCTGGGATCGCGCTGACGAAGATCACCCCAGCAGTAATCACAACCGCGATGGCAAGGCTCCGCGCCATGTCCGCGCCGTCCCAGTTCGCCATCGCGACAAAGCCGAGGCCGCCAGAGGCCGCCAGCAGCGCCGTCGCGAGGGACGCCAGGTAGCCTCTGGCGCGCGAGCGGACGAACAGGACGGAGCCGGAGACGACGAAGGCGAGAATCATCACCAGGAACAGCACGTCCAGCCAGCGACTTACCGCGCGGTCCGAGAGCCCAAACGAGCGCGCGTCGAGCACGTCTTGTTTGCCGAAGATCATGTCCGCGCGGATCGTCTCTCCGCCGCGCTCCACCACGAACGCGAGCGTGTCGCCGGTCTGACCACTCAGCGGAAAGCCTGACGCGAGGCGCGCGGAGTCCACCGCTACTGTCGGCTCACCATCGAGCGAGACGAGCCGGTCGCCGTCGCGGAGCCCCGCTGCGGCCATGTCGCCACGTTCTCCGATGCCGTCCAAGAGCGCGGTGCTGTCCGGTCCGGCGGAAACCATCACGCGCGCAAACTCACCGCTACTGGCGTTGACACGCGCATAGAAGCCAAGGGCCGTCACGGTCAGGATCGCCAGAACGACGACGACGCGCGCCGACCGCCGGAGGGGCCGCACCATCCGGTGCCAGCGGCGCCGGGCGCAGTAGGTGCGTCGTCGGACAGATCGGAGCATGGCGGAGGCTACGCCGTGAGAAGACGAAGTAGCAACGCCAGAGGCTGCTTGCATCCACGTTTCGACAGACGCCCCCCCGCCAGAGGCCTCTGGCGCCGGAACTGCGCGAGGCGCCGGAACTGCGCGAGGCGCCGGACGGTGAAGCCGTTTTACCTCTCGCGCCCGTGGCCGATCTCGTCCGCACCCTTCTCGGCCCCATCCTGCTCATGCAGGGAAAACGGCTGTTCAAGACGATCCCGAAGCTGCCCGAGCCGCCGGGCGACCGCACCGGCACGCGCGGCAGTGGCCCGCCGCTCCGCGTGCTCATCGTCGGCGACTCCTCCGGCGCAGGCGTCGGCGCGGAGACGCAAGAGGAGGCGCTGCTGGGCCAGACGGTCGGGCCTCTGGCGGAGACCCGAACGGTCACGTTTCGGTTGGAGGCGCGCCACGGCTCCACGCTTCCGCGCACGCTGCGCCATCTGCGGCAGCAGCCGCCAGAGGCCTTCGATGTGGCCGTGACGGCCATCGGCATCAACGACATCACGGCCGGGCGCGAGATCGAGCCGTGGATGGCGAGCTACCGCGCGCTGGTCGCGGAGCTGCGCGAGCGGTTCGGCGTGGCGCACATCGTCGCCTCGGGGCTGCCGCCCATCGGGCGGTTTCCCGCGATCCCCAACCCGCTGCACTGGTACCTCGGCCGCACGGCCCGCCGCTACGACGCCGCGCTCAAGGCCTGGGCCGCGACGCAGCCCGACATGAGCTACCTCGACTTTCGGACCGAGCCCGGCGACCCGCTCCACGGCGTACCCATGAAGGAGGTCATGAGCCACGACGGCTTCCACCCCGGCCCGCCGATCTACGCCGAGTGGGGCCGCCGCGTGGCCGCGGCCATTCTCGCGCGGGCCTGACGCAAAAGGCCTCTGGCGGCGTCTCGGAAATCACCCCTGCAGTGTCGCGGCATGCCGCGACGGACCCACACGTTTTCTCGGTGTTCGCCTCTGGCGCCAGAGGCTGATCCAGGACCCGTGAGGCGTCGGGCCGCGTCCGGTACCCGTCTGCTCCCTCTTCCCGTGATCTCGACGACGCTCGACACCGTCTCTCGCCTGTTCGACGCGCTGGAGGCGTGGTGGGAATCGGTGCGGGTGCGGAGGCTGTCTGGGGCGGCGCTGGTTCTGCTGTTTCTTGTCGCGCTGGTGGTGATCGAGGCGGCGCGGCTGGGCTGGCTGCCGTCCAGCCTCGGCATCCCGACGAGCCACTTCGCGGCCATCTCGCTCGCGTTTACGGCGCTGCTCGTGCTGGAGGTGATCGCGATCGTGTTCGCGCTCGCGCGCTCGGTCGCGGAGGCGGCGGGCAAGCAGTTCGAGCTGTTCTCGCTCATCCTCATCCGCGAGTCGTTCAAAGAGCTCGGCAGCATGGGCGAGCCCATCGCGTGGGCCGCGGCGAGCGAGCCCGTCTTGCACGCCCTGGCGGCGGCAGGCGGTGGGCTGGCCGTGTTCGCGGGCACCACGCTCTATTTCCAGCTTCAGCGCCACCGCCCGATCACATCGGGCGCGCCCGAGCAGTCGCGGTTCGTGGCGGCTAAAAAGGTGGTCGCAATCGGGCTGCTCACCGCCTTTATCGTCGCGGGCGTGGACGACGGCGCGCGGTACCTCACCGGGCGCGACCCGTATCCGTTCTTCGATGCCTTTTTTACGGCGCTCATCTTTGCTGACGTGCTCCTCGTGCTCGTCTCGTTGATCTACACGGACACGTACGCGGTCGTCTTCCGTAACGCGGCGCTGGCGCTGGCAACGGTCGTGCTGCGGATCGCGCTCGTGGCGCCGATCTACGTCGGTGCCGGGCTGGCCGTCGCGGCAACGGTGTTCGTAATCCTGACCACGCTGGTCTACAACTGGGCCCGGCGCGACGAGGAACGCTCGCAGATGGCCGAGTCGCCAGAGACGCCCTGAGACGGACTCCGGCGCCAGAGGCTTAGCGCGCCGCCGCGCGCAGGCGGTCTTCGGGGAGATCCTCCTGCCGCCCCTGCCAGAGCGGGCTCCCATCCGGCCTCTGGCGGCGGTCGGTGTAGACCTCCAGGCGGTTGCCCTCGGGGTCGTGGAAGTAGCACTGCCACGCGATCTGCGCCTCTTGCAGATCGGTCTCGCAACCCATCTCCTTCAGGCGCTCGACGAACGCGAGAAGCTCCGCCTCGTCGTCCACTTCCCACGCGAAGTGATCTAGCCGCGTGGCCTCCGCCAGAGGCTGGCCGGTGGCCGTCGCGCGATTGGCGCAGAACCAGGCGGTGGTGCATCCCGTCCTGCGCGCCGCCGGGGATGGGCTGGGCGTCGGTGACGAAGGCGTAATGGCTCTGGTCGTCCGTCGCGCGCTCGCGCACGGTCAGGCCGAAGGCGTCGCAGTAGAACTGCGCCATGCGGTCGAGGTCGGCAACGTCGAGGCGGAGGTGTCCGAGGCGTGCGGGCATGGGTCGTGGGGGTGGGCCTCTGGCGCCAGAGGCTGGGGGCAGGCTGCCAGAGGCGGTGTGCGTGAGTTAGGCGGTCTGGAACTGGCGGGCGAACGTCGCGAAGTCGCCGAGGTAGGCCGCGATGAACTCGCGCGTCTTCTCGTCGGTCAGCACGCCGTCCTTGATCTTGCCCGGGGCACCGCCGACGAGCACGCCGCGATGCGGGTACACCTGCGCAAGGATGCTGCCCAGCACGCGCTTGAGCACTTCCTGCCCGCGCGCCGTGCCGACCGGGCTGGGCGAGGCGCCCATGATGCCACACGGTAGCGCCGCCAGAGGCGACTCGAACGCGGGGCGGCTGGCCCAGTCCAGCGCGTTCTGCAGCACGCCTGGCACGCTGTAGTTGTACTCCGGCGTGGCGATGAGCAGCGCGTCGGCGCCCTTTAGCCTCTGGCGGAGGCGCTCGACCGGCGCGGGGAAATCCTCCGCACCGCTGTGCTTGGCGAGCGGATCCAAGTCCTCGTTGTAGAGCGGCAGGTCGCCGATCTCGGCGATCTGGATGGTCACGCCAGAGGGCGCGAGGTCGACAGCGGCGTCCAGCAGTGCGCGGTTGAACGAGCCGGTGCGGAGGCTGCCACAGAGGGCTGCGATGGTCAGAGACATGGGTACGGAGAGGGGACCGAGCGGACCCAAGGCCTCTGGCGCCGGTTCCGGTTTAGCCCGCGCGGAAGACTCCGTGCACCACCTTTGCCAAGCCGTCGTGGTAGGCACCTTCGCGTAACGTCGTCTCGGTTTCCTCCAGCGCCAGAGGCTCGGCCCCGGCGAAGTCGGCGCGCAGCATGGCGGCGGTGAAGAGCATGTCTTCGCGGCCCGGACCGCCCGAGTCGTGCGCCTCGCGGTACGCGAGTTGGCCCGTGTGAAAACCCTCCAGAACCACGATCCCGCCGGGCTTGAGCGCCGCAAGGGCACGCCGGTGTAGCGCCGCCCGGAAGCCGGGGTCCACGTGCACGAAGCTGAGCACGACCACGTCGGCCTCCGCCAGAGGCCAGTCCCACGCGCTCAGATCCGCATGCACCGTCTCCACCTCGACGCCTCTGTTAGCGGCGAGGCGGCGCGTTTTCGCGAGGCCCTCGGCTGAGAGGTCGACCGCTGTGACGGTCAGCCCGCGCTCGGCAAGCCAGGTCGCATCGCGGCCTTCGCCCGCACCGGGCACAAGGGCGCGGCCTCTGGCGGGAAGTAGATCGGCGTGGGATTCCAGCCACGCGTTGGGCGCCGTGCCGTAGGCATACTCGCCAGAGGCGTAGCGGGCGTCCCAGAACCCTGCGGGATCGTCTGGCACTACGCCAGCAGCAGCGCGCCGAGCAGCGGCACGAGCACGGCGCCGGAGATACCGAGAACGGTCAGGACGCCGGGCCAGTAGATGTTGGCAAGGACAGAGACCGCGTCGGGGTCAGGAGCAAAATCGCGAGACATGACAGAGAAGAGAGAAGAGGCCGATAGAGCCGCGCGTGGCGGCCCCGAGGTATCGGCAGGTCCCTGGCGTTCGAAAGCGCGGACCTCTTCAGACGTATGTTGGAACAAGTGCTGGACGAACCGCCCACGATAGACCCGGTTTCCCCCTGAAAGACGCCTTCGCGCCGAGGTCACCGCGGCCTCTGGCGGCCTTCACAATCGGCGCCAGAGGCCGGTCGGCTCAGGCCGTCATCCCGCCGTCGACGGTGAGTTCGGCGCCGGTGATGTACGACGCCTCTGGCGAGACCAGGAACGCGACCGCGCTCGCGATCTCCTCGGCCGTGCCGTAGCGGCCCATCGGGTTCATAGACGCCATCGTCTCCGCGAAGGGGTTCTTCTCCGGGTCCGCCGGGTTCATGTCCGTGTCGATCGCGCCCGGGTGCACCGTGTTGACCGTGATCTTGCGCCCGCCGACTTCCTTGGCGACGGCCTTCGCGAGAAGTGTCACCGCGGCCTTGGACGCGCCATAGATGCTGTTGCCCGGCATTCCGACCTTGCCGACCACGCTGCCGATGTTGACGATGCGGCCCTCGTCACGCAAGTGCTTGGCGGCCTCGCGGATGGTGTCGAACGAGCCGCGGAGGTTGATGTCCAGGTTGGCGTCGTAGTCCTCGTCGGTGAACTCGTGGACCGGGCCGGTGCGGTAGACGCCTGCGTTGTTGACTAGGATGTCGAGCCCGCCATGGTCCTCGACGACTTTACGCACGAGCGCGCCGCCTGCCTTCGGGTCGGAGGCGTCGGCTTGGTAGGCCTGGGCCGTGCCGCCAGAGGCGGTGATCTCGTCCACGACGGCCTGCGCGGCGTCGGGCGAGGAGTTGTAGGAAAGCGCGACGGTCGCGCCGTCTTTGGCGAGGCGCTTGGCGGTGGCAGCGCCGATGCCTCGGGAGCCTCCGGTGACGAGGGCGATTTTGTTGGAAAGGGTAGACATGTGACTGCGGTTGCTTGTTGTAACAGGCTTCTCGAATACCTGTTGCGACAGACAGTTCCCAATCCACGCCCCTTTCTTTTCGAGCACCTCTGGCGGCGGTCCTTATCAGCCAGAGGCTGGCGGTAGTTCGTCGAGGTCCTTCGCGCGGCCGCTCGCCTTCTTGTTCCTACGCAAGCACTTCAGACCAATCACCGTAACCGGCACGTCTCCCCACGTCTCTTCTAGGCGATCTGCCCAGCACTCTGCGAACAGTACCCCGGAGATCGAAGACATGATCTCGATTCGGTTGGGCGGCAGACCCATCCTGACGATAACGGTCGGTTCCAGAAACTGGGCAGCATCTAACGACGGAACGCCAAACCCAAATGCGCAAAGGGACTCGACAACGCGCGTCGCGTTTTTCAGCGTGGGCCGCACCCACACGTCGATATTTCCCATCGGTCGCGGGTAGCCGTGCCTCGCAACGGCATAGCCGCCGATCAGGAGGTACTCAACGTGATTCTCGGCGAGCAATCTCAAGAACTCGCTGAAGTCTGGCGTCAGCCGCGTCTCCATAGCATCGTCGGCGGAGGATCTGGACCGTTGCGACGCGCTCCGCTGGAGACCGGCTCCACCAGAACTGACGGTCGGCCTCGGCAGCGCTCTCGTGCGACTGCACGACGGCAAAGGCGGTCTTGTCCATCCGGGAAGCAGGCACGATAGCGGGCGCTAGGTAAGGTCCGTCTACGCCAGAGGCCTCTGGCGAAACCGACGCCGCCCCCGCCAGAGGCTGACGGGGGCGGCACGACGTGGCTTCTGGCGCCAGAGGAGGAGGCCGGTCTAGAAGATGGGCGCGGGCAGCGGGCCGCTCGCGAGGCTGTCGTTGCGCAGGTCCAGCGGGTTGATAGAGAGCAGGTTCTCGCGCGTGCTGAGCAGGCTCTCGAACGCGTCGGTGCGCCAGAACATCCGGTGGATGCCGATGATCTTGGACTGCGTCTGGCGGTAACGGCTGTCCGGGTTCTGCCGCGCGAGGGCGCGCATGCTGCTGTACAGCGTCTCCAGGCGCGCCTTGTTGGTGCGCGTGAAGCCGAACTGCCCGATGTCCTCCACCAGCGCCGCGTACTCGCGGTCGGTCGGCGTGATCTCGCTCGGGTCGAGTACGAACGTATCCTCGTCGAACGAGGTGAACTCGCCGATCACGTCCAGCCCGGTGCGCTTCATCGCGTCTACGGCACCTGCGGGCAGGAAAAAGCGGATGGGCTCGTCGCCCGCGGCGGCGCTCAGCACGAGGTTGCCTCTGGCGGGAACGCCAGAGGCTCCGGGCGCCATGGGCAGCTTGATGTGCGGGTTGAGTTGGCGGAAGCGCTCGTACGGGCTGTCGCCGTCGGCGTAGCTCCAGTTCAGGCGTCCGTCGACGGATTCGAGCGCGCTCAGGATGCGCTCCAACGTCACGCTCTCACCGGGGCGGATCTGCACGCGCTCGACGCGCGCGGTCACGCCCGGCTCGATGACCTGGGTCTCGGTCGCGCGAAGGGCGCCGTAGGCCTTGAGCACATAGATGCGCGAATGCGGGCCAAAGCTGGAAACCGCGTCCACTTTCTCAAAGCCGTCGGTGATGCCCCACATGTAGGCGTCCGAGACGTGGAGGTTGGAGCGCACCGCCAGCGGGTTGGCGCGGAGGTACTCGCGGTAGAGCTTGTGGATGTTCGCGACGCCCGCGTGGTACGCCGAGATGCCGGGCAGCTCGTGGCCGACAGCGTTGGAATACGCGCGGACGAGCATCAGCGCAGGCTCCATCGAGAGCAGCGGGTGCAGTTCCTCGGCCACGGCGACGCTGCCGCCGCCCGCCAGAGGCACGTTGTAGCGCTCGACGTTGAACATGCTCAGGATGTCCGGCATCATCTGGTAGCGCGAGCGGGCGCCCGCACTGGAGATGAGGTGGTCCTGGTTGAACGTCTCGACGGTGCCGATCTCGGTCGTGAGCAGGCTCAGGCCCAGACGTCGCGCGAGCTGTGCCTCGTACTCCACGAAGTGATCGTCGCGACCGCGGGCTTCGAGCGAATTGTCTTTGTAGCCCCAGCGGATCGTGATGTCTTTGCGCGGGATGCCAGCGGCCTGCCATTTCTTACGAAGCTCGGTCGTGGCACTGCGGCGGGCACGGTTGACCTCGTCCCAGTTGACGCTGCCGGAGGCGCGGTAGGCGTTGCGGAGGCCCGTCAGCGTGACCGAGTCCAGTTCGCGGCCGGTCCGGCCGTCGTAGGCGCGGATGGTAAAGTTGTCGTCGACGCCGTACGCCTTGCGAAACATCTCCAGACGCCAGCGGAAGTCCGACATCATGTCGCCCTCGCCGCCCGCCTCTGGCGTACCGCTGGTCAGAAACGCGCCGGCGAAGTACTGGCCGTGCATCCGGTCCGGGTGGATGTCGAGTTGCTTGAACGAGTAGGCCTCGCCTGCAGGAATCGGCGACACGCCAGAGGCCGCGGCTGACGCCGGAGCATCGGGCGCCTTCTGCGCCGACACGTCGCCTCTGGCGATGAGCAGACCCACGAGAGCCACGGCGCCGAGAAACCCGAGCGCCGCCAGAGGCACGCGCAGGCCGGAGCGGAAGCGGTCTCGGCCGCGCTGGCCCTGCGGGGACGTGTCGTCCTCGGGATCGCCGATGGGTGCGTCCTCCTGCATCTCGTCTGGGATGTAGTCCAGCGCGGGAAGGAATCGGGGGCGCTCGCCGTCGGGGCGGGACGGGATATCGGGATCGCTCATGGTGTCGGGAAGGCGTTAGCGTGGGATACGCTCGGGGACGGCCGTGGGTCCGAGAAGAGAGCCGCACGGCGCCGACAATACGGCAAGAATCGGTCCGGGAACGCTAGCGCGAGGGAGATTGTGCGGCGCGCGCGCGGTCCACGAGGTCTCGAAAGAGCGCGTCCAGCGGCGGGCTCATGGCCTCGGGGTGGAACTGCACCCCTACAAACGCGCCATCCTCGGTTTCGATGGCCTCGATGACGCCGTCAGGCGCCGTCGCGCTCACCACCAGGCCGTCTCCCGGTTGGGCGAGCGCTTGCACGTGGCGCGTGTTGATGTCGAGCGTCTCTGTCTCTGTCAGGCGCCAGAGGCGTGTGCCGCGGTGGACGCGGGCCGGGTGCGTGCTGCCGCCGCGTCCCCGGCTGTGCGTGGCGGTGCCTTCCACGTCGCGCTCCACGTCGGCGTAGATCGTCCCGCCGCGGAGCGCGCTCGCGAGCTGCATCCCGTAGCAGATGCCGAGCGCGGGCCGCCGCGCCTCCAGAAAGAGCGAGAGAAGTCGCGTGTCGCTTGCGACGCGCAGCGGTTCGGTCTCGCTGATGTCGTCCGGAAGCGCGCCCACGAGTCCATCCGTGACCGCCGGGCCGCCCGTGACGACGAGCCCATCGAGAAGCGCGGCGAAGCCTTCCGCGGCCTCTGGCGTGTCCAGCATCGGCACGATGAGCGGGAGGCCACCCGCGCGCTCGACGGCGTGGACGTAGCGGAGGTCGAGGCGCTGTTCCAGGTCGCCGCGCTCGGTGCGGTTGAGCGAGGTAGTGATGCCGATGCGGGGAGCCATGCGGGGTGGAGGGATGGGAGGCGGCAAGATCGGGCCTCTGGCGGTGAATCTGGGCGAAAGCTGTCACGGGCGAGTCTCTGGCGCCAGAGGCGCCGGGGCATCGCGGTGGAGCGTGGCTACCCCCCGCTTCGCTCTCCCGTTGGTCGCGAAGCTGTCCCCCTCAACGAGGGGGACAATCCAGATCTCGAATCTCTCGGACGCCAGAGGTTCGCGTCCGCTCTCTGGGCAGGTTGCGGTGTGAATTGTCCCCTTTGACAAGGGGGACAGCTTTGAGACCGTAGGGGAGCAAAGCGGGGGGTTCTCCCAGCCAAGCACGGCGCCCCGAGGCCTCTGTCGCCAGAGGCTACAGATCCGAGATCGTGAGGCGGCGGCGGTCTGCGGTGCCGGAAAGGCTCAAGCCGAGCAGCATCGCGCCCTCGGTCAAATGCTCGCTCGCCACCCAGGCGTCGAGGGCGCCGCTGTCGAGCAGATCGAGAAGGGCGGTTTTGACGGTCCGGTTGCCGCCGTCCCAATCGGTCGTGCTCGCGCCGTGGACGATGCGGAGCGTGCTGCGGCCCGCGCCAGAGGCCTCTTGCGCAGCGCGGCGCGCGAGGTGCTCGGCCTCGGCGATGCGGGCGCCGTGGAGGTCCAGCGTGACGGCGCGGCCGTCGTCGGTGAGGGTGGGGCGGCGGAGCATGGTGCGAGGGGCAACCTGGAAGGCGGGGCGCGCATTCTACCCCTCCCCCTCCCCTGCCTTTCGTGAAGCTGACCGCCAAAGACATCACCTCCGTCCTCAAGAAAACCGTCTCCGAGGTGATGGATGACGATGTGCCGAGCATGAGCGCGGCCATCGCGTACTACACCGTGTTCTCGCTTCCGCCGCTGCTGGTGGTCATCCTCGGCATCGCGGGCGCCATCTTCGGCGTCGAGACCGTGCAAGAGGCGCTCGTGAAGCAGATCGGCGATTTGATCGGTCCCAACGGTGAGAAGTCGATCGGCACGATGATCGAGAACGCGAGTTCGCTCGGAGACGGGATCGGCTCGAAGATCGCCGGGCTGGCGGCGCTGCTCTTCGGAGCCTCTGGCGCGTTCGGACAGCTTCAGAAGTCGCTCAACCGCGCATGGGAGGTGGAGAAGGCCTCGGAGGGTGGAGGCATCATGGCGGTTCTCGTCAAGCGGCTGCTCTCGTTCGGGATGGTGCTGACGATCGCGTTTCTGCTTCTCGTCTCGCTCGCGCTGAGCGCCGTGCTGGCCGCGCTGGGCGAGGCCGCCAGCGGTATTGTGCCGGGTGGACTGGGAGGCGTGCTGATGCAGGTCCTCAACGTAGTGGTGTCTATCGGCGTGATCGGGCTGCTCTTTACCCTCATGTTCCGCTACCTGCCCGACGCCGAGATCTCGTGGCGCGATGTGTGGGTGGGTGGGTTCGTGACCGCCGTCTTGTTTACGCTTGGCAAGACGCTGATCGGGCTCTACCTCGGCATGTCGAGTCCCGGCTCGGCGTTCGGCGCCGCGGGATCGCTGGCGCTCCTGCTGATCTGGATCTACTACTCATCGCTGATCGTGCTCGTCGGCGCGGAGTTCACGCAGGCCTGGGCGGAGCGCATGGGCGATGGCATCGAGCCCGACCCGCCCGGCGGCGATGACGGCGGGACGGAGCCCACGCCCGAGGACCCGCGCACGTCGGGCGACGGCGCGCACGCGCCCGAGGCGCCGCTGCCCACCGTGGCGCATCCGGTCGGTGCCCCGCGCGACCCGGCGCCGTACTCCGGGCAGACCGACTGAGCCTCTGGCGCGGGAATCTCCCGCGCGCGCACGCCAGAGGCCCTCTGGCGGTAGAATCTGCTTTCGCCCTCTCGCGCCCCCCATGGCGACCCGACCGACCTGCTCCTGCGGCCACGACCGCTATCACCACTGGGCGCGCGCCTCGCTGAGCTACGGCGGCGGCGGATGGTTTGCACTGCTCAACGGCGCCAGCGGCACGCCGCGGCAGATCGTGTTTAAGTGCGGCCAGTGCGGCGAGACGTTCGAGACGACGCGCGAGAAAGCCGTCCTCAAGCAGTTCCGCCGGTACCCATACGTCCAGCGCCCGGACGGCGAGTAATGGCACCAGCACATCCCCTCCGAGAGCCTCTGGCGCCAGAGGCCACGCGCATAATCGTCGGGGTGTCCGACATCTCTCTACCCAGGGCGGCCTCTGGCGGGAGCGAAACCGCATCCCTCCATCCCTCTGCACCCCGCATCCCTTCCGCTCCGCCAGAGGCATGACCACGTTCCCGCAGCACAACGCTTCCCTGGAGGAGTGGACGGACTGGCGCTGGCAGATGCGCCACCGCGTAAGCGACGAAGTCAGCCTCGCGCGATACATCCGCATCACCGACGGCGAGCGCCACGCGATAGAAGCCACACGCGGCATCTTCCGCTGGACCATCACGCCGTACTACGCGAGCCTGATGGACGCCTACGACCCCCAGTGCCCGGTCCGCCAGCACGTCGTCCCGCAGGCGCCAGAGGTCGAGCCCGACATCGTGGGCGTGGTCGATCCGCTGGACGAAGTCGGCCACAGCCCGGTTAAGAACCTCGTCCACAACTACCCGGACAAGGTGGCCTTCTGCGTGACGAGCGAGTGCGCGGTCTACTGCCGCTACTGCCTGCGCAAGCGCATGGTGGGCGACGCGGACTACATGATGCGGAAGGATGAACTGCGCGAGGCCCTCGCCTACATCCGCCGCACCCCGGCCATTCGCGACGTGCTGCTCACCGGCGGCGACCCGCTCGTGTTCTCGGACGGAAACATCGACTGGCTGCTGGGCGAGTTGCGGGCGATTCCTCACGTCGAGGTCGTCCGCATCGGCTCGCGTCTGCCGGTCGTCAACCCGATGCGCATCACGCCCGCACTGTGCGCCGTCTTGCAGAAGCACCACCCGGTCTGGCTCAACACGCACTTCAACCACCCCAAGGAGATCACGCCAGAGGCTGGGGGTGCGTGTGCGCGGCTGGCGGATGCGGGCGTGCCGGTCGGCAACCAGAGCGTGCTTCTGGCGGGCATCAACGACGACGCGGCAACGCTCAAGGCGCTCTGCGAGGGACTCGTAGGCCTGCGCGTGCGGCCGTACTACCTCTACCACGCGCAGCTCATCGGCGGGACGGCGCACCTGCGCACGCCCATCGAGAAGGGCATGGATCTGATGCGCGAGATCCGCGGCCACACGTCGGGCTTCGCCGTCCCGTCCTACGTGCTCGACACGCCCGACGGCAAGGTGCCGCTCACGCGCGACTACGTCCTGGGCCGCGCGGGCGACCACGTGGTGATGCGCACCACGCGCGGAACGCTGTGGGCCGAACCCAACCCGCTGGGCGGCTACCGGCCTCTGGCGCCGCTGCCTGAGATTCCCATGCCGCCAGAGGCCCGGACGGTGCCCACGGGCGCGCCGACGTTTGTGCACGCGCCGGAGGCGGTGTAACGCCTGAGCCTCTGGCGCCAGAGGCAGCTACCGCGCGAGCCAGTCCGCGTACAGCTCCGGGCGGCGGTGCCTGAGAAAGAGCCGGTGCGCGTGCGACTCGGCGACGGCTCCCAGGTCCACGTCCGCATACAGAATCTCGTCGGCGCCAGAGGCGGCCCGCGCGACGACGCGGCCGTCGGGCGCGGTCACGAAGCTCTCGCCCGCGAACGTCAGCTTCTCCTCCGCGCCGACGCGGTTGACGAGCGCGGTGAAGTAGCCATTCTGGAAGGATGCGACTTGCATCTCGGCCTCGTAGAGCCCATCCGGCCACTCCCCGACCGCCCCGGCCTGCGGCACGATGACCACCTCGGCGCCCGCCAGCGCGAGCGCGCGCATGGCCTCCGGGAAATGCCGGTCGTAGCAAATGGACACGCCGATGCGGCCCGCCGCGGTGTCGTACACCGGCAGACCGTTGTCGCCCGGCGCGTAGTAGCCCTGCTCGTGGAACGCCTCGTAGTCCGTGATGTGGATCATGCGCGTCACGCCCAGGAGCGAGCCGTCCGCGTCGATCACCGGCGACGCGTCGAACGTCTTGCCGCCCTCGCCTCTGGCGCCAGAGGCCCGCTCGAACAGGTTGAGCACGCACACAACGCCTCGGGCGGCGGCGCGCTCGCAAAAGGCCGTGACCGTCGGTCCGTCGATAGGCTCGGCGTGCGCCAGAAGCTCGGGCGTGGCGTGGCGCTGCGGCCAGAACGGGTGGAAGGCCAGTTCGGCGAAGGCGACGAGGTCGGCGCCCGCATCGGCGGCGCGCTCGAACGCGGCGAGGCCGCGCGCGAGGTTGTCGGCGAGGTCGGGCGTGGCGGTCTGCTGGACGAGGGCGAGTTTCACGGCGAGGGATGCGGGATGTGCGCGCGGCGCGCGGGATGGGCCGAGGGAAAGGTGCCTACGATGGGCCTCTGGCGCCAGAGGCGTTGGGGTGCTACGACAGTGCGTGGCTACCCCCGCCTTGGTCCCCAAGCTGTCCCTTTCGGGCGAGGAGACGATCCCCACCGCGGCCGGTCCAGACGAATAGGTGTGCCTCTGGCGCTCGAACGATTGAGATCTGGATTGTCCCCCTTCTAGGGGAACAGCTTCGCGACCGGAGGGCGAGCGAAGCGGGGGGTGCGTTCAGAACGACGAGATCTCCCGGAAGCCTCTGGCGCCAGAGGCCACATCAAACCGCCCGCCTCGTTCCTCGTCGCTCTTTCCTCCCTCCGAGCCGCCAGAGGCACGACCTTGGACCCGATCTATTCCAAAACACCGATGGCCCTTACCTCCAAGCAACGCGCCCACCTGCGCAAGCTCGCGCACCCGCTCAAGCCCGTCCTGCACCTCGGCAAAGAAGGCGCGACCGTCCCGACCGTCCGCGCGCTCCGCGAGGCGTTCAACACGCGCGAGCTCGCCAAGGTGCGCGTGCACGATGGCGGCGAGCTCGGCCCGCGCGAGGCCGCCGAAGCCCTCGCCGCGCAGGTCGAGAACACCGTCGTCGTCGCGGTCGCGGGCCGCAGCGCGGTCCTCTACCGGCCCGACCCGGACGCGCCGCAGATCACGCTGCCGCGCTCGAAAGAGGGATAGGGGATGGAGGGATGCGGAACGCCTGTGGCGATCGGACCTGGGTTCGAATCCCAGCATCTCCAGAGCCGCACGCGCCAGAGGCCGGTGCAATCAGGCAGAGAGGGGGCGCGTCTATCCGCCCGCAGGCTGGCGCCGCGTGCGCCCTCCTCCGGCTGCCCCCGAACCCATGCGACGCTTCCTCCTCGCGCCTCTGGCGCTGCTGATCGCCCTCGCGGCACTCCCCACCTCTACCGCGCCAGGTGTGCCGCCAGAGGCCTCTGGCGAGATGCCCCCCAAGATCAACGCCGCCACGCGCTCGCTCGACGCCGTGCCGTCGGTCACGCTGGACCAGACCGACGCCGCGGCACGCCAAGACGCTGCCCGAATCGCAGCCTCTGGCGGCTATGTGGCCTTTCACCGCGAGCGCGAAGGCCAGACCGGCTTCGTTCTCCTGCTCCACGCCGACTCCAGGACGGTTCTCGACCGGACCACCTCGGCCGATAGCGAGACGCAGATCTGCCCCAGCGTTCGCGCCGCACTCGCGAGCGCCTGACGCCTCTGGCGCTCGCGCCGCTCCCCTTCCCAACCTTTCGTGGCCGCTCTCGCCCTCGCTTCAACGTCCTCGCTTCGGCGTGTGGCTGCACCGCCGCCAGAGGCGGCCGAACTGGACGCGCTGCTCCAGCGCGCGTACCGCTTCGCGCTCTCGCTCACGCACGACGACGCCGAGGCGCGCGACATCGTGCAGGACGCCAGCCTCTCCGTCGCCCGGCGCGGCGGACCGTGGCACGCGGGCTACCTGCTCACGGCCGTCCGCAACCGCTTTCTGGACATCCGCCGCCGCCCGGCCATCTTCGACCACGAGGTGGACACGACGGCGCTGGACGACCCCGCTGATACACCTTCGCCAGACGACACCGCGCCCTTTGCCGCAATGGCGCTCGGCGACGCACTCGGCCTCTTGCGCGACGACGAGCGCGAGGTCCTGTTTCTCCACGCCGTCGAAGGCCTCACCGCGTCCGAGATCGGCGCGATTACCAACCGGCCGCGTGGAACCGTTCTAAGCCTGCTCCACCGCACGAAAAAGAAACTCCGCGCCCGCCTCGGCGACGACTACCGCCCGTAATGCCCTCCAGAGCCATGACCGACCCACTCCTTGACGAGGCCGTCCGCGAGCACTACCGGGCCTCTTCTCTCGACGCCGATGCGCTGCGCACGCTGCGCGAGGGCGTACTCGCCGCCTCGCCAGAGGCGCAGACCGCCGGGGCGCAGACCGCCGGGGCGCAGACCGCCGGGGCGCAGACCCCGGAGCCTCTGGCGCCCAAGCCTCGCGCCTCGTAGCGGACCGCCCGGCTGCCTCTGGCGCCAGAGGCCTCTGGCGCGCCGCGGTGGCAGGCGTGCTCGCGCTCGTGCTCGCCGTGGCAGTGCTTCTCGCATGGCCCGCCAGCGGCGTCTCGACCGAGGCCGTCGCGCAGGAGATCGCGCTCAACCACACGCGCGCCCTCGACCCCGACGTGCGCGCACCGTCCTTCGACGATCTCGCAGGCGACCTGGAAGGCCTCGACTTCGCCGTCGTGCGCCCGGACAACATGGAAATGGACGAACTCGTGGGCGCGCGGTACTGCTCGCTGGGCGGCGAGATGGCGGCGCAGATCCGCTTCCGCGATGCCAAGCAGCGCATCTGCACGCTCTACCAGGCCAAGGACTCCGAGACGTTCCGCGACGTGGAATCGGGCACGTTCGAGCGCGGTGGCGTGCGCGTGCGCGTCTGGCGTGAGAGTGGGCTGGTGATGGGCCTGGCCGAGCCCATCGCGGGGGCTTGAGGGAGGGATAGGGGATGCGGGATAGAGGGATGGGCAGAGCGCTCGGGTGTGACTCTGGCCTCTGGCGCCGAGCCGTGCTCGGAACCGGGCGAGGCACGCCTCGCCCCTACAGGAAGACGGTGCCACTGACGAGATCCATCCCGGCCTCTGGCGCCAGAGGCCTCTCCTCTGCGCATCCCTCCCCTTCCCGCATCCCCTATCCCTCTTCCCCTAATTCGCCATCGCGCGGAGGAAGAAGCGAGGGATCACGGCGCGGAAGCGGGCGCCGTCGGCGCGCTGCATGAGGTAGTCGCCTTCCATACTGCCGTCGAAGGTGGGGAGCACGCAGAACGACTGGTAGGTGTGCGCCTCGCCGGGCGCGAGCATCGGCTGGCGGCCCACGACGCCCTCGCCCTCCACTTCTTGTACGCCGCCATCGGCGTCGCGGATGTGCCAGCGGCGGCGCATCAACTGCACCTCTTGCGCGCCGTCGTTGGCGATCCGCACGACGTAGCCGAACACGAAGCGCCGCGCCAGAGGCTGCGACTTGTCGTCGAGATAGGTGGGGCGGACCGTCACGGTGACGGCTTCGGTCGTGGCTTCGTAGGACACCATGGGAGCGTGCGGGGAGGCGAAGGCGTTCACGCCAGAGGCCTCTGGCGGTTCGCGCCGCTGCCATTTTTACGCGCGGCTGTGCCGCTGCGGCAACCTCTGGCAGCCTCGGCGGGTTGACAGGGCAGACCACGCTTCGACTTTGCCATGCACCCCGACCAGTACACCCCCGACTCGCACCGCTACCGCGCCGCGGACAGCAACCCCACCAAGCCCGAGCAGGACCAGGACTCGGACGCCATCGACCGCGCCGTCGAAAACGACTCCGACGAGCCCGGATCCGCGCCCGAGGTAGAGGGCGGTCGTCAGGCCGAGGCGGGCAACGCCTACGTGGGCCGCACGATGGACGACAGCCTCAAGGCCAACCCGCGCGTGGACGAGCCGGGCGCCGGAACCGCCGATTCGGACGATTAGCCTCTGGCGCCAGAGGCGCTACCCGAACACCCGCGCCAGAGTCTAGAGCGCGAGCCGCGTGTGGACGATGTAGTCCGTCGCAGGGGGCGCGCCGCCTGCCTGGCGGATGAGCAGCGCGATCTGTCCGCGGTGGTACGCGCCGTGCAGCGTGAGGTGCTGCAGCACCTCGCCGACGGTGCTTTCGTAGCCCGCGCCGCTCGTGCTGTGGTAGCGGAACGCACGCGCGCCAGAGGCTTCGGCAGGTTGCGCCTCTGCGGGTTGCGCCTCTGGCGAGGCGAGAAAAACCGTGAGGCGGGTTTCGTTCTCGGTCAGCCACGCACCGCACGTGTCCAGCGAGAGATCTGGCCAGACGGGTGTGGGTGAAACGCCGGTCTGCATCCGCTCTAGCCACACGCGCTGTGCGGCGAGGATGTGCGCGAAGAGCGTTCGCGCCCGCTCCGGGGCCTCTGGCATCGCGCGGAGCGCGGCGAGGATCTGCCGGTTGGCGGCGTGCTCGTAGGCGAAGAGATCAGTCATGAGCAGAGGCCTCTGGCGCGAGCCAGCGCGTGAGGGCGGCCGTCACTTCGGGGCGGCTGAGGAGTTTGAAATGGTGCCCGCCGAAGACACGCACGGTCTCAGCGAACGCGAGCGCTCGCGCGGGGTCGCCGTGCTCACCCAGCGCGCTCGGCACCGGCACGAGCCCATCACCGACGGTCCGTGCCGCCAGAGGCTGGGCGGCGATCCTCCGGCGAGAGGCCGTGCTCGCCGCGACGGCATAACAGGCGACGCCCTCGGGCAGCGGGAGGACCTGTCGCGTGTCGCCGCGGGTCTCGAAGCGGTCGGCGCCCTGCCAGTCGGCGTCGAGGAGGTTGCCGTGGCGGAGGTCGGTGACGCCCGCGCTGCGAATCTGGCCGAGTGCCGCCAGAGGCCGTGTGGTGCGGCGCATCGCGAGAAGCCGGTCGATGCCGTTGCCCGCGCGCTCCAGCGGCGAGCCGTGGTGCGGCGTGCCCAGGAAGACGATGCGCGTGAGGCGCTCGGGCCAACGCAACCCCTCGCCTCTGGCGACGTGGACTGCGCTCCGCGTCACGAGCCCGCCCATGCTGTGCGCGATGACCGCGATCTCCTCTACCGGAACGGGCCAACCCGCAACCAGCGACTCCATCTGCGCCGCGAGTTCGCGCCCGTTTGTCGAGATGTGCAGGCCCGTGTTGTAGCGCGCGTAGACAGGCGTCCAGCCCAGCGAAGCGGCCGTACGGGCGTGGTCAACGGGCTGTCCGTCGTGGCGCGCCTGCCACTGCAGGTCGTTCATGCACAGGCCGTGCATCATCAGCACGATCCGGCCCGTCACGTCTGCCGCCTCTGGCGAGAGGTTTCGTGAGGAGCCTGGCGCCAGAGGCTCGGTGCGCAGCGACATCGGGGTGGCGAGTGCGTTGCCGGTCGCGACGAGTTGGTCGCCCAGAACGCCGTTGAGCGCGGCCACAAACGCCTGCCTCTGGCGGGTGCCGTCGCCAGAGGCGGGGTGGGCCTCTGGCGCGACGCGGCCCAGCAATGCGCCGAGCGTGCGACCGACGAACCGCGTCACCGCGCGAACGGCGCGGTAAACGCCGCCGGTGATGCCGCGCGTGCGGCCGGGCACGCCCTCGCGGGCACCCAGCGTGCGCCAGATCGCGGCGTGGACGCCCTCGGCGATATCGGCGGCGCCGGTGACGCCGTCTGTGGCGAGCGCGACGAGGGCGCGGAGATCGGAGGCGCGGATGGGAGCGGGCATGGAGCGCGTACACGCCAGAGGCGCTCGCGGGTGCGCCCGCGTGAGATTTTGCGCGTCAAGGCTCCCGCCAGCCTCTGGCGCCAGAGGCAAACTCGGTCGCGGCGCACTCGGTCGCGGCCACTCGCGCGAGTACGCATCACGCGCCAGAGGCCTCTGGCGGGTCGGGATGTGCCGCACGGAGAAGCGCGTCAATGGCGGCCTGGGGCGTCCTCGCCTGGCGCAGTGCGTGAACTGTTTCGTCGGTGTGGAGCGTGCGGGCGAGAAGCGCGAGCCAGCCGAGGTACGCAGACGACTCCGCCGCGAGAGGCGCCACGAACGCGACGACGACGTGGACCGCGCCAGAGGCTCCGGGCACGCTCAGGCCCGCTTCGCTCGTGCCGAGCGCAAGCATCGGCTTGCGAACGTCGGCGGTGCGTGCGTGGACGAGGAGCACGCCGGGACGGATCTCTGCCCGAGCCTCTGGCGGAGCGCCGAGCAGCGCCTCGCGCGCGGCGGTACGGGTGGACTCCGAGAAGGCGCTCGCGAGGGTTTGCCGCACCAGATCCTCGACAGAGCCGGGCCGGAGCCCGATGCGCACGCCCTCCGGGTCCAGGCGGTCTAGAAACGTGCGTTGGTTGCGGGCGCGGCGCGGGAGCACGGCGGAGCCGGGTGTGCTCCCGGGGTAGAGAATCAGGAGCGGGTGCTCTGGGAATCGCTGCGCGAGGGCGCGCGGAAGCCGCTCGGCGGCGCCACTCCACGCGAGCCCACCGGCGCGCGCGGCGACGAGCGCGAGAGCATCCGATGGCCGCACGAGTGCTGCCAACGCCTCAGGCGCCGAAGCCCAGTCGTCCAGCGCCAGAGGCTCGGGTCTGGGACCGCCGTGGCGCGCGCCGAACGCGGCGAGAACGCCCGCGCGGTGGGCCTCTGGCGTGAGAACCGCGAGGCCGGCGCCCGCACGCGAGGCCAGGCCTGCGAGCAAGCGCGCGGCCTCGGCGAAGCCGGGCTCGGCCTCCGCCAGAGGCGGGACGGCCACGACGAGCCGCCCGACCGCCGCCAGAGGCCCGCCGCCTCTGGCGACGAGCACGGCCGCGGAGGTCTCGCGGAGCACGCGGTCTGGGATGGTGCCGAAGAGCAGGCGCTCGGCGGGCGCGCTGCCGTCCCAGCCCATGACGAGCGTCGTCGCGCGGGTCTCGGTCGCGGCACGTGCGAGCGCACGAGCGACGTTGGCCTCGCTGCGCACGAGCGGGAGCACGGGCACATCGGCGCCCGCGGCGTGGACGACAGCGGCCGAGAGCAGCCGCTCGCCTCTGGCGACCTCGGCCTCGGGATCGGAGCCTCGGCCGACGACGGTCACGGCCACGAGTGGCGTCGCGGGGTCGGGCTCGTGCGCCAGAAGCGCGAGGTCTACGATCGACTCCACACTCGCGGGGTTAGACAGCGAGACGAGAAGCCGAGGGCGCCGCGCCAGAGGCTTCTGGCGCGACTCGGCGGTGAGCGCGAGGCGTCGCCCGGCGTGCTCCACCAGCCACGGGCCGACAAGGCACGTCACCATCACCATCGCAATCGTGCCGTTGAGGATCGCGGCGTCGAACAGGCCCACCTCGACGCCCACCAGAACGGCCGCGAGCGTCGCCGCTGCCTGCGGAACCGTCAGGCCGTACACCAGCCGCGCCTCGTCGGCGGAGTAGCCAAAGGCGGGCCGGGTCGCCCACGCCGCGGCGCCCTTGGTGACGAGAAGCGAGCTCACCATCGCGCCTGCGACGGCCCACGAGCGGGCCACGTCAGGGCCGGATACGAACGCGCCCAGATCGACCAGCATTCCGGTCGCGAGCAGGAAGAACGGCACGAACAGCGCGTTGCCCACAAACCCCACCCGGTTCATCAGTGCACTGCCTTCGGGCACGAGCCGGTTGAGCGCGAGGCCCGCCAGGAACGCCCCGATGATGGCTTCCACACCCAGCGCCTCCACGCTCAGCGCGCACGCAAACACGACCGCGAGCACGAACACGAATTCGACCGTCGCGTCTTGCGCCGCGCGCCGCATAAACCATGCGCCCGCGCGCGGCACGCCCCACAGCACGAGCCCGCTGAAAATGGCCAGAGGCCCAGCCACGCGGAGCAAAACGAGAGGATCGAACGCTCCGCCAGAGGCCCCGGACCGCGCGCCGCTGGCGATGACCGCGAGGACCAACAGCGCGAGCGTGTCGGTCAGGATCGTCGCGCCGACGGCCGTCGTCACGGCGTTCTCTTTTTGCAGCCCGAGCCGCGCCGCGGCGGGGTACGCCAGAAGCGTGTGGCTCGCGAAGACGCTGCCCAGCAGAGATCGCGGCGGGCCAACTCATCCCGAAGCCCAGAATGCCCACTGCTATGCCCACGGTCTGTGGCAGCGCAAAGGTCAGGCTGCCAAAGATCAGGCTCTGCCTCCGGTGGCGGATGAACTCGTGCAGGTCGATCTCCAGCCCGGCCAGAAACATGATGTAGAGCAGCCCGACCGTGCCCAGCAGCACCATCGTCGGGTCACGGTCCAGCACGCCGATCGCGTTTGGCCCCAGCGCCACGCCTGCCAGAAGCAAAATCACGGACGACGGAATCCCACGCCGCGCCACCAATGGCGCCGCGAGCAGCACCAGCAGCACGACCGTGAACACGGCCACGGGCTCGGTGAGCGGAAAGGAGAGGTCCAGAGAAAGCAGCACGCGAGAGGGAGATCGGCGGGCGTCCGCCAGAGGCGCGCACGATACCACCGGATGCCTCTGGCGTCACCATCTGGCCTCTGGCGCCAGTTACCCCGTGGCGCGCCGTCGCGCGCGCCAGAGGCGCCACCGGGGCAGAACTGCTGCGGCAACGCCGCCCCAAAACAAGGCTCCAGCTATCCAGCTTATCGCCACTGCCACCAGTGACATCACGTTAGATCGCACGTCGAGAGTAGAGATCCCGAGGGCGACACCGATGGTTGGGGCTGCCACCGGCGCGGCGACAGCGAGAACGACTCGCTCGGTCGTGGTAAATGGCCGAGCGTCACGGTAAATACCCTGCGCCCGCACGTAGACGAATGCAACGACGAGCGACGCCAGCAAAACCGGAAGCGCGGCCTGGGCTGAATAGTGGAAAACCGGTCGCATGGGCGCAACGAATGCAGTGCAAGACACAGACCCCAGAGGCCTCTGCCGCCAGAGGCCGGGGGGCTTATCACGCCAGAGGCTAGCCGCGGAAGCGGGCGGTGTAGCGGACGGTCTGCGTCTCGTCGGGCGCGAGCGTGACGGTGAACTGCGCCGTGCGCGCGTCGATCTTCTCGCTGGGCACGGTGGACTGCGTGATCTCCCAGTCTCCGTAGAACACGCGCTCCACGATGTCGACCGTCGCGGGGACTTCCTTGCGGTTGCGCACCTCCACCTCGACCGTGACCTCGCGCACGCGCCGCGAGATCGACTTGTTCTCGACCTCGCGGCGCGTCCCGACCACATCAAACGCGTCGCCGACGTACAGGCGAATGGTCTCGTTGCGCGCCGTGTGCTGGATCTGGTCCTCGCCCAAGAACTGGAGGTTGCCGCGGCTGTCCTTTTTGTACACACGCACGATGCCGCTGGGCAGCGGCATGCCCATGTTGTTGGCCTCGGAGTTTTCGACCTCTAGCACGACGGCCGCGGCCATCTCGCTCGTCGCGCCGCCCGCGCCGGGGCGTGGGGCACGGTAGAATGGGAAGTAGTTGCCTGCGCCGTCGAAGATGAGGCGGCGCTGGGTTCCGGCCTCTTGCGCCGAGAGGAGTTCGAGTTGCTTCGTCTCGCGCTCCGCGATGGTGGTGGGCAGGGGAAAGGTGTAGAGGTGGTACTCGAAGAATGCCTCCTCTTGCGGCGCCGCACGCGACACCTGCACGGCCTCCAGCGACACGTCGTACATCGCCTGCTCGCGAAACCTCTGCGGCTGTACGCGGCGCACGTCACCCGCGATGAGTTGCAGGCTGGCGTCGGTGTACGTCGCGCCACTCTGGTTGTTGATCGTCACCCATCCCGTCAGGTCCAGGCCGGTTTCGGCCTCGTTGACGACCGCCACGTAGTCCGCTTTCCACCCGATGTTCTCCGTCAGGTAGCGCGCCTCGACGCGCTGCGTGCCGCCTCTGGCGGCGTCCAGGCGCCAGAGGAGCGAGGGGCGCGAGAGCAGGCCCTCGGGTAGCGTGAGCAGCTCGATGGTGCCCTCGGGGTTGACGAGCACGCGACCGTCGTCCAGGCGGATGATGCGGCCCTGGTTGGGCTGCGAGATCAGCACGCCCTCCTCGCCCACGGTCCGGTCCCCGATGTCGCGCACGATGCGCACGCGCTGCCCGACGGCCGCATCGAGCACGCTGTTGGTGCCGATGAGGTTGTACTGGTAGTTCTGCTCCAGCACGCTCAGCCCGCCGGGGTTGGTCAGCGAGGCCAGCGACAGGCTCGTCGGGTTGATGCTCGACGGCACGCCCTCGAACCGGACGGCGTTGACGCCGCGGGCGAGCGCCAGAGGCCGCACCTCGCGCACGATCCCGAAGCCGCCGTTGTAGACCGTCAGCGAGACGGCCTCGCGCTGCTCCGGCGTGGACACGAGGGGCGATTGGGCGAGGGCGGGCATCGCGAGAAGCAGGGCAAGGGCGGAGAGGATCAGGCGCATATGGATGGGAAGGGGGACCGCCGCGTAGACGTTTCGCACGGCCGGTTTGGTATTCGCAGATCGCCAGAGGCTGGATGTGTCGCGCTCTCGCGACGGGCCTCTGGCGTGCAAGATGTGCAGCCGCTAGCCTTTCGGAGGAGCGTCCGCCGCCAGAGGCTCGCGGCGCAGGCGGCGCGGGGTGGCGGCACGCCAGCGGCGGAAGGCCCACACCGCGGCGCCGAGCACGAGCCAGAACGGCCACAGCGTGACCACGCCCACGAGGAAGCCCAGGAAGGTCTCCCAGCCATCTGCGAAGCCTCTGGCGAGACGGCTGAAAAAGCCCGGTCCCTGGCTGATGCCCGTCGGCGACTCCTCGTACAGCGTGAGCGTGATGGTGCTGAGCGCGGCGCGGTCGCGGAGAAAGCGCAGGCGGCCCTCGGCGCTTTCGATCTCCTCACGCACGCGCGCCAGCGCGGTCTGCACCGCGAGCACCTCCTCCACGTCGTTCGCGCGCGCAAGCAGCGTCACGTACTGCGCCTCGACGGCGCGGCGCGCGCGCAGGCGGCCCTCCACGTCCACGAACTCCTCGGTCACGTCGTCTACGGTGATGCTGCGCGAGTCGACCTCGTCCGCGAGGTCTGTCAGCGCGGCCATCAGCGAGTCGAACTCGGCCGCGGCCACGCGGATGGTGTAGGTGTTGCTCACGCGGTAGGATTGCCGCGACTCTTGCTCGCCCGCGAGGTAGGCGTCGAACCGGCCCACGATGCCGGGGACCGCGCCAGAGGCCTCGACGTAGTCGTCCACGCGCAGGCTGAGCGTGGCGCGGCGGATGAGGATGGGCGCGCGGCGGCGCGCGGTCGTGTCCTGCACCGCCACGATGGGCACGGCGCTCTGGGCGCCAGAGGCGTCGGCCTGCATGGGAGCCTCTGGCGCGGCGGCGTCCATCTCTGCCATTTCCATGTCGACCGAGACCTCACCGTACGAGTAATCTTCCTGGCAGGCGGCGAGCATGGCGACGAGCGCGAGGAGCATCAGCGCTCGCGCAAAGGGAAGTGAATACATAGGCGTCCGGCGGGGTGAGGGCCGGAGGTGGGTGAACCGCCCGAACGTACGCCGTGGCCGCTCCGTGCCTCTGGCGCCACCGTGCCTCTGGCGCCACCGTGCCTCTGGCGCCAGAGGCCCAGCGCGACCCGTTCAGTCTGGCAGGCCCGCACGGCTGGCGCCCGAGGGATCGGTGTAGAGGCCCGGAGGCTGCGGCTGGTCGTCCGCGAACGTGCCGGTCCAGCGCGAGCCGTCGCGCCAGAAGTAGGTACCGCGGCCGTGGAAGACGCCTCTGGCGTAGCCGCCGGAATGGATGCGGCCATCGGCGAGCGTGAGGACGCCCGCGCCGTCGCGCAGTCCCTCGCGGAACGTGCCGTCGTACCACTCGCCATCCGGGCTTCGCCAGAGGCCTGCGCCGTTCCAGCAGTCGCCCGCGAGGCAGAGGTAGGCGTTGGAGGCGCGCAGCAGCGCCGCCGGACTGTACGGCGCCACGCCGAGCGCGAGGCCAAGCGTGTCCCGGCCTCTGGCGACACGAAACGCGGCGGGCAGCGACTCGCGGGCGGCGCGGAGTTGCTCTAATCCTGAGCGACCGGCGTACACCGAGTCTCCGGCCACGGTCACCAGAAGGTCGCCGGACTCTAGGCCCGCTGCTTCCGCCGCACCACCGGGCGCCACGCCCGTTAC
This sequence comes from Rubricoccaceae bacterium, assembly GCA_963708165.1. Classification (GTDB taxonomy): domain Bacteria; phylum Bacteroidota; class Rhodothermia; order Rhodothermales; family Rubricoccaceae; genus Rubricoccus. The sequence goes on along the minus strand of OY970187.1, from coordinate 1,885,071 downwards.
CACAAGCCAGCCCCGGTCGTCGCTGTGGAAAAGAAAGCCGAAGCCGACCGGGTCCTGAGCGAAGGCCGCGGAGGTCGTGAGAACGAGCAGAAGCAGACGCATGGCAACAAGAGAAGTCACTGCTCCATTCGTCGTCTGCGCCTCTGGCGGCTCGCCCCGGCGCAAAAATGCCGAGGCCTCTTGCGAAGCCCCGGCACCGGGGTCGGCCTCTGGCACGCCCGAATCGAAGGCAGCCGCCAGAGGCGAGCGGGGTGGCAACGCCAGAGGCGTTACGCGTCGATCACGTCGGCGCCATTGGCGACGATGACGCTCTCGGGGAAAAAGTAGCGGCCTTCTTTGACGCCGTTCTCGGGGGAGTCAGAGCCGTGCACGGCGTTCTCGCCCATGCTCGTCGCGAACTGCGCGCGGAGCGTGCCCTCGGCGGCATCGGCGGGGTTGGTCGCGCCGATGACCTCGCGCCATGTGGCGACGGCGTCCTCGCGCTCCAGCACCAGCGGTACGCACGGCGCGCTGGACATGAACTCGGTGAGCTCACCGAAAAACGGGCGCTCGGCGTGAACGGCGTAAAAGCCCTCGGCCTGCGCCTGCGTGAGCTGGACGAGCTTCATCGCGCGGACGGCGAAGCCTTCGGCGAGGATGCGGTCGAGGATCTTGCCGGAGTGGCCCGCGGCGACGGCGTCGGGCTTGATGATGGCGAGCGTGCGCTCCATGTCGTTGGGGGGTTGATGTGGGGATGTAAATCAACCGCCAGAGGCCGCGTGGGGCCGCGAAAAGGCGAGGAATGCGATGTCCGCCAGAATCCCAGCCTCTGGCGCCAGAGGCGGCGCTGTCTTACTGCACCGGCTCCGTGCCGGGAAGGCGCGGGATCGCGTCGCCCTCGACCAAGCACAGCGCATCGAGGCGGCGGCGCGCGTCTCCCAGTTCAATTCCCGTCGCAATCACGTCGATGGGCACCTCGATGCCCTCGCTCCATTCCGCGTTACGGAACGAAGGCGGGAAGCGGCGGAAGATGGACTCGCCCTCGCGGTCTGGCCCTTCGAGCACGTCGCCCTGCTCAAACGCGTAGCCCTCCTCGACGGTCGACATGAGGGCGTAGGCGCCGCGGTGCACCTTTGCGACCGCTACGGCGCAGCCGGTCGGCGCGAGGAAGACGACGTGCGGCGCGATGGTCGTTCCGCCACCGGAGCCACCGAGGAGCCCGCATCCCGCCAGAGGCCCCGCCGCGAGGAGAAGCGTGAGCGCGGCGAAGAGCACGCGGCGGCCTCCGGCGCCGCCTGGGCCCCAGAGGCCTCTGGCGCCGCGAGCGATCGGTGTGGGGATGCGCCAGAGGCCATTAGACGTGACGCTCGGCGTGGTAGGAGGAGCGCACGAGCGGTCCCGCCTCAACGTGGTCGATGCCGTAGCCCTCGCCGATCTCCTTGTACATCGCGAACTCGTCCGGGTGCACGTAGCGCTCGACGGGCAGGTGCATCCGCGTGGGCTGCAGGTACTGGCCGATGGTCATCACGTCGATGCCGTGCGCGGCGAAGTCTTTCATGGTGCTGTGGACCTCAGTCTCGGTTTCGCCCAGGCCGACCATGATGCCGCTCTTGGTGCGCAGGCCGTAGTCCTCCTTGGCCATCTTGAGCACGTCCAGCGAGCGCTGGTAGTCGGCCTGTGGCCGCACGCGGCGGTAGAGCCTCGGCACGGTCTCGACGTTGTGATTGAGCACCTCGGGGCGCGCGTCGAAAACGGTCTTGAGCGCGGCTCTCGACGCCGCGCATGTCCGGGATCAGGACTTCGATGGTCTGGCCCTGCGCGTGGATGAGCCGGATCGTCTCGGCGAAGATGGGCGAGCCGCCGTCCTCGCGGTCATCGCGGTTGATACTGGTGACGACGACGTGCTGCAGGCCCATCAGGCGGGCGGCCTCGGCCACGCGGCGCGGCTCGTCGTAGTCCAGGTCCTTGTTCTCGGGTCGCCCGGTGTGCACGGCACAGAAGCTGCACGAGCGCGTGCAGACGTTGCCGAGGATCATGAACGTGGCCGTGCCCGCGGTCCAGCACTCGCCCATGTTGGGGCACCGCGCGCGACGAGCAGACCGTGTTCAGGTTGTACTCCTCCAGCGTTTGCTGGATGCTGCGAAACGTCTCGCCGTAGGGCAGCTTGACGCGCAGCCACGACGGCCGCTCGCCGCGCTTCGGCGCCGCGGGCGCTTTCTGCACGACGGGCAGTTCCAGCATGCCGCCGTCGAAGTCGGCGCCGTCGCCAGAGGCAAGCGTGTGGGCCTCTGGCGTGCTGGTCTTGAGCGCGACCTGTCCGGGGCGCAGCGGGGCCTTTGCGGGCGTAGCCATGTGTGTACGGGGTTGGTTGCGCGAAGGTACCGCCGGGCGCGCGGGCGGTTCGCCAGAGGCCTCTGGCAGTCCGCGCCCCTGGCTCCTGCAAAACACAGGGACAGGCCGGGCTGGCTGTTGCTTCTGCCTCTGGCGGTGAACACGCCCCGAAGCACCGCGCCAGAGGCGAACCCTACGCCGCGCGCGGCGTAGCTTTCACCCGAGACCGAAAACACGCTCCTATGCCCGGACAGTTCGTCAACTCTGCCACCTCCGATGAGCGCACGCTCAACTTCTGGGAAAAGCTCTACCTGCCCGAGATCTTTAAGGGCCTGGGGTACTCCGCCAGCAAGATGAAGCTGGACAGCTACTCCTTCCAGTACCCCGAGGAGCAGTGGTATCCACCAGACAGCTACCGCGGCCGTCCCGTGCTTGTGGAAGAGCAGGGCCGCCCGCGCTGCGTGGCCTGTGGCCTCTGCGCCCGCTCGTGCCCGCCTCTGGCGATCTCGATGCAAGCCCACGAGGTCACCGATGACATCAAGGAGCGCGAGCCCGAGTGGTTCGAGATCAACATGCTGCGGTGCATCTACTGCGGCTTCTGCGAAGAGGTGTGCCCCGAAGAGGCCATCGTGATGTCGAAGGAGTACGACATGACGTTCCAGGACCGCGAGGAGGCGCACTTCGGCATCGACAAGCTGCTGGTGCCCAAGGAGCGGCTCACGGACCGGCTCAACTTCCTGGAGCTTCGCCGCAACAACGCGCCCGCAGGCGACTGGAAGCACCGCCAGGACAACAACGTCCACACGCTGCGCAACCGCTTGGACTACATGGCGGGTCTGGAAGAGGCCATCTCGCGCGCCGACGAGCACGAGCCGCCCAACCCCGGGATCGTCGCCGACGCTTCCTAGCTTCGCCGCCAGAGGCCTCTGGCGCCACGCCTGATTATGAGCGACGCCGTTGACCTCGACCGATACCGCGAGCCCTCGCGCGAACCCGCCGTGCTCGAAGCACGGCGCCTCGCGCTCGTAGACCAACTGAGTTGGCTGGCCGACGAGGCCGCCGCGCTGGGTCCGCTTCTGGCGGCGCTGCCTGCGTGGGCCGTCGACCAGGCGCCTACCCCCGAGGAGCGCTCGGTCAAGGAAACGCTGCAAGCGCTCACCGCGCTCGACCGCGACGTGTACCCGGCGTGGCTCGCGCCGTTCGAAGCCTCTGGCGAGAGCCCCGAGGCGACCGCGCCAGAGGCTATCTCCTCACCGTTCCTGAGCACGCTCGGCGAGGGCGCCAACGAGCGCGACCTGCACGCGCTTCTCGCCGAGGTCCGCGACACGCGCCTGCCTCTGGCGGAGCGCATCGGCGCCATCGCGCCAGAGGCGTGGGACCGCACCACCATTCTCGACGGCGAGGCAATGGACCTGTACGGTGTCGCGCTCGACATCGTGCGGCGAGACGCGGACGAGTTGAAGACGCTCGCCTACCGCCTGCACAGCGCCGACATTACGCAGCGCGCCAAGGGCAAGGGGTGAGCCGCACCCTGAAGGCCTCTGGCGCCATCGTGGGCGCGTGCCTTCTGATCGGCGCCATTGGCACGGTCGCCCTGGGGTCGCTTCTCACAGCGCCCGTCCCCCGCGAGATCGGGCCGCCGCCAGAGGACCTGCGCGCCGAAACCGTCACGATCCCGAGCCGCACGCCTCTGGCAGGATGGTTCGTGGCCGCTGACTCCGCCAGAGGCGCTGTCGTGCTGATGCACGGCGTCCGCGCCGACCGACGCGCGCTGACCGAGCGCGCGCGGCTCTTCCGCGACGCGGGCTACGCCGTGCTCTTCTTCGACTTCCAGGCACACGGCGAGAGCCCAGGCGAGCAGATCACGTTTGGCTGGCGCGAGCGGCACGACGCCGTAGACGCCTCTACGCCAACGCACCGGTACCCAAGACGCTCTGGCTAGCCTCTGGCGCCATGCACCAGGACCTGTACGCCTTCGCGCCAGAGGCCTACCGCGAGCGCGTGTTGGAATGGTTAGAGGCGACGCTTCCCTTTCCCTAGACGGTCGCGCGAACGCGGCTGCGCCAGAAGCCTCGTGGGGTGAACGGGCGCGATGGTCCCTTCCAGGCCCAGACGACGAATGAACAGGTGGACCTTCCTGCTCTCCGATGACTCGTCGCCGCCTCGCCGTACCCGCCCTCCTCTTTCTCCTCGTCGCCTCCGCGGCGCCCGCCAGCGCCCAGTCGTTCTGGGAGCGCGCGCGAGACGCCGCAAAATCCACCATCCAGTCCGGCGTGGACGCGGTCAAAAAGGACGTGCAGCGGCGCAGCAGCGACGCCATCAGCGCGTTCATGGGCGACAGCACCGCCACGCCAGAGGCGCAAACCGCCCGGGCCTCTGGCGTGCTCTTCGAGCCCGGCGCCACGACCGCCTTCGAGCTCGGCGGCGATCCCGGCACGCTGCCCGGCGGCCTCCACGTGTGGGGCGGCGCCTTCGCGCTGACCGATGACGGCGCGCTCGAAGCGACCGAGTCCGGCGCGTTCGATGTCGTGCTCGAAGGCCCCATGCCCGACGCCTTCACCGTCGAGTTCGACTTGGTGGCCTCTGGCGCGACGCCGTTTATCCAGATCTCGGTCGCCAGCGAGGCCGGGGAGCCTGCGGGCGAGAGCTACGTGCTCGTCGATGCCGAGAGTGGGCTCGCGCTCGGCAGCGCCAGCGGCGGCGAGTACGTGTCGCCCGAGATCGTCGGCGCAGACGAGATCGCGGTCCGCTTCGCCGTCCGCGGCACGGACGCAACCCTCTTTCTCGGCGACGACCTCGTGGCCTCCATCGCCGACGCGGACTTCGGGCAGGACGCTCGCCTCCAGTTCGTCGTGGACGGCATCGAGGACGTGCCGGTCGTCTTCTACGGCTTGCGCGTCGCGACCGACTAGCACCGTACCGCAGGCCTCTGGCGCCAGAAGCTTCAGACGGGCTCTCGCGCGCGGCCCCGCCAGAGGCCTCTGGCGCTAGCTTGCGGCATGGCTAAAGGCAAGAACACCGGCCCCTCTTTCGACGACCTGCGCACGGCGTTTCAGAGCGGCAACGTCAAGCCGCTCTACTTCCTCTACGGCGAGGAGGACTACCTCATCGACGAGTTGCAGAAGCGGGCGGTCGCGCTCGTCCCGCCGCACGAGCGCGACTTCAACCTGAGCGTCGTCTTCGGGCCCGAGGCGCAGGCGCAGGCCGTTCTCGCGCAGTGCGCGCAGTTTCCCATGATGGCCGAGCGGCGCGTGGTCATCGTGCGCGGCTTTGAGAAACTGGAGGACAACAAGCTGTTCACCGCCTACGCCGAGCACCCCAACCCGACGGCCGTCGTGGTGCTGTGCTGCACGTCGAAGCCCAACCTCTCGCACCACCCGTACCGCGGGCTCAAAAAGCACGCCGTCGCCTCGGAGTTCGCCACGTTCAAGGACCGCCAGCTGCACGGCTGGGTCGAAGCGCGCTTCCGCGACCAGGGCAAGGCCACCGAAGGCGGCGCAGCGCAGATGCTCGCCGACCTCTCGGGCCCCGACCTGCGCACGGTCGCGGGCGAGGTCGACAAGCTGGTCACCTACGTCGGCAGCCGTCCTCGCGTCACCCGCGACGACATCGTGCAGGCGGCCGGGCCACAGCCGCGAGGAAAACGTGTTCGAGCTTCAGAGCGCCATCGCCAGAGGCGACCGCGCCCGCGCGCTCGGCATCGGCCTCTCGCTGATGAGCCTGGCGACGAACCGCCGCGGTGAGGCGATCCGCATGATCGCGCTGTTGGGCGCGTACATCCAAAAAGTGTGGAAGGTGACAGCTTGTCGGGAACAAGGCGTGCCCGAAAGCCAGATGGCACGACAGGTCGGCGTGCCGCCGTTCGTGCTGCGCGAGTACATCGCCGCCGAACGTCGTCTGGGCCCGCAACTCCCATCCGTCTTCGGCGCCCTCCTCGCCGCCGACGCCGAGCTCAAAGGCGGCTCCCAGCGCGACCCGCAGGCTGTTTTCACACTTCTCGTGCGCCGCCTTACGCCGGGCTGATTCTCTCGCCAGAAGCCTCTGGCGCAACAGGACGGCGGACCCTGACGCCGTCCGATAGGGGCTCGGATGAGCACGATCTAGTGCATTCCCTCGTTCTCTGTTGCAACAGCCAGATGGGCACGGGCTTTGGATATTCTCTAAGTCCTGCCAGGGTTGCCGCTGGCGTGTTCTAGATCACCTCTCTACGTCTCCTCTCGATGCCCACTCTCAAGAAGCAAACCTTCGCCAAGGCCGCGAACCGCCCCGAAACTCCGGGCCGCCGCAACCACGACGTGCTCGTCGAGATGACAGACGAGGATCTGATGTCTCAGTTCCAGATGGGCACCGTCGAAGCGTTCGATATTCTCGTCAAGCGCTACCACGACCCGCTCACGAACTACATCTACCGCTTCCTGGGGGATGTAAAGGAGGGCGAAGATCTGTTGCAGGAGACGTTCCTGCGTGTCTACCGCAACCGGCACAGCTACCGCCGAATTGCCAAGTTCTCGACCTGGCTCTACACCATCGCGGGCAACCTCGCGCGCAGCGAGTACCGCAAGCGCAAGCGCCGCCGCGTCTACAGCCTCCAGTCCACCAACCGGGACGATGAGGAGTACGAGGTCGAGATCCCCGACGAGACGTTCTCGCCCGACACGCACGCCGAGAGCACCATCCAGGACCGGCACATCCAGGACGCGCTCAGCCAGATCCCCGAGGAGTTCCGCGAGGTCGTGGTTCTTCGCGACGTGCAGCAGCTCGCCTACGAGGAGATCGCGGAGATCACGGGTCTGCCCATGGGCACGGTCAAATCGCGCATCAACCGCGGTCGCACCAAGCTCCAGGGCATCCTCAAGGACGTGTACTCCCCCGAGGAGTCCTAGCCTCTGTCGCCCATTCGCCTCTGGCATCCTGCCACGCAAAACGCCCCGGCCGCACAGCGCGACCGGGGCGTTTTTATGTCCACTGGCCAGAGGCTTCTGGCAGAACAGGTCCCTGACGAGACCTGGGCCTCTGGCGCCAGAGGCGGCTAGTTGGTGCGCCGCAGCGAGATCGTGAGACGGCCGCTCACATTGTTGAGGCTACCGTATTGAGAGTCGTAGGCTTCCAGGTCGACCCCGTCCACGTCGACGTTGGCCGAGAGGCGGTTGGCGTCGGCTTCGTCGCGGTTGAGCGAGAAGACCGGCGGCAGCAGGATGCGCTCCAGCTTGGCTGCGTCAGCATCAGTGCGGGCGGTGACCGTGACCAAGCGCGAGGTGGCGCGTGCGGTGCCGATCACAAGCTGGCTGGCGTCGCCAAGGCGCTCGAAGCGCACCACGGCCTGCCCGTCGCCCACCACCTCGATGGTGGCGCCGGGCCGGAGGCTGGACAGGATGTCGATGTCCTCGATGACATCGGGCTGGTCCGGGTCGAACGAGAGTTCGCTGATGGTGTACACGCCCTGCACCTCCGTCAGGCTAGAGCCAGGGTTGTTCGTGTCGCATCCTGTAAACGCGAGAACGCCGAGGACGAGGGCGAAGAGGGCACAGCGAGGGCAGATGGGCATCGGGCAGGACGAGAGGGAGAGGAGAAACTAGCGGCAAACGCGGGCGCGGAATGTCGGCGCCAGAGGCGACCCCCGGCGGCGATCTCGCGAGCCTCTGGCGGCGCCAGAGGCACCCAACGGAGGGCAGGCCTGGGCTCGTGCCTGGAAACTGGTCTTGCCTGCCGGCCTAGAGGCCGAGCGCGCGCAAGAGGCCCGAGCCGCGCACGGTCACGCTGGGCACCACCACCAAACTGCTCTCGCCGAATCCCGAGGTGGGGCTGTAGAAGATCCCGAGTTCGGGTGCGATAGCGAGGTCGGGTTCGCCAAAGCGGATGCCGCCGAAGATGCCGGTCGCGAACACGCTCTCGTTGTCGTTGCCGAACGGGCCGAGAAGCTGCGCCCGCACGCCGCCGTAGGGCGTCAGCTCGCCCAGAGGCGCCGAGGACGTGACGACGCTGGCTTCCAGGTGCGCATGGCCGCCGCCGCCGAGGAGGATGCCACCGCCCGCCAGAAGCGTCGTCCCGGCGTCGGTACCCGGCGTGCCCCGCAAACGCCGTGCGTAGGTCACGACCGCACCCAGGCCTGCGATGCGCAAGCCGATGTCGGAGCGGTCGTCCAGTCCCAGACGGGCGCCGTTGCTGAGCAGAAACGTGGGCCCGTCGTCGTCGCCGCGCTCGCGCAAGCGGTCGTGCGAGGCGTACTGAAACGTGGCGCTCGGCACGACGGTGCCGCGCGGCGTGGTGCGCGCGGTCTGGCCGACGTTGTAGGGCACGGCGCATCCCGCCAGAGGCACGAGGAGCGAGAGGACGAAGAGGAGTCGAGAGCGCACAGGACAGCTTCGCGCGGAAGCGGGAACGGGACCCGGGCAAGCTAGCGCGCAGGCTTTGCACCCGCCGAGCCTCTGGCGCCGTACGCTGCGAGTCGCCTCTGGCGCCGCGCGTACTCTCTTCCATGCGACTCGTCCTCACGGCTCTTCTTCTGCTCTCAGGGTGCGGCTCTGTCCCCTCCTCGACCCCGGCTCCGCCGCCAGAGGCTCAGTCGCTCGCCGCGTTGGCAGGCCTGCAGCACTGCGTCGCGTTCGACTGGATGCAGCTGCCCGGTAGCCCATCTCCCCGCTCTCTTATCCGTGTGCCGGTGCACGTGGGCGGCGAGCGACGCGTGTACCAGTTCGACACCGGCGCGTACGACACGTACGCCTACGCAGACTCAGCGCATGCGGCCTCGCGCGGCTGGCCTCTGGCGCGCGAGGGCCGGACGCTGAGCGCGATCACGGACCTCGGCATCGGGCCGCACGCCGTGCCGGATGCGTCGCTGATCCTCAACGGGCCGCGTGCCTCTGGCGCCGCGACCGCTGCGATGCGCCTGTTCGGCATCCCGCGCACCGAGGGCACGCTCGGGCTCAGTGCCTTCGAGGGCACCGTCACACTCATCGACTATCCTGCGCAACGCCTCTGCATCCTCGATGCGCCGCCAGAGGCTCTCGACGCGCGCACGGCGTGGAGCAGTGCCGTGCGCCACGCAGACGGACGCGTGCTGGTCTCGGGCCGTATCGGCGGCCTCGCGCTGGACTCGCTGCTGTTCGACACCGGCTCCAGCACGTTCGCGCTCACGCTCGACCGGCGCCTCTGGCGCGAAGCGACCGGCCGCGCCGAAGACGACCCAGGCACCGAGCGCACAAGCGTCAGCGCATGGGGAGAACAGATCGTGCTCATCGGCGCACCCGCGCCAGAGGCTCTGGAGATCGGAGCGGCGCGCCTGGCCCACCCCATGCTGTACACCCGCGGGGCCGCGTCCGAGTATCACGCGCGCCGCGGCTACGGTGGTGTGCTGGGCAACGTACCGTTCTGGGACGGCGGCGTGCTGCTCGACCTTCGCGGCGACGCGCCGCGCTTCGGGATCGTGCGCTAACACAGCCACACGCACCGCTCCTGCCCGTCGCCAGAGGCCTCTGGCGACGTATGCACCGCACCAGCGGCGACGCCTGGGCTCAGAACCGCGTAGGTTCAGTCTCCGCACACTGTTCGACCCATGCCGTACCGCCTCGCCCTCGTCACCCTCCTGTTCCTGACCGCGGCCTGCGACACAGGCTCAGAGGAGCCTGCGGCCCCCGTCTTGTCTGAGTGCGCGATCTCTGCCAGTGAGATCGCACCCGGCGAAACCGTCACGTTCGGCGCGACCCTGAACACGAACGCGCAAGAGCCGCTGCTCGTCTCGATCGACTGGGGCGACGGGAGCCGCGACGACGTGACCCGCTTCCCGGTCACGCACACATACACCTTGCCCGGAGCGTTCACACCGAGAGCTACCGCGATCAACAGCCTGGGCGACGACTCGTGCCAAGACGCCATCGTGGTGTCCAACCCTCTCTGCCAAAACGTGGCTCTCGGCCCGATCTTTTTCGCGTTCGGCAGTTCTGCCGTCGAGGAGGACGGGCTCGCAATTCTACAACGCGGCTCCCTCGTCCTGAGAAGCTGCACAGAGCTCTGCCTCGCAGTCGATGCGTTCACAGATGATCTGGAGACCGACCAGATGCCCCTTTCACAGGCGCGCGCGAACGCGGTCCGGGACTTCTACCTGAGCGACGGCGTCGCGGCAACGCGGGTAGAAGCGCGAGGCCTGGGAGAGGCTGCGGGTTCAGACTCTGAAGGCACGCTCGGAGAAGGCGACTTCCGGGCCCGCCGTGCGGAGTCCACCGTGGGCCTCTGCGCGCTGTAGCCCCGAGCCTCTGGCGGCCTGCTATTGACAGCGAACAAAGCTAGGCAGGCCCAGGGCAGACCCGGGGAACGAGCCGCCGCCTCTGGCGCCAGAGGCGGCGCGCGAAGACACCGTGGCGCCCGCGCCCGAACGTGGTGAAGACAAGCGCTTCCGGCGCGCCAGAGGCGCGAACGCGAGCGCTCAAAACGTAGGTTCTCTCGACCGGCTCTGCCGCCTCATGCTGAGGCGCTGTTTGGCCGATACCGCTTCAGGACCTGGGCGCCGCTCAGGTCCTTTCTCTTTGGACGCGCGCCTCTGGCGCCCGTGCCCGCTGCGCCCCGGCGCACCGCCAGAGGCCACCTCGTGCCACCGCGGCGCGCCAGAGGCCGCCTCGCCGACCGAAACAGCTTGAACATCAGCACCATCTTTGGAGACAGCCGCTACGGCCTCTCCCTGCCTAGCCGCCGCACCATTCAGGAGCAGTGGTTCGGCAACATCCGGGCAGACCTGCTCGCGGGCGTCGTCGTGGCGCTCGCGCTCATCCCCGAGGCCATCGCGTTCTCCATCATTGCGGGCGTGGACCCCAAGGTGGGTCTCTACGCGTCGTTCTCCATCGCGGTCATCACCGCGTTCGTGGGCGGGCGTCCCGCGATGATCTCGGCGGCCACAGGCGCAATGGCGCTCGTCATGATCACGCTCGTACGCGATCACGGCCTGCAGTATCTGTTTGCCGCGACCATCCTGACCGGCATCATCCAGGTGATCTTCGGCATCTTCAAGCTGGGGCGGTACATGAAGTTCGTGCCGCGTCCGGTCATGACAGGCTTTGTGAACGCACTGGCCATCCTGATCTTTATGGCGCAGCTTCCGCTGTTCGTCGGCACGGGGTGGCTGATGTACGCGGTCGTGCTGGGCGGCCTGGCCATCATCTATGGCCTGCCTTACGTCACGAAGGCGATTCCCTCGCCGCTTATCGCCATCGTCGGCCTAACGGTCGTCTCGCTGGTCGCAGGCGAAGGCGCGGTGGGTGCGGGCGGCGGCCTGAGTACCGTCGGGGACATGGGCGAGCTGCCGACGACGCTGCCGTTCTTCGCCATCCCGCTCGTTCCGTTTTCCCTCGCGACGCTCAAGATCATCCTCCCCGTCTCGCTGGCGCTCGCGCTGGTGGGACTGATCGAGAGCCTGCTGACGGCCAGCATCGTGGACGAGATGACGGACACGCCGAGCGACAAGAACAAAGAGAGCCGCGGTCAGGGCATCGCGAACGTCATCACCGGCTTTTTCGGCGGTATGGCGGGCTGCGCGATGATCGGCCAGAGCGTTATCAACGTGAAGAGCGGCGGCCGCGGGCGGCTGTCCACGTTCGCCGCTGGCGCCTTCCTGCTCTTCTTCATTCTCGTCCTTGCTGACTGGCTCGTGCTCATTCCGATGGGTGCGCTCGTGGCGGTCATGTTCATGGTCAGCTTCAGCACGTTCGACTGGTCTTCGCTGCGCGTGGACAAGGTGCCGTTTGTGGAGACGCTGGTCATGGTCGTGACGGTCGCGGTGGTCGTGTTCACGCACAACCTCGCGCTGGGCGTGCTGATCGGTATCGTGCTGAGCGCACTGCTGTTCGCGCGCCAGGTGGCGCACCTCGCGTTTATGGAAGACGAACTGAGCGAGGACGGCCGCACGCAGCGCGTAGCGGTCGTGGGCAACCTCTTCTTCGCGACCGTCACAGGCTTCCTGGACCACTTCGACTTTACCGCCGACGTGGACAAGGTGGTTCTCGACTTGTCGCGGGCACACGTCTGGGACGCCTCCGCCGTGGCGGCCATCGACAAGGCGGTGCTGCGCTACCGCGCCAGAGGCGTCGAGATGGAGGTCGTGGGGCTCAACCCGGAGAGCGAGGCCATTCTGGAAAAGGTGGCCGTGCACGACAAGGAAGGCATGGTGCTCTCGGGCCACTGAGCCTCTGGCGCAGGCCCCCTCAGCCTCTGGCGCCAGAGGCCCAAACACGACAGCGCCAGAGGCGGGGTGAAGCCTCTGGCGCTGTCAGCGGAGCCGAGTGCGGCGCTAGGCAGCGTCGCCGTACTTCTCCTGGTGCAGGCGGGCGGCCTGCGGAATCCACTCTTCGCGCTCGATGAGGCCATCGGAGACCGACGTCGCGTTGGTGAGGCGCACGATGTCTGGGGCCGTGATCTCCGCGATCTGGCGGTAGGTCGTGAGGCCGATGCCGGCGAGTTCCGACTCAATGTCGGGCCCGATGCCGGAGATGGCCTTGAGATCGTCTACGGGCGCGTTGGCGCGCTCGCCGAACAGCCCCGGAGTGCTCGCGTTGGCGGCGACGGCGGGCGCTGCAGCGGCCGCTGCCTCGGCGGGCGAGAGCGCGGGCGTCTCGTTTTTGCGGCTCACAGCGAGTTCGCGCTCCAACTGCGAGATGCGATCGCGAGCGTCGACGAGCGCCTTGTCATCGGCGGGTGTCGGGTCATCGCGCCGCAGGCTGCGCAGCAGCCAGCCGACGAGAACGCCCAGCGCGAAGGCGATGAGAAGGCAGAAGAAAATCTGGGCGAGCAGGTAGCCCATGGATGGTGGGGGCTAGAGGGAACGGAGGCTGAAGACGACGCGGCGGTTGCGCGCGCGGCCCTCGGCTGTAGAGTTGTCGGCGGTGGGCTCGGATTCGCCGTAGCCACGCGGACTGAGCTGGTCGCCAGAGGCGCCTTGCCCGACGAGGTACGTCTCGACGGCCTCGGCGCGCTGCTGGCTAAGGGCCTGGTTGGCCGCGTCGTCGCCCTCGCTATCGGTGTGTCCTTGCACCTCGGCGGCGACGCTGGGGAAGCGGGCGAAGACCGCTCCGGCTTCGTTCAGGATCTCGCGCGAACGGGCGGTAAGCGTGGCCGTGCCGCTCTCGAACTCGACCGCGCCGAGCGAGAGTGCCTCGCGAAGGGCCGCCTCGGCGCCCTGCACGTTTTCGTCGGTCGAGCCCGAGGCCGCGACCTGTCCGCCGCTGGCGTCGTCCGCCTCTGGCGCCACGCGGAGTTCGCTGCGGAAGGCGTACGGTGCCAGAACCGCAGCGCGGGCAGCGCCCTCGACGCGCGCCTTGACCGCTTCGCTCGCGACCGTCCCGCGAAGCACGATCTGGCCGCCATCGGCTGTCAGCGATGCGCCCTCGACATCCCCGAGCAGCGGCAGCGCCGCCATCATGGACGGCTCCCAATCGGTCAGGGCGCCAGAGGCCACAGTCATTTCGTCGCGGATGGCCCGGCCGGGCATGTCCGCCCGCAGGCGCGCGAGGATCGCCGCACGAGCCGCCTCGCTGGGGACTTCGCCGCGCACCACGAGGCCGCCGTCGGCTCCACTAGAGATGCGGAACGCGCCGCTGGCGCCAGGGGCCGCGGCGTCCCCGCCTTCTGCGACCGTCAGCCGGTCGATCACGCGCGCCACACCGGGCACGCCTCTGGCGGAGGCGAGAGCAGCGGTGCGGCTGGCCTCGTTGGGCACCTCGCCGGTCAGAATCAGGTCGCGGCCCGAGACCGCCACGTCGATGCCGCCCAGCGCCGGGTCGTTGATCTCGGGACCGCCGAAGACGCCAGAGGCCTGCGCGTACAGGTCAGATTCGATGCCGGAGGCTGCATTGAGCCAGCAGCCGATCGACAGCGCGAGGATGCTGGCGAGGCCGAGAAGCCAGACGAGAGGTTGCGTGAGTCGCATGGGCGCCAGCGCGGGGTGATGGGTCACGCAAGATGCCCCTATGCGCAGAGACGTGCAAGGGCGGCCGCCAAAAGGCGCGGCGCCTCCTCACGGCTCGCTCGGGGGCGGGCCTCTGGCGCCAGAGGCTCAGGCGGGCGCGAGGTCGCGCCACTCCGGATTGGCTGCGTTTACGAGCGCTCGCTTCTTCGCTCGCGCCCAGCCCTTGAGCTGTTTCTCCCGCGCGATGGCATCACGCACCTCGCCGAACGACTCCGCGTGGACGAGACGGTGCGTCTTGTACTGCGCCGAGAACGCCTTCGGGTCGGCGCTGCTCCGGTGCTCGCGCACCCGCCGCTCCAGATCGCTCGTCATGCCGATGTAGAGCACGCTCGTGCTCGCGTTGGTCAGGATGTAGACCCAGTACGTCTTGCCGCTCATGCCGCGCCAGAGGCCTCTGGCGGGTGTGAGCCAGCAGTCTACAACGCGCCGAGCATCTATTGCCGCTCCCAACGTGTCGTCCTGAGCAGAAGGAGCGTAGCGAGTGAAGCCGAAGGATCTCAGCCGACTCCAGCCTCACCTGAGGCCTCGCGCCAGGGGCTCAGGTTGCTAGCGTCGGCTATCTAATGCCTCGCTCGCGTAGCGTAGGCTCGCTTCCACATCCTCGGGTTCCAGGTAGGGCAGTTCGTTTACAACCTCAGCCGAGGTCAGGCCCGACGCCAGCAGGTCTAGAACATCCGAGACCCTCACGCGCAAGCCACGGATGCAGGGGCGCCCTCCGCACTGGCGGGGGTTCACGGTGATACGGTCGTGCCAGTCGGTCACAAGGCGAAGCAGTCGGTTCGTCGGGACCAAGATCGAGTACGCTGCGCCTCGCGCCTACCCAGACGTGTCATCCTGAGCGAGCGCAGCGAGTCGAAGGATCTCAGCCGACTTCTTTACGGCTACGATCTCGGCGCCAGAGGCCTCTGGCGGGAGCCCGTCTCAGAGCGGCCTGACGCGGCGCGGTGCCCGGCTGAGATCCTTCGGCTGCGGCGCCAGAGGCGCCTCCGCTCAGGATGACACGGGCGGGATGGCGGTGCGGGCCTCTGGCGCCAGAGGCTTAGGCGAAGAGCAGACGGCCCTTCGGCTCCGGAATGTCGCGGCCAAGGTCACGCGCGGTCTCGATCCACGCCTGCGCAGCTTCTTGCGCCTTCGCGATGGCCTTCTCGTACGTCGCGCCATCGGCGACGCAGCCAGGGAGTTCGGGGATTTCCGCGATGAACGCTGCGTCCTCGGTGCTCCAGTAAAGAATGATTTCGTAGCGGAGGTTAGGTGACTGCATCGGCAAGTGCCGGCCGAGCTCGGTGACCGGACATGAATAAGCTGGCTCCTCGGGCTTCCAGAATCGATAACAGTCGCCTTGAGAGGCTTGCGATTTTTGGCACCGTCTAAATCTCCGGTCGGTCTGGCCCCGTGGCTGTTGGTGTCAGTTGCTGCCCGCCGTGACGGTGCGACTCCTGTGAAAGTGCGAGCCAGCACCAAGAGCCTTTGTAGGTCCGCGACGAAACGTTGGTATCGGATCGTGCCGCTGAGGACGCGGCGAAGCAGCTTGTCTTGCTTTCCCATTTTCGGGACTCTCTGGTCGTTTGAATGCTTGCCTCCAATATCTAAAGTCTAGAACGCCTACTGCAACTTTGCGTTTGGCACTAACATCTCCGTATGCTTGTTGGTGTTTCACCGTCCGATGAGCGCTCGACGTTCTATTCTGCTTTCTGAGACGAATGATTACAAAGTGCCCCCGGCTTCGCCGCACGATGTCAACCGGGGGCGAAGCCTCTGAAGGGGCCACTTTAGTGAGTGCCCTAAGTGAGCGCGAGCTAGATCAGCCGCAGCCGCTCGTAGACCCACAATTGGGACAGCTGTAGCAGCTACCAGCACGGACCGTGATCGATCCACAGTTGGAGCACGCCGGGCTGTCCTCCTGATTCTGGAAGGCGCCGAGCTGCCCGCTCGGCTGCGAGGCGTCGCCGCCAGAGGCCAGCGCCTGCTCCACCGTCCCGCCGACGTGCGACGGGGCGTTGGGCGCAATCGCCGCCTCCGCAATCGCGAAGAGATCCGCCTGCGACTGGTCCTCTGCTGCGCCGTGCGCCTCGGCCTCTTGCGCGACCGCGTCCGTCGGGTCCGCGGTCTCCTCCGGCTCCGCCAGAGGATCGGCCATCTCGGGCACCTGCAAGAACTTGAGCGAGAGGTAGCGGAAGATGTAGTCCGTGATGGACTTCGCGATGGGGATCTGCGGGTTGTTGGTAAACCCGGACGGCTCGAAGCGGACATGGCCGAACTTCTGCACCAGGTCCTCCAGAGGCACGCCGTACTGCATGGCGAGCGAGACCGCGGTCGCGAAGCTGTCCATGAGGCCCGCGATGGTCGAGCCCTGCTTGGCCATCGTGATAAAGATCTCGCCGGGCAGGCCGGTCGCCGGGTAGAGGCCGACGTGGAGGTAGCCCTCGTGGCCCGCGACGGAGAACTTGTGCGTCACGCTCGGGCGCTCGTCGGGCAGCCGCTGGCGGTGCGGGCGGTAGACGATCTTCTCGACCGTCTGCATCACCGGCTCCACGCTCATGCCGTCGCCAGAGGCCTCTGGCGTAGCGGCGGTGACCTCGACGGTCTTGCCGCTCGTGTTGCCTCCCTCCTTGGTGGAGAGCGGCTGGGAGCGCTTGGAGTTCTCGCGGTAGATGGCCACGGCCTTGAGGCCGAGCTTCCACGACTGCATGTAGGCGTCCGCGATGTCTTCGACGGTCGCCGTTTCGGGCAGGTTGACCGTTTTGGAGATCGCGCCCGAGATAAAGGGCTGCACGGCCGCCATCATGCGGATGTGGCCCATGTGCGAGATGTAGCGCTCGCCGTTGAACGCCTTGAACGCGCAGTCGAAGACGGGCAGGTGCTCGTCGCGGAGGCCGGGGGCGCCCTCGATGGTGTCGTTCTCGTCGATGTAGTCTAGGATGACCTGAGCCTCGGCGTCGGTGTAGCCCAGCTTGGCGAGGGCCTCGGGGACGGTCTGGTTGACGATTTTCATCAGCCCCTCGCCCTTGCCCGCCAGAAGCTTGTACTTCACGAGCGCGATGTCGGGCTCGACGCCGGTCGTGTCGCAGTCCATCATGAAGCCGATCGTGCCGGTCGGCGCGAGGACGGTGGCCTGCGCGTTGCGGTAGCCGTGGGCCTCGCCCAGTTCCACCATGCGGTCGGCGGACTCCTGAGCGGCGTCGCGGAGGTACTGCGGGCACGTCCCGCCGATGTCCTTGACGGCGTCGCGGTGCATCCGCATGACCTCCAGCATGGGCTCCTCGTTCTCGGCGTAGCCGTCGAAGGTGCCAATCTTGGGGTTGGACGCGATCTCAGCGCTCGCGGGCGTAGCCCTCGGAGTGCTCGATCGCCATGAGCGCGGCGGCCACGTCGCGGCCTTCGTCGCTGTCGTACGGCAGGCCCATGCTCATCAGCAGCGCGCCGAGGTTGGCGAAGCCGAGGCCCAGCGGACGGTAGGCGTGGCTGTTCTTCGCGATGGACGCCGATGGGTAGCCCGCGTTGTCCACCAGGATCTCCTGCGCGGTGATAAAGATGCGGGCGGCGGCGCGGTAGCGCTCCACGTCGAACGTGCCGTCCTCCATCTTGAACTTCCGCAGGTTCAGGCTCGCGAGGTTGCAGGCGCTGTCGTCCAAGAACATGTACTCCGAGCACGGATTGCTGGAGTTGATGCGCCCGTGGTTTTTGCACGTGTGCCACTTCTGGATCGAGTCCTCATACTGCGCGCCGGGGTCGCCGCAGACGTGCGTGCCCTCGGAGATCGCCATGAGAAGCTCCTGCCCGTCGATGCTATCCACCGCTTCGCCAGAGGTCACGGCGAGGAGGTCGTAGCTCTTGCCCTGGTCGGCAGCCTCCATGAGGCGGTCGTCCAGGCGAACGCTCTGGTTCACGTTTTGGAAGTCGACCGAGCCATAGGCGTCGCCGTTGAAGGAGCCGTCGTATCCCTGCTCGATGAGCGCCCAGGCCTTGCGCTCCTCGACCTGCTTGGCGCGGACGAACTCCAGGATGTCCGGGTGCCAGCTCTTGAGCGTCTGCATGATCGCCGCGCGGCGCGTCTTGCCGCCGCTCTTGATCGTGCCGCCCGTCGCGTCCTGCACCTTCATAAAGCTCACAGGGCCGGAGGGCTGACCGCCGCCGGACAGCTTCTCGTGGCTAGAGCGCAGCTTGCTCCAGTCCGCGCCGACGCCCGAGCCAAACTTGAAGAGACGGGCGCTCTCGCCCATCAGCTTCCAGATGTCGTCGACGGAGTCATCGACGGAGATGATGAAGCACGCCGAGGCCTGTGGCCGCTCGTACGGATCCACGGCGACGACCTCGCCAGAGGCTTCGTCCCAGCCGTAGATCTTCTTGCCGCCGGAGTCCGCTGACCCCGTACTGGTGGTGCAGGCCGACGTTGAACCAGACGGGCGAGTTGAACGCGCCGACCTGGTTGGTGCAGAGCCACGTGAGCTCGTCGTAGAACACGTCGGCGTCCTCTTGCGTCGCGAAGTAGTTCTGCTCGTGCCCCCAGTCCGTGATGGTGCGGGTCACACGGTGAACGAGTTGCTTGAGGCTGTACTCGCGCTGGCCGTCGGCGGGCGTGCCGTTGCCGTCTTCGGTGTCGCCGTAGAAGTATTTGCTCGCGACGACGTTGACCGCCAGAGGACTCCACGCCTCGGGAAACTCGACGTCTTTCTGCTCGAAGATGGCCTCGCCGGTGTGGTTCTTGATCGCGGCCGTGCGGCGCTCCCAGGAAACGGAATCGAAGGGGTGCTGACCTTCGGTGGAAAACACGCGGTCGATCTTAAGGCCGCTGGCGGTGTCTGCGGACATAATCGCAGGGGGGGTGAGTTGGGGGATCAGAAGGGACCGGAGAGACATCCCAGCAGCGCATGCGCTGTGGTTCCGATGTCTCGTTCCGGTCGCCTCGCAGATGGCGTCTGAAGTCGGGAGGGTGCGCGTGCAGGACCGAGTCCTGTGGCCGCTGCCATCCGGGCCACGTCGTGGGCCGCTTGCGAGGGACACTTACAGTACGACGTGAAGTAAACCGGGACAACGCTGAGGTGTCCACGGCTTGTCCACACTGTGCGGATGTTTCCTGCGTGTCACTGTCCACATCTAGCGCGTCCGCCAGAGGCCCCAAAAGCGGGCTAGGGAGTACGCTGCCGGATCCGTTATGCAAGGTTGCGAACACCTGTGTCACGATGTTGACAACCCCTCGCAATCCTACATTACCGGGCTAGAGCGGAGGGCCGATTCTCCTCACTCGGCCATAACGGCTACCCAGACGGAGCGTCCGTTATGCAGAAATCACCTCTCGCGCCGAGCCTCTGGCGCTTCTAGCTTACCGTCTCTCCCCACATTGCCGTGCCACTGTTCGAGTCGTTTCATGTTGTAGGAGACAGGGTGCTGATCCGCCCGGAGCGCGGCGAGGCGCGAACCGACGCAGGGCTGATCCTGCCCGCTGGCGTCCGTGCCAAAGACGCAGTTGAGGGCGGGCGCATCGTCAAGGTGGGACCCGGGCATTTGACGGCGAACCCGGAGTATTCCGATGCCGAGCCGTGGGCGCCCGCCCGCGACGCTGTACGCTATCTGCCTCTCCAGGCGTTCGCAGGTGACTACGCGCTTTTTCTCCGCACCGACGCCATCGAGATCGAGTACGATGGCGAGACGTTCCTCATTCTTCCCCATGCCTCGCTTCTGGCGCTCGTGCGCCCCACCCACCCGGAAGACGCGGACGACTTCGCGTAGCGCGGCGCTCGCAGCGCTTCTGCTTCTGGCGTTGGGGTGCGGTGGCGAGCCGACCCCCGACGTAGCCTCTGGCGACCCGGCGCTGCTGACGATGAGCGAGGCGGGCGCAGGACAGGTCACGGCGCAAACGGCGTTCTCGCCAGAGGCGTTGCGCGAGGCGCTGCCCGAGGGATTTGAGATCGAGACGGGACAGCTCAACCTCGCGGACGACACCGTCCCGGTTTTGTACGCCTTCTCGGACGGGCACATGATCCTGGAGGTGTACCCGGACCGATCGCGCGAGAGGGTTCGCCGCATCGACGCGTCGAGTGAGCGGGTCGCCGGGCCGACGGGCGCGCGCGCCGGTGCTCTGTTTTCCGAGGTGGGCGGCAGGCAGATGACATGCGCGCCCGGAACCGAGGATCTGGCAGGCCGCGCCCTCTGCGAGCCGGGCGGCGGCGGCCGAGTCCGCTACGTCTTCGCGCACGGCGCCGAGACCGCCAGAGGCGAACTGCCGAGTGACGACGTGCTGGCGCAGTCCATTCTGGAGCGCATCGTATGGACCGCGCCGTAGAGGGGCACACGGCCTCTGGCGCCAGAGGCGCTACCGGGACGACCTCCTGCGAACGGAGAAATGCGGTGGCTTGACGATCTGGTTGTAGGCGGGTTGCTCCGTTCGCTGTGTCTGAAGGAGGCGCCACCTGCCGGAGTCTTGCCCGGTGGTCCGGAAGCGGAACGTGGTGTCGGGGAGAAGGCCGCGCGGAACGCTCCCCTGCCAAGCCGTGCGGCCTCTGGCGTCGAGGAGTCGCCAGTCGAACTGCGTCGTGGTGTCCCGCGTGGCGCGGTGCGTGAGGTCTAGAGTAAGCGAGCCGAGAATGCGCACGTCACTTGTGTCCACCTCGACGCGCGGCGGTTGGGCGACGAACGTGTACTCGTGGCAGTTTTCGACCTCGCGGTGCCACGTGGCGCGGCCACGCGCGAAGCGTCCGTTCTGGCGCTCAATCTCGGTGACGAAGCACCCAATGAGACCGGGCGGCCCCTGCAGCGTGGTGTACGTCTCCATCGCGGTGATGTCGACCCAATAGTCCCGCATGGCCGTCGAGGTCATGAGAGGCATGCTCGCGCTCCAGAGGTCCTCGTCGCGGCCGAGAAAGTGCCACGCCCCACCACGATGCTCGAAATACTGCTCGTACGGCACTCTGGCGCCCCATGACTGAACAGCAACGCCAAGAACCGGACCATCTGGAGACGCGTGAACGGCCGCAGAGAGGCCAGCCCAGTTTTCCCGGAGCAAGAGCAGGACCTGAGCACGGCCTCCGCGGACGGCGAGGGTCGCGTGCGTTTGCCTCACGCCCAACTCTCGGTCCGGCGTGGTCGGCGCGCGCGCGGCGCCAGAGGCCCGCACCTCGGTCGTAGTGATAAGCTGGTAGAGATCGAAGCCCGCGTGCGAGCCATCGCGGTAGAGCGTGTCCGTGCGCGAGTCGATCTGCACGCGACCTGCGATGCCGTAGCGGCGTGCGAGCGAATCCAGCTGACGCGCGTACGGGTCGAGGGAGAAGGGAAGGCCGTTCCGATAGGCGCGCAGGTTGCGGGGCCCTCGCGGAAGGACACGAGGCTCCCATGCACGCCACTCCATGCGCTGATCAATGGGCTGGAGCGCCATGTGGAGCAGTTCCACAAGAAGGGAGTCCGGCGCGTCGCTCCAGTCCTCATCCTCCACGATCGCCCACAACGCGTCGTGCCTCTGGCGGGAACGGCGGGACGCCGAATCGCGCGCGGTTTCCGCCCTGGCGTGTGCCACACGTTTTTGCATCTCGGCGGCCACGAGGCTGTCCAGGTCGAGCGCGAGCGTGTCAGCGCCAGAGGCCTCTGGCGGGTGCGGTCCAGGGTCGGCGCACGCCGTCAGGGCGAGACAGAGAAGAGAGGGGACGAGAAGCCGCATGCCGTGACGAGTTGACTGCCAACAAACGAGAGGCCTGGCTCGCTACGCAAGTAGCGCGGCAGATTGTCTGCGGCGGATTCCGCCAGAGGCCCCTGGCGAGCCCGCGCCGCAGCCCGAGCTCGCGCCTCTGGCGCCAGAGGCGAGGTCCGGTTACGCGCGGCGCACGAAGCGGACGATCTCGCGCAGGTGCTCCACGAACTGCCGGTCCTCGGTCACGTCGGCGAGGGCGGAGCGGTACTCCCCTTCCAGACGCGTGTGCGCTTCGGCGTTGGTCGTGCTCAGCACGCCGACCTCGCCCGAGAGACGATTGTGCTTGACGGCGACATCGCGCAGGCGGTCTTGCAAGGTGGAGGCCCAAGACTCGCGTTTGAGGTCGAGCATGGTTTCGAGCGCGGCCAGCCTCTGGCGAAGCTCCAGCACGTCCTCGCGCGGGTGGTGGACCTCCTTTCTAAACGTGCGCAAGCGCTCGGCGACATAGCCATAGGCGCGGGCGCCGGGCCGCACGAGCGTGAGCGCGAGTGCCAGCGCTGCCGCGGCGTAGCCCACCGGACTCCACCCGACGAACGCGATGGCGTAGAGCGCTCCCGCCGATGCGATGTGCAGCCCGATGGCCGCGATGAGCGCGAAGCGGGAGATGCGCTGCACGCTCGCCAGCCGCTCACCGTCTACGCGAATACCTCTGGCGGCGCTCTGCCCGGCATCGTCGATAGCGGCCTGCGCGTCGAACCGCACGTTCCACGGCACGGTGGTCACAAGAAGCAGCCACCAGATGCTGACAAAGCCGACGGCCCAGTCGACCAGCTCGCCGCGGGGAATCTGGAGCCACTGGAGAGCGGCGAGGATGAGCACGCCAAGAAGCGTGATGAAAGCGGCGGCGCGGAGGTAGCGCCCGAGACTTTTGAACATGGGACTGCGAGGTTGTAGACAGTGTCAACTTTGTCTCAAATGTTGACAGCGTCTACAAGTTCCGATCTCGCTCGCGTTTGCCTGCACGCGGCCTAATCGCTAGAGGCCTCTGGCGATAGCGCGTCAGCGCCGCGCCAGGCGCCTGGGCCGGGTGGACAGCTCTGCGGCCCGTCACGTGCTCACTCTGATGGCGGCAACTCGTGCCGCCCGCTACGATCACCGTTTCGCCAGAGGCCGCGCGGAGGATCTGGCCTTTGGCGTCGTACCCTCGAATTCCCACTAGGGGCAGCGCAGCCATCATGGACTACCTCGACCGAATCACTCTCGAACCCAGCACGCGAAGCGGCGAGCCGCGCATCCGCGGCCTCGGCATCACGGTAGATGATGTGTTGAATCACCTGGGCGCCGGAAGGGGCATCGACGGCGTGTTGAAAGATTTTCCAGAACTGGAGCGCGAAGACGTGCTCGCAGCCATGCAGTATGCCGCAGTTCTAAAGGTGATACGTAAGGACGCACGTCGTCTAAAGATCAAGACCAGCTTCCTCTATGCTGCGTTTTTCGTGCTGGTACTCGTCTTGGCTTCGGCCTCATCACCGTACGAGCCTCAATGGCTACGCATACCTGCGATCTATATTGCAGTGGTCGCGCTGACGTATGCAGGAATATCGCTTGTGGAGTGGCTCAGCAAGGCGTTTGAGCAGAACTGACATCATCTAGCCTCTGGCGCCAGAGGCTACCGCCCGAGCGCCGCGTCCAGCGCTTGCGCCGGGTGGACCGCCTTGCGCCCCGTCACGTGCTCGATCTGGTGGCGGCAGCTCGTGCCCGCCGCCACGATCACGGTCTCGCCAGAGGCCGCGCGAACCGCGGGCGCCAGCCGGTCTTCCGCCACGGCGCGGCTGACCTCGGCGTGGTCGGTTTCGTAGCCGAAGCCGCCTGCCAGACCGCAGCATCCGGCGCCCGAGCCTCTGGCGTCGAAGCCCGCGGCGCGGAGCGTCGCCAGAGGCGCGTCCATGCCGGAGAGGGCTTTCTGGTGACAGTGTCCGTGGACGAGAGCTTGGGCCGGAGCACCGTCGCCCCCAGCGTGCTCCCAGGTCAGACCCGCGAGCGTTTCGGCACGCATCGCGGCCCACTCTTCGAACAACAGCGCTTGCTTCGCAATGACGGGAGCACGCGCGTCGCGCGGGAGCAGCGCGGGGAGTTCGTCGCGCAGCGTGAGCAAGCACGACGGCTCCAGACCGACGATCCAGACGCCTTTTTCGGCCTCTGGCGCCAGGGCGTCAGCCAGTTTGTGCGCCTGGGCTTCGGCTTTGCTCAGGTAGCCTTCCGACAGGTAGGTGCGCCCGCAGCAGATGTCGGGCGCCACGCCGACGCGCTCGCCCGCAGCGCGGAGCACGCGCACGGCGGCGCGTGCGATCTCGGGCTCCATCGTGCGCGCGAAGGTGTCGGCGTAGAGGAGAACGGTCGGGTCGGGGTCGTTGGCTTCGCTCGTCTTGAACGGGCGCGACGTGAACGGTGGCAGATCGCGCTCTGGGTCGAGCCCGATGGCGGCGCGCGTGCGGCGCGCGGGCCAGCTCGCGGCCAGCTTGTTCGCGACCGGCGCCAGAGGCCCGGCGGTGCGGCGCGCCACTTCGGGGAGCAGCGCCAGAAGCTGGGTGCGCGCGGGCGGTGTCTCGGTCTTCCAGCGCTCGTTGAGCCACGCCGTTTTGAGGCGGCTCATGTCCACGCCCGCCGGGCACTCGGACTTGCACGCCTTGCACGAGAGGCAGAGGTCCATCGCCTGCTCCACCTCTGGCGAGTTGAGGCCGTCGAACCCGTTTGTCAGCGCCTCGCGGAGCACGTTGGCGCGGCCCCGCGTCGAGTCGCGCTCCTCGCGCGTCGCCATAAAGCTAGGGCACATGGTCCCCACGTCGGTCTTGCGGCAGACGGCGCTGCCGTTGCACGCTTCCACCGCCTCCACGAAGCCCACATCGCGGCCGTTCGCGTCGGGGAACGCGATGGGCGTCGCCAGAGGCCGCGGGTGGTAGTCCGGGCCGATGCGCAGGTCCTCGGTCAGCGGCTTGGCGTCGACGATCTTGTGCGGGTTGAGCAGGCCTCGGGCGTCGAAGGCGCGCTTGGTGGCGGCGTAGGCGGCGTAGAGTCCGGGCGAGTAGAAGTACTCCGCCAGGGCGCCTCTGGCGCGGCCGTCGCCGTGCTCGCTCGCGATGGTGCCGCCGTACTTGCGCGCGAGGCGGGCGGAGGCGCGCGCGATGCGGTCCATGGCCTCCACCTGCGGCCTCTGGCGGAGATCGAGAAACGGGCGGACGTGCAGGCAGCCCGCGCTCGCGTGGGCATACATGACGGCCTCGATGTTGTCCTCGGCCATCGCAGCTTCGAGCTCGCGGATGTATGCCGATAGGTGCTCGACGGGGACCGCGGCGTCCTCGATGATGGCCGCGGCCTGGACCGGCAGCCGCGCGCTCATCGCGAGGCCCAGCCCGACTTTGCGGACGGCCCACACGTCTTCAATCTGCGCGTTCTGCAGTGCGTGCGTGATGACGGCTCCTGACCCGAGGTGTTTGCCGAGCCGCTGCATCCCGTCCTCCACCGCCAGAGGCGAATCGCCGTCGTACTCCACGAACAAGAGCGCAGCGGGCAGACTCCCGTCGCTGTTGCGCTGCACGAAGTGGAGCTTGGGCGCGTACTCGGTCACGTCCTGCGCGCGGCGCAACGCGACCCGGTCGAACAGCTCGACGCTGGCCGGGCTCGTTTCCATGATGCCCTCGACGGCTTCGAGCGCCTCCATGCGCGAGGGGAAGTGGACAATCGCGAGGCCGCTGTGCGCAGGCTTCTCGGTCAGCCCGACCGTGAGGCTCGTTGTGAACCCCAGCGTGCCCTCGGCGCCGCAGAGCAGGTGCGCGAGGTTGCGCGTGCCGTCCCACGGTCTGCCGGGGCCGCGGGCGACTTCGGGCGCCTCCATCAGCCGCTCCAGGCGGTAGCCGCCCGCGCGGCGCCAATGGCGCGGCGTATCCGTGTCGGATGGCCTGCTCGTGGACGCTCAGAAGCGCGCTCGACGCGGCGATAGATCTCGCCTTCCAGGCCTCTGGCGCCAGAGGCGTGCGTCCAGGCCTCTGGCGAGAGCGCGCCAAACGTCGCGGGCGATCCGTCTGCTAGGAGCACGTCGGCACGTTCCAGCCAGTCGACGGTGCTGCCGTATTGAATGGAGTGCGTGCCGGTCGCGTTGGTGCCGACCATCCCGCCGAGCGTGGCGCGGTTGGAGCTCGCGGGATCGGGGCCGAACCGCAGCCCGTGGGCGCCAGAGGCCTTGTTCAGGTTGTCCAGCACGACGCCAGACTGGACGGTCGCGGTCTTCGCCTCGGGGTCGAGCGCGGTGATCCGGTTGAGGTGCTTCGTCGTGTCGATGACGAGCGCGGCGCCAACAGCGGAGCCTGCCAAGCTGGAGCCGGAGCCTCGCGGGAGGACAGGGATGCCCCAGCGCGCGGCCTCTTCGATAGCGGCCTGCACGTCGTCCGTGTGGCGCGGGATGAGCACGCCGAGTGGCTTCTCGCGGTAGAGGCTCGCGTCGGTCGCGTAGAGCGCTTTCGAGAGTGCGTCCAGGCGCAGGTCTCCGGTGATGCGCGGGCGCAGGGCGGCGGCGAAGTCGTCGAGGCGTTCGGTCTCCATGGTGCAGTCTACCGCCTCTGGCGGTGTGGCGGCCTCGCCAGAGGCGAGTGCGGTGGCCTCTGGCGTTAGAGGCTGTCGGCTCTAGTCGAGCACCGGGCTCTGCTCAATCACCACGTAGTGGTTGGCGAGAGCCGCGTGGCGGTAAAACTCGCGCAGAGCGTCGGTGCGGTCGGCAGCGCCAGAGGCATCCCACGCGTCTAACGTGACAAGAGCCTCCTCAATGAACGTCCAGCCGTTTGTTGATAGCTCCTCAACTTGTGCGGAGGTCTCTGAGTGGGGTCTCGCCGTTCCTGCTCCAACCGCGAAAGGAGAGATGCGGTGTGGCTCACAACGCTAGCAGGTCGACCTTCTTCACGGCCTCGAACGTCGCTCCCACGTCGTCCTTGAGATTGTCGAACCGTTCGGCGGCTTCTTTCAGACGGTCGAGCTTCTGCGGCAACCCGATTCAGACTGGCTTGCAAAGCCTCGCGGACAGGTTCCGACCGAGGGGTATCCGGACTGAGGCCAGCGGCCAATCCTGAGACTCACGAGGCACATGGAAGCGAGCATCTGTGGAGGGCTGCTCGGAGACGTGAGCCGCAGCGTCTACCGCCTTCCAGCGCACGGGTGAGGGTCGCTTCTGCCAGGGCCTGGCCGGCGTGAGTCGCGCCACGCGGTCCTGTACGCGAGACGTACGTCGTGTGCATAAAGAGCGGAAGCCCAGGGAGACGGTGTAAGCTGAGAGGCCACGCGATCTCCAGTGGTGCCTCTCCCGCATCCAGATTTTCCGTCGCCAGAGGCTCGGCCATGTCGTAGCGCGGGTCGCGGTAGTAAGCGCGGGCGTAGGCGTCGAACGCCTCGCGGCTCGAGGCTGTAGAGGTGAGTCTGGTGTGGCACGAGGGGGCGTCTGGCGTTCGTGCAGAGGTATCGGCGGCTGGGCTGAAACCTACGCGTTTGGCCGTTATTCCTCGCAAAGGGTACGCCGCTGTTCCGGCTCGCCAGCCGAGAGTCGCCTCTGGCGCCAGAGACGACACACAACGGAGCCTCTGGCGAATGACTCGCCAGAGGCTCAGATCGTACAGTGCGCCAGAGCCTAGGAGGCGTCTACGCCCGTGCCGTCCCAGATCGGGTAGTCCGTGTAGCCCTTTACACCGCCGCCGTAGAACGTGTCCGGATTGGGCTCGTTGAGCGGCGCGTCCAGGCCCGCGGCCTGCGCAGCGTAGCGGATCGGCAGGTCCGGGTTGGCGAGGAACGGGCGGCCGTAGCAGATCAGGTCGGCGCGGCCTTCCTGGAGTTCTTTCTCGCCAGAGGCTCGGTCGTAGCCCGCGTTGGCGATGAGCGTGCCGCGGAAGTGTTGGCGCGCGAGGCCGATAACGTCCAGGGTTTCGCCAGAGGCCTCGCCGTCGTCGTTGAGCGGGCTGTTGGCGCGGATGGCGTGCAAGTAGACCAGCCCGGCGTCGGCGAGGCGCTCGGATGCGTAGCCGAACGTCTCGGTCGGGTTGGCGTCGGTCACGCCGTTGGCGCCCTGTCCGAAGGAGAGCCGCGCACCGACGCGCTCGGGCGCCCATTCTTGCAAAACCGCAGCGGTCACCTCTTCCAAGAGGCGCACGCGGTTGGGGACAGAGCCGCCGTACTCGTCGGTCCGCTCGTTCGTGCCGGAGGACATGAACTGCTCCAAGAGGTAGCCATTCGCGCCGTGGATCTCCACGCCGTCGAAGCCCGCCGCCTTGGCGCCCGCCGCGCCCTCGCGGAACGCCTCGATGGTCTCCGCGATCTCCTCTGGCGTGAGCGCGTGCGGCGTCTCGAACTCGGTCATCGAGAAGTCCGGCAGCATCACCTTGCCGGGCGCCGCGATGGCAGATGCCGAGACGGGCAGCGCGCCGTCGTGGTACTGGGAGTGCGAGACGCGGCCGACGTGCCACAGCTGCAGAAAAATACGCCCGCCCACGCCGTGGACTGTGTCGGTCACACCGCGCCACGCGTCGATCTGCGCATCGCTGTGGATGCCCGGCGTGTCCGGGTAGCCCTGGCCGCGCGGCGTCACCTGCGTCGCCTCGGCGATGATGAGGCCTGCGCTCGCGCGCTGCGCGTAGTACGTCGCCGCGAGGTCGTGCGGGATCGTGTCGCGGTGGCGGCTCCGCGTGAGCGGGGCCATGACCATGCGATTGGGGAGCGTGAGGTCGCCGAGAGCGGTGGGTGTGAGGAGCTTCATCAGGGTCGAAAGAGGTGTGCCGGTTGAAAGCCTCTGGCGAATCCCTGTTTCAACAACAATCCGTGCGTTGCCTCGGGCGAGACGAGTCCGGCGCCCCTGGCGCCAGAGGCCTCAGCCTGCCTTGAGCGGCTGGATGATCCGCTCGATGATCGCGTCTTCCAGATCGTCGTCTT
This sequence comes from Rubricoccaceae bacterium, assembly GCA_963708165.1. Taxonomy (GTDB): domain Bacteria; phylum Bacteroidota; class Rhodothermia; order Rhodothermales; family Rubricoccaceae; genus Rubricoccus. The sequence continues at coordinate 1,856,236 of OY970187.1, read as the reverse complement.
GGTACAACTCGCCATCGATAAACAGCGCGAGCGTGGACCGCAGGCCCGCCTTGACCGCTCCGCGCTTTTGCGCGAGAATCTCGGTCTTGCCTGTCTCCTCGTCCAGCGCGTCCCAGACGGCCTCTGGCGCTGCGCCGACGGCTTCGGCGTGCTCCGCGAGGTGCTCGGGACGTTGCGCGAGTTGGTTGGCGAACAGCCGGTCGTGGTAGGCCCAGAACGCCTCCTCGCCAGAGGCTCTCGCCACGGCCTCGGCGGCGAGGGCGGCGTTGAGCGCGTTCGCGTGGTACTTCAGCGGGAAGTGCCGGAAGACGAACCGGATGTCGTCCGGAAATGCCGCGCGCATCTCGGTTGCGATCTGGTGGACTTGCGAGCCGAAGGGGCACTCGAAATCGCCGTACTGGACGAGCGTGATCTGAGCGTCTTCGGGGCCTCTGGCGTGGTCGCTGGGTGTGACGGGAGACATGCGGTGTGCTGAAAAAGAGTGTACGGGGCCTCTGGCGCCAGAGGCTAGCCGACGAACGACGCGCCGCTGGCGTGCTCGATCATGGCTACGACCTCGTGAAGCGTCGTGCGGCCCTTGTCGCGGACGTACCACGTGCGGACTTCCTTGTAGCGCTCGTCTTTCTCCAACTCCATTCCCGCGGTCTTGACCCACGCTTGAAGGTCGGCCGGACGGGAGCCCCACCAGCCGCGCTCCTTGCCGCTCCCATCGAGCAGAATCGCGACGGGGATGGACCGCGCTGTACCGCCCGTGAGGTGCTCGTCCATCAAGTCGAGATGGTCGTCGCGCTCCAGCAGGCGGAGCTCCAGGTTCTCGGTTTGCTCTGCCAGGCGCGCCACGACGGGGACGGAGTTGGCGGCGTCGCCGCACCAATCGGCCGAGAGGACGAGCAGCTTCCAGGTCCCCATTACGCCAGAGGCGCGCTTCTGGATGTCCTCGGGGATGCGGGCGCGCTTCCACGTGGAGGCCCACACGCCTTCGTTTTGGGTGGCGGTGGGCAGGAAGTCTTCGAAGCTCTGGCCCTGGTCCCAGTCGCTCGACCGGTCGCGGCCGTCGAGGAGCGGGTCGAAGTGGGTCGTGCTCGTGATGGTATTCGGCATAACAGGTATCTGGTGTTTCGTCCTGCTACGACGCGCGTGCCCTCGGGTTCGATTGCGCCAGAGGCCTCTGGCGGAGGGGATGCGGGACACGCCTGCGTGCTGAGGCTGGGCGTATTGCAACACGCCCCTATCGTGCCGTGTGGGAGCCGCGGCACAGGCTTGCAAGCATGGCCTCTGGCGCCAGAGGCCACACCGCATTCCCTATGCCTCTTTCCCCGGCTACACCACGATCTCCTCGCCCTGCTGGGGGATGATGACCTCGACCTCGGGGTGGAAATGCAGGATGTTGTCGCGCATCCATTCCTTGGCGGCCGTCTCGCCGTGCACCAGCACGACCGTCTTAGGCCGGGTCTTGGCCACGATGGAGACCAGGTCCCGGCGGTGGGCGTGGCCCGAGAAGCGGAACCGCTCGATGTCGGCTTTGATGGCCTGTGGGCCGGTCATCTCGTCCAGCTCGATGGTCTCGCCCGCGGCGGCGGCCTCTTGCAGAAGTGCGCCCGGCGAGTCCTCTTTGCTGTAGCCGACGAAGAGGATCGAGTTCTTCTCGTTGCCGATCATCAGCCGCGCGAGCGAGTGCGAGGGCGTGCGCTCGAAAAGCATTCCGCTCGTGACGACGAAGATGCCGCCGTCCTTGATCGCCTGCATCGTTTTGGCATCCGAGCGCGGCAGACGCTTTTGCTCCACGCCATAGACCTCGAAGTCGGGGTCGAGGCGTGGCGTGCTGTTGCGCGTGTCGTCGTAGATGGCCGAGATGCCGCGCATACTGCCGACGGTGTAGACCGGCGTGCTATCGGGGATAAGCCCGCGCTTTTTGAACCGGCCGATCATGGCGAGCACGTCCTGGCTGCGCCCGAGCGCGAAGACGGGCACGAGCGCCGAACCGCCTCTGGCGATGGTGCGCTGGATGGAGGCGCCGAACATCTTCTCCTGCTCCTTGCGCGTCGTCTCCTCGGCGTCGGGATCGGCGCCGAGGGTGCTTTCCAGCAAGAGCACATCGAGCGGGCCCTCAGGAAAGTCGGCCTCCGAAAGGATGGTCTGCGGCTGCACGCTGGTGTCGGCCGTGTAGAAGATGCGGCGGTGGCGTCCGTCGTCCTCACCCTCGATGAGCACGCCGACGGCGCCGAGCACGTGGCCCGCGTGGTAGAAGCGGCCGGTCACGTTCTTCTCGCCTTCGAGCGAGAAGTCGGTGTCCAGATTGTGGACCTCGTAGATGTAGCTCAGCGCCTCGGCCTGCTCCGTGTCGAAGACCGGGTGGGCGCTCGTGGAGCCTTCTTTGAGCCGGCGGCGCTGCAAGCGTGCCGAGGAGGGCAGGATCATGTCGGCCAGCATCGCGGTCGGCTTGGACATGTGGACCGCCACGTGCGGCTCCTTCTGCACGAGCACGGGCAGCGAGCCCAGGTGGTCGTGGTGCGCGTGCGTGATGATGGCGTGGTCCAGCTCGCGGTCCGCGAGGAGCTCGAACGGCGGCACGGCCGCGTAGCCGTCCTCGTTGGGGTCCATGCCGGCGTCGAGCACGATGCCAGTGCCCCCGAAGTCGAGGTAGTGGCAGGAGGCGGAGATGTCGGCGGTGTCGCCGAGGGATAGATATCGCATAAGGTGTATTCGTCTCCGCCGATGGTAGGCCCGCCAGAGGCCTGCGTTTCTTCGGAATGCGTGAGTACGGCGCGCATGGCCGGTGCAGGTCCCTGGCGCCCAGGCCCGCCTTCGGCGCCAGAGGCGCACCCCGTCACCCCCCCCTTTCGCCAGAGGCGATCACCGCACGATCACGAGCCGCTGTGCGGGCAGTGCGCCCCCCTCGGGCCAGACGAAGTAGAGCCCCGGCGCGAGGCTGGGCGCGCTCACCGTCTGTCGGCCTCTGGCGCCCGCCGGGATCTCCGCCACGCGGCGGCCCAGCACGTCGAGCACGACCAGCGCCAGAGGCTCGGGCGTGTCGATGGTGAGCGGCGAGCCTGCGCGCGCGAGGCTGGGACGAAGGCCCCAGCTCGCCTCTGGCGGGGTCTCGCCAGAGGTCGCGACGGCGAGCGCGGCGGGGCCGTCGATGACGCCCCAGCCCATAAAGTTGTCCGGTGACGAGGCCTGGCTGGCCGTGCTGCGAAGCGCATCGCGCACCTCGATGGGCGTCAAGCTGGGCCGCGCCTGGAGAAGCTGCGCCACGACGCCCGTCACGAGCGGAGCGGAAAACGACGTGCCGCCGCCGGACGACGAGTAGGCGCCGCCTGCACGGGCTGTGACCATGTTGGTGCCCTGCGCCATCACGTCGGGCTTGGTGCGGCCGTCGGCGGTGGGGCCGACCGAGGAAAACGAGGCGCGAAGGCCGCCCGGCTCGGTCGCGCCGACCGTGATGACCGAGTCGGCGTCGGCGGGCGCGGTGATGTGGCGCCACGCGCTGTTGCCCTCGTTGCCCGCGCTCGTCACCACCACGACGCCTCTGGCGACGGCCGCATCGGCGGCGCGGGTGATGAGCGTCGTGTTGCCGTCCAGATCGGCGTAGCTGAAGTCACCCTCGCCGGGGTCGAAGGTGCTGTAGCCCAGCGAGATGTTGACCACGTCGACGCCCTGCGCTTCGAGCCATTCCAGCCCGGCCACGAAGTAGTCCTCTTCGGCGCGCGTCTCCGTCGGCGCGTACTCCGTCGTGGCCGCGAGCACGCGGGCGCCTCTGGCGGGGCCGATCAGCGTTCCTTCAGCGCCTCCGAGCGTGATGGACGAAACCGAGAGGCCGTGGAAGCTGCCCTGCGATTGCCCTCCCGTAAAGTCCTGCACGGCCACTAGACGGCCGCTCGCGCCGATGTGCGCCAGTGCCGGATGGTCGAAGTCGAAGAGCGTATCCAGAAAGCCGACCGTCACGCCCGTTCCGTCGTAGCCCGCGTCGAGCAGTTCGTCTGCACCCACGCTCGCGAGCTGCGGCAGCGAGGCTCCCGCGTTGGGCGGCGTGCCGCGCCGGGCCTCTGGCGCGACCCACGCGACGTGTGGCGCGAACACGAGCGGCATCGCCAGAGGCGCACGGTCGCCCTCGGCAGGCACGAACCGCCCGACGGGCCGGAGCCCGCGCACAAACGGCAGCGCCGCGACGGCCTCGCGCTGCACCGCCGTCAGGTCGGCGCTGATGGCGCCCAGCCAGCGGCTTTCCACGACCGGCACCACGCCAGAGGCCAGGAGTTGCGCGCGAGCCTCTGGCGCGAGCACGCGGTCTGCGACTCCCGCGGTGCCGCGGAGCGAGCGTCGCGCAGCAGCCTCTGGCGTCGCGGGGACCGCCACGCTCTCGCCGATTATGATCCACGTGCGCACGGCCGAGGGAGCCTCTTGCGCGGATGCCGAGGCGACGAACAGGAGCGCAGCAAGCGGCGCGAGGAATCGGAGAGACATCGGGGCGTGGTGGAAGCGGGGCCACACGTTACGGCGCAACGGGCCTGCCTCCGGCTTTCCCGAGAACGATTCACGCCCGCTACCGCACCTGCCGGAGGTTCGCCAGAACGCGCCTCTGGCGGTACCATGCGCCATGCCGAGACCGCTGCCCCGTACCTACACCGCCGTGCGCGGCGTCGTCCGCTGGATGCTGCGCCTGTTTTTCCGCGAGATCGCCGTCGAAGGCCGCGAGCACATTCCCACCGACCGCGGCGGGCTGCTCGTCGCGTGGCACCCCAACGGCGTGATCGACGCGGGGCTGATGCTGGCCGCGTTTCCCGGCCACGTCGTCTTCGGCGCGCGCGATGGCCTCTTGCGCTGGCCCATTCTGGGCAACATGATGCGCGCCGCCGGGACCGTGCCCATTTACCGCGCGCAAGACCAGAAAGGCATGACGGAGGCCGCACGCCGCGAGGCCAACCAGCAAAGCCTGGACGCGCTCGCGGGCGCCGTCGCGGGCGGCTCGTACTCCGCGCTCTTCCCCGAGGGCCAGAGCCACGACGCGCCGCACGTCACGCCGGTCAAGAGCGGCGCCGCGCGCCTCTTCCTCCGCGCTAGCGCCCTCGCGGGCGAGGCAAGGGGCAAGGGGCACGAGGCAAGGGGGAAGCAACCGACGGCACGCCCACGCCTCTGGCGCCAGAGGCTCTGCCCTCTTCCCCCCTCCCCCTTCCCGCAAAGCCCCCCGTCATTCTCCCCGTCGGGCTGCACTACGACGACAAGGCCGTGTTTCGCTCCGACGTGCTCGTGGTCTTCCACCCGCCGCTGGCGCTCTCGCCAGAGGCCACGGCCGACCCGCACGCGCTGAGCGCGGAGATCCAGGACGCCTTGGTCCACGCCGTTCACGCGACCGAGGACTGGGACCTGCACCGCGCCATGATCCGCGCGTCCTCTCTGATCCGCGCCGAAGCCGCCGCCCGCGACGGCCGCCGCGCCGAGCCTGCGCCCATCGCCGAGCGCCATCTGGATTTCGAGGTGATGTGGACGAGCTACCACGCGCGCCTGGACTCCCACCCCGAGGAGATCGAGTCGCTGCGCCGCGACGTGGCCGCGTACCGCCGCAAGATGCGCCTGCTGGGCATGGAAGACGCCGACCTGGACCGCTCGCTGCGCTCCGGCCCCTTCCAAATCGTGGGCGCGCTGCTCCAGGCCTTTGTCGCCTACCTCGTGCTGCGGCCGCTGTTCGTGCTCGGCTTCTTGGTGAGCGGGCCGCCGTACTGGGCGCTCAAGCCTCTGGCGAAAAAGATGGCGAGCGCCGAGAAAGACAAGGCGACCATCAAACTGCTGGGCGGCTTGGTGCTGTTTCCGCTCGCGTGGATCCTCGGCTCAGTCGCCGCGGCGTTCGCCTACGCGCCGCTGCGCCGCATCGCACCGTGGCTGCCCGACTGGCCGCTGGGGGTGGTGGGGCTCCTCGCGTTCGTGCTCATCGTGGCGGGCGCCGTCGTGGCGCTCCGCTCGGCCGAGCTGACGCTGGAAACGTGGCGGACCGTCCGCGCGCGATTTGCGCGGCGCATGGAATCCGAGCGCGTCGAGGCGCTGCGGCGCCAGAGGTCGGACCTGCACGACCGGCTCGTGGCGCTCGCGCAGGGCCTGCCCGCTGCCGAGCGGATCGAGAGCGCGAAGGCGCCGGCAGAGGCTGCCTAACACCTCCGCCTCTGGCGCCAGAGGCCGGGGTGCGCCGAGGCAGAACACGCGGCGATCTTGAGACCTCACCGCCAGAAGCTCCATGCGCGTCCCGTCGTTTTTCCTCGCCCTGTTTCTCCTCTCAGGCTGCGCCTCTGGCGGCGCGCCCACAACATCCCCGGAGACGCCAGAGGCCTCTGGCGAGCGCACGCCGCTCATCCTGATTTCGGTGGACGGGATGCGGCACGACTACGTCGCCCGCGAGGACGCCGCCACGCCCACGTTCGATGCGCTGGTCGCCTCTGGGGTGCGGGCCGAGCGCCTGATCCCGTCGTACCCGACGAAGACGTTTCCCAACCACTACACGCTGGTGACCGGCCTCCACCCGGCCGAGCACGGCATCGTGGGCAACACGATGCTGGACCCGGACATGGGCGACTCGCGCGGCGACTCTGCCCGCTTCTCGCTGGGCAACCGCGAGGCCGTCACCGACGGCCGCTGGTGGGGCGGCGAGCCCATCTGGGTCACGGCCGAGAACGCCGGGATCCGCACCGGCACCGTCTCGTGGCCCGGCAGCGAAGCCGAGATCCTGGGCGTGCGCCCGACCGACTGGATGGTCTACGACGGCGACCTCTCCTACGCCGCTCGCGTCGACAGTGCGCTCACGTGGCTCGGCGACGGCGCGGGCTTCGTCACGCTCTACTTCGAGGGCGTCGACACCGCCGGGCACCGCTTCGGGCCTCTGGCGCCCGAAACCGCGCGCGCGCTCGAAGACGTGGACATAGCCCTCGCAGACTTGGTCGCAGGCTTGCGCCAGAGGCAGATCGAGGCCGACATCGTGATCGTGAGCGACCACGGCATGGCCGACATGGCGCCCGAGCGCCGCATCGTGCTAGACGACGTGATCGACCTCGACGCCGAGACCCAAACCGTGATCTGGGGCGAAGCCGCAGGCATCTGGCCCGCCTCTGGCGCCGACGTGGACGACATGATCGCGCGGATCGACGCGATGGAGCACGTCGAGGCTTACCGGCGCGAGGCCGTGCCCGGGCGCTACGATTTCCGAGGCCATCACCGCATCCCACCCATCGTCATCCTGCCCGACGAAGGCTGGAGCGTCACCAGCCGCGGCTACGTCGAGCGCTACCCCGACCGCCCGAGTGGCGGCGCGCACGGCTTCGACAACGCGCTCCGCTCCATGCACGGCGTCTTTCTCGCCAGCGGCCCCAGCTTCCGAGTGGGCACGACCGCGCCTCTGGCGTCGGTCGACGTGTACAACGTCCTCGCGCAGGCGTTGGGCATAACGGCGGCGCCCAACGCAGGCGACCCCGCGGTGCCCGCGCGCGTGCTGCGCTAGCCTTGGGCGCCAAACGCCTTATTCGGCCGCCGCGCGGCACACCCAGTCAGCGAGAAGCCGCGCCAACCCAGGGTCGATCTCGGCTCCCGCGTCGCTGGCCGGATCCGGCGGCTCGTCGCCAGAGGCTCGGAGGGCGTCGGTAAAGTCGAGAACGTGCGTCTCGTGCGCGGGGCTCGCGGAGGCGTCGAGCGCGGCTCGCATCGGGGCCGCGTAGGCCTCTGGCGGCGCAGCCGTGCTCTGCTCGGAAAAGACCGCGAGGGCCGGGACGGCGAGCGCGCGGACGTCGAAGAGCGGGTCGGTGGAAAGGCTGGCGATGCCGCTGGGCGAGACCAGCCACATCCGCAAGGTGGCGGGTAGCGTTTGAGCCGTAAGCGAGACGAGACGGGCCTCCTCCGGAAGGTCAAGCGGAAGCGCGCGTCCCACGCGCTGGAGCGCTTCGAGGACTCCGTCGTACGTCTCCGTCGGGATGTACCCGTCGTCTCCCACGGCGCCAGCGGCCATTTCTAGCGCCGCACGCAACGCCGTCGCGACCGAATCCTGCACCGCCCCGCTCAGCCCGAGGGCTTCCATCGCGCGACGCTCGCCACCCACCGTCGCGTCGATGCCCGTCCCCGCCTGCAGCGACACCATCGCGACGCCACCTACGGCCGGCTGCCGTGCCGCGACACGCAGCGCGAGGTCCGCACCTTCGCCGTGGCCGATTATGCCCGCCCACCGCACGTCTGTGCGCGCCGCCAGCGCTTTCACCGCTGCCTCCACGTCCTCCGCTTCGAGATCGAGCGTTTGCGGAGAGTTGGGAGAGGAGTACCCGCTTTTGCTCGTGCTCTCGCCCACCCCTCGCTCGTCGTACCGCAGCACCAGCACGCCCGCGTCCGCGAGCGATTGCGCGAGCGCGTCGTAGGGTGCGCGAACGCGAGGCGTCCACGCGCCCGGCTCGTTGCCATCGCGGTCGTGCCGCCCGCCGCGCGAGACCAGGACGACCGCTGGGAAGGGCCCCGCCCCCTGCGGAACCGTGACCGTTGCGGCCAGGAACACGTCCTGTGCTCTTGGCGCGGCGCTGTCGCGGGTCGTCGCGATGGTGATCTCCTCCGAGCGGGGCGCGCTCTGCGCTCCCGCCACGAGAGGCAGGAAGCACACGAGCGCGAGGATGGCGATGCGAAGGGACATAGACGGAGCAGGAACGGTCGGCCTGAACTTACAGCGCCGGCTGGCGGCGCCGCCGCGCCAGAGGCCTCTGGCGGCGCCCGATTTCGCACCGCCCACACCGTCCGCACACACCAGATCGCGGGGCTCGGGCGTAGGTTTCACTCCACGCTGAAACCTCCCCCACGATGCTAGGGAAAGCGGGCGAGATCGCCCTTCTGGTCGCCTTTGTCGGTTCCATCGCAGCGCTCGTTGCGTTCATCCGCGCGACGGTCGCCACGGCGCCGTCTGAACGCGAGACATGGATGCGCCTCGGGCGAGGCGCGTGGTGGGCCGTGGTCGGCGGGACGGTCGTCGCCAGCGGCCTCCTGTGGGTCGCCATCTTCGGCGGCCACTACGACATCGCGTACGTCTACCAGCAGACCGGCAGCGGAATGCCGCTGCACTACATGATTTCGTCGTTCTGGGCAGGCCAGGAGGGATCTTTCCTTCTGTGGGTGCTGATGACGGTCCTCGTCGGTGCGGTACTGGCGCGGTGGACGGCGCAGCGGGCCTCTGGCGCCAGAGGCCCTGAGTTGACCGCGATTGGCGTGCAAACGCGCGAGTGGTTCGGCGCGCCCGTCATGGCCGTGACGGCGCTCTGCGCGGGCTTCCTCCTCTCGATGGTCGTCGGGCTGGACCTCGGTGCGTTCAAGCTGGGCGCGAGCCCCTTTCTGCCTCTGGCGGAGAAATTCCCCGACGCGCCCATGCTGCAGGTCGCGGGCTTCGTGCCCGCCGACGGCAAGGGCATGAACGACCTGCTCCGCAACCCCTGGATGGCGATCCACCCGCCGACGCTCTTCGTCGGCTTTACGCTCACGATGGTGCCGTTCGCGTTCGCCGTCGCGGGCCTTGTCACCAAGCGCTACACGCAGTGGGTGCGGCCCGCGCTGCCGTGGGCGCTCGTCGCGGCGGGCGTGCTGGGCTGCGGCATTATGATGGGCGGCTACTGGGCCTACGAAACGCTCAGCTTTGGCGGCTGGTGGGCGTGGGACCCGGTCGAAAACTCCAGCCTCGTCCCGTGGCTCTTCAGCGTAGCAGGCCTGCACGCGATGGTGGTGCAGAAGAAGACGAGCGCCGGGCACAAGGCCGCGCTCATCCTCGCGATTGTCTCGTTTCAGTTCATCATCTACTCCACGTTCCTGACGCGCAGCGGCGTGCTGGGCGACGTGAGCGTGCACAGCTTTGTGGATCTGGGGCTGTACAACCAGCTCCTCGTCTGGATCCTGAGCATCGGCGCGGTCGGCTTCGGCTTGTTCGCGTGGCGCTACCGCGAGCTGCCCTCGCCGCCTGCGCCGCCCGCCACGCTCTCGCGCGAGTCGATGATCTTTACCGGCGCGCTGCTGCTCGCGCTGACGGGCCTGGTCATCATCCTCGGCACGAGCGCGCCCATCTTCGGCAAGCTCTTCCGCGACAACCCCAGCGCCGTGCCCGTCGCGTTCTACAACGCGTGGACGCTGCCTCTGGCGATCGGCATCGCGTTCCTGATGGGCATCGGGCAGGTGTTCTGGTGGCAGAAGATGACCGTGGACGATGTCAACCGCGTGCTTTTCCGGCCTCTGGCGCTGACGGTCGTGAGCACGGCGCTCGTGGTCGTGTTTACGCCCTTCGTGCAAGAGACCGTTCTGGCGCCAGAGGCGGTCACCGGCGCCGTGACGGCACAGGCAGGCCTGTTCGACGCGGGCTTCCTGCAGACCCACGGCACGAGCCTCCTGCTCTTGCTGCTGCTGTTCACGTCGTTCTTCACGCTGTGGGGCAACCTGCTCGTCATGGGCCGCGTGGCCCGGGGCAACTGGAAGCTTATCGGCGGCAGCCTCTCGCACGTCGGCATGGGCCTGATGCTGCTCGGCATCTTTGCCTCGTCGGTCTTCAACGATCCCGTAGGCGAAGGCGCGGGCACAGACATCCAGGGCTCGCGCGACAACGTCGTCGTCCCGCTCGGCGCCACGGTCGACTCCGGCGACGGCTACAAGATCACGTACACCGGAACCGAGCTCAACGAGGAAGGCCTGCCGACGTACCTCATGGACTGGGAACGCGCCGACGGCCACACCTTCCAGACCCGCAACGTGGTCTACAAGGACAGCCGCGACCAGTGGATTCAGCGCTCCGACGTAAAGGAGCACCTGCTGGAGGACCTGTACGTCGCTGTCTTTCCATCCGAGATGAGCAACAACACCTCCGGCGCAGAGTCCGGCGGCGCTGCAGACGAGGATGCCGAAGAGCTCACGCTCGCCAGAGGCGACTCGACGATGCTGCAGGTCGGCGGCCGTGACCGCTACATGCTCACCTTTGCCGACTACGAGCTCGGCGTGGATTACGACGCGGTTGGGCTGGACGAATCCAACGTGGACCTGGCCGTAGCCGCACGTCTCGTAATCCGCGACCTCGCCTCTGGCGAGACGCGCACGCTCCGGCCGGTCTATTCCATTACCAAGGATCAGCAGCAGCAGTTCGTGCAGAACCGCGCGCTGGACTGGAACGTGGGCGCCACGTTCGTGGGCATGGAGGTCGAGGCCGACGCGATCCGCCTCCTCCTGGACGGCGCAGCACCTGCCGAGGAGCAGTGGGTCGTGGTGCAGGCATCGGAGAAGCCGTTCATCTCGATCCTCTGGCTGGGCACGCTGGTCATGCTCGCAGGCTTCGCCGTCTCCGCCGGGCGCCGCTGGAAGGAGACGCGCTAGCGCCGCTGGCGCCAGAGGCCAGCGATGCACGCCAGAGGCCTGGTGGAACCTGCGAGGCCTCTGGCGTAGACGCCTCTCCAGCTTCACCTGCAGCATGTCCCGGTCCGATCTCGCCAGAAGCCTCGCGTTGGCGGCCCTTTTCCTCGTCGCCGGATGCGGCGACACGCCCGTCGCCGACTGTGGGCCGGGAACGAGTGTGGAGTGCCCGTCGAGCGACGAGGTCGTCGCGGGCGTCAACCTCACAGACCTCTTCGCGACGCCCACGAACGCGGAGGTCGACGCGGCGCACGCGCACCTCGCCTCTGGCGAAGGCGGACGCACGTTTTCCAGCGTGGCCGAGATCGACCGCGGCGGGCGCGAGACCGTCACAGTCCTGCGCGGCGACGCAGGCGGAACCGAGGGCTCGTTCTTCGCCGCCGTTCGCCAACCCCCACGCGCACCGGGCGACCAGCGCCAGAGGCCGCTCGTGCTCTTCCTCTCCGATGGGGAGGATGTTGACCTCACGGGCGCGTTGCGCACCTTTCCGCTCCGCCAGAGGCTCCGCGACGACGCCGTGATCGTGCTCGGCGTGCGGCGCGGCGGCACGTTGCGCGTAGACGGACAGACGTTCGAGAGCGCAGCCTCTGGCGTGGCGCCGTTCGACCCCGCGCTCTCAGCCGATATGCTCGCGCTGGTCGGGTACGTCCGGTCCCGAGGCGAAGCGTTTGGCGCGGATCCCGAGCGCGTCGCCCTGATCGGCCACGGGCCGGGTGGCACGGCGGCGCTCCTGGCGGGCGCGCGCACCGGCGTGGACGATTACATCCTGAGCCTCGCCGCGCCGACGAGCTTTTTCGCGGCATCGGTCCGGCAGGCGGCCCGCGAATACCTCCGCGGCGGAGTCGCCAACCCCTTTCCCGGCCTGGTGAGCGTGCTCGATTCCACCGCCGGGCAGGTGCGCGACGGCCGCGCGACGATGGCCGAGGCGCGCCTCGCGCTTCTAACCCGGTCCCCGGCCGACCTCCTCCCCCCGGCCCAGCGGTCGCGGCCTCTGGCGTTCGTCTTCGCCGCCCACGGCGAGATCGACAGCGTCGTGCCGATCGACCAGATGCAGGCGTTGACACCGCTGGTCCGCGAGGCCGACGGGCTCCTCCTTCCTCTTCCCGACGTGACCCACGAGACCATCTTGCAAGACGCGCAAGTGCTCTCCGTCGGCGCCGCGTTCGTGTGCGAGCGCCTGTTTCCAGACGATCCCAACTGCTTTTAGCGCTCGGCCTCTGGCGCCAGAGGCTACGCGCGCGTAACGGGTTCGGGAACGCTCGCGAGAGAGAACCGGGACGGTCATTCCGGCGTTTTCTCACAACAACCCACAGGCCCTTTCCGTATCCCTGTGGAAGCGCTGCCGGAATGCACCGGTAGCGGCGAACCCACGGGGTGAATAGGCCCCAGAGGACATGAGCGCGCCGATTTACCTGGATCACAACGCCACCACGCCCGTCGCGCCAGAGGCCCTGGACGCGATGCTGCCGTTCTTTACAGAGCACTACGGCAACCCTTCCAGCGAGCACGCCTTGGGATGGGCCGCTGACGAGGCGATCAAGATCTCGCGCAAGCGGATCGGCAAGGCGCTCGGCTGCGACCCGCGCGGCCTCACGTTCACCTCTGGCGCCAGCGAGGCCATCTCGCTCGCGCTGCGCGGCGCGGGCTTTACCTATGGCGGGCGCAAGCACCGCATCGTCACCGTCCAGACGGAGCACAAGGCCGTGCTCGAAACCATCTCGTCGCTGGAGCACGACGGCTTCGAGGTTGTTCGCCTGCCCGTCGACCAGGACGGTCAGATCGACCTGGACCAGCTGCGCGACGAGACCGACGACAAAACGCTCATGGTGAGCGTGATGTGGGCCAACAACGAAACGGGCGTCGTCCAGCCGATGCACAGCATTGCCGAAATCGCGCACGAGCACGGCGCGTTCATGATGAGCGACGCGACGCAGGCCGTGGGCAAAGTGCCGGTCCACGCCGATGCCGCTGGTGTCGATCTGCTCGCGGTCTCGGCGCACAAGTTCTACGGGCCGAAGGGCGTCGGCGCGCTGTTCGTGCGTCGCCGGGGCCCGCGCGTGCGCTTACAGCCGCAGATCGCGGGCGGGCAGCAGCAGAACGGGATGCGCGCGGGCACACTCAACGTGCCCGGAATCGTTGGCATGGGCGTGGCGGCGCAACTCGCGCTGACCAACCTGGAGCCCGACGCGATCCGCATGGAAGGCCTGCGCGACCGCTTCGAGGCACGCCTGCGCGACGCGCTCCCCAGCATCCGCGTCAACGCCTCTGGCGCGACGCGCTTGCCCAACACATCCAGCGTGCGCTTCGACGGCGTGGACAGCGGCAAGCTTCTGGGGTCGCTTCGCAGCGTGGCGGCCAGCACCGGCGCCGCGTGCCAGACCAAGACGCAGAAGCCCAGCCACGTCCTCACCGCGATGGGCCTCACGCCCGACGAGGCGTTTTCGACGGTTCGCTTCTCCCTCGGCCGCAGCACGACCGAGGAGCAGATCGACCACGCCGTCCGCGCCGTCACCGACGCCGTCAACGCCACCCGCCAGAGGCGCGCCGCTTGAGGGGTACCGGGTACAGGGTTCACCTGCTCGTACCCGGTAACCTCCCGTACCCAGTACCCGAATCATGGACCTCGTCAACCGCGTCGCGCTGAGCGACATCACGACCGTCGACCTCGCGAGCCTGTGGCCGGGCGGCGAGACCGCCGTGTTCGACCTCGCGCCGTTCCTGCACCGCGGGCTCGTCCTGCGCGAGCGGGACTTCCGGCAGGCCATGAAGGATCACGACTGGGCGCAGTACGCAGGTCAGCACGTAGCGGTCACCTGCTCCGCCGATGCCATTGTGCCGACGTGGGCGTTCATGCTCGTAGCCGCGCGGCTTCAGCCTGTGGCCTCTGGCGTGGGCGCCGGATCGCCAGAGGCCGTCCGCCGCGACGTGTTCGTGCGCGCGATTGAGGCGCATGACTGGACGCAGTACAAAGGCACGCCCGTAGTCGTCAAAGGCTGCGGCAACGACACCGTGCCGCTGGACGCGTTCTTGCTCGCGACGCAGAAGCTGCAGGGCGTGGCGAAAAAGGTGATGTACGGCGAGCCGTGCTCGTCCGTGCCGGTCTGGCGCGCGCCCGCCGCCTCGCCAGAGGCACGCGCGGCTTCTGGCGCGAAGCCCGCGCGCCCGGCCGGACTCGGGGCTCTCCCAAGGCCCGCGGCGAAGCCCGCCGGGCCGCCTCGCGCGTAGCGCCAGAGGCCTCTGGCGTCGTGGGCGTGTGACATCAGGTGCGGCTGAACTGTTCTCGCCAGAGGCGCCCGTAACGGCGGAGAGGGTGCTCCCGTAGGTTGGTTTCATCCTTCAGATTTGCCATGCGTGCGCTTTCTCTCGCCCTGCTTTTCGCTCTCGCCTGTAGCGCAAGCGCCCAGACCGATGCCCGGCTCTACGGCGCGTGGGTGATGAGCCCGAACGCGCCGCCGCCAGAGATGGAAGGAGCGCCTGAAGACGCACGAATCGTCTCGGTATGGATCGAGTTCGGCACAGACGGTAGGAGCTACGGTCAGTCTGTTCTCGCCGCGTATGGAGACGAGCAGACGTTTACCACGACGGGGACGTACCACCTGGAGGGCTCCATGCTGCACTCTGAGCCGGGAACGCCGAGCGAGATCGCCTTTCTCGCCTCGGGTGACGTTCGGCTCTCCGACGGTTTGCTCACCCTCGTCCTTCAGCGCGCGCGCGCGCCCATCCTTGCACTTGACATTCTCGGGAGTTGGCGCGCGCTCGGCGGCTCTGACGAGACGGTCTCCTTCAGCATCACTGACTTTGACGGCGCGCGCGTAGCGTTTGTCGGCAGTGCCGGCCTTGTGGACCACGGCACCTGGCACATCGACGCCAGAGGCCTGACGGTCGAGACGCCCGGCATGGGCGCGGTGACGTACACCGGCCTCTCGCGAGACGGCGACCAGATCACGCTCACCGGCGGCGGCGAGCCGCTCACGCTCCAGCCTCTGGCGACCGAATGACCATCGACCTCGCGGGAAAGACCGCCCTCGTCACCGGCGCGAGCCGCGGCATCGGCCGCGCCGTGGCGGAGCAACTGGCCGCCTCTGGCGCCCGCGTCGCGGTTCACCACTCGGGCCGCGCGCCAGAGGCGGCGCACGCGCAGGCCGAGGCGATCGGCGGCATCGCCATCGCGGCGGACCTGCGCGATCCTCGCGCCGCCCAGAGCCTCTGGCGCGAGGCGATGGACGCACTGGCTCACATCGACATCGTGGTCGCGAACGCGGGCGTGTTCGTCGAAGCCGCGCCAGAGGCGGATCTGGACGAGTGGCTGGAGGCGTGGAATACGGTGATCGCCGTCAACCTGACCTCGCTGGCGGTTCTCGCGAAAGAGGCTCTCGCGCACTGGGCGGCAAGGCATGAAGCGGGCGAGGGCGAGATCGTTGGGCGCCTGGTCACGGTTTCCAGCCGCGCGGCGTTCAGAGGAGACGATCCGGCGTTCCTCTCCTACGCCGCGTCCAAGGGCGGCGTGGTCTCGCTCACCAAGTCCATCGCCAGAGGCTGGGGCCGCCGCGGCGTGGCGGCCTTTGGCGTCGCGCCCGGCTTCGTGCGCACCGACATGGCCGCGGGCTCCATCGAAGACGACGCCGCGGCGCTGGACGCGCAGACGAGCATCGGCCGCATCGCCGAGCCCAGCGAGGTCGCGCCGACCATCGTCTTTCTCGCCAGCGGCCTCGCGGACCACGCGACAGGCACGACGGTGGACGTCAACGGCGCGAGCCACGTGCGGTAGAGAGGGGGGCTGGGTTTTAGGGACTGGCAGAGATGAGCGCTCCGCCTCGGCGCCAGAGGCACCCGGCGCGGCCTTTGGCGTTGAGAGGGCTCGACGCAACCACACGCATGCCTGACGACGGCCTCTCCGAAACGCAAGCGGCTAACGTGCTTCGGCGCGCGGCGCTGCTGCACGCGCGGCACGAGCACGCCCGCGGCACCCGTCTCTCGCTCGACGAGGTCAAGCGCGCCGCCGAGGCCGCGGGCATCGACGGCCAGTTTGTAGAGCAAGCTGCGCTCGGCGCGGGCGACGACGTGCCGACGAGCGCGCCGTTTCTCGGCATCCAGACCGGCGCGCGGCACACGCGCATCGTGCCGGGGCGCGTGAGCGACGGCGAGTGGGGCAAGATGGTCGCCACGCTGCGCCGCCAAATCGGCGGGACGGGAGAGGTGGAGACCATCGGCGGCGTGGGCACGTGGCGGCGCTCGCCCTACCACGTGATTCTGGAGCCGGAGGGTGAGAACACGCGCGTCACAGCCTCTGGCGCGTGGCGGGGCGACACGACGGGCGCCATCGCGCTACCCATTGTGATGCTCCTGATGGCGCTCATGTTCGTAGCCGCCTCGCTCGCGAAGGGCAAGCCTGACGTGATGATTATCGCCGCCGTGTTCGGCGCGATGAGCGTGGCAGCGGGCCTGTTCACATGGCCCCGCCTGTGGCCCAAAGGCCCGCGCATCGAGGGCAAGTTGGACCGCGCGATGGACGCTCTTCAGGGCATCGCGGGCGCCGACGAGCGCGCCGCGAAGCCCTCGCGAGCGCGCCGCCCTCTGCGCGCCAGAGGCCTCTGGCGGTCGCGACGGCATTGACGCCGCGCTTCTCGACACCGACGCGCCCGCCTCTGGCGAGACTGCCGAGCGCCAGAGGCTCCGCGGGTAGCGCACCCTCGCGCGCGAGCCCCCGTAGGTTGGCCTCCCCTGCCGCGCCGCTCATGCCCAAACGATTCTCCGAAGCCGACGCCCAGCGCATCTTTGCGCGCGCCGCCGAGCGGCAGCATGAACAGGGAAAGGCCGAGAGCGGCCTGTCCATCGAGGAACTCGAAGAGGTGGGCCGCGCAGCCGGGCTGGACCCGGAGTTCGTGCGCGAGGCGGCCATGAGCGCGCTGCTCCCCGATCCCGCCGCGACGACCAAAACCGTCCTGGGCATTCCTCTGGCGTTCCGCCGCGAGCGGTTCATCCGCGGGACGGTAACGGACGACACGTGGGCACAGATCGTGATGGACCTGCGGCGCCAGTTCGACAAGCCAGGCCTGGTCACCGACATCGGATCGCTGCGCGAGTGGCGCTCGGTCGCCAGCGACAGTCAGCAGCCCGTGACGGTCACGCTCTCGCCCGAGCGCGGGGGCACGCGCGTCGTCATCGAGCAGTCGCAGACCAACACGGCGCTCGGCCTCGGTATCGCCACGGCGACCAACGCGGTGATGGGCACCATCTTCGCCATCATGGCCCTGACCGGCATCGAGGGCGACATGTTCATTCCCGCCATCGTGATGCTGACCTTCGCGGCCGTCTTCGGCGGCGGCGCGTACGGCGGGATGCGCACCTACGCATCGACCCAGACCACGAAGTTCGACGCCACGCTCGACCGCATCGACCTCGCGCTACGTGATGCGCAAGAGGCCTCTGGCGCCGAGCCTCTGGCGGAAGCACCGGAGCCCACGCGCCAGGGGCGCATGGATCCAAGGCTGCTGGATATCGAGAGTGAGAACGGCACGCCAGAGGCGGGCCGACGCCGCGAGCGTTCATAGACGAGCCTCTGGCGACGAACACGCCAGAGGCTCTCTCGCTTTCGCGGAGGGTAGGGCGTGCTCGCCGAGCGCGCCGCGTTCGAGTGCGGACGCCTCGGCGAGGCGTCCCTACCCCGCCAGAGGCGCTCTACAGCGTCGCCAGCGTCACGTTGTCGAAGTGGCCGCGGTAGCGGTTCTTGGCGTCCACCTTGCGCGCGATGATGTCGATCACGTCACCGGTGAAGTCGACGCCCGTCACAGTTTTGATGGAGCCCAGGCCGCCGGGGCTGAACACGTTGACCTCTAGCAGGTGGTCACCCGCGATGTCGAGGCCGACCATGAACATGCCGTCGCGGATGAGCTGCGGGCGGACCATCTCGGCGAGATCGAGCTCTTTCTGTGTGATCTCGGCCTTCTCCATCGTGCCGCCCGCGCTGATGTTGCTGCGGATGTCGTCGCCACCGGAGCGGCGGCGGAAGGCGGCGTACTCGCCGTCGCGCATGAGCGGCTTGCCGTTGATGAGGAACATCCGGATGTCGGTCCCGACGGCCTTCTCCAGGTACTCCTGCGCCACCATGTAGCCGTTGCGGCCCACGGCCTCCACGATCTGGTTGAGGTTGGCCGTGTCGCCCTGGCGCACCACGAACACGCCCTCTCCGCCCGAGCCTGCGAACGGCTTGATGATAACATCGCCGCCGTGGTCGTCGATAAAGCGGCGGACATCGTCCTCGTGGCGCGTGATGAGCGTCTTGGGACGAGCGGCCTCGGGGAAGCGCTGGAAGTAGACCTTGTTGATGGCCTTCGCGAGGCCCTCAGGGTCGTTGAGCACGATCACGCCGCGGCTGGCCGCCATCTGCCCGAACACGATGCCCGCCGACTGCGCCCAGCCACGCCCGTCGGAGTCGTCCGCCGGGTCGTTGCGGAGCAGGATCACGTCCAACTCTTCAACCTCCAGGCGGTGCTGCTCGAAGCCGTCGCCTGTGATGGCAGCATGGAGCGTTTTGCGCGTCTTGTAGCTCCCGGTCAGCTTGCGCACGTGGACGCGCAGCGTCTCGTCGGGGTCGCACAGGAAGTCCTCGACGGTGAGGTAGAAGACCTCGTGGCCTGCTTTGTTGGCCGCGAGCGCGAGGCGCGTCGTGGTATAGCCGACTTTTTCAGTCTCGTAGTCGTTGATCAGAAAGGCGATGCGCATGCGTGGAGGGATAGGGGATGCGGGATAGAGGGATGGGCAGAGTGCCGAGCCCCTATCCGTGCATGGAGTCGAGAGAGGAAGGCGCCAGAGGCGCGGAAGTAGGGGCGTATCGCATACGCCCTCCGGTTTCGCCAGAGGCCTCTGGCGGGGTCGAGGTCAGGCGTGTACACCCTCTCCGCCCGCTCGTGCGGGCATCCCGCTTGAGGCAGGAAGTTGGATGCGGGCGCATCTGGCGCCAGAGGCGGTCAGGCCATGAGGTCGAGGACGGTGAGGCCGGAGCGGGCGTGGTCCAGGCGTGCCATGGCATCGGGATCGTCGGCGTAGCGAGGGCGGAGGGGGCCGTCGCGTAAGACGCCTCTGGCGCGGAGCGCCTCAGCATCGGCGGCGCGGGCGAGAGAGACCTTGCCGAGGAAGAGCGGCCAGTAGGCGCCACCATCACCGAGGTAGGCGAGGAGGTCGCGCAAGCCGCGGAGATAGATCATGTCCTTGGTCAGGCCGCCGCCGCGGTAGATGCGGAGCACGATGCCGAAGGCGCCGCGGCGGGTGAGCCGCGTGTTGTCCTTGAGGTGGCGAAACGCCTCCATGAAGTCGGCGCCAGAGGCCAGGCACCGCGCCGCGAGCACGCGCGCGGCGAGCGTGCGCATCCGGGCGGGCGTGAGACCGCCGACGAGCCACTCGGCCAAGACAGCCAGACCTTCTTGCAGGCTTTCGTAGCCCGCCATGCCGTGGCGCAAGAGGCGCAGCGGCTGCGCGCAGCCGTTGTAGTACGTCAGGATGTGCGTGCCGACTTCGTGCGCGAGCAGCGCCCGCACGCGCGGCGCCGGAACCGTCGCGCCGGCGCCGATGAGGAGTTGCCCTTTGGAAACCATCAGGCTGCCCGGGATGTCGTCGCGGATCTCGACCGACGACGAGAAGCTGTCCAACTGCGCGCGGTAGTGGTCCAGCTCGCGCCCGGCCTCTTGCGCGAAGACGGTCGCGCCGACCACTTCTTCGCCTCTGGCGCCCGAGGCGTGCTCGGCGTCGAGGATGGCGTGCGCGAGCGCGACCAGTTCGTCGTCTGGGGCGCCGTAGATCTTGAGGCTGCCCGCGAGAAAGGCGGGCGTCTCGCGGTCGAGGATCATCTGCACCTGCGTCGCCATCTCGTCGCGCTTCTCGCGCAAGAGGCTCGCCACGATGGGGTCTTCCACGTCCTCGACGGGCAGTGCGAAGAGCTCGCGGCGCAGCGCGTCGGGGTCGAAGGTGAGCGGGCGGTAGAGAAGTTCGGGCGCGCTGTCGTGGCCGGACTCGCTGAAGTCGTCCCACGCCTCGCGCGTGTTGACGGGCGTGACCTGCAGCAGAAAGCCGTACTGGCGCGTGAGACGCGAGAGGCCACGGTCCACGCGCTCGGCGATGGGCTCCAGGTGCTGCCGGCCCAGTCGGCGCCCCGTGCGCACCGACGGCGCTCGCGAACGCTGCCGCGCCCGCCTCGAAGCGCGGGCGCGAGAGCGGTCGCGCAGAGCGTCGAGCACGCGGGGGTAGAACTCGTCCTCGCGCGTGTTGAGAAAGACAGCGTCCACGGCCAGGCCGAGGAGCGCGGTGCGGGCGCCAGAGGCCGATTCCAGTAGCGGCGCCAGACCCGGAGGCGCGATAGCGTCCGTGGTGATACGCGTCACGTCCGCCCCCTGGCCTGCGATTTCGATGCCGCTGAGTTCGTCGGCGAGCGCGGTAGCGGCTTCCTGGGCCTCTGGCGAACTGGGGACGTAGAGCGTGAAGCCGGGGCGGCGGTCGAACGGGTCGACGTCGTCGTCGATCGTGGCGTCGAGCGGCGTCCAGACCTCGACGACGAGCGCGGCGCCTGCGCGCTCGGCCAGCGCCTCGGCCGTGGCTTCGGTCAGGTCGCGCACGCCTCTGGCGGCGGCACCGCTCGCCTCGGCGGAGACGCCAGAGGCCAGCAGGTAGGCGGGCTGGCTCGTGACCAGCCGGTGCGCCTCGGAGCACGCGAGCGCGTGATTCTCGGACGGATCACCGCCAGAGGCCTCTGGTGAGACATCGCAGCGGTGGACGGCGAGCGCGGGCGCGGCGTGGTCTACGAAGAGACGGCCCGAGCCATCGGGCAGGTCGAGCGTTAGCGGCTCCTCCGCGCCTACGACGGCGCGAGCGCGGCGGGCGAGCGTGGTCCAGTCTGAATCGTGCGGCTCGCTCATGCCTCTGGCGCGTCGGGATCGGATGTGATCGCCATCACGGCGACGCGCGAGTGCAGCGTGCCGGGGACCGTGTGGGAGAGCGCGGCCTTGAGCTGCTCCAGGTGCGCGCGGTCCACCTCACCGCTCCACTCGTCCATAAACGTCTTCTTGAACTCGACCGCGATCACGCAGGCCGCATCGCCGTAGCGGTCGTGGATCCATCGCGAGAAGTGGCCGCCCTTGAACTTGACGTTTTCGCGCACGTCCAGGTCGTCACGCCCGGCCTCTTGCGCGCCCTCTTTCAGCTCGCGCATGAAGCGCTTGACGAGCGGCCTCCAGCGCGCGTCCAGGCTTCCGGTCCCGATGTTGACCTCGGGGTTGGCCTCGGGGTCCGCCAGAGGCCCGTCCGGTCCCTCGCGCTTGTGGTTGTACGTGTGGAGGTCGTAGACGACGACCGTCCCGTGCTCGGCCACTTTAGCGTCCAGCAGCTTCCCGACCGCTTCGTAGAAGTCGTCGTAGAGGCCCATGGAGCGCTGGACGACAGTTTCTGGCAGGTCGTCCTTCCAGACCGTCAGGCCCCAGGCGTCGTCGGGGGTGCGGTAGACGGCGCGCTCGGGCGGGCGGTTGAGATCCACCTCGAAGCGCGAGCGGCGGCCGATGATCTGCGTCGGGGCGACCTCGGCCATCTCGCCGGTGAACGGGTCCTCCTCGCGGAGGCGGCCCTTGTCATCGAGTGCGAAGCGCGACTGCGTGTCAGGGTCGGCGGCGTGCCCGTCGTGGACGGCGGTGGCGACGAGCGGCCCGGGGCCGGTCAGAATGGAGAAGGGGTCCACGGGAGAGGGGAAAGCGAGAAGGGACCGCGTCTACGCGTCCCACGTGTGTGGGTTCTATGTCACGCGAGAACTGAGATCTACGGGCACGCGCCTCTGGCGCCAGAGGCCGACGTCTGCAGCGGTAGCTTCGCGCACGCCCCCGCCTGCCCATGCCCGAGCGCCGATTTACAGAAGAGGAGGCCCGCCGCGTCTTCGCATCCGTCGCCGAGCGCCAAGCCGCGGTGCGCGCGCCAGAGGCCGGGCTGTCGCTCGCGGAGATGCAAGAGGCGGCGGAAGCGAGCGGACTGGACCCCGCGCTGGTCGCTGCCGTCGTGGCCGAGATGAGCGCGAGTCCGCCCGACGAGATCCACACGTTTCTGGGTGCGCCTCTGGCGGTGCGCCAGAGGCGCGTGCTGCCGGTCGCGGTGGACGACGACGGCTGGGCGCGGATTGTGGCAGCACTGCGCCGCGAGTTCGACACGCCCGGCACGCCGACCGAGATGGGGCGCCAGCGCGAGTGGACCTCTGGCGGCGGGACGGGCAGCGCTCCCATCCACCTCACGCTCGTGCCTGGCGAGGTCGGTACGTCGGTCACGCTGGAGCAGACCATCGCGAAGCAGAGCAACGAGGCGCCGGCTCCTGGATCCGTCCCGGCAGCCCGGTGCTCACGGCGTTGGCGTCTTCGCAGCGTATCGCTCTTCATCGGACACCGGCTCTAGATCTGGATGCTTCCTGTGCTCCTCGGCGGCGTCTCGCTGCTGATCGTGCGCGATGATCTGGCTCATGTTTAGCAGTGGGCACGCCGCACCGAGCGGCAGTTCGCGCGCGTGCTGGACCGCATCGACCTCGCCGCCCGCGACGCGCCCCGCCTCTGGCGCTCGCACGCCGCCTCTGGCGCCAGAGGCAGACAGCCCGGCAGGATCGCGCTTGGACCTGAACGCGCTCCCGGATTCGCCAGAGGCCTCTGGCGCAGACCCCTCGCGCCGCACGCGCGCCTGACCATGCCCGAACGCCGATTTACCGAAGAGGAAGCCCGCCGCATCTTCGCAGCCACGGCCGAGCGCCAGAGGCACGACGCGCGCAGCGCCGATGGCTTAACGCTCGCCGAACTCCAAGAGGTGGCGCGCGCCAGCGGTCTCGATCCGGCGCTGGTCGCGGCCGTCGCAGCCGAGCGCGGCGTCGCCAGAGGAGGCCTCTGGCGAGGCACGGCGCGTGCTGGGCGTGCCCGCCGAGGTGCGGCGCGTGCGCGTGCTGCCCGGGCAGGTGACGGATGCGGCGTGGGAGCGGATCGTGTCGGACCTCCGGGCGACGTTCAAGACCTCCGGCAACCCAAGCCAGATCGGGCGCGTGCGCGAGTGGACGGGCGGCGATGCTTATGGCTCGCAGTTCCGAGTCGCCTTGGAGCCTCTGACGGAGGGCACGCGCGTCGTGGCCGAGAACACGCAGGAGCGGCAGGCGCGCCAGGGAGTGATCGTGGGAGGCGTGTTTGCGGTCATGGCCCTCGTGTCCGCCGTGCTCATCGTCGCGCTGGGCTCCGATCCTGACCTGTGGGGCCTCGTCGCCACGCTCACGGTTTTTGCCACGCTCGCGCGGGGTAGCACGTGGGCAGGACTCGGGACGTGGGCCTCGCGCAACGGCGAGAAGTTCGACGCACTCCTCGACCGCGTGGACCTCATCGCGCGGGACGAGGCCGCACCTCTGGCGCCAGAGCTAGCACCGCGGATCAGCCTCGACGCCTCGCCGAACGCGCCTGAGGCCTCTGACGAGGGCCGAACCCGCAGGCGCGAGCGTTCGTAGCCTCTGGCGTATTCCCGTTGTCCCGCCAGAGGCCCATGCCCAACACGTACACCGAGCGCGAAGTCGCGCAGATCATCGAGCGCGCCGTGGTGCGCCAGGAGGAGGCGCGCCGCCGCCAGGGCAAAGGCGGCCTCTCGCTCGAGGAGATCGAGCGGCTGGGCCGCGAGGTCGGCATCGACCCCGAGTACATGGTCGCCGCCGCGGCCGAGATCGACGCGGGCGCGTCCGAGAAGTCCTCGCACACCACCGCCACGCACAACCACGTGGAGCGCTGGACGGCCGGGCCGCTCGACATCCACGACTGGGAAGACGCCGTGGACGACCTCCGCCGCGAGCTCGGCACGGACTACGGCAGCATGTTCGGTCGCACGAGCGCGGCCGAGTTCAAGGAGCAGGGCGCCACCAAAACCTGGGAGCACACGACAGGAATGGGCGTACACACGCGCCTGACCGTCAGCGAGCGCGGCGAGCGCACGCGCATCCGCCTGGAGCAGCAAGTCGGCAACATGAGCCCTCCCGTAGAAGGCATCATGTACGGTGCCCTCTCGATGCTGCTGCTCGGGCCTCTGGCGGGGTTTCTCGGCACCTCCCTCTTCGACGGCATCCTCGCAACGGTCGCCAGCATCGCGATGGGACTCGTGCTGTTCGTGATCGCCTCCTACGCCATCTACAAAGCCGACGTGAAGTGGCGCGCCAAGAAGCACCGCAAGATCGAGGACCTCGCGGACGACCTCGCGGTCAAGCTGGCGCCCTCTGGCCCGGCGCGCTCCGCACTTCCTCGCGAAGCCGACGAACCCAGGCCTCTGGCGCCAGAGGCCGACCGCGAGGCGCAGCGCCCGCTACTGGATCTGGACGCGCTCGATGTCGTCGCGCCCAGCACCCCTCCGCGCCGCCGCCGCGACCGCTCCTGATCGCGCCAGAGGCTAGAAGCCCGGCGGGGTGCTCGGCTCCAGAAGCTCGTGGATGTACCCGGTTCCGTCTGTCGCCGGAGGCCGTTCGAAGACCATCACGTCGTCCTCGAGCCTGAAATCGCTGCACGGATCGTCCCCCTGAGCACCGGTAGCCTGCCCGGCCGTTTTGCACCGGATCACCACGATGGTTCGCTGCGCGCCATCAAGCGCCGTAAACGTCACATCTCCGAGAAAGCGGAAGGACGCCTCGGTCGCGTTGAAACGGAGAAACGGACCTGGGTTGGTAATCAGCCGCCGGTCCGATGCGTACAGCTCATTGGACGCGATAAACGCGGTCAGGCCCGGCGAGCGAAACGTCGATTCCAGCGCCGCGGCGAATGGTGCGTAGCGAGACGGCCGTTCGAGACGCTCTACCAGATCTCCGTCCGTGCCATCCTCCTGGGCCAGTCCATCGCACCCTACCATACACACGAGCGCGAACAGAGAGGCCCACCGAGCCAAAGCCAGAGAACGGAGCATGAGCGCAAACGCGAAGGGGCAGAAGCCAAGCTAGAGCCGCCCCGCCCCGCTCGGCAGCAGGTCACCCGTAAGCGCCCTCGCCCAGGCATCGCCAGAGGCCTCTGGCGCTAGAGAGCCCCGGTCACCACCAGCACGTCGTAGATGGCGTGCGTCCACGCAGCGAGCGCGAAGCCGCGCAGCAGAAACACGCCGTTGAGCGCCAGCCCGAACACGAAGCGGTAGGTGAAGCTGGCGAGCTCGAACGGATCTCCCATCGAGCCGGTGTAGTGCACGGCGCTAAAGAGCAACGCGCCGATCACCGCCGCGATGACGTAGGCTTTGCGCGAGTCCTCCATGAGGCGCTTGAGCCCCCAGAACATCCCGCCGACCAGGATCACGCGGAAGACCAACTCCTCGTACAGCCCCGCGCCGATGGAGAGCGAGAGCTGGAGCGGCAGGCTCAGCTCGGCCATCTGCGCCATCGCCAGAAGCGGCGCCGTCGCCAGAGGCTGTGCCAGCGCCTCTGGCGGCGCGAGCGAGAGAGCTGCGCCGAACACGACGCCCACAAGTGCGCTCACGATGAACGCCAGCACGACGGCGTAGACGGTGCTCTCCAGCAGAATGCCCCCGAAGTACGCCGGGACCAACCGGGGACGCCGCTCGCGCTCCATCCAGAACACCACGCCGCCCACCACGATCACCACCGCCGCCAGAAGCACGCCACCCTGCACACCGAGCGAGCCCAACAGCTGCTTGAGCCACACGTCGGCTCCCACTCGCACTTCGCTGAAACCTGTGTTGGAGAGCAAAATCCCGATCTCGTAGAGGATCAGGAGCGGGATCGCGGCCAGGAAGCCGTAGGTGGCCGTGCGCGTGGCGTGCGCGTAGCCCGCCAGCCCCGCCTCTGGCGGTGGGGCGCTGGCGCCAGAGGCGGGAGTTCCGGCGAGGCGGTCCATCTCGCGAAGCGAGGCGGCGATCTCGTCTGTGATCTCGGAGGGCATGGCGCGGGTACGGGGAGGCTCGCCCCCGGTACGGAGGTCGGCGGCGAAGGATACGGGCGCAGGCCAAGCGCGCCTTCGTCGCCCGCGGCGCTGTGAGAACGCGGCGAAGCAGCCTCTGGCGGACGCGCGTGCCGCGCAAGCCTATCGCGAGGGCGGTAGCCTAGGGGCTCGCAGAGCCTCGCACTTCTTCCCCGCCGCATGTCTCGCGCGCTCCTGTTTTTCCTGCTCGCCGTTCTCGCTACCGCTACGGGGCCTCTGGCGCAAGAGGCCAAGGGCGCCAAAGGCACCGCCTTCCGCGTGGCCTACGACTGCCGCACGCGCGGCTGCGACCGCGACTTTTTCCAGACCGAACTGCCCTACCTCCAGTTCGTGCGAGACCAGGGCGACGCCGACGTGTTCGTGCTCATCACCGGCGACCGCACCGGCGCAGGCGGGCGGCGCTACACGCTGTTCGTCGAAGGCCGCGGCGCCTACAAAGGCCAGGAAAGCACGCTGACCGTCACCGTCCCGGCAGATGCCACCAACGACGACGAGCGCCGTGCCATCGCGTCTCGGCTCGCGCTCGGCGTGGTGGGCTACATCGCGGGCACGAACGTGGGCGAGCGCCTCTCCATCGCCTACGACGCGCCGCCAGAGGCCCCTGGCGGGAGCGCAGCGCCCGAGGCTGACCCGTGGAACGGCTGGACGTTCCGGCTCGACGCCAACGGCGATGCCAATGGCGAGTCGTCCCGCTTCGACTTCAGCGGACGCGCAGGCGCCTCCGCCTCGCGCGTGACCGAGCGGTGGAAAACGCGCGTTGGCGTCAACGGCAACTACAGCCGCCGCGAGTTTACCCGCATCAGCGACACCTCTGGCGAAGACACCACGACCGTGTTCGAGCGCTCGGACTACGGCGGCTTTGGGCTTGTGGCGCGGAGTCTGGGACCGCACGTTAGCGCAGGCGTGGAGGTGAGCGCGAGCCAGAACACGTTTTCCAACTACACCGCCCGCGTTGTCGCAGGACCCGGCGTAGAGTACAGCCTGTTTCCATACGCCGAGGCCACGAGGCGCGTCGCCACGGTCAGCTACAGCGTCGGCGCGGAGTTCGCGTCATACACCGATTCCACCATCTTCGGCAAGATCCAGGAGTTTCTGCCCCAGCACTCGTTCCGCGCGCGCACCGAGTTCTCGCAGCCATGGGGCTCGTTCGACCTCTCGCTCTCGGGCCAGCAGTACCTCACCGGCCCATTCGACAAGTACGAGATGGGCCTCGGCGGCGGGCTCAACGTGCGCCTCGCCAGAGGCCTGGAGCTGCGGCTGGGCGGCAACGCGTCGATCATTCAGAACCAGCTCTCGCTCGCCGCGGGCGACCTCTCGGAGGAAGACATCTTGCTTCAGCAGCAGCAGCAGGCGACCAGCTTCCGGTACTTCACGCGCGTGGGCATCTCGTACTCCTTCGGCTCCATCTTCAACTCCGTCGTCAACCAGCGCTTCGACCGCGGCGGCGTGCTCGTGGTGGGATGACGTGGGGACTGGTGACTCAAGGGTGCGCGGGGTCAGCCTCTGGCGCGAGGGATGGGAAAGGGATGAGCGATGCGGAGCACCTCTGGCGCCAGAGGCCCGCTCGCGCGGCGATCTTGCGCTATGTCTGACATCCACCCCCGGCGACCGCCTCTGGCGCGCCATCCGAACGCACGTGCTGGACGCTCCCGGCGGGCCGGACCTCGTCAACCCGTACACGCACGAGGACCCGGCGCTAGACATGGACGGCGCGGCCGAGATGCGTCGCGAGAACCTGCGTGCGTCCGCACTGACGCTGGGCGAACCGCCAGAGGCACTCATCGTCGCCGAGGCGCCCGGGCCGTGGGGCTGCCGCTTTTCGGGCGTGCCGCTCGTGAGCGAGCAGCAACTCATGGACCCGGACTTCCCGCTCGACGGCCGCCCGAGTTCGCTGCGGGCGCTCCACGGTGAGCCGCTCAAGGAATACTCCGGCGGCATTTACTGGCGCCAGATGCTTCCCCGGTGGGGACGTTTCTGGACCTGGAACGCGGTCCCGTTCCACCCGCACAAGCCGGACCAGCCGCTGACGATCCGCGCGCCGCGCGTGCGCGAGATCCGCCAGTTCGCCGATGCTCTGGCCGCTGTCGTCGAAGCCGTGCAGCCTAGGCGCGTCGTCGCGCTCGGCCGCGTGGCCGAGCGCGCGCTGACCGCGGTCGGCGTGGAGAGTACCTACGTGCGCCACCCATCCCAAGGCGGCGCAACGCTGTTTCGCGAGGGCACGGACCGTCTCTTCGGGACCTAAGCCTCTGGCGCCAGAGGCTAGGATTCCCCGCACACATCGTGTAGGGGCGTATCGCATACGTCCATATGGTGCCACACCTGTACGATGCCACGTCCATACGGCGGCACGTCCGGCCAACCATGGCACGCGGCGGCGCTGCGTGCGAACACCATGCATGGTGTCCCTACGGTGCCCCGGCCAATTCCGCGAACGGCGGGATGCCGCCCACCCACCGCCAGAGGCCTCTGGCGCCAGAACCACCGTCGGCATCTTGCACGCAGCACCGGAGCGCGTCGCCGTTGGTGGCGACGAGCGCGCGCGCGCCGAGGACGGCGTTGTAGCGCGCCAGTTGGTCGAACGTCGCCTGCGCGACGGCGAGGCCGGGCGCCTTGCACTCGGCCAGCAGAATGGGCCTCTGGCGCCGGTCGTAGGCTACCACGTCGGCGCGCCAGAGGCGGCCCAGGTGCTCGACTTTCTTCTCGACCGCGAGCAGGCCCGCGGGGTATCCCAGAGACAGCAGCCGCGCGATCAGGCGTTGGCGCACGCCCTCTTCGGGCGTAAGCGCGACCCACTGGCGGCGCACGGGATCGAGGATCTCGCGACGGCCCTCGGCCTCGCGCACGCTCGGCGCCCAGGCCTCTGGCGGAGGCGGCTCTTGAGATTCGTCCGCGCCAGAGTCGAGATCGTCAGGCATCGGCCTTTGCCGCGCGCTTTTCCAGGGCTCGGAAGGCACCCACCCACCAGTCGGCGTCGCGCAGCTTTTTGCCCACGTTGACGTGCGCGAAGCGCGGGATGAGGGTGACGAGAGCGTCGGTGGCGCCTTCCCAGTCGGCGGCGAGGAGCGCGGTCTCCATCGTCTCGGCGGTCTGAGGTGCCCAGCGCCAGTCGTGGCGCAGCTTCTCGGCCTTTTTCCAATAGTTGCGGTCGTCCCAGGCTTGCGCGCTGCCCTCGATCGTCTCGCCGATCTCGCGCAGGTTGATCGCGAGAAACGCGGCGAGGTCTTTGGCCTCCAGGTCCCACACGCCAGAGGCCAGCGCGGGCTTGGCGCCGAGCGTGCGGAGGGCTTCGGCGCAGGAGCGTTCGAGTTGGCGGCGGCGCTTGGCGGGCGTGTCGCCGGCGTGGATGATGCGGCTCATAGGTCGGGTGGCGTGCCGGGAAGCTAGGGCGAGATGAGCGCCTCTGGCGGCGCGTCGCGGTTCCGGGTTCCGCTGGGTACCTGCGGGTTCCGGGTTCTGGGTTCCGGGTGGAAGCTGCGCCGCGCTCGCCTCTGGCGCCAGAGGCGTTGCGTGTCGCTTCTTTCCTCGGGGAGATGCGCGCAGCGCAGAGGGGGTGCGCATCGTTCGGCCTCCGAGCCCCGCCAGAGGCCTCTGGCGAGATCGCGAAATCAGCACAGCGTGAGAGATCCCTCACCTCCCTTGGGTTCGGCGCAGGCTCTGTCGGGATGACGGTCTGGGGAGGAATGGCGTCCTCTGGCGTCACTGTCCCTGCGCTGTCTTTTCGCCCGCTCCTCCCGGACGCCCCGCGCCAGAGGCTGTAGCCTCCGGCTTTCCATCGAATGCCGCCTCTGGCGCCAGAGGCCCGGGTGACGCTCTGCCCGTCCCCAGTCCCTCGTCCCCAGTCCCTGAAGAATGTCTGACAGCCCCATCTTTACCCCTGTCTCCGAGGTCGGCGAGTTCGGCCTCATCGCGCGCCTGCAAACCGTCCTGGGCGACGCCGGGCGCTCCGAGTCGCTGACCACGCCGATCGGCGACGATGCAGCCGTCTCAGATCTGGGAGGCGGCCGCTCGCAGGTCATCACAACCGATCTGTTCGTTGAGGGCGTGCACTTCGACCGCACGTTTGCGCCGCTGCGCGCGCTGGGCTGGAAGTGCATCGCGGCAAGCGTGAGCGACATCTGCGCCATGAACGCCGAGCCCACGCTCGTGACGGTCGCGCTGGGCCTGCCCAACAATCTTTCGGTCGAGGGCGCCGAGGCGCTCTACACCGGCATCGCGCAGGCGTGCGAGCGCTACGGCTGCACGGTCGCGGGCGGCGACATCTCGGCGAGCGCGCGGCTGGTACTCTCGGTCACCGTCCTCGGCGAAGCCGAGAGCGAGCGCATTGTGACGCGCGCGGGCACGGTCCCCGGCGAGATTCTGTGCGTGACGGGCGACCTGGGCGCGAGCGCCGCGGGCCTGGAACTGCTGCTCAAAGGCAAAGAGCAAACGCTGGCCTCTGGCGCCGCGTCAGAAACGGGCGAGACCTCCGGCGACGGCGTGCCCACGCTCGCGCCAGAGGCAGCCCCCATCGACCTCGGCCAGTTTCCGACACCGCTCGAGCGCCACCTGATGCCGCAGGCGCGGCTGGACCGCGTGCGCCTCTGGCGCGAGGTCGGCTTTCAGCCCACGGCGCTGATCGACGTGTCGGACGGCGCGGCGAGCGAGGCGCACCACCTCTCCATTATGAGCACCGTCGGCGTCGTCGTCGAGGCGGGCCTGCTGCCGGTCCACATCCAGACGATGCTGGCCGCCGAGGCGCTCGCCAAGCGCGCCGAGACGTGGGCGCTCTACGGCGGCGAAGACTACGAGCTGATGTTCACGGCACCGCAAGAGGCGCTAGAGGTGCTGCCCAAGGACTCCTACGCAGTCGTCGGCGCAATTGTGGAGCCCGAAGAAGGCGTCGCGCTGCGCATGCCCGACGGCACGGTCATCCCGATGGAAGCCGACGGGTTCAAGCACTTCTAGCCCGGGCCGCTGGCAGCACGGGGAGGCAGCGCTAAACGGGTGACGGCCTCTGGCGTGGCGCCAGAGGCGCGTTACGCCAGAGGGAAGCGGACGGCGAACGTGCTGCCCACGCCCTTTTCGCTCTCGACGGTAACGGTGCCGCCCATCATCTCCGCGAGGCGTTTTGTAATCGCCAGACCCAACCCGTTGCCCTCAAACTGGCGCGCCTCGCCCTCGGATTCCTGGCGGAAGTCCTCGAACAGGACCGGCACAAAGCTCTCGCAAATGCCGACGCCCGTGTCCTGAACGCAGACGGTGACCTCGCCAGAGGCTACAGCGGTTGAGAGGGAGACGCTTCCGGACTCCGTGAACTTGATCGCGTTCGAGACCAGGTTGGCGACGATGCGGTGGAGCGCGGCGTCCTCTCCCTGGATGACCGCAGGGGCGTCGCACGGCGCGACCACAAAGTCCAGGCCTTTGGCCTCGGCCTGCGTGCGGAAGAGGTCTCCGGCCGAGGTCACCACGGCTTGCACGTCCACGTCTGCGAGTTCCAGATGACGGCGGCCCGCCTCCATCTGCGCAAGATCCAGAACCGACGTGAGCGTGTTCATGAGGCGACGGCCTCCGGAAACGATCCGGTCCACCAACTCTAGCTGCTCGCCGCTGACTTCGGTGGCAAGCAGATCGGCAAACCCGATGATGCTGGTCAGCGGCGTCCGGATCTCGTGGCTCATGTTGGCCAGCAGAACGCTCTTCATGCGCGCGGTCTCCTCGGCACGCTCTCGCGCAGCGACGGCCGCCTCCTTCGCCTCGATCAGCGCCTCTTCGTAGACCTTCTCGTCCGTGATGTCGTGCACGGTCCCCGCCGTCCGCTCCGGGCGGCCTCTGGCGTCGCGCTCCACGCGGCCGCTGCTGCGGAACCACCGCACGACGCCGTCCGCGCGGCGGGCCCGGTACTCGATCATGAACCCGCTGGAGCTGGATTCCCGAGCTCCCACGATGGCACCGATCAGCCGTTCCCGGTCTTCCTCCAGAACGTGCCCTGCCCAGAAGCCCAGGTCGTGGTCCCCTGTCTCCGGCAGGGCGAAGAGCGCGTGCGTGCGTGCCGAGCACGCCACCGCTCCTGTCTGTGGGTCGACCTCCCAGGACCCCATCTTGGCAGCGTCGAGCGCGAGGCGAAGCCGCTTCTCGCTCTTGACGAGGGCGGCCTGCTGCCTCTGGCGCTGCATCGCCTCTCCCACACTGGCAGCCGCAGCCGTCAGCAGCGCCTCCTCCGCTGCGGACCATACCCGGGCACGTCGGCAATCGTCGAAACCCAGGAATCCCCACGTGCCGCCCGAAACCCTGATGGGCACCACGAGGAGAGATTCAATGGTTTGCTCCTGCAGCACTGCTCGCTCGGAGACGGGTAGGTCGCGGACGGGTCCCGATACAGGGCGACCGGCCTTCAATTCAGTCTCCCAGCGCCCAAGCCCAGCATCCTCGAACGGACAGTTCTGCAGATCTGGATTGTCGATCTGCGGCTCAATCCCCTCGCGCACCCATTCGAAGTGCTGGCTGAAGAGCGTTTCGCCCACGAGGACTCCTTCGTGGATGCCAAAGACGTACACGCGGTCGGCGTCTGTAGCCCTCCCGAGTTCTTGCAGAGCGTCCGGGATCGCGCGCTCCATATCGTCGGCGAGGAGGTGCGTGAGGGCGCTCGCGATGCCTTCGAGTAGCCGCTCGCGCTGCATCATCTCGGCCTCATTCCGCGAACTGGCCTCTTTAGCTTGCATCTTCTCCTCCACATCGCTGCACGTGCCGACCCAGCCCAAAAAGGTCTCGTCATCGAACACGGGCACGCCGCGGACGCTGAGTCGGTGGTACACGCCGTCGTGGCGGCGTGCGCGGTAGTTGATCGCCAGAGGCTGCCGCCGCACGATTCTGGCCGTCCACTCTTCCATGACGCGCGTTAGGTCGTCCGGGTGGAGGGCGTCGGTCCAGCCCCAGCCGTCGCTCTCCTCTGGCGTTTGCCCTGTGAACTCTGCCCATGCGGAGCCCAGTTCCGTTACCCGTCCCTCGGTGTCGGCTTGCCACACCACCTGCGCCGTCGCCTCGACGAACGAGCGAAAGAGAACCTCGCTCTCGCGAACGGCTCGCTCGGTGGCTTTGTGCTCGGTCACGTCCCGCACGATAGCCTGCACCTCGTCTGTGCCCGCCGGCACGATGCGCGCTTCGAACAGGCGCTCGGTGCTGTCTGGCAGCGCGAGCGCGTACTCCATATGCTGAGGCGTGCCGCTGCGGAGCGCCTCTTGCGCCACGCTGTGCAGCCGGGCCGCCAGAGGCGCCGGAAGCGACTCGAAGATGCTACTCCCCACCAGCCCCTCCTCGTCTCTCGCCAGAAGACGGGCGTCGGGAGCGACGACGTCAAGGAAGTGACCGTCTGCGGAGATGCGGAAGAACAGGTCCGGCGAGGACTCGATGAGCCCACGGTATCGGGACTCGCTGAGGCGGAGCGATGCCTCGGATTGCTTCCGCGCAGTGATGTCTCGGCAGGTCCCACACAGGCCGGCCACCTCGCCTGCGCTATCGAGCATCGGGGTCCCGTTGATCTCGTACGCGATCCTCCGGCCGCTCTTGGTAAGAACGGTAGCCTCCATCATCACCCTGCCGCTCTGGTACGCCTCGGCCATCGCCGCGTACAGGCGTGGTCTGTCTTCGGCCACGAAGAGGTTCTCGGCGAGCATGCCTCGCAGTTCGCTGGGGGCGTACCCGCTGACGGCGCAGAGTTGATCGTTCCAGCGTGCGAGCCGCGCGTGGGTGTCCAGGACGTAAAAGACATCCTCGATGGCGTCGAAGCCGTTCTGGATAAGCGCCCGGTCGTCGTCCCGCGCGCGCTGCGCTGCGGCGAGTTGCGTGAGAGCATCGCGCCGCTCTACGTCGCGGGTGACCATCGCGGCCAGGGAGATCAGCGTGTCCGTGTCGCCGTCGGTCCACTCCCGCGGCGTCCGGTCGGTGACGCAGAGGGCGCCGAGCACCTCGCCAGAGGCTGCTCGGATGGGCACGCCGAGGCACGCGATCACGTCGGGATGGGCCGACACGCCTCTGGCGTCTAGGTGCGCGCTGTCGATCCGGACGACCTCGTTGCGTTCGGCGACGTGGCGGCAGAACGACTGCGCGAGAGACGACTCGGACTCGCTAGCGGCCCGGCCGCTCGCGCCCCGGATGTGCAGCCTCTGGCGCTCGAAGAGGCCGACCAATGCGACCGGCGCGGTAGCCGTGCGCGCGGCCAGGCGAGCCACCCGCTCACAGGCCTCGTCAGCGCCGGAGCGCGGCAACGCTGAGCACAGCACCGCACCGTCCCGAGGCGAAATCGTGGGCGCTGGTGCAGGAGGCATGGAGAGGGAAGCAGGCGGAGTGGTAGCGATATGGGCCAGATGCACACCCAACCACAACACTCGGCGGCATTGACGCCCTGAGGTTCCCGCTGTGCCCGCTGCGAGCGCGCTTCGGACGTGTCAAGCGATGCCACAAACGTGTGGAGCGGCGCACGTGCAGAGCCTCTGGCGCCAGAGGCCGGTGGCGCCAGAGGCCGGTGGCGGCAACTGGCCTCGGGCAGCACACGGCTGGCCGCCGCGCGAGCGTTGGAGGCCTGGCGCGGGAGGACGTAACGCTCTGCATTCCTCGCCCATCTCTGCCAGCGCTAGATTTGCGACGCCCCTCTCCTCGCCTCATGCTCGACGCCCTCTCGGACGCCCTCTCCCGCCAGATCTTCGAGACGCTCGCCGCCGACCGCTCGCACGCTCGCGCCGATCTCGACCGCCTCCCGCCGCTCGTCGCGCACGCGTTGCGCCAGAGGCTCGACCGTGAGGCCGGGACGCGCCTGGACGAGGCCGCGCCGTGGCTCAGCCGCACGCCCGAGGCCTGGCGCGACGACGCCCTCGCGGGCGCGCGCTTTCCCGCCGACGCGTGGCAACCGGCGGTCCGAGAGACATGCCACGCGCTCGTGAGCACGCTCGTGATGCCCTCCGAGGCGCTGCCGCAGCAGCTCATCCGTACAGGGGCCGCGCCGGTGGCCGACGTGCTGAGCGGCCTGAAGGCGCTCGGCGTGTACCCGTACCTCGCCGAGATCGTGCGGCGCTATGTGGAGAAGAAAGACGTGGAGGCGTTCGACCGCGAGGCCTTTGGCCACCTCCTCGCGCGTATCGACCGCCGCGTAGCAGGCGAGCTCGACGCCGACGGATGGATGGCGCTCTTCGCGCCGCTCTACGATCTCGTGGGCGGCATTCCCGAGCAGGAGGGCGCCGTGCCCGGCCGCGTGCTCGCCGAAGCGTTCGCCGCCAGAGGCTGTCCCGGATTGGGCCGCGAGGTCGTCTCGGAGACCGAGGTCAGCCGCGACGCGCTGCGCGGCATCCTCGCGAAGGCGCTCGGCGCGCCTCTGGCGACAGACTCTGGCGCCGAGCCTTCTAGCGCCGAGCCTTCTGGCGCCAGACTCTCCGCCCCCAAGCCGCCGGCTACGCCAGAGGCCGAGGTGATGTCGGTCGAGCCCGAGAGCACCGCGCTGCCGCTTCCCGCGCCGGAGATCGAAGACGCCGACCTCGTCGATGACGCGCCTCTGGCGCCAAGGGCGAAGAGCGAGGAAACCGACGTGCCCGAAGCCGACGCGCCCGAAGCCGACGAGTCCGAGTCCGACGCGCCCGAAGCACACGACTCGCCAGAGGCGAAAAAAGAAGAGATCGATGCGCCAGAGGCGGAGTCCTCCTCGGCCTTTCTCGCCGCGCTGATCGAGCGCGACGGCTTCGCCGGCGATGATGAGCCTACCGACGACCACGCAGAGCCTGGCTACTCCATCGGAAACGTCATCCTCTCGCCCGACGACGAGCCGCCCGCAGAGCCCGACGCTCCGCAGGAAGACGACACGGAGCACAGCGGCGAGGCCGGACACGTCGAGCCTGAACCCGGCGACGCTTCCAACGCCTCTGGCGAAACGGGTCCCGGTGAAACGGGTCCCACCAGAACGAATCGCGCCTCGACAGATCCCAGGGACGCCGCCTCTGGCGACCCGCTCTCAGCGCCCATCACCTCGCTCGGCGACAGCCCAGAGACGCGCTCCAACAACGAGCGAGACTCGTCGCCCGAGCCTCTGGCGCCAGAGGCCGAGCCAGAGAGCGACGGCGAGTCTGAAACGCTTCTCGACCGCCTTGCCAGGCGGCGCGGCCAAACCCTCGGCACCGACGAGCCTCTGGCGACGCCCGAGCCCGCCGCTGGCGACCCACTCTGGAAGCAGTTCGCGCACGTCGGCGCGCCAGGGCGAGCGGCTCCCACGCTGCACGACGCCATGCGCGCGCCCGCGCCCGACGCGCCGCTGGAGGTCCACGAGACGGCCGTCCTCGGTGATGCCGCCGCCAACCGCGAGTGGTACACCGAGCACCTGTTCGCAGGCGACGCCGAGGCGTACGGGCGCGTCGTCGCGCAGCTCTCGGCCTCCGGCTCGTGGACGGCCGCGACGCAGATCATCGGGCGCGAGATCTTTCGCAAGAACAAAGTCAACATGTACAGCGAGCCCGCGGTGAGCTTCACCAACGCCGTCGAGTCGCGCCTGCGCCGCGACTAGCAGCCTCTGGCGGCGCGCGCGAGGCGTCCCTGACGAGGTCTACAGCGCACGGTGCCTCTGGCGCCAGAGGCACCGCGCAGGGGCGCGTAGCTTCCGGCTTCCTCCCGACGCGCGACCCCTTGATGAGCGACCAGCCCGCACCCGACGACGTTTCCGACGACCCCTTTGCTGACCTCGACCGGCGCCGCGCCGAGTCCCGCGCCGGAGGCGGCAAAGCGCGCCTCGAACGCCAGCACGAAAAGGGCAAGCTGAGCGCGCGCGAGCGGCTCGACATTCTGCTCGATCCCGGCTCGTTCCAGGAAATGGGCCAGTTTGTGCGCCACCAGGCCACAGGCTTCGGCCTGGAGCGCCAGAGGCCCTACGGCGACGGCGTCGTGACCGGCTGGGGCACCATCGACGGGCGCATCGTCTACGTCTACTCCCAGGATTTCACCGTTTTCGGCGGCTCGCTGGGACTCGCGCACGCGCGCAAAATCGTGCAGCTGATGGAGCTCGCGCTGGAAAACGGGCACCCCGTCATCGGCCTCAACGATAGCGGCGGCGCGCGCATCCAGGAAGGCGTGGCCGCGCTCGGCGGCTACGCGGATCTGTTCCTACAAAACACGCTGGCCTCTGGCGTCGTGCCGCAGATCTCGGCCATCCTCGGGCCGTGCGCGGGCGGCGCGGTCTACAGCCCCGCCATCACGGACTTCACGTTTATGGCGCGAGGCACGAGCTACATGTTCGTGACCGGCCCAAACGTGGTCAAAACCGTCACCAACGAGGTCGTCACGCAAGAGGAGTTGGGCGGCGCCGACACGCACGCGAGCCGAAGCGGCGTCTGCCACCGCGCCTTCGCCAACGAGGCGCTGCTGCTGCTCGGCATCCGCGAGTTGATGGGCTACCTGCCCTCCAACTGCGAAGACGGTGTGCCTCTGGCGGCAGGCATCGCGCCAGAGGCCAAAGCCGCCGAGGCGCTCGACGACGTTATTCCCCAGTCGCCCAGCACGCCGTACAACATCCACGACGTGATTCGCGGCATCGTGGACGCGAAGAGCTTTTTCGAGATCCACCCGGACTTCGCCGAGAACATCGTCGTCGGCTTTGCGCGCCTGGATGGCCGCTCGGTCGGCATCGTCGCCAACCAGCCTGCGGTTCTCGCGGGCGTGCTCGACATCGACGCGAGCGTCAAGGCCGCGCGCTTCGTGCGCTTCTGCGATGCGTTCGGCATCCCGCTCGTCGTCTTTGAGGACGTGCCCGGCTTCATGCCTGGAACGGACCAGGAGTGGAACGGCATTATCCGCCACGGCGCCAAGCTGCTCTACGCGTTCTGCGAGGCGACCGTGCCCAAAGTCACCGTCATCACGCGCAAGGCCTACGGCGGCGCCTACGACGTGATGAACTCCAAGCACATCCGCGCCGACCTCAACCTCGCGTGGCCCAGTGCGGAGATTGCCGTCATGGGTCCCAAGGGCGCCGTCGAGATCATCCGCAAACGCGAGATCGAAGCGGCGGACGACCCGGCTGCGGCGGAGGAGCAGTTCACCGAGGAGTACCGCGAGCGCTTCGCCAACCCCTACGTCGCCGCCGAGCGCGGCTACGTGGACGACGTGGTGCGCCCCTCAGAAACCCGCCAGAGGCTCATCGGCGCCATGGCGATGCTGCAGAACAAGGTGCAGAAGCTGCCCAAGAAGAAGCACGGCTGCATCCCGCTGTAAGGGGACGAGGGATGCGCGCCTCTGGCGCGCCTGGGATGCGGGATGGACAGGGGATGCGGGGAACACCCGTCCTGCAGCGCCAGAGGCTTGCCTTCCGCGTTCTGCCTTTGCACGTCTGCATGCGATCCGCCTCTGGCGCCAGAGGCCGAGCCTGGAGGCGTTCGTTCAAGATTTTGCCTAGCCCCTTGACGCAGCATGAAGGACTGAGGTAGGCTAGTGCCCCGGGTCGCGGGTGGTGGATGTGGACAACTTGTTGGGCATTCGCCTCTCGCGCTTTACTTTAGGGATTCCCTGTAACCTTTTCCCGTTCTGCCGCTTTCATGCCACGATTCCTTTTCGCGGCGGCGCTGCTGTTCGTCTCGGCCCCCCTCCTGGCCCAGTCTGTTCCCACGGAGGCCGCGGTACCGGCCCTTCGCACTCAAACGAGTGCGTCGGACCGTTCCCTCGCCTCGGTGGACATGGACGCGCTTTCCGAGACCGAGCTCGCACGCCGCGTCGCCCATCTGTACCAGCGTCACGCTGACCTTCTCCTCGCCGCCGCCGCTGGCGAAGACTCCCGCTACAGCTCTCTGCTAGAAGGTCTCGTGGGAGATCTGGAGCTTCTGGCGCAACGCCCCGGCATGCTCTACGAGCCGCGCTTCCGCGAGCTCTACGCCTCGGTCCTGACCGAGAAGGAGCTGTTCTACGGAACCGAGACACTCGACCGCGGCGACATTTACGCCGTCAACGAAGAAGCCTTTCGGATGATCTATGAGACCGACGAGCCGACGCTCGCGTCGGTTCAGATCCCAGTCATCGTGCGGACGGCTCGGATTGCGGAGGCCACGATTCCGATGGAAGTCACGCCGAGCGTAGAGAGCAGCCTGCGCTACCTCTTGCGCCGTCCGAGCCATGTCGCCACGCTGCGCCAGCGCGCCGACACGTACTTCCCCATGGTGGAGCGCATCATGGCCGAGGAAGGCGTGCCGGACGAGTTGAAGTACCTCGCGATGGTGGAAAGCGCGCTCAACCCTGTCGCGCGTAGCCACATGGCGGCAGCGGGCATGTGGCAGTTTATCCGCGCGACCGGCGGCGCTTACGGCCTGCAAGCCAACGGCGACATCGACCACCGTCTGGACCCTGAGCTGTCGACGCGCGCCGCGGCGCGCCACCTGCGCGACCTCTACGACCGCTTCGGCGACTGGCAGTTGGCGCTCGCGGGCTACAACTGCAACCCGGCTGTGATTGCGCGCGCCGTGCGTCGCTTCGAGGCCAAAACGGGCGAGCGCGCCACGTTCTGGGACATCGACCATGAGATCCCACGCGAGACGCGCGGCTACGTGCCGATGTTTATCGCCACCTCGCTCATCCTGAGCAACCCCGACGCCTATGGCTTCGAGGCGCCCGAGCCCGGCCCGACGTACGCCTTCGACCGCGTGCCTGTGGCCCCCGGCACGCGTCTCTCGGACGTCTCGCGCACGATCGACGTGGACGAGGCGGTGCTTCGCGCGCTCAACCCAATGCTCCGCCGGGGCCAGGTGCCCAGCACGCGGATGCCGCACACGATTCGCATCCCACTCGGCTTCTACGAGCAGCACGCCGCGCAGCTCGACCGCCTGGCTTCGCCAGAGGCGGAGGGCATGAACCTGACCGCCGAGACCGTCAGCTTTGGCCCCCGCGCCATGCGGCCTCTGGCGAGCGAGGAGCCCGCCGAGATCCTGATCGCGGCCCGCGAGGCTGCGACGCCCGAGACCGGCCGCCGCACGCTGACGGCCAGGAACGGACTGCCGACGCGCCCGCCACTGCCGCCTGCGCAGTTCGAGCGCCCCGAGCGCGTCGCCGCTGCCGTTCCGGTCGTGTCGGAGGCCATCGCGGCCACTCAGCCCGAGACGGAGGCGGTGCCCAAGGCCTCTGAAATCGCCGAGCCGGTCGCCATCGTAGAGTCGCCTCGCGTGGCGGCGTCGCCCGCCGCGCAAGAGGCCGAGCCTCTGGCGGCAGCCGAGCCCGCGCTGGAGGAAGCGCTGGAGGAGGTCGCCGCGCCAGAGGCCGCGCCTGCTCTGGAGCCTGTGGCCGAGGCGGTAGCTGAGCCTGTCACCCAACCCGTCGCGCCAGAGGCTGTGCCCGAGGCTGCAGCGCCCGCGCCGCCGGTCCGCCTCGCAGCCGACTCGCGCAGCGCCCGCCCGACGACCCACCGCGTGCAACGTGGCGAGCACCTCACGATGCTCGCGCGTCAGTACGGCGTGCGGGTGGACGACCTGCGCGGCTGGAACAGCCTCTCGACTGACGTGATTCGTGTGGGCCAGCGCCTGCGCCTGACGGCGCCTGACGGCTACAACCCGCGCGCCGCGCGGGCTGCCCGCACCCGGACCGCCAACGCCACGCGCACCACGACGCACCGCGTCGCGCGCGGCGAGAACCTGACGCAGATCGCGCGCAAGTACGGCGTCTCGCTGAGCGACCTTCGGCGCTGGAACAGCCTCTCCGGCGACACCATCCGGCCGGGGCAGAGCCTCAAGATCGAGCGCCGCGGCGTGCGCGGCTAGGCACCCTCTGGCGTAGTTCTCCTGCGAGGTCCGGCCGCTTGGGTCGGGCCTCGCGTGCGTTTGGGGCCTCTGGCGGAAGGCGGCCTCTGGCGGAAGGCGGCCTCTGGCGCCAGAGGCTCAGGCCCTGAGACTGCGCAAGAGCGCGTCGAACCGCTCCTCAATCTCCGGGTGATCCGTTTTGGACGTGTTCTGTCCGTCGCCCGCGTGCCGCGGGATGACGTGGACATGCAAGTGGAATACGTCCTGCTGCGCGTGCTTGCCCGAGTGGTTGAGGATCTCGACGTTCTCGATGCCGAGCCTCTGGCGGAACAAGTCGGCAATCTCTTTAACCGCCGCGGTCACGCCCAGCCACTCGTCCGCCGGGATCGCGAACAGATCGGCGTGGTGGTTTTTGGGCACGACGAGCGTGTGATACTCGGTTGCGGGGCCGGTCGCGAGAAACGCAATGGCGGCATCGGTCTCGTGCACGACCCAGGCCTTGGCGTCGCCGCGCACAATGGCGCAGAAAGGGCAGTCGTCGTTCATGGCGAGCGCCTCTGGCGCTAGAGGCTAAAGGGCGAGGGCGTCGACCGCTGCGGCGCAGCGGGCGGTGATAGCGCGGTGCAGCGCGGCGTTGGCGTGGCGGTCGGTGCGCACTTCTATCAGCGCGCTCGCGCCAGAGGCCAGCGCGGCCTCGAAGGCGCGCTCGAACGCGGGCGCGGTCTGGGGCGCGTGGTACGCCAGGCCGAACATCTCGGCGGCGGGCGCGAAGCCCAGACCGTGCGGGGTCCCGAAAAACGGCTCGAAGGCCTCTGGCGCCAGAGACGCCGACGCGGCGGAGCCGGGCGCGATGGGCAGAAAGTGGAAGATGCCGCCGCCGTCATTGTTGACCGCCACGACGACGACCGGTGGGCCGGAGTGCAGCAACGCGAGGCTGTTCAGGTCGTGCAGCAGCGCCAGGTCCCCGATGAGCAAAACGGTCGTAGCGCCGAGTCCGCGCGCGACGCCAGAGGCCGTCGCAACCGTCCCGTCGATGCCACTGGCGCCGCGGTTGGCGAAGACCGGAGCGGTCGGCTGCCCGAAGCTGTCCACGTCGCGGATGGGCATCGACGCGGCCACAACAAGAGCCTCTGGCGCGAGCGCGGCGACGGTTCTCGCGACGCGCGGCTCGGTGATCTCGTCGCCGCTCAGTTCGTCTGCGACCACCGTTTCGACGGCGCCAGAGGCTGCGACCCATGCCTCGCGCCATCCTGCCTCTGGCGCCGAGGTGACGATTGCGACGAGCGCATCGAGCGCCGGACCAGAGTCCGCGGCGATGCGATGCGTGACGCGGTGCGCCGGGTCCAGCCGCCCCGCCTCTGGCGAGATCCGCACCGCCAGAGGCGCGCGGTCGATGAGCGCCTGCAACCGCTTCGAGGTTGGGCGGGCGCCGACGTGGACCACGGCATCGGGCACGTGCGCGGCAGCAAATGCTGGGCTCGCGAGCGCGAGGTCGTAGAAAGAGGGATCACGCGCTGTGCCTCTGGCGCCAGAGGCACTCCCCGCGTCACCCATTCCTGCCTCTCTCGCGCCCGAGAGCGCATCGGCAAGCAGCACCCAGCCGGTAGCCGCGGCGGCGCGGCGGCAGGCGGCAGCATCGGCGCCCTGCCCGGCGACGAGGAGGACACGCTTGCACGCGCTCAGCGCCGCGGTCGCGAGAGCATCTGGAGCAGGCGCCGTATGCGTCTGAATGGTCTCTGTGTAGGGTGCATTGCCAGAGGCCCAGGCACGAAGGTGCTTGGGGAGCGCGCCCGTCTCGTTCTCGACCGGCGCCAGAGGCTCGCGAAACGGGCAGTTAAGATGGACTGGACCGGGATGCAAGCCTCTGGCGCGCGCGACGGCGTGAGCAGCGGTGGTGAGCACGTAGGCCGGGTCCACCTCTGGCGTGGGCGGCGCGAGATCTGTACTCCACCGCGCGACCGAGGCGAACAGCGGCGGCTGGCGGATGGTCTGGTTGGCACCTGTGTCCCGAAGCTCCGGCGGCCGGTCGGCGGTGACGAGAAGCAGCGGCACGCCCGCGGCATCGGCCTCGACGGCGGCGGGCAGGCCGTTCGCGACGGCGGTCCCGCTCGTCGTGATCCACGCCGCAGGCATGCCCGTCGCGCGGCCAATCCCGAGCGCCAGAAACGCGCCGCCACGCTCGTCGATGTGCACATGCGCCTGAGCGCGCGGATTCTGCGCCACCGCCGCCGCCAGAGGCGTGCTCCGGCTGCCCGGCGCGACGACGAAGTGATGCACGCCCTGCCGCACCAACTCTTCCACGAGCAGCGCCGCCCACAGGTGGTTCGCGTTGGGCGCGTGAAAGACGGAATCGGGAGCAGCCATGGCGGCAGACTACGGCCTCTGGCGCCAGAGGCGCCGGGTGCTCAGGCGTCCAGGCCCAGAGCGTCCGCGAAGGCGCCGAGTTTGGCTTCTGTTTCCTGCCACTCGGCCTCGGCCTCGGAGCCAGGCACGATGCCCGCGCCCGCGTACAACGCGAGGTCCGTGCCGCAGACCAGCCCGGAGCGGATGCCGACGGCGAACTCGGCGCCGTCGCGCCCCACCCAACCGACGGGCCCGGCGTAGAGCCCACGGTCGAAGCCTTCCAGATCGCGGATCGTCGCCAGAGCCTCTGGCGTGGGCGTGCCGCCGACGGCGGGCGTCGGGTGCAGCGCCTTCATCGCCGCCAGAGGCGTTACATCGCCGTGGAGGTGCGCGCGGAGAGGCGTCTTGAGGTGGCGCACGCGGCCCGCTTCGATCTGAAGCGGCGCTTCGAGCGAGATCATAGACGCCAGAGGCGCGAGGGCCTCGGAGATGAAGTCGCGCACGAAGGCATGCTCGCGGCGGTCCTTTTCACTTCCGGCGAGCTCGTCGCGGAAGGCGACCGCGCCAGCACCCTCGCCGCGCTTGCGCGTGCCCGCGACGGCCTCGGTCCACGCGCGGCGGCCTTCGACGCGCACCAGGCGCTCGGGCGTGGCGGCGACAAACGTGCGGCCCGCGCCGTCGCTCAAGAGCACGTGGAACGCCTCTGGCGCAGCAATGGTCAGTCGCGCGAGAAGCGAAGCGGGGTCCAGCCCCTCCTCGAACCGGTAGGTGGCGCGCCTGGCGAGGACGACCTTCTGCACCTCGCCGCGCTCCATCGCCGCCAAGGCAGATTCGATGGCCACGTCCCACTCGGCGCGGTCCGGCTGGTCCAATCGCGCGACCGGGAAGTCCAGAGTTTCCGCCAGAGGCTGCACGTCGAACGTCAGCGCGTCGAGCGCGTCCTGCAGGTCAGCGGGCGTGTCGCGCGAGGCGACGGCGTTGAGCGCGAGCGTCGTGCGGTCGCCGCGGACGATGAGTTCGACGCGCGGCAGCACAAAGCGGCCCGCGCCGAAGCCTTCCCATTCTGCCTCTGGCGCGATGGAGCCGTCGAAGCGGAGGCCACCGATGTAGCGCGCGCCTTCGGGCAGCGCACTCGCCGCCGCGTCCAGCCGCGCGAGAATGTCGTCGCCTTCGATCACGTCTGCGACGCCGAGCGCGGCGCGGCGCGAGCCATCGTCGCGTCCGTGCCAGAACGCCTTTTCAGCGCCCTCTTGCGTCCCCAACCACGCTAGAGGCTCGACGTGCTCGCCGAGGTCGACTTCTACGCGCACCACGCCGCGCCTCTGTCGCAACGCGCGGGTGACCTCGCGCCAGAGGCGAGGGCGGGGGTCGACGGGAATGCGGAGGAGAGCAGGCACGGCGGCAGCCGGGGAAGTGCAGGGATTACCGGACGGGTTATCGGCAGGTTTCAGAAAATAGTGAAAGTTGGAGTGAACGCACGCCGCCGTCACATACCTGT
This sequence comes from Rubricoccaceae bacterium, assembly GCA_963708165.1. Classification (GTDB taxonomy): domain Bacteria; phylum Bacteroidota; class Rhodothermia; order Rhodothermales; family Rubricoccaceae; genus Rubricoccus. The sequence goes on along the minus strand of OY970187.1, from coordinate 1,811,357 downwards.
GGCACCGGGCGGCCTCTGGCGCGTGTGAAGACCATCCACCCTCCCGTTTTGATGACAAAGCCACCCATCGGCCAGGCCCCAGGCAAAGCGGTCCAGGTCGAAGCCATGTTCGACGAGGTCGCGCCGAGCTACGACTTTCTCAACCGCGTCGTCTCCGGCGGCATCGACATCTGGTGGCGCAAGAAAGCGGTCCAGTTGCTCCGCGACGGGCTTCGCAGCGCGCCGGACCGCCTGCTGGACGTGGCGACGGGCACGGCAGACCTGGCGGTCGAGATGCTGTCGCTCAACCCACGCGAGGTTGTGGGCTCGGACATTTCGGACGGGATGCTGGAGGTCGGCCGCCAGAAGCTGCGCAGGAAACATCTCGACAGCCGCATCACGCTCATCCAGGCCGATGCTGTGGACATGCCGTTCGAAGACGGCGCCTTCGACGGCGCGACCGTTTCGTTTGGCGTGCGCAACTTCGAGGACCTGGGCGCAGGCCTGCGCGGCATCCGGCGCACGCTCAAACCCGGCGCGCCGCTCGTGATCCTCGAAACCAGCCAGCCGACGCGCTTTCCGTTCACGGTGGGCTATAAGCTCTACGTGCAGAAGATCATGCCGCGCCTGGGCAAGTGGTTCAGCGGCAACGCCGAGGCGTACGAGTACCTGCCTGAATCTGCGCAGCGCTTTCCCTCGGGCGAGGCGTTCCTGGCGGAACTCCGCGCAGCGGGCTTCTCGGCGTGTGTCTCGAAGCCGCTCACGTTCGGCGCCGTAAGCCTGTACCGCGGCGCGGCGTAGCTCGATAGCGCGAGCACCGAGTCGAGGTAGACCAGATCGCAGGAGACGCACTTGAAATCAAATTGCCTGCAGCGTACAGCGATGGATACAACTCGGTCTCGCGACCGTGATCGAGGCTTAGACTGCCTACCGAAACCCGGAATGTTGTCATCGCGAGGAGCTTGCGACGCGGCGATCTAGCGGTCCAGCGCGCGATTGCCGCGCTTCGCTCACAATGACACCCGTTTTGTTAAGAGCGTCTTACTGTGACTTCAGCGGTCTGTGGGAGCGAGCACAGCGACGCCTCAACCTGTTCGCTCGCACTCTCTCCTCGCCAGACCTTCCTGATTTGGAGCGTGAATGGTGAAGTCTCTGACGCCAGAGGCCACGAGGTAGGGACGCCTGGGCGAGGCGTCCGCGTTCGAATGCGGCGCGCTCGCCCTACTTGTCTGGGGCTTGGCGACCGAATCTGGACCCCTCGCCAGAGGCAATCGTCCGCGCGCGTGCCCTGTCTGATGGGCAGACCCACGCCCACCGACATGCTCCTCTGGCCTCTGGCGCTGACGCTCGCGCTGACGACTGTCTGCGCGTTCGCGCAGCCACGCGAGAGCGCGCTGCCCGGCTTCGAGACGAACACGGCCTATCGATCTGAGTGAACTGCGCAGTGGGACGAACAGGAAGACGCCAGAGGCTCTGAACCGAGGCGGGGCGACGACCGTACGGAACGTCCCATCTCCCCTCTCTATCGTATGCCCGATCCTACTCCCACCCGCGGCTTCAGCCGCACCGGCTACGTCCTTTTCGGCTCCGTCATTCTCGGCATCGTGCTGTTCGCCTTTCTCCTCGTCTCGCAGCGCGGCTGCAGCCAGGATGTCGAGAGCGGCGACCCCGGCCTGGGCGCCCAGATCCATCACGCCGAGACCTCGCCCCGGCTCGCGTGACACGACGCGGCCTCTGGCGCGATCACGCCAGAGGCCGGTTCTGCTTAGTCGCGCCGTTTACTCCGCCGCCAGAGGCGAGAGGCGCCAGACGTGGCCGTCGCGGTCGTCGGTGAGCACGTAGAGGTGGCCGTCGGGGCCCTGCTCCACGTCGCGGATGCGGGCGCCGAGCGGGATGATTTCCTCTTCGGACACGGCGCCGCCGGTGAGATTTAGCCGCACGAGGCCCTGTCTGGAGAGGCTGCTGATCATCAGGCTCCCGGTCCACTCGGGGAAGACCGAGCCGGTGTAAAACATCATGCCCGAGGGCGAGATGACGGGCGACCAGCGGGCGACGGCGTCGGTGAACGGCGAGCCGGGCTTGGGGTCGGGAATCTCGGTGCCGTCGTAGTTGTCGCCCCAGCTCTCGACAGGCCAGCCGTAGTTGGCGCCGGGCGTGAGCAGGTTGAGTTCGTCGCCGCCGAGCGGGCCGTACTCCGCCTCCCAGATGTCGCCAGAGGCCGGGTCGAAGGCGATGCTCTGCGCGTTGCGGTGGCCGTAGCTGTAGATCTCGGGCAGCGCGTCCTCGCGGCCGACAAACGGGTTGTCAGCGGGCACGGAGCCGTCGCGGTTGAGCCGCACGACCGTTCCCATGTGGTCCATCAGGTCCTGCGCGGGGTCGAACTGGAAGCGCTCGCCGAGGGTGAGAAACACGTGGCCTTCGGGCGAGAAGCCGATGCGCCCGCCAAAGTGCAGGCCGTTGGAGAACCACGGCGTCTGGGTAAACACGTCCTCCCATCCCGCGAGGCTGTCGCCCTGCATCGTCGCGCGGCCGAGCGCCGTCGCGGACGACGAGCCGGGGCCGGGGCGTGAGTACGAGAGCCACACGTGGCTGTTGGTCGCAAAGTCCGGGTCGAGCGCCACGTCGAGGTAGCCGCCCTGGCCTTGCACGTAGGCCTTGGGCGCGCCCTTGACCTCTGGCGAGAGTTCGCCCTCGGTGCTTACGATGCGGAGGCGTCCGGCGCGCTCGGTCACGAGCAGGCGGCCGTCCGGCAGAAATGCCATGCCCCACGGGTTTTGAAGCCCGCCAACCACATCGAGCACTTCGACGTTGCCCGCGTCGGTCGCGACTTCGTCGGCGGACTGGCCGGGGAGCACCTGGCTTTGACACGCGGAGGCGGTGAGAAAGAGGGCGAGAATGGGGAGCGCGGCGCGAGTCATAGACGGGTCGGGTGGGCTTTCTCTCTGGACCCGAGCGCCGCCAGTCCGGTTCCGCCAGAGGCCTCTGGCGAGGTGGAGGGATGGGGGATACGGGATGGAGAGACGGGCAGACGGCCGAGCCCTGGAACGCCGCGCCAGTGTGCGTGTCCTCTGGCGATGCGACTTCTGCCTGCTTTCGTCCTCGTACTTCTCGCCTCTGGCGCCAGAGGCCAAACGCCCTCCGATACGCTCGCGCTTCCGTCCGTACGCGTGGAGGCCGCGCGCAGCGAAGGCGGTATCGCGCGGGCGCCGTTCAGCGTAGCGGTGGTCGAGCGCGGCATCGTAGAGCGGAGCGCGAACGCGGGGGCGGGCCTGGAAGACGCGCTGCGGACGCTGCCAGGGCTCTACGTCGCCGACCGCGAGAACGCAGCGCTGGGCGAGCGGCTGATCGTGCGCGGCCAGGGCTACCGCTCGGCGTTCGGCGTGCGCGGCGTGCAGGTCGTGCTGGACGGCATCCCGCTCACGCTCGCAGACGGCCAGGCGGTGCTCGGCGTGGTGGACCCGGCGCTCGTGCGTCGCGCCGAGATCGTGCGCGGCCCGGCGTCCGCGCTCTGGGGCAACGGCAGCGGCGGCGTCCTCTTCCTGGACACGGTCCCGCAAGAGGCCTCTGGCGCCGAGGCGCAGGTCACGGGCGGCTCGTTTGGTCTGGTGCGAGCCTCTGGCGAAGGCACCGCTCGGCTGGGCGCGGGCCGCGCGGGGCTGGCCGTGAGCCGAACCGAGCGCACCGGCTACCGCGACTACAGCGCGCAGGAGGTCTACCGCGCCAGAGGCTTTGTCGACATGCCTATCGCCAGAGGCACCGACCTGCGCGTTCTCGCGGCGCTGGAAGACTCGCCGCTGCTGCAGCACCCCGGCGCGCTCACTCTGGAGCAGTTGGGCGAGAACCGGCGCCAAGCTGAGGCGCGCTACCCCGGCACCAACTCAGGCAAGCGCAGCACCCAGGGCCAGCTCTCAGCGCGGGTGCGGGCCACAACGCCAGAGGCCACCTACTCCGCCACGGCCTACGGCGTGGCGCGAGACCTCCGCAACCCGCTCCCGTTCGCCTACATCGGCGTGGACCGGTTGGCAGGCGGCGTACGACTGAGCGCCGAGCGCGACCTCGGGCCTCTGGCGCTCGCCGTCGGCGCCGATGGCGCGGTGCAACGCGATGACCGCTTCAACGCGCCCAACGAGAATGGCGAGCCGGGCGCCGTCCGCGACCTCGACCAGTTAGAGACCGTCGCCAGCGGCGGACTTTTCGCGCGCGCCGGACTGCCTGTGGCGGGCCCGCTTCGCGCCGAGGTGGCGCTGCGCGCCGACCGCGTTCGCTTCCAGGCCGACGACCGGCTTCTGGACGACGGAGACCAGAGCGGCAGCCGGACCCTCGGCGCGTTTAGCCCGCAGATCGGCCTTGCCTACCGCACCCCCAGCGTGCTCGCCTTCGCGTCCTTCGCGACCGGCTTCCAAACCCCCACCACGACCGAACTCGTCAACCGCCCCGAGGGCGGCGGTGGCTTCAACCCGGCCGTCGGCCCGCAGCGCTCCTCTGGCGTCGAAGTGGGCGCCAGAGGCCTGATCCTGGGTCGCGCGCTGGTGGATGTGGCGCTCTACAGCATGGTCGTCCGAGACGGCTTGGCGCCGTTCGAGGGCGACGACGGGCGCACGTTCTACGCCAACCGCGAGCGCACCACGCACCGCGGCCTGGAAGCCTTCGCCGAGTGGTCGCCTCTGGCGGGCGTCGGCGCGACGGTCACGTACGCCTGGACGCGCCTCCGTTTCGCCAGCGGTTCGGCCTCTGGCGACGGAACGGACGAGCTAGACGGCAACGCGCTCCCCGGTGTGCCCGAGCACCGCGCCGCGGCGCGCCTCCGGTTCTCGCGCGGCGGCTTTTTCCTGGCGCCAGAGGCGTCCGTCCGCTCCCGCCTCTGGGCCGACGACGCCAACACGGCCGAGGCCTCTGGCGCCGTCACGTTCGATCTCGCGCTCGGTCACAGCGGCATCCGCGCAGGCGGCGCGACTCTGCTCCCGTTCGTGCGCATTCAGAACGTGCTGGACGCCCAGGCGGTTGGCTCGGTCGCCATCAACGCCAGAGGCGGGCGGTTCTACGAGCCCGCGCCAGGGCGCGGGGTGAGCGCGGGGCTGAGCGTACGGCTGTAGGGGCGTATCGCATACGCCGCTGCTGGCGAGCGTAGGCCTCTGGCGCCAGAGGCACAGGCGTCCTCTCGCGGCAAGGACACCATGCATGGTGTCCCTACAGATCACACCACCGGGGCGCCGTCCACCGATCACTCGCCAGAGGTCCCGGCGGGTTGCGCCCCGGCGGGTTGCGCCCCGGCGGGTTGCGCCTCTGGCGCGAGCCCCAGCACGTCCACGCCCTGTTCGTACACCACGTCCACGGGGATGCCCGCCGCGGCGAGGCCGTCCAGGCTGGCGGTGAGAGCCGTCGGAAGCGCGCCGTACTGCTCCGAGAAGGCGGCTACCGCCTCGTAGTCCCCGTCGCCCTGGAGCGTGAGAATGTCGCGCGAGAGGCTATCCGTCGCCCGCGCGATGATGTTCAGGTTGACGCGCCAGCGGCCGTCGGCCTCTTGCGTGATCGCGCCCTGCTCCACGAAGTAGTTGAAGCGCACGAGGTTGGCACGGCCGTGCGCGCTGCTCGCGCCGAAGCGGATGCTGCGGAAGATGCTCGCCACGAACGTGACGTAGTGATCCGCCAGAGGCGCCTCGGTCCACTCGCCGCGCTCGACGAGGCTCGTCACCATGTACAGGCCCAGCACGTCCGCTTTGCCCTCCTCGATGGAGCTGGCGTAGTCGCGCAGCGCCTCGCGAACGGTCCCATTCCCGCCGACGGTGTTCTTGATGCCCAGGCCATGCGCCACTTCGTGGAACATCGTGTTGCCGAAAAAGGCCTCGAACGTGACGTTGGCCTGCTGGTCTTCCACGATCAGGTTCTCCGTAATGGGCCGCAGGATGCGGTCGAACTTGGCGCGCATGGCGTTTTTGAGCTGAAGGCGTCGGCTCCCCTTTTCGAGCTGCACCTGCTCATCGTTGGGCAGGTTGATCGCGATGGTTTTGCTGCCAACATTGGCCTCGCCCGCGGCGTAGAGCACGTCGTAGGCGCCCAGGTCGGCGTCGGTCCCGGGCGTCTCAGTCTTGTACAGGCTGTCCACCGGCAGGCCGCGCTGAAGCTCTGGGAGAAGCGCGGCGTAGCGCTGGAGCCGCGCGCTCCACTCCGGGTCCTTGAGCAGCACATACGCCTCGTGCGTAGCCTTGAAGCCCATCAATTGGTCCTCATACGTTTCGATGGGGCCGATGATCACGTCCAGCGGGTTGTCGCGCATGTCCATCCACGCGAGGTCGCTGGGCTGGTAATCGCCAGTTTCGAGGGCGTCGGCACGGAGTTCCAGGTAGGCCTTGAGGCCAGGGTCCGCCGCCAGCGCCGCGGCCTGGCGCAAGAGGCTTGCCGCGCGCCCGTGCTGCTCAGCGAAGACCTCGTGGTACGGCACGCCGGTCAGGCGGCCTCTGGCGTTGCGCCGAACGAGCGTGTAGAGACTGAGCAACTGGCGCTCCGGGTAGAGGTCAGCGGCCTCGCGGATGGCCTCTGGCGTGGCGCCGCGCGGGTAGAGGTTGGCGCCGAGCGGCTTCGGGCCGACGCCCGGCAGGAACGGCGTGTTGCCGTCCAGCCGGTCCCACGGCCCGTAGTTGATCTCGACGTAGCGGCGCGCGGCCTCGCTGTCCAGGCTGGCCAGCAGCGAGTCTTTGTCGCCGGGATAGGCCTGCATCCAGAACACCTCGTCCATGGCCTGCGCGGCCTGGATGAGCAGCGGGATCATGGCGCGCGTGCTGTCGCTCAGGCCCGAGAGGTCGGCGTCCAGCCGGACGGTCGTGTACTGCGCGAGCTTGGCGACGAGGACCGAGTCCTCCTGGGGCGTCAGGCCGTCGGTCGTAGCGGTGGGGCTGACGGACGGCGCGCTCTCGGCGCGGCAGCCCGCGAGGACGGCGAGCGCCGCCAGAGGCAGAAGGAGGAGCGGGGCGAGCTTCATCGGTCGGCGGGTGGGGGTGCGCGCGAAACCTACGAAGCGCCTCTGGCGGGCCTGCGGATCGGCCCCTCGCGCCAGAGGCCTCTGGCGAGACCTGCCTCTGGCGAGACCTGCCTCTCGGCGAGACCTGCCTCTGGCGAGACCTGCCTCTGGCGCTAGGACTTCTTAAACCGGCGCAAGAACTTTCCCGTCCATGCATCGCCCTCGGGGAAGCCGAGCACGTGGCCCAGCGCGAGGTAGCCCAGCCCGAAGACCGCCAGCACGCCCGCACCATAGAGCCAGATGGGCAGGGCCGCCAGAGGCACGAACGCGTAGATGAGCCCCGCTGGAACGGCCGACAGAAGCGCGAGGCCGGTCATCCGAGCCGCGCGGCCCCACGGCAGCGCAAAGTCCGGCGCCTGCTTTTTGAGCGCGAGCACCAGCCGCCAGAGCTCGATCCAGCCGCCAGCGGCCGATCCCAGCGCCAGGCCGACCGCGCCCATGCGCAGCGGCTCGCCCTCGCTCGCCACGCCGATCACCTCGAAGACACTGAACCGGTCGAAGACCAGCATCAGCGCCGAGCCCACGATGGCGGAGATGACGACGCGCCAGACCGCGATGCGCGCGGGCGTCTTGGTGTCATCGAGCGCGTAGAATGCGTTTTGGAGCAAGCGGCTAGCCGTCGTCGCCGCGAGTCCGACGGTATAGGCTGCGAGCACCAGATAGACGAGCCAGGTATCGTCCACGCCGAAGCTGCCCGTCTGGTACAGCACGCCGACCACCAGATAGCCAAACACGAGGTAGCCCACGACCGTCGGGATGACCAAGTACATGATCTGCGCCAATGAGCCGCGTACGCGCTCCAGGAAGGTGCCCAGTTCCGTCTTCGAGATGCGAGACAGCTCGGGCAGTTCGCTCGCAGCCACGCTCATGCCGAAGAGCGAGATCGGCAGCAGGTACAGGGTCTGGGCGTAGCCCAGCGCCGCGAGGGCGCCAGCGGCCAGAAAGCTGGAGAGGAAGATGTCTAGATAGCCCGAAAGCTGATAGGCGCCGCGCCCCAGCACGACCGGCACAAACGCCTTGATGCCTTCTTGCACACCGGGGACGGCCGTCGATACGCTCAGGCGAAAGCCCTTCATCACGCGGAAAACGGTCGGCAACTGAACGCCAAACTGCAGGATGCCACCCGCGACGCCGCCAACAAACAGCGCGATGAGCAGCTTGGACAGCGCGTCCGTTGGCACCACGTCCAGTTCGCCCACTGCCAGAGGGTCTTCGAAGTAGAGAAACGCGCCGACGCCCAGCGCCACCAGCAGCGCCACATTCCAGGCCACAGGCGCGAAATACGACAGCAGAAACTTGCGATGGCTGTTGAGGATGCCCAGCGCCCACGCGCTCAGCACCAGGACGGCCGTCATCGGAAACGCGAGCCGCACAACCGTGACCGCCAGTTCGTAACGGTTGACCGCGATCTCGCCTCTGGCGAAGGCTTCCGCGTCCCCCAGCCATCCCGGCTGGAGCACGCCCACAATCACGTCGGCGAAGATCACGCCCAGCAGCGCAATGCCGAAGGCCACCACCGCCAGAAGCCCGAGCACCGCGCCTGCAAAGCGCCCCGCGTCTTCCTCGCGCCCGTTCTCCACCATCCGGCTGTAGATGGGGATGAATGCCGCACTCAGCGTGCCCTCGCCCAGCAGGTTTTGCAGCAGGTTGGGCGCGCGCAGTCCCAGCCGGTACACGTCGGAAAACGCGCCGACGCCGAAGAAATAGCCGATGATGCGGTCACGGACGAGCCCAATCACGCGGCTCGCGAAGATGCCCGCAGCCACCAGTCCGGCAGCACTTCCGCCAGAGGCCTCTGGCGCGTCTTCCTGTGCCGCCTCGGCGTCCATGGCCGCTTCCACGTTGGGCTCTGGCGTGGCCTCGGAATCGGAGGAGACCGCGCCGGGTCCTCCGGAAGGGTCGAGCGGTTCGTCGCCGGGCTCGGCGCCAGAGGCGTCCTCGGGGGTGCTGCTCACGACCAGCCGGCGAAGTGCTTGACTCCCATGCGGTAGCTCTCCACGCCGAAGCCCGCGATCACGCCCGAGCAGACCGGCGCGAGCATCGACGTGTGCCGGAAGCTCTCGCGAGCGTACACGTTCGAGATGTGCACCTCCACGACGGGCGTGGAAATCGACAGAATGGCATCGCGCAGCACGACCGAGGTGTGCGTGTAGCCCCCGGCGTTGAACACCACGCCCGCCGTCTCGACGGTGTCGGCGTTGTGCAGCGCGTCCACGAGGTTGCCTTCGTTGTTGTGCTGCTCGAAGCGGAGCGCGAGATCGGGAAAGTCTTTGCGCAACCCGGTTTCGAGGTCGGCGAGCGTCATCGCGCCGTAGATCTCGGGCTCGCGGAGGCCCAAGCGGTTGAGGTTCGGGCCGTTGAGGACGAGGACGGCGGGACGGGCGCTCATGTGCGTGCGGAGAGGAGCGGCAAGCTAGTGCCGCCCTCGCGTAGCGACGCCAGCGGCCTGGCGGGGCTTCTAGCGGTGCGAGCCTCTGGCGCCAGAGGACGCATTCCTTCAGGGAGGGCTGGTACGTTTTTCACGCAGGGCCGCTGAACCCACATCGCCGTCGTTCCCGCGTAGGCGGGAATGACGCCGTAGGAGGGATTCGAGCCAGCACTTGACGGCCCTGCTCACCTCGGGAGACGCCCGCAGGGAGGAGGGGGTGGGTTTGGCAGGGCTCCGCCAGAGGCCTCTGGCGAGACGCGCCGCAAAGCGCTTCCGCGAGCCGCGCGAAGAAGACGGGAACGGCCTGGACTCGCGCACCAGACCGCATACATTCGGAGGCCCCACCGCTCCGGTCCTGATGCGCCTGCTTTCACTTTGTGTTGCTTTTGTCCTTCTCGCCAGCGGCGCCTTCGCACAGACGATCCCGGCACGCGGCGCCGACGACACGTTCGACGTGGCGACCTGGAACGTGGAGTGGTTCGGGAGCGACAGCCGCGGGCCGTCAGACGATGCCCTCCAGATCGACAACGTGGCCGAGGTGGTCCGCCAGTCCGGCATCGACCTCTGGGCGTTTCAGGAGATCGCCGACGCGGGCGACTTCCAGGCGCTGCTCCAGAACCTGCAGAACGACGGCTTTGCAGGTGAGATCAGCACCGGCGGCGGCGGACAGAAGCTGGCCTACATCTACCGTGTGGGCGTGGTGACGCCTCTGGCGACGCAGACCATCCTGGCCGGCAACGAGTTCAGCTTTGCCGGGCGGCTGCCGCTGCAGATGATCGCCAACGTGAGCGTGGGCGGAGACACGCAGCAGATCCGCGTGATCAACATCCACGCCAAGTGCTGCGGCGATACGGACTCCTACAACCGCCGCGTGGCCGCGGCCGAGGTGCTCAAAGCCTACACGGACGACCAGATCGCGCGCGACCGCGCCGTGATCCTCCTGGGCGACTTCAACGACCGCCTCAACGTGAGCACCAACGCGGGCTCGCTCTCGCCCTACCGCCCGTACCGCGGCGACACCGAGCGCTACACCATCGCCACGTTCGACCTCGACCGCGTCAATACGCCCACGTTCTGCAGCAACGCGTCCTGCACAAGCGGCACCACGCTGGACCACATCCTCTTCTCGCAGGATCTCGCGGCGAGCTACCTCTCGGAATCTGGCGATCGCTACTTCGATCTCATTTCGTCGGTCGACAGCTACACCAGCACCACGTCTGACCACCTGCCCGTCGTGGCGCGCTTTACGCTCGCCCCCGTCTCCAACGAGACAGCGCCAGAGGCCTCTGGCGTGACGCTGCTGCCTGCCGCGCCGCACCCCTTCCGCGAGGCGACGGCGCTGCGCTTCCGCCTCGACCGCGCCTCGGACGTGCGCCTGAGCGTCTTCGACGCGCTCGGCCGCGAGGTCTTCGCCGCCAGAGGCGCCTACGCGCTGGGCGAGCACGAGGTCGCGCTCGACGGCCGCGCGCTCGCCTCTGGCGTCTACGTCGTGCGCCTGGAAGCTCAAGGTGCCGTGCGTGCGCAGACGCTCGTCCGCACGCGCTAACCTCCGGCAGGGCACACCGGATGGCCCTCCCGATTGCGCAAAGACAATCCCACCTTCGCTGTCCCTCCTTTCGCGCGCTGCGATACTGAGGGCACCCGTTTTCTCGCTGGCCCTGCCTCCGTTGGTTCTCTCTCTTGCTTTCCTCCGCCGCGCAGCCTTGGCTGGAATCGCGGCCCTGTGCTTCGCGCCTCTGGGTGCGGCCCAGCCCTTCGAGATCATCGCGACCGACGTGGGCAACACCGGGCTCGCGGTCACCAACGCGGGCACGCTCGGGCGCCCCGCGGTGCGCAACGACCCCAGCGGTTTGCCATCGTTCGAGTACCCGCTGAACTCGGGCATCGAGCACCTCTTCGAGGCCGGGCTGTGGGTCGGCGCGCGCCGCGCCGACGGCGTGATCAGCGTTCGCACGGGCGCCGTCACCTCTACGGGCGGCTACTCGCCCGGAGCGCCGGGCTTCGAGTTCGCGCAAGAGGCCACCTTCCAGCGCCGCTCGTCGCTGCAGACCTCGCCGTTCTTCTCGCCTCTGGCGACGAGCCAGCAGGACTTTATCACGGCCTACTCCGACACGCTCGCGCTCCTGCCCGGCACCAACACGCCGCTGCCCGACGTGCAAAACCGGCTCGGCCTGAGCGTGCAGCAGACCTCCTACGCCTGGAGCTTTCCGTTTACGGAGTACTTCGTGATCGTGGAGTACGAGATCACGAACGTGAGCGGCGGCCCGCTGACCGACATCTGGGTCGGTTTGTGGGATGACCTGGTGGTGCGCAACGTGGTGACGACGACCGAGGGCGGCGGCGCGTTCTTCAACAAGGGCGCCAGAGGCGTCTTCGGCTACCCCAACTACGCGGACGGCAGCACCGCCACCCCAGACTCGCAGTACGTCTCCTACGCGTTCAACGCGGGCGGGCCAGAGGAGAGCCTGAACACCTACGGCTCGATCGCCTTTCTGGGCGCGGACTGGAGCGATCCCGGCGGCGACGGCCGCCCGGCGGCACGGCGCTTTTTCCACCCCAACGTGGCCGCGGAGTACGCCGCGCTCGGCTTGCCCCTGCCTCGCTTCAACCCGCGCTTCTGGCTCTTTGGCGGCAACGACCCAGACCCCGCCCTCGCGCGCCCCTCAGACGACCTGGAGCGCTACGACCGGATGCAGACGCGCTACCTCCCCGACGACGAAAACGCCCGCGAGGCCTTCTACGGCGCCGGTCAGGGGCTGGGCCGCCTCCAGACCGACGGGCAGGCCGGGACGGCCTCGGGCAACTGGATCGGCCTCACCTCCGTCGGCCCGTTTGCCGCGCTCGCCTCTGGCGAGAGCGTGACGGTGACGTTCGCGCTCGTGGCCGCGCTCAAGCCTGAGCCGTTCCAGACCGTGCCCGTAGGCCGCGAGGCCGACACGCCCGCTTCGCGCCAAAACCTCCGCACCAACGTCTTCTGGGCGCAGGAGACCTACGCGGGCGAGGACGCCAACTACAACGGCGCGCTCGACGCGGGCGAGGACATCAACAACAACGGCATCCTGGACCGCTACCTCATTCCTGAGCCGCCGAGCAGCCCACAGCTCCGCGTGGAGCTAGAGCAGGGCAAAGCCATTCTCTACTGGACCGCCTTCCCCGAAGACTCGGTCGACCCGGTCACGGGCCGCCGCGATTTCGAGGGCTACCGCATCTACCGCTCCGATCCCGGCGACGACCGCGACGGCAACATCCTCGGCGCCGCCGGCCTGATCGCGCAGTACGACGCGCCCGGCAACGAGGTCGGCTTCAACAACGGCCTGGACGCGATCCGCCTGGACGAACCCGTCCGGTTTGAGGACGATCCCAACGCGTACGCCTACCGCTTCGAGGCCGCAGGCCTGCTCGACGGCTGGCAGTACGCCTTTGCCGTGACCGCCTTCGACGAAGGCGATGTCGCCAGCGGCCTGTTGCCGCTGGAGTCGTCCAAGACCAGCAACTCGGTCCGCGTCTTCCCCGGCACCGAAGCCGGGACGGGCGCCAAGCCCGGCGTCTTCCCCAACCCGTACCGCGTGCAGTCGGCGTGGGACGGGCCGCTCTCGACGCAGCGCAAGCTCTACTTCTACAACCTCCCGGAGCGTGCCCAAATCCGCGTCTACTCCCTCGCAGGCGAGATCGTGGCCGAGATGGACCACGACGCGCAGAACGCGACGGGCGACATCCGCTGGTTCGAGGACTTCAGCACCGACGACCGCGTGGTCGCGGGCGGCGTCCACGCCTGGGACATCCTCTCGGACAACTCGCTGCGCATCTCCAGCGGGCTCTACCTCTTCTCCGTCCAGGACCTCGACAGCGGCGAGACCGAGACGGGCAAGTTCGTGATCCTGCGCTGATCCCTCTGCGGCCGCGACCCCGCGGCCCGGCCTCTGGCGACCGCGTCGCCGCCAGAGGCTCGCTCTCCCGACGCACGCCAGAGGCCGCACCTCGCCCAGCCTCTGGCGACCAGACTCTCCTTCTCCCCTCCTCCTCATGATGAGAAACGCTACCCTCGCCCTCGCGGCGCTGGCGCTGTTTGCGGCGCCAGAGGCGCTCGCGCAGTGCACCGGCACCGCAGGCACCGACTTCCAACGCGTCACCGTCCGCGAGATCAACGCGATCCCGCAGGCCAACGTCGACCAGCTCAACGCCGCATCGGCCGCGGGCACGCTCACCATCGATCAGATCCAGACCCTGCTCACCAACGAGCTCGAAGGCGAGATCGTCGAGTTCCAGGCCGTCATCCTCACCGACCCGCTCCTCTCGGGCCTCGCGAGCCTCAACAGCGGCATCCCCGGACGCATCCACGTGTTCGCCCGCGACGTGAACGCGCTCGCCGACGGCCCCGAAGGCATGACGATCCAGATCGTCGACGGCCGCGCCGACCGCTCGGAGACGCAGGACCTCTTCGTCGGCGACGAAGTCGTCGTCTGTGGCACCGTCAGCCCGTTTGTGGGCGGCGGCAAGAGCATGCAGATCTCACCGCTCAGCGTCAACGTCGCTGCGACTCCCGTGATTGACCTCAGCGCAAACCCCGAGTTCGACGACCCCATCGTGGCGACGACGAGCGATTTCCACGATGTCGTAAACGACCTCACGCAGATCGACTGGGACGCGTACTCGGACTACAATGGGCAGTACGTGCGCCTCAACAACGCCACCATCGTGCAGGGCGTGCAGGGCGACATCGCGCGGCCCAACGTGCTCCTCTCCTCCGATCCCAACGGCGAGCAGCCCCAGATCAACCTCTACGACACATCGGTCTGCTTCCGCAACGACCGCGGCACGGACTACTTCCCCGCGGGGCAGGTGCCGGAATGCGTCACCAACGGCCCCTTCGTGGCGCCAGCGGCAGGCTTCGCCAATGTGCAGGGCTTCCTGATCTTCCAAGGGTTCGACGGCACCTTCGGCTACTCCGACCCCGGCGCGGCAAACTTCGTGCTCAACCCCTTTGTGGAGAGCGACTTCGAGATCACCTCGGCACCGCCGACGCTCAGCGTCACGGGCCCAGAGACCACGCCTGGTCCCAACGACGACGTGACCATCACCGCGACCGTTGTCGCCAACGACGGCACGCTGACTGGCGTCACGCTGAACTACCGCTACTCCGTGGGCGGAACGGACGTGCAGACGGGCTCGGTTGAGCTCACGAACACCTCTGGCGACACGTACACCGGTACGATCCCCGCACGCACCGAGGCCGACGCCAACGGCGCCTTCGTGTTCTACACCGTCACCGCGACCGACAGCGAAGGCGGCTCCAACACGTCCGCCGAGGGCCGCTACCTCGTCTTCGGCGGCGCGATCAACAGCATCGCGCTGATCCAGACCGTCTTCGAGGGCGAGTCTGAGGCCAGTCCTCTGGCGACCGGCAACGCTGCCACGTTCGACCTCGATGCCGTGGTGCAGAGCAAGTTTCAGAGCGGCACCAACTGGTACGCCACGCTGCAAGACGACGAGAACCTCGCGCCGTTTAGCGGCATCTGGGTCTTCACGGGAGGCACCGAGCCCGCCTTTGCTGTCGGCGACCGGATCAACATTACCCAAGCGACCGTCAGCGAATTCCGCAACGTGACGCAGCTCGGCGACCTCACCTTCACGGTGACCGGCAGCGGCGACACCTACGGCTACGTCGAGGTGCCCACGAGCGCGTTTAACGGCGCCTCTGGCGACTTCACCGCCGAGCAGCACGAGGGCATGCTCGTCTCCTTCGACGACGTGACCGTGATCGCGACCAACGCAGACGCGCCGAGCAGTCGTTCGGCGAGTTCTCGTTCTCTAGCGACGGCACCGAAGCCAACAGCGTCCGCGCCGACGACCTCTCGAACGGCATCGAGTACGCAGGAAACGACCCGGACGAGCTTCTGGACGAGGGCGACGTGCTCGACTTCGTGCGCGGCCCCGTCACCTTCTCGTTTGGCAACTACAAGCTGATCCCGATCACGACCGAGGACATCGGCGCCGTGATCAGCAGCGTCGAGACCGGCCTCACCGCCCGCACGATTCGCATCGAGGGCTCGTTCCCCAACCCGGCCTCTGGCGCCACGCGCGTCGAGTTCGAGGTGGACAACGCAGGCCCGGCCACGCTGCGCCTCTTCGACGTGACCGGCCGCGAGGTGGTCACGCTCGCCAGAGGCGACATGGCCGCCGGCACGCACACCGCACGTTTCGAAGCGGGTGCGCTCGCCTCTGGCGTCTACGTGCTGCGCTTGGAGGCCGCCGGTGAGATCGCGACGGCCCGCATCGCGGTCGTTCGCTAAGCCGACGCGGGCTCGGCCTCTGGCGCGCCGCCAGAGGCTGGGCCTGCGCGTTTGTTCGGCGCGTTTCGCGCTCCCAGGCACTCTTTCGTGCCATCCCCTTTTGCACCGAATGCTCCGCTCCCGCTTCGTCCTCCCCGCGCTCATCGCGCTCGCCTCTGGCGTCGCCGCCTGCGACGCAGGCTTCGAGGGCGACCGCTCGGACAACCAGGCGCCCGAGACCGAGCTCTCGGTCCGCTCGACCGACCTCCGCGAGGATCTCGACGGGCGCCGCCTGGTGTCGTCCGTCAACGTCGCCTGGAGCGGGACGGACGCCGACGGCGTCGTGCTCGCCTTCGACGTTCGCGCCTACGCCATCGGCGACGGCCTGCCCGCGCCCGCGCCAGAGGCCGGATGGAGCCGCACCACGCGCCGCGACTCGACGCTGCTCTTGCCCATCCCGCTGGGCTCCGCCGAGGCCGACGTGGCCGTCGAAGTCCGCGCGCTCGACAACGACGACGCGCTCGACCCGACGCCTGCGCGCACGGTCTTCCCGATCGTCAACTCCAACCCCACCTTCCGCCTCATCGGCGCCGAGGCGCCGCCGGACTCGACGTGGCCCGTCGTCTCGTTCTCCTTTGCCGCCGCCGACCGCGACGGCGAGGCCAACCTCTCGGGCATCGAGCTCTCGCTCAACGACCCCGACGGCACCTTTACGCGCATCGCGCCAGAGGCCACCTTCCTCACGCTCGTCGCCGAAAACCCGAGAGCCTCTGGCGAGACCGGCGCACAGCTGTTCCTGGGCCGCGGCTTTAGCAACACGGGCGTCGTGCTGCCGGGCCTGCGCCTGGACGGCGACAACGTGCTCTACATCCGCTCGGTCGACGCCGCGGGCGCGACGAGCCCCACGGTGCGCTATCCCGAGCTCGACGCCGACGGCGACACCATCGGCGCGTTCTACGTGCGCCGCGTGACGAGCGACGTGCTGCTCGTCAACGACTTTCGCGCCTCTGGCGACGAGGCCGTGCTGGGCGTCGCGCGAGAGGCCCTCGCGGTCTACGGCACGGCGCAATACGACGAGTGGGACCTCTCGGCCACGCCGCAAAGCTCGGCCAACCCCGCCTTTTCCGAGGCGCTGCCCGCCACGTCCGACCCCACGCTGCGCCGTACGCTCGGCCTCTGGAACCGCATCTACTGGGTCTCCAACGCGGTGACGAACCGCGTCTCGGGCAACAACTTCCCGCGCGCCGCCGCAGCGATGGACCTGTTCTTCGACGGGGGCGGGCGTCTGCTGGTTCACACGCCGGTGAGCTTCCCGCAGTCCGCCGAGGACGGCGAGGGCAACCCCGCCATCGACATCCTGCCGCTGCGCGGACTCGTCGAGTTTCCCAACGGCGTGCGCGCGCTTCGCGCCGCAGCGGGCACCACGGTCCAGCCCGGCGCCCAGGTGCCCGGTACAGGCCGCACGCTCCCCGCACTGCAGACGACGCGCCTGCTCACGAGCGCACTTCCCTACGAGACGCGCCCGGACGACATCGTGCTCTACAGCATCCCGTTCTACGAGAACAACACGCCCGAGAACGTCTGGCAGGGCAGCCAGACGCTCGCCTCCATCCGCGCCGACCGCCGCGTGGCCCTGTTCGCGCTGCCGCTCTTCGCAGGACCCAACCCGCTCTTCGCGCCCGCTGGCGGCGGAACCGAAGGCGTCGCCGACGCCCTCGCCGTGCTCTTGGACGGCCTCGACTTCCCGACCGGCTCCACCTTTGCCGCCCGCTAGCGTGACCGACCGCACCGCTCTGCTCCGCCAGACGCCTCTGGCGCCAGAGGCCGCGCCTCTCGCATTCGATCCCTCCCCTCAGGGAGGTGCCCGCAGGGCGGAGGGGGTTGCCCCCCGCTGCGCCTCCGAACCCCGCCAGAGGCCTCTCCGCCAGAGGCCTCTGGCGACACGCTCCCGACCTATGCCGTTTTTCGTTCGTCGCCTGCCGTCCGTGGTTCTGCCACTCCTCGCGCTGCTTCTCGCGCTCGCGCCAGAGGTAGCGGCCCAGGGCACCCTCGCAGGCACCATCACCGATGCCGAGACCAGCGAGACGCTGATCGGCGTCAACGTGCTCGTGATCGGCACCACGCGCGGCGCCGCGACCGACCTCGACGGCAACTTCGAGATCGCGGACCTGCGCGCGGGCGACTACACCGTGCGCGTCTCGTACGTGGGCTACCAAACCCTGGAGTTCACCGGCATCACGGTCGAGAACGGCCAAACGCGGCGGCTCGACGTGGAGCTCGCCGTCGCATCGCTCGACGCGGACCAGGAGGTCGTCGTCATCGGCGAGCGGCCGCTGATCGACGTGGAGCAGGCGCAGAGCGCGTACTTCGTGAGCGCCGAGGAGATCGCCGCCCGTCCCGTGCGCGACGTGCAGGACGTGGTGAGCAACCAGGCGGGCGTCTTCCAAGACCCGACGGGCCTCTACATCCGCGGCGGCCGCGCCAACGAGACCGGCTACGTCGTCGACGGCGTCAACGCGAAGGATCCTCTGGCGGGAACGGGCTTCGGGCTCGACCTGGGTTCCAACGCGCTGGGCGAAGTCGAGGTCAACACGACCGGCTCCGACGCCGTCCGTGGGCGGCTCCACGTCGGGCGTGATCCAGGTCCGCACCCGCGAAGGCTCGGACGAGTTCGAGGTCGGCCTCGCCGTCCAGCGCGACAATGCCGGGTTCAACAGCGACTGGGCGAGCACCTTTCAGGAGGAGAACTACGAGCTCTCGCTCGCCGGGCCCGTCGTGCCCGGCCGCCTGCGGTTCTTCGCCAGCGGCCAGGCCAACTTCGAGGACGGCTTCCAGGGCTTCGTGCCCGATCAGCTCGAATCGTCGGTCGTGGAGAACAACTTCTGGGCGCCGCGCCGGGGCAACCGCTGGAACGGGTTGGGCAAGCTCGTCTTCCTGCCGCGCTCCGGCATGAAGCTCGTGGGCTCCTACCAGCGCTCGCTCGCCATCAACCAGAACACGCGGATGCTGCAGGTGACCGGCAACGACGCCGTGATCTCGCCCGGCTTCCAGTACGCCTTTGCGCAGCAGCCCGACCTGGCGAACACGTACACGCAGGACTCCAACCTGAGCTACCTGCTCTGGACGCACGCCAACACGCCGCAGTCCATCTACGAAGTCCAGGTCTCGCGCCTCTTCACCCAGCTCCGCGCCGACGCCAACGGCCGCGACTGGCGCCCGGACAACGTCGACACCGAGCTCGACCCGTCGTCCATCCCTGGTTTCCCCGGGACGATCTTCGGCAACCCGAACCTGGACCGCCTGCCTTCGGACACGACGCTGTTCATCCTGCCCGGTCCGGGCTTCTTCAACAACGGCGGCGTCGCGACCGACTGGCACGACCACTTCGCGGAGCAGGTCACCGCCAGAGGCGAGTACACGCGCTTCTCCCGCGACGCCAACTACGAGTTCACGCTCGGCCTCGAAGGCACGCTCAACGACTACCAGTGGATCGACATCGTGCGCCCGTGGGTCGGCGCGCCGATCCAGCTCCCGGACGGCACGTTTTCGCAGTCCAACCGCCTGGGACAGACCGCCGACATCTGGCGCGTCAAGCCGCGCAAGGGCGCCTTCTACACGTCGCACCGGATCCGCTACAACGGACTGATCGCCACGCTCGGCGCGCGCGTCGAGACGTGGGCCGCTGGCGCGTACGTGGACGACCTGATCGAAGAGGAAGCCTTCACGATCCCGACGGCGCTCCGCGAGGCCTACCTAGACGAGACCACGAGCGCGCTCGGGCTGCGCTGGAAGGGACGCTTCCTGCCCAAGCTCAGCGTGAGCTTCCCCGTCCGCGAGAACCAGGTGCTGTTCTTCAGCTACGGCCACTCCATGCAGCAGGCGCACCCGACGTTCGTGTACGCCAACCTGGACCCGTTCTACCAGGACCGCTCCTTCTTCTCGGACCTGGGCAACCCCAACCTCAACCCCGAGGTGGACGTGGCCTACGAGCTGGGTGTCCGCAACCAGATCACGCAGAACGACGCGCTCAGCGTGACCGCCTTCTGGCGCGACAAGTACGACTTCATTACGGTCGCCCGCGCGACCATCATCGACCCGACGGGCCGCGAGACCAACCGCGCGCTGCGCGTCAACGGCGACTTCGCGCGCGTGCGCGGCATCGAGGCCAGCTACATCAAGCGCATCGGCGGCTGGTTCCAGGGCCAGCTGAACGCGAGCTACAGCCGGGCCACAGGCCTGAGCAGCACCAACAACGACGCGCTGGACGACCTCATCCGCACCGGCAACGTGGACAACACGTTCGAGACGCCTCTGGCGTGGGACCGCCCGCTCGACATCAAGGGTTCGCTGACGGTTAGCCACGACGAAGAGCGCCCGTGGCTCGGGATCCCCGGCCTCAACCGCGCCAAGTTGTTCGTGCAGAGCACCTTTCGTAGCGGCCAGCGCTACACACCCGTCGAGTTTATCGGCAACGAGCGCAACCCGTTTACCGGCGAGCGCGACTGGCGCCCCATTTACGAGACCGTGGACGACCCGGCGCTGCGCTTTAGCGAGAGCGGCAAGCCGTGGTTCTGGTTCGACCTCCGCGCCGAGCGCCGCTTCGCGGTCGCGGGCAGCGATGTCATCTTCACGCTGGAGGTGGAGAACCTCTTCAACCAGCGCAACGGCGTCATCATCAACCCGGTCACCGGCCGCGCCTACCCCGAAGTGGACGAGAACACGGACTTCACCGCGCTCCGCGGCAACGCGGACTACGACGTGACCGGGAGCGTGCGCGACCCGCGCTACGAGGACCCCGAGACGAGCGGCCTGCCGCCGCTCAACCCCGCCCGCTACCTCGCGCCCCGGCACGTCGTCTTCGGCCTGAGCTACAAGTTCTAACACGCACCGCGAGCGGCGCACGGGTCTCGCCAGAGGCCTCTGGCGCCGCGCGGGCGACCCCTGATTTTATGACTCGCTTTCTCTGCCTCCTGCTCCTCCTCGCCGCCTCTGGCGCGAGCGCGCAGTTGCTCCCGTCCTACGGCAGCGACCGTGCGGGCACGTCCGGCTTCCAGTTTCTGGAGGTCACCGTCGACCCTCGCGGCGCGGCGCTCGGCGGCACCGCCGTCGCCACCGCCGATGACGCCTCGTCGCTGTTCTGGAACCCGGCACTCTCCGCCAGAGGCGCCGACACGCAGATCGCGCTCGCGCAGCTGAGCTACTACGCCGACGTGAGCATGAGCTACGCTGCCGTCACGCGCAAGGTGGGCGCCTTTACCGTCGGCGCGCACGTGCAGGCGCTGGACTCCGGCGAGATGAACGTGACCGACGAGTTCTCCGGCCCGAGCGGGACCGGCGAGACGTTCGCCTACGTCGGCATCGTGGGCGGCCTGACGCTCAGCCAGGCACTGACCGACCAGTTCTCCTACGGCGTGACGGCCAAGCTCGTGCGCGAGAGCGCCGCCGACGTGGCGATGAGCGCGGGGCTCGTCGACCTCGGCGTGGCCTACAAAGTCGGCGACACCGGCGCCAACATCGGCATCGCGATCCGCAACTTCGGCCTCAACGGCGTGGCCTCTGGCGACCTGCCGCGGCGCACGGTCGAGGGCGGGACCGAGACCGAGAGCGACTTCGAGGACCTCGTGCCCCCCACGATCTTCCTTTTGGGCCTGAGCTACGACGTGATGCGCACCGCCGACCACGCCGTGACCGTCTCGGGCCAGCTCACCAACCCCAACGACAACTCCGAGCAGTTCAACCTGGGCGCGGAGTACGTCTTCGGCGGGCTGCTCGCGCTGCGCACCGGCTACGCCTTTGGCGTGGACGAGGGCAACCTGCCGTCGTTCGGCTTTGGCATCAACGTGCCCGGCCTGGGCGATCGCGAGGTCCGCGCCGACTACGGCTTTACCCAACTCGACCGCCTGGGCTCAACGCACCGCATCGGTGTAACGGCCAGCTTCTAGCCTCTGGCGCCAGAGGCCTCTCTTCTCCGAACGAGGGCGTATGCGATACGCCCCTACCGCCTCTGGCGTGAACGCACCCTCCTTCCCGATGCCCACCTCCCGCTTCCTCGCCGTCTGCCTGCTGGCCTCTGCCGCCCTCGTCTCTGACGGGCTGCGACGCCGTGTTCGGCTCCAAAGGCGACGGCACGACGGAGGAGATCTTCGAGCAGGGCGAGACCGACCCCACGCTCGCCGACGACGTGGGCTACGTCCCGCTCAACCCGTCGTACTCGCAGGGCATCGACGGCACCTTTGACCGGCCGGTCGATGTCTACGTCGGCTACGACGAGTTCGTCTACGTCGCCGACGCCAGAGGCCTGCACGTGCTCGATCTGGCGGGCCGTCCGCGCGATTTGCTCACCGAGGTCGCAGGCCAGCCGCTGCGCGACATCACCGCCGTGACGCAGGACCGCCGCCTGGACGTGTACGTCGCCGCCCGGCGCGACACCACCGTTGCAGGCGCCGACTGCCCCTCTGGCGGCAATCCTGAGCAGTGCGACCTCGCCGTCGTCTACCGCATCCGCGGCCTCACGACCGGCGCCCCGCGCGTGGTCGACATCCTCTGGCACCCCTTCGACGACGGCAGCCGCCGCCTGACCCGCTTCGAACTGCCCGACACCTACCCCGGCGGCACGAGCGACGAAGACGCCGAGTTTACCGGCGTCGCGCCTCTGGCGAACAACAGCGTGTACATCACGCGCCGCGGGCCGGTCAACACGACCGCGAGCGGACGGCCGAGCCAGACGTTTAGCCCGTTCAACGCCTTTTTACAGTACACCGCCTCTGGCGAGTACGTGCAGTACGTGCGCGCGCTCACGCCAGACCGCCCGAGCCTGCTGAGCGCCTACTTCCCCTCCGACGTGCTGACATTTGTCGGCCCGCCGCAGCGCGCCAGCGTCGCGCTCGACCCCAACTTTCTCATCGCGCAGGCGCCGCCAGAGGCGCTCTGCGCGGCCCACCTACGGCGTCGTCTCGGTGCAGGTCGTGGAGACGACCGACGGAACCGAGTACCGCGTGGACAGCCAGCGCCTGGGCGCCGCAGGCAACCCCGACGCGGGCGACGGCGCACTCTTCGAGGCCAACCAGTTCGAGCGCGTCTCGTCGCTGGGCTACGCCGCCGACCAGACCGGCTACATCTTCGTGCTCGATGCCGGCAAGGACAGCCTGTTCGTGTTCAACCAGGCCGGCATCGAAGGCGTCGCGCCACCGGCGGGCGCAGACTCGCAACTGCCCGTCCGCGTGTCGTTTGGCGGCACGGGCAGCGGCCCGCTGCAGTTCTCCAACCCGCAGGGCGTGGCGTACTACCAGCGCATCGTCTACGTGGCCGACACCGGCAACAACCGGATCAGCCGCTACCGGCTCAACACGGACTTCGAGTAGCCTCTGGCGCTCCACGCTCTGGCCTCTGGCGCCAGAGGCTGAACCGTTCCGCGAGCGCTGCCCAGTCGGGAGCGCTCGCGTTGTGTGTGGGGGAGATGCGGGGCCAATGCGCGATTGCGTGAAATCGCGGTTCGCCAGAGGCGGCTCCCGCCTCTGGCGGCACGCTAGAGGCCTCTGGCGTGTAAACCAAATGTGACTCCGTTTCGGCTTCACAGAGACGGAGCGCGGGGCTTATACCTTCGCCGCATCGACCCCGCGCCAGAGGCCTCTGGCGACTGCGCGGCTTCTCCCCGACAACACCCTCCTTCTCCTCCATGTTGAACGCTACTCAGCGCTGGCTCCTTGCCCTCGTGGCGATGTTCGCCTTCGCCAGCGGCCCTGCCTTTGCGCAGGGCGTCACGACGGCTGCCATGAACGGCATCGTCCAAGACGCCAGCGGCGCTCCGCTTCCGGGCGCGACCGTCCTCGCCGTCCACACGCCTTCTGGCACGCGCTACGGCGTCTCGTCCCGCGTGGACGGCCAGTTTGACCTGCGCAACCTTCGCGTCGGTCCGTACGCCGTCACGGTTTCGTTTATCGGCTACACCACTCGCGAGATCACAGGCATCAACCTGGAGCTGAGCGAGAACCGCCGCGTGGAGATCACGCTGCAGGAGGAAAACACGACCCTCGGCGAGGCCGTCGTCGTGGCCAACGCCAACTCGGTCATCTCGTCGTCCAACATCGGAACGGGCACCAACGTGTCGACGGAGGACATCGAGCGCCTGCCGACGATCACGCGCAGCCTCACGGACTTTACGCGCCTGACCCCGCAGTTCGCGCAGGTCGGCAGCGGCTAGCGAGGCCGGCTCTTCGGTCGGTGGCTCCTCCAGCCGCTACAACAACATCCAGGTGGATGGTGCGGCCCTCAACGACGCCTTCGGCTTGGAGAGCTCCGGCACGCCCGGCGGCTCCTCCGGCACGCAGCCCATCTCGCTCGACGCCGTCGGCGAGTTCCGCGTCGCCATCGCGCCGTATGACGTGACCCAGGGCGGGTTCACGGGTGGCAACATCAACGTGATCACGCGCTCCGGCACCAACTCCTTCGAAGGCTCGGTCTACGGCCTCGGCCGCAACGAGGACCTCGTCGGCGGTGGCGTGAGCGGCACGGACTTCAACGAGTTCACCGACTACACCGTCGGTGGCCGCCTGGGCGGTCCGATCCTGCGCGACAAGCTGTTCTTCTTCGGCAACGTCGAGATCGGCGACACCAACGAGCCGGTCACCGGCACGTTCTCCGACATCGCCGCCGCCCAGGAGATCCAGTCCATCCTCAGCACGCAGTACGACCGCGAGACGGGCACGCTCGATGCGTTCGACGCCGCCACGGTCTCGACCAAGGTCTTCGGCCGCCTGGACTACAACCTCAGCCAGGCCAACAAGCTCACGGCGCGGTTCAACTACGTCCGCGGCAAGAAGGACGACGGCCTCTCGCGTAGCGCCACCTCCTACACCCTGGAGGACCGCCTGTACACGCGTCAGAACACGAACACGTCGTCCGTCCTGGAGCTTCGCAGCATCCTGGGCCAGAACGCCGCCAACCTGTTCCGCGCGAGCGTCCAGACGAACCGGCAGCCGTCGGTTCTGGAGTTCGATCCCTTCCCGTCCATCGAAATCCGTGGCCTCGGTAACGACGGCCGCTCTCGCGTCCTCGCGGGCCCGGACCAGTTCCGCGGCGCCAACAACATTGACGCGGACGTGCTGGAGTTGACCAACAACTTCAACTACTTCGTGGGTGACCACGTGCTCACGCTGGGCACGCAGAACACGTTCTCGCAGTTCTCGAACCTGTTCATCCGCAACTTCTACGGGTATTACCGCTTCAACAGCCTGGACGACTTCCGCAACGGCGTGCCGTCGCAGTTCGAGCGCAACTACTCCGCCGTGGACGGCGAGGACCGGCCTCTGGCGGACTTCTCGTACGCCAACTTCAGCCTGTACGCGCAGGACGAGTTCAGCGGCATCGAGAACCTCAACCTGACGCTCGGCCTCCGGGTCGATATGGCGCAGTACTTCGACTCGCCGTCGCTGGCCTACGCGGCTCAGAACGGCAGCTCCTTCGAGAGCATCTTCGGCTTCGACAACACGGAGCGGCCCAACGCGAACCCCGTGTTCCAGCCGCGCTTCGGGTTCAACTACAACCTGGGTGGCGAGAGCGTGACGCAGTTCCGCGGTGGCATCGGCGTCTTTAACGGCTCCAACCCGGCCGTGTGGATCTCGAACTCGTTCTCCAACGACGGCTCGCTGCTCGGTGGCGTGTTTGCGCGCAACCTCAACGGAGCGCCCATCCCGTTCCGCGCGGATCCGGACAACCAGTACACCGCAGCAGACTTCGGCCTGGCTGAGGGCTCGGCTGAGATCAACCTCACCGACCCCGACTTCAAGTCGCCAACGGTCATGAGGACGAACTTCGCCGTCGATCAGCAGCTCCCCTCGGGCTTCGTGGCGACGGGTGAGGTTCTCTACACCGACGTCATCGACGGCGTGCAGTGGCAGGAGCTCAACCGGACGCCGTTCGTGCTCAACGAGAACACCGTCGACGGCCGCGGTCAGAACCGTTCGTCCGTCTCGGGCGACTACCAGTCCGTCCTTCTGCTGACGAACACGAACAAGGGCTACTCCTTCAACGCGACGGGCCAGCTCCAGAAGCCCATCGGGCAGGGCACGATCCCGAACCTGGGCATGAGTGCGAGCTACACGTTCGGCCGCGTCAAGGACATCAACTCCGTGACCAGCAGCCAGGCACGTTCCAACGTGCGTGACCTCACGGTCGGCCTCGATGTCAACGATCCGCCTCTGGCGACGTCGAACTTCGAAGTCGCACACCGCGTGCTCGCCACGCTGTCCTACCGCGCCGAGTTCGCCCGTCGCTTCGGCACGACGTTCTCGCTGATCTACGACGGTCAGGCAGGACGCCCGTACTCGTTCACCTACGACGGTGGTGACCCCAACGGTGACGGCTTCGACCGTGCCGACCTGATCTACGTGCCTGCAGACGCGAGCGAGGTGGTGGTTCTGCGTGACATCATCGACGAAGAGACCGGCCGGGTTATCGGCTCCGAATTGGACCCCGAGGGCGCTGCGGACTTCCAGGCGTTTATCGATGGCAACGAGGAGCTCGCAAGCCAGCGCGGCCAGATCTTCGAGCGCAACTCGGCGCGTGCGCCGTGGCTCAACTTCTTCGACGCGCGCATCGCGCAGAGCATCCAGACCCTCACAGGCCAGGACGTGGAAGTGACGCTGGACATCCAGAACGTCTTCAACCTCTTGGGCAGCAGCCTGGGCGATGTGGAGACGGTCGGTGACCGCTACCAGCTGCTCGAACTCCGTGGCTATGACGACGAGGGTCGCCAGATCATTTCGTTCGAGACGCCGGACCAGATCGCCGACGTGAGCGACTTCGCGAGCCGCTGGCGGATGCAGCTCGGCCTGCGCTACAACTTCTAGTAGCGCCGCCAGAGGCCCTGACCGGCCTCTGGCGACCGAGCCCGCGCTTCGGCGCACCGGCCGGCCCTGCTCACGCGGGGTCGGCTTTTTCGTGGGCCTCCGGCGGCGTGAAGCCTGTGGACGAGCACACGTCGCCAGAGGCGAGCGTGACGGCTATCGATACCGTTTCGTGTCTAGAGAAGAAGCCCCCTTCTTCGATGCGGACCCTTCTCGCCCTGCTGTTGCTCTTCGCGGTCCCTAGATGCGACTCGTTCCTTAGGGGTGACGCGGTCAGCGCGCCCATCTGCGAGGCGGCGGGCGGCGTCTACGCCAGAGGCTCCTGCGTGTGCGCAGGCGATGCGTGCTGCGGTTCGCTCTCGGGGTACACCAACGTGGCCTGCCCGGTCGAGTCGCGGAGGCCTCTGGCGGAAATGGGCAGAGCGCTCAGAAGCGCACGGAACGTAGAGAGCGGCTGTATCCGTCCGTATCGTGCGATCCCTCTCCCCCGATCCCTTTCGCTATGCGCAGTACCGGCGCCATCATCATTCTCGTCCTCGTTCTCGTCGTCGCCTTCGCGGGCTGCACAGGATGTGGCACGTACAACTCGCTTGTCACCGCTGACGAGAACGTCAACGAGCAGTGGTCCAACGTGGAAACGGCGTACCAGCGCCGTGCAGACCTTATCCCGAACCTTGTGGCGACCGTCCAAGGCGCGGCAGACTTCGAGCAGGAGACGCTCACGGCTGTAACCGAGGCGCGCACCCGCGCCGCCAGCATTGAGCTCAGCGGCGACGACCTCAACAACGAGGCGCGCGTTCAGGAATTCCTGAACGCACAGGGCGCGCTGAATGCGGCCACAGGCTCGCTTATCAACCTCGTGCGCGAGGACTACCCGGAGCTGGGTGCCACCGAGGCGTTCCGCGATCTCCAGGTACAACTCGAAGGGACGGAAAACCGCATCAACACGGACCGTCGGGATTACAACCAAGCTGTGGCCGACTACAACCGCTCGGTGCGCGCCTTCCCGACCAACATCGTCGCGGGCCTGACGGGCTTCGACCGCCGCGTGCCGTTTGAGGCCGAAGCGGGCGCCGAAGACGCACCCGACGTGAGCTTCGACTAGCGCACGTTCTCGCCTCTGGCGCCCGCCGCCAGAGGCCGTCTCTCTCCCGCGCTTCCCACGAGCTTCTCCACGCAGAGGCTGACCGTCCGTGCTCGCTCGCCTTTCGCTGATCCTCGCCCTACTGCTCGCCATCGCCTCTGGCGCAGCGGCGCAGCGCTTCGACCTGCCGCCTGTCCCCCGAGACGCGCCGGTGGGCGACTTTGCAGGTGTGCTCTCGCCGTCCGAGCGGATGGCATTGGCGCGCAAGATCATGGTCTTTGGCGACTCGTCCACGGCCCAGATCGGCGTCGCGATTGTACCAACGGTGAACGGCGCGGACATGAACCAGTACGCGACCGAGCTAGGCCGCGCGTGGGGCGTGGGCACGGCCGAAGACGACAACGGCGTCGTGCTGCTCGTGGCGATCCAGGACCGCGAGATCTACATCGCGACAGGCTACGGCGCCGAGGGAGCACTGCCGGACGCGCTCGCGGGGCGCATCATCCGCGAGGTCATCTCGCCGTATTTCCGCCAGGGGCAGTTTTACGCCGGTCTGGACCAGGGCACGGACGCCATCATCGCCGCACTGCGCGGGGAGTACACGCGCGACACGTCCAACCAGCCCGTCGCCTCTGGCGAGGGCATGGAGTCGGCGCTGTTTCTGATCCTGCTCATCTTTATCGTGTTCGTCGTGCTCTCGTCCAAGAGCCGAGGGCGGCCCGGTCCGCCGCCGGGCGGAGGTGGAGGTGGGCGCCGGCGCCGCAGCCCGGGCGTGATCTTTATTCCGGGCGGAGGCTACTCCGGCGGGTTTGGAGGTGGCTTCGGCGGCGGCGGGAGCGGTCTGGGAGGCTTGCTCGGCGGAGGTGGCGGCGGCTTCGGCGGCGGAGGCTTTGGTGGATTTGGAGGCGGCGGCTTCGGCGGCGGCGGCGCAGGCGGCGGCTGGTAAGCCTCTGGCGCCCGGCTCAGGGCGCACCCGAACGTCCCTGCGAGCGCGCTCGGCGCCAGAGGACTCCGGCGCACAATCATGCCAGAGGCGCACACGGAGGTAGCGGCGGCCCCGTTATCTTGCCGCATCCCATCGCCCGCGCCCCGTGGACCGTCTCGCGGCCCTGACCGCTTTTTACGAGGAGGACCCCAGCGACCCG
The DNA here is from genome assembly GCA_963708165.1 of Rubricoccaceae bacterium. GTDB lineage: Bacteria > Bacteroidota > Rhodothermia > Rhodothermales > Rubricoccaceae > Rubricoccus. The sequence goes on along the minus strand of OY970187.1, from coordinate 1,782,593 downwards.
TTCACGCGGTTCGCGCTGGCGCAGGAATACCTGAAAGCAGGCGACACCGAGCAGTCGGTGGGCTTCTTCGAAGGCCTCGTCCGCGATCACCCCGGCTACGTCGGGACCTATTACCATCTGGGCGCGCTCTACGCCCATCTCGGCCGCGACGGCGACGCGCTGCGCACCTACCGCGAGGGCATCGCGGAGGCCACGCGCGCAGGCGACCTGCACGCACGCGCCGAGTTGCAGAGCGCACTACTGGAGGCCGAAGGCCTCGGCTTCGAATGATCCGTCTTCTCTTCCTTGTCGCCCTCCTCGTTGCGGCCGCTGGCGCGGCGCCAGAGGCCTCCGCACAGACCACGCGCGTGCACGTGGTGCAACCCGGCGAAACGCTGTACCGCATCGCGAGCAACGCGGGCATGAGCGTAGCCGAGCTCAAGGCGTTCAACAGCCTCGACTCCGACACCATCCGCGTGGGGCAGCGGCTGCGTGTGCCCACGGCGGGCGCCACGCCAACCCAGCGCCCCGAGCCGCGCCAGCCCGACGTGCCTGTCACGCCGCGCGAGGTGCCCAGCACGACGCCGACCATTCCTACCGCCCCACGCACGACGACGCGCACCTCGCCAGAGGCGCGACCCGGCACGCAACCTGCCTCTGGCGCCGGGTCGCACACCGTCGCGCCGGGCGAGACGCTCTTCCGCATCGCGCTCCGCTACGACACGACGGTCGAGGCGCTGCGGCAGCTCAACAACATCCAGGGCGACCAGATCGAAGTCGGGCAGCAGCTCGTCGTCACGCGCGGCGGCGGACGGCTCGCCAGAACTCCCGCGGCCTCTGGCGCGCAGCCGACGGCCCCTCGGCGGGCGCCTATCGCTCGGGCCCGCGACTGGAACATCGAGCGGACGACCGTGCCCGCCGACATGGTGCACTTCACCGAGCCCGGCGAAACGCTGTACTCCATCGCGGCGCGCTACGGCTTCTCGCTGGACGCTCTCGTCTCCGGCAACGCCGTCACCACCGCTCCGCTCGTGCCCGGCACGATGCTTCTCCTACCGCGTGCGGTCGACCCCGCGATGGCGGCCCGCCGCGAGCTTCCCACCGCGCTAGACGCAGGCCTCGCGCTCGTCTTCCCTGACGTGATGCAGGGCCGCGCGACGGCCTCTGGCGAGGTCTACGATCCGCTGCTGTTTACGGCCTCGCACCGTGAGCTCCCGTTCGGGACGGTTCTGCTCGTGACCAACCCCGCCAACGGCCGCAGCACGTTTGTGCGCGTGACGGATCGCGGGCCGGTCAGCCAAGCGTACCTCATGGAGCTCTCCGCCGCCGCCGCGACGGCGCTGGACCTGGACCCCAACAACGCGCGCGCCGTCGAGATTCGAGCGCTGCCGTAGCTGGCAGCCTCTGGCGCCAGAGGCTAGCCGCCGATGAGCCGCACCAGATGGAAGCTCACGACGGGCGTGATAAACCACCGCCGCGAAGGGTCCTCCACCCGAGGGTCTAGCTCCAGCAGGTCCACCTCGGCAGGGAAGTAGTGCGCGATAATGCCGAACCGCAGGCCTTGCGTGCGGCGCGCGCTGCGTCCGAAGTAGGCGCCCAGGGCGGCGTTGGCGCCTAGGCCCACGCGAATCTCGCCGTCGGGAATGCCGCGGAACGCGCCCTGCAAGTCCTCGCCTTCGTCCAAGATGCCGTTGCCGTCCACGTCCTCGAAGTAGGGCCACTGGAACGCCATGACCGGGCCGCCAGAGGCCGTCACGAAGGGCCGGAAGTTGTCTTCTACGCTGCGCCGGAACAGGCGCTGCTCCAGGCCCAGGTGCAGCGGCACGAGAAGCGCGTAGTTGCGCTTGAACGGTGTGACAGAGTCGCCGAAGGAGCCGAAGAAGAACTGCTGCTCGCGCGTGTCCTTGCCCGAGCCCACCGCAGCCTCAAACGTCAGCGAGAGGTCGTCGCTCAGGCGCGCGCGCGTGGCGCCGCCCACGCCAAAGCCGTACTCGTCCAGACGGATCACCAGTGCGGTGCTGCTGCCGAAGCTCGCAGCGGTCGTGTCGGCGTCGGGTAGCGGGAGCGGCTGCGCGCGGGCGCCAGAGGCTGCGAGCAGGGCGAGAGCGAAGAGGAAGCGCATGGCACAGGATAGAACGGCCGGCGCGCGTTCGTGCGTGCCAACGCGGCGCCCAGCCTCTGGCGCCGAGGCATCGCCGGGATCCGTCGTGGCGTGCCGCGACGCTACAGACGCCAGACCCACCACTCGGAACCAAACCTTCTGACGCCAGAGGCGCGCCCGACCGCGATCTTGCCCGTCCCATCCCGCACGCTGTTGGACTACCGCTACCTCATCGCCCGCCGCTACCTCGCGAGTCGCCGCCAGGTGACGCTCATCTCCGTCATCAGCGGGATCAGCGTGGGCGGCGTGGCGCTCGGCGTGGCCGCGCTCGTCGTGGTACTGAGCGTGATGAACGGCTTTTACGATGTCGTGCGCGATCTGCTCGTGAGCGTCGACCCGCATGTGCGCATCGAGGCCGTGGGCGGGCGCGGCATCGAAGACGCCGACGAACTCGTCGCGCTGGCCTCCGGCGTCGACGGCGTCGTCTCGGCGACGCCATACGTGGAGGGGAAGGCGCTTTTGACCTCGCCAGAGGCCGCGGCGCTCAACCAGGTTGTGACCGTCCGCGGCGTGGACCCGGCCGCGTTGGACTCCGCCACGACGGGCGCCATCCGTCAGGGCGCCTTCGATCTCGCGCGGCGCGAAGGGCCGCCGGGGCTCGTCATGGGCGCCTCGCTCGCGGCTCGCTCCGCAGTTCAGGCCGCCACACAGGCAACGGCCTCTGGCGACAACGCGACCGCCGGAACAGGCGTTTCGCTGCTTTCCGCGCCCGCACTGGAGCGCGCGCTCGTGGCGTACCCGTTCGGCCTGCCCTCGCAGCAAGGCTTCGACGTGCGCGGCATCTATGAACTGGAGCCCTCCTACGACGACACGCACGTCTTCGTCGGCCTGGAAGAAGGCCAGCGTCTGTTCCGCATGTCCGGCCGCGTGAGCGGCATCGACCTCCGCCTCACCGACCTGGACGACGCCGCGGCGGTGCAAGAGCTTCTGCGCCAGAGGCTCGACCCCGAGCGGTTCAGCGTGCTCACGTGGTACGACCTCCAGGCGTCGCTCTACGGCGTGATGCGGCTGGAGAAGTGGGCGGCGAGCGCCATCCTCGTCCTCATCGTCGTCGTGGCGGCGTTCAACATCGTCGGCGCGCTGACCATGACCGTCATCGAAAAGCGGCGCGACCTGGGCGTGCTGCAAGCCATGGGCGCGAGTCGCGCAGACATCCGGCGCATCTTCCTGCTCGAAGGCTTGCTTGTGGGCGGCATCGGGACGGGCATCGGACTCGCGGTGGGCCTGCTGATCTGCGGCGTGCAGTGGGCCTTCCAACTCGTGCCTCTGGCGGGCGGCCAGGGCTCGTTCGTGATCGACAGCTACCCCGTAGCGGTGCGGCCGTTCGATGTCGCCGTCATCGTGATCGTCTCGCTCTCGATGTGCGCGCTGGCCGCGCTCTACCCCGCCACGCGCGCGGCTCAGACCGAGCCCGCCCGCGCCGTACAAGAAGGCGCCTAGGCAGGCGTCTTCCGCTGGCCGAGCGCAGGGCGCCAGCGGCACCGGCCCGCTTTCCCGTACGCAGCGGGACTGCCCGCTAGCGGCACCGGCCCGCCAGAGGCACCGGCCCGCCAGAGGCACCGGCCCGCCAGAGGCCTCTGGCGCCATTCCTCAGGAAACCCGCACCTCTACACGCGCTCCGCCTCTGGCGATGGCCTAGGGCGAACTCTAGGTTGAGCGCACACAGATTTTCAGAGTGGTCCCGGCTACTCGCGAGCCGGTTAACTCCGCACCTCGGTTGCCGATACCTCACCGGGACTGCACCCGGCTCGCGACCCCACGCGCCCACGACTCCCCACCACCATGCGTCGTCTCCCCGTCCTTCTCGTCGCCCTTGCGCTCACGCTCGCCGCGTGCGACCAGTCGGCGTCCAACCCGGACGATCTGCTCGCCGACGCCCGCATCGCCCGGCAAGCCGGTGACATCGACCGCGCAGTCGAGCTCTACGAAGCCGCGTTCAGAGACGACCCGACCGATCCCGTCCTGCGCATCGAGCTCGCAGCCGCGCTCTTCGAGCAAGCCGACCTCGGCATCGCCAACCTGGACGAGATCACCCGCACGTTCTCGCGCGAGGTCTCCGGCGGAGGACTCGTCGAGACCTCGGGCAGCATCTTCGCCTCCCAGAAGGCAGGCGCGTGCTCCTACGCCGACGATCCCGGCGCGGAGACGTTCGACCCGCGCGAGTTCGACGGCTACACCGAGTACCTCGAACGCGCGCCTGTGGCCACGCGCGTACTCGAACTGCTCGACCCCGTCATCGACGACGTTGTGCGCCCGGACGACTTCCTGTGCAGCGGCATCACCGACAGCGGTGAGCTGGACTACGATCAAGACTCTGCCCTGAGCGCACTCCGCGCTACCATCCGCGCCTCCGACTCAGACCTGACCGCGAGCCAGATCGACGACTACGTCGCCTCGGCCCTCGCCATCAACGCGGTCGCGCTCGTGCTGGAGACCTACGGTTTCCTGACCGAAGAGCTCAACGCCGAGACCGACTGGTACCGCCTCTCCGATGGCACGCTGGGCATCTGCCCCCGCGCCCTCGGCGACGCCGAGCTGCGCGACCTTTCCGAAGACGCCATCGCCGACTTCGGCGAAGCGCTCGTCTCCATCGACCTCCGCACCGAAGTCCTCGGCGCGGGCGACGTGTCCACCGAGCTCGTCGGCCTCGTGCTCGACGTGTACCAGGAGTTTCGCGCCGATCTCGCGCCCTACTGCGCGGACTAGCCCGTACCGCTCGCCTCTGGCGCCAGAGGCATCCTCAGGCCAGAGGCACCCACCACCGGATCTATGCGCGTTCTCGCTCTCGCCCTCGCCGTTCTCACCCTCGCGCCAGAGGCCTGGGCGCAGTACCGCTTTGGCGCGATGGAGCAGGATGCGGCCGTAAACGTGCCTGAGATCACAGCGCTCGCCATGGGCGACGCCGTAACGGCGGTGTCTCGGCCCGAGACCTCGTTCTTCTCCAACCCGGCGCACCTCACGAGCCTGGACGGCTTCCGCCTCACCATCGTGGGCGCACAGGGAGCGGTGGGCGGCGATGCGTGGGACGCTTACACGTTCTACCGCGACGACTTCGGCCCCGCCCTCGAAGAAGGCCTGGACGCCATCAACGACCGCGACCCCGAGCGCCTGCGCGCGCTCTACGACAACGCGCTGGAGATCGGCCGCGACCAGAAAACGCTCGATGTCACCGCAGAAGCTCTCTCCGTGCAATTCGGCGCCGGGCCTCTGGCGATCGGCGTCGGCGCGTTCGGCACCGCCAGAGGCCGGGCGAAGCTCAACCGTGGAGGCATCGGCGTGCCGTTTCTGGACGCGTACTCCCAGGCCGACCTCGTGCTACCGGTGGTGGCGGCGATGCGCGTGCCGGACTTTCCGCTCTCCGCCGGTGTGAGCGCGGCCTACGTGCAGCGCCGTGTGACGGCTAAGGCAGCCTTCGTGGACCAGCTGGAGCCCGATGAGGAGAAGCTGTACCTGCTCAAGGGCGATGGCATAGCGCTCAGTGCAGGCGTCGTCGCGGACGACTTCCTGCTACCCGGCCTCAACCTCGGCATGGCGCTCAGCAACGTCGGAGGCGTGGGCGACCTGACCTACAGCGAGTCCTGGGCTATTTCCCTTCCTGAAGGCGAGCCAGACCCCGAAGACGACTCGGAGGAGATCACCGAGTTGGAGACGCGCTTCGCAGACCGCTCCTCGACTCCGATTCTGCGCATGGGCGCCGCCTACACCATCGGCCTTCCTACCCTCTCTCCCCTCAACGACCTGGCGGTTTCCGCAGACTGGATCAGCGGCTCGACCAGCGAATTCGACCAGGGCCCCGAAGCAGGAGTACGTCTCGGGGCTCAAGCGCGTCTCGCGAAGGTCCTGAGTCTCCGTGCAGGCCTTGCGCAGGGCTACCCCACGGCTGGCATCGGCCTGGACCTCAAGTATCTCCAGATCGACTATGCCACCTACGGAGTCGAGGACGGCCGCACGCTGGGGCAGCTCGGGCGGCGCAATCACGTCGTCCAGCTTCGGCTGGGCATTTTTTAGAAGGAAGAGCCAGTCGGCAGTAGCAGAGAAAGGCGCGCCTCTGGCGTATCACCCCGAGCATCGTGGCCTCTGGCGCCAGAGGCCCTCAGGTATCGGCGCGAGGCGTGGTGCAGTGGCATTGCATGTCTGCCACGGGCCCGGCCCCACTGGCTACGGGCTCTCGGCTCCTGCCCCTTTCTTCGCTCGCGTCTCACACGATTCGCTCGCCGCGCACTTGGAGCCGGCCCCTCCGGCACCGTAGGTTTCGTGGCTCTGCCCCGCCATCCGCGACAGCGGTTTTCGGTGGGGCGTTTTTCTGCGACCGAACAGGAGCTCCGGCTCCCTCCCCGACGATCCGATGGCACGCAAGGACCAACTCACGGGCAAAGGCCCGATGGCCGGCAACCACGTCTCGCACGCCCACAACAAGGTGCGGCGCCGCTTCAACGTGAACCTCCAGAAGAAGCGGTTCTACATCCCAGAGGAAGACCGCTGGGTGACCCTCCGTGTCTCGGCGCAGACGCTGAAGACGATCAATAAGAACGGCATCAGTGCCGTCTTGAAAGAAGCGCGCGCCAAGGGCGTCCGCGTCTGAACCCCGCGCTCCCCGCGCATCTAGAATCCCGATCCGATGGCAGGCAAAGACGCACGCATCCAGGTCACCCTCGAATGCACCGAGGCGCCCGGCACCTCGCGCTACTCCACGACGAAGAACCGTCGCAACACCACGCAGCGCCTGGAGTTGAAGAAGTACAACGCGAAGCTTCGCAAGCACACGCTCCACCGCGAGATCAAGTAGCCGCGCGCCAGAAGCCTCTGGCGATGCCCGCTCTCTCGCACACAGCCCCCCACTCCGATGGCTAAGAAAGTTTCCAAGAACCAGCGCACCAACCGTGGTGGCGCCCCGCAGAAGCAGATGGCGAAGATTATCTTCTCCTCCAAGAAGCAGAACGGAGAGTTCGAGTTCCGCACCAAGATGGTCGAGGCCGGTCAGGTGCAGGACGAGATGAAGGCGGCAAAGGCCGCGTAGTGACTGCGCCTCTGGCGCCGAGCGCAACTCGCGCTCAGCCAGAGGCCACCTTCGGGGTGTAGCTCAGTCCGGTAGAGCACTCGCTTTGGGAGCGAGAAGTCGTCGGTTCGAATCCGGCCACCCCGACCACCGCCTTTGGCGGACACGCCTCTGGCGCCTCGGCGCGAGGCTCTTTGGGCCCGTAGCTCAGCTGGATAGAGCGGCAACCTTCTAAGTTGCATGTCGCAGGTTCGAGTCCTGCCGGGCTCACCAGTGGCACCGCCAGAGGCCACACGCGCTACGCGGCGCGTATCTTTGGCGCATCCGGGTCCCGTGGCCGAGTGGTTAGGCACAGCTCTGCAAAAGCTGCTACAGCGGTTCAAGTCCGCTCGGGACCTCATCAAAACGCTCCCCTGACTCGCGTCGGGGGAGCGTTTTCGTTGTCGCCTCTGGCAACATGCGGCGCCAGAGGCCGCTGGCGCTAGGCCAACGCGAGGCGCGACGTACGCGCCGGCTGCCAGACCGGGCGGCGTGCCTGCGAAACGCGACGGGCAGCGTGAGAGCTCGCGACGGACTCTACGCGTATCGCGTAGGTCCCGGCGATGCCTCCGGTGGCGCAAAAGCGGACCTGTTCTCCCAGCACGAGCGGCTCGCGAGACGTGAACGGAAACGCAGCGCCGGAGGCGCAGGTGACGGTCCCGTTTCTGCGCTTGGAACTGTAAGAGGTGACGGTGCCGAAAGTCATGGCTGGAAGGGTAAAGTACCCGCGACCGTACGAGGCCTTCCCCAGCCGGTTACACGCGCAGCACCGATTCTGCCTCTGGCAGCCCAGCCGAACCCATGCGATCCGCTCGGCCTCTGGCGCCAGAGGCCGAGCACACTTCGAGCTGCTTCAACACCTGCAGCGCTCAGTACCCCACCGCCGCATCCTGGCCGCGCGGGTCTGCGCCACCCAGGAGAACACGCGCACGCGTAACCGTCTCTATGTCTGTGAGACCGGAGGGATCGTCGGCCACGCCAGAGGCTTGTTGCGCGATGACGATGCCGTCGGCGCGGGACCAGCGGCCACCTGTGCGAAGACTCCAGCCGCGCTGCTGAAGCGCCCCCGACACGTCGGTGGAGAGAGACTGACGCTCGGCGTATAGCACGTCGGGGAGCCATTGGTGATGGACGCGCGGCGCCGAGACGGCCGCCTGAATGTCCATCTCGTGGTCGATGACATTGAGCACGACCTGGAAAACCGTCGTGATGATGCGTGCGCCGCCGGGCGACCCGATGACCATAAACAGATCGCCCTGGGGTGTTTCCAGGATCGTCGGCGTCATCGACGAGAGCATCCGTTTACCGGGCCCGACCGCGTTGGCCTCCGTCCCGACGAGCCCGAACATGTTGGGCACGCCGGGCGCCGCCGCGAAGTCGTCCATCTCGTTGTTGAGAAAGAAGCCCGCGCCATCCACGACGAGCAATGAGCCGTAGCCGCCGTTAAGCGTCGTCGTCGTGCTGACGGCCATGCCGCTGGCGTCTACGACGGAGTAGTGCGTCGTCTCGTCGCTCTCGCCCGCCAGAGGCACGCCGTAGCTGACCGTCTGGCTGGTATCGGCGCGGTACGGATTGAAATCCGCCATCCTCTGGCGCACGTAGTCCACGCTCGTGAGGGCTATCACGGGCACGGGCGTGAAGTCCGGGTCGCCCAGCCACTCGGCACGGTCGGCGTAGACGCGGCGCATGGCCTCGGCCATGAGATGGATTGTGGCCGAGGAGTTGAAGCCGCTGGCGCGAACGTCGTACGGCTCCACCGCGCGCAGGAGTTGGACCAATGCGACGCCGCCAGAGGACGGCGGCGGCATCGAGAGCACACCGTAGCCGCGGTAGCTGCCGCGCACCGGCTCGCGCTCGACCGCACGGTAGGCTGCCAGGTCCTCGTGCGTGATGAGCCCGCCGCCGCGCTTCATCTCCGCCACGAGCAGGTTCGCCGTGGCGCCGCGGTAGAACCCATCACGGCCTCTGGCGGCGATCCGCCGGAGCACGGCCGCGAGATCGCCCTGGGCGAACAGGTCTCCAGAGGCGAAGGGCTGCGGCGCGCCATCAGCCTCTGGCGCGAAGTAGCGAGCTGTGCTCGCAAAGGTCTCGAAGCGCGGACGGTAGCCGTTGAACCGCTCGGCCTGCTCGCGCGAGAGCGCGTAGCCATCGGCCAGACGAATCGCGGGCGCCATGACCTGCGCCAGAGGCAAACTGCCATAGCGTTCGTGCGCCATCAGCAGCCCGGCCACGGCTCCCGGCACGCCAGAGGCCAACGTGCCGACGCGCGAGCGCTCGGGAACGTAGGTGCCGGTGCTGTCGAGAAACATGTCGCGCGTCGAGGCCGCAGGTGCCGTTTCGCGGTAATCGATCGTCGTCGCGGTGCCATCCGGCAGGCGGATGACCATAAAGCCACCGCCGCCGATGTTGCCCGCGATGGGAAACGTGACCGCCAGCGCGAAGCCTGTGGCCACCGCAGCGTCCACCGCATTGCCGCCCGCTTTGAGGACCTCGACGCCTGCGCGCGAGGCGTTGACCTCGGCGCTGACGACCATGCCGTTCTCGGCGCGGACCGGCGGCGGCGTGGCCGAGACCTGCGCCTCTGGCGCGGGCGCGCACGAGGCGAGAACGAGGGCGGCGAGAGCGAGGCGCCAGAGGCTATAGGACATGACGGTCGGTCGGCGTGTTAACAAACTTGGAAATTTCGCGAAGATGTAGGATACTGCAGAGTCCCTCACCCCTACTGCCATGCGCTTGTTACTTCTGGGCTTCCTGCTCGGCTTTGCTCTCCCCGCGGCCACTCAATCTACCGGCACCGTGACCGGACGTGTGGTGGATGAGAGCGGCGATCCGCTCCCCGGCGCCAACGTCGTCGTTCTCGGCGCCACCATCGGCGGCACAACCGACATCGACGGCCGCTACCGCTTCGCGGCGCCCACCGGCACGCACGAGCTCCGCGCCAGCTTCGTCGGCTACACGACCGAGCGCGCGACCGTCCGCGTGGCCTCTGGCGAGACGACAACGCAGGACTTCACGCTCGCCGAGGACCTCGTCGGCGCTGGCGAGGTCGTCGTGCTCGGCGGCCGTGGTGGCGAGCGGACCGTCATCAACTCCCCGGTGCCGGTCGACGTGATCTCGCCGGCCGACCTCCGCTCGTCGGGCTTTACCGAGACGCAGCAGATCCTCCAGCTCGTCGTCCCGTCGTACAACGCGCCGCAGGCATCCATCACCGACGGCTCCGACCACGTCCGCCCGGCCACGCTCCGCGGCCTCGGCCCAGATCAAGTGCTGGTCCTCATCAACGGCAAGCGGCGCCACACGAGCGCGCTCGTCCACGTCAACGGCTCCATCGGGCGCGGCTCCACGGGCACGGACCTCAACTCCATCCCGACCGGCGTCATCCAGCGCATCGAGGTTTTGCGCGACGGCGCCTCGGCGCAGTACGGCTCGGACGCCATCGCGGGCGTCATCAACGTCATCCTGAAGGAAGACGCGGGCTTCGACGCCGCGGCCTCCTACGGCCAGTACCTCAGCGCGCCCACGCGCGGCTACGCCCCGGGCGAGGGGCTCCTGCCCACCGAAAACGCAGGCTCGTACAGCTTCGACGACCCGGGCGAGAGCGGCTACGATCTCGTCGGCGCGCCAGAGGCCGTGACTTACGCCGACGGCAACACGTTCAACGGCCACGTCGGCTACGGCTTCCCGCTCAGCAAGGGCTCGCTCTACGTCAGCGGGCAGACCCGCCTCCGCTCCCCCACCAACCGCGCCGGACTGGACCCGCGCTCGCAGTACTACCCCGGGTTTGAGAACGACCCCACGTTCGACCCCGAGTTCAGCGAGACCACGTTCGACCGCGAGAACCACCGCTACGGCAACGGCTCCTTCGAGGAGTTCAGCCTGTTCGCCAACGGGAGCGTCCCGGTCGGCGCCGAGGCCTCTGGCGCGACGGTGTACGCGTTCGGCGGCGCGAGCACGCGCTCGGGCGAGAGCGGCTGCTTCTACCGCCGCTCGAGCGACAACCGCACCAACCGCGCGCTCTACCCCGACGGTTTCCTGCCCAAGATCAACGGCGTCGTCAACGACGCGTCGCTGGCGGGCGGCGTCAAGGGCGGCCTCGGCGGGTGGTTCTACGACGCGAGCCAGACTCTCGGCACGAACACCTTCACGTTCAACATCAACGACTCCCACAACGCGTCGATGAACGACGGGCAGACCGACTTCGACGCGGGCACGCTCGGATTCACGCAGGCGACGACCAACCTCGACCTCTTCCGCAGCGTCGGGATTGGCACGGCGAGCCCGTTGCGGGTCGCGGTAGGTGGCGAGTTCCGGTTTGAGAACTACCAGATCGACCAGGGCGAGACCAACTCCTACCTCAACGGTGGCCGGACGGTCGCGGACGGCCCCAGCGCGGGCGGATCGACGGCGCCGGGCTCGCAGTGCTTTCCCGGGCTTCCAGCCCGAGAGCCAGCAGGACCAGAACCGCACCAACTTCGGCGGCTACCTGGACATCGAGACCGACATCATCCCGCAGTGGCTCGTCAGCGCGGCCGGCCGCGTGGAGAGCTACAGCGACTTCGGCACGACGGCCACAGGCAAGATCGCGTCGCGCTTCGAGATCATCCCGGGCGTCGCCGTTCGCGGCGCGGTCAGCACCGGCTTCCGCGCGCCCTCGCTCGCGCAGTCCTGGTTCACGTCCATCGCGACCAACTTCATCGACGGCGTACCGTTCGAGGTCGGCACGTTCCCGGTCACGGGGCCGGTCGCGACGGCGCTCGGCGCGACGGCGCTCGACCCTGAGAAGTCGTTCAACGTCTCCGGCGGCGCCACCTTCGCGAACGATGTGGCCTCGCTGACCGTCGACGGCTACCTCATCGAGATCAACGACCGGATCACGTTCACGGAGAACTTCACCGGCGCCGATGTGGCCGCGTTCCTCCGCGCCAGAGGCATCAACGCGACCGGCGGCCGCTTCTTTACCAACGCGCTGGACACGCGCACGAGAGGTATCGACATCATCGGCCGCTACGGGCAACTGGTAGGGCCGGGCAACGCCCGCCTCATGGCCGCGCTCAACCTCAACGACACCGAGGTCACCAACGTCAACGCAGACGGCATCGTGCCAGCACCGGCCGAGCTTCAGGCGCTGGGCCAGCCCGCGCTCATCGGGCGCCAGAGGGTGGGCGACTTCGAGGTGGCGCAGCCCGACAGCAAGCTGCTGCTCCAGCTCAACTACGATCTCCCCCGCTGGGGCGTGCTCGTGCGCACCAACCGCTACGGCAAGGTGACCGCCATCGACTCCGACCCGGCCGAGGACCAGACGTTCAGCCCACGGTGGCTGGCCGACCTGGAGGGCGCCATCTCGCTTCAGAACGGAGCGCGGCTCGCGCTCGGCGTCAACAACGTGTTCGACGTGTACCCGGAGCGGCAGCTCAAGGCGAACAGCTTCAACGGCATCTTCCAGTACAGCGGCTTCTCGCCGTTCGGCTTCTTCGGCCGCTACGTCTACACGCGGCTCTCGGTGCAGCTGTAGCCTCTGGCGGTTTTCTTCGGGCCCGGCCGGATTCGTCTGGCCGGGCTTTTTGCGTGCGCCTCTGGCGCGTGTGGGCAACGCTGTCCGCGCCTCTGGCGCCGGAGGCTTGGGTCTGGAGCCGCGCGGGCCTCGGGCGCGGTGCGACCTTTCGGCTCCTCACGCCCGCCCCGATGCTGCTCGACGTTCGCCACTTTCTGCTCCGCCTCACCGACGGTCTCACGCCGGACCAGCTCCGCACCGTTCCAGGCGGCGAGCGCAACCACATTCTGTGGCACCTCGGCCACCTCGTCGTCACGCAGCAGCTTCTCACCTACGGCCTCGCGGGCCTTCCGCTGCTCGCGCCAGAGGCCCTCGTCGCGCAGTGCCGCAAGGGCACCGCCCCTGCCGACTGGGAGCGACGACGGCCCAGATCCGGACGAGGTAAAGCGCTTGCTCATCGCGTTGCCCGAGCGCTTCGAGCAAGATGTAGCCTCTGGCGTGTTCACGGACTTCCGCGAGTACCCAACCTCAACCGGCGTCACACTGCGCTCACTGGACGATGCGGTGCAGTTCAACCTGTTTCACGAGGGGCTGCACGCCACAAGCATCGCGCGCCAGAGGCGAGCCATTCTGGGAGTCTGAGCCTCTGGCGCCAGAGGCTCAGGAGGGTTCGAGCCCCGTCAAGCGGATATCGAACGCGACGCCCGCGTGCTCCGCCATCTTCAGGAGTCGGTCGAGCGTGAACTGAGACAGCTTCCCGTTGACGAGGTTGGAAACGACGGGCTGGTGCACGCCGAACGCCTCGGCCGCCTCCGTCTGGTTCCAGCCTCTGGCGCAGATGTGCTGTCCCAATCCTTGCATCAGGCGCGACGTGGCGAGGAGGACCTTGGACTCCTCTCCGAAGCCGAGGTCTTCGAAGACATTGCCGGAGGACGGGTTGACCACGCGATTCAGCATGAGAGAATCCAAATGCGTTGATCCTCAACCACACCTCTGTCGCCAGAGGCGCAGAGTTATCTCTGCACTCACATCCGCGTCATTCCCGCCTGCGTGGGAATGACGGCGTGGGAATTGTCAGGAATAGAAAAGAACGAGACAAAGAAAAGCCCGGCCGAAGTAAATCGACCGGGCCTCGCTGTCAATCCTGAGCCTCTGGCGCCAGAGGCGCCGGGCACTCAGCTCGCCAGAGGCTAGTTGAGATGCGCCACGAGCTCCTCGCGGCGGTGCTTCTGGCGCAGCTTGCGGAGCGCCTTCTCCTTGATCTGGCGCACGCGCTCGCGCGTCAGGCCAAAGCGCTGGCCGACTTCGACGAGCGTGAGCGGCTGCTCGTGCCCGATGCCGAAGTAGAGACGCGTGATCTCGGCCTCGCGCGGGTGCAGCGTGGCCAGCGCGCGCTCGATGTCGATGTTGAGGCTCTCGTTGGTGAGGTCGTCGTCCGGCGACTCGTACGAGTCATCGGGGAGGACATCGAGAAGGCTGTTGCCGTCGTCGTCGTCGAACGGCGCGTCCATCGAGAGCGAGTGGCGGGAGTGCTGAAGACCCTCGCGGACCTTCTCCTCCTTGATCTCCATGTGCTCCGCGATCTCCTGCGGGGTCGGCTGGCGGCCCAACTCCTGCGCCAAACGTGCAGACGCTTTCCGCATCTTGCTCAGCGTGCCGACCCGGTTGAGCGGCAGGCGGACCGTGCGGACCTGATCAGAGAGTGCCTTGAGGATGCTCTGACGCACCCACCAGACGGCGTACGAGATAAACTTGAAGCCGCGCGTCTCGTCGAAACGCTGAGCTGCCTTGACGAGGCCGTAGTTGCCCTCGGAGATCAGGTCGGCGAGCGAGAGGCCCTGGCCCTGATACTTTTTGGCGACAGAGACGACGAACCGGAGATTCGCACGCACCAATTGGTGCAACGCGAGTTGATCGCCCTGCTTGATGCGGACGGCGAGATCGACCTCTTCTTCAGGTTTGAGGAGATCGACCTTGCCGATTTCCTGGAGGTACTGATCCAGCATCCGCTGGCTGCGGGGGACGTACATCGGGCGCGTGTGGGTATAGTGTGGAAAAGCGTCGGGCGGTGACGCATACCGGGCTGACCGCCGGGGAATGCCCTGTTGGAGAGGGCAATCCGGAACCTAGGGCGCGAATGCGAGATCCCCCGATGGCAACGTGGGAGGAATCGGCAAAGAGCGCGCGGGTTCCAGCGACATTGTCTTTTGGTCATGTCTCCGCCACATCCTCATTCCCAACGAGGCAAGTGCACGCGCGATGTGCCGGGTTAGAGACGGCGCAAGCCTCTGGCGCAGAAGCCTCTGGCGCCAGAGGCTGTGCTGGCCTAGCTCTCCATGCCTCTCAGCAGATCGCGCCAGAGGTCGTCGGCGTCTTCCAGGCCTACGGCTAGGCGCAAGAGGCCCGGTGTGATCGCGCCGCCCTCGCCAGAGGCCACGCGTTGCGTGAGGCCCGCCGGATGCTGAATGAGCGTGTCGGTCGAGCCCAGACTGACGGCGGGCGTGATGACGCGGAGGGCGCGCATGAGGCGGTCGGCCTCGGCGAAGCCCGCGACCTCGAACGAAAGCATCGGGCCGGGACCGTCCATCTGGCGGCCTACGAGACCGTGAGGGTCGCGGCCGGGAATGCTGGGGTGGTAGACGTTGAGCACGGCGCTGTGCGCGTGCAGGCGGGCTGCGAGCGTGGTCGCGGTGTCCTGCGCGCGGCGCACGCGGATGGGCAGTGTGGGCAGACCGCGGTGCAGCATGTAGGCCGCCATCGGGTGCAGGTTGGCGCCGGTCAGGATGCGCACTTCGCGCAGCCGCGCAGCCCACTCCTGCGAGCACGCCACCACGCCGGCCAGCACATCGCCGTGGCCGCCGATGAACTTGGTCCCGCTGTGGACAACCATCGCGACGCCGTGCGCGGCGGGCCGCTGCAAGACGGGCGTCGCAAACGTAGAGTCGCACATCACCGGAACGGGCTCGCCTCTAGCGCCAGAGGCTCGGCCTCCAGCGGCAGCCTGTGCCACAACGTCTTCCAAGTCCACCAGGTCCAGCGTCGGGTTGACGGGCGTCTCGACGCACACCAGGCAGGTGTCTTCGCGGATGGCATCCCGCACGCCGCTGGCGTCGGTCCACGTGACATCCATTCCGAGAATTCCGGAGGAGAGCAGCTTGTCGGTCGTGCCGTAGATGGGCTTGACGCCCACGACGTGGTTTTTGCCTCTGGCGCCAGAGGCGCCGTCTCCGCCAGAGGCGGGCCGTCCGCGTGCGGCGAGGATCGCGGCGGTAATGGCAGCCATGCCGCTGGCGAAGGCGACGGCGCGCTCGGTGCCTTCTAGTGCGGCGAGTCCGTCCTCGAACCGCGCGACGGTCGGCGAATGGAGGCGGGAATAGACCGGGCCGCCCTCGGTCGGGCCGTCGCCTGCCATCATGGCGTCCAGGCTGGCCACGGCGCCGTCCAGGCTCGCAAACGGGTACGTCGTCGAAAGGTCGATGGGCAGCGCGTGAACGCCGAGCGTGCGGAGGTCGCCGCGTCCGGCGTGGACGGCGAGCGAGTCGGGCGAGAGGTCGCCGGGGAGGTCAGACATGGGCGGAAGGAGAGATACGGGTAAGATCGCGCCAGAGGCCTCGGCGGGCCGCGCCTCTGGCGATGGGACCCAGGGCGAGCGCATGCAGAGTTTCTGTCCCCTCCAGCCTGTCATCCCAAGCGAAGCGACGAGGGATAACGCGGACCTTCCAGCCCATCGGTGCCGGAACTGACGGCCTCTGGCCCGTTTGGCTACGCTCAGGGCGGGCTGGTCGGCGTTGAGACCCTTCGCAGGCTCAGGGTGACACGTCGGTTTAGCATGCGCTCGCCCTGGGGTAGGGCCGGCAGCGCGTGATCGCATGGCTCTGCCTCCTCCGCACGCAGACTCTGGCGTGTGAGTCCGTGGGAGACAGGCGTACAGAGAGCGCCCTTCGGTCCGTTCAGCCTCTGGCGCCTCCCTGCGGCGCGGCGCGAGAGGCTTCGCCACACGAGCACTCGGCTCCAGAGCACCACACACCCGACTCAGCCCTCTAAATCCTTCGCACGCAGCCTCTGGCGCGTGCCGTTCTCCGCCAGAGGCGGTACTCTGTACGCATGACCTCGAACCTGCCTCGCCTCCCATCGTCTTTCGCGGGCCGCCTCGGTGTGCTCGTAGCGTTCTGGGCGTGTTTTACGCTCTTGCTCGTTGGCCACGCGTACATCACGCTGGTGTACGTGGTGGGAACGGAGTACCGCATGGGCTACGGCATTTCGGGGGCGGTGCAGGGGCTGTCGTGGATTTTTGTGACGCCGCTGGTCGTCGCGATGGTGACGCGGTTTCCTCTGGCGGGGCAGCGGTGGGTACGCAGCATTGCTCTGCACTTTGCGACGGCCGGGCTGGTAGCGGTAGCGGTAACGGTGGTCGTGATCCTCGCGCTCGCACCGTTCGACATGGGCGCACGCGCGCCGGAGGGGTGGTCTGCGTTTCCATCGGTGTACACCCGCGTTTTTCTGCTCTTCGAGATCGTTTGGTTTGCCGTCGCAGCCTCCGCCACGGCGGTCGCGGCGACGCGCCTGGCGACAGCGCAGGAGCGGCGCGCGGCCGAGCGCGAGCACGAACTGAGCGAGCGCGAGGTGCGCGCGGCCCTCCTGCGCGCGCGCACGGCCCAGCTCGAAGGGCAGCTTTCGGCCGCACAGCTGGACGCGCTCAGAATGCAGCTCAACCCGCACTTCCTGTTCAACACCCTCCACGCCGTCAGCACGCTCATGGGCCGCGACGTGGACGGCGCCCGCACGATGATCTCGAACCTCTCGGGCCTCTTGCGCCGCGTCCTCGACGGCTCCGACGCGCCAGAGGTGCCGCTGGACGACGAACTGGATCTGTTGGGCCGCTACCTCGACATCGAGCGCGCGCGCTTCGCCGACCGGCTGGACGTGAACATGTGCGTGGACGATGCGACGCGGAGCGCCCTCGTGCCAACGCTCATCTTGCAGCCACTCGTGGAAAACGCCATCAAGCACGGCATCGCGCCGCGCGGCAAAGGCGGGCGCGTAGAGGTCGCCGCCAGGCGGCTCAACGGCCATCTTGTGGTCCACATCTGCGACGACGGCCCCGGCCTGCCACCGGGCGGACCGCCGCGCGAGGGCGTTGGCCTGCGCAACACGCGCGACCGCCTGGAGAAGATCTACGGCGACGACGCGCGCCTCACGCTGCGCAACCGCCCCGAGGGCGGGCTGGACGCCGAGGTCCGGATCCCCTTTACCGTCGCCTGATGCCTCTGGCGCGCGAGCTTCCGCCGCAGCGGCTTCCGGGGCCGTAGCCTCTGGCGCCAGAGGCGAGCGCTCGCAACCACGCCGCCGCAGCGCCAGAGTCGCCAGAAGCACAGCCGGTGCATCTTCTGCCCCTCTCTTCCGAACACGCCGCACACCTTTCCATGTCCCAAATGCCTGCTCTCCGCGTTCTCGTCGCCGACGATGAGCCTCTGGCGCGCGAGCGCCTGCGCGAACTGCTGGGCACCCGCGACGACGCCGAGGCTGTCGGCGAGGCACGCAACGGGCGCGAGGCCATCGACGCCATCCGCGAGCTTCGCGACAAGGGCACGCCTGCAGACCTCGTGCTGCTCGATGTGGAAATGCCAGAACTCGACGGCTTTGCGACGCTGGACGAGTTGACGCCAGAGGAGCGCCCCGCCGTGGTCTTCGTGACCGCGTACGACCGCTACGCGCTGCGGGCCTTCGACTTGCACGCGCTGGACTACCTGCTCAAGCCGTTCAACGATGCCCGCTTCCACGATGCTATGGACCGCGCGCGGGATTCTGTGCGCCGTGGCGAGGCCGCCGCGCTCACGCAGCGCCTTCTCGCGCTCCTGCGCCAGAGCGACGGCGAAGCCGCCGAGGTCTCGCGCGCCACGCTAGAGGCCTCTGGCGACGGAGACCCTGCGCCAGAGGACACCGACGCGCTCCTGACGCGCCTCGCGATCCGCACCGGCAGCCGCTACCACCTCGTCGAGGTCGACGAGATCGACTGGATCGAGGGCGCGGGCGTCTACGCGCGCCTCATCGTGGGCGACAAGGCGCACCTGCTGCGCACGCCTCTGGCGGAGTTGGAGCGCAAGCTGGACCCTACGCGGTTCGTGCGCATCCACCGGTCCACGATTGTCAACCTGGACCGCGTGCGCGAGGCGCGAGGCCACGCGCACGGCGAATACGTGCTCGGCCTGCGCGATGGCACCAAGCTCAAGGTTAGCCGCACCTACAGCGACCGCATCCGCGCGTTTCTGGACGGGCTCTCCTAGCGCCAGAAGCCTCTGGCGCCTAATGGATTGGCACAAGGTGCCGCTTGGCATAAGGTGCCGCCAGAGGCCAGCCGTTACCGGCCCTGCACTACCGCCTCGATGGCCTCTGGCGTCTTCGCCAGTTCCGGTCCCAGCACGCGGTGGCCGTCGTCCGTGATCACGATATCGTCCTCGATGCGGACGCCACCCAGCCCGACCCAGCGCTGGATCTCGTCGAAGTCCAGAAAATCGGCGTGCAGGTTCTCCGCCCGCCACTGGTCTACGAGCGGGCCGATGAAGTAGCAGCCGGGCTCGACGGTCAGCACGTGGCCCGCCGCCAGAGGCCGCGCGAAGCGGAGGTACGCCGTGCCGAACGCCGTGCTGCGCGTCGCCTCGTCGCCGTAGCCGACGCGGTCCTCGCCCAGGCCTTCCATGTCGTGCACGTCCAGGCCCATCGCGTGGCCCAGGCCATGCGGCATAAAGAGCGTGTGCGCGCCCGCTTCCACCGCTTCGGAGGGGTCGCCGCGCATGAGCCCCATCTCGACCAGGCCTCTGGCGAGGACGCGGCACGCCTCGTCGTGGACCTCGCGGAAGGCCACGCCGGGCGCGCACATCGCGAGCGACGCCTCCTGCGCCGCGACGACTGTGTCGACGACCTGCCTCTGGCGGTCCGAGAACGTGCCACCGACAGGCGAGACGCGCGTGAGGTCTGAGACGTACCGCGAGGGTGCCGCTGCGCCGCCGTCGTGCAAGAGCAGGTCGCCCGCTTCGAGCACGGCACCCGAGGCGTGGTTGTGCAGCACCTCGCCGTTGCGCGTCACGATGAGCGGGAACGACGTGAAGCCGCCCGCGCCAGAGGCCACGGCCTGCATCGCAGCGGCCACTTCGTACTCCGTCCGGCCCGGCTGCGCCATCCGCATCGCCGCCTCGTGCATCTGCACCGCAATCACCACCGCCTTCTCGATCTCCGCCACCTCCTCGTCGGTCTTAACCAGCCGCTGCGCGATGACGGCGTCGATCAGCGCAGCAGACGGCTCGACAGCCTCTGGCGCGATGCCCATCAGACGGCCCAACCGCAGCGAGTGCTCGCCGCGGTACGGCGGCAGCACGTGGACCTCTCGCCCCGCGCTCTGCGCCGCCCGAACCGCCGCGCCCAGCGAAGCGGGCGTACCCGTCGTGCTAATTCCCGCGTGCGACGCGCGCTCCGCGATCGACGCCAGAGGCCCCTCCCAGATCACGTCGTCCATCGTCGGGTCGTGGCCGTAGAGCGTGGCCTCGCCGCTGTCGGCGTCGAGTGCGAGCGCCAGGCCCGGCTCGTCCAGCCCGGCGTAGTAGAGGAAGCTGCCGTCCTGCCGGAAGTCGTAGACGTTGCTCGCGTAGTTCATCGGCGCGTTGGCGTTGCCAAGGATGACGACGAGGCCGCTCATGGAATCGGCGAGCGTGGCGCGGCGGGCGGCGTAGGTGTCAGAGGAGAACATCGAGCGGGGGAAAGGAGAGTCTTTAGCGGGAGGGGCTCTGTACGATAGCCGTGCGCGCAGCGCGCCGCCAGAGGCCTCTGGCGTGGCCGCCGCTAACGCGTCGGGACCCCGCGCGTATGCCTGTCGTACCACGCATCTCAGCCCCCCGACCGCCCTGTGAAGCTCGCAGACCTGATTCAGCAGTCCACTTTTGCTTCGCCCGCCCACGAGGCGCTGCTCAACGTGATGGCGACCGCCTCGTGGGCTCAGAGCGAGATCAACGCCGCGCTGGCACCGCATGGCGTGACGCAAGCGCAGTACAACGTGCTTCGCATCTTGCGCGGCAACCACCCCAACTGCTACACCTGCTCCGACGTCGGCAGCCGCCTCCTGGACCGCACGCCGGACGTGACGCGTCTTCTGGTGCGGCTAGAACAGCGCGGCCTGATTCACCGCCAGCGCGCCGAGCACGACCGCCGGGTGGTGGAAGTCACCATTACCGAAGATGGCCTGGCGCTCCTCGAAACGCTGGAAGCGCCCATCCAGTCCACGATGGGACGCCTCAGTTCCCACCTCTCGGACGAGGACCACGCGACGCTCTCACGTCTGCTCGAAACCCTGCGCACCGACCAGGAATAGCGCAGCCTCTGGCGACTGCTCGGAGAAAGTGCGCGAGATTCTCGCCAGAGGCCGTGACGCACCTCTGGCGCTGGAGGCGCCGTACCCTCTGCGCTCTCCCCTCCCCTCTCCGTGGCTGGCTACAAAGGACACCTCACAGGCGCCATCGTCGTGACCACGCTGTACATCGCGGGTCTGGGTGCGGTATTCGCCGTAGATGAGGCCTACCGCCAGTTTTCCGAGATGGAGATGATCGGCTGGGCGGCGGTGCTGATGGGCATCGGGCTCATGTTCGGCCTGTGGCCGGATGTGGACACCAACTCGAAGGGCCAGAACCTGTTCTACTGGCTGTTCTTCCTGACCGATATCGCGCTGATTGGCGGTCGCCATTTCCGCGAGGCCGCGTACCTCGGGCTGTTTTGCATCTTGCCGGTGATCGGCAAGCACCGCGGATGGACGCACTCCAAGTGGGCGATGCTCGTCGTCCCCGCGCCGCTCGTGCTCGTGCCGATGCTGCTCTTCCCCGACCAAGAGCCTCTGGCGGGCCTGCCGTTCTACGGCGCCGCCGTCGCGGGCTACTTCAGCCACCTGCTGATGGACGGTCTGATTGTGCCGCTGCCGTGGAAGAAGCGCCGCTCGGGCTGGAGCCGATGAGGCGAACGCGTGGCCTCTGGCGCTAGAGGCCCGCCGCTTCAGGTCTATGCCAGCGCCGCGAGCGCGCCAGAGGCCGCCAGGTCCATCGCTTCGCGCGGCGCTCTGGCGCGCGCCATCGTGCGCAGGCCGTAGACCGACGCTGCGAGGCCGTGGCTCAGCGCCACGGCGTCCTTCTCGTTCGCGATCTCGCCAGAGGCTTGTGCGTCCCGAACCGCCGCCTCGAAGCCGCTGGCGAGCGCCGTCAGCGCGTCGCGCGCGCGGAGCCGTGTCGCGCTGCAATGCGGCCCGCGCTCGGCGCTCGCACCGACCATAAAGCAGCCGCGGCCGGGGTGCGCCTCGGCATCATCCACGAGCGCGCTGAACACGGCGCGGATGCGCGCCAGAGGCTCGCCGGTGCGGAGCAGCGGCAGAAACGCTGCGGCGCCGTCGCGGCGCCGGTAGCGGTCCAACGCCGCGATGTAGACGCCCAGCTTATCGCCCCACTGATTGTACAGGCTGGAGCGGCTCAGGCCTGTGGCCTCGGTCAGGTCCTGGATGCTGGAGCCGTCGTAGCCGTGCTGCCAGAAGATGCGCATCGCGGCGTCGAGCGCGGCGTCGGGGTCAAACGAGAGAGGCCGTGCCATATCCGCCAGTTCGGGAACGTACCGTCCAAGCTAGCGAGCGCGCCGCCTCTGGCGCCAGAGGCCCACCCGCGCCAGAGGCCTGACCGGCTCGGCACCGCGCGGGCCGCCAGAGGCTAGGCCGACTCCGGGGCACCCTGCGGGCCGTTTTGCCGCAGCCCGTCGAGCAGCAGGTCACGCGCGGCCTCTGGCGTGGCAGCGTCGACGAGCGCCTCGACCGTCTCCTCCGAGCGCACCATCTGCGCCACGACCGAGAGGTAGCGCAGGTATTCGTCCGGCTCCATGTCCGTCGGCGCCAGGAGCGCAAGCACGATGCGCGAGGGACTGCCGGTATCGGGCAAGGTGGCGCCTCTGGCGCAAACGCCGACGAAGACCTGTGGCTCGTCTACCTCATCGACGTGCGCGTGGTAAAACACGACGCCACGCATGATCTCGGGTGCGGTCTCCGAGTGGAACTGCGCGACGTGCGCCGCGAGCCGTGCCGCCAGCCCTGGGTGGTCCGGAAAGCCGCCGTAGAACAGGCGCCGCAACAGCGCCTCCGATTCTGCAGGTTGCAGTCCCAGTTGAATGTTCTCGGCAGGCAGATCCAGGTCGTCGTCCCCGAGGCCGTCTACGGCCGCCGCGGCCTGCGCCGCCACTTCGGATTCGGAGAGATAGACGGTGAGCAGGTCCAACTCGCTGAACCGCCGCGCGAGGATGCGGGGCAGGCGCGTCAGGGCGGGCCGCCACGCCACAGTCCCCTGCCGCACGTTCAGCAGCGCGATCACGTCGCCATCGGTGGCGAGCACGTCGAGCGCGGGCACGACCTCCTTCCAGTCTTCCAGCGCGTGGAAGTCGGCGTTGATCTCCGGCCGCGTTTGCGCGAGGCGCGCCTCCAGCAATTCGCGGTCGCTCTCCACCGCCAGCACAACGACGCTCGTGCCTTTGTGCGCCGCCAGCACGCTCATCGCGCGGACGGCACGCGCAAACCCGGCCTCGCGCCACGCCAGAGGCGGCACGAGCAGGATTAGCCGCTGCGACGCCGCCAGAGGCCGTACCAACCGCGCCACGATCATCATCGCGCGGCTGCCTTCCAGCACGCTGTCCAGAATGCCACCGAAGGCGCGGTCCCCCGCCGTGAGCGCACCTGACCATCCGACGATGACCTCGGACGCGCGGATCTCGCGCGCGGCGCGCAGGATGCCCTCCGTCGGGTTGTCGTCGATGCGAACCGTTGGCGTGACGGGCACATCGGCGGCGGTGCAGTGGAGCACGGCGCGCTGCATCACGCGCTCGGCCTCGGCGACGTGCGCGGACTCGTCGTGCCCGCCTCTGGCGATGGAGAGCGGGAAGATGGGCTGCTCGCTCTGGTCGCTGCGCACGAGCAGCGCCAGTTCCATCAGTTCCTCAGCGGTCTCGGGGTTGGAGAGCGGCACGAGGATGCGCTCGGGCGCACTTGCAGGCTCGTACGGCCGCTCCGCCTCCGCGAGCGCCAGCCGCGCGCCAAAGCGCCGCACCATGAGCGGTCCCAAGAGGCACGTGATCACGATCAGCACCACGACGGCGTTGACGGCCGTCTGCGAGAACAGCCCGATCTCGAAGCCGATGAGTGTGACCGCGAGCGTCGCAGCCGCCTGCGGGAACGTGAGCCCTGCGACGGTCAGGCTCTCCTCTTTGGTAAACCCGAACAGTGGTCGCGCCAGAAGCGCCGCCCCACCCTTTCCAAACACCACGAGGCCGGTAAACACCGCCGCAAGCCCCCACACCTCTGGCGAGCCCAACACGCTCACGTCCACCAGCAGCCCCACGCTCACGAGGAAGAATGGGATGAAGATGGCATCGCCCACGAACTTCAGCCGCGTCATCAGCGGGCTCTGCTTCGGCACCATCCGGTTGAGCGCGATACCCGCCACGAACGCGCCGATGATGGGTGCCAGGCCCACGAGCGATGCCAGCCACGCACTTAGAAACACGGTCGCAAGCAGAAACGCGAACGCTTGGTCGTCTTCGCGGCGGATGCGCCGGAAGAATGCACGTGCCACCTTGGGCAGTACCCACAGCACCAAAATGGCCCAGAGCAGCGTCAGGCCCTCGAAGCGCAGCCAGAACATCCACCCCGCGTCGCCGCTGTGCATCCCTTGCACCACCGCCAGTACCAACAGCGACGCCAGATCCGTCACGAGCGTGGCCCCCGTCGCAACCACCAGCGAGGTGTTTTTCGAGATCCCGAGTTTGCTCGCCAGAGGCAGTGCCAGGAGCGTGTGGCTGCCCACGATGCTTCCCAACAGCGCGCTCGCCAGAGGCGAGTAGCCCAGCAGAAACATGCCGACGCTTACCGCCAGCGCCATCGGGACGGCGAACGAGAGCAGCCCGAAGCCGATCGCGCGCTTCCTCTGGCGAGAGAACTCACCGAGGTCCAGCGTTACGCCCGCGATGAACATGAGGTAGAGCAGGCCCAGCGTGCCCAGAAGCTGAAACGTCTCGTCGCGCTCCAGCAGCCCCGTCATGCTGGGTCCCGCGACGGCGCCGAGCGCGATCAGGCCTACAAGGCCCGGAATTCGGAATCGCTCGAAGAGGAGCGGTCCTAGCAGCAAAATCCCCATCGTGATGGCGACGATGAGGACGGGGTCGGTGACGGGGAGTTCGGGAATAGGCAGATCCATGCCGGAATCTCGCACCCATCCGGGGTTGTCAACCGCTCCGCACGCCCATTTCAGCAACAGCCTTTGGCGGCCGATATCCCACAGCCCCGCCTCGCCCCGTGTATGCGCATTCTCCTCGTCCTTCTGATCGCCATCTCTGGCGGCGTCGGCCTGCAGCAGATGCGGATGGTGCAACGCGCCGATCTCGACGAGGTCTCGGCGGTCGCCACGGCCGATGTCATCGTGTACGTCACCTCGTGGTGCGAGGAGTGCGATCAGGCTCAGGCACACCTCGATGCCTCTGGCGTCGACTACCTCGCGCGAGACATCGAGACCCGCCCGGAGGCGTACGATGCCTACCGCGCCAGAGGCGGTGCTGGAGCGGTGCCCATGATCGTCATCGGCGATGAGACGCTTGTCGGCTTCGATCCGGAGACCGTCGACCTGCGTCTAGCGGCGCTGGACACCTGAGGCCTCTGGCGTGATGTTCGGGAGCGCTCACGCATGTGTTCGCGCGGACGACTCTCTCTTCGCCAGAGGCTAGCTGTAGAGGAAGAGCGGAAGACTCGTCTCGTTGAGCAGCTTGACGGCCGTACTGCCGAAGAAGAAGCTTCGGATGCCCTTTTTGGAGTACGCGCCCGCCACCAACAGGTCGGCGCCAGAGGACTCGGCGTAGTCGCCGATGCGCTGCGAGGGCGAGCCGCCTTCCAGGCCGGTCGTGGTGAGGTCTGTGTAGCCGTAGGCGCGGAGAAAGCTGGCGGCGTGCGTCATCATGCTGTCGCTCTCGCGGCGGCAGTCTGGCGTGTCCTCGCGCACGTGGACGAGTTCGATAGCGATGTCTGTCCCAAACGGGGAGAGGTGGGCAAACTTCTGGAGCGTCCGTGCCGCAGCAGTCTGGCCGTCGTACGCCACCAACACGTTTTCCACAGTGGGGATAACCTTCTCGATCACGAGCGTCGCCGCGGCCGCTTGCTCCACCACTTTGGCGAGCGTGTGCGTCCGTTTCTCCGGCTCGGCGTAGTAGAAATGGCTCTCGCGCCCTGCTATCAACAGGTCGTGGGTCCTCATGTCCTCCACGAGGCTCTTGACGCGGGCCCCTTCGGCGACGTGATCGTCGGTGTGGCGAATCCCGGCGTCGTCCAGCTTGGCCGTGAAGCGGTCGAGTAGCATCTTCGCTTTCGAGCGCGTTTCCTGCTTGAGCTGGCCTCGTAGCTTCTCGGCGTAGTACATCGAGCCGATGCCTCCACCCGCCGTGTCGGCGTCGATCGCGTCGGTGTCTACGAGAGCAACACACGTCACCTCGCCGCTGTGCCGCCGGGCGATGGCGATGGCGGTATCGAGGGCAACGGTTGTGTCATCATCGGTATCGAGGACGACGAGGATTCGCTTGGTCATGGAGGGGGGCCGTGGGGAGCGATGCCAACATACGGGCCCTGAAGCCCTGGACTCTACGTGATACAGCGCGGTATACCGGCCGAGGCGGAGAGGTCTGTTCACAATCCGGTCTATATCAGATAAACTTAAATAAGTAAAGTAGAGGGTGTAGTAGGCACTGTGGATACGTGGATAGCCGATCCCATCCACCCGTTTGTGGAGAGGCGTGGGCAAGCACCGGGGTTCTCCCCATGGCTCTCCACATCACAGCCTCTGGCGAATGTCGCGAGCCGACCACTTCTGGGGAATCATGCCTGGGTTGTCCACTTCTCCACGAGTGTCCACAGCAAAGCCTCGCGCCTAGCCCGGCTGTGTTATCCACGGGCGAGAGTTGTGGGTAACGATGGGGCGCGTCGTGCGTCGACTGTGCAAGCGTTTGCGTCGGTTTACCCCATCTCCTGAGCGCGTGTGGACCGAGGCCTAGTTGCACCCGGTTCTCCACAGGGTTCTCCACGGTGTGGAGAACAATCTGCTGCCAGAGGCCACCAGTGGCTTCAAACGCGGATCCTCAGATTGCAACCGCCTCGTTTGGTGCCTCTGGCGCGGTGTATCGGTTGCGCCAGAGGCACGATCACGTGCACACCTCAGGGCTCAGGCGTGTGGTGTTCGAGCTGCCGCACATCTTTCAGCCCGCAAACGGCGCCGCGCCCGAATACAACGCGGCCTCTGGCGCAGCGCGACGCCAGAGGCCGGAGAAAAGAGAGATGTGTTCCTAACTGCGCCCGAGTAGGCGAAACATCTTCTTCTTGTACGCCTCCACGCCCGGCTGGTCGAACGGATTGACACCCAGTAGAGTGCCGCTCACGGCGACCGCGTGCTCAAAGGCGTAGATGGCTTCGCCGAGCGCGTCGGCGTCGATGCGCGGGAGGGTCCAGGTCCACGAGGGCACATCGCCTTCGCGGTGGGCTTCGGCGGTGCCTTCCCAGGCGGCCTTGTTGGCGGTGCCGTAGCTGGTGCCCGCGAGGTCGTTGAGCCCGTCGGCGCTTCCTGGCTCCTCGTCTAGCGTCAAGCCTGCCTTGTCGTCGTCCAGGCGGAGAAAGCTCTCGACGAAGAGGCGCTTGCCCTCTTGCACGTACTGCCCGACCGAGTGCAGGTCCGTCGTGTACTGCAGCGTGACGGGGAAGAGGCCCTTGCCTTCTTTGCCCTCGCTCTCGCCGTAGAGCTGCTGCCACCAGTAGCCAAAGCCGCGCAGCTTGGCCTCCATGACGGACATGAGCTCGACGCTGTATCCGGCCTCGTGGAAGGCGAATCGGTCGCCTGCGTAGGCCAGCGCCGGGTGATCCGCGCCCGCCTCGGTCAAGCCTCTGGCGGCGCCGACGGCACCGTAAAACAGTGAGCGGATGTCGTGACCGGCCGCCGCGATGGGAAGCAGGCCGACGGGCGTGAGAACGGAGAACCGGCCTCCCACATCATCGGGTACGACGTAGGTGCGGTAGCCCTTCTCGTCCGCGAGGGTGCGCAGCACGCCAGAGGCGCCGTCGGTCGTGGCGATGACGCGTCGGGCGGCGTCGTCGAAGCGCTCCTCCAGAAAGCGCCGCAGGAAGCGGAAGGCCATCGCGGGCTCCAGCGTGGTCCCGGACTTGGAGATCACGTTGACGTAGACGCTTCTGCCGTCCAGGTGCGCCATCAGCTCCTCGTGGTAGGACGGCGAGAGGTGGTGACCAGCGAAGATGACCTCGGGTCCGTCGCCGCCGAAGTAGGGGGCGAGCGCCTGGTTGACGGCCTCGGCACCCAGGTACGAGCCGCCAATGCCGACGCAGACAAGCACATCGGCGCGCTCGCGGACCTCGTCTGCGACCTGCTGTACGGACTCGATGAGGGCGTCGTCGGGGTTGAGCAGCATCTGGCGCCAGCCCAGCATATCGGGGCTTCGCGTCTCGCCGTCGAGGACGCGCGCGTGCGCGGCCATCACGTCGGCGTCGAGCGCGTCGCGGTCGGTGAGGAAGGGGAGGACGCGGGAGCGGTCGAGCGAGAGACGCATAGGAGGGCGGGGGAGAGGAACAGCCTGTACGCCGCCAGAGGCGTGCGGTGCCTCTGGCGGGGAAGAGGGATGGGGCGTGCGGGATAGAGGGGTGGCTCTGGCGCCAGAGGCCTCTGGCGAACCGGTAGCCGCGCAATGGCGTGCATCGTCACACACACCGTGCTGGATATGAACCGCCATCTTTCCGTCCACGGGGTTCTCGTGCCTACGCTCGGGCTCGGCACGTACAAGCTGCGCGGCGAGGAGGCTGTGCGGGCCGTGCGCGATGCGCTCGACATCGGCTACCGCCACATCGACACGGCGCAGATGTATGGCAACGAAGCCGAGGTGGGGCGCGGACTACGAAGCCTCTGGCGTCTCGCGAGACGAGGTGTTCATCACCACCAAGGTGTGGCGCGACGACCTCGGCGCCTCTGGCGTGAAACGCGTGGCGGACGAAAGCCTGCGCGCGCTGGGCACGGACTACGTGGACCTGCTGCTCATGCACTGGCCCAACGACGACATCCCGCTGGACGAGACGATCCGGGCACTTGGTGCGGTGCGCGATGCTGGCAAGGCGCGCCTCATCGGCGTGAGCAATACGCCGACGGAGATGCTGGCGCGCGCGCTGGAGACCGAACCCACGCTCGCGTGCGATCAGGTGGAGTACCACCCATTTCTCTCGCAGGCCACGCTTCTAAAGGCGGTTCGCGCCAGAGGCTTGTTCCTGACGGCGTACAGCCCCATCGCGCAAGGAGCGGTCGTCCAGGACGCGACGCTGCGCGCCATCGGCGAGGCGCACGGGGCGACGCCGGTGCAGGTCACGCTGGCGTGGCTTCTGGCGCAGGACCGCGTCGCGGCGGTGCCCAAGGCGACCTCGCGCGCGCACATCGAGGCCAACTTCGCTGCGCAAGATCTCACGCTCTCGGCCGACGACATCGCGCGGATCGACGCGCTCGCCCGCACCGGGAGGCTGGTCAACCCGGGCTTTGCGCCCGCTTGGGACGCGTGAGCCGCGCGCTACTCGGCTGGGGCGCCATCGCGGCGTGCCTGGGCCTGACGCTGTGGGCATCGTCGGATGCGGCGTTCCCTCTCTCGCGGGCGCTACCGTACGTGCCGGGGCGCGACGTGACGGGCCACTTTCTCATCATGGGCGCGCTCGCCGCCGCGTGCGTGATCGCGTTCGCCAGAGGCTCTCGGGCGACGGGCCTCTGGCGCGGGAAAGGTGGTTCTGCAGCGCGCGTTCTGGCGTTTGTCGCGGTGGGCGTCACCGTGGACGAACTCGCCCAGGCGCTCATTCCCTCGCGCACCTTTTCGTGGCTAGACCTTGCGGCGTCGTTGGCGGGCGTGGTTCTGTTCGGCGGGCTCGCGGCGTGGTGGGTCGCTCGCCAGAGGCCCCGAACAGACGACGCCTCTGGCGGAGACATGCTCGCGCCAGAGGCGTCGGGATCGAACCGGGCGGGCGTGTAGCCTTTAGCCTGCCACGGAGATGGAAACGGGCACGCGCACGTCGTCCCACGCGAGGACCATCACGGCGCCTTCGGCGGTGACGTTCTCGAAGGAGATCGTGAACTGCTCCGCTGACGGGCCGCCCGCGATGGGAGCGGCCATGGTGCGAAGCGCGTCCTTGGACATGTCGTAGCCATTGGAGCCCCACTGCTCAGCGACGGTGTTGAAGATGACCGTCCACTGGCTCTCGCCGGGAATGGTAAAGAGGCTGTACGTGCCTGCGGAGAGCATCTCGCCGCCGACCTTCACGTCGCCGGAGAACGAGACGACGGTCGCCTCGTTGGCGCCGGTGCGCCAGACCTGGCCGAGAGGCACGAGCGCGCCCTCGGTGGAGGCGAAGATGGTGCGGCCCTTAACCGCCGGCCGGCCGTAGTGGATCATTGCCGTCGTGGTGCCGATGTTCTGCATCACACCTGCGTTGGGGCTGGAGCGGGCGGCGTCGTTGCCGCGCATCGGCATGGCGGACATGTGGTGCTCGGAGCCGTCCATGTCGTGGCTCGCCGCCATGTCCATGTCCTGCGCCTGGCAGGCGGTGGCGACGAGGAGAAGAGCGGCGAGGAGAGAGAGCGTGCGCATCTGGGAGTCGGGAGTGTGAGTGGAATGCAAACGTGAGACGAGCGGCGCGCGCGGTTGATTCCCTCGGGCGCAAGAGGATCGCGATGTTTGCCGTACGCCTCTGGCGGAACGCCGGAGCACAGATCTCGCACGCGGGGCCTCTCACTCTTGTTGACGCAGGTACAGCCTCTGGCGCCAGAGGCTAGCGTGCGAGCGCGGCCTCGTACAGGCCGAACATCTTGCCGAACGTGACCTCCCACGCGAAGCGCGTGACGACTTCCTCGCGACCGGCAGCGCCCATCACGCGCGCGCATTCAGCAACGGCGAGGATGTTGGCAGCCATCGCCTCGTCATCGTCGACGGGGCCGAGCAGGCCCAGGCCTTCGGGTACGCGCTCGATCAGCGCACCGCCTGCGACGCCGACGACGGGGAGGCCGCAGGCCTGGGCCTCGGCGACCGAGAGACCGAACGTCTCATAGGGGCCCGCGGTGAGGTAGATGTCGGCAGAGGCGAACAGCCGCGCGAGGGCGTCTTTGCTCGTGAGGTACGGCAGCACGCGGATCGGCGCGCCTGCGTCTTGCTCGTCTTTGAGTTCGTCGCGGTGCGGGCCTTCGCCCACCATCACGAGCACGGCCGGGCGCGTTTCGCACACGCGGCGCACGGCGCTCACCATGGTGTCGGTTCGCTTTTCCGAATCCAGCCGTCCGGCGTAGACCAAGAACAGGGCCTCTGGTGGGATGCCAAGCTCAGAGCGAACCTGTGCGCGGACCGCGTCGCCAGAGGCCGCCTGGGGCGTAAACGTCTTCACGTCGACGCCGTAGCTGGCGAGCAGCACGTCCTGGCCGCGCTCCTGGAAGGCCTGTGCCTGGGCAGGGGAGGGGGCCGCAGCGCAGTCGGCGCGGTTGATGAGTTGCCCGACGTAGACGTGCGCCGCCTTGCCCGTCAGCTTGCCCAGCGTGTCGCCGAGCACTTTGGACGCGTAGCCCTCGGCGTAGGAGTCCGCAAAGTCGGTGTGGCTGAAGATGGAAACGATGGCCTCTTTGCCCGCCTTGCGCCGTGCCCTGCGGACCGCAAACGCCGGTTGCCACTCGGTCGGCATATAGAACGTGCCCAGTTCGATCACCTCTGGCGCGACGTATTCCAACGCCCGGCGCGCACTGAGCGGGTTGCGAAACCATCGGTACGGCTCGGCGCCCGGAATAAACGGCGCGGCCACCTCGACGGTCACGGCGCGCCCCTCGCGCGTCACGCGGTCCGCCTCGCCCGGGATCACGAGCGCGTGTTGGTGCTCGGTGTTTTCCAAGATGTAGCGCCGCTTCGCGTCGATGTACGTGCGGATGCCGCCGCTGGTGTCGTGGTAGGCGTGCGTGAGGTCGCAGACGGTCATAAAGGCGCGCAGATGGAAGGCCGCAAGGTGCCGCCTCTGGCGCGCGTGGGCAAGCCCAGACCTGTCGAAACCTCGCGCCTCTGGCGCCAGAGGCTGAGCGCTCACGCACAGAGCCTCTGGCGAGGCTAGGCGCTCGTTTTGGGCCTTACGTGGAGCCACCAAAACACGGGCGCCGTCGCGATGCCAAACACCAGCAGAGCCACTAGTCACACGCCTTTCCACGCCATCGGCTTGCCCGGCGCCCGAAGCGTTCACCACGCAAACTGGAGGATGACTGCGACGGCCGAGAACAGGAGCGCCAGAAGCGCGATCATGAACAGATTCGAGACCAGGCCCATCGTTTCGACAATGGCGCGCACCACGATGGTCTGCGTCACGATGTACGCCGTCGCAGCCGGGGCCAGAGGTGCGGCGCCGAGCGCGAAGCGATAGCAGCGGGCG
The DNA here is from genome assembly GCA_963708165.1 of Rubricoccaceae bacterium. Taxonomy (GTDB): domain Bacteria; phylum Bacteroidota; class Rhodothermia; order Rhodothermales; family Rubricoccaceae; genus Rubricoccus. The sequence continues at coordinate 1,750,408 of OY970187.1, read as the reverse complement.
GCAAGGCGAGGTGATAGAGAGCGCCTCTGGCGCCAGAGGCCGCAGCTCAGGGGTCGCCAGAGGCATCACCGCCCGTGGCGGCGAGGCGGTAGCGGTCGGCCAGGCGGCCCAGGATGGCGTCCCAGTCGTACGTCAGCGCGCGCGTGCGAGCCGCGTCGCCTAGCCTCTGGCGGAGCGCGGCGTCTTGGACGAGGCGTGCTGTCGCGTTGGTGAACATGTCCACATCGCGCGGGGTGCACAGAAAGCCCGTCTCACCGTCCACGACGAGGCTACTGCTACCGACCGCATCGGCGCAGACGGCCGGGAGGCCGCTCGCCATCGCCTCCAGCGTCACGTTGCCGAACGTCTCGGTCTCGCTGGGAAACAGAAACACATCGGACGAGGCGTAGGCCGCCGCGATGTCCTCGCCGCCCAGGTGCCCGGTAAAGACCGCCTCGGGTGCGCGCGCCTGCATCGCCTCGCGCTCCGGGCCGGAGCCGACCACGAGCCCGCGCACCGGCAAGCCTCTGGCGCGCAAGCGCTTGACCACATCGGCGTACACGTCCACGCTCTTCTCCTTGACCAACCGGCTGACGAACGTCACGACGATCTCGTCGTCTGCGAAGCCGCGCTCTTGGCGCCAGAGGCTGGACCGGGAAGCGGGCGTGAACCGGTCGGTCTCGACGCCGCGCGGCCACAGGTCGATGGGTGCCGTGATGCCGTGCTCGCGCAAGACCGCCACCATGGACGGCGTGGGGACGAAGACCTCGCCCACGCGGTTGTAGAACCGGCGCGCCAGCCGCCAGAGGAGCGGCTCCAACGCGCCCGCGTGGTAGTAGCCGAGGTACGACGGGAAGTGCGTGTGGTAGCTCGCCACGATGGGTAGGCCCTCGGCCTCGGCCCACGTGAGCGCCGCAAACCCAAGCCGGTCGGGCGTCGCGAGGTGCACCACGTCGGGGCGCCAGTGCCGCACGGTCCACTGAGCCTCTGGCGGAAAGCCGGTCGTGAACTGGTATTCGGGCCGCGTGGGAATCGACACGCTGGGGACCGCCAGAAGCGTCCCCGCGTGCTCCATGGGTGGATCTGGAACGGTCGGCCCGATGATGAGCACCTCGTGGCCCTGCGCCAGGAGGTAGCGCACGAGCCGGTTGAGCGTGCGCGAGACACCGTCCTCGACGTGGTGGTAGTTGCCCGTAAACAGGGCGATGCGGAGCGGGCCTCTGGCGTCAGGCACGGGAGCGGGGAAAGTGCCCGGCAAACGTAACCATGTGCCGCGCGACTCTGGAGAGGCCTAGCGCGCGAACTCGCCGTTGTAGTCCCACAGCGCGCGCTCCAGTTCGCGCTGCGAGGCCAACACCTGCGACGAGCTGTAGATCGAGACGCCGAGCGCGCCGACGTACGTGGCGATGGCGAGGTCTGAGTTTTCCTGCTCGATAGCGTACGACGCAGCGATGGCGAGGCCCGTCGCCGCGATGATCGAGATCAGCGTGCGGGTCCGCGCCTCGTGGTAGCGGTTGGCGTGCTCCATCGCGCTCGGGGAGCCTGCAACGGCGGATCGGAGGTCGAGCGCGCCGAAAAAGTTGGGCCGGGCGACGGTCGCCCCGAGCTCGCCTCTCACGATCTCCAGGCCGGTTAGGAAGGCCGGCTCGGCGCGCAAAGCGCACGTGCTGTAGGTGCAGCCCTCGGGGATCTCGCCGACAGGCGCGTCCTGGGCGAACGCGGGAGCCGCGAGAGAGAGCAGAGCGAGGAGGAGAAGCGCGCGCATATCGAACCGGGGAGAGTGGAGGCGCAAAGCTAGGCCTCTGGCGCCAGAGGCGCGTGTGCGTTGCGCTTTTTGTCCCTCGCCGCTGCGGCACTTCGCCAGAGGCTTGTGCGCCAGAGGCAGGGTGCGCCAGAGGCCTCTGGCGTCAGGGAGTGCTAGAGCACATCGCGCAAAAACCGTCCGGTGTGGCTCGTCTCGTGCTTCGCGATAGCCTCTGGCGTGCCTTCGGCGACGATAAACCCGCCACGGCGCCCGCCCTCGGGGCCCACGTCGATCACCCAGTCGGCGGCTTTGATCACGTCCAGGTTGTGCTCGATGAGGATGACCGAGTGGCCCACCTCGATGAGCGCGTTAAACGCCTTGAGCAGCTTCGCGATGTCGTCGAAGTGCAGGCCGGTCGTGGGCTCGTCGAAGACGTAGAGCGTGTGGCCGGTGTGGCGCTTGCCCAGGTGCGCGGCCAGCTTGACGCGCTGCGCCTCGCCTCCCGAGAGCGTGTTGGCGGGCTGACCCAGCGTGAGGTAGCCCAGCCCGACCTCTTGCAGCACGGCCAGCTTTTTCTCGATCCGCTTCTGGCCCGCGAAGAACGTCACGGCCTCGTCGATGGTCATCGCCAGCATATCGGCGATGTTCTTGCCCTGGAAGCGGATCTCCAGCACGTCCTGCTTGTAGCGGCGTCCGTTGCAGGCCTCGCACTCCAGGTAGAGGTCCGCCAGGAACTGCATCTCGACCTGCACCACGCCGTCGCCCTGGCAGGTTTCGCAGCGCCCGCCGGGCACGTTGAACGAGAACGTGCCCGCGCGGTAACCGCGGATTTTGGCCTGGTGCGTACTCGCGAGCAGGTCGCGGATGGCGTCGAACGCTTTGACGTAGGTGACCGGGTTGGAGCGCGGGCTCTTGCCGATCGGTGACTGGTCGATCATCTCGACGGCGTCCACCAACACCGCGCCCTCGATGGCGTCGTGCGCGCCTACGCCAGAGGCTTCGGAGCCTTTGAGTCGCGCCAGGCCGGTGCTGAGCGTGTCGTGCACGAGCGTGCTTTTGCCGCTGCCGCTCACGCCCGTCACGACGGTGATCATGTCGAGCGGGAACGACACGTTGAGGCGCTTAAGGTTGTTCGAGCGCGCGCCGCGGACGGTGATCTGGCGCTCGGGATCGACCTCGCGGCGGGTCTCCGGTATGGCGATGCACTTACGGCCGGAGAGGTACGCGCCAGTCAGCGAGTTGTCGTCGGTGAGTGCCTGTTCGAACGTGCCCTGGAAGATCACGTCGCCGCCGTGGATGCCGCTCCCCGGCCCGATGTCTACGATCTGATCTGCGCGGCGCATCATCTGCTCGTCGTGCTCCACCACGAGAACCGTGTTGCCGATATCGCGCAGGCCTTCGAGGATGGCGATGAGCCGGTCGTTGTCGCGTGGGTGGAGGCCAATCGTGGGCTCGTCGAGCACGTAGAGACTGCCTACGAGGCTTGAGCCCAGTGATGTCGCGAGGTTGATGCGCTGCGTCTCGCCGCCCGAGAGCGTCATCGCCAGGCGGTCGAGGGAGAGGTAGTCCAGGCCGACCTCGACGAGGTAGCCCAGCCGTTTCTGCACCTCTTCCAGCACGCGTCCCGCGACGGCCTGCTGGTGCTCGCTCAGCACCAAGCCGTCGAAAAACATCCGCGCGTCGGCCGTCGTGAGTTCGCACGCCTCACCGATGTGCATCCACTCGGTCTCGCCTCTGGCGCCAGAGGCGGGCGCCGCACCGTCGCCAGAGGCGGCTCTGGCGAGAGCGATGGGCCTTCGATCCTGACGTTGAGCCCGGCAGGGCGCACGCGGTAGCCGTCGCACTCCGGGCAGCGCGTGTAGCCGCGGAAGCGGGCGGCGTAGATGCGGTAGTGCATCTTGTAGCTCTTCCGTTCCAGAAAGCGAAAAAAGCCCTGGACGCCGATGTAGTCGCCTTTCCCATCCCAGATAAGATCCTTGTGCGTCTGGGAGAGCAGCTGGTAGGGCAGGTCCAGGTCGATGCCTTCCTTGCGGCCCAGGCGGAGCAGTTCTTTCTGGTGTTTGCTCCATGTCTCGGTGCGGAACGGCGCGACGGCACCCTGGCGGAGCGTGAGATCAGGGTTGGGGAAGATCAACTCCGGCGAGAGGCCAGGCACGCGGCCAAAACCCTGGCACGTGGGACACGCGCCGAGCGGCGAGTTGAACGAGAAGAGCTGCGGCGTGGGCTCCTCGAACACGAGCCCGTCGCGCTCGAACAGCGCCGAGAAGTCGACGCGCTCGTAGCGGCCTTCTTTGGGCGCCGTGACGACGATCGCGCGGTCCTGGCCCTCGCGAAACGCCATCTCCACACTGTCCGCGATGCGGTTGGTCGCCGCCTCGTCGCCGGGCTTCGCCACCAGCCGGTCGACGAGCACGAGCAGCCGCGCCAGAGGCGTTTTGACCTCTTCGGGCGGCGTCTCCAGCATGTCGATGATCTCGGGCGGCGTGCCCTTTTTCGCCTGCGTCTCCGTCGGCAGCGCGACGACACGCGCGAAGCCTCTGGCGAGAAGCGCCGCCAGTTCCTGCGCCTTTTTGGCGCCCTTGTGGCTGGGCACGGGGAACGCGAGATAGAAGCGCGTGCCGGTTTCCAACAGCTCATGCACCTCGTCCGCGACCGAGCGCGGGCTGTCTTTGGTCACGACCTCGCCAGAGGCGGGCGAAAACGTGGTGCCGATGCGCGCGAAAAGAAGACGCAGGTAGTCGTAGACCTCGGTCTGCGTCGCGACGGTCGAGCGCGGGTTCTTGGTCCCGTTCTGCTGCTCGATGGCGATGGCAGGCGCCAAGCCGGTGATCATCTCCACGTCCGGCTTGTCCATCCGGTCGAGGAACTGGCGCGCGTAGGCGCTGAGGCTCTCGACGTAGCGCCGCTGCCCCTCGGCGTAGATGGTGTCGAACACGAGCGAGGACTTGCCGCTGCCGCTCGGGCCCGTCACGACGACGAGCTGCTTCTTAGGGATCGTGAGGTCGAAGCCTTTCAGGTTGTGCTGCCGCGCGCCCTTGACTACGAGATCGCGGCCGACGAAGCGCCCGGCGCCAGAGGCTTTGCGGCCGTTGGCGCTCACCTTGCGGGCGCGGCCTCTGGCGGGGGTCGTCGGGGTGGGTGCAGCGGCGGCTGTCGTCGCGCTGGCTTTCTTCGCGGGTGCCTTCTTGGCCGGAGTGCTCTTCTTCGGGGCTGCTTTGGTAGGCGCCTTGGCTTTCACGCCAGAGGCGGTCGCCTTTTTCTTCGGCGCGGCCTTCTCTGCAACGGTCTTCTTCTTCGCAGCAGGCTTTCCTTTGGCTGTGGGCTTTGCCTTCGCGCCAGAGGCTTTTGCAGCAGGCGTCTTCTTCGCCGGTGCGTTCGCACCTTTTGCTGCGGCCGCTTTTGACGTTGTGGCCTCGGGCTTGTCGCCAGAGGCCGTGGTCTTTTTAGGAGCCGCTTTCTTGGTCGCCATCGGGTGGGGGAGGGGTGCCTCTGGCGAGCAGCCGCCAGACGTGCGCGAACGCCGCGCGCGCGGCGAAGATGCCGGGCGGGTGTGAAACCGTGGTGTCAGAGCCAGAGGCCTCTGGCGGTCGTTGCGCGCAGGCCGAGCCAGAGGCGATTGAGAGGTTGCTCTTGCGAGTGGCTGGCTTTCGTGCAGATACTGCCTGCCCTCTCCCTGCGCACTTATGCATTCGCCTGTTCGGCTTCTTGCCACCCTCCTCATCCTTCTGACCGGGCCTTTGGCGACGGCAGCAGATATCAACGTTACCACGCTCGACGACGAGGTGAACAGCGCGGGTGATTGCTCTCTCCGTGAGGCCATCCAAGCGGCCAACACTAATGCCGCGGTCGACGGCTGTTCTGCAGGAGAGAGTGGTGAGGATGATATCGAATTCTCGCTCAGTAGCTCGCCAACCGACCCAATGATCACCCTTGTTCAAGGGGCGATGGAGATCACTGAGGACGTAAGAGTCTTGGGGTTCACCGGAGGTGGAAACGTGACGATCAGCGGGGCAAACGAACACCGCATCTTCGAGGTCACCAGCGGCAAGCTGTCCGTACTGGGCCTCATTTTGCAAAATGCGCGCGCGGAGCGCGGAGCGGCCGTTTACGTCGCCTCTGGCGCGAGCCTTCGCGTGAGCAGTGTCGTCCGCGATAACGAGGCCACGGGCTCTGAGGCGACCGACGGAGGCGCGGGCATCTACAACGACGGTGGCACCGTCGAGGTGGATGGCAGCACATTCGAGCGCAACGTGGCCTCTGGCGCCAGCGGCTCAGGTGGGGCCATCTTCAACAACGGGGGCGCGCTGACCACCATGTCCGTGACGTTTCAAAGCAACACCGCTACGCGAGCGGGTGGCGCCATCGAGGCTGCAGGTGCGAGCTCGGGGACATTCAGAGGCACTCGGTTCTTCGAGAATCGCGCCGCATCCAACCCCGGAAACGGTGGCGCCGTCCACATCTCTGGCTCGGGTTCGTCCCGCATCACTTTTAGCGAGGCGTCTGGAAACGTCGCCGCGAACGAAGGCGGCGCGTTCTGGAATGGCTCGGGAACGATGGCAATCGACAACACGCAGATCCGCGGCAACGAGGCACAGGGCGACGACCCGGACAGCGGCGGGGGTGGCGTCTTCAACAGCGGGGGGATCGTGACCCTCGATTTCTCCTTCGTGAGCGACAATGCGGCCTCTGGCGCCAGAGGCTCTGGCGGGGGACTCATGAGCATCGGCGGGAGCCTCATCTTTGACCGCAGTGGCGTGACGGAGAACCGCGCCAACCGCGCGGGCGGAGGCATTGAGTCCGTCGGCGCCTCTGTTCTCGTGTCCATGTCTGGCGTTAGTGACAACGTGATTCCCGAGGCGACCGCTTCGCCTGGCAACGGCGGTGGCATCCACGCGAGCGGTGGACGGGTCGAGCTAAACAATGCGACCGTTTCGGGTAACATGGCTACAGACGGTGGCGGCCTGTGGATCGATGGAGAGCTCCGGGCTCTAGGTTCCGGTGTGGTTCGAGTAGAAGGCAACACCGCGCGTGGCAACGCAGCGACCAACGGCGGTGGTGGCATCTACGTCGCCAGCGGCGGCAATGCGAGCCTCACAGGCTCACAGCTCGCGGACAACCAGGCCTCTGGCGCCAGCGGCTCGGGCGGTGGCCTCTTTGTCGCCAGCGATGCCGTCGCACTGTTGGATGGCGCCACGGTCTCCGGCAACACGGCCAACCGGGCGGGCGCGGGCATCGAGAACGCGGGCGGCACGGTGCTGATGAGCGGCACGGCCGTTCTCAGCAATGTGATACCAGCCGAGACTGCCAACCCCGGCAACGGCGGCGGCCTGCACAGCGGCGGCGGCACGGTCACAATCCGCGGCGGCGAGTTTCGGGGCAACGACGCCACCGAAGGCGGAGGCCTATGGAGCAATGGCACGCTCGTGATCGAGCCCAGCGATGACGACGGCGACGAGACGACGATCTCTGGCAACATCGCCCGAGGCGCCGCCGCCACCAACGGCGGCGGCGGGATCTACGTCGAGTCCGGTGGCGAGGCCTTTATCACCGGTGCGCTCGTCGATGGCAACGTGGCCGCTGGCGCCAGCGGCTCCGGTGGCGGTGTGTTCGTCGCCAGCGGCGCATCGCTCACCATGACCGGTGGCGATGTGGCAGAGAACGAGGCCAACCGTGCAGGCGCGGGCATCGAGAACGCAGGCGGTACGGTCCGGCTCTCGAACGTCTTTGTGCTCCTCAACGTGATTCAAGAAGACACCGCAGCGCCCGGAAACGGCGGTGGACTCCACAGCGCCGGCGGGACCGTCACTGTCGTCGGCGGGGCGTTCTCGGGCAACGAGGCCACCGAAGGCGGTGGGCTGTGGACGAACGGAGTTCTCATCATTGGCGACGCCGAAGGAGAGCCTGTCGAGACGTTCGTCGGTGACAACATCGCCCGCGGCGACGACGCTACAAACGGCGGAGGCGGCATCTACGCCGAGACGGGCGCCGACGTGCGCATCGTCGACGCGTCGATCACGCAAAACGTAGCCTCTGGCGCCAGCGGCTCCGGCGGTGGCGTGTTCGTTGCCGACGAGAGCGTGGTCCAGCTAAAGCGCGTCACCGTCTCCGGCAACCGCGCCAACCGCGCAGGCGCGGGCATCGAGGTCGCCGATGACGGGATGCCCTCGGGCAAAACCGCGCTCGTCCTCATCGACGTGATGGTGAGCGGCAACAGCATCCGCGACGCGGCCCCAGGCAACGGCGGTGGCATCCACATCGGCGGTGCGGGCGCAGCGACCGTCCGCGGGAGCACGATCTCTGGCAACGACGGCCCGCGAAGGCGCCGGCATCTGGGTGGCCGGAGCGGGCGTGCTCGACATCGCGCTCTCCACCGTCAGCGGCAATACCGCGACCGAGGACGGCGGCGGCATCTACGACGATGGAGGCGACTCCAGCGCCGAGATCACGCTTCAGGACGTGACAGTTACGCTGAACACCGCAGGCGGCAGCGGCGGCGGTTTGCTCTCGCAAAGTGCCGACGGCGCCAGCTTCACGTTCGCCAACTCCATCCTCGCGGGCAACTCCGCCTCGGACGTTTCCGGCTCGTTCACCGCCAGCGGCGCCAACGTCATCGGGTCCATCACGGAGGCGAATATCACCGTCGCCGCAGACGGAGAACTGATCCTAGCCGATCCGATGCTCGCGCCTCTGGCGGACAACGGTGGCGAGACGCTGACGCACCTCCCGATGGACGGCAGCGCGGCTGTCAACGCCGGGCGGAGCCCGTTCGCGGTCGATCAGCGCGGCTTCGCCCGCCTCGTAGGCCAGGCTGACATCGGCGCCGTCGAGCGCGGCGCGACGCCCGTCCCCAGCGAGCCAGGGCCTGTGGCCGCCGAGACGGACTTTGCGCTGCTACCCACGCGCCCCAACCCAGTGCGCGGCACGGCGACGATCGCCTTCACGCTTGCGGCATCCGCGCCGGTGAGCGTCGAGCTCTACAACGTGCTCGGACAGCGCGTGCTGACCGTCTTCGAGGGCACGGCCGAGTCCGGCGCCGAGCAGACGGCCACGGTGGATACCTCGCGTCTGGCGCCGGGTCTCTACGTGGTGCGCCTGCAAAGTGGCGCCGAGCAGGCGGCGCAGCGCTTCACGGTCGTGCGCTGATGCTGGGCCTCTGGCGCGAGACGCGTTGCGCCAGAGGCCTCCGCTCTTCCCCCAAGCACGCCTCGTTGGATTTGTCCAGCGGGGCGCGTTTGTATCCGAGGGCGAGGCGGTCTCGCCAGAGGCACACGGGGACCGTTGTATCGCTGACCCGCCTATCGGACGAACGCTGACACGAGCGGACATGGAATGAGCATATGATGGTCTTTCGGGTGGCGAGCGCCCCTCCGCATTCTTCTGCTTTCCCCTTCCCCATGTCCATGCGACCTCTCTACCGACTCCTCGGCGCCCTCGCGCTTCTGCTGGCTGCGCCTCTGGCGACCGCCGCCACCATTAGCGTGAACACGCTCAGCGACGAGCTGAACAACGACGGCGACTGCTCTCTCCGCGAGGCCTTCGCGGCAGCCAACACCAACGCCGCCGTCGACGCATGCGCAGCGGGCGCCAGCGGCCAGGATCTGATCCGGATGGGCTTTGGCAGCATACCCGCAAACAACACGCTCCTTTTGAGCCTGGGCACGATCGAGATCACCGAGAGCGTGCGCTTTAACGGCGGCTTCGGCGGCGGCGTCGCCATCGTGATCGACGGCGATGCGTCCCAGCGCATCTTCAGGGTCACGAGCGGGACGCTCTCCACGCTCAACATGACGCTTCTCAATGCGCGCGCGGAGCGCGGCGCGGCCGTCTACGTGGCCTCTGGCGCGAGCTTCAGCGCCGACGATGTCTGGTTTCGCCGGAACGTGGCGACAGGCGACGCGGCGACCGATGGAGGCGCAGCGGTGTACAACGACGGCGGCACCGTCACTCTGCTCAAGGCCAACCTGATCGGCAACACGGCCTCTGGCGCCAGCGGCTCCGGCGGAGGTGTTCTCAACAACGGCGGCACGCTCACGGTCACGCAGACCAATCTCTTGGACAACAGCGCCATGCGCGCGGGCGGCGCCATCGAGTCGACAGGCGACAGCCAGACGACGATCACCGACAGCCGCTTCGAGCGCAACAGCGCCGGCTCCAACCCCGGAAACGGCGGTGCCTTCCACATCTCGGCCACAGGCTCGGCGACCATTACCGGCGGCATCGTAAGCGCCAACACGGCCTCTCGCGAGGGCGGCGGCTTTTGGAACAACACGGGCACGATGACGATCACGGGCACGCGCTTCACCGGCAACGTGGCCTCTGGCGACGCCGCCAACCACGGCGGCGGTGCGCTGTTCAACAACGGCGGCACGATGCTCGTCGAGGGCATTACAGCCGAGGGCAACATCGCCAACGGCGCCAGCGGCTCGGGCGGGGCTCTGATGAGCGTCGGCGGCACGATGACGGTCCGCGCCTCCACGATCCGCGCCAACCGCGCCAACCGCGCGGGTGCAGGCATTGAAAGCGCAGGCGCAACCACGACGCTCGTCGGCGGAATGCTCTCCAACAACGTGATTCCCGGTGCGACGGCGGCGCCCGGTAACGGCGGCGGCATCCACGGCGGCGGCGGCACGGTGACCATCCGCGGCGCGAGCATCTCGGGCAATGAAGCGACTGAAGGCGGTGGCGTCTGGACGAGCGGCGGCCTCGTCATCGAGTCTGACGGCGCCACGGCGACCTCCATCACGGGCAACACCGGCCGCGGCGACGCGGCGATCAATGGCGGTGGCGGCGTGTTCCTGCAGGCCGGAAATGCCCGCATCGCAGGCGCCACCATCACGGGCAACGTGGCCTCTGGCGCCAGCGGCTCCGGTGGCGGACTCTTCGTCGCCAGAGGCGCCACCGCGGATGTAGACGGTGGCACGATCAGTGGCAACACGGCCAACCGCGCAGGCGGTGGCATTGAGAACGCAGGCGGTACGATGCTCATCAACAACACGATGGTCAACGACAACGTCATCCCCGCTGCGACCGCGGCCCCCGGCAATGGTGGTGGTCTCCACAGCGGAGGCGGCGCTGTGACCGTTCGCGGCGGCTCGTTCATGGGCAACCAGGCCACCGAAGGCGGAGGCCTCTGGAGCAACGGCGTGCTCGTCATCGAGCTCAGTGGCGGCGGAACGCTGACCACGATCTCCGGCAACAGTGGCCGCGGCGCAGCAGCTGACAACGGCGGCGGCGGTGTCTACGTCGAGTCCGGCGGTGAGACTTCTATCACCGGCGCGCTTATCCAGAGCAACGTGGCCTCTGGCGCCAGCGGCTCCGGCGGCGGCATCCTCGTGGCCTCTGGCGCGAGCGCCATCGTGACCAGCACGCGCATCCTGGACAACACGGCCAACCGCGCCGGTGCAGGCATTGAGAACGCGGGCGGTACGGTCACACTCGTCTCCACGAGCGTCCGCACCAACATCATCCCCGCGGCTAGCGCGGCTCCCGGAAACGGTGGCGGCCTGCACAGCGGTGGTGGCACGGTCATCGTGCGCGGTGGCGACTTTACCGCCAACCAAGCCACCGAAGGCGGTGGCCTCTGGAGCAACGGCTCTCTCCGAATCGGTAGCGCGGATGATGAGTCTGCGACGACGCTGATCTCGCAGAACATCGGCCGCGGCGCTGGCGCCACCAACGGCGGCGGCGGCGTGTACGCTGAGACGGGTGGCGACGTGCGCATCTTCGACGCGATGATCATGGACAACGTGGCCTCTGGCGCCAGCGGCTCCGGTGGCGGCGTCTTCGTCGCCGATGAGAGCATCGTGGTCATCACGCGAGGCATGGTGAGCGGCAACACGGCCAACCGCGCAGGCGCGGGCATCGAAGTCGCCGACGACGGCATGTCGGCTCGCAAGACGGCGCTCGTCCTGACGGATGTGACCGTGAGCGGCAACAGCATCACAACCGCGGCCCCCGGCAACGGCGGCGGCATCCACATCGGAGGCTCCGGCGTGGCGACGGTTCGCGGGACGACGCTCTCCGGCAACACCGCCCGCGAAGGCGCGGGCGTCTGGGTGGCCGGAGCGGGCACGCTCGACATCGCGCTTTCCACCGTGAGTGGCAACACCGCGACCGAGGACGGCGGCGGTCTCTACGACAACGGAGGCGACTCCAGCGCTGAGATCTCGCTTCAGGATGTGACCGTCGTGCGCAACACAGCCGGCGGCAACGGCGGCGGCCTGCTCTCCGAGAGCACCGATGGCGCGAGCTACACGTTTGCCAACACCATCGTGGGCGACAACGATGCGGCCTCTGGCGACGACTGCTTCGGCATGTTCTCGTCGGGTGGCTTCAACCTCATCGAATCCACTGACGGCTGCACAATCACCGGCGTGACCGATTCCAACGTGACCGGTGTCAGCCCTATGCTCGGCGATCTCGCCGACAATGGCGGCGAGACCCTCACGCACCTTCCGTTGGCTGGCAGCCCCGCCATTGATGCCGGGCAGAGCCCGTTCGAGTTGGACCAGCGCGGCTCGCCCCGTGCCGACGTGCAGGTCGACATCGGCGCCGTAGAAGGCGGTGCTGCGCCTGTCGCAGGCGAGGAAGGTCCAGGTGCCATCGACACAGAGTTCGCGCTCCTGCCGACGCGTCCCAACCCAGTCCGCGGCCAGGCGACCATCGCGTACACCGTCAAAACGGCATCGGCTGTCACGGTCGAGCTGTACAACGTGCTCGGCCAGCGCGTGCTGACCGTCTTCGACGGCATGGCCGAGGCCGGATCGCAGCAGACGGCCACGCTGGACGCCTCGCGCCTTGCGCCGGGCGTCTACGTGGTGCGCCTGCACAGCGGTGAGGAGCAGGCGACGCAGCGCATCACCATCGTGCGCTAATCCTCCCCGCCTCTGGCGCGCGCTCGTTTCGCCGCCAGAGGCCACAGTCTTCCCCGGAGCACGCCCCGTCGGATTCGTCCGGCGGGGCGCGTTTTTTAGGAGGGATGGCGAGGGATACGGGACGGAAGAGGGATGGGGTGGTTGCCTTCCGTGGTCGGCCTCTGGCGCCAGAGGCGCGAACGGCAGTGCCTCGCCGTTGCACTCCTTCGCCAGAGGCCCCCGCCCGTCGGTAGCATGCGCGCGTGACGTTTCTCAACCCCCTCGTCCTCTTCGGGCTGGCCGCGGTCGCCATCCCGATCCTCGTCCACCTCTTCAACTTCCGCCGTCCGCGGGAGGTGGACTTCTCGACGCTCCGCTTTCTACGCGAGGTAGAGCGGCAGTCCATGCGCCGCGTGCGCATCCGCCAGTGGCTGCTGCTCGCGCTGCGCATCCTCGCGATTGTCTGTTTGGTTCTCGCCTTTGCGCAGCCGACGCGCCAGAGCGCCTGGGACGGCGTCTTCGGCGAGACCTCCGCGCGCTCGCTCGCCCTCGTCGTCGACAACAGCCTCTCGACCGGCCTACGCGACGCCAGAGGCGGTTTGCTGGACCAGGAGCGCGAGATCGCCGAGGCACTCATCGACGCCAGTGGCCGCGGCGACGAGCGTATGATCGTGCCGACGGCGCCCGTGCCCGGCGTGCTCTCGACGCGCTTTCTCACGCCCGAGCCCGCGCTCGACGCGCTGGGCGCGCTCGAACCCGCCTCTGGCGCCGCGGCGCTCACCGCGACCGTCGCGCGGGCGGCGTCGCTCCTGGAGGACGCCACGCACCCGCGGCGCGAGATCGTCATCTTCTCCGACCTGCAAGCCTCCACGCTCACTGACAGCGCGAGCGCGCGGCTGCCCGAAAACGTCGGCGTGACGCTGATCCCGGTCGGCGGGCAGACGATCACCAACACGGCCGTGACCGACGTGCGCGTGCTCTCGCCAGATCGTGGAGCCCGGCCGGCCGGTGCAGGTCGAGGCCACGATCCAGCGGTGGGGCGGCGAGCCCGAGACCATCGCCGTCCGCCTGATTCTGGACGGCAGGCCTGTGGCCGAGGCCGCCGCCGATGTCGTTCCTGGCCGCGCCGTGACGGTTCCGTTTACGGTCACGCCGCCCGCCAGAGGCTGGCTCGGCGGCGAGGTGCGCATCGAGCCCGACGGCGCCGAATGGGACGACGCGCGCTACTTCACGCTCCGCGTGCCGCCGCCGCCGCGCGTGCTGCTCGTCAGCGGCGGCGATGCCCGCGCCGATATGGCGCGGCTCGCGCTCGAAGTCGCCGCCGAGTCCGGCGCCCTCACCGTGACCGAAGTCGACGAGGCCGGTCTCTCCGGCGCCGACCTCGACGCGCTGGACGCCGTCTTTCTCGTCGCCCCGCGCGACATCTCCTCTGGCGAGGCGCAGGCGCTTCAGCGATTTGCAGGTGCGGGCGGCGGCATTCTGCTCTTCGCGGGCGACGGCGTGGCTGGGGGTGGCGCCAACACCCTGCTCGACGCGCTCGGCGCGGGCCGCTTCGATGGCGCCAGAGGCCAGGTCGGGGGCGCGACCGTCGCGCGGCTCTCCGATGCAAATCTGGACCACCCCATCTTCGCGGGCGTTTTCGAGGACGCTCGGCCGCGCTTGGAGGAGATCGCGATCCAACGCCTCGCGCAGTTGCGCGCCCGAGGCGGACAGACGCTTCTCGGCACGACTGCGGGCCTCCCGCTGTTGCACGAGATGCGTGTGGGAGATGGCGCGCTCCTGATCCTCACCGTGCCGCCCGACCCGTCGTGGAGCGAACTGCCCGAGCGCGGCCTGTTCGTGCCGCTGCTGTTCCGCTCGGCGTCCTACCTTGCCGCCGGAACCGAGGTCGCCGAGCGCGCGAGCCTGGACGCGCGCGAGGGCGGGACCGTCCGCGTCGAGAACGCCCAGACCGGCGCGCCGCTGCGGCTCGTCTCGGCCTCTGGCGAAGCGCTCACGCCCAGCCAGCGCACCGTGCCGGGCGCGGTCGTGCTCGAGATCGGCGGTGAGGCTGCGCAGCCGGGCCTCTACCGCGTGCTTCAGGGCGAGCGCGAGCTACGCACCGTCGCCGTCAACGGCGACGCTCGCGAGTCGGACCCGACCCCGCTCTCGCCAGAGGCCGCCGCCGAGATCCTCGAAGCCGCTGGCGGCCGGCCGGTCCGTGTATTGGACGCCGCGGGAGGTGCGGGCCTCGATGCCCTCGCGCAGCGCGAGGAAACCGGCGGTGTGCCGCTATGGACGTGGCTGCTCGCCCTCGCGCTGGCGGCGCTTATCGCGGAGATGCTGGTGGCGAGCCGGTGGACGCCAGAGGCGGACCGGGTGGCGACGTAGCGCCGTATCCTGTGCCTAAACACGCCCAAACACAGACATGGAACGCAAATATCCACTCCCTGAATACCGGCGCCGTGGAGAACTCATCTTCCACGAGAAGGTGGCACCCACTCTCGAAAGCGTCACCCCGAGCCGCTTTGTCGCGATCGACATCGACACGGAGGATTACGTCATCCACGCCGATGAGAGGGAAGCGGTCTCGCGCTTGAAGGCTCGCCACGCTGAGGCTCAGACGTGGTTACGCCGGACGGACTCCTCCGCCGCGCACTCTCACGGCCGAAAGAGAAGCGCGTGACGGGCTCGACGTATGCAAACCTCACACCGCACCTCGTCTTGACGTTCCGAGATGGTGAGGGTGTTGAGCGCGAGGTAGAGATGGTGATCGATACAGGATTCGATGGCGAGCTAGTCCTGCCCTCCGAGATCATCGCGGAACTGGACGCGCCACGTTCACACACAGGAGAGTCTATCCTTGCAGACGGTCGGCGCATTCTGGCCGATCTCCACGAGGTGGACGTGTTCTGGGACGGCCGTTGGACCACCGCTTACGCTTCGTCTCTCAGCGATGCTTTGATCGGTACCCGGCGGTTACGCGGCTACCGCCTGTCCGTCGATGTGGTCCCGGGCGGCGCCGTCACACTCCAGCCTCTGGCGCGATAGCGCCCCGCCAGAGGGCGCGTTCACAGCCGCCTCTGGCGCCAGAGGCAACCCTCGGGGGCGCGGCGCGTTGTACAGGACAACGACACAAACGCGACCGCTTGACCGACCGACCGACGACCCGAACCACGCGCGAGACCGCCGTCCTCGTCGGCGTGAGCACCCCCGACATCACGACCGACGAGTTCGCCGAAGGCATCGAAGAACTCGAACTGCTAACCGACACCGCGGGCGCCGATACGGTCGCGATTGTGACGCAGAACCTGCCGCGCCTCAAAACGACGACGTACGTCGGCAAGGGCAAGCTCGAAGAGTTGAAAGAGACCGTTCTGCGCCACAGCGCCGATCTGGTCGTCTTCGACGACGACCTGACGCCGGTCCAGATCCGCAACATCGAGAAAGCCATTGCCAGCCAGGAAAACGAGGTCAAGCTGGTGGACCGCTCCGGGCTCATCCTGGACATCTTCGCCCGCCGCGCCCGCTCGTCGCAGAGCCGCGCGCAGGTCGAATTGGCCCAGCTTCAGTACCTCCGCTCGCGCCTGACGCGCGCCTGGACCCACCTGGAGCGCCAGAAAGGCGGCATCGGTATGCGCGGTCCGGGTGAGACGCAGATCGAGACCGACCGGCGCCTTATCGGCAAGCGCATCGCGGTCCTCAAAGACCAGCTGGAACGCATCGACCGCCAGAGGACGACGCAGCGGAAAAACCGCGCAGGCGAGACGCGCGTCGCGCTCGTGGGCTACACCAACGCGGGCAAGAGCACCCTCATGAATGCGCTCTCCGACGCCGAGGTGCTCGCCGAAGACCGCCTCTTCGCCACGCTCGACGCGACCACGCGGCAGGTGCAGTTCGCGCCCAACAAGTTCGTGCTGCTCTCCGACACGGTCGGGTTTATCCGCAAGCTGCCCCACGCGCTCGTAGAAAGCTTCAAGAGCACGCTGGACGAAACACGCGAGGCCGACGTGCTGCTGCACGTCGTGGACGCCACGCACGAGTACTTCGAGGACCACATCGCGGTCGTCCGCGAGACGCTCAAGGAGTTGGGCGCCGAGGACAAACCGACGCTCCTGGTGTTCAACAAAGTGGACGCTCTTGAAGAACGCGGATTGCTCACCGCGCTCCGCGCCGAGCACGGTGACGACGCTGTGTTTGTCTCCGCCCTTCGAGGCATCGGCCTGGACACGCTGCGCGAGAAAACCATCGAGGTCGTGGAGAGCGACTACTCCGAGCGGACGGCCCTCCTGCCCATGACCGAGGCCAAGGCTCTCGCGCACATGCACCGCACCGCCGAAATCCTCGACGAGTCCGTCGGGTACGCCTCTGGCGACGACGGAGCCGTGAAGCCGGTCATGCGCATTCATTACCGCGCATCGCCCAAAAACGCGCCCGAACTGGCCCGGATGCTGCTCCACTTCGAGCACCTCTCGTGGCGCGGCGAGACGCACCCGGACGCCACGCCAGAGGCCTCTGGCGACGGCGCGGCCTAGCCGCCAGAAGCTCCTCGCGCGGGTCGATTCAACTGGCCGCAGAGCGTGCCAGACTCGCCCCGAGACTTGCCTCTGGCGACTGCCTCCGCGAACGGTCCTGAGCAACTCCCGAACGGTCTGGGGTTTGTCGCGATCCGCGAGACCCGGTACGCCTCTTGCGCGTCTAGCTTTTACAGCGGCACTCTCGTGCCTGTGGCCCTATGCCCATGACCGTCCAGACACTCCTTAGCCCCGCCCCTGCGCTCTCGTCCGCCGATTCCATCGCGGACGCATTGCTCCGCCTGGAAGAGGAGGGCCTGGCCACGATGCCCGTCGTGGACGACGCCGGTATGCTCTCGGCAGCCGTTAGCGAGGTCGCGCTCCTGGACCATCCCGACCCGCGGACCCTCTTGGGCTCGCTCGCTCAGTACGGTGCGCCGGTCTCGGCTACGCCAGAGACGCACGTGTTCGACGCCGCGCATCTCATGCGCGAGCATGACCTGGTCTCGCTGCCCATCGCAGACGAGGACGGCACCTACCGCGGGCTCGTCTCGCGGCGCGACGTGTTCGGCCAGCTCGCGCACATGCTCGCGACCGAAGAGGACGGCGCCATCGTCGTCGCGGAGATGGGCCGCCATGATGTATCGCTGGCGCAGATGGCGCATCTGATCGAGAGCAGCGGCGTCCGCATCCTCTCCATTTCGACCGAGGACGACGCATCGACCGGCCACGTCCGCATCACGCTCAAGCTCAACGTGACCGACACCTCGCGCGTGCGGCACCTGCTCACGCACCACGGCATCGGCGTCGTCGGCGTGTTCGACGAGGCCGACAGCGATCTCGAATCGCGCGCGGCTGAGTTTCTCCGCTACCTCGAAGTCTAGGTCCTCTGCGTCTCGCCTCTGGCGTGATGCACGCCGCCAGAGGCTACCGACCCATGCGCGATCACACGCATCCTGCCGTCGCCCTGCACGCGCTCGCGCTCGTCGCGGCCGCGCGCACGGCTCTGGCCGCTGCCCGCTCCATCCACGAGCGCCGCGCGGGTGCGGACCCGACCACGCTGGAAGCGCCAGAGGCCGCGCGCGAGGACCTGGGGCTGCTAATAGCGGATATAGGCTCGCACATCGCGCGTCTGCGTCTGCGCAGCGTGATGGCCGAGGCGGAACTGAGCCGCGCCGCCTCGCTCGCGCAGGCGTTCGAGGACCGGCTGCTTCTCGATGACCTCGCGCGCGACGCCCGCCGGGCGCACCAGAAGCTGCTCAGCCTCCACGCCGAGGTGCCTCTGGCGGTGATCGAAGAGGCCCGCATCGTGGCCCGAAGCGCCAACCACCTCGCGACCGAGCCCGACGCGCTCCCAGCCTCTGGCGACGCGCCCGCCTCGCCCGAATGGCTGGATCTCGCCGAGCGCGCCGCCGACTGGCTGGACGCGCTGCGCGAGTCGCTGTAGCCCCTGGCGCTCCCAGGCCTCTGGCGCCAGAGGCTACCTCGTCAGGAGCCCCGCAGTAAACAGGCCGCGTCCGGTGCTGGCGTCAAACTCCACGACGTAGAACCAGCGCTCGGCAGCGACGCTTTCGCACGTCAGGGGGAATTCGTTTCCGCCGTGGCACGCGAGGTTGCTCGTCTCCGGTGGGCGGTAGGACGCGGACGCCTCGAACGGGTACGTCCACGTGTTTTCCCGCGGCTGCACCGCCATTTGGTTTGGGAGTGGCTGCGTCCAATATCTCCTCCACACCCGCGCTTCGCGCGTCCACCGGCTCCACGCACTGGACGAGACGTAACGAGGGGCTTCGAGTGCCACGCCCGCGATCTCTTCCATCTCGCCCGTATCGGGCTGGAAGCGGCTCTGGTCTCGCGTGACGAGCACGGCGACCGCGAGCAGAGCCGCTGCCGCCACGCCCAGCACGACCGGCCACCGCCGACGTTTCAGCGGCTCGCCAGAGGCGGATGTGGCCTCTGGCGTCATGCCCCCGCTTTGTCCAGCACGACGGCGGGCGCGGTCGCCCGCACGCGCACCCGGTCACCGACCGCGAACCCAGCCTCTGGCGAGTGCACCAGGCAGTCGATCCCGAATGGGTCGAGTTGCACGCGGTAGGTCACGTCGTGCCCTTTGTAGGCGCGGTCCACAACGACGCCCACGCCGCTACCAGAGGCCTCTGGCGTGTTGGCCTGCGACTCGGGCGCGGTCTCGCGGGCGATAGAGACGTGCTCGGGGCGGAGCGCGACGAGCACGGTGCCCTCGGCCTCGCGGTGGAGGCGGAGCGTGCCGAAGGGCGTCTCGGCGCTTGCGCCAGAGGCCTCGGCGAGCGTGAGGTTGGTCTGGCCCAAGAACTGCGCCACGAACAGCGTGCGCGGCGTGGCATAGATCGCCTCTGGCGTGCCGATCTGGTCGATGCGGCCCGCTTGCATGACCGCGACGCGGTCGGCGACTTGCAGGGCTTCCTCCTGGTCGTGCGTGACGAGGATGGCCGTCGTGCCCTCGGCGCGGAGCGTGGCCCGAAGCGTGCCTTGCATCTCGTGGCGAAGCAGGGCGTCCAGACCGGAAAACGGCTCGTCTAGGAGCAAGAGACGCGGACGTGGCGCCAGTGCGCGCGCGAGCGCCACGCGCTGCTGCTGCCCTCCCGAGAGCGCCTCTGGCGAACGGGCCGCGAGACCGCTCAGGCCGACGAGTTTGAGCACCTCGGCGGCGCGTTCTTGCTTCTGGCGCCGGTTCCAGCCGCGCAGACCGAACTCGACGTTTTTCTGGACCGAGAGGTGCGGAAACAGCGCGTGGTCCTGAAACACGAAGCCGATCTCGCGCTTCTCGGGCGGCGTGTGGACGCCGTCGTCCGCCAGAGGCGTGCCGCCCAGCGTGATCCGGCCACGGTCGGCGGGGAGGAATCCCGCGATGACACGGAGCGCGGTCGTTTTGCCGCAGCCCGAGGGGCCGAGGATCGCGAGCAACTCGCCTTCCTCCACGCCAAACGACAGCCCGTTCACGACCGGCAGCACGCCGTCCGAGAAGGACTTGGTCAGGCAGTGAACGTCGAGCAGCATCAGGGGAGGTAGAGCGCGCCCTGCATCGCGGCGCCAGAGGCGCCGGTGACGCCGGGAAGGCCCGTACGCACGCCGTTCGCCCATTCGTGCGCGAGAAGCGCGAACAGGATGGCTTCTTTCGCGTCGGGGTCTACGCCCGAGGCCTCGTGTCGTCTCGACGGGGCAGGGGAGGGCCTCGGCCAGTAGCTCCATCAACGTGCGGTTGTGGACGCCGCCGCCAGAGGCGAGCACGCGGTCCAGGCGCTGTGGCACGAACCGCTCGACTGCGTCCGCGATGGAGTGCGCAGTGAGTGCGAGCGCCGTCGCGACGAGGTCGGCGGGATCGCTCGGGCCTCTGGCGACGAGCATGTCGGCGTAGTCCGCGCCGAAGGCTTCGCGGCCGGTGGACTTGGGCGGAAGCTGGCGAAAGACAGGCGCTTCCAGCAAGTCGCGAACGAGCGCGAGGTCGGGTGTGCCACCCCCAGCGAGCTGGCCGTCGCGGTCGTAGGGCTGGCCCGTGAGGCGCTGCGTGAGCGCGTCGGCGAGCATGTTGGCGGGGCCGGTGTCGAAGGCGCGCGCGGCTTCCGGCCCTTCTCCGGCCGGCAAGACGGTGAGGTTGGCGATGCCGCCCAGGTTGAGAAGGCCACGGGTCTCGCTCGCGTGCGCGAACGCGCAGTCGTCCAGGTACGGCGCCAGAGGCGCGCCCTGCCCTCCGCGGGCGACATCGGCCGAGCGGAAGTCGGCGATAACCGGCACGCCCAGTCGCGCCGCGAGCCGCGCCGGGTCTCCGATCTGCAGCGTCGCACGAATCGGCCGCTCGTCGATGCTTACGGGTTCTGGAACGTGCTGTACCGTTTGGCCGTGGCTACCAACCACGTCTAGAGCCTCTGGCGAGAGCCCTGCATTGTCCAATGCTGCGCCGACCGCCTCGGCCCAGCGCTCGGCGAGCGCGGCGTGCAAGAGCGCTAGGCCTCGCACGTCCGATGTGCCCGCTTCGACCTGAGCGCCCAGCCTCGCGCACAGGTCTTCGGAATACGCCTCGGTGACAAAGCCCAGCGTTTCGATCTGCACGTCGCGGCCAGATCCCGAGATGCGCACGATGGCCGCATCGATGCCGTCCATCGACGTGCCGCTCATGAGGCCCGCGACGATGCGCTCGCGCGATCCGAACAGGTCGGCTACGGGGTGGCTCACTGTGCGGCGCGGCTGCGCATCTCGTCGGCGAGGCGATGCATTTCGGCTTCGCGGTGCGGCTTGTGTCGCGCCAGCGTTTCGTAGACGCTCGCTGCCTCGGCGTACTTCTCCTGCGCGGCATAGATCTGCGCGAGGGTTTCGGAGGCGATCTCCTCCGTTTGGTTCCCGCTCGCGAGCGCGTCGGGCCCTTTGAAGTCGGGGTCGGGGCGGATGCGGGGCGCGTGCTCCAGATCGCGGATGAGCGCGTCCAGATCATTGTCGAGCCCATCCATGCCCGGAAGCGCGCCGGGAACGGCATCGCCAGCGGCCTCTGGCGCCACGTCTTCCAGCGCATCGTCCTCTGGCGCGAGATCTTCGGGCACGCCAGCCTCTAGCGTCTCCGCCTCGACGGGGCGCGTCTCAATGGGCGCCAGAGGCGGGAGGTACTCCGTGTCGGTGCTCTGCGTGCGCGTCCAGCCGTCCGTGCGGGTCTCTGGCGCTGCTGTGTCATCGGCTTCGGCGTCTTCGAGGAGAGGCGGGAGAATTGGAGCGCTGGGCTCGCCGTTGCTCTCGTCCTCGGGCGACTCTGCGCGCGACGTGCCGCCAGAGGCCTCAGAATCAGCTTCTGGAACGGGCGGTCGGGCTGGCAGCGTCGGCTGCGCCAGAGGCTCGGCGGGTTGCACCTGCGCCATTTCGGCTGCGGGCGCGGCAGGTGGCACGAGGGTATCGAGCAGCCTCTGGCGCTCGCGCCGCACGAGTGGACTGCTGGGCACCAAGAAGTAGGCGCGGTGCCACGCGTCGAGGGCGCGCACGCGGTCATCGGTGGCCTCGCGTGCTTTGGCGAGCAACACGTAGGCTGCGGCGTAGGTAGGTGCGGCGCGGACGAGCGCGTTGAGCTCGCGCGCGGCCTCCGTCGCACGCCCAGCCGCGATCAGGCCCGCAGCGACCTGTAGAGCGGTGGGGAGTGTGGACGGATCCTGTGACATCGGGTGAGGGCGTGGGAGCGGAAGGTAAACTGCCTCTGCTCCCGCTTTGTTCAGCGCGCGGCGGGAATCGGGCGCCGCACGCGGTCTCCACTTTCACTTCCCTCGCCCCAGGCCGAGAGAACGAGTGTTGCGGCGAACACGATCTGGAACGCGAGCGCGAGCCACGCGCCTACGGCCGCAAGAATGGCGGCGGCACCTAGCGCGTAGACCGCGAGCGCGATCTCGGCGCGGCTGGTCGGTTTGGTCTCGCGGGCGCCGCCTTTGGGTGTCCGCGCGAAGGGCGTCCGGCGGCGCCCGAGTGCGCGGCCCACGGCGCGCGTGCCCGTCAGCGCGAGCGCGACCGGCGCGGCGAGCCCCAGCGCGAGATCCGCGGCGCGGCGCCAGAGGCCAGACTCTCGCGGCCCGATGGCCTCTTGCGCGACGACGTGCGCCGTCACGGCGCCGATCAGCCCCAGCCAGCCCGCGCCGAGCGCGGTAAAAAACGCCTCGCCCGGACCGACGCCCAGCGCCTGCGACGCGGCCAGAACGGGATGCAGCACGATCACGGCCAGCAACGCCGGATAGGAGAACGATGCCGAAATGGCGAGCAGCGCGCGCAGTCGCAGGAGGAGAGGCTGCGGCGCGCGCCAGAGGCGACGGGCGTGCAAGAGCGTCACCGCCGCCATACCCTCGGCCCAGCGCGCCTGCTGCGTGCGCCACGCGCCCAGATCGGGCGGAAGCTCGGCGGGGACGGCCAGCGCCTCCACGAACACGCCTCTGGCGGGCGCGGCGCCAGAGGCCGCTGGGCCGCCAGAGGCTTCGGGGTCACCAGAGCCTGGGGTGCCCATCCACGCGCGAAGCGCGAGGTCGAGGTCTTCGGCGAGCGTGTCGCCGCGCCAGCCGCCAGCGGCGTCGATGGCATCGCGGCGCCACACGCCCGCCGTCCCGTTGAATGGCAGAAAGCGGCCGGTGCGCCCGCGCCCAGTCTGCTCGATGCCGAAGTGGAGGTCCAGCAGCGCACCCTGCGCGCGCGTCAGGCGCGAGGCGCCGCGGTTGAGGTGCGCCCACCGCGCCTGCGCAAAGGCCGCCTCTGGCGCCGCGACGAGCGCGGAGACGAGTCGTTTGAGGGTGTCGGGCTCGGGGATAAAGTCAGCGTCGAAGACGGCGAACAGCTCGGCGTGGGAGTGCGCCATGCCGTTTGCGAGGGCGCCCGCTTTGAAACCGTCTCGGGCATCGCGGTGAATGTGCTGCGCGCGCACGCCAGAGGCCTGCACCCGGCGCACGGCGCAGGCAGCGCGCTCACTCGTGGCGTCGGTGGAATCGTCGAGCACTTGGAGTTCCAGATCCGGGTAGTCCAGCGCGGCGAGGGCAGCGATGGCGCGCTCGACGACCGCGGCCTCGTTGTAGACCGGAAGTTGCACGCACACGCGGGGCCATGTCTCGGCCTCTGGCGACCCGGCCTCTGGCGACCCAGCCTCGGGCGACCCAGCCTCTAGCGACCCGGCCTCTGGCGCCAGAGGCGCGGGGCTCGTCGTCAGCCGCGCGATGGACAGCCCGAGCAGGCGCAGGCCGTGCACGACGAGCACGAGCGTGGCGAGGGCGTAGAGAGCCGCCAGCATGTAGAGGACAACGATCACGCCGCACACACGAGCAGGTGGCGCGCGTGACGGCGCCCCGCCAGAGGCGCAGGGTCTCTCGGCCTCTGGCGACGCGTCATTACCAGTCCGAGGTGGCGGCGGTAAAGGCGTCCTGCGCGACCTGCTCCAGCGCGCGGTTTGCGGCGTCGGCCTCGCCTGCCAGGCCTTCGGCCGGGGCGTAGTCGGCGGTCGCGGTAAACGAGCGCGCCAGAAGCTCGGCGCCGTTGACCTGATCCATCGCGACGACGCGCACGCCCAGTGTGACGCGGTTGAGCTCGGCCACCTCGCCGGTTCCGTCTCCGCCGGTGACTGCGGCGGGCGCGATGGTGTAGCGCTCGACGGTCGCGCGCACAACGAGATCGGCCGATCCTTCGTCGGGTTCCAGGTTCAGGCGCGTACGGTCGGCGAAGCGCTCGACGAGCGCCGTCGTGAGCAACTGGTCGAGGTTGGCCGGGCCGCCAGAGGCGCGGCTTTCGACGGGCGGTACGGCGACCGTGCGCAGCTCGGCGGGCAGCGAGGCTCCCGAGAACGTGTAGCAGCCCGCGAGCAGGCTGAGCAGCGCGCACACCGCTACACCGCTCGCCAGAGGCCTCTGGCGTGTGCGGGTTTGCGCTCGGAGTGGTCTCTGCGCCAGAAGCTGCCTATTCATCGTCGTCGTCGTTCCTGACCATGCGATAGAGCGTCCGCTCCGAGATCCCGAGCGCGTCAGCGGTGGTGCGTCGGTTGCCGTCGTAGCGGCGCAGCGCCTCGGCCAGAAGTGACGCCTTGGCTTCCTCGATGGTGGGCAGCGGAAGGCCCTGCGCGAGGGCTTCGTCCAGCGAGTCCGGCAGCAGCGTGCCGGGCGCGTAGTCGCTGTCTTCGAAGTCGTCGACTTCGAAATGCGTGTCGGCGGCCTCGTACTGAGTCTCTGGCGCGGGTGGCATGTAGGCCACCTCGATGTCGTCTCCAAACGGTGACCCCTCGGGCACGCCCGAGGCCTGTGCGATCTGGCGGGGCGGTGCGGGGTGCGCTGCGCCGTCACCGGGCGTCGGGCCGTCGGTGAGCAACTCGCGGATCTCGCCGAGCTCAGCGCGCATTTCCAGCATCGTGCGGTAGAGCAGGCCGATCTCGCCAGAGGCCTCGGGCCGGGCCGGGGTGGCGGCGCCGGGCTGCACCGGCGCGGTCCCGGCACCGGCCGAGATGCCGCGCAGGTAGGGCCGCAGGGCCTCTGGCGTGAGCACGCGGTCGCGGGTGAGGACCACGCTTTGCTCGGCCACGTTGCGCAGCTCGCGCACGTTGCCCGGCCAACCGTAGCGCAGCAAAAGCTGGCGCGCCTCCGGGTCGATCTGCGGGACCGGCGCGTCGTAACGCTGCGCGATGTCGCGCATGAAGCGCTCGAACAACGGCCCGATGTCGCTCGCGCGCTCGCGCAGCGGCGGCACGCGCACGATGACCGGGCTGAGGCGGTAGTAGAGGTCCTCGCGGAAGCGACCCTCCGCGACCTCTGCGCCCAGGTCCTTGTTCGTCGCCGCGACGACGCGCGCGTCGGTGTTCTGGACCGTGCTGGAGCCGACGCGGCTGAACTGGCCGGTTTCGAGCACGCGCAAGAGGCGAACCTGCGCCGTGAGCGGCATCTCGCCGATCTCGTCCAGGAACAGCGTGCCGCCGTCCGCTTCCTCGAAAAAGCCGATGCGCCGCTCCACGCTGCCGGTGTAGGCGCCCTTTTCGGAGCCGAACAGTTCGCTCTCGATGAGTCCCTCGGGGATCGCGCCGCAGTTGACGACGACGAACTTCTTGTGCCGCCGCGGCGAGAGGCCGTGCAGGGCCGTCGCGAACAGCTCTTTGCCCACGCCGCTCTCGCCTTCGAGCAGCACGGTGATGTCCACCGGCGCCACCTGCCGGATGCGGTCGAGCGCCCCGCGCAGCGTGGTGCTGTCGCCGAGGATGCCGAACCGTTCTTGGATCGCGCGTCGATCCATCGCGCCAGAGGAGAGTGAGGGCCGAAGGTAACCGCCCAGCGCTCTCCGCTGGTATGGGGCGAGACCGGACGTTTGAGCCAGAGGCTGGCGGGGTGCGGCCTCTGGCGGTGCGGCCTCTGGCGGTGCGGCGGCGCCCCAGATACCTTGGCGCGAGCCCACGCCACCGCCGTTGACCCGCGCCCGCCTTCCCACCCGATGACCTCTCCTCTCGTCGCAGCAGTCGACATCGGCGGCACATCTGTCAAAGCCGGCTTGGTGGCGCAGGATGGCCGCATCGTGGACCGCTTCCGCCTGCCGACGGCCGAGTTTTCGGACCCGCGCGCGCTCGTCGCTCGGTTGAGCGCCGAGATCCGCCAGAGGCTGGACGGCGCGCCTCTGGCGGGCATCGGCGTGGGCGCGCCCAATGGAAACGCGCTGCGCGGCACGCTAGAGCACCCGCCCAACCTGCCGTGGCCGGGCGTGACGCCTTTTGCCGAGTGGATGACCGCAGCGCTCGGCGCGCGCTGCGTGCTCACCAACGACGCCAACGCGGCCGCGCTGGGCGAGCGTCAGTTTGGCGCCGCCAGAGGCCTGGACCACTTTCTGTTCGTCACGCTGGGGACGGGCGTTGGCAGCGGCATCGTGTCCGGTGGCGCGCTCGTGCTGGGTCACGACGGTTTTGCGGGCGAGATCGGCCACGTGATCGTGGAGCCCGGCGGGCGCGCGTGCGGCTGCGGGCGGCGCGGGTGCCTGGAAACGCTGGCCTCGGCGCCCGGCTTCGAGCGCACCTACGCCGAGGCCTCTGGCGCGACGGCCTCTGGCGAGATGGCCTCTGGCGAGATGGCCTCTGGCGAGCGCGTATCCGCGCCCGAGGTCTTTGCGCGCGCCGCCAGAGGCGAGGCCCCGGCGCAAGAGGCCATCGAGCGGACGGCGCAGGTGCTGGGCCTCGCGCTCGCCAACAGCGTGGCGTACACCGAGCCCGAGGCCATTTTCCTCTTTGGTGGCTTGGCCGAAGCAGGCGAGGCGCTTCTCTCGCCGGTGCGCCGCCACCTGGGCGTCAACCTTCTCAACATTTACCAGGGCAAGGTCTCGCTGCGCGCCAGCGGCCTCCCCGCCGGCGACGCCGCGCTGCTCGGCGCCGCCAGCCTCATCTATGCCTGACACGCCGCCCGCCGCCTCTGGCGCTCCTGCCATCAATCACTCAGTCTCTGGCGCCAGAGGCGCGCCGGTTCTTTTGGAAGTCGCGGCCTTCGACCTCGCCTCGGCGCGCGCCGCTGCGCACGCGGGCGCCGACCGCATCGAGCTCTGCCGCGACGCCAGCGCCGGAGGCTTGACGCCGCCTCTGGCGTGGACCCGCGAGATGTGCAGCCCAGCCTCTGGCGGCCCAGCCTCTGGCGCTGTGCCGGTCGTGGTCATGATCCGCGCCCACGCCGAGGGCTGGACGTTTACGCCAGAGGCCCACGACGCGATGCGCGCCGACGCCCGCGAGGCCGTCCGCGCCGGGGCCACGGGCATCGTCTGGGGCGCGCTGCGCGAAGACAGCACGGTCGACGAGACCGCACTCCGCGCGATGGTCCGGGTCGTCGCGCCCGTCCCGGTCATCTTCCACCGCGCCTTCGACGCCACGCCCGATCTGGACGCCGCGCTCGGCACGCTCATCGCCTCTGGCGTCGCCCGTGTGCTGACCGGCGGCGGGCCGGGCCGCGCGCTGGACAACGCAGACCGGATTGCGGACCTGCGCCGCGTCGCCAGAGGCCGCATCGGCATCTTGCCCGGCGGGGGCGTCCGCTCGGGCAACGTGGCCGAGATCGTGCGCCGCACCGGCGCGACCGAGGTTCACAGCAGCGCCTCTGGCGCCGGAGCCCACGCCGCCGCTTCTCGCGCGGTCGACCCCAGCGAAGTACGTTCGCTCCGCGCCGCTCTCGCCAGAGGCTGACACCCCCGCCCATGCGTTTGTACCTCCTCCTCTTCCTCGCGCCTCTGGCGCTCGCCACGCCAGAGGCATCTGCGCAGGTCGCCGCGTCGCAGGTCGCCGCGTCGCAGGTCACCACATCGCAGTGGACGCAGCACGTCGATCCGTTTATCGGCACCGGCGGGACCGGCCACACCTTTCCGGGCGCCACGACGCCGTTCGGCATGGTGCAGCTCAGTCCGGATACGCGCATCGACGACTCGTGGGAGGGCTGCGCGGGCTACTACTACACCGACCCGTACATCTACGGCTTCTCGCACACGCACCTCTCCGGGACCGGCATCTCGGACTACGGCGACGTGATGTTTATGCCCACGATGGGTAGCCCGTCCATCGCGCGCGAGAGCTACCGGTCGGCGCTGGATCACTCGACCGAGGAAGCCTCGCCCGGCTACTACGCCGTCACACTTGACAGCGGCATCCGGGTCGAATTGACCGCCACGACCCGCGTCGGCCTGCAGCGCTACACGTTTCCGCGCGACGGCTGGGCCAACGTCGTGCTGGACCTCACGCACCGCGACAAGCTCACGAGCGGCAAGATCACGGCCTCTGGCGCGACGCTCACCGGCCACCGCTTCTCCAAGGGCTGGGCCCAGGACCAGCGCGTGTTCTTCCAATCCGAGTTCTCGCGCACGCCAGAGGCGACCTACGAGCGCGAAGGTCCGGAGGGTGACCGTGTCTTCTCGCGCGATTTCGCGTGACCGAGGGCGAGCAGATCCTCGTCAAGACCGGCATCGCCGGGACGGACGAGGCGGGCGCCAGAGGCAACCTCAGCGCCGAGATGCCCGGCTGGGACTTCGACGCCACGCGCCGCGAAGCGGATGCCGCGTGGAACGCCGAGCTGGGCAAAATCGACGTAGCGGGCGGCACGCCAGAGGCCACCGTCAACTTCTACACGGCCCTCTACCACACCATGATCGCGCCCAACACGTGGAACGACGTGGACGGCCGCTACCGCGGCATGGACGGCGACATCCACAGCGCGGATCACACGGTCTACACCGTGTTCTCGCTGTGGGACACGTTCCGCGCGCTGCACCCGCTCCTCACGCTGATCGACGAGGACCGCACGCGCGATTTCGTGCGCACGATGCTGCTGCACCACGAGCAGAGCGGGCGCCTGCCCGTCTGGGAGCTGGCCGCGAACGAGACGAACACGATGATCGGCTACCACTCGGTCCCGGTCATCCTGGACGCGCACGTCAAGGGCATCGGCGGCTTCGACACGGCGCAGGCCCTCCGCGCGATGGTGGAGACGGCCACGGCAGACATCGAAGGCCTCACCGACTTCAACGCCAGAGGCTTCCTCAGCGTCGAGGACGAGTCGGAGTCGGTCTCGCGCTCGCTCGAATACGCCTACAACTCCTGGGTCGTCGCGCGCATGGCCGAGAGCGAGGGCGACGGGCCTCTGGCGGCGGAGTTTGACAAACGCTCCCTCGGCTACCGTAGCATTCTCGACGCCAGAGGCTTTGCGCGCCCGCGCCTCAACGGCGGATGGATCGCGCCCTT
The DNA here is from genome assembly GCA_963708165.1 of Rubricoccaceae bacterium. GTDB lineage: Bacteria > Bacteroidota > Rhodothermia > Rhodothermales > Rubricoccaceae > Rubricoccus. The sequence goes on along the minus strand of OY970187.1, from coordinate 1,721,134 downwards.
CGAGCCGCGCGAGGTCAACAGCCACTTCACCGAGGCCAACAGCTGGCAGTACTCGTTCTTCGTCCCGCACGACCTCGCGGGCTGGATCGATTGGCGCGGCGGTCCTCTGGCGGTCGAGAAACACTTGGATTCGCTGTTCGTCGCGCCAGAGGCGACGACCGGCCGCGATCAGGCCGATATCACCGGGCTCATCGGGCAGTACGCGCACGGCAACGAGCCCAGCCACAGCTTCGCGTACCTCTACGCGGCCACCGGCTCGGGCTGGAAGACGCAGCGCCGCGTCCGCCAGATTCTGGACACGCTCTACCGGCCCACACCCGACGGCCTGCCCGGCAACGAGGACTGCGGCCAGATGAGCGCGTGGTTCGTGTTCTCCGCGATGGGCTTTTATCCCGTCACGCCCGGCACCACCACGTACGCGCTCGGTACGCCGCTCTTCGAGACGGTGAAGCTCCGCACGCCCGATGGCGGCACGTTCACCATCACCGGCGATCCCGCCAGAGGCCCGTACGTGAGCCGCGTGGTGCTCAACGGCGCCGAGCACCGGCCTCTGGCGCTGGACCACGCGGACCTCCGCGATGGCGGCTCTCTCGCGTTCACGCTCGGCGCCAAGCCATCGGACTGGGGCACGCCGATGCCGCTCACGCGCGTGGACGACACGGGCTTTGTGCCTGCGCCCGTCATCCAGGCTCAGCGCTCCTTCCGAGACTCGCAGCCTCTGGCGCTCGCCTCGCTCGCGCCTGACACGGATTTGCTGGTGCAGGTCGCCAGCGGCCCCATCTCGCGCTACACCGGGCCTGTGACCGTGGATACGACGGTGACTGTCAGCGCATGGGCTGCCGACCGCGACGGCAACCAGAGCGCCCCCGCCAGAGGCACGCTTTTGAAGCGCACGCACGACTGGACCCTCGATCTCGCGTCCACCTTCGCGCCGGACTACGCCGGTGCCACTCCGGACGCACTCATCGACGGCGTCCGCGGCGACGCCGAGTGGCGCAAAGGCAACTGGCAAGGCTTCTTCGACCAGCCGCTCGTCGCCACCCTCGACTTTGGCGAGACGCGGACGATCCGCGCCGTCTACGGCAGCTTTCTCCAGGATTGGCGCCCGTGGATCCTCCTCCCGCGCGAGGTCCTCTTCGAGGCCTCTGGCGACGGCGTCACCTTCCGCGAGATCCTGCGCGTACAGCCAACGGTTTTGCCGACAGACGAGACTCCGCAAACCGCCGATCTGGGCGGCGCCCTCAGCGCGCCTACGTCCGCGCGCTTTCTCCGCGTCCGCGCCCTCCCCGTGCCGGGACTGCCCGAGGGGCACATCAGCGAAGGCAGCCCGTCGTGGATTTTCGCGGACGAGATCTGGGTAGAGGACTGGAATCCCGGGCCTCTGGCGCCAGAGGCCTCTGCATGTGGACGCCTCTAGCTTGCGAGCCGTCCGACTCGCTTCCCATGTCCTCCTCCCGCCGCGATTTCCTGCGCCGCAGCGCCGCGCTCGGCGCCCTCTCGGCCCTGCCCGCCTCTGGCGCGCTCGCTGCGCCTCCGCCAGAGGCGGACCGTGAGCCGACCCCGCGCGCTTCCCCGCGCGCGCCTCTGGCGCAAGCGGTCATCGCGACGTGGGACAACCGCGCCGCAGCCGAGGCGGCCTGGAATCACCTGCGCGGCGGCGGTGCCGCGCTCGACGCCGCCGAGCGCGGCGTCTGGATCCCCGAGGCCGATCCTGACGACAGCAGCGTCGGCCTGGGCGGACGGCCCGACCGCGATGGCAAGGTGACGCTGGACGCGTGCGTGATGGACCACCGGCACCGCTGCGGCGCCGTCGCGGCGCTGGAAGACATTCTGCACCCCGTCTCGGTTGCCCGGCGCGTGATGGAAGCCACGCCGCACGTCATGCTCGTCGGCGCAGGCGCGCGTGATTTCGCGATCCAGCAGGGCTTCGAGCCCACTGACCTGCTCACAGACCGCGCTCGCCTCGAGTGGGAAGCGTGGCGAGAAACGCCAGAGGCGCAGACCCGCCCACCCATCAACGTGGAGCGCCAGAGGCCGGTCTCGGCAGACGACCACGACACGATCGGGCTTCTGGCGCTGGACCGCCGCGCGCACCTCGCGGGCGCCTGCACGACGAGCGGCTGGGGCTACAAGCTGCGCGGCCGCGTGGGTGACTCGCCCATCATCGGCGCCGGGCTGTACGTGGACGGGAGCGTGGGCGCGGCCACGGCCACAGGCCACGGCGAGGAGATGGTGCGCATCGCCGCGGCGCACTCCGTCGTGGAGGCGATGCGCTTCGGCCTCTCGCCCGCTTCCGCCTGCCGGGTGACGGTGGAGCGGCTCGCGCGTGTCACGCCGTCCGATACCTCCGTCATTCAGGCCGGGCTTCTGGCGCTCGCGCCCGACGGCGACAGCGGGCGCCTTCGCGCTCCAGCCCGGCTTCGTCTATGTCGTCACGCTGCCCGATGGAGCGCCTGAGCCCGCCGGTGGGATCCGCGCCCGCACGCCCGTCGTGGGGGGCGTCACCTACACCATCGAAGCGCCTGCTCTGCTCGGTTAGCCTCTGGCGCCGCCGCCCGCGCTACCGGCCCTGCGCCACCCCGTATGCCCACCACGCCAGAGGCCCGAGAGGACGCGGCCGTTCAGAAGCAGGTCGCCAAGCTGGGAATCGACAAGATCCAGCGCCACATCTTTATCTGCGCCGGGCCGACCAAGGCCAAGTGCTGCGACGGCGACGCCAGCCTCGCCGCTTGGGACTTCCTCAAGACGCGTCTCGCAGATCTAGAGCTCACGAACGACGGCGGCGTGTTCCGCACCAAAGCCAACTGCCTGCGCGTGTGCCTGCGCGGCCCCATCGCGGTCGTCTACCCCGAGGGCGCGTGGTACCACTCGTGCACGCCAGAGGCGCTGGAGCGCATTATCCAGGAGCACCTGATCGGCGGGGAAGTCGTGCAGGACCTGCTGATCCACGAGCGGCCTCTGGCGGGATAGCCGCTGGCGCCAGAGGCTGGGTACACCGTGCTGTTGGCTGAGGAGATGAGTCTTGTGACTACCCGGCGCGATTGCTCCCGAAGTACGCGAACCCCTCGTGGTGGAACAGCACGGCCCACTCCCCTGAAGGCCCGATCACAGTGAGATCGTCAGAGCTAGGGTAGAAAAACGTGTTCCACCATCGGACAACCGTTCCCCAGGTCGCGATGACAGCAGTTTCCTCATCCCAAGAGAGCACAACATCCTCGCTCATCTCCGGTCCGAGAGCGTGAAGTGACTCCACCACTTTGACCCCTTCCAATTTGGCGAGGTCCACTGTGGCCGCACGTCGAAACAACCCTGGCTGGAAGGGAAAACCGTCGTGGAGACCGGAGTCGCGGAGCCAATCGAACACAACGCCAGCGGAGGCAGCGTTGAGGGGCGCGATGGCTGCGAGTGCCTCGGCTAGAGGCGGATCGTATCTGTGGTCCGTAAACCGCCAGCCCAATGGAAATGCTTCCCACGCAGTTTCGCCAAGGCCAGTAAGAAATTCAGTGTTCACGGAGCCATTTAGTCGCGGAACACCACTTAAGCCGCGACTACCTCGCCAGAGGCCGCGTTTGCCGCCTCCAGCGTCGTCGCGCGCGTCACGTCGCCGAAGAGCGTGGCACTCGTGGAGCCCGTGATGACGACCTCAGCGTAGTCGCCCTTCTGGAGGCCTCTGGCGCGGTCGAAGACGACCATGTGGTTGCCATCCGTCCGGCCCTTGAGTTGCGCGTCGCTGCGCTTGGACGTGCCCTCCACCAAGACGACTTCGCGGCGGCCGATCATCGCGTCGTTCTTGACAGCGGAGATGCTCTGCTGCAGCGCGATGATCTCGGCCAGCCGCGCCTTCTTGATGGCCTCTGGCACGTCGTCCGTGTACTTGCGGGCGGCGAAGGTGTCGGGCCGCTCGGAGTAGAAAAACATGAAGGCGTGGTCGTACTGCACGCGCTCCATGAGGCTGAGCGTTTGGGCGTGCTCCTCTGGCGTCTCACCGCAAAATCCCGCGATGAGGTCGGTCGAGAACGTCACGCCGGGCACGATGGCGCGCGCGCGGTCGATGAGGTCGAGGTAGTGCTCGCGCGTGTACGTGCGGCGCATCCGGCGCAGCACTTCCGTGCTTCCGTGTTGGACCGGGAGATGGATAAAGTCGCAGACGTTGGCGACCTCCCGGTGCACGTGCAGCAGTTCGTCTGAGCAGTCTTTGGGGTGGCTCGTGGAGTAGCGCACGCGAAGCTCCGGGCTGAGCCGCGAGATGCGGTAGAGCAACTCGGCGAACGACACGCTCGCGCCGCCCGCGCCGTCGCCAGAGGCCTCGTCGCGGTAGGAGTTGACGTTCTGCCCGATGACGGTGATCTCCTTGTAGCCTGCGTCCACGAGGCCTGCGCACTCGGCGAGGATGCTTGTAACCGGGCGGCTGCGCTCGCGGCCTCGCGTGAACGGGACCACGCAGAAGGCGCACATGTTGTCGCAGCCGCGCATGATGCTCACGAACGCGCTCACGCCGTTGGTGTCGTAGCGGACCGGCGCGAGGTCGGCGTAGGTCTCCTCGCGCGAGAGTTGCACGTTGACCGCGGCCTGCCCGGTCTCGGCGGTTTCCTCCAACAGCCGCGGCAGATCGCGGTAGGCATCCGGCCCGACGACCAAGTCCACTAGCTTTTCCTGATCGAGCAGCTTGGTCCGCAGCCGCTCCGCCATGCAGCCCAGCACACCGATCGTCAGGTCACCTTTGCCCGCAACCAGGCGTTCCTTCTTCTGCGCGCGGAACCGCGCGAGGCGTCCGCGCACGCGGTCCTCCGCCTTTTCGCGGATGGCGCACGTGTTGATGAGCACCACGTCGGCTTCGGCCTCGTCCTCGGTCAGCCCGTAGCCTCTGGCGCCGAGGATAGACGCCACCAACTCGGAGTCGGCCACATTCATCTGGCAGCCGTACGTCTCGATGAGCACGCGTTTTCCGCCAGAGGCCGGCGGCGTGGCCGCGATGGTGTGCGGCTGGTCCAGTTCTCCACTGCCCGGGCCTCTGGCGTCGGGCGCGGAGGAGACGGGGGCGAGGATGTCGAGGTCGGGCAGAATCTGCATCGCCGGGCGTGTAGTGCGGGCGGCGAAGCTACGGCGCGTGGCTGCGGGACCGGGCTAGAGTTGGGTGGAGATGGCCTCTGGCGCCAGAGGCTGGGGTTGACAGGTAGGTTGCTCAAACGTACGTTTGAGTCAGTCCACCAATCACGGCCTGTGTCAACCATCACCACTGTCGACGCGCGCAACCAGTTCTCCGATGTCTTGAACCGCGCCGCCTATGGGCGCGAGCACGTCGTGCTGACCCGTAGGGGCAAGCCGATTGCCGCTGTCGTTTCCTACGAGGACCTCCAGATTCTGGAACGTGCCCTGGAAGCGCTGGAAGACCAGATCGATCTGGCCGAGGCCAACCGCGTGCTCGCGGACGAGGAGGCCGAGTTCGTGGACTGGGAGACGGTAAAGCGCGCGCTCTAATCCCGCCCCGCTGTGCCCTCGTACGAGATTGCGCTCGAACGGAATGCCATCAAAGCGCTCCGCAAAGCGCCCGCCTCCATCCGCCAGAGGCTCATCGCGGCCTTCGACGCTCTGGCTGACGAGCCACGTCCTCACGGACACAAGACCCTCGATTCCAACAAGAAGGTCTACCGCATCCGCATCGGGAGTTACCGCGCCATCTATCAGGTCAACGATGGCAAACTCCTCGTGCTCGTGGTGACCATCGCGAACCGTAAGGACGTGTACGCGAATCTTCAAGACGTGCTCAAGCGGATCGACGCGCCCGAATAGCCTCTGGCGCCAGAGGCCGAAACAAGAACGCCCCCGCCTGCACCGGGGAGGCACGAGCGGGGGCGAGGCATCTGGCGGAGAACGAGTCACCGCCAATCGAAAACATCCGGCCCTGGTAAGCAGAAGGGAAGGGCGGGCCGGGGTGCGAGCCTAGATCCAGATGAGACCGAGAGCCGCGGCGACAGCCGACAGGCGAATCGCGAGGGAGAGAGGCGTGATGTGACGAGTGCGGGAGAGGTGCTGTACGGTCAACATGGTGCTGTTGGAACCTGAGTGGATTCGCCACCCCTGCACGCATGGTGCCAATGACAGATCTGCCGCGTCGTGCACGCCCTTTCCAAGGGATTCCCTGATGAAGGAACGGAGGGCATTGCATGAGCGGCGCTCGAACACTTGTTGCGACTGACGTTCTGGCCTCTGGCGGAACGCCTGGCTGTCAGGTAGCGGCCGCGCTGTCGCTCCGCATCTGGCCCCGCACGACATATTTGCCGACGAGGTCGAACTCCAAGTTGACGGCTTGTCCCTCGCGCCAGAGGCCTGCGGTGGTCTTGTCCCACGTGTGCGGGATGATCGCGAGGCGGAACGTGCCCTCGGGCTCGTCCAGCGCGGCGACGGTCAGGGAGACGCCGTCCACGGTGACGCTGCCTTTGGGGATGAGGTAGGGCGCGAAGGCCTCGGGGTAGCGCACCACAACCTCGTGCGAATCCGCCAGAGGCACGATCTCCACCACCTCGCCTCTGGCGTCGACGTGGCCCTGCACCAGGTGGCCGTCCAGGCGCGAGCCCAGCAGCATGGCGCGCTCCAGGTTGACGCCGTCGCCAGCGGTGCGCTCACCTAGAGTTGTCTTGCGCAGCGTCTCCTCCACGGCGACGGCCTCGAAGCCTCTGGCGTCTTGCGCGACGACCGTGAGGCAGGCGCCGTCTACGGCTACGCTCTCGTCCACGCGCAGCGCGTCGGAGAATGACGCGCGCACGCGGACCCGTCGCCCACCTTCCAGGTCCGTGATGGTGTCGATGCGGCCGATCTCTTCGACGATGCCTGTAAACATGAGCAGGGGTAAGCGCGGCAAGATCGCGCCAGAGGTTAGAAGGTGGACGGGTGCCGTACGTCGACGGCGAGACGGTCGGGGTTGCGGAGTCGCGTGACGCGGTACGCTTCTGGCGAGGCGAGGCCGAGCGCCCATTCGAGGCGCCCTTCGAAGTCGCAGACGGGGACGGTCGACAAGAGAGCGGGGAGGCCGGGCGAGCCCGGCGAGTGCCGAATTGTCTCCGTTCCGTCCTCGGCATAGCCTCTGGCGCCGATGAGAGAGATGTGGAGGATGGAGGCGCCCGGAACCGCCAGAGGCTCTCCCGATCCGCACGCGGTAACCGCCTCGGCAGTCCGCACGTCGACGCCAGGCTGGCCGCCCTCGAACTCGAATACCACGCGGTCGTAGCCGGGGACCGCGTCGGTGTGCGACGCGACTCTCATCTCGGTCGCCACCACAGCGGCGCTTTCGCCAGAGAGCGTAACCGGCGTCTGTGTCCAGTCCGAGTCCTCCGGAGCTTGTACCGCGAGGGCAGGGCGTGCCTCTGGCGCCAGAGGCACGGGCGTCGGTTCGGTGGCGCAGCCGACGAGCAAGGCGAGCAGCAGGGCGATTCGCATCACGGGGCGTGGAAGTCTCCGCGCAAGAGAACGTCTGAGCCGACGGTTTCCCATGTGCTCTCTGAAAACGTCAGCGCGTCGGCCATCTGCGCGATGCCGAGGTCGCCCGCGATGCCGATGCCCGCGCCCGCGAGCTTCGGCGCGACGAAGGCAAACAGCCGGTCCGCGAGCCTCTGGCGCAGAAACGCCACCGCCAGTCCCGGACCGGGCTCTACAAGAACCGACTGGACGCGGCGCGAGAGGCCTTTGCCGGAGCCGAGCAGATCCAGAACCGCGCCGAGATCCAAATGCCCATCGGCCTCTGGCGCAGTAAGAACTGTCCCGCCTCTGGCGCGCAGCGTGTCGGCGTAGGCGGGCGTGACGCCAGAGGCGCAGATAGCGATGGTGCGCGCGGCGTGCGCGTCGGTAAACAGCTTGAGGTCTGGCGGGAGCGAGCCCGTGCGGTCCACCACGACGCGGAGCGGGTGGCTCTGGCCAGCACCTAGGGGCCAGTCGCGGACGGTCAGGCTGGGGTCGTCGGCGCGAGCGGTTCCGGCGCCGACGAGCACGGCGTCGGCCTCGGCGCGCCAGCGGTGGACGAGCGCGCGGGCCGGGGGAGAGGTGATCCATCGGCTGTCGCCAGAGGCTGTCGCGACCTGCCCGTCGAGCGTGAGCGCCCACTTGAGCGTGACGAGAGGGCGGCCGGTGCGGACGTGCGTCAGAAACGCCGCGCCCAGCCGCCGCGCCTCGCGCTCGCGCACGCCGACCGTGACCTCGGCGCCAGAGGCCTGTATCCGTGTGATGCCCCGGCCCGCGACCTCGGGAAACGGGTCCTCGTGCGCCACGACCACGCGCGGGATGCCTCTGGCAACGACCAGGTCCGCGCACGGTGGCGTCTTGCCAAAGTGGCTGCACGGCTCCAGCGTGACGACGAGCGTGGCGTCGGTCAGGTCTGCCGCGCCCTCGCGCGAGGCCCAGCCTCTGGCGCCAGAGGCCTGAGCCGTCGGCTCGCCAGAGGCGCGCGCGTCGGCGTCGCGCACGGCCCAGACTTCGGCGTGCGGGCCGCCCGCTTCGCGGTGCCAGCCCTCGCCTAGAACCGTCTCGCCATCTGCTGCGACGAGCACCGCGCCAACCATCGGGTTGGGACTGACCGCGCCCGCGCCACGGGCGGCGAGCGCGAGCGCGCGGTCCATGTGGCGGGCCTGTTGCTCGGGCGTCATACCTCCATCGCCCAGTCGGGGAGGTCGTCCAGCGCCCAGCGCTCCAGATAGAACTTGTGCTCGCCGCGGGCCTTTTGATACGGCATGACCAAGCGCCGGGCGCCAGAGGCTGGGCGCGATTGCAGCGCCGCGATGAGCCTCTGGCGCAGCGGCTGGCCGGTGTAGACCACCCAGTCCCAGCCGTCGTGCGCGGGCTCGGGCGTGAAGACGAGGGCGCGCGGCTGCGCGTCCAGAATGGCGCGGAGCGCGGACCATCCGGCGCGGTCCTCGGCCTGGGCGACGGCTTCCAGCAGCGCGGGGTCGACGGCTTCGGGTGCTGCCGCGAGTGCGACGCCGGCCTCTGGCGCCAAAAGCGTGCGCCCGGGACCCAGCCCATCGGGGTGCGTCGTCCACTCAAATCCGGCCCAGAGGTCGGAGAGCGGATCGCGCCAGAGGCTGGAGTCTTCCAGAGCCGTCAGGCCGGTGCGCGTCGTCTGGCCGAGGTGCGTGCCCGCGAGATAGGCGCGAGCGTAGGTCGGGCGGTGCAAGAGGCTCTCCAGCGAGGCCATCTCGCGTGGCGCGCCCCGCGCAACGGGCTCGTCCGCGGCAGCATCGAGCGCCAGAGGCTCATCGGTGAAAACCTTCAGGACGTCCATGCGTCCTGTATCCGCGTGCGGCCTCTTGCGTTCCTGCACAGCCCTGGTTTCTGCGCTTTCCTCCGCTCCTATGCGCTCGCTTCAGTCCGCCCTCGCCTGGGTCGGCATCGTCCTACTTGTCTTCCTGATGGTGCCCACCGTGGCCCTCGTCCGGCTGTTCGACCGCAGCGACGGGCGCTACGCGACCGGCCGCACATTTCGCGCGATGGGCGGCTGGATCACGCGTGTCAACCCGCGCTGGCGGGTCCGGATCTCGGGGGACCTGCCGCGCGATCCGCGCCACCCGTACATCGCCGTCGCCAACCACCAGTCGATGGCGGACATCCCTTCCATCTCGCGCCTGCCGTGGGAGATGAAGTGGGTCGCGAAAAAGGCCATTTTCGACCTGCCCGTTACGGGCTGGCTCGTCAAGATGGCGGGCGACATCCCCGTCGACCGCAAGGACCCGGACAGCCGCGCGAACGTGATTCTTCGCGCCAAGAAGGCGCTTTCCAAGCGCGTCTCGGTCATGTTCATGCCCGAGGGCACCCGCTCGCGCGACGGCCGCGTGCTGCGCTACCACGACGGCGCTTTCCGCCTCGCCGTCGACCTGGGCATCCCCATTTTGCCTCTGGCGGTCGACGGCACCGCCGAGGCGCTTCCCAAGCACGGCTGGCGCTTCGGCCGCGCCGATGTCAAGGTCCATGTCTTCGCACCCATCCCCACCGCCGACTTGACTGTGTCCGACGTGCCCGCTCTGCGTGAGCGCGTCCGGCAGCTCACCATCGAGCAGATCGCTGCGTGGCGCGGCGTCGCGCCAGAGGCCGTAGACGCCGCGCCGGAGCAGCGCACGGCGCTCGCAGCGCCAGAGGCGCTGGGCGAGATTACGTTCGGCGGCGAAGAGAGGGCAAAGACGACGGCCTCTCGCTCCTAGCGCCTTGTACCAGAGCGGGCAGGCGCCCTACCTTGGCGTCGCTTCGCTCGCGAAGCCGTTTGCCCGATAGCTCAATTGGCAGAGCGCCAGTTTCTGGATCTGGAGGTTCAAGGTTCGATTCCTTGTCGGGCAGCCATACACGCCACCCCGCTTCGGCCGGGTGGCGTTTTTTGTGGGCGCCAGAGGCCTCTGGCGCGTGGAGCCGGTTGCAGAGCAGGGCCGTACCATGTGTATGTACCGCCATCCAGATCCCCAGATGCCTGCCGCCCGCGCCCAGAGTGAAGTCGAGAAGCTGATGAACGTGCTCGTCTCGTTCCCGCCCGACGAGCAGGAAACCCTGGCGGCGCATTACCGCGCAGCAGCCGAGCACATCCGCGATGTGGACGAGCGGTTGGACACGTTGCCGAGCGAGCAGGTGACGCGTCTGCGCCAGTTGCTTCACGATGGGATGGAGAGTGGAGAGCCGCGCGAGATCGACACCGACGCAATCAAGAAAAGAGGCCGAGCCCGCCTTGCAGCCGAGCGCAAGGCCTGATGCCGAGATGTGTCTTCTCCCCGAAGGCCGAAGCGGATCTCGACGCCATATGGCTGGAAGTCGCGCGTGACGATGTCGATATCGCAGACCGCGTGCTGGACCGAATCAAAGCGCGCTGCGAGGACCGCGCGGCCTTTCCTCACGCGGCAAAGCGGCAAGACCATCTCATCCCGCATCTGCGGCGCTTGATCGTCGGGCCATACCTCGTGTTCTACTTCCCCACGGTCGCCGTGACATCGACCGGCTGTTCGAGAACAAGTAAGCGTTAGATCCTCTGGCGCCCCCGGATCGGCGTCCGGGGCAGGCGCCGGCTCAGGCCAACCGCGCCGCTAGCGCAGGCAGCGCCTCCGCCAGAGGCGCCTCCACCTTGAGTGTCACGCGGGAATCCGCGCGCGTCGCGCCGAGCGTGAGCAGCGCCGAGTCCTTGCCGTCCTTGTTCGCCCGCACCACGAATCGGAAGCCCGAGTACACCGTGAGGCTGGACCCGACGACGAGCAGCGCCTCGCCAGAGGCATACAGGTCCCACGCCGCCGCGACGGTCGGCTTGGGCACGCTGCCGCCAAAGAACACCACGTCGGGCATGATCACGCCGTGGCAGACGGCGCAGTCCGGGACCGCGAAGCCCGCGATGGCCTCTGGCGCCAACACCGCATCGCCGTCCGGGCGGATGGGTCCGCTGAGCGGGTGTGAGGGATTGAGGCGCACGATCTCGGCCTGCACGTCGTCTCGCGAGACGACCGTCCCGCACGAGAGGCAGCGCACGCGCCGGAGCGCGCCGTGCAACTCCACCACGTTCCGGCTTCCCGCCATCTCGTGCAGTCCGTCCACGTTCTGCGTAATGATGCCCGCAATCGACGCCAGAGGCTTCGAGGTCGGCCAATGCGTGGTGTCCCGCGTTGGGCGCCGCCTGCGCCACGCGCCGGTAGCCGACCGCACTCCGCGCCCAGTACCTCTGGCGCGCGTCGGCATCGTTCACGAACACGTCGTGCTGCATCGGCTTGTGCGTGCGTGGCGTGGAGCGCGGGGATCGGTAGTCCGGGATGCCACTGTCGGTGGAAATACCGGCGCCGGTCAGGACGGTGAGGCGCTTGCCGCGAAGCAGCGCGACCAGGTCGTCTACGCTGTGCGCGACGCCAGAGGCGGGTGTGAGGGTGTTCATGCCTCGCCAACGCACCCGCGGCGCGGCGGCTCCGCCAGAGGCCTCTGGCGTGTGGGGCAGGCTCCGGCCTCTGGCGCCCGGCTACACCTCGACGCCTGCGTACAACTCGTCCAGCGCGATCTCGGCGCCGACGGACGCCAGAGGCAGCGAGCCTTCGGTCACCTCGCGGAGCGTCCACAGGCCGTCGCCGGTGCGGGAGTAGACCTCGACGGAGCGCACGTCCTGCGCGACCAGCACGATTTCTTGAAGCGAGGCAATGCGGCGGTACGTCACCAGCTTCTCGCCGCGGTCGTAGGCCTCTGTGCCTTCCGAGAGGACTTCCACGACGAGCGTCGGGTTGACCAGCGTCGTCTGTTTGGCGTCGGCGTACGTCTCCTCACCGCACACAGCCGAGAGATCCGGGTACGTGTACCGCTCCCCATCCTCCACCTGGACGCGCATCCCTTCGCGAAGACGTGGCACAGACTCTCCGCGAACGCGAGGCGCAGCGCGAAATAGAAGTTGCCTGAGATGACAGTGTGCGCGCGTGTGGCTCCGGCCATGGGGAAAACCTCTCCGTGGATGTATTCGTGTTTCGTCTGCTGCGTCTCCTCCCACTCGAAGTAGGCCTCTGGCGAAAGCTGGAGGGTGACGGGAGGCGAGGCGGGGCCCGAGGTCAAGGTCTGAGGCATGGCGTTGCGCGCGTGAGTCACGCCAAGAAACGACAGGAGGCTGTAGCGGTTCGCCAGAGGCCTCTGGCGAACGCTGCCAAAGCCTTTAAAGCCATTTCTGCAGGTCCGAGGCGACACCCACCGCAGCGGCGCGGCAAATCTGCCGCATCCCTCGCCATCGCTCCATCCCTCAGAGCGTCCCGAAGGGCGCTCCAGCGCCAGAGGCGCGAAGGCCGAGATTGTATCGTTTCGCATCCTCGCGGCTCAGTCTGCGTACGGCACCCCGCTCCTCCCTCTGGACTATGCCTCTGACCGCGCTCCTCTCCCGCCTCCTGTCGTTCGTCGTGCTCATCGGCGGCTTCGCGCTCAGCATCATCGCGGCCGTGGCCGACGGTTTCGGGCCGTTCGCGGTCGGCGTGGTGGTTCTGGTCACGCTCTCGATGAGCGTCGGGCTGGCCGCCATCGGCCGCATCTGTGCCGATACGGCGCGCATCGCGCGGTACGTGCGCGTGGAAGAGAAAAAGCGCAAGACCGCCGCCGAGGCCGAGGACCCTGTCCTCGCCTACTTCTCCTGAGCCTCTGGCGAATCCCGAACGGTCCGCGCGCCTCTGGCGCCAGAGGCGAATCCGACATGAGCACGACTGCCACCACACCTGACCCTACGCCGACCCGCCGCTACCGCATGGCGGGCTGGACGCGGCGTACAGCATCTGGCGCCGCCAGAGGCGTCGGGCGCGGCGCTAAGCGCGCGGGCGGTGGCTTCTGGCGCTGGAGCGGGACGCGCGTACGGCGCGTGCGCGATGGCGAGGTGCCGAACTCGAAGCGCGTCCTCAACCTCGCGGGGCTCATCGCGGGCTGGGGCACGGCGCTCGGCGGGACGGTTTTCGCGCTCGTGCTGCTCTACGCGCTGCTCTTGATCCCGTTTACGCCTAGCGTCTCCACGCTGCAACAAGCGCTGGAAATCAACCCGTCGGTCGTGATCTCCGCCGACGGCACCGAGCTGACGGAGTACGCCAGAGGCGGGCGCGAGTGGGTCGAGCTGGAGGACATCTCGCCGCACGTCATCGACGCGCTTCTGGCGACCGAGGACCGGCGGTTCTACTCGCACGGCGGCATCGACATGCGCCGGACGGCGGGCGCGGTCGTGCGGACGCTCTCGGGCGACCGCGAGGGCGGCTCGTCGCTCACGCAGCAGCTCGCGAAAAACCTCTTCCCGCAGGCGATTGGCAACGACGCCTCGCTCAAGCGCAAGCTCAAAGAGGCCATCACGGCCATCAAAATCGAGCGGGTGTACGAGAAGGACCAGATCCTGGAGATCTACCTCAACTCGGTCCCGTTCCTGTACAACGCCATCGGCATTGAGCGCGCAGCGCGGACGTACTTCTCCAAGGGTGCGGATGACCTGAGCCTGGTCGAGTCCGCCACGCTCGTGGCCATGCTCAAGGGCACGAGCTACTACAACCCGCGCCGCAACCCCGAGCGCGCGTTGCGCCGCCGCAACCTCGTCCTCCGCCTCATGGTGGCCGATGAGCGCCTCACCGCGCCAGAGGCCGAGCGCCTCAGCCAGCAGCCTCTGGCGCTGGACTTCGAGCGCCAGATGATCCAGAGCAGCCTCGCGCCGCACTTCACCGAGCACGTGCGCCGCGAGATGGAGACCTGGGCCGACAAGAATGGCTTCAACCTTTACGGCGACGGCCTCAAGGTGTACACCACGCTGGACTGGCGCCTGCAGCGCGCCGCGACCGAGTCCGTCCGCAAGTTTGGCGACGCGCTCCAGACCGTGGCCGACGTGGAATGGGGCCGGAGCAGCGCCAGCCGCCTGGGTACCACGACCGCGCCCTACCACAGCGCGGCCTCTGGCGTCACGCCGTTCGGGCACTATTGGAGCAGCAAGACGCGCGTCGTGGACCAGTTCATCCGCGAGAGCGCCGAGTTCGAGCGCGAGACCGCGGGCGGCGCCACGCCAGAGGCCGCCATCGCCTCTCTCCGCGGCGACGCCACGTTCATGGCCAACCTCAAGAACGCCAAAACCAAGCTGCAGGTCGGCTTTACAGCCATCGACCCGCACACCGGCCAGATCCGCGCGTGGGTGGGCAGCCGCGGCTACCGCGAGGCGCCCTACGATCACGTCGCGCGTGCGCGCCGCCAGCCGGGCAGCACGTTCAAGCCGTTTGTCTACGCCCGCGCACTCGAAGAGGGCTGGCGCCCCGAGAGCACGCTGCGCGACGACTCCGTCCGCATCCAGATGACCAAGACCGAGGTCTGGGAGCCCTCAGATCCTGGCGCGGCCTCTGGCGAGGAGATCACGCTACGTGACGGGCTCGCGTACTCCAAGAACCGCATCACGGCACAACTCGGCCAGCGCGTCGGCGCGCGCGACGTGGCGCGCCTGGCGCGTCGCGCGGGCGTCAACCGGAGCAAGCTGGACGCCGTGCCGTCGATCTCGCTGGGGACAGAAGAGGTGTCGCTTGCTAGAGATGACCTCGGCCTACGCTACGTTCGCCGCCGCCGGGCTGTACACCCAGCCTCTGGCGGTCACGCGCATCGAGGACCGCGACGGCAACGTGTTGGAGGAGTTCGCGCCGCGCCAGAGGCAGGCGCTGGAGCCCGAGGTGGCGCACACGCTCGTGGACATGATGCGCGGCGTCGTGGACCGCGGGACGGGCCGCCAGCTCCGCTCCGAGTTCGGCGTGCGCGCCGATGTGGCGGGCAAGACTGGCACCACCCAGGACGGCGTGGACGGCTGGTTTATGGCCATCCACCCGGACCTCGCGATGGGCGCCTGGGTCGGCTTCGACGATCCGCGCGTGACCTTCCGCTCGTCCTACTGGCAGCAGGGCGGCCACAACGCGCTCCGCGTCGTGGGCGACTTCTCGCGCACCGCCCTCCGCTCCGGCTTGCTCAGCGCCGCGCCTCGATTCCCGGAGCAGCCCGTGCGTGCCTCTGGCGGCATCCGCGGCTGGCTCGACGGCATCTTCGGCAGCGACGGCAGCGACGGCAGCGACGACAGCGCCTCTGGCGACGACCCTGCGCCAGAGGCGCGCGAGCGTGAGCGCCCGCAGCGCCAGCGCGCGCCCGACCGTCCGCAGCGCCAGCGTCCCGACCGCTCCGACGCCATCGAAGACGTGCTGCGCGACCTGGACCCCGAGGCGCAGCGCGCCATCGACGAGGCCGCGCGCCAGCTCGAACGCGAGGCGGAGCGCATCGCGCGAGACGCCGAACGCGCCGCCCGCGAGCTGGAGCGCGAAGGCGCCCGTGCCCTCCGTGACGCCGTCCGGGACATTTTTCGCTAATCGGCCTCTGGCGCCAGAGGCGCGCGCTCGCTAACGAACCGACTGGGAAAGCGTGGCGTACCACGCCGTTGATGCCTGATCTCTCCCACGCCCTCCTCATTTTCGCGGTCTTCGCCTTCGGCGCTTGCACAGACGGCGCAGCCGGAGACTTTATCCCCCCGGACGGTCCTGCGCCCGAGCAGAACATGCGCGTCGGCACGGTCCCGTACGACCTCGCCCAGCCCAACGCGCGCTGGATGCTTCCGTCGCGCCTGCGCGAGATCAGCGGCCTCGGGATGACCGGTGACGGCCGCCTCGTCGCTGTGCAAGACGAGGATGGCGACCTGTTCGTCATCGACCCGGCCTCTGGCGAGACGCTCTCGCACGTCGCGTTCTACAACAGCGGCGATTACGAAGGCGTCGAGCCGGTGGGCAACGAGACGTGGGTCGTCGAGAGCGATGGCGACCTCTACCGCTTTACCGGAACCGGCGAGGCCGAGAGGATCGAAACCGGACTCAGCCGCGACAATGATGTCGAAGGCCTCGCGTACGACGCCAGAGGCAACCGCTTGCTGCTCGCCTGCAAAGGCAACCCCGGCCCAGGCCTTGACGGCGTGCGCGCCATCTACGCCTACGACCTCGACACCGGCCGCCTCGACCCGGCGCCCGCTTTCCTGCTCGACCGCGAGGTACTCGACCAAGGCGGCGCCCCGTTCAAACCCTCCGGCATCGCCGTGCATCCGGCCTCTGGCGAGATTTACATCGTCTCGGGCGTTCGCAAAGCCGTCGTCGTGCTCTCGCCCGAGGGCGACTTGACCGGCGCCGTGTCACTGCCGCCGCGGCTGTACCCACAGCCCGAAGGCATCACATTTGCCTCAGACGGTACGCTCTTCATCTCCAACGAAGGAGCCGGAGGAGCCGCCACGCTTCTCCGCTTTTCTCCTCAGCCCCTCCCGTAACGTTGCGTTTCTCCCGCCCCCTGGCCGTTGCCACGGCCATCGTTCTCTTTGCTGGATGCGCCTCTTCCGGCCGCTTTATCGACGGTGACTCCGGCCCAGAACTCCCCGGTGGCACCGTCGCCTACGAGGTCTTCCTGCTCGGCAACACCGCCGACACAGTCCCCGGCGCAGACGTGCTCGGCGCTCTCCGCGCCGATGCTCTCCGCGCCGGCGAGAAGAGCGCCATCGTCTTCCTGGGCGATCTCACCGCCAGCGGCATTACTCCCGGCAGCGTGGACTCGGCGTCGTATGTCGCGCCAGAGGCCATTCAGATGCTCGTGCGTACCGTCGACGGCTACCCCGGCGAGGTATACGCCGTGCCCGGCGACCGCGACTGGGCGACGGGAGCCTCTGGCGTGATCGCGCTCGGCGAGGCGCTCGATCTCGCGATGGGCCGCGAGGACGTGCTTCTCCCCGGCGACGCGCTGGGCGGCGTGCGCGAGTTTGAACTGGCCGAGGGCCTGCGCCTCTTCGCTATCGACACCGCATGGTGGCTCCAGCGCCCCGAGGATCAGCCCGAAGGTGAGGTGGAGGATTTCGACATCGCCAACCCGGCAGACCTCACCATCGCGCTCGACGCGCTCCTGCGCGACCGTGAGGACGCGCAGATCATCGCCGTCGGGCACCACCCGATCCGCTCCAACGGCGAGCACGCGGGCTATCGCACCGTCGGTGGCACGCTCGCAGGTCTCGGCGTTGGCCCGCTTCTGCGCCAGACCGTCGGCGTCTCCGGGCAGGACATGGCCGCCCCCACCTACCGCGCGATGCGCACCGCGCTCGACCGCTCGTTTGCAGGCGAAACCAAGCTCACCAACGGGCTCGTCTACGCCGCTTCGCACGACCGCAGCCTCCAGGTCATTCCCGCTGAGCGCGGCCCCCTGAGCACCCAAACCTACCTCGTCAGCGGCGCCGCGGGCGAAACGCGCGCCGTCGCCAGCGGCCGCGGCGCCGCCTACGCGCATCCCGCGCCGGGCTACATGCGCATCCGCTACTACGACGACGGCCGCACCTGGCTCGAAGTCGTCGAACTCGCCTCTGGCGGGCCAACCGTGGCGTACCGCCGCGAGCTATCCGGCATCAACGCCGAGATGGTCGACCCCACGCCAGAGGCCATCGACCCGGCAGACTTCCCGGACACGAGCGGGTCTGTCACCATGGCGGCGCAGGACGACTTCAAAACGGGCAAGTTCAAGAACAGCGCCTTCACGCGTCTCGCCTTCGGCGCGGGCTACCGCGACGTGTGGGCCACGCCGTTCGAGATCCCCACGCTCGACCTCGGGACCGAAGCCGGTGGCCTCACGCCCGTCAAGCGCGGCGGCGGCCTGCAGACGACCTCGCTCCGCTTGCAGGGTGAGGATGGCTACCAGTACGGCCTGCGCCTGCTGGAGAAGAGCGGCCTCGCCCAGGTGCCCGTCGAACTCCGCGACGGTGTCGTCGCCGATGTCGTGCGCGACCAGCGCGCCGCCGCCAGCCCGTTTGGCGCCATCGTGGCCGCGCCTCTGGCGGAGGCCGCGGGCGTCCTCTACCAGCAGCCCAAGATCGTCTTCGTTCCCGATGACCCGCGTTTGGGCCGCTACCGCGAGCAGTTCGCCAACCGCCTCGCTCTATTCGAGATTCGCGCCGACGATGACGTATCGGACGTGCCCGGCCTGACAGGCGCCGACGACGTGATCTCGGCCCAGAAACTCCGCGAGGAGATGGCCGGCGACCAGGACCACCGCGTCGACCAGCGCGCGTACCTCAAAGCGCGCCTGCTCGATGGCATCCTGGGCGACTGGGACCGCCACCAGGACCAGTGGCGCTGGAGCGCCTACGAGCCCGGAGATCTGGACCCCTCCCTCACCGGCGACGCCGCCACCAAAGGCAAGGTTTACCTGCCCATCCCGCGCGACCGCGACTTCGCGTTCTTCCGCCCTGGCGGCATTACAGGCTTCTTCCTCTCCTACAGCGACGACCGCTTCGAGGCCTACGGCCCAAAGTTCACCAACACCTACGGGCTCACCTTTAACGGCTTCAAACAAGACCGCCGCTTCCTCAACGAACTCTCCCGCGAGGACTTCGAGGCTGTCGCCCGAGAGCTTCAGGGCCTGTTGCCAGATGCTGTGATCGACGGCGCCGTCGCGGGACTTCCGCCATCCATTCAGGCCGAGGAAGGCGACTTCTGGGGCTCGTCGATGAAGGCGCGACGCGACAACCTCGTGGAGTACGCGACCCGCATCTACTCGCTGCACACGCCCGTCGTGGACGTGATCGGTAGCAACGAGCGCGAGATCTTCGAGGTCACGTACGCCTCTGGCGGGACCGTCGAGGTGGTCGTGTCGTCGTTCAAGAAGGGCGAGAAGGGGCGTGAGCTGTACCGGCGCACCTTTAGCCAGCGGGACACCGGCGAGATCCGCCTCTACGGCTTCTCGGGCCGCGACCGCTTCGAGGTCAACGGCGAAGGCTCGACTCGCATCCGCATCATCGGCGGTGGCGGCGAGGACGAGGTCCAAAGTGACTTCGGTGGCACGTTCGTCTACGACACGCCCGACGGCGCCGAGATCAAAGGACGCGCTCACGACCGCCGCTCGAACGACCCCGACGTCAACCGCTACGACCCCGGCGAGTACACGCCCACGGATATGTCCAAAGTCCCGTTCGTCGGTGCAAACGCTACAGACGGTCTCATTCTGGGAGCAGGATTGGTGTATACCGTCTCAGGCTTCCGTCTGGCGCCAGCGGCTACGCACATGCTGTACGCCAACGTGGCAACCGCCACGCTGGGCGTGGAAGGTGGCTACGCAGGCCGCATGCGCGAGGCCTTTGGCAGCTTCGACCTGGACGTGGACGCTGTGGCGTCCACACCTCGCTACGTCCGCAACTTCTACGGATTGGGCAACGACACCGAACTCGTCGAGGTGGAACGTGCGCGTACCGACCTCGCGCAGATCCGTGGCGAGGCTCTCCTGGGTGGCGACCTGGGCCAGGGCTTGCGCCTTCGGCTGGGGCCCTCGGTGCGCTACGCGGACGCGCAAATGGGCGACGAGGAGATGCCGACCGTTGCTGCCGAGCAACTCCCGCCAGAGGCCTTCGACCCCCAGGTTCACGCCGGTGGCGCAGGTGACATCACGCTCGATCTCGCCTCTGGCGGGCTTAACCCGAGACGAGGGCTCAAACTGAGCGTTCACGGCGCCAGCTACGCGCCGCTCACGACCGCCTCCTCGGCGTACTCGCGCCTGGGTGGCGAAGCCATCACCTACGTTCCGTTCGCGCTGGGCAGCACCCTCGCGCTGCGGGCTGGAGGCGACCACCGCTTCGGCGACGCGCCGTTTTACGACAGCGCCATCCTGGGCGGTGCCACCACGCTCCGAGGCTACCGCCGTGAGCGTTTCGCGGGCCAGACCGTCGCGTTCGGCAACGCCGAGCTTCGCGCGCCGCTGTTCGACTTCAGCACCTACCTCGCGCCCATCAAAGTCGGCGTGCTCGGCTTTGCCGATGCGGGCCGCGCGTGGGACTACGACGGCGCCTCTGGCGGCCTCTTCGACGACCTCCACACTGGCTTCGGAGGCGGGCTGTGGTTTGGCGTGCTCGACTACGCCACGTTCAACCTGACCGTCGCCAGAGGCGATGACGACGAGACCCTCGTTACGTTTGGCGGCGGCTTCCAGTACTAAGCTTCTTCTCTCCTGCGCCTCTGGCGCCCCGGCCCCGGCCGCACACGATGCCCAATTCCAAGACTCCCGAACGCGCCAGAGGCCTCGCCTCTGACGCACCCCCCTCAGGGGGCGACGGCTCTGCGCCGGAGACCGTCCCGATGACGCAGGTCGCGCCCAGCGTGGTCGACACCGCTCGGACCGAGGCGGTGCAGAAGGCGACGACAAAGAAAAAGAAGGCGACCGAGGACGATCTGCAGAAGACCTACGACGACCTCGGCACCAAGCGAGGCGTCGAGACGATGTTTCGCACGGCCTACCGCGTGAACATGGACCTCACGTCGCTCGCCGACGCAAAGGCCAACATCATGATCTCGATCAACGGCCTGATCATCTCCATCCTGATCGGCGGCATCTCGTCCAAGCTGGACGCCAACCCGTGGCTTCTGGCGCCGGTCACCATCTTTCTCATCGGCTGTCTGGCGTCGATCATTTTCGCCGTTTTGGCGGCGCGCCCACGCGTGCAGTCGGAACGGGTGACGCTAGATCAGGTGAGAAACAGGCAAGCCAACCTCCTGTTCTTTGGCAACTTCGCTCATCTATCGCGAGACGAGTTTGTGATTGGAATGCGCGAGCTGATGGTGGACTCGCGCGCGCTGTACGAGAGCATGATGCTCGACGTGTACGGCGTGGGCTCGGTCCTCCAGAAGAAGTACTCGCTGCTGCGGTGGGCCTACACGCTGTTCATGATCGCGCTCGTTCTCGGCGTGATAGGCTTCATCATCGTCATGGTGTACGCCTCTGGCGATCCCGGCGCGGGCGTGTACACACCCGCCGCGGCGCCTCCTGGTACGGGCGGCCTGCCGATCCTCAACTGACTCGGCCTTTGGCTCCCTTTCCCTAGCCTCCTCCTGCGTTGAAAACCATCGTTCTCCTCCGCCACGGCAAGTCCGACTGGGACGCCGAGTACGGCCACGACCACGACCGGCCTCTGGCGGACCGAGGCAAAAAGGGCGCGCGCAAGATGGGCCGCTTTCTCTCGACGGCAGGCTTGCAGCCCGACCACGCCATCACGTCCTCTGCTGTGCGCGCGCGTCAGACGCTCGCCATCGCCGCCGAGCACGGCGGGTGGACCGGCGACGCGTCGGTCAGTGAGGCGCTTTACGGGGCCACTCCAGAGACCGTCGTGCGCGAGATCAACGCAGCGCCAGAGGCCGCCTCGCGCGTTGTGGTGGTGGGGCACGAGCCGACGTTCTCGCAGACAGTCTCGCACCTCATCGGCGGAGGACGAATCCAGATCAAGACCGCGACGGTCGCGGTGATCGACGTGGACGCGGCAACGTGGAGTGCGGTGGCAGCAGGAAGAGGCGTGCTCACCACGCTTCTCTCACCCGGCGACCTCAAGCCTAATAAGTACCGAAAGCTGCAGGGTGCGATGGACGATGCGAAAAAAGCCGCCGCGAAAGCGGTAGATATCGTGACGCCCAAGCCTGACGCGCAGACCGCGCCAGAGGCCTCTGGCGTGCCACCGATGGCCGCGCCCGAGAGCGGGCAAGCGCCAGAGGCTCCGAGCGAGGCCGCCTCGCCCACCTGAGCCCGTGCCGGAGCGACGCATCGTGATCTTGGGCAACTCCGGCTCGGGCAAGACGACCGCTGCGCGCGCACCTCGCGCTGCCGCACCTGGATCTAGACTCTGTCGCGTGGTCTGAGCCCGGCGTGCGGGCGCCTCTGGCGGAGAGCACGCGTGCCGTTCAGGACTTTCATGCCGCGCACGCGTCGTGGGTGATGGAGGGCAGTTACGCAGGGCTGGCCGAGGTGGCCACTTCGCTCTGCACCGAGTTCTGGTTTCTCAACCCCGGCGTGGACGTGTGCCTCGCTCACTGTCGCCGGAGACCGTGGGAGCCAGGGAAGTACGAGTCGCCAGAGGCGCAGGATGAGCGCCTGGCGTTTCTGCTGGACTGGGTGCGCAGCTATCCCTCGCGAGAGGACGAGTATGGACTGGCGGCGCACCGTACGCTGTTCGCGAGCTGCGGCGGTTCCACGCGCGAGATCACGGACTCTGCCGATTCGGCTGGTCTCGCCAGCGGCTAAATCCCGAGAGCGCCACCGCGCCTCCAGCGAACGCCACGAGCGCGAGAATGCCCGCCACGGCCGCGCCGGATGCTTGCCCGGCCACGCGGCCGCACGCGATCACGAGCGCCACGTGCACCGCCACAAGCGCCCACGGCGGCACGTGGCGCCAGGGGCGCACACCGAGCGGGTAGAGCGCAAAGATGCCAACCGTCGCGAGCGCGCCGATGGGCGCGGACGGCCGCGCGAGGCCTTCGGTAAGCGAGACGAAGGCCATCGCGGCCAGTGCCAGTGCCGCGCCGAGCGCGACCGACCATCTGGCGCCCGAGCCTCTGGCGGTTGCCATGCGCCACGCGCCCAGCGCACCGCCAGAGGCTGCGCCGAGTACGACGAGCGCGTTCTCGGTGTCGGGGACGGTGCCCCACACGCCGAGCGCCGTCAGCGCGAGGCACACGCCGACCGTCCACGGCCCGGCATCGCGCGCGAGCCACCACGCGCCTATGGCACCCAGCGCCACCACGCCTCCGGCGAGCGCGGCCAGCGCCAGAGGCGGCGTCGGCAGGGTCGCCAGTCTGTTGTTGAGCACAAGCGCGATGGCGGCCGCCGCGCCGATGCTCGCGAGCCACAGATCGCTGCGGCGGTGCGCCCATGCGCCTAGGCTGGCGGCGAGGCCCGCGCCCAACCCGAGCAGGAATCCCGTCTGGGTAAACGCGTCGAGGAGCGTAAGTGGGTTCATGCCTCTGGCGCCAAAGGCGCGCGGTATCACGCCGCGACGGCCTGCTGCTGCTCAGCCCAAGCGGCGGCCTCGGCCAGCGAAATGCACCCCGAGAGGTTGGTGCCATGGTGCGGCTCCACGTGCAGGTCTCCCAGGTACGGCGCGCCAGAGGCGAGTGTGGTGCCGAGCGCCTCCAGCTTGCCCACGAGCGCGAACGCGGCCGACTGCGGCGTGCTGCACGAGACCGGCGGATTGGCCTCGCCGTGCAGCGCGAAGGCCTGCGGGTGTGGCGCCTGCCTCCGGGTAGCCGTGCCAGTGCGCGAGCGAGAGGCCGTCGTGCGCGAGAGCCTCGGCAAACGCATCGGACGGGTTCTGCGCGCGCAAAACCGACGCCGCGAGCGCGTTGCCGACGGCGTGCGCCAGAATCGCGAGCGTGTCGTAGCTGGGCCGCGCCTTGGCGCCGGCGGCCTCTGGCGGCGTGTCGAAGAGAATGCGGCCCTCGGAAAGCGTGAGGCGCACCAGATCGCGCTCGGGGTCGATGCGCGTCTTCTCGCAGCCGGAGCGGGTGCAGAGAACCGAAACCTCGGGCACCGGAGCGAGCCAGTCCGTGCCACCCACGCGCACACACGCGCGCCAGAGGCCCTCGGTCTCGCGTAGCGGCTCCGCGCTCCAGTCCAGCGTGCGGATCGCCTCTGGCGCCGCCGCCAGAGGCTGAGCAGGCGCCACATCGACGGGCAATTGGCGTGCGAGAAAGCCGTAGCTCATGCCCGTCCGCTCGTCCAGGTACGCGGCCACGATGCGGCGGTAGAACCGGTTGCGGTACTCCAGCGCGTCCAGCGACGTGTGCGCGAGCATCAGGCCGCTCTCGGCCCACGCGTGGGAGCCCTCGGTGAACTGCGCTACCTGCTTCGCCAGAGGCGCGAGGTCGAGCGTGCCTTCGCGAAACGTGATCGACGCGGGGTCGGGCGGACGCACCTGCGCGGCGAGCTTGGGCACGAGCGATTCAAGCACATCGCGCTCGAACTCGTCGCCGGTGCCGCAGCGGATCACGGCGCCGTTCATCGTGCAGACCGTCCAGCGGTCGGGCTCCACGAAGACGGGCGTGTGCGTCAGATTCCACGCCAGCACGCCCACGATGGCATCTAGCGTGGCTTGCAAATCCGCCTCTGGCGCGATGGGGGAGGGGCGGTTGTAGAGCGCGACGAGCGGGTTGCGGTAGAGGCTGCTCACGCGGCGAATCGCGAGGTCGTCGTCGGCGCCCTCGCCTTGCTCCACGACCACGGTGTCCTCGCGGATCTTGCCTGCCTCGTTCGCTGCCTTGGCGTAAGGCACGATCTCCGCGCCAGCCTGCTTCAGTGCGCGCTTGAGCCGCTCTGCAGAAGGCGTCCAACTCGGCGTCGGGCTCGTGCGGCGGCGCGAACGTGATGCGCAGGCACGCGGCCATCTCGCGCGGCGCGAGCGGCGCGTCGGCGAGGCCGAGCAGGCGGAAGGCGAGACGGGCGTTGGCGCTTGTCACGGGCGGAACCTACCGCCCAGAGCTGCGGCGCGTGCACTCTCCCGCCAGAGGCCGCGCGATGTGCCTGATCCCACTACGCCTCTGGCGCCAGAGGCTGCGCGCGTGCTCCTCTGGCGTAGAGCCACCCCGTGACCGCTCCGAGAGGTACCAGGCCGGCCGACATGACCGCTCCTGCTTCGAGCACGAGCCACAGATCGCGCACGAACAGCGCAAGGCTATCTGCGGCGAACGCCGCGTAGGTCACGGCTAGAAGCCCGACCGCGAGGAGCGTCACGGCTCCGCCCAGCAGCGCGGCTCGGCGCCGGTTGCCTCTGGCACGAGCCCTCACCAGAGGCCCAGAAAGAAGCAGTGCCGCCGCGCCCGCGCTCACCGCTGCGAGCCCCACGGCGGAGACAGCCGCCAGAGGACCCATCAGGTCCCACAGGATCGCCGCGCCGACAGTCGCGCCGAGCGCGCCCGCACCAGCGAAGACAAGCGCAGCGCGCAGACGCTCGCTCACGCCACCTCTGCCTCTGGCGCCACCGCGGTCGCCTCGGCCACGCCAGAGGCGAGGTCGGTGATAAACGTCTCCGCCGCGTCCAGCGTCGCGATGTCTTGCACGATGGCGCGGAGACGGCCCGTGCGGCTGTCTTTCATTACGAACCGCTTGCCGCTGGCGCCGAGAGCGTTCATAAACGGTTCCAGGCGCCTGTTGTGGAAGTAGGGGTCGTCTTTGGGATCCGGCACGGTGAGGAAGAGGCGCTCGTTTTTCCACACCACGCGCGGCAGGCGCAGGTCGTGCGCCAGAGGCTTGATCCGCGCGAGCGTGAGCAGCGTCTCGACGGGCTCGGGGACGGGGCCAAAGCGGTCGGCGAGCTCGCTGCGGAAGGCGTCGGCGCCAGAGGCGTCTTCGACGGCGCCCAGGCGGCGGTACAGGTCCAGGCGCTCGACCGGGTTGGCAACGTAATCTTGGGGGATGAACACGTCGTCGTCCACATCCACAGTCGGTTCGGGTGCGGGTGGCGCTACGTCCTGATCGGCGAAGACCTCGGCGAACTCATCAGCTCGGAGCTCCTGCACGGCTTCATCCAAGATGTTGTGGTAGGTCTCGAAGCCCACGTCCTCGATGAAGCCACTTTGCTCGGCGCCCAGCATGTTGCCCGCGCCGCGGATGTCGAGGTCGCGCATCGAGATGTTGAAGCCGCTGCCCAAGTCCGAGAACTCCTCGACGGCCTGAAGCCTCTGGCGGGCCTCCTTCGTGAGCCCGTCGATGCTGGGCACCATGAGGTAGCAAAACGCGCGCTGATCGTTGCGCCCCACACGACCGCGGAGCTGGTGGAGGTCCGAAAGACCGTGCCGCTCGGCGTGATTGACGATCATGGTGTTGGCGTTGGACACGTCCAGGCCGCTTTCCACGATCGTCGTGCTCACGAGCACATCGAACTTGCCATCCATGAACGCGATCATGATGCGCTCCAATTCCTGAGACGACATCTGTCCGTGAGCAAACCGCACGCGCACGTCAGGCGCGAGGGACTGAATAATCCCCGCCATTTGCTCGATATCGCGCACGCGGTTATGGACGAAGAACACCTGTCCGCCGCGCCCGACTTCGTACAACACAGCGTCTCGAATCAAGTCCTTCGAGTATGTGTGTATTTCAGTCGTGACCGGTTGCCGGTTGAGCGGTGCGGTCTGGATAATCGAGAGGTCGCGCGCGCCTAAGAGGGAGAACTGAAGTGTGCGCGGAATGGGCGTGGCGGTCAGCGTGAGCGTATCCACGTTGGGTCGGAGCTTGCGGAGCTTTTCTTTGACCGAGACGCCAAACTTCTGCTCCTCGTCCACGATCAGCAGGCCGAGGTCTTTGAACGCTACGTCTTTCGACACCACGCGGTGCGTCCCGATCACGATGTCGATCTCGCCAGAGGCGAGTTGTTTGATTACTTCCTTCTGGTCCTCTTTGGACACAAACCGCGACAGCTGCGCGATCTTGATCGGGAAGCGGCCCATGCGCGCGTTGAACGTCTCGACGTGCTGCCGCGCCAGGATCGTCGTCGGCACAACGACGGCGACTTGCTTGCCGTCTTGCACGGCTTTGAAGGCGGCGCGGACCGCGACTTCGGTCTTGCCGAAACCTACATCGCCGCACACGAGCCGGTCCATCGGGATGGGCTTCTCCATGTCCTCCTTGACGGCGTCGATGGCGAGCGCCTGATCGGGCGTCTCCTCGAACTGGAACGAGGCTTCGAGCTCGCGCTGCCAGATCTGGTCTCCTGCAAAAGCGAAGCCCTGTGAGGCCCGCCGCGCGGCGTAGATCTTGATCAAGTCTCGCGCGATGTCTTTGACGCGCTTTTTGGTGCGCGCCTTGAGCCGTTCCCATGCCCCCGTGCCCAGCTTGGTGAGCCGCGGCTGGTGGCCTTCCTTGCCGGTGTACTTGTGCAGCTTGTGGAGCGCGCCCACGTTGACGAACAGCTCGTCACCCTCGCGGAAGAGTAGCCGCACGGACTCTTGCTTCTGCCCGCGGACGGTGATGGTCTGCAGCCCCGCAAACTTGCCGATCCCGTAGTCCACGTGGACCACGAAGTCGCCGGGCTTGAGCGCCTGTACATCGCGAAGTGTCAGGCCGCCAGAGGCCCGCTTTCTCTTGCGCGCCGATGGCCGGTGGTAGCGGTCGAAAATCTGGTGGTCGGTGTAGACCGCCAGCTTGGCGCTGTTGATCTCGAAGCCCTCGTGCAGCGACTCGACGAGCAAGAGGGCGGGGGGCTCCTTGCCGATCTCCCGGTCGCCCCCCAGAATCTCGAACAGTCGGTTTTTCTGCGAGCCGCTGTCGCAGAGGATCGCCGTCGTCCACCGCCCCTGCCGCTCGATGAGCCTCTGGCGCAGCCGCGTCACGTCGCCACCGACTTCCGGCTGAGGGCTCCCGCCGAGATCCGCGGTGTAGTCGGCCTCGCCAGAGGCGAACGTGCCGAAGACGATCCTTGGATGGTTAGCAAGGGTCTCTTCGAGCGATTCGGCACTCAAATAGCGCATGTGCGGCGGAGCCTCTGGCGTGTCGTCGTCTCTATCGGTCCGATCCGCGTAAGCCGTTGTCGCAGAGTCGAATAGACCTCTGGCGAGGTCTAGCATTCGGGCGTCATCAAAGGTGGCTAACGGGGTATGGTCGGGTAAAAACGCCAGAGGCGTCACCGCGCCCTCTCCGATTCGCTCGATCGTTTCCCCGAGGTTCGGGATCAATCGGGCCACATCTTGCCGCGAGACGGAGAGTTGGTTGCTAGGGTCGAACTCGCGGATCTCGTCGACCTCGTCGCCGAAGAACTCGAGCCGGATCGGGAAGCCTCCGGCGAACGGGTAGACATCTAGGATGCCGCCGCGCGTCGCGACCTCACCGGGCTCGCTCACGAATTCGACGGGCTCGAAGCCCTGACCCGTGAGCCGTTCCATCAGCGCCTCTGGCGAGACCTCGTCGCCCACGCGGATCGACATCGTCTCCTCGCTTACGGCCTCTGGCGGCGGCACCTTTTCGCTAATCGCCTGAACGCTCGTGACGAGGATGCCGTCAAAGCCTTCGCGCAAGCGGCCGAGCACGTCGGCGCGTTGCACGAGAGGGAGCGAGTCGGTGAGCTGGTCCGCGTCGTACGGCGCGTGGCCGGTGGGAGGGAAGAAGAGGACCCGGTCGTCGCTTCCCAAGAGTTGCTCCAGATCTGAGCGCAGAAAGTCGGCCTGTTCACTTTCGGGCAGTAGCGCGATGAGCGGGCCGCCAGAGGCATCGAGAATGTCTGCGAGTGCGAACGCTGGCAGGGAGCCGGAGGCGCCCTTGACGCGCACCATCTGGCCCGGAGCCATCCCGTCGGTCTTCTGGCGGAGGAAGTCGAACGAGGATTGAGCCGCGACGAGGTCGCGAATGTCGGATAGCGTCACAACAGCACAGAAGCCGCCGACCCGGATAACGGGACCGGCGGCGCAAAGGAAAGGAAAACCGGCTGCGTCTAATCGAGAGCAGCAAACAGAACAGTGACCGGGTCGTCGCCAGAGGCCGCATCGGCGTGCGCCTCTGGCGTGCCTTCGGCGGGGCTGAACGGATAGGTCTCGCCGTCGAACTGGAGCCGTACGGCGTGCCCACGTTCGTTTTGGACGAGGAAGTCGCACCAGCCTACGTTGCGCTTCGTGCTCACACGCACTGGCTCGCTGACGAGTTCGATCTCCGCGGCGACGGCGTACGGACCGAGCTCTTCGCGGTCGAACTCGGGGACCGCCTCGATTACGAGCATGGTGCATCCTCCGGAGCCGCACCACTCAGGCGCTCCGGCGAGCGCGACGGCGTCTAGCAGGCCATCGTCGTTTACGTCGATCCACGCGAGGCGCCACTGGCTGGCCTGCGACACGCGGGCGTGAGGTGCGGTGTACTGCGCGACCGCCTCACGCACGAGAGCAGACGCGGAATCGGTCGAGTCTGCCGGAGCAGAGGCGACGAGCAGGAGGGAGAGGAGGGCGATCATGAGTGCTGCAATCAACCCAGCGCCAGTGCCGACTGTTCTGTCACTGGCACGCGTTGCTGCACGTCAAGGGTTTCCCTGAGTTACAGGCACCGGGGGAGAGCGGCGCCGCGCCAGAGGCGTCAGGCCTCTGGCGAAGTGCCTTGGATGGCGTGGCGCACGAAGCCGCCTCCTGTCTCGATCCTCTGGCGGGCTGCCTCGGCATCCACGTCGGCGAGCAGCATCACGAGGGCCGTTTTGACGTGCCCTCCGGCCGCGTCGAGCGTGGCGCCTGCTTCGTCGTAGTCCACGCCAGAGGCCGTCATGACGATGCGCCGCGAGCGCTCGACAAGCTTGGCGTTGGTCATTTGCAAGTCAACCATCATGTTCTGGTAGACCTTCCCCATACGTACCATGCTGGCGGTCGAGAGCATGTTGAGGATCACCTTGGTGGCCGTTCCGCTTTTCATGCGCGTGGATCCCATGATGACCTCGGGGCCAACGTCGGCGCACATCGACACGTCAGTAATGGCGTTCAGGTCTGATGCCTCGAAGGCATCGCGAGGGTTGCAGGTCACGAACAGCGTTCGCGCGCCGATCTCCTTGGCACGTTGCACGGCCCCTGCGACGTAGGGCGTCCGGCGGCTGGCCGCGATGCCGCACACCACGTCCTTTGCGGTCACGCCCGCTTCGTTGACCGCGTCGGCGCCGTACGACTCGTGATCCTCGGCGCCCTCCTGTGCGCGAAACATGGCCTTTCGCCCTCCCGCGATGAGGCCTTGAAACTGCTCGGGATCGGTCCCGAATGTGGGTGGGCACTCGGAGGCATCAAGCACACCCAGCCGACCACTCGTTCCGGCACCAGCATAGAAGAGGCGTCCGCCGTTCTGGAACGCCTCCACAAGGATCTCGACCGCCTTTTCCACGTGTGGGAGCTCTGGCGTGACCGACGCGATGGCCTCGCGGTCCGCTTCGTGGATGATGCTCAGCACTTCCGCCAGAGGCGCCACGTCGATGTTCATCGACTTCGGGTTTCGCTTCTCGGTGGTCAGCTTCTGGAGTTGCTCGAACAGGAGGGGATCAGACACGAACGCGGTGACGGTGGGTGAGCCACCAAGCTACCGAACCGCGGAGCGCCTCCGCCGCCAGCAAGCTACTCAGGCCTCGCGCTCTGCCGGATGCGGCATGGCAAGCGGGGACGTATCGCCTGTCTGCACCGCGCCCGCCCAGTAGAACGGGCGAGCGGTTAGCCCCGAGTGCGCTTAGGTACTCCACCTGCGCCTGCTGCAGCGCTCAGTCTTCGCTAAGGCCTCTGGCGAGGGTTTCGCGGAGGCGATCCCCCACCTCGACGGTTGCGTGGTCGTCGACAGGCAAGAGCGTTGCCGGAGCGCCTGTGGCGCCAGCGGCTCCCACGACGTACTGCAGCCCCATTACTTCCTCGCTGCGAAATGCAGGGCCTCTGGCGATTGAGAACACTCGCAATGGCGATGAGGAACAGTACGCCGAGCGCTGCGGCACCGGAGCCCTCGCACCTCTAGGTAGTAGCCACTGCGAGAATGGCGATGGCATGGGACTGAGCCCGATGAACCGCCAGAGGCCTCAGCGGTACACCTGCAACCATGCATCTTCGCTCTCTCCGCCTCCATTCGTTCCGCGCTCACGCGGAGACCGTTCTCGACCTCTCGCCCGGTGTCAATCTCTTCGTAGGCCCCAACGGTGCGGGCAAGACAAACCTCCTAGAGGCCGTCCACTATCTGTGCCTCAGCAAGAGTTTCCTGACCTCCACGGATGCCCACGCCGTGCGCCGGGGGGAGGCGTTTTTCGAGGTCGAAGGACAGTTCGAAGGGGAGCACCGGTCTGCACTGAAGGTCCGGTTGGCATTGCTCCCAGGAGAGGGGAAGCGCGCGTTCATCAACGGCTCGCCTTTGGAGCGCCTTGCCGATCTCGTCGGTCGTGTTCCCGTCGTCGTTCTCTCGCCCGCCGACCACTTGCTTACCGATGGTGGGCCTACGGAGCGTCGGCGCTTTCTGGACCAGACGCTGAGCCAGGCCTACCCGGTTTACCTGGACGACCTGCTCAAGTACCGGCGTGCGCTAAAGCAGAGGAATGCTCTGCTCCTTCAGGTGCGTCGCGGTGCGCGCCTCGCGCCAGGCACGATGGAGGCCTGGAACGAAGAACTGGCCACGCTCGGCTCCCGCATCGTCAGTCGGCGCCGCCGCTTCATCGAGCGCCTCTCTGGCTACCTCTTGGAAGCGTACCGCCTCCTTCATGCGACGGGGGAGGAGCCATCTGCCACGTACGCACCATCGGTCGCTCCCCTGACGCCAGAGGCCTCTGGCGAGGCGGACGGAGAGACGGCCGGCGCGGTGGCGCCAGAGGCCGACATGGAGGCGTTCCGTCACGCGCTTGCCCGCGTCGCACGCCGGGAACGCGAGACAGGCCGCACTCTCGTCGGACCTCACTTGGACGAAGTGACGCTGCAACTTGACGGCTTCGATGTGCGGCCGTACGCTTCGCAGGGACAGCACCGTACTCTAGGTCTCGCGCTCCGTGTCGCGACGGGCCTTTTCCTGCGCGAGCATTTAGACGAACCGCCGCTCTTCTTACTCGATGACGTATTCGGCGCGCTCGATCCAGGGCGCACTCAGGCCGTGCTCGACCTCCTCACGTCCGATGCTCTCGGGCAAAGTCTGATCACCGCGGCACGCTCTGAGCCTTTCGAAGGCCAGATCGATTTTTCTGCTCCGGAGCACTCTGCGTTTTCTGTTGTACAGGGGCGTGTCACTCCAGAGCTCTCCATCGAGCCTGCTTCTCTCTCTTCCTAGCCCTTCTCTTTCTATGCCCACCACTTCCTTCTGGCGCCAGAGGCTGCCCTTTCTCCTCGCGTTTCTCGTCCTCTCGGGCTGCGGTGCGCAAAATGTCAACCTCGTCACCGGCGAAGATCAGAGAGGCGCCTACTCCTGGGCCCAGCAAGTCCAGCTCGGTGGCCAAGCAGACCAGCAAATCGTCGCGCAATACGGCCTCACCACCAACGAAGGTGTAGCCGAGTACGTGGACGAACTCGGTGACGTCGTCCTCGCCAACGCGTACGACGCCATCCAGCGAGCGACAGCCTCTGGCGAGGTTCAGCTCGATCAGGCGGCGTTCAATGAGATCCGGCAGACGCCCTTCACCTTTCGCGTGCTCGACAGTCCCGTCGTGAACGCGTTCGCGCTTCCTGGCGGTTTTATCTACGTCACGCGTGGCCTGATGGCCCATCTCGACAATGAGGCACAGCTCGCGATGGTACTCGGGCACGAGATCGGGCACGTTCTCGCGCAGCACTCCTCTCGCCAGGCGTTTAAAGCACAGTTGGGTCAGCTCGGTGTCGTCGGCGCCGCTATCGGTGGCGCGGTTCTCGGTGGGGGAGACCTCGCGCAGGGAATCATGCAGTATGGAAGCCAGGGTGCCCAGCTCCTCTTCCTCAAGTACGGCCGCGATGCCGAGCGTGAAGCAGACCGTGCAGGCGTCGCGTACTCCGAGTTCTCGGGATACGATGCAGCCGAGGCGGCGGATTTCTTCCGCAGCCTCGGCCGCATCCAGGAGTCCGGCGGTGGCTCTCTCCCCAACTTCCTCTCGACCCACCCCAATCCTTACGAGCGTGAGCAGGAGATTCCCCAACTCGCCGCTCAGTACGACGGGACGATGGTCAACGAAGCCGAGTACATGCAGATGATTGAGGGAATGGTTATGGGCGAGAACCCCCGCGAGGGCTTCGTCGAAGACGGCGTTTTCTACCATCCCGATCTCGCCTTCCGGTTCACGGTTCCTCGCGGGTGGCAAGTGTCAAACACACGGCAAGCGGTCCTGATCGGCGAGCCCGGTGGTAAAGCTGTCCTCCAGTTCACCCTTGCGAGTCAGGCAAGCGCTGCTCAGGCTGCGCAGGAATTAAGGGGCCAACAGGGGGTCTCCGTGACTGGTCAGGAGAACTACTCTGCAAACGGAAACCCTGCTGTGTTGCTCGAAGGCCAAGCGGCCCAGCAAAACGGAGCCGTCAGCTTCCTCGCGAGCTTTATCGAGTATGGGGGCAACGTCTACGAGGTCGTAGGCTTCTCCAACCAGCAGAATTACCGGACGTACGCCCCAGACTTTAACAGGACCATGCGCAGCTTTCAAAGGCTGACAGAGTCGCAGTACCTCAACCGCCAGCCTGTACGCTTGGATGTGGTGGTGGTGGACCGTGCGGCACCGTTCTCTTCCTTTCTGAGAGGCCGCCCTGAGGTGCCTGGCCTAACCTCTGAGGGACTCGCGATTGTCAATCAGGTGGGACTCGACGAGACGGTCCCGGCTGGCGTGCGGCTCAAGCTGCCTCGCTGATACAGTAAAGTCGTCTGCTTACCATCGTCCACTGGCCTGCTCGGCCAGTGGACGTTTCTGTTTCACGTGAAACGGATTACGCCAGAGGCCCTCGGCGCAGCGGGTCTCGTCGTGGTTGCTATGCCTCTGGCGGAGGAATCACAACCGCTTCCCCGCCGACGCACATCTTGCCGTTGACGTAGCAGTACAGACGGATGCGAACATGCTTGAAGCGCTCAATCTTTTCGGCGACCTTGACCTCGACCGTTACCTCTGATCCCACAGGTACGGGGCGCAAAAACTTGGCGGACAGGGATACGGCGACTGAGCCATCTCCTGGGAAGTCCCGACCGAGAACCTTGGAAGCGAGGCCGAGCAGAAAAACGCCGTGAACGACGGGGTGTCCAAACTGGCTCGCTGCCGCTGCCTCTTCGTCAATGTGGATCGGGTTGTCGTCGCCTGTAACGTCTGCGAACGACTGCACATCTTGCGCCGAGACCGTCCGCGTGGATGTGAACGAATCACCGACGCTGAGACTGGAATAGGTGTGGGCCATTTTTAGAGTGGGGTGGAAAGGGGTGGTTAAGATCGCAGTGACAGAGCTCGTCTACCCTCACAGTTCTTGTCGTGGGAGCCCGGGAGGCGAGGGCGAGATGTTTCATGTGAAACACCGGTGGGGATGCCGTTTGGCGCCTTACCCTTCCGCCCCGCCAGAGGCTGCCTTGTGCTCTTTCAATCGTTACGGCCATTTATTCGCTTCGTCGTCCGCCACCCGTTCGTGGTGGTTCTAGTCGCGTTCGTCCTCACGGGCCTTTCGCTGACGCAGGTGGTGAAGCTGAACGTAAACGCCGACCTAGCCCAATTACTTCCCGAGAGCTACGAGAGCGTCCGCGCGCTCAACAAGCTGAAAGACACGGTCGGTGCTGAGAGCACTGTAGATGTCGCAATCCGCAGCCCATCGTTCGAGTCGAACAAGGCGTTTGCGGAAGCCATGATTCCAAGGGCCCTTGCTTTAAAGCAGGCAGATGGAACCCCGGTGTTCACGCGCGTCGACTACAGGCGCGATGTCTCGTTCGTCGAGCAGAATGCTCTGTACTTCGCGACAGATGGGGAGATAGATCGCTTGGAATCGTTTCTCCGCCAGAAGGCTCGCGAGGTGCGCGCCGCGAACGACCCGCTGCGAGTAGATCTTCTGCGTCCAGAGTCGGATAGTGCGCGCACGTCGCAGGCCGAAGACTTGCGGCAGCTACGTGGTGACCTTGAGTCCCTGAATCTGGGAGAGTATCTCGCGAGCCCAGATTCGACAACGCTCGCACTCCGCCTCTATCCATCAGGCTCGCAAGCAGACCTCGGATATGTGGAGTCGACCTACCAGGCGATGGACAGCCTCGTTATCGCCATGCAGGCCGGGCGGTACCACCCTGAGATGGTGGTCACGAATGCTGGACGGCTGCTAAGGCAATCCATAGAGGTGAAAGCGATCACGGAGGACGTAAGCCGATCGTTCGGTGCGGGAGTGTTCGCAGTTCTTCTGACTGTTGTCCTGTACTTCCTTTACAAGACGACCTTGACGAGGACAGGCGGACGGTTTGTCTTGCGTGTCCTGCTCAGTGAGATTCTGCGCACACCGGTCACAGCTATTCTCCTCGCGCTCCCGTTGCTCATGGCGCTCTCGTGGGCGGGAGCGGTTGCGGCCCTGACCTATGGGACGCTAAACCTGATGACGAGCACACTAGGCCTCGTGCTGTTCGGATTGGGCATCGACTACGGCATACACTTCTACGCACGGTACACCGAAGAGAGGAAAGCTGGGCTCGACGCCTCTGGCGCGATTGAGGAGACCTTTGCGAGCACGGGCCAGGCTGTTGCTGTCTCGGCGATGACGACTGCCTCAGCGTTATTCGTGCTGATGCTGGCAGACTTTCGGGGCTTCTCAGAGTTCGGTCTCATCGGCGGTATCGGCATCGTGTTTGCGCTTCTGGCGATGCTGCTCGTACTGCCAGCGCTCCTGTCTCTGGCGGAACGATTCAAGGTGCTAGACCTCCGCGTGCGTGGCGAGGCGAGCGCGTTTGAACCCGACAAGAGATTCCCATTCGCGAGAACGATTCTGGGCGCGTGTCTTGGGTTGGTAGCCATCGCGATCTACCTCCTCCCACAGGTCCGCTTCGAATACGACTTCTCGAAGCTCTCGCCCACATACCCGGAGTACGACGTGCGTGCTGAGGCCGTGGCGCCTGTCTTCAGTGGAAGCAGCCGTTCAAACCCAGCCTACATCCTCGTCGACGAAGTTGGCGATGTGCGGCGAGTCACGGATGCGCTGAGTGACCTCGCAGGGAGAGACTCGTTGATCCTGGCTGTTGAGAGCTTGCAGGAGCGACTTCCGACACAGCCACAGGGGATTGAGGACAAACTCTCTCGACTCCGTGATCTGCGCTCCATTCTCGACGATCCGTTTCTAGCCGCAGACACGACTGGGCAGGTGGCACGGTTGCGCATGGCGGCCTCAGCTACGCAGGGCATCCCGCTGGACTCCGTCCCGGACTTTCTCACACGACCGTTTACCTCAAAGTCCGGTGAGATTGGCAACTTCGTGGTTGTGTTTCCGAGAGGCTCCCTCTCCGATGGCGTGCGCTCGCTGCGCTTCGCCGAACTCGTAGGAGAAGTCAGAACCGAGGAAGGCAGAACCTTCTATGCCGCGTCCACCCAGCTTGTGGCCGCCGACATGCTGCGGCTTATGCAGGAAGAGAGTCCGCGGATGGTCGGGATCACGTTCCTTCTTGTTTTTCTGTTCGTGTGGCTCACGTTTCGTTCACTCAAGTGGACGCTCGTCGCGATCGCGCCGCTGAGCGTCGGCATTCTTTGGATGCTGGGCACGATGGTGGCCTCTGGCGTGGCGCTGACGTTCTACAATCTCGTCGTGCTTCCCACGGTGCTAGGGATCGGGAACGACGGCGGGGTGCATATTGCCCACCGCTACCGTGAAGAGGGGAAAGGCTCTATACGACGCGTCGTGCGGTCGACAGGGGAGCACGTCACGATGGGCGCGCTGACAAACCTGATCGGTTTTGGAGGTCTGCTGCTATCCTCGCATCCGGGCCTGAGAAGCATCGGATTGCTGGCTGTCGTAGGCATCGGGGCGACAATGGCAGCCACGCTCATCTTCTTCCCCGCACTCTTGCAGGTGCTAGAAGACCTGCGCTGGCTCGAACCCCGGAAGCGCCGCCGCAGGTATGAACTTCCCGACTTCAAGGTCCGCCGGCCGACTTTTAAGCTGAGATGGCGACCCCAGGGCGAGTCCAGCTAGACCCTGGCGGGAGAACACAGCGCCAGAGGCTAAGACGCTCTATCAAAGGTGTTGTCATTGCGAGCGACGCGCGGCCATCTCGTACAGGTGAGCGCTGGATGACCTGATCGCCGCGTCTCTCCTCGCGATGACAACCGCTTGGTGTTGACAGGCAGTCTAAGCCGAATGGGTGCAGGGTGAGAGAACGGAACAGGCCTGTTCCGTTCTGTGGCAGAACCCGAGCCGTAACGCCACTCTGGGGAGAACGCGAGAGTTGGCACGAGTCTTGGTGAAGGCTATGTCAACGCGCTTCCACCTTCCCCGCGACGCTATGACCACCACCACACGCACCCAGCCTCACGCCTTCACGCAGCTCCTCGCGGGCTACATCTCTGGAGAAGTTGCCGAGGACCAAATGGAGTCGCTTTGCAGCCTCGTCGAGACAGCTGGGGCGTCAGGCCCAGAGCGCCTCGCGTTTGCCCGCTACTACCTCGACTCCAGGCAGGACGAGCCCTCGGCGATGCCGAAGGCAGAGGAATGGTCTGAGATCGCAGGCGCAGCACGAGCCTAGCGGAACGCGCAGCAGAGCCGGCTGGTGCAAACGGCACACACTTCGCACCACCATGTCGACGTGCCCCGAGCACCTGCCTTCCACACCCGATGGACGCTATTTCGTTCACAAGGGGATCCTCTGGCGATGCTCGAACCCGAATCTCGACGAGGACGACCGCCAGAGGCTCGTCCGTGATCTCATGGCGGCCCGTCGCGATGTGGGGACCGCCAAACGCGCGGAGGACGCCGACGCAGAAAAAGACGCCAGAGGCCGCGTCCACATCGCCAAGGTAGCTTTGGGCGAGAGAGGGGAGACGTGGTGGGATGGGGAGGACTTCAACCGGAAGAAGCCCGCGAACACGCCCTATGCCGAGTGGTGGGCCGCGCACGTGGCGAACGAGGAGGAAGCCGATTCCTGAAGGCAACGCGTGCGCCGCCAGAGGCGGGCCGCACATGAGCTGCGGCGAGACAGAGCCCTCGCACGTGACCGAGACACGCACCAAGCTCCGCCCCGGGTGAATCGTGCAGGAAAGCATGCCTCTGGCGCGATGGAGGGGGGCAGTGCGGGCGTACCTTCGCGCCCCAACGACGACGAAACCGACCGATGTTTGACGAACGCAGCGCATATCCGCACCCTGACGAGTTCAAGGTGATGCGGCCCGAGTACAGCGACCAGGAGCAGTTTGACGAAGAGGGCAACCTCGTCGAGACCGACCTGCCCGAGGCCGAAGGCGACGAGATCGTGGCCTCGATCACCATCGCGCCGTTTCGCGTGGTGGGCCGCAGCACGACGCGCCCCGGCGCTCGCCGCGCGGCGCTCTACGAGGCCGCCAAGACGTACCGCAACTACCACCCCAGCCACCGCATCCGTAGCCCGTTCCCCGACGAGTTCTCCGATGAAGAAGGCACGGTCTGGAAGCGCGTCGCGGAGAGCAAGCGCCGCAAGCTGGGCGACTACACGTTCCTGCTTGACGGCGAGGACGAAGAGGACTCTGCCGACATCGAGCAGATGATCGCGTGGGACGTGCGTCCCGCACCCGAGTACGACGAGGACGAAGACTAGCCTCTGGCGCGCCATTCCTTTTACGCCGCACCCGCCTCGCCGGGCGCGGCGTTTTTTCTGATCTCATGCTAACTCGACTCCCACTCGCGCTACTCCTCGCCGCCGCTTCCAGCGGCTTCGCTCTGGCGCAGGAGGACCCCAACGGAATCCTCCGCTCCGGGCCGATGCTCGCCGACGTGACCCAGCGCGGCGCGACGGTCTGGGTGCAGACCGAAAGGCCCGCAACGGTAGAGGTCGTGACCGCCTCTGGCGCCAGAGGCCGGGCGCAGACGGCGCACGACGGCACGGCCAGCATCGCGCTTTTCGGAATGGAGCCGGGAGAGACGACCACCTACACCGTGCGCGTGGATGGGGAAGAGGTGGTTACCGCCTACCCGCTGGAGATCACGACGCAACCGCTGTGGCAGTGGCGCACCGACGCGCCCACGTTCACGATCGCGGTCGGCTCGTGCTATTACGACAACGACACGGCCTACGACCGGCCCGACGAGTGGTACGCCGATCCTCTGGCGTTCACCAAGCCGTACGGCGGCTCCACGACCATCTTCGAGTCCATCCACCGCCAGAGGCCTCAGGCGATGCTGTGGCTGGGCGACAATGTCTACCTCCGCGAGGTCGACTGGTGGAGCCCAGAGGGCATCGACTACCGATACGCCAAGAGCCGCGAGGCCGCGGATCTGCAGCCGCTTCTGGCGGGCACGGCGCATTACGCGACGTGGGACGATCACGACTTCGGGCCCAACGACTCCGACCGCTCGTACATCCACAAGGAATCGGCGCTGGAGACCTTCGGGCGGTTCTGGCCCAACCCGACCTACGGTGCCTCTGGCGTGCCGGGCGTGTTTACGCAGTTCGAGTGGGGCGACGCCGAGGTGTTCCTCCTGGACAACCGCTACCACCGCGCACCCAACGCCTCACCCGGTCACGAGCGCGAGTATCTGGGAGAGGAGCAACTCCGCTGGCTGCTGGATGCCCTCACAGCGAGCCGCGCTCCGTTCAAGATCATCGCCAATGGGGGGCAAATTCTGAACCCCGTCCAGATCTTCGAGAACTACGCCAACGTGGCGCCCGTCGAGCGCGCGCACTTTCTAGCGCAGCTTCGCCAGAGGCAGATCGACGGGGTAGTCCTGCTCTCGGGTGACCGCCACCATACGGAGCTGATCAAGCTAGACCGCAACGGGACGTACCCGCTCTACGAGTTCACATCGAGCCCGCTCACTGCAGGCGCCTCGACCTACCCCGCAGATCCCAACTCACCCGAATTCGAGAACCCGGTCCGCGTGCCCGGCACGCTCGTGGCAGGGACGCGCAACTTCGGAACGCTCACCTTCAGCGGTGCCCGCGATGCGCGAACGCTTACGATGAAAACCTTCGACACGGCAGGCGACCTGCTCTGGGAGCACACCGTCGCAGCGGCCGACCTCCGCACGCCCCGGTAGCCTCTGGCGCCCGTAGCTTTTCGCATCCGCCAGAGGCCCATGGCTACACGCAGAACACTGCGCCCCCGCTCCGGTCCGTCGCCTCTGGCGATGGTCGCCGAGGAAGTGCGCGCGCTGGACGTTTCATCGGCGGCGCTGCGGAAGTTTGGCCTGACCGTCGGTGCTGTGTTCGCGGGCATCGCAGCGGTTGTGGCGTGGCGGAACGGGTGGGAGATCGGCACGCTGTCGCAGGTGCTCGGCCTTCTGGGTAGCGCACTCGTCGTTCTCGGTGGAATCGCGCCGGTCGTTTTGCGGCCCGTCTACAAAGTGTGGATGGCGCTGGCCTTCGCGATGGGGTTTGTGATGACGCGCGTCATCCTGACCATCGCCTTTGTGATCACAATCCTGCCCATCGGGCTCATTCTGCGCGCGCTGGGCAAGGATCCTCTGGCGAAACGCCCGAATTCCGACATGGACTCGTACTGGATCCTGCGCGACAAACCCGCGCCCTCCACGCGCGAGCGGCTAGAGCGCTACTTCTAGCCTCTGGCGCCAGAGGCCACTATGACCGTTCTCGGGATCTCCTGCTGGTACCACGACTCCGCGGCTGCACTGGTGCGCGATGGCGTGATCATCGCCGCAGCGCAAGAGGAGAGGTTCACGCGCCGAAAGCACGATCCCGGTTTCCCGACGAACGCGGTCGCGTACTGTCTGCGCGAAGCAGGAATCGAAGCCAAAGACCTGGATGCCGTCGCGTTCTACGACAAGCCGCTACTGAAATTCGAGCGCCTGTTGGAGACGTACCTCTCGTACGCGCCGCGCGGCCTCGCATCGTTTATCAAAGCGATGCCGCTGTGGCTGAAGCAGAAGCTCTGGATCCCAGACCTGATCCAGAAGGAACTGGGCGTGAACGTTCCGCTCGTCTTCTCGGAGCACCACGAGAGCCACGCGGCGAGCGCGTTCTTCCCCAGTCCGTTCGAGCACGCCGCATTCCTCACGACCGACGGCGTGGGGGAGTGGGCCACGACCTCGTGGGGCACCGCCAGAGGCAACCGTCTACAGATCCACGCCGAGATCCACTTTCCGCACTCGCTCGGATTGCTCTATTCTGCGTTCACGTATTTCTGCGGGTTTCGAGTTAACTCCGGCGAATACAAATTGATGGGTCTTGCCCCATATGGCGAGCCGCGCTACGCAGACCTCATCCGCGAGCACTTGATCGACCTGCGCGAGGACGGCTCCTACCGGCTCGACATGGACTACTTCACCTACGCCGCCGGGCTAACCATGACCGGGCGCAAGATGGAGGAGCTGTTCGGCTTTCCGCGACGCCAGCCCGAGGCGCCTCTGGCGCAGCGCGATATGGACCTCGCGCGGAGCATCCAAGACGTGACCGAGGAAGCTGTGCTGCGGATGGCGCGGCACGTCCACCGCGAAACTGGCGAGACGAAGCTGTGCCTCGCGGGCGGCGTCGCGCTCAACTGCGTAGCCAACGGCCGCCTCTGGCGCGAGGGGCCCTTCGAGGACATTTGGATTCAGCCCGCTGCGGGCGACGCGGGCGGCGCGCTCGGCGCCGCACTCATGGCGGCGCACCACTGGGGCAACGAGCCGCGGACGGTAGCCGCTGGCGACGGCATGAGCGGGAGCTATCTGGGGCCTGCGCCAGAGGCCTCAGACGTGGAGGCCGCATTGGACGGTCTGCCGGTCGAAACCTTCGCCACCGATGCCGAGGTCGTCGCGCGCACGGCCGAGCTTCTGGCGGAGGGCCAGACCGTCGGGTGGTTTCAGGGGCGCGCCGAGTTTGGCCCGCGCGCGCTCGGCCACCGCAGCATCCTCGCCGACGCCAGAGACCGTGAGGTGCAGCGCAAGGTCAACCTCCAGATCAAGTTCCGCGAGAGCTTCCGCCCCTTCGCGCCCAGCGTGCTAGCCGAACGCGTGGATGAGTATTTCGATCTGGGAGGGACGCTGAACGTGGGAACGGGGGACGCACAGAACCGAGAGCCTCTGGCGCCAGACGACGAGAAGACTGTCCCGCCCCACGCCTCTGGCGGTGTCGAGTCGCCGTACATGCTGTTGGTGGGGCCCGTGCGCGACGCGGAGATCGAGGGCGAGGGGTTGGAGCGACTGGCGAGTATCGAGAGCGCTATTCCAGCCGTCACGCATGTGGACGGCAGCGCCCGCGTGCAAACGGTAACCCAGGCGCGAAATGGCATCTACTATGATCTGCTCAAAGCCTTCGAGGCGCGCACGGGCTGCGCCGTGCTGGTCAACACTTCCTTCAATGTGCGTGGCGAGCCCATCGTCGGGACGCCAGAGGATGCGGTCCTCGTGTTCCGGCGCACGCACATGGACGCGCTGGTGATCGGGCGGCACGTGGTGACCAAGACCGTGATGTCCGAGAGCGAGCGCCGGGCGTTCACCCCCGACGAGATCGCGGCCGAGTACGGGCTGGACTGAAACCCCGGCCTCTGGCGCGCTCGATTTCGATCAGGCCAAGGCGCCAGAGGCTGGGAATGCAGGGTGTGTGCTTCGCGCGCGTTCTGGCGTGAACCAAACGTGCAGTGACGCGTTGGTCTACATTGAATGCGAGCGCCCGGCTGGCTGGCGGGGTGCTCGTTCCGCGTTTTTCCCCTTTTGCACGACAAAGCCAGCCCATGAATATTTACGTAGCCAACCTCCCGTATTCGACCACCGACGACGAACTCCGAGAGATGTTCGAAACACACGGTGAGGTCACCAGCGCCACGGTCATCAAGGACCGCGACACCGGCCGCTCACGCGGCTTCGGTTTCGTCGAGATGTCCGGCGACGATGCAGCCCGTACGGCCATCGAAGAACTCAACGACACCCCTATGGGCGGTCGCCCTCTGACAGTCAACGAAGCACGCCCCCGCGGCGAGCGTCCCCCACGCCGTGATGGCGGTGGAGGTGGCGGCTACGGCGGTGGTGGTGGCTACGGCGGCGGCGGTGGTAACCGCGGCGGCGGTGGCGGCGGCTACGGTGGTGGCGGCAACAGCGGCGGCGGTTACGGCGGTGGTGGCGGAGGCGGCTACCGCTAGTCCTCCCCGCGCTGTCTGACAGCCTGTGGCCTCTGGCATTGCGCCAGAGGCCACTTTTTTGTGCTCTCGCGAGACTCTGCCCCATTTGTGCCGTGCTCTATGCGGTTGGCGCCAGAGGCCTCTTGAGAGCCGTACGCTATGTCTAGCTTCGGGCCCCTTTCCCGACCTACGTGGACCTCGATCCTTCCCCGCAGCCTCTGCCGTCCGCGCCGCCCGTCGTGATAGGATGGGTGCTGGCGGGTGGCCTCACCGATGCGCAGCGCCGCGCGGTCACGCTCGCGCGAAAGCTCGTGCGCGATGAGGTGCGCCGCGCGCTTCCCGATTTCGACTGGCGTCTGCCGTCGGTTCGGCGCCGCGATGTGCAGCCGGGCGCTCGCGCCGAGCCGGTAGACCTGCTGGATGTGGGCGCGGCTGAGCGAGACCTGGGCGGCTGGGACTTTGCGCTCGTGGTGACGGCCGCGGACCTGCGCGCAAGGTTTCGGCCGTTCGCGCTCGGTACGCCGTCGCAGGCGCTGGGCGTCGCTGTCGTCTCCGTCGCGAGGCTGGATCCCACTCTCCGCGACGCCATGCCTGACCCCGACCGCCTGGCCGACCGCATCGCGACGCTCGCGCTTCATCAACTGGGACACCTCAACGGGCTGGGCCACCGCGACGCGCCAGAGGACCTGATGCACGACATCCGAGCCTCTGGCGACCTGGACAGGATGCGGCAGTTCTCGCCTGCCGAAGTCGAGGAGCTGGCCGAAGAGATCGCCGACGTGGCTGACCCGCGCATGGAGGAGCAGGCCGACGCGCACCGCATCAGCAACGCCGTCTTTACGACTCGCGCCCTCTGGCGCGAGCGCGCCGACGTGTTCGACGCCGTGCGCCAGATCCGCCCTTGGCGCTTCCCGTTCCAGTTCGCCAAATTGACCACGGCGGCCGTGTCTACGCTCGTCGTGCTGGTGATGACGGCCGAGGCGTGGGACCTGGGCGCGCGCCAGCCCGCGTGGCTCGTGGCGGCGCTCTCAGTCGCCATTTTGTTCGTCGCGAGTGTGTACCTCGTGCGGCGCCAGAGGCTGCTCGTCCATCGCCGTAGCAGGCGGCGCAGTGAGCAACGCGTCGTCTCGGAGGCCTCGGTCTTGCTCGCGGTCGGGATTGGCATGGCGACGACCTACGCGATCCTGTTCGTGGGAACGCTCAGCCTCGCCGCGCTTTTGTTCGACCGCGCGATCCTCGAAGGCTGGGCGGCGACGCTTGGCGAAACCATCGCCATCGGTCACGTCGTCGTCTTCGCAGGCTTTGTCGCCGCGATCGGACTCGCCGTCGGCGCGCTCGGCGCCTCGTTCGAAGAG
This sequence comes from Rubricoccaceae bacterium, assembly GCA_963708165.1. Taxonomy (GTDB): domain Bacteria; phylum Bacteroidota; class Rhodothermia; order Rhodothermales; family Rubricoccaceae; genus Rubricoccus. Next base: position 1,676,911 of record OY970187.1, on the reverse strand, counting down.
CAGACCTACTTCCGCCACGTCGCCCTCGTCGACGAAGAGACATGAGCATTGTCCGTTTGGCCTCTGGCGTGCTGAGCGTCCTCACGCTGAGTCTGTGTGTGGGCTGCAAGACACAGCCGCGCGTCTCCACCGCCGGGCCGGGCGCCCCTCCGCCAGAGGCGGTGCTGTACACAGATATTGCCTCTGGCGACCTTCTCGGGGTTCTGGACCGCGAGTTCTCTCCAGATCGCACGCTGGGCTATGCCCGCGCGCGCGACGAACTCTACGGGTACGAGCAGACCTCCCAGGGTGTCGTGTGCGGCGTCTACACCGAATACTGCATCACGCTCGGCGGCGGCGACGCGTCACAGGCGGCGAGCGCCAGAGGCATCAACGCCGAGCATGTGTGGCCGCAGTCGAGAGGCGCGCGCGAAGAGCCGCTGCGCTCGGATCTGCATCACCTGTTTCCGTCTCGCGAGAATGTCAACTCGTCGCGCGGCAACCTGCCGTTCGGGGAAGTCCCGGACGCTCAGACCGACGCGTGGTACTTGGTCGACGCCAGCCAATCTCGCATTCCAGACCCGCCTCTGGCGCCGTGGAGCGAGCGAGGCAACGGGCGCTTCGAGCCGCGCGAGGACCGTAAAGGCGACATCGCGCGGGCGGTGTTTTACGTCGTCGCGGTCTACCCCGAACGCGCCGAGGCGGGCTTCTTCGAGTCGATGCAGAGCGACCTCCTCGTCTGGAACCGGCAAGATCCACCCGATGACCGAGAGCAGAGGCGCAGCGTCTGGATTGCAAGCGTGCAAGGCACACAAAACCCCTTCATTGTCGATCCTACGCTCGCAGATCGGATCTGGAACGGAGGCGCTACAACGTCTGCGCCCGCCAGTGGCTCCGGCCCGCGCTCGCCAGAGGCTCCCGAGCGGCCTCTTTCCGCCTCTGGCGGCGTCCTGTGGATCAACGAGATCCACTACGACAACGACGGCGACGACGTGGGCGAAGGCATCGAGATCGCGGGGCCGGACGGAACGCGCCTGGACGGATGGAGAGTGATCGCGGTCAACGGGAGCAACGGCACGGTCTACAGCACGACGCCTCTGGCGGGCACGCTCGTCGGCGACGGCATCGGGACGGAGTGGGTCGCGATTCCCGGCTTGCAGAACGGCAGCCCCGACGGGATTGCATTGATCGGGCCCGACGGCCGGACGGTGGAAGCGCTCGCGTGGGAAGGTGCGTTCCGCGACGCCAGCGGCCTCGCGTTCGAGGACATCGGTGTGAGCGAGAGCCCGCGTGCGGCGACCGGCACGTCGCTTCAACGCGTCGGCCGTGGGCGTGCGGCAGGTGAGTTTCAGTGGGCCTCTGGCGCTGCATCGCCTGGATGGCTCAACGAGGGGCAGCGCGCGCGCTAACCGTTCCCCAACCCGCTCTGGTTCCATGCCTACCGTTCGAGACCTCGCCGACGTCCTCGCGCCGCACCTAGACCGCGTGCGCTATCACCGCGAAGGCGACCCAGCGGGCGTCTGGATCGACTCGCCTCGCGAGGTCCGCCAACTTGCGTTACGCCTCGAAGCTGGGCTGCCGCCCTACACGTGGGCCTCTGGCGCGGACGCCGTGCTCATCCACCGTCCGTTCAGTCTGTGGCCTGCGCGACTTCCCAAAGGCGTCGGCGTGCTCGCGGTACACCGCGCGCTGGACGAGCACCACTCTATCGGCGTTAACCCGGCCCTCGCTGCCGCGCTCGGATTGGAAGCAGACGACGAGCCGTTGCGGCGCGACGGCAACCCGAAGGGGCTGATCGCGCGACCGATCGCGCCTCTGACAGCCTCTGGCGCGATCGAGACCATTCGGCGCGAGTTCGGTGGCATCGAGGACATGTGGGGCGAGGCGCCAGAGGCCGACCTCGGCGCCATCGCGCTGGCGGGCGCCATGACCGACGCGATGGTGCGCGAGGCCGCCGCCAGAGGCGTGGGCGTGTATCTCACCGGCCAATTGCGGAAACCCGCGCGCGAGGCAGTGCGCCAGATGGGCATCGTGGCGATCGCGGTGGGGCAGGGCCGCGCCGAAGCGTGGGGCCTCCGCAGGCTGGGTCGTTTGCTTCGAGCGCGGTGGCCGAGCCTCACGCTTTTGGAAAGCGGTCTGCCCTCGGCGTAGCCTCTGGCGCCGCAGCGCGTCTCATCTCGCGAGGCGCCGTTACCCGCGCGAGTTTCAGCGCGGCGCACATAAACCTCCTTTCCTTCCGATGATGCGCTGTTCGCTCCTCCTCTCGGGCCTCGCCCTCGTCCTCTTTTCCGGCTGCTCGCCTCGCACCGTCCACCGCCTAAACGCGCCAGAGGCCGAGCGTGACGCCGGCGTCTGGCAGGACGGCTGGCACATTCGCTCCGCCTCGGCCTCTGGGGTCGATGCCGAGTCTGCGTACGTGCGCTCGCTGCGCGAGGACCACGCATTGTGGGTGCGCGTCACGAACACGTCGGATGAGGTTGTCGAAGTGGACCCTGCCGCGTTCGTGTCGGTGAGCTACACCACCCTCACGCAGATCACTGAGCAGCCCGATAACGGCGTGCGCGTTCACGCGCGCGATCCCGAGGCGGAGCTTCTGCAGGTCGATCTCCGCGCCTCGCGCGCCCACGCCAGAGGCCGCACGCTCCAGAGCTTCGCCGTCGCCTCGGCCGTCGTGACCACGGCTGCGGTCGTCGCAGACCCGCCGGACTCGGACGAACAAGTTCTAACCGTGGCCATCGCCTACGACGACGCGGCGCACACGGCCGAAGAGGGCGCCTGGACTATTGCGGATGCAGCCGTAGCGCAGGCCGATGGCCGCCACTACTGGGAGGAAGTCTTGCGCCGCACGACGCTCTACCCGGGTGAATCGGTCGAGGGCGTGGTGCACCTGCCTATCGACCCTCGCGCCCGAGGCGTGGTCTTTGAGATCGTAGCGGGAGACGCGCGGCTACCGTTCGTATACGTGCAACGCAACATCCGGCCGTAGCCTCTGGCGCCAGAGGCTACGCATGCGTCACGGATGACGCATGGTTTCTCGTCCTCCTACCTACGGTCTCGTGCGGCTTCTCTTCCTCGTTCTGCCCGCCATTGTTCTACTCGGATGCAGTGGTCCTACTGAGGTCACCCGCGAGAGAGGCGAAGCGCCCTCCTATCTGGATCGCCCGGACGCCGCCCGCTTCGCTGCCACGGAGCCCACGACGGTCGTCTTTCGGTCTGAAGACGAATGGCAGACCTTCTGGCTTGAGAACAACCAAGAGCCTTTGGGGACTCCTGCGCCGTCGTCTGCAGTCGACTTCAAGCACCAGATGCTCGTGGGCATTTTCTGGGGCCGCCAGTCGGGCTGCCTCTCTGGCCCCAGTTCCCGCTCAAGAGTAAAGAGCGTTGAGCGCCGCGGGGACGACCTCGAGATCGTACTGGATTCTCAGCAGGGCTTCGGTCTGTGCCGCGCAACGGGCTACCCTCAGCAGATCATCGAAGTCGACCGCGTTCCTGGCTCTGTAGAGCTCATCGGTGCTCTTCCAGGTAGGCCATAGCCGCTGCAGGAAATGGCCGTCTGCTGGTTCAGCGCGACGCCCAACCCCAGCCTCTGGCGCCAGAGGCGGTATCCCTCCACCACTCGCCATCCCGCATTCCTCTGCCGCTAGAACGGCGCGTCGGTCGCGGGAGGCGGGAGTGGGGGCGGACCGCCAGAGGCCGCAAATACGTCGAAGCCGGGAGCTTGGCCGCCGGGCAGACACAGGTCGGAGCAACCGAGCAGTAGTTGGTGGCTAGGTTTGAGGATGCGCCGCGTTCTTCTCGTCATGCTCGCGCTCCTCCCCGGGGCCGCTCTCTGCCAATCGCCAGAGGACTCCACCGCCGCGCCGCCGCCGGGCGCGAGCGCGCAGTTGTTTCCATACGGCAACTCCCGTACCTACCGCGCGATCGTAAACGAGACGCTCGTTCTGATCCTGCGAGAACGCCAGGCGGAGCCGGACTCCTTGCGCGACCCTGAGCTTGGCCTCGGCAATCTCGTCGTCGACGAGACGCTTACGCGGACAGGCGGGTACTTCTACGACGTGTTCTTTCGCCTCTGGCGCCCGCCGCCGGGCACCGGCTTTGCGAGCGTCACGATCCAGGAGACTCCGCTTCCAGGGCAAGGCACGCTGATCGCCGTCCAACTCAGCGGCGAACTCGTGTTCCAGGCGCGCCTGCCTATCCGCGAGGAAGAGGCGGAGCCCATCGCTCGGCAGGCCGTCAGCGTTACTCTCAGGCGCTTGCCTCGCGGGTGAGCGCGCCCGTCCGTAGACTGCGCCACGCATCCCATCTGTTTTCCTGCCTCACGCCATGCCTCGTCTTCTCATTTCTGCTTTTGCCCTCGCGGCCTTTGCCTGGGGAAGCTCAGCATCTGCCCAGCAACTCGTGTACCAGCCGACCAACCCCGCGTTCGGAGGCTTCACCACGAACTACAGCTGGCTCCTACAGTCTGCACAACTGCAGAACGAGGAAGAAGAGGACTCCTTCGACCGGTTCACCCGGGATCCCCTCGCGGACTTTGAGTCGTCGCTGCAGCGCCAGATTCTCAACCAACTCTCCCGCGAGCTGATCACCGACCGCTTTGGAGGCCTCGATCTCACCCGCCCGGGCACGTTTGCGCTGGGAGACTTTCAGGTCGAGATCGTTCCGGGCCTAGATGGGGTGTCCGTGCGCGTGTTCAACCTCCTCACAGGAGACGAGACCATCGTATCGATCCCGAACCCATAGGTGCTTGCCTTTCACTGGCGGCCTCTTGCTAGAGGACGCGAACGCGTTCGGTCTCGCTTTTCTACACACCGCCACTTCCGGACTCTGTGCGCAGCTTTTTCCTCCTCGCCATCGCCTTGAGCGTGACGGCCTGCACGCCTCGCTTTGCGGATCCCTTTTCGCTAGAGTCCCCGCGGAGTGGGCGGCCTGCCACGGTCTCAGCCGATCAACTCGAAGCCACTCCGGCACCTGTCGATCCTGTGGTGGTGGCGGTCTACCGCTTTCGAGATCAGACCGGACAGTACCGTGCGCTAGAAAACTCGTCGACGTTCTCCAACGTCGTGACGCAGGGAGCGACGAGCATTCTTATGCGGGCGCTCGAAGCGTCGGGGTTTTTCGTTCCCATCGAGAGGGAGGGGCTTTCGAACCTGCTCAACGAGCGGCAGATCATCTCCGGCACCCGGCAGCAGTACACCGGGCCCGATGGTGAAGGGCTGGGGCCGCTGCCGCCGTTGCTGTACGCCGGGGTCATCCTGGAAGGTGGCATCATCGGCTACGACTCCAATGTGATTACAGGTGGAGCGGGCGTGCGCTTGCTGGGCGTAGGCGGCAGCGGAGAGTTCCGCCAGGACCAGGTCACCATCTACCTCCGCGCCGTGTCCGTGCAAAACGGGCGCGTGTTGAAATCCGTCCACACCACCAAAACCCTTGTCTCGCAAAAGCTAGACGGCGGCGTGTTCCGGTTTGTGGACACCAAAGCCATCCTGGAAACGGAGGCGGGGTACAGCACCAACGAGCCCCCCGTCCTCGCGGTCACAGCCGCGATTGAGGAGGCTGTTCGCGCGATGATCGTGGAAGGCTCTCGCGACGGGCTGTGGAGCTTCGGCGCGCCAGAGGCCCCGCTGACGCAGCAGTACCTCGACCAGTATGACGCCGACGTGGCTCAAAACCGCCAGCGGGACTCTTTCGACCGCCTCGTCTCGAACCGATCAGACGAAGGAGCCTCGTTCGCAATCGCCGGCAGGGGTTAGCCAGTTTCAGACGGACTACAACGATGCCGGTACGCAACCAATTGGCGCGGCGACGTTGAGCTATCCCATTTTAAGCGGCCTCTCCATCGGCGCGCGTGCTGAGGCAGGCTTGCTGGATATCGCAGGCTCGGCAGAAAGCTTTGTGGGGGGCGCTGGCGTGCTTAAAGCCCGGCTGTTCCCTAGCGCTCGGACCTCGCCTACCCTCACGGCTGGCGCGGGCGCGTTGTCCGTCTGGGAGCGAGGAGGACGTGTTCGCATACGGAGCGCTCTACGGAGGGCTGGAGAGCCGCATCTCCAGCGCTGTAGCGATACAGATTGAGGCGGGGGTCAACTACCCGTTCACGGAAGGGCTGGACACGCTCGTAAACCTGGGCTCGGTCCACGACAACGTGTGGAGCGTGCAAGCGGGGTTTGTTTTCTACTCCGGTTTCTAGACACGTTCGGGGGACCCGCTCTGTGACCGCTCGGCGCCAGAGGCCTCTGGCGCTCTGGCTAACCTGTCACAAAGGGGGGATGAGGGAGGTGGATGGCCTTCTATAGTTAGGAATATAGGGTTGCCACTATGAGAAGGCTATGTGGGAAGCTAGACGGGGCTCTCAGTTCATCTTCACTCAGCGTTGTTGCTTGTTTCCATCGTGATTGTTAAATAGTGGTACGTCAGGATTGGCACGGTGCTCTCAAGAGGGTCATGCGTGCCGCCCCTGGTGGCTTGTGCAACTCAAGGCAGCCCGGCTGCCCCACCACTTGAGGTTGCGTGCCGGCGCTTTGCTGCGTCGCATCTCTTTCCTTCCCCAAGTGATGCCCAACCCATACCTGTGCACGGCCTGTAAGGCCGGCTTCGCCTTCGCTATCCCTCTTTCGGGCAGCGCTACGCGACCCATCGATTTAGCAGTGCCCCATGTGGGGGGCCTGTTGCCCCGACTCATCTAGAGCATTTTCGCTTTGACTACGACAGCCCTTGAGCCACCGGTATGCCGGCGCGCGACGGGGAGCTAATGCCACGTTGATAACAACCCATACATGCGCCTGTACCTCTTCGCTTTTCTCTTCTTCGTACTCGCTACGCCTGCTGGGGCTCAGTCTTTAGCATTCGTGGAGCAGGTCGGTAGCCTGAACGCCACCGTGCTTCTGCAGAGTTCTGTAGGGGGGGGAGGCAATGAGGCGCGGATCCAGCAGCAGGGAATGGGCGGCAACGTCGCCCTTCTTGAGCAGGACGGCGGCGCGTACGCAGCGGTCTTGCAACGCGGCAACGGCAACGTTCTCGCGGGTTTCGATGCGCTGGGCAACGGTGACGCCTTGGCGTCCGCGCTGTCCTTTGAGGCCAGCCGCCTCATGCTGAACCAGATTGGCAACGGAAACCAGGCCTTTATCCAGCAGGGCGCTGGCGCGGTGGCGCAGGTCACCCAGAATGGCAACGCCAATACCGTTATCGTCCGCCAGAATGCTGGCGGCTCGTTTCCATAAGATACCCAGGGGCGGCTTCGCGAGAGGCCGCCCTTTTTGACACCACGGCCCCTCGCAGGCCCAGAGGCGACCGCCTCCGCGAGACGCGGCATCCGACCGCACACATAAACAGTTGCCCAACTGGGCACAACACATATAACCCCATGCGAAATCTCCTCACACTTGCCCTCGCCCTCGGCCTCGCCGGCGCCGCCAGTGCCCAAGGCAGCTCCGCCACCGTCAACCAGACAGGCAACGACAGCCGCGCCACCGTCAATCAGTCGGGCGCCGCCCAGTCAGCCCTCGTCAACACCCTCGGCAACGGCACCATCGTCAACGTCGACCAGAACGGCGGCACGGGCAACGTCGCCGATGTCGACACCTGGGACACCGGCGGTGCCAAGAGCATCATCAAGATCGACATCGACCAGACGGGCTCGAACAACCAGGCCTTCGGTGAAGTGCGCGCCGATGGCGGAAACGGCCCCGACCCGATGATCACCATCGAGCAGGTCGGTAACAACAACTCCGCGGATGCATACCAACGTGTCGTGAGCCGCTCCGTAACGCAGCGCCAGGACGGCAATAACAACACGGCCTTCGTCAGCGGCCGTGATGCTGACCCGGCCGACGTGTCGACCAGCGGCAATACCGCCCGCGTCCGCCAGATCCAGACGGGCGACCGCAACTACGCCTACCTCGGAGATGGTGGCAACGGCACCGAGCACTACTGGGCGCAGACTGGCGACGACAACCGGGTTGAGATGATCGGTCTCTCGGGCACATCGGAGTCCTCGTTGACGCAGGTCGGCGACTGGAACGAGGCGAGCATCATGTCGTCCGGCAGCGCGACCAACGCCCGGATCACCATCAGCCAGTCGGGCAACTTCGGCGGCACGATGGCGACGCAGAACCTGATCGACGTCGACGGCTTCGCGAGCGCCGGTGGCAGCAATGGCTTTAGCGACCGCAGCTCGATTGACGCGACGCAGGACGGCGAGTCGAACACGCTCTCGGCCGACTATAACGGCAACCGGGACAACGACATCATGTCGACGCAGATCGGCATGGGCAACACGGCCACGATCACGTTCGGCAGCATCCGCAACGACGCGACGGTGAGCCAGATCGGCAACAGCAACACGGCGACTGTCACGCAGCAGTAGGCACGTCCTGCGCCAGAGGCCCCGCCGGCCTCTGGCGCACACTGCGGCCTCTGGCGCCAGAGGCGATGCCTCGGCGGCTGGCCGCTCTCGACACGTATTCACACCGCCCGGTAGGGCACCACAACACACAACCCCATGAGGAGTCTTCTCGCACTCGCACTCGCACTCGGCATGACTACGGCGGTCAGCGCCCAGACTGCTAACGACAGCCGCCCCGTAGCCGGCGCCGTCACCGCTGGCGGTATTAGCACCCAGACAACTGCCGGCTCCTTCGCCGACGTCAACCAGTCGGGCAACAACAATGCCGCAGATGTCGACCAGACGGGCGCGGCCAACGAGGCTTTCGTCAAGCAGGTCGGCAACGCCAGCCAGGCGAGCATCACGCAGTCTGGCGGCACCGGCAACTACGGCACCATCGACCAGCTCAACGAGCGGGGCCGCGGCACGGTGATGATCTCGAACATCGACCAGGATGGCTCGCTCAACGTCGCTCAGGTGAGGACCCGTTCGGAGCAGAACGACAACCAGACCCGCACGACGACCCAGACCCAGCTCGGCGACGAGAACGAGGCGTTCATCACCGTTACCGGCCAGCGCTCGCGCGACAACATCACGCAGCTACAGGACGGCGACCGCAACTTCGCGGAGATGAGCGGTGACACCGGCAACGGTCTCGGCGGTACGTCGGGCGCTCGGCTCGAGCAGACGCAGATTGGCGACGAGAACGTGGTGCAGTTCCTGGGTGGCAACAACCAGGGCGTCGCTGGCCCCGGCGGCCAGAACGCGGCCATCGTACAGTTCCAGCAGGGCGACGAGAACACGATGTACTACCGCGGGTCGACCGCCTTTGGCTCGGACCTGACGATGACGCAGCTCGGCGACTTGAACAACGCCTTCGTGTTCGGCGCCGGTCGCAACAGCGCCATCTCGACGATGCAGAACGGCGACAGCAACAACCTCGACGCCTCGTTCAGCAACTTCCAGGACAACACGCTCGACGTGACTCAGATGGGCGACCTCAACGTGGCGGACGTGATCTTCGGCAGCGCTGGCAACACCTCGACGGTGATGCAGAACGGCATGGAGAACTCGGCGACCATCGTGCAGCAGTAGGCACGTCCAGCGCCAGAGGCCCCGCCGGCCTCTGGCGCTTACTGACCTCATTCGGGACCGCTAGGGTCCCAAACAGAAATCCCTTCCCCGATACAGGATTCCATGCAGAACTCAACTATACGCAACCTCTTGATCTGTGCACTCGCGCTCGGATTTACGACGAGCGTAAAGGCTCAAAACACGTCCACCACTGATCAACAGGGGAGTGACAACAGCGCGAGAGTCGACCAGACGGGCTCGAACACAGCTACAGTGGAGCAAGGCGCCTCTGGCGCTGCTGTGAGCGACAACATCGCGGTGATCATTCAGGTTGGAGAGAACACCGCCACCGTCAGTCAGTTTGGAAGCCGGAACGAGGGCGTGATCTACCAGGGGCGAATCGACGGATTTGGAGACGCAACCGCCATGTTCGGTAATAAGGCGACCGTGACCCAGACGGGTTCAGATAACACCGGATTTACGTCGAACAACGCTTTGGGAGACGGGGGGATCGTATACCAAGGAACGTCAGGCGGTACCGCCTCGGATGTAGCCTCGACGGTTGTGCAGACCGGTAGCGCAGGGCGAGCAGCGACCGCTCAAGGATTCAACAACGGCTCGGCTACCAACTCCACAATCGAGCTGTCCCAGGGAGGTCTAGACAACATCGCGCTGGCTCGCCAGGGCGGGTTCACGCTAACGTCCGCAAACGACGAAGCGGTCATTACCCAGACAAGCAGCACGTCGCTGAACGTTGCCCTGATCTCACAAGGAGACCGCCAGGACGATTTCTTCCCTCCTGTTCCCACGGCCACCGAGGCCGGATCAGAAGATTCGTATGCGTCCATCTACCAGAACGGAGGCACACGCAACGACGCTAGAATGTACCAGGTTGGGATCGAAAACCGCTCTGTAGCATCTCAGGATGGGTCGCAAAACGTGTTCAGCTCCGTGCAGATGGGAGATGGCCACGACTCCGAACTAATGCAGAATGGAAGCAGAAACCGCGCGTCAGTCCAGCAAATGGGCGATGGCAACACGTCCGACGTGATGCAGTCCGGAAGCAGGAACAACGCGACCGTAGTACAGAACTAACCAGAGCAAACTGTTTCGTGGGCGCGCCGACGAATGGATCGCTCACGAAACAGATGCCATACCCTTCTCCCTATGCCCAAGCTGACGTTCTCACGTTCGTGCCTCCTCGTGGCAATGAGCCTATCGGCGCCTCTGGCGGCGGCGCAGGCTAGTGAGACCTTTATCCAACAGGCTGGGCTCTCGTTCAGCACAGAGGCTGCGCCCGAATTGGCCGGAGCGGGGCTGGCCTCTCGCGAGGCACTCGACGCAGCGGTTCTTGGGATATCTGCGCAGACCAATGTGATCGCGGTCTCGCAACGAGGCATCATGAACAAGGCGGACATCGTCCAGAGCGGGCAGGGCAACTTGGTCGGACTTGACATCGTGGGGAATGAGAACCTGTTTTCGCTGAGCCAAATCGGCAATGGCAACACATTCGTCGGAGACGTGATCGGCTCTAGCAACGAGATCCTCGATGGATCTGTGCAAGCAGGGGCCAACAACTCCTACACGCTTCTTCTCGCAGGTACAGCCACACAACCGTTCTCGATCAGCCAGGTCGGAAACGAGAACAACGCCGTCCAATTCGTGGAGACGGGAGTGGCACCGGCATCTATCAGCCAACGTGGCAACGGCCTCCAACTCACAGTCGAGCGTCGCTAAGCGTGAATGCCTTTACTCTCGCCCTGTTCGCTTTACTGGTGGGATGCGTGAGCACCCAAACGCCGCAAGACGGCTCGGTCGTTCTGAAGACGCAACAGGACGAGACCACGTACGCGTTCTCAGTTCTCGCCAGAGGCCCTGCCCAAGGCTCATACTCACTCGTTGTGAGTAAGAAGGGCGCGAGCGGTACATCACGGTCAAACCAGTCCGGAGCGTTCGACGTGGCCGGAGGCGCCGCGGACACGCTCTCGGTAAGCCGGATAAACGCCGCCTCTGGCGACAGCGTAACGGCAGAACTCGTCGTGTCGTGGTCGGATGGGCGAACGACCACGGAAGTGTTCGAGCAAGCGGCTCAGTAGGACAATTCCCGCTACCTTTCGGCCTACCCTTTGCAACGCTGATGCGCTTCGTCCTTCTATTTGCTCTTTCCTTTACACTGGCGCTAAGCGCGTGCAAGGACGGCGTCGTTGACATTGAGCGCTTCGGAACCATCCAGGGGACGGTGGTGGATTTCAACACCGGGGCGCCAATACCTAGCGCTGGCATCACGACGAGCCCTGCCACCGAGGCGATAACTGCAGACAGCGACGGCAACTTCACGATTGATGCCGCTTTGGTCGGGACGTACACCGTAACTGCCACTCGCGTGGGTTTCAACGCTGGAACCGTCACCGTAGCTGTACGCAGGGACGGCACGACCCGAGCCACACTCTTTCTTCGAGAGGAGGAGGACGATGACGATTCGTCCACAGACCCGGAGTTTGGCGCCGAGGTTCTGGGCTTTACCAACGAGCCGTTTACGCAAGACAGCTCTTTCGTAACCGTCGAGTACCGCGCCCTCAACACTGGCGATGTAAACATCGGCTCCTACGAGATCTACTTCCGTATCGAAACCGACCGGGGCCCGTTTTACCAGGAGGTGCAAGGCACAGACTTAGAACCAGGCGAGCGAGACCTCGGAACGTTTCGGAAGCGGCTGATTGGCGCTCAGGCCCAATCCGTGATCATCGATGACACGGATGCCAACGATCTGCGTCGGGACCCGGACTCGCAGGGCGTATCACGGTAGACCTTGCCTCTGGCGCCAGAGGAGTGTCGTCTACGGCTCCGCCAGAGGCTCAACCTCTGTCTACCGAATCCGCGTCCGTCCCATGCAGAGCCGCAGTGCTCGTGCTTGGCCTCGCACTAGATCGCCAAGCAGGGACTAGAACGGCGCGTCGGTAGCAGGCGGTGGAAGCGGAGGTGGGCCGGAACCGTCCCCTCCTCCGTAGGGCGTATCCCCATAGGGATCTGGAGTGCCGAAGCCAGGGTCGCCGCCATATGGATCGCTCTGGACGTAGCTCGTCAGGTTCTCGAAGCGCGCGAATTGGTTGACGAACGCCACCTTCGCGATGCCAATTGGTCCGTTTCGCTGCTTGCCGATGATGAGTTCGCCGAGGCCCTCGGTCGAGTTGCCGTTTTCGTCGACGGTGATGCCGTAGCGCTCGGCGCGGTAGATGAACATCACCACGTCGGCGTCCTGCTCAATGGAGCCGGACTCGCGAAGGTCGGAGAGCATCGGGCGCTTGTCCGGACGGGATTCGACGGCACGCGAGAGCTGCGAGAGCGCGAGAACGGGAACGTTCAGTTCTTTCGCCAAACCCTTCAGGGATCGACTGATTTGTGCGATTTCCTGCTCACGGTTCGAGCCCTTCGTCTGCGCCGTGCCGTGCATGAGCTGGAGGTAATCCACAATGACAAGGCCGATGTCGTGCTCGGCTTTGAGGCGTCGGCACTTGGCGCGAAGCTCCAGAATGCCCAGGCCGGGCGTGTCGTCGATAAAGATGCTGGCAGCGGAGAGGCGACCCGCGGCGCGCGCGAGCTTGGGCCAATCGTCGTCGTGCAGGCGGCCGGTACGAGCAGCCTGCGCGTCCACACGGGCTTCGGATGTAAGCAGGCGCTGCGCCAATTGCTGCGCGCTCATCTCCAGCGAGAAAAACGCGACACCGGTTGGTTTTTGCGGGTTGAGCGCCGCGTTGCGCATCACCGCGAGCGAGAGCGCAGTCTTGCCCATCGACGGACGCGCCGCGATCACGACCATGTCCGAGTTCTGCCATCCGCCCGTCATCGCGTCGAGCGACGTAAAACCCGACGGCACGCCGGTCACGCCCTGTTCCTGGCCGTGGATGCTTTCCAGGTGCGTGAGCGTGTCCTTGACCACGCTCATCATGCTGACCGCACCCTTGCGCAGTTGCGACTCCGAGATCTGGAAAATCTCGCGCTCAGCGCGGTCCAGCAGATCGAACGCGTCTGTCGTGGTCTCGAACGCCTCGCCCACCACGCCTGTCATCGTCGTGATGAGCTTCCGCAAGAGGCTCTTCTCCGCGATGATGCGCGCGTGGTACTCCACGTTGGCCGCGCTCGCCACGCTCGTGGTGAGCTCCGTCAGGTAGTAGCCGCCGATGGCGTCGTAGTCGCCTCGGCGCTTGAGCTCTTCGCTGAGCGTGATAAGGTCGACAGGGTTGGCGCGCTCGAAAAGCGCCTGGACAGCCGCGTAAATTTTCTCGTGCCGCGCGTCGTAAAACGAGTCCGCGGGTAGCACCTCGATGGCCTTCGGAATCGCGTCGCGTTCGATGAGCAGCGCGCCCAGAACGGCTTTTTCCACATCGACGGCTTGCGGAGGCATCCGGCCGGCCTGCTCACGCAGCGGCGTCACCTTTGCGGGCCGCCTCTGGCGGTCGCCGCCGGTTAGCTGGGCGAGCGAGAACGTGTGCCCCTCGTCGTCGATGCGCAAGGGGCGCGGCGGCTCGTCGTCGGGGAGGGGGGGAAGCTCGGAGAGATCCATGGGGGCGCCAGAGGCTAGGGCGTGGCGGGGTTACGCCTCGCGGCGGCGCGAGACGCCGTCGAGTTCGTCGTAGCGCGTGCGGAGCAGTTTTACGTCCTCCCACGTCGGGCGCTTCCACTGCGGGTTGCGCAGCAGCGCGGCCGGGTGGTAGGTGACCATGAGCGGGATGCCGTAGTAGTCGTGAAACTTGCCACGCAGGCTCGCGAGGCTGGACTTCTTGCCCAGCAGCCCGTTGCCCGCGCTCTTGCCGACGGCCAGGATCAGCTTGGGACGGATGAGTTCGATCTGTTTGTACAGGATCGGGATGTGGGCTTCGACTTCCTCCGCCAGAGGATCGCGGTTGTTCGGCGGACGGCTCTTGAGGATGTTGGCGATGTAGATCTCGTCGCGGTCGAAAAGCACCGCGTCCATGATCTTGTCCAGCAACTGGCCCGCGCGACCCACGAACGGCTCGCCGGTTTTGTCCTCGTCGGCCCCTGGCGCCTCACCGATCACCATCAGGTCTGCATCGGCCGGGCCGGTGCCCAGAACGGGGTTGATACGCTCCTCGTCGATGGGCACGAGGACGGTGTTGGACAGCCACGTGTTGATCTCGTTCAGCGAAGTCATGTCGCGCAGCGGCGACTCCTCGGGGATGAGGCTTGCGATGCGCTCGTAAGGCGAGAGCGCGGGGTCCAGGCTGGGGTCAGGCAGTTTGCCGAAAAGGTCGGGCACGTCGGAGTCGGAGTCGTCGGGGGCCTCTGGCGCTGAAGGCGCAGAAGCGGGAGCAGTCGGAGAGGCGGCCTCTGGCGCAGGGGCCAAAGACGGTAACGCCGTGTCGCCAGAGGCGGGTTCGAGGGCAGGCGAAAGGTCGGCGGAGACCTCTGCGGTTTCGCCAGAGGCTTCGGGCGCGTCGAGGGCCTCTGCCGTTACACCGCCCCCCGCGTCCACGGCTGGAACGCCAGAGCCGAGAAAGCGCGTCGGTCCGGCGATGTCGCGCTGGAGAGCCAGAAACGCGCGGGTCTGTCGGATGGCCTCTGCTGCGTCGAACGTGTTTTCTGCGGTTGCAGGAAGCGATTCGGCGGATACAGAGGAGGCATCGGGCACAGGCGCAGAGGCTTGCCGGACGTGGCGTCGCGGCGGCCCGACAAGGTAGGCGATGGAACTCGCGCCATCGGGCCAAGCGGCATGAAAATCCGAGCCTCTGGCGCGGCGGCCTCTGGCGCGGCGCTACCAGTCGCCGTCGCCGCCCAGGTCCCATTCGGGCGGGTCGAACGGTTCGCCGTTGAGGCGCGCCTCGATCTCTTCCAACAACTCGGGATGCTCCAGCGCGAGGCCTAGCACCACGTCTTGCAAGCGCTTCGCGTCTTGTGCTGCCACCGAGTCCGCCAGAGGCGGCAGGTCTGGAATGGAGAGGGGCATCTCGATGGCGGAGAGCAGCACAGCCGCGATATGCTTGCACCAGCCCCCGAAGCTGTACGGGCACGAGCATGTAGCGCCGCGAACGCCAGAGGCCGTCAGCGCAACGCGCACGCGGTAGGGGCGCGGCTCTGAGCCTCGCACGGCGCCGTACAGATCGTCGCCCCGGCGCGCGAGGTGAACCACGTCTTCGCGCGCGAGCATCGCCTCGGCGCGGTCGAACACCTTTTCGGTCGTCCGGTCGCGAACGGTGCGGTCGTCGAAGAGGAGCGGGGTCATGCGTTTAGGGCCTCTTGCGCCAGAGGCAGAAGATGGTCGGCCCAGGCCGTGTATGCCTCTGCGTCGGGGTGGAGGCCGTCGGCGACGGTCAGCGCGCCCTGCGTGCGGGAAAGTGGCGTGATATCCGCCCATCTCACGCCAGAGGCTTCTGCCGTCTCACGCGCGACGGCGTTGAACGCATCGATCTCTCGCGCGATGGTGGCGGGGCCTCTGGCGTCTGCCGCGCCAAACGCGGTTGCGCCCCAGTCTGGGATCGAGACGACGACGACGCGCCCCGCGGCACCTCCCGCAAACCCGATGGCGCGGGCGAGGAGCGCTCGGAGTGACACGCGAAAGGCCTCTGGCGCGACGCCATCGTACTGGTCGTTGACGCCGATGAGCAGCGTTACGAGCGCGTATGGCGGTTCGAGAACAGCCGCATCGATTCCAGTCTCCAACTCGTCCGTCCTCCACCCGGTCACCGCGACGATCTCAGGCGCTTCTATCTCGACGCCAGAGGCCCACAGCCGCGTTGCCAACTGCCCCGGCCAGCGCGCCTCTGGCGAGACGCCTTCGCCGATGGTGTACGAGTCGCCGAGGGCGAGAAAGCGGAGCGGGATAGCCATAGGACGGGCGCCAGAGGCGCGCTACCGCGTCACGGCGTCGAGGATGGCGGAGGCGACCACGGACTTTGCCGCCAGAGGCACATCGATGCGCTCGCCGCTACGGCTGAGGAGCGAGACGCGGTTGGTGCCGGTCCCAAATCCTGCTCCAGGCTCGTTCTGGAAGTTCAGGACGATCCAGTCCAGATTCTTTCGCTCCAGCTTGCCTCTGGCGTGCGCCTCGCCGTCGTGCGTTTCGAGCGCGAAGCCGACGAGCGTCTGGGTGCGGCGCTTTTGTGCGCCGAGCGCCGCCAGCACATCGGGCGTTCGCTTGAGCGCGATGGACAGATCGTCGTCAGACTTTTTGAGCTTGCGGTCGCCAGAGGCGGCAGGTGCATAGTCCGAGACGGCCGCGGCGGCGATGACGATGTCCGCGTCGGCGTGGGCGAGCGCGGCGCGGTGCAAATCGTCGGCGCTCACGATGTCGATGCGCGTCACGGCCTCTGGCGTTTGCAGAGACACCGGTCCCGCCAGAAGCGTCACGTCGGCGCCGCGCCGCGCGGCCTCTCGCGCGAGTTCGAAGCCCATCGTGCCGGTCGAGCCGTTGGAGAGAAAGCGCACCGGGTCGATGGCCTCTCGCGTGGGCCCTGCCGTGACCAAAACCGTGCGGCCTGCGAGCGAAGGGGCGCCAGAGGCCTCTGGCGCGAGGACCTCCCCTTCTTCCTCAGCCAGCCACGGGCCGAGCGCCGCGACGATCTCCTCGGGCTCCGGCAGCCGACCGTCGCCGATGAGGCCGCTGGCGAGTTCGCCAGAGGCAGGGGGGAGGACGGTGACGCCGTCGGCGGTGAGCTGCGCGATGTTGCGCTGCGTGGCCGGGTGGTGCCACATGTCGTGGTCCATCGCGGGCGCGACCATCACCGGGCATCGCGCCGAGAGCAGCACGGCGGTGAGCATGGAGTCGCATGCGCCCCCTGCCATCTTGGCGAGCGTCTGCGCCGTTGCGGGAGCCACCAGGATGCCATCGGCCCACAGGCCGATCTCGACGTGTTTGGTCCACAGCGTGGCGTCGGCGCCCGGCCCGGCCTCGGGCCACAGGCCGACAAGGGCTTCGCGACGCGCGAGCGTGCCGAGCGTGAGCGGGGAGATAAAGCGCGACGCCGCTGGCGTCATGATCGGCTGCACCTCGGCGCCCGCTTTGATGAGCAGGCGGATGATTTCGGCCGCTTTGTAGGCCGCGATGCTGCCCGTGACGCCGAGGACGAGTTTGGTGCCGGAGAGAGACATAGCGTACAGATACGACAACGCCGCCCCCTCTGGCGAGAAGGGCGGCGCGGAAAGTGGTCAGGCCGAGCCTAGAACTCGTCGCTGTTCCGGGTCGGGTTGCGGAAGTACAGCTCGCCGCTCTCGAACTCGTCGACGGCCATGTCGGGAGACTTCGGGCGCTTCTCGTACTCCAGCGAGATGCGGAGCTGATCCTCGTTGGAGCGGAGCTCCTCGGCGGGGTCGAGCGAGAGGTCCTCGAAGTAGGACAGCTTCTGGTCGAGTTCGCCCTTTGTCTTGGAGGCCACCTGGCGCGCGCGCTTGGACAGCACGACGAGCGACTCGTAGAGGTTGCCGGTCTGGTCGGCGAGGGCGTTCGTGTCGAGGGTGCGGATCGGCATCAGGATGCGGGGAGTCGGAACGGGAGAATTTACGCCTCTGGCGTCGCGCGTTCGGCTGAGAACGCGTGCGATTCTCGCGCCAGAGGCCTCTGGCGAGCGTGGCGTCAGGCGCCAGAGGCGGGATCGTGGTGCCGCGCGATAAAGTGACGCACGTGCGCGACGGTCTCGCCGACGGCAGTGTCGAGGTCGTCGTTGACAACCGTCTGGTCGAACTGTGGCGCGTGGTCCATTTCCATCTGCGCACGGTCCAACCGCACCCGAATGCGATCGCCGGCCTCAGTCCCGCGGCTGAGCAGGCGCTCGGAGAGAGCTTCCATGGACGGCGGCGCGATAAACAGCGTCAGCGCGTCCTCCCCGTACAGACGCTTGACGTTGAGTGCGCCCTTCACGTCGATGTCGAGCACGATGGCACCGCCCTCGCCTGCTGCGTCGATGGCGGCGTGCTCTAGTTGCTCCCGCAGCGTGCCGTAGAACCGGCCGGGATAGACCTCTTCGTGCTCCACAAACCCGTCGTTCTCAAGACGCTCGTTGAACTCACCGACCGAGAGAAAGAAGTAGTCCAACCCGTTGCGCTCGCCCTCACGTGGGGGGCGCGTGGTCGCGGAGACGGAGAACCGAAGGCCCGGGACGGTGGACATCAGCCGCCGCGCGATGGTGGTCTTGCCCGCCCCGCTGGGCGCTGTAAGAACAATGAGGTTCATGGAGGGACGAGGTGTTGAGTTCTAGGTGCTGGGGGGAAGCCCCCGCCCTTTGTCGCCAGTCCGATTACACTACGTTGGCTACTTGCTCTCGGATCTTTTCGAGCGCCTCTTTCATGCCGACCGCGTGCTCGGCAAGTCCGGGATCGTTGGCTTTGGACGCGATGGTATTGACCTCGCGGTTGATTTCCTGCGCGATAAAGTTGAGCCGACGCCCGACGGGCTCCCCGTCGCCCAGCGCGTCGCGGAACTGCGCGAGATGGGAGTGCAGACGCACGGTTTCTTCTGTCACGTCCTGCTTATCCGCGATGATCGCGATCTCGGTTTCGAGCCTCTGGCGGTCCAAGCGGTCATCCTCTAGCATGGCCTCCAGCCGACTGGCGAGCCTCTGGCGGTGCTCGTCCACGCGCTGCGGCGCGCGCGCTTCGATGGCGGCTGTGTGGCGTTCCAGATCGTCGGCATGCTCGCGCAAGGCTGCATCCAACGCCGCGCCCTCGGCAGTGCGCATGGCTTCCAGCTTGGCGAGCGCGCCTGCCAGAGCCTCTTGCGTCGCGGTCCACGCGTCGGCTTCCTCTTCATCGGCGCCAGAGGCCATGGTCTGCATCACCTCGGGAAAGCGCAGCACATCGGCGAGCGTGATGGTGTCGGCGCTCACGCCAGAGGCGTCGGCTACCTCGCGCAGCATCGCGCCGACCGCAGCGGCGGCATCCCGGTTGACCGCCAGAGGCGGCGTGCTCTCGGTACGGTCCAGGCTAACGCCGATCGTTGCGTTGCCTCTGGCGATGGCGTCTTTGACGCGCGCCACGATCTCAGCCTCGTGCGGGTTGAGCGTGCGCGGGCTGCGAACGCTGGCCTCGGCAAAACGGCCGTTGACGGTCCGCACCTCGACCGTCGCGCGCGTGTCGCCTGCTTCGGCGGTCCCGCGGCCAAAGCCGGTCATGCTGCGGAGAGGGGAGGCGGGCATCGGCGGAGGGATTGCGTGAAACAACACGACGCTGGCAGCGCGGGGCTGCCAGCGTCGATGCGGAGAGAGAGGGATTCGAACCCTCGGTACGGTTGCCCGCACACACGCTTTCCAAGCGTGCTCCTTAAGCCACTCGGACACCTCTCCGGGAGACAGCGAATCTACCGCGCGCCACAGGCCGCGCCGGTTGAGGCTGCGTCAAAACGCCACAGGCCTCTGGCGTTTTTTGGGACTGGGGACCAGGGATAGGGGACTGGAAGATTTTGATCTGGCGCCAGAGGCCGAACGAGTTGCGCTCTGCCAGTCCCCCAAACCCAACCTCCAGTCCCGCGACAGCGAAGCCGTTGCTACACCGTCGTGATGTCCTTCTCTTTCTTCGCGAGCATGGTGTCTGCGCGGCCGTTCATCTGATCGGTCAGGTCCTGGAGGTTTTGCTCGGCCTCGTACTGCATATCCTCAGAGAGGCTCTCGGCCTTGACCGTCTTCTGGATCTCACTTTTGACGTCCTTGCGGACGTTGCGGATCGAGATTTTGGCGTCCTCGGCGCGCGAGCGGGCCGTTTTCGCGAGGTCGTTGCGCCGCTCCTCCGTCAGTGGCGGGATGCTGATGCGGATCACGGAACCGTCATTGGTCGGGTTGAGGCCGAGGTTGGCCATCGTGATCCCGCGCTCGACGTTGCCCAGCGTGGACTTGTCGAACGGCGAGACCATAATGAGGTCTGGCGCGGGCGCGCTCACACTCGCTACCTGGTTGATGGGCATCGTAGAGCCATAGGCCTCCACGCGCACGCTGTCGAGCATGGACGCGTTGGCGCGGCCTGCGCGGATGGTGTCCATCTCGGCAGCTAAGTGCTCCAACGACTTGCGCATCTGGTCGCGGGCGTCGTCGAGGATGAGGGTCAGGGAGTCGTCGATCATCGGAAGTCGGAGGTGGCAGGTAAAGGGCGGCCTCTGGCGCCAGAGGCTCGGGGCGGGCGTCGGCCGTGTAGTGGCGGACAGGCGCGGTCGGCTAGGCGCGGTCGGCTAGGCGAGAGAGACAGGTTCGGCGGTTTCGTCCCAGTGGACGAGCGTGCCCACGTCCTCGCCGTGGAGAACGCGCTTGAGGTTGCCGGGGGTGTTCATGTTGAAGACCAAGATCGGGAGGCCGCTTTCCTTCGCGAGGGTGACGGCCGTGAGATCCATCACTTTGAGGTCGCGCTGGATCACCTCGGCGCCGTAGACCGAGCCAAAGCGCCGTGCATCCGGGTCTTTCTCTGGGTCGGCGGTAAACACGCCGTCCACGCGCGTGCCCTTGAGGATCACGTCAGCGCCGATCTCTGAGGCGCGGAGCGCAGCGGCGGTATCGGTCGAGAAGTAGGGGTGGCCCGTGCCCGCGCCGAAGACGACAACGCGGCCTTTTTCCAGGTGCCGCATCGCGCGGCGGCGGATAAACGGCTCCGCGATCTCCTTCATCTCGATGGCCGAGAGCAGGCGTGTGTGCAGACCTGCGTTTTCGAGCGCGTCCTGAAGCGCCATCGCGTTGATCATGGTCGCCAGCATCCCCATGTAGTCGGCGTGGGCGCGGCTGGACATCTTGGTGCCCTCGGGAGAGATGCCACGGAAGATGTTGCCTCCGCCGATCACGAGCGCCACTTCGGCGCCTGCCTCAACCGCCTCGCGCACCTCTTGCGCGTACGTCGCGAGGATGGAGTGGTCGATCCCAAAGGCCTGGTCGCCCAGGAGCGCCTCGCCGCTGAGTTTGAGCAGAACGCGCTTGTATCGCAGGTCGGATTCGGGCATCGAGACGGGTAGGGGAGAAGCGGCCCGAAGGTACGGAATGCGCCTCTGGCGCGGCAACGGCGCCAGAGGCGCACGCGCTGTAAAGCTCCTGTGCAACGAGAATTCCCAGGTGCCTCTGGCGCCAGAGGCGCAAACGGAGCGAGGCCCGACCATACTGGTCGGGCCTCGCAGGTTCTCGCCAGAGGCTTCTGGAAAAACGGCTAGCCGCCGAGCGCGAAGCGGACGAAGCGCTTGAGCTCCGCGCCCTTGCTCTTCAGCATCTGCTCCACGGTCTGCGAGGAGTCCTTGACGAACGGCTGCTCGACGAGCACGTTGTCCTTGAAGTAGCGACCGAGCTTGCCCTGGGCAATCTTGTCGAGGATGGCCTCGGGCTTGCCCTCGGCGCGCGCCTGTTCGCGGCCGATCTCGACCTCCTTGTCCTGCACATCCTGCGGGACGTCGGCGCGGACAGCGGCGATGGGGTTCATCGCGGCGGCCTGCATGGCCACATCGCGGCCTGCTTCCGAAAGGTCGCCCTCGCCGCTCATCTCGACGAGCACGCCGAGCTTGGCGCCCGGGTGGATGTAGTCGACCACGCTGCCGCCAGAGGCGGTCATGAGCTCTACGCGGCGCACGTCGATCTTCTCGCCGATCTGGCCGGTCTTCTCCGTCACGGCGTCGGCGACCGTCTGGGAGCCCAGCGTCTGCGCGAGCAGCGCGTCACGGTCGGCGGTCTTCTGAGCCAGCGCGAGATCCGCGATGCTCTGGGCGAAGCCCGTGAAGTCGTCGTTGCGGGCCACGAAGTCGGTCTCGCAGTTCACTTCCACCATGACGGCGGTGCTGCCGTCGCCAGAGGTGGCGGTTGCGATAACGCCCTCGGTAGCGTCGCGGTCGGCGCGCTTGGCGGCGACCTTTTGTCCCTTCTTACGAAGCAGCTCGATAGCCTCGTCAAAGTTGCCCTCGGTCTCGACGAGAGCCTTCTTGCAGTCCATCATGCCGACGCCTGTGGCCTCGCGGAGGCGCTTAACGTCTTGTGCGGTGATCGCCATGTCTTTCTTGATGTGTTGAGTTCGGGGCCTCTGGCGAGACGCGTGTCTCGCGCCAGAGGCCGGAAATAAAGCGGGGAAACGAGGAGAGCCCCGCTTCCCCGCAAATGGGTTGCGACGGGGAGCCTAGGCGTCCGAGTCGCCAGAGGCCTCGGGCGCCTTCTCGGCGTCGGCCATGGAGACAGGAGCTTCCTCCTTCTTCTCCTCAGCCTTCGCAGCTTCCTTGACCTGGTCCGCAAGACGGCTTTCGGCCTCGGCCTTGGCGGCGTCCTTCTGTGCCTTGGCAGCCTGCGCACCCTCGGTGATAGCGTCGGCGATGATGCCCGTGAAGAGCGAGACGGAGCGCATCGCGTCGTCGTTCGCTGGGATCGGGTAGTCCACCAGGTCCGGGTCCGTGTTCGTGTCCACGAGCGCGATGACCGGGATGTTCAGCTTTTTCGCTTCGTCGACCGCGATGTGCTCGCGCTTGATGTCGACCACGAACAGCGCGCCGGGCAGCTTGTTCATGTGCGAGATGCCGCCGAGCACGCGGTCCAGCTTCTCAAGCTCGCGGGTGCGCATGAGGCGCTCCTTCTTCTTGAGCTGCGCCGTCGTGCCGTCGCTTTCCTGACGCTGAAGCGTCTCCATGCGGCGGAGACTTTTCTTGATCGTCTGGAAGTTGGTGAGCATGCCGCCCTGCCAGCGGTCCACGACGAAGGGCATGCCTGCCTGCTCGGCGTGCGCCTTGACGGTTGCCTGTGCCTGCTTCTTTGTGCCGACGAACAGGATCTCCTTGCCACGGCTCGCGAAGCGGCCAGCAGCTTCAGCGGCCTCTTCCAAACGCGCCTGCGTCTGCTTGAGATCGATGATGTGAATGCCGTTGCGCTCCATGAAGATGTACGAGGCCATCTTCGGATTCCAGCGGCTCGTGAGGTGCCCAAAGTGGGCGCCTGCACGGAGAAGGTCTTCAATCGATGCGCGTGGCATAGAACAGCGGGCCGAGCCCGCGGGTGGGCGCCAGAGGCAGCAAAGCTGGTCGCTCCGAAAGGGAGCCTCTGGCGCGGGTTACAACCACCCTCGCCGTCATCCGTGCAGCCGATCCCGGAGTGGAGGCGTGAGGCCTCTGGCGGGACACCCGGCTGCGCGTCGGGCGAGGTGGGGGATAGCGAAAGACCAAAGCCTCTGGCGAACACGCCAGAGGCCAGCGCGGTCTAGCGCTTGGAGAACTGGAACTTCTTGCGGGCCTTGGGCTGGCCGGGCTTCTTGCGCTCGACCATACGTGGGTCACGCGTGAGGTAGCCTGCGTCGCGGAGCGGCTTGCGCAGCTCCGGGTTGTGCTCCACGAGGCAGCGAGCGACGCCGAGCTTGATCGCATCGGCCTGGCCGGTGAGGCCTCCGCCCTTGGCGTTGACGAGCACGTCGAACTCGCCACGGAGCTCGGTGAGGTCAAGGGCAGCCGTCGCGGCGCGCTGGCGGATCTCCGTGGGGAGATACTCCGCCAGAGGGCGCTTGTTGATGATCACGTTTCCGCTGCCGGGGCGGAGGTATACGCGAGCGACCGAGGTCTTGCGGCGGCCGACGGCCTGGTACTGAGTTGGCATGGGGTTAGGCGTCGATGTCGAGCGGCTGGGGGTTCTGCGCCTCGTGCGGATGCTCCGCGCCGGCGTACACCTTCAGCTTTTTCGCCATCTGGCGGCCGAGGCGGTTCTTGGGCAACATGCCCTTGATGGAGTGCTCCAGGATGCGCTCCGGGTACTTCTCGCGCACGTCGCGCGGAGTCTGGAGTGTCACGCCACCGGGATACCCGGAGTGGCGGAAGTACTGCTTATCCGTCTCCTTCTTGCCTGTGAAGCGCACCTTGTCCGCATTCACGATGACGACGAAGTCGCCGCCGTCGACGTGCGGGGTGTACTCCGGCTTGTGCTTGCCACGGATGATGGCGGCAACCTGGGCCGAGAGACGGCCGACGACGGCGTTCTCCGCGTCGACGACGTGCCATGCAGCCTCGACGTCCTGCGGACGCTGGCTGAAGGTCTTGAACGAGTTGTGGTCCATTGGAACTGTGGATCGATGGATCCGAGCGGAAAGGAAGCGAGACAGTCGCTTCTTCCGGCAGGGCGGCAAAAAAACGGGCGGCCAGAGCGAGGAACAGGTCCGGCCGCGCCGCCACCGCCTGCGCGCCTCCTCGTCGGAGCGTGCCGCGAGGGCACGGCGCAGGCTGAGCCGATGAAACTACCCGGCAGCGCACACCTGAGTCAACGCACCGCACCCCGCCAGAGGCCTCTCGGTGTCACGTTCTCGGATTCTTCCTTCCGCACGCGGACTATCTTGACGGCTTTGTTTCCGGGCCCCACCTTTATGCCGTTCGATGAACTCCGCCACGTAGATGATGTCGCTGCAAACCATCTGCCTTTTGCGATAAGTGACTACGAGAAGGCGAACGCGGTATTTGTGAGGTGGCGCGCCTCTGGCGATCCGACGGACAAGAGAATTGTCGACATCTGGTCGTACTGCTACATCCAGCGCTATTTCTTGACGCAGTTCAGGCGCGAGCGCGGCACGCCGAGCGAGAAGGCCCGATGCGTGTCTCGAGCGATAGGACGGCTGGAGAACGCGTTGCCGTCGATCCAGGACCCTGATAAGTTCGCCTCCTACGTCAGCGTGCTCTGCAAAAACCTCTTGCGCAACCACCGGCGGGACCGGCGGGATACATCAGAGGTGGACGACCGGATCGCATGTGCCGACCCCATCAGTAAACCCTCCGACCACGACTCTGCGCTGATCCGGTACGTGTTTGCTCAGGTGCTCAAGGAAGTCTCACCCTCGCTTCGGGCCGTTGGAACGCTGCGCTTTTTGAACTACATGGAGTATGCCGAGATTGCAGAGGAGACAGGAATCGCGCTGCCGACCGTGCACACGTACGCGCACCGCGTGATGGTGCGGATGCGCGGTGACGACCGGGTCCGCGCCCTCCACTTCGACGACCTCCTCCCGCCAGATTTGGCAGCACCCGATTCCACGTCTTGAACGGTCTCGCGTGGCACCGCGGCTCGCCTGCGTCTCTAGCGGACGGCGCTTGATTCCTCACCATGCCTGACGCTTCACTCCCCGATCGCATCCGTGACTTCGCTCTGTTGACAGAGGCGGAGCGTGCGCGCGTGATCGAAGCCGTGGCTGCGCGACCAGACCTCACCGATGAGCTCAAAGACGCCATCGCATTCGCGCAGCTCGCCGACGCTGCAGTCCGGCCACGCGACGTGATCGACGACATGGTGGACGCGCATTTGGGTCACCATGCCGCATCGCCTCTGGCGCCAGAGGGTCCCGAGATCCGCGCGCATCTCGATGCCATCGAAAATGAGGGGCCTCTCGCGGAGATCGAGCGCTTCCGGGGCACACCCGAGCCTCGCGCCAGCGGCCTGGCTTCGCAGGGCGCGGCCGCCGGCGCGGGTGCACCGGCTTCGTTCCGAGCGCCGGTTGCCCAACCGAACCCTCGCGACGTGCGGCCTCTGGCGAGAGGCATCGTGTTTACAGCGCTCGGGCTAGTGGTGGCATACGGGGCGCTGTTCAGCGCGTCCAGCATTCGGACACCCGAGCGGATACGCGTCGCCGATGTCGCAGATGTCAGCGAGAGCTTTCGAGCCGTGCGCGGTCAGGAGGTGTCGGGCCGGTACGCCGAGGCGGTCCGTGCCCTGGGCGAAGCGCTGCCGTCTACGCTGGGCCTGTTCCCGCGGTACGACAACACAGCCTTGGGCGTAGCGGCTTCGGCGTTCGCAGACATCGCGCGCGACGCGCCCGACAGCTACTACGGACAGGAGGCGGCCCTCTCGCTCGGGCCGCATCCGGCTGGTGCAGAACGACGCCGAGGCCGCACGTATCGCGCTAGAGTCGGTCGTCGCGCACAGCGGGTACCGGGCGCCAGAGGCCGCCCGACTCCTCGATTACCTCGACGCCGAGGTGGCGGCGGAGTAGCCTCTGGCGGAGCAAGTCGGTAGCGGACGTTCAGCCGCCAGAAGCTCGCATCCGGCGGCGCTCCGCCTGCGTCGGAAGCCCGCACACGTCCTTGGTGCCGAAGAGGCGATAGCGATAGCGTGCGACCAGGCTGTAGACCGCATTGCGGACCGGCCGCGGTGCGAGCGCCAAGCCTCTGGCGAGAGCGGGCCATGGCGCGCGGAGCCGTTGCATGAGCGCGAGCGCTGCGTCGGCGCCGGTCAGCGTATGCTCGGGGCCGACAAGCACGACGCCTTCCAAGTATTCGTCTGGCAGACCAGAGAGCGCCAGGAGCGGTTTGGACGCGTCGTCTTGCAACGACCCGAACTGGAGCGGAGGCGCGTCGGCGCGTTCGCGGTCCAGAATGAACCGCACGGCGCCCTCGCACAGCGAGCACACACCGTCGATGAGCAGAACGGGAACGTCGGGACGGGCGAGCATCGCGCCAGAGGCTGAAACAAGAGGAGAGGCACGAACAGAACGCGGGGGCGCACCCGAAGATGCGCCCCCGCGGTACACGTCTGCCGCGCCAGAAGCCTCTGGCGCCAGAGGCTAAGCGGCGTAGGTGTTGAGCATGACGGGCATGATGAGCATCAGCACGTCCTCGCCCTCGTTGGGGTCGGACGGCGAGACGACGCCTGCGCGGTTGGGCGACGAGAACTCGAAGACCGCGTCGTCGGCGTCGAGGTTCTGGAGCACCTCGGTGAGGTAGGTGGCGTTGAAGCCGATCTCCATGTCCTCAGCGTCGTACTCGCAGAGCACGCGCTCCTTGGCCTCGCTCGCGCGCTCGATGTCCTCGGCCGAGATCTCGATGCTGTCCTTACGCAGTGCCAAGCGCACCTGATGCGTCATGCTGGACGAGTACAGCGCGACGCGCTTGACAGCCGCCAGAAGCGCCTCACGCTGGACGGTCAGCCGCTTCTCGTTCTCGACCGGGATGACGGCCTCGTAGTTGGGGTACTGCTCGTCGATCATACGCCCGATGACCGTCGTGTCGCCCAGCGAGAACTCGACGTAGCCACCGCCTACGCGGATGGTGCAGTCGCCCATGTCGCCAGCGGCCTTGCCGACGAGCGAGAGCGCCTTCTCTGGCGCGATAAACTCCATCGCCTCGTCCGCCGTGATGGCGTCGAGCGTGAGGCGGACGAGCCTGTGGCCGTCGGTCGCGACGGCTCGCGTGTTCTCAGGGCGGACCTGGAACAGAACGCCCATCATCGCAGGACGGAGCGCATCGCGCGAGACGGCGAAGCCGGTCTTGTCGATGGCGCGCTTGAGCACGGCCACAGGCGCTTTGATCGCCTGCGCGTCCTCTAGGCTGGGGAGCGCCGGGTAATCGCCACCATCGTAGCCCACCATCTTGTAGCGGCCCTGGTCGGTCGTGAGCTCCACGTTGTAGTCGCCGTCGGTCGCGACGGTCACAGGCAGACCCGAGGGCAGCGCGCGGATGGTGTCGAGGAGGCGTTTGGCCGGGACGGCGATGCGTTGCCTGGCATCCGTGCCGTTGGTCTCGAACGTAACCGGGATGGCCTGCACGATGGAGATCTCCAGATCCGTCGCGGCAATCTTTAGCGCGCCGTTTTCCTCATCGCGCTCAAAGAGCACGCACTCCAGAATGGGCAGCGTGGCCTTGGAAGGAACGGCGCCGCTGACGGTCGAGAGGGCGCGCTGGAGGTCCTGGCTGGGTACGGTGAACTTCATAACCGGGACGGGCTGAAACCCGCTTTTGAGATCGTGTCTGAATATAAAGCTGGACGCAGTATCGGCGATTTTCGTTCCATTCTGAACCGGCCTCTGGCGTCGCGTTGCTGCGCCAGAGGCGAGGGCGCAAGAACGCGGTGGGCGCGGGCTCGGGCTGCTGGCGTCAGAGGTTTCGGGCTCGACCTCCGCCAGAGGCTAGCGCGTCTGGAGGTTGATCTTCTTGCGGACGCGCTCGACCGTCTCGCGGAACATCGGGTCGGTGTCGATCTGGTCCTCCACACTGCGGACGGCGTGGATGACGGTCGAGTGGTCGCGGCCGCCGAACTCCTGCCCGATGGCCTTGAGCGAGTGCTTGGTGAGCTGCTTGGCAAAGAACATCGCGATCTGCCGCGCCTGCACCACCTCGCGCTTGCGGGTCCGAGCGCGCACAAGGTCCACGGGAATGTTGAGCACCTCGCAGGTCACGCGCTGGATCTGCTCGATGTTGATGACCTGGCGCTGCTCCTTGATGAGGTCGCGCAGGCCATCGCGGGCAAGTTCCAGGTCGATCTCGCGGTCCTGAAGCGCGGCGTGTGCCTGAAGACGAATCAGCGCGCCCTCTAGCTCGCGGATGTTGGACGTGACGTGTGTGGCGACGTATTCGAACACGTCGGGCGCGACGCGCGTGCCGTCGTCCTCGGCGCGGCGACGGAGGATGGCCATGCGCGTCTCCAACTCGGGCGCCTGTACGTCTGCGGCCAAACCCCATTGGAAGCGCGAGAGCAGGCGCTCTTCGATGCCTTCGATGTCCTTGGGCGGCCGGTCGGACGACAGGATGATCTGCTTTTTCTGCTGGTGCAGCTCGTTGAAGATGTGGAAGAACTGGTCCTGCGTCTTCTCGCGCCCGCCGAAGAACTGCACGTCATCGACGATGAGGATGTCGAGGGACTCGTACATGCGCGCAAAGGCCGCAGCCGCGTTCTCTTTGATCGCGCGGACGAACTCCGACGTGAACTGCTCAGACGAGATGTACCTCACCGTTCGTGCTTTGCCCTGCGCCCGCGCGTAGTTGCCAATGGCCTGCACCAAGTGCGTTTTGCCCAAGCCTACGCCGCCATAGATCAGAAACGGATTGAACGAGGTCGCACCCGGTTGCTGCGCGATGGCCCACGCGGCGCTGCGCGCCAACCTGTTGCAATCGCCCTCGATAAATCGGTCGAAGGTGTAGTTGGGATCCAGGTGGGGATCCACCTCGCGCTGCACACCAGGGATCGCGAACGGACTGGTGGGGCTGTTGCTGCCGCGAGCGCCGTAGCGCGCGCCTCTGGCGCCAGAGGCTGGCGGCGTTCCCGCCGGGTGATAGGGCGTGTTGCCCTGGGGGGCGTGTTCGGGAAACGAGCGCGGAGGCGGAGCCTCTGGCGACATCGTGTAGCGCGGCTTCACCGACTGGCCGCCGGGTTGCGCCGGAAGCTGCATCGAGGCGCCTGGGCGTTCGGCCTCAGCGTCCTCGCGCTCGATCACGATATCGTAGTAGAGGCGTCCGGACGGCCCCAGCACCTTGGTGATCGTCTTGCGCAGCAGCGCGAAGTAGTGCTCCTCCAGCCACTCGTAGTAGAACCGGCTCGGGAGTTGAACGGTCAGCTTCGGCGCGCCGTCTTCCGTGCTCAGCGCGACGGCGCGGAGCGGCTCAAACCATGTCCTGTAGCTCTGCCGACTGATGTTGTCTCGGATAACCGCGAGACACTCTGCCCAGACCTCTTGGGGGGTCCTGTTCATCGGGCGTCGGTGTGAGGGGAGTGGGAGGAAACCGGGATGCCCAAGATCCGCATCAGAGCACGGAAAAGGGAGCCCCTCGCGAGCGGCTTCCAAAGTTTATCCACAGCCGAAACGACTGGGGTGGAGACTCTTTGGGCGAGCCGCTGAAGCCAAGTGAGGATATCCACATCTTTCCAACAATGTGGAAAGCATAGGGTAAGCCGTTGCCCCCCAGTCGTTTCTCGAAATAGGAAGACGCCGGCAAGAGCTGGGTCAGTCGGCGAGATGTGATCGTGGGCGTGGGAGCACAGCACGCCAGAGGCATCACTGTCCACACCATGTCCACGCACTCTCTTTCACCATCCGCGAGCGGATAACCGTTTGCCGGAAAGGAGCCGGTAGAGCCTCTGGCGAAACGCTGGGACTGCCAGAGCCAGCAGTCTAGCGCGGACGGTCTGGGTACGGCAACGGGTGCGAGATATGGAAAGCGAGTGGACGCGCCTAGGCGTGTCTCTCTCCGGCGTATCTGAGCTGGAGCGAGCGGCGCGCTGGGCTGAGGCGACGGTCGCGCCGACGGGTTCGCGTCGGAACGCTCCATGCGAAGGGCTCGCGAGGCGATTTCAAACATCGCGTGATGCCTTGCAGCCTCTGGCGCGGGGCGTCTAGCTTCCAGGTTCCGTGCGCCGACGCGCGCGGGCTCGACACTGCTCCTTGACTCCCATGCTCCGGGTAGACCTCGCCCCTTTCGACAACGGGCTCCATGAATTGGAGCTCGAACCGACCGCTGCCGATCTGGACCTCGACCCCGAGGTGTTCCACGATATTGCTATCGCGCTGCGCCTCGACGTGCACGACCGCCGCGTTCGCGCGGCCTTTGTGACGCGCGCGACGGCGACGCTCGAATGCGACCGCACGCTGAACATGTATCAGCAGCCTATTGAGGGCACGCACGAGGTTCTCTTTACCACCGCACCCATCGCAGAGGTTGAAGAGGACATCTACCCGTTTCCTGAACAGGATCAGGTGATCGTTCTTACCGAGCCGGTCCGGGACACCATGCTTCTCTCTCTTCCGGTTCGCCGCGTCTCGCCAGAGGCCGAAGAAGCGGAGATTCCGACCCGCTTTGGCGGACCGGACGAGAGCGTGACCGATACCCGATGGGAAGCGCTTCGGCGCCTCCTCCCGCCCGACGAGGGCACGCCCGACTTGGGCGACGACTCCTGATTTTGACTCCCGCGGCCTGCCGCGACAACTCCCCCGCCTCATGGCAAACCCAAAGCGCCGCCACTCCAAAGCCCGCACCGCCACCCGCCGCGCCCAGTACAAAGTGCGCTCGCTGCCCGTGACGCAGGAGTGCCCGAACTGTAGCAGCGACAAGATCCTGCACCGCGCCTGCCCCAACTGCGGGCACTACCGCGGACGCGCAGTCGTGGAGCGGACGGAGCAGTATTAGGACAGCGAGCCTCTGGCGGTCACAGGTGACCGCCGAGACTCACTCTTTCCCGCCCGTGCAGCGAGCCCGTGAGAACGGGAGGCTGCGCGGGCGTCTGTCGTTACAAAGGGGGCGGCGTACCTTACGTCCCCTCTACCGCTCGCCCCCGACCCCCGCTGATGTCGCCGACACCGTCCTCACGGCCGATCCGTATTGCCCTCGATGCGATGGGCGGCGACCACGCCCCTGGCGTCACAGCGGAAGGAGCCGTCCGTGCGGTCCGGGAATCCGGCGGAGCGCTCGAAGTCGTACTGGTAGGCCGCGAACGCGACGTGCGTGACGCGCTGAGCGCTCACGACACCGAGGGACTCGCCGTCGACGTGCTCGACGCGCCAGAGGCGATCGGGATGGCCGAAAGCCCGTCGGCGTCGCTCAAGGGCAAGCCGCAGTCCTCGATCCACGTCGGGTTGGGCGCACAGAAGGCAGGCCACGTCGACGCGTTTACGTCGGCGGGCAACACCGGGGCGGTGATGGCCGCGGCGACGTTCATTCTCGGGCGCCTGCCCGGCGTACTGCGCCCTGCGCTGCCCGGCTACTTCCCGACCGTTAGCGGGATGTCTATCTGCGTGGATGTCGGTGCCAACATCGACGTGCGCTCGGATCTGCTCGTGCAGTTCGCGACGATGGGCCGCGTGTTCGCGCAGCATGCGCTTCGCAAAGACGACCCGTCCGTCGCGCTGATCAACGTGGGCGAGGAGCCTGGTAAGGGCACCGAAGTCGTCAAGGAGACCTACGAGAAGCTGAGCGCGACAACCGACCTCGGCTTTATCGGCAACATCGAAGGCCGGGACGTTTTCCACCACGGCGCAGACGTGATCGTGTGCGACGGCTTTGTGGGCAACGTGATGCTCAAGCTGGGCGAGAGCTTCTCGACGATCCTGCCGCGCCTCTTCGCGACCGAGATCGAAAAGCAGGGCGCGAGCGCCGAGGTCGCCTCTGGCGTGAAGCAGATCGTGCAAGGCGTGGCAGACCGCTTCGACTACGAGAACTATGGCGGCTCCCCGCTTCTGGGCGTGAGCGGCACGGTCGTGATCGGGCACGGCGGCTCGTCGGCCCGCGCTATCGCGCGCATGGTGACCCACACAGCCGAACTCGTCGCCGGTGGCGTCACCGAGCACGTCGCGCAGGCCATCGCCCGCCCCTCTACCGATACCGTCAGCGCGTAACCGCTTTCCTATGCCCCAGGACTCTCGCCGCACAGCCGCCATCACCGCGGTCGGCGGTTACCTCCCGGACGACCGGCTCACCAACGCCGACCTGGAAAAGCTGGTGGACACCAACGACGAGTGGATCCGCTCGCGGACGGGCATCGTGGAGCGCCGCATCCTGCGCGACCCCACCAAAGCGACCGCCTACATGGCGACGCAGGCCGCGCAAGAGGCGCTGGACAAGCGCGGCATCACCGCGAGCGATGTCGACGTGATCTTGGTAGCGACCATCACGCCCGACCGCGTGTTTCCCGCCACAGCCTGCCTCGTGCAGACACATGCTCGGAGCCTCTGGCGCGTGGGGCTACGACATTTCGGCCGCGTGCTCCGGCTTCCTCTACGGCCTCTCGACCGGCAGAAGCATGATCGAGAGCGGACAGGCCGAGCGCGTGCTCGTGATCGGCGGCGACACGATGAGCCGCATCATCGACTACACCGACCGCTCGACGTGCGTGATCTTCGGCGACGGCGCAGGCGCCGTGCTGCTGGAGGCAAACGCTGAAGGCTACGGCGTGCAAGACGCCGTGAGCTACGTGGACGGCTCGGGCGTGGAATCGCTGTACATGGAGGCCGGCGGAAGCCTTCACCCGGCGACAGCCGAAACGGTCGCGGCGCGGCAGCACTTCGTGCAGCAAGACGGCAAGGCCGTCTTCAAGCGCGCCGTCGTCGGCATGGCCGAGGCGGCGGCCGAGATCATGGAGCGCAACCGCCTCACGCCAGAGGCCGTCGACTGGCTCGTACCGCACCAGGCCAACCTGCGCATCATCGACGCGACGCGGAAGCGCATGGACCTGCCCGGCCGAGAAGGTGATGCTCAACATCGGGCGCTACGGCAACACGACTGCGGGCACGCTTCCGCTCTGCCTCTGGGACTGGGAGAGCAAGCTCAAGCGCGGCGACGACATCGTGCTGGCGGCCTTCGGCGGCGGCTTCACCTGGGGCGCCACCTATCTCACGTGGGCCTACGACGGCACGCCCGAGAAGGCCTAGCCTCTGGCGCCAGAGGCGCGCGCCACACGCACCGGAGGGCGGCATCCTCTCATCACAGCTTCCGCACGCATGACGGCTTTTCTCTTTCCTGGCCAGGGCTCTCAGTTCGCGGGCATGGCCGCGGATCTTGCCGAGCGCTTCCCCGAGTCCCGCGAGATCGTCGAGCGCGCCGATGCGGCGCTGGGCTTTGCGCTCAGCGAGGCCATGTTCGCCTCTGGCGAGGACGCCGCCGAGACGCTCAAGCGGACCGAGATCACGCAGCCCGCGCTGTACGTCCACAGCCTGGCCGCGCACGCGGCGCTCGTCGCCAGAGGCTTGGACTGCGACATGGCAGCGGGGCACAGCCTCGGTGAGTGGAGCGCGCTCGCAGCCGTGGGCGCCGTGACGTTCGAGGACGGGCTGCTGGCAGTGCGCCGCCGCGCCGAACTGATGGGGCAGGCGGGCGAGGTGCGGCCGGGCACGATGGCGGCCGTGCTGGGCATGGAGGCCGCGGATCTGGAGCGCGTCTGCGCCCAAGCCTCTGGCGCGGGCGCCGGCGAGGTGGTTGCGGCGAACTACAACGACCCGGGGCAGATCGTGATCTCGGGCGACCGCGAGGCGGTGGAGCGCGCAGGAACACTGGCGCAAGAGGCAGGCGCGCGGCGCGTGCTCCCCCTGCCGGTCGGCGGCGCCTTCCACAGCCCGCTCATGGAGTTCGCCCGCGAGGGCCTCGCCGAAGCGCTCGAAGGCGCTGGACCATCCGCGCGCCGCGCGTGCCGGTTGTGCTCAACGTCACCGCCGAGCCCACGACCGACCCGGAGGTCATCCGCCAGAGGCTGCTGGAGCAGTTGACGGCGCCGGTCCGCTGGGCGCAGACGATGGAGGCGATGGGCGCCTCTGGCGTGACGCGGTTCGTCGAGGTCGGTGCGGGCAAGGTGCTCGCCGGGCTCGCCAAGCGCTCGCTCGGGCGGCAGACCGAGACCGCCACGGCGGGCACGGCGGACGAGATTGAGGCGCTCGCGGCCTGAGCCTCTGGCGTTCAGCCGCGCGGCTAGTTTCTGCATCCGATGCCGCTCCGCCTCCGGCGCCAGAGGCCGACTCGCTCTCTCACGCATCTCGCATCTCAGCTATGACTCTCGACCTCACCGACAAGACCGTCCTCGTCACTGGCGGCACGCGCGGCATCGGCCGCGCCATCGTGGAAGCCGCGTCGCGCGCAGGCGCCCGCGTGGCGTTTACCTACCGCTCGTCGGCTGAAACGGCCGACGCGCTCGCGGAGCAGTTGGGTGGTGAAGGCCGTGCGCTCGCCATCCTGGCCGACGCAGGCGATCCCGAGCAGGCCTCTGGCGCCGTGCAGGCGGTCATGGACGCGTGGGGGCAGATCGACGGGCTCGTCGTCAACGCGGGGATCACGCGCGATGGGCTCATGATCCGCATGACGCCAGAGGACTGGGACGCGGTGATCTCGACCAATCTCACGGGCGCGTTTCACGTCTGCAAGGCGGCGTACCGCCCGATGATGAAGCAGCGCGCGGGCAGCATCGTCACCATCTCGTCGGTCGTGGGCGTGACGGGCAACGCGGGGCAGGCCAACTACGCGGCGTCCAAAGCCGGGCTCATCGGCTTTACCAAGAGCCTCGCGCGAGAACTGGGCGGACGCGGCGTGCGCGCCAACGTGGTCGCGCCCGGCTACATCGAGACCGACATGACGGCGGACCTGGGCGACAACGTGACCGGGCACATGAAAGAGCAGATCCCGCTTAAGCGGCTGGGACAGCCCGAGGACATCGCGGCGGCGGTGCTCTTCCTCCTTTCGGACGCGGCGACGTACATCACCGGCCACACGCTGCACGTGGACGGCGGCATGGCGATGTGACCTGGACAAGAGAGGGGTGCAGGTGAGTACGTTAGGCGCGTCACAACTGCCTCTCGCGATGCGCCTCCTTCCCTTCCTTCTCCTGCTGGCCGCCGCACCCGTCCTCGCGCAAGAGGCACGCCCCAGCGCGGCCTCTGGCGAGGCGCCCGTGAGCGTCCTCGTGCTCTCCGCGCCGGACGCGTCCAACGGCACGCCAGAGGCGAGCCAGGCGCTTGGTAACAGCCCCAACCTGGCCGGTGAGTTCGTGCTCATGGCGGCGGGTGCGACCGTCTCGATCGGCCTGCTGAACCTCGCGGTTAACGAGGACGCGCTGGGCCTGCTGCTGCTGGTCCCTGTCGCCAGCGGCGCGGCGGTCTATGGGCTGGGCGAGGCGCTCGGCTACGATGGCAGCGCCGGGCGCACCTTTGCCGGCGCCGCACTCGGCGCGCTCCCCGGCGTCGCGATGGTCGGCGTCGGCGTCGCGATGGAGTCCGACGGTGACGAGCTCATTTCTGATGGCGCGATCGTCGCCACGCTTGGAGTGCTCCTGTATATCGGCGGGTCCGCTGCGGGCGCGGCAGGCGGATACTCCGTGGCGCCCGCCATTCAGCGCACGCCCGAGGGAGACGCCGTCCCCTCGCTCGGTCTCCGCATCGGCCTCTAGCCTCTGGCGCCAGAGGCCTGAGCCTCCGCCCGCTAGCCTCTGGCGAGACGGTGCGCCGGGAAACTCTGCCGAAGAGACGTGAGGCCGGCAACAGTTCGCCAGAGGCGCGAGTATTCTGGACTATCGCTGGCCGCGTCCAACGAGAACACAGAGGTGCGCGGTCGTTTCAGTCCCGCGAGGCATGCGCCTCTGGCGAGACCCCCCGCATTCTCCAAGACCTTTGGCCTACGCCCTTCAGATCGACCTCACCAGCACTGCGCAGAAGCAGCAGAAAGAGGACAACCCCACCCAGTCGCCCTTCGGCGAGGCGCCAGAGGACGCGCCTCTCGCCACGCTGGACTCACTTCCCGACACGGTCCGTGAGGGCGTAGAAGCGCTCGGCTGGGAATCGCTGATGCCCGTTCAGGCGCAGGCGATCCCGCACACGCTGGACGGCCGCGATGTCGTCGTGCAGAGCCGGACCGGCTCCGGCAAGACCGGCGCGTTCCTGCTCCCCATGCTGGACATGCTGGACCCCGACGCGGGCGTCACGCAGGCGCTCGTGCTCTGCCCGACCCGCGAGTTGGCCCGCCAGATCCACGGCGAGTTCGAGAAGATGAACGCCGCCGCGCCCGCACCCGACCGCGTCCGCGCAATTGCCGTCTACGGCGGCACGTCCTACGGGCCGCAGATCGAGGCGTTCAAGGCGGGCGTCGAGGTCGTGATCGGCACGCCGGGACGCGTGCTGGACCACATCGAGAGCCGCACGCTGCGTCTGGACGGGCTCAAGATGCTCGTGCTGGACGAAGCGGACGAGATGCTGAGCATGGGCTTCTACCCCGACATGCGCAAGCTCAAGCGCTTTCTGCCCAAGGACCGCGTCTCGGCCATGTTCTCCGCCACGATGCCCTACCAGGTGCAGCGCGTCGGCCGCGAGTTCCTGACCGATCCCATCTTCCTCGCGCCCGCTGGCGGACGCATCCACGTGGACATGATGACGCACTACGCCGTCGAAGTGCCCCCGATGGAGAAGGACCGCGCCCTGGCTACGCTCATCGAGTGGGAAAACCCGTCGAGCGCCATCGTCTTCGCCAACACGAAGCGGCAGGTGGAGTACCTCTCCACGTTCCTGCAAAACTTCGGCTACGACGCCGACGGCATCTCGTCTGACCTCACGCAGAAGGCCCGCGAGCGCGTCATGGGCCGCTTGCGCGCCGGCAAGCTCCGCATCTTGGTCGCGACCGATGTCGCCGCCAGAGGCATCGACGTGAGCGACCTGAGCCACGTCTTCCAGTTCGACATCCCGCAGGACAAAGAGTACTACGTGCACCGCTCCGGCCGCACGGCGCGCGCGGGCAAGAGCGGCACGTCGACCACGCTGTTTGCGGCGCACGAGCGGACCGCCATCGCGGACCTCATCAAGAAGTACGACATCCCGATTGAGACGCGCGAGCTTCCGACCGAGGATCAGTTGGGCCGCCGCGTGGGCGAGCGCCTGACCAACAAGCTGGAAGACAGCATGCGCGGCCGGTCCGCGATGGAAGAGGAGCGCGCTGCGCGCTTCATTCCCGTCGCCCGCCAACTCGTGGAGGAGGACAACCCGGAGATCCTGGCCATGCTTCTGGACCAGGCCTACCGCCAGAGCCTGCACGAGATCACGCCCGAGCCCGAGGACGACGCGCCAGAGGCGCAAACCGCCAGGGCCTCTGGCGACGACGAGCCACGCCGCCTTTCCCCCAGCGACCGCGACGACGACGCCTCTGGCGACGCGCCCAAGCGCTCCCGCCGTCGCCGAGATGACGACGACTCGGACGACGACAAGCCGCGCTCGCGCCGCCGCAGCCGCAATGACGAGGACAGCGACGACGCGCCAGAGGCTGCCTCTGGCGAGGAGGACAACCGCTCAGAGAACGGAGAGGAGGCACCCAAGAAGCGCAGCCGCTCCCGCTCGCGCCGCCGCAAGACCGAAGACGACGCGTGAAACGTCTCCTCCTCGCCCTGACCCTCGCCTCTGGCGCGATGGCTGCACACGCCCAAGTTCCCGACTCGCTCGCGAGTGAGATCACGGTCTACAGCCGCGACGGCCACACCGTCACGCTGAACGACATCGTGAACGCCGCCGCGAACGCGGACGTGGTGTTTCTAGGCGAGATCCACGACGACTCGCTGGGCCACGTGGTCCAACTCCACCTGCTCCGCGCGATGCAGGCGCGCTACGGCGACGCCAGAGGCGTGGTGCTGGGCTTGGAGATGTTCGAGACCGACGTGCAGAGCGTGCTGGACGAATACGCCTCTGGCGTCATCCGAGAGCGCGACATGCTGGAGGCCACGCGTCCGTGGGGCAACTACGCGCAGGACTACCGCCCGATGGTCGAGTTCGCCGTCACTAGCGGCATCCCGGTCGTGGGCACGAACGCGCCGAAGCGCTACGTCAGCCGCGTCTCCCGCGAGGGCGGCGTGGACGCCTTAGATGCGCTCTCGCCAGAGGCACGGCGTACGATGCCTACCCCAGTCGCGCCGCCGTCCGAGCCTCTGGCGGCAAAGTTCACCGCGCTCATGGGCGACATGGGTAGTCATGGCGCGATGCCCGGAATGCCGAGCGTAGACGGAATGTTGGCCGCCCAGAACCTCCGCGATGCCACGATGGCCGAGGCGATGCTGGGCGCGATGGAAGACGCAGAGGCGCCTCTGGCGATCCACGTCAACGGCAGCTTCCACAGCGAAGCCGGGCTGGGCATTCCCGAGCACCTCGCGCGGCTCGCGCCAGAGGCTCGTGTGCTGATCGTGACCGCGGCCCCAGCCTCTGGCGCGATGCCCACGATTGGCGACGACGACTTCGTGATCGTGACCGGCGCTCGCTAAACCCAGTCTCGCAGATAGAAAAACGCCTCTGGCGGCACCGGGCTGCCAGAGGCGTTTGTGTGTTCGGCAGGCGCCAGAGGCTACCAGGCGGGCTGGCCCGCGTTGGCCTTGAGCGTAGCACCTGCCTTGCCCGCGTCGATCATGCCGACCCAGACGAGGTACTTGCCCGCCTTGGCCTGCGCAAAGGTGACCGCCGGATTCGCGTTGCTGCGGTCGGCGTCGTCGCTGCAGTGCCAGCGGCCGTCGGGGTCTGCGATCACGATGGTCGCGTCGCCGCCAGAGGTGGCGTAGATGGAGAGCGCGCCGCTGCCGCTCCACGTGACAGAGGCGGTCGGCGTGGCGTTGGTGATGTAGCCAGAGCATCCGCTGCCCTGCACTGCCACGCGGTCGCTGCCACCTGCCTGAACGGCGACGGATGCCTTGGCATCGGGAGAGGCGACGAGCAGGGCATCGGGAGTGCCGTTGCGATCCGGCTGCGCAAGAGCGCTGCCTGCGGTGAGGACGAGCGCGAGAGTGAGGGCCGAGAGTCGTAGAAGCGTCTGCATAGTCTCCGAGGGAAGGAGGGAAGTCATCGGGTGTGCAAACGCCGGGCCGCGGGCGCTTGTTGCGGCTCCCGATGTGATCATTTCTCGCTCGCCAGTCAGAAATCGCGCCAGAGGCTAGCGGGAAGGCAGAAGTGGCCCCTCGCGGACGAGCAGCTGCGCGCTCTCGCGCGTGGTCAGCGGCGAGAAGGTGCCGAGCCAGATCGAGTACTCGCCGTCTCCGCCAGAGGACACTTCGATGCCGGGATAGAGCCCGTCGTAGTCGTCGCTGCAGTACCAATCGCCGCTCGGCGTGCGGACGGTCATCGTGAGGTCGCTGTCGCTAGAGGCGAGGAATGAGACCACGTCAGCGCTAGAGGCGAACGAAGCGGAAGGCGAGGCGGAGACGAACCCCGCGCACGCATCGCCCGCGACGGGGTTGGGCACGGTTCCGCCTACGCTTACCTCTGTCTCAGCATCACGCGTGACCGCCAGAAGAGAAGCCTCTGGCGTGAGCCCCGAGCCGGAGTACACGCCCGAGGAATACGGGTCCGGCTCCTCCATCATGTCCTCGATGTAGTCCTCGTAGATCTGCGCGTCCTCGGGCAGCACGCTCACCAACTCGGCGCGGTGCGCCGTAAGCGTGGCTTGCGTGGAGCCTCCCAGAGAAAACGTGCCGACCCAGACCTTGACATCGCCCGCCGGGTTGGCAATCTCGATGGCAGGATCCTGGCCGCTGGCGTCATCGCTGCAGTACCACTCGCCAGAGGCCGCCTGAGCCACCATCACCATGTCGCCTGAGACCGCCTCGGCGGTGAGGGTGAGCGGACCTGCTCCGGCGAACTCGACCGTCGCCGAGGGCGTCGTAGGCAGAGCGCCCGCGCATGCATCGCCCGAGACGGGGTTGTTCACGTCGCCTCTGGCGAGGATCGAGATGCTAGAGGTTTCGTCTCGCGCCGCCAGAGGCAGAGACGTGCCGCGAGACGTGAGATCGAGCGGGGTGTAGGCGCCCTCGGAGAAGTAAGAGCGCGCCGACGGTGGCGGCGGTGGCAGGATGTCGACCATGATGTCCTCGACCACTGGATCGCCCGTCATGCGCAGCGTCGCCTCTGGCGCCTCGCCGCGTGCGTGGCCGCGAAACGTGCCCACCCAGACGGTGTGCTCGCCCATTGCCATGATTTCCAGCGCCGGGTCTCGGCCCTCGCCGCTGTCGTCGTCGCAGAGCCACTCGCCAGAGGCCGTGCGCACAGCCAGCACGAGGTCTGCGCCAGAGGTAGCGGTGACGGTATACGGTGGCTCGCCGGTGACACGCGCGGTGGGCGCGGGGCTGATAAAGCCAGGACAGACCGAGGGTAGCCCGAGCGTTTGCGCGGCGTGCTCCGTCAGCACGCGGTCCTGGACAAGCGATACGTCGGCGCCCTCGAACGCCAGGCGCGGCGCCGAGGCCTCTGGCGCGAGTGTGGGCGCGGGCGGCGCCGCTCCGGCATAGAGCGTCGCCGTGGGCGAGGCGTCTATGTTGGTGGTGAACGCGCCCACCCAGACGGCATAGCGGCCTGCGGGCGCCTGCGCGATTTGGATGGCGGGCTGCACGCCTTCGGTGTCGTCTTCACAGAGCGTCTCGCCCGTCGGCGCCTGCACGATCAGCACGCCGTCCAGCGCCGAGCGCACCCACACACGCATCGCCTGCCCACCACCGCCCCACTCGACCGCCGCATCGGGTGCGCCGAGCGTGAAGTAGCCGCCGCACCGGTCGACCGGGTTCTCGGCCTCTGGCGAAATCTGCAGATCCAGCGCGGCCATCCTGGACGAGGACGCCTGCAACGTGCCCTGGCGCGGCGCGGCAGAGTCGTCGAGGCCGGTTTGGGCGCTGGAGGCCAGGGGCGCAAACAGCAACGCGAGCGCCAGAGGCGCGAGTCGGGTGGTCATGCGAGAGCGGGTGAGCGTGGCCGAAGGTATGCGCCCAGACACGCGCGGGGCGCCTCCGAAGAGACGCCCCGCGCTCACACTCGTCTGGCGATGCTCCTACGCCACGTTGACCTCGGGCGCCTTGGCACCGCCCGCCATGCCGTCGCCAGAGGCCTCTGGCGAGCCGACAAAGCGGAGCCAGCCGTGCGTGTCCTCGCCGCGGTGGAGTACGTCGAAAAAGGCGGTCTGCAGTTCGGTCGTGATCGGGCCGCGCGAGCCCTCGCCTACGGTGTGGTGATCGACCGAGCGGACGGGTGTGACTTCGGCAGCGGTGCCGGTGAAGAAGACCTCGTCAGCGATGTAGAGTGCCTCGCGAGGCATGGCGACCTCGCGGACGTCGTAGCCGCGCTCGCGCGCAATCGTGATGATGCTGTCGCGCGTGATGCCGGGCAGGATGGAGAACGCCGCTGGCGGCGTGTGGATCACGCCGTCGCGCACGACGAACAGGTTCTCGCCCGAGCCTTCGGAGAGATAGCCGTCCACGGTCAGCGCGATGCCTTCGGCGAAGCCGTTTTTGATGGCGTCCATCTTGATGAGGGACGAGCCGATGTAATTACCCCCGGCCTTGGCCATCGCGGGAATGGTGTTGGGCGCCGGGCGGCTCCACGAGGCCACCTGCACGTCTACTCCCTGCTCCAGCGCCTCGGGGCCGAGGTAGCTGCCCCACTCCCACACGGCGATCATCGTGCGAACGGGGTTGTTGAGCGGGTTGACGCCCATCTTGCCGTGCCCGCGGAACGCCAGAGGCCGGATGTAGCACGCCTCCATGCCGCTGTCCTCGATGGTCTCAACGACGGCTTCGCAGAGCGCATCGAGGTCGTACTCGATCTCCATGCGGTGGATCTTGGCCGAGTCGACCAAGCGGCGCATGTGCTCGCGCAGGCGGAAGACGGCCGAGCCTTTGTCGGTTTTGTAGCAGCGGATGCCCTCGAACACGGACGAGCCGTAGTGAAGGACATGGGACAGGACGTGGACAGTCGCGTCCTCGTGGTCGACAAGCGTGCCGTCAAACCAGATGCGGGGGTTCTCCATGGAATCAGGGATAGGGAGGCAGAATGGAGCCGCTCGGCGTGGCGGGCTGGGTGCGGTCTGCTACGCCGAGCGGGTGTCGGAATATAGACGCGCCGGAAGCGCTTCCGAGAGGCAGATGCCGTGCAGATATGTCGCCCTAACGCGGGGGCGGTGTTCTGGGCTCCGCCCCCGCGCGCATCTCCCGCCAGAGGCCCCAGGCGCCAGGTTTCTGTCCCGCCAGATAGTCTGTGCCGCGGCCTCTGGCGTCAGTGCCAGTCGATGCGGTGCACCGTTGTGCCATCGGAGCGCAACCAGACTGCGCCGCTCTCGGCGGTCGAGAGCACCTCGGCGCCTCTGGCGGCCCACCGCGCCAGCGGCTCCTCGTCCGGCAGGCCGTAGCGGTTGCGCTCGGCGACGCTCACGACGGCCCAGCGCGTGCCGCCAGATGCCTCTGGCGGGACTTCGGCTGCGGCCTCCGACCCCTCTCGCGCCAGAGGCACTGATCCTCTGGCGCCCGCGGCGCGCACGAATGCGGGCGTGGACGACGTGCGCGAGCCGTGGTGTCCCACCTTGGCGACCTCGGCGCGAAGCAGAGGCCCGTACGAGGTGAGCATTTCGGCCTCGGATGCCGTCTCGGCGTCGCCCGTCAAGCAGGAAATCGGTCGTGCCGAACTGCACGAGCAGCGCGACTGAGCCCTCGTTGGCGTCGCCAGAGGCGAGCGCGTCGGGGCCGGGCGCGAGAACGCGAATACGAGCCTCTGGTGCGAGGGATAGCGTGTCGCCAGAGGCTACGATCTGCTGCGCGATGCCGAGCGAGTCGGCGAGTCGCAGTGTTTCGGCCCACGGCCCGTCCTCGCGCGTGTCGCCGTTGTGGACCAATCGGCCGATCTCGACGCCCTTCAAAACGGCAGGCAGCCCGCCCGTGTGATCGGCATCGGGGTGGGTGGCGATGACGAGATCCAGGCGGCGAATGCCGTAGCGCGCGAGGTGCGGGAGGACGGTGCGCGCGCCGCTGTCCCACCGCGGCGTGGCGGGCCCGGCGTCGATGAGCACGTGGCGACCGCCGGGGAACGCCAGAAGCGTCGCGTCGCCCTGCCCCACGTCCAAAAA
This sequence comes from Rubricoccaceae bacterium, assembly GCA_963708165.1. Taxonomy (GTDB): domain Bacteria; phylum Bacteroidota; class Rhodothermia; order Rhodothermales; family Rubricoccaceae; genus Rubricoccus. The sequence continues at coordinate 1,633,499 of OY970187.1, read as the reverse complement.
GACGACATCGAGCGCTGCGTCGCCGTCGCCTCTGGCGGCGCTCCCCAGTCCGGTGAGCACGACCAGACCGAGCGCGAAAAGAGCCAGCCGCCAGCGCACGCGCGGACGCAGCCAGAGCGCGAGCGCCCCAATCCCCGCCGCCATCGCGGCGATGAGCGGCCCATCGGTCACGAACCGCTCGACCGAGAACAGGCCGAGGCCTCTGGCGCCGATCTCGCTGGTCCACAGAAGCCCTTGCGCTGCGGCGCCCGCGACGGCCCCGAGTACATCCGCCAGAGGCGCGATGGGTGCAGCGAGTGCCGTGAGCAGGCCCGCGCCCAGCGCGGCGGCGGTCAGCGGGATCGCGGCGAGGTTGAGCACCAACCCCGCCAGAGGCACGCGCCCGAAGTACACGAGCAAAACGGGCGCGGTGCCCAGCGTGGCGGCGCCCGAGGCGACCGTCATCTCCGACGCCCATTTTGCCAGCCCGCCTCTGGCGAGCACGCGCTCGGGGATGACGCGGCGCACGGCGCGCATCGCCAGAGGCGTCAGCGTGGCAAGCGCGGCCACGGCCGAGAACGAGAGCTGGAAGCCGACCTCGAACAGGGCGCCCGGACGCACCATCAAAAGCACGAGCGCGGCCATGCCCAGCGTGTTGAGCGTGTCGAACGGCTTTTCCAACGCGCGGCCCAGCAGCACGACCGAGGCCATCACCCACGCGCGCACGACCGGGATCGCGGCGCCGGTGAGAAGCACGTACACCGCCAGAAGCCCGAATGTGAACAGCGAGCGGCTCCACTCGCGCGCGCCCCAGCCCACGCCCAGCCGTCCCAGAACCGGACCCATGATCCCGTACAGCACGAACCCCACGAGCAGCACGTGCAAGCCCGAGACGGCGAGCAAGTGCACCAGCCCCGCCTGGACGAACGCCTCGCGCGTGTCCTCCGCGATGCCGCTGCGGTCCGCCAGAAGCAGCGCGCCCAACACGCCGCGGGCCTCTGGCGCGGCGACGTGAGCGCCCAGCGCGCGGCGGATCCTCTGGCGCAGCGCGTTGGCAAACCGTGTCGGCAGCCAGCCACTGGGCGCCAGAAACGCGACCGACTCCGCGCCCTGCGCGTAGAGAGTCGCGTGGATGCCGCGCTGCGCGAGAAAGGCGCGGTAGTCGAAGTCGGCCGGGTTCCGCTTGCCTCTGGCGACGCCGAGCATTCCGGCCACGGCGATGCGGTCGCCGGTGCGCAGCGCGGGGAAGACCGGCGCGGGCGGCGCCTCGCCGCCCCACGGACTCGGGCCGGGAATCGCGAGCGTGACCTGCACCTCGCCACGCACGGCCTGCCCGCGCCCATCGCGCCACGCCGAGTCAGCGCGGAGGACGAGCCGCACGCCAGAGGCTCGGGCCTCGGGCTCGCCTTCGACAGTGCCCCAGAGCGTGATGTCGGCGTCTTCGGCTTCTTGCGCCACGCGCGCCGCGTGCGCGATGTGATCCGCTGGAAGCGTACTCCACGCCGCCATGCGCCCCGCGCCGAGCGCGAACACGGCCACGAGCGCCGCCGCGCCCATCGCCAGAGGCCGCAGCGTGACGAGCCGCCGGCGCACGCGCCACGCGTAGAGCGCTGCCACGGCTCCGCACGCGCCGACGGCTCCCAGCCAGGCCCGTTGCGGGGCCTCTGGCGCGAGATGCGCGGCCACAATCCCAAGCCCGAACGCCACCGCGCCCGCGAGCGCGGGCCGCGCGAGCAGGCGGAGCGGGGGAGGAGGGGGCGCCAGAGGCATGGGCTCGGTGCGGGGGCATGGCTAGACACGGCGCCCACGGCGGCCTAACCACGCGGGCCTCTGGCGCCAGAGGCGAGCGGGAAGCAGCTTTACCCAGAACCCGCCCGTACCGCCAGAGGCCCGCTTCTCCGCCTCTTCCCCCGGAGCGCGAGCCGCGCCGAACTATCTTCGGGACCCCGTTCGGGCTCTTCTCCTTCGCTCTGTTCTCCCCCCTGCTATGACCACCCGCCGCCAGGTTCGCGAACGCGTTCTCCAGGCTCTGTACGCGCAACAGGTCAGCGAGGACTCGGCTGAGCACGTGATCAACACGCTGCTCAAGCCCATCTTCAAAAAGGAGAAGATGTACATCCGCTTCGCGGAGAAGCTCTTCATCCGAGGGCTCGACGTGCGCGAGGAGGCAGGCGCGCTGCTGGACAAACATGTCCAGAACTGGGAAATCTCGCGCCTGGCCCTCACAGACCAGCTCGTGCTGCGTCTTGCGATCGCGGAGTTGATCTACTTCGAGGACATCCCGCCCAAGGTGACGATCAACGAAGCCGTCGAACTCGCGCGGATCTTCGGCAGCGAGAAAAGCCCCGCCTTCGTCAACGGCGTGCTCGATGCCATCTTGCGCGAGCTCGGCGACGAGGGCCGGCTCAATAAAAAGGGACGCGGCTTGGTTAACACAAGCACTAAACCCGGCTCCTAGCCAAACGACGTGGCGCTGTACGCTATCGGAGACATTCACGGATGCCTGGGCACGCTCGACGCGCTGCTCGCCCGGCTGGCCCTCACGCCGAGCGACCACGTCGTCTTCGTGGGCGACTACATCGACCGTGGGCCGGACTCCTACGGCGTCGTCGAGCGCATGATCGAGATGCAGGCCTCTGGCGCCAGAGGCACCGGCCCCGCCTGCACGTTCATCCGCGGCAACCACGACCAGATGCTGCTCGACTGGGCCGACGCCAAGCCCGGCGCCTACAACCTGTGGGCCGCCAACGGCGGGCTGCAAACGCTGGAGTCCTATCCGGACCAGCGCGTAACGTCCGAGCACTTCGCGTTCTACCGCGCGACCGTCCTGGCCGCGGAGATCGACGGCTTCGCGTTCGTCCACGCGGGCTTCCTGCCCGGCGAGTCCATCGAAGACCAACTGGAGGACCCCGACCCGGACGTGGTGCTGTGGACGCGCAAGCACCTCAACGCGGACCTCTCGGCGTGGGACATCCCCGTCGTGTGCGGCCACACGCCCGTGCCCGAGCCTCTGGCGGAGGAAATGCTCATCGCCATCGACACCGGCGCGGTCTACGCGCACCGCCCGGACCTGGGCAAGCTGACGGCGGTAAAGCTGCCGGAGCGGGAGTTCATTTCCGTCCCGTACCAGCGGTGACGACTGTCCGCGTCGTGACACGAATCGGCGCCTCGCCAGAGGCCTGCTTTGATCTCGCGCGCGACGTGGCCTTCCACACCGAGTCGATGGTTGACACCGGAGAGCGTGTGGTGGAGCACCCCGAGGGCCGGACGCTTCTGAAATTGGATGACACGGTCACGTTCGAGGGGCGCCACTTCGGAATCCGCCAGAGGCACCGCGCCCGCATCACGGCCTTCGAGCGCCCGCGCCACTTCCGCGACGAGATGGTCGAGGGCACCTTCCGCGCCTTCGTCCACGATCACGACTTTGCGCCAGAGGCCTCTGGCGGCACGCGCATGGTGGACACGGTGCGGTTTCAGGCGCCACTCGGGTGGCTCGGCGTTCTCGTGTCGCATGTGGTGCTCAAGCCGTACCTCGCGCGGTTTCTGGCGGATCGTGGACACGCCATCAAGCGCGAGGCTGAACGCCACGCTGGCTGAGCCTCTGGCGCCAGAAGCCTCAGGCAGAGTGACTTGGAGAGCCGTTGGTCTGGTCGGCTTAGGAGTCACGTCGGAGCACGCGCACAAGCTGTCGCTCATGGGAGATGAGCGAACCAGGCGAGAGTCCCATGATCTCGTGTATCGTTTCCAGCCGGGGTTTTGGCGCTGAGTTACTAAGTCTTAAAAATTGCCCATTGTGTGAGTACTGGCTAAAGCGTGGAGACAGGCCGCCGCGGATCGTATTAAAGAAGAACAATGTGTCAGCAGAGGCTCGCCAGAGACCCGATTCAATGACCTCCAGCGGCGAGAACGTCCTTGGGGTAACGACTTCTTTGAGATATTCCCGATTGTCGTACAAAGTGTACGAGGTGTCGCGAGAGAGATCGGATTCCTTATAGGACAACCGTCGCAACAAGATTTTTTCGCCGGATGAGAAACTGGCTGTCGGGTAGCTGAAAACAGCTGATGAGATGCGGAGGGTGTCGTCGTCGCCTCCGTAATAAGGGTGCCTGTATAACTCTAGCTGAGAAATTGAGATGTTGCTGTGCAGTATGTTGAAGGGTAAACCTTTGTGCCCCCCAAGAAACACATGTATTCCATCTGAATTTTCATGCACGATGGTCACGGTCGAGTAAAAGCTGTTTCCAGCCGCGTATAGCTCTGTCTGTGGAAGAAGATTCGGGGACGTAGCTCGCGGATTATAAGACGTAATGAACAGCTCGTAGAGATCGTCAGATCTTTCTGAGATCCGAGAAAAGGAGAGCGTCTCAGCAAAGGGGCGTAGCCCTATGGTTCCTGAGACCGTCAGACCACTCCCAGATCCATAGGTCAGAAAATTGGGCCGTTCGCCGGTGAACGTAGGGACTACGGTGTCCTCAAGAATTAGAGAGTCTATCGTCCAGACCCCAGCTAGGGGGCGTTCCGGATTGTTGGCGCCCGAGTCACACGCACAGAAAGCGGTGAGGCACGTCAAAACAAGGACGGCTGCGCGTTTGGGCATGTGACGTGTGGGAGCCATTGGTTTAGGTGATCACCCAGGCAAATGTCTGGTTTGAATCTGGCCTAACGACCTATGCTCAGCGACAATCCTCCGCGCAACGCCGGCTCACTGCCGCCTAACTCCACGAACACGACGCGGTTGGAGCCCAGCCGGTACTGCCCGCGCACGAACGGGTCGAAGAGCACGCTGAAGGCGCGCGTGCGCTGCTCGCCCGTGGGCGAGAAGAACGGGATGTCGAACGCCGGGCCGACGCGCACGCCCGCGTCGAGGTCGAGCCGATCGGCGTCGAAGTCGCCGACGATCTCCAGCGCCTGGAGCAGGCGGATGCTCCCGCCGATGCCCAGCCCCAAGCGGAGCTGCCCGCCCTGACCCGCAAACTTGGGGTTGTAGTCGACGTACAGCGCGGCCTCTTGCGTGAACACGACGAGTTGCGGTGCGGCGTACGCGCCGAACAGACCCGGGCCCAGCGCCGGGCCGCCGTACAGCCTCGGGCTGGACGACAAGCGCGGGACCGGGTTTGGGCGCGGCGGCTCGCGCTCCTCGTCCACCGGGTCGACCGGCGGCGGCACATCGTCTGCCTCTGGCGGCGTGGGCAGAACTTGCGCGCGGGCCTCTGGCGCCGCGCCAGAGGCGAACGCGAGGAGCGAGAGCAGGAAAGCGAGGCGTCGCATGGCGCAACCTACCGCCACGCGTGACGGTAGCGTCTGGGCGAGACGCCCATTTCACCGCGAACGCGCCCCCTCGCACCGCGCGCGCGCCTAGAATCGGCCTCTGGCGCCAGAGGCTTGTGCACACAGGCACCGCCAGAGGCGCTTCTGCACTCCGTTCCTCTTTCTGCACTCGAACATGGCACTCCGCGTCGGCATCGTCGGGCTCCCCAATGTGGGCAAGTCCACGCTCTTCAACGCGCTCTCCGATGCGGGAGCGCAGGCAGCCAACTTTCCCTTCTGCACCATCGAGCCCAACGTGGGCGTCGTGGCCGTGCCAGATCCGCGCTTGGACCGGCTCGCGGAGCTGGCAGGCAGCAAGCAGACGCTGCCCGCCACCATCGAGTTCGTCGACATCGCGGGGCTCGTCGCGGGCGCAAGCAAAGGCGAAGGCCTGGGCAACAAGTTTCTCACGCACATCCGCGAGGTCGACGCCATCGTACACGTCGTGCGGTGCTTTGTGGACCCCAACGTGGTCCATGTCGAGGGCTCTGTCGATCCGCTGCGCGACATCGAGACCATCGAGACCGAACTGATCCTGAAGGACCTGGAAACGGTCGAGAAAGGGCATCTGCGCGTGGCCAAGGCGGTCAAGACCGGCGACAAGAGCGCTAAGGCCGAGGCCGACTTCCTCGCGCGGATGGAATCGCACCTCTCGGACGGCAAGCCTGCGCGCACGCTGGAGATCAGCAAGGAAGAGGGCGTGATCCTGCGCGGCTCGTTTTTGCTCACGGCCAAGCCCGTGCTCTACGCCTCCAACGTGGCCGAGGGCGACCTGCCGGACGGCAACGCGATGTCGGCGAGCGTTGCGGAGTACGCCACCGCCGAAGGCGCCGGATCGGTCGTGGTCTCGGCTGAACTCGAAGCGCAACTGATCGAACTGCCCGAGGAGGACCGCCGCGAGTTTCTCGAAGCCGCTGGCGTCGAAGAAGGCGGCCTGGCGACGCTCGTGCGCGCCGCGTACGCACTGCTCGGCCTCATCACGTACTTCACCGCCGGGCCCAAGGAGTCCCGCGCGTGGACCATCACCGAGGGCACCAAGGCGCCCGGCGCCGCAGGCGTGATCCACACCGACTTCGAGCGCGGCTTCATCCGCGCCGAGACGATCCCATTCGAAGCCTACGACCGGCTGGAAAGCGAAACGGCCGCCCGCGAGGCCGGGCAAATGCGCTCCGAAGGCAAGGAGTACGTCGTCTCCGACGGCGACGTGATGCTGTTCCGCTTCAACGTGTAGCGCCTCTGGCGATGCCGATGTGCGCGCGCCAGAGGCCTCTTGCGGGAGGGTAGGGGCGCCTCGCCGAAGCGTCCACAGACCGGCATGCGGCGAGCACGTCCTACTCAGGAATGAGTCCACGCCTCTGGCGCCAGAGGCCACGCATCACGCCAGAGGCCCAAACGCACAGAGGCCCCCACGATGGAGGCCTCTGGCGAGATCGAAACAGAGCGTGCGGCTACTTGCCGCTGGCGTCGTCGCGGTCGTTGACGCGCGCGGGCGGCGCAGTCGCCTCGACGGCCACGAGGTCCTCGGTGACGTTGTAGTGGCGCTCGGCGCCGTTGGGCACGAGGTAGCTGTCGCCTGCGTGGCACGTCACCATGCTGTCGCCCACGTGGATCTCGACGGCGCCGCTGACGACGTAGCCCAGCGTTTCGTACGGGCGCGTGTGCGGCTCGCCGCCTTCGCCGGCGGCTTCGCGCCAGAGGCGCATGGAGGCTTTGGTGCCGCTGACGAGGTAAAACTGGCCCATCTCGCCCTGAGGCGAAGCGGAGCCGTCGATTTTCTTGAGAGACTGGTCGGCCATGAGATTGGAGGGGGGAGGGGAGCCCGATGAACCGGGCGCAGGCGTGGGGAGTTTCGGCGCGATGCACACTTCCTCGACCAGCGTCGCCATCGTGGGGCTCGGGCCCGTCGGCGCGGCGCTCGCGGCGTTGCTGGGCGCCTCTGGCGTGAGGACGGTCGTGCTGGAGCGCGAGACGGCGCCGTACTCGCTGCCTCGCGCGGCACATCTGGACGACGAGGCGATGCGCGTGCTCCAGGCCGCTGGCGTCGCGGATGAGGTCGCTGCAAACGGTCGCACGCTGGACGGCTTCGATCTGGTGGACGCCGCCGGCGCGACCGCATCTACGCGCGCGGAAAGCGGGCGGCACGCGCTACGGCTGGCCGACCGCGACCCTCATCCACCAGCCGACCGTCGAGCGCCTCTTGCGCCAGAGGCTGGCCGAGATGGAGAGCGTGGACGTGCGCCTGGGCTGGGGGGTGGAGGAGATCGCGCAGGACGAGACCGGCGTGACGCTCACGAGCGCCTCTGGCGAGAGCGTGCGCGCAGACTGGGTGGTGGGCTGCGACGGTGCCCGAAGCCGCGTGCGCGCCGCGATGGGCGTGCCATTGACCGGCGGCCGGTTCGAGGAGCGCTGGCTGGTCGTGGACACGCTCTTGACCCCTTCTCCAACCCAGCCTCTGGCGCTGCCCGACCGTCTGCTCCAGATCGCGGACCGCGAGCGGCCGTCCACGTTCGTTCCGTTTCCCGGCCGCTCCCGCCGCTGGGAGTTCAAACTGCGCGACGACGAGCCGGACGACATGGTGATGCAAGAGGCCTGGATCCGCCAGAGGCTCGGTGAGCATCCGACGGTTCGTGGGGGAAGAGGGAAAGAGGAACGGGAGGCCTCTGGCGACGGAGACCACACCGCATCCCTCCATCCCGCATCCCGCATCCCTCTCACCATTGAGCGCGCCGCGGTCTACACCTTCCGCGATGTGATCGCGCGGTCCTGGCGCCAGAGGCGGATGCTTCTCGCGGGCGATGCGGCGCACCAGATGCCGCCGTTCCTGGGCCAGGGGCTGGGCGCGGGCCTGCGCGACGCGTTCGACCTCGCGTGGCGGCTGCGCCTTGTGGCCTCTGGCGCCAGCGGCGCGGCACTCTTGGACGGTTACGAGGCCGAGCGCAAGCCGCACGTCCGCCGCGTGACGCGGCTGGCGGCACACCTGGGCCGCCTCGTCTCCGCCCAGGGAGTGCGCGCGAGCATCCGCGACGGCGCGCTGAGCCTCGCACGCCGCACGCCTCTGGCGCCGACGCTGCTCGATCTCACCGTCGAAGGCATCCGCCCGGTGCCTCTGGCGACAGCCGGGCGCGCGGTGCCGCGCCGCTCGCTGCTGCCGCAACCGGACCGCCTGGACGACCAGATCGGGTACGGCTGGGCGCTTCTCGCGCGCGACCCGAGCGCCTGGGCACGCGCGACACCGCCGATCCCACTCCGCGTTCTCGCCGCGCCAGAAGCACTGAGCACAACTCTAGGCCGCTACGACGCGCTCGTGGTGCGGCCGGACCGCCACGTCTTCGGCCGTTACCGCGAGGCCGAAGCGGCGCGCGTGGGGGAAGACCTGCGCCGCGCGCTGTTCTTGCGCTGAGCCTCTGGCGCCAGAGGGCCTCTGGCGCCAGAGGCCGCGCGACACAGATGGACCGCCGCAAACCTCTGGCGACCTCAGAGTGGCGTATCGCGATACGCCCCCACGCCTTTCGATGGCGCCAGAGGCGAGCCCGTGTCCCTCTGCGCATCCCTTATCCCTCTTCTCGCACATCCTCGCGCGAGGTGCCCTCGGACGCGAGCGCAAAGTCGGTGCCGAAGGCGCGCGAGGGCGTCTGAAAGCCGGGCGCGATGCCGCCGTCCAGAACCCGACGTGTGGCCCGCAGCGCCGCATCGGCAGTGAAGGCGTAGCCCTCCGGCCCGGCCCACCGCGAGACCACGCGGCCGCCGTCGCCGTCGGTCGCCTCGCCCCAGACGAAGGAGCGGCCTCTGGCGCGCTGCTCCGCATCCGGCCCGCTCGCGCGCGAGGCGACGAGCCGGCGCAAGAGGCCCTGGACAGGCGCGGAACTCAGAACGGGCCCCAGCCAGCGGCTCGCCTTCATCGCGCGGACCGCGTTCTGGGGCAGCGCCATGTAGGTCGTGACGTTTGGGATGCCGGTCGAGTGGTACGCCGTGCTCACGTCGCCCCACGGGATAGCGGTGCAGAGCCTCTGGCGCCCATCGCCGAAGTCGACGCGGATCTGGTCGTGTGCCGCCGGAACGCTCACGATGCGCCCGCCGACGCGCGCCGCGCCGCCCGACCCTGCGTTCTCGACGGCGGTCTGCGCCGTGCCGTGCGAGGTGGAACTCAGCGCTCGGATCGCGAGCCGAAGCCGCGTCGCAGACGGCAGCCTCTGGCGAAGGTGCAGCGCGAGGCAGTCCGTCGGCACCACGTCGAAGCCGACGCCGGGCAGCAACAGAGTGCCTGCGTTCTGTGCCTCGGCGTCTCGCGCCGCGAGCGCTTCGAAGACGCTGATTTCGCCTGTGATGTCGAGGTACGGCGTCTGCGTGCGCAGGCACGCGTCGGCCATCGGCGCCGAGGTGCGCGAAAACGGTCCCGCCGCGTGCAGAACGGCGCCCACACGTTCCAGCGCCCGGTCCAAGCCTCTGGCGTCGTCCAGCGAGACGGTGACGTGGTCCAGCCCTAGCGACTCCGCCAGAGGCGCGAGCGTGGCCTCGGTGCGGCCCGCGAGGGTGGGGCGGTGGCCTTGGGCCACGGCTAGATCTGCGATGAGGCGCCCGGTGTATCCCGTTGCGCCGTAGAGGAGGAATGGCATGAGAGGCTAGACGCCCGTACGTTCGCCGTGGGTCCGCGGCGCGCGTCTCGCCAGAGGCTCGCCGATACCCCAGACCTTTTTGCTGCGGCTCGCAGATCATGCGCTTCTTCTCTGCTTTCGCTCTCGCCTCTCTCGTTCTCGCCGGATGCTCCGCGTCCGGCGCGGGCAGTGCCAACGGCTGGGCCGCCGCGCCGCGCGCCCAGGCCGACCGCCCCGCCAGAGGCGCCATCCGCGTGGCCGAGCGCCGCCCCGAGCGCGCGCGACCCGCTGCGCGCCCAACCGCCTCTGGCGTCGCGCCCGGCCTGAGTGCGGGCGCGATGATTCCGGTCGAAGGCATCGACGTGAGCCGCCTCAGCGACTCCTTTACGTCGCCGCGCTCGGGCGGGCGCACGCACAACGCCATCGACATCGCCGCGCCGACGGGTACACCCGTCCTCGCGATCACCGACGGCCGCGTCTCGCGCAAGCACTGGAACCGGCTGGGCGGCCGCACGCTCTACCTCACGAGCGCCGACGGCCAGCACGACTTCTACTACGCGCACCTCGACGCCTACGAAGATGACATTGAGGTCGGCTCCGTCGTGCAGCGCGGCGACGTGCTCGGCACGGTCGGCAGCACGGGCAACGCGCGCGGCCCGCACCTGCACTTCCAGATCCTGCGCAAAGGCTCCGGCCGCGGCACGCCGGTCAACCCGTACGAGGTGCTGACCGAGAGCCTGCTCTACCGCTAGAGGCCTCTGGCGGGGCCGGGCGCCTCTGGCGGGGCCGTGCGCCTCTGGCGCCAGAGGCTAGCGGAGTTCGAACGTGTTGGAGACGCTCTGCATCGGTTCTAGATCAGCAACACCGAGAGATGCGGACTCGTCGGCACGGCCGGTGTGGATCGTCCGGCGGAGCCGGTACGTGCCCTCCACCTCCGTGTCGAACGTCGGCGTGATGTTTTGCCCTGGCAGGTAGCCGCGCACGACGAGCGTGTCGCGGCGCGTCTCGCCAGAGGCGATCACCCACGGCGCGCTCAGGCAGAAGCCTGTACCGGGCGAGTAGGCGGTCACCCAGGCGCCGCCAACGCTCTTCTCCAGAACGGCAGAAGGGGGAACGTTGCAGCCGATCAGGTACAGCGCCTCGCCTGTCGCGTTGAACGTCTCGTAAGGGATGCGCGCGCTGACGTACGTGCGTCCGTCGGTAACGGTCTCCGCGGTGTAGCTGGTCGCGTCCGTCTGTAGAAGTCCGGTAGCGTCCAGTGTGCCGTCGTCGGGTGTTGTCAGCGAGCACGCCGAAAACGTTATCAGGCAAAGCAGAAGCAGGAGGGCTCGCATGGTTCGGGAGGGGAGGGTTCTACTCGGTACGGAGGTCGGGCGCGCACCGCTGCACGCCCCGACCTCGCCAGAGGCCTCTGGCGGCTCCCCGGGCCGAGTGGCGGCTCCCCCGGCCTCTGGCGCCAGAGGCTCAGCCCGCCTCGACGGTCACGGCGGTGCCGTCTGCCAAGTCCAGCCGGATCGTGCCCGTCGCGTCGTCCATGCGGTAATCCGCGATGGTGTCGGGAAACACCTCCTTGGGCGTGTCCATGTGGAAGAGCGCGTCTGCCACAACGCCCCAGTCCTCTGGCGTCAGCGCCACGGTTGCCACGGGCCCGTCCTCGCCGTCCTCGACGACGAACGGCACGTACTGCACGATTTTGCTCAGGTGGTTGATGGCTTGCTTGACGTGGAGGCCGGGATCCATGGTTTCGAGGGTGGAGGTGTAGAGTCGTAAGATCGCGGCGCCGCGGGCCTCTGGCGTCAGAACGTGGCGCGGATTGCGCGGAGCCTCTGGCGCCAGAGGCGGCGCTGTTGCGTAGGTGCCGCCAGCGGCGTGGATAAGTCGGCCTTGCGTCCGGCGCCCGCACCGGGGAGTTTGCGGGACCGCCCGAAGCCCGAGATATGCCCGCCGTCGCAGAGCCCGAATCCACCACCACCACCTCCGCTGAGGAGGCGTACCTCGCGCTCGTGCGCCGCGTGCTGGAGCGCGGCGTGCGCAAGGAAAACCGGACGGGCACAGACACGCTCTCGTCCTTTGGCGAGCACTATTCCGTGGATCTGGCCGAAGGCTACCCGCTGCTGACCACCAAAAAGGTCTACTTCAGCTCCATGCTGCGCGAGGTCGTCTGGTACCTCTCGGGCGCAGACCACATCCGCGAGCTGCGCCAGCACACCAGGATCTGGGACGCCTGGGCTGACGAGCGCGGCGACCTCCAGACCGCCTACGGCCGCTTCTGGCGCCGCTTCCCTGTTCCGGCCTCTGGCGCCGCGCTGGGCGACGAGCGCTGGGCCGACGCCAACCACCCGGACGTGACGCCAGAGGCCGACGGCTCGCTCTCGTTCGACCAGATCGGCTACGTGATCCGCGAACTGCGGCGCAACCCGATGTCGCGGCGCCTCGTCGTCAGTGCGTGGCACCCGGCAAACGCGGCCGTGAGCCGTCTGCCGCCGTGCCACTTCGCCTTCGTGCTCAACGTGACGCCCGGTGCGGACGGCGGCCCGGCGTTCCTCAACGGGCACCTCTCGCAGCGCAGCGCAGACCTCGCGCTCGGCGTGCCGTTCAACCTCGCCTGCTACAGCTTTCTCATCCACGCGATCGCGGGCATGACCGGCCTGCGCCCCGGCCGCTTCGCGCACGCGCTCGTGGACGCTCACATCTACGTCAACCACGTCGACGGCCTGCACGAGCAACTCACCCGCACGCCGCGCCCCGCGCCGACGCTCACCATCGCGCCTCTGGCGGACGGCTCGCCGCGCGGCCTGGACGACCTGCGCTTCGAGGACGTGACGCTCCACGGCTACGCGCCCGACCCTGCCATCAAGTTTGAGGTAGCGGTATGAACGAGCACGATTCGCCAGAGGCCTCTGGCGCCAGAGGCGAGAGCCTCTCGCATCCCTCTGCATCCCGCATCCCGCATCCCTCCCGACCGGAGGTCGTCGTCATCGCGGCCGTGGCCGAGGCGCCCGGCACCGACTCCGACCGGCTCATCGGAGACGGACTGGAATTGCCGTGGCGCATCCCGACCGACTTCCGACGTTTCAAACGGCTGACCACGGGGTACCCGCTCATCATGGGCCGCAAGACGTTCGAGAGCCTGCTGCACCAGAATGGCGGGCCGCTGCCCAACCGCGAAAACGTCGTCCTCACGCGCCACCCTGCGAGCGTCAGCCATCCGGGCATCCACGTCTACGGCTCGATGCCTCTGGCGCTGGAGGCATTCGCCGCGTCGGAGCGCGTGTTCATCGGCGGCGGCGCGGGCGTGTACGGGTCGGTTCTGGAAGGACGGCCTAGCCGACCGGTTGGAGCTGACGTTTGTGGACGGCGAGTTTTCCGGTGACACCTTTTTCCCGCCCTACCGGCATCTGCTGGAAGAAAACGGCGGCCCGTACCGGCTCGCCGAGCGCCAGAGGCACGCGGCCTCTGGCGGCACCCCGGCCTTCCGGTTCGACACATACGTGAGAGATCGCGGGCCCGAGGTTTAGAACGCAGCACTACGGGCGATACCACGGGGGGTACACCATTCTCGCCTTGCGCTTTACCGTCCCCACTTCGCTGAATCCATTCTCGGGAGAGATGGACCACGACGCGGTCGTTCTCCGAACGCTGCGGGTCGCGCTGTGCCTCTGCGTGGTGCTGATCCCCGCCTACGGCGCTGTATTCGCGGCCCACGGTGTAACCGACATTCTCTGGATTCGGGTCGCCGCGACGCTTCTGGCGGTCATCATGCTGGTGCTGACGTACACCAGCGAAACAGGTGCAGAACCACCCGTTGCCGATCATGGTGGCGTACCTCGGGTGCGCAATGGTCTGGATTGGCAGCCTGGTGCACATCAACGACCTCGCGCCAGAGGCGTCGCTGGGCTTTCTGTTCACGCTGTTCGGCACGGGCTCGCTGCTGGGCGTGGCCTCGCGCAGAATCCGGCCTCTGGCGTGGTTCTCTGGCGGCGTGCAGTGGCATCGGCGTGGCCGTCAGCCTCACGAGCACAGCGCCGGAGAGTGATCCCTGGGTGTTTGCCCTGAGCGTCTGCGCCATGTGTGTCATTCTGGCGCTGGTGTCCTACGCACGCATCCGCGAGCAAGAGGTGCGGGAGGAGCGCGCCCGGATGCTCGACGAGACCGAGCACTTGGCCTTCATGGGCAGCTGGAGCCACAACCTGAAGACCTCGCGCCGAGAGTGGTCCGACGGCATGTACCACATCATGGGGCTCACGCCGCGGCAAGGAGAACCCCCGCAGGTGTTCGACTACGTGCTCGCGCAAGACCGCGACGAACTCATCCGCAGCGAGCAAGCACTGCTACGCGGTGCAGTGCCCACGGTGGATCGCCGGCACACGATACGGCGCGCAGACGGCAGCGAGCGCCGCATCCACTCCATCGTGCGGCTGGTGACAGCCTCGGACGGGCGGCGAATGCGGGTGGTCGGCGTGGTGACGGACGTCACCGAGCAGGCACAGCACGAAGAGGAACTGATGCAAGCGCGTGCCGAAGCCGAGGACGCCGCAGCGCTGCAGAAGTCGATCCTCGCCAACATGAGCCACGAGATCCGCACACCGCTCACGGCGGTGATTGGCTACGCGCAGCTTCTCGAAGAGGAAGCTGGTGACGACCTCGCGGACCTCGTCGTGCCGATCCGCACAGGCGGCGAACGCTTGCTCGATACGCTCAACTCCGTGCTGGACCTCGCGCGGATGGACGCCGGGCACCTGGAGATCGAGGCCGAGGTGCTCGATGTCGCAGCCGAGGTGGAGAAGGTGACGTGCCTGCTCGATCAGCAAGCATCGGCTCAAGGCCTGCTCCTGCTCGTCGACGCGCCAGAGGCGCCCGTCTATGCCTGCGCCGATGCGGGAGCACTAGGACGCTCGCTGACCAACCTGATCTCGAACGCGATCAAGTTCACGACCAAGGGTTCGGTCTCGGTACACATCTCGTCCGAAGGCGAGCGGGTGCGCATCGACGTGAGCGACACCGGCCGGGGTATGTCGGCCGAGTTCCAGACACGGCTGTTCGAGCCGTTCCGCCAGGAATCGACCGGCTCGGCGCGGAGCCACGAGGGCACCGGCCTGGGTCTCGCCATCACGCAGCGCCTGATCGAGGCGATGAGCGGCACTATCACCGCCCGCAGCACCGAGGGTGAGGGGGCGACGTTCACCGTGTTTCTCCCCGCCGAGGGCCCCCCTGCGCCCCCGACACCAGACGCGGTGGCATGGATCTCGCTCCCCCAGCACACGCGGGCCTCTGGCGAGACGCCGGAGACGCCGAGCCGACTGGAGGCGCAGACGCTCTCGGGAGACGGCCTGGCGGGGCGCCTCCCCGGAATGGTCAGCGAGCGCGAACGAGGCGACGCGTAGCGACGCCCTGGGCAGAGACGGCGCGCACGAGGTACACGCCCGGCGCGAGACCCGCACCGGGCACCTGTAGCGTTGCCGCGCCACCCGCCAGAGGCCCGTCGTGGAGGCGCAGCACCTCGCGGCCGAGCGCGTCGAGCACGACCACGCGCACGTCGCCTCTGGCGCGGACCTGCACCTGCGTGCCGGCACCGAACGGGTTGGCGCCCGCGAGCGCGAGCGTCACGCCAGAGGCCTCTGGCGCGGGCTCACTCGCAACGGCCATGAAAAACGCCCGGCGGATCAGCGTCGAGTCGACGACGAACGGGTTGACGGCCGTCTCGCCAGAGGCCGTGCGCTGGAAGGCCGCGACGCGGGCCGAGCGGTCCACCTCGGCTTGGTCGACGGGGTCGGCGCGGTGCCAGTCGTACAGGTCGGCCTGCTGGGGCGCGAACCACGCGGGGTCGGCCTGCTCGTCCCAGACGGCGGCCATGTAGAACATCGCGCGGGCAACATTGCCCTCGTGGACCTCACGCGGCTCAAAAGAGCTACCGGAGCGGATCTCGCTGTACTCGTCGCGATCTGCCTCTGGCGGCGCCGTGGCGGTCGCGGTGGTCTGGCGGTACCAGCGCGTTGTCTGCGCGTCCGGGATCTCGGCAAAGCGCAGGTTGCCGCGGTCGGCGTTGACGCTCACGCGCGTGGGAAACAGGTTGTGCAGGTCGCGTTCTGCAACCGAGGTGCCCAGCTTGGATCTGGGAAACGTGTGCTCCTGGTTCAGACCGGCCTCGTTGTTGAAGATGTCCTGGCTGGGATCGTTATTCGGCACGCCGTCGAACGGCACGAAGAGCCCGGTGTACACCCCGATCACGCCGAGCTGGCCGTCCACCCTTACCGAGTCGATGCGGGCGTACAGGTCGTCATTGGTGCCCGAGACCGAGGACGGCCGATAGGCGGCCTTGATGGAGGCGAGCAACTCGCCGCCAATCTGGCCGGGAAACAGGATTTCCTGGTCTTGCGCCTCGGCGCCAGAGGCGGTGAAGAGGCCGAGAGCGAGGACGAGGGCGAAGCGGAGCATGGCGCGCGCGGTGGGTGCGCCTGCAAGATGGCGCCTCGCCAGAGGCGGCGTCGCGGAAAGCCGGGGAAGCCTCTGGCGCCAGAGGCGAGGCATTCTGGGAGACGCCCTGGCAGGCCGCGGCTACAGGGTGGATCGACCGCAACTCGCACTCGGCACGGCGCCGGGGGCTACTCCGGGCGCCAGTTGCGGCGCGTCTTCTTCTCGGCGCGCTGCTTTTTGGCCTCCAGCCGCCGCCGCTTGGAGCCGCGCGTGGGGCGCGTCGTCTTGCGCACCTTGACCGGCCGCGCGCGCTCCTCCAACTCGTCGCGCAGGCGCTGCACCGCGATGGACTTGTTGCGGAACTGGCTGCGGCTGCGCCGCGACATCACCACGATGCCCGTGGGCCGGTGCGTGAGCCGCACGCCCGTCTCGACCTTGTTGGCGCGCTGCCCGCCCTTGGTGGAGCCGGAGAGCGTTTCCACGTCGCAGTCGGCGAGCAAAGCGTCGGAGGAGAGGTCGATGAGCATGGTGCGGGCGCCAGAGGCGGACTGTAGCCTCTGGCGGAACGGATGCGAGGGGCGCGAGATTCTACCGCCGCCCCGCTTCTCTGGTCCCGTGCTCCGGTTTCTGCTCCTCGTCCTCGCCTCGTTCGCCGTCACCGAGATCGCGGCGTACGTGCTCCACCGGTGGGTCTTTCACGGCCTCCTCTGGCGCATCCACCGCACGCACCACGACCCGGAGCACGGCCACGGTCATGGCTTGTTCGAGGCCAACGACTTGTTCTCGCTCGGTTTCGCGGCGCTCTCGCTCGGGCTGATGTGGGTGGGCCGCGAGGCGCCTCTGGCGAGCGCGGCGTTCGCGTGGGGCACCGGCATCGCGGTCTACGGCCTGCTCTATTTCATCCTGCACGACCTGTACACGCATCGCCGGTTTGTGCCGTTCAAGACGAAGAACCCCGTCGCGCAGACGGTCAAGCGCGCGCACGGACGCCACCACCAGTCGCTGACGCAAGAGGGGCAGGAGCCGTACGGCCTGTTTCTGTTTCCGCCCAGTTTGGGCAAGCGCATGAAGCGCCGCCGCGAGGCGTAGCCTCTGGCGCCAGAGGCGCTGACAGGGGTAGGTCGCGCTCGCCGAGCGCGCCGCGTTGCTCGGCTAGCGGACGCCTCGGCGAGGCGTCCCTACCGAACGTCTGCTCTCGCCGTAGCGCTTCTGGCGCCAGAGGCCAGTTGCGGCACGGCCTCTGGCGCGGCGAGCGCGAGCAGGCGCTCCACCTCGTCGTGCGCGCGGGCGCTGAGCGATCCGGCGTTCTCGTCCGGCAAGGCGTGGATGGGCGCGCCGATGCGAACCTGAACCAATCCGGGCCGAGCCGTCCGCGCCTTCTCGTCCAGCAGCGCGTGCGTGCCGCCCAGCGCGATGGGCACGATGGGCACGCCCGCGCGGATCGCGAGGCGGAAGGCGCTCGGGTAGAAGCGCTTCAGGCGCCCGTCAAAGCTGCGCGTGCCCTCGGGGAAGAACAGCACGCTCTCGCCCGCGGCGAGGCGCTCGGCCGATTCGTCCAGGGCGGTCTCGGTGCCTCTGGCGGTGCGGTCCAAGAACACGCACCGCGACCACCGAAGGATGCCCGACACGAGGGGCACGCGCCGCAGGCTGCCTCGGGCGACGAACACGAACGGCGCGTCCATCGCGAGGATCAGCGCCGGGATGTCCAGCATCGCCTGGTGGTTGGCGACGTAGACCGCCGGGCCGACGGCTTCGCCAGAGGCGCCCTCGCGCGTGCTCCGCAGGCGGAAGCCGCAGAGCGTGAACACCACGCGGTCCCACACGCGGAACCAGCGCCAGAACGTCCGCGCCGTCGGCCACAGGCGCAGCGAGGCCATCCACGGCACCCACAGCGGCGGCGTGACGAGGAGGTAGACGAGCATCGTCCACGCGAACCATAGGCGCGAGGCGAGAAAGCGAGGTGGGGAGGAGGCAGGCATCGCGCCGGAAGCTAGCCGAGCCTCTGGCGCGGGTGGGGAAGAGGGATGCCGCGCGGCGCGCGCAGGGATGCGGGATAAAAAGGATGTGCGCGTCGCCACAGGCCTCTGGCGCCAGGGGCGATTCGGAACAGACGCACGGGCGATCTGCTCATGCCTCTATCCCGGATCCCTCATTATCCCTCCACCACGTGGACGCCAGAGGCCTGCACTTCGGCCATGAACAGCTCGGTCAGGCGCTTCGTCATCGGGCCGACGCTGCCGCTGCCAATCGTGCGGCCGTCGAGCGTCGTGACGGCGGCGAGCTCGCCCATCGTGCCGGTGCAGAACATCTCGTCGGCGCGGTACGCTTCGGCGAGAGAGTAGCGGCCGATGTTATACGGGATGTTATTCGCCTCGCACAGGTCGATGACGGTCTGGCGCGTGATGCCCTCGGGGCAGGCGTCGGTCGTGCTGGTGAGGACGGCGCCGTCGCGGACGAGGAAGACGTGCGTGCCGTTGCACTCCGCGATGAACCCCTCGCGGTCCAAGAGCAGCGCCGAGTCGGCACCCCCAGCGTTGGCCTCGATCTTGGCGAGGATGCTCTGGATGAGGTTGTTGGAGTGGATCTTGGGGTCCAGGCAGTCCGGTGGGAAGCGGCGCACGGACGAGGTCGCGAGCTTGAGACCGGTCTTGCCGTAGACGGGCGCCTTGTACTCCGCGAGCACAATCAGCGTCGGCCCGGCCTGATTGAGGCGCGGGTCCATGCCGCTCGTGATCTTCGTCCCGCGCGAGAGCGTGAGCCGAATGTGGACGCCGTCGGTCATGCCGTTGGCGTCCAGCGTGCGGCGGATTTCCTCCACGATCTCGTCGCGGCCCGGGACGCCTTCGATGGCGAGGATGCGCGCCGAGTCGTCCAGGCGCCGCAGGTGCTCGTCCAGACGAAAGATCTTGCCGTTGTACAGCCGCAGGCCTTCCCACACGCCGTCGCCGCCCTGCACCAGGGAGTCGAACGGGGAGATACCGGCCTCGTCGCGGTGGACGAGGTCGCCGTTGATGTTGACGATGAGA
The DNA here is from genome assembly GCA_963708165.1 of Rubricoccaceae bacterium. Classification (GTDB taxonomy): domain Bacteria; phylum Bacteroidota; class Rhodothermia; order Rhodothermales; family Rubricoccaceae; genus Rubricoccus. The sequence goes on along the minus strand of OY970187.1, from coordinate 1,614,181 downwards.
TCGCGGTTGCGCTCGTCGAACTGCTGGAGCATGAAGCCTCTGGCGGGTGATCCGCGCCCGCCAGAGGCGGCGGTGCGGCGCGGCAACGTATCACCCGGCCCGGGTGCGAGCAACGGATACCGGTGGCGCCTCTAGCGACCCTACATCACATCCCGCCAGAGGCGAGGCGACGAGGGCGTCGAGGCAGACCAGAACGAGAGGGCGCATCGTTGGAAGGAGACGGGTCCCGTATTCTACCGCCATGCGCTCCATCCTCCTTGCCCTCCTCCTCGCCTCTGGCGCCACGCTTTCGCCAGAGGCTCGTGCCCAGTCCGACGGCGCCATCTCCATCGCGCGCGTCCAGTACGGCGGCGGCGGTGATTGGTACTCCGGCGACCCGCTGCCGACACTCATCGAGTACGCGCGGCGCCACGCGCTGCTCGACATTGCGCCAGAGGCTGCAAGCGTCGAACTGACCAGCGACCGGCTCTTTCTGCACCCGTTCCTGTTCCTCAACGGCCACGGCAACGTCGCCATTACCGACGAGGAGGCCACGCGCCTGCGCCGCTACCTGACGAGCGGCGGCTTCCTCTACGTCAACGACGACTACGGCATGGACGAGGCGCTGCGCCGCGAGCTCGCCAAGGTCTTCCCCGAGCAAGAGCTCGTGCCTCTGGCGGCGTCGCACCCGGTCTACTCCGCGCACTTCCGCTTCCCGGACGGCCTGCCCAAGATCCACGAGCATGACGGCGAAGCTGCGCAGGGCCTCGGGCTGTTTCACGAGGGCCGGTTGGTGGTGTTCTACGCCTACCAGAGCGACCTCGCCGATGGCTGGGAGCCCGAGGGCGTCCACCCGGACCCGCCAGAAGTGCGCGAGCGCGCGCTGCAGATGGGGGTCAACCTGCTCGTCTACGCCATGACGCAGGGCATCGACAGCTGAGCGCGCCGCCTCTACAGCGCGCCGCATCTCCCGAGCATTTAAGCCTCTGGCGCCAGAGGCCGATTCTTAAGACCCGGGCTCACTCGCCTAAACCCCCCATGCGCTTCATCCTTCCCGTGCTGATCGGCACGCTCCTCCTCGTCCTCTGGTGGTTCAACCCCAACGAGGACCAGTTCGCAGTCTTCCTCACCGACGAGATCCGAACCGTCGCCGGCGACGCGGGGGAAGAGGCGGGCAGGGCCGCTGGCGGCGCGATGGGCTTTCTGACTGGACGCCTGGGCCGCGAGGTCGGTGATGCTGCGGGCCGCGCCGCGGGCCGCGAGGCGAGTAGCCGCTTCGAGCGCGAGAGCTACGGCGTCGCGAGCACCTACACGCTCGACCTCAACGGCCGCCGCCCCGAGGGCGAGTGGGTATTCCTGGGTGCCGCCGGCCAGTTCTTTCCGCTCAAGCAGCCGGAGGATCTGCAGTCGCTCCTCCGCGACCAGCTCGCGCGCTAGCCTCTGGCGCTAGCCGGGCCGGTACAGGGTCAAGACAGGCCAGGTGTAGCCTCTGGCGCCCGAGGCCGTGCCGCACGGTGCCGGAGCACGCCAGAGGCCATCAGGCATACCTTCGGGGCATCCACACCGCACGCCCCGCCATGCACGCGCTTCAGAGCCAGGATCCCGAGGTCTTTCAGTCCATCCACCGCGAGGTGGAACGCCAGAACGACGGCTTCGAACTCATCGCCTCCGAAAACTTCGTCAGCCCCGCCGTGCTGCAGGCCATTGGCAGCCCGCTGACCAACAAGTACGCCGAGGGCCTGCCCGGCAAACGCTACTACGGCGGCTGCGAGGAAGTGGATGTGGTGGAAGACCTCGCGCGCGAGCGCGCCAAACAGCTCTTCGGCGCCGACTGGGTCAACGTGCAGCCGCACTCCGGCGCGACGGCCAACCAGGCCATCTACCTCGCGTTCATGGACCCCGGCGACCGGCTCCTAGGCCTCGACCTCGCCCACGGCGGACACCTCACGCACGGCAGCCCGGTCAACTTCTCCGGCAAGCTCTACGACGCGCACTTCTACGGCGTGGAAACCGACGGGCCTCTGGCGGGACGCATCGACATGGACCACGTCCGCGCGAAAGCGAAAGAGGTGCAGCCGCGGATGCTCAGCGTCGGCGCGAGCGCGTACTCGCGCGACTTCGACTACGCCGCCATGCGCGAGATCGCAGACGAAGTGGGCGCGATCCTGTGGGTCGACATGGCGCACACCGCAGGCCTCATCGCCGCGGGCGTGCTCAACGATCCATTGCCGCACGCGCACGTCGTCAGCACGACCACGCACAAGACGCTCCGCGGCCCGCGCGGAGGTATGCTGCTCGTCGGCAGAGATGCCCCCTCTCCCTCTGGCGCCACGTTCCGCAACGGCACCCCCAAGAGCACCGGGCAAGACCTGGACAGTGCTGTCTTCCCCGGCACGATCGGCGGTCCGCTGATGCACTGCATCGCGGCTAAAGCCGTGGCCTATGGTGAGGCGCTCAAGCCTGAGTTCGAGACGTATCAGCGCCAGACCGTCGCGGGCGCGCAGGCTATGGCCGAGACCATGCTGGAGCTCGGCTACGGCGTGGTCAGCGGCGGGACGGACAACCATCTCTGCCTCATCGACCTCCGCGCCAAGGGCGTCACCGGCAAAGACGCCGAAGCGTGGCTGGGCGAGGCCGACATCACGGTCAACAAAAACATGGTCCCCGGCGACCCCGAGAGCCCGTTCGTGACCAGCGGCATCCGCCTCGGCGCCCCCGCCATGACCACCCGCGGCTTCACCGCCGAGGACTTCCGCCGCGTAGCGGAGCTTATCGACCGCGTGATCGCCTCTGGCGGCAGCGAGGCCGAGGCCGTGCGTGGCGAGGTCCACGCGATGGCCGCCGAGCACCCGCTCTACGACATCGCCGAGTTGGGCCTCGCGCCTCTGGCGCCAGAGGCGGCGTAGGCCAGATGCCACGTATCTCTGAGTTCTTCGGCATCGCCATTTACATCTATTACCTCGACCAGGGGGTTCATCATGCTCCGCACTTTCATGCGGAGTATGCAGGGGACGAGGTCGTGATCAGTATTCCAGAAGCTGAAGTGCTCGCCGGGTCTCTGCCCTCGAAAAAGGAGAAGCTGGTCAAGGCGTGGGCCGTGCTGAGAGAAGCCGAGCTGAAACAGGCGTGGGCGGCTGCCGTCGAAGGACAGCCCCCACAGAAGATCAAACCGTTGGCATGACGAAAACTCCCACCGCTCTTGCTCCTCGCGTGACGCACGTGGAGACGCTCCCAGGTCACGTGCTCCGCGTCACGTTCGCCTCTGGCGAGGTCAAGCGCGTGGACTGCCGACCGTTCTTGGATATGGGCGTGTTCCAAAAGTTGCGGGACGAGCACGAGTTTCGGCGTGTCACGACTGTTAACGGCGGTGGTGGCATCGAGTGGGGCTCAGGAGCCGATCTTTCGCGGGGCAAACTGTATCTCGTGGGCGAGCCTCTGGCGCCAGAGGCGGCGTAGAGCGCCAGAAGCAGAACGCGCGAGACTAAACACCACGTCCTATGACCTCCGGTGCCGCGAAGGGCCGGGACGCGCCGTGCGCCAGAGGCCTCTGGCGTCGCGCTAGGATTCCCCTCTCGCGCGGCACCACGCGCCGCGCCGCCAGGGGCACGTCGGTTGCCTGAATCCCTGGCGGAGCCGTGGCGTACTTTCGTGCGCGCGGCGCCGTTCTTCGGCTCCCAAGCTGGCCTCTGGCGGTTTGGTGGATCTCGCCGCTCCCCTGGTTGCCCGTCCTTCCCCGATCATGCCCTCCGACCCGGTCCCCGAATCCGCCCTCGCTCGCCTCGGGCACACGCTCTACAAGAGCGCGCTGGTCCGCCGCGAGGACGAGACCATCACGGACCCGCGCGGTCAGCCCATCGGCTGGCTGCTCGACACGCGCACGCCTATGCTTGATGGCGAGGTGTTCGAGGAAGCTGGCGGCGTGCTCGCCGAACGGCTTCGCGCCAGAGGCATCACGCAGGTGGCAGGCTTCGGCTACGGCGCGTTTCCGCTCGTCTGTTCCGTGCTCACGCACGGCACGCCGGAGCGTCCGTTTAAGGGCGGCTTCATCCGCGAGAGGCGCAAAGCGTACGGCCGCCGCCGCCTGGTAGAGGGCCCGCTGGACCGTAGCCAGCCCATCGCGCTGATGGACGACATTCTCAACAGCGGCCGCAGCGCCGCCCGCGCGGTCTCGCTGCTGCGCAACGACGGCTTCCGCGTGGCGGGCGCGGTGACGCTGTTCAACTTCACGTGGAGTGGCGGGCGCGCGCGCCTGGAAAACGATGGCCTGTGGGTCGAGTCTCTCCTGGAGCTCAACCTCCGCGAGGGCGCCCGCGCGACAGGCACCAGCGGCGACACCTCGGGCGACAACGCGTAGCGAGATGGCAGACGACGCGGCCTCTGGCGCATCAGCCTCTGGCGGGCGCATCGCCACGCCAGAGGCCGGCAATGACGGCGCAAACACGGTGCTCGCGCCCGTGATCGGCCTGCCGACCGGCACAGCGCGCCGCGACCCCTCGCCCACGACGGCCGAGATGCCGTTTTTGGATCACCTCGAAGAGCTGCGCTGGCGCATCTTCAAAGGCATCGGCGGGGTGCTGGTCTGTGTGATCGGGTGCTTGTTTTTCACCGACTGGATTCTCGACGAGATCCTGCTCGCGCCCACGCGCGCAGACTTCTACATGTACGACGCGCTGCGGCTGAGCGCGGTCGACATCGTGCTGCAGAACCGGACCATCACGGGGCAGTTTTTCGCCTTCTTTGGGACGGTTCTGGCGGTCGGGTTGGTGCTGGGAAGCCCCATCATTCTCTATCAGGTCTGGAAGTTTGTCGAGCCCGCGCTCTATCCCTCGGAGCGCAACGGCATGCGCTTCTCGGCGGTCTTCGCGACGTTCTTTTTCGTGGCAGGCGTGAGCTTCGGCTACCTCATCATCACGCCCATCGCGCTGCAGTTTTTCGCGCAGTTCGAGGTCTCGGAGTCGATCACCAACGAGTTCGACATCTCGCGCTACTTCTCGATGGTGCTCACGTGGGCGTTCGGCGCGGGCCTGCTGTTCGAGCTTCCGGTCGTGGTGACGTTTTTGGCCAAGGCGGGCATTGTGACCGCCGCAGTGCTCAAGACGGGCCGCAAGTATGCATTCATCATCATCCTGGTGCTGGGCGCGCTCTTTACGCCGCCCGACCCGCTGAGCCAGATTCTGCTCGCGATCCCACTACTGGCGCTCTACGAACTCGCCATTTTGCTCGCGGGATTTGTCGAGCGCCAGAGGCTCCGCCGCGAGAAGATCGAACTCGCGGAGGAAGCCGCGCGCAAGGCCGCGGGATAGCCTCTGGCGAGACGCCAGGAGGTCTTGACACCGCTTATCTGCATTCAGGCCGCCAGAGGCGGCTTGATGTGTGGGAGTGATGTGCCGATACCGGTGGTCCCCACCGCTCGGCTCTGTGAACGTCTCCCGCCTCTGCGCTGCTCTCGCTGCGCTCGTCCTGCTGTCCAGTCCTGCGCGCGCGCAGTGGGAATCTGCCATCGTCTCCGAAGGTGCGGACGGCCGCCTCGCCTACGTGACGGACGCCGAGGGCAACCGCGTCCCCGACTTCGCCGACGCGGGCTACCGCCAGGGCGCCGCGCTTCCAGCTGTGCCGACAGCCCTCACCGTCGCGCCCGATGCCGACGACGAGGACGACACGGCGCGCATCCAGGCCGCGCTGGACGCCGTCGCCGCGCTCGCGCCCGACGCCAGAGGCTTCCGCGGCGCCGTCGCGCTGGAGGCGGGCACGTTCGAGATCGACGGCACGCTGCTCATCCGGGCCTCTGGCGTCGTCCTGCGAGGAGCGGGACGGCAGCCGCTCGTCTTCGGCGGAACGCTGCTCGCGCGGCGCGGCACGAGCACGGCGCCGGTGGTCAAGCTGAGCGGATCGTCGCGGCCATTCCTGCTGCGCGAGGACACCTCGCAGCCGGGCGCCGACATAACCGACGCCGTCGTGCCTCTGGCGTCGCGGACGCTCAACGTGGACGCGCCAGAGGCCTTCGCCGTGGGCGACGAGGTGGTGATCTGGCATCCCGCGACGGCCGAGTGGAACGCGGCGGTGGGCGGTGGCGGCACCGGTTCCGACCCGGACTGGCAGGTAGGGGAGATCAACATCGGCTTCGCGCGGACCATCACGGAGATCAGCGGAACCGAGCTAACGATGGACGCGCCCACGTTTGCACGTCTGGACCGCTCGCTCTCGCAGTCGCGCGTGTACCACCGCGACGTGACCGGCGTGATCGAGCAGGTCGGCGTGGAGGACCTTCGCATCGAGATCGCGACCGAATCCGAGACCTCGGAGACGCACGCGCGCGACGCGGTCGTCTTCGACGGGGTGGAAAACGCGTGGGCCTCTGGCGTGGCCGCGCTCCACTTCTGGCACGCGGGCTTTAGCGTGCTGGACTCGCGCTACGTGACGGTGACTGGCTGCGAAGCGCTGCAGCCGCACTCGCAGAACACCGGCAGCCGCCGGTACAACTTCGAGGTGCTGCAGTCGCAACTCGTGCTCTTCCGCGGCAACGTGGCCACAAACGCCCGCCACGCCTATGTCGCCAACGGCGAGGCCTTTGACTCGGGCATCGTGTTCCTGCAGAACACGTCCACGGACGCTCTGGCGGCGAGCGAGGGGCACCGGCGCTGGGGCCTGGGACTGCTCTACGACAACCATCAGGAGTTCGGCGCGCCGACGACCAACTTCTACTTCTTCAGCCGCCTGCACCTCGGCAACCGAGGCAACTACGGGACCGGCCACGGCTGGTCGTGCGCCAACTGTGTGGCGTGGAACGTGGACATGAACGGCGGCCTCGCGGTCATCGAGAAGCCGCCGACGGCGCAGAACTACGCCATCGGCGTGCAGGGGCAGGTGAGCGATGACGGCCCGTTTTTCAGCAACACCGGCCCATACATCGAGGGCACAAACCAGACGGGGCTGGATCCCCAATCGCTCTACCTCCGCCAGAGGCGGGACGGGAAGAGGCGAGCGGGCCTCTGGCGCTGACGTTTAGCGGCGCCGCGGGCTGGCGGATGCTCGCCGTGCCGTTTCCCGGCCTCGCGCTGGGCGGCAGCGACGCGGACGGCACGGTCACGCCGGGCTTCCTCGAAGCGGTCTACACCGCGGGCTACCCCGGCGCGGACATCGACGAGGACGGCTCGGGCGGCTTCGCCAACGTGTTCCTGTACGACGAGAGCGACAGCACGTACCCGCTGCCGGGCGCGACCGTGCCCAGCGGGCGCGGCTTCTGGGCCTACCTCTTCGAGGACGACGACCCGTTCACCAACGGCACGCAAGGCACCTTTCCCAAGACCGTGACGGCCACGGGCACGCCTCTGGCGACCGATCACGACTTCGGCATTCAGTTCACGCCCGACGCGCCGACGCCCGGCGGCAACCTGCTCGGCAACCCGTACGACGAGGGCTTGCGCTGGGACGCGCCGGGCTGGACCAAGCAGCAGGTGTTCGAGACGGTCTACGTCTACGACCCCGGCTTCAACGTGGACCCCGAGACCGGCCTGGGCGACTACCGCACGTGGACGCCCGGCGTGGGCGGCTCGCTCATCAGCGGCGTAATCCCACCCGGCCAGGGCTTCTTCGTCTACGCCAGAGGCGAGAGCGCGCAGCTCGTCGCACCCGCCTCTGCGCGGACGGGCGCGCGGACGGAAACATCCCGATTGCACGGCAAGACGGCCTCTGGCGACGACCCAGCGCTCCGCCCGCACGTCCGCCTGACGCTCTCGCCAGAGGCCGGTGACCGCTCGGCCACGCTCGCCATCGCCGTGCAAGACGGGGCCTCGCTCGGCCTGGACGCGCACGACGCGCCCGCACTCGGCACGAGCAGCGTACGCCTCGTCGCAGGTGTGCCCGGCTCGGAGATGGCGCTGGCCGTCGCGGCGGTCCCCGGCGAGGCCGAGGTCCCCGTTTTCGCCGCGTCGCCAGAGGCGGCCGTGCTCGCCTGGGAGCCTCTGGCGCTCGACGGGTGGAGCGCGACGCTGCTCGACCGTGAGACTGGCGCCTCGCATGATCTCACGGCCTCGGGCTCTCTGATCCTGGCGGCCTCTGGCGCCAGCGGCATTGCGGGCGCCGCGAAAACCTCGGGCGCGCCATCCGCGGCACCACTTCGGATCGCCTCGCCAGAGGCGGCGCGGTTCGCCGTCGTCCTCGCGCCTCTGGCGACGGATACGCACCTCGCGCCTCTGGCGGGCTTCGCGCTCGATGCCCCTGCGCCCAACCCCGCCCGCACGTCAGTTCGCGTCGCGTACACGCTTGCGGACGCCGGAACGGTGCGGCTCACGGTCGTAGACGCGCTCGGCCGCGAGGTCGCGGTTCTCGCCAGAGGCCCGCAGGCATCGGGCGCGCACGAGACAGCACTGGACGCCAGAGGCTTGGCGCCGGGTGTCTATGCGGTCGTGCTCGCGAGCGGTGCGGAGCGCGCGGTGCAGCGGTTCACGGTCGTGCGGTAGCGCCCGGGATCGGGGCAGGCGTCGGCCTCTGGCGAGGAGGGCCAACCACGGTGCTCGGTAGGGGCGTATGCGATACGCCCCTACGGTGGGACTACGATGGGACGGCGGGTGATGGATGTTGGGGCCACCGAACGAAACGCGCCCTGCGCCGCGTTCGATCTTGCACCTCCCCGCCCCGACACTCTGTGCGCCGCCTACCGCTCCTCCTCGCCGTTCTCATGCTCTGGCCTCAGGGTGCGGATGCTCAGGAGGCCGACCTCTTTGCCGTCCGCAAGAACTTCAGCCTCTTCGCCGAGCTATACCAGACCCTCGCGGGCGAGTACGTGGACCCGGTCGACGCCGAGCAGCTGATGCGGACCGGGATCAGCGCGATGATCCAATCGCTGGACCCGTACACCGTGTTTTATGACGAGGCGATTACGAGCGCAGGCCGCCTGCAGCAGTCAGGCGATGTGGGCGGCGCGGGACTCGCGGTCGCGCAGCGCGGCGGCGCGCTCGTCGTCACAGGCTTGGAAGAAAACGGCCCCGCCGAGCGGCAGGGCGTGCGCGTCGGCGACCGCATCCTCTCGCTCGCGGGCCGCGACGCGGCCACGCTGGACGACGCCTCCGCCAGAGGCCTCTTGCGCGGCGAGCCGGGCTCGACGCTCGAACTGGAGGCCGAGCGCGAGGGCGAAGGCGGCGCCATCCGCTTCGTACTCGTCCGCACGGAGGCCGAGAAAAGCGACGTGAGCGCCGCCACGTTCGTCGCCGACGGCGTGGGCTACATCCGCCTGGAGCAGTTTCTCTACGAGTCCGCCGCGCAGGTCCGTGGCGGCATCGATAGCCTCCGCGCCAGAGGCGAGTTGAGCGCGCTCGTGCTCGATCTGCGCGGCAACCCCGGTGGTCTGTTGGAACAGTCGGTCGACATCGTGGGCCTGTTTATGCCGCGCGACACGCCCGTCGTGAGCACGCGAGGGCGGTCCTCGGGGACTGTGCGCGGGTACGCCACGCAAGACACGCCTCTGGCGCCCGACCTGCCTCTGGCGGTTCTCATCGACGGGCGCAGCGCGAGCGCGAGCGAGATCGTGGCGGGCGCGCTGCAGGACCACGACCGCGCCGTGATCGTGGGCGAGAGCAGCTTTGGAAAAGGCCTCGTCCAAGTCGTGCGGCCGATGCCGTACGGCACGGCGCTCAAGGTCACCGTTTCGCGGTACTACACGCCCTCCGGCCGCAGCATTCAGTCCGTGGACTACCAGCAAGGCGAGACGGCCTCTGGCGTGGACGACGCCGCGCGGCAGACGTTTACCACCGCCAGAGGCCGCACGGTGCGCTCGGGCGGCGGCGTGGACCCGGACGAAGCTGTCGGGCTGGGCGCCGAGAGCGACCTGGAACAAGCGCTCGTGCGCAGCGCCGCGTTCCTGCGCTTCGCCAACCGCTACCGCGCCGGCAACGCCACGCTCCCGCGCGGCTTCGCCATCGACGACCGCCTGCTGGCTGACTTCCGCCGCTTCGCCGAGGGCGACGGTTTGGAATACCGCACCGAAGCTGAGCGCGAGGCCGACGTGATGGCCGAGGCCATCGAGAAGGCGGGGTACGAGGCCTCTGGCGAGATCACCGCGCTCAAGCGCGCCGTCGCGCGCGAGAAGGGCCGCGACTTCGAGCGCCACGCGCCGCGCCTCCGTGCCCGCCTGCGCCAGGAGATCCTCTCGCGCTATCTCGATCAGGCCAACCTCGCGGAGACGCTCTTGGACGGCGACCCGGTGTTGGACCGCGCCCTCGAAGTCCTGGCCGACGACGCGCGCTACCGCCGCATTCTGGGCGAGTAACAGGCCTCTGGCGCCAGAGGCCGCGCCACCGGCGCTAACGGCCACAGGCCGGAGGTTTTCACGGAACTGGCAGGCGCCGGCCTAGGTGAAACCCTTACTCCCCGACCGCCTCTGGCGTCCTGTTCTATGTCTCTCACGCATCTCTTCGCGCGCCCCAAACCGATCATCGGCGTGCTGCATGTGGGGCCGTCGCCGGGCGTGCCGGGCGCGCGCGACGTGCAGTCGGCCATCGACCGGACGGTGGCGGAGGCGCGGCTGCTGATCGAGCACGGCGTGGACGGACTGCTGGTGGAAAACATGCACGACATGCCCGTCGTGAGCGAGAGCGAGGCGGGCCCGGAAGTGGCCGCGTTCTTGACGCGCGCGGCGACGGCCGTCAAGGGCTACGCGGGCCATAAGATGCCGGTCGGTGTTCGCGCGATGGGCGGCGCCAACCGAACGGCGCTCGCCGTGGCCGTCGCGGCCTCGTGCGACTTTGTGCGCGTGGATGGCTGGGCCGAAGACCCCAGCGCCGCTGGCGCGCTGCTGCGCTACCGCCACGTGCTAGACGCCGACGCGCTTCCCATTCTGGCAGACCTCCGGCCCACGTGCGTGGACGACTGCAACCATCTGGTCGAAAACGCCATCCTCAACCGCGCCGATGGCTTCGCGGTCTTGGGGCCGGGCCGCGGCGAGCCACCCGCTGAGGACTGCCTGGAGGCCATCATCGCCTCGACGGACTTACCCGTTCTCGCAGGTGGCGGACTGGACTCGACGAACCTCATCGACTTCGTGGACCTGGCGGACGGGTTTCTCGTCGGCGCCGGTCTCAAAGAGGGGGCGAACTGGCGGGCGCCGATCTGCGAGCAGCGCGTCCGCGCGCTCATCGGCGCGGTGGAATACGCCAGAGGCGAGGAGGTGCGGCGCTAAAGCGAGCGTCATGCCGAGTGCGCTACGGGTGCGCTCCGTTCGAGCCTCTGGCGGGTCAGGTCACCACGCCTGAACACCACGCATGGTGCCTCTGCGGGAGAGCAGAGGAGCAATGGTGGCGGGCCGAGCCTCTGGCGCCAGAGGTAGATTCCCGTATCCCTCTGCCCATCCCGCATCCCCTATCCCTCTTCCCGCTATTCCACCATCGCGCGCTGCGCCCGCGCGCGGCCGCTGGCGGTAAGCGAGAGGCGGTCGCCCGCGCGGGTAATCGTGTCCTCGCGCTCCGCCGTGCGGACGGCGAGCAACGCGCGCGCGTGGTCCCACCGCAAGTGGTCCTCCAGATGGCTCACGCGGCACTCGCGCTCAGCCTCTGGCGTGCGCTCGTGGTTGAGCAGGTGCACGAGCAGCATCCGCTCCGCAAACGTCGCCTTCTGCCGACGGCGGCGAAGCGCCTGCGCCACCAGCCCGCGCTCGGGCGCGAACGCGAACGCGAGCACGAAGATGACGCCAGAGGTAGCGGCCATCGCGCCTGCGATGCTCGCATCCAGGCCTCTCGCTACCCAGTAGCCGCCGATCGCGCTGAGGATGCCGAAGACGACCGAGAGCACGAGCAGCACGCTCATGCGGTCCGTGAGCAGCCACGCAGCCGCTGGCGGCGCGATCATGAGCGCCACGACGAGGATGCTACCCACCACATCGAACGCGCCCACAGCCACGACGCTCACCAACGCCATCAGCGCGTAGTGCAGCGCGACGGGCGCGAAGCCGAGCGCCGCCGCCAACGCGGCGTCGAACGTGGTCAGCTTGAGCTCTTTGTAGAACACGGTCACGAACACGAGGCAGACCGCCAGGATGCCGCTCATCGACCACAGCGCCAGAGGCCCCATATCGCGCCCGCCGACGGTAAACCGCTCGATCCATGCGAACGCCGGGTCGCCCAACAGGACCGCGTCGGCGTCCAGGTGTACGTCGCTCGCGAGCAGCGAGATCAGGATCACGCCGATGGAGAACAGCGCCGGGAAGACGAGCCCGATGGCCGCGTCGGCTTTGACGAGCCGCGTACGCGTCAGCGCCTCGATCAGCGCGACCGTGATGACCCCCATGATGGCCGCGGCGACGAGCAGCAAAGGCGACGACAGGTCGCCCGTCGCGAAGAACGCGATGGCGATGCCGGGCAGAACGGCGTGCGAGATCGCGTCCGAGAGCAGCGCCGCGCGCCGCAGCACGAGGAACGCGCCCACGAGCGCGCACGCAGCGGCTGTGACGGCACAGATGAGTTGGATTTCGAGTCCGGGGGACATGGGTTGTTCGCGCCAGAGGCCTCTGGCGATAGGTCAGTCGGACGGGTCGGTCTGTTCGTTGCGGGCCAGCTTGCGGACGTAGGCCTGCCCGGCGTCGGTCAGCGCCCAGCCGTCCTCGCCCGACGGGCGTACCCAGCCGCGCAGTTCGAGCGCCGCCAGCGTCGGCTCGACGCGCTCGGGGCGGGCGGTCATGGTCATGAGCGTCGCGGCCGGGTGGTCTTTCGCCAGGTCGCCGTGGCGCAGCGCGAGCGTGTAGAGGTCTTCGAGCACGCCAGAGGCTTCGAGCGTGCGGCGGGAGCGCAGCGTCTGGATCCACTTCGCCACGAGCCCGCGGCCGGGCGCGAACAGCAGGCTCACCAGCACGATGCCGCTGGCGCAGAGCACGATCGTCGGGCCGGTCGGCAGCTTGGGGATCGTGGCGGAGAGCATCGCGCCGGACACGCCAGAGGCCGCGCCGAACAAAGCCGCGAGCGCGACCACGCCGCCCAGCGTGTTCGTCCATTGCCGGGCTGCGGCCGCGGGCGCGATCAGCATCGCGCTCATCAGCACCACGCCCACGGTCTGCAAGCCGACGACAATCGCGATCACGAGTAGCGTCGTCAGCAGCACGTCCAGGCGCCGGACGGGGAAGCCGACGCTGGCCGCGAAGTCGGGGTCGAAGAGAAGCACTTTTAATTCCTTCCAGAAGACGGCCATCGTGCCCAGCGCGAGCGCGCCAAGGATCGACATCAGCCACACGTCGGCGGCGACGAGCGCGGCGGCTTGCCCGAAGAGGTAGGCGTTGAGCCCCGCCGAGTTGAGCCCTGGAATCCGCTGCGCGAACGTGAGCAGCACCAGCCCGATCCCGAAGAACACGGCCAGCACGATGCCCAGCGCGGCGTCCAGCGGAATCCGTGAGCGGCGCACCACGCTGCCCACCGCCAGCGCGCCCAGCCAGCCCGCGATCCCTGCGCCCAGCGCTAACGCCAGAGGCGCCTTCGTCCCCATCACGATAAACGCGAGCACGACGCCCGGCAGGGCCGCGTGCGAGATCGCATCGCCCAAGAGCGACTGCCCGCGCAGGACCGCGAACGTGCCCAGCGCGCCAGAGGTCACGCCCAGAATGGCCGATCCCAACGCGACGACCTGGAGGGTGTAGTCGAACTCGATCACCTTCGGTGAGGGGAAGGGGGATGAGGGACGGGGAAGGGCAGAGGGAGCCTCTGGCGGAAGGAGTCCCATCCCGCTTACTCTCCTTCTCCCATCCGTCATGGGCTTGCGCCTTCCCTGGCGGGGTCCCGCGCGGGCGGGAATCCATAGGGAAGTGAAGCGTGCGCCTGAGGTGGTTGCTGTTCGAGAGCAAGAGACAAGCCTTCCCAGCCAACAGCGTGCCCTCTGGCGTCTGACCAAAGCATTGCATGGATTCCCGCCTTCGCGGGAATGACGTTGTAGGAAGAGGTGAGATGTCGAGAGTCATCGCGCGTCGCCAGAGGCCTCTGGCGTGATGGAAGCAGCCTCTGGCGCCAGAGGCGCGAGCATTTCCCCCTTGCCCCTTCCCGCTTCCCCCGTTCCAGGACCAGCCTGGTAGGGCACGCGGCCACCGTAGGCGGCGCGGAGCGTGGCGTCGGTGAACACCTCGGCGACGGGCCCGGCAGCGATGCGGCGCACGTTGAGCAGGAACGTCCAGTCGAAGTACTCCGGGACGGTCTGCAGATCGTGGTGGACGACGAGGACGGTTTTTCCTGCCCCGCGAAGGTTCTGGAGCAGCGTCACGATGGCTTTCTCCGTCGTCGCGTCGACGCCCTGGAAGGGCTCGTCCATGAGGTAGAGGTCAGCGTCCTGCACCAAGGCGCGCGCGAGGAAGACGCGCTGCTGCTGGCCGCCCGAAAGCTGCGCGATCTGCCGGTCGGCGTAGTCGCCCATGCCGACTTCTTCGAGCGCTTTGCGCGCCGCTTCCTTTTCCGTCGCGCCTGGCCGCTTGATCCATCCGAGGCGCCCATAGGTGCCCATCGTGACCACGTCGAGCGCGGTCGTGGGGAAGTCCCAGTCCACGCTGCCACGCTGCGGGACGTACGCCACGCGCTTCCTCTGGCGCCGGAGCGGCGCCCCGAGCACGAGCACGCGGCCCGCAGCCATCGGCACCAGGCCGAGAACCGCTTTGATAAACGTCGTCTTGCCCGCTCCGTTGGGGCCGACGATCGCGCACAGCACGCCCTCAGGCACTTGAAGATCGATGTCCCACAGGACCGGCGAATCGCCGTAGGCGACGGTCAGGTCGGCCACGTCGATCGCATAGGGAGTCGTTGGGGTGTTAGACATGGTTGCGCCAGAGGCAGGGTTAGGTGCCGAGGCCGTCGACCATCGCGTCGACGTTGTGGCGCAGCATGCTGAAGATGGTATCGGCGCCAGAGGCCGGACCGCCCAGCGCGTCGGAGTAGAGCGGCTCGCCCAGTTCGACCGTGCCGCCTCTGGCGCGAACGGCTTCCTGCACGGCGCGGATCGTGCGCTCCGAGACAGAGGTCTCGACGAACATCGTGGGCAGGCCTTTCTCGGTGACGAAGCGCGCGAGGTTCTGCACGTCGGCAGTGCCCGCCTCGGTCGCGGTGGAGAGGCCCTGGAGGCCACGGACCTCGAAGCCATAGGCACGCCCGAAGTACTCGAACGCATCGTGCGCGGTCACGAGGACGCGTCGGTCTTCGGGGATCAAGGCGATCCTCTCGCGCAGGTCCAGGTCGAGAGCTTCCAGCGAGTCCACCGTGGCGGTGGCGTTGGCCTGGTACTCGGCGGCGTGCTCCGGGTCGAGATCCGCGAGCGCGGCGGCGGTCTCGTTGGCGGCATAGATCCAGAGGCGCGGGTTCATCCAGACGTGCGGGTCGTAGGAGCCCTGGTAGGTGAGGGACTCGCGGCGGAGGCTGTCCGGGATCGCCTCGGCAATCGCGCGAACGACGGTGCCTCTGGCGCTCAACTGCTCCAGCGCCTCGCCCATCTTGCCCTCCAAGTGCATGCCGTTGGTGAACACGATGTCAGCGGTCGCCATGCGCGTCACATCGCCTTCGGACGGGCGGTAGACGTGCGGGTCCACGTTGGGGCCCATCAGCGCCTGCACGTTGACGTGCTCGCCGCCGATCTGCCGCACCATATCGGCCACGATGCTGGTCGTCGCGACGGCCTGGATGCGGCCGTCGTTCTCGGCGTCGCCGCCAGAGGCGCAGCCGCTCAGGAGCGCGAGCGGCAGGAGGACGGCGAGAAGCAGGGCCGCCAGAGGCCCGGAGTTTGTCATCCTGAGCGAAGAGAGCGTAGCGAACGAAGCCGAAGGATCTCTGCCGGCTACGGTGCTCTGTCCAGCGCTCTCGCCTCTGGCGGGAGGCATCGTCGCGTCAGAGATCCCTCGGCTTCGCTCAGGATGACACGTCGGGGAGAGAGAGGACGGCGCGGGCCTCTGGCGCCAGGGGCCGAGAGTCGCGGTCTGAAGTCGGGATTCCATTATGTGGAGACGAAGATGTACGCGGCAGTTTCGGGCGCGAGCGTGTGCTCGTCGCCTGCACCCAGCCGGACGGTGTAGAGGTCAGAGTCCGGCGGCGCGCCCACGAGCGTGAACGCCGTGCCGGGATAGAGGCCCGCCGCGCCGACGGCGCGCAGCAAAGCAGGGTCGTGGTCGGAGACCTCGCGGACGACGCCTCTGGCGCCGGGGTCCAGGCGCGCCAGAGGCGGCCAGTCGGTCTCGTCGAGTTCGAGCGCGGGCGTGGGAATGGGCGAGCCGTGCGGGTCGTGCGTGGGGTGGCCGAGCGCGGCGTCCATGCGCGCTTCGAGGTCTTCGCTCAGGACGTGTTCGAGAGCTTCGGCCTCGTCGTGGAGCTTGTCCCACGGCACGCCGAGCGCCTCGTGGAGATAGGTCTCCACCAACCGGTGGTGCCGGATGGTCTCGATGGCGATGCGCCGCCCGGCCGTGGTCAGCGCTACACCTGCATAGGGCACGTGCTCCACCAACCCGCCAGAGGCCAGCTTCTTCATCATGCCGGTCACGGAGGCGCCAGACACGTCCAGGCGCTCTGCCAGGGCAGAAGTGGTGACGCGGTCGGACGCGCGCGAGAGGTCGTAGATGGCCTTGAGGTAATCCTCGACAGCCTGGGTGTGAGTCGCCACGTGTACGGCGGTTTAGGCGAGACTAATTTAGGGGGTCCTAAACCGTGCCGACCGTCTTGTTCCGGGCCTCTGGCGCCAGAGGCCGGTGAGTACTGCGCGAAGGTGCGCGAGGCGAGGTGAAACACGGGGCGACGCGCGTACTCCGCCTACACTTTTGCTGCACCCATGCGCCTCTCTGTTCTGCTCTTTCTCGTGCTGCCTCTGGCGGCAGGCTGCGCGTCTACCCAACGCTCAAACGCTCTCGACTCGTCCGCTGGTGGCACCATCCGCGTCGATAGTGTGGCCGTGGGCGGCTCGGGCATGGGAGGCGGTGCGGAGGGGCCGTATACGCTGTACTCGCTCGCGACCAACCGCGTGGTGCCCAACTCAGACTCCGCGTCGGCGTCGTGGGACCTCGCGTTCCTCGGCACGACCGTGCGTCTCAACGGTGGCACGAGCGGCCCTGGCAGCGCCGCTGGGCGCGTGGTGGACGCCGAGTTTGACGCCCTCAGTGCGGCGCCAGAGGCTGGGCTCATCGCCGACGGCGAGGGCGACTGCCCTCGCGGCGGGCCTCTGGCGATCTGCACCGGCAGCGGCAACGGCTGGTACACGTACAGCGGCGCCGTCGCGCCCCTGCCCGGCAAGACGCTCGTGCTCCGCCTCGCCGACGGCTCCGGCTACGCCAAGGTGCGCTTTGTCGCCTACGCCCTCAGCGAGCCTCTGGCGGACGGCTCGCGCCCTCGCTACTACACCTTCGACTACGCGCGCCTGCCGTAGCCTCTGGTGCTGTTCGGCCTGAGACCGATACCTCCCGCCGCGCCACACCGACTGCTTCCGCTATGGGTCTGCTCTCCCGCCTCGATCCCGTCGTGCTGGCCGTGCGCCGCGCCCGCCAGGCCGCCCGCGCCGCGGCGCGCCTCTCGCAGCGCACGCTCACGCTGCCCGACGGCCGCGAGATCGTCTACTACGACGGCGACTCCGGCGAGACCGATTCGGGCCAGGGCGACGCGCGCCCGCCGGTGCTGTTCATCCACGGCATCGGCGCGAGCAAAGACCACTGGCCGCACCTCGTCAAACCTCTGGCGGGACGGCTGCGCGCCATCGTGCCGGACCTGCCGGGCTTTGGCGAGAGCGACCGCTCGCCAGAGGCCGACTACTCGATGGAGGCGCAGGGCGAAAACGTGATCGCGATCGCAGACGCGCTGGGTCTCGACCGCTTTCACCTGGTGGGCCAGTCGATGGGAGGGCGCGTCGTCGCCGAGGTCGCGGCGCGGCACCCCGACCGCCTGCACTCGCTGTGGCTTCTGGCGCCCGCCGGGACCGAGGGCGAGAAGCCGAGCGAAATGATCGAGGGGCTGCTCGCGGGCGAAGGCATTCCGCTGTTCGGGCGCACACCCGAGGAATACGCCGAAACGGTCGCGTTCACCATGAGCCGCCCGCCCAAGATTCCCAGCCTCGCGCTGCGCGTGCTCGCGGCCGAGAACGCCGTCGACTACGACCTCAACCGGGAGATCTTCGCGACGATGAGCTGGGGCTTCGCCAGCAGTCCGTCTACAGAGGAGCTGTTGCGCGATCTGCGCGTGCCCACGCTCGTCACCTGGGGCGCCGACGACCGTGTGCTGCACCCCTCGGGCGCGGCGACGCTCGCCGAAGCCATCCCCGGCGCGACCGTCCACCGGATGCCGGATACGGGACACGTGCCCATGTTCGAGGACCCGAAGGCCGCCGCGGCGCGCTACCTCGCGTTCCTGGACGCGCTCTAGCCTCTGGCGGAGCGGCCATGGCGAATTGACTCCGGCTGTGTGCCGGCGCCAGAGGCTGGGCGCTGTGCTCGGCTGGAACCCCCCGAGGATGCTCCGGCCGGCGCGCTGATGAGCCTCTGGCGCGGCGCGGCCCTTCCAGGCACGAGCAGGTTTGAGAGTGTCGCATCCTCTGTCTCCCTACACAGGGGGACAATCCACACTGCGGTCAGATCGCGAAACGAGATGGCTTGCTGTCTCACCAGGGGCTAGGTCTGAACTGTCCCCGCTCTTGAGGGGGACAGAGAACGCGACCCTGCACAGACGGTCCAGCGCGCGATGCCTCACCCAGCCTCTGGCGTCAGACCCGGGCACTGACCCGAGCGTTCTCGGGGGGTTCTACCCGCCGAGCACAGCGTCCCGCCCGACGCCTCTGGCGAGACCCACGCCTCTGGCGAGACCCAGCCTCTGGCGCCAGAGGCCACAGAAACGGGGCGCCCGCGCGAACGCAGACGCCCCGAGCGGGACGAGCCTCTGGCGAGAGAGGTCCTCTGGCGAGACTAGTTGTCCGTCGCGACGAAGCTGCGGCCGTTCTCGTTCAGCGCGTAGTCGAACGTGAAGTAGCGGCCGGGCGTGGTGAACGTGATGGCCGAAGCCTCGGGTGCGCCCTGGTAGTAGCTCTGGAAGCGGATCTTGGCGTAGCCCTCACCATCGGCGGTGCGGACGACGAGCGTGCGGCCTGGTGTAGGGACCAAGTAGCCACCGCTCTGACGGGAACGGGACGTAGGTGTACCAGCCGTTGCCGCTGCCCGTGCAGACCGCCAGAGGCGTGCCGGGGAACGTGCCGCCGGGGGTGTTGACGGCCGGGCAGTCGGCGGAGCCGTCGACGCGGAGCGTGGTCGAGGACGAGACCTCGGTCACGTCGTCGAACGCCTCTTCCAGGATGAGCGCGGCGCCCATGCCAGGGCCGCTCGTGCCGCCGTTGACGATGATCGTCGAGCCTTGTTGAAACCGATATCCCAGGCGGTAGAGAGTGGAGTCGGAGCGGTCCTCCTCGTCGTAGGAGAGCACAATCTCGCCGTCGCGAAGTGAGTAGAGCGTGTACCGGCCGGTGTCGGCGACTTGTCCGGTGGTGTTGTCTCGCACGCCGGGTCGGCGGCGAGATCTGTGACAGTGTTGGTTTCGATGCGAACCTCGTCGATGGGATCGACAGGGTCGTTGGAGTCGCAGGCCGCGAGGGTGAAGGCCAGAAGTGCGACGAAAAGGCTACTACGGATCATCAGAGTGATGTGGTGGGTGCGGTCGTCTCGCCAGAGGCGGAGGGTGTGAAGCCTCTGGCGCCGTGCCGCGGTTGAAGAAAATCGGGGTCGCCAGAGGCCTCGCGCTCCGCGTGGGTGCGGCGCGCCTCTGGCGAGGAGTTAGAGGCGCATCGCGACCGACGCCCAGAGGCGCCGCCCGGCGAGCGAGGGCACG
Source organism: Rubricoccaceae bacterium (assembly GCA_963708165.1). Taxonomy (GTDB): domain Bacteria; phylum Bacteroidota; class Rhodothermia; order Rhodothermales; family Rubricoccaceae; genus Rubricoccus. The sequence goes on along the minus strand of OY970187.1, from coordinate 1,594,415 downwards.
AGAACCGGCCGCGTGGTGCCGAACACGTTCTGGACGCCCACGCGCGTGGTGAGCGCGCGAGACGCCCGCACGCCAGTCGCGGCCCAGCGTGAGGTCGAGAAGCGCGGTCGCGGGCACGAACTCGCGGTCGCCGTTGGGAATAGAGTTGCCGTCCAGGTCGCGCTGGCCGTAGCGGCTGCGCACGCGGCCAATCGCGGATAGCGTGAGGCCCGCACCCGGCCGCGCGACGACGCGCGCCGTGGCGGTGTGCGTGGAGCGGCCGAAAAGGTTGGCGTAGTCGCCGAGCGTGAGACGCACGTCGCGCCCGCTCTCGGTCCGCTCGAAGACCGAACCGCCGGCGATCTCGTCCGCCACGTCGCGGTCGCGCGAGCGCAGCCACTGGTAGCCGACGGACACGTTCAGGCTGGGCGAGAGCGCAGACGAGAGGTCGGCGGTGACGCCCTCGGTCCGCACGCGGCCCAGGTTGACGTAGCTGAAGACGGGTCCGCCAGAGGCCAACTCGGCCACCGGCTGCACGTCGATGAGGCCGCTCACGTTGGTGCGGAAGCCGCCCAGCGTGACGCGAACGCCGTCCCCGATCACGCCTCTGGCGAGCGTCGTCTCCACCTCGGCGTCGAACGAGAGCGAGGTCTCGGGCGCGATGGCTTCGAGAAACGACACGTCCACGTAGCGCTGCCCCAGCCGGCCGTTTTGCTCCAGGCGGTCCAAGCCCTCGGCCACGCGCGTGGCGCCAAAGATCTCGTAGCCACCGACGGCGTTGGTAAACGAGAGGTAGAGCTGCCGCGGGTCGGGCGCCTTGAAGCCGCTGCCGACGCTCGCGCGCAGGCGCCAGAGGCCATCGGGTCCTCCTGGGCGGACGAGCGCGGCCAGCTTGGGGCTCAGGCGCGAGCCGAAGTCGGAGTGGGAGTCCAGGCGCGCGCTCGCGGTCACGTCCAGCGTGCGCGAGGGCGCCCACTCGTGCTGCACAAAGCCGAAGAGCGTCGTCGCGCTGGGATCGCCATCGGCCGAGGCGGAGCCGTAGCGGCCGCCGGCCAGGTCGTCGCGCGTAGCGCCTGCGCCCGCGAGCGTGCGGTGCTGCGCGCTCCACAGCGCGTCCAGTTGCGCCTCGCCACGCCAGAGGCGCTGGTCGAACACATCGTCGTAGGTCAGCTCGCCGTTGGCCTGGCGGCGCACCTCGGTATCCAGCCGGTAGCCGGTCGCGTAGGCCGAGCCTCTGGCGACGAGCCAGTCGGAGAGGGAGTGGCGGAGGCTGCCTCTGGCGCTCCAATCGGTCCGTGCCTCCGTCTGGTCGATCTCGTCGAGTGCGCCCTGGGCGTCTTCGAAGAGGTAACTCTGCGTCTGGTCCCCGATTCCGAGGCGACCGCCCAGACGCATTTCGGTGCGATCCGAAAACGTGCCGATAACGCGGAGGTCCGCGGTGCCATCCTGGAAGCCGGGCGCGGTCTGGCCGTACTCATCGGGCGCGAGGTCGTAGCCGTCCGACCCGTACCCGTCCAGCACCAACCGCGCGCCGATGCGGCTGGTCTCCGCCAGAGGCACGCTGCCTTCGAGCTCCGTCGTGAGCGAGGTGGTACCAAAGGAGCCGTAGCGCGCCTGCAGACGCACGCTGTTCTCGCGCGGCACGCGCGTCACGATGTTGATGACGCCTGCCAGCGCCTCGCTGCCGTAGAGCGACGACGACGGCCCGCGCACGATCTCGACGCGCTCGACGCCCGCCACCGAAATGCGGTCCAGGTCCAGCACGCCTGCCGTGCGGCCCACAACGGGCTCGCCGTCGATGAGGACGAGCGTGTAGTCCGGGTCGAGGCCCTGAAGCTGCACGCCAGCGCCGAAGTCGGCGCCGAGCACGATGCCGGGCACGGATTCGAGCACGTCCGAGAGCCGCAGCGAGCCATCGCGCTCGATGGTCTCGCCGCTCACGATGGTCGTGGGCACGGCCACGTCTTCCAGCACCTGCTCGCGCCGCGCCGCGGTGACCACCACATCGCGCGCGCGGATGGCCTCTGGCGCGAGGCGAATGGCGAGCCGCAGCGTCTCGCCAGAGGCTGCAGTGCCCGAGCGCCGCGTGGTCTGGAAGCCGACCGATGAGACCTCTAGCGTGAACGCGCCGGGCTCGACCGCGAGCGAGAACTGGCCGCTGGCGTCCGCGGCGGTCCCGCGCTCCGTTCCCAGCAGCCGGACCGCCGCGAGAGGCACCGGCTGGCCCTCCGACGTGACGACGCCCGAGACGGTCGCGTCCTGCGCGTGGGCCTCTGGCGCGAAGAGCGCAAGGCACACAACCGCGAGAGCTGCGAGGCCTCGCCAGAAGCCTGCCACTGCCACAACGCTCCGCTCTGTTTCCTTCCCTTCAGCCGTCATTCCCGCGAACGCGGGAATCCAGAGTGACGAGCGCTGTCGGGTGTTTGGAATGCAGACGCCCAGGGAGCGCGGCATCGTCGGGTGACCTCCCTCTCTGGAGGAGACAGATCTGGTCGAACCCTTGTAACCGTTACTCTGGGTCCCCGCGTTCGCGAGGACGGCGTTGTAGGAGGGGAGTGCAGTTGGCCGCACCTCTGGCGCCAGAGGCGCGGAGGGGCGGGGAGCAGAAGAGGCCGGGGCCTCTGGCGCGGGACGCGCGGACATGACAGGTGTGATGAGAGCCAACAGGTAGACCGTTACCGAGACCGCCAGAGGCGACCTGGGCGGCGGCTAGTCGGGCTCGGGGAGAGCGCGGTCGTAGGCGTCCGCGATGGCGAGCTGCACCTCGTTCGTGAACGTGTTGACCTTGCGGACGAGCGCGACCTGATCGGTGACCGGCTGCTCGCTGAGGTGGGGGTAGTACGCGGTGGACTCGGAGAGCACGTCGCGGAAGAAATGCGTGGCCTTGAGCGCGTCCGTGAAGGGCACGCCGCGGCTTTTGAGCTTGCGCGCGTAGTTGCGCGTGAGGCGACCGACTTCGGGCCAGAGCGTGGCGTCGTCGGTCGTGCCGGACACGTACTGGAGGAGGAGGCCCATGAGGCGGCGTCCGTTCTCGCGGCTCTGCTGCTTGTCGGCGTCCGTGAGCGCGTCGCTCCAATTCGAGGGTGTCGCGCTGAGTTCGTAGCGCGTGTGCACCACGGCGTGCTGCGCCCATGCGCGGTCGGCCGGGTTGTCGGTCTCGGGAAGGCCTCCCGCCAGAGGCTGTTTGCCGCCTTTGCTCGCCGTCTCGCGCATGGCCTCGGCGGCGTCGCGCGGGATGCGCCGGTGGCCGCCGGGCGTGCGCGTCTCGGGAAGCCGTCCCTCGTCTGTCCACCGCCGAATGGTGTCGATGTGGACGCCGATCACGTCGGCGGCCTGCTTGACAGTGAGAAGGTCTGAGGAGGTCACGATGCCCGGGTTCGGTGCGGTGTTGGAAGGGTACAACCTGGGCAAACCTCGGTTTCGTGAAGAGGCAGAGAGTCGGCAACCTTGCGCGGCCTCTGGCGCTATTCGCTCTCGCCAGAGGCGCTAGACTCGGCCCGCACCCCGGCAATCTGGGGTACGGCCTCTGGCGCCAGAAGCCTCGGCGTCCAACCTCCTGTGAACACACCCGCTCCCCCTCGCCGCTTGCTCGGCGTCCTGTTTCTCGGGACGCTTCTGGCGGCGTTGGATATCGCGATTGTCGGCCCGGCGCTGCCCGCCCTGCGCGAGGCTTTCGGGCTGGACGCCAGAGGCGTCGGCTGGGTGTTTACGGCGTTCGTGCTCGCCAACCTCGCGGGGCTGCCCGTGATGGCAGCGCTCAGCGACCGGCTGGGGCGCCGCACGGTGTACCTCGCGGATGTGGCGCTGTTCGCGCTGGGCACGCTCGTGGTCGTGCTCGCGCCGTCGTTCGGCGTGCTTCTGGCGGGCCGCGTGATCCAGGGGCTGGGCGCCAGCGGCATCTTCCCCGTCGCCACGGCCGTCGTGGGCGACACGTTTCCCGAGGCCACGCGCGGGCGCGCGCTAGGGCTGCTCGGCGCCGTCTTCGGCCTCGCGTTTCTCATCGGTCCCGCGATGGGCGGCATCGTGCTGGGCATCGCCACATGGCGCCACCTCTTCGCGATCTCGCTGCCTCTGGCGGCGGTCGTGTTCGTGCTGAGCGCGCGCACCCTTCCCAACACGCGCGCCGACGCTCCGCGCCCGCTCGACGCCAGAGGCCTGGTCGTGCTGACGGTGCTCCTGGGCTCGCTCGTGGCAGGCCTGGGCGGGCTGGACGTGGAGGCGCTGGGCGCGAGCCTCGCGAGGCCCACGATCTGGGGGCCTCTGGCGCTGACGGCGGTCCTGCTGCCGCTGTTCGTGTGGATCGAGCGCCGGGCCGAGGCGCCGCTGATCCGGCCCGCTTTGGTTGCGCGGCGGCCGGTTCTCATCGCGTGCGGCCTCGCCATCGGCGCGGGGCTTTCGGAGGCGACGTTTGTATTCCTCTCCGCCTACGCCGTCGAAGCGTTCGGCGTGAGCGAATCGGCGGGCTCGTACCTCTTGTTGCCGCTCGTGCTCGGCGTGACCGTCGGCTCGCCTCTGGCGGGACGAATGCTCGACCGCGTCGGTCCGCGGCCCGTCGTGACGGGCGCGATGGTGCTGGTCGTGGCCGGGCTGGTGACCGTGGCGGTCGCACCGGGCCTGGGCATCCACATCGCGGGCACGGTCGCGCTCGGGCTGGGCCTGGCGGGGATTTTGGGCTCGTCGCTGAGCTACATCCTGCTCTCGGAATCGGCGGTCGAGGAGCGGACGGTCGCGCAGGGGCTGTCCACGCTCTTTATCTCGGTCGGGCAGCTCGTCGGCGCGGCGCTGCTGGGCGCGGCCTCGGCCTCGGCGGTCACGCCAGAGGCGGGCTACCGGACGGGTTTCTGGCTCGTGGCGGGTGTGGGCGTGGTCCTGCTCGTTCTCGCCAGAGGCTTGCCTGCGCGAGCGGCGCCTCTGGCGGCCACGGCGTAGGCGCAAGCACGCCTCTGGCGCGAGAGGAGAGGCGCGGTACCGCCAGAGGCGACCGCAACCGCGCCGCTGCCCTCGGTACCTTCTCGGCCCACGCCGCAGACCCTATGTCCTCCGATCCTGAACTGCGATCCGTTCCTGCCGAGGGTTCGCTCGGCCTCCTCGCCTACGGCTACCGAGGCCTCGTCGCGTGGCGCGCCGCCCGCGGCACCGCCTGGCTCGATGCCGAGCGCGAGGCCGCAGCCGAGCAGATACGCCAGAAGCGCGACGCCCGCGCGAGCACGTCGCCAGAGGCCGAACGTCCCGCCAAGCCTCTGGCGGAGATCGAACTGACCGTCGTCTCCGGCCTGCCGCGCTCGGGCACGTCGATGCTGATGCAGATGCTCGTCTCTGGCGGACGCACACCGTTCGTGGACGACGCGCGAGAGGCAGACCCCAGCAACCCGCGCGGCTACTACGAGCACGCGCGCGTCAAAGCGCTCGCCCGCGACAAATCGTGGGTGCGCGAGGCCGATGGTCACGTCGTCAAAGTGGTCGCGCCGCTTTTGCCGCTCTTGCCGCTCGGCCCCACCTACCGGGTCGTGCTGCTCACGCGTTCACTCGACGAGGTCTTGCGCTCGCAGCGCCGGATGCTCGGTCGCCTTGGCCGCCCCGTTGCCGACGACGCGGTGCTTCGCTCGGCGTACACCCACCACCTCGCCGCAGCGCGCCGGTGGGCCGAGTCTCAGCCCAACGTCCACCTTCTCGAAGTCGACCACGCCGACGTGGTCGCTGACCCGGCGCCAGAGGCCCGCGCCATCGCCGCGTTCGTCGGCGGCGATCTCGATGCCGAGGCGATGGCAGCGGCCGTCGATCCTTCTCTCCACCGCGAACGTGCCTGATTTTTCTCCCGACCCCGCCCGGAAGGTCCTCCTCATCGGCTGGGACGGCGCCGACTGGAAAACCATCAACCCGCTCCTCGATGCCGGGCTGATGCCCTCGCTCCAGGGTCTCATCGAGCGCGGCGTGATGGGCAACATCGCCACGCTCAGCCCGCCGCTTTCGCCCATGCTCTGGACGAGCATCGCGACCGGCAAGACGGCCGACAAGCACGGCGTGCTGGGGTTTACGCAGCCCAGCCAGGACGGCACGCGCGTGCAGCCCGTTCTGGGCACGTCGCGAAAGGTGAAGGCGGTTTGGAACATCTTGAATCAACTCGGTCTGCGCTCCAACCTCGTCGGATGGTGGCCCAGCCATCCCGCTGAGCCGGTCAACGGCGTATCGGTTTCGGACTTCTACCATCGCGTGAAAGGGCCTGTCTTTGAGCCCAGTGCAATGGCAGACGGAACGGTGCACCCGCCGGAGTACGCGAGCCTGCTGGAGTCCATTCGCGTGCATCCAGCGGAGCTAACGGCCCAGCACATGCTTCCCTTCGTCCGCGAAGCTCACAGGCTTCCCCCAGAGCACAAAGGGTTCGGGCACGTCGCGAAGATGATCGCGGAGGCGTCCTCGATTCAGGCGGCCACGACTTTTTTGCTGGAGCACACGGAGTGGGACTTTATGGGGGTCTATCTGGACACCGTGGATCACTTCAGCCACGGTTTTATGCGCTACCGGCCGCCGCATCGCAAGGGAATCGACCCTGAGGAGTTCGAGGTGTTTCAGGGCGTTGTGGATGCCGCGTATCAGTTCCACGACATGATGCTGGGCCGGATTCTCGACCTCGTTGGGGACGACGTGACCGTCGTGCTGCTGTCGGATCACGGCTTCCACCCGGACCATCTTCGTCCCGATACGCTTCCCGAGGAGCCTGCGGGGCCCGCTCACGAGCACCGTGAATACGGCATCGTGGTCATGGCTGGACCGGGTCTCAAAAAAGACGAACGTGTGTACGGCGCCAGCCTGCTCGACATCACGCCGACGCTTCTGGCGCTCTACGGCTTGCCCATCGGGCGCGACATGGACGGGACGCCGATGGTGGGGGCCTTTGAGACCTCGCCAGAGGCTTCGTACATCGACTCGTGGGAGGAGATCGCGGGGGACGACGGGATGCACTCGGCCGAGACGCGCTCCAGCCCGTGGGCGGAGCAGCAAGCGATGAAGCAACTCGTCGAGTTGGGTTACGTGGACGAGGCGCAGGTGTCGAATGTGGATGGAACGATTCGAGAGTCCGCAGTTCTACCTCGCGCAGGTGCATCTCAGCCGGGGGCGCACGCAAGAGGCCGTGGATGTGCTGACGCCCATCTTCGAGGCCGATCCCGAGGCGGAGCGGTACGGTCTGCACCTCGTCGGTGCGCTGCTCGCGCTCGGGCAGGCCGCCGAAGCCGACGAAATCCTCACCCGCACAGCGAACGCCCGCGTCGCGCGCCTTACGCACCAGGTGGCGACGCTGGACAAACGTCTCAGCCGCCAGGATCTACCGAGAAGCGTCGGGAGCGTCTCGCCTCGCGCAAGGCGAGCATAGAGCGGCGCCTGGAGGCGGACCCAGTCGGGACTGGCCTACTACAGGGCTCAGATCCTGCTCGCGCAAGGCCGCACCGATGACGCGATCGACACGATGGGGGCGATGACCGTCACCACACCGAACCGGCCGACGCTGGACGTACGGCTCGGCGAAGCGCTTTTGCGCGCGCACCGGTGGACGGAAGCCGAGGGTTCCTTCCGCTCGGCTCTACAGCAGATCCGGACCGCGCAACGGCGCACCGTGGGCTTGGCGCTCGCACTTCTCCGGCAAGACCGCCTAGAAGATGCCGCCGCGAGCGCCCTCGACGCGCTATCGTTGCTCTATCACTACCCAGCCGCTCACTTTCATCTGGGGGAGGCGATGATGCGAACCGGGAATCACGAGCGAGCCGCCGAAGCATTCGAGGTGGCACTGTCCCAGGAGCCCTCTATTCGGCGTGCTCACGTTTATTTGAGCGAGTTGTACCGTCTCCACCTCGACGACCCGGCGCGCGCAGCGGAGCACACCCGTCTTGCCGCCGAGTAGCGACCCCCAGAGCGAGCCTCTGGCGTCTCGCCAGAGGCGTAGTTGGACACGGATCGGGAGCGCGCCGATAAAATTCCTCGCAGTCTGCGCGCGCTGCGTGATCATATTTCGATTCACTCTACCCCCCTTATCACATGTCCCCGACTTGTTACTCCTCTGGCGAAGCGTCTCGCCTCCGTACTCCGCGGCCGCTGGCGCAGCGCTCGTGCTGGCGGCAGGTGCGGAGGCGCAAGTCACCTACACCGATGTCGACCCAGACGGTGTCGCTACCTCTGGAGCCGCGTTCGACCTGGACGTGGATGGCGATGGAACAGTCGACTTTCAAGCCTTGATTTCTGCTGGCGATGACGGCGGAAACACGGCCGCTCGCGCGCGCTCTTTCTGAACGCTGTTGATGGCGCGACGAATGGTGCGTTTGGCGTCGACGCGCCGTATTTCGCAAACGAGCTCTTCGGGTCCGTCCGCGAATCTGGATGAGGACGCAGAGATCGGCGCCAGTGGAGAGTTTTTCCGGAGCGGCGTCCTGGGAAGCATCTACAACGGTAACCCGTACTACAACTTCATTGACAGCGAGGGTATCGTCGGCTTCCGCTTTACGGCAGGGGTGGAACGACGCACTACGGATGGGCACGCGTCGCTGTCGACGCAACTGCCGAAACGATGACGGTCCGGGAGTACGCCTTTGAGGCGACACCGGATACGCCGATCACAGCAGGCGATGTCGGCTCCGAGACAGCGACCGAGCCGGATGCGCTCACGGACGGCTACCGCTTTTCCGCGATCTCGCCCAACCCTGCCTCGGGCCAGGCGCGCTTCGAGATCGGTGTGGGCCAAACCGAGAACGTTACTGTCGAGGTGTTCGACGCGCTGGGCCGCAGCCAGGCCGTGCTCCACAACGGCCCGCTGGCCTCTGGCGCCGCGAAGACGCTCACGCTGGAGAGCAGCACGCTGCCCGCAGGCATCTACGTGGTGCGCGTAAGCGGCGAGTCGTTCAGCAGCTCGCGCACGGTGACGGTTCTTCGCTAACCGCTCCTGCGAGACTCAAGAAGGCCCGGTGCTGCTCAGGCGGCACCGGGTTTTTTGTGGCCTCTGGCGCCAGAGGCTCCGCTCAGGACGAGCTGCGAGAGACCACGCGCCAGAGGCTAGAACCGGCCGCGCATGCCCACGCCGAACGTGCGCGGCAGGCCGGGGCGCAGCCCCGCCGGGCGCCGCGCCGCGACGTACACCGCGTCCGTCAGGTTCTGGCCTCTGGCGAACAGCGACACCTCGCGGCCCGAGCGCGTGCGGAAGACCGCCCACTCCGCCGAGGCATCCAAAACCGTCGCGCCGCCGACGCGGTCGGCGCGGGGTATCGCGCCCTGGCCTGCCGTCGCGCGCATCGCGCTGGACGATGTGACGGCGAGGCTCGCCGCCAGAGGCCCGCGCTCGGCGACGAACTCGACGAACAGCCGGTGCGGGGCGAGGTAGGGCAGCGCGTCGCCGGTTTCTACGTCGCCCCAGCCCTCGAACTCGCTCTCGAAGCTGGAGGCGAATCGCGCCTGGGTGTAGGTGTACGCCACGCGGACAGGCAGCGCCCACGCGCCCAGACCGAGTGCATCGGCGAGGTCGGCACCGAGCGTGGTCTCGACGCCCCACGCGTCGACGCCGCCGCCGTTGAACAGCTCGCCCGAGCCCGTCCCGCCAGAGGCCAGAGCGTCCGACCCGAGCAGGTTGGAGTAGGCGTCGCGGTAGAGCGTCGCGCCGAGGTCGAGCGGGCCTCTGGCGAGGCGTAAGCCCAGTTCGAGGTTGAGGCTGGACTCGGGATCGGACTCAGGCCGCGAATCCGGCGGCGCGAAGCCACGGTGCGCGCCCGCGAACAGCGTGAGTCCGGGGCTCGCCTCCACCTGCGCGGCGAGGCCCGGGATCAACGCTGTCACCACGTCCTGCCTCTGGCGGAGATCGGCGCCGGTGCGCTGGGTATCGCTCTTGCCGTAATCGTCGCGCGAGAGGCGGACGTGCTCGATGCGCGCGCCGGGTGTAAGCGTTATCCGACCGATCCCGATCTCAGCCTGCACGAAGCCCGCCGCGGCGCGCGCGCGCTCGATGCGGTTGGCGTCGGTTCCGGGCGTGCCTGCGTCTTCGAGCGTGAGTGCACCGCCAGAGGCCGAGTAGCCGTCGACCCACTGAAAGCGGTCCTCGGCGTCGGCGTGGAGGCGCGCGCCGACCTCGATCAGCGCCCGGGGTGCGAGGCGCAAACCGAGCACGGTTTGCACGCCCTGGGAATAATATCGGCGGTTGTTGGCCTTGATGTACAGCCGCGCCTGGGCCGCCAGAGGCGCACCACGCAGCGCTGCTAGTTCGGCACCGTAGGCCTCGGGGCTGTCCAGAATGGAGCCGATGCCGACCGTGCTGGCCTCTGGCGAGAGACCGCCGTCCACGTTGTCCAGCTTGTACCAGTTGCGGCGCGTGCCGGTGCGGTAGAGCGTCGTCGTCAGATCCGCGCGCGGCGAGAAGACGGCCACGTGGCGCAGCCGTGCGGACTGCTGCGCGGCGTCCATGTGGTCCTCGGCGCTGCCCGCGTAGCGCGCCAGAGGCGAGGCCGCGAAGTCCTGCGCCGTGAGGCCCAGGTAGGTCTCGCGCGAGTCCTCGTCGGTGCGCAGCAGCGAGAACGTGAGCGATTGGTAGACGGGCGCAGAGACGGTCGCGATCTGCGCTCTCGCGACCCAATCGGACGTGCGGAAGCCGGTGTCGTCGCTCAGCGCGCCACCCAACCCGCCAGAGGCCGCCTCTGGCGCTTTGAGTTCCTTGAAGCCGTCGGCCTGGTCCACGAGCGCTTCGAGCACGATCCCGCCGCGCACGCCGCGCGCCAGAGGCCCGGCGGTGCCCGCGCGGAGGTGCAGCGTCTGGCGGTCGCCGAGGCCGAAGACGCTCGCGCGGGCCTCTGGCGAAACCGGGATGGCAGCGGGGAGGAAGTTGATGGCGCCGCCGGTCGTGTACGGGCCGTAGCGCACCTGGGCGGCGCCTTTGCGGACCTCTACGCCGTCCATCCGCGCGACGTGCGGCGCGACGTAGGCTGCGGGCGCCGCGTAGGGCGCGGGTGCGGCTAGCACGCCGTCTTCCATGAGCGTGACGCGGCTGGAGCGCGAGGCGCCCGTCCCGCGCAGACCCACGTTGACGCGCAGGCCGTAGCCGTCCTCTTCCTGCACCTGCACGCCTGGAACGGCACTCAGCACGCGGTGCAAGTCGCTGTCCGCGCGGCGCGCCAGCGCCTGGGCACCGATGAGATGCGCCGAGCCCGCCACGTCGCGCACGCCCAGGCCGGTCAGCGTTTCGCGCGCTCGCACCACCACCTCGCCCGCGTCCAGCGCGGCCTCGCGAAGCGCAAACGTCACGCGCACCGTTTGGCCCGCCACGACGGTTAGCCTCTGGCGCGAGGGCGCGTAGCCCACGCGCGTCGCCACCAACTCCACGTCGCCAGAGGCGAGGCCGGTGAGAACGAACGCGCCGCTGGCGTCGGTCGCGGCGCCGCGCGTGCTTCCGCTCAGGACTACGTTGGCGCTCGCCAGAGGCTGGCCGGTGGCGGCGTCGCGCACCGTACCGTCGATGCGGCCGGTTTGCCCGGCGGCGCCAGAGGCGAGCAGGAGGGAGAGGAGGGCGAGGCGGAGCATGATGGTGTCTTATCTGGACTCGATCTAAACTAGCGAGGTCGGGGACGCGCGCGTGCCTCTCCGCCTCTCTTCACGCGACCTATCTTTGCGGTCTTCCTTCCGCACTTCTGGGCGTGGCCTCCCGCGCCCCACCACACCGACTGATGCCGACCTCCACCCGCCGCGCCTCCGCGCCGCTGTTTCTCGCCCTGCTTCTGGCGCTCACGCCCTTCTGGACCGGCTGCGACTCCGGCGGCAGCGAGCCGCCAGAGGAAGACCTGAACATCCTGTTCGGCGTGTCGACCACCCGCCTGTTCGCCGACCCCAGCGCGGCTGAGATCGACGCCGTCCGCGCCGACTGGGCCTCGCGCTCGCCAGAGGCCTCTGGCGGCACCATCGTGGCGCAGGCCGACGTAGACGATGCGACGGTCTACGTCGTCTCGCACACGATGACGGAAGGCCCCGGCGCGCCCCTCACGCACTACGGCGTCGTGCGCGTGCCCGACGGCTTGGACGATGACGCGCCGGTCCTCGTGGTGCACCACGGTGGCGACAACGGCTTCTCCATCGCGACCGGCGGTGGCTACAGCACGGGCAACGCCTCGCTAGAGGTCATGGCCGACATCTTCCCGACGCTGTTCTCCACGACGGTTCAAGTTCTTCCTGCGTACCGCTCCGAGGCAATCCGCGCAGGCGTAGGCGGTCTGGCTGCGAGCTACGCCTCTGGCGGCAGCGAAAGCCCATGGGACTACGATGTAGACGACTCCATCGCGCTGCTCAGCGTCGCGCTCGACCTGTTCGACGACGAGACGGACGAAGACAATGTGGGTGCGCTGGGCTACAGCCGCGGCGCCAACGTCGCGCTTCTGCACCAGATCCGCGACGACCGCATCGACGCTGTCACGGAGTACTACGGCCCGACGGACTTCTACAACCCAGATCGCGACGCAACTCGCAGCTAGGTCTGCTCGCAGGGCAACCCGCTCGCCGTGGGACTTCCTGGCGGCACGTTCCTGCGCGAGCAGGTGCTTCTGCCACTGCAGGGCACGACCGGCGCGTACGATGCCGACGCGGATTACGCGACCGCTCGCCTCGAAGTGATCCGCCGCTCAGCTTCTCTGTTCAAGAGCGACCTGATGAACGTGCAGATCCACCACCACACGGCCGATATAACCGTCTTTTACCCCTTCTCTCAAGCGTTCGACGCTCGTTCCGGTTCGGTCAGCGGCGGCTACGAGTTCAACACGTACATGAACCCGCTGCCCGCAGGAGTCCTGAGCGCGCACGCGCCGCGCGCGATGCCGGAGAGCCTGCCCGCGACCGAGGCGTGGTTCGCCACGTACATCGGTGCCGGGGCCGTGCAGACGCTCACAGAGCGCGCGCCAGAGGCCGAGCCCGTCCTCTTCTAGCCCCCGGCCGCCTCTGGCGCCAGCCGCCAGAGGCGTACTCCGCACGATGCTGCCTCAGCCCCTGCACATCCTCCCCGTCACCGATGCCGGGACGTGGGAGGCCGCGCGCGCGCTGCGCCAGCGCGTGTTCGTGGTCGAGCAGGCGTGCCCGCCCGAGGAGGAGTGGGACGCGCACGACTGGCCGCACGACCCCGCGTGCCGCCATCTGTTGGGACTGGAGGGCGAGCAGCCCGTCGCCGTCTGCCGCTGGCGGCCCGTCCGCGCCTCTGGCGAGACGTGGGCCAAACTGGAGCGCTTCGCCGTCGCGCCAGAGGCTCGGGGTCGCGGCTACGGCCGCGCGATGGTCTCGGCGGCGCTCGGCGACGCGCGCGCCCGCACCCACACGCGCTTCATGCTCTACGCGCAAGACCACCTGCGCCCGTTCTACCGAGAATGGGGGTTTAGAGCCTCTGGCGATGTGTTCATGGATGTCGGCATCCCACACGTGAAGATGACGTTGGAGGGCTGAAATGCCGCCAGAGGCTGTTTATCTTGGAAACCCTTCGGGACCGCCTCGCGCGTTCCGAGGGCCCCTGCCGCGTTCGTCTAGGGGTTAGGACGCTGCCCTCTCACGGCGGTAACACGGGTTCAAATCCCGTACGCGGTACTGCGATCTCACACGCACCACGACGGTCCCCGTTCTTCGGAATGGGGGCCGTCGTGCGTTTCGGCCTCTGGCGCGCAGCCGGCGCGCTAGTCGAACGAGCCCAGGTAGACGGTGCCCGCTGGAAAGCCCGCGCGCAGATCCGCAGCCAGCCTCTGGCGAAACGGCTCCGGGTACAGACGAAGCCCCGTGAGGTCATCGAGCGCGATCCACTGCACGTCGCGCAGCAGTTGCGTGTCTAGTTCTGGGTCCGTGCCCAGCACGGCGTCGTCGCCAGAGGCGATTCGCGCCGCCGAAGCGGGCGTGAGCGCGCACTCGAAGTAGAACGAGACGGCGTGCAGCGGCGGGCGCACAAAGTCCAGCGTGTAGAGCAGCGCGCCCACGGTCACGTCCAAGCCGGTCTCCTCGCGCACCTCGCGGCGCACGGCCTCCGCCAACGCCTCGCCAAACTCGACGCCGCCGCCGGGAGGTGTCCAGAAGGGCTGGCCGTCGTCGTCCCATAGCGCCTCGTGCTGCACGAGAAGCAGCCTCTGGCGCGAGAGGTCAGGGACCAGCGCGCCTACGCGCACGCGCACCCGGCCGCCGTAGTGCGCCAGTGCCTCGGCGCTGCCGTCTGGCGTTGTGGCGTCGGTGCTTTCGCCAGAGGCTTGGCCGTCAGCGCTCTCTCGGCCCAAGGCCTCTGGCGGAGCGCTCACGAGCGCGCGAGCACGCGGGCGGTCGCGCGGCGCACGTTGCGCGTTTTGCTGGGCGCTTTGGGCGCGTCCAATCCGCCCGCGGCCTCGGCGTGGCGCGCGGCGGCGCGGATAAAGTGGACGAAGAGCGGGTGCGGCTCCTGGACGGTGCTGCGGTACTCAGGGTGGAACTGCACGCCCACAAACCACGGGTGCGTGGTGCCCGCGACCGGCGCGCCGTCGCCAGAGGCGCTGTTTCCAGAAGACTCCGCCTCTGGCGACGGCCGCGGCAGCTCGATGATCTCGACCAAGTCCTTGCCGGGGTTCACGCCCGAAAACACCAGCCCGCCCTCGCGCAGCGCGTAGCGCAGGTCGTTGTTGACCTCGAAGCGGTGGCGGTGGCGCTCGCCGATGATCTCGGCGCCGTACACCTCGTCCGCGATGGTGCCCGGCACGATGGCGCAGGGCCACTCGCCCAGGCGCATCGTACCGCCCTTTTCGGTCACGTCTTTCTGCTCGGCCATAAGCGAGATGATGGGGAAGGGCGCGTCGGGCTCGAACTCCGTCGAGTGGGCTCCGGACTTGCCACACACGTTGCGGGCGTACTCGATGCACGCCACCTGCATCCCGAGGCAGATGCCGAAAAACGGCACGCCACGTTCGCGCGCCCACCGCACCGCCTCGATCTTGCCGTCGATGCCGCGGTCGCCAAAGCCGGGCGCGACGAGCACGCCAGAGGCGCCTTCCAGGGCTTCGGATACGTTGGCGTCGGTGAGGTCGTCCGAGAGCACGCTTTTGACCTCGACCTGGACGCCCGCGGCGGCACCGGCGAGCAGGAAGCTTTCGGAGATGGACTTGTAGGCGTCCTGATGCTCCACGTACTTGCCCACCATCGCGATGGTGACCTTGCCCTCGGGGTTTTTGAGGCGGCGGACCGAGTCGATCCACGCTTCCATGCCCGCGTCGGCGTCGCCAGAGGCGGGGAGTTGCAAGCGGTCGAGGATCACGCGGTCGAAGGCCTGCTCGCGGAGCAGCATGGGCACCTCGTAGATGCTCTCGGCATCGCGGCTCTCGATCACGTCCTCTTTCTGCACGTTGCAGAACAGCGCGATCTTGCGCCGCACGTCGTCCGGTAGCGGGTGCTCGGTTCGGCAGACGAGCACATCGGGCTGCAGACCGTAGCTCTGGAGCGTTTTGACGGAGTGCTGCGTGGGCTTGGTCTTGAGCTCGCCTGCGGCGGCGAGGTAGGGCACGAGCGTGAGGTGCACGAGCGCCGTGTTGGCGCGCCCGCGCTCCAGCCCAATCTGCCGGATCGCCTCCAGGTAGGGCAGGCTCTCGATGTCGCCTGCGGTCCCGCCGACCTCCATCAGAATCACGTCGTAGTCGCCGGTCTCGGCCAGCTTGCGCATCCACGACTTGATCTCGTCGATCACGTGCGGCACCACCTGCACCGTTTTGCCCAGGTACTGCCCGCGGCGCTCCTTGGCGATGACCTCGCTGTAGATGCGGCCCGTGGTCACGTTGTTGGCCTGCGACATCGGCACGCCCAGAAACCGCTCGTAGTGGCCCAGGTCGAGGTCGGTCTCGGCGCCGTCGTCGGTGACGTAGACCTCGCCGTGCTCGTACGGGTTCATCGTGCCCGCGTCGACGTTGATGTACGGGTCGAACTTCTGCACGGTCACGCGAAGGCCGTGCGCTTCGAGCAGGCGCCCCAGGCTGGCAGAGACGATGCCTTTGCCCAGCGACGAGGTCACGCCGCCGGTCACGAAAATGAACTTGACAGCGGAGGAGTCTGCGGGCATCGGGATGGGGTGTGCGTCCGCTCGGCAACCTACGGAGCGCAGCCTCTGGCGCGATGCGAATTGCGGTGCCGCCAGAGGCTTTCACCCAGCCTCTGGCGCCGCGCCGCGATGGCGCGCACAGGCCTCGCCCCGGCTTACGTGGACGCAACGCTCCGCCAGAGGCGCAGAGACTGCCGCCAGAGGCCTCTGGCGGCTAGTAGCGCCCGCTGGACGTGGTCAGGCCGATGAGCAGGCTGACGCGCGCGCCGCTCTCACCGAGCACGATGGCGGCATTGATGGGCACGTTGGCGCCGCCCACGTCGATGCTTTGGCCGCCCACGATGGCGAGGCCTGCGGCGATGCCGGTCTCGTTGCTGCTGTCCTCGACGCCGCCCAGGCCGGTCAGGCTCAGGTTCGGGCCGACGCCGAACTCCAGGCCGCCGGGTGTGCGTGCGCCGGCGATGAGCGTAAAGGTGGGGAAAAACCGCCCGCGCTCCAGCCCACCGATGAGCGGCACGAATTCGACAACACCGGTCAGGCCGCTATCGGTCTTGAACGTCTGCGTCTCGAACTGCCAGCCAAACTGCGTCACGAGCGGCGTTTGGATCACGTCCTCGTCCGAGCCGTCATTGAGCACATCGTTGATGCGGTCTACCACGCCAGGGGCGAGATACGTCACGCCGAAGCGCGGACCGTTCTGGCGGCGCGGGCCGTTTTCGCTGGGTAGCTGGCCGGGGAGAACGTTCTGGGCAAACGCGGGCGCTGCGAGGAGCGCGATGAGAAGCAGGAGAGGGAAGCGCATAGGGGGAAGGATTTAGGGCTGAGGAACGCGAGTCGCCGGAGCTTCTGGCGTCGCGAGGACGACGCCGAACTCGTCGTCGGCAAGGGGGGGGAGGGCCACGTTGATCACGCCGGGCTCGACGTAGTAGGCTGCGCCGGTCACGAAGTCGACGAGGACGCCCGCATACACTGTCGTCAGGATGTTGATGGCGAACGGTGGGATGTCCAGCTTTCGGTTCAGAACCGTGACCACGTCCTCGTAGCCCTCGCGCTTGAACTCCACCACGTAGACCACGCCACGCTTGAGCCGGAAGGCCGCGGGCGTGGTCCCGTGCGAGACGCCGTTGATGATGATCTCGGCGCCCTCTGGCGTGGAGTACATCGGCACGTTCTGGCGTGTGCCGTTGAAGACGGTCCCGCATCCGCTCGCGGGGAGAAGCAGGCAAAACAGCGCCCCGAGGACGAATGCGCGATGCATAGCAGTGAGGAAGGTGATGCAGAGCAAGCCTGTGCAGTCCGCAGGAGATACGCGCTCTGCCGGTTCTGCACAAGTGCAACATGCACAATCGCCCCTCACGCTGGCCAGAGCCGCGTCTACGCCAGAGGCCTCTGGCGATCGGCTCCACCCACGGCCCCTCTGGCGCCAGAGGCTAGGCCTTGCGCGAGACGACGGTGAGCCCCGTTCCGCGCTCGTTGTCGCGCGTGAGGTCTGCGCGGTTGAGCAGCAATCCTGCGGGTCCGGCAAGCGCGTAGTAGGGCGCCAGAAGCGGCGCCGCCGCCCATGTTTTGTTGAGCGCTGCGATAGGCCACTTGACCAGCAACCGCCACCCGACTGTGCCCCACGGACCGTACCCGTACTCCGTCTGCACCGGCGTGAGTCCTGCCGCCTGCAGCTTCTCGCGCAACTCGCCCGCGTTGTACCCATCGCGCACGTGCTCGCCGATCCAGCTTTCGTCGCCGTCCTCGGTCACGCCGCTGCCGCCTTGATCGCTGGGTGTGTTGACGATCACGTGTCCGCCAGAGGCCAGCACCTGCTCGAAGTTGCGAAACACGGCGCGGTCGTCTTCGATGTGCTCCATCACGTCGACGCTCAGGCAGAGGTCAAAGACACCGTGCTCGTCCATCGGCTGGGTGAGGTCGCGCTGCTCGAAGCGCACGCGGCCCGCGTAGGGCGTGCTCGCCATAAACGTCTCGGCGCGGTCCAAGTAGTCCTGCTTCACGTCGACTGCGAGGACTTCGACGTGAGGAAACGTCTTGACGAGCCAGTAGGCGTACTGCCCGAAACCGGTCCCGGCATCGAGCACGCGGAACGGCCTCTGGCGCGACGGGTCGTTTTCGCCAGAGGCGCCAATGATCTCGCGCAGGGCGCGGCGGACGTACCACGAGCGCAGAAACACGGCGTCGAGCGCGCCGAAAAACGCTTTGGTGCGGGCCGGGCTCTTCCAGAAGAAGGCGCCGAGGCGGTCTTTAACGGGGTCGTAGTCCATGCGAGGTGCGGGCGTGCGCAAAGGTACCGGCGCCAGAAGCCCGCAGGATGGCTCCGGCGCGAAACCGTGGCCTCTGGCGCGAGAGGGAAGACGCCAGAGGCGCGCGGTCGCCAGAGGCGCGCGGTTCGCCAGAGGCGCAGCGGTTCGCCAGAGGCGCAGCGGTCAGCGCGTGGCGCGCGCGGCGAGCTGCTCGACGGCGTCCACGACCGGCCCCCACTCGCCCGCGTCGCCCTGTGTGGCCGCGCCTGCGGTCAGCCTCTGGCGCAAGCCGGGCTCCTCGAAAAAGCGGAGTGCGGCCTCCGCCAGAGGCGCCGGATCGCCGGGTGGCACCACGAGCCCGCCCGCGCCGATGGCCTCGGTGAGCCCGCCGACATCGGTGGTGAGAACCGGGCGGCCCAGCCCAAACGCCACCTGCGCCACGCCGCTCTGTGTGGCCGAGACGTACGGCTGTACGACGAGATCTGCGGCGGAGAACAAGAGGCGAACCGTCTCGCCAGAGGCGTACCCATCCTCGACGCGCACCGCGCCGCCGATGCCCAGCCGCGCGATCTGCGCGTCGTACGGCGCGCGGTCGTCGTAGAACTCCCCGGCGACGATCAGCTGCGCCAGAGGCAGCCTCTGGCGGATGGCGGGCAGCGCATCGAGCAAAACGGAGAGACCTTTGTAGGCGCGCACAAAGCCGAAGAACAGGAGCAGCGGCGCATCGGGTGCGATGCCGAGGGCGGCGCGGGCCTCGTCGCGGGGGAGCGCGTCGCCGAACTGTCGGTAGGCGGGGTGTGCCACCTGGCGGGCGGGCGTTTCGCCCAGTCCCAGCGCCTGCACGTCCAGCCGCACACGGTCGGAGAGGGTGACGAGTCCTGCGCAGCGGCCCAGCGCGTAGCGCGCCAGCGGCCGGTCGCCGGGGCGGCGCTCGTGCGGCAGCGCATTGTGCACCAGGCCCACGCTGGGCACCTCGGGCGCTAGCCCGCGCACAATCCCACCCCACATGGGCGCGAAAAACGACATCCAGTAGGGAAACACCATCGCGCTCGCGTTCCACTCGCGCACGTCGCGCGCGGCGCGGCGCCACGCGAGCGGGTTGAGCGTGTCGAGCACGCGCGGCGGCGGCTCGCTTCGGGCGCCGCCAGAGGCCTCTGGCGCGAGGCTGGCCTCTGGCGCGCGGCTAGCCTCCGGCGCCGGTGCGGCGTCGGGCTCTAGCTGGCTCGTGCCGGGAAAGAGCACGCCGGGGTACTGGCGGTGGAACGAGAGGCGCAGGACCGCGTGGCCGCGCGCCTCCAGGCCATCCGCGAGGGCATCGTGGAAGTGGGCGATGCCGCCGCGGTAGGGCGCGAACGGTCCGAGCAGGGCAAAGCGGCGCGAGATAGCCTCTGGCGATGGTGGACGCGCAAGATGACGACGCCAGAGGCCCGGCGCTTCACCTCTGGGGAGGATGTGCCGATACTGTGCCCGCGGCGCCCGAGAGGTCTCGCGCGCCGCGCTCCCCACCAGCCTGCATTGCCGTGTCTCGCTTCTTCCTCGCGCTGCTGTTGGCGCTGCCCATAGCATGGCCTCTGGCGTCCGCCTCGGCCCAGGTCGGCTCTCTTTTCGCTCTCGACGGCACGCCCGCTTCGGCCATCGAAGCCGCGGTCGGCGGCGCGACGGCGTTTGCGCCCACCGAGAGCCCGTACGCGGTCCAGTTCAACCCGGCGCTGCTCGCGGAGGCTGGCACGCGGCCCGGCCTGCGCTTTAGCACGAGCCTCGCGCCAGAGGCCTTTGGCAACGAGGATGCGTTGATCGGCTCGTCCGCACTTTCGCTCGGGCTTCAGACCGCGCTCGCGGGCTACCCGCTGACGGTTGGGCTGGGCGGTAGCTACACCGAGTTCAACAAGGACCGCGTCTCGCTCGGACGAGAGGCTGACGGAACCCCGCTAGGCGAATACGACACCGCCGAGCGCGCCTCTGGCGGAGGCCTAGCCATCGGCTGGAACGGACCCGTTCACATCCGCGTGGGCGGCGCGGCGTTCTACCGCGAGTCGTCTGAGACGCCGGTCAGCCTTGGCAATCCCCAGGTGCTCTCGCGCGACAATGTGACCACGCTCAATCTCGGTACGGCGCTCACCTACGACGTGCTTGGTGGTCCCGACGAGGCGGGCGAGGCGGCGGTCGCGCTGCGCATCACCGGCGGCTACACGCGCCGGGGCATCGTGCTGCAGGAGGACTACTTCGCGCGAGACGAGGGCGCGCTCGCGGGCCCGCCGCCGCCGCCAGAGGCCGACGTGTTCGGCGGCAGCGCCTCGGTCGCGTTCACACGCCAGGTCGGCCGCCGCTTCCGCTTCCGCGTGGCGCGCGCCGATGCGCGCATCGAGTTCGTCTCCGGCGACCGCGAGGGCACGAACATGGGCGCCACCGCGACGCTGTTCGAGACGCTCGTCGTCCGTGCGGGCCTCACGCAGCGAGGCATCGGGCGCGACGTGACCTCGGCGGGGGTCGGCATCCAGATCGACGGCCTCGTGCGCGCCGTCGGCACGTTTACGGAGAACCCACGGCTCGCCGCCTTTGGGGACCGGCTCACGCTTCGCGGCGACGTGGCGCGCTACGACCTGGGCGAGGGCACGGAGACGGACTACGCGGGCTTCACGCTGGGCTGGCGCTAGCGCCAGAGGCGGAGTGCGCCAGAGGCCTCTGGCGGGGCCATGGCAATGTGCCCTGGGTCGTCGCTTGGGTGCGTAGCGCTCGCGCCGTACGTTTGGGCGTCCTTCCTGCTCCCGTGATGCGCGCTCTGCTCCTTGCTCTCATTCTCGTTGCTGCTCCCGCCTCAGCGCAGCGCATCGGCACGTACTTCCTGGCCGAGAACTTCCCGTTCACCGCCGATGTCGCCTCGGCGGCGGGCGCCGGAGCGTTCGCGCCTACCGCCGAGCCTCTGGCGTTTCACCGCAACCCTGCGCTGCTCGCGGGTGTGGGGCGCTCCGGCCACGTCGCCGTCAGGGCCGACCGCTCAGGCGACTTCGGGTTTACAAACAGCATCGGACTGACAAACGCAGGTATCGCAGCTGGGACCACACTGCCCTTCGCCGGGCAGCCTCTGGCGCTGGGTGTAGGCGCGAGCTATACATCGCTGGACTACGGCATGGAGACGTGGACAACTGAGACGGGTGTGCCCCTGTTCGACTATTCGTCGTACGAGGATGCGTTGAGTGCCGCCGTGGGCGCGGGCTGGAGCGGGCCGGTCGAGATCGACGCGGGGCTCGCGCTGCACGCCCGCCGCGCTCTTAAGTCGTTTCGAGATAGCGATCCCGCGGAGCCGGTGCGCGCCAGAGGCCTCACGATGGACCTCGGTGCTACTGTCACGCTCCCCGTTTTTGGCCGCAACGCCCAGGGGCCGGTCGCGCCCATCTTGGACCTCTCGACGGGCTACGTGCAGCAACACCTCACGCTCGCCAACAGCCGCCCGGAGTTCTATCTAGAGACCGACGCCCCTTCTAGCGCCCGCGTGGCGGTACTGGGATACAGCGCCCGCACCGGCCTAGACCTCGCGCTCGGCACGGGCCGCGTACCGCTCCTGATTCTCGACGGCCGCGTCGAGGCCGCGTCTCGCCTGGACCGCTATGTCGGCCGCGACGTTTCGCCAGAGGGCGTCCCAGGCCGTGTAGACCTCGTGCGCGACCCGCTCTTTGGCGACGTAGACGCGGGCTCCCTCCTTCTCGGCGACGGGTCGGGTTCGGTGGAAGGCCGCCGCGCCATCCGCGCCACGCTGTTCGACGTGCTCTCCTACACGCGCGGCCACTTCGAGGGCGACGGATTCCCAGAGTACGGCGCGACGTGGGGCGTCGGCGTCGATGTGGGCGGCGCGCTCCGTCTCGCAGGCCTGGCCTCTGGCGACGCCACGATGGCACGCGTCGGCGAACGTCTTACGATGCGGGCCAGCTACGGCGTCACAAACCTGGGTCAGGGATTCGTTCGCTCGACCTACGGCGGCCTCACACTGGGCTGGCGCCCGTAGGGCGTGTCACTTCTGGCGCGCTACACCGTCCGCATCCGTGCAGTAGTCTCACCAGAGGCCTCTGGCGCCACGGGTCCATCTGCCACGGACCGCTTCGCGCTGCCCACTGGCCCCTCCGCCAGAGGCTGCACCTCGGCGCGGATCTCCAGCCGCGTCGTGCCCTCCATCTCGGGCCGCACCACCATCTCGCCGAGAAGCCCGGCGAGGAACGATTGCGCTCCGAGGAGAATCATCATCACGCCAAACAGCAGCAGTGGGCGGTCGCCTAGCGGCTCGCCAAAGGCCAGCTTCGCCACGGTCAGCCACGCAAGAATCGCGAAGCCGAGGATGAACGCGAGCGTGCCGAGGCCACCGAAGAACAGCATCGGGCGCCGCGCGAAGCGCGTGAGGAAGACGACCGTGATGAGGTCGAGGAAGCCTTTCAAGAAGCGCTCCAGGCCAAACTTGGTCGTGCCGTACTTGCGCGGATGGTGCTGTACCACCTGCTCCTCAATGTTGTCAAAGCCCTCCCACTTCGCCAGAAGCGGGATGTAGCGGTGCAACTCGCCGTAGACGCGGACGTTTTTGACCACCTCGCATCGGTATGCCTTGATGCCGCTGTTGAAGTCGTGCAGGCCGATGCCGGAAACCAGCCGTGTCACGCCGTTGAAAAACCGGCTCGGGATGGTCTTGCCCAGCGGATCGTGGCGCTTCTGCTTCCAGCCGCTCACCAAGTCCGCGCCTGCTTCCAGCCGCGCCACCATTTCGGGAAGCTCGGCCGGGTCGTCCTGCAGGTCCGAGTCCAGCGTGGCGACAAAGCGTCCTCTGGCGCGCTCGAAGCCCGCCGCCAGCGCCGCGCTCTTGCCATAGTTGCGGCGGAACCGCACCCCGCCAAAGCGCCTGTCTCTGGCGCCAGAGGCCTCGATCTCGGTCCAGGACTCGTCGGTCGAGCCGTCGTCCACGAGCCACACCTCGAAGCTCAGCCCTGCGCCGTCGAGCGCGGCTGTGATCGCGTCTTGCAACTCGGGCAGGCTCTCGGCCTCGTTGAAGACCGGGACGACGAGCGAGAGATCGGGGCGAGCCTCTGGCGTCATCCGAGCGTGACCTCTGTCGGCGCCTCTGGCGCCAGAGGCGAGCGCTCGACTTCGCCCTCGTGGACGAAGAAGCGGAGCCTGCCGCTGTGCTCGCAGATCCAGACCTCCTGTGCGCCTCTGGCGAGGTAAAGCTCGACTTTCTCCTCCATCTCAGCCCATGTGTTCGACCTGGACATTACCTCGACACAAATGGGAGGTGCGACGAGATAGACCTCATCGGTCCCGTGCTCAGCCTCGAACTCGTCCGAGATCCAAACGGCATCCGGCACTTTGACGCCATCGCTCGTCTGGAGGGGAAACTCCGTCGCGGGCATACCACCGAGCGCGTCTTCGAGCATCCGCGCGATGCGGTATTGAAATTTGGCGTGCTTAGCGAAGGGCGGACTCATGACGATCCGCCCGTAGCGGTCTTGCTCAATCTTGTACGGAAGGTCCCGCAGACTCTGGCAGCGCACACACCTCTTCCCATGTCATCGGCCCCTCGCCAGAGGCCCCGGCGGGTTGCGCCTCTGGCGCCCGTGATTCAGGTGCAGCACTCGCCTTCTGGCGCGAAGTCGCGGCGCCAGAGGCGGGAGTCGGACGGGAGGAAGTAGCAGGCATCGCCAGAGGCGGGCCGGAGGCTAGCGACCCAGGACTGATCTGCCAGTCCCCAGTCCCCACCCCCCAGTCCCCGGCTAGGTATCGATCGTCGCGTAGCGGGCGTTGCGCTCGATGAACTTGCGCCGGGGCTCCACGGCGTCGCCCATGAGCGTCGAGAACGTCTTGTCGGCCGCGGCGGCGTCGTCGATGGTCACGATCTGGAGCATCCGGAACTCGGGGTCCATCGTCGTGGACCAGAGCTGCTCGGGGTTCATCTCACCGAGCCCCTTGTAGCGCTGGATGCCGACGCCCTTGGCGCCGCCCATCTCCTCGATGGCGGTCGCGAGTTGGTCATCGTTCCAGGCGTACGTCTCCTTCTTGCCCTTCTTGGCGCGGTAGAGCGGCGGGAGCGCGATGTAGATGTAGCCCGCCTCCAAGAGCGGCCGCAAGTAGCGGTAGATGAATGTGAGCAGGAGCGTGCGGATGTGCGCGCCGTCCACGTCAGCATCGGTCATGATGATGACCTTGTGGTAGCGCAGCTTCTCGCCGTCCCAGTCGTCCGGGTTGCCGCTCAAACCGACTCCCAGAGCCGTGACCATGTTCTTGATCTCCTCGTTGTCCAGCACGCGGTCCAGGCGCGCCTTTTCGACGTTGAGGATCTTGCCACGGAGCGGCAGGATGGCCTGGAAGTGCCGGTCGCGCGCCTGCTTGGCAGATCCGCCCGCTGAGTCGCCCTCGACCAAGTAGAGCTCGGAGATGGACGGGTCCTTGCTCGCGCAATCCGCCAGCTTGCCCGGCAGGCCGCCGCCACCAAAGGCGCTCTTGCGCTGCACCAACTCGCGCGCCTTGCGGGCCGCGGTCCGTGCCTGGGCGCTCAGGATCACCTTCTGGATGATGATCTTGGCCTCGTTCGGGTGGTCGTCCAACCACTCGCTCAGCTTCTGCGCGACGAGGCTTTCCACGATGCCCTGCACGTCGCCGTTGCCCAGCTTGGTCTTGGTTTGGCCCTCGAACTGAGGCTCCTGAACTTTGACAGACAAAACGGCCGTCATGCCCTCGCGGAAGTCGTCGCCCGAGAGGTTGACCTTGGCCTTTTTGAGCAGGTCGTTGTTGTCCGCGTAGCCCTTGAGGATGCGGGTCAGCGCGCGGCGGAAGCCTGACACGTGCGTACCGCCCTCGTGCGTGTTGATGTTGTTGACGAACGAGAGGACGTTCTCCTGGTAGCCCGTGTTGTAGCGCATCGCGAGCTCGACCGGCACATCGCCCGTCTCGTCCTCGATGTGGATCGTGCCGTCGAAGATGGCGTCGCGCGTCTCGTCCAGGTAGGCCACGAACTCGGCGAGACCGCCTTCGGAGTAGTAGGTCTCGGTGCGCAGCGACTCGTCCTCCTCGCGCTCGTCGCTGAGCGTGATGGTGACGCCCTTGTTGAGGTAGGACAACTCGCGCATGCGGCTCGCGAGCGTGTCGAAGCGGTAGGTGCGCTCGAAGAAGATGCCCGCGTCGGGCTTGAAGCGGACGGTCGTGCCCGTCTCTTCGTCCTTCTCCATGTCGCGGACGCGCGTCAACGGCTCAACCGTATCGCCCTTCTCGAAGGCCATCTTGAACACGCCACCATCGCGACGCACAAGCACATCGAGTCGGTCGGAGAGCGCGTTTACGCATGAGACGCCGACGCCGTGGAGGCCGCCGGAGACCTTGTAAGTGTCCTTGTCGAACTTGCCGCCGGCGTGCAGGACGGTCATCACGACCTCGATGGCGGGCTTGCCCTCGCCGGTGTGCATCGCGACGGGGATCCCGCGACCGTCATCCGAGACGGAGATCGAGTTGTCCTCATGGATGATGACCTCGATGTGATCGCAGTAGCCCGCGAGCGCCTCGTCGATCGAGTTGTCGACGACCTCGTAGACGAGGTGATGGAGCCCGCGCACGCCCACGTCGCCGATGTACATCGCGGGCCTCTTGCGCACGGCCTCCAGGCCTTCGAGGACCTGAATGTTGTCGGCGCCGTAGTCGCCTCTGGCGGCGAGTTCGGCGGGCGCGCCGTCGCCCGAGGTTAGGACCGGCGGGACGACGGCAGCGGGCTCGGTCGGGAGCGCATTTGCGGGCTTGTTCGGATCGGGAGTGTTCTCAGCCATAAAAGGGGTGTGGGAGCCTCGCGCACTGCGCGCAGGAATCGCTGTTTTCAATGGTCTAAATCTACGACTGCGACGGGGGTTTGGCAGGCCTGGAATCAACGCCAGAGGCGCCGTTTTGTTGGATTCCAGCGCGCCTCGCTGCAGCGGTCGTAGACCCTTGGCGCCACAAAGGCAGAGCCTCTGGCGCCAGAGGCGCCGAACGGGTCGCGCGGTAGCGCGTCAGAGGCAGCCGCCCCCACCCCCGTTTGATGCGTTCGCCTCGACTCCGCCGCCGCCTTCTCCACGCGCAGGCGCGACGTAAAAAGAGGCGGGCTGCGAAGGCCGCGCTACTCTCTGGGCCCAGAGCTGAGCGGCCTGCGGGTGCGGTGGGGCCGAGCAGCGGGCTTGCATGGCGGTTGGTGCCGCTCCGCGGCCGGTTCCTCGCGCCGTTTACCAAGCTGGTGCTCTCTGCGCTGCCGGAGCACCCGGCCACGTTTTCGGCTGTAGACGTGGCCATAGCGTGCCAGGAGGCCGAGGCGGTGACCGGCGGCGACCCGCCGTGCAACCCGGCGGAGATCATGGATTTGCTCGTCTCGCGCGGCATCGTGGAGTGGTCGGCCGACGGGTTTCGCAAAAAGCAGCGCCGGATGCGCCCGCGTGCCTGAGCGCCGTGAACCGCGCCAGAGGCCCCGGCGGTCTGCGCCTCTGGCGAGTCGGCTCGCGGCCTCGCGCGTCTGCGTGCCATGACGACATCCATTCCTGCGCCTCTGGCGGCGATCGTGCCCACGCTCGGCGAAGTGACGACCGTGGGCGGCGTGGTGCGCGGGCTGAAAGCGCGCGGCGTAGACCGCGTGATCGTGGTGGACGGCGGCTCGACAGACGGCTCGCCAGAGGCCGCACGCGCTTCGGGCGCCGAAGTCATTGTGGAGCCGCGCCGCGGCTACGGCCGAGCGTGTCTGGCCGGGCTGGCTGCGCTGCGCTCCGCTCCGCCAGAGGCTGTGATCTTTGCGGACGCGGACGGCAGCGATGATCTGGACGATTTGCCCGCGCTTCTGGCGGCGCTGCGGCACCACGACCTCGTCGTTGGCAGCCGCGCGCTGGGCGAGCGCGAGGGCCGCGTGGAGCCAGGCGCGCTGACGCCGGTGCAGCGGTGGGGCAACCACCTCGCCAGCGGCCTCTTGCGGCTGCGCTGGGGCGCGCAGTGGACCGACCTCGGTCCGTTTCGAGTCATACGCTGGGACGCGCTGCAGGCGCTGGACATGCGCGACGAGACCTGGGGCTGGACCGTCGAGATGCAGGCCAAGGCCTCTCGCGTGGGGCTCCGCTGCGCCGAGGTGCCGGTCGGCTACCGCCAGAGGCAGGCGGGCGTGAGCACCATCAGCGGGACGGTCTCGGGGAGCGTCCGTGCGGGCGCGAAGATTCTCTGGACGGTGGGGGCGCTGGCCGTCGGGAAGGGCACGTCGTCTGGGGAGTGACCTTTGCGGGGTGCCTCCGCCTCTGGCGCCAGAGGCCGCGTAGAAGGGCTTTCCGGCGAGTGGCACTGTCTCGTACTCTTGCAACTCTCGTTCTCGATCGCAGGTATGACCTACTTCTTTCGCCTCTCGGTTCTCGCGAGTCTTTGCGCGCTGTCCACCGTCCCTGCTTCGGCACAGCAAGACCTCATTCTCCCTGTCGAGGAAGGCTTGTCGGTCTCTGGGACGCAAGAGGCCGCTCTCGCGTCGCTCCGCGCGTCGAAGGCCGTACGCGAGATTCGGAGCGTTCGTGTGCGCCCCGAGGCGCTGCGCTCGGGCGAGGCCGTGCGGGTGGGCGAGCACGTGCTCGCGCCCGGGCGCACCGAGGCCCGCCGCGACGGCTCGTTCTCGTGGTTTAGCGACCCCGGCGCCGTTTGGGGACACTTCACCGTCCGAGAAGGCCGCGTCGCCGGAGAGATCTACGCCTCTGGCGAACGCTACGCCCTCCGCCCGCTTTCGGGAGGACTCCACGCCTTTGTGCGAGTGGACGCGCGCGAGTTGCCTCCAGAGCACTCCGCCGACGCGAGCCCGGAGCCTCTGGCGAACCCTGGCCTAGGTCCTGACGCCGGAGGCGCGGCCACCGGTACCGCCGCCAGAGGCGAGCCGATTGGCGTCATCGTCGCGTACACGGCGGAGTCGGTGGCCGAGGCTGGCGATGTAGCGCTCTTGGCGCAACTCTCCGTTGACCAGACGAACGAGTCCTACCGCGCTACAAACCTGGACGTGCGGCTGGAACTCGTACACACGTACCAGACGGCGACGCCGAGTTCGGGAAACATGGGACTGGATCTTCGGCGGCTTCGAAGCCCCAATGACGGCTACTTCGACGAGGTCGAGGCTCTGCGGTACACGCACGGCGGAGACCTGGTGGTGCTTATAGGTCCGGGCTCGAACACGTATGGCCTTTGCGGCCTTGCGGGTGACGTGGGAGCCACCGAAGAGACGGCGTTCGCCATGGTCGCTCATGACTGCTCGACGGTGAGCTACACCTTCGCCCACGAGATCGGGCATCTTCAAGGTGCGCGGCACAATCCAGAAAACGATGTCAACCCGCGGCCTTTTCCACACGGCCACGGTACTACCAACATCGAGGCAGGTTTTCGGACCGTAATGGGCTATAACCGAGCGTCGTGCCCAGGCGGGTGGTGCGAAAAGCTGCTCAGCTGGTCCTCGCCCGAGGTTCTGCATCAGGGAGTGCCCACGGGCGACACGGAGATCCGAGACAACGCGCGCGTGCTCCGCGAGACGACCGCAGAGATCGCGGCGTTTCGAACGGCGGGGCCGCGCCCGGCGCTCTCACCTGGGCTCCCGAGGCTGACCGTAGACGTTCCTCACGGGCAAGACGCCTTAGTCTCACTTGGGGTCACCAACACGGGCGGTAATCGGCTGCGTTGGAGCGCGTCACTCGATCAAAGCCCCATCTTCCCCAACGCAGACGGAACGTTCTCGCCATCGGAGGGCCGCTACGGTCATGCGTGGCGAGACTCCAATGACCCCAGCGGTGGAGTGTCGTTCAACTGGGTCGCTCCGCGCGATTCTGTGAGCACCGGCTCTGTCCGGGGCTATCGTACTCCCTTCCCGATTACCGCGTTGGGTGCCTCGTACCACTATCTCAATGTCGGGAGAGGCACCGTTCATCTCCACAACGCACCCGACGGGATTCCCAGGGACAACGACAACTACGGCGTGTATCTCTCCGCTTTTGGGGGGCATCTCACAGGGGCAGAAACGTGGGAGTCTCCCCCGCGAGGGCGCATCCACATCGAAGAGGTAGCACCCGGTCTTCTGACCGTGCACTGGCTAGACTTCTACGCGTACGTGCCACCCTACATCACGCCTTTGCGCGGCGTCGGCCGGTACTCTTTCCAGGCGCTTCTCTACGCAGACGGAGCCATCGAGTACCAATACCTCACGCACGACGGGCCGCCAGACGTGGAGATGACGGTGGGCATCGAGGAGGCCGGGTACGGAGTTCGAGGTCTCATCATCGCGGAGGACGCGGGGTATGCCGAAGAAGGGCTCGCGATACGGATTGAGCCCTCTGCGTCGTGGCTGGGCCTCCCGGATGCGCCGCGCGATCTGTTCGAGGGGGAGTCCCAGGAACTCAACCTTGCGATCCGGTCGCGGGATCTCCGCGAGGGAACCTACACGGCTACGCTGACGCTCACGTCGCCAGAGGACTACATCTCCACAGTCCGTGTGCCGATCGAGATCCGCGTGGTCGCGCCGACGAGCGCCGAGCCCGCCTCTGGCGAAACGCTATCGGCTCTTGGGCGCCCGTCCCCCAACCCCGCGCGCGGTGCCGTGCGCGTGCCGCTGACGCTCGCCGCGCCAGAGGCAGTCACGGTCACTGTCCTGGACATGACAGGCCGCGAAATCGCCCGCCTCACCGACGGGCCTCTGGCGGCGGGCACGCACGCCCTCGTGTGGGATAGCTCGCGCGCCGCCCCCGGTGCCTACGCTATTCGCCTCATCACGCCAGAGGCGATGGAGGTGCGGCGCGTGGTCGTGATGCGGTAGCGCGCAGGTGGCCTCTGGCGCAGGTGGCCTCTGGCGCCAGGGGCTCAGCCCATCCGCGCGAGATCCGGCGTGAGTGCGGCCGTCCCAAACGAGGTGCCTACGTCCAGCGCGGCGCGCACGAGCGGGTCGTCGGCTTGGACGAGCTTGGTCTTGTCCGCGACCTCGGCAAACGGAACCGAGACCATCTCGCCCGCGCGGCGCGCCACCATCACGCCAGAGGCGCCATCGGCCACGAGTTCGGCGGCGTAGGTGCCGAAGCGCGTCGAGAGCACGCGGTCGAACGGCGTGGGCGAGCCGCCGCGCTGCACGTGGCCCAGAATGGTGGTGCGCACTTCGCTTTCGATCTGCGCCTCTAGCCCTGCGCCCAGCACCTGGCAGGCGCCGCCCAGCCGCACCGGGTCGGGCGAGCCGGGGATCGTCTTGGCCACGCTCTGCACGCCGCCCTCGGGGTGGGCGCCTTCGGCCACGGCAATGATGGTAAACCGCTGGCCGCCGCGCTCGCGCGCCTGGCAGATGCGGATCACCTCGTCGAGGTCGTACGGAAACTCCGGGAGCAAAATCACATCGGCGCCAGAGGCCACGCCCGCGTACAGCGCGATCCATCCCGCGTAGCGGCCCATCGTCTCGCAGATCATCACACGGTGATGGCTGGCGGCCGTCGTGTGCAGCCGGTCCATGGCCTCGGCCGCGATCATCGACGCGGTGTCGAAGCCGAACGTGCGGTCGGTCCCCACCAAGTCGTTGTCGATGGTTTTGGGCACGCCGACGAGGTTGAGGCCCATCTGCTGCATTCTGTGCGCGATGGACATCGTGCCGTCGCCGCCGATCACGACGAGCGCATCCAGGCCGTGCTCACGGTACACGCCTGCGGCGCGGTCGCTCACGTCGGCGCCGTCCTCGCGCCAGTACTCGAAGGGGTTGGCCTTGTTGCTCGTGCCCAGGATGGTGCCGCCGAGCGTGAGCAGGCCGCTGGCGTCGCGCCACGCCAGAGGCTGCGTCGTGTTCTCGATGAGACCCTCGAAGCCGTCCACAAAGCCGATGACCTCGGCGCCGGTGCGGTGGATAAGGGATTTCGTGACGGCGCGGATGACCGCGTTGAGGCCGGGGCAGTCGCCCCCACCGGTGAGAATGCCGACGCGCATGAGAGATCGGGATGGAGCGGAGACGCGCCAGAGGCGCAGAGCCGCCCGTACGCGCCAGAGGCCTCTGGCGTTCGCGCTGTATCCTGCTGCTCCTCACACCTCCGCACTCTGTCATGCGCGCGCTCAAACCCCTCCTGCTGCTCGTTCTCGTCGGCCGTCCTCTCGGGCTGCTTCCAGACCAAAGCCCTCATCCGCCTCAACGCCGACGGCAGCGGCACCATCGAGGAGAGCGTCCTGATGAGTTCCATGCTGTCGATCAACATCATGGAGGAGCTGATGAGTGTCGTCTCCGAGATAGATGACTCCATCGAAACCGAAGCTGCGGAGTACGAAATGGCCGAGGACGGGCCGTATTCCATGCAGGCGCTCCGCGAGCGCGCCGCGATGATGGGCGCCACGCTTCAAGGCGTCGAGGGCGCCGACATCCTCTTCGGCTCTGGCTACACCGCGACGTACGCCTTCGACGACATCAACAGCCTCCGGCTCTCTACCAACGCTCTGGGCGACGTGATGGGCTCCTCTGGGCCACTAGGTGGGGGCATGGCGGGCACCTCTGGCGACGATCCTCCGGTGACGTTCGCGTTCTCGCGCGGCCAGCTCACCGTGCGGATGCCCGAGCCGTCTCCGGGAGAAGCCTGGGACGGCGTGTTCACCGAGGATGAGTACGACGTGATCGGCGACGGCGAGATCATCGACGAGCCCGGCTGGGTGGAGGACGCCGGAGACATGGAAGATGTCATCGACGACGGGGAGATCATCGACGAGATCAGACGATTCGATGCCGCGACCGTCGCCGCCGCCCGCGCCATACGACCTTGAGACAGGCGAGGAGATCGAGGACTTCTACCGAGGACGGGTTCGAGGAGGAGTTCGAGGACAGGCTCATGCAGTCTCAGTCGGACGAGTTGCGTGCGATGGCGGTCATGTTCAAGGACATGCGCATGACCATCGAGATCCTGCTGCCCGCCGACGTGCGCGAGACCAACGCGCTCTACGCCGAGGGCCGCACGCTCACGCTCCTGGACATGGACTTCGGCGTGGTCATGGCCTCGCCCGACGCGCTCCAGCAGCTCGACGCGCTGGACGACATGGGCGGGCCGCCAACGCTCGGCATGAGCGGAATGGAGGCCTTTAAGAAGATCCCCGGCTTCCGCTTCGAGACCTCGCGCGAGGTCACGGTCTCGTTCTAGCCTCTGGCGGAATGACGCACGGACGCAGCCCCATGCCAGAGGCCCGGGCAGGTTGTGCCTCTGGCGCACAAAAAACCGGGGCTCCGCATTGCGCGGAGCCCCGGTTCAGGTGTCGGGCGGTGGTCGCCAGAGGCTAGACCGGCGACTCGTCGCGCGTGCGCGTCTTGGAGACGCCCATCAGGATGCCGATGCCGAGCAGGACGACGCCCGTGACGGCGATCCAGGCCGTGGGCAGGCCCGCGAGGTGCATCCCCATGGCGACGCCGCCGGTGAGGATCATGAAACCGATGAGGTAAACGCCGAGAGAAGACATAGCCGTAGACGGGAAGTGGGAAGGGTTGAACCGTCACTGTCGGCCGGTTGGCTCCCGTCTTAAGGTTCAGCCTCTGGCGTTGTCCCGCCAGCGCGTCACCGTGCGCGCATGATGGGAGCCTCTGGC
This sequence comes from Rubricoccaceae bacterium, assembly GCA_963708165.1. Lineage (GTDB taxonomy): Bacteria > Bacteroidota > Rhodothermia > Rhodothermales > Rubricoccaceae > Rubricoccus. Next base: position 1,561,598 of record OY970187.1, on the reverse strand, counting down.
GCCAGAGGCCGTCTGACCGCCCTCGCGAGAGGCTAGAAGCGGGCCTCGGCGCGCACGAAGAGGCGCCCGGCGAGCGTGGCGCCGAGCGGGTGCGTCTGCTCCGGCGCGCCGAGCACGTTGCGGCCGGTGAGCGCAATGAGCCAGCGGTCGTCGTTAAACGAGCGCGACAGGCCGAGGTCGAGGAGGAGCGCGGCGGGCACGTCGGGCTCGGGCCAGCCGGTCCACCGCGTCGCGGCGCGCCACTCCAGGCGGGCGTCCAGGCGCAAGAGGCCGTCCGGCGAGTGCTCGGCGTGGAGGCCCATTCGAAGGGTCGGCTCGCGGTCTCTGGCGGCGCGAAAGGCGTCGTCGCCCGCCAGAGGCAGGGCGGCGCGCGCCCAGGCGGTGGCGCGGGTGAACACGCGTGGCGGCGCGTCGAAGACGATCTCGCTGCGGTTCCACGCCGCCGACACGTCCAGCGCGAGTACGGCGCCAGAGGCCGCGATAGCCTGTACGGGTCCGCTCACCGCTACGGCCTCTGGCGCGAGGGTGAACTGTGGAAGCAGGACGGTCTCGCCGCGGCGGGCCTCGGCGCCAATTTCAGCGCGGAGGTGGACGGCGCTCTCCAATCCCAGTGGAGCCGCTTGGCTCAGCCAGGCATCGGCGACGATCCCCGCATCCACGCTCTCGACGGGTCGCGGTGCGCCTTGCAGTGTTAGCGGCGTCGCGCCAGAGGCCAGGCCGGTATAGCCTCTGGCGATCCAGAACGGGAGGCTGGGTGCGGCTTCGGGGAGGTCACGGCGGGCGCTCGCGCGGGCGCGGAGCCAGGCACGCCGGGTGCGGTCGGCGTGGTAGAGCGGCGGGGCCTCCAGGCTCAGGCGACCACCCAGGCCGCTCGGCCCCAGCGAGGCGCGGGCCTCTAGCCTCTGGCGCCGGGCGTTCGCCCCGACTTCTGCCCACAAAACGGAGCCGTCTGCGAGGCCGGGGCCTGTGGCCTTCATCGCGCGCGCGTCCCCGGTCAGGGACACGCCAGAGGCCAGCATGTGGTCTGCGCCGATCTCACCCGTTGTCTCGCGCCAGTCTGGGCCGGAAACGTCCGTGCGGCTCCACGACGGGCGCGCGAGGTCTGCCACCGCGACGGCGCCGCGCAGGCCCGTCGCGTGACGCGGGCCGATCACGCCAGAGGCTTCGAGCGCGCCCTCGTGGCGGAGCGTGGGCACCTCGCGGCCCAGCGTCTCCTCAAAGGGCAGGTCTTCTGCCAGGACGCCTTGGGCGGTGAGTTCTACGCGCCCAACAGCCGTCTCGCCTCTGGCGGCGAAGCCCTTGCGTTTCGGAAACCGGCCGTCCAAGACGCCGAAGATGCGGGGCGCGATCGCGGGGTCGGTAGGGAGGAAATCGCGCCAGCGGACCGCGAGGGCGGAGCGGCCGAGCCGAGCCGAGGCCTCGTAGTCCGGCCCGATTTTGTCCACGTTGGGTATCGACGGGTCCAGATAGCGCAGCGGTCCGGGGTCGCCAGTTTCGTTGCCCAACTCGACCGCGAGCGAGACGCCGTCTCGGCGTCTTTGGTTGAGGTCCCGCACCACGGTCACTTCTCGAGCGGCCGGGCAAACCACTACTACCTGCTGCCCTGTGGGCGTGCGCCATGCGAGGGCTCCGTCGCGAAGGACAGACGCCGCGCCAGAGGCCTGCACCTCGCGCCCGAGGCCATCGCGGTAGCGCGCGCCAAAGCCGTCTGTCGTGACCGCGGTAAGGCTTCGGAGCGCGCGAACGGCGTCGTGCGGCTCGGCGTTGTACGCGGCCTCGCCACCGAAGCACCCGGGCCCGTCGCCGTACAACACGATGCCTTGGCTTCTGGCGCCAGAGGCCACGCACAGCAGAAGAAAACAGAAGAGCGCTCTCACCACAGCCGGAGGGCGAGTCCGCCCGCGGCGCCCGCGGTGGTTTGCGGCGTGGAGAAGAACGTGCGCCGCACGCCCGTCTCCGCCCATGCCTCCACGCGCCCCGCCAGAGGCACGCCCGCGCGCAGGTATGCGCCCGCTAGAAGCTCAGACTCACTGGAGAGGTTGCCGCCGAACTCGCCGTCGTCGTCGAAGGCGAAGCGGCCGCCGCCGACTTCGGCTCCAGGCGAGAGGCGCACCGCGCCGAGGCGGAGCACAGGTCCCCAGCCCAGCATGGCGTTGACGGCGAGGAAGTCCGGCAGGGCCTCTGGCGCCGCGTCGTGGACCGCCGCGTCTAACGCCAGGCGCACCTCGCCACCATAGGCCCCGAACGTGAGGATGCCTCTGGCGCCGGCCCCTTCGGTCCACCCGGGGCCGAGGTCTCCCGCCAGAGGCAGCGTGGCGCCCGCGCTCAGCCGTATCTGGGCGCTCGCGGGAATGGCGCCAGAGGCGAGGAGAAGAAGGGCAAGCGCGGTGGTGGGTCGCATCGCGCGAAGGTGCGGCCTCTGGGGAGGCAGGGCAAGGCCATACAGCAGACGAACGAGGTCTTCGCGCCAGAGGCCTCGGGCGATGGAGCGGGATCGGTGCGAGAGGCTGTGTGTTCTCCGAGGGCGCCGCAGCCATCCCGCCATGCCTTCACTGTTCCAGCCCGCTCGCGACGCGCCCGCGGCGTGGAACGTCGCGAAGACCCTCGCGCAGTCGGCAGTGATCTGGGGCGTGACGCTGTGGCTGCTGCCGCTCGCGCTCCTGCGCGGTGCGCACGCGCTGGGCATTCCAGATGCGACGCTCCCAGGCGGGCCTCTGGCGGGATGGATTCTTCTGGGCGTCGCCAGCGGCCTCAACGTGTGGGCGGGCGTGACGATGGCGGTCCGCGGCGCCGGAACGCCGCTGCCGATGGACACCGCACAGGACCTCGTCGTAGCGGGGCCGTACCGCTGGGTGCGCAACCCGATGGCGCTGTTCGGCATCGCGCAGGGCGTGGGGGTGGCCGTGCTCCTGAGTTCAGGACTCGTGCTCGCGTATGCCCTGTCAGGTGCCGTGCTCTGGCACGTGGCGGTGCGCCCGCTGGAGGAGCGCGACCTGCTCGCGCGGTTCGGCGCGCCGTATGCGGCGTACCGGCGGCGCGTAGGGCTGTGGCTTCCCCAGCCTGCGCGCGACGCTTAACGCCAGAGGCCTCTGGCGAGACCCCAGGACCAGCGTCGGAGGCGCACTCGGGCCGCTGCCTAGAGGGACGACTTGGTAGCAGGTGCCGCGAACGGGTCTGACCACCGTGGGTCGGTCGCGAGCGTGGTATCGGTCAGCGTGTTCAGAAAGGCCACCAGGGCGGCGCGCTCGCGGTCTGTAAAGTCGAAACGGATCGGCGTGCTGTCGCGCCCGCGCATCCGCGCGTCCAGGTCTGGGCTGTCCTGAATGCCTGTGCTGTAGTGGTCCACCACGTCGTCCAGCGTCGCAAACCGGCCGTCGTGCATGTAGGGGGCCGAGCGCGCGATGTTGCGCAGCGACACGACCTTGAAGCGCCCGCCAGACCGGCCGTGATCGGCGCGCACCGAGTCCAGCCCGTTGTTCACGGCGTTGGTGCCCGCCATGAGGTCGCCCGAGTGGCACAGGTTGCACTGGCCGCGCCCGAAGAACAGCCCGAGCCCCTCATTTTCTTGCACCGTCAGCCCCGCCAGAGGCCGGGCGATGCGCGCGCCCTCGGCCTGTCGGGCAGCGTCGTAGCGGGAGTTGGAGGCGACGATGGAGCGGATAAACTGCGCCAGCGCGCGCGCCACGCGGTCACTCGTCACCTCTGGCGTGCCAAAGGCGTCGGCGAAGAGGGTAGGGTAGAAGTCGGTGGAGTCCAGGCGGGCCGTGAGTGCGCCTAGCGTCATGCCCATCTCGATAGGATCCTGGATGGGCTCCAGGGCGAGCTGTTCTAGCGTTGCGGCGCGCTCGTCCCAGAAGAACTCGCGGTTGCGGTCGTAGCGCGCAAAAGCGAGCGCCATCGAATTACGCGCGGTGTGCCCACCGTCGAAGCCGACGCTGAGCGGGCGAGGATCCGAAAACCCGTTTTCCTGCTGGTGGCACGTCGCGCACGAGGTGCTGCCGTTCCGGGAGAGACGCACGTCGTAGAAGAGCACGCGGCCCAGCGTGGCGCCTGCATTGGTGACGGGGTTCGCCTCTGGCGTGGTGTCCCAGCCGCGGACGGTGTACGTGTCGAGGTAGCCCGGCAGCGCGATGCCCTCGTAGTCGTACGGCACCTCGGGGAGCACGGGCGTCTCACCCAGGCGCGCGGCAAAGGCGCCGCCGATGGCGACGAACGAGAGGAGGAAAAGGAAGGCGAGCCGAAGCATCTCGGGCAGAACGGGAAAGCCTGTAGACTACCAACGCGGCGCAGCGCGCTCTATCGCCAGAGGCCTCTGGCGCAGCGCGCCTCTGGCGCGCCAGAGCCTACCGGGCCGTGCTACTCGGCCAGCGCCTCGGCCTTGACGGTTTGCAGGTAGGCGAGCGCGTCGGCCTCCGCCAGAGGCAGGTCGTCCCAGAAGACGGCGTCCTTGATGGCGCCGAGCGCGCGCTTCTCCGGGCCGCTCACCGCGCGCACCATTGCCATGAACAGGTCGCCGCGGCGGACCGCGTCGGGCCTCTGGCGCTCGACCCATTCCCACGCCGCGTCGTGCTCGTTGGGGACCTCGCCGTCCAGCACGGCCTCGCGCAGGCGCTCTTTGAGAATGCCGACCGCGACGCCCTCGGGAAGCTTTAGCCGCTCCATGATCTCCTCGCCCGAGACCGGCGGCTCCCAGGCGCGCATCTTGTCCTTGGCCTCCACCTCGACCATCTTGGCCTCCACGCGGTCGAAGCCGCGGAGGTAGCGGCGCTTGCGCTTCTCGTTTTTGCTCGTCACGTCGGCGCGGACGAGCAGCATCAGGTCGTCTACGTCCTCGCCCGCGTCGAAAAGGAGGCGGCGCACGGCGGAGTCGGTCACGTGCTCGTCCACGAGCGCGATGGGCCGGTGGTGCATCGCGACCATCTTGCGCACGTACGCCAGAGGCTCGCCGAGCGGTAGCTTGAGGCGGCGGAACGAGGCGGGGACGTGCTTGCGCGCGCCCAGGTCTTCGTGGCCGTGGAAGGTCCAGCCGGTGCGGTGCGTGAAGCGCTTGGTGTCGGGCTTGGCGACATCGTGGAAGAGCGCGGCCCAGCGGAGCCACAGCGCGAAGCCTCTGGCGCGAAGGCCGGTCAGGCCATGCTCGGCCTGGAGAAGCGCGAGGTTGTCGACGACTTCGAGCGTGTGAAAGAGGTTGTCTTTGTGCGTGTGCCCGCCGACGGCCTCGGTCCCTGCGAGCGCACTGATTTCGGGCAGCACGCGGCCGAGCAGGCCGGTCTCGTGCAAAATCACGAGGCCCAGCGACGGCAGCGGCGCGGCGAGCGTCTTGCCCAGTTCGTCGGTGATCCGCTCCTGGCTCACGATCTCGATGCGCTCGGCCGCCGCGCGCATGGCGCGCGTGGCCTCTGGCGCGACGCGGAAGCCGAGCTGTGCCGCAAAGCGCGCCGCGCGGAGCATCCGCAGCGGGTCGTCCTCGAACGTCACGCGTGGGTCCAGCGGCGTGCGCAGCACGCCCGCACCGAGGTCGTCCAGGCCGCCGTAGAGGTCTACGATCTGGCCGAAAGAGGGATGGGGGATAGGGGATGAGGGATGTGCAGACGCGCCTCTGGCGCCAGAGGCGCGTGGGTAGTGCGTCCCCAATTCAGCGTCGGTGCTCACCACCCCCAACCCCTCCTGCCCAAGAGGAGGACTGGCTGTGCCAGAGGTCGGGTGTCCGCCCGTCCCTCTTCCCTCGTCCCCCTTCCCCGCCTCGCCAGAGGCGTGGTTGAGCCGCACCGCGAGGGCGTTGACCGTGAAGTCGCGCCGCGCGAGGTCGTCCGCGAGCGTGCCGTCTTCCACGATGGGCTTGCGGCTCTCGCGCCGGTAGCTCTCCTTGCGCGCGCCCACGAACTCGACGACGAGCCTCTGGCGCGTGTCGTCCTCCGGCGTCTCGCCAGAGGCCGGGCCACCTGCGTCGGCTTCGCCGTAGAGCGTGACGGCGGCGGTACCGAAGGCGGGATAGACGTTGGGCGGCTTGGCGCCAGAGGCCTTCGCGACGGCTTCGGCGAGGCGGATACCCACGCGAGGCGCGCCGCCGGGGTCCACCGCCACGATGTCGATATCGGTCGTAGGGCGGCCCAGGAGCGCATCGCGCACGGCCCCACCGACGGCGTAGGCCTCCACGCCGATCGCGTCGGCCGCGTCGCCGATGCGGCGCAGGAGGGGCTCGAAGGGAAGCGTGAGAGACACGGATGTGTTCAGTCTGTGTCGCGCAAGATGCGGCGCCAGAGGCGGCCCGTCCGCGAGGTTCACGCGGAGCCTCTGGCGGTGCACAGACTTCTGGCGGTGTACAGACTCTAGAGGCCTCTGGCGCCAGAGGCTAGCCTCGCGCCAGATCCGGGCCGCGCAGCGAGGCCATCACGCGCTCCGAGAGGCGCATCAGCGCCACCGCGTCGGAGAGCGCGAGCGCGCCGGCGCTACTGGCGGGCACGTGGCCCTGGGCGAGCGAGGCGACAAACGCGGCCAGGCCGGTGGCCTCGGGCTCCGGGACGGCGTCGGCGCCCTCGACGCAGACCGGGCCGCGCAGCGAGCGCGCGCTGATACGCACACCGCCGCCAGAGGCTGCGAGCCGAACCGAGCCGGGCCAGCCCTCGGCCTCGTCGCGGATGCCGATGTGGGCGTAGGCGCCGCTTTTGAAGCGCAGGCTCGCCAGAAGCGTGTGTACGCGCGCGCCGTCGCGGTCGGTGTGTACGTCCAGGTGCGCGATGGCGCCGGAGCGCACGAGCGCCATCACGGCGTCGAGCGCGCCCGCCAGGCGGCGCGGCAGAGGCAGGTCCAGGCCCTCGGTCGGGTCAGCGCCTGCGAGGTCGAGCGCGACCAGTCGCGCGGCCCAACCGTCGGGCCGTGCCGCTACGACTGCCGCCAGAGGCAGCGGCCGCTCGACGGCGACTTCGACGCCCGCCTCTTCGGCGCGCGCGGCCAGGCGCTCAGCGCCTTCGACCGAGGCCGCTGGCGGCCACGCGGCGAACACGTGTGCGCCCTGGCTCAGCGCCGCGCGTACGTCGCCCTCGCGCTCGCTCGCGCCAGAGGCGACAGCCACCACATCGCACGAGCCCGCGAGATCGGCGGTGTTGGCGAACGGCGCTGCGCCGGTCTCGCGCGCCCAGTCGGCGGTCTCCGCGGTCGTCTCCGCCACGACGCCCGCGAGCACGGCCGGCGCCTGCCCCGGACGCCGATCCGGGGGCGGAACGGCGCGCCACGAGCGGCCGACGAAACCCAGCGAGAGGACAGAGGACATGGCGAGAGGAGGGAGGCGAAAGGTACCGGCGCCACCGTTGCGCAAACCGCGTTCTGCGCAGAGGCGTACCCGCTTCTCTCGGCGCCAGAGGCCTCTGGCGCGACCACAGCCCCCCACGCATGATCCAGCGCCAGCCACTTATCGTCCCGTTTACCAAGATGAACGGCGCGGGCAACGACTTCGTGGTGCTCGACAACCGCTTTCTGCGCTTCTCCGAAGCCGAGCAGGAGGCGATCGCGCGCCGCGTCTGCCCGCGCCGCACCGGCGTCGGCGCCGACGGCTTCCTCGCGCTCGACCCGCCAGAGGCCTCTGGCGCGGACGGTGCCGCTTCTGGCGCGACCGACTTTCGGATGCGCTACCGCAACGCCGACGGTGCGCTGGCCACGATGTGCGGCAACGGCGCGCGGTGCCTGGCGCGCTTCGCGGCGCGAGCCGGGCTGGGCCGCCAGACGCCCGAGGGCACGCACCTCTCCTTTATGACCGACGGCGGGCGCTACACCGCGCTCGTCACGCCCGAGCCCTCGGGCCCCGACGCACCGCCCGTGAGCGTGCGGCTCGACGTGCCGCCGCCGCGCGAGTTCGCCGCCTCTGGCGCCGCGAGCGACCTGGGCGAGGTTCACCGCATCTGGACCGGGACCGAGCACGCCGTCGTCTTCGTGCCCGACGCCGACGCGGCGCCCGTCGCCGAGGAAGGCGAGCGACTGCGCCACGCGCCCGAGTTCGCGCCCCAAGGCACCAACGTCAACTTCGTGCAGCTCTCGCCAAAGGCCGCCTCTGGCGAGGGGTCGGCCTCAGACGTGCGAGCGTCTCGGGCGCCAGAGGCTCGGCTCGCATTCGCGCGCGCACGTTCGAGAAAGGCGTCGAGGGGGAAACGCTGGCCTGCGGGACCGGCGCCATCGCGTCGGCGCTCGTCGCGCGGCTCGCGGGCGGCGTCGACGCAGACCACATCGACGTGGAAATGCCCGGCGGCACGCTCGGCGTCGGCTTCCGCATCGTCGACGGCGACGTGCGCGCCCTCACGCTCAGCGGACCAGCCGAGCTCGTCTACGACGGCACACTGGAATGGTGGGGCGCCGACGAGGGATAAAGGGATACGCGATGGAGGGATGCGGGGCTCGCCAGAGGCCTCTGGCGGCACGCGGCAACCGTCTGCGCATCCCTCGATGCCTCCACCCCCTATCCCTCCCTGAGCACCGCCAGCACCTCGATCTCCACGCGCGCACCGACCGGCAGGCCTGCCACCGCCACCGTCGAGCGCGCCGGGCGGTGATCGCCAAAATGCTCGGCGTAGATCGCGTTCATCGCGCCGAAGTCGTCCATCGTCTGGAGGTAAACGGTCGTCTTGGCCACGTCCGCAAGCGTCAGGCCCGCTTCACCCAGCACGGCGCGAATGTTGGCGAACACCTGATGCGTCTGCCCGGCCACGTCGTCGCCCACGAGCACGCCCGTTTCGGGGTGCAGCGCGACCTGGCCGGAGCAAAACAGAAGTCCGTTCGCGCGGACCGCGTGGCTGTACGGACCGACGGCGGCGGGGGCGCCAGAGGCGGAGAGGATCTGCATAGTGGGAAGAGGGATGCGGGATGAAGAGGGATACGGGCCTCTGGCGCATCTGCTGCGCTCAAAGCAAGCCGCCAGAGGCTCAGAGCGGCGTGATTCGCTGACCGCTGACCGCTGACCGCTGACCGCTACTCGTCTAGCGAGGCCGAGACGGCGATGTGCCAGAGGCCCTCATTCTGCACCAGGTGGTAGAGGCTGCGAAAGCGCAGCGGCGACTGCTCGGCGCGCTCGATAATCCAGTGCACCAGCACAGCCGTCTGCGCACCACCGTCGGCCAGGGTTTGGACGCGGGTGGGCACCGCCGAGCCGATGCTTTGCTCGCGGCGCATCTCGGCGATAAAGCCCAGGTGGCGCAGGAGCGCCTGTGGTGTATCGAACGACGCGGTCTGGCCGCTGCCCACGAAAAAGCAGGGCATGGTGTACATCGTCGCGAGCGTCTTGGCGTCGAGCGCGGCGTAGGCGTCGGCGTAGCGGTCGAGAAAGGAGCGGAGGGGTTCGGCCACGTGGGGAGAGGGCGGAGGAGGCACCGGCAGCGCCATGCCCATCGGCGGGCGGCGCGGCGGGCGGTCGTGCGAGCGGCGGGCAGCGCGAGGCTCGCGCGGGTCGGGAAGCATGGAGCCTCGGGCGTCGGCGGGGCAACCTAGCCACCGGCGCGCACAAAACGACACCTCGGCGTGCCTCTGGCGCGACCTTGCGCGATTCCTCTCCGGTCGTCTTTCGTGGAAGCCCTCAGCGTATTCGACATGCTCAAGATCGGCGTCGGGCCGTCCAGCTCTCACACGCTGGGGCCGTGGCGCGCCGTGCAGCGCTGGCTGGGCGAGCTGGAGGCCGCGGGCATCGCGCCAGAGGCGGTGCAGGTGCACCTCTACGGCTCGCTCGCGCTCACCGGCCGCGGCCACTGCACCGATCAGGCCGTCTGCCTCGCGCTCCTCGGCCACGACCCCGTGACCGTCCCCGTGGACGAGATCCCCGGTCTCGTCGCCGATCTCGCGCTGCTCAAAACGGTGCCTCTGGCGGGCCGCTCGGTCGCGTTCGACCCGGCGTCGGATATCGTCTTTCACCCCGGCGAGCGCCTGCCTGGCCACGCCAACGCGATGCGGTGCGTGGCGGTCGCCAGAGGCGTGGATGGTGTCTGCGAGCACGCGAGCACCTACTACTCCATCGGCGGCGGCTTTGTGCTGGGAGAGGGCGAGACTCCAGGCGCGAACGCCCGTCCGGTGCAGCTTCCGTACCCCGCGCAGGTGCCCGCCGAGCTGCTGGCGCACTGCCGCCGCGACGGGCTGCGCATCGCCGAGATGGTGCGCGCCAACGAGCGCGCATGGAACGGCAACCGGGCCGTTCAGAGGCAACTGATGGCGCTCTGGGAGGTCATGCGCGAGGGCGTCTACCGCGGCTGCCACACCGACGGCACGCTGCCCGGCGGCCTGGGCGTGACGCGCCGCGCCGCCGCGCTCACGCGCCGCCTGCTCTACGCCACCGATGTCGCTCGTTTCCCGCCAGAGGCCTCTGGCGACACTGCCCCGGTCGAAGCCTCTGGCGCCGAGCCCAGCCCGGCGCTCGCGCCTGACAGCCGCGCCTTTATCCAGGCCATCCGCCAGAGGCCGTGGCGCTTTGCCGAGGTGCTCAAGTGGGTCAGCGCCTTTGCGCTGGCGGTCAACGAGGAGAACGCCAACCTGGGCCGCGTGGTCACCGCGCCCACCAACGGCGCTGCGGGCGTGATCCCGGCGGTTCTGCTCTACCACGTCTGCTTCTCGGGTGAGGACGTGGGAGAGCAGCAAATCGCGGACTTCCTGCTCGTCGCGGGCGAGGTGGGAACGTTCTTTAAGAAAGGCGCGACGATCTCGGCCGCGATGGGCGGCTGCCAAGCCGAGGTCGGCGTGAGCAGCGCCATGGCCGCCGCGGCGCTCTGCGAGGCGCAGGGCGGAACCGTCGAGCAGTCGCTCATGGCCGCCGAGATCGCGATGGAGCACCACCTGGGCATGACCTGCGACCCCATCGGCGGGCTCGTGCAAGTGCCGTGCATCGAGCGCAACACGATGGGCGCCGTCAAGGCCATCAACGCCGCCGAACTGGCCCTCGCAGGCGACGCCTCTGGCGCGCTCGTCTCGCTGGACGAGGTCATCGTCACGCTGCGCGAGACGGCCGAAAACATGAGCGACCGCTACAAAGAAACCTCTCAGGGCGGTCTCGCGGTCAACGTCTCCGTCCGCGTGCCCGAGTGCTAGAGCCTCTGGCGACGCCCGTTTCGCGCCGCTGAGCCTCTGGCGAATCACGCGCACGGCTCGCTCGTCCCCCACACGCACCCACACCCGACCGATGCTCCGTTTCCTCGCCCTCGCCTGTGTCCTGCCTCTGGCGGCCTGCGCCGACCCGGCCACGCCAGAGGCCACCGCGCCCGCTACTGCCGCCTCGGAAACTGCCGCCGCGCCCGTTACGGCCGAGATCGCCGCGGGCCGCGCGCTCGGCGTAGGCGACAGCGCGCCCGATTTCGCGCTGCCGAACGCCGACGGCACCACCACGCGCCTCTCGGATCTCACCGCCAGAGGCCCCGTCGTGCTCACGTTTTACCGCGGCGCGTGGTGCCCGTATTGCAACACGCAACTGCGCGACTACCAGCAGAGCCTCGGCGAGATCACAGCCTCTGGCGCGACGCTCGCGGCCATCTCGCCGCAGGGGCCGGACTCGTCCGCTACAGTGCAGAAGCAAAACGGTCTGGCGTTTCCCGTCCTGAGCGACCTCGGCGGCGAGGTCTCGGACGCCTACGGCCTCACGTTCCAGGTCGACGCCGACACGCGCGAGCGCTACCGCGCCGTGGGCGTGGATCTGGAGCGCTACAACGGCACCGATCTCTGGGAGCTTCCCGTCCCGGCGACGTACGTGATCGACCGCGAAGGCATCATCCGCGCCGCCTTCGTCGAGGCCGACTACACGCAGCGCGCGTCGGTCCGCCAGATTCTCGACGCGCTCGCCGAGGTCTAAAACGAACGCCGGGCCTCTGGCGCCAGAGGCCCGGCGGTTGTGCCGTTGCGAGCGTGTCGCCGTGCTACGCGACGGGCATCGCGGGAGCAACGGCCGTGCCCGGCGCGAACACGCCGGCCTCGCCGTTTTTCTCGATCTGCCGCAGCGAGTTGGCGGCCAGGAACCCGAAGCCGACCTTGGCGGCCACGTCGAGGATCGTGAACAGCATCGCCTCCATGCCGTCGCCCACGAGGTCGAGGCCCTCGGGCGAGAGCAGCCACACGATGGGGTAGGCCGTCCACAGCACCAAGTGCACCGCCACGATGCGGTCGAAGACGGCGCCAGAGGACGGCATCGCGGCGCGCGCCTCGCGCTTGTACCGGCTAATAAACGCCCACGCGATGGCGATGTACGCACCCGTCGAGATCGCCCACCACGTGAGGCTGAGGGCGTCCTCGGGAAGGATGGTCGCCACAAAGCCCGTCGCGATCATGAACGCGTTGGCGCCCAGAAGAGACGCCACAAGGGGCAGCGAGCTTCGCCCGAGGTACGTCAGCGCGAGCAGCAGCAGCGGCGTGGACGTAAACCACGTGATGTAGCGTACCCAGGTCGTCTTGGTGCCGTCGGCGGAGACGTAGGAGCCGAAGCCCGTCGCCATGACGAGGTAGAGGACTGCCGCGATGAGGCAGATAAAGAAGTAGAGCGTCCAGAGAATCTGCCAGCGCCGCTCGGGCGCGCGCGCCGCCGCCACGCCAAAAATGACGGAGCCGACGGCCATTGCCGCGAGCCCGATCCAATACCACATCTGAGCCATGTACATAGGGGGAGAGGGGAGACTGCGCTACCGAGCGGAATCTCTAGCAGTTCCGGCCTCTGGCGACTCTCCGGGTTGCCCCCACGCCGCTCGCGCGGATCTCCTGAGGCGCTGCCCACTCGCACTCTCGAGGCACGTCCGCTGGTGGTGCTATCGCCGAGCCGCGCACTCCGCCAGAGGCCACCGCCCCGGTGCCGTGCGCCGTCACGCCCGGCCTCGCCTCTGGCGGGAACGCTCGGGGGGGCGGTCGGGGTAAGAGGGCCGAACGCCCACCCCTTCATGCCGCCCCTTCCCGACCACTACGCCACGCTCGGTGTCAGCGAGAGCGCCTCCCAGAAAGAGGTCAAAAAAGCCTACCGCGCCCTCGCGCAGACGTACCACCCCGACCGCAACGACGGCGACAGCGCGGCGGAAAACCGGTTCAAGGAGATCCAGTCTGCCTACGACGTGGTGGGCGACGCGGCAAAGCGGAAGGCCTACGACGCGTCGCGCCGCAACCCGTTCGGCGCTCGCGGCGGTGCCCCCTTTGGAGCCCCCTTCGGTAGCGGCGGCCAGCCCTACGACGGCGGTAGCCGCTGGCGGCCGGCGCCAGAGGCCGAGGTCTTCGGCGCCGACGGCCTGGGCGACATCTTTAGCCAGATGTTTGGCGGCGCAGGCGGCGGCCCGCGGCCCGGCGCGTCCTCTGGCGCCCGTAGCCCCGCGCCCGGCCGCGACATCGACGCGACGATGACGCTCTCGTTTCAGGAAGCGCTCGATGGCGGCCCGTCGAAGATCACGGTGCCCGGCGGCGAGACGCTGCGCATCACCATCCCTGAGGGCGTGCGAGGCGGCACCAAGATCCGCCTCAAGGGCCGCGGCGACACGGGCGCCTCTGGCGCCAGAGGCGACCTGTTTATCACGTTCGAGGTGGAGGACCACCCGCGGTTCTCGCGCGAGAAGGACGACCTGCGCGTGACCGAGGCCGTGAGCGCAGTCGACGCCATGCTGGGCACGAAGCGTCGCATCGAGACGCCGTACGGGCAGAAGGTGAGCGTCAAGATCCCGGCGGGCACGCAGCCCGGCGCCTCGTTCCGCCTGCGCGGGCAGGGCGTCAAAACTGCCAAGGGCCGCGGCGATCTGTTCGTGGAAGTCGCCGTCACGGTCCCAGATCTCGCGCCAGAGGCCCGCGAGGCGCTTCAGGAATGGGCGGAGGCGCACGGCGCGGTGTGAGCCTCTGGCGGCAGAGGCCTCTTTCCTAGCCGCGACGTTTAGCGCCAGAGGCCTTGGTTCCGCGGCCCACTTTGTACCCGTTGAACGCTTGTGCTTTTGCCGAAGCCCCTTGCGTCCACGCCGTGTAGATGCCTACGCCGATCAGAAACGGAAGCGACGCCACCCACCCGAAGTCCCAGAGAAGTACGCTCGCGATCAGAGCGACGGCGGCTCCTACCAAAAGCGCTCGGGCATCCGTTTTGTCGCTCGTCGCGACAACGTCGTCGACATGGTAGGTCTCGGCTGCCCCACACTTTGGGCACGCCTCGCGGAACGTGCGTCCCTTGCTGCGAGATAGTACGAGGCGGCTTTTGACTGCAGGACGAATCGGGATTGTATGCCTGCAGGCTTGGCAAGGTGTCTGGAGATGCATAGACATCGGATGTTTGACGCACCCAAGCCTACACGCACGTAGCCTCTGGCGCCAGAGGCTACGCCGTCGCGCCGCCGCACGAGGAGCCTGCGCCCGCGGTGCAGCCGTAGCAGTGGCGCTCGGTGCGGACGGTCCGTGTCTGCCACGCGCCCAGGTCGAAGTCGCCGACGTGCGCGAACGGCACCGCCGCGTCCATCTCCAGCTGCTGGTTGAAGTCGCAGTCGTAGATCTTGCCGTCCCAGCCGACTGAGACCGTGTTGCGGCACATCAGCCCGTCGATGGTGCCGGGGTTGTAGGCCGCCAGAAGCTTCTCCATGTAGCCCTCCAACTGGCCCTTCTCGATAAGCCATTCCAGAAAGCGGCTCATGGGCACGTTGTTGAGCGCGAAGAGGCGGTCGAACTGCACGCCGTGGTTGCGCTGCAGCGCCACCTTCCACTCGCCCTCCAGCGATTCCTGGTTGCCCGCGAGAAAGCTGCCGACGGGGTTGGTGACGAGCGTCAGCACGCGCTTCGGGTCGCCCTGGCCATAGCCTGCCGCGTTGAGCATCTTCAGCGCCTCGATGCTCTTGCCGTATGTGCCATCGCCGCGCTGGGCGTCCGTGCCCATCTTGCGATAGTGCGGCAGCGAGCAGGCCACCTCGACGCCTCTGGCGGCGAACCACTCGGGCAGGTGCTGGTAGCGTTTGACGCGCAGAATGGTCAGGTTGCAGCGGTCGATGACGTGCAAGCCTCTGGCGACGCATTCGTCGACCAGGTACTCGAAGTGCGGGTTGAGCTCCGGCGCGCCGCCGGTCAGGTCGACGGTGTGGAGGCTCGCGCCGTCTGGGTGGGCCTGGATGTGGTCGATGGCTCGGAGACAGGCGTCGACGGCCTCGCGGTCCATGTTCTCCTGTACGCGGTCCGGGCCGCTATCCACGTGGCAGTGCATGCACGTCATGTTGCACAGCTTGCCGATGTTGATCTGGAAGATCTCCAGCGGCGCGGGTTGGATGCCGCGGGTCCAGCCGACTTCCATCAGGTCGCGGTGGAACGAGCCCGTGCCCGTCGGCCCTGCCGCCAGAGGCACGGCGTCGAGCGCCGCGATTTGCGCCTCTGGCGCGGCGAGCGCCGTGCGGCGGCCGTACAGGCTGGACGTGCGCTTGGGGCCGTCCTGCACCGACGCGATGAGCTCGGCCGAGAGAACAGGCAGCGAGATCGCGCCACCGTCGCCGGAGGAGAGTCCGCCAGAGGCGCCGTCGCCAGAGGCTCCGGCGTGTCGCGCCCCAGCGGGTTGCGCCCCGGCGGGTTGCGCCCTGGCGTGTCGCGCCTCTGGCGTGGTCGTGGCGGTCGGGATCGGGCGGTCGCTGGGAAGCGTGGACATGCGGGAAGTCGTCGGTCTGGCGCCAGAGGCGGCGCGGAAAGTCGTACAGAGATGTCGGGATTTGTCCGACGTGCTACATCGTCTGCGCCTTGACGCCGTCGAGCATCTGGAGGCCGTGCACCAGGCTCGCGCCACCGCGGATGGCCGTCGCCACGTGGATCGCCTCGGTCATCTGCTCCAGGTCGGAGCCCTTGGCGAGAGAATCCTGCGTGTACGCGTCGATGCAGTATGGGCACTGTACCGTGTGCGCCACGGCGAGGGCGATCAGGGCCTTCTCGCGGGCCGTTAGCGCACCGTCCTCGAACACCTTGCCGTAGTACGAGAAAAAGGCATCCGCCAGAGGCTTGGAGCCCTCGGCGATCTCGGGGAAGCGGGGCAGGTGCTCGGGCTTGTAATACGTGTCCATCGGGTGCGGTGGGAAGAGGAGGGCGAAGCTAGCGTGATCTGGCGCTCGGCAGACGAGTACGCCGGGCGCGCGTCACTAGATTGCGCGCGTCCGACAGACGCTCTGCCGGTCCACACGATTGCGACTCCTTCCCCGCTCGCTGCCGCCATGCAGGTCTTCCTCTGGCTTCTTCTGTTCTCGCTCGTCGCCGGTGGCTCCGTGCTGCTGGTGACGTGGTGGCGCGCGCGCCAGCGCAAGGCCGACCGGTGGGGCCAGGAGGAAGCCGACCGGCTCGCGGCGTGGGACAAAACGTCGCTCGGCATCTCGGAGGTGCGCGTCGCCGAGCGCGTGCCCGAGAGCCCGGCGCCTCTCACCATCGCGCCGGTGCCCACGGTTCAGGCCACGCCCGCCTCTGGCGCCCGCGCGTCCACGCCAGAGGCCGACGTGCCGCGTGCCGAGCGCGCCTCGGCTGACCGCGCCTCGGCTGACCGCGCCTCGGCTGACCGCGCGACGCCAACACCAGCGCCGCCCGCCTCTGGCGCCGACGACTTCCCTTCCGACCCTCCCGCTCCCGTGCCGACGAGTCCGCCCCTCTCTCCTCTAGAATCCGCGCGACCCATGCGCTCCCGCCCCGAGTGGTGGGACGACGGCGCCTCTGGCGCGGGCGCTCTGCTGCGCTCGCTCGTGGACGTCACCGGCGGCTCCGCCGCGATCCTGCGGCCCTCCGAGCGGGGCTACGTCGTGCTCGCCGCCGCTGGTGCTGCGAGCGCCGCGATCCACGCCAATGCGGGCGCGCGCGAGATCTCGGAGCGCGACGCGCGGCTTCTGGCGGACGTGCCGACAGGCCTAGAGACGGTGGTGCTGGGCGGCGACGAAGCCGGGCTCCTGCCGGGCATGACCGATGTGGCCGAGACCGCCGTGCGGTCGCTTCGCGCGGCCCCCGGCGCGCCGTGCTTGGTGGTCGATGTCACCCACGACGCGCCCCTGACCTCGCGCGGCGAGACCCTCATCGCCGCCTACGCCGACTTGGCCGCCCGCGTGCTCGACCTCCCCGAGGACGCGCCCGCCGAGTCTGCCTCTGGCGACCCCCTAGACGCCGCGATGGCACGCATCGAACGCGAGATCGCCGCCGCGCGCGATCAGGGGCGTGAGCTTTCTCTCGCGGTCGTGATTCCGCACAACGCCGAGGAGATTCTGGAAGGCGAGCCCGATGAGGTCGACGCGCACATGGCCGCGCTCCACCAGAGGCTGCTCGAAACGTCGGGCACGCGCGAGGTCGTCTCGATGGGAGAAGGTGTGCTCGGCGCGCTGTGCGAGGTCAAGCGGCCGGGCGCGGAGGCGTGGGTGCGCGCGCTCACGCGCGGCGGTGCGCCGGTGCGGATCGGCATCGCGGTCTACGGGCCGCGGCACGTCACGCCCTCCATGCTGCGCCAGGACGCGCTGCAGGCGCTGCACCAGACGTACACGAGCAACGATACCTACGTGATCTCGGACTGAGTGCCGAGACGCGCGCCTCTGGCGCGCTCTTGAGCCCCTGGCGAAGCGGTCGGATGTGCGCGGACAAGGGAACGCCTCTCTCACCCTGCGCGAACCATGACTCCTAGCCTCGGGCCTCTGTCCGGATCGTGTCTCTGGCGCCAGAGGCTGGGCCCACGCACCTTCTAGTCCCCACGCCCATGCTGTTCGTCACCATCATCCTCGACGGCGCAGGTGTCGGCGACGGGCCGGATGCCGAGGCCTACGGCGACGCGGGCTCCGACACGCTGGGGCACGTCTGCGAGACGCAGCGCCCGCGCCTGCCCAACCTGGCGCGGCTCGGGCTGGGCCGCATCGCGCCTCTGGCGGGCGTCGAGCCCGTCGCGGCACCCCAGGCCTCGTGGGGGCGCCTGACCGAGCGCGCGGCGGGCAAAGACTCCACGACGGGCCACTGGGCGCTCGCGGGGCTCGTGCTCGACACACCGTTCCCGACCTACCCCGACGGCTTCCCGCCCCACGTCATCGAGGCGTTCTGCGCCGCCTCTGGCGCCAGAGGCGTCTTGGGCAACGTGCCCGCCAGCGGCACGCAGATCATCGCCGAACTGGGCGAGCAGCATCAGGCCACAGGCCAGCCCATCGTGTACACGTCCGGCGACAGCGTTTTTCAGATCGCGGCGCATACCGGGACGACGCCTCTGGCGGAGCTGTACGCGATGTGCGAGGTGGCGCGGCGCGAGGTCTGCGTGGGCGAGCACGCCGTCGGGCGCGTGATCGCGCGGCCCTTCGAAGGTGCGCCCGGCGCGTACACGCGCATCTCCGAGGCGCGCAAGGACTACTCGCTGCTGCCGCCAGAGGCGACAGTCCTCGACGCGTTGCAGGCCTCTGGCGTCAAGACCGTCGCCGTCGGCAAGATCAGCGCGCTCTTCGGCGGGCAGGGCGTGGACGTGGAAACCAAGACCGCGGGCAACGCCGACGGCATCGCGAAAACGCTGGAGGCCATTGCGGAGGCCGCCGCCTCTGGCGAGCCCACGTTTGTCTGGACCAACCTGGTGGACTTCGACGAACTCTACGGCCACCGCCGAGACCCCGAGGGCTACGCCGCCGCGCTCCAGTCCTTCGACGCCGCCCTGCCCGGCCTCGAAGCCGCGCTTCCGCCCGGCGCCCGCCTGCTTCTCACCGCCGACCACGGCAACGATCCGACCTACCGCGGCAGCGACCACACGCGCGAGCGCGTGCCCGTGCTCATGCTCGACGCCTCTGGCGCAGACGCTCCCGCCAGAGGACGCGATGTGGGCACGCGCGAGTCGTTCGCGGACCATGCGGCGACGGTCGCAGCGTTCTTCGGCGTCGCGTGGGACGGAGCGGGCACGTCGTTCGGGTGAGCACTGGGCTCCCGCCAGAGGCGATATTGCGGCCTCGATCTGCTCTGTGATCCGCATGTGCCGCCTCGCGCTTTTCCTCCTCGTCGTGTCCGCCTCTGGCGCCCAGGCGCAAACGCCGTGGCGTCCCTCCGCCACCGAGTTCTCGGTCTCCCTCGACATGTCGTACGGCCCCCCGGCCGACGTGGAGGTGTTAGACGACGATGGCAGCTTCGTCCGTGACGGGCGTGCGACGTCGTACGGAGCGCTGGTCTCGGCGTACGTCCCTCTCGGGGCGCGGAGCGCGGTCGTCGCCTCGCTGCCCTGTCACGGTGCGCGACGTGCAATCCCGGACGATCGGTGTAGAGGATCTGGGTGCAGGCACAGGATCGTCGTCATACGACCTCGGAAACCTCTACATCGGAGGCATCGCTCAGCCTCTGGCAGGAGCAGAGGTGGAAGCTGGGGTCTGGCTGCCTCTGGCGACAGGCAGCGGGATTTTTACGTCGCCAGTCTCGGACGTTGGCTTCGCCGTCGACCGCGAAAACGTCGAATCCTACAAAGTCGATGTCGTCTCGGCGAGGATCGCCCTTCGCGGCGAAGCCGATCTCGCGCCATGGCTCCGGTTGCGTGGTGAAGTCGCGCCCATCCTCTCGTACACCACCCGTGAGGTCACCGTCAGTGTCGGCCCCGATCAACTGGTCACGCTACCGAGAACGAACGGGGCTGCGACGGCGAGGCTCCTCACAGACATCGAACTGGGGGCGGTCACACTGACCGGTGGAGCGCTCGGTCGCTACGAGCCCAAGGGCGGGACCGACCGTTTTTTCGATGAGACCTGGGTGAGTGGTCTCGTCAGTGTGAGCTACCCGATCCGTGGCGGCCGGCCATCTGTGAGTGTGCGCGTGCCGCTAGCAGGCGGCCCAGACTATGACTTCTCGTTCCACGCAGGCGTGAGCGTGCCTTTGTAATTCGGCGCGGGACGCCTCTGGCGCCAGAGGCTAGAATCGTGGGGCGCGAGGGCGCGTGCGGATCACGCTGTACAGGTCGCGAGTGCGTTCGACGCCGCCCGGAAAAGACCAGGCGTGAGCTTTGCGCGAAGCAGAGGCGTCAGCGAATCTGCGCTTTACACTCGCGCTCCTTTAGCCGCCTCTCGCCATGCGCACTCTCGCGCTCGCTTTCGGTCTCGCGCTCTCCTCCCTGGCCTCTGGCGTGTCCGCGCAGCCAGACTGGCGCGCGCTTCCCGAAGGGACCGTCCTCTCGGTCGACGCCCTGGGCTCTCAACTCACGACACCCTACACCACCGTCGAGAACGGGGTGGAGGGCTTCGACTACGTTCAGCGTCTCGCCGTTGCGCTCGTCTCCGGCCACGTGCCGCTGAGCCCTCGGCTGGCGCTCACCGCAGAACTCCCCGCCGGGTTCTTCAGCGCGAGCACAGACGCGCCTGCGAGCGAACTCCCTACGGAGGCTCAGGTCGGCATCGGCAACCTGTACCTCGGCGCCATCACAGCGCTTGCGCCAGAGGCCTCGGTGGAGGTCGGGGTATGGCTCCCCACCTCTACCAACGAAACCGCTGTCGGCTATTCAGGCTTGATTACCGACTTCGAGCGGCGCGAGGCGTACCTCAAGGACTTCGCCTCGGCGCGGCTCGTGCTACGCGGTGGGCTACCGGTCTCGACCGTACTCCGGGCACGAGGCGTGCTCTCTCCGGTGATAGGCTACAACACCGGCCGCCAGAGGTCTGGGGTTGACGCGCCGCGCGCCAACGCCGCGCTCGTAGGCGGCGCGTTCGTGGACGGCTTGTTGGGCAACGTCACTCTCACCGCGGGCACGACAGGTCGCTACGAACCCGAGCAGGGAAGCATCTTTCTCGTTCGACGAGTTCTCGCTGAGCGTGCTCGGTGCTATCAGCGTAGAAAACCTGCCCGTACGCCCTGGCCTCCTTGTGCGCGTCCCCGTCGTGGGAGACGCAGAAGCCTTTTCTGACGTGATCTTCGGCGCGAGCCTGGGGCTGCCGTTGCGCTAAGCCTCGCCTCTGGCGCCAGAGGCGCCGAAACTGGAGTTTGTGTTCGGGCCTACGGCACAGCGCTGTAGGCCCGAACGCGTTGTGGCGCGTGGCGGATCTGGGACCTCGCGGCGCCAGAGGCCGTATGGGAGCCTCCTTACTGGCCCCGCTATGCGCGTCTTTTTCCTGCTCGCCGTTCTCTCCGTCTCCGCGAGCGCCCAAACGGGCACATGGCTGCCGTCCGCCTCTGGCGATGGCGTCGCGCTTACGTCCAGCCACATCGTGTTCGACAGCGACCTGCTTGTGGGGGAGGAGTACACGTCGCTCTCCAACGCGACGGTGCTGCAGGCGCGGCTCGGCGGCGGAGGTACGCTGCGGTTCGTGGCCGACCTGCCTCTGGCGTACGCCGGCGTGGAGAGCAGCGGAGATGTCTTCGAGACCGACGCACTTGTGCTCGGAAACCCGTACCTCGGAATCGAGAGCGGCCTGGGTGGTGCGGTGGTGGGGCTTGGCATGCGCGTGCCTCTGGTGGAGACCGTGATCCGGTACAACCGGAACAACGCCTTTATCGCGATCCCGTACGGCCAGAGTGCGCTCAGCGACCGCATCGGCGCGTTCGCGGTCGAAGCCACAACCATCGCGGGGAGCGTGGCGGGGCGGTACCCCGTCGGGGAAGGGTTTACCGCGCGAGGCCGACTGGTGCCACAGCTGGTGATTCCAGTCGTCGAGGGCCGGGACTCCCGCGCGTTTCTGGGCTACGACCTCGGGCTGGAGGTCATCGCGGGCCCGGCGCTGCTCACCGTCGGCGCCAGAGGCATCGGGATCGTGAGCGAGGTGGCGCGAAACGAGGCGCGCTTCGATCACTACATCGGCCTCTCGGTAGATGTGGAGGCGGGCGGCTTCCGTCCCGGCGCGTACATCGAGATTCCCGTCCTGGGCGACTTCCGGCAGGCCGCCAACGCGGTCGTGGGCGTGGGCGTGAGCACCGCGCTCTAGCCTCTGGCGCCGTCGTGCGCGCCGTGCGTGCGCTACGCCTCTAGCGTGTGCGTCTCGCCAGAGGCTGGGTTCTCGCCAGAGGCCTCGGGTATTGCCTCTGGCGCGGTCGCCTCGGCGACCTGCGCGCGCACTTTGCCCACGGCGCTCCACGCCCCACCGACGACGAGCAGAACGACAAAGCCGTACACCCACAGCGGCACGTTCTCGCCCGCGATGATGAGGTAGAGGTACGCCGAGACGAAGAAGAAGCCCGCCGAGAGCGCCGGCGCGACGATGCTCTTGCGCTGCTTCGCGTTGCGCACCAGCCACGCCACCGAGAGCGTGAACAGCGGAATGGCGCCCACGTAGATGCCTCCGAAGATCCACGGGTTGACGCCGTACTCGGTGCTGAGGGACAAGAACCAGTCGCGGAGAACGTCGAGCACGGGAGGGCCTCTGGCGCCAGAGGCAGAAGGGAACAGAGAGGCCGCGCCCGCAGCGGGATCGGGGCCGAGCGCTCAGAGTACGACCGCGCCCCTCTCCTGACTGCGCCCATGCCCGACCCCACCGACCCGCCGTTCCCCCTCGCCAGCGGCACCTCGCTAGACCAGACGCTGGGCATCGAGTACGAGCACGCCTCTGGCGAGAAAGTGGTCGCGACCATGCCCGTTGGGCCGCGCGTGCACCAGCCGCTGGGCTACCTGCACGGCGGCGCGAGCGTGGTCCTAGCCGAGAGCGTGGCGAGTGTGGGCGCGAGTGCGGCGGCGCTGCCCGACAAGGTGGCGTTTGGCCTGGAGATCAACGCCAATCACATCCGCCCGGCCAAAGACGGCCTCTTGCGCGCGACCGGCACGCCGCTCCACAACGGCCGCACGACCGCCGTGTGGGAGGTGCGCATCGAGGACGAGCGCGAGCGCCTTATCTGCGTCAGCCGCGTGACCCTCGCGCTCGTGCCCGCAGACGCGCGGTAGCCGTCGCGCGCGCCTCTGGCGCCAGAGGCTACCTTGCGGCGCACCGCACGCACACGCACCCTTTCATGCTTCTCGGTCAGGTCATCGGCACCGTCTGGGCCACTCGGAAAGACCCGCAACTCGTGGGCATGAAGTTCCTCCTCGTGCGCGAGGTCGACCTCGACGGCTCGCCTCTGGCGACGGTCGTCGTGGCGGTCGATGCCGTGGGCGCGGGCGAAGGCGAGACCGTGCTGGTGGCGCAGGGCTCGTCCGGGCGGCAGACCGAACTGACCGACAAAAAGCCCGTCGACGCTGTCATCATGGCCATCGTCGACCATCTGGAAGTGGCCGAGGTCGACGCGCCCGACCTGCAGGCGACGGCGTGACGCTGGGCCACGTCATCGGCAACGTGTGGGCGACGCAGAAGGACGCCTCCATCCACGGCAAGCGGATGCTGCTCGTGCAGCCGCTCCGCGCCGACGGCACAGCCCGCGGCCGCCCCACCGCCGCGCTCGACACCTGCGACGCAGGCCCCGGCGACCGCGTGCTCATGGTCACCAGCGCCGAGGCGTCGCTGCCGTTCGTCGGCACGCAGCCCCTGACCGCCGCCGACGCGACCATCGTGGCCGTGATCGACCGCATCGACATCGACCCCATCGACACGGGCGCGTAGCCCGTGCGCCAGAGGCGTGGCCGACATGGCCTCTGGCGCCAGAGGCGGCTGTGCAGCTCGATAGGGCCGCCGCCTCACGGATGTGTTCGCACGCCGACCGCAGCGCCCGGCTAGAGAATGTCCATCTCGCCGAACGTGTCGACCTCCATCTCGATGCCGCCCACGCGGTCGGCGAGCACGTTGTACACGATGCCGCCGATAAAGCCGCTCACAAACCCAAAGATGCCGCCCATGATGGGGTAGAGGATGACCGCGATCAGACCGACGCCCGCGCCCGCGTCTCCCATCACGGAGCCGAACATGGCCGCCGCGCAGCCCGCGAGCACGCCGCCGAAGAGCCCGTACAGCACGCCCAGCGCGCCGTAGATCTTGGCGATGGACAGGGGTTCGATTCGGCGGAGAACGATGCGCATAGCAGGAAGCGGTACGCCTCTGGCGCCAGAGGCCGTGGAAAAGATGCCGTGCGGACGACGGCGTACCTCTTCATACGGGATCGCGGCGCGTACCCGGTCGCCAGAGGCCGATTGGGCCGCCCGAGGCCTCTGGCGCGCCCGCTATCTTCGCGCGACTCTCCCGCCGCACCATGCAAGACCCCGCCGTCTCCGCCGCCCTCATCACCGATCCGGTTCAGACCGCGGCGTTGCTCGCGTCGGTCCTCGCGGCCGTGTTTGCGCTCTCTCGCGTGCAGGCGCTCAAAAGCCTCTTCGACCTCGTGCCGCCGGTAATCTGGGCCTACTTCGTGCCCATGTTGCTCACGACGTTCGGCGTGACCGACCCCGGAAACGAGGCCTACAGCGTGATGAGCTACATCCTGCTGCCGATGGCGCTCTTCCTGCTCATGCTCACCATCGACCTGAAGGCGATCGCGAGCCTGGGCCGGATGGCGCTCATCATGCTGCTCGTCGGCACGCTCGGCATCGTCATCGGCGGGCCCATCGCGTTTCTTACTGCAGGCCAACTCATCGACGACCCGGAGGCGTGGAAGGGCCTCGCGGCGCTCAGCGGAAGCTGGATCGGCGGCACGGCCAACATGGTGGCGATTCAGGAAAGCGTGGGCCTCAAAGACCTCGGGCCGATCATCGTGGTCGATACCGTGGTCGGCTACGGCTGGATGGGCATCCTGCTGTTCCTCGCGGGCTACCAGAAGCGGTTCAACACCTGGGTGGGCGCCGATACGAGCGCGATGGACCGCGTGGACGAAACGCTCAAAACGCTCGACACCACGCGCCGCCCGATCACCATCGAGACCGGCGCCATCATCATCGGCCTGGGCATCGGCGGCGCGGTTCTCGCGCGCGTGCTCGGCGGCCTGCTTCCGCCTCTGGCGCTCGACGGCCAGACCATCATCTCGACCGGTACATGGGCCGTGCTCATCGCCGTGACCGTTGGCTTGGCACTCTCGTTTACGCCCATCCGCTCGCTCGAAGCCGACGGCGCGAGCCGCCTGGGCTACGTCGCGCTCTACCTCTTGCTGACGAGCATCGGCGCGCAGGGCGACCTGATGGCGGTCGCGGACGCGCCGTTCTACCTGCTCGCGGGCGTGATCTGGCTCGCGGTTCACATCGCGCTCCTGTTCGCGGCGGCAAAAATCCTCAAGGCGCCGCTGTTCTTCGTGGCCACAGGCAGCATGGCCAACATCGGTGGTGCGGCGAGCGCGCCCATCGTCGCGGGGGTCTATCACCCGGCGATGGCGCCGGTAGGTCTGCTGATGGCCGTCGCGGGCTACGTGCTCGGCATCTACGCCGCTCTGGGCTGCGCGGCGATGTTGCGGCTTCTGGCGGGGTAGCCTCTGGCGCGGGTCGACGTGTGCGAAGCCTTTGGCGCCAGAGGCGAGCAGGTCCTCTCGAACGGTCACCTTTGCGCGCCAGAGGCTCCCGCACCAGAGGTACCGTGAGAGTGAACCACCTCCGCCCTGCGGGCACCTCCCCAAGGGCTGGATGCCGCCTCTGGCGCCGAGCCCCTGGCGCCAACTACACGCAATGTCATCCCGACAGAGCGAAGCGACGAGGGATCTACTCGCCTGGATGGCTTGATCTCTTATGCGACCTCGCGTTTAGGCGTGGCTAGATCCCTTGGCTGCGCTCGGGATGACACGTAGGAGAGGAGCGAGCAGGCCTCTGGCGCCAGAGGCCGAGCGGGAAGCAGCTTCACCCGGAACCCGGAACCGGAACCGTCGAGGCTAGAGCCGGCGGATCACAGTCAGCACCGGGCCGATGATGAGATAGGCCTGCGAGCCGAACACGAACGACTTGGGCTTGTAGTGCCGCGCCGACGGCACGAACTCGATGCGGCTGCTCGTGAACGCGATGCGCCGGACGATCAACTCCTCTTCCACGAACGCGGCTACGAGTGTGCCCTCCTGCGCCGGACGCTTGCCCGCCTCCTCGATCACCGCGTAGTCCAGTTTAAGAATGCCCTCGTCGGCCATGCCGTCGTCGCCTACCTCGCCGACGACGCACTGCGCCGGGTCGGCCGAGGGAAAGAGCGTGAGGTCGACGTGGAGGGTTTCGCGCCCGCGCCGCAAGAGGCTGGGCTGCTGGGCCGCGGCTTCGGGAACGATCTGGAGGGCTGGCGCCGTGCGCTCGGTGCGCGCCGTGGCGACAGCCTTTTTGCCGAGCAAACGGATGCCACGCGAGACGTTGGGGATGCGCACGATGGCACCCTTCTTTTCGAGCGCGACGAGATGCTTGTGAACGCCACTCGTGCTGGCCAAGCCTAGGCGGTCCCGGATCTCGTCTACACTCGGCGGGATCCCCTGGTCTTGCAGGTGCGCGCGAATGAATTCATAGATCTGGTTCTGCCGTTCCGTAAGTTTGTTGGACATAGCAGCGCGCCCGGTCGGGGCAGAGTTGAGATAGGTGAACATACGTTCCCTCGGCTGTGTAGATGGTGAATGTGTGTTCTCTTCTGGGCTGAGTGCCCGGAATCGGCGCTTTTGTGAAGGGCTTGTCCACACGGAAAACGTCTTATCCCCCAAATTTGGCCAGAATGGGCGATTGGGGTACGTTGGTGGCGGTGGGGAATCGTGGGGAATGACAACCCCTCCCACCGTTTCACCAACATCCTTTCGGGGGACACCCGGCCGTGGCAGGCTTTAAAGGACAAGCAGAGAACACCATCGACAGCAAGGGCAGAATGCCCGTGCCGGCGAAGCTGCGCGACTTCCTCCCGTCGGAAGCGCGCAAGACGTTTGTGGTGACGCAGGGCATGGAGTCCTGCATCGTGCTCTACCCTGCCAACGTGTGGGACGACGAGATCGAGCCGATGGTGAACGGTCTCGACATGTTCAGCCGCGAGGAGGCGATGCTCGCCCGGCGCATGCTGATGTGGTGCGACGAGGTGACGATGGACGGGCAGCACCGCGTGAGCTTCCCGGCCGACCTCATGGAACTCGTCGGCCTCGCCCCTGGCGACAAGGCCAAGGTGCTCGGCGTGGGCAACCGCATCGAGGTGTGGGCGCCCGCCGCGTTCGCCGCCTACCTCAACGGCAGTTCGCTCTCCGCCGCCGACCTGGCGGAGAAGCACATGAGCCGCAAGCGCTCGCGCCTCATCGTCGGCCGCACCTCTGGCGCGACAGCCTCTGGCGTCCGCTCATGATCTCCCCTCTCACCATGTCTACTCCGCGACACTCCCGCCGCCCCCGCGCTGGCGGTGCTCGGTCGGCAGACCGCCTCGGGTCCACCACACCGGAGCCGTCTGCCGACCCGCGCCGCCCCGCCGAGGCGGAGGGAACGTCGCGCCCCGACATAGCCTCTGGAGCCGCGGCCTCTGGCGAGATGCAATCCGGCGCGAGCGCGTACGCGACGACCTACCACGACCCCGTGCTTCTGGCCGAGACGCTGGAGCTTCTCATCACCGATCCGGCAGGCGTCTACATCGACGGCACGCTGGGCGGCGGCGGCCACTCGGCGGCGCTGCTCGACGCGCTCGCGCCAGAGGCGACCGTCATCGGCATCGACCGCGACCCGGAGGCGCTGAGTGTGGCGCGCCAACGTCTGGCCGAGGCTGAGAGCGCCGGGCGCTTCGTGCCGGTCCACGCCACGTTTGCCGAGATGAGACGCGCCTGCCGCGAGGCGGGCGTCGAGCCCGGAACGGTCTCGGGCGTGCTGCTGGATCTGGGCGTGTCCTCGCGCCAGCTGGACTCGACCGCCAGAGGCTTCGCCTTTTCCGCCAGCGGCCCGCTCGACATGCGGATGAACCCTGCCTCTGGCGAGAGCGCGGCCGACATGATCGCGCGGCTGAGTGCCGAGCGTCTGGCGGACATCATCTACACGTATGGGGAGGAGCGTCGGTCGCGGGGCATCGCTCGGACGATCAAAAGCGCCGAACGGATGGAGACGACCGGAGATCTGGCCGACGCGGTCCGCAGCAGCGTGCCCACCCGCGACGAGGTGAAAAGCCTCGCGCGCGTCTTTCAAGGTCTGCGCATCGCCGTCAACGATGAGATGAGCCAGATCGAAGAGGCGCTGCCCGCCGCGCTCAACGTGCTGCGCGTTGGAGGCCGCCTCGCGGTCATCGCCTATCACTCGCTGGAGGACCGGCCCGCCAAGCGCTTCCTGCGCCACGGCAGCTTCGAGGCGCAGCCCGAGAAAGACCACTTCGGCAACATCGTCGCGCCTCTGGCGCCTGTCACGCGCCGCGCCGTCGTCGCGGGCAAAGAGGAGACCGCCGCCAACCCCCGTGCACGAAGCGCGCGCTTGCGCGTCGCCGAAAAGACCGCCTAGATATGGCCACCGCAACCAAGACCCGCTCCACGAAGACGACGGCCCGTACGCCGTCTTCGCGCAAGACGACCCCGTCCCGTAAGGCGGCGCCGTCGCGTGCGAAGCAGACCAAGGGTGCGCGCAAGCCACAGGCCGAGCGCGCCGTCCTTCAGCAGAAGTCGCGCAGCGGCAACCTGCCGGGCTGGGCGGATCTGGGCGGCAAGAGCGCCAGAGGCAAAAAGACCAAGGCCTCGCGCCGCGTCCGCGCGCTCGACGCCACGCCGAGCCTCAAACTGGGCCTGCTGCTCCTCTTTGCGTGCGTGCTCGCCACCGCCTTCGTCGGCCACACCTTTGCCACGCAGGCCACGCTCTCTGACGTGCAGGAGGCCCGCGCGGAGAACCAGCGCCTGCGCCTCACCAACCAGCGCCTCCGCGGCGCCTTCGACCGCATGACCGGCCCCGAGGCCGTCATGCCCCGCGCCGCCGCGCTCGGCCTGGACGAGGGCATCGCGTACGGCCCGTCCATCTCGCTCGACTAGCGCCTCTGGCGCCCGACGCCCCACCATCGCCCGGACACCACGCATGGTGTCCCTACGACCACACCCATCCCGCCGCCTCTGGCGCCAGAGGCCTCCTGACTCTCTCTTGTGAACGCTCGCCGCACCATTCTCAACCGCCTCTACGTCGTGCTCGGCGTGGTGCTACTGCTGCCTCTGGCGGTGGTGGCGCAGATCGTGCGGTTGCATCTGGTGGACGGCGGCGAGCTGCGCGCCGAGGGAACGAAGCAGGCCGAGAGCTTTGTGGAGTTGCCCGCGCAGCGCGGCGCGATCCTAGACCGCGCGGGCCGCGTGCTCGTGCAGAACACGGCCACGTTCGAGGTCAACGCCGACCCAACGGTCGCGGGCTTTGCCGAGCGCGAGGCTGAACTGACCGACCTGTTGGGCCAGCTGACCGACAAAAGCAGCGACCACTATCGTCGCAAGATCCGCGACCGCTCCAGCCGCCAGTACGTGCGTCTGGTCTCGCGTCTGGGCGAGGCCGAGAAAGACGAACTGGACCGCGCGGGCATCCCTGGCCTCCTTATCACCGGCTCGTTTGCGCGGCGCTACACCTACGGCCGGACCGGCGCGCACGTACTGGGACACGTCGACCGCGACCTGCGCGGCATCGCGGGCGTGGAGGCGCAGAACGATACGCCTCTGGCGGGACGCGACGGGCGGCAGGCGGTGCAGCGCGACATGCGAAACCGCGTCAAGGCCATCGTGGGCGGAGGCGTGGTCGAACCCGAAAACGGCGAGACGGTCGTGCTCACGCTCGACCTGGTGCGGCAGTCGATTCTGGAAGAGGAACTCGCCAGAGGCGTCGCCAGTGCGGGCGCGCGCTGGGGCACGGCCATCGCGATGAAC
Organism: Rubricoccaceae bacterium; assembly: GCA_963708165.1. Classification (GTDB taxonomy): domain Bacteria; phylum Bacteroidota; class Rhodothermia; order Rhodothermales; family Rubricoccaceae; genus Rubricoccus. The sequence continues at coordinate 1,532,087 of OY970187.1, read as the reverse complement.
CCCAAGACGGGCGCCATCCTCGCGCTCGCCAACGTGCCGACGTTCGACCCCAACAACGCCGCGAGTTTCTCGCAGGCGGCCCGCCGCAACCACGCGGTCGCGGACAAGATCGAGCCCGGCTCCACCTTTAAGCTCGTCACCGCCATCGCCGCGCTGGAGTCGGGCGCGATGGATCTGGACGACACCATCGAGACCGGCGAAGGCTGGGCGTACATCAAGGGCCGCACGATCAAGGACACCCGCGCGCACGGCACGCTCTCGTTCTCGGACGCGATCAAAGTCTCCTCCAACATCGCGATGGCGCGCGCGGCGGAGAAGACCGGCGCCGCGGCGTTCTACCGTACCGCCAGAGGCTTGGGCTTCGGGCAGCTCACGCTCGCCGATCTCCCCGGCGAGGTCCCCGGCACGCTCCGCCGCCCCGAGGACTGGGGCTCACAAACGCTGACCTCGATGGCCTACGGCTACTCCGTCGAGACGACGCCGATGCAGATGCTGACGGCCTACGCCGCGCTCGCCAACGGCGGCCTGCTCGTGCGGCCGCACGTGGTCGCCGAGCGCCGCGATGTGCGCGGCGACGTGACGTGGAGCGCACCCGTCGACTCCGTGCGCCGCGCCTTTTCCGAGCGCACCGCCCGCCTCTTGCGACCCGCATTCGAGCGTGTGGTCGAAGAGAAAGGCGGGACCGGAGGCAAGGCCGCCGTCGAAGGCCTTCGCATTGCGGGCAAGACCGGCACGGCCCGCAGTGCCGCAGGCGGCAGCTACACCGCGGGCGTCTACCGCTCCTCGTTCGTCGGCATGTTCCCCGCCGAGGACCCCGAGGTGGTGATGATCGTGCTGCTCGACCGGCCCACGAACGGCTACGGCGGCGGGACCGTCGCGGCACCCATCTTCGGCGCCGTCGCCGCGCGCTGGATCGGCACGTTCCCGAGCGTCGCGCAGCGCGTGGCGCCCGCACCGGACCTGCCCGCGCGCCTCACGGCGCAGCTGCCGCGCATCGACGGGATGCCCGCGCCTCTGGCGCAGGCGCGTCTCCGCGCCGAGGGCTTCGGCGCCCGGCTGCCTCGCGGCGCCGACTGGGCCATGCCCGTCGCCTACCGCGACGCCAAAACAGGCGACGAGACCTCGGTCGACGCCCGCCCCATCCGTCTCGCCGACGCCGCCACGAGCGGCTCGCGGAAAGAAGCCTCCGGCGCCATGCCCGACGTGCGCGGCATGTCGACCCGCCGCGCCCTCGCGTGGCTGCGGGCCTCTGGCGTGCGCGTGCGCCTGACGGGCTCGGGCGTCGTGCGGCGCCAGTCGATTGCGCCCGGCGAGCCGCTGCCCGCCTCTGTGTCCCTCACCGCCAACCGCTGACCTGCGGGCGTATGCGATACGCCCCTACAGACCTGTGACCTTACCGCTCCACCCGACTCCACCCACCCCCGAGACCTCCCCGAGGCCTCTGGCGGACTTGCTCGCGCCGCTGCGCGCGGCGGGGTTGCTCGTGGACGCGCCAGAGGCCGACGACGTGGAGATCCGCGGTATGACCGACGACAGCCGCCGCGTCAAGCGCGGCGACCTCTTCGGTGCGATGTCCGCCGATACGGACGCTGGCCGCGATGGTCACGACTTCGTGCCGACCGCGCTCGCCTCTGGCGCCGTAGCGGCCATCGTCGGCGCGGACTACCAACTCCCGGCTTCTGGCGACACGCCAGAGGCCGACCCGATGCCCTTGGGGAAGGGTGAGCGCTTCCGCGGCGCCGTTCTCGTCCGTACTACGGATTCGAGAGCGGCGCTGGCGGAGGCTGCGGCGGCGTTCTACAAGCACCCCGGCAACTCGCTCGCGCTCCTCGGGATCACCGGCACCAACGGCAAGACGACGACGGCCGTCCTCTTGCACGGCTTGCTGACCCGGCTGGGCGAAAGCGCCGGGCTCGTCGGCACCATCGAGAACCGCATCGGCACGGACCGCTACGCGACGGCCTTTACCACGCCAGAGGCCATCGGCCTGCAAAGCCTGCTCGCGTCCATGCGCGACCGCAAGGTGACGCACGTCGCGATGGAGGTCTCCTCCCACGGCCTCGCGCTGGACCGCGTGCGCACGCTCGCCTTCCGCGCCGCCGTCTTTACCAACCTGTCGCACGACCACCTCGACTTCCACAAGTCGCCAGAGGCCTACGCCGCCGCCAAGCGCAAGCTGTTCGACGGCCTCCGCGCCGACGCCGTCGCGGTCGTCAACGCCGACGACGCCGCCTCTGGCGCGATGACGTCGCTGACCAAGGCGAGGACTGTGACCTACGGCACGTCGCCAGAGGCGCATGTCCGAGTCGAGGTGCTGGAGAACGCTGTGGCCGGTTTGCTGCTGCGGCTCGACGGCCACGAGCGCCGCTTCCAGATCGCAGGCCGCTTCAACGCGCTCAACCTCGCCGCCGCCTACGCCGTCGCGCGGGACCTGGGCTACGAGGCCGCAGAAACGCTGGACGCGATGGAAGGGCTCGGAAGGCGTCCCTGGCCGCTTCCAGACGTTCCGCTCTGATGACGGCGTGCTCGGCGTCGTCGACTACGCGCACACACCCGACGCGCTCGCCAACGTGCTCGCCACCGCCCGCGAGATCGTGCCCGAAGGCTCCCAGTTGTGGGCCGTCTTCGGCTGCGGCGGCGACCGCGACAAAACGAAGCGCCCCGAAATGGCCCGCGTCGCCTCTGGCGGAGCGGACCGCGTCATTGTGACCAGCGACAACCCACGGACGGAGTCGCCAGAGGCCATCCTCAATGACATCCGCCCCGGCCTGTCCTCTGGCGCGACCGAAATCATCGACCGCGCCGAGGCCATCGCGCACGCCGCGCAAGAGGCCAAAGCGGGCGACGTGATCGTCGTGGCTGGCAAGGGCCACGAGGACTACCAGATCATAGGGGCCGAGAAGCGCGACTTCGACGACCGCGTCCACCTCCGCGCCGCACTCGCGTACCGAGAGGGAGAGGCCCATGGCCCGTCGTCGCTAGGAACGCGCTCTGCCTCAGACTCTACGCCCGGCCGTACGGACACCATGCATGGTGTCCCTACCGATTCCAGCACCGCGCCAACGCCCACCCACTCGCCAGAGGCCTCTGGCGCCCAGAATCCGAAACCCGGAGCCGCCAGGCAGGCGGAGCCCACTCGGACCTCGGACCCCGGAACTCATCCCGCCAGAGGCTAAATGCTCTACCATCTCTTTACCTGGCTGGAGGCCACCTTCCAACCGCCGGGCTTCCAGGTCTTCAAGTTCGTCACCGTCCGCGCCGGTCTTTCGGCAGGCACGGCGCTCCTGGTGGCGTTGTTCGCGGGCAAGAAGATCATCGCGTACCTGCGCCGCAAGCAGCTGGGCGAAACCATCCGCGAGGGCGAGGACGCCGGAGCGGTCAGCCACGCACACAAAGCGGGCACGCCCACGATGGGCGGTGTCATTCTGCTGCTCGCGATGTTCTCGGCGGTCCTGCTCTGGGCCGATCTCACCAACCCGTACATCTGGATCGTGCTCGTGGCCACAGGCTGGATGGGCGCCGTCGGCTTCGCGGACGATTACATCAAGGTGGTCAAGAAGGACAAGAGCGGGCTGTCCGAAAAGACCAAGCTCGCGGGCCAGTTCGTGCTCGGCATCGGCGTGAGCATCCTGCTCTACACGCTCCCCGCGCTGGACGGCATCCACACGGCCACAAGCCTCCCGTTCGTGCCCAACGGCACGATCGACTACGACTTCCTCGCGCCGTTTATCGGCGAGGGCTGGGGCTGGATCATCTACGTCCCGGTCGTCACGTTCATCCTCGCGGGCGTCAGCAACGCCGTCAACATCACCGACGGCCTGGACGGGCTGACCGCAGGCACGGCCGCGTTCGTGAGCCTCGCGCTCATCGCGATGACCTACATCACCGGTCGCATCGACCTGGCCGAGTTCGTCAACGACGTGCACGTGCCCGGCACGGTAGAGCTAACGATCTACGCCTCCGCACTCGGCGCGGCGTGCTTCGGCTTCCTGTGGTACAACGGCTACCCGGCGCAGGTCTTCATGGGCGACACGGGCAGCCTCGCGCTCGGCGCGGGCATCGGCACGCTCGCCATCCTGATCAAGAAGGAGCTCTACCTGCCCATCCTCTGCGCCATCTTTTTCGCGGAGACGATGTCGGTCATCATTCAGACCGGCTACTTCAAATACACCAAACGGAAGTACGGCGAGGGGCGCCGCGTTTTCCGCATGGCGCCGCTGCACCACCACTACGAGGCGCTGGGCGTCCACGAGAGCAAGATCGTGATCCGGTTTTGGATCGTGACGGCCATGCTCGCCATCCTGACCATTTTCCTCTTCCGGGTCCGATGACCGCCGCCGAAACCACCGCCTCCATCGAAAGGGTTCGCGAGCGCATCGCGGGCCTGCCCGTCACCGTCATCGGCGGCGCGCGCAGCGGCCTCGCCGTCGCCAAGCTTCTGGCGCGGCGCGGCGCGAACGTGTTCCTGACCGAGTTCGGGCCTCTGGCGCCAGAGGCTGCAGGCGGACATGCGAGGCCTCTGGCGTCGCGTTCGAGAGCGGCGGCCACACGGACCGCGCGCTCGACGCCGAGTTGATCGTCGTCAGCCCGGGCGTGCCCAGCACGATTGGGCCGGTGCAGACCGCGCTCGCCAGAGGCATCCCGGTCGCGAGCGAGATCGAGGTCGCGAGCTGGTTCTGCCGTGGGCCGATTGTCGCGGTCACGGGCTCCAACGGCAAGACGACCACGACGAGCCTCATCGCGCACATCTTCCAGACCGCAGGCCGCAAGCACGTCGTGGCGGGCAACATCGGGACGGCGTTCTCGGACTACGTGGACGAGATCGACGAGGACACGGCGGTGATTCTGGAAGTCTCCAGCTTCCAACTCGACCACGTCTCCACGTTCCGCCCGCACGTGGCGGTCCTGCTCAACATCACGCCGGACCACCTGGACCGCTACGACGGCTCGCTGGAGAAGTACGCCGCCGCCAAGTACCGCCTGTTCGAGGCCGCGCAGCAGCCCGGCGACTGGCTGATCTACAACAAGGACGACGAGGCCGTGGCGGATCACGTCGAGCGCTGGGCCTCTGGCGCAGGCCTCACGCCCGTCCCGTTCTCCATCGACGAGCCTCTGGCGCTGGGCGGCTTCGTCCGCGAGCGCGCGGGTGGCGACGGCGCCGCGCACATCTCGGGCGACGTCATCACGCTTTCGCTGCCCAGCCACGGCAACGCGCCGCGCCGCGCGATCCCGGTCACGCCTCCGCCAGAGGCCGCACCCGGCCCGGACGCCCCGCCCGCCCGTACGGACACCATGCATGGTGTCCCTACCGATTCCGGTGCCACGCCAGAGGCCGTACCCGGTACCCCGCACCCCGCACCCCAGACGCCCGAGGCCTCTGGCGCCGCCGACACTTCCCGAAGACCGAGGCTCCCTGACCCCGGCCGACTTCCTCCTCCGCTACGAAGAGCTCATGCCCACCTCCGATCTCGCCCTGCGCGGACCGCACAACCTCTACAACTCCCTCGCGAGCGCCATCGTGGCCCGCGCGATGGAGATCAAGAGCGACGTGGTGCGGCAGAGCCTGACCTCGTTCGAGGGCGTGCCGCACCGGCTGGAGCGCGTCCGCTCCGTGCGCGGCGCGACGTACGTCAACGACTCCAAGGCCACCAACGTCAACGCTGTCTGGTACGCGCTGGAGTCCTACGCCGCGCACGACGACGGCAGCCCCAGCGTCGTCCTCATCGCCGGAGGCCGCGACAAGGGCAACGACTACGGCCCACTCCGCCGCTTGGTCTCGGACAAGGTCAAGGGAATCGTCGCGATGGGCGAGGGCGCCGACAAGATCCTGAGCGAGCTCGGGCCTCTGGCGCCGCACACCGCGCACGCCGCCAACATGGAAGAGGCCGTGCAGTTCGCGAGCCTCATGGCCGAAGAGGGCGACACCGTCCTGCTTAGCCCCGCCTGCGCCTCCTTCGACCAGTTCGACAACTACGAGCACCGCGGCGACGCCTTCAAAGTCCGCCGTCCAAACGCTCTAGCCTCTGGCGCCAGAGGCCCCGCATCCCTCTCCATCCCGCATCCCCTATCCCTCTTTCCGTGCCAAAGGCCCTCACCGTCTCCCGCCGACCCGACCCCGCCATCATCGGCGCGGTCCTGCTGCTCGCCGCAGCGGGCGTGGTCGCGGTGTATTCGGCCGTCTCGTTCCTCGCGGAGACGAAGGCGGGAGGCGACACCGAGCGGTTTTTGCTCAAGCACGTGCTGCACGTCGGGCTGGGTCTGCTCGCGATGGGCGCGCGCGTCGCTCGTGGACTACCGCAAGCTGGCGCGCTTCTCGAAGTGGTTCATGATCGGCGCGTTGGTGCTGCTCGTGGCGGTGCAGGTGCTGGGCGTGGTGACGAACGGCGCGCAGCGCTGGATCGACCTCGGGTTCGTGACCTTCCAGCCGTCGGACTTGGCGAAGGTGGCGATTCTGCTCCACACGGCGGTCTTGCTCACCAAGAAGCAGCCGTACATCGACGATTTCGCCAGAGGCTATCTGCCGCTCCTGGTCTGGATCGCGCCGACGCTGCTGCTCATCGGCATGGAGGACCTGTCGACGGCCGCGATTCTGCTCGTCACGCTGACCGCCATGATGTTCGTGGCGCGCGTGCGCGTCTCGCATCTGTTCGGAACCGCCATCGTGGCGCTGATCTTCGCCATCGGCTTTCTCGCGGCCAACCCGCAGCGCGCGGCCCGCGTGGATGCGTGGCTGGGCACGAGCATCTTCACGTCCGAGGCCGAAGCCGAGGCCACCTTCTCCGATCAGGCCGAGGGCTACCAGGCGCGCCAGGCGCGCATCGCCTTCGCGATGGGCGGCGTAACCGGCCGCGGCCCCGGCAAGAGCGTCCAGCGCGACTTCCTCCCCGCGCCCTACAACGACTTCATCTTCGCGATCGTGGCCGAGGAATACGGGCTCGTCGGCGCGCTCGGGCTTGCTGTTCGTGTTCGTCTACGTCCTCGCCAGAGGCCTCTTGCGCATCGCCAAGGGCGCGGCGGACCCGCTGGGTCTGTTTCTGGCGGTCGGGATTACGTGCGCCGTCGTGCTCTACGGGTTCGTCAACGCGGCCGTGGCCTGTGGCCTCGCGCCCGTGACCGGTCTCGCGATGCCGTTCGTCAGCTTTGGCGGCACGTCGCTTCTCATGACCGGCCTGATGGTCGGCATTCTGCTCAACATCTCGCGCCACGCGGACCCAGCATGATGCCGACCACACACCAAGCCCCGGCCGCTGGCGCGCTCAAGCGCGAGCCCGGCACGCCCCGCATCCTCTTCGCGTGCGGCGGCACGGGCGGACACGTCTACCCAGCCATCGCCATCGCCGACGCGATCCGCGCGCTCGTGCCGCAGGCCGCCATCGCGTTCGCAGGCACCAAAGACCGCATGGAGTGGGAGGCTGTGCCCAAGGCGGGCTACGCCATCCACCCGATCACCGTCAGCGGCTTCCAGCGCGGCCTCTCGCCAGAGGCCCTGGCGCGCAACGTCGCCTTCCCGTTCAAGCTCGCGAAGGGCCTGTACGAGAGCCTGCGCCTCATCGGCAACTTCGCGCCCGACGTCGTGGTCGGGACCGGCGGCTACGCCAGCGGCCCGGTCGGGCTCGCGGGCTCGCTGCGCGGGTGCAAGCTGGTCATCCAGGAGCAGAACGCCTACGCGGGCGCCACCAACAAGCTTCTGGCGCCGCGCGCCGATCAGGTCTTCCTGGCCTTCGACGCCGCCCGCGCCTTCTTCCCCGACGACACGCCCGCGACCGTCGCGGGCAACCCGGTCCGGCAAGACCTCACCGAGGCCTCTGGCGCGGAAGCGCGCGAGCACTTCGGCATTCCCGAGGGCGCGCGCGTCCTTCTCGCGATGGGCGGCTCGCTCGGCGCCGGACCGATCAACGGCGCGCTCAAGATGCACCTGGACGCCGTCCTGGCCTCTGGCGAGACGTTCGTGATCTGGGCCGCGGGCAAGCGCTACTACGACACGCTGAACGCCGCCGTCCCGGCGCACGACCGGCTCAAGCTGGTGCCGTACCTCGACCGGATGGACCTCGCCTACGAGGCCGCCGACTTGGTGCTCTGCCGCTCGGGCGCGATCACGTGCTCCGAACTCGCGGTCACCGGCACGCCGAGCGTCCTGGTGCCCAGCCCCAACGTGACCGCCGACCATCAGACCAAGAACGCCCGCGCGCTCGCCGACGCGGGCGCCGCTGTCCTCCTCCCCGAAGCCGACCTCGACGCCCGCTTCAGCGGCGATGTGATCGCGCTTCTCGACGCCCCCGACCTGCTCGCGCAGATGTCTCGCAAGGCGCTCGCCATCGCCCGCCCGGACGCGGCGGACGAGATCGCCCGCGCGGTCATCGCCCTCGCGCCCCCGCCAGAGGCCTCTGGCGCCTAGCCATTCCCGTAGGGACACCATGCGTGGTGTCCCCACCGCCTGACACGCTATGAATCTTTCCCGATCCGACTCCGCCGCCAGAGGCCGCTCCCGCGACCAGATGGGACGCGTGCGCCGTGTCCACATGGTCGGCATCGGCGGCATCGGCATGTCGTCTATCGCTGAGGTGCTCCTCGCCAGAGGCTTTGAGATCACGGGCTCGGACCTCAAGAAGAGCGACACGACGGCGCGGCTGGAATCGCTGGGTGCGACGATCTACGAGGGGCATCAGGCGGAAAACGTGGAGGACGTGGACGTGGTGGTGCACTCCTCGGCGGTCAAGGCGGATGAGAACCCCGAGACCATTGAGGCCAAGCGGCGCCTCATCCCGCGCATCAAGCGCGCCGAGATGCTGGGCGAGCTCATGCGGATGCGCAAAGGCGTCGGCATCGCGGGCACGCACGGCAAAACGACGACGACCACGATGGTCGGCATGATGGCGAATCACGCCGGTCTGGAGCCGACGATCATCGTGGGCGGCAAGGTCGCGTCCTTCGGCGCCAACGCCGTCAGCGGCGACGGCGACGTGATCGTCGTGGAAGCCGACGAGTACGACCGCACGTTTCTGCGCCTCACGCCCGTCGTGGCAGTTATCACCAACATCGAGGAGGACCACCTCGATACGTACGCCGGCGGCCTCGACGACATCAAGGCGGCATTCGTCGAGTACGCCAACCGCGTCCCGTTCTTCGGCGCCGCGATTCTGTGCCTGGACGACGAGAACGTGCGCTCGGTCGTGGGCGACATCCACCGCCGCGTGATCACCTACGGCACCAGCCGCCAGGCCACGCTGCGCGCCGAGAACATCGAGCAGATCGCCGCCACGACGCAGTTCGACGTCATGTTTCACTCCGAGCGCCTGGGCCGCATCACGCTCCACGCGCCCGGCTTGCACAACGTCCGCAACGCCCTCGCGTGCGTCGGCGTGGGCCTCGAACTTGACGTGCCGTTCGCCATCATCGCTGAGGGTTTGGCCGCCTATGAAGGTGTCCAGCGCCGCTTCGAAGTCAAAGGCGAAGGCTACACGCGCGGGGCCTCTGGCGATCGCTGCAGGAGAAGCCGCGGCCTCTGGCGCCAACAGCGTCCTCGTCGTGGACGACTACGCGCACCACCCGACCGAGGTGGAAGCCACGCTCGAAGCCGCCGCCAAGGGCTGGCCGGGCCGCCGCATCGTGGCCGTCTTCCAGCCGCACCTGTTCAGCCGCACCCGCGATCTGCAGGAGGAGTTCGCCCGCGCCTTCTACGACGCCGACGTGCTCGTCCTAACGGACGTCTTCCCCGCCCGCGAGAAGCCTATCCACGGCATCACCGGCGAGCTCATCGCGACGCTCGCGCGCCAGTACGGCCACCGCGACGTGCACTACGTCGAGAACAAAGCCGACCTTCCGCTCTCGCTCAAGATGCTCACCCGCCCCGGTGACCTCGTCGTCACGATGGGCGCGGGCGACGTGTGGCGCTACGGCCAGGCCTTCTTGGACGCGCTCGCGCCAGAGGCGGGGGAGGGGATGGGGGAAGAGGGAAGGGGGAAGGGGCAAGAGTCCACTTCTTCCGCGACGCCAGAGGCCTCTGGCGCCACGGGTGGCGAACCCGGAACTCAGAGCCGTCAGGCCGGCGAAGCCCACTCGGGACTCGGAACTCAACACGCCTCTGGCGCCGAGACCGATGGCTAAGCGCACCCAAAAACTCACCGCACAGCAGCAGGACCGCCGTCGCAAGCTGGGCAAGATCGCCAGAGGCTTCGGTCTGCTCGTGCTCTGCGTTGGCCTGGTGGCCGCGTGGGTGTGGCACCGCACGCTTGCCGCTGGAAGAAGTCCGCGTCGTCGGCACGCACCGCGCCTCGCCAGAGGACGTGTCCGCGCTCGCTGGCGTCGCGCCCGATACCGCCGTGCCCGTCGCGCTCTACGGCATCGACATGGCGCTCGTCGCCGACCGCGTGCGCCGCCACCCGTGGGTGCGCGAGGCGCGTCTGCGCCGCCTGCCCACCGGCTCGCTCCGCATCGCCGTCGACGAGCGCACGCCCGTCGCGCTCGTGCTCGATGCCGACGGCCGCCCGCACCACTACCTCGACGCCAGCGGCTTCGCGATGCCCGTCCCGGCCTCTGGCGCCGAGCACCGAGGACGTGCCGCTGCTCCGCGGCCGCGTCCCGGCCTACCACCCGACGCAGCCCGTCAAGAGCGCGGATCTTCGCGAGCTCCTGGGCGCGCTCGCCAGCGCGGACGACGGCGTGGACGCGCTCATCAGCGAAGTCGTCTGGTCCGCCTCTGGCGCCACGGTCTACACCGAGCCCGTCGCGGGCCGCGGGACCGTTCCCGTCCGCCTGGGGCGCACCGGCCACGCTGACGCCCTGACGCGCCTCGGCGCCTTCTGGGAGCAGGCCGTCCTCACGCGCCCCGACGTGCCGCTGCGCCTCGTCGACCTCCGCTTCGCCGGGCAGGTCGTCGCGCAGGAAACGCTGCCGCCCTCGCGCGCCGCTGGCGGCATCAGCTCGTCTGCGCCAGAGGCGCAACCCGCCGGGGCCTCTGGCGCAACACCAACTCCCGCTCCCGCCAGAGGCTCTGGCGGCGCGGACACAACTCCCTCGGAGGCTCTGGAGCCCGCACCCGAAGGATCTGGCTCTGGCTCCGCACCCGTCGCATCCCCCAACCCAACACCCCCAAACTCATGATCGAGAACGAGCGCATCGTTGTCGGCGTCGACATCGGGACGACCAAGATCTGCGCGGTCGTCGCCAGTTCGGACGACCAGAACCAGATCCGCATCCGCGGCGTCGGCGTCGCCGAAAGCGACGGCGTCAACCGCGGCGTCGTCGTCAACATCGACAAGACCGTCAAAGCCATTAAAACGGCCGTCGAAGAAGCCGAGCGCGCCGCTGGCGTGAGCGTCGAGAGCGCCGTCGTCGGCATCGCAGGCGACCACATCCAGAGCTTTCAGAGCCGCGGCGTTATCACCGTCACTGGCGGCGAAATCGACCGCCAGGACGTGCAGCGTCTCTTGGAGGACACGCGCCACGTGGCCATGCCCGCCGACCGCGAAATCCTCCACGTGCTCCCGCAGGAGTTCATCGTGGACGGCCAGGACGGCGTCGCCGACCCCATCGGCATGAGCGGCGTCCGCCTGGAGGCCAACGTGCACATCATCACCGGATTGGTGAGCGCGGCCAAGAACATCTACCGGTGCATCGAGAAGGCGGGCTACCGCGTCGATGACATCGTGCTGGAGCCTCTGGCGAGCTCCTACGCCGTCCTCCACGAGGACGAGAAAGAAGTTGGCGTGGTATTGATCGATATCGGCGGCGGTACCACAGACGTGGCCGTTTTCGAGGACAACACGATCCGCCACACCGCCGTCATCGCCGTCGCAGGCGACATGGTCACGCACGACATCCGCAAAGGGTTGGGCGTGCTCGAAGACCAGGCCGAGCGCCTCAAGCACCAGTTCGGCTCCGCCCTCGTCGGCCTCGTGGATTCGGACCAGGAGATCACGATTCCCGGTATTGGCGGACGGCCCGAGAAAGCCATCTCACAGTCTGCGCTCGCGCAGATCATCCAGCCGCGCATCGAGGAAATCCTGGAGATCGCCGCCATCGAGATCAAGCGCTCCGGCTACGGACGTCACCTCTCGGCAGGCGTGGTCCTCACCGGCGGGGGCGCTCTGATCCCCGGCACGGCAGAGCTAGCTTCCGAAATCCTCGGACTCGAAGCCCGCATCGGTCGCCCCATCGGGCTCACCGGGGGTCTCGCCGAAGAGGTCGCGAGCCCCAAGTACGCGACCGGCGTCGGCCTTGTGCTGCACGCCCTGCGCGAAGGCGCCGCCTCTGGCGCGTCGCTGCTGGCTCAAAACCCGCACCCTCGCGAAGAGCCCGTCGCCTCTGGCGGCGACGGTCACCTCGCCAGAGGCGACGGGCAGGGCGGCACTCCTGTTCTCAGCGATCCTGAACCCAGTCTCGTCACCGAAGATGTCGGCCATGCCGACAACAACCGGGGCCTCATGGACCGCATCGCGGCACGCATGAAAGACTGGTTCGACGAACTCTAAACACCACCACGACTCACAGACGGGAAGACCCCCACTCATTATTCCGGAGGGACACACCATGGAAGATTTTAGCACACGATTCGCATTCGACGACGACGCCCCCACCGACGCCAACATCCGTGTGATCGGTTGTGGCGGCGGCGGCGGCAACGCTGTCAACAACATGCTCGCCAAGGGCATTCACGGCGTGGAGTTCACGGCCGTCAACACAGACCAGCAGGCGCTCCAGGTCAACCTGGCGCCGCTCAAGATTCAGATCGGCCGCGAGCGTACGTCCGGCCTGGGCGCGGGCGCCCGGCCCAGCGTCGGCGCCGAAGCCGCGCAGGAGAGCCACAAGGAAATCGAAGCCGCCTTGCAGGGCTGCGACATGGTCTTCGTGACCGCAGGCATGGGCGGCGGGACGGGTACCGGCGCCGCGCCCGTGATCGCGGCGATCGCGAAGGAGATGGGCATCCTCACAGTCGCCGTCGTCACCAAGCCGTTCGTCTGCGAGGGCAAAAAGCGCCTCCGCATGGCCGAAGAGGGCATCCAGCGCCTGCGGGAAACCGTGGACACGCTCGTCATCGTGCCCAACGAGCGCCTGCTCGACATCGCCGAAGACGACACGACGCTCGTTGACGCCTTCGTGATGGCCGACGACGTGCTCTACAACGCCGTCCGCGGCATCTCGGAGCTCATCACCGTCCACGGCCTCATCAACCTGGATTTCGCCGATGTACGCACGACCATGCTCGACGGCGGGACGGCGCTCATGGGCTCCGCCCTCGCCTCTGGCGAGAAGCGTGCCGAGCGCGCCGCCCGCGAGGCGCTCGAAAGCCCGCTCTTGGATGGCATATCCATCGATGGCGCCCGCAACGTGCTCGTCAACATCACCGCAGGGCCGAGTCTCTCCATCCGCGAGGCGACACACGGCATGAGCGTGATTCAGCAGCAGGCGGGCGACGAGGCCGAGGTCATCTTCGGTACCGTGATCGACCCCGAAATGGGCGAGAACCTCCGCGTGACCGTGATGGCCACAGGCTTCGACGCCAACCAGGACGCCCCGCACGAAGTGCCCGAGACCATCCAGCGCTCGATTCCTCTCAACCTCGACCCGCACGCCGCGCCGCACTACAAGGGCGAGACGAACCTCAAGGACCTCGACAAACCTGCCTACGAGCGCCGCTCGCGCGTCGCGCCTCCGGCTGAGAAGTCCCGTGAGATCGAGGAGACTCCGGGCGCTGTCCCCCTCAAAAACGTCAAGCGCCTTCGCATCAGCGAGATGCCCGCCGAGCCCGGCGAGCGCATCAAGAAAGGTGACGCGGATGTGCCGGCGTTCCTGCGCCGCATGATGGACTGAGCAGGCAGCGCCAGAGGCCTCTGGCGTCCGGGGAGCGATGCGCTCGCGCCCCCGGACGGTCTGCGACGGACGGGTGACGCACGGCTGTCACTCCCTCTTTGTACTCTTGCGCTGTCCCCCCGGACGGCTTCGCCAGGGCTGTCCACGAGGCCCCGCCACTTCTCTGCGGCGGGGCCTCATTTCGTCTGGGCGGCGCGGTCGGCCTCTGGCGCCAGAGGGGGAGCCTGACGAAAGCGAGAGCGTAAGTAGTGCACTGATGACATCTCGGAGCACTCTAACCCCGACGTTCTCGCGGGCAGCCCGTCATCGCAGGTACCCGGATCAGCGTCGAGCTCGTGCTCGAAAAGCTGGCCTCTGGCGAGACCGCGACCAAATTCGAGGCCTCACCCTCACTACCCGAAGCTCATCTTCAGCTTCGCCGTCAAGCTGGATGTAAAGAGCATCCTCCGTACCCACCTCGGTATCCGCCTGCATGACCTCCGGGACGTGCTCGTACGCCGAGACTGAACTGTGATGACGGGCGGCCGCTCGAAAGTGCTTGGCTCCCGAAGCGATGTGTGAGCAAGTCTGGAGGAGCGACGAGGAGTTGCGCGAGAGCTTCATGCTGCTTTTTCTTCCTGCGTCATGGCTCGTCCGGATGGACCCAGTCGACTAATGCTCAGCGGTGACGAAGAAGTCGATAAGCGGCATACTGGTCGAGGAGCGCAGACTCATCCGCTGTAGATCGTGCTGCGAGCTTGCGAAAGAGATCGCAGGCGTCTTGAGATCAAACAGCCCGGAGAGCCTCATTGCCTAGGATGAACCTGGCCTGACTAATACGGGTAGCATAGCGAGCGCTAGAAAAGACTAGCGTGGACCCGGTTCCCTCGCAATGTGACGGCCTCTGGCGCCAGAGGCTACGTCCGGATCATCCCGTCGTCCTCCGGCTCGACTGGCACGACGGCGTCCGTCATCCAACAGCCGTCGTACGCCCCGCCGGTCTGCTTGGAGAGCGCGAGGACGTACGCGCTGCGGCGCCCATCAGCCTGGATCAGCGTGACGCGCTGCGCGGCCTCGTTGCCCTCGAACACCATGCGGCCGTAGACGGCGCGCTCGAAGCCCAACATGTCGGCGTAGCCGCTCCGCACCATCTGTGTAAACCGCGCCAGAGGCCCCGTCGCGGCGCGGTTGCCGGGCGAGGCGAACCGGAAGGCCGTCGCGATGCCCGCGTTGTCCTCGCCGTTGGCCTGCAGCGCCTCCACCTGCAGCTTCACGACGGCCTCTGGCGAGAGGTCGGGCGAGGGATCAGGATCTGGGGCGCCAGCGAACAGAAGGCCAGCGACCAGAGCGCCGGCAAACAAGGTGAGGGCAGCGAACGTGGACAGAAGCGCGGTCATCGGGGCGGCGCCAGAGGCGGGAGCGGTGGGCTGGAGCGCTTCTAGGCGCCAGAGGCGGCGCGGATCCGGAGTGCGGGCGCCAGAGGCTACTCCACGCGCGGCGCGACCTGCTCGATTCCGCCCTGGATCAGCACGAGCGACGCGGCCGGACCGTCGCCCTCGCGCGTGAACACGACCTGCGCGTCCACGCCCGCGATCGAGAAGCGCGTGTCCGAGACCGGGTTCAGGTCGAAGCGCGGCTGCCCCGTGGCCTGCCCAAAGAGCCGCGTGCCCTCGCGCGTGACCTCGATGGCGAACGCCGGGTTGAGCGCGTAGCGGCCGACGTACGCCTCCAACGCCTCTGGCGAGACCACGACCGCCACCGCCTCTGGCGGCTCGACGCCGATGCGGCGCAGCATCTCGCGGGCGTTGTCATTGGTCGGGTCGCGTTCGAGCGAGCGCAAGTAATTGGCCGTCGCGTTCTCCACGTCGCGCGCTGCGACGTAGGCCTCGCCGAGGCTGTCGTACGGGTTCGACGCGTTGGGGAACAGCTCGACGTTGAGTTGGAAGACCTGAATCGCGCCCGGCACGTCGCCTGCCTGCAGAAGCTGATAGCCGACTGTATTGAGTTGATCCTCATCGAAGCGGACGCCCGCTTCTCGCCGCGCACGCGCATGGGCGATAGCTGCCTCCACGCCGTCCGCGTCCAGGATCTCGGAGAGGACGGTCGCCAGAGGCCGGGCCGGCATCTGGGCAGGCTGGCCGTGCATCACCTGCGCCACGCCCCGCGCGATGTCGCCCGCGTTGTCGCCCGTGTTGCTGATGACCGCGACCGTCTGCTCGCTCTCGGGGAAGTAGATGAGCATGGAGCGGAAGCCAGGGATCCCGCCGTTGTGCCCGATCATGCGCACGCTGCCATCCCCGACCGGCATCGTGCTGTTGCCGATGCCATAGCCGTAGTCGTTCAGGACCGGCGTCGTCATGCGCTCCAGGGTCTGGGCGCTCTCGAACGGCTCCGCTTTGTGCAGCGCACGCGTCCACGCGAGCAGATCGCGGACCGTCGAGTACATCATGCCCGCCGCGTACGGAATGCTGGCGTCGATGTACGCCGCGTGCTGGAAGCCAGAGCCTGTGCGGTCGTAGCCGCTCGCCATCCTGTCGAGGATCGTGGTGTTGTCCTGGTAGCCGGTGTCGCTCAGCCCGAGCGGCTCGATGAGCCTCTGGCGGAGCGCGTCGGCGTACGTCTGGCCGGTGACGCGCTCGATGATGGCGCCGAGCAGGAAGTAGCCCGAATTGCTGTAGGCGAAGTCCGAGCCGGGCTCGAAGTCGAGCGGCAGACCGGAGAAGAACGCCAAGAAGGCCTCTGGCGCGGTGGGGTCGCGCATAATGTCCGCGAAGCCTGGGCGGCCGAGGTGCTCGGGGATGCCGCCCGTGTGCGCGAGCAGTTGGTGGATCGTGACCGCGCCTTGGGCGGCCGGGTAGTCCGGGAGGTAGCGCGTGATGGGTGCGTCTAGGTCAATCTCGCCCGCCTCCACGAGTTGCAGGACGAGCGCGGCGGTGAACTGCTTGGTCACCGACCCGATGCGGTGCCGGGTGTCGGGCGCGTTCGCGATCCCCCACGACATGTCGGCCTCGCCAAAGCCCCTCTCGTACACGACCTCGTCGCCAGAGGCGATCAGGACGGAGCCGTTGAACTGCCCCGTTTCGTGATACGCGCTCATCAGCGCGTCGACCTGCTGGGCAAGGTCTTGGGCGGAAGCAGAGAGCGAAAGCGCCATCCCGAGGACGGCGAGGAAGCAGGAACGAAGCATCGGGGGCAGATAGGGAGCGAGGGCCTCTGGCGCCAGAGGACGGGTCCGTACGAGCGTGCGCCGTTTGGGAGACGGGGGGCGGGCCAATAGGTTGCTTTACAGCGCGGCGTTCTCGGCAGACGCCTCTGGCGCCAGAGGCCGGAGCAAGATCCGGGCGACGAGGCCGATCAGGAGGATGAGCAGCAGAACATATCCCGCGCTGAGCAGGAGGTCATCGGGCTGGCCGCGCTGCATCATCTGGCTCGTGTCCCAGGCCAGTACCCACGCGCCCGCTGCCAGAACCGGGAGGAACACGACCGCCGCGAGGAGCCTCTGGCGTCGGCTGGGCGGGAATGCCAAGAACCCGGCCGCGGCCACGATGGCGACGAGCAGGCCCGGGATGCCGTACAGCATCGTGACGACGCCGGAAAAGTCAGAGGCGTACGCTGCGGTCGGAAGCAGCGCGAGCCCGCCGAGCAGGAGCCACCGAAGGGATCGCATCATGCACGCTCCGACCTCGAGCTCGCGCGGACGTCCCCGCCTCCGGCGCCAGAGGCGCTTCATCGCGCGCTGTCAGGATGCCACCTGTAGAAGCACCACGGGCACTGCTTCGCCAGAGGCGTTCGCGGGATCCGGTCGCACTGTGGGCACCGGTTCAGGTCCACCTCGTCTCCCCGCTCGGCCATCACCCGGTCAGCGACGCGGCGGCGAAACGCTTTGGGGCCGTCGGCGAGTGCGGCTTCTACATCGGGATCGCCGCTTCGCCCCACCTTGTTGCGGATCATCTCGGCGTGCTTCTTCGCCCCGGCAGCATCCGCTTTCACCCGGCCAATGATGGCTGTCCCAACGAGTCGCTCGAAGTCGGTCATGAGCCAGCGGTAGTGGTTCCAGATGTACTGGGTTAGCACGTCGCGTTCGTCGTAGTTCACAACCGGCGGAGCAAATAGAGCACGCAGAATACAGCCAGGTCTGGCCTCTGGCGCCAGAGGCCCGCCGAACCCCGCTCGCCTCTGGCGGTCTGAGAGGCGCCGCGCCCTCGCCAGAGGCCACCGTCGTTCACCCCACTTGTTTTCATGCCCACGCCCCCCACCGCCGAGCACCAGCGCCTCGCCGACTCCGAAGCCCGCCGCGCCGACTGGAAAAACTGGGGCCCGTACGTCGCCGACCGCGCCTGGGGGACCGTCCGCGAGGACTACAGCGCGAACGGCGACGCGTGGGAGTACTTCCCGCACGAGCACGCGCGCAGCCGCGCCTTCCGCTGGAACGAGGACGGCATCGCGGGCTTCTGCAACCGCTACCAGAACGCGTGCCTGGGCGTCGCGGTGTGGAACGAGCAGGACCGCATCCTGAAGGAGCGCTTTTTCGGCGTCACCGGCCCGCAGGGCAACCACGGCGAGGACGTGAAAGAGGTCTACTACTACCTCGACGGCACGCCCACGCACAGCTACATGCGGATGCTGTACAAGTACCCGCAGGTGACCTACCCGTACAACGGACTCGTGGAGGAGAACGGCGCCAGAGGCTACCGCGACGCCGAGTACGAGATCACCGACGCGCTGAGTGATGCCTTCGAAGCGGGCCGCTACTTCGACATTCGCGTCGAGTACGCCAAGGCCTCCGACGACGACATCCTGTGCCGCATCACGGCTACCAACCGTGCGCAAGAGGCGGCGCCCATCCACCTTCTGCCGCACCTCTGGTACCGCAACACATGGTCATGGGGCTACAACGACGACAAGCCCAAGCCGACGCTCACTGCCGTGGGGCAAGAGGGAAGGGGGAAGGGGGAAATGCAGGCCTCTGGCGTCTTGAGCGTGCGTGGCGAGCACCGGCACCTGGGCGTGCGGCGGTGGTCGGTGCGGGCTGTGGGCGCCGAGTCGGCGGAGCTGATGTTTACGGAGAATGAAAGCAACAACGAGGCGCTGTTCGGCACGGCCAACGCGTCGCCGTACGTGAAAGACGCGTTTCACCGCGCGATCGTGGACGGAGAGGTAGCGGCCGTCAACCCGAAGAAGACGGGCACCAAGGTGACGGCGCACGTCCGCGCGACCGTCGAGCCCGGCGCGTCGCTCGTGGTCGAGGTGCGCTATGCGCCAGAGGCCGCGGCGGAAGACACCGCGCCAGAGGGCATGGCGCCAGAGGCCTCTGGCGAAGGGACGGGGGATGAGGAGAAGAGAAAGGGGACCGAAACCCGGAACGCCTCGGCCTCTGGCGGTCCGTTCGCGGACTTCGCGGACGTGTTCGAGGCGCGCCTCGCCGAGGCCGACGAGTTCTACGGCGAGATCCAGCGGCCCGGGCTCAGCGAGGACGAGACGGCGGTGCAGCGCCAGGCCTTTGCGGGGCTCGTCTGGACCAAGCAGTTCTACCACTACAGCGTCAAGCTCTGGCTCGACGGCGACCCCGCATTCCCGCCACCGCCAGAGGCCAGGAAGCACGGCCGCAACCACGACTGGGAGCACCTCTACAACGTCGCCGTGCTCTCCATGCCGGACAAGTGGGAGTACCCGTGGTACGCCGCCTGGGACCTCGCCTTCCACATGATCCCGATGGCGATCCTGGATCCCGAGTGGTCCAAGCGGCAACTCACGCTTCTCATGCGCGAGTGGTACCAGCACCCCAACGGGCAGCTTCCAGCCTACGAGTGGGAGTTTGGCGACGTCAACCCGCCCGTCCATGCCTGGGCCGCGCTTCGCGTCTACCAGATCGACCGGAAGCAGCGCGGCGAGCCCGACACCGATTTCCTGGAGGCCGCCTTCCACAAGCTGCTCGTCAACTTTACGTGGTGGGTCAACCAGAAAGACGACGAAGGCAACAACGTCTTTCAGGGCGGCTTCCTGGGTCTGGACAACATCGGCGTCTTCGACCGCAGCAAGCCGCTCCCCACCGGCGGCCACCTGGACCAGGCCGACGGCACGGCGTGGATGGGCATGTACTGCCTCAACATGCTCGCCATCGCCCTCGAACTGGCCCGCACGCGCCCCGCCTATGAGGACATGGCGACCAAGTTCTTCGAGCACTTCGTCTACATCGCGCAAGCCATCAACGACGTGGGCGGGACCGGCCTCTGGGACGACGAGGACGGCTTCTACTACGACGCCATCGAGACGCCGGACGGCAGGCTGACGCCGCTCAAGATCCGCTCGTTCGTGGGGCTCATTCCTCTGTTTGCCGTCGAGACGATCGACCCCGAGGTGTTCGAGGCGCTGCCAAGCTTTACGCGCCGGATGCGGTGGTTTTTGGAAAACCGGCCGGAGCTGATGAACAACCTCACGTTTCTGCGCGAGCACGGAGCGGGCGACCGATGCCTGCTTTCCATCGTGGACGAGACGCGCCTGCGCCGCATCTTGGAGCGGATGCTGGACCCCGAGCAGTTCCTCAGCGACTACGGCCTGCGCAGCCTGTCCAAAGAGCACGAGGCCGCGCCGTTCACGTTCGAGGCCTCTGGCGAGACGCACCGCGTAGCGTATGACCCGGCGGAGTCCACATCGGGCTTGTTCGGCGGCAACTCGAATTGGCGTGGGCCGGTCTGGTTTCCGCTCAACTACCTCATGATCGAGTCGCTGCAGAAGTTCGATTACTACTACGGCCGCAACTTCAAGCTGCAGATGCCCACCGGCCAGGGCGAGCCGCAAACACTCTGGAAGGTGGCCGGAGACCTCTCGCGCCGCCTGAGCGGCCTCTTCCTCCGCGACGCCAGCGGCCGCCGCCCCACCTTTGGCGGACAGCGCGCTGTACCAGGAAAGCGAGCATTGGCGCGACCACGTCCTCTTCTACGAGTACTTCAACGGCGACGACGGCGCGGGCCTGGGCGCGAGCCACCAGACCGGGTGGACGGCGCTCGTAGCGAAGCTGATCCAGCAGAGCGGCGGGAAAGCGCCGCGCGGCGACGCATAGAGGACCGGCCTCTGGCGCCAGAGGCGCAGACCGGTTTACCTCTGCTGCCGGCGAGAAACCGTCTTCCCGCCCCGCACGCGGCGCACAGCCACGACGCCAGAGGCGCCGGCCAACTCGGCCTCTGGCGTCGAGGTCAGAAAGACGTGCGCGAACAGGGCGGAGATGAGGAAGAAGTACATCCAGTGTCCCGAGAACATCCGCATCGGGTACATCTCGGTCCCGGGGAGCGCCAGGACCATCACGAATCCCGCGATGAAATTGACGAGCGTGTAGACCAACGAGAGCACGAAGAGGGTCTTCTGCCATGTTGCGAGCCGACGCCAGAGGACCTTCATCGTGTCCCATTGCCCTCCCGGAGACTGCATGTTGAAGCCCTGCTCGTGGCCCCACGTGAGCAGCCAGAAGATGACGGGCGCCACGACGATCATCGACAGAATGTGCAGCTCGAACCCGGCAAAGTCCTGGCTGTGATACGTGGTCACGTGGACATACAGCGAGACAGGAAATCCGACGATGCCGCCCCAGAGCGAGACGTAGAGGAGCCAGCGGGGGATCGAAGGAGTCAATGGCGTGCGGCCTCTGGCGCGGGTGGGAGCGCGAACCTACTGCACGAGAGCGCTCATACCGGTCCGTGCCACCTCCGCGCCAGAGGCTCACGGTGCACGACCGTCAGGGCAGTGGGCTCCCTTCGGTTGCGGAGATGGACCGGGCCTGCTGCAGAAGGGCTGGGAGAACTGCGCGCCTTGGGTTAGTTCATCCTCTCGAAGCGCACGCCCTGGGTCCGGGCGGCCTCGGCGACGAATCCCGTGATTCTCCCGTCGGCACCTCGCCCGAACTCCAGGCCGGTGAAGGGGGCGCCTCCCGAGAACCGATCGCCCGCGCTGTGGAGCAGCGGAATGGGCCCGTCTTTTCGAGGATGGGTAAAGACGAGAACGCCGTCGTCGATGCGGGCTGTGTAGACCGTTCCGAGTTCTTCGCTGTAGTAGCGGCCGACGTAGTCCTCCAGCACGATGGCCTCGGGCTTGGTCGCGATGCGGGAGGCTGGAAGCTCCTGCCCGCCCTGGTAGAACGTGATCGTGTCGACTGTGCCGTCGGGCGCCGCATGAAACGTGATGTCGAGCATGCCATCTATCGAAAAACGCGACGGTCCAACAGCCTCCATCTCGGACTCGGGTCCGTCGAGTATTTGCATCAGGTAGCGGTCGCCATCGCGACGGAACGTGGTGACGTAGCCAGATGAGCCGTCCATCTCGTAGCGGCCCGCGAACGCGTCGAAGCTCTCGGGCTCAAAGCTTGCAGCATCGAACGCGCCACTCTCGTCCGCCAGAGGCGCCGAGGCCTCTGGCGAAGTGCCATCAGCGCCAGAGGCGCTCAGGGTCTCGAAGGCGTCTGGGAAGAAGATCATCGCCACGCCCTGAGATGAGACCGGGACCGTTGGTGAGTTGGTGAGCACGATGACGCCGGACTCGATCTCAGGGAAGTAGGTGAACGACGAGCGGTGGGCGACGTCGGCGCCGCCGTGCGAGATCCTCTGCTGGCCGCGGAGCTCTCCGAGGAAGAGGCCGAGGCCGTAGCCAGTCGAGTCGCCGGTCGTGAGTACGGCCTCTCGCGTCATCTCCCGGCGCACGTTCTCACCGCCGAGCGAAGCCGTGCGGTACGTATCCATCCAGCGCAAGAGGTCGCCCGCGGTCGTGTAGATGCCGCCGTCGCCCATCGCGCCGCCGAGGTCGATGGCCTCTTGCCACGCCCCCTCCTCCGTAGGCACATAGCCCATCGCGCGGCCGGGCACGATCTCCGCCCGGTCCGTCCGGACGACCGTGTGGTCCATGCCGAGCGGCGCGAACACCTCGGCGCGCATCCAGTCCTGGAACGGCGTGCCGGTCACGCGCTCCACGACCATCGCGAGCAGGCCGTAGCCCGTGTTGTTGTACTCCCATTTTGCGCCAGGGGCGCTCTGCAACTCGGGCTGGCGCATCACGACGCCCAGCACATCGTCGCGGTCGATGTCGTCCGCCGAGACCGAGACGCCTGCCATGGAAAGCGTGGTGAGGTACTCGCGGTAGCCGCTCGTGTGCGTGAGCAGGTGCCGGAGCGTGACCGGCTGGCCGAAGTCGGGCAGCTCGGGGATGTGGGTCCGCACGTCGTCATCGAGCGACAGCCTTCCTTGATCGGCAAGGCGCGCGATGGCAAAGGCCGTGAACTGCTTCGAGGTGGACCCGATGTTGGACGGCGTGTCGACAGTGAACGGGACGCTGTGCGTCAGGTCCGCCATGCCGTAGGCCTGCGCGAAGATTATCTCGCCCCGCTCCAGAACCGCCACGACGGCCCCTGGCGACCGGTCGTTGTCGAGCGCGGCGAAGCGCTGGCTCACGATGCCCGCTGGCGTCGTGGCGACGGGCTCCGTTCGGTCGAGCCGCATCGTGTAGCGGCCCTCTGCATCCCCGAAGGGAGACACGGTCAGCGTGTAGACGCCAGAGGCTTCGGTCGTGAACTGGAACGGCTTCGAGGGCCTCTGGCGGGCTGATCGAACGTCCTGGATCGTCTCGCCGTCCGGGCCGGTGAGCGTCACCATGACATCGACCGTCTGCTGGTCGGCAGCGCCGAGTACGAACTGGCCCGCGCTGAGGTCGAGCGGGTACGTGTGCGTCTCGCCAGAGGCCAGCGTGCGCTCGATGGGCTGCCCCGGTTGGAGCGTTTGCTGTGCGGACGTGGCCGAGGCCAGCGAGAGGAAGGTGAGGGCGAAGAGGAGGCTGCGCATGGATCTGGAAGTCGAGGTGGGGATGCCGGTGGTGTCGGGCGCGGGTCGGCGCCTGGAGGTAGGCGTCAGTTCATCTTTTCGAAGCGCACGCCCTGTGTCCGCACGCTGTTGGCGGTGAAGCCGGTGACCTCGCCGTCTGCACCGCGCTCGAAGGCCACGCCCCAGATCGCCGTCTGATACTGGCCCATGAACCGTCCGTCCGCGCTGTGCGTGAGCGAAACCGGCGGGAGGCCGCGAGGCCGAACGGCGACCAGATCGCCGTCGTCGACTCGGATGGTGTAGACGACGTCGAGCTCGTCGCTGTAGTACCGACCCACGAAGTCCGCCAGCACCAGCGTTTCCGGCTCGGTCGGGATTCGGAAGAACGGCTCGTCTCCAAGTCGGGGGGCCGTCACCGTCTCGACCGAGCCGTCGGGCGACACGTCGAACGTGACCACCAAGTCCCCGCTGGCGCCTTCGTAGAGGAAGCTGGACGGCCCGGCGGGCGTGATCTCCCACTCGCGCTGCCCGGCGAGTTGGAGCGTGTAGCGCTCACCGTCTCGGCCGATGCGCATGGTGTAGCCCGGCCGGCCCTCCTGCTCGTAGCGCCCTGCGAACGCGTCGAACGTCGCCGGGTCGAAGGACGCGGGGTCGTACGCGGGCTCAGGGTCCGCCTCGGCGACCGGCGCCGCGGCGTCGCTGGGTGCGAACGCGTCCGGGAAGAAGGCCTCCATGATGTCGTTGCCCGCCCGGATGGGATTGAACGAGCTGACATTCACCAGCGTCACGACGCTTGCGTCGATCTCGGGATAGTACGCGACGAACGCCCCGTAGCCCGCGTCGCGCCCGCTATGCTGGATGCGCTGCATCCCTCGGCGCGTGTCCACGAAGAGGCCGAGCGCGTACCTCAGCGTGTCGCCGTTGGCCAGCACGCCGCGCTCGCGCATCCGCCCCGCGACCGCTTCGCCGCCGAGGTCGGCTGTCGCGAGGTTGCTCAGCCAGCGCGCCAGGTCGCCCACCGTCGAGTACATCCCACCCGATCCGTAGCCGGAGTCGAACGAGACCTCTTCCTCGTAGCCGCCCTCGGTCGGCGTGTACGACGCCGCACGGCCTGGAATGACCTCCCGGTAGTTGTCGCCGATGACCGTGTGGTGCATCTGGAGCGGCTCGAACACGTTGTCTCGCATCCACGACCGGAAAGACTCCCCGGTAACGCGCTCGACGATCTCAGCCAGCAGGTCGTAGTTCGAGTTGCTGTAGGCGTACTGCATGCCCGGCTCGAAATTGAGCCCTCGTTGCCTCAAGATCAGGTCCAGGGCAACTTGCCGCGAGATCAGGTCGCCATCACGTGCGCCAGCTAGGTCGATCAGTCCGTAGGTGTCCCGCATGCCGCTCGTGTGGTGGAGCAGCTGGCGGATGGTAACGGGCTGGCCGACGTTGAACTCCGGCACGTATGTCGCGACATCGTCGTCGAGCTCCAGCTGTCCCTGGTCGGCCAGCAGGGCGATGGCGAAGGCCGTGAACTGCTTGCTGACCGAGCCCGTGTTGAACACGGTCTCGGGCGTGATCGGCACGCCGTGCTCCAGGTTTGCGGCCCCGTAGCCGTTGGCGAACAGAATCTCACTGTTCTGGATGACGGCGACGGCCGCGCCGGGCGTCCGCTCGTTGAAGCCAGCAAACTGCTGGTCGACGGTGCCAGCGGGCGTCGTCGCGACCGGTTCGGACCGGTCGAGACGGATCGTGTACTGGCCCTCCTCGCCGCCGTACGGCGTGACGGTCATCGTGTACCGACCCGCTGCCTCGGTGATGAACTGGAAGGTGTCGGGACCTCGCCCCGAGTCATCGAACGACCGGATGCGTTCGCCATCGGGGCCGGTCAGGGTCACGACGACGTCGACCGTCTGCTGGTCCGCCGTGCCGAGCACGAACTGCCCCGAGGCGAGGTCGAGGGTGTAGGCGTGCGCGTCGCCAGAGGCCAGCGTGCGCTCGATGGGCTGGCCGGGCTGAAGGGCCTCTTGCGCGGAGACGAACGGGACGAGCGCGAGCAGCATCGCGAAGAGAAGCAGAGCGCGCGTCTTGGAAGAGCGTGGGCGGGGCGTGGGCATCGACATGTGAGCGGGGGCGAGCGTCGGAACCGGAGGCCAGGCAGAGTGCTGGCGGACAGTGCCGTTCAGGGATGTGATCGAACATCCCGGGGCAGGTCAAAAGACATGCCCGCCCAGAAAACCGCCCGGTTTTCAGCCTCTGGCGCGATCCGGGTGTGCGCCCCCGCACACCGACTGTGCGCGAGGGCACAGCGCCAGAGGCTACTCGGGCCGCGAGGCGAGCACGGTCCGCGCCACCTCCGCGCCTCTGGCGAGCGCCCCATCCAGATACCCCGGCGTCTCGCCAGAGGTCTCCGAGCCGGCGAGGTGCAGGCGCCCGTCCCAGAGCGGATCGCGGAGCGTGTGGTGACCGAAGAACTGCGTCGTCGCGCCGGCGGGGAGTCCTGCGGGCGGCGACGTGAGCGGCTCCGCACTCCAGTCGCGCGACCGCAAACGCCAGGGGCTTGCCCACGCCGAAGAGCCGCGAGGCCTGCGCGATGACCGCTTCGCGCAGGGCCTCTGGCGAGAAGCGCCGAGCCTGCGCCGGGTCCACCCAGCCGACGAGCGCGGCGGCGCTCCCAGAGACACGCTGTGCGGCGGGACCGCCAGAGGCCTCTTGCGTGAACGCGCCGGGTTCGGTCGCGTCGTAAAACTGCTGGACGGGGCCGGCCTGACTCATGGCCGCGCCGCTGAGTCCGGCCTCGCGCCACACGGCGCGAGGGTAGACCAGCGCGGCTTTTGCCGACCACGACATCCAGGTCGGCGTGGCGTGCATCAGGCGCACGAGGTCCTGCGCCAGAGGCGGATCGAAAGCCAGGCCTCTGGCGGCGACCTCGGGTGGAAGCGCCAGGATGCAGGTGCGGGCGTCGAACACGCCAGAATCTGTGTGGACGCGGACGCCAGAGGCGGTCTGCTCGATGCGCGCGGCGGCAGTGCCGAGCAGAACGGAGCCTGGGTTGAGGCCTCTGGCGAGAGCTTCGACCATCGCCGTCACGCCGCCGACGATGCGGAAGGGCAGAGCCCTCGGCGTCGGGCAGCATCGCGCGCTGAGGCGGAACGCCCGCGCCGCGGTCGATGACGGTCGCGCCAGAGGCCTCTTGCGGGAATGCACTCAGGTCGAGGTCTTGCACCGCGGCGCGGACGTGCTGGCTGTGCGGCCAGAACCACGCCGGGCCGAGGTCGACCGACGGGTGGCCCGGCACGTGATCCACGCGCCCGCCCAGCCGGCCTCGTGCCTCTAGCACGACGCAGCGCTGCCCGGCCTCCGTCAGCGCGCGCGCCGCCGCCAGCCCGCTCACACCCGCGCCGACGATGACGGCGTCACAAAGCCTCTGGCGAGACGGCGAGTCAGGAGGCGAGAGAGGCATCACGGAAGAGAGACGCGAGACTGGCGGCGCTGACGCCAGAGGCTACACCGCGCCTGCCGACCGCCAAACCGAGCACCACGGCAAAAGTCACGATTTCGACCGCGAACGAAGCGACGACGCCTGCTACCGTTTCGCCCACTTTCATCGCCGGCGAGCGGCCGTTTCGAACCTCGCGCGTCACGATAACCGCGAGCCCGATGAGGAGCCATGCTGCAGCGCCGATCAGGAGCGTCGAGAATAGAGGGGGCATGAGTCGATTTGGGTGCGCTGCGGTGTGACGGGATCTCGTGCCGCCAGTTCCGCCAGAGGCCTCTGGCGCCAGAGGCGTCCCCGTCTCGATAGCTGCCCTCGCTGCGTCACTCCTCGCGACAGCAGCAGAACCTCAGGGCGCGAGCCGGTCGATGCGCCAGGGCTTCCGGCGCCGGTGCGCTCGTAGCGGAAGCGGTCGTGGAGGCGGCTCGGGCGGCCCTGCCAGAACTCGACGCGCTGGGGCACTACGCGCCAGCCGCCCCAGAACTCGGGGCGCGGAATGGTCTCGCCCTCGAACCGCGCCTCGGCCTCGGCCTTGCGCGCTTCCAGAACCTCGCGCCCGGAGATGACCTCGCTCTGCGGACTCGCCCACGCGCCCAGCCGCGAACCTCGCGGGCGGGAGGCGTAGTACGCGTCGGCCTCTGGCGCAGGAATGGGCTCCACCGTCCCCTCGATGCGGATTTGGCGCTGCAGCGGCTCCCACCAGAACACGAGCGACGCGCGGCCTGTGGCCTGGACCTCCCGGCTTTTGCGGCTCTCCAAATTGGTGTAGAACGCAAAGCCTCTGGCGTCGGCCCCTTTGAGAAGCACAATGCGCGCCGACGGGGCGCCCGAGGCATCGACGGTCGCGAGGGTCATCGCGTTGGGCTCGGCGACGCCGCCTTCGCGCGCGTCTTCGAACCACGCGAGAAACAGCGCCAGAGGCTCGGAGGGTAGATCGGCGCGTTCCAGCGCCCCTTTCTCGTACGACTGGCGGAGGTCGGCGATGGAGCCTGCGGTGAGGCCGTCGAGTGAGGCGTCGGGCAACGGAACGTGGGGGCGGGTGCGCGGTTGGGATTGACTGCTCAACGCTCCACACCCGATGTCGCTCCCCGACCCTCACTACGACCCGACGTTTGCCATCCGAGAGGCTGCCCGCCAGAGGCACCGCGAGAAGTGGGCGTGGCTGGCACCCGCCGGGCTCGTCGGCGTGGGGCTGGGCGTCTCGCTCGCGGGAGAAGCCACGCTGCGCAAGGGCCGCGGCGAGCCGTTCGTGGTGTACGGCACGCTTGCGCTGTGCGTGATCGGCGCGGGCATGAGCCTGTTCGGCGAGAGCGTGAAGCAGTCCACGCTTGCCGAAGGGGTGTAGCGGTGGACGCGCTCGTCGCCCGCGTGCGCGAGGTGCAGCCTCTGGCGGAGGCCGAGGCCGCGCAGATCAAACGTGCATGGGCCGAGCCGCGCGAGGTCGCCCGCGGCGAGATCCTGCTGCGCCCCGGCCAAGCGTGCCGCTCGGTCTGGTTTGTGGACGACGGCGTCGCGCGGTTTTACACCGAGCGCGATGGCGAAGACATCACGCGCCACTTCGCCACGCCCGGCACCATGATGACGGTCGTCGCGAGCCTCTACGGCGGCGTGCCGTCGCGCGAGGGTATTCAGATGCTCACGCCGGGCCGTGTGCGCGTGCTCTCGCAAGAGGCCACGGACCGACTCTCCGACGCCATCCCAGCGTGGGCCGCCTTCCGCGCCGCCTATGTCCGCGAGGTCTACGACTACCTGGACCGCGCCCTGGACGACGCCAGAGGCCTCAGCGCGTCGGAGCGCTACGCCGCATTTGAGCGCGAGCAGCCGGAGGTGCTGGTGAGCGTGCCGCTGCGCTACGTCGCGTCGTACCTCGGCATGACGCCGCAGTCGCTCAGCCGCGTCCGCGCGAGCTGATGTGGGTAGGGCGTGCTCGCCGAGCGCGCCGGTGTCGAAGCGCCGCGGCACATCACAGTCGGACGCGGACGCCTCGGCGAGGCGTCTCTACCCGGTGCAGTGGCCTCTGGCGCCAGAGACGGCCGCCGCTCGCACTTCTTACCCGATGCGAAGGCGCCCGCCTCTGGCGCCGTGCGAGACTGGCGGACCCTGCCTCTCGCGACATGCCTGCCCTTCTCGTTTGTCTCGCCGTCTTGCTCCTCGTCGGGTGCGCCGCCCGCGCGCCGGAGGCCGCGGCGCCCACGCCTCTGGCGGAGGGCACCGACCGCTCGTTCCGCCACACGATGGTAACCACCGCCCCGCCAGAGGCGATCTGGCGACTCTGGACCGATCCCGCAAGCTGGCACGAGTGGGACACCGAACTGAAGTCCGCGACGCTGGACGGGCCGTGGGAGCCCGGCGCCAGAGGCCGGTTGGTGCCTCTGGCGGGGCCGAGCGCGCGCTTCGACGTCACAGCCGTGGCCCCGCGAGCGACGGCGTACACGACCAATCTGCCCATGGCCGTGCTGCGCCTGCGCCGCTCGTGGACGCCTCTGGCGGAGGGCCAGATCGCGGTCACGCACGAGGTCGAGTTTGGCGGGCTCATGGGCGGCGTGTTCGCCTCGCGCCTCGGGCCTGGCTTCCGCCGCGCGCTGCCGCCGGTGATGGCGCGGCTGGACTCGCTCGCGCGGGCGCAGAGCACCGCGCCTCTGGCGCCAGAGGCGGGATCAGGAGCCGGCTCCCCGCCAGAGGCGCAGAGCCCGGGGGAAGACCAATGACGCGCCGCCGCTTCATCGTCGCGGGTGCCGCACTCGCGGGAACCACACTGGCGGGCTGCGGCGTCGCCTCTGGCGTGTCCGCTCCCGATCCCACCGGCCTGACGTTCGCGCCCGTCACCGCCACGCTCGGCGGCGTGCGGGTCACGGCGCTGCGCACCGGCCGCGTGGCGGTCAAAAAGGCGCACCGCACGCTGACCGGCCCGGCGTTCTCGCGCCTGCCCAGCATCGCGCTCGACCCGCGGTGGACGCCGTGGCTGCCCATCACGTGCTGGCTGATCCAGCACCCGGACGGCGCCATTCTGGTCGACACCGGCGAGACGCCGCGCGTGGCCGACGAGGGCTACTTCGCGTGCGACGGCGCCACGCAGTTCGTCTACGAGAACCTGCTGCGCTTCGACGTGCCTCTGGCGTCGGGCCTCGGCGCCCAACTCAGCGCCCTCGGGATCGCGCCAGAGGCCCTGCGCGCGGTCGTGCTCACGCACCTGCACTCGGACCATACGGGCGGACTCGGAGATGTGGCGCAGGTCCCCGCCATCGTCTCCCCTGACAGCAACCGCCGCGCGCCCGGTGGCGCCGTTGCCTGCCGCTGGCCCAGCGGGTGGACGCCAGAGGCGGCCGACTACGCCTCGGGCGCCAGCGGCGCGTTCGCCCAGAGCCACGCGATCACCGAGGATGGCGCGGTGCGCACGATTCCCACGCCCGGCCACACGAGAGGGCACCAGTCAGTTGTCGTCGAGGCCGGTGGCCGCCGCGTCATTCTCGCAGGTGACGCAGCGTTCGACACCAGGCAGATCCGCACCGGCACCGTCGCGGGCATCTGCGAAGACGTGCCTCTGGCGCGGCGCTCGCTCAGCCTCTTGCGCGAGGAGATGGAAAGCGGGACGGCCGTCCTGTGCTCGCACGATCCCGCCAGAGGCGCTGGGGGCGCTCGGGTAAAGCAGGCCTCTGGCGCCAGAGGCTACAGCATCTCGCGGATCCGGTCGGCCGCCTCTAGTCCCGATTCCAGCGCGAGGTGCACGCGGCCCTTGCCCGCGATGGCGTCGCCTGCGAAGAAGAGGCCGTCGGCCTCGCCCGTTTCCAGCGTCGCCGTGTCCGCGCCCGAGTCCGGCAGCGCGTACTTCCAGCGCTGCGTATCGGCCCAGTTCGGCTTTGGAAGGTTGGTGCCGAGAAGCGCCGCGATCTCGCCAGAGGCCTCGGCGATGAGCACGTCTTTGGCGTCGTCGTAGTGCGCGAGCGTCCACGCCTCGCTCATCTGCGCGAGGAGCAGCGTGCCCGAAGCGGGCGCCCGGCCCGGCTTGTCGCTCTCGACGGCCAGCCACGCCACGGCGTGGCCTCCGTCCGCTCCGCCGTGCTCGGCCGCGTTGACGAGCGCGTACGGCTGGGGCCGCTTGATGGGCTGCATAAACGCCAGCACAACCGTGAACTGGCTGCGGTAGCTGGCCTCCCCGAGTGCGCCCACGAGCCTCTGGCGGAGGCCCTCGGCCATCGCGCCCGCGCTCAGGATCTCGCTCGTCTGCGGCGGCGGCGGCGTAAAGAGAACCGCGTCGAACGTGCCCAGATCGGTGCCGTCGTCGGCGTCCAGTCGCCAGCGGCCCGCGTCTTCGTGCAGCGCGCCGACGCGCGTGCTGCCGCGAAGCGTCACGCCGGGCGCTCCAGCCAAAAGGCGCCGGCCAAGCTCCGAGATGCCGTCCTCGTAGGTGAGGCGTGGGCCGGGATCCTGGCGCGCGCGGTCGGGGCGCAGCGTGCCGTCGTCGTCGAACGGCCAGACCGTGCCCGCGATGTCGACCAGGCCGCTGGCGTCGAGCGTCTCGGTTAGCAGCGTGTGGACGCGCGAGTCTGCCTCTGGCGAGACGTACTGCGCGCCGTGGTCGTAGCGCCAGCGGAACGGCTCGCCAGAGGCGTCTTTCGCGTCGCGCCAGCGCGTGGCAGCACGGCCAGACACGCCGCGGCTCTTTTCGAAAACGGTGACGGCGAGATCGGAATCGCGCAGGGCATGGGCCGCACCGAGGCCTGCTGCTCCGGCGCCGACGATGGCAAGGGTGGTCATGCCCTCAGGATCCCGCACCGCGCGCCGGGTTCCGCCAGAGGCGCCCTCTAGCCACGGTCTGTCTGTGGCCAGAGGCCTCTGGCGCGTGCCGTTTCTGGCGCGTGCTGCCTCTGGCGCGTGCTGCCTCTGGCGCCGCTCAGTCGCGAAAGCGCAGCGTCCCGCCGGGGGCAGGTTCGGGAGCAGAGACGGGCGCAAACTTGGGCATCGGGCTCGCGTCTCGGTTGCGCACGATAAAGCGTGGCGCGGGCGGCTCGGCCTCGGGCTCGTGGCCCGTCGCTTCGGCGAGGGCTTCCAAGAGGGTGTTGCGCGTGAACGGCTTGGAGAAGTAGCCGCTAAAGCCACTCGCGAGAAAGCGCTCGCGGTCTCCGTGGAGCGCGTAGGCCGTAAACGCCAGAATGGGCCGCTCGTGATACGGAGGCCTCTGGCGCAGCCGCCGCATGAGGTCCTCGCCGGTGTCCATCGTGCCCAGGTTGATGTCGAGCAGGAGCGCGCTGTAGGCGTCGTACTGCTCCGCCGCGGTCTGCGCGAGCGCCTCCGCATCGGCCGCGTTGGTGGCGGTGTCGACGCGGTAGGACGCCTCCACCATGCGCTGGGCCATGCGCAGCGTCTGCGCGTTGTCGTCCACGATCAGCACGCGGGGCTGGCGCGCCGCCGCCAGAGGCTCGGCTTCGCTGAGGCGCGAGGGAAACGTGACGGAAAACGTGCTGCCTTGGCCCAGCGTGCTCTGCACGCTCAGTGTGCCGTCCAGGCGCTCGGTGAGCTGCCGCGTGATGGAGAGGCCCAGGCCAGAGCCTTCGTGGCTGCGCTGCGCGCCCGAGGACTCCTGCTGGAACTCCTCGAACAGACGCGGCAAAAACTCCTCGCTGATCCCCACGCCGGTGTCGACCACGTCGAGCGACACGCTGGACTCGCTCGACCGGACGACGATCTGCACGCCGCCGCTCTCGGTAAACTTGAGCGCGTTGCCGACCAGATTGGTTAGGATGCGGTCGAGCGCGCTGCGGTCCAGGTCGGCGCTGGCGTTTTCGTCCTGCACGATGGCCTGGAGCGTGAGACCTTTTTTCTGCGCCAGAGGCGCGAGGAGTTGTGCGGTCTGTCGTGCGGCCTCCGCCAGAGGCACCGGCTCGGTCGTGAAGTCCATCTGCCCAGCGTCCAACCGCGCGAGGTCCAACACGGAGTTGAGCGTGTCCATGAGCCGCTTGCCGCTTTGCTCGATCAACTCCACGAACTCTCGCTGCTGCGGGTCGGTGACCTCGTCGGCGAGAATGTCGGCGAAGCCCAGGATGCCCGTCAGCGGCGTGCGGATCTCGTGGCTCATGTTGGCCAGGAACGTGCTCTTGAGGTGCGCTACCTCCTCGGCTTGCTCCTTGGCGTGGACCAGCACGGCTTCAGCGCGCTTGCGGTCCGTGATGTCGCGAAAGTTGATCACGAGACCCTGAATCGCTGGATCGTCGAAGAGCGGGGTGCCCACGCCCTCGGCAAAGAGATAGTGGCCTTCGGCGTGCCGCAATCGGAATTCCGTCGCGGGTACCATAGAGCCGCTGGCCTGAACCCCCTGGAAAACGCTCTGGCTATCGGCGAGGTCGTCTGGGTGGACGAAACTGAAGATGGACCGGCCCTGCACCTGCTCGGTGGTGTAGCCCATTACCTGCTGAACGGAGGGGCTGACGTAGGTCACGCGACTCTCCACATCGGCCACAAGCACCACATCCGAGGACTGTTGCACCAAGGCGCGAAACCGAGCCTCGCTCGTGCGCAGCCTCTCGCGTACCTCGTGCTCGGCTGATATGTCCTCTACGATACCTTCGATGCCGAGCAGCGAGCCGCCCGCTCCAAACGTGCCTCGGGCGTCAATGCGGACTTGCAGAGGGTTGCCGTGGCGGTCCTTCCATGAGGTCTGGAAGCGGCGCACGGCGCCGTCGCTGTGCAGGGCACGAACAAGAGCCTCGCGGGCCTCTGGCGAGGCGTAAAACTCCGCCGCGCTGCGGCCAGAGGCAGACAGGTCCTCTACTGAGTCATACCCGAGCAGAGCCGCGATGGCGCGGTTGGCGAGCAGAAACCGCCCGTCGGCTGTCGTCTGGACCACGCCGACCGGTACGTTTTCGAGAGCGAGGCGGTAGCGGTTTTCGCTCTGCCGCAGCGCGTCGGCGAGATCGTCTAAAGACTGCCGCTGTTCCACCAGAGCCGCGCCCACAGAGCGCTCGTAGATCTGCCCGATGATGGCGCCGGTGACGGCCACGCCCGCGAGGCTAACCATCGCGACGATGGTGCGCGTGAACTCGGGCGCGGTAGCGGGAAACGGGTGCAGTGTGCCCCACACAGCCAGCGCGACAGCGCCAGAGGCGATCAGAATGGCGCAGACGGTCGCCAGAAGCTTGCTCCGCGTAAGCGCCGCGATAATCGGCACGGTCGCGAGCCACATCAACTCGGGCGCGCCCAGGCCCATGTCTGCCAGCGCGACACCGAAAACGGTGACGATGAGCAGCGGGAAGACCACCCAGGCCGTCGTGCCCAGCGCCCAGGCGCGCGTGCGCAGGCCACCGAGTGCGACAAGGTTGACGAGCGCCGCGGCACCGACGCCCGCAAAGCTCTTGCTCCATCCGAGCCATCCCAGCGGGAGCAGCGCTACGGCGTAGCCTGCGATAGCGAGAATGGCGAAGCTCACCAGCAGACGCCCACGGCGGACCTCGGCAGACGAGAGGCCCTCGGGGAGAAAGCCGTCGAGGTGGCTCGGCGGGACCGTGGATGCAGGAGCAAGTTCAGGAGTCACAAATTGTAGCGCAGGCGGCGAAAAGCAGCCCTCGAAGGTGCCAGAGGGCCTGCGGTCATCGTTTCTGGACAGCGTGCACATATCGTTCCATCGGCCGCGGACCCTGCGCCTCTGGCGCCGCGTAGCTTTCCGCGCGCCGTTTCTGGCGTGCCCGACTCGCGCCTCTGGCGCCTCTGCCCCATGAAGCTTCCCTACGCGCTGGCCCGGCGCTTCGTCGCGGGCGAGTCCCTGGACGCCGCGCTGCCCGCGCTCGACCCCATCCTTGGCTCTGGCCGGTTTATCACGCTCGACCTTTTGGGCGAGCACGTCCACGAGCGCCCGCGCGCCGACGCCTTCGCAGCCGAGTACGGCGACCTGCTCGAAACCCTCGCCGACTACCGCGACCGCCGCGGCGCCGCGCCAGAGGCCGTCGGCATCTCGATCAAGCTGTCGATGATCGGGCAGGTGATCGACACGGACGTGTGCGAGGCCAACCTGCGCGCGCTGCTCGACCGCGCCCGCGACGCCGACTTGTTCGTACGGCTCGACATGGAGGGCAGCGACATCACGCAGTCCACGCTCGACATCTTCGAGCGCGTGTACCCCGACTACCCGGACCACGTGGGCACGGTCTTGCAAGCGTACCTCAAGCGCACCGGCGCCGACATCGCGCGCATGGCCGAGCTCAACGCGCGCGTGCGCATCTGCAAGGGCGCCTACGGCGAGCCACCCCAGTTGGCGTACCAGAAGATGCCTGACATCCGCGAGGCGTACATGGACCACGCCCGCACGCTCCTCACCGACGCCCGCTACCCTGGCATCGCGACGCACGACGACCAACTCATCGAGGCGGTCAAGGTGTTTGTGGCGCAGCACGGCATTGCGCCAGAGGCGTTCGAGTTTCAGATGCTCTACGGTCTGCGCGAGGACACGCAGGAAAGCCTCGTTCGGCAGGGGTTCAACATGCGCACCTACGTGCCGTACGGGACGGAGTGGTACCCGTACTTCTCGCGCCGCCTGCGCGAGCGGAAGGAGAACGTGTTCTTCGTGCTCAGAGCGCTCGTCAAAGGCTGAGCGGGCGTTGAGGTTTTCAGACGCCTCCCTTGAGGGAGGTGCCCGCGCCAGCGGGCGGAGGGTGTCTCCGGCCTCTGGCGCTCATCCGAACACCCCCACCAGCTGCGCCGGAGCCCCCTCAAGGGGGCAGTCACAGCACCAGAGCCCGATCCTCAACGCTCTCTGAGCCTCTGGCGCTGCGTGGTAGACAACACCGCGACGACAATGCAATACGCCTCTGGCGCCAGAGGCTACTGGCGCAGCGCGGCGTGGACGACGCCTGCGATCTCGGCGCCGAGCGCGGCGGACCGCGCCTCGTCCTCGATGCCCTCGGTCAGGATGACGAGCACGTAGGGCGCATCCTCTGGCGGGTAGACGATGGCGGCGTCGTGGTGGACGCGCGTGATGGTGCCGGTTTTGTGCGCCACCCGCACGCCAGAGGGAAGACCGGCCGGGATCATGTCGCCGAACTCCTGCTCCAGCAGGATCTCGACCATCGCGCCAGAGGCCTCGGGCGAGACGGCGCGGCCTTGCTGAATGGCGAGCATGAGCGCGGCCAGGCCTCTGGCGGTGGCGCGGTTGCTGAGCCCGGCGTCGAAGGCTTTGAGGTCTTCCACGCCGCGGAGCACGAGCACGCCTTCGCCGCCGAGCGCGAGCGTCGTCGCCTGTACGCTGTCCGCACCCAGGACTTCCATCATCAGGTTCGTCGCGAGGTTGGACGAGGTGGTGATGGCGCGGCGCGTGAGATCCGCCAGAGGCATCTTCTGCCCCAGGCGCGTGTACAGGCCATCGTCGGAGTCGTCGCCGATGGAAAACGGGCTCCCGTCCACGATGGACGTGAAGCGGTTGACGACGGCGACCGAATCGTCCCAGGCGAGGCGCCCGGCCTCGACCTGTCGAAACGCCTCGATCATGACGGGCACCTTCATCGTGCTCGCGGCATGAAACACGCGGTCAGCGCCGATGTCCAGCCGCGTCTCGCCGTCGCGGACGGCCACGGCGACGGTCGCCTCCGGGTAGCGCGCGGCGACAGCCTCGATCCTCTGGCGGAGTGTATCGGTGTTCACGGCGGGTGTGGCGGTGCCGCAGCCCGCGAGCGCGAGAATCGCCAGAGGGAGGAGCGCCAGAGGCCAGAGTCGGGTCATACCCCGAGACTACGACAAGCCTCTGGCGACGCGCAGCTGGGGAACTCGCGCCAGAGGCTTACATCTCGGAGATGACCGCGACGCGCAGGTCGCGCGGCAGCGGCCTCTGGCGCGGAAACGTCTGGGCGCGGGAGGCGAAGACGGCGTCTGGGTCCTCGAAGGGCTGGATCAGGATCTCGGTAAACTCCGCCGAGCCTCTGGCGAGCGACACGCCGAGCGCGATCTCGCCCGCATCCGTCCGGCCGACGCGCTCGACGCGGTAGCCGGTGCGGGCCAGCGCGCGCTCCACTGCGCCTGCCACACGCTCCACGTCGCCCTGGAAATAGGTCCACTCGGTGGCGTCGGGCACGCCGTAGGCCTCGTCGATGGTGGCAGAGCAGCCGCTGGCGAGGGCGAACAGGGCGAGCGAAAGGGGAAGAAAGCGGCGCATGGCAACGGACCGGGAACGGGGGAGGCGTACGAACGCACAGACGCGCGGTGCCCGTGCGCCGTCACGCGGGGCTTCTCGCCCTGCGCAGCGCAGTCGGCCTCTGGCGCCAGAGGCTGACCGCACCGGCGCGTGCTAGCCGAACGTGGCGTCCAGCCAAGCCGCGATCTCCTCGCGCACCTCGGCGAAGGCGCGGCGGCGGTCGTCGTCGGTGCCGGGTACCGCCGACGGGTCGCGGAAGGCGTGGTGCAGGTTGCGCCCGGCCGGGATGTACGGGCACGCCTCTCGCGCGTTGTCGCAGACCGTCACCACCACGTCTGGCGCGAGGTCGCCCAGGCTCTCGATCGTTTTGGACGTGTGCGCACCTGCGTCGATGCCGACGGCTTCGAGCGCCTCGACCGCGAGCGGATGCACGCCTCTGGCGACGGTCCCGGCGCTCTGGGCGCGGTACCGGTCGCCGTGGCGTTGGCGCAAGAGGCCTTCGGCAAGGTGGCTGCGCGCGGAGTTGTGGGTGCAGACGAAGAGGACGAGCGGGCGCGTCTCGAACACGCCAGAGGCATCAGCGCGTTCGAGCGCGGACATGGCGCCCGAGGCGACAGCGGAGGGGTTAGCAGGAGCAGGCATCGCCGCAGGAACACGAGTGGAGGTTGCCCAGAACGGACTGGAACGCGTCTTTGGCGCGCGCGATGCCCTCGGTGTCGAGGCAGTAGCACGTGCGCGGGCCGTCCACTGTGCCGACCACGAGCCCGGCTTCGCGGAGCACTTTGAGGTGCTGCGAGACGGTAGACTGTGCCAGGCCGACGACCTCGACGATCTCGCCGCAGAGGCACTCGCCTCTGGCGCCGAGCGCGGCGAGCACGCGCAGACGTGCGGGGTGGCCGAGGGCTTTCGCCAGAGGCGCGAGGGTTTCGGAGGATGTCGTCATAGGAGAAACCGGTGGGCCGGAAGATCCGACCCACCGGAAGGGCGCGCTAGCAGCAGTCGCCTCCGCACGTGCAGAGATCGGTGCCGCAGCAGTCGCAACAGACGTGGGTCATAGGAGTGGGGTGTTGGTGAAACAAGAGAACGTGATCGATCATCGTCGATAAACGATAAGACTTATTGTGAGGATGCGCAAGTGTCTCGCGCCAGAGGCTCTGCGGCTCTCACCTCTGGCGCCCGTATTCTGCACCACGCCCCGCTCTGCCATGCATCGCCTGCTCGTTTTTCTGCTCGTTGCCCTCGCCTCTGGCGTGCCTGCTTTCGCGCAAGGACCCGCGCCAGAGGTGCCGCCGCGCTCGTTGCAGGCGGGTATGGCTGATCTGCGCCTCGCGACCTCGGTGCGCCTCGCGCTCGTGGAGGACCCGCGCACGCGCACGCTGGACGTGGAGGTGGTGGCGCGCGACGGCGTCGTGGCGGTCGCGGGCATCGACGACGGCGCGTATCAGTCCGTCGCGGCGCAGATCGCGCGGGCGGATTCTCGCGTGCGCGCGCTCCAGGGGCTGGGCGCCGCGGGGCTGGGCGCCGCGGGGCTCGCCGCCACGCCAGAGGCCAGCCGCTCTGGCGACGTGGCCGCGCCCGCACCCGTTCTGATTCCCGAGCGGCGGACGCACACCGTCCGCCGCGGCGACACGCTGTACGGCATCGCGAGGGAGTACAACACGACGCTGGACGAGATCGTGCGGATCAACAACCTGCGCTCGACCGACATCCGCATCGGGCAGCGCCTGCGCGTGCGCTGAGCCTCTGGCGCCACACGAGACCCCTCGCGATGAGAGCCGAGAACCCACGCGCCAGAGGCTCGTATCTCGCGTTCACTCCACCCACATATGACCATGCTCGACGGACTCAAAGACAAAGCCGGCGACCTCGCCAAAAGCCTCGCCTCCAACGCAGACGGCCTGACGGACAAAGCCGGTGACCTTATCGACGCCGCTGCCGAAAAGGCCTCCGACCTCGCGCCCGATGCGCTGAAGGACGCCGCCTCTGGCGCCACCGAGAAAGCCGCCGATCTGGCGAAGAGCGCCCTCGACGCCGCCAAGGACAAACTGGGCAGCTAGGCTCTCGCGCCTGCTCCAAACGCCCCGGCTGCTTCGGCAGGCCGGGGCGTTTTGCGTTGGGGCACTCTGGCGCGATGTTCGCCCGAGGCCGCACGATTCATCCACCGCCAGAGGCCTCTGGCGCCGCCCGCACGTTTGCCCACTCTGCCCACGCCTGCCGGATACCCTCGCGCCTTCTGGGTGCTGTTCGTCGGCACGTTCGTCAACCGCCTGGGATTGGTGGTGCTACCGTTTCTGACGCTTTACCTGACCGGTGAGCGCGGCGCGAGCATCGCCGAGGCGACGTTCGTGGTCAGCCTGTATGGCGCCGGGGCGTTCGCGGCCGGGACCATCGGCGGGGCGCTCTCGGACCGGTTCGGGCGGCGCGCGGTGCTGATGGGCAGCCTGGTGGGCGGCGCGGCGCTGCTCGTCGCGATTCCGACGGTGGAGGGCTACTGGCGTCTGGCGGGACTGGTGCTCGCGTTCGGGCTGGTGGGCGAGATGTACCGCCCGGCGGTCTCGGCGGCGGTCTCGGATCTGGTGCCGCCGGAGCAGTTCGCGCGCGCGTTCTCGCTCATCTACTGGGCCATCAACCTGGGCGTGGCGTTCGGCCCGGCGCTGGGCGGGCTTCTGGCGGAGCAGGTCGGCTACGCGGCGCTGTTTGCCGTGGATGCGGCCTCGATGGTGATCTACGCCGTCGCGATCTGGGCGGGTGTGCCGGAGACGAAGCCTTTGGTAAGGAGGGAAGGGGGATAGGGGAAGAGGGACGAGCAGATCGCGCGGATACGCCTCTGGCGCCAGAGGCCGTCAGTTCTCCCGCCAGAGGCCAGTCTTCTGGAGGCTTGGGCGCGGCGCTGCGCGATCCGGCGCTCGTCGGCCTCGCGATTGCCACGTTGGGCGTCGGCGTCGTGTTCATGCAGGCGTTCGCGACGCTGCCTCTGGCGATGGAGGCCGATGGGCTGAGCGAGAAGATGTACGGCTTCGCGGTGATGGTCAACGGGCTGGTGGTGGTGGCCTTTAGCCTGCCCGTCGCGCGGTGGGCCGAGACGCGGCTGGGGCCAGGGCTTCTGGCGTCGGCGGTGGTGATCATCGGCGTGGGCGTGGGGATGCACGCGCTAGCCGATGGGTTCTGGGGACACGCGGCGGCGGTCGCGGTCTGGTCTGTAGGCGAGATCGCGTTCATTCCGCTCGTGCCCGCGATCGTTGCGCGGCTGGCGCCAGAGGCGCTGCGCGGCACGTATCAGGGCGTGCAGCAGTCGGGCTGGGGGCTCTCGAAGATGATCGGCCCGGCGCTGGGAGGCCTGGTCCTCGCGCAACTGGGCGATGCGGCGCTGTGGGGCAGCGGGTTGGCGCTCGCGCTCGTGGTCGCGGCGGTGATCCTAGTTCTACGACTGGGCACGCCGAAGGCCGAAAGTATGGGGTAGAGCGTGCTCGCCGAGCGCGCCGCATTCGCCCGCGGACGCCTCTGCGAGGCGTCCCTACTTGCCTCGCCAGAGGCCTCTGGCGGATCTCGCCTCTGGCGCGACCTTGTGCCATGTCACCCACGCTCCGCCGCCTCACGCCCGCCGACGAGCCGCTCCTCTGGCGGATGCTGTACCTCGCGGTCTACATCCCGCCAGGTGCCGAGCCTCTGGCGCCAGAGGCCATGCGTGCGCCCCACCTCGCGCGCTACGTCGCGGGGTGGATGCGCGAGGGCGACGGCGGCTTCACAGCGCGGATCGACAACGCGCCGGTCGGGGCGATCTGGTGGCGCCTCTGGCGCGGCGATGACCGCGGCTACGGGTTCGTGGACGCCGTGACGCCAGAGGTGTCGATGGCGGTGGAGCCTGCGCACCGCGGGCGTGGCGTGGGAACGGCGTTGCTGCGGGCGGCAGTCGCCAGAGGCGGGCTCAGCCTGAGCGTCTCGGTCTCCAACCCGGCGCGGCGCTTGTATGCCCGCGAGGGATTCGTGCCGGTGGGGCCGCCACGCGATGGTGCGATGGTCATGCGCTCGGCGGCGGCCTAGAGACGGTGGTCCAGCGGCGGTGGTCCAGCGCCAGAGGCCTCTGGCGGCGTTGCACGTAAGCCCTGCAAAATGAGCCTCTGGCGGAGCCGCGGATCCTCTGGCGGGGCGCGGCGGTTGAGAACGCATGACCGGAACCACGCGCCAGATCGCCGTCGTCCTCGCGGCCCTCTTCAACGTCGGCATGAACGGGCTCGCGGGCGCGGGCGTGCTGTTCGATACGCAGACGGGCGCGGTCTCGGATTCCATCCGAACCGGTATCACACCCGCAGGCTGGGCGTTTTCCATCTGGGGCGTCATCTTCCTCGGCGTGCTGGTCTTCGCGGCCTACCAGGCGCGGCCCGCTACCAGAGGCCCGCGGTACGACGCCATCGCGCTGCCGTTTATCGCGGCCAACCTGCTCAACGGGTTGTGGCAACTGCCGTGGCTCTCGCGCCTGTTCGGCGTCGCGGCGATCGTGATCTGCGGCATCCTCGCGAGTTTGGTCTGGCTCTACATCCGCCTGGATTGGATGGGCATGAGCAAGAGCGAACGGCTAGCCCTCGGCGTGCCGACCTCGCTCTTCTTCGCGTGGCTGTGCGTCGCGACGCCGCTCAATATTACCGTCTCGCTCGTCGCCATCGGGTGGACGGGCGCGGCGTTCTGGCCCGCGCTTCTGGTCCTCATCGTCTCGGGCATCGGCGCGGTCATCCTCTGGCGAACCGGCGACGTGGCGTTCGCGGCGGTCCTCGTGTGGGCCTTTGCGGCCATCCTGGCGAAGAACGCCCTGCCGCTCGGCACGGCGCCGCTCTTGACCGGCGCGCTCGCGCTCGGTGCGGTCCTCTTTCTCGGCGCGACCGCCAGAGGCCTCCAGCGCGGCGGCACGCTGCTCCCGGCCTCGCCGTGACAGACGCCTCTAGCCAGGACTACACACCCATCGCCTGCGGCTTCCACGACCGGCTGGAAAGCTGGGCCGTGCGCCGCGAGACCGTGGACATCCTCTGGCGCGCGCCAGAGGCCGAGCATACCGCGCGCACCACCATCGACGACGTGTTCGCGCGCGATGGCGCCGACTGGGTGCGGCTGGGCACTGGCCAAACCGTCCGCGCCGACGCTCTGATCTCGGTCGGCGGCGTGCCTCTGGCGACGGACTGCTGAGCCTCTTGCCCTAGTACAGCGAGCGGTTGAAGACCGGCCGGTGCCGCTTTACGACGGGATCTGCCTCGCCCAGTGTGTGGAACAGCGCGACGATGAGCTTGCGCGCGCCGTCGTCGTCGTACGCGCGGTCGGTTTGCACGAGGTCGATAAGCGTGGTGAGCGCGCCGTCCACGTCGCCTCTGGCGAGAGCGGTGTGAGCGCGTGCGTACGCCTGGTGCGGCGCACCATCGGGGAAGCCGTCGCGCAAGAGGCTGTCCGCGATGGTGGCGACGGCGTCGGCCTCGGTCGACATGAGGCCGCGTGCCAGGTCGCGCGCGCGCTCGGGATCGTCGAAGACGGACAGCTGCGCCAGAAGCAAGCGGGCCGCCTCGGTGTCCGGGGTGTTGTCGCCAGAGGCCTCTGGCGGGCCCACCGCCAGTTCGAGCGCTTCGAGCGCGCCGCCGCGGTCGCCCTCGTCTAGCCTCTGGCGTGCGTCGGCGAGCAGGCGACCTGTTTCGGTCGGGAGTGCGCCGTCGAGCCACTGCTTGAGCATGTACTCCGGCAGTGCGCCGGACTGCTCCGCGACCACCTCGCCGTCCACGAACAGCTTCATCGCGGGAATGCCGCGGATGTTGTAGCGCTCCATCAACTCCGGGTGCGCGTCGGTGTTGACCTTGCGGAGCGTCCACCGGTCGGCGCCAGAGGCCTCGGCCTCGGCCATGCGCTCCAGAACGGGCCCGAGCACGCGGCAGGGCCCGCACCACGGCGCCCAAAAGTCCACGAGGACCGGTCTCTCGCGCGAGGCCGAGAGCACGTCGCGCGCGAAATCATCGGTGTCGAAGGCGGCCTCTGGCGGGGTCTGGGGCATGGATCGGGAAGATGAGGCGAAACTGGGTAAAGTGGGGTACCGTGCCTCGCCAGAGGCGGTAGGGTTGGGCACACCGTGCGCTCTCGCACCGCTCCTCCCGATCCCGGTTCCATGCTCCGCCCGCTCGCTCTCGCCGCTCTCTGTTTCTCCCTCGCCGCATGTAGCGGTCAGGCCCGCCAAAACGTGCAGGGTGCCGTCGAGGTCGCCTCCGCCGATCAGCAGCCCGAGCCCGGCGCGCGCTCGGCCTCGATGGCCTCTGGCGCCCGCACCGCGTACGCTCCCGCGATGGACAGCCTGCGCTTCACCGGCGAGGTGCACCTTCGCAACATCCGGCAGCTCACGTTCGGCGGCAACAACGCCGAGGCGTACTGGAGCACCGACGGCCAGCAACTCGTCTTCCAGAGCGACTGGAAGCGGATCAACAGCCAGGGCTGCGACCAGCAGTACGTCATGAACGCCGACGGCTCGGACCTGGCCTCTGGCGAGAAATACGACCTGGTCTCGACCGGCAAGGGCCGCACGACCTGCGGCTACTTCCTGCCCGACGGCCGCGTGATCTACTCCTCCACGCACGCCGCGAGCCCCGCCTGCCCCACGACCGCCGCCGAGCGCACGCGCTCGTACGTCTGGGACGTGTTCGCGACGTTCGACATCTACGTCGCCAACGCGGACGGCACGGACCAGCAGCTTCTCATCGGCGGCGAGGGCTATGACGCTGAGCCGACCGTAAGCCCGGACGGCAAGTACGTCATCTTCACCTCCACGCGCAGCGGCGACCTGGAGCTGTACCGCTACGAGCTGGCCTCTGGCGAGACGATCCAGCTCACGGACGAGCTGGGCTACGACGGTGGCGCGTTTTTCTCGCCCGATAGCAAGCAGATCGTGTGGCGCGCGAGCCGCCCGACGGGCGAGGACGCCGACAACTACCGCGCGCTGCTCAAGCAGAACGCCGTCCAGCCCGGCGCGCTGGATCTCTACGTCGCCGACATCGAGGGAAACAACAAGCGCCGCGTAACGCGCCTGCCGGGTGCCAACTGGGCGCCGTTCTTTCACCCCAGCGGCGAGAAGATCCTCTTCGCCAGCAACCACCACACGATGGCGACGGGCGGGCGCGAGTTCGACCTCTTTCTCATCGAGATCGCCAGCGGCGACCTGGAGCGCGTGACCCACTCCGGCACCTTTGATGCCTTCCCCATGTTCTCGCCCGACGGTACAAAGCTGGTCTTTGCCAGCAACCGCCGCGGAGACCGCGCAGACTCGCGCGACACCAACGTCTTCGTCGCGGACTGGGTCGAAACGCCCGCACCCGCCGACCGCGCGTTCACGACGCGCTAGCCTCTGGCGGGGCACCTCTGTGAACGTTGCGCGACGCCGTGCTGGCCTCTTGCGCGAGGCTGTGGATTGCGTACCGTGCGCGCTCCACACCGTCCGTCCGCGGACACGCCGTTGACTCCCGTCGCACCCCGCCAGCCCCGTCGCATCTCGCCCGACGATCTCGCCCTGTTTGGATTTCTGGGACTGATTGTCCTCAGCATCGTGTTCATCCTCGTGCTCG
This sequence comes from Rubricoccaceae bacterium, assembly GCA_963708165.1. Classification (GTDB taxonomy): domain Bacteria; phylum Bacteroidota; class Rhodothermia; order Rhodothermales; family Rubricoccaceae; genus Rubricoccus. The sequence goes on along the minus strand of OY970187.1, from coordinate 1,487,330 downwards.
GCATGTCCGGGCACTTGATGTAACACGGCCTCTGGCGGAGGGACACCACGCCTCCGCCAGCTGGTTTTAGCGCACGACGGTAAAGGTGCGCATACGGGCCTGCCCGCCCGCGAGGAGGCGGCAGACGTAGGTGCCGGGCGCGAGCCCGCGCACGTCGAACCGGACGGTGTGCTCGCCCGCGTCGCGCGCGCCTCTGGCGACGCTCGCGAGCGAGCGGCCGAGCAGATCGGTCACGTCCAGGCGCACGTCGTCGCTGGGGGCGTCGAGCGTGAACACGAACGCGATGCCGCCAGAGGCGGGGTTGGGCGCGGGCGTGCGCAACGCGAGAGCCTCTGGCGCCTCGGCGCGAACCCGCACGCGGACTTCGGCCTGGGCCAGACCGCCGCGGCCGTCCGCGAGGGTGTAGCCGAACACGTCCTCGCCGGTAAAGCCGGGCGCGGGCGTGTAGCGCGCCGCCAGAGGCCCCGACGCTTGCACGTGTCCGTTGGCGGGCGCGAGCAGAGAGGCCACGCTCAGGTCGTCGCCGTCGTCGTCGCGGTCGTTGGCGACGAGCGCGATCTCGACCGGTTGGCCCATCGCGGTCTCGGCGCGGTCGGCTACCGCCAGAGGCGCCGTATTGCCGGTGGGCGTGAGGAGGAAGGCGCGAGGCTGGCCGTCGAAAAGACCCGTTCCTGCGATCTGGCCCGCGTCGTTGATGCCGCGCGCTTCCAGAAGCGTCCACCCTGGCACGTCGATGACGGTCCCGAGGTCGAGCGTTTGGCCGTCTACCCAGAGCACGGCGCGCGTGTCGATGGCACCGGCCGCTTTCTGCGCGCCCGAGCCTCTGGCGGCGCGCGCGGCCTCTGGCGAGGTGCCCGCAGACTGCGACACACTGGCCTCTGGCGCGAGGCGCCCGCCCAGCGGAAGAGGCCCGCGCATGGGCGCGGCGCCGTCCTTCGCGGCCGTGCTCACCGCCGCGCCAGAGGCGCCGACCACCCAGCCCGCGCCGTTGATGGCGTAGGCCTCGGCAAAGCCGCCGCCGAGGCCGCCCAGAGCCTCTGGCGCGGCGGTGCCCGTCCAACGAACCGCGCTCACGTCGCCTGTTCCATTGCCGATGCTGCCCACGACCACGCCAGAGGCGTTGGCGGCGTAGGCGCGCCCGTCGGCGCCTGGTAGGAGATCGGCGCCGGCCCAGGCGCGCGCGTCCACACTGGACTGCGCGTAGCCGACGACCAGACCCAGCGGCGAGACGCCAAAGGCTTCGCTGTTCGCGAGCCCGAACGTGCCCAGCCGCGTCGGTGCGCCCGCGGCGTCCCACGCCAGCGCCTCGATCCCGCCCGCCTCTGGCGCCGACGAGCCGACCGTGACGCCGCCCTCGCGCACCCCATAGGCGCTCGTGAGCGTGCCGCCGAGACCCGGCAGCGCGCTCTGGCTCGCGCCGAGACGGAACGCTTCGGCCTCACCGCCAGAGGCATACCGCACGCCGACGATGGTCAGCCCGTCGATGGCGGCGGCGAAGCCCGAGGGCGCGCCCGTCAGCGCGAGAGCCTCTGGCGTCCCAGCGGTCCAGAGCGTGGGGCGGAGCGCGCCAGAGGCATCCTCCGCCGTGCCGACCACGCGGCCGTCTTGCGCGACCGCCATCGCGGCCGAGCGGGCGCCGCCGAGCGTGCCCAGATCCGTCAGCGCGAAGCGGTAGGCCTGCGCGGTAATGATGACCGTTGCCGTGGCCGTCGCGCCCTGCGGGTCGGAGATGGTGTAGGTAAACGTGTCCGTCCCGCCAAAGCCCGAGGGCGCGGTGTAGCGGATCTGCCCGGCCTCTGGCGTGGCGGTCCCGCCAGAGGCTGGGGCCGTAACGGCCGTGATCGTGAGCGGCTGGCCCTCGGGGTCCTCGTCGTTGGCGAGCACGTCGATGAGGACGGAGTCGCCGGGGCGGACCGGCGCCGCGTCGTCGCGCGCGATGGGCGGCAGGTTGGCGCCGCTGACCGTGACGGTGATCTCGGCGGTGTCCGTCAGCTTGCCGTCGCTCACGGTGTACGCGAAGGAGACCGTGCCGGAGAAGCCGGCCTCTGGCGTGTACGTGACCGTCGTGCCGTCGGTCGTGGCCGAGCCGCTGCTGGGTGCGCCGAGAGCCGAGACCGTGAGCGCGTCGCCGTCCGGGTCGGAGTCGTTGGCGAGGACGGCAATATCGACGGCCGTGGCCTCTGGCGTGACCGCGCTGTCGTTCTGCGCCAGAGGCGCGTCGTTGACAGGCGTCACGGTGATGGTGACGGTCGCTGTTGCCGTTCCACCTGCGCCGTCGGCGACGGTGTAGGCGAAGCTGTCCGTGCCGTTAAAGTCGGCCTCGGGCGTGTAGGTGACCGTCGTACCGTCTGTCTCGGCGGTGCCATTGGTGGGCGCGGTCACGCCCGCGACGGTCAGCGCGTCGCCGTCCGGGTCGCTGTCGTTGGCCAACACCGGGATCGTCACGGGCTCGTCCTCTGGCGTCGTCGCGGCATCGTTCGTCGCCAGAGGCGGGGCGTTGCCGCCGATGGTGACGGTCACGTTGGCCGTCGAGGTGAGCGTGCCGTCGGAGATGGTGTACGTGAAACCGTCGGTCCCGCGGAAGCCTGCGTCGGGCGTGTAGGTCACGGTCGTGCCGTCGGTCGCGAGCGAGCCGTTGCTCGCGCCAGAGGCTGCAGTGACCGTGAGAGCGTCGCCGTCTACATCCGAGTCGTTGGCGAGGACCGCGATGACCACGGCTTCATTGGGACTCGTCGAGGCCGCGTCGTTTTGCGCCAGAGGCGCGTCGTTGACAGGTGTCACGGTGACCGTCACGGTCGCGGTGTCCGTCCCGCCGTTGCCGTCCGAGACGGTGTAGGCAAAGCTGTCGGTCCCGTTGAAATCCGCGTTGGGCGTGTACGTCACCGTCGTGCCGTCGGTGGTGGTGGTGCCGCCTCTGGCGCCAGAGGCCTCGGTGACGGTGAGGGCGTCACTGTCCGGGTCGGAGTCGTTGGCGAGGACGGGGATCGTGACCGCGGCGTCTTCCGCCGTCGTCGCGGTATCGGCGCTCGCCACCGGCGCGTCGTTGGTGCCGGTGACGGTCACGGTCACGGTCGCCGACGCGGTCAGCACGCCGTCTGTGATGGTGTAGGTGAAGCTGTCGGTGCCCACGAAGTCCGCGTTGGGCGTGTAGGTCACGCGTCGTGCCGTCGGTGGTGGTGTTGCCGTTGCTCGCGCCAGAGGCTTCGGTGACGGTGAGCGCGTCGCCATCGGGATCGGAGTCGTTGGCGAGGACCGCGATGTCGACCGCCGTGTCCTCGGGCGTCGTGGCCGCGTCGTTTTGCGCGATCGGCGCGTCGTTCGTACCGCCGACCTGCACGGTCACGGTCGCGGAGGCTGTCCCGCCGTTGCCGTCGCGGATGGTGTACTGAACTGGTCGGTCCCGGAGAAGCCCGCGTTGGGCGTGTAGGTGACCGTCGTGCCGTCGGTCGTCGTGCTGCCAGAGTCGGCGCCAGAGGCCTGGGTTACGGTCAGCGCGTCGCCCTCGCGATCGGAGTCGTTGGCGAGCACGGCGATCACGACCGCCTGGTCCTGATCGGTCGCGGCGGTGTCGTTTTGCGCCAGAGGCGCGTCGTTGACGGGCGTGACCGTCACCGTCACGGTTTCGGTATCGGTCCCGCCGTTTCCGTCGCTGACGGTGTACGTGAACGAGTCCTGCCCGTTGAAGTCGGCCTCTGGCGTGTAGCGCACGCGCGCGCCGTCCTCGATGATCTCGGCCGCGCCAGAGGCCGGCTGCGTGACGGCGCTGACGGTCAGCGTCTCGCTGTCGATGTCTGTGTCGTTGGCGAGTACGCCGATGGCGACCGGCGTGTCCTCGGGCGTCGAGGCCGCGTCGGCGCGTCGCCAGAGGCGCGTCGTTGACGGGCGCGACGGTGACGGTCACGGTCGCGGTGCTGCTTCCGCCAGAGTCCGTGATGGTGTAGGTGAAGCTGTCCGTGCCGAAGAAATCCGCCTCTGGCGTGTAGCGGACCGTGCTCGCGTCGCTTACGATCTGGACGGTGCCATTCGCAGGGTCGGTCGTGGCTGTGATCGCCAGAGGCTCGCTGACGTTGCTGGTGTCGTTGCTGAGCACCTGGATCGTGACGGCGGTGTCCTCTGGCGTCGCCGCCTCGTCGTCGCGCGCGGTCGGCGGGGCGGCGCTTTCGACGCCGGTGCCGCTTACGGGCACGGAGACGAAGCTGCTGGTCTCGGACGTGGACTGGATGAACAGCTGCGAGGAAAACGCCCCGGCCTCTGGCGGCGCGAAGCTCACCGTCACGTCCACGCTCGCGCCGGGCGCGATCTGGATCGCGTCGTCGAAGGCGACGCTGAAGGCGGGCTGGTCATCGCTCGCGGAGACGTCGAAGACCGTCAGCGGCGAGCCGCCGGTGTTGCTCAGCGTGAGCGTGCGCGTCTGGGTCGTGCCCGTCCCGACCTCGCCAAACGCGAGGGCCTCTGGCGTGACGCTCAGGACCGGGCCGCCCGCGGCCGTGAACGCCAGAAGCCCGTCGTAGGTCGGCACGATCACGCGGCCCTGGCCGTCCAGGATCGGCGCGCGTTCCAGACGTGCGTCGATAGACGTCGAGGAGAGAACATCGCCTGAGAAGCTGTCGAGGACGAACAGGGTGCCACCGCCACTGATCGAGTAGCCCAGCACGTAGGCCTTGCCGAAGGCCTCAAGTGTGACGGCTGACGGGAAGGCTCCGAGATCGCGCTCCCAGACAGTCTCGCCAGAGGCAGCATCGAGCGCGAAAAGCGTTGTGCCCTCGTCGGCGAAGACGAGCGGCGTGCCACCGGCGGAGTAGCCCGGCGTTTCGAACTGGCCCAGACCCTCGCGCTGCCAGATCTCGGCTGCCCGTCTCCAGGCCTGAGCGCGCGCACCGCGCCGCCCGTCTGGAGCACCACGCGGCCGTCGGGCGTGATCGTCGGCGCGTAGCCGGTCCCGTCGTATTCGGCAGCCCAGAGCCTCTCGCCAGAGGCCGTAAATGCGAGAACGGTGCCTGCTGAGCTGCTCACGACGACCGTTCCATCGGGCGCGACGGCGGGGGAGGAGGTGCCAAAGCCGCCGATCTCGCGCGACCACCGCAGCGTGCCGTCGGGGTTGACGGCGAACAACTGCTGCGCGTTGGAGGCGACGTAGATCGTGCCGTTCTCGGCGATGTTGGGGGCGGAGTTGATGCGGTCGCCCGCGTCGAAGCGCCAGCGAACGTTTCCGTCCGGATCAACGGCGTACAGGCCGCCATCCGTCGAGCCGACGTAAACCGTGCCGTCCTCGGCGACGAGCGGGCTGCTGCGTGCGCCGCCGGTCTCGGCGCGCCATTTCTCGCTCCCGTCCGGGTTGACGGCGTAGAGCAGGCTCGCGTTGTCCGGCGTGTAGATCGTGCCGTCCTCGGCGAGCACGGGCTGGTTGATAAGCGCGCCGAAGCCGACCTCGGCGTCGTATTCCCACTCCAGCGCTACGTTTTCCGGGCCTTCTACCGGTGACTGGTTGAGGCGCGCCACGCCCCCGCCCAGCGTCGGCCAGGGCGTGTCCGCGAGCGCAGGGCCTCCGGCGCCAGCGGCCCGCAGGATCACGCGCGTGGGCTCGTAGGCGATCTCGAAGCCAGAGGGCAGATCCACGGTGTCGAAGCTGCCCGCGACGGTTCCCGCGGTGACAATCGCGAACTCGCTCCCGGCCTCTGGCGTGAAGCCGCCGATCAGGCGGACGGCGAGCGTGCCCGAGAGCTGCACCGTCTCATCCACCACCAACTGGTCGTGCTCGTCGCCGGGCGTGGTCCCGCCGATCTCGATCTCCAGGGTGCCCGGCCCGGTCTCAAAGGGGTTTTGGTTCGACGTATCGACGGTCAGCGTGCCCGGCGTGGCCTCTGGCGCCAGAGGCCCGGGCGAGAACACACCGCGGTTGTCGATGCCGCTGGCGCTGCTCGGGTATCGGATGGTGCCGGTGCCCAGGATGCGGCCATCCTCGGTGTTGTCCCATGTCGTGTTGATGTCCGCGCCGCCGCCTTCGAGCGAGATCACGCCCGTGTTGACCACGTTCCAGTTCATAAACCACCGCTGTTCGCCGGTCGTACCGGACCGTGCCCGTGCACGTCTAGGGTGCCGCCGTCTCCTTCCGCACGCCAGTCGGCGCCAGAGGCGCTGAGGTCGATCGTCGCGCCCGGCTCCACGATCAGGCGCCCTCCGCCCGCGACGGATGTCCGCGCCGAGCCCGTCCAGGCAGCGGTCACGCCAGAGGCCAGCGTCACGGTGCGCCCGTCGATGCGCTTGTACCACGACGCCGAGCCGCCGTCTCGGATCGCCGTCACGTTGCCCTCGAAGCGGCTCTCGCCCGTGCCCGCGTGCGTGCCGCCGGTCCACGTCGTCTCGCCGCGCACCGTAAACGCGGCGGGGCCGGTGACGGTCGCGCCCGCGTTGAGGTGCTCGAAGGCGCCGGTGACCACAAAGTCCGAGCCCAGGTCGAGCGTGCCGCTGGCGTCGAGGGTAAGCGCGGGGACCGTGGGCGCGAATCCCTCTTCGATGCGGAGCCGGTTGCGCCCGGCGACAAGGGCACCCTCGGCCGCGAGGCGTTCCAGGCCCGCGCCCTCTTGGATGATCAGCGTGCCGCCACTGTTCGAGCCCAGGCCGCTGGCATTTTGCAGCTCCAGGCTACCGGCATTGTCCAGTACGCCTTGGACAATCACCTCGCCTCTGGCGAGGCCCAACGTGGCGCCAGAGGCGACGAGCACCTGGCTCTGGGGCGTGAGCGTGGCCGAGGTGCCGTCGGGGATGCCGAAGAAGAAGCGGCCCGCGTTGACGCGGTAGGTGCCGCCCTGGTCGGTGAGGGCGCCGCGGATCTGGAGTTCTTCGTTGTCCGTGTCTAGGCGAAGCTCGCCGCTGATCTCGGCGTCCCAGTCCAGGCGGAAGCCTGGGAAGGTGGCGTTTGTGCGGATAAACGTGCCGTCCAGATCAAAGATGGGCGGCACGTCGCTGCCGTTTTCGACGGCGAAGCTGCTGCTCATCTGCCCCACGATGGCGCTCAGCACGGCGCCTTCTTCGATGAGGAGGCGCGCGCCGTTGGCGCCGAAGAAGTACCACGCGTCGTAGATGCTCTCCGTCCCCTCGGGGAGCACGAGCGTCGCGTCGTCCAGGAACTTGTTAAACGACGCCGAGGCGATGTTGCCCACGAAGTCGATGCCGCCGTTTGCCGTCACGGTCCCGCCACCCGTGACGCGCCCGCCGCGCCACGTGATCCGCCCGCCCACGGTCACAGCCTCTGGCGTGTCGAGGACGGAGGTTTGGTCCTGGAGGGTGACATCGCCCGCCACCGCCAGAGGCCCGCGGAGGAAGAGCTCGCCCCGAAAGTCGATGAAGAGAGACGCGACCGAAAGCGGCGCTGTGCGCAACGACGTGACCGTGGCGCGCTGCCCGATGCGCAGCTCCTCGCCGCCCAACCGCTCGATGGAGAGCGACGCGGGCAACGTCACGCTCACGCTGCCGCCGATAAAGGGAGACGTGCCCAGCGCCAGCGTGCCGCCGTTGTCCAGCAGTCCGCGCGGCTCAAACTCGCCTCTGGCGAGGCGCAGCGTGGCGCCCGCACCGACGAGGATCTGGCTGCTCTCGCCGAAGACGACGGGCGTTCCATTGGGCGGCGCAAGGATGAGCGTTCCTGTATCTGCGGCGTAGGTGCCGTTCTGGTCCTCCAAGGGTCCCTGGAAGGAGAGCGTGGTCTCCGGCGAGGCGACCGTGACCGATCCCGAGACCTGGGCGGCCCACCGGACGTCGATCTGGAAGTCTTCCTCGGAGGCGGTGAGCGCGCCCGCGAGCACCAAGCGGGGCAGGATCTCCGAGCCGCTGACAACGCTGAAGACATTCGAGCGCGCGTCGGGAATATTTAGCGTGGCCCCCTCCTGTACCTCCAGCGTGCCGCCGTTGGCGCCAAAGAAGCGCGCCGCCGCAATCGTGGTCTCTGTGCCCGAAGGCAGGACGAGCCGCGAGCCGTCCAGCGTCTTGTCGTTGCTGGACGAGGCGGCGGTGCCCGTGATCGCCACGCCGCCTCTGGCGAGGATGGTCGCGGGGCTTCCGGGGTCGCTCTGGAAGGTGCCGCTCTCCCACCGCAGGCGCCCGCCGATGGTGAGGTCTGAGGGGCCGGAGATGCGTGCGCTCGAGTGGTCGAAGAACATGTCCCCGCTCACCGCCAGAGGCGCATTCAGCGCGATGGACGTGTTGATGGCCGTCAGCGAGAGTGATCCAATAGTCCGCGGGGAGTCCATGACCGTCGCCGCATCGCGGAGGTCGAGGACGACATCGTTTCCCGCTCCTGGCGCCGAGCCGGTGCTCCAGTTCGCGCCGTCGCTCCACGTGCTACCGTCGCCGCCGCCGGTCCACGTCACGGTCTGCGCCAGAGGCGCGCCTGCGAGGAGCGAGGCGAACAGCAGGGAAGAAAAGAATCGCAGCACGAAGTCAGGGGGCGGAGGCGCGCCAGAGGCGGCATCAGAGAGGCTCGGTCACCCTCCACTACATGGATTCGACGCCCACCTCGTCACCTGACTGAAAAAAATCAGCGCCGCGTGACGAGGTGCCGCGGGAAACCATGTAGAGGGATGTGAGCCGCCCCGACTTCCCTCGTGCTTTTTCGCTTCGCTCTTCCTCTTCTCGCTCTCGCGCTTCTCGCGCCAGAGGCCCGCGCGCAGGTCGCCTTGGGGCCTCTTGAGGTGAGCGGCAGCGTGACGGCCTCTGGCGAGGCGTACGGCGCCAGCGGCATCGAATCGCGTCGGCCGGGGCTGCTGGGGCGTGTGGGCGCCAACGCGCGGTTCTCGCTGTTCGGCGTGGGCTCGCGGCTCTCGCTCGCGCTCTCGACCGATGAGGGCACCGAGTTCCGGCAGAGCGTGGACCGCATCCGCCTCGCCACGCGGTGGTCATGGGGCGAGGCCGAACTGGGAGACGTGTCACCCAACCTGTCGCCGTACGTGCTCTCGGGCCTCGCGCCGCGCGGCGGCCTGCTGCAACTGCGCCGCAGCGGCGTCGAGATTCTCGCAGGCGGCGGGCGCACGCGCCGCGCCGAAAGCGGCATCACCGCCGAGGGCAACGCGGCCTCTGGCGCAGGCCTCCAGGCCTACGAGCAGTATCTGTGGGCGGGCCGCGTGCGCGTCGGCAAGCCGACGGGCACGTTCGGCGGCCTCTCGCTCGCCGTCGCGCGAGACATCGCGGGATCGCTCGATGAGTTCGGCGACCTCGACACCGAGAACCTGCTCCTGCGTCCCCGCGCCAGCGCCACGCTCGCGCCAGAGGCTGGGGTCTCGCTGCTGGACGGCGCGATTCGCCTGCGCGGACTGGCGGCCACGAGCGCCTTCACGCCCGATCTGGATGCCGGTGCGGGCAACGGCGAGGTGCCCGGCTATCTGCGCCCGCTGACGCTCACGCGCGCCGGGGCCTTTGCGCAGAACGCCTACGAAGCCGACCTCTTCGCTGATCTCGCCGCGCTCGGACTGGTGCCAGATCTAGGCCTCGCGGTGGATGCCAGCTTCAGCCGCGTCGCGCCCGGCTACCGCACGCTCGGCGCCCCGCGCCTGCGCGACGACGAGGCCACCTTCCGCCTTCGCCCGCGCGCCAACATGCTTGCGGGCCGCCTCGCGCTCACCGCCGATCTCTCGCGCACCCAGACCAACCTCGCGGACCAGCAGATCGCCTCTGGCGAGCGGTTTGGGTTTGGAGGCACCGTTCTCGCGCGGCCCACGGAGTGGTTCTCCGTCACCGCCGCGTTCAACGCGCTCCGCAACGAGCGCGAGGCGGGCGTCTTCGGCTCGGGGCCACAGGCCTCGCCGGATCCCGGCCTGCTCCAGACCACGCAGACCGCCACGCTCGCGCCGACGCTCACCTTCCGCCGCCCATCCGGCCTGACGCACACCGCCACGCTCGCGACCACGCTCGTCCGCTCGCGCGACCGCTCCCAAGACGTGCTCAGCGGCCTGCGCCCGGGCGCCGAGGCCGACAACGCCTCTGGCGCCGCCAGTTACGCCTTTGCCGCGCCGAGCGGCCTCACGCTGACCGCCAGCGCCGACGCCGCGCGGTCTGCGCTGGGCGAGAACACGTCGCTGCGCACCGGCCTCACCGTCGGCGCCGGGCAGGCCTTTCTGGAGCGCACGCTCAACCTCGCCGCCAGCGCAGGCGCGAGCCGCACGAGCGCCGACTACGCCGTCGGCAGCTTTACCCAGACCCAACTCACCGGGACCCTGACCGGCACCTACCGCCTCGCCTCTGGCGACGCGCTACGCCTCCAGGTTACCGGCTTCACCTCTGCTGCCGGTGCCGACGCGCCCTCCTTCCAGGAGGTCCGCGCCCGCGTCGCCTACAGCCGCCGCTTCTAGATGCGACCGCAGACCATAGATCACGGACGACGGGCTCGCCTCGCCTCTGGCGCCAGAGGCCGCACGCTTCTTCTGGCTCTCGTGGCCGCACTCACATGGCTCGCGCCAGAGGCCGCGGCCCAGGGCACCGTGCAGACGCAGCTTCTCGGCGTGCCGCCGTCGCTGTCGTCGCCCTACCTGAGCGAGCTCGCGCGCGATGTCGAGATCGGGCGCTACCCGCTCCAGATTCTCTACTCCGCGCCCACCGCCGAGCCGCTGGAGGTACGGCTCGCGCCTCGCGATCACGCTCGACGGCGCGCCTCTGGCGGAGGCCGAGAGCGAGCCGTTCGACGTGCGCCCCGGCGCGACGACGCTGCCTCTGGCGGGACCCGACGTGACGTTCATCACGCCGCTCGAAACGCTTCTCGCGACGATTCCCGGCCCCGAGGGCGAGACCATCCGCCAGACCGGCGCGCTGCCCGAAGGCCTCTACCAACTCACCGCCGAGGCCGTCCCGACCGACGCCTCGCAGTTCGTGACCAGCGTCGCGGGCATGGCCGTGTTTACCGTCCGCTACGCGCAGCCGCCCATCCCGATCACGCCGCCCGAGCAGACGACGGTGATCCAAACCTCGCCCGTCTTCGCGTGGACTGCCGTGAGCGCGGCCCCTGGCGCCGACGTGCAGTACGAGTTCCGGCTCGTCGAAGTGCGCGCGCTCCAAACGCCGCTGGACGCACTGCTCGCCAACCGCCCGTGGGCGCAGGTCACGCTCGGCGGCTCGTCGCTGACGTACCTCGCCAACACGCCGCCTCCGACCTCCTTTCCCGCCGCGGGCGACGTGCTGCCGCAACCGCTCACGCCGGGCCAGCTCTACGCGTGGCAAGTGGTAGCGCGAGACGACAACCGCCTGACCGCGTTCACCGAGGACGGCGCGAGCGAAGTCCGCACCTTTCTCTACGACCCGTCGGCCTCTGGCGGGCAGGTCGCCGACCTCGATTTCCTGGACCTGGAGCCCGGCTTCGCGCGGCTCGTGAGTTTGCGCGACGCCATCCTGCGCCAGAGGCTCACGCTCGACATCGACGAGTTCGGCGCGCGCCTGGACGGCACGGTCGATCTAGAACTGACGCTGCCCAGCGGCGCGGTCACGGTCCCGGTTCAGGTGGAAGATCTGGAGATCCAGCGCGTCGGCAACGAACTGCCCGTCCTGGTCTCGGGAGGGTTGAGCGCTCGCGTCTCGCAGCAGCTTCTGGCGGGCTTGGGCAACGGGCTGGACGAGGTGTTGCGCCTCCGCGACATCGCGTGGAGCGTGGGCGGTGGCTTCACGCTCACCGACCCCGAGCTTCTCATTGCCGGCACGCGCGTGAGCACATCTGGCACCATCCGTCTGACGCGCGATGGCGTCGCTGGAACGCTCGTCGCCGAGGACGCCAGCGGCCTGGTCGCGCTGGGCGAGGACCCGGCATCGCTCATCGTCACGCGCGTGCAGACGGCGTTTCCCTCGGGCGAGACGCTCGCCGACGGCCGCCTCAAACTCTTTGACGGCCCCGAGTGCGACCTGGACCGCCTCGCGTTGAACGGCCCTGCGCTCACCGCCCAGGCCTCGTGCGATGTCAACGAGTCGCTGACGCTCACCGGCTCAGCCTCTGGCGGCCTCGCGTCGCTCGACCTGCGCATCGGGACCGTGCGCGGCACGCTCACCGGCGACCTTGCCGCGAGCACTTTCGCGCCCGACCTCAGCGCCGACCTGACCGTCGCGCTGGACGTGCCGCAGGCCGCCTGCACCGCCTTCGCGACCGTCGACATTTCCGCCTCTGGCGCGACGGCGCGCGACCTTCGCCCGAGTTGCAACGCGGGCACGCTCGACCTCGGCGTCGCGCGGCTGGACCTCGCGGGCATCGACCTGAGCGGCCTGGGCTACACCGCCGCCTCCGCCGCCGCCTCGCCAGAGGACGCGGGCTGGACGCTGGCCTCGCTCGGCCTGGACGGCGCGCTCTCGTTCCCCGCGCTCGGCGTCTCGCTGCCGCAAATGGACCTCGGTTTGGGCGCCAGAGGCCTGGAGATCCCCGCCATCACGGCCTCTGGCGTGAGTCTGGGCGCGCGGCCGGTGAGCCTGGGCGGCTTCGGGCTGGACCTGACCGAGCTCTCGCTGCCCGATCTCACGATTCCGATGCCGTCGTTCGGCGGCCTGCAGAACCAGGCCGAAGACCTCGCGCAAGAGGCCGACAGCACGGCGCGCGCGTGGCGCTTCGCGCTCAAGAGCAAACTCAAGCTGCCCGACTCGCCCGCGCTCCCGGCGTGCCTCCGCAACCGCGAGGTGGACCTCGGCTCCGCCGGCTACGCCGATGGCGCCCTGACGCTGCCTCTGGCGGGAAGCGCGCTGGGCGGGTGCAGGCTGGAGATCGCTCCCGGCACGGCGATCATCATCGAGCAATTGGGCGGCGAACTGACCGCGGGCGTGTCGCTAAACGGTCTGGACGTGCGCGATGGCGCGCTGGACCTCGCGGCACAACTCGAACTCGGCGCGCCGTTTACGTGCGCCAACGCAGCGATCCCCGACGCCGACATTGACCTCTCGATCCTCCAGGATGGCAGCATCACGGGCATCGCGCAGCTTCCCGCGCTCGCCTGCCCGTTCCCGCTCGGGCCTCTGGCGGGAGAGGTCACGAGCGCGACGCTCACCTTCGACCGAGCCTCTGGCGGCGCCACGCAGGCGTACCTCGCGAGCGATATCCAGATCGCGATGAGCGACACGGATTCGGCCACAGGCTTCGCGGGCTTCGACCTGGACGCCGCGCGCATCGACACGCTCAGCGCCACCATCGCCGGGCCGTTCGAGTGGGCCGTGCCCTCGCCAGAGGCTCCGGCGCTGACGTTCGAGATCCAGAACGCGACGCTCGGGCTGCAAGGCATCGCGATGGACGGGCGCCAGAAGCTGCTGTTTTCGGACGGCTCCGAGATCGGCGCCACGTTCGACGCCGTCCGCGTGCCGTTTGACCGCCTGGGCCTGGACGGCCGCATTCTCTTCGACGCGCCCTTCGCGCTCCAGGCCGGGCTGGACGACTTCGCCGAGCCCACCTTCATCGCCGTCCCGGATAGCGCCAGCCTGAGCCTGAGCCCCGGCGTGCTGCTCTCGCTCGGCCAGAGCGTCGAGATCTCCGCCGGGCAAATCCGCACGACAGGAAACGCCCGCGCCGCCGTGCAGGCCGGTCCCATCGATGCCGAAGCGCTCGTCGACTTTCAGGACTTCGGGCTCGACCTGTTCCCCTTCGAAGTCGCCTCTGGCGCCGCGAGCTTTGCCACGTCGAGCGGCACGCCCGTCGCCATTCTGGACGCGGGCGGCTTTCGCCTGGACCCTGCCTTCGCCGAGGGCCTCTTGCCCGATACCCTCGCGCTGCCTACCCAAGACGTGGCGTACATCGTGCTGCGCGACGCCAGCGGCCGGTCGCTTGTGGACGTGCAAGAACTGGGGACGGGCGGCATCGCGGTAAGCACGCGCGGGCCTCTGGCGCTCGTCGTGCCCGCGCTGGGTGCAGCCACGGGCCAGGCACCGAGCGTCAGCGTTCAGTTCACCGATCTGAACCTGGATGCCAACGGACAGGTGAGCGCCGGAGAAGTCCGCGCCGCGCTTTCGCCCACGCTCTCGCTGGAGCCCTACGGCATCCCGTTCGAGGTCCGCGAACTCGTCTACGGCGAAGAGGAGGTGGCGGGCGTACCGACCTGGGGCCTGCACCTCGGTGGCGATCCCATCGCGTTCGAGCAGTCGCTGGGCGACACCGGTTCTGCCTCACTCTTGCTCTCTCCGAGCCGCGTCCGCGGCACGCTCGCGCTCCAAAACCTCGGCGCCGAGGTCCTCCTCGCGGGCGACCTCGCGGGCGCAGGCGCCGTCCTCAGCATCGACCGCCTGGACGCGCAGATCGACGTGCCTCTGGCGCTAAACGGCACGCCCAACATCGCCCTCACCCTCGGCGCCGACTTCGCGCTGCGCGACGGCAACGCCGACGAACTCGCGGGCGTCGGGCCTCGAAGCCGTCGCCAGAGGCGCCTCCTTCCAGGTCACGCGCGTCACGCCGCGTGCCAGCATCGACGGCCGCCGTCTGGATGCCGGGCCTCTGGCGCTGCGCGTGGACTCGCTCAAGACGCTCAACTTCACGCCGCGGCCAGGTCAGACGCCCAGCTTCGAGGTCGGCCTCGATCTCACGATGCTGTTGGACGTGGAAGGCCCGGACGGCGCGACGCAGAAGGTCTCCGTTCCGCTCCAGTCCGCGACGGTCAACAACACAGGCTTCCGCCTTCCGGCGCAGAGCTTGAGCGCCAGCGGCCAGCCCGCGCTCGTCGTCCCGCCCGTCGAGTTCGGCCCGCTCTCGCTGGAGATCGCCGCGCTCGACCTCACGCAAGACATCACGCTGCCCTGGGCGCTCGCCGTGCCGGATCTCACCGCGCTCCGCGCCGATCTGCTGATCCGCCTGGACGAACTGGCTGACGCCGCGCCGTCGCTCGGCGACGACACCATTTTGCTCAACCGCGTCGGCTACGACGGCGGCGTGTGGGTGGGCGCGATGGAGCCCTACACGTTTGACGCCGACGCGACCTACACGCTGAATGCAGCCTCTGGCGCCGCGTTCATGTTCGAAACCGCCGCGGGCCGTCTCTTCCGAGATGGAAACGGACAGGGCGTCGAACTGACCCTTACCGGCGAACTCGATCCACCCCAACTGTTCGCGCCAGAGGCTGCGTGCGTGCCGTCGGACGTGACGCTCACGCTGGGCACCTCGGGCGGGTTTACCGGCGTCGCGAGCCCGTTTGTGCCCTGTGGCTCGCTGGCGTTCGGTCCTGCAAGCGTCGCCTTCGCCGCGACGGACGCGGCTGCACCCAACGTCACCTCGTCCCTCGCCATCACCGTCGCGCCCGCCTCGTCGAGCGCGGTCTACGACGGCGTCCTCGTCGGCACGTGGGCGCGCGACAACGAAGCGGACCTCCGCGCCGTGGGCCGCGGCACGGTCAACCTGCTCACCGGCGAACTCGACAACGGCTTTATCGACTTCGCCGGGCCTCTGGCGCTCGGCGTGCCGTTCGACAATCCCGACCCGCTGTTCGCCTTCACCGTCGACGGCCTGCGCCTCACGCAAGACCGGCTGCGAGTCACCGGAAACGGCACCATCGCGCTTCCGGGCGACGCGCAAGAGGCCACCGTCAGCTTTACCGACTTCGCCGTCGGCTTCTCCGGCGACGTGATCGGCGGCAGCGCGACGATCCAGGCCAGCGCTGCGCTCGACCTCGAACTCCAGTCCCTGGACTGGCGTGTCGTCTCGCCTCTGGCGCCCGTGCCCACCGGCGCCGCCGCGCGCCTCGCCGCCAGCGGCCAGGTCACCATCACGCCCCAGGGCGTCGGCTTCGACGCGGGTGGCAGCGGCTTTATCGCCTACAACGGCGACACCTACGGCAACCTCGACCTCGACTTCCAGCAGTTCCAGATCAGCCTCGATCCTGTCCGCGTGGCCTCTGGCGTGGTCGATTTCAAAGACGGCTCCGATCGCCTCGCCTACCTCGACGCCAGCGGCTTCAACCTCGACCTGCTCGGCGCCGCGCTCGCGCTCCTGCCCGACACGCTCGCGCTGCCGAGCACCGACATCGCGTTCCTCGCGCTCGGCACCAACCCGGAGCAAAACAACACCAGCATCACCGTCACGCGCGATGCCAACGGCACGACGGTCGCGACCAAGCCCAACGAAACCGTCGACTTGGTGCTCGCGGCGCTGCCCGGCGCGAACGGCCCCACGGTCGTGCAGGCAGGCTTCAGCGTCACCATAGACGACCTGTTCAACGTCAGCACCGCCTCGCTTTCGCTCGCCTCCGATGTAGACCTCTCCGGCCCCACCGGCCTGCCGGTCACGCTCACCTCGCTCGGCTTTGCCAACGGCCAACTCAGCGCCGCGCTCCGTGCCGACCTGCCCGACGCGCTCACAAACGCCAACTTCGCCCTCTCGGGCACGTTTAGCGCCAGCGGCATCGAGAACATCTCGGGCGCGCTCGGCCAGTTCGCCGCCGCCTACGACTCCACTCAAGAGGCCGTCACGCCCATCTACGAGGAGTCCTTCGGCCCCGTCCGTATCGCCCTCCGCGGCGCCGAGGTGGCCTCTGGCGCCAATGGCAACGCGCTCCGCCTCTCCGGTCAGATCTACTCGTCGCTCTTCGAGGCAGAGGACGGCAACGGCGACACGGTGCAGCAACCCATCCACCTCATGCTCGCCTACGAGAACGGCGTGTGGAGCGGCGATGTGGACGCGGGCAACCTCCCGTCGGACGGCATCGAGATGGACTTCGCGTCCTTCAAACCCATCGCTGCGGCTAACGACCCGCAGAAGCTCTGGGACTTTACGCTAGACGATCAGAAGCTGGCACTCTCCGTCTCCGGCCTCTTCAAAACAGATCTCCTCGGTGACGGCTTCGCGCTGACAGTCCGCGACCTCACTCTCACCACCCAGGCACCCTACATCACCGTGGACGCCGCTGGCGACCTGCCCCTGCAAGACCTCCAGATGTTTGGAGGTGTGCTTGGCCTCACCGCTTCGCGTGTTGCCGCGAGCGTGGACGCCAGAGGCGCGCGTGCCCTCTTCGCCGTCGAACTCGACGGCTACGCGACGCTCCTCGACAAGACGCCTGACGCTGGACGGCCTCCGCATCGTGCTCCGATGGCACTGTCGAACTCGCCAGAGGCGAGGCCGTGCTCTTCCGAGACATCGACGTGATCGACGATACGTTCGTCGTGGACGAGGTCAGCATCGTCGCCGGGGCCGACGTCGCCAGCGGCCTCGCGCTCCAACTCGCTGCGACGGCTACGCTGCCCGCGCCCCTGGTCCTGCTAGCGCGAGCCTCACCGCCAGCATCGACCGCATGGGCCAAGCAACTTCAACGGCCCCTCGTTCGACTTCGCAGACAACTCCGACACCGAGTTCGCGATTCCTGGCGACTTCGGCACGCTCAAGCTCACCGATGTCGAGCTCAACCTCGACGTCGAGCAGCCGCCCAGTCCGCGCTTCTCGCCACAGGCATCCTGTACGTCGACGACAACCGCAACGACCCGACCAAGCACATCTACTTCGGCCAGGCGAGCAACATCAAGACGGACCCGGCCTCCGGCTCACCGCCTCTGGCGACGTGAAGTGGCAGATGTCCACCAACGCTGCCGTCTCCGAGAGCAACCCGCTGGTCTTCGACTACGACTTCTTCAGCTTTAGCCTGACGGCGCTCACCATCGAGACCAACGTGCCGAAGCCGAACAGCCAGGACCGGCTGCCCTTCCGCCTCACGCTCGGAGGCCGCGCGGGCTTCTCGCTCTCCAGCGTAAGCGGCGACGCGGGCTTCGAGGGCTTTACCGTCTCCACAGATGGCGTCGAGGACATCGGCCGCTTCTCCGGCGGCGCCACCTTCAAGCTCGCCGGTCTCTTCTCGCTCACCGTCGGTGAGTACACCTACGCCGAGAACACGACCATCGCGATGGAGCGCCGGGCCTCCTCTGGCGCCAGAGGCTCGACCGAGACGGAGATGGTGGACGTGCCCGTGCTCAAGTATCTCCGCTTCGGCGACGGAGGCGCCAACCCTGCGCTGCGCCTCTCGCTCACGGACGCCTTCGTAGGCGGCATCGGCGAGGTGCTCTTCTACAAGGAAGCCAGCGGTGCCTTCGAGATCTCGCTCAAGGATGTCGAGATGGGCCTGAGCGACGCCGCGACCCTCAAGGCGTCCATGCGCTACCGGCAGGAGGGCAGTGGCTTTCTCTTCGAGGTCGCAGGCGGCGGCACGTTCGGCCCGACCGGCTTCGGTGCCGCAGGCAAGATCTCGACGCTCGTCGATCCCAGCACACAAGAGCGGGAGCTCCGTTTCGGCATCTTCGTCGCCGCGACCGTGCCCATCCCCATTATTCCGGCCATCATCGAGATTGACGGCATCGGCGGCGGCTTTTTCTACAACCCCGAGGCCAGCGACTTCCACGCTCGTCGAGAGTGCGCTCGCCGCCGCCACCTCCAACGGCCGAGAGTTCCGCCTCGTCGGCCCGACGCCCCAGTTCAGCAGCCTGAAATTCGCCGCGTTCCTGTACGCCGGTGTCTCCGTCATCAAGCCGCCCGCGACGAACACGGCGCTTCTGAAGGGCCACGTCCTCATCACGCTCACCGACCAGTTCTTCAAGCTGGATGTCAACACGACCATGTACGCCCAGGACGGTCCGGGCGGCGCGGTGGGCTCCAACCTCCTCGCGGCCGACATGTACCTCACCATCCTGTGGGGCGCCGGGTCCTCTGGCGTCGAGGGTGGCGTCAAACTCGCCGCTCAGTTTGGCACGCCATCAGATCCCAAGTTGGCGCTCGATGCCACCGCTGGGCTCAACTTCTTCGCCAGTCAGAATGGCGACAACCCCATCTGGGGCATCGATGGCTATCTGGACGCTGATGTCCTCTCTCTCTTAACTGCGGACGGCACGTTCATGGCCGGGCCGGATGGGATGCTGATAGATCTCACCGTTGAGGTCAGCGGAGACCTCGCCGTCGTCTCCGCCGAGGCAGGTATGGAACTGCTCGTGTGGAACCTGCCCAACGGCACCAACCCCTTCGGCGCCTACGCCAATCTGTACATCGGCTTCGACGTGCTGGGCGGTCTCGCGTCGCTCCGCGCCGATGCCAAAGGCCTCTTTCTCGAACGCCCAGACGTGTACGAGGTTTACCTCGCGGGCAGCGCCAAAGTGAAAGTGCTGTGGGTCTTCGACGGTACCATCGCAGGATGGGTCAAGGGCAACTCGCGCGGTAACGTGGATTGGGGAACCGGCCGCAACCCCGACATGGACGCTGCTATCCAGCAGGCACGCACTGACGCCTCTGGCGCGCAGGCCAAAGCCGAGGCCGCCAAGCAAAAAATGGATGCAGCCAAAGCTGCCCTCGCCGCGGCACAGGCAGCCCTCGCGGCCGAGCTCGCCGATCCGGCCAACTACCGCGTCTCCGCGGCGGACCTGCGCCTCGCGGGCGCCCATCTGTTCCTGAACGACCGAGACATTTGGGATGCCCCGCAGTCCGTCAACCGCAGCCTCATCCTGGACGATGTGCGCCGTGAAGAGAGGAACCTGTTCGGGGCATCGATCACGCTGGACGACCCTCTGTCGTACCAGGGATGGCTGTTCGCAAACGTGCTGAAGGGCAGCACTACAGACCAGATAGCGGGCTATTACGGCCAGCGCTCCGCCGCCTCTCCATTTTCCGGCAACGCCCACGCAGGCTCCCAACCCGGTATCCCCGTCTCCCAGGGGCGCTCTGACGCGCTCGCCCAGGAGGTCAGAGCGGTGTCGGAGCAGGCGGCTGAGGTGGGGCGACGGCTGACAGCCGCGCAACCCGTCCTGACCTCGCTCGCGAACCAACTGCGCGACGCGACGGACTCTGGCGACCCGGCTGCCTTCAACGTGCGCAACCCTGTCTCCAAGATCTCCCCCGCGCGGGTCGGCGGAGACGGGCAGGTGCTGGAAGGTCCGAGGTTTGTGCTCTCGGCCGATACTCTCGCGCAGGGGGCCGCGCTCTTGGAAAATTTCGACAGCGACATGGCTGCGCTAGATCAATCCTACCGGAGCGCACTGAACGCCGCTGCCGCAAGTGCGAAGCTCGTGGACTTGGTGCTGGACGGCGCGAGCGCGGTCAACTGGGGCGCCGGCCTCCCAGACCTCAGCAGCGTCGAAAGAACGGGCACGCCAGTCAACGCCGTGGGATTCGGGTTTGTGGAGGCGACGCTCGCCGTGGACTTTTACTTCACCCATGCCGTCAACCAACTGTGGAGCCTTCGCGACTGGGCGCGCACGCGAGAGGCGCTGATCCCGGCGCCAGCGGCCTCTGGCGGAAACGCTTTCCAGAGCGCGATGCGCAACGCGACGCACTGGAAGGACTCGTGGACCTCTAATGGCCTCTCTGCCTCGCAGGCTTCGAAGATTAGCAGGACAGGTGCCGAGCGGCTGCGGGCCATCTGGAAGTTCAACGGCAACACGAACGAGGGCACCACGCGCGCCGCCAATTTTATCGCGAGCGTGACCACCCTCAGAACCACCCCGTCACTAGGGCCCAGTGTCAAAGCAACGTTTAACCAAACGGCAGATCAGTTCTGGCTGGAGATGCCCAAACTCGGGCTCGGCGAAGTGGTGGACGCCACGCAAGAGGCTGCGCAAGCACTGGTGACGGCGTACGACGCGCAGCGCCCAGCCTTGACGACGGCCCACGCCGCATTCACTACGACCGTGGATGAGATGTATGGCATCAAGGCTGGGATGCTTGTCTCCACCTATGGCATGATTGAGCAGTACGAGGCGTGGCGCACAGACGCTGGGCTTCCCTCTCAAGGCACGATCCGCGACGCGCGCGTGGCCGTCGCTGAAGCGCTCGCGCCGCCGAACATTGCTCTGCTACGCCTAAAAGAAGGAGACATTTTGGGCATCAGCCGCGGGGCGGAGGTGCTCTGGGCTGTGTCTCACCCCGATGGTGTCCCTGAACTGAGCTACGCCTTCCGCGCAGGCGGCCCTTCCGCGGCATCGGTCTACGACGACGTGCCATACCTGACCTCGGGTACGGCGTCGAGCAGCGGGCTCTGGTTTGATGGTGCCAACATCGATACCCAAGTCTTCCCCATTCTGCGGCGCTCGGAGTCCGCGGTGAGTTCGCTCGCGACGCTCTACGTCCGCGGCAGAAGCCCGGGCGGTGTGACCGCCACGCGCTACGTGCAGGCCACGGTGCCTCTGGCGGAGGGCGGCACGTCTACGATAGGCGAGGCGGGCTCGCTTAATGGCCGGAACAGCGATCCTACGGCGCCAGAGGCACCCTTGATCTCGCTCCCGAACACCGAACTCGGCGTTGGCACGCGCTGGGTGCCGGACTCGTCGCGCCTGGACCTTGTCCTGCACGCCCGCGACCCTCAGAGCGGCATCGCGCGGTGGGAGGTAGCGCTGGGCAGCACGCGCGGCGCGAGCGACGTGCGGAGCTGGCAGGTATTCCAGGGCGACCGCTCAGCTACGGCTCAGCCCGTAGGCTGGGGCAGCTGGGGCGGCGGAGAGTCGATCTCCGGTACGCTGTTCGGCCTCGACCTCGGCCTCACGCCAGTGTACCTCTCGGTCCGTGCCGTCAACGGAGACGGCGACGTATCCGTCGTTCGCCAACAGGTCACCGGCCTCACGCACGACGCCACGCCGCCGGTCATCACCATCACCGTCGCGCCAGAGGCCCGCCCAGTGATTCCGCCTGCCGGGCCAGCAGTGGAGCACCCGGCTCTCACCGGCTCCGCCAGAGGCGAGTGGGACGTGGCGCAGCGCGTGGAGCGCGACGTGAGCGCCATTGGCACGGCCACGACCGACGTGACGTGGAGCGCGACAGACCCCGAGAGCGGCATCGCGCACTACGACGTGGGCTGGGTGGCGGCCTCTGGCGCAGCGCGCTTCGACTCTACCAATCAGGGCTGGGGGTGGAATCAGCAATCTCAGTTCTCCTCGCGCACGGCGGCGTTTCCGTTTCCCTTCGATACGCCTTACCGCGTCATCGCGAGGGCGCAGAACCGTGCCGGAGAGCTAAGCGGCGTGACCGCGACAGAGCCCATCCAGCGCTTCGACCCGACGCGGCCGACGACGCCCATCGTGAGCGTCTGGCAACACCCCAGCGGTCCCTTGCTAACGCTCGCCCGCCTTTCCCAAGACAACCAGTCCGGCATTCGCGGCTACCAGATCGCCGTCGGTACGGCGCCAGGGGCAGACGACCTCCGCCCATGGCGGGCCGATTCCCTGGCCGTGGACTGGGACGTGCCCTCCAACGCCGCCACGCAGTACTTCGTCCAGCGCCTCGCGTGGAACTACGCCACCTCTGGCGACCAGTGGATCAGCGTCCGCGCGGTCAACGGGCAGGGCGTGCACAGCCGCGCGAGTACGTCCAGGGTCTTCCACGACCCAACGCCACCTATTGTGAGCGCCTCTGGCGTCGAGTTCAGACGCAACGGAAACCAGCTCATCGCCGAGGTGAACACGGAGCCCCCGAGAGACCCTGAGAGCGGCCTCGCGAGCGCGACTGTCGAGGTGCGCGTCCCGCCTGCCAAGACAGGTCCGTTTTCACCTCCTAGAAACCTTAGCAGCACGACCACGCTTTTCGAGATGCCTCTGGCGAACGGCCGCGCGACGATGCGGCTAACGCCCGCGCAGGTTGCACTGCTTCCTGCCGAGGGCGTCGAGATCGCTGTGACGGTGTACGCGCAGAACACGAGTGGGAGGGCGCAGAAACAGACCTCGTGGGTGGACTACGTTATCGAACAGACTCCGCAAGAGGTGTACGAGGCCTGTCTGTTGGCATCCGAGGCCGACGGCATTGACGCCGACACCTCCGTGCGCAACTGCGTGGCCGCAGCGCGCCTGCCCAAGACCCGTGACGAGGAGTTTCGCGCGCTCCTACAGGCGGAGCGGCAGCGCCGCGCACGCACCACGCCAGACCCCAAGATACTGGAATGCCTGGACCAGTCGCTGGGCTTGGACCCTGTAGACGCCGTCATCAGCTGCCGCCAGAGGCTGCGTTTGCCTGCACTCAACGACCGAGGACTGAAGGCCGCCGCCGAAGCAGAACAGCGCCGACGCGAAAATCTGTGACGCGCCGCACCACGATTTCCGGTGTAGAGAGTAGACGGCCCATTCCCCACCCGATGACGTTGCTCCGTTTCGCGCCTCTGGCGCTCGCACTCGCTTGCCTCGCGCCAGAGGCTGCGGCGCAGTCCGCCGATATCGAAGGCCTGCGCGTGCTCACCGACGACGCGGGCCGCACGCACGTCTACCACACGCTGCCGCTTAGGCCCGATGGCGGCGTGATGGTCACGCGCGAGATCGGCGGCGTGGTAGACACGCTGACCGCCGAGCCTCTGGCGTCGCCGGTTTCGCCCAGCGCGTTTGCGCGAGTAGCGGGTGTAGACGCTCTGGAGGCGCTGGTGCAAGACGACGAATCGCCCGCGGAGGCGTTCTTCCGTGTGCGCACCGGCCCCATCTCGAACCGCCTGGCCGCCTTCCTTTCGCCCGACGTGGCGCGTGGCCTGGGCCGCTTGATCGTTGATGAGTCTGCACCGGACGGCGCGACCGTCACCTACCGCGCGATGCGCGTGGACGCCGACCTCCGCCCCGATGGCGAGACCGCCGAAGCGACCGTCACCATCCGCCGCCAGAGGCCTCTGGCGCCAGAGGCGCTCGCCTTGGACCACGTCGGGCGGCGCGTGACGGTGCGCTGGGAGTACCCGGAGAATGCAGCGCTGGAGGGCGGCG
This sequence comes from Rubricoccaceae bacterium, assembly GCA_963708165.1. Classification (GTDB taxonomy): domain Bacteria; phylum Bacteroidota; class Rhodothermia; order Rhodothermales; family Rubricoccaceae; genus Rubricoccus. The sequence goes on along the minus strand of OY970187.1, from coordinate 1,463,717 downwards.
CGGACGACGGCGTGGTGCAGTTCCGCCTGTACCGCGAGGCCAATGGCGTGCTGCAAGCTGTGGAAATGCAAACGGCGATGCTGCGTGTGGACAACCAAACAGAGTATTCCACGGTCGTCACGCTCGCCTCGCCAGAGGAGACCGCCGCCGTCGCGGTCGCGGCCGTGGACGCGATGGGCCAGGAAACGCTCACCGAGACCGCGCGCTACCAGCCTCTGGCGGCGGAGCCGCCGCCTCCGCTGGACGGTATCGGCGCGAACAGCCGCCGCGAGGACGGCGCGGACGTGGTGGACGTGACGTGGCCTGTCAGCGTGGTCTCCGATGCGGTGGGGTACTACGTGGAACGCGCGGCGCGCATCAACGGCCCCTACGCGCGCCTCAACGCCGAGCCTCTGGCGGTGCTCGAAACCGTCTACACGGACCGGCCCCAGCCGGGCGCGTACTTCTACGCCGTCATCGTGGTGGACGAGCAGGGCAACGAGAGCCGCCAGAGCGGCGCGGTTACGGCAACCGTCGAGGACACCACGCCGCCGCCGCCGGTCACGAACCTGAGCGCCGAGCCTCTGGCGGACGGCAGCGTCCGCGTGGCCTGGACCGCGCCCAGCGCCGCGGACTACGAAGGCGCGCTGGTGCTGCGCCGCCGCGTAGCGCCGGATGGCGGGCCGCACCGCAGTGGCGAAGCCGACGTGCAACTCAACCTGGAGCCCACGCCAGAGGCGCAGTGGCTGGATACGGGCGAGACCGGCGCGCTCGAGGAAGGCGCGTTTTACCGCTACGCCGTCGTCGCGCGCGACACGTCGTCGCTCTCGGCAGACACGGCCCTGGTGGTCATCCAGCTACCGGATCTCACCCCGCCAGAGGCGCCCACGGACCTCGCGGCGCTGGTAGACGACGACGCGCGCCAGACCATTCTCCGGTGGCAGGCGTCGGCGTCGCTCGACGTGGGCCGCTACATCGTCTACCGCGATGCTGAGCCTCTGGCGACCGTGCCCGATGTGCGGCTGAGCGTACGCGACACGACCGCTCAGACGGCGCTGCGCTACGAGTATTCCGTTGCAGCGGTGGACACGCTGGGCAACGAGGGGCCGCGAAGCGAGCCTCTGGCGTTCGCGCGGCCCGATCCCGATCCGCCGCGCCCGGTCTACAACCTCCGCGCAAAGCTCGACGGAGACGTAACGCTGCTAACGTGGCCCGCCGTCCCCACCGACGACCTCGCGCACTACATCGTCGAATCGTCCAGCATTCCGACCGGAGTATTCGAGACTGTGGGCGAGCCTCTGGCGCAAACAGAACTGCGCGTGCCGACGGATTTCGGACCGTGGTTCCGCGTGCGCGCCGTGGACACGTCCGGCAACGAGGGCGCGCCGAGCGAGGCCGTCCGCGCGAGGCGCTAACGGCGCGACTCGTGCGTAGGATGTGCCCCATGCGTCTCGCTATCGCCCTGCTCCTGCTGCTCGCCTCTGGCGCGAGCGCCCAGACCGCGGACCCGCTCGCGCAGTCTGGCGAGGCCTACCGCGCCGGACGCTATGCCGAGGCTGCGCGCTACGCCGAGACCGCCGTCCGCCAGAGGCCGGGCTTGGTGCAGGCGCACCTCGCGTTGACGGCGTCCCGGTTGCAGTCCGGCGACGCTAGGGGCGCCGAAATGGCGGCCGGTGCGGCTCTCGCGAGATTTCCCGGCGACCCCACGCTCACGGCTCTCCGCGCGGATGCGCTGCTCCAACTCGAGCGCTTCGAGGACGCCATTCCGCTGCTGGACGCGCTCGTGCGAAACCCGCCCGAGGGCGTCACGCCGGAGGACGCGCGCGCGCGCGCGGTGCAGGCCCGCCTGGCGGCTGCGGTCTCACAACCGGAACGCGCCTCTGGCGCCGAGCGCCGCCTCGCGCTCGCGCGAGAAGTCCGCGAGATGGCACCCGCAAACGCGGACGCGCGCAAGCTGGAGGCAGCAGCGCTGCTCGCGCTGAAGCGCACGCCAGAGGCCCGCGAGGCCGTCACGGCCGCACTGCAGATCGCGCCGCGAGACCTGGCGCTGCTCCGCCTCGCGGCTCAGGTCGATGCTGAGGCGGGCGATGCGGCGGCCTTGGCGAACTCCGCCGCTCGGCTCGCCGAGGCCGCGCCAGGGGAGCTGAACGTCGCGCTACTCGCAGGCCGCGCCCAACTGGCCTCTGGCGAAGCGGACCGAGCGGCCGAGACCTTTTCTGCCGTCCTGGAACGCTTTGTCTCGGATGCGGCGGCCTACGACGGCGTGGCGAGCGTCTACGAGCAGGCCGGGTTCGCGCCCGCAGCGGTCGGCGTGTTGGAGGCGTGGCGGCAGATCGCGCCAGAGGACACGTCGGTCGTCTCGCGTCTGGCCGATGCGCTCGTGCAGAGCGCAGAGCCGGTCGCTGCCGAAGCGGTTCTCGACACACTCCGCGCGATGGGTGGCGATTCTGGCTGGGCGCTTCGCCGCGCCGCCAGAGGCCACGCCTTGCTGGGCCGCACCGCCGACGCGGCCCGGCTCTACGAAGCCGCCTTCCACGCCTCTGGCGATGCTGTGGACGCCCGCGCTGCCGTCCGCGCTGCCGACCTCGCAGGTGACTTCGATGCCCGTGTCCGAATCGCGAGCCTCTGGCGCGAGCGTGCCCCCTCGCCAGAGGCTCGCGAAGCCTACGCACTCTCGCTGCCGCTCCCCCAGGCGCGCACGCCCATGCGAGACCTCGCCTCGGGCGACAACCCCGAGGTGCTCTTTCACCTCGCGCAGTGGTACCAGAACCCGGATCAGGCGCTCCGCTCCGCGCGGCTCGCGCTGGACATCGCCGCGAGAGGCCGCGCCGAGGCCCAGGCCACGCTCGCCGAGTCTGGCCTGCAGGCCGACGCCGCGCCCGCACTCGAACGCCCAGGCCTCGACGCCCTCACCGCCTCGCGCATCGCCGATGACGCACTTGTCCTCGCGGTCGACCTCGACGCCAGAGGCGCACTCGATGCTCTGGACACGCTCGTCGCTGAGTACCCAGATACGCCTCGGCTCGGGATCTTCCGAGGCCTCGCGCTCGCAGCTCTCGGCCAGACCGCTTCCGCCCGCCAGGCTATCGCCCGCGCCGCACGGCTCGCGCCAGAGGCCTTCGTGGTCCACGCCGAGGCCGGGCGGTTTTACGAAGCGCAAGGGGAGTGGGATGCCGCGGCGCTCGCGTGGGAGCGCGCCGCCGCGCTGGACGGACCCGCCGCTTACCACCATCTCATCCGCGCTCACCGCGCCCGCGGCTCACTCGGCGCCCTCGCCGACCGCTGGCTCGCCCGCCTTCGCACCACCGTCCGCGACGAGCCGCTACGGCAGGCCACCATCGAAGCGCTCCACAAAGCCGGGCGCTCGGACGAGGCCCGCGCGCTCGCGAGCCAGTAGCCTCTGGCGAGGCGCTACACCGCCAGAGGTACCATCTCGGAAAGCCTCTGGCGCGCCGCCGCCATCAGCGCCTCTGGCGCGAGGACGTGCGCGTGCTCCAATTCTCCCGCCTCCACCATCGCGCCTACACGGTCGCGCGTGTAGCCCGTCGGCACCGCCAGAGGCCGGATGCCTGCCGCGAGCGCCGCGCGAAGTCCCGAGGGTGAGTCTTCGATGGTGAGCGCGTGCTCGGGATGCGCGCCGAGTTTCGCCAGCGCGAGGCGGTAGCCCGCCGGGTCTGGCTTGACGTTGGGCACGTCGTCCGCCGTCACGACCACATCGAAGTAGGAGTGCCAGTCCAGCGCGTCCAGCACCGCCGTCGCGGCCCAGCACTCGCTCGTGGTGACCAGCGCGACGCGCTCGGCCAGATCTCGCGCTCGGTGCAGCAGCGCCGCTGCGTGCGGCCAGGTGTTGGCGCGCACCAGATTCCCATCGGCCAGCATCGCGCGGTAGCGCTGCAGCCGGATGCCGACATAGGTCTGCCACGGCTCTGCGCCAGAGGCATGGTCTATGGCCTCTGGCGCGAGCGCGAACGTGTCCACGAGCGAGCGCGAGATCTGCTCGCGGGAGAAGCCTACGAGGTGCCCGTAGGCGGCCTCCACCTCGTCGCGGTCGATGCCGGGCCGGAGCTGCGCCGCCGCCCACGCGTACGACTGCGCCTTGAGTTCTTCGGAGCGGATGAGGGTGCCGTCGAGGTCGAAGGCGAGCAGGCGGGTCACGAGCGGCAGCGAAAGGAACGTCTCAGACGCCGCTCACACGCGCGAGGATCTAGCCTCCTGCGCCAGAAGCCTCCTGCGCCAGAGGCTCGCGCTCTAGCGCACGACGGTCCAGCGCGCGGTCGCGCGGTGCCGGCCGGAAAGCGCCTCCACGGTGTACACGCCTGATGGCAGGTTCGTCGGGAGCGTCCACACGTGGTTGCCAGAGGCGAGGGGGCCTCTGGCGAGAAGTCCGACGTCGCGGCCGAGCGCGTCCAGCACGCGCACGCGGATCGCTTCTGGCGAGTCCAGAGACAGTCGCACTGTCGCCGCACCGCGCGAGGGGTTGGGTCCAATGCGCAGCGCGAACGCTCCAGAGGCCTCTGGAGCTGCCTCCTCGGAGACGACGATCTGCCGCCCGTCTACAAACAGATCGCCTGCCTCGTACGTCGCCTGCAACTGATCGCTGACGCCCCGGAGCCGAGTAACACTGTCCAGTCGATCCGTCCCTTGCGCGAAGAGAATCGCCAAGTCGATGGTTGCAGATTCGCCAGAGGCGAGGCTTGAAATGTGCGTGGCGATGTAGCCGCGGCGGTCCCCGGAGGCGCTTCTCGTCCCTTGGCCGTCTACGTTCTCCTCGCTCCAGTACGCTCCTGCAACGGGATCTGCTGGAAAGGACCACTGTGTTACGGGAAAGGTGTCCGGCTGGTTGTAGCCGTTGCCATTCTCGCGAACCGGGGTCCCGTCTGCCCATGTGCCGCCCAGGTAATTGTAGTACTGGGTAGCGGTTGTGGGGTCTGATGCCCCTGCACCGATGCTCCCGAAGCTGCCTGCTGATGTCGCTCCGCTCAACAGGTCGAGCCCGAGAGCGGGCGGAGCGTTGCCGTAGGCCACATCTGACTCGTCGTTGTTGTATACGAACATCATCCCACGGCCGGGATCCGTACCCACGTAGTCGTCGCTCGCACCGCCAAGGTCGGGGTCGGCGAAGAAGCCGACGCGCATGTCCTCGATGATGTTGCTGCTCCGGTTGATGACCTCGTAGCGGTAAAAGGTGGCGTACCGCAGCCCGCCCTCGACCCTCGATACCGAAAAAGCAGAGACACGCACTTCGATACCGAGCGGCGACGATTCAATTGCGGTGTGGGGACCTCCTACGTCGTTCATCACCCAGAACGCGGTTTCGTCTCCGAGAAGCGCTGGGCGCTCACCGGCGTCCAAGTCGAGCGTCTGATCTCGCGAGGTCACCGCCAGAGGCTCGCCGCTGGCGTCCACGGCAGGTGCGCCCAGCCCGACCGGCCATTGCGCAAGATCGTCGCTCGCTCCCTGTCCAGACTCGTAGTTGTTGAGGTCGAACCGGTTGACGACGTAGATCCGATCGAAGTCTGAGCAGTCCGAAGGGTCTGGAAGGGCTGCACCGTCATCGAGCGGACCCGGCCAGAAGGTGAAGTTGGTGTACCGCGCTGCCGCTACACGAACCTCGCCGCCCACCTTGCCGCCTACCCAGATCCCCGCCGCATAGAGAGGCGAGTTCGCGCTGGCTTTGGGGACGAGGTAGCCGTCACCATTGGTCGTCGTGTTGCCAAAAAACAGACTCCCCGTGTTGAACACCCGAGCGAACACATCGGAGATGTTCAGGTCTCCCTCGGCTCTCCCGAGTGAGCACGAGCCGGGCGTTTGCGCGGCGGCGCCAGAGGCGATGAGAACGGCGAGACCGAGGGACGTGAGAAGACGCACAGGAGCAGGGCGCAATGAGTCGGTCAACATACCGAGGCCTTCGCCTTCTGCTCTCTACCACAACAGGCCTCTGGCGCCAGAGGCTCAAAACAGACCCGCCCGCAACCAAAGTCGCGGGCGGGCTGGCAAGCAGGGAGGACCCTGTTGTTAGAGTCACCGGCGGGGCCGGTGCTGGTGTGTCAATGCACGCGCCGCGGGATTGTTGCCACGGACGCTGCAAAACCTCGCCATGAGATGTGGTGCGCCGCGCCGCCAGAGGCCTCTGGCGCGGGAATCTATGCGTACACTTGTTGCGACGACAAAATTCTCCACAACCCGCTCCTCCTATGAAAACGGCCATCACCGTCGCGCGCTACCTCCTCGGCGCCGCGCTGCTCATCTTCGGCCTCAACGGCTTTCTCGGCTTTATCCCGCAACCTGCACCGCCAGAGGCAGGAGGCGCGTTTCTGGGCGCTCTCGCAGATGGTGGCGTGATGCCGCTCGTCAAAGTGGTCGAGATCCTGACGGGCGCGCTGCTGCTCGCGGGCCGTTTCGTGCCTCTGGCGCTGATCATGCTGGTGCCCGTCATGGTGGGCATCGTGCTGTACCATGTTGTGTTCGACATCGGCGGCGGCGCGCCGGGCTATGTCTTCGCGGCACTCACGGCGTTCCTCGTCTGGAGCTATCGCAGCCACATGATGTCGCTGCTCCGGTCAGACGCCCAGCCTCTGGCGACAGCCTAGGCCAACCTGCGGCACCAGAGCCCAACACAAACGCCCGGCCTCTGGCGAGAGACCGGGCGCAAAACGCGAGAGACCAAAGCCTCTGGCGCCAGAGGCGAAACCGCCAGAGGCTAGTAGCGCGTCGTGACGGACTTGCGCTTGAGCGCCGAGAGCCACCGCGTGATGTCGATGCCCTTGGGGCACGCCTGCACGCAGTTGAAGATGGTGTAGCACTTCCAGAGACCGTCCTTGGAGTCCACCACCTTGAGGCGCTCCTCTGACTCCGTATCGCGGGAGTCGAAGACGTAGCGGTACGCCTTGAGCATCGCCGCAGGGCCTAGGTAGTCCGGGTCGGCCCAGGTGCTCGGACACGAGTGCGTGCACGCGCCACACATGATGCACTTGGTCGCGTCCTCGATGACGGCGTGCTGCTCGGGGCTTTGCACGCGCTCCTTTTCCGGCGTCGGACCGTCGTGGATGAGCCACGGCATGACCGCGCGGTACTTGTCGAAAAAGCGGCTCTGGTCAATGACCAAGTCTTTCACGATCGGTGCTGCGGGCAGCGCCTCAAAGGTGATGGTGTCGCCGTCCTTCAGGCCCATATCCTGGACGAGGATCGAGCAGGCGAGAGCGTTCTCGCCGTTGATCTTCATCGCGTCCGAGCCGCAGATGCCATGCGCGCAGCTCTTCCGGAAGGACAGCGAACCGTCCAGGTGCCACTTGATGTAGTGGAGCAAATCCAGAGCACGGTCCATTGGGTCCGCTGGGACCTGGAACTCCTGCCAGCGCGGGCGGGCGTCTTTTTCAGGATCGAAACGCTTCACCTTGACGGTGAGCGTCATCGCGGCCTCTGGCGGCTGATGGGTCTTCTCCGCCTTAGCGGCTTTCTGTGCAGCGGTAGGAGCAGCAGCTGTGATTTCCATTTTGGGTGGGGACTAGGGAAAGAGTTCAAGCGATCAGGGGGCATTTTCTGCCAGTCCCTGGTTGCCAGCTTCAATTCCCTGGGCTAGTACTTCCGCTCTTTGGGCTGGAACTGGGTGATGACGACGTCTTTGTAGCCCATCTCGGTGCCGCCCTTCTGGTCGCTCCAGAACATGGAGTGCTTGAGCCACTGGGAGTCGTCGCGGTCGGCGTAGTCCTCGCGGAGGTGGGCGCCGCGGCTTTCGGTGCGGTTGCGCGCACTCGCCGTGATGGCCTCGGCGTAGTCGACCATGAACTGGATCTCGACGGCGTCCATGAGGTCGGTGTTGAAGCGCTTGCCCTTGTCGTCGCAGGTGACGCCAGCGGCGCGGTCGCGAAGGGTTTGCAAGTCGTCCATGGCCTCGCCGAGCGTCTCGTCGGTGCGGTAAACCGAGACGTTCTTCATCATGGTCTCCTGCAGATCCGTGCGAATGGAGACGGCGCGCTCGCCATCGGTGCGCGAGAGAATGCCGTCGAGCATCTCGCGCGTCGTGGCCTCTGGCGCGTCGGTCATCGGGTTGAACTCCTGACCCTGCTTGATGGCCTTGGCCATCGCGATGCCCGTCCGGCGTCCGAAGACGACGAGGTCCAGCAGTGAGTTGGTGCCCAGGCGGTTGGCGCCGTGGACGCTCACGCAGGCGCATTCGCCACAGGCGTACATGCCCTCGACGGTATCCGAGCGGTCGCCAGAGGCCATCACCTGCCCGTCGATGTTGGTCGGGATGCCGCCCATCGCGTAGTGGCACGTCGGTGCGACCGGGATGGGCTGCTTGACGGGGTCGATGCCGAGGTAGACGCGGCTAAAGGTGCTGATCTCGGGCAGCTTGTGCTCCAGCACGTCCTTGCCGACGTGCGTCATGTCGAGCACGACGTGGTCGCGGCCGTTGACGCCGCGGCCCTCGCGGATCTCTTTGTAGATGCACTGGCTCACCATGTCGCGCGGGGCCAGGTCCTTGACCGTCGGCGCATAGCGCTCCATAAAGCGCTCGCCATCCGAGTTGCGCAGGATGCCGCCCTCGCCTCTGGCGCCCTCCGTAATGAGGATGCCTAGGCGGTACAGGCCCGTCGGGTGGAACTGGATAAACTCCATGTCCTCCAGCGGAAGCCCTGCACGGAGGGCAATCGCGAAGCCGTCGCCGGTTCCGGCGTGGGCGTTGCTCGTCGTCTTGAACGCGCGGCCGTAGCCGCCCGTGGCGAAGCAGGTAATCTTGGCGTGGAAGGTGTGGACCTCGCCCGTCAGGATCTCATAGGCCACGCATCCTGCTACAGGCCCGTCATCCTGGCGGATGAGGTCGAGCACCTGGTACTCGTCGTAGAAGTTGACGTTTTTCTTGACGCACTGCTCGTAGAGCGTGTGCAGGATCATGTGACCCGTGCGGTCGGCGGCGTAGCAGGCGCGGCGGACCGGCGCCTCGCCGAAGTTGCGCGTGTGCCCGCCGAAGCGGCGCTGCGCAATCTTGCCCGCCTTGGTGCGCGAGAACGGCACGCCGTAGTGCTCCAACTCGATGATGGTGCGCGGCGCGTCCTGGCACATCTGCTCGATGGCGTCCTGGTCGCCCAGGTAGTCCGAGCCCTTCGTCGTGTCGAAGGCGTGCCACAGCCAGTTGTCCTCCTCCTCGTTGCCCAGCGCGGCGCCGATGCCGCCCTGCGCAGCGCCCGTGTGCGAGCGGAGCGGGTGGAGCTTGGAGACGACGGCAACGTCGGCTCCGCCTTCGGCGGCGTAGAGCGCGGCCATCAGGCCAGCGCCGCCAGCGCCGACGATCACGATGTCGTGGGAGAATGTCATGGTGTTGGGGGTGTCGCCAGAGGCGAGAGTGGTGGCGCGCCTGCGCCAGAGGCCGCCTCTGGCGTTAGAGGCCGGCCACGATCACCGAGTAGGCGCCGATCAGGAAGAGCACGAGCGCAACCGTCCACGAGAGGGCGGCGAGCCCGACGCGCATCATGTCGTTCCGAACGTAGTCGGTGATGACGTTATTGAGGCCGTAGAAGCCGTGATGCAGCGCGAAGGCGAGGAAGAGGAGGTTGAACGCCTTCCAGAGCCCCGCGTAGACCGGGTCGGCCAGGCGCAGCATCAGCACGTCGTAGGACGTGACCGACGCGTTCTCGCCGGGTGGGTGCGTCGGGCCTAGGGCGTCGCCCTCGATCTGGCCAAAGCGCTCGTCCTGAGCCGGAACCGTGCGGGGAGCCTCTGGCGTGAGCGTGCCCTCGCGCTCCTTGAACGCGCGGACCGCCTCGGCGGCTTCGTCGGTGTAGAGCGGGCCGATGCCGGCCTCGGCCTCCTCGGCCGTGACGACCGAGTGCGAGATGCTGGCCGTCGTGCGGTCGTAGTGCTGCACCCAGAAGTGGGTGATGAGCAGGAAGACGAGAAAGGTGCCGGTGATCCGGTGGAGAAACCACTGGAAGGCACTGGAGCGCGCGGTGGCGCCGTATTTGGCGGTTGCCATATCAGCCGGTGGTGAAGTGGTCCACGAGGGCGGCGATGGAGGGGTACCCACCGACGGCGAAGAGGACGGCGGCAATGGCGCCGAGCGACCAGAAGAGCTTCTGCTGGTTCGGGCTCCAGCCCATAAAGTCGATGAGCACGATCCGCATCCCGTTGAGCGCGTGGTAGATCACGGCGCCCAGGAGCAGGAACTCGCCCACTTTGAAGATGGGCGCGTGGTAGCTCGCGATGAGCGCGTTGTACGCCTCGGGGTTGGTGATCGCCTTGAGGCCCCAGATGTGAACCATCAGGTAGCCCACGAGCGCGAGCCCGGTGAGGCGGTGCAGGATCCAGGCAAACATGCCGACCCGCATCTTGTAGCTCTGGACAGGGCGGGGCGTGTAGGCGAGCGTGCCCGGAGCGTCTTGAACGGCGGTAGCCATACCGAAAAGGGGGGAGTAACCGGCGGAATAGAGCAACCCAGGCCGGTGCGCCAGGTTTCACTCTGGAGTGAAAGTTCGGCGGGATGTGCCGCCGGACGAGCCTCGCGAAGGTACGACGGCGCCGCGCGACGTGCGCCAGAGGCCTCTGGCGCTTGTGGGCAGGAGCGGGATGGCGCGGGCGCTCAGGGGCACCGGGTTGCCAGGGATAGCTGAGGTCCCTACTCTGCACACCTGCGGCAGTCTGGCGCCCCTCCTTTACGACACACTCAGCATGAACCTCATACGCTATCGAGTTCTCGCCAGATGTTCCTATGATGCGGGAGCCGTTCACGGTCGTCCGATGACGCGAAGAGCCCTTCGGACCTTCGCGGCTCTCACGGAGCGCGCTCTGCAGCTCTCCCCTCGCCGCGCAGACCGTAGACGTGGGAGCAGCTTCCGCTCATCCCGAACCGGTCGGAGTACTCGAGGCATTCGGCATTCGCGTTCTATGGTGACCGAGACACCGACATTGTGTAGGCCTCAGACTATGGCCCCATGCGCTACGCGCCTGGGACGAGATCCGATTGGGGCGACTGGCAGCAGGCTCTGCACCGGCTGCGCCCTCACATGCTGACGCGACAGGGAGTCTGTCCTTACGGACGACCGAACGCTTCTCGTTGGGAACATCTTCAACACGTGGCGGCTACCCGAGACCGCGCTCGCTACCCGAGAGTGGGACTGCTTTGTCGGACACTACGGCGCGCCACTGCTTCAGAGCTCGCTCCCCACGCTCCAAAACAGCGCGGGAGAGGGGCGCATCTCTCCAAGCCTACGGCGGCGCAGCGTACTCCGACGCTGACGGGGCATCGGGCACGTGGCGCCGAGGGGGAGGCACCGGCGGCGCGGCCGTGCGCTTCGGCGAGGTGCCGCCCTCGGCCTCGCTCCCCGAGGGCCGCCTCCTCGTGGCGGTCTACAACGGTGTGACGTACTCCGACGACGGCGGGGAGACGTGGACGCCGGCGGACTGGCGCCTACCGCTCGCAGGGCGCTCGTCGGAAACTCCTTCACGTTCGTGGCGGACCCGGCGCACCCCTACGGCGGCGTGGCGTACGCGGGGATCGACGACCTCGCGTTCGGGCGGGACTCCTCGGCCACGGTGTACCGCTCCGTCGACGGAGGCGGCTCGTGGGAGCGGGTCCACCGGTTTAGCCCGTCGGCGCTCGGGCTCCCAAACGCGAATCAGGTCCGCGTCGCGTCCACGCCGGACGGCGTGCTGTGGGCAGGGGTGTCCCCGTCGCAGTCGGGGTCGCGGCGCAGGTCGGCGCCATCGCGCGCTCCGCAGACGGCGGGGAGACGTGGGCGCCTGCGGGGAGGGCTACGGCGGGTGGTACGTGCACGCGCTGGAGGTGGGCCCGCGGCGGTCGGCTGTACGCGGGGTCTGACGTGGGCGTGTGGCGGACGGCGGCAGCCGGTGTACGTGGCCGCGCGAGGCGTCGCCAGAGGCCTCTGGCGCGACGCCTGCGCGATCACGCCCAACCCCGCCTCTGGCGCGGCGCGAATCGCGCTAGAGCCTTGCATCGCCAGAAGCCGCGCGTCTGCGCGTCTTCGACGCCAGAGGCCGCGAGGTGCACGCCGTAGCCTCTGGCGCGCGCGCCGACGCACACTTGGGACGTGAGCACGGCGGGTTGGGCCGCAGGCGTGTACGTCGTGCGCGCGGAGGTCGGAAGCGCGTTGTCACAGCGCAAATGACCGTCGCGAGGTAGCGCCAGAGGCTCAATAAAACGGGGCGCGAAGCCGAAGCCCCGCGCCCCGAAAGCGCTGAATCGCGTGGCCTCTGGCGCTGAGACCGCAGCTCGCCAAAAACCGAACCGCTACCGCTCCGCCAGAGGCGTACACCGTCAGGCCCTTGGGTCCGTCGTAGCCCGCGCGGGGGCGGATGAGGCGGTTGTCCTCCCACTGCTCCAAGAGGTGCGCCGTCCAGCCGGTGATGCGGCTGAGCGCGAAGATGGGCGTGTACAGGTCGGTCTCGATGCCGAGCAGGTAGTAGACGCTCGCGGAGTAGAAGTCCACGTTGGCGTTGAGGCCCTTGGCGTCGAGGATGTGCTGGCGGATGGTGTCGCTCATCTCCATCCACTTGCGCTCGCCCTTCTCGTCGGAGAGGTCTTCGAGCATGCCGTGGAGGATCGTCGCGCGCGGGTCGAGCGCGGTGTACACGCGGTGGCCGATGCCCATGACCTTCTCCTTGCGAGAAAGCATGTCGTCGATGTACTCGGTGGGCGTGGCGCCCTTCTGGTCGATGTCGAGCAGCATCTCCATCACCTTGATGTTGGCGCCGCCGTGGAGCGGGCCTTTCAAGGCGCCGATGGCGCCGGTGATGGCAGAGTACATGTCGCTCAGCGTCGCGCCGATCACGCGGCAGGCGAACGTGGACGCGTTGAGGCCGTGCTCGGCGTGGAGCACGAGCGCGGCGTCCATGATCTTCTCCGCGCTGGGGCCGGGCTGCTCGCCGGTGAGCATGTAGAGGAAGTCGGCCGCGGCAGAGCCCTCACACTGAGGCGCGATGGGCTCTTTGCCCTTGCGGATGCGGTCGAACGCGGCGAGGATGGTGGGCATCTTGGCCGTGAGGCGGATGGCCTTGCGGACATTGGCCTCGCGGCTCATGTCGTCCGCTTCCTCATCGTAGTGCGCCAGCATCGAGACGGCGGTGCGGAGCGCGGCCATCGGGTTGGTGTCCTTGGGCGTGTGGTGCCGCAGGTGGTCCAGCAGGTCAGGGTGGATCGCGCGCTCGTCGCAGAGCTGCCGCTTGAGATCGTCGAGCTGGCTCTGATTCGGCAGGTCGCCGTTCCACAGCATATACGCGACCTCCTCGAAGTCCGTGTTCTCAGCGAGGTCGCTGATCTCGTAGCCGCGGTAGAGCAACATGCCCTCGGCGCCGTCGATAAACGAGATGCCGGAGTCGAGCGCGACGACGCCCGCGAGGCCTGCAGCCTGCTTGGGCTTCTCGGGAGCGCTTCCGGAAGGGGTCTGGGTGGGAGTCTGGGCCATCGTGGGGAAAGGAGGCGGGCGGCCCTCTCAATCCCGTCTAGGCGGGGCCGCAGATACAAATAGAAGTGCGCGCCCGGTGCAGGCGCCTGGGAATCCAACGGAGTCCGCGGGGCGAGGTTCGCGCCAAGACGCGGGCGAGATGGGGAAGACGGCGCAGATACGGGCCGCATCGCGGATCACGAGCGCCTCTGGCGGCGGCGCCCCGTAGCTTCGGCACATCGGAATCCGTGCACGCTTGTGTTTTCTGTTGTTGCGCTGCGCGATTCCCCCACCGACTTGCAGGACGCCTCTGGCGCCGCCCGCTCCTCCCGGAGCCGTCCCCTGGGACGTGGCGGCCCGTTTTCTATGCGCTCCCCCCTTTCCCCCGACTTCGGCCTGTTCATCGGCGCGCTCCTCCTGAGCGCGCTGACCGGCTGGACCGCGCGCGCCGCAACTGTGCGCCGCGCCGTCCGCACCAGGCCTTCCACTGCGTTCTCGGCCCCGACGGCCGCCTCAGCGAGCATCCTGCTCGCGCCAGAGGCCTCGCACTCCGCCTTTCCCCGCTCGCGCGGGGAGGGCGGCGTGCCCGTCCGCGTGCGCCGACAGCGTCACCTATCCCTCCATGAAGAAGGAGATCATCATCAACGCGAGCAAAGACCGAGCTCGCATCGCGATCGTCGAGGACGGCCAGTTGGCCGAGCTTTACGTCGAACACCCCGATAACGTCCGCACGCTGGGCAACATCTACCTGGGCAAAGTCGCCAAGGTGATGGGCCAGATCCACGCTGCGTTCGTCGACATCGGCCAAAAGCAGGACGCGTTCCTGCACTTCTCGGACCTGACCGAGAACGCCCCGCAACTCATCGCGATGGCGGGCGAACACGTGCCCGGACTGGAGGCACCCATCCTCGCCAAGGCCCCGCAAAAGCGCGTCGCCGACGACGACGACGAGCCCGACGTGGACGAAACGCTAGAGGTGGAAGACGCTGCCGACGAGTCCAACACCGCTCGCACGGGCCGCTCGCGCAGCCGCCGCCGTCGCCGCGGAGGCCGCGGCCGCCGCGGAGGCCGCAACACGCACCGCTCCGAGGAAGAGGAGGAGCAGGAGGAGCGCCGCCTGCCGCACGTCATCGACCTGACGGCCAAGTCCGGCTCGGTCCGCCCCACGCCCGCCGCCAAAGCTGAGGTCACCGCTAAGCCAGAGGCCGCCTCTGGCGAGAGCAAAGCCGCCGATGCTGCGCCAGAGGCGGAGAAGCCCAAGCGCACGCGCAGCCGCGCCAAGAAGAAAACGGAGGAGGCCTCTGGCGACACGCCGGAAACCACGGACGCGCCCGACACGGGCGAGAAGCCGAAGCGCACGCGCTCCCGTACAAAGAAGGACGAGACGCCAGAGGCCGACGAGAAGCCGAAGCGCACCCGCTCGCGCAAGAAGAAGGTCGAGGACGCACCCGAGTCCGCCGAGGGCGATGCGCCAGAAGCTGATGCGGCAGAGGCGACACCCAAACCGAAGCGCACGCGCTCTCGCAAAAAGAAGGAGACCTCCGAGGAGGCCTCTGGCGACGACGCAGCCCAAACTCCCGAGGCCGACGAGAAGCCCAAGCGCACGCGCAGCCGCTCCAAGAAGAAGACCGACGACACGGACAGCAGCGAAGCCGACGCGCCGACGGGCCGCACGCGCACGCCCAAGCAGGAAAAGTCGGACCACGAAAAGCGCGAGGCCAACGAGGACAGCGAGCCCACGGCCAACAAGCCGAAGCGCACGCGCACGCGCAAAAAGAAGGACGACGCCTCTGGCGACGAGCCCAAGGCCACGAAGAAGGACACGCCCACGCGCAGCCGCTCGCGCTCGAAGAAAGACGAGACGCCAGAGGCCGACGCGCCCGTCGCGGAGACGCCCGTCGCGGAGACGCCCGAGGTGAAGAAGGCCGTGGTGTCCCACGCCGCCAAGCACACCATCGACCTTTCGACGCCCAGCCGCCCGCGCCGCCCCGCGCCCACGCCGCAACGCTCCGACGACGACGACGCCAGAGGCTCGCGCCGCAGCGCCACGGACGACGAGGCCTCTGGCGAGGACTCGAGCCGCTCGCGCCGCCGCTCGCGCAGTGACGACTCGGACGCCTCTGGCGACGCAACGGAAAGCCGCGGCCGCCGCTCGCGCTCCGAGAGCTCGGACGAGACCAACTCCACGGACGAGCCTCGCTCGCGCCGTCGCTCCCGCTCCACGAGCGACGACGACAGCTCCAACGGCAGCGATTCGCGCCGCCGCTCTTCCAAGGACGACGACCGTGACGACGCCAGAGGCTCCCGCCGCGACAGCAGCGGTCGCTTTAAGACGACGGAAACCCGCGCCGACGCACCGGACGCCTCTGGCGACGACTCGCCGAGCCGTGACGCCCCACGCGGGGACGCCCCACGCGAGGACTCTTCGCGCGAGGACTCTTCGCGCAGCCGCGGTGGACGCGGACGCTCCTCTGAGCGCCGCAGCGACGACGGCGGGCGCGCCGAAGAAACCCGCGACCGCGGTCGCAACAACGGCCGAGGCGGACGCAGCGGCAACAGCCGAAACGGTGGTGGCCAGAAGGCCAGCACGTGGAACGGCAAAGCCGAGGACCTGCTCAGCCGCGGTAGCCGCGTGCTCGTCAAAATCACCAAAGAGCCCATCTCCGCGAAGGGCAGCCGGGTCTCGACCGACATCTCGCTCGCGGGCCGCTTCCTGGTCCTCGTGCCCGCGGCGGACTACGTGGCGGTGTCTAAGAAGATCGAGAGCTCCAAGGAGCGCCGTCGCCTGCGTGCGCTGGCGTCCAGCCTCAAGCCCGCCAACTGCGGCGTGATCGTGCGCACCGTCGCGGGTGGGCAGGACGCGAAGGCGCTCGACCAGGACCTGCGCCTGCTGATCGCCAAGTGGAACAAGATCGAGGCGAAGCTGGACGGCGGAAACGCCACCCCGCCGATCCTCCTCCACGAGGACGTAGACATGGTTTCGTCCATCATCCGCGACCTGTTCTCGGAGGACTTTGACCGCATCCTCGTCGACGATCCGCACCTGCACCGCAAGCTGCAGAACTACGTCAAGGCGGTCTCGCCCGACATGGTCGACAAGGTGCAGATGCACCGCTCCAACCAGCCCGTCTTCAAAGCGGTCGGCATCGAGAAGCAGGTCGAAGAGGCCTTCTCGGAGCGCGTCAACATGAAAGGCGGCGGGTATCTCATCATTGAGCACACCGAGGCGATGCACGTCGTGGACGTAAACTCGGGCCGCGCCGGGCGTGGCAAGCGCCGCGCCGAGGAAAACCTGTTGGCCGTCAACTTGGAATCCGCCCGCGAGATCGGCCGCCAGCTTCGGCTGCGCGACCTCGGCGGCATCATCTGCGTCGACTTTATCGACCTCCGCCACGACCGCGACCGCCGCAAGGTGACCGAGGCCATCAAAAAGGAGTTCGCCAAAGACCGCGCCGTGACCAAGGTGATCGGCATGAGCGACTTCGGCGTGATGCAGATCACGCGCCAGAGGCTCCGCCCGAGCATCACCGCCCAGGACGACACCGACGGCATGGACGCGATGGAGGCCGCGGGCGCGACCGAGATCGTGCAGCCCGAGCGCGACCACCCGGAGCCCGCGCCAGAGGTGCAGGAGGCACCGCGCGAGGACACCCGACGCGGCCCAGGCCGTCAGGACAAGAGCACCGAGCGCCAGGCCTCTGGCGGAGGCCGCTCGCGCCGCCCCTCGCGCCGTGCCGAGAGCACGCCGTCGGGCGACGTGAGCCCGGCACAACTCGCCGAGCGCGTGCGCGATTGGCTCACCAACTACCGCGACAGCGTGGACGAGAAGTTTGCCCGCAAGCCCATTGTGGTGAGCATTCACCCGCTCATGGGCTCGTACATGCGGCGCGGCTTCCCGAGCCCACTCACGCGGCTTCGCTTCCGCCTGCGCGGCGTGCCGTTCCAGGTCGTGGACGATCCGAAGGTGGACCCGCTCTCCTTCGAGGTCGTGGACGAGAAGTCCGGGCGCCCGCTGCGCTCCAAGTACCCGCTAGACGAGGCGTAGCCTCGGCACTCGGTAGACGACTGCGGTCGGCCTCTGGCGCCAGAGGCCGACCGTTTTGTTTGAGCTCGCGCGCGGATCACAGGCGCGCCTCGGCTCGTCTGCCTGTCTCTGCCTCCCCGCCCTGTGAAGCCCGCCGCCGCCCTCCGCGAACTCGAAGCCGCCTTGCGCACGCTCGACGTGCGCGTGCGGCGTGAGCGCGGCACATTTCGCGGCGGCCTCTGCACCGTCGCCGGGCGCGAGGTGGTGGTGCTCAACAAGCTCCACCCGCCAGAGGCGCAACTGGTCGTGCTCGCCGAATCGCTGCGCGAGCTTCCCCACGAGGGCCTCTACCTGCGCCCCGCCGTCCGCGCCGCCGTGGACGACGCGTGGAGCGAACTCGACGCGGGTGTGGACGCCCTCGCGGGAGCCTCCGTCGACTCGGACGAGGCCTCTGGCGCCAGAGGCGAACAGGCGTGAAGGTCGAGATCACCCTGCTCGGGACCGGCACGTCGGTCGGCGTGCCCATCATCGGGTGCGGCTGCGCGGTGTGCACGTCGGACGATCCACGCGACACGCGGCTCAGGACTTCCGCGCACGTCGTCGCGCGCACCGCCAGCGGCCCGGTGCATCTCCAGATCGACGCCGGGCCAGACTTCCGGCAGCAGGCGCTCGCCAACGGCATCGGCGCCGTCGACGCGTTGCTGGTGACGCACGAGCACTTCGACCACGTCGTGGGGCTGGACGACCTGCGGCCGTTCTTTTTCCGCGACCGCACGCCCATCCCCGTCCTCGCGACGCGGCGCACAGCCGACGCGCTCGCGCAGATGTTTGGCTACATCTTCCGCGATGGCACCTACCCTGGCGTCTCCAAGCTCGAACTCCAGCCTCTGGCGCCAGAGGCGGGCGCCACGACGCTGGCGAGCCGGACTACGCCTGAGGCGACGGTAGACGTGGTCCCCGTCCCGCTCTTCCACGGCGGCCTGCCCATCCTGGGCTGGCGCATCGGGCCTCTGGCGTACCTGACCGACGTGAGCCGCGTGCCCGAGTCCAGCTTCGCGCTGCTGGAGGACGTCGATGTGCTGGTGCTAGACGGCCTGCGCCCGACCGCGCACCCGACGCACCTCTCGTTCGCGGAGGCCGCCGAGGTAGCGGCGCGGATCGGCGCGCGCGAAACGTGGCTGGTCCACATGACGCACGACGTGCTCCACGCCAACGCGGATACCGCACTCCCCGAGGGCGTCCGGCTGGGCTACGACGGTTTGCAGATCACGGCGCAGGGATAGCCTCTGGCGCCAGAGGCGAACGCTCTACTGGCACCTGCCCACTCGCTACTGGTCCTCCTCGATGGTCCACGTCTGGCCTGCGCGCAAGAGGTCGTCCAAGCTCACGTCGCCCTGTTGCTCCACGACCGCCTCGATTTGAGCGTTGAGAAGGCCGTCGTACGTCGGGCGGTCTTCCTGGTAGAGCACGCCGAAGGGCCGCGGCATCTCGATGTCCCAGAAGGTCTGCTGCGCGACGAGCGTGCGCGAGGGCCTTGTCCGGCTGTCGTACACCACGCAGTCGTCGGTGCTCCACTCGCCCGCTTCCAGGTCGGCCACCTTGAGGTGGATGCCGTCCAGCCGCAGGCCTCTGGCGCCAGAGGCGAAGAGCATCGGCTTGCCGTCCTCCACGAAGAGCGCGCGCTCGGGCTTGCTGGCCTTCTCGGTGAAGTCGAAAAAGGCGCCGTCGTTGAAGATGTTGCAGTTCTGGTAGATCTCGACAAGCGACGTCCCGGTGTGGCCGTGCGCGGCCTTGAGGACCGTCTGCATGTGCTTCGGATCGCGGTCCAGCGTGCGGGCGACGAACGACGCGTCGGCGCCGAGCGCGAAGGCGACGGGGTTGACCGGGTGGTCCAGCGAGCCGTACGGCGTGGACTTGGTCACCTTGCCGACCTCGCTCGTGGGCGAGTACTGGCCCTTTGTGAGGCCATAAATCTGGTTGTTGAACAGCAGCACCTGGCAGTCCAGGTTGCGCCGCAAGAGGTGCAGGATGTGGTTGCCGCCGATGCTCAGCGCGTCGCCGTCGCCGGTGACGACCCACACGTCCAGTTCGGGACGTGTCGCCTTGAGGCCCGTCGCCACGGTCGGCGCGCGGCCGTGGATGGTGTGGAAGCCGTACGTGTCCATGTAGTACGGGAAGCGGCTGGAGCAGCCGATGCCGGAGATGAACACGACGTTTTCCTTGTTCTCGGCCAACTCGGGCAGCGCGCGCTGAACTGCTGCGAGCACAGCGTAGTCGCCGCAGCCGGGGCACCAGCGCACGTCAGCGCCACTGACGAAGTCCTTCCGCGTGAGGACGGGCAGGTCGCCGCCGCCGTCGCCTCCGGGAACGAGCCGACCGCCGGGCGGAAGCCCAGGACGCTTGGCGCCGGGCGGTCTCGCAGGCGGCCGCACCGGCTTTGGTGGCATTGTCGAGCCTCTGGCGGCCGAGGGATTCCGGGTTCCGAGCTCCGGGCGAGTTGCGTCCGCTGGGCCGACCGCGGCCTCCGCAGCGCCAGAGGCGGGTGCGTCGTCGCCAGAGGCCTCTGGCGCGTTCGACAGGATCGGCGGCATCGCGGGCTTGTCGCCGGAGCGCGGAAGCTGCGGCGCCTTGACAGGCTTGCGCTTCCCAGCGGGCTGCGGTGTGTCCGGACGAGCGCCTTTCATGCCGCGGCGCTCGGGGGCATCGCCGCCGGGCTGGATGGAATCGGGCTGACGGTCAGTGTTCTCGCTCATGTCGGTGTCGCCAGAGGCCTCTGGCGGGGGACGCACGTGGTAGGTAGCGCGGTCAGGTAAGGATTCTCTCATCTCGTCATCCCGACAGAGCGAAGCGACGAGGGATCTGTTGGCCGGATGGCTTGAGGTCGCACCGGGCTCGACACTCGACAGTGAGTAGATCCCTCGGCTCCGCTCGGGATGACAACTAGGAGAGGAAAGAGGCGGCCTCTGGCGCCAGAGGTCAGGTTGTAGCGTCTTCGGTCGCGAGTTCTACCACTGCCGCGCCGATCTCGCGGGCGCTAAATGGCACGCCCTGGATCTTGGCGAGGCTAACGGCATCGAGCAGGTAGCGCTCGCGCAAGAGGCGGATCAGCTGGCCGTGGTTGAGCTCGGGCACCAAAACGCGGCGGTACTTCGCGAACGTCTCGGGTAGGCCGGGCGGCATCGGGTTGATCCAGCGCAGGTGGAGGTGGCCCGCCGTTACGCCCTGCTCGCGCGCGCGCTCGACTCCCGCCTTGACGGCGCCATAGGTGGAGCCCCAAGCCACAACGAGCACATCGCCCTCCTGGTCGCCTTCGACCTCGACGGGCAGCAGCTCGGCCGCGATGCGGTCCAGCTTGGCCGCGCGCGTGTCGGTCATGTGCTGGTGGTTCTCCGGGTCGTAGCTCACGCCGCCCGTTAGCGCGTCTTTCTCCAGCCCGCCGATGCGGTGCTCCAGGCCCTTCGTGCCGGGACGCGCCCACGGACGCGCGAGCGTCGTTTCGTCGCGCGCGTAAGGAAGCAGCGCACCGTTTTCGTCTTTGGGCGCCGTCTCGCCAGAGGCGAACTCGACGTCGAAGTCGGGTAGGCCGCTGGCGCTGGGAATGCGCCAGGGCTCGGATCCGTTGCCGAGGTAGCCGTCGGAGAGCACGATGACGGGCGTCATAAAGCGCGCGGCCACGCGGCAGGCGTTGTAGGCCACCTCGAAGCAGTCGCCCGGCGTGCGGGCGGCCAGGACGGGCGTCGGCGCCTCGCCGTTGCGGCCGTAGACGGCCATCATCAGGTCGCTCTGCTCGGTCTTGGTCGGCATCCCGGTGCTGGGACCTGCGCGCTGCACGTCGATGATGACGAGCGGCAGTTCGGTCATGGTCGCGAGGCCCATGAACTCGGTTTTGAGCGCCATTCCGGGACCGCTCGTGGCGGTCACGCCCAGGTTGCCGCCGAACGCGGCGCCAATGGCAGCACCAACGGCTGCGATCTCGTCCTCGGCCTGAAACGTCTTGACGCCAGAGGCCTTGTAGCGCGAGAGCGCGTGGAGCAGTTCGCTCGCGGGCGTGATGGGATAGGTGGCGTAGAAGATGCCGAGTCCGCTCTTCTGGCCCGCGGCGGTGAGGCCGAGCGCCAAGGCGTCGTTGCCCTTGATCGCGCGGTAGGTGCCCGGCGCGAGTTCGGCGGGCGCGACCTCGTAGCGGTTGGCGAAGGCCTCGGTGATGTCGCCGTAGTGGACGCCCTTTTCGAGCGCCGTCAGGTTGGCGTCGCGGATCTCGGGGACCTTGGCGAACTTCTTCCGTACCCACTCGCGCGCCGGGTCGATGGGCCGCGTGTACATCCACAGCGCGAGACCGAGCGCGAACATGTTCTTGCAGCGGTCGACCTCCTGGAGCGAGAGGCCGGTGTCCGCGAGAGCCTCTCGCGTGAGCTTGGTCAACTCCACCTCGAAGAGTTGGTAGCCGTCCAGCGAGCCGTTTTCGAGCGGGTTCTCGTCCAGCCCGGCCAGCTTCAGGTCGCGCGCCTCGAAATTGCTCGTGTTGATGAGCAGCGCCCCGCCCTCGCGCACGCGGTGCAGGTTGACGTGCAGTGCCGCCGGGTTCATGGCCACGAGCAGGTCCACCTCGTCGCCGGGCGTGTGGATGGCGCCACTGCCGAAGTGGAGCTGGAAGCCGCTCACACCGTAGAGCGTGCCTGCGGGGGCGCGGATCTCGGCGGGGAAGTCGGGGAGGGTCGCGAGGTCGTTGCGGGCGAGCGCCGTGGCCAGCGTGAACTGGCTGCCGGTGAGCTGCATCCCGTCGCCGGAGTCGCCGGCGAAGAGGATGGTGACCTCGGGGACCTGTACGGTGGTCGTCGTGCTGGACATGCGTGGAGTCGGAGTCGAGCGGCCTACGCGTGGGTGCGGGCGCAGATTCGCAAGGTCCGGTGCGCCAGAGGCCGGGGCGGGCCTTTCGTGGGGAATCCTTTGGGGTGGAGAGGGCCTCTGGCGCCAGAAGCTCACGGTCGGATTCGGACGTGCCGTAGAACATCGGCAGGTACGTCAGCCAATTGCGCTTCGATATCGGCGCTCGCGACACGATTGGCGCGCAACACCTTTTGTTGCTGATAGACCCTGTCGCCTCGCCAGCGGCCGCCACCGAGGTAGTAGAGGTCTTCGTAGTAAGGCGCCTTGAACCAGTACCGTTCCGCGAGGCTCTCATTCTGCCGCGCCGCGTCGGTCGGGACGGCGCGGTGGGTGATCCAGAACTGGCGAACCTGAAGGCGGTAGAGATCGGGATAGCGAAAGCGATAACGCCGGTACTCGGTGTAGCTGTCTCCTATCCACCGGTCGCGGATCTCCTCATCAAAGAGCGCCCGGAGTGCAGGCTTGAGCTTGCCCCACGTGATGTCATCGAGTGACTGGATCCGCTGAGTCGGTACGTGTCCCTTACGCTTCCGATGACGGCGCGGGAAGCTCGGGTTCGTGAACGCCCGGATGTGATCGTAGGCGATGCTCTGGAGGCCCTCGCCGAGCAAGAACTTCAGGTCCGCGTAGAGCGGATGTTCGTCTCGGACCGCAGGTACAAACTCGCGGATGTATCCGCCGAACTGAGGTGGGTCGAGTTCGACGTGCTCGGTGAGACCTGGATGGTGGGAGCCGAAGGAGCGCCAGCGGTTGCTAGCAGCGTCCCTGCGGTGACGTGCTCGTAGAGAGCGCGCGTCGTGGTGGAGGCGACGCGCACGGCGCCTCGTCAGGGAGACGCCTCGGCCTCCCCGGAGAGCCCCAGTGTCGGGGCAGAAATCTGTGGGCATGGAGTCCAGTGGTTGGCTGGGCTCCAGGCGGGGTGTAGATCACCCAGGCGGCCCCTTGGGCCACCAGAAAAGAGAATCGAAAACCTGGAGCCCTAAGTCGGTGTGCTCTCGAAAGAGGACGCGGACATGGACTGCAGGACAAAGACGAGCATCTCAAAATGGGTGTCTGCCGACGGTGAACTCCGTTCAGCGGCTGGGAAGGTACAAACCGGCGAGCCCCACGCTGTTTCAGCACCGGTGCCTCTGGCGCCAGAGGCCAACGCCAGCCCGCATTCTTGTCATCCCGACAGAGCGAAGCGACGAGGGATCTACTCGCCGGATGGCTGGAGACCGCATGAGGACTCGCGCTCAGACGTGGCTAGATCCCTCGGCTGCGCTCGGGATGACATGCCTGTGTGAGAGGAGCATACTGGGAGGGTTAAGTCCCGCCAGGGCTGAGCACACCAGAGGCCTCTGGCGCCAGAGGCGGCTTGTGAAGGTGCACACGGCGGGCTACCCTTGCGGATGCGAACCGCCGCGCTCCTGCTCTCCGTCGCGCTCGTCGCCTGCGCGCGCCCTGCGGCGGTGGACCGAGCGCCCGAATCGCCCGCCTACAGCGGAGCGTTCCCGTGCGAGGGTGGAGAGGTGGCGCGAGACACCGTGCTCGCGGAATCCGTGAGCGGGGCTGTCGCGCAGGACGTGCGCGTGAGCCTTCTGAGATGCGCCGATGACGGCTGGTCGTACGCGTTCGCCGCGGGGCGCCAGAGGGGAGAGGGTGCGCTCAGCCTGTTTAGCCGTCCGTACGCGCTGCTCGCAGACCTAGACTCCGACGGACACGCCGACCTCTGGGTGACGGGCTTTCCCGACGGACAGGGGCGCGTCCGCATCTCAGACGTGTGGCTCTTCGATCCCGAGCGCGGCGCCTTCGCGTTCGACTCGTCGTTCTCCGCGCTTCCCAATCTCCTTCTCGCGCCAGAGGCCAAGACGCTAGAAGCCGGGATCAGCAACTGCGGCTGCGGGGGCGGCTGTCACTTTGCGAGCCGGTACGCCGTCCGGGGTGGCGCATTGGTGGAGGTGGAGGGCTACAGGCAGGAGTGCCTGGACGATAAAAGCCTGCGGTACCAGATGTTCGAGCGCAGCGGAGACTCGCTGCGCGTCGTGTTCGAAACGGACCGACCCAACGATCCGACGGTCGTGTTTCCCGAGACGCGCCAGCTAGAGTTCGTGGATCACACACGGCACGGTCTGTAGCCTCTGGCGCCAGAGGCGGCCGCCCCAGATTCGCCAGAGGCCTCTGGCGCTAGAACAGCCGCGCGAGGCCGAAGCCGACGACCGTGCCCGGCGCGTCCAGCCGCTGTGTGAGGTCGAGGCGGAGGAGACCGAGAATGCCGCTAACGGACACGCCGACCTCGTGGTGCCAGCCGTCCGAAGGGGAGAGCGCGTAGCCGAAGGTGGAGAGGTCCGCCGCGCGGTCGGCGTCCAGCCAGGTGCGGGCGTGGGCGCCGTGGACGAGCACGCTGTAGCCGCGCTTCGCCAGCCCATTCAGGCCGAGGATCTCGAACGGGATAGACCGGAACGAGTGCTCCCAGAAGCCAGCGGCGTAGCGGTCGCCTTCGTAGGGTACGCCGGTCCGCGTGCGCAGCACGCCGAAGCGGCTGAACGCAACAGCGTCCTCGCCCAGCACGCCGTCCACACTGAGCAACCGTGTCAGCGGCACGCTGCCGCCAGAGGCTCCGGCGGCGAGGCGCACGTCGAGCGCGGGCGCGAGGGCGCGGCGCCGCGCGAAGGTGCCGAACCGGTAGTCGGCCGCGACCTCGGCGGTCCAGAAAGTGCCGTTGAGCACCCACTCGCCCACCTCGAACACGCCCTGAATGGCCTGCCGCGGCAGAAGCCCCAGCGGCGCGTCGATCACGCCGACGCCCAGAGTCGCCTGAACCGAGCGCGTGGTCAGGCGCTCGAAGTCCAGTCCGAGGCCGAGTAGGTCGCTGTCCAGCGGCCCGTCGTCGGCGGAGCCAGGGTTGAACGTCTGCGCGCTCTCGGCGATAAAGCGCACGCGCGCCTGGCCAGAGGCCGTGACCTGGATAAAGCCGCCAGTGCGGATCGTGCCCAGGTCGCTGTGCGCCGCGCCCAGTCCCACGGCGAGCCTCTGGCGGTCGTAGTAGCCGCCACGGCCATTGACGCCGGCGTAGAGTTCGGGCGTGAGCGGCGACGCCCGCCGCGCGACGCCCTTCGACGCGTCGGCCAGAATCCCCACGCCGATATCCTCGCCGCGCCAGAGGCGTAGCTGGGCCTCGGCGCCGAGGTTGACGCCTTTGTCCGCGCTGCGGAAGGTGGCCTCTGGCGAGACCGTGAGGTTGGCGACGCGGAGTCCCAGGCGCAGGCCGCCGCGGAAGCCCTCGGCCGGGTTCGCCCCCACGACGGGCGCGAACGAGGTGCCGAACAGCGGCCGCTCGCTGTCCTCAGCTGCCGCCGCCGCCTCGCCGTCGCGGATCGCGCGGCGCAGCACGCCCGCCAGAGGCCCGCGGAACTCCCACGCCTCGTTGATGGAGCCCAGGCTGTCGCCTGCGGCGTAGGCGTCCGCCTCGGCGTCCGTTAGCGGCGCGGCCTCTTGCGCCAAGCGTGTGGAGTCGGTCGCGCTCGCGCGCTGCGCCAGAGGCCCGGCCGTGAGCGAGTCCGGTGCGAGGGCGCCAAGGCGGTAGGCGGAAAGCTGGACGGTCCGCTCGATGGTGATCGGGTCGGCGGAGACGAGTACGTCCAACGCGAAGCCGATGCCGATCTCGGAGCGGAGGTCGGCGGGCAGCCACAACGAGGAATCTGCCGCGACGGGCACGTACTGCTGGCGGTAGCGCGCGCCCGAGACCTGGATAGGCGGTGGAAAGAGAAACGAGGGACCGGGGCGCAGATCTGCCGCGAGCACATCTGCGGTCTCGTCCAGGATCAGCAGCGTGCCCACGAACGCGCTGGCCGTGCGCCGCCGCGGCTCCAGCGTGACCTCGCTCACGCGGCGTCCGTCGATCTGCGTCGTGCGCGTGATGGTGAAGCGGTACGTCGAGAGCGCGTCCAGGTGTGTGGGTCCCATGAGCCTGTGGCCCGAGAGTTGGATGTCCTGCGTGAGCAGATCTACCAGGCCTCTGGCGACGGGCGGCACGCCCTCGGAGCCCAGGTTGGAGGTCGCGCGCTGCGCCACGACGGCCTCGCGCCACCCCGTGCTCGGGCGCCCAGTACGCGTCCGAGGCCGCCTCGGTCACGCCTACCACCTCGCCGTCCGAGCCGCGGATCGTGCTGCGTCCGTAGGCCGTGACGGCGTACGGCCCGATGGACTCGCGCTGCGCCCGGGTCCGCGCGATCACGCGCCGCATGAGCGCCACCGCCGGGTCCTCGCCCGGCCGCACCGTCACCACACCCAACTCCGACGCCGATGGAGCCAGTTGAATCGCCAGAGGCTGCGCCGTGTCCTCGGTCACCGTCACGCGCTCGGTCTGGTAGCCGATGAACCGCACCGCCAGAGGCGCCGGCAGCGCATCCACGCGAAGCGAGAACCGCCCGTCCAGGTTCGTCGCTGCGCCGCCTACGACGGCGCCCTCGGCGTCCAGCAGCGCCACGTTGGCGCCCGGAAGGCTTTCGCCCGTCACGGCATCCGTGACCGTGCCTTCGATGGTGCTCTGAGAACGGGCGCCAGAGGCGAGGAGCAGGAAAACGGCGGCGAGAAGGGCGGGGCGCATCGTCGGCGGGGGAGGGGGACGCCAACCTAGACGCCGCAAACGCCTCGGGGGTTACTTGCCACGCCAGAGGCCTCTGGCGCCAGAGGCTTAACGCCGGCGCCAGTCTTCGTACTCCTCGTCGTCATCGTCCTCGCCGAAGGAGCCCAGGCCGGAGAGGACCGAGCCCATCATGTCCGAGTAGCCCGTTCCTCCATCCGCGAGGTCCTTGCCCAGGAGGGAGCGCTGGTGCAGCGAGTCCAGTACGAGCTCCATCAGGCTGGCCTTCTCGGCGGGCGTCTCCGGCGCGGTGTGCGTCGCCACGACCGCGCCCAGCCCGTCCACGGAGTCGAGCAGGGTGGCGTACTCGCTAAACGGCATCTCCGGGCCGATCTCGACGCCGTTGCCCTTGGCAAACCACGCGAGAACCTCGGAATAAGCCTTGCGGCCCTCGGCCTTGTCGGCGGGGTCCGGGAGGTAGCGGACAAGCGTGGTCGCGACGGCGCGGCCGATAAGTGCGCGGGCCACGCCCTGCGCGCCTTCCTGCTCGCCTTCGTACACCAACTCCACCTTGCCGGTCACAGCGGGCTCGATGGACATCAGGTCCGTCGCGCGAACCGTCGTTTCGCTCTCGCTGTTGAGGATCGCTCGGCGCTCGGCGGCGCTCACCAAGTCCTCCAACGCAGCGCGAGTCAATCGCGCGGAGACGCCCGATTTCTGGTCCACGTACTCGCTCTCTCGTGCCTCGAAGGCCACCTGCTCCACGATCTCGCGGAAGACATGCGGCACGTGCACGGTCACGCCGCCAGAGGCTGCGCGGTCCTGCCACGCCTCCTGGCGTGTGATCTCGATGCCGATCTCTAACTCCTTCGGGTAGTGCGTCAGGATCTGGCTGTCGATGCGGTCCTTGAGCGGCGTGATGATGCTGCCGCGGTTGGTGTAGTCCTCGGGGTTGGCCGTGAACACCATCATGAGGTCCAGCGGCAGGCGCACGTTGAAGCCGCGGATCTGCACGTCCTGCTCCTCCAGCACGTTGAGCAGGCCCACCTGAATGCGCGGCTGCAAATCCGGCAGCTCGTTGATGGCGAAGATGCCGCGGTGCGTGCGCGGGATAATGCCGAAGTGGATCACCTCCTCGTCGGCATAGGTGAGCTGCTGCGTGGCAGCCTTGATCGGGTCGATGTCGCCGATGAGGTCCGCGATGCTCGTGTCGGGCGTCGCCAGCTTCTCGCCGTAGCGCTCCTCGCGGTGCAGCCAGCCCACAGGCGCGTCGTCGCCTCTGGCGGCAACCAGGTCGCGGCCGAACTTGCTGACCGGCGCCAGAGGATCGTCGTGGATCTCGGAGCCTTCCAGAACCGGCACCCACTCGTCCAGGAGAGAGGGCAGGAGTCGGATCAGGCGGCTCTTGGCCTGGCCGCGCAGGCCGAGCAAAATGAAGTCGTGCTTGCCTAGGATCGCGTTTTGGACCTGTGGGATAACCGTCCGGTCGAAGCCGAGGATGCCGGGGAAGACCTCCTCGCCAGACTGCAGCTTGGCGATAAGGTTGGCGCGCACCTCGTCTTTGACGGTGCGCGGCGTGTAGCCGCTGGCGCGCAGCGCGCCGAGGGTCGAAATCTGGGGGGCGTCAGCCATGTCGTTGCGTGTGCGGCGCGTGCCGCGGGGCGGTCGTCGGAAGCGCCGGAGCGTGTCGGGCGCGAGGCCTCTGGCGCGTGTCGCCAGAGGCGCGGGATGCACGCGAGGGCGGGGGCGCTGTTCCGCAATGGTCTGCGCCAGGGGCCGACGGCGTATGTCTGAGCGCCCGAACGCTCTCCTCGGCAGCGGTAAGCCGTGCCGAGGTCGGGGAGGTACCGCGGACGACACCGTTCGCTCCAACGCCACCGTCGACTGGACGGGGCGCTTCTCGCTCACGGTCCACTCGCTCACGACGAGCACGCCCGGCAGCGCCGACGCGCCTCTGGCGCTCACCGGTCTGTTCTCCAACCCGGCGACGGATGTGGCGACGTTCGAGGTCGGCGCGCCAGAGGCCACGCGCCTGGAGGTGTTCAACGCCCTCGGCCGCCGCGTGCTGCTGACCGACGTTGTGCCGGGCGCGCAGCGCGCGAGCCTGGACACGTCCGTGCTCGCGGGCGGTGTCTACGTCGTCCGTGTCGCCTCTGGCGAGACGGTGGAGACGCGTCGGATGACCGTCGCGCGCTAGCGCGCCGACGCCTGTTCAGCACAACTGCGCGCGAGCCGGGATCTCCTGGCTCGCGCGCGGTGCGTTCGGGCCTTTGGCGCCAGAGGCTAAGCGAGATAGCTCAGGCGTGCGATGCACGCCTGCCGGAGACCGACCTCGGCCGCGGCCAAGAGCGCCGATGCCTATCGTCGGTCTGCAGCGGTGCGTTCTGCGACCCTACCACTGCTCTATCAGTTCGCGGACTTCAGCGAGTTTCCGGAAATCGGAGATGGCTTCTCCCACTGAGTTGTAAAACACTGTCGCCAGCGGCACAGCCCCCGCTTTGATCTCTGCGCCGCCCTCGCAGTTGTTGTTGCGGTGAATCGTAGTAGGCTCGAACGTCCCTTTCGCTAGAAGCGCGCCGTTCGGATGGTAAAACTCGAAAGCCCCCTCCTTCACGTCGTACGGCTCAAACTTCGGTGCGATGGCGCACCAGACATCAACGGCGATGCGGGTTCGTAAAACTGCCTGAGTTTGCCCGTCCGGATAGTAATAGTGCCAGACACCCGAACGGACCGGGACCATGATGCGGCGGAGGCCGGCTTCCCAAGAGCGAGGATCGAACGCGGAGCTTTCCCCGATCCCCGGTCCTTCGGCTGACACACCACCATTGGGATGGTGAAGTCGGAGCGGCCTGACTCTGTCTAGGGCATTGGAAAGCGCCCGGGGCCTGAAGCAGTCGTCCACGGTAGAGACCGCCCGGCCGCCGCAGGGGGCCGAGGTTGCGCACCCGCTGGCGGCGCTAACAATCAGGACGGCAAGTGCGAGAGGTCTCATTCGCAGGAATCGAAGGCAGCAGAACGAGTCCTAGTAAGCGCCGCCCGATGATACCGCGGCCACCTCACCAGCCTCTGGCGCCAGAGGCGGCACCGTGCGAAGCAGCACCACCTCCGAGTCCGCGCGCTGGAGCAGACCGCGGTCGCGCTTCATCAGCACCGCGATCTCGATCTCGCCAGAGGCCAGCTCGCGCACGGCGAGGTCGCCGGGGTAGAGCGAGAGCACCTGCCGCGTGCCATCGGGCGCGGTGGGCACGGCGGACTGCAGCACGCGCTGCAAGCGTCCGGCGCGGTCGTAGATGTCGACGCGGATGCGCTCTGTGCGCACGTTGAGCACGTACAAGCGGTCGCCGATGGCCTGCGCGGATGGCGCGAGCAGCGGCGGCTCGTCCACGTCGCCCGCCATGAACTGATAGGAGCGCACGAGCTGCGGCGAGTCGAAGCCGGTAAAGGCGAGCGTGTCCAGCGTGGCGCCAGAGGCCGAGCGGGGCGTGAGCACGTCCGCGACGGGGCGGTAGCCGGAGAGCGCGAGCAGCGAGTCGCCCCAGGCGCGCACAAAGCCGCTGGCGCGCCAGTCCACCGCGATGGGGTAGCGGGCGGTCTCGGCGCCTCTGGCGTCCAGCCGCGCGAGCGCGGCGGGGACCTCGCTCGGGCCTCCGCCCAGGCGGACGACGATCCGGGTGCTGTCCGCAAACGCCGCCGTCGCGCCCTCGGGCGCGGGAATGCTCCGCGCGACGCCCCCAGCGGTCACCCAGTCCAGCGCGGGCACGCCGCGCGAGAACACCACGACCGTGTCGCCCACGACGCCCGCGAGGTACGGAAACCGCTCCGCGCCGACGCTCCACAGCGGGCCGCGCTCGCCTCTGGCGCTGATCGTGTGGATCTGGCCGTCCTTGGTCTCGATCACTGCGAGCCGCGCCGCGTCGCCCGAGTCCGGCTGGATCCACGCGATGTTGTACGGCACTTCGGCGACCTCGCCCATGGGCAGCGTCCAGATTTCGGCGAGCGAATCGACCGGCACGCCAGAGGCGATCTCGGCGGCGGCGGAGTCGGCGGGCGTGAGCGCGCGCGTGTTTTGCTTCTGGCTGCCGGGCAGGCAGGCCGTGAGCGCGAGCAGCGGGGATCAGCGCCACAGGCGCGAGTCGGCGCCTACCCCAGACGCCGATCCGGGGGCGAAAGCGGGACGGCAGGGCTGGGCGCCAGAGGCGAGAGAGACGGGTCACTGGCCGGAGGTCGCGAGGGTGAGGCGGATGTCTTGCTCCCGTCCATCGCGAACGATGCCGAGCACCACGGTGTCGCCCGCGCGGTTGTCGATGAGGCGGTCGCGGATGTAGCTCCGGGCGTCGCCGACCTCGTTGATGGTCTCGCCTTCGATGCGCACGATGATGTCGTACGCCTGCAGCCCTGCGCGCTCAGATGGGCTGTCCGGGTCCACGCTGGTCACGATCAGGCCTCTGGCGTCGTCCAGTTCCAGTGCCTGCGCGATGCGCGCGCTGACGGGCCGGATGTTGAGGCCGGTGTAGAACGAGCGGTTGACCTCGCCAGAGGCGCGCAGCTCGGGCACGACCTGCTCGATGCGCCACGCCGGAACGGCGAAGCCGATGCCGACCGAGCCGCCGGAGCGCGAGAAGATGAACGTGTTCATGCCCAGCACGCGGCCCGTGGCATCCACCAGTGGCCCGCCGGAGTTGCCCGAGTTGATGGCCGCGTCGGTCTGGATCATGTCGCGAAACGTGCGGCCTTCCTGCATCGGGAAGTCCCGGCCCACGGCGCTGACCACGCCCACGGTCACGCTGGGCTCGGCCGCCTCGAAGAGCCCGAACGGGTTGCCCAGCGCGATGGCCCACTCGCCCACAATCGCGTCCTCGCGGTTCTCGAAGTCCAGAAACGGCAGGTCGGCCTCTGGCGTGACCTTGATGAGCGCGATGTCCGTGTCCGGGTCGCTGCCGATGAGCTGGGCGTCCATCGTTCTTCCGTCCGGAAAGGCGACGGTGATTTTGGTCGCATTGCCCGCCACGTGGTCATTCGTCACGATGTAGCCGTCGGGCGAGATCACAAACCCCGAGCCCAGCCCCTGCACCTGCTGCTGGTAGACTTGGTCGGGCACGCGCCCGAAGAAGCCCGCGAACGGATCGCGCACGCGCACTTGCCGCACCTCGATCACGTTGACCGAGACCACCGCAGGCGACGCCGCCTCGACGGCGCGCGTGATAGCCGTCCGGCGGCCGGTGTCGATCTCGCTGCCCAGCGCGTCGAGGTCGCTCTGCGCCAGAGGCGCGTCGACGCGTTGCGGCTGCTGCGACTGTGCCGGGCGGTCGCAGCCTATAAGGGCGAGAAAAGCGAGGAGCAGGATCGAGCGCATGGGGGCGGAAGGGAGAGCGGAGCCGCGGCGTACGGAGCGGTGCCCCGGCGGTTTCTGTGCAGCGCCAACGGCGCGGGCCTCTGGCGGCGTATGCAGTCTAGCCGCTATGCTGCGGTGCGCGGGGGGAAAGAGGGATGAGGAGGGACGCCGCCTTTGGCTCCGCCAGAGGCTAGGGCGCGGCGCGCAACGGTGAGCGTATGCAATACGCGCCTACGCAGAGGCTGCGGCCTCTGGCGCCGCAAGCGTGGCCACCTGCACCGTCATTCCCGCCCCCGAGCCGGGATTTCCGATGGCCTCTCTACGGTGAGCGTTTGCTCCCGAAGGCGAGCCACCATCGAGGAGATCCCGGGTCAGGCCCGGGATGACACGTCTGGAAGATTCACGTCAGCCTCTGGCGCCAGAGGCAAACGCGAAACAGCTTTACCCAGAACCCAGCCGCGCCAGAGGCTGTGCATCTTGCAGAACCCGCCGCCGTTCTGTGCCCATGCCCTCTCGCCGATTTGCCCGCGCCGCCTTTGCCGGCGCCCTCGTTTGGTGCGTTCTCCTGTGGGTGCCTCTGGCGCCAGGGGCGGGCGTGTTCGATCTCGTCTCGCGGCTGGTGCTGCTCGCCGTGCTCGTGGTCGTGCCGATGCTGCTGGAGTCCGCATGCGACCTCTGGGGCAACGATTCGCTCGCGATGCGGCTGGCCTCGCGAGGCGTGCTCGCAGCGTCGCTGCTCGCCGCTGCCGCGTTTCTCGCGCCGACCGGCCCCCGCGCGGGCGTTCTCACGCTGGCGTGGGGCGTGGTGTCCCTCGTGGTCGCCGCCGAAGGCGCGCGGAGGCTTCTGGCGATGTGGCGCGCGGGCCTCTGGCGTGCCGAGGAAGTCGTGCTGAGTCTGGGTCTGGCAGCGCTACCCGGCGGCGCGGCGTGGCTCACGATGACGCGCTGGGGCATCGACCCTGGCCCGTACGGTCCGCTGATCGTGCTGCTGACGGCGATTCATTTTCACTATGCCGCGGTGATCGTACCGCTGTGGGCAGGGTTTCTGGGGCGCGAGATTCGCCAGAGGTGGGGTGGGGCGCACCTCGCGTACACCGTCCTCGCAGGTGCCGCCATCGCCGGGACGCCGCTCGTCGCGCTCGGCATCGCGCTCTCGCGCACGCCCGCCGGCGGCACGCTCGCCGAGACGCTCGGTGTGCTGCTGCTCACCGTCGGCGCGATCGGGCTGGGCGTGCTCGCGCTCGGCATCGCGCCGCGCATGGACGACCGGTGGGGCGGCGTCTTCGTCGGCGTCTCGGGCGGCTCGCTGCTGCTCGCGATGCTGCTCGCGCTCTGGTTTCACCTCGGCGACGCGCTCGGCATCGGCGCGCCCGATGTCGCGTGGATGGTGCCGCGCCACGGTTGGCTGAACGGCGTTGGCTTCGCGCTGTGGGGCGCGCTCGGGTGGCGCCGCCTTCGCCCGGCCGGGCCTCTGGCGCCAGAGGCCACCCCCGGCACCGCGCCAGAGGCCGCCGTACCGTTGTCTGCTAGGCCAGAGACCCACACGTCACCGTCCGTCGCGACAGAAGTGGCATCGCCAGAGGCTGCGGAACGGACAGGCTCTGCACATCCATCTGCCCTGTAACAGTCCAGCCGCGTTCTATCTTGGCGGCACACGCTTGTACACATATGACCATGCGCCGTCTCGCCCTCGCCGCCTCTGTGCTCCTGCTCGCCTCTGGCGCGAGCGCGCAGCCAGGTGCCTTTACGCCTCCTGTTCCTCAACTCCCGACGAACGTCAACAACGAGGCCGTGACGAACCTGACAGCCGGTGCCGAGCTGCTGCCTCTGGCGCGATGGGGATACGGCTACGCGCGGGCAGTCGGCATCACAGAGAACGGCACAGGCGTGACGATGCAGGGGAGTGTGTTTCAGACGCTCGACCTCTCGAACGTGAACGCGCTATCGGTCGTGGGCGAGTTGGAGTTTCCGGGCGTCATCAGCGATCTCGCGACGCAGGGCAACCTGGTGTACGTGATGCTGACGCACTTTCTGAACACCGAGACGGGGATGTTCATCATTGATGTGACCGACCCCGCTGCGCCCACTCTAAGGGGAGCCGTGACGGGTCTCGCCGCGACATCTATCGCTGTTCTGGACGACCACGCGTACATCGGCACCTACAACACCGCCGAGGGACCGGATCTCTCGCTGCGCGTGATCTCGATAGCCGACACCGATGCGCCTGTTCAGGTCGCCGCTCTGACGACGCCCTCGTTCCCCGATGACATCGCGTTTCATGACGGCCGCGCGTACCTCGCCCTCAACTCCGCCGGGCTCGGCATTGTGGACATATCTGCCCCGGCCAATCCTTCGCTCGGTGCCTCGCCCATCACATCCTATGTCGGCGCGGTCGGTGTCAGCGACGCCGGAGTCCTCGCGGTTGGTAGATGCTCTTCGGCTCCGCCCAGCACCGGAGGGAGTTGCCCGACGAACAGCGCCGCCTTGTCGCTGCACGACCTCAGCGACCCTGACTCCCCAGCTGAACTGGGCTCCGTGGGCTTCGATATCGCCACCAACACCCTCGGCCTCAATCCTGTCGACATCGTGTGGGACCGAGATCAGGTCCTGATGGCGAGCTTGTTCGGTGCGCTCAAGTTCATAGACGCCAGCGATCCCGCCGCGCCGACGGTCGTGCGGAGCAGGAGCACGGCGCGCGCGTCTAGCGCCAGCGGCACGAACCGTCTCGCGATCCAGGGCGACAAATTCCTCGTTTCAGATTTCTACAGTGGCGTCTTTCAGGGGCTCGCGTCGCAGCGACGTGTGCGTGGGTTCTTGAAGACCGCCGGCATCGCGCTGAACCTCGTCGTAGATGACGAGACAGATGTCATCTATGCAGCGGACGCTGGCGCGGGTGTCGTCGCCTTGGAGCGCGTAGCTCCTGCAGGTGAGAAAGAGCGTCTGGAGCTGACCGGACAGGCGCACACCTCGCAGTGGAACTACACCACCGATGTCGCGCTGCAGGTCAACCACGTCTATGCCGCCGACGGATTCTCGGGCATCTGGGCGATCGACAAGTTCACGATGACGACGACCGCAAACGTGCTGCGCGGCACACCCATCCGCACGGTGAGCGTAACCGAAGATGGCCGTCTCCTTCTCGCGCTCGACGACGCGCAGGTCGTCCACGTGCTCTCGCTGGACAACCCGGCCGTGCCGGTCGAGGTCGCGACGATCACGCCGCCCGCGGGCGCAGCCGATGTTGGCGGCACCGGGCCTGTCATCTGGGTTGCCGACGTGAACGACACGCGGATGCGGCTGTACGACATGAGCACGCCCTCGGCGCCGCAGGCGCTCTCGAGCCTGGATCTCCGTGGCTCCCGCTTCCGCTTTGCGCGCGAGGGTGACCGCTTGTACGCCAACGGCGCGGGTGGCTTCATCACCGTCGTGGACGTGTCTGACCCTGCCTCGGCAACGGTCGAAGGCGCCTTCGATGTGGTAGGCTCGGCGCAAGTGCCTCTGGCGGGAGACGGCGACGTGCTCATCGTGGCTGGCAACGGCGTGTACGCATACCGCGTGACCGACGTGCCCTCGACGCCTCCGTTCCCTCGCCTCTCGCCGCTGGCGTTCTCCGAGCAGATCGGCGACGTGGTGACGGGCGTGGTGTTCGTCGAGGAGGGCGTCGCCGCGCTCTCCGTCGGCCATGCGGGCGTGATCACCTTTGCGACGCCGGTGCCCACGTCGGGCACACCACGCCTGCCTCTGGCGGGTGAACTGAGCGTGAGCGTCGCACCCAACCCATCGCGTGGGGCGGTGACGGTGGACATTACGTCGCCAGAGGCTGCCGACGTGGCGATCTACGACATGCTCGGCCGCCGCGTGCGCACGCTCGCGACGACCGCGTCGCCAGCCTCGCCAGAGGCGCTCGCGTGGGACGGGCGCAGCGACGCGGGGACGCCTCTGGCGTCGGGCGTGTACGTCGTGCGGGCGCAGACGGCCTCGGGCGCTGTCGCGACGGCGCGCGTCACCATCGTGCGCTAGACGCATTCAGCCTCTGGCGGCAGGGGCGTTCTCTCCGCCAGAGGCTGGTTCTGCCCACACGCGGTCTCGCCAGAGGCCTGTTTCGCGCACGGCATCGCGCGGCCTCTGGCGGTATCGTGCGGGCCCGCCGCACCCGCTGTATGTCTCTCGCCATTCTCGCTCTGCTCATCGCCGCGGGCGCGCTCGGCGGGTTTGTAGCAGGGCTTGTGGGCGTCGGTGGCGGCGTCATCTTTGGGCCGGTGCTGTTTTTCGTGCTTCAGGGGATCGGCGTGGAAGACCCACTGCTAACGCCGCTGACGCTGGGCTCCAGTCTGTTTTGCACGCTCGCGGCGAGCGCCAGCGGCGCCGTGGTGCAGCACAAAGCGGGCGCGGTGGACTGGCGGACGGCGCTCGCGACCGGCGCGTTCGCATCTGTCGCCGTCATCCTGATGACGCTGTTCGTGACTACGCAGCCGTGGTATTCCAAGCGCATCTTCCAGATCGTGCTGGGCAGCGTGCTGCTGGTGATGGTGGTGCGGATGCTGACCCGGCGTAGCGCGGAGAGCGGCGAGATGCGCGCCTCTGGCGCCCGCCGAGGGTGGGGCGCGCTGGTCGGGACAGGTGGCGTGGCGGGCACACTGTCGAGCGCGGCGGGCATCGGCGGCGGCGTGATTCTGGTGCCCGCCTTCAACAGCCTGATGCGGCTCCCGCTCAAAGCCGCCGCGGCGACCTCGACGGGCGCCATCGTGCTGATTACCGCGGTCGGCGTGGCGACGTACGCCCTGCGCGGGCTGGGCGTGGACGTGCCGCCTGGCGCGCTGGGCTACGTCCACGTGCCGTACGCGCTCGCACTGTCGCTTCCAGCGGTTCTGACTGCGCGGCGGGGCGTCTCGACGGCGCACCGCATCGACGTGCGGTGGGTGCGGTGGGCGTTTGCGTCGTTTGCGGGCCTCGTGGCTGTACGGCTGCTGTGGAATGCGTTCGCCTGAGGCCTCTGGCGCAGATCCACGCGCCCAACGCGCGCACGCCGCGCTAACGAGCCTCTGGCGCCAGAGGCCGCACGTGGTCGTGATGGCGGCGCTCTCGGCGGTCTGGCTGCCCCTCATGCCGGTCTACCTCGCGGCGACGTTCTACCGGTTCGCGCTGGCCGAGCCGTGGCACTTTCTGGTGGACTACAGCTGGTTTCACCAAGCCGCGCTGCGCTTCTTCAGCGAGCCGCTCACGCTCTACGCCGACCCCGAGTATTTCTACCCGCCGCCCGCCGTGCTCGCCTTCTGGCCGACGACCTGGGCCTCTGGCGTGGCGGGCTACATCGCCAGCGGGCCGCTGATTCTGGGCGGGCTAGCATTGGCCTTCGCGTGGGCGCTGAGGCTATGGGAGCGCGAAACAGGAGAGGCGCTGGACCGCGCGACGCGGATCGCGCTTCTCGTGATCGGGCTGGCCTCGGCGCCGGTCTTCCAGAATCTGAAGTACGCGCAGGTCAACGTGCTCGTGCTGCTCTCAGCGCTCGCGTTTCTCGACCTCTGCCAGCGCCAGAAGCCCGGCTGGGGCACGCTCGCGCTCTCGCTCGGCTTCTGGCTCAAAGTGCTGCCTCTGGCGCTGCTACCGATTGGGCTGGGCCGCTTGATTCTTCCGCCAGAGGCCCGCGACTGGCGGCGGTGGCGCAGGCTCCTCGCGGGCGCCGCGGCGGGGTGGGTCGCGCTGCCTCTGGCGCTGCTGCCGTGGGTGCCGTGGGCGCTCTACCGCGAGTACGCGACCGAGCGCTTCCCGGCCTTCTCCGGCCTGACCGACCCCGGTGCGCTCAGCACGTCGATCCAGGCGACCGTTACACGGTTGTCTCTGCCCGTCGAGATGGTGTTGTCTTCGGGCATGATGCCCGCGTCGCCAGAGGCCACGCTCCTCGCGGGCGCCGTCGGCGCGCTCGTCGTGGGCGCGGCGACGCTGCTCGTATGGACGGGCCGCGTCGGCATCGTGCGCGCGGGGGGTGTCATCCTCGCGATTTTGCCTGCCGTTGTGCCGCTGGGGTGGGAGCACACGTTCGTGCTCGCCGTCCCGCTGCTCCTCGTCACGCTCGCCGAGGCGTCTCGCCAGAGGCCCCACGCGACCAGGCCTCTGGCGTTGACACTGGCCGGGCTCTGCGCCCTCGCATTCTTCGCCCAGCGCCCGCCGCCGCCGATGATGGCGAGCCTGGTCGAGGCGCTGCCGCGCGTGTTCATCGACCTGTACCTCGCGAGGTTGTGGATGGCCGTGCTCGTTCTCGTCGGGCTCAGCCTCTGGCGCCGCGCGCCGAGCCAGGGGCGGCGTACACTGGCACTCTCACCCGAATCCATGCCATGACCCGTCTCGCCGCTCTCGCGCTGCTGCTGCCTCTGGCGGCTTGCGGCTCTCAGGAAGATCCCGCGCTCGTCCTCGAAGGCACCGACCCGGTCCAGGCCGACGGCGACCTCGCGCCCGACGCGTCGCTCGCGCCCACTTCCGACCTCGCGCCAGAGGCGGACCTGGAACCGGACGCGGGCCTCACGCCAGAGGCGGAGATGGCGCCCGAAAACGAGTGAGCCCCAGCCGCATACAGCAGCCGGGGCCCAAGCCTCTGGCGAAAAGCCAGCAGGCGCGGAATCGATCGGAGGGCGAGCAGCCAGACGCAGTCTCCCGCATCCCTCGTCTCGCGTCGCCGATCTCTCCTCTAGTCGTTCGCGTTGTCGACCATGAACGTCACCTTGCAGTGCACGCGGAAGCGGCCGCCGGTTTCTCCCGCTTCGCCGGGCTCGTAGAGAAAGTCCTGCACGTAGACGCTCTTGACGTT
Source organism: Rubricoccaceae bacterium (assembly GCA_963708165.1). Classification (GTDB taxonomy): domain Bacteria; phylum Bacteroidota; class Rhodothermia; order Rhodothermales; family Rubricoccaceae; genus Rubricoccus. Next base: position 1,424,732 of record OY970187.1, on the reverse strand, counting down.
GCGGACGGTCTGCGCGACCTCGGCGTATGCGTTCTTAACGGCGTCGTCGAAGCTTTTTTCGGAGGCGCTGGAGACCTCAATGATTTTGGCGAGTGCCATGCTAGATAAGGGGATGGTTGGAAAGGGAGGCGGAGATACGTCGCCAGAGGCGCGCGAGGTCCGCCGCGGCCTCGGGAAAGCCTTCTTCGCGTGGCTCCTGGCGCACGGCGGCGGCACGGACCGGCGGCTCTACGGCGCGCGCAAGAGGCAGCTTCTGGCAGGTCTCACCGGCACGGTCGTCGAGATCGGCGCGGGCGCGGGGCCCAACGCGGAGTACTTGGGTGCGGGCGTAGAGTGGGTAGCCGTCGAGCCCAACGTGCACTTCCATCCGCACTTGCGCGAGGCGGCGGAGGCAAGAGGCCTGGAGTTAGAGCTCGTGGGCGACGTGGCCGAGCGGCTGCCTCTGGCGGACGGGGAGGCAGACGCCGTGATCTCCACGCTCGTGCTGTGCTCCGTGGACGATGTGCCGGGCGTGCTGCAAGAGATCCGGCGTGTGCTCAAGCCCGGCGGGCGGTTCGTGTTCATCGAGCACGTCGCCGCGCCAGAGGCGTCGCGGTTGGCGCGGTGGCAGCGCCGCCTGCGCGCGCCGTGGGGCGTGATCGCGGACGGGTGCCGCCCCAACCAGGACACACTCGCAATGATCGAGCGGGCGGGCTTCGCGCGCGTGGACGCTGAGCGCTTCCGCGTGCGCGCGGGCCTCGTCGCGCCGCACGTCGCAGGCGTCGCCATCCGGTAGGAGAGACGCGGACCGCTCTGGCGCCAGAGGCCTCTGGCGGACCGGCGCGAGAACGGGTAGTCTCTTCGCGATCACGGCGCGGCCTCGCGCGTCCACACGCTACACCGATTCACGCCCACATGGAAGCCACCGCCACCGTCCACGCCCAGGTCCAGGAGTACTACGGCGAAACGCTCAAAACGTCCGACGACCTGCTCACGACCGCCTGCTGCCCCAGCGAGGCCGTGCCCGAGCACCACAAGCCCATCCTCTCGCTCCTGCCGGACGAGGTGATGAGCAAGTTCTACGGCTGCGGCTCGCCCATTCCCGCCGCGCTGGAAGGCCAGACGATCCTCGACCTCGGCTGCGGGTCGGGCCGCGACGCGTTCGTCGCCGCCGCGCTCGCCGGGCCGACCGGCCGCGTGATCGGCATCGACATGACACCCGCGCAGATCGACGTGGCGCGCCGTCACCAGGAAGCGGTCGCCGAGGCGTTCGGCTTCGACGCGCCGACGACCGACTTCCGCCTGGGCATCATCGAAGACCTGGCCGCCTCTGGCGTCGAGGACGCGAGCGTGGACATTGTGATCTCCAACTGCGTGCTCAACCTCGCGAGCGAGAAGGAGAAAGTGTTCCGCGAGATCACGCGCGTGCTCAAGCCCGGCGGCGAGCTCTACTTCTCCGACGTGTTCGTGGACCGGCGCCTCTCGCCAGAGGCCCAGGCCGATCCCATTCTCGTCGGCGAGTGCCTGGGTGGCGCGATGTACGGCGAGGACTTCCGCCGCATGATGCGGGCGCTGGGCTGGGCCGACGTGCGGACCGTGAGCCAGAGCCCGCTGGAGGTGGAGGACGCGAAGCTGCGCGACATGCTCGGCAACGCCGTGTTCACCTCGCGCACCGTCCGCGCGTTCAAACTCCCCGATCTCATCGAGGACGAGTGCGAGGACTACGGACAGGTCGCGACGTACACCGGGGGCATCGTCGGCCAGCGGCACGCGTTCACCCTGGATGACCACCACGTCTTCGAGACCGGCCGCCCGATGCTGGTCTGCGGCAACACTGCGGCCATGGTGCAAAACACCCGCTTCGGCGCCCACTTCGAGGTCACCGGCGACCGCAGCACGCACTTCGGCCTCTTCGACTGCGCGCCAGAGGCACAACCTGCCGGGGCCTCTGGCGACGCCGTAGCGTCTGGCTCCTGCTGCTGAGGGAAGGCGTCAGTGGCGGGTAGGGAGTGGGCCGGGCCTCTGGCGCCAGAGGCTCAGGTCTGTTGCCTGCGCGCGACGGGATGCTCCGGGTCTGGAAGCGTCACGCCCTCGTACAGCCGCTCCAGGCTGAGCGTGGCGCCGACCGATGCGAGGACGATCTGATCGCCGTCCGGCTCGACAACAACCCAGCCTCTAGCGTCGCGGCGGAACACATCTACGGCGCGCTCCTTCTGCGAGATTAAGACGTACTCCACGAGGGATGAGATCTCACGGTACAGCCGGAATTTAGCGCCGCGGTCGTAGGATTCGGTCGAGTCAGAGAGCACTTCGATGACAAGAACAGGATTCGTCAGCGTCGTCTCGCGGTCGTGTGCGAACTCGGGCTCTCCGCAGATTGCAGAAAGGTCCGGATACGTGTAAAGCCCGTTTTCGCGGACGAGCACGCGCATGTCGCTAGAGAGAACCTGACATCCTGAGCCTCGCAGAGCGCTGCTCAGTTCGCCTGTGGCGTTGGCTGTCAGTTGCGAATGCTTAAACGTGCCGCCCGCCATCGCGAACACCTCGCCCTGGTAAAACTCGTGGCGTTCCAGTTGGTGCTCCTCCCAGTCGAGGTAGGCCTCTGGCGTCGTGGGCAGGAGGGAGGTCGCGGGGAGAGCCATTGGTTCAGAGCAAGCGTGCACAGAAGTCTACGGCACGGCCCCGCCTTTGGCGCCAGAGGCTCAGGCCGCGATGTCCTCGCCAGAGGCCCCGGCGGTTTGCGCCTCTGGCGCGTCGCGGCCGTTCATCGCGAAGTAGGCTGGGACGGCAAGCGCGGCGCCAGCGCTCGTGGCGACGAGGTAGACCCACAACCCTGAGAGCGCTGCTTCCTGCCCGAAGGCGAGGTTCACAAGCGCTGGACCCAGCGCGACCGCCGGGTTGAACGCGCCGCCCGAGATCGGTCCCGCGGCGTAGGCCCCGCCCATGACGATGAAGCCGATGGCGAGACCGTAGTGGTCGTTGCCCTCCAGCGTGCTCGCCGTCGCCACGTTGAGAATCACGAGCGCGAGCGCGAACGTGAACAAAAACTCCAGAAGCAGAAACGAGCCCAGGCCCGTCCCCACGCCAGGCGAGACGACGAGGAACTGGTCTGTCACGCCATGGACCGCGAGCGTCGCGAGAACGGACGCGCCCACTTGCGCGCCGATGTACGGCGCGATGCCTCTGGCGGGAAACGTGCCGCGCAGCCAGAAGGCGAGCGTGATCGCCGGGTTGTAGTGCGCCTTCGAGACGTGCCCGCCCATGTAGATCATCGCGATGAGCGTCGCCGCAATCGCGATGGGCGCGAAGTCTGACCCGATCAATACCGTCAGCCCGATGGTGAGCACGAGGAAAAACGTGCCGATGAACTCGGTGACGACCTGGGCTCTCATGGGTGATGCGGAAGCGTTCCTGAAACTAGGTCCGGCCTCTGGCGCCAGAGGCTCGAACCGGGAGGAGCGCCTCGCTGAGGAAGCGGCGGCCGGTTGGCGGCGCGCTCAGCACGCCCTGCCTCCTCCAAACCGCTGTCCGCCAGAGGCCTCTGGCGCGTCTACTCCGCGAAGAGCCGCGCGTCCAGGCTGGGGATGATCCTTCGCGCGTTGCCCGCATAGATCTTTTCGAGCACGTCATCTGGCAAGTCCAAGCCGTAAATGCGCCAGTTGGCGTGGCGGCGGCGGTAGTACTCGATGTAATCGTCGTCGGTCTCGAAGACGCGGAAGTAGACGTGGTACTCCTCGGGCGCGTACGAGTCCTTGCCCATCAGCACGCGGTCCTGATATTCGTCCAGGAACAGCCTGGCCGCGCGAGGCTGGCGGCCCAGTTCTGCGAGGACCGCGCCGAGTTCGGTGTAGACGTTCGGATTCGCGTCCAGAAGCTCACCCAGCCGCGCGAGGTCGTTTCCGTACCACGCGAGGTGGGCCGCGATGAACGTCGTGCCCGCGTGGCGGCGGAAAACGGAGTGTTGCTCGCCGATGATGTCTTCGAACGACGGCGGAGCCGTCTGGCGCCGGTTGGAGCGCTCGGTCAACTCGTAGTAACGCTCGTTGCTCGCGTCGTACGGCTCCCAGAACGAGGCCGGATCGGCGGAGTGAATCAGAACCGGGATGCCCAAGTCGCCTGCTACCTGCCAGACGGCATCGATCCGCGGATCGTCTACGGCCACGCGCTGCCCGTCGGCGTCCATGACGGAGAGCCCGAGGCTCTTGAAAATCTTGAGGCCTCTGGCGCCAGAGGCGACATCCTCGCGCAGTTGTGCAGCAGCACGCTCGCTCCACCCCGGCGTGCCGATGCCGTCGAAGTCGACGTTGGCGAAGAAGACCACACGGCCGGGCGCGTGCGCCTCCATGTTGGCGATGCCTTCTTTGAGCCGGTCGCCGCTGCCGCCGCTGAGGTTGACCATCACGGCCATGTTCATCGCGTCCATCTCGCCGATGAGCGTCGCGATATCCTCCGGGCTCATGGTGGATGCGCGCCAGAGGTGGGCGTGGGCGTCCACAAACGGGACGGCGGCGCGCGTCACGACGGTCTCGTCCACGACGAGCGTGGAGCGCGGCGTGTACTCCATGACGGTGACCTCGCCGTCGCCAGAGGCTGCCTCTGGCGTGTCCTGCGCGCATGCCGTGACGGGAAAGACGAAGAGGGCGGCGAGCCAGAGACGGAGCATCGGAGCGGTGTGGAGGGCGTCCAAGCTAGCCGGATGCCTGTGGCCTCGCCGCCACCGGCGAAACCCGTTCCAGGCGCCAGAGGCCTCGTGCGCCCCGTGGCGCGGTGTGGGCGGTCAGGGACTCGAACCCCGGACCCCTTCGGTGTAAACGAAGTGCTCTAACCAACTGAGCTAACCGCCCGACAAAAAATCCGCTTCTGGCGCCAGAGGCACATACGCACCCGCAGGGCGGGAAACGGGATTCGAACCCGCGACCTCCAGCTTGGGAAGCTGATGCTCTACCAACTGAGCTATTCCCGCGCTCGGCGCCTCCGCCGCACGGGATAAACCGCGCAGAAGGGTGCCCAAGATACGCCTCTGGCGGCGCGGCAGGCAAGGCGCCCGCACGTGCGAAGTCAAACCGGCTTCACGGAGCACGCCCAGCGTCCCTGTATCTTGCGCCCCGGCCGTCCCGCCCGCCGCTCGTCTAGCGGCAGCTCGCAAACCGCGCACTTCTGCGCTCCGCGAGTCCTGAGGACGGCTTTTTTGTCGCAGGGCCATGATCACGCCCTGCCCCGACCTCCCCGACCGATGAAGCGCACCTATCAGCCGAGCCGCCGCAAGCGCGCCAACAAGCACGGCTTCCGCAGCAAGATGGCCACCAAGAACGGCCGCAGCCTCCTCGCGCGTCGCCGCGCCAAGGGCCGCCACAAGCTGACCATCAGCGACGCCAAGCCCGGCAAGTGATTTTGGCGAGCCGCTCGCCAGAGGCCGAACAGGTCGCCGACGAGGCGCAGGCCTCTGGCGACTCCGAGGCCTTTCCTCGCGCGCGGCGGCTCAAGCGGCGGCGGCTTATCCGCCCCCTCTTCGACCGGCGGCGGACCGACGTGTCCAGCCTCGCCGTTGGCGTGGTACGGCTCAAGTGGCGGCTCGTGCCGCGCGAGGCCACAGGCCTTCGCACTCCGCTCCAGGTCGGCTTCGCGCCCGGACGCCGCGCCCGCACCAACGCGGGCCGCACGACACTCCGGCGGCACCTCCGCGAGACCTTTCGGCGGCACCAGCACGGCCTACTCGCCGCGATGGAACGCTACCCCGGACAGGCGCTCACGGTGATGCTGCTCTTCCGAGGCAACGAGGCCACCGCCTCCGCCGACCTCCGCCGCGACCTTCCCCTCGCGCTCGACCGACTCGCTGACCGTCTGCACCGGCAGGCCTCTGGCGACCCCTCGCGCGCCTCGGCGCCAGAGGCCGACCGCACCCCGGACGCCAGCGCCCCGTAGGCGCCTGCTCCCCACCCCCGCTTTTCTGTGGAATCTCAGGGCCTCGACCGCAGTGCCGTTTTCGGCATCTTGCTGATCTCGCTCCTCCTCCTCGTCTGGATGCTCACCCAGACGCCCCCCGAGGACGTGTCGACCGTGGACGAGACCGCAGAGGCGGCCGAGGCCGCTGGCGATCCGTCCATCGGACCGGCGCCAGAGGCCGACGACACCATCGCGCTGAGTGCGCCGACGGACTCGCTCTTCGCCGCAGCCACAGGCGGCGAAACCCGCGAGGTCGTGGTTCTTTCGGACCGCCAACGGGCGACGTTCTCGACGCGCGGCGGCACGTTCCGCTCGCTTCAGCTTCTGCGGTACAACAACGCCGTCACCGGCGAGCCCGTCGAGCTGATCGCGGACTCTGTCGGTGCGTTCTCGCTCGGGTTCAACCCGCCGCAGGGCGCGTACGTGGACACGCGGACGCTCAACTTCCGGCCCATCGTGGACGGTTCGCCCTACGAGGGGGATACGCTGCGCATCACCGACGCGCCGCGCGAGATCGCGTTTGAGGCGCCCATCGGGACCGGCGCGCTCCGGCTCGTCTACACCTTCTCGCCCGACGACTACGAGGTCGGCTTCCGCGTCGAGACGCCTGGAACCGACATTCTGCAGCAGGGCAACGGCTACGACGTGACGTGGGACGGCGCGCTGCCTCTGGCGGAAAGCGACGCACAACAGGAGACGACACAGGCGGGCGCCTACCTGCGCTACGGCGGCGATACGAGCGTGCTGCGTCTGAGCGAAGAGGGCACGCTGGAGCCGCTCGATGCGACCGGTCAGATTCAGTGGGTAGCCGTCAAGACCAAGTTCTTCCTCGCGTCCATCCTGCCCGCCGAGGACACCGAGACCTCTGGCGCTCGCCTGACCGGCGACCAGATCGGCGAAGCCGACGGCGGCGAGTTTGCGCAGGACTACTCCGCCACCATCGAGATGCCCGCGCTCGCCGCGGACCAGCGAGCGGCGTTTACGCTCTACATGGGTCCTGTCGAGCTGCGGCGCCTGGCTGCGCTGGATCTGTACGACGTGGTGGACTTCGGATTCGGCGAAACCATCACGCGGCCCATCGCGCGGTACCTCATCGCGCCGACGATCAACTTCCTGACGGGGATCATCAGCAGCTTCGGCCTCGCGATCCTCGTCTTCGCGCTGCTCGTCAAGCTCCTCCTGTGGCCGCTGACTGCCGCGAGCTACAAGAATGCGGCGCGGATGCGGGAGATGCAGCCCAAGATGGCCGCCATCAAGGAGAAGTACGGCGACGACCCGCAGAAGCAGCAGGAGGCGACGATGAAGATGTACAAGGAGGAGAAGGTGAACCCGCTCGGCGGCTGTTTGCCCATGCTCCTTCAGTACCCGATCCTGATCAGCCTCTGGCGCTACTTCCAGAGCACGCTCGTGCTGCGTCAGCAGGGCTTCCTGTGGGCCGCCGACCTCTCGGCGCCCGACCCGATCCTGAACCTGCCGTTCACCATCCCGTTCTACGGCGATTTCGTGGCGGGCTTTACGCTGCTCATGGGCCTCTCCATGTTCGTGCAGATGAAGGTGTCGATGAGCGGAAGCACAGCGATGGGCGGACAGCAGAAGGTCATCATGTACATGATGCCGGTGATGTTCTTCGTCTTCTTCAACCGCTTCCCGTCCGGCCTGAGCCTCTACTACCTGGGCTTCAACTTCCTGTCCATCATCCAGCAGCGCCTGGTGAACAAGCAGGTGCACGATGCCGCCGTGGCCGGTCCCGCCGATCCGAAGACGAACGGCAAGGCGTCCACCAACGGCACGGCCAAGCGCGCCAAGCCGTCGATGGCGGGCAAGAAGCGCAAAAAGAGCGGTGGCTCGTTCACGTCGTCCGTGATTGCGGATGCCAAGCGCGCCCGCGACCGCAAGAACAAGAAGTAGCGGCCTCTGGCGCCAGAGGCTGTTGATGAGCTGCGTTGCGTAGGGACACCATGCATGGTGTCCTCGGCTCCGCGCCAGAGGCCACACGCATGACCGACACCATCGCCGCGCTCGCCACCGCCAGAGGCGAGAGCGCCCTCGCCGTCGTCCGCATCAGCGGAGAGCGGGCGCTGAGCATCGCCGCGAGCCGATTCACCAACGCCAAACTGGCCGACGCGCCAACCCACACCGCGCACGTCGGCTGGGTGACGGACGCCAGAGGCGAGCGCGTGGACCAGGCCGTGGCAACCGTTTTCCGCGGCCCGACGAGCGCGACGGGTGAGGACGTGGTGGAACTGACCACGCACGGCGGCAGCGCCGCGCCGCAAGCGGTCCTCCGGGCCATTCTGGATGCGGGCGCGAGGCTGGCCGAGCCCGGCGAGTTCACCCAGCGCGCCTTTCTCGCAGGCAAGCTCGATCTCGCGCAGGCTGAGGCGGTCGCGGACCTCATACACGCCCGCAGTACCGCCGCCGCGCGATCCGCCACCAGAGGCATCGAAGGGCGCACCTCTGGCGCTCTCGCGACGATCAAGGACCGATTGGTCGAGACCGCCGCGCTGGTGGAGCTGGAACTGGACTTCTCCGACGAAGACGTGGAGTTCGCGGACCGCGAGACGCTCGTGCGCTTGCTCGACGAAGCCTCTGGCGAGATCGCGGCGCTGCTCTCGACCGCGCGGCTTGGGCGCGATGGTGCGCGACGGCGTGCGCGTCGTCATCGGCGGGCGGCCCAACGCGGGCAAGAGCACGTTGCTCAACGCGCTCGTGGAGCGCGACCGCGCGATCGTGAGCGAGACCCCCGGCACGACCCGCGACAGCATCGAGGCCGAGCGCGAGATCGACGGATTGCTCTTCCGCTTTGTGGACACGGCGGGCCTGCGCGAGACATCGGACGCTATCGAGGCCGAAGGCGTGCGCCGCTCGCGAGAGGCCGCCTCTGGCGCCGACGTGCTGGTCTACGTCGTGGATGCCCGCGCTGGACTGGACGCGCAAGAGGCCGCGTTCCTCGCGGATCTGGCCGCGCGGCGTCCGGACCTGCCCATCGTGCACGTGGCGAACAAAGCGGATCTGGTGGGGGAGGAGGGAAGAGGGACGGGGGAAGAGAGACATGCGGCCTCTGGCGCGATGCGGCTTTCGGCGCATCGCGCGCTGGCAGAGTCCGCGCACCTCGACGGCCTCCGCCAGAGGCTGCTGGACGTGGTTCGCGCGGGGGAGTCCACGCCGGAGAGCGGCGTCATCGTCACCAACGAGCGGCACCGGCAGCTTCTGGCGCAGGCGCACGAGGCCGTGGGCCGCGCGCAGGTGCACCTTGTCTCTGGCGCCAGCGGCGACCTTCTCGCGCTGGACCTTCGCGCGGCGCTGGACGCACTGGGCCGCATCACCGGCGCCGTCACCGCCGACGACGTGCTAGGCGCCGTCTTCGGGCGCTTCTGCATCGGGAAGTAGGGCGGGCTCGCGGAGCCCGATTCCGAACAGACCAGCCACGACGCCGATGCAGATGAGGGCGAACCCGCTCGCCAGCTCCACCTGTGGCGGGAAGTTCGCGCGGCCACAGGAACGCGTACAGCACCAGCGCCGCGCCTGCACACAGCGCCAGCCCACCGATGACGCGGAGCATCCACGCCAGAGGCCCCTGTGCGTGCGCGATGGCATCGCCGCGCTCCAGCAACTCCACCTCTTCCGGCGTCACCGCCAGAGGCGAGTCTTGCGCGTCGATGTACCGCTGCGCTCGGCTCAGGTCTTCTGGTCGCACCAGAACCTGCCACATCGGATTAACGCCCGCCAGGAAGTCGGCGGTGGGGCTCGATACCGCGAGGCTGAGCGGCCGCGCATGATGCGGGACGCCGCCCGCCGTGAGGTCGTCCGCGAGTTCGATCACGCGCGCCTGCTCGGTCTCCGTCAGAACCACGAGGTCATCCGAAAACGGGAGCGTAGCTGAGGCCTCTGGCGCAGGCCCCGGGACTAAAGCCGCGCCGCAATCGGCGCAGGTCTCCACGCCCGCGACGTACTCCGCGGCGCACGTTGGGCAGTGAGCGGCGGCATCGAGCCTCTGGCGAGAATGGCGAGAGCGTGTCTTCGGCATGGGTGGGCGGAAATCCGGCGCGAGGATACGCCCGCTCTGGCGTGAGCACGTTGCCGCCAGAGGCCGCTACCACCTGGGGCCGAGTACGCCTCTGGCGGCCAAGACCTACACGTCGCACAGCCGGATCTCAGAGACTTCGTTGGGGTGAACGTGCCGGAGTCGACGCCAGTTTATGATCGCTACGTCGTCGATCAGGATATGGGGCTTGGGCAAGAACCCAGCAAAGCATTCGGCAACGCCGAACTCCTCCGCGCTTTGCTGTGCGTAGTGCGCGCCTCCGCTGCCCCAGCAGTACAACGCCGCGTCCTCGCGATGCAGGCGCCGAATGGCCTCGATGACCTCCGGCATCGGGACGCGGGCATGACTGGCGCTGCGGACGAACGTGTCGTCAACGTCAACGAAGATGACGGTTGGGCTGGGCGTCCAGGAGAGTAGGTATAAACCCTGCAGCGCCGCCTCTGGCGCTACACGCCCAACACCGCGCGCACCTGCGCCACCCGCTCCGCCAGAGGCCCGCCGGCGACGGTGTAGTCGATCCCGCGGATCGTGAGATCGTTGCGGACCGCACCGTCCATGTAGGCTTGCACCTGCGGGTGGACGCGCGTGCCGTCCTGGTCGAACGGAATGTCCGGCGCGCAGACGAACGTGCGCGCGTACGCTCTGGCGGCACCGCGCAGCGTAGGCTTGCACCTCTGGCGGGCACGTGCCGAAGAAAAAGAAGGCGTACTGCTGCGTCGTGATCGCGTTGGTGTCCACGAAGACGAAGCGGTCCGCGCGCTGCACCGCCGCGTCTTCCAGCGCGACGTGCTCGCGGCAGATGGTTTCGTAGTCCGCCAGAGGCAGGTCGCCGCCCGCCGCCACCCACAGCGTCCGCCCGACTTCCTCGACGTACGGCTCGCCGGTGGCCTCGGCGAGCGCCTGCGCGAGCGTGCTCTTGCCGCTGGACTCGGCGCCCAAAAATGCCACCTTCTGCACGAAGTGGCCGCGCACGAGCGGGTTCAATCCGGCCTCTGGCGCCAGAGGCTCGACTCGCGCCGAGGTCCCAGAGAACCCGTCCTCGCGCCGGTCTACAATCACGTGCTCCGCGCCGAGCGCCTCCGCCAGAGGCGTGCCGTACGCCTCGCCGCCCGTGAACACGGCCTCGACGGCGAACGGCAGCCTCTGGCGCACGAACGCGCGGTGCACCTCGCCCGGCGCATCGTTGGGCGGGGGCGCGCCGTCTCCGCCAGAGGCGAACGCGAGCACGGTCACATCAGGGTACAGCGCTCGCACCCAGCCCGCGCGCGTCTCGGTCGGCATGTCGGGGAAGTCGGGAGTGGACCACAGCATGACAATCACGCGGCCACAGGCTTCCTGCGCCGCTTCGATCAGCCGCTGGTGCCCGCGGTGCAGCGGCGCAAATTTGCCCACGACCATGCCGCTGGCGAACCGCTTCGGTGCCATCGTGCTCATGCGCCTCGCGCGATCGACGCCAGAGGCGCAACGCCCTGCGCGGCGTACAGGCGGCCCCACTCCACGATGCCTTGGATGCAGAGCACGAGCAGCACGGCGTACACGCCCGCGGTCAGAAACGCGCCCTTGGTGCTGTACACGATCACCGCGACGATGTCGACCGCGATCCAGAGGGGCCAGTGGTCGCGGATGCGGCGCATCATGAGGAGTTGCGCGACGACGCTGCCGCCCAGGATGAAGGAGTCCGGATAGGGCAGCGCGGCGTCGGTGAACTGCGAGAACACGGTCCCGAAAAAGAGCACCGCCGCCGCGACGGCGCCCAGCGCGCCCAGCCTCTGGCGCGGCGAGAGCGTCGTGATGGGAAGCTCCACGCCGCCCGCTCCGCCGCGCGCCCACGCCCACCACCCGACGACGCACGTGCCGAAAAAGAACACCTGCAAGACGACATCGGCGTAGAGCCGGAGGCCGTAAAAGAAGACCGCGAACAGCGTCACGGCGATCATGCCCGTCCACCACGTGTGGACGCTGTTGCGCCGCGCGAGGTACACGGACGCCAGAAGGGCCACGTTGGCCGAGGCTTCGAGCAGGGACGGCAGTTCCATCCCGCGAAACTAGCGGCGCCAGAGGCGTGCTTGCGCGTGCGCCTCTGGCGAGTCTCGCGCCCGCTTCGTGCTCTAGCGCTGCAGTTCGAGTTGCCCGCGCGGGCCGATCACTGGGTTCTCAGCGCTACCCTTGACCGTGATCCACGAGACGATAAAGCGGTCGTCGCTGCGCTGGATGCGAGAGTCTTCGTCGAACCGGATCAGGATCGTTTCGCCGACTGGCAGCGGGCGTCCGGGGTTGAGAACGGTCTGCGAGGCCGGGTCGAACGTCTCCAGCGCCTCCTCGCCCACGGCAATCACGTAAATCCCTTCGTCGAACTCGTTGGTGACGCGGATGCCCTCTGCCGTCAACTCTGTCGTGACGCCGTTTTCCCGGTCGATCGCACCGACGGGTCCGTCGCAGCCGCTGGCGATGAGGAGGAGAAGCGCGGGCAGGAGAAGGCGAGACATACGGATCGGGAAAGAAGCGAGGCAGATGTGCGCGGTCGCCCGAGCGAGAGAGGGGCGGGTCTTTTGCGCCAGAGGCCAACAGCTGGCCTCGCGATTGCGCGTGCGTTCACTGTGGCAGATTGTCGGGCCTGCTCTCCGTCGGTGCGTGGTGGAGTGGAGGTAGTGGGAGCGCACAGGCTCACGCCGCGGCGCCCTTTCTGCTCCGGCCTCGCGCGAGAACCCGCCGAGGAGATACACGCACGCCCCGGCCTCTGGCGGAGACCGGGGCGCGACGGGCCAGGGACAGAGTCGATCAGTCGATGGCGTCTTCGGCCGCGTCGGCGGCTTCGGAGCGGGCATTGCCGGCCTCGCGCTTCAGCTTGCCGCCTGCGTCTTGCATGTGGCCTTCGGCCTCCAGGCTGGCGTTTCCAGTCAAGTCACCGACCGCTTTCTTGACTTTGCCTGCTACTTGATCCAGCGCGCCAGACGCCTGGTCTTTGCGGCCTTCGGCCTGTTGGTGATCGAGGGCATCCTCGACTTTGCCTTTTACGTCGCTCATCGGAGTGGGGGAAATAAGGGTGCGGGGCCGACGGCCTCGCGAATGTGTAGACACTGTGTGCGCCCAAAGGGTCCGTGCCGTGCGCGAACCGAGGGTTCTCCCGATGCCTCTGGCGCCAGAGGCAGGGCATGCGGCCCGAGTCGCCAGAAGGAGAGGCGCCAGAGGCCCGCACGCGAAACCCCGGCGCGCGCGGCTGGTTGTCGCGGCCCTTGCCTCCCGTTGCCATGACACCGCTCGACTCCCTCTCCGTCATCATCACCGGCGCCTCGTCCGGCATCGGCGCCGCCACGGCGCGGCTCCTCGCACGCGAGGGCGCTCGCGTGGTACTCGCCGCTCGCCGCGCAGACCGGCTCGATGCGCTCCGCGCCGAGATCGAAGACGCGGGCGGGACGGCGCTCGTGGTCGAAACCGATGTCACCGACCGCGCGCAGTGCGAGGCGCTCATCGCGCAGACAGTCGAGGCGTTTGGCCGCGTGGATGTGCTGGTCAACAACGCGGGCGTGATGCCGCTCTCGCTGGCTGAGAGCGTGCGCATGGACGAGTGGATGCAGATGGTGGAGGTCAACATCAACGGCGTGCTCTACTGCACCGGCGCCGCGATTCCGCACATGATCTCGCAAGAGGCCGGGCACATCGTCAACGTGTCGTCGGTGGCGGGGCGGCGCGTGTTCTACGGCGGCTCGGTCTACTGCGCCACCAAGCACGCTATCACGGCGTTTTCCGAAGGGCTGCGCATGGAGCTCGGGCCGCGCCACGGCATCCGCGTGACCAGCATCGAGCCCGGCGCGGTCGCGACGGAGCTGTTCCAGGCCATCGAGGACCCGGCGTTCAAGGAATCGGCGCCCGAGTTCAAGGCCACGCCTATCGCGCCCGAGGACATCGCCGAGGCCATCCGCTACGCCGTCTCGGCGCCCGCTGGCGCAACGGTCGCCGAGGTGCTCGTGATGCCGACCGATCAAGTGCAGTAGCCCCTGGCGTCTGCCGCCACCGTTTCGCCTCTGGCGCCAGAGGCTTTGCCATGACCGATCTGGACGATCTTCGCGAGCGCTACCTCTCGCTCACGCGCGAGGCGCTGCCCGAGCGCGCCGCGTCGGAGCCCGGCTGGCCGGTCCGCTTCGACCACTGCTTTATGCGGATCGCGCTGGACAACGCTGTCGGCGGCCGGTGGACAGACGTGATCGCCACGCCTGCGTACAAAAAAGCGTCGGAGCCGCAGCTTCGCCGCGCCATCGGTCTCGCGGAGCAGATGCTGAGCGAGGGGCCGCAGACAGCGCACGCGCTCAACGACAACAGCCTCGCGTGGCGCCGGGCCGCCAAAGCCGCCGGCTGAGCCTCTGGCGCCAGAGGTTGCGCTCAGGGGAGACCGCCAGAGGCTGCTAGCGCGAGCGCAGCACCAGCGCGATGCCGCCCAGCGTAATCACGCTCGCCACGGCCAGCCGCAGCGTCAGCGCCTCGCCGACGAGCGCGAGGCCGCCTAGCGCCGCGATCACCGGCACGCTGAGCTGCACCGTCGCCGCAGACGACGCGCGCAGCGACGGCAGCACGCGGTACCACAACGCGTAGCCCAGGCCCGACGTGAGCCCGCCAGAGGCCAGCGCTAGCATTACGCCTCTGGCGTCGGTGGAGAGGTCGGCGCCGGGCCAGAGCCAGGCCGCGAGGAGCAGTGCGCCGCCCATCAGCGCCGCGCGCCAGAAGTTGCCTGCCGTGAGTGCGATGGGATCGACGGCGCCGCGTCCGCGCAGGGAGTAGATGCCCCAGGCCACGCCAGAGGCTGCCATAAGCAGCGCCGCGCCCAGAGGCGGCGCCGTCACGCCGGGCGCGACGAGCACGACCAGCCCGCCCGTCGCGAGGACCAGCCCCGCGCTCTGCACCGCGCCGAACCGCTCACCTCGGGCGAGTCCCCAGCCGATCATCGTGATCTGCACCGCGCCGAAAAGCAGCAGCGCGCCCGTGCCGGTGGAGAGCGAGAGGTAGGCGAGCGAGAACGCCGCCGCGTACGCGAACAGCGCTGCGCCAGAGGCCCAGGACCCTGCACCCGCCAGCCTCTGGCGCGCGAGAACCGCGAGGACCACGGCGCCTGCACCGAGCCGGATCGCGGTAAACGACGCCGCGCCCGTCTCCGTCGTGGCGAGGGCCAGCCGCGCGAGGACGGAGTTGGCCGCAAAGGCTACCATCGTGAGAGCAGTCAGCGCGAAAACCGTGGAGCGGGAAGGCGTCGTCATGCCCGAAGGTCGCGCCAGAGGCTGAGCCCCGCCCGGCCTCTGGCGGCCCGGCTACCTTGGGCGCGTCCGTCTCCGAGACTTGCATGATCGACCGCCTGCTCACCGCCGCCGCCGACTGGGTGGACCTCTCGCGCTCGCAGCAGATCGCCTTTGCAGCGCTGTTCGAGACGCGCGTCGTCGATGCCCGCGCGACCCTCGCGCTGCCCGGCTCGTCCGCGCACGAGATCCTGTTCGTCGCCAGAGGCCTGGTGCGGTTTTACTACCCGAGCGGCGATGGGCGTGAGTCCAACAAGGCGTTTGTGGCCGAGGGCGAGTTCGCGGGTGCCCTGGCGAGCGCGCACCTGGGCGTGCCGCTGCTCTACGGCATCGAGGCGCTGGAGCCCAGCACCGTTCTCGCCGCTCGCGTCGCCGATTTCACTGCGCTCATGGACGCCGATCCCACCTTCGAGCGCCTGGGCCGCAAGCTCGCCGAGCTCATCCTCGCGCGAAAAGAGCGCCGCACGCGCGCCTTTCTCCTCCAGTCCGCAACCGAGCGCTACCAGGATCTGGAGCGCCAGAGGCCCGATTTGCTCCAACGCGTGCCGCAGTACCACCTCGCGAGTTACCTCGGTATCACCGATGTACACCTGTCACGCCTCCGCCGCGGTCTTCTAAACAAAGGTTAGGGCGCGGCCTCTGGCGCAGGCCGCAGATTGGGCGCACACACTCCCCGATCTGATCATGAACGTTGCATTTCTAGGCCTCGGCGCGATGGGCGCCCGCATGGCCGCTCGCGCATTGAATGCGGGCCATACTCTCACCGTCTGGAACCGCACCGCCTCCCGCGCCGACGCGCTCCTTGCCTCTGGCGAACCGCTCTCTGGCGCCACGCGCGCCGCCACGCCAGAGGCCGCAGCTTCGGGCGCCGAGATCATCGTCAGCATGGTGCGCGACGACGAGGCCTCGCGCGAGGTCTGGACGGGAGACGCGGGTGCGCTCGCAGGCCTCGCCTCTGGCGCGGTCGCCATCGAAGCCAGCACGCTCACGCCCGGGTGGGCGCGCGAACTCGGCGACGCCGTCGCCGCCAGAGGCGCGCACTTCCTGGATGCTCCGGTCGCGGGCTCGCGGCCACAGGCCGAAGCGGGCGCGCTCGGCGTGCTCGTCGGCGGCGAGGCCGGGCCTCTGGCGACGGCGCGGCCCGTGCTCGAATCCTGGGCAGGCGGCATCCACCACCTCGGGCCGGTCGGCGCGGGCGCGACGATGAAGCTGGCCGTCAATGCGCTGTTCGCCATTCAGGCGGCGGCGCTGGCCGAAACGCTCGCCTCGCTGCGCCGTGCGGGTCTCGCCACGCCAGAGGCTGCGGCGTTCCTGGGCACGCTGCCCATCGCGTCGCCCGCTGCGGCGCGCCTGGGCGGGCTCATGGCCTCTGGCGACTTCGCACCCAACTTCCCCGTCGCGCTGGTGCAGAAAGACCTCGCCTACGCGGCCCAGATGGCCTCTGGCGAGGCGCCTGTGACGGAGGCCGCCAGAGGCGCCTTCGCCCGCGCCGAGCGCGAAGGCTTTGGCGGCGACGACATCGCGGGCATCGCGCAGGTGTACGCGTGACGCGACTTCCGGCAGAACATTAAGCCTCTGGCGCGATGGGTAGGGCGTGCTCGCCGAGCGCGCCGCATTCGCCCGCGGACGCCTCGGCGAGGCGTCCCTACCGTCCGCGCAACATGAGCGCGCCTCTGGCGGCAGAGGCCGGTCCCGCCAGAGGCTAGGCGGGTACCGCGTCGGCGTACTGCTCCGCGATGGCGCGGGCCTGCTCGCGCACGGCCTCGCGCAGCAACGCGGGCTCGATCACTTCGGCGTCCGTGCCGTAGCGGAGGAGCCAGCGGGCGACGTAGCCTGCGTTCTCGAACTCGAACGTGGCGCGCACCCAGCCGCCGTCCTCGCGAAGCTCCTGCTCCACATCGGCGGGCACCTGGCGGCGGGCCCAGCGCCACGCACGCGTGCGGAAGCGCACGGTCATGCGCACGTTTTTGGGGCTCTCGCCGCGCTCGCGCAGGTGCGCCTTGAGGTCGAAGCCGTCGGGCGTCTGGAACGTCTCGAAGCGCGTGCGCAGCTTCTTGATCTGGTCCAGCCGGAAGTTGCGGATGTCCTCGCGGAGGTGATCGTAGGCGATCAGGTTCCAGTGGTCAGAGTAGTAGACCAGCCCGAGCGGGTCTACCAGCCGCACCGTCTCCTCGTCTCGCGAGGCGACGTAGTACGTCATCTTGACGCGCCTCTGGCGGGCGACGGCTTCGGAGAGTTCGAACCACAGGCCCTGCTCGTCGCCAGAGGCCGCGCGCTGATCTTGCACGTCGTTGAACGGCGAGAGCACGGTGCGCTCCTGCAAGCGGTCGATGTAGTCGCGGACCGACTCGGGAAGAACCGAGCGGATTTTCATCGCCACCGCGTCGGCGTCGGTCCGCAGGCTGGCGTCGGGCTGGAGCTTGGTAAACGCCGTGCCGACGAGCAGCGTGGCGGCCTCGCGGGCGCTGAACATGAGCGGCGGAAGCTGATAGCCTTCCAGGATCTCGTAGCCGCCCGCCTCGGCGTAGGTCAGCGGCACACCGCTCTCGCCCAACGTGCGGAGGTCGCGGAAGATGGTCCGGCGGCTGACGGCGAAATGCTCGGCGAGATCGCGCGAGGTCATGTTCGGCCGGTTCTGCAAAAGCAGCACGAGGGCGAAGAGGCGCTCGGTTTTGTTGAGGGAGCGGTCGGAGCGGGCCATGCTGGGGAGGGCGGGTGACAGGGGACGACCGCGCGAGTGGTCGCGCGCGTCCGCCAGAGGCGACGATACGCAGAGGGGGTGACAGCCCAATGTCAACGCCTGACACGCCGCGCCGTTCGCGCGTTTGGCTCGTCATTTCGCTTTTGTTGCGCCAGAGGCTGCCTCTGGCGCCGCGCGCGGTGTCACCGGGCACGACTGGCGCGCGGCTTGCGTACTGCACTCGTCCCGGGCTCTTTACCCACACCTCCCGCACTCTCATGCGTTCTCTTCTCCTTGCGGCCCTCGTTCTGGCTGCCGCGCCCTTTGCATCCTCTCAGGTCACCTTTGGCGTCAAAGGTGGGCTGAACACCACGTTCTTCTCCGGCCCCAGCTCTGACGGCCTCGATCCCAAGTTGGGTGCCGTCGGCGGCATCACGACGCGCTTCGATGTCAATCCAGGCTTCGGCATCGGCGCCGAGGTTCTGTACTCACAGAAAGGCGCCCGCGACGAAGTCGTGGACGAGACCTATTCCTTTGACTACATCGAGATTCCGGCGTACGTGCGCCTCGCGGTACCCATCGGGGAGCTGCTCGACGGCGGCGTCACGCTCGGCGGCTACGCCGGCATTCCCGTGCGCACGAGCGTCACGGACCGTGACACGGACATCGACGCCAACTTGGACTACGGCGCGCTCATCGGCGTCGACCTGGGTGCGGGGCCGTACTACGTCGAGGGGCGCTACTCGCTCGGCCTCGCTCAAGTAAGCGACAGCCCACAGTTCGGCCGCATCTTGCTCAGCGGCTCCGACGGCTTTCAGAACGGTGACCTCGCGGACTTGAAGAACCAGGCGGTCTCGTTCACCTTCGGCGTCCGCTTCGGCGGCCCGCGCTACTAGCCTCTGGCGCCAGAGGCCACGTTCCTCCTGTTTGTGAAGGCGTGATCCCTTTACGCCTCTGGCGGAACTCGCCAGAGGCACGGCGTACATGGGCGCCCGCACTCGGCGGGTGCTCTCCTTCAAAACACTTGGCCTGAGGCCTCTTCCTCATTCCTATGCGTTTCTCCCTTCTCGCCCTTGCGCTGCTGGCCTTCGCCGCCACCGCTCAGGCGCAGTCTCCCTCCTTCGGCATCAAAGCCGGTCTCAACACCGCCACCATCCTCTTCGACGACGAAGTCGGTTTTGAGGAAGAAGGCGTCGACAAACAGGCACGCCTCGGCTTCGTGGGTGGTATCACGGCTGACATTCCGTTTACTCCTGTGATCGGCCTCCGCGCTGAGGCGCTGTACTCCCAAAAGGGATACGCCGTCGACTACGACACGGATGTGGTTGGACTCCCTTTCGATGGCAAGTTGACACTAAAGGTGGACTACATCGACGTCCCAGTCCTGCTCAACCTCACGGTGCCGACGGGCAGTGCTTTGGAAGTCGGTCTTCAGGCGGGCGTGGTGCCGTCCTTCAAGATTAACGAAGGATTGGGCTGCTCCGGCTTCGAGTCCGAGATTGGCGGCCAAGTTGTCGACACTTGCGAACTGTCTGATCGAGAGGATGACGGGGAGTATGGCTTCAAGTCCTTCGACCTTGCAGGCGCGCTCGGTGCGACGATCGGTGCCGGCCCTTTCGCGGTCGACCTGCGGTACACACTCGGCTTCACCGACATCACCGACGAGGACACAACGGTCCCACTTTTGGATCCAGGCTTCGCCGACAACAACCCGCGCAACGGCGTCTTCAGCGTCGCCGCGGTCTACCGCTTCGGCCGGTAGAGTCTTTGGCGTAAACAATGCAAGAGGCCCCTGGCGCGATGCCGGGGGCCTCTTCTCGTTTCAGCCTCTGGCGCCAGAGGCTCAGACCTCGTCGCCGGGACGCACTTCGAGGATCATCTTGCTGGGGTAGCCCGGCCCGAGCAACGCCTTGAGGTAGGTGCGGCTCGTGGTAAGCCCGGGGTGCGCGGCGTGCATCGCCGCGACTTCCTCGTCCAGGTTGCCGCCTTTGAGCGTGATCAGGCCGGGTTGCCAGATGCCTTCCGCCTCTGGCGTAGGCGGCTCCGCCAGAGGCTGGATCACGCGCGCGGTCCACGCCCACAGGTCCGCCAGAGGCGCCGTCGCGCGGCTCACGCAAAAGTGCGGAGCCGGACCGTCGTACTCCTCGGCGCGGCCGATCCAAACGCCGAGGTTGCGTAGCCCCAGGCGGCGCGCAAACGTCCGCACGGCCTCCATCTTCTTGCCGACCGCGTCCACGGCGACGAACTGCGTTTGGGGAAACGCGATCGCCAGAGGCACGGTGGGCAGGCCGCCGCCCGCGCCCCAGTCCACGACCGTCGCGCTGGGTGGAAACGCGCGGGTGGAGAGCGCAAGGCTGTGCCGCAGGTGCACGCGCTCCAGCTCGCCCTCGCGCAGCGTGGTCGGCGCGACGAGATTGACGTGCTTGTTCATCCGCACGAGTTCGGCGGCGAACCGGTCGAGTTTTTCGGTCTGGCCTGCGTCGAGCGCGGCGATGGGGTCGATCATGTGGAGGGCGTGCCTCGGCATCTGACTCCTCCCTTGAGGGAGGTGCCCGCGAAGCGGGCGGAGGGTGTTCGGACGAGCGCGTGCGTCGGGCGAGGGCGAACACCCCCGCCCGGCTGGCGCCGGGAGCCCCCTCAAGGGGGCGGTTTCAGACGGCAGGCTGAGCCTCGCGCGTGGCGCCATCGCCAGAGGCCTCTGGCGGAATAGCCTCTGGCGTGGCCGGGCCGCGGAAACGGCGCAGGAGGACCATGAGGGACTGCACGTCGGCGGGGCTGACGCCGCTCACGCGCGACGCCTGCCCGAGCGTCTCGGGGCGCACGCGGGTCAGCTTTTCGCGCGCCTCGTGCGAGATGGAGCCCACGGCCGTGAAGTCGAAGCGGTGCGGCACGCGCCAGCGCTCCAGGTCCTGCATCCGGTCTGCCGTCGCGCGCTCGCGGTCCAGGTAGCCCGCGTACTTCATTTCGGTCTCGACGCGCTCGGTGATGGGTTCCAGGCCGGGCGCGTCGGGAATGAGGCCGGTCTCGCCAGAGGCGACGAGCAGGTCCACGAGGTTGACCTCGGGACGCAGCGCGATCCGGTTCAGCCGCGTCGGCTCCGCCAGAGGCGCCGTGCCGACGGCTTCGAGGTAGCCGTTGGCCGCCTCTGGCGAGACGGACGTGCTCGCGAGGCGCTGCGCCAGACGCTGGGCGGCCTCGCTGCGAGCGTGCATGCGGTCCAGCCTCTGGCGGGTGGCCAGGCCGAGGTCGTAGCCCAGGGGTGTCAGGCGCTGGTCGGCGTTGTCCTGGCGCAAGAGGATGCGGTGCTCGGCGCGGGACGTAAACATGCGGTACGGCTCGTCCGTGCCCTTCGCGACCAAGTCGTCCACGAGTACGCCGATGTAGGCTTGGTCGCGCCCGAGTACGAGCGGCTCTGACTCGTTCCCGCCAGAGGCCTGCGCGGCGTTGATGCCTGCCATGAGGCCCTGCGCAGCGGCCTCCTCGTAGCCCGTCGTGCCGTTGATCTGGCCCGCGAGGTAGAGGCCCGCCACGCGCTTGGTCTGCATGGAGCGGTAGACCTGGTGCGGCGGCACGTAGTCGTACTCGATGGCGTAGCCCGGGCGGAGCACGTGGGCGCGCTCCAAGCCGGGAATCAGGCGCAGCGCGCGCGTCTGGACGGTCTCGGGCAGGCTGGTGGAAAAGCCGTTGACGTACACCTCGTGCGTGCGGCGGCCCTCGGGCTCCAGAAAGAGTTGGTGGCTCGTCTTGCTCGCGAAGCGGTCGATCTTGTCCTCGATGCTGGGGCAGTAGCGCGGCCCGCGGCCCTGGATGCGCCCGGCGTACATCGGGCTCTGCTCGAAGCCCTCGCGCAGCACATCGTGCACGCCCTGGTGGGTGTGCGTGATGTAGCACGCCAGAGGCTCGGCGGGGAGCGCGTCGCTCATGAACGAGAACGGGCGCGGCGCGTGGTCGCTGGGCTGCGGCGTGCAGGCGTCCCAGTCGACGCTTCGGCCGTCGATTCGCGGCGGCGTGCCGGTTTTGAGGCGCCCGGTCTCGAAGCCCAGCCGGTGCAGCGCCGCGGTGAGGCCGCTGGCGCTCGCCTCGCCATCGCGACCGCCCGAGCGCTGCGTGCCACCGACGTGGATGGTGCCGCCCAAAAACGTGCCTGTCGTGATGATGACGGCGCCCGCGTGGATCTCCATGCCCGACCGCGTGACGATGCCGGTGATGCGCTCGCCAGAGGCCTGCGCCTCGCCAGAGGCGTTGGAGGTGTGCGCCTCTGGCGAGACGGCCTCCGTGAGCAGATCCACCGCCGCGTCCTGGCGGAAGAAGAGATTGGGCGTGTTCTCCAGCGCCTCACGCAGCGCCAGGCTGTATTCGTGTCGGTCGCTCTGGCAGCGCGGGCTCCACACGGCAGGCCCTTTGCTCGTGTTGAGCATCCGAAAGTGGACCGCTGTCTCGTCTGCGATTCGGCCCATCAAACCGCCCAGTGCGTCGATCTCGCGCACGATCTGCCCTTTGCCCACGCCGCCGATGGCGGGGTTGCAGGACATCGCGCCGATCTTATCGAGGCTCATCGTGAGCAGCAGCGTGCGGGCGCCGAGCCGGGCCGCCGCGTGGGCCGCTTCCGCGCCCGCGTGCCCGCCGCCGACCACGATCACGTCATAGGTATCCATCGAAGTAGGTTTCGTTTTTCCCAGGATACAGCGCCCTATGACGCCCGGCCCCGGATTCCCGTCGAAGCTCGCCCGCCTCCAGGCCTGCAACCGCTGCGGTGCAAAGGCGTCGCCAGAGGCGCCGGTCTGCTCGGCCTGTGGCCTCCCGTTCGAAAGCGAGGCGCCCGCCGAACCGTCGGCCGAAAGCCCCCACGTCTTTCTGGCTCAGCGCTTGCGCGTGGTGCCTCTGGCGCTGCTCGCCGTCGGTGTGTTCCTCGTCGCGCTCATGCCTCTGTTCGTGCAGGGTCCCTTGTTCAGCGCGCCAGAGGCCGTGTTCGGAGGTCGAGTGCTCGGCTGGGCAGCGATTGGGCTGGGCGTACTCCTAGCGATCACCGGAGGCGACCTGTTCCGGAACCGGTAGGGGCCTCTAGCACCAGAGGCCCGGACGCGCGGCGCCTCTGGCGCTAGAGGCGGTTACTCCGCGCCCTCCCACGTGAGAATGTCCTCCTCGTTCTTGGCCTCGGCCTGCGGACCGCTGGCCCACTCTTCGGCCTGCGGGAGCGCCTCTTTTTTCTCTGTGATGTTGTAGCCCAGCCCCTGCCACTGGTTGGCGAGGTAGGTATTCCATTCCGCGTAATGCGTCCACTCTTCGGGCAACTCGTCGTCGGCGTAGATGGCCTCTACGGGGCACACCGGCACACAGGCGTTGCAGTCGATGCACTCGTCCGGGTTGATGACGAGGAAGTTGGGGCCTTCGTAGAAGCAGTCCACCGGGCACACCTCGACACAGTCGGTGTGCTTGCAGTTGATGCAGGGCTGGGCGACGACGTACGGCATAACGGGGCGTAAAGCTGGGCGTGGGGCGGGCGCCAGAGGCGCCGTTACCGGAAGGGGAAGCGGGGCGGCTAAACTAGCGCACCCTCCGCCGCACACCTGTGTTCCGCACGACCGATTCCCGCTTGTCCTCTGTCCTCCGCGCCCGGCCTCTGGCGGCGATAGCCTTGCTTCTCGCGATGCTGCCTGCGCTCGCCGCGTGCGGACCGTCCAACCGCCTGCGCGAGGTCTCGCTGGACCGGTCGCGCGTGGCCATCGTCGCCGCCATCCCGCCGCACCCGCGCGTGCAGGCCGGAAGCCCAGAGGAGGGCGCGGTTCGGTTGCGCGATCCGCTCGGCAACATGGCGCGCGTGGGCACCGCCGCCGAGAAGTACAGGCAGGCCCAGCGTGCGCAGGCGCGGCTGGACAGCGCCGTGGCGCGCGTGGACGTAGCCGACCGCATCGCGCGGCAGGTGCTCGCCGGGAGCGCCGAGGCGCTCCGCTTTGCGCCCGCATCGCGCCCCTCTGGCGCTGACTTTATCCTCGACCTCCGCGTCCGGGACTACGCGCTCGTCGCCGACTCCTTCGAAGGCGCCACGTTTTTCGTCATCGAGGGCGACCTCCTTTTGCTGGAAGCTGCAACTGGGCGCGAGCTCTGGAGCGGCCGCATCCAGGAACGCGAAGTGCTGACCGGCTCCTTGTTCGGGCTTCCCGCCGCCGCCGGAAACGTCATCACCGCGCGCGCTCTGGCTCGGCTGTCTTCGGCCGAGATGGCCACCGGCCTGGACCGCCTCGCGGACTTCGCCGCACAGCGCGTCACCGATCACCTCCGCCGCGACTACGCCCGCTCGCGCGACGCCTATGAGCGGCGCCAGTAGACTCTGGCGCCGGTAGCCTCTGGCGCGAGTGGTGATTCGCAGCGCCTCCGGCGCCAGAGGCGCGCGCCTCGCACTCGGAAAACCAACGCCGTACGTTTAGAGCCCCGCACGCCCACCACCGTGGACCTCGACCCCGACCGCTGGGCGCGCATCGAGGCCGTCTTTGCAGACGCCGCCGAGATGCCACCTGCCGAGCGCTCCCTCTTTCTCGACAGCGCCTGCCTGGACCTGCAGGGTGCGCCCGATCCGGCTCTTCGCGACGAGGTGCTGGCGCTGCTCAGCCTGGACGATGAGGCGACGGTGTTTTTCGGCGACGGCCTCGCGCGCGTCGTGGCGCCAGAGGCCTCTGGCGCCGAGCGTGGCGAGTGCGTGGGGCCGTGGCGGCTCGTGCGCGAGGTCGGGCACGGCGGGATGGGCGCTGTGTGGCTCGCCGAGCGCGCCGAGGGCGATTTCGAGCAGACCGCCGCGGTCAAGCTCGTGCATCCCGGCCGCAGCGCCGATGTGATTGAGCGCTTCCGCGCCGAGCGCCGCATCCTCGCGGGGCTCTCGCACCCGCACATCAGCCGCCTGCTCGATGGCGGCGTCACCGACGACGGGCGGCCCTACCTCGCGCTGGAATACGTGGAGGGCGAGCCCATCACGGACTTTTGCGACGCCCGAACTCTGGGCATCGACGCGCGGCTCGCGCTGTTCGTGCAGGTGGCCCGCGCCGTCGCCTACGCACACCAGAACCTCGTCGTCCACCGCGATCTGAAGCCGTCCAACGTGCTCGTGGTCGAGGACGCGACGGCCTCTGGCGCCAGAGGCTCACACGCCGCCTCGGCGCCGCAGGTGAAGCTGCTGGACTTCGGCATCGCGAAGCTGCTGGACACGCCAGAGCCCGACCACACGCGCACGGGCGCCTGGGTGCTCACACCTGGATACGCCGCACCGGAGCAGGTGAGCGGCGGCACCATCACCACCGCCACCGACGTGTACGGGCTGGGTGTGCTGCTCTACGAGCTTCTGGCGGGCTGCCGCCCGATCCGCGTCGCGGGCGGCTCGCCCGCCGAGATCGAGCGCGCCATCGTCGGGACGGTGCCGCCGCCGCCCAGCCGGGCAGATCAACTCCCCGAGGCAGACTGCGCAGAGTCGGCCCGCCAGAGGCAGACGACGCCCGAAAAGCTGCGCCGCCGCTTGCGCGGCGACCTGGACCGCATCGCTCTCAAGGCGCTGCGCAAGGAGCCCGCGCGCCGGTACCAGAGCGCCGGGGACTTCGCGCGCGATGTCGAGCGCTACCTCGCGGGTCTGCCCGTGGAGGCGAGGCCCGCGACGGTGGGCTACCGCGTGCGCCGGTTCGCCGGGCGGCATCGCGTAGGCGTGGCAGCCTCTGGCGTAGTGCTGGCCGCCATTCTCGCCGTGGCGGGCGTGGCGACATGGGCGGCGGGCGAAGCCGGGCGCGAGCGGGACCGCGCGCTGGCGAGCAGCCAGGTGCTACTCGACCTGCTGGGCGACGTGGACCCCGATCAAACCGGAGGGCGCGAGGTCTCGGCGCTAGATCTGTTGGACCGCACCGCGGCGCGCCTTCGCACCGGGCTCCGCGGCGACGACCGCGCGCGCGCGTCCGTCGAGGCGTCCATCGGCAAGGTGTATGGCAACCTGGGTGAGTTCGAGCGCGCTGAAGCGCTGCAGCGGTCCGCGCTCGCCACGCGCCAGAGGCTCTTTGCGCCCGCCCACCCCGACGTGCTGCAAAGCCAGGCCGACCTCGCACTCCTCTTCTCCCGCCAGTCGCGCTACGCCGAAGCCGAGGCGCTTCTCACGGGCGCGATCAAGGAAGGCGAGCGAGCCCTGGGCGCCGAGCATCCGGCCGTGGCCGCGCTGCACCACGCGATGGGTGTCAACCTGACCCAGGAAGGCCGCTTTGCCGACGCCGAGCCGCACCTCGTGAGCGCCCTCGCGATCCGCCAGCGCGCGCTGGGCGACACCGCCGCGGTCGTCGCACACACGACCGCAGCCCTGGGCAGCCTCTGGCGCCGCCAGGGGCGGCTGGACGAAGCCGAGGCGCATTACCGGCTCGCCGCCGACCGCTACCGCGCGCTCTTTGGGCCGGAGAATCCACGGCTGGGCAGCGCGCTCAACGAGATCGGCGTGATCCGTAAGAACGGCGGTGACTACGCGGGCGCTGAGCCGTTTTACCGCCAGGCGCTCGGCATCTTCGAGGCCGCCTACGGGGAGCGCCACCCCGAGTACGCGCTCGCGCTGAGCAACGTAGCGCTGCTGCTCAAAGACCGCGCGCTCCTCTCCGGCGGCGACGATCAGCTTCTGGAGGAGGCCGAGCCCATGCTGATGCGCTCGCTCGCCATCTACCGCGACCTCCACGGCGATGACCATCTGCGCGTGGGGCACACCGAGGCGCACGTCGGAATGCTTCACCTCGCCAGAGGCGACGGCCCCACAGCAGAACTGTGGTTCCGCCGCTCGCTCGCCACGCACGACCGCGCCGCCACGCCCGCACTCCACACCGCGCGCCCCTACCCCATGACAGGCTTGGGCGAGGCCCTTTTGCTCCAGGACCGCGCGCCAGAGGCCGAGGCGCCGTTGCGCCAGGCCCTGTCCATCCGCGAGCAGGCCACGCCCGGCCACTGGCGCATCGCCGAGGCGCAGAGCGCGCTTTCCGAGTGCCTCTGGCGCATGGGCCAGCGCGAGGCCGCGCGGGCACTCGCGCGCGCCGCCGAAGAGCGCATGGCACGCGGCGACGGCGAGTTCGCCCGCCTGGCTGTCGCCACGGCCGAGCGCAGCCGCCTCATGGGCCTGCGCTGAGCCTCTGGCGCCAGAGGCCAGTGACGGGAGGGCTCCCGCCAGAGGCTCGCTCGGCGTCGCCAGAGGCTCGCTCGGCGTCGCCAGAGGCTCGCTCGGCGTCGCCAGAGGCTAACCCGTCGGCGCGTCGGCTGTGCGCTGCGTCGCCGTCTCGCCCTGCGGGAAGAACTCTAGCGCGGCGCTGTTCATGCAGTAGCGGTTGCCGGTCGGCTTGGGGCCATCGGGAAAGACGTGGCCCAGGTGGCCGTCGCAGCGCGCGCAGCGGCTCTCGACGCGGCGCATGAACATGGACGTGTCGATGATCTCGCGCACATGCTCTGGGTCTACAGGCTGGAAGAAGCTGGGCCAGCCCGTTCCACTCTCGAACTTGCTCCCGCTCTCGAAGAGCGGCAGGCCGCACAGGTTGCAGGCGTAGATGCCGGTCTCCTTGTTGTCCAAGAGCAGGCCGCATCCGGGGCGCTCGGTTCCGTGATCCAAGAGGATGCGGCGCTCCTCGGCGTTGAGCCCAGCCGCCTCGACGGCGCGCTCGCGAGCGGCACCGCGCAGCGGCGTGAGGTCGAAGCCGCTGGCGGAGGTTTTCGTGGTCGTCTCCATCGTCGTGTGGGGTGTGTTGGCGCCTCCAACGACGGACGGTTCCGAGCGGTTCAGCGTGGGGAGGGATGCGGGATGAAGGGGCATGGAGAGATGCGGGCCTCTGGCGCCAGCGGCTCAGTCGATCCAGGTCAGCGTGAGCTCGCCGTTTGCGAGGTGCAGCCTCTCTCGCGAGGTGTGACCGTCCTCGTCTCGCCACGTGATGACGCCGTCGCGGACCTCACCAGAGGCGGTCCACTCGCCGTGCGGCCACACGTCGAGCGCGGCATAGAGCGGTAGAAGCCAGTCCCCGATGTAGGCACCGTTCCGGTAGCGGACCGCTCGCGTCTCGCTTTCGAACACGATGACCTCTTTGTGGATGTAGCCGCAGTCGCCTCCGCCTACGTCCCGCCACACGCTACCCGCCAGGTGCTCGCGCTCCAGCCGAAGGGGCAGGTAATGGTCTCGGCGCCAGTCCTCTCCGATCTGCACGCCGAGCGCGTGCCACCCTGCAGACCCGCTGCCGATGAGCACCGCAATCGCCAGAGGCCACAGCAAGCGCCTCTGGCGTGGCGTGCGCCCGAGCGCGTGAACGAGACACGCCGTGCCATACAGGACCACTGCCAGAGTCGCGATGAGCGCCATCTTTTTCCAACCGGGAATGACGCTCAGCGCAGGGTCGAATCTGCCGAAGATCAGGCCTCTGCCTCGGATTTCTTCTGGAACCCGAGTGGGGTAGTCCACCAAGAGCCAGAACGCAGCCGAGCCCAGAACCGAGAGCAGGAGAGCCGTGCGGCGCGAGTCATTCATGCACCGGAGACCGGCCTGTGGCGGGATCGTTGCTCCATTCTGAGCCTCTGGCGCCAGAGGCTCTCGCGCCAAAGGCTTGGATTGGTAGCGCTTCCAGAAGAGAGACGGTTGACTTCCCCGCCAGAGGCGTGCATCTTGGCGCTCCGCTGCTCGCGGACCCCACCTCATGCTGCTTGCCTCCCCCCGCGTCCGACGTCCTCGACGCCGACTGATCCAGTCGGACGGGACCGGTACAGCTTAGGGAGCCGCACAAGCACACGCTTTGCCCCTCACGCGTTCGCCGATCCTGATGCAGGGTCGGCTTTTTTTATGGCTATCGCACTCGCGTTCTCCGGAGGTCTCGACACCTCGTTTTGCGTCCCGTACCTCAAGGAGGAGACGGGGCAGGATGTCCACACCGTTACCGTCGATACCGGCGGCTTCTCACCAGAGGAGCGCGCAAAGATCGAGAAGCGCGCGACCGACCTCGGTGCCGCGAGCCACACGCTCGTGGACGCTCGCGATGAACTGTGGAGCCGCGTGCTCCAGTACCTGGTCAAGGGCAACGTGCGGCGCGGGGGCGTGTACCCGCTGTGCGTCGGGCCGGAGCGCGTGGTGCAGGCAGAGGCGCTCGTCACCGCCGCCAGAGGCCTGGATGCAACCGCAGTCGCCCACGGATCGACCGGCGCAGGCAACGACCAGATCCGCTTCGACGGCGCGCTCCGGCTTCTGGCGGACGGCCTGGAAGTGATGACGCCGATTCGCTCGCTCCACCTCTCTCGCGAGGCGTCCACGGCCTTCCTGCACGAGCGCGGGTTCGCCGTGGACGCCAAGACGACCGACTACTCGGTCAACGCCGGGCTCTGGGGCACGACGATCGGCGGCAAGGAGACGCACCGGCCCGATGGCGTCCTCCCGCCAGAGGCCTGGGTCGACACGGTCGCGCCAGAGGACGCGCCCGATACGACGCTCAGCCTCTGGCGATCACCTGGGAGCAGGGCGTGCCGGTCGCGCTGGACGGCGAGGCGATGGAGCCTGTGGCTCTGGTCGAGGCGCTCAACCGCATCGGCGCCGCGCACGGCGTGGGCCGCGGCGTCCACGTCGGCGACACGATCCTGGGCATCAAGGGCCGCGTGGCGTTCGAGGCGCCAGCGGCGGCCATCTTGCTCGACGCGCACCTGGAACTGGAAAAGGTGGTCCTCACGCACCTCCAACTCACGCACAAGGCCGGTCTGGGCGATCTCTACGGCCGCCTGGTCCACGAGGGCCTGTTCTTCGATCCTCTGGCGCGCGATCTGGAAGCGTTCCTCGATTCCACCCAGCAGCGCGTGACGGGGACCACGAACGTGAGCCTGTTCAAGGGCACCGCCCGCGTGCTCGGCGCGACTTCGCCGTTCAGCCTCTTCGACGCCGGTGCCCGCTACGGCGAGGACAGCGCCCTCTGGGACGGCCGCGACGCCGAAGGCTTCGCGCGGATCTACGGCATCCAGAGTCGCCTCGCGGCTCGCGCCTCTGGCAAGGACCCGCACATCGCCTGACCACCGCAGCCGAGGGCGTATGCGATACGCCCCTACGAAACCGGCCTCTGGCGCCAGAGGCACCTGTATTTCCCGCATCCCGCATCCCGAGCGCGCCCCGCGCGCATCCCGTATCCCTCTCGCCATGACCACCGTCACCGCCGACCACGTCGCCTCCTCCACCGGACCGTGCGCGCTCCCGCCAGAGGCTCGCGTCTCGCCGTACGTCGTGGCGGAGGAGGGCTACTGCCTCGCGGTTCGCGCCTTGGTAGACAAGGAGGTCTACAACCAGGTGGAGGGCGCGGATGGCGTGTTTCGCACGATCAAGAAAGGCGAGATCCTGCTCGGCGCGCTGGGCGAGCGGCAGGCGCTCAAGGGCTACAGCGGGCGCATTCCGCGGCAGGTCACGCCCGGCGACACGCTGCACGTGCTCAACATGGGCGGCATCCTCGGGCTGTGCCCGGGTGCGCACCCGGACCTCGGCCCGGCGCTCGCGGTGGAAGTCCTGGGCGCGGTCGTCCATGGCGAGCCGGCCCGGCACGCGCGGATTCAGGAGCACGCGCTGGAGTCTCGCGAGCACATCTCGGAGTCGCGCGCCGCTCGTCTTCGTGAGCGGGACCGCGATGGACACCGGCAAGACGTTCGCCGCCGCCGCGATTGTGGAGGGCCTCACCGCCAGAGGCTTCCGCGTGGCCGCGGCCAAGCTGACGGGCGCCGCGCTCCAGCGCGATGTCCGCGCGATGCAGGCCGCTGGCGCCGTCTGCGCCGCGTCGTTCATCGAGGCGGGCCGCGTGGCGACGACCGGGCGCGAGGTCATCGCGACGGCCAAGGGCATCATTGCGCACCTTAACACGTGCTCGCCCGATGTGCTGGTCCTCGAACTCGGCGACGGCATCATCGGCCCCTACGGCGTGGACGGCATCTTGCGAGACATGGAGCTTCAGCGCCTCACGGCCGCGCACGTCCTCGCAGGCGCAGACCTCGCGGGCGTCTGGGCAGCGGACCAGATCTTCCGCAACCAGTACCGCTCAGAACTAGCGGTCGTCGTCGGCCCCACGACCGACACCGAGGTCGGTCGCCGCCACATCCAGACCGCGCTCGGCGTGCCCGCGCTCAACGCGCGGACGCACCCCGGGCCTCTGGCGGAACTCGTGGCCGACGCCGTGCGCGACATGGCGGCGTGGCAGCGCACGCCGAGCGCCCAGGCCGCTGGCGGCTTGCGCCGCGCCGTCCCAGGCTTGGGCACCGCGCTCGCGGACTGACGGCCTGCACCGCCAGAGGCCTCTGGCGGCGAAAGACGGGCGTATGCGATACGCCCCTACGATTCCGATCCCGTACGGGCGTATCGCATACGCCCCTCATCCAGCCCGCTACCGCATGCCCCACGACCTCAAACGCATCGCCATCCTGCACGGCGCGGGCTACGCGGGCGGCGAACTCGTGAGCCTGCTGCTCGCGCATCCGCACGCCGAGATCGTGGCCGTCACCAGCCGGAGCCACGCGGGCGAGCCTCTGGCGAAAGCCCACCCCAGAGCTGCGCGGGATGACGGACCTGCGTTCACGTCGCCAGAGGCGCTGGACGCCTCTGGCGTCGATGCCGTCGTGATCTGCGCCGAGCACGGCAAGGGCGCGGCGGCTGTCCACGCGCTGCGTGCCGATGGTTTCGACGGGCTCATCGTGGACCTCTCGGCCGATCACCGCCTTGCGCCAGAGGCATACGACGCGACCTACCCCACGCCGCATCCTCACCCGGAGCAGATCGCGGATGCCGTCTACGGTCTCGCCGAGGTCAACCGTGCCGCAATCCCTGGCACGACGCTCGTCGCCAACCCCGGCTGCTTCGCGACCGCGATGGCGCTCGCGCTCTGGCCTCTGGCGGGACGCGCGGGAACGGCGCACATCACCGCCTTTACGGGCGCCAGCGGCTCCGGCGCGCGGCCATCCGCCACCACGCACTTCCCGACGCGCGACGGCAACGCCCGCGCCTACCGGCCGTTCGCGCACCGGCACCAGCCCGAGGTGGAGCAGATCGTGGGCGACGCCATGCAGATCCAGTTCGTGCCCGTCTCGGCGCCGTGGACGCGCGGCATCTGGGGCACGGCGCACATCGCGCTGGACGAGCCTCTGGATGCGGATGCCATCGCTACTCTCTACCATGAGGCCTACGCCGACGCACGCTTTGTCCGGCTCTCGGCAGAGGCCCTGCCGGAGTTGCTGCCGGTCGTGGGCACGCCGTTCTGCGATGTGGGCTGGGTGGCCTCTGGCGACGCATTGGTCGTCGGATTCGCGCTCGACAATCTCTTGAAGGGCGCCGCGTCGCAGGCGGTCCAGAACCTCAACCTCGCGCTCGGGCTTCCCGAGGCGGCGGGGCTGTTGCCGTGATGGCCTCTGGCGCGATGCGCGTCTCCACGCCAGAGGCCTCTGGCGGCGGAAGGCGGGCGTATGCGATACGCCCCTACGACCCGAATCTTGCTCGTTTCTCGGCGTCCCAGCCGACCTGAACTCGGAACCATGAACTCGGAACCCGGAACCCTCCTCGACCCCCTCGCGCTCGAAGACGCGACCACGCTGCCGACCTACGCCAAGCCGCCTCTGGCGCTCGTGCGCGGCGAAAACGCCACCGTCTGGACGCACGACGGGCGCGCGCTCCTCGACCTCTACGGCGGCCATTGCGTGGCGCTGCTTGGGCCACTGTCCGCCGCGCGTGGTGGAAGCGATCCGTGAGCAGGCGGGCGAGTTGTTGTTCTACTCCAACGCGGTCTACAGCCCGATCCGCGCCGAGGCGTCGGCCCGGCTCGTCGGCATGGCGCCAGAGGCGCTCACGCGCGTCTTCTGGTGCAACTCCGGGACCGAGGCCAACGAGGCCGCGCTCAAGCTCGCGCGCACCGTCACGGGCCGCTCGCGGATCGTCGCGATGACCGACGCCTTCCACGGCCGCACCCTCGGCGCGCTCGGCGCGACCTACGGCGACGCCTACCACGCGCCCTACCGCGAGATCCTGCCTCTGGCGACATGGGTGCCGTTCGGCTGGGAAGGCGCCGTCGAAGAAGAACTGGCCTCTGGCGACGTGGCCGCGGTCATCCTCGAACCGATCCAGAGCATGGCGGGCGTGACCGAGGCGCCAGAGGCCTACTACCGCGCGCTCCGCGAGATCTGCGACCGGCACGGCACGCTGCTCATCTTCGACGAGGTGCAGACGGGCGTCGGCCGCACCGGCACGTTTACCTACGGCGAGCACATGGGCGTGACGCCGGACATCGTGACGCTCGCCAAGAGCCTGGGCGCGGGCATCCCCGTCGGCGCCGCGCTCGTCACGGATCGCATCGCGGAGACCGTCAAGAGCGGCGACCAGGGCACGACGTTCGGCGGCGGGATGCTCGCGATGGCGGCCGTCCACGCCGCGCTCGGGCAGATCGCCGACGAGAACCTGATGGCCCGCGCGCTCGAACTCGAAGCCGCCTTCCGCCAGAGACTGGACGGAGCCTCTGGCGTCGTGGAGGTGCGCGGGCGCGGCTGCCTGCTGGGCGTCGAACTGGACCGGCCCGCGAAGCCTGTGGCCGCAACACTGCGCGACGAGCACAGCATCATGGTCGGTACCTCCAAGCACGCGAACACCCTCCGGCTTATGCCGCCACTGACGACGCCTCTGGGTGCCGCGGACGCTTTCGCCGATGCGTTAGCGGCTGTGATGCGGGATTCGTGATGCGTGACTCGCTCGCCCGAGCCTCTGGCGCCAGAGGCCATCGGCGCTGCCCCGCCTGTGTCATCCTGAGCGAAGCCGAAGGATCTCTAGTGCGACGGTCCCTCCCGCCAGAAGACAGAGCGTTGGCCAGAGCAAGGTGCTCGGCAGAGATCCTTCGGCTGCACTCGCTTCGCTCCTTCGGATGACACGACTGAAAGATTCCACATCGCCTGATCCTCTGGCGCCAGAGGCCGACGACATCCGCCCTCACGCATCCCGAATCACGCCTCACCGATGAACCACCTCACCTCCTGGTCCGACCTCTCCGACGAAACGTGGCAGGCCTGCCTCGCGCGCGCCGCCCACTTCCGCGAGACGCGCGAGTGGACCTCTGGCGCCAGAGGCAAGTCCATCGCGCTGCTGTTCCTCAACCCCAGCCTGCGCACGCGCGCGAGCATGGAACTGGCCGCGCAGCACCTCGGCGCCGTGCCCGTGACCATCACGCCCGGACAGGGCACGTGGGGACTGGCGTGGGGCGAGGACGCGATGACCGGTGACGCCGCCGAGCACGTCCACGAAGCCATCGGCGTGCTCGCGCGCTACGCCGACGCCATCGGCGTGCGCACCTTCGCGTCGCTCACCGACCACGACGCCGACCAGTCCGACGCCGCGCTCGCGGCGATCGTCGAGGCCTCTGGCGTGCCGGTCGTCAACCTGGAGTCGGCCAAGTGGCACCCGTGCCAGGAACTGGGCGATGCCGCGGCCATCACCGAAACGCTGGGCGACCCGCGCGGCAAGAAGCTCGTCCTCTCGTGGGCGCCGCACCCGAAGGCGCTCCCGCAGGCCGTCCCCAACTCGGCGCTGCTCATGGCCGCGCGCCTGGGCATGGAAGTCGTCGTCGCGCGTCCCGACGGATTCGGGCTCGCCTCTGGCGTGATGGACCTCGCGCAGCAAACGGCCGCGCGAATCCGGCGGCAGCGTGACCGAATCGGGCGATCAGGAGGTCTCGTTCTCGGGCGCAGACATCGTCTACGCGAAGGCGTGGAGCGGCGCGCTCGTCTACGACAACCCGGCCGAGGAATCGCGCCAGAGGCTGGCCCGCATGGACGACTGGCGCATCACCAACCGCCTCATGATGCAGACCGCCAGAGGCCGCTTCATGCACTGCCTCCCCGTCCGCCGCGGCGTGGTCGTGGACGCCGAGGTGCTGGAGTCCGAGGACGCCATCCACCTCCTCCAGGCCGAGTACCGGCTCCACGCGCAGAAAGCGATTCTGGAGTGGGTCTGGGGCCTCGAAGGGAAGGGGCACGGGGCAAATGGGAAGGGCAGATGATCCCCTCTTCCCCCGTCCCTCTTCCCGCATCCCTCTCCGTCATCAAGCTCGGCGGCGCCGTCGCCGCCTCGCCAGAGGCGTGCGCGAGCCTCTGGCGCGAGGTCGCCGCGATCGGTGGGCCGGTCGTGGTTGTCCACGGCGGCGGGCCACAGGCCACCGCTCTGGCGCGGCAGCTGGGCCACGAGCCCCGCATTGTTGCCGGGCGGCGCGTGACGAGTGATCTGGACCTGGACGTGGCGCTCTACGTGATGCGCGGGAGCGTCAACGCACGTCTCGTGGGCTCCGCCTCTGGCGCCAGAGGCGGGATTCGCGCCGTGGGTATCAGCGGCGCCGATGGCGGTCTCGTGGGCGTCGTGAAAAGACCTCCGCGCGTGATCGACGGCGAGACCGTCGACTTCGGCCACGTGGGCGACGTGATCGGCGTGGACCCGGCGCTGCCTCTGGCGCTGCTCGGCGCAGGCTTCACGCCCGTCGTGGCGAGCATCTGCGCCGACCGTGAGGGCGCGCTGTACAACGTCAACGCCGACACGGTCGCGCTCGAACTCGCCGTCGCACTCGGCGCGGCTCGCCTGATCCTGGTCGCCGAGGCCTCTGGCGTCCGCCGCGACGCCACCGACCCCGCGACGCTGATCTCGCACCTGACGCCAGAGGCCATCGCTGCAGGGCGTGGAGGACGGCTGGATCGCGGGCGGGATGCGGCCCAAGCTCGAAGTCGCGCGCGAGGCCCTCTCGCGCGGCGTCCCCGAAGTCCGCGTGACCGCGCCGGATGTCATCTCGGACCCCGCCAGAGGCACCACCATCGCGCCGGAGGCCACGCCATGAGCACGCTCTCCCATCCGTGTCATCCTGAGCGGAGCCCGCAGGGCGCAGCCGAAGGATCTCTGCCGAGCACCGCTTTTCAAGCAGCGCTCTCGCCTCTGGCGGGAACGTGCGTCGCAC
Source organism: Rubricoccaceae bacterium (assembly GCA_963708165.1). GTDB lineage: Bacteria > Bacteroidota > Rhodothermia > Rhodothermales > Rubricoccaceae > Rubricoccus. Next base: position 1,388,852 of record OY970187.1, on the reverse strand, counting down.
CAGAGATCCTTCGACTCGCTGTGCTCGCTCAGGATGACACGCTGGATAGGCCTCACCATTACCCGCCAGAGGCATGACCGACGTTCTCCGACTCCACCACGACCTCTGCGCCATCCCGTCCATCAGCCGGGATGAGAAAGCCGCGGCCGACTTCGTCGAGGCCTTCGCGCGAGAGCAGGGCGCCGCCTCTGGCGTGCGCGTCGAGCGCAGCGAGCACAACGTGTGGGCCACGCTCGGCGACGGCAACGACGTGCTGCTTCTGGCGTCGCACCTCGATGTGGTCCCGCCCAGCGACGGCCACCCGTTCGACCCGTTCACGCCCACCGTCCGCGATGGCAACGTCTACGCCAGAGGCGCCGTGGACGCGAAGGCCTCTGGCGCCGCGATGCTCGCCGCCCTGCTGGATCTCGCCGCGAGCGGCTGGACGCCAGAGGCCGGGCGGCTGGTTGTCGCGCTGACCGCGTGCGAGGAAGTGGGCAGCGACGAAAACGGACTGGACTACCTCCGCCGAGAGGTGCCCGCGTTTCCCACGCCCAGCGCCGCGCTCGTCGGTGAGCCGACGGATCTGCGGCCGTGCCTCGCGCAAAAGGGCCTGCTCGTGCTCCGCTGCACCGCCAGAGGCCGGACGGCCCACGCCGCGCGCGCGCACCTGGGCGTCAACGCCCTCACCGTCATGGCGCGCGACCTCTTGCGCGTGAGCGAACTGGAGATCGGCGCCGACGACCCGTTCCTCGGCCGCCCGACCGTGACCGCGACGGTCGCTGGGGGCGGCACCGCCCGCAACGTGGTCCCGGACGAGGCCACCTTCTGGCTCGACGTGCGCTCCACGCCCGGCGCCTCGCACCCCGCGATGGCGGAGGAGATCGCCGGCGCACCTGGAAAGCGAGGTCGCGATCCACTCCGAACGTCTCGTACCCGTGCTCCACCGCGCCAGAGGCCCGCATCGCCCGCGCCTCTGGCGCCGCGCTCCGCGCGCTCGGCATGGACGCCGAGCCCTTCGGCAGCCCGACGGCCTCGGACTGGGTGTTCCTCTCCGACGTGCCCGCGCTCAAGATCGGGCCGGGCGACAGCCGCCTCTCGCACACGCCGCAGGAGCACGTACCGCAGGCCGAGATCGTCCGCGCCGTGGCGGTCTACCGCTCGGTTGCCGAGACCTACTTCGCTGCCCAGCCGTAGCTCCCACTTGCGACGCCAGAGGCGCGCCCTGCATCCTGCCCCGGAACGCGCCTCTGGCGCAGCGGGTTGGGCTGCGAAACGTCCCCTTGTGCTCATGCCTCGTCTCGCTCTCTGCGTTCTCGCCCTCGCTCTCGCCGCGTGCGGCGATGCGCTGCCCGAGCACCTCGCGCCAGAGGACGACCTCACGGACGCTTCGTGGGCGCTGCTCGACCAGGACTCCGCCGCGGTCGCGTTCCCGGCCGCTTTCGCGGGCCGCCCTGTTGTGATGACGGCCGTCTACACGCACTGCCCGGACGTGTGCCTGATGACGATGGCGAACATGAACAACATCCGCAAGGCGCTCGGCGCCGATACCTCGCGCGTGGCGTTCGCGACCGTCACCTTCGACCCCGCCCGCGACACGCCCGCGGCGCTGAATGCCTACGCAAGATCGTGGCGCACCGGCCCCGACTGGAAGCTGCTCACCGGCAGCGACGACGAGATCGCGAGCCTCATGGAGCGCATCGGCGTCCGCTACGAAGTCTCGCGCCGCGACACGCTCGCCTCTGGCGAGGCCACCTACTCCATCAGCCACACCGACAAAGCGCTGCTGCTCGACGCCAGAGGCCGCGTCGTCGAGACCTATGGCGGCAGCGCCGCCGTCCCCGAAATGGTCGCCGAAGACGCCCGCGCGCTTCTCGGCTCCTGACCCCCCGAATCCCATGATCCGCCCCCTCCTCTCGCTCGCCCTTCTCGCCTCGCTCACCGCGTGCCAGACCGATGCGCCCGACGCTGACGCGCTCACGCCAGAGGCGACCACCGCCGAGGCCTCTGGCGCTGCGACCGGCCCTGTTTCGGTTTCCGATCCGTTTGTCACCGCCGCGCCCGCGGGCGGCACCGGCGGCGTGTTCATGACCCTCATCGGCGGCGCCGACTCGGACACGCTCGTCGACGCGCGCTCAGCCGTGGCCGAACGCGTCGAGGTACACGAGACCTACGACGCGGGCGATGGGATGCGCGGGATGCGCCAGGTCGAGAACGGCATCCCCGTGCCCTCTGGCGAGACGGTCGATCTCGCCCCCGGCGGCTATCACGTGATGCTGCTCGGCCTCGCAGACGAGATCGCCGTCGGCGACACGCTGGACATCGAGGCGGTCTTTGCCCGCGCAGGCGCCGTGCAGGTGCGCGTGCCCGTCGTCACGCTCGACCGCGTGCGCGAGGCGATGTAGTCTCTGGCGCCAGAGACCTCTGGCGCCAGAGGCCGGTCGTTTACCGGCGCGGGATGAGAAGCAGCGCCTCCTGCCGCCCGTCGATGTAGCGGACGGTCTCGCCGTCGAAAAACGCGTCCTCCTCCAGCATAAACCGCACGCGCTGCCCGCCCCACTCCGCGACCGGCATGGCGACGTTGAGTTCGATGGAGTGCGCCGTGTTTGCGTACAGCGGGTAGTCTCCGCGACCGGGCACGCCGCCCTGCTGGTCCCACAAGCCAATCGTCGGCCCCGCGCCGTGACCGTGGATGCCGATGGGGTGCGTGTAGATCGTCGCGTCCAGGCCTGCAGCACGAGAAGCGGCGAGCGCATCGGCGAGAATCTGATTGCCGGTTTTGCCTCTGGCGAAGGCGCCGGTCAAGAGGCTCTGCACCTGATTGGCGGCGCGGAGGCCTCGCGAGAGCCCATCGGGCGCCTGCGTTTCGCCGGGATGGAGGACGTAGGCCATCTGCTGCGTGTCGGTCATGAGACTGAGGTAGGCGATTCCGAAATCCACCCAGACCAGATCGCCGGGTTGGATGGTGTTCGCGTCGTCTCGTGCCGAGAAATCGCCGTCGCGCGCGTCGCCAGAGGCACGTTGCACGCTCACGCCGGGGTGGAACCATGTCGTCAGGCCCAGCGCGCGGATGCGGTCGCGGTACCACCACGCGAGGTCGTCGGTCGTGGTGACGCCGGGCGTGATCGCCTCGCGCGAGAGGCCCGCATGGATGATCGAGCGGGCGATGCCCACGATGTGCGGGTACGTCGCCATCTCCTCGGGCGTGCGCGTCTCCAACCAGCCGACTGCGAGGTTTTCGGCACTGACGAGCCTCTGGCGGTACGCCTCGGGCAGCGCTGCGCGGAGCGCCTCGTGCTCACTCGCGGTGAGCCCGTCGGCCGTCGCAAACGTGCTGGAGATGTTGATACCGATACGCTGAGGGTCACGCTCGGCGACGATCTCGGCCACGCGCGCCCACTGGTCTGGCTGCGTCTCCGGGTCCCACGCGCGTGGAAATGGCCCCACGTCGTACCGCGCCACGGCCATCCGCTCGACGCGTTCGCCGTCGTCGTGGAAGACGAGAACCGTGCGCCGCCGCGCTGCCAGCCACGTCGCGGGCAGCATAGACTGGATCACCGGGTCCTCGTTGTACTCCCGCGCCGCGACGATCCACAGGTCGATGCCCTCGCGCCGCATCAGCGCAGGCACGATGGCGTCCAGGCGGGTTTCCAGCCAGCGGTCCATGACTTCGGCGCGCTCGCGCATGGGCAGGATGGCCGCCTCTGGCGACGCGCGCGGCGCGGTTCGAGTCGCCGGTCCGAGAGAGGGTGCGGACACGGTTTGAGCCTCTGGCGCCAGAGGCGCGAGCAGAAGGAGAACGAGGGCGAAGCGGTGCATCGGCGGCGCGGCGGGTTCGGGCAAAGGGTAACTCTCCGGTCGTGACCGCGTAGCCGCCCTTTCCCCGCCAGAGGCCCATGTCCCGACTTCTCTCGCTGACCGCGCTCGCGTGGCGCACGCTACTCCAGCACCCGCTGCAGACGTTTCTGTCCACGCTCGGGCTCGTGATCGGCGTGGCGTCGCTCGTCGCCATCCTCTCGCTCGCGGACGGGCTGGAGACCTTCGCCCGCGAGCAGATCTCGGGCAACACGGACCAGAGCAGTCTTTACATCGAAGCCAATACCTACGAGACCGTGGACGGCGTCTCGATCCGACGCGAGAACACGCTCGCGCTCAGTGACGCCGACGTGGACGCGCTCGTCGCGCACGTCGGGAAGGGCGTGCGCAGTGGCCGCTTTCAAACCCGGTCGGTCCCGGTCACGCGAGACACGCTGCGGACGGCGGCTCGCCTCAACGCCGCGCAGCGTCTCATCTGGGAGATGAGCGCGCCGGAGGTCACAGAGGGCCGCACCCTTGCGCCAGAGGACACTGCCGCGGTGCTCGTGGGCGGGCCTCTGGCGGAGCGTCTGGGCGGCGCGGAGGCGGCGCTCGGGCAACGCATCACCGTCGGCGGCACGGCGGTCGAGGTCGTCGGCGTGGTGGGCGAGGACGAGCAGCCGTCGATCTACGCGCCGTGGGCGCTCGCCTCGCCAGAGGCCTCGTCGACGCTCGTGCTCAACGCTGGGCGCGCCGAAGACGTCTCGGCCGCGACGGAGGCCACCCGCGCGTGGCTGGACGAGCGGTTTCCAGGCGAGGCCGACAGTTTTGAGATCACGACGGATCAGATGTTCGCCGAGCAACTTGCGCAGGGCATGCTGATTTTCAAGCTCGTGATGGGCTTCATCACCGGTATCTCGGTCGTCGTCGGCGGTGTGGGCGTGATGAACGTGCTGCTGATGACGGTGACGGAGCGCACGCAGGAGATCGGCATCCGCAAAGCGACGGGCGCGCGGCGGCGCGACATCGTGGCACAGTTTCTCGCTGAGGCCGTCATGGTCTCGGCCGCGGGCAGCGCCGCCGGACTGGTCGCGGGGCTCGGGGTCGTGTTCGCAGCCGTCGCCGTCATCCGCGCCCTCACCGACGACCTGCCGTTCGAGGCCGGGTTCTCACTGGGCAGCTTTCTCGTCGTCGTGGTCGTCGCGATTGTGGTCGGCTTGGTCTTCGGCACCTATCCCGCGTGGCGTGCCTCGCGGCTGAGCCCGGTAGAGGCAATCCGGCGCGACTAGCCTCTGGCGTATCAGCCCTGAGCCTCTGGCGCCAGAGGCTAGCCCAGCTCGAAAAAGCGCCGGATGCGTTGCAGCAGCGACGCCTGTGTCATCGGGCCTTCGGTCTCGGCGTCGGCGTTCGCGAGGGCGTCGGCGCGTTGCGCCAGGCGCAGCGCGGCTTCGCAGGCGAGAGCATCGGCGAGGGCTTCGTTTTCTGCCAGGAGCACTTTCATCTCCGTGCGCCGCACCTCGATGAGTTCGACCTCCCCGATCGCGTGGGCATCGGCGGAGCGCGGGTCGCCGGTCAGCAGAGACATCTCGCCGATGACCTCGCCAGAGGCCACCTCGGCCACGCGCACGCGGCGGCCGTCCTCTTGCGGCAGGCGGATCTCGACGCGCCCGCGCAAGACGACGAACATGCTCCCGCCCTCGTTGCCCGCGCGCAAGATGGTTTCGCCCGGCCCGTAGAGCAGCGTCCGCGCGCCGCGCGCCAGCCTCTGGCGCTCCTCGTCCGCCAGAGGCGAGAGCAGCGGGACCTCGCCCAGCCAGCGCGCGCGTTCGTCGGCGGGGTCTTCCTCGGAGGGCGGCGGCGGCTCGTAGGGCACCTGCACCTCGTGAGGGAACGGAATCGAGATGTCCTCGCGCGCAAAGGCGTACCACACGCGCTCGCGCACGAGGGCGTCCACGCCCGCCACGCGGAAGTAGTCGTCCACCCAGTAGAGAAGCTCGTAGGTGACCGAGGAGTCGTCGAACGACGCCAGCCGCACCTGCGGAACGGGACGCTCTGCGATGCCGGGCACGCCGACCACCGCGCCGCGCACGACGCGGGTAACCGTCTGCGGCGGCGTCCCGTACGGGGCCGAAAGCGGGAGCGTGCGCCGCACAGTGCTTTTGCGCCCGAACACCTCGACGGCCTCTCGCGCGATAAGTGCGTTGGGAATCACCACGCGCGAGTCGCTGACCGTCTGAAGCGTCGTCGCGCGCCAGTTGAACGCCTCTACGCGGCCCTCCTGTCCGTTGGCGAGGATGACATCGCCCAGGCGAAACGGCTGCTCGATCTGGAGCGAGATGCCCGCGAAGAAGTTGCCCAGCGTCTCCTGCAACGCGAGGCCGAGCACGACCGACGCGACCGCGCTCGTCGCAATCGCGCCCGTAAGGCTCTGACCGAACACGCCGCCTGCGATAAGCAGACCGAGCACGAAGTACAGCGCCATCGCCACGACAGCGTGCAGCAACGCGGGCGCGCGGTGCCCTTGGGAGCGGACGAACAGCGCGTCCAGCACGAAAAACCGAATCGCCTGGACCCCCAGAATGCCCGCGGCGGTCAGAAACGCCGCCAGAAGCCAGCGGAGCGAGCTCGTCGCCGTCAGGCCGCGGTCGCCAGAGGCAAAGACGGCCTCTGGCGTGAGCGCGTAGTCCACGCCGTACGCGATGCCGAGCAGGACCGCGAAGAGAAACGGGAGCCGGAGCGAGCGGAGCGGACGGGTCATGGCGTGCGCGCAAGATGCGCCCGCGCGCGCTCCCGCGCCAGAGGCTGTGCCTAGGCGGGGGCCTCTGGCGAGATCGCCGTCGGCGACGAGGTGGCCTGAGCCGAAGCGGCCTCTGGCGCCGCGCGCTCTTTGAGGCGCGAAAGATGCTTGCCGAAGCGGCCCATCACGAACAGGTGCGCCACGGCCTGCGTCAGCCGGTACAGACCCCACGGCAACCGCGGTGCAAAGTCGTGGATGGCCGCGATGAGGTAGCGTCCGTCCAAGACGGAGCGGAACTCCAGGCGCGCGCGCGAGCCTGCGTTGGCGTCGTAGAGCAGGCCGCCGGTGACGTAAAAGAGCGCGCGGTCGGGTTGGCTGCGGTCGGGCGCGTAGGTCAGCTCCAGAACCGGTTTGGGCAGCGGCGTGACGTGGAAGCTGGCCGTGAGCTCGCCCTGGGCCGCGTCGGCCTCCAAGGTGTCGTCGCCGCGGGCGCGGTGCAGCTTTTCGCCAGAGGCCTTCACGCCGACGCGAATCATCGACGCGGCAAAGCCGTCCAGCCAGCGCATGTATTCCATGCCCGCCCACTCCGCGGTGCGGCCGGGCGGGAGGTCGAAGCGCTGGACCGAGCGCACGAGCTGCGCGCGCTTGATCGCGCGGTCGTCCGATTTGCGGTGCGAGTGGCGCGGGTCGGGAAGCAAGTGCCCGTCGGCGTCGACCGCGCTGCCGAGGGCTTCCTCGAACGACAGGGCCTCTGGCGCGATGGCCTGCTGCACCGGGTTGTCGGTCACCACCATGTCGTGGCGGAGGCTGGCGACGAGCGGCCCGACGAGCGCTCGCGGGCTGCCGGTGATCAGGCTGATCCAGAGCGTGGAGAGCTTGGGCGTGATGACGGGCACGCCCACCATCGGGCGGTCGAAGCCCATCTCCGCCGCGGAGCGCTGCATCATCTCGCGATAGGTCATCGGCGCCGGGCCGCCGATGTCGTACGGACCGGTGTACGCCTCTGGCGAACCGACGACGAGTTGGATCGCGCGGATCACGTCGCGCAGCGCGATGGGCTGCGTGTCCGAATCGGTCCACGAAGGCAAGACCATCGCGGGAAGGCGCCGCACCAGATTGACCAGGATGCCCAGCGACGACCCGCCCGGCCCCACCACGAGCCCGGCGCGGAGCGTGGTCACGGGCGTCGCGTGGGCGCTCAGCGCCTGCTCCACCTCCCAGCGGCTCTGCAGGTGGCGCGAGAGGTCGCTTTTGTCGTGCGGGAGCAGCCCGCTGAGGTAGACGATCTGCCGCAACCCGGCCGTCTGCGCAGCCCGCGCGAAGTTGTCGGCGAGGATCAGGTCCAAGTCCACAAACGTGCCCTGCGTGAGCCGCGAGGACGGCAGCATGGAGTGGACGAGGTAGATCGCGATGTCCACGCCTTCCAGCGCTTGCTCCAACTGCAAGCAGCGAGTACAGGTCGCAGTGCCGCCACTCGACCGGATCGTCCGGCGAGGCCTGCGCCGCTTTGTTGGGCGAGCGCGTCAGGCCGATCACGCGGTACTCCTCGGCGAGCTCGTCGCGTAGGGCCGCGCCGACAAAGCCTGTGGCCCCCGCGATGGCGACGGTCGGGCGGGAATCCGGCATAACGAGAGGGGTAGACACACCAGAGGCCCCACGCGGAGGCCCCTGGCGATAAACAGAAGAGCCTCTGGCGCGGTCGCCAGAGGCTGAAACTCAGCGGTGCCGCTTAGCGGCGACGCAGAACGAGCGCGAGTGCGCCCAAGGCTGCGAGTGCCGCGGCGCCGTAGAGAACCTTGGGCGGCACGGGGGGCGGCGTCACCTGAACGGGCACGCCGAACGTGCGCGCGAGAACGCCGGGCTCGGCCGAGGGGCCGATTCGTCCCACTGCGCGGCCGTCGACGTGGACTTCGACGTCCACGTCGCTGTCGCGCAAGAGGCCTGCGAGCGTGCGGACGACGTTGGCGCCCGGACGGTTGGCGCGCATCACGCGCCACGCCGTCGAGTGCTGATCGACGTCGATCACAACGCGTTTTCCCTGGCCTCTGACCGTGACGGGATGCCCGTCGACGCTCATGTCCAGGTCAGCTTCGATGTGAAGCGGGCGCCGCACTAGTTCTTGTTGAGCGCGCCGCCATGCTGCTCGTCGCGGGTGCGAATGATGAGCGTGCCGTCCAGCTTCCAGTTGGCGTGCGAGGCGTTTTTGCCGGCACCACTGGGCACGGACACGTTCATTTCCTTGAAGGTGTACTCGATCACGGCGCCACGGCCGGTGAGCTTGTCCCAGAGGCCGACGGCCAGCTCGGGCCAGGTCTCGGTGTGGCCAATGGGGGTGTCGACTTTGTCGGTGGCGTCTGCCATGGTAGAAATGCGTTGGTGAAGAGAGCGCCTTCCACCCGCCAGAGGCCCGCGCTGTTTCTCGCGCGGGCAACGGCTCGTCATTTAAGGGTTTCCCTGTGCGCCTCTGGCGCCAGAGGCTTGGGACGTCGAGGCATTCTGCGAGAACCCCCTGCCTCTCTCGCCCTTCGGTCGCGAAGCTGTCGCCCTGAAGCGAGAACAGTTGACATCTAGCCTCTGGCGAGGGATCGAACCAGCGCAGACTCGCCTGCAATCGTGGTCTGAGCTGTCCCTCTTCTAGGGAGACAGAGGATGCGAGCGCCGATGCCTCGCTCAAGACTGAATGTCTACATCACACCAGAGGCCGCGCCCAGCGCTGTACACCCGAGCATCCCCATGGGGGTGCCACGCCGCGCCTCCGAGCCGCGCCAGAGGCCGCACTCCGCCAGAGGCTGAATCCTGCCCGAGTCCTCTGGCGGCAGTCCTCTGGCGTTACGCCGCGCGCCAGAGGCGCCGGTAGCCCAGCGCGAGCGTGGCGAGCCGCGCGGCCATAAACGCCGTGATGCCCCACCAGATGCCCGCCAGCCCGAGCCCCAGCGGCAGCACGGCCGCGATGACGGCGCAGCCGACGAGTGCGGACGCACCCATCGCGAGGGCGAGGAAACGGAACCGCTCGGCGCCCATGAACACGCCGTCCCACACAAACACGAGCGCGTTGAGCGGCTGCATCGCGGCCACGAATGGAAGCAGCATCGCCACGCCCGCTCCCACGGCCGGATCGTTCGTGAACAGGCCGATGAGCCACGGCCCCGCGAGCCAGAACGCGATGCCGAGCCCGCAGCCTGTGGCCAGACCGAACGCCAGAAGCCGGTCCGAGACCTCGCGCGCCTTCGCGGTATCGCCCGCGCCGCGGTACCGCGCCACCAGCGCCTGCCCCGCGACTGCCAGCGCATCCACCACGAGCGCAAGAAACAGCCACAGCTCGCGCGCCACCTGATGCGCCGCCACTGCCCGCGTGCCCAGCCGCGCCGCAATGGCCGTCGCAAACGTCAGCGTGCCGACGAGCAGTGCGACCCGCAGCGCCAGATCACCACCGATCCGCACGAGCGGGCGCAGCACGGCCCAGTCCAGCCTCTGGCGCCGGACCGGCGGCGACCCCGCTGTGCCGCGCAGCAGCAGCCACACGAACAGCGCGGCGCCAGAGGCCTGCGCGATGACCGTGGCCCAGGCCGCACCGGCCAGTCCCCAGCCCAGGCCGAAGATCAGCAGCGGGTCCAGAATCAGGTTGACGAGGTTGAGGCCCAGCGTCACCCACAGCGGCGTGCGCGTGTTCTGCGCGCCTCGGAACGCGCCGTGGCCCACCATGATGACGAGCACGGCGGGCGCTGCCAGCGCTCGGATTCTGAGGTACACCAGCGCCTCGTCCAGCATCGCGCCAGAGGCTCCCATAAGGCGCAGAACGGGCACAGCGAAGATTTCCAGCGCCGCCATCGCGAGGATCCCGGCGCCCAGAGCGAGCGCGAGCGCGTGCCACACCAACCGCCCGGCTTCCTCGTGCTCGCCTCTGGCGCGGGCACCCGCGACGAGCGGCGTGGTCCCGTAGGCCAAGAAGTTGAAGGCCAGAAACGCAAACCCGAAGACGGCGGTGCACACGCCCAGCGCCGCCAGAGGCACCGCGCCGGTCTGCCCTACGAACGCGGTGTCGACCAGCGACACGAGCGGGTCGGCAGCGAGCGCGCCCAGCGCCGGGAGGGCGAGCGCGGCGATCTCGCGGTCGGTGGAGCTCAGGCGCATGGGCGGGTGGCGGTCCGCCAGAGGCTTCTGGCGCGACGGGGTGCCTCTGGCGCGGGCACAAAAAAACGGCCGCCTCGCGAGATGCGAAACGGCCGTCCGGGGTGGAGCATAGCGGAGTCGAACCGCTGACCTCCTCGCTGCCAGCGAGGCGCTCTACCAGCTGAGCTAATGCCCCGGCAGAACGCAAAGGTAGGCCTCTGGCGCGATGCCCGTCAATGGACATCGGGCGAAGAGGGATAGGGGATACGGGATAGAGAGACGCAGGCTCGCTCAAACGTGCCTCCCACGCCGGTAGATTCGCGCGGTGCTTCGCCAGAGGCCACGTCTCTTCATTCCGCCGCTCTCTATGCCCCTTCCTTTTACCGTCGCCAAGTTCGGCGGCACGTCCGTCGGCACGCCGGAGCGCGTGCGCCAGGCTGTGGCGCTGTCGCTCGCTCACGAGAACGCGGCGGGCGGTCTCGCCTCTGGCGCGGTGCGGCGCGTGGTCGTGGTGAGCGCCTTTGGCGGCGTCACCGATGCGCTGCTGGACGCCATCCAGCACGCCGTCGACCCGCACCGGCGAGCACTGCGACCGCCTGGATTCGATACGCCAGAGGCACACCGACGCGCTACTCCTCGCGCCCGCACCCGAGCGCGAGCCTCTGGCGGAGCAACTCGGCGCGATCTGGAATCAGGTCGGTGAACTGCTGGATGGCATCTCGCTGTTGCGCGAGTGCACGCCGCGCGTGCGGGCCGCGATTGTGACCGCGGGCGAGCGAGCGAGCGCGCCGCTCGTGGCCGCGGCCTTTCGAGCGTCAGGCGCAGATGCCCTCGACCTCGATGCCAGCTCGTTCATCCGCACCGACGACCGCTTCGACGAGGCGACGGTCGACATGGCCGCCACGCGCGAGCTCGTGCGCGAGGCCTTCGAAGTGGTCCCGCCCGCTACCATCGCGGTCGTGACCGGCTTCGTGGGCAGCACCGAGGACGGCGTGCGGACCACGCTCGGGCGCTCCGGCTCGGACTACACCGCGACGATCCTGGGCGGCGCCTTGGACGCCCGCGAGGTCGTCATCTGGACCGATGTGAGCGGCGTGCTTTCGGCCGACCCGCGCATCGTGCCCGATGCGTTCACCCTTCCGCGCCTGAGCTACGGCGCCGCAGCCGAGCTCGCGCACTTCGGCGCCAAAGTGCTCCACCCGCGCACCATGCGGCCTCTGGCGAACGCTGGGATCCCGCTGCGCATCGCCAACACGATGGCGCCAGAGGACGCCGGGACGACGGTCGGGCCAGACGACGACATAGGTCCGGGCAGCATTCGCGCCGTGACAGCCGTGCGCGGCGCGGCGCTCGTGCGCGTCGTGGGCTCCGCGTCGCTAGAAGTCTCGGATCTCACCGCGCGCGTGTTCGGGCCTCTGGCGGAGGCCGAGATTCCCGTCCTGCTCATCGCGCAGGCGTCGGCCGAAGGCAGCCTGTGCTTTGCCGTGCGCGACGCTGACGCCGAGGCCACGGCGAGCCTCTTGCGCCAGAGGCTCGACCGCGAACGGGAGCGGGGCGACGTGGTCGGGGTGGAGGTGGACCACGGCGTGGCGGTCGTGGCGGCGGTCGGCGCGCACCTGGACGGCGCACCGGGGCTGGCGGGCAAGCTCTTCGCCACGCTGGGCCGTGCGCACGTCGACGTGCGCGCCATCGCGCAGGGCGCGAGCGCTCACACCATCTCCTGCGCTGTCGCCGACGAGGACGCGGTAACGGCGCTCACGGCGCTCCACGAGGCGTTCGCGCTCAAGCGCACCCGTGCGCACGTGGCCGTGATCGGCGCGGGCACGCTGGGCCGCAAGCTGCTCAAGCTCCTGGCAGATCAGCGCGAGGCGCTTCTCGCCAGCGGCCTCAACCTGCAAGTAGTCGGCCTGGCGGACTCGCGCCGCTTCGCCTTCGACGCGGGCGGCATGAACCCCCGCACAGGTGCGGCGCTGCTGGACTACGCGCCAGAGGCCAGCCTGGGCGAGGCCGTCGCGCAACTCACCGCCGCGCGCGTCGAGCGGCTCGTCGTCGTCGATGCGACGCCGTCTCAGGCGGTCGCCGCGATCCACGCCGACCTCTTGCGCGCGGGCATCGCGGTCGTCACGCCCAACAAAGCCGCGACCGCCGTACCGCTGGGCCTCTGGCGCGCGGCGCAGGCAGCCTCGCGCGAGGGCGAGGCGCCGTACCTGTACGAAACCGCCGTCGGCGCAGGCCTGGGCGTGGTCGCGCGGCTGCGCGATCTGGTGCGCACCGGCGACACCGTCCGCGAGATCGAAGGCGCGCTGAGCGGCACGCTCACGTTCGTGATGAGCGCGATGCGCAAAGGCACGGCCTTTTCCGAAGCCGTCCGCTGGGCGCAGCAGGCCGATCTCACCGAGCCCGACCCGCGCGACGACCTCTCGGGCCGTGACGTGGCTCGCAAGCTGGCGCTCCTCGCGCGAGAAATGGGCCTCGACGCCAACCCCGACGATGCCGACGTGGAGTCGCTCGTGCCCGACGGCCTCGAAGACGTGCCTCTGGCGGAATTCTGGGAACGCCTCCCAGACGCCGATGCCGCATGGCGCCAGAGGCTGGCCTCCGGCTGGCCTTTGCAAGTGGTCGCCCGGCTCGATGCTTCGGGCACCATCACGTCCCGCGTCGAGCCCGTCGCGCCGGATGAGCCTCTGGCGACGCTCAGCGGCTCCGAGATTCTGGTCTCGTTCCAGACCGAGCGCTACGGCGACACGCCGCTCGTGCTCCGCGGCCCCGGCGCGAGCGCCGACGTGACGGCCGCGGTCCTTCTTGCTGACATCGTGCGCGCAGCCGAGCTCATGCGCTAGCCTCTGGCGCCAGAGGCTCACACCACAGGACCCCTATGAAACTCGCCCTTGTCGGCACCGGACGGATGGGACAGGCCGTCGAGGCCGTCGCGCAGGAGCGCGGACACGAGATCGTCTCGCGCTTCGACGACGCCCGCCCGCTGCTGGACTCCCGCGACCCCGAGACGCTCCACGGCGCCGAGGTCTGCATCGATTTTACCGCGCCAGATCTCGCGCTCGACCATCTCCACCAGTACGCCTTCTGGGGCGCCGACGCCGTCGTGGGCACCACGGGCTGGTACGACGACCTGCCCAAGGTGGCGGAGTGGGTGGAGGAGGGCCAGAACGGCGTGCTCTACGCGCCCAACTTCTCGCTCGGCGTCGCGCTGGTGACCCGCGCCTTGCAGGCGATGCTGCCGCTTTTGGACGACCTGGACGACTACGACGCCTGGGTTCACGAACTCCACCACACAGGCAAAGTGGACAGCCCGAGCGGGACCGCGCTCCACCTCGCGAACACGCTTCTGGCGGGGCTGGCGCGCAAAACCCACATCGAGCCCGAGGCGCAGCACGGCGCCATCTCGACAGAGGCTCTGCACGTGAGCAGCACGCGCGTGGGCCACATCTTTGGCGAGCACACGGCGGGCTTCGACAGCGCGGTCGACCAGATCACCGTCACGCACCGCGCCAAGGACCGCCGCGCCTTCGCGGTCGGTGCGGTGCGGGCGGCGGAGTGGGTGCGCGGCAAGTCCGGCCTCTTCACGCTGGAGGACATGCTGGACGACTGGGTGCCGGGCGCCTGAGAAACCTCTGGCGCCAGAGGCCGCGCACCCAGCACGTCCGTGGCGATCTTGCCCCGCACCTCTTTCCGACCCATGGGACCCGCTCGTCAGATGCTTTTCCGCGGCACCGCGCCCGCACTCGTCACGCCGTTTACCGCCTCTGGCGAGATCGACGAGGCCGCGCTGCGCCGCTTGATCGACTTTACTCTGGAGGGTAGCGGCGGCTATGCAGGCGTCGAGGGCCTCGTCGTGCTGGGAACGACCGGCGAAAACCCGACCGTGAGCCACGCCGAGCGCCAGAGGCTGGTCGCGCTCGCGCTGGAGCACACCGCCGGGCGCGTCCCGGTCGTCATCGGGACGGGCACCAACAACACAGCGCAGTCGGTCACCTTTTCGCGAGAGGCAGCCGACGCTGGCGCCAGCGGCCTGCTCGTCGTCGGCCCGTATTACAACAAGCCGACGCCCGCGGGCGTGCAGGCCCATGTAAGCGCGATCGCAGACGCGACCGACTGCCCCATCATTCTCTACAACGTGCCGGGCCGCACGGGCTCCAACCTCACCGCCGAGACGACGCTCATGGTCGCCGAGGCCGTGCCCAGCGTCGTCGGCGTCAAGGAGGCCTCTGGCGACATCAACCAGGTCGCGGACATTCTCGCGCACCGCCCCCAAGGCGTGGCGGTCTACTCCGGCGACGACGACCTCACGGTTCCCATGCTCGCGCTCGGCGCCGACGGGCTCGTGAGCGTGATCGCCAACGCCGTTCCGGGCGCGACGAGCGAGATGGTCCGCCTCGGCCTCGCGGGCAACGTTGCCGCCGCCAGAGGCCTGCACTTCCAGCTTCTCGACGCCATGCGCGCGAGCTTCCACGAGGCCAACCCTGGCCCCGTCAAGGCCGTCCTCGCGGAAATGGGGATCTTGGAGAACGCCCTCCGTCTGCCTCTGGCGCCGCTCTCGGCGTCCGCCAGAGGCCACGTCTTGGACGCGTACCGCCCCCACATGGCGCCGGCCTCTGGCGCCGCTCAACCCTCCGCGCGATGAAAACGTCCAGTCCCTCCCAATCGCTGGAGCAGTACCTCGCCGCCTGGAACGCGACCGACGCCGACCAGTGTTCGTCGCATCTGCTCGCGGGCTGCGCCGCCGACGTGGTGCTGCTCGATCCGCACGCCGACCGTCCGCTGAATGGCTGGGCGGCTGTCGCCTCCCACATCGCGTACTTCCGCGAGCGCTCCGGTCACCAGATGCAGCCCACGAGCGCCCTTGACGCCCACCACGGCGTCTGCCGCCTCCACTGGCGCCTCGCCGATGGCGACAGCGTGCTCTCCACCGGCGTCCTCATCGCCGATGCCGCGAGCGACGGCCGCCTGCAGCGCATCGTCCACTTCGTCGACGCGCCGCTCGCCGCGCCGACCGACACCTAGCCTCTGGCGCCAGAGACTTTTCTATCTCCTACCTGCTTACGTGACCGACCTCCAGACCCGACTCGACGCCCTCACCTCTCAGGACAACCCGGACCGCGCCGAGGCCCGCGCTGCCGTCTCCGACCTTCTCGACGCCCTCGAAGCGGGCGAGGTCCGAAGCGCAGAACGCGACGCCAGCGGCCTCTGGCGCGCCAACGCGTGGGTCAAGCGCGGCATCTTGCTCGGCTTCCGCGTCGGCGAGATCGTGGACCAGTCTGTGGGCGCGTTCTCGTTCTTCGACAAGGACACCTACCCCGCGCAGGCGTTTACGCCAGAGGCGGGCGTGCGCATCGTGCCCGGCGGCTCGACGGTCCGCCGCGGCTCGCACTTGGCCTCTGGCGTGGTGTGCATGCCGCCGATGTACGTCAACGTGGGCGCCTACGTGGACAGCGGCACGATGGTGGACAGCCACGCGCTCGTGGGAAGCTGCGCGCAGATCGGCCGCGACGTGCACCTGAGCGCCGCCGCGCAGATCGGCGGCGTGCTGGAGCCCATCGGCATGGCGCCGGTCGTGATCGAGGACGGCGTGTTCGTCGGCGGCGGGTGTGGTGTCTACGAAGGCACGGTCGTGCGCGAGAACGCGGTCCTGGCCGCGGGCGTGATCCTCACGCGCGGCTCCCGCGTCTACGATCTCGTCCACCAGACCACGCTGCGGGCCTCTGGCGACGCGCCGCTAGAGATCCCGGCGGGCGCCGTCGTCGTGCCCGGCAGCCGCGCCGTCGACTCCGACTTTGGGCGCGAGCACGGCCTCTCGCTCTCGGCGCCGATGATCGTCAAGTACCGCGACGCGAGCACGGACGCGAGCACGACCTTGGAGGAAGCGCTGCGGTAGGGACGGCGGCCTCTGGCGCCAGAGGCTGGATTTTCTGCGTCCAGTCTGCCACAGGGCTACTGGCCCGTTCCCGCTGGCCCGATTACTGCCGCCGGAACAGCGAGCCGACGAGCGCCACAACGGCGGTGTACAGCGACGCGCCGAGCCAGACGCCAAAGACGAGAAACAGCGTCCGCGTGCCTTCGTCGAGCGCCATCCCGATCACCATCAGGCCGTTGTGGACGGCCGCGAGCACGAGCGCGCCGATAAAAGCCGTAAACGGGTCCAGGCGCAGCATCTCGCCGCGCTCAGACCTGAAGATGCCGACCACAAAGCCGAGGATCGTCTTGACGAGCGCGCCCAGGCCGACAAAGCTGCCCAGAATTAGAAAGTCTGCGCCGAGCCCTGCGGCGAAGCCCGCAATGGCACCCGCGACGCGGCCGTAGCGCAACGCCATTACGGCGACGTACAGCAGCACCACATCGGGGACCACGCCCCAGATGGGCAGGCGGCTGAACACGAGCCACTGCGCGAGGACCACACCGATCCCAATAAGCACGTGACGAAGAAGGGTCGGCATTCGAGAGGCGGTCGAGAAGGGAATGCCCAAGCTACACCGAGCGATGGCAGGGACCGGCTACGCGCCAGCGCTCTGCGGGGTCCAGCGAACCTGGGGGCATCCCGCGCGTGTGATGCCGAGATCTCCCCGATGCCTCCGCCGTGTACGCCGCGCTCTACGCCTCCCGCCCGATTCACCCGATGTCCGAAGCGGACCTCGCGGAGATTCTCTTCGTGTCTAGGCGCAAAAACGCAGAGCGAGGCATCACAGGCCGGCTCATCTATTCGGCTCAGGACGGCGAGTCGGGCCTGTTTGCACAGTGGATTGAGGGTGAGGACTGGCGGGTGCGCGAGTTGCTCTACCACGACATCCTCTGCGACGCGCGCCACGCACTCGTGGGCCGCCCGTTCGAAGGCCCGACCACGCGGCGACAGTTCCCCTCGTGGACGATGGGCTATGAGCGGCTGGAGAGCGAGACCGATGTTTCCGCCGAGATCGACGCGCTCGTCGCGCTCGCGCACACGATCAAGCCTCAGCCGCGCAACCGGGTTGCCCAGCCTACGGCCGCAACTTTCCGCCGCTACGCTCAGGCGAGCTAGCCTCTGGCGCAAGACAAGCAGTCCCCGGCAAACGAACGCGCCGGTTCGGGCAGTCGCCAGAGGCTGGGCCTGTCGTCTGCGCTATCTACCCTTCGACAGCGCCGCGAGCCTCTGGCGTAACGCCTCGGCATCGACGCGGCCGGGCGTGCCCGGGGTGACGTACGCGCTCAGAGCCTCGGCCTCTGGCGGCACCGAAAGGGCGTCCAGATGTGTGCCGACCTCGCGGTAGGCATCGCGGAAGGCCACGCCAGAGGCCACGCGGCCGAGGGCCTCGGCGGTGGCGAAAAGGTCTGGGGAGAGCGCGGCGCGCATCGCCTGCGGTTGCCACTGCACGCCGGGCAGGACCGCGGCGAGCGCCGTCAGGAGGTCTTGCGCAGCCAGGACGGCGCGCATCGTGGCCTCTTTGGTGAGTTGGAGGTCGCGGTGGTAGCCGCCGGGCAGGTTGGCCGGAAGCGTGAGCAGCAGGTGCAGCTCGGCGGTGAGGCGGTGGACCGTCGCGCGGGCCAGTTCGAGGACATCCGGGTTGCGCTTTTGCGGCATGATGGACGAGCCGGTGGTGTACTCGTGCGGCAGCGTCACGAATCCGAACTCGGCGGTCGCGAACAACACCAGGTCGCTCGCCAAGCGGTTGGCGGTTAATCCCATCTGTACCAGCGCGTGCACGATGGCGCCCTCGGCCTTGCCCCGCGAGAGTTGGACGGCCGTTACGTTTTCCTGCACGCGGGCAAAGCCCAGGCGTTCGGCGACCTCGCGCCGCGGGAGCGCCAGGCTGGGCACGCCGTAGCCCGCGGCGCTGCCCCACGGCGAGACGTTGCCTCTGGCGCCGGCCTCGGTCAGTCCCGCGAGATCGTCTAAAAGCAACTCGGCGTAGCCCGCGGCCCACAGCCCGGCGGTGGTCGGCATGGCGCGTTGCAGGTGCGTGTAGCCGGGCATGAGCAGCGTGTCGCCTGCTTCTGCGTGCTCGATCAGCGCGGCGCACGCCTCGCGCCCAGTGCGGGCGATGTCGCCCGAGTGCGTCGCGCAGCCACAGCCGCAGCGCGACGAGCACCTGGTCGTTGCGGGAGCGCCCGGCGTGGATCTTCTTGCCCGCCTCGCCCACGCGCGCCGTCAACTCGCGCTCGATGACGGTGTGCATATCCTCATCTGCGGGCGTGACGGTGATCTCGCCCCGTTCCCACGCGTCGCGGATAGCGCCGAGCGCGGTGCCGATCTCCGCTTCCTCCTGCTCGGTGAGTACGCCCGCGAGGCGAAGCCCATAGGCGTGGCCGCGCGTGCCTTCCAGGTCGTACGGGAGCAGGATGGTGTCCCACCGCCAGTCCTCGCCGACGGTGAAGCGCGTGACCCAGTCGGCTGCGGCGGTGCCCTTGTGCCAGATGGCGGTGCGAGAGGCTGGGGGCTGCGGATGGGTCATGCTGAAAGCGGCCTCTGGCGCCAGAGGCTACTGCTCGGGTGCGGGCGGCGGTGGTGGAGGAAGCGTGGCGGGCGCAGGCATGGCCTCTGCTTCTGCGGCGGCTCGTGCTGCGGCGGCAGGGTCTGCTGACGGTGTGCGGACCGAGGAGGGCGCGTTGCCGAGCGCTTCGCTGGCGGCGTCTGAGCCGCCGGGCATCGTGGGCGACATGGTCGACTGCGAGCCTGCCGTCGAGGCGTCTTGCAAGCCGATGTCACCGGCGCGGTCGGGGTCGAGTCCGTCGGGGCGGTCGTCCCAGTAGCAGCCCGAGAGGGGGAGGGCGAGAGCGAAGGCGAGAAAGAGGAGGCGCATGGGTGGGGAAAGAGGGAAAGCGCCTCAACCGCCGGGGCTCGGATCGGTTCTCAGGCGAACCGCGCGAGAGTCGCGGCCACACCGTGGGCGTAGCCCGGCCCGTGCGTGAGGTGGTTGATGCGGTGGAAGAGGTTGTAGACCTCCATGCGCGCCTCAGCCTCTGGCGCCCCCGGATCGGCGTCCGGGGCGGGCGCCGGCCACGCTTCGGCATAGCCGTCGTAAAAGCTGGGTGCGAAGCCGCCGAACAGCCGTGTCAGCCCGAGGTCGGTCTCGCGGTCGCCGATGTACACCGCCGGATCGATGAGCGCGAAGCGTCCGCCAGAGGCGGCGAGGGCGTTGCCCGCCCACAGGTCGCCGTGGAGCAGGCTGGGGTGCGGCTGCGCGGGCAGGATCTCGGGTAGCCGCGCGACGAGCCGCGCCAGAGGCGCGTCCCACTCGCGCTCCCAGGCGCCTCTGGCGCGGACGACCTCGGCCTGGGCGAGCAGGCGGCGCTCGCCGAAGAACGTGGGCCAGTCCTCCATCCAGCCATTCGCCTGTGGTTTGCTGCCGATCCAGTTGTCGGCGTGCCAGCCGTAGGCGCCAGAGGGCTGCGCCGCCAGAGGCCTCGGGCGGCGGGCGGACGTCTGCGCGGTGGAGCGTGGCGAGGGCGCGTCCGAAGCGGCGCCAGTCGGCGGGCGACGGGTCGCCGTGCTCGATCCACGGGAGGACGAGCAGCCCCGCCACCTCTGGCGTGCGGTTTTGAGCGAGCAGCGGCTCCGGCACGAGCAGGTCGGCGCCAGAGGCCAGAGAGGCTTCGCGAAGTGCGGCGAGGCCTTCGGCTTCGGCCTCGAAGGAGTCGCCGCCTGGCCCGGCGTTCCACTTGGCGAGAAACGCGCCGCCAGAGGCACCGGCGGGTTGCGTCTCGATGCGCGCGGCGTGCGAGGTGTCGCCGCCGCCGACAGGGCGCGCGCTGTAAACGGTGCCGGTAACGGCTTCGAGCCGCTGGCGGACGGGGTGTGGCAGCATGGCGCCCAACCTAGTGCGACCGCGCGGTAGGTTTGCGCCATGTCCGATCCCGACCTCCAGGCCCGCATCGCCGCGCTCGAAGCGCGTGCGGCTGACATAGACGCGCTCGAAGCGCGCGTGGCCGATCTCGAAACGCGCCTCTCGCGCCGCCCCTCCCGAGCCTCTGGCGAGTCGCGTCCCGCGCGCCAGAGGCCGTCGGCGCCTCCAGGCCTGCGCGTCAAGTGGGCCGAGGCCAAAAGCGAAGACGTGCTGGGCAAAGTCGGCATCGCGCTGTTCTTGGTGGGCGTGTTGTTCTTGCTGAAAGAAGCTGTGGACCGCGGCTGGCTGACGGCAGCGGTGCGTGTGGGCGGCGCGGGCGTGTCTGGGGGCGGTGCTGGTCGCGGGAGGCCTCCGGCTCCGGCGCCAGAGGCCTGTGCTCGGGCGCTTGCTCACTGGCGGTGGCATTGCGACGCTCTACGGCGCGCTGTGGACGGCCTCGGCGCTGTACCCGCTGCTGCCCTCAGCGATTGCGCTGGCGGGCATGGCGGGCGTGGCTGCGTTTTCGCTCGCGCTGGCCTCGCGCGAGGACGACGCGGCGCTCTCGGTCGTGGGTACGCTGGGTGCGCTGATGACGCCGCTGCTGCTCTACCGCGAAGGTGGGCAGATGGCGCTGTTGATGGGCTACCTCGCGGTCGTGATGATCGGCGCGGGCGTGGTGTACTGGCGCAAGGGCTGGGCGGCGCTTGTGGGCGCTGCCGCTGCGGGTGGCTGGGGCGTGATGCTGGTCGCGTGGATCGTGGGCATCTGGCCCGCGATGGTAGAAGCCTCTGGCGGAGACCGCGCCGCGTTTACGCTCGGTGCCCTCGTGGTGTGGGGCGCGACGGGCGTGCTCCCGATTCTCCGACGCCAGAGGCAGGGCGCGCTCGCCGAGCCGTGGGTTGACCGGCTGCCGTCGCTGGTTCACCCTGTCTCTTTAGCGGCGCTGGCGGCGCCTCTGGCGTGGGTCGCGTTTGCAGACGCGGCGTGGACGTGGAGCACGCCTGCGTTTGTGGGCATCGCCCTCGTGCTCGCGGTTGCGTACGCACTCGCCTCGCGGCAGGTCAGGCCTCTGGCGGCGCCTCTTGTGCTCGCCTCGGCAGCGCTCGTGGCGTGGGCGGCGGGCCGCGCGCTGGGCGTAGACGACGTGCGCCTGACGGCGACGCTCGTGGCGCTGGGGTGCCTGCTTGTCTGGGTCGGCCGCCGGGACGCGCAGCGCGACGTGGCACTCGTGGGGCACACGCTCGCGATGAGCGCGGCGGCGGTGCTCGTGGTGCTGCTCACATTCGCGGTCGGCTTCCCGTTCGAGCGCACGCTGGAGCCTCTGGGTGCCGGCGAGTCCTGGCGCGTGCTGCTGTCCGCCGTGCTCGGGGCGGGCGCGCTGGGGTGGATCGGGTTTACGTCGGGCCGGACGGGCTCCGCCAGAGGCTGGCACCTGACGGCGGCGCACCTGGTCGTGCTCGCGTGGCTGCGCGTGGCGCTGGGGCCTCTGGCGAACGGCACGCCGCTGACGAGCGCGGCGTGGGGCGTGTACGGCATCGCGCTGGTCGTGGTGGGGCTGCGGCTGGGCGACGATCTGGTGCGCAGCATCGGGCTCGGGACGGTTTTGGTGACGGTCGCGAAGGTGCTGCTCGTGGACCTCTCGCAGGTCTCGGCGCTGTGGCGCATCCTGCTGTTCATGGGCCTAGGCGGGCTGCTCTTGCTCGTCAGCTACCTCGTGCCGAGCCTCTTGCGCGGGCGTCCCGCCAGAGGCGAGGGCGCGGGTCCGGGAGCCTCTGGCGAGCCGCCGCTGCCTCCCGGCCCACCCGGCGATGGGTTTTCGCAACCGCCGCCGCTACCCGTCCCCGCTGAGCGCGAGGCGTAGCGCCAGAGGCCTCTGGCGCCAGAGGCTCACACCACGCGCACAGTCACCAGCAACTGCCCCACGTGCCGCTGCGTGTGCTCGGCCGCGTGCACGAGCGTGCCGATGACGGTCGACGGGAGCCTCTGGCGCCCTACGCCCCGCGGCTCGGCAAGCGTTGCTGGGTCGGTGGCGCGGAGTTGCGCGAGGGCGACATTTACGCCAGAGGCAAAGGCATCGAACAGGGCCTCTGGCGTGAGCGCAGGGTTCTCCACGCCCTCGGCGCGGAGGTGCGCGAACTGCGCCTCGCTCAGCGGCTCGCCTCGGGCGTAGGTCAGCATCCGGTCGAGCACGCCCGCGAGGTGCTGCAGGTGAAACCCAGCAGATGCCGCGCCGCCGGGGCGGCGCCAGAGGCGCTCGGCGGGTAGATCGCGCCGCGAGCGCGGCGACGTCCTCGCGCGCTTGCAGCAGCGCGTGGGCCACAGGCTGCAGCAGCGTCGGAACGCCGTCGATGGGGCCGCGGAGCCAGACTTCAGGACGGGACACGAGAGCACCAGAGGCGAGAGGGAGCAGAGCCTCTGGCGGCTCCAGGTCTTCGAGCGCGCCCAGGCGGCGCAGCGGTGGCCAGATCCACGCCGCAGCCCCGACCGTCAGCAGCGTCATCGCGCCGCCGAAGACGACCGTCGGCACGGCACCGATAAAGCTCGCGAGCGTGCCGGATTCCAGCTCGCCGATCTCGTTGCTGGTGCCGATAAAGACCGCGTTGACGGCGCCCACGCGCCCGCGCATCTCGTCGGGCGTGAGAAGCTGCAGAACCGTGGAGCGGACGACGACCGAGATGTTGTCGGCTGCGCCCAGACAGAACAGCGCCGCAAGCGAAAGCGGGAAGCTGGTCGAGAGCCCGAACACGATCGTCGAGACGCCGAACGCCGCGACGGCGACGAGCAGCGTGCGCCCGGCGCGGCGCATCGGCGGGAGCAGCGCGAGCGAGAGGCCCATCGTGATGGCGCCCAGCGAGGGCATCGCGCGCATCCATCCGAAGCCCTCGGCGCCGACGCCCAGGATGTCGGTCGCGTAGATGGGCAACAGCGCCGTCGCGCCGCCGAAGAGGACCGCCACCATGTCCAGCGAGATCGTGGAGAGGATGACTGGCTGGCGGCGCACGAACCGCACGCCCTGCAGCACGCTGCGCCACGAGCGGGCCTCTGGCGAGCGCGCCTGCGGCGCCGGGAAGACGAAAACGAGGCAGGCCAGAAGGACCACGCTGGAGGCGGCATCGGCCAGGTACACGATGCCCGGGCTGTACCACGCGACGAGAAACCCGCCCGCCAGAGGCCCGAGCGTGGACGCGAGTTGGTAGGCCACGCTGCGCCACATCGTCGCGTTGGCGAACACGCGCGTCGGCACCAGGCCCGTCACGATGGCCTGCGAGGCGGGCCACCCGATCGCGCGGAACACGCCCGTGCCCAGCAGGAACAGGTACGTCAGCGCGATGGGGCCGCCGGTAAACGATACCCACGCCAGGCCTGCGCCAGAGGCTGCGAGCCCGGCCTGCGCGATCTGGATGAGCCTCTTGCGCGGGTAGCGGTCCGCCGCGGCGCCTGCGGGCAGAGCGAGGAGCAAGACCGGGAGCGCGAGCGTCAGCCCAATCAGCCCCAGGCTGAGCGCCGTGCCCGTCCGCGCGTACACCTCCCAGCCGACCGCGACGACGCGCATCTGGTTGCCCGCGTTGGAGATCAGGCTGCCAATCAGGTACACCGCAAAACTTGCGTGCCGCAGCGACGCAAACGGGTCCTGCTTGGCTGCGTGCGCACCTTCCTGGTGGTCCACCTCGGCCTCGGCGCCAGAGGCGCCGGGGCGTCGGCCTTCGTCGGGAGCAGGGTCCTCTGGCGTGCTCATCTGCCGCCCGTACGACGGCGCCCGCCAGAGGCTCCGCGCGTTTGGCGCGGAGAGGCCGCCTCTGGCAAAGACCCGCCGCCTCTGGCGCCAGAGGCGGTTTTCGCGCGGACCGAGAGCAGCAGCCCGCCCAGCACCAACGCGCCGCCGGGCGCGAGCCACACGGTCGGCACCTCCCCCAGCGCGAGCCACGCCGCGACGGCGGCAAAGGCGGGCGTGAGCAGTCGCACCGTCGTGGCGAGGATGGGCGCCAGACGGCTCGTGGCGACGCTGTACGCGAACGTGGGAATGGCCGTGGTGACGAGCGCGAGGCCCACAAGCGCACTCCACGCCAGAGGCGTGTCCAACCCCGCGAGTGCCGCGCCGCCCTGCACGGCCCAGAGCCCGGCGGCGCCCGCGGTTCCCAGCGCGAACGTGAGCCACGTCACCGCCAGAGGCTGGGGCGCGCGGTTGCGGGCGCGCAGGCGGCTAAACGCGATGGCGTAGGCCGCCATGCCCAGCGCGGCCACGAGCGCGAAGCCATCGCCGATGAGCCGCTCGCGCCCACCATCTGTCCCCGCGATGAGCCCCGGAAGCAGAATCACGGCCACGCCCAGAAGTGCCAGCGCCGTGCCCCACGCCTCGCCGCGGTGCACCGGCTCGCCTCTGGCGACGGCCCACGCGACCGCGAACAGCGGCGAGATGTTGACGAACAGCGTGCCCTCGGCAACGGCCGTGAACCGGAAGGCCGCGACCGCGCAGCCGTAGTACGCCACCATGAGCGCCGCCAGTGCCCAGGCCTCTGGCGGGAAGCGCAGCTCGCGCCGCCGCACGAACGCCAGCGGCGCCAGCGCGACGAAGGCCAGCGCCAGGCGGCCCATCACGATCGTCGCCAGAGGCACGCCGGGAAGCAGTCGCACCCACACGCCCGCCAGCGCCCAGGTGGCGGCGGAGAGAACGGCGAGGCTGATGCCGAGACGGTCGGCGGCGTGGGTCTGCACGAGGAGCGGTGAAATAGACGCCTACGCCAGAGGCCTCTGGCGCGGGAAGGCCTCTGGCGCGGGACGATCTCTAGTGCGACTGGTGGGCTGCGAGTGGTCCCCTCTGGCACCAGAGGCAAACGCATTCCGCCCTGCAGCCTTCTCCACTGCCAGGGCGCGCGCAAGGCAGCTTTACCCGGAACCCGGAACCCGGAACCCGGAACCCGGAACCCGGAACCCGGCGCCAGAGGCGCTACGCGAGGTTGTGAAAGACCTTCTGCACGTCCTCGTCCTCCTCCAGCTTGGCGACGAGCTCGAGCACCGCGTCGGCCTGCTCATCCGGGAGTTCGATGGGTGTGGTCGGCACCCACTCGATCTCGGCGGCCACAGGCTCGATGCCGCGCGCCTCCAGCGCCTTCTGCATCGTGCCGAAATCCGCGAACGCGCACCGCGCGACGACGACCTCGCGGCCGTCCTCGGTCGTGCCGTCCTCCAGCGTTTCCAGGCCCTCGTCGATCAGTTCCAGCTCCAGTTCGTCGCGGTCGGGCACGGCCTCTGGCGCGAGCGAGAAGGCGCCCATCTTGGCGAACTGGAACGAGACCGAGCCCGAGGTGCCCAGGTTGCCGTCGCCGCGGTTGAACAGCGCCCGCAGGTTGCCCACGGTCCGGTTGACGTTGTCGGTCGCAGCCTCGACGAGCATCGGCACGCCGTGCGGGCCGTAGCCCTCGTAGAGCACCTCGTCGTAGCTGGCGGTGTCCTTGCCCATGGCCCGCTTGATGGCCGCATCCACCTTGTCTTTGGGCATGTTGACGCCCTTGGCGTTCTGCACCACGCGCCGGAGCTGCGGGTTCATGTCCGGGTCTGGCCCCCCGGCCTTGACCGCGATCACGATGTCTTTCCCGATGCGGGAAAACTGCTTCGCCATGCGGTCGTAGCGCGCGAACATGGTGTGCTTGCGCTTCTCGAACATCCGGCCCATTGCGTCTCGGGGGTTGGTGGGCCGTGAAGCTAGCCGCGCCGCGATGGAGCGTGCGGGAATCCGCCAGAGGCTCAGTTGGGCGCAGCCTCTGGCGCCACGTCGGTATAGCGCGAGAGCGGAGCCTGGTAGATCACGGTGTAGTCTGTCCCGACGTTAGACATGATGGCGCCTCCGGCAAACAGGCCGACGGCTCCTCCCACTATGGAGCCGAATAGTTGGGCCAAGCCTGGGCCGATACCGCATGTCGGACATTCGTTTCCCACAGCGAGTGCTCCAAAGGAAGCGCCAACCGCTATTCCCGCGACAGGTATCAGCACTTTCGTGTCTTTCGGGCTCAACCTGGGAGTATGGATCTGTCGGACGTCAGATGTAGACATTCTGCGCGTGGGCACGCCCGCGGAGGTCGGGGTCCAGGTCGTTTCCTCTTCGTTCACCTCAATGTTGAACGCGCGGATACTGCCGCCCCGAACCAACTCGATGGTGCGCGCGCGATCGTCGGAGCGTTTGCGCAGATGCTGATTGACTTCGGCGAGCGTCGTCGCCTGTATGGGCGTCCCCACAGACGCGCAGCCGCTGGCGGAAACGGCGAGAACGAGAATGAGCAGGCGAAGCATCAGCGCAGAGGAGAAGCGATCTCCCAGATACGCCCCCTGGCGGCAAAGCCGCAAGTCCGTTCGGCGCCTCTGGCGCCAGAGGCTTAGCCGCCAGAGGCTCGGGGATTAGAGACCGCCTCACACTCTGCGCCAGAGGCTCAGGCTGTGACCGCCTCTGGCGC
Source organism: Rubricoccaceae bacterium (assembly GCA_963708165.1). GTDB lineage: Bacteria > Bacteroidota > Rhodothermia > Rhodothermales > Rubricoccaceae > Rubricoccus. The sequence continues at coordinate 1,361,976 of OY970187.1, read as the reverse complement.
GGGCTTGGCGGGCAGCCGTAGGGTAAACGTGGTGCCGACGTTGTCCTCACTTTCCACCGCCAGCGTGCCGCCGTGGCCCTGCGTGATGATGTCGTAGGCGAGCGAGAGGCCCAGGCCTGTGCCGTCGCCGGTGGGCTTGGTGGTGAAGAAGGGCTCGAACACCTTTTCGCGGATCTCCTCCGGGATGCCCGTACCGTTGTCCTCGACGCGGATCTCGACCCACGTCGCTGCTCTTTTCTCCTCGCGCCGCGTCACGACCGTCACGCGCGGCTCGAAGCTCTCGCCGTCGATCTTGCGCCGCTGCCCGACGGCGTAGAAGGCGTTGCCGAGCAGGTTGATGAGCACGCGGCCGAGCTCCTGGGGAATCACCTCGACCTCGCCTGCCTCTGGGTCTAGGTCGCGCACCAAGTCGACCTGGAACTCCTTGTCGTTGGCGCGCGCGCCGTGGTAGGACAGGTTGGCGTACTCCTCCACGAACGCGTTGATGACCACCTGCCCGCGCTCAGCTGAGCTACCGCGGCTGTGGAGCAGCATCGCCTTGACGATGCGGTCGGCGCGGGTGCCGTGCTCGTGGATGCGTCGCGAGTTGTCGCGCAGGTCGCCCAGGATGGCGTCCACCTCGTCCAAAACGGCCGAGATAGGTTTGTCCTTGTTGGCGTGCAGTTCCTCGCCCAGTTCGTCGGCGAGCTCCACGCTGAGGTCGGCGAAGTTGTTGACGAAGTTGAGCGGGTTCTTGATCTCGTGCGCGATGCCTGCGGTGAGCTGCCCGAGCGATGCCAGCTTTTCGGACTGCACGAGTTGCGTCTGCGTGGCTTTGAGCTCGCGAAACGCTTTTTCCAGCTCGCGCTTGCCTTCGGCTTCGGCGCGGGCGGCGCGGGTTTCGGCCTCGGCGCGCTTGCGGTCGGCCTCGGCTTGCCGCGCCTCAGCCTCGGCCGTCTCGGCGCGGATCTCCTGCTCGCGGCGCTCGGCGCGCTCGCGCTCCTGCCGGAGCAGCCTCTGGCGCTGCCACCCGTCGAAGCGCACAAAGCCGAGAACCAACAGACCGGCGTACGCGAGGTACGCCCACGGCGTGCGCCACCACGGCGGCGTGACGATCACAGCGAGGCTCGCGCCTGCGGGGCTCCACACGCCGTCTGCGTTGGCCGCCTGCACGCGGAAGGTGTACTTGCCCGGCGAGAGGTTGGGATACGGCGCCGTGCGGCCTCTGGCGCCCGCGCCGCCGCGCCACTCGTCATCGAAGCCCTCCATGGTGTAGCGGTAGCTGTTCCGGCCAGGGTCCGAGAAGTGCAGGCCTGCAAAGGTGAACGTGACGTAGTCGGCCTGGTCGTAGTTGAGGCGCACGCGCTCCGCCAGAGGCGCGGGGGCGTCCAGCGGGCTGTCCGGGCCGGGCGCCAGAGGCTCGCCGCCCAGCGAGACGGCGGTGATGACTACCTGCGGCGGATTGGGGTTCGACGCTGCGAGCTGCGTCGGGAAAAACGCCAGAAGCCCGTTGGTGCCGCCGAAGAGGAGCTCGCCAGTGGGCGCGCGCGTGGCGGCTTCTCCCAGCGTGCGCGCCGAGCCTTCGCCGCCGAGCGTGCGTTGCTGGAACGTCTGCGTGACCGGGTCGAAGCGCGAGAGGCCTCTGGCGGTGGCGAGCCAGAGGTAGCCGTCGTCGTCCTCGACGATGGCGAGCACGTCGTCGCTGGGCAGGTCGGTCTGGGCTTCGGTGAAGCGCTCGAAGCCACCCTCGGGCGTGGCGGTGTCCAGCCGGTGCAGCCCGCCGCGCGTGCCGATCCACAGCGTGCCGTCGCCGCGCGCGTGGAGCGTGTGGATGTATCCGTCCGCGAGCGCACCGCTGTCATCGGGCGCGGCACGGAAGCAGGTAAAGCGCTCCGCGCCGTCCTGTCGGCACAGGCCTTCTTCGGTCCCGGCCCAGAGCGTGCCTCTGGCGTCCTCGGCAAGCGCGCGGACGTTGTCGTGCGCGAGCGACGACGGGTCGGACGGGTCGTGCGTGTAGGCGGCGATGGCGCCAGAGGCGGCGTCGCGCTCGATCAGGCCGTCGCCCAGCGTGCCGATGGCGAGGCTGCCGCCGCGGCGCTCCACAAGCGCTTTGGTGGCGGTCGCGCGGCCCTGCCGTCCCAGGTCGACGGGAGAGAGGCTGCCTGCGCTCAGGCGGAACAGGCCCGCCTCGGTCCCGGCCCACACGGTCCCGTCCTCGGCCTCGATCAAGGCGAGCGTCGCGGCGTTGGTTTGCGTGGCCGAGACCGGCGTGCGGCGGAACGTGCTGCGGTCCTCGGTCGCGTCGATGGCGCGGTCCGTCCCGGCGTAGAGCGTGCCATCGCGGGTGACCAGCAGCGCACTTACGCGGTTACTGGAGAGCGATGCGGCCTCTTGCGGATCGTGGCGGAAGCGCGAGACGGTGCCTCTGGCGCGGTCGAAACGGTCCAGGCCACCGTACGTGGCGACCCAGAGCACACCCTGGCGGTCCTCGTAGATGTCCGAGACCGAATCGTTGAGCAGAGCATCCGGGTCGCCCTCGGTCGACTGGTACACGGTCGCCTCTGTTGCGCCCGGCGGCACCTGCCGCAGGCCGTCGCCAAAGGTGCCCACCCACAGCGTGCCGCCTGCGTCTTCGTAGACCGACGAGATCACGCTCGCGGAAAGTCCTTGAATCGTCGCTTCCTCGAAGGCGCCAGAGGCGGGGTCCAGCCGGAACAGGCCGTCGCCTAGCGTGCCCACCCAGAGGTGGCCCTTTTCGCTCACCGTCAGGCTGGAGATGGCGCCCGTAAACCCGTCGCCTGCGCTCGGCGGGCGGTAGGTGCGGAACGCGCCAGAGGACGTATTCAGGCGGCCCACGCCCGCATCGGTGCCCACCCAGAGCGCGCCTCTGGCGTCGAGCGCGAGCGCGCTCACGTTGTCATCGGGCAGCGACGTGGGGTCTCCGGGGCTGTGTCGGAAGGTGGTCCACGCGCCAGAGGCCACGTCGTAGCGTCCCAGCCCGCGCGCCGTGCCGACCCAGAGCGCGCCCGAGCTGTCGGCGAGCAGCGCGATCACGTCGTCGTCGGGCAGGGAGCCGCGGCCTGCGCGGACGCGCTGAAAGCGGTCGTTCGTGCGGTCCAGGCGGCTCAGGCCGCGCTGCGTGCCCACCCAGAGCGCGCCGCTGGCGTCTTCGGCGAGCGCCGAGACGACGTTGTCCGAGAGCGTCGTCGAATCCGGCCCGCGCTTGTACTCCACGAGGTCGTAGCCGTCGTAGCGGCTGAGCCCGTCGGCGGTGCCGATCCAGACGAACCCCAGACGGTCCTGCAGGATGGCGGAGACCGATTCGTTGGAGAGGCCGTCGGCCGCGGTGAGGTGCCGAAACGCGACGCGCTCAGCCTCTGGCGCCGCGCCAGAGGCGGCACTCTGTGCGGCACTCTGTGCGGCGTTCTGCGCCGCCAGCCAGCCCGGTGCGGCGAGGCCCGCGCCCAGCACGAGCGCCGCGGCGAGCCAGAGAATCGCGCGAGGGGACGGCGTGCGCACAGCTATGCGGATTCGGGGACGAGTGCGTCCAGCGCTGCCCCGACGCTTTCGGGAACGGCCGTAAACCGGAGCTGCACGCGCGTGCCGCCAGAGGCCTCGGGCTCGGCACCCAGCGCCTTGGCGTAGATCTCGCTGGGCTCGCTCTCGCCGTTGAGCGTGAGCGTGAGCAAGAGGTCGGTGTGCGGCAGCATTTCGCTCTCGACCACGGCTTCGGCGCCGCGCTCGCTCAGGCGCGTCAGCCGCCCGGCGATGCGTTCGCTGTCGATGCGCTTGCCGTCCAGGCGCACGTAGGTAAACGCCAGAGGCTCGCCGAGTGCTCGGTAGTGGACCTCGGTCTCGGCCAGCGCCACGGCGTGCTCGCCGCCGATGCCGGTGACGCTGTGCAGCGCGATGTTTTCGGAGAAGCCCTTGAGCCCGGCCTCTCGCGTTTCGGCGATGGTCAGCTCGGCGCGGACCGAGGTGCGCGTGTCGTCGGAGATGAGCACCTCGCCAGGGGCCGCCTGGCCCTGGATGCGCGAGGTGAGGTTGACCGGGCTGCCCACGACGCCGTACTTGGCGCGCTTTTGCGAGCCGATGCTGCCCACGACGACGTCGCCGGAGTTGACGGCGGCGGTCATTTCCAAATGCGGCAGGCCCTTCTCGCGCATGATCTCGTTGACCTGGTCCATGCGCGCCTGCATGGCGATGGCGCACGCGACGGCGCGGTCGGCGTGGTCTTCTTGCTCAAACGGGGCGCCGAAGATGGCGAGCACAGCGTCGCCGATAAACTCGTCCACGGTCCCGCCGTACTCGTCCACGACATCGGTCATGGCCGAGAGGTAGACGTTGAGGAGTTCGACCACGCGTGTGGCTTCTAGCTCCTCTGATATGCGGCTAAAGCCGGAGAGGTCGCTCATGAGCACGCTCACGACGCGCATCTCGCCTTCGAGCGCCAGCGCGCCGGGGTTTTCCAGGATGGCCTGCGCGACCTCGGCGGAGAGGTACATGCCCAGCGCCAGGCGCACGCGGTCGGCCTCGCGCTCGCGCTCGACGGCGGTGCGCGCCTGCTGGATCGTGATCTGCAGGTCGTCCATGTCGATCGGCTTCGTGAGGAAGTCGAACGCGCCGCGGTTCATGGCCGTGCGGATGTTTTCCATGTCGCCGTAGGCCGTCACGACGACGGCCTTGTGGCGGCGCTCCATATCGGCCAGGCGGCCGAGAAGCGTGAGGCCGTCCATGCGCGGCATGTTGAGGTCGGTCACGATGACCTCAATGTCGGGATCGGCCGCGAGGGCTTCGAGCGCCGCCACGCCGTCCTCGGCGAAGCTCAGGTCGAGATCGCCTTTGCGCACGCTGCGCCGGAATTTTTGCCGGATGAGCGGCTGCAGGTCCGGCTCGTCATCGACGAACAGGATCTTGAGCGGGAGCACGTCGGCGACGGGCTCGGGCGTGGTAGCGGAGTCGGGAGGGAGCTCGGACATGGGGGCGGGAGCCAGGACGCAAAGGTAGCGCCGCGCGCACCGGCTGCGGCTTCGCACCACGCCTCCGGCGCCTCCGCCCACGCCAGAGGCCCCGGACGTGCCTCTGGCGGGACGCCGCGATCTGCGCCGCGGCTCCATTCGGACTTCCATGAAGTGGTCTCTACCTTGGTCGCCTGCCGGGCACGATATGTGCCTCGCTATGGGTTACGGCCCCACCTCTTGTATGCGTTTGCTTCCTTTCCTGCTCCGCTTCGCGCTGTCCTGCCTCGTGCTCGGCGTGGCACTTGCACATCCAGCTACGGCCCAGGCCGAGCGCCCGGCCCCGCCAGAGGCCTCCGCGGATTCGACGGCGCAGGACTCGACGGCGCAGGACTCGACCGCTCTGTTCGACACGCGCATCGCGACCGGCCACATGCCGCGGCGCCGCGGCGTGCGCCGTCCCTCGCCCCGACCTGCACCTGCCGCGGCGCCACGCGCTGCGCCAGAGGCGACACGTCCGGCGCCCCCGGTGACGGCCGTGAGCACAGCGACGGCCTCTGGCGGCGTGCCCGCCCGCACTGCAACCACGCCGAGACGCCGCGGCTACGAAGCGGCCCCGGTCACGCCGGGCTCGCCCGCGGCTGGCACCCCACCGCCACCACGCCAAGCGCAGCCTCGTACTCCGCCAGAGGACACGGCACCCATCACGCCAGAAGCGATCGCGAGCGAGCCGTTCGTCGCGGACCTGCCCGCGGCGCCTCTGGCGACGGCGGCGGCTCCTGTGACCGAGCGTGCGATTCCCGAGCCGGTTTCGGTGCCCTCGCCCGCAGCGGACGATCCCACGGCGCCCACCGCGATGATCACGCCCGGCGTGCCCGCACCCACGCCCGACGCGCCAGAGGCTGCGCCGAGCCTCTTCGACAGCCGCATCGCCAGCGGCCACAAAGACCTCGCGGACGTGCCGCCGCCCACCTTTTTTGACAGCCGCATCGCCAGCGGCCACAAGGACCTCGCCGCCCGCGACGACCTGATGTTCGACGCCAACGTCGCCAGCGGCTACAAAGAGCTGCCGCTGCCCGAGCCTCTGGCGGAGTACGAGGCCGCGCTTGGCGTGACGGCGGCGGGGCAGTTTCCTGGTCTCGGCCGAAGGCATGGACTACGTGCTGAGCGAGGCCGTCCGCGTGGGGCGCCTGTTCAACACCTCGGGCAAGCGCCGCCGGGCGTACTTCCCGATGATCGAGACGGCGCTCGCGGGCCGCGGCCTGCCGCTGGAGCTCAAGTACCTCGCGCTGATCGAAAGCTCGATGGACCCGCTGGCGGTCAGCCACGCGGGCGCCAGAGGCCTCTGGCAGATCATGCCCGCCACCGCCGGAGACTTCGGCGCCGACTCGATGGCGGTCCACGACCCCAGGGTGGCGACGCGCATCGCGGTGCAGTACCTCGACCGCCTGCACACCATGTTCGACGGCGACTGGCTGCTCGCGGTCGCGGCGTACAACTCCGGTCCGGGCCGCGTGCAGGGCTTTGTGCGCCGCTTCGAGCGCGCCGAGGGCCGCACGCCGACGTTCTGGGACATCCGCTCGCAGCTCCCGCGCGAGACGCGCGACTACGTGCCGCGCTTTCTCGCGGCGCTGTTCTACGCGCAAAGCGACGTGTGATGAGGGATGAGGGATGAGGGATGAGGGATGAGGGATGAGGGATGAGGAGGGGCGCGGCGATTTTTGTTCCGCCAGAGGCCGGATCCTCCGCGTCGCCTCTGGCGCCGCACTGATGTCCCGTAGGGATACACCGCTGGCGTGTCTTCTCCCACCCAGCCTCTGGCGATCACGCCACCTGCGGTCCTACCCGTAGGGGCGACCCGGTGGGTCGCCCGGTCCATGCGTCAGAGGCTGGGCGCTGGTTCTAGCTTCCGCCAGCCCCCGCCTACCCATGCGCACACAGCCTCTGGCGAGCCTCGCCGCCCTCCTCGTTCTCGCCGCCTGCTCAGCGCCTCTGGCGCCAGAGGCCCTCCCGCACACCGAGTCCGCGGCGGTTCCGGTCGCGCCCGTCGCGCCAGAGGCGGACTGGCTGCGCGATCCTCTGGCGCGGGCCGTGCCTGTCGTGCGCGTGGTGGCGGGGCAGGCGGACACGCTCGTCGTGCAGGATTGGATGGGCGCGGGCGCGGCGCCGGTCTTCGGCTCGCACCCCGACGTGACGGTCGAGGCCTCTGGCGAGCGCTTGGTCATCCGCGCGCGCGAGGGGTTTAGCGGACACGCCGCGGTGCCATACACCATCGACGGCGAGCCTCTGGCGTTGCCTGTTACCGTAGCGGCCGAGCCCGAGGTGACGTTTACGTTTGCGCCCGACCTCTCCACGCCAGAGGCGCAAACCGCCGGGGCCCCGGCTCCGCGCGTGTTCGTCATGGGCGGCTTCAACGACTGGAGCCGCACGAGCGACGAACTGACCGACCGCGGCGACGGCACGTTTGCCCTTACTCGCTCTGTCGCGCCCGGCCGCTACGAGTACAAGCTGGTCGTGGACGGCGCCGAGGTGCTGGACGCCACCAACCCCGATACCGCGCCCAACCCCTTCGGCGACTTCAACAACATCCTGACCGTGGACGCGCCCGGCGACGGCAGCCTGCTGCTGCGCCTCATCCCGTCGTTCGCGTCCGATCAAATCGAGTTCGAGGCCATCCGCACTGACCGCGCGGGCGCGCCGATGGACATCGACCTGGAGCCCGAGGACGTGATCGCGCTCATCGGCAACGCGCCCATTCCGCAAGAGGCGATGGAGGTGCACGGCACCGAAGTCCTCATCGGCCTGCAGCCGCTGCCGGGCATGCCGGACCTGCGCGGGCACCGCACGCTGCGCGTGGCCGCGAGCGTCGGCGGCGTGGCGTCGGAGTGGCGCGAGCTGTTGCTGTTCGACGGCCTGCCTCTGGCGCAGGCGCAGGGACTGCCGCGCCGGGAGCCTCTGGCGAGATCCCGCCAGAGGCTGAGACGTGGCACGACCAGATCGTCTATCAGGTCGTGCTGGACCGATTCGCCAACGGCGACCCGAGCAACGACGCGCCCGCCGACCCGGACAGCGTGCTGTTTCCCGCGCAGTACCACGGCGGCGACCTGGCCGGCCTGCGCCAGAGGATCCGCGAGGGCTACTTCCAGGACCTGGGCGTGACCGCGCTCTGGATCTCGCCGGTCTACGACAACCCCGAGCGCTCCGAGCGCGAGTTTCCGCCGCCGCACCGGCGCTACACCGGCTACCACGGCTACTGGCCCATCGCGCCGCGCGAGGTGGACGAGCACCTGGGCGACATCGGCCTCTTGCGCGAGGTCGTCGAGGAAGCGCAGGCGCAAGGGATGCGCGTGCTGCTCGACTTCGTGGCCAACCACACGCACGAGGACCACCCGTACTTCCAGCAAAACCGCGACTGGTTCGGCACGCTCGAACTCCCCGACGGCTCGCTCAACCTCCGCCGCTGGGACGACTACCGCCTGACGACGTGGTTCGAGCCGTACCTGCCGAGCTTCGACTTCACCGCCTCGCCAGAGGCCGTCGAGCAGATGACCGCCGACGCCGTCTGGTGGCTCCGCGCCTCTGGCGCCGACGGCTTCCGCCACGACGCCGTCAAGCACATCCCGGCGCTGTTCTGGCGCCGCCTGACCGAGCGGCTGCGCGAGGAGCTTCCCGAGCGCGACCTGTTCCAGATCGGCGAGACGTTTGGCTCGCACGCGCTCGTGGGCGCCTACGTGCGGCCGGGCCAACTCGACGCGCAGTTCGAGTTCAACCAATACGACGCGGCCATCGCGGCGCTCGCCAGAGGCGGCTCGCTCGCCGCGCTCGCGGGCGCCGTCGACGAGGGCATCCGGCAGTACGGCCCGCTGCACAAGATGGGCAACCTGCTCAACAGCCACGACAAAACGCGCTTTCTCGCGATCCTGGAAAACGACACGCCGCCAGAGGCCAACGCGGTCGAGGTCGGCTTCGACAACCCGCCGGTCCGCGACCAGCCCGGCAGCCTCGCGCGGCTCGAACTCGGCCTCGCGTACGTGCTCACCGTCCCGGGCGTGCCGGTGATCTACTACGGCGACGAGATCGGCATGACCGGCGCCGCCGACCCGGACAACCGCCGCGACATGCGCTGGGGCGACGACGTGACGCGCAGACGAGCGCGCGCACTTCGCCCGCGTCGCCGCGCTCACGCGCCTGCGCCAGAGGCTCCCCGCGCTCCGCCACGGCACGTACGAGACCCTCGACGCCACAGATTCCCTCTGGGTCTTCCGCCGCGACGTGCCCGGCCAGACCGTCGTCGTGGCGATCAACACCGGCGCCTCTGGCGCCGAGGTCGTCCTCGCGCCAGAGGCCGGACGTGCCGAGGCGGCGGGCGGGCGCGAGGCCTCTGGCGACTGGGCCTCGGCGCGTGACGCGCTAGACGACAGCGCGCGCGTGGCACGCGAGACCGCCTCTGGCGCCGCGCTCGCCTTCACCGTTCCGGCGGGCGGCTACCGCGTGATCGTGCGATGATAAAGGGCGCGCACAGCACGCACGTCGCGCGGCCGCGGAGCGCGGGCTCGTGGACGTTCGAGATTCGCGAAGGCGGCGAGAGCGGCCCGGTCGTGGCCGAGGTCGAGATCGGCGGGATGTGGGACGAGGGCGAGATCCGCGTCGGCGGCGTGCCGTTCGAGGTGGACCGCGTAGGCCTTTCGAGAGACTACCGGCTTTTGTTCGAAGGGCAGCCTCTGGCGATGGCTGAGACGCAGGGCACGTTTTCGTCGGGAAACACCGTGACCGTCGAAGGCGCGCTGCTGGCCTCTGGCGTCGAGATGGGTGACCGCGTGACGTTCGAGCTCACGCCGCAGGGCAGCTTTTCCTCGGGCGTGGACTTCTCGCTCGATGGCACCGCGTGGGGCGAGATCACCAAGGAGTCGATGTTCTTCCGGCACTTTGCTCTGCGCTTCAACCGCGCCGTGCCTCTGGCGCTGCAGGCGTTCTGCTTCGCGCTGCTGATGGCGCGCCTCCGGCGGGCGCAGAGAAGCAGCTGAGCCTCTGGCGCCAGAGGCGTCGCTCCGAGCACGCCGCCAGAAGCCTCAGTCCGCGGCGCCCAGAAGCGCGTTGGCGAAGCTCTGTGCCTCGGTATCGGTTCTGAACTCCGCGAGCCAGTCGTGCGCGCTGCGGCGGTCGATCCAGACGAGGCGTTTGTGCAGGTGAACGCCGCGGAGGTTGCGGACGGTGACCTTGCGGGTGTCGCCGTTGTGACGGAGGAAGACGGTATCGCCCGTAAGCGTCAGGTCGCCCACGCCGGTCCACCCGCCTGCGTGGAGCAGCTTGCCGAGCGCCGCCGTGGGTCGCTCGTGCGTCGGCACGCGTCTCGAAACGCGTCCCAGCGCCACGTCGCGCTCGGGCGCGAACAGCGGGCGCCAGCGGCCCGCCCACGAGGCCTGGCCCGCGCCGCGCCCGGCGATCATGTCCGCGAGGGCCTCGTGCAAGCCCGCGTCATCGTCGCTCTCGACGAACAGCGCGCGTCCGTCTTTGCGATGCACCAGCACGCCGTTTCCGTAGCGCAGCGCTCGCGCGAGAATGGCGGCGGCGTAGACCTTGGGAGCCTCTGCCTTTGCATCCAGCACCAGCCGGTCGCGCGTCACGTCGGCGCGGCCCACGGCGCGGATGCCACGCAACGCGACCGCGGGCACGCGGTAGTGAAACGTATCGCCTCTCTCGAACGCATCGAGGTCGCCAGAGGCGCCGAAGGCTTTGAGCAAGCGGTCGACAGCGACCTCGCGCCAGCGCCCGGTCACCGAGAACCGAATCCGCGAGTCTCTCGCGCCAGAGGCCGCGCGCGCTTTTTTATTTTTGTCGGCGGAGCGCGGTGGGGAGAGGGGCTCGGTGGTGAGCGCGTGCCAGCGTGCGGCGGCCTCGTCCAGCATCTCCGCCACACGCGGGGGCACGTTGACGCCGATCTCGGCCTGCGCGCGCTCCACCTCGTCGGCCTCGTCGGGCGAGAGCTTGCCGTCGCAGAGCACCCGCGCGACGGTGACGAGCAGCCTCTGGCGCGCCATGACCTCGTAGGCGCCAGAGGCCAGGTCCGGGTCGAGCCCGAGTGTGTGCTGGAGCTTGTAGAGCAGCAATCGCTCGTCCACGCTCAGGCAGTCGTCCGCGAGCGCGTGATGGACGGCCGTCCCGAAGGCGCGCTCGTGCACGCCGTAGAGCGCCCCAGAGCCCAGGTTCAGCGTCTCGGCGACGTGCGCTAGAAGTGCGCGGTTGGTCTCGGAAAAATCGCCGTCCTCCAGCGTCCAGTCCAGGTAGCGCTGATAGAGCGCGACGCGCCTGCCCTCGTACTGTGCGAGGTCCACACGCCTCTGGCGCTGAATGCGGTCGTAGGCCTCGGGGCCGAAGTCGTCTAGGTGCTCGGCGGCCACGATGACGTTGTGGAGCTCGATCCAGGCGTTGGCCTCGGGCTCGCGCCCGCGGCGGTCGGCGGGGAGCGGCGTGAGCAGGTCGAAAGGTCCCAAACGTGCGCGGGGCTGGTGCGCGCCGAAGCTAACGGAGCGCGCGGCCTCTGGCGCCGGAGGCTCAGACGCAGACCGCCCCCGCCGAACAAACCAGCGGGGCGGTGAATCACGCCAGAGGCTTCCGGCGCTACAGGAACAGGTCTGCGGCGGGGAGCGCGAACCCTGGCAGAAGTGCTGATGTGAGCGCGTCTGTACCGGAGAGCGTGGCGGGCTCGCTGTACCGGCCCTCGGTGAGCTTCCACGCCAAAACCTGTTCCGCGTCTAGGTCTACGATCCAGTACGCGTGCACGCCGAACCGCTCGTACATCGCGCGCTTCTCGTTCAGGTCCCGCGCCCGTGTGCTCGGGCTCAGAATCTCCACGACGAGGTCTGGAGCACCGACGACGCCACGCTTTTCCAGCAGACCACGCCGCGCCTCCGATACGAACACGATATCCGGCACCACGATCTGATGCGGTCCCAGAATCACGTCGATAGGAGCGGACAGAACAACGCCGAGGTCGTGCTCTCTAGCGTGACTGTAGAGGGCATGGAAAAGAACGCCAGAGGCATTCTGGTGGAAGTAGCTGGGAGAGGGCGACATGGCGAGGGCTCCGTCAATGATCTCGTATCGCTTCCCATCATCAGGAAGGCGGACATAGTCGTCGTAGTCGAGAGGCTTGGTCAGCGTGGCGGACATGGCGCGTCGGGCGGTTTTCCATAGGGTACGCCTCTGGCGGTGAAACGCTCCTGTCTCGCCTCTGGCGCCAGAGGCCCAAACGCACACCGCCCCCGCCGGACGAACCAGCGGGGGCGGTAAAAACAGGCGCCAGAGGCCTCTGGCGCAGTGCTAGTCGGCTTTGGCTTCAGCCTTGCGGGCGACCATGGCGCGCTTGCGCTCGTGCGGGTCCAGCTCGCGCTTGCGGAGGCGCGTGTGCTTGGGCGTGATCTCGATCAGCTCGTCATCGCGGATGAACTCGATGGCCTCCTCCAGGCTCATCTTCTTGGCCGGGTTCATCTTCTCGAAGTTGTCCGCCGAGGCCGCGCGGTGGTTCGTCAGCTTCTTCTCCTTGGTGACGTTGACCTCCATGTCCTCGTCGCGCGCGTTCTCACCGACGATCATGCCGTTGTAGACCTGATCCGTGGGGCTCACGAAGAGCTGGCCGCGCTCCTGGAGGTTGATGATGGTGTAGCCCGTCACCTTGCCCGGGCGGTCGGCCACGATCGCGCCCGTCGCGCGGTGCGTGATGGGTCCGGCCCACGGGCGGTAGCCGTCGAAGAGGTGGGTGAGGATGCCCGTGCCCTTGGTGTCGGTCAGGAACTCCGTGCGGTAGCCGATGAGGCCTCTGGCGGGGATCTCAAACGTCATGCGGACGCGGCCGGAGCCGTTGTTCTTCATGCCCACCATCATGCCCTTGCGGGTGCCCAGCGTCTCAATCACGACGCCCATGAACTCCTCGGCCACGTCGATGATGGCGCTCTCGTACGGCTCGTGCGTCTTGCCCTTCACCTCCTTGGTGATCACCTGCGGCATGCCGACGGCGAACTCGTAGTCCTCGCGGCGCATCTGCTCGATGAGGATCGCCATCTGAAGCTCGCCGCGTCCGAAGACGAGGAAGCGGTCTGGGGAATCGGTCTCCTCGATGCGGAGCGCGAGGTTGGCCTCGCCCTCTTTCATGAGGCGGTCGCGCAGGTTGCGCGAGGTAACGTACTTGCCGTCCTGCCCCGCGAACGGGCTGTTGTTGATGCGGAACTCCATCGAGAGCGTCGGCTCGTCGATCGCCAGAGGCTCCAGCGGCTGCGGGTCCTGTGCGTCGGCCACGCTTTCGCCCAGGCCGATACCGGCCAGGCCAGAGGCGTAGACGACCTCGCCTGCGGGCGCGCTCTCGACCGGCACGCGGTCCAGGCCTTCGGAGATGAAGAGCTGCGTCACCTGCGCGGGCTTCTGCTCGCCGTCGCGGTTGCAGAGCAGCACGCGCTGCTTGGTGCGGATGGTGCCGTTGACGATGCGGCCGATCGCCAGAGGCCCGAGGTAGGCGTCGGGCTTGACATCCGTGACCAGGAACTGGAGGCTGGCCTCCGGGTCGCCCTTGGGCGCGGGGACGGTCGCGACGACGGCCTCGAAGATGGGCTTGAGGTCGGTGAGCTCCTGGCCCAGCTCCAGCGTGCACTCGCCGTCGCGCGCCACGGCGTAGATGACGGGGAAGTCGAGCTGGTGCTCGTCGGCGTCCAAGTCGATGAACAGGTCGTAGACCTCGTCCAGCACTTCCTCCGGGCGGGCGTCGCTGGCGGTCGATCTTGTTGATGACCACGATGGGCACGAGACCCAGCGCGAGCGCCTTCGAGAGCACGAACCGCGTCTGCGGCAGCGGCCCCTCGGCGGCGTCGACGAGCAGCATGATGCCGTCCACCATGCGGAGCGTGCGCTCCACCTCGCCGCCGAAGTCGGCGTGGCCGGGCGTGTCGATGATGTTGATCTTCATCTCCTCGCCCGCGAACTCGCCGGTCTCGGGCGTGAAGCGCACGGCCGTGTTCTTGGCCATGATGGTGATGCCCTTCTCGCGCTCCAGGTCCATCGAGTCCATGACCCGTTCCTGAATCGCCTCGTGGGCGGCGAACGTGCCGCTCTGCTGAAGGAGGGCGTCGACGAGGGTGGTCTTGCCGTGGTCGACGTGGGCGACGATGGCGACGTTGCGGATCTGCATGAAAGCCGGAATGCGTGGGCGGGCGCGCCAGAAGCCTCTGGCGCCGAAGGCGCAAACTCCCTCGCGCGGTGCGGAGGGACCGCGCGGGCGCGGCGGATTCGGGGCGAAGTCGCACGCGCCAGAGGCGGCGCATGGGTCGCGGGAGTCGGCCTCTGGCGCCAGAGGCTGCGGCGTTCACGACGGCGCGCCCGACCTCACGAAGAGACCGGGCGCGCGGGAGTTTGACCTGCAAGAGGCTCAGTACGCGAGTGGGTGCCCCTGGCCATGGCGGAGAGCTTGCGAAAACGCACTCTCTAGCGGAAATGCATCGGTCGTCACGTCATTCGTTTCTGTATTCAGCCATGCGTGCTCGTTGAGCAAAAGCACTTTCGGTGAGAGGAAACCAAAGACGGCGCTTGGTCGCTGCCCCGTCGGGAGTGGAATGGTCTCAACCTGCTCCATTGTATCGGCGGAATACACTTCGATGGCGCCGCGACTAGAACTCGTGAGATACACGAGTCCTTCGGAGAAAGCCATCCAACTCAGGTTGTTTGCAACGGCCACTTCGTCCTCGAGCGCGAGAGTGAGCTTGTCATACCGAGTGAGGTATTGCGTGGCGTCATTCGGACCCGCGACTCGGAAGAAAAGCATGTACACATGCTCGAAATCAAACCGTGACTCACCTGAGAGGGGAAGGTTCGCTTGCTCCGCCCCCGTCGCCGGTTCGAGCCGGAGAGTGGACGCTCGTTCGTCTCGGCTGTTACTGCCGCTGAACGCGAAAAGTGACCCGTCAGGATCGTAACGGAGCCCGCGTTCTGGCGTCGTACCAACATTGCCAAGGTCTTTGACAAAACGAACGTCACAGTCGCGAGCCTCCATCACACACGCTCTACTAACAGAACCCACACCTCCGCTAAATCCGTCGCGCCACGCGCGGAGGTATACGTTGTCTGGACCGATGGCGATGCTTGCGACGGCGCTTAGATTGTCGGGTAGGTCGATCGCGCGATGCACACGACCTGTGTGAGGGTCTATGACGTACGTGACTTGGATAGACCCTCCACCTCCAGCATCGGGCGTAGCAAGCCACAGGTACCCGTTGTCGTCGAGTTGCGCGTCCCACCTTGAATGATTCTCGATAGTGAGAGTGCGAAGCAGTCGGGGCGGGTCGTCTGTACCCGTTCCAGGGTCTAGGATGTGGATGCCGCCGCCCGTCGTGAAGAACGTTGCGAGTCCTGCGTATTGCTGTCGCGAGCCTGGAAGGTCCGATACGTGGTCTTCGATGGCGAGTTGTGCACCTTCTTCGAGGGTGGGATCATCAGTGCCGACTAAGGAGCACCCGCTTGCCACGAGTGCAAGGGCCACCGCGACTAGCGCGGTGACCCGTGTGTAGAAGACAATCATCAGCCCGTGTATCGGAAGCGGTACACTGTACGCAGGTGGCCGCTGTGCTCGATGTCGCCCGGGAAGACTGTATATCCCCAATCGTGGTCGAGGTCATCTCCAGTGGCGTCTTTGTACGCACGCCAAATCAGCTTCGAGCAGTACCAGCGGTGGCGAACGATCTTCGATGTCGTTATCGAGTATGCGTCAGGGTCCTGAGCGAGAGAGTAACTAACAGCTTCAGAACGCTCGCTCCAAGACGCGTAGTTGTGGTACCGGACGTATACGTCGCGCGGGTTGTTTTCGTCGAGCCAATAGGTCCTCGCAGGACGTTCTTCTACCTCTTTGTCTTGCTGGAAGATGTATTCCTTGACGGCCTCCATCGCCTTTGTTCGGGAGTCGTCAAAGCTACCTCCTGTATTTGAAAACGTGTTAAGCCTTGTGATAATCGACGTGTGCCCGAAAGGGTTGCTCTGGTCTCCGTCGCCGGAGATCACATCACCACGCCAGAGGGTCGGCCATTCTGGCGTTGTTCCGTAATCCGTTACCGCGTTGAAGGAGTATCGGCCGGTAGCGGGTGGAGGGTTGTTGGGTGGAGGGTTATAAGGCGGGGGGTTGTAAGGCGGTGGCTCGGGGCAGTCCTCAGGGTTCTCCATGCAGGAATATGGGTCCCATACTTGAACATATGGTTCAGCCATCTTGCGTGCGCCTCCAGAAAGCGTCGTGGCAGGACCCAAACGGCCAGGATACATTGCCTCATGGGAAGTGCCTTTTCGTGAGGATGTACCCTGCACAACTGACTCAAACGTTGCCAGAGTGGTGAAGAAGGTCTTCCCCATAGCCTCTTCGTCCGAATGCTTTCCTTCGCTCTCCGGTCCTTGAGCATTCAGAACACTGTCAAGAGCGAGGTTATAGCCAAGCGGAGAGTAGAGGTAATTGTCCTCGTCGAAAACTAGGGGCACCACAATAACCGTATCCTCAGTAAGCGAAGCTGCGCTGCTGATGAGATCTTTCACCTCATCAGACTTGAAGAGCGCTTCCGCAGGGAATGCGGAAAGGGAGGGACCGACCTCGACAGTCCTCTGTACGTCCGGTTCTATCGAAGTTGGAGTGCTTGTATCACAGGCGGAAAGGCAGGCAAGCCCAATTACGAGAGCAGCCGCAAGACCGGCAGAGCGCCGGGGGGGGGGGGAGTTAAGCATGGTTGCGAGAACAAATGGGTTGGTTAAGCGGTGGGGCCTTGACCGATTGTACCAACATATAGCGCACACGCCAACTGCAAATGATAAAAAACTAGTCGTTTAAACAGGCGTTTAGGTGTGTTTCGTCCCCTAGGCCTCTGGCGCCAGAGGCGAGCGCCATGCAGCTTCACTCGGAACTCGGAACTCGGAACCGCGAAGCGTCAGCGCCAGAGGCGCGCGCAACCGCGATCTTGCACATCCCTCCATCCCTCTGCATTCCGCATCCCTCCACGATGACCCTCTGCCTGTTCGAAGACGCCGCCGCCGCCCACCTCGCGCCTCTGGCGCTCACGCGCGCCGTCTACGACCTCCGCATCGGCGCGCGGACGCTTCTGGAAAGCGCCGTCGCGGCGTTTGCGCCAGAAGCCCTGGCGCTCCACGCCCGCGAGACCGTGCTCGGCGTCACGATCGAAGAGCACCCAGAGGCCGTGCCTCTGGCGGAGGTCACGCGGCGGCGTGCTGCTCGTCAACGGACGGTGGCGCGTGCGGCGCGGCCAGACCGTAGACCGCATCCGCGTCGGGCGCCAGAGGCGAGGCGCACGTGTGGTCCCAGGGCGACGACCTGCTCGCGCTGTGGGTGCCCGAGGCGCCAGAGGACCCGGCCAACCTGTTCACGCTGCCCGAGGACGTGGAGCGGACCGAACTGGAAGGAGAGACGCTGATCTCGCGGCTGTGGCACCTGGTAGAGGATGTGCCCGAGCGCATCGCCGAAGACCTCCGCGCGATGGGTGGCCTGGGCACGCACGAGGGCGCCGAGGTCCACGCCGCCGCGACGCTCGCCTCTGGCGACCAGATCCATCTCGCCGGAGGCGCGCGCGTCGCGGCGGGGGCCGTGCTGGATGCCTCGCGCGGACCGATTCGTCTGGAAGAGGGCGCGATGGTCGAGGCCAACGCGGTCGTGACAGGGCCGTGCTGGATCGGGCCGGGCGCGACGGTCAAGGCGCTGTGCCGCATCGACGGCAGCGCCGTAGGCGAGCGGAGCAAGGTGGGCGGCGAGGTGCACGCGAGCGTGCTCCACAGCCTGAGCAACAAGGGGCACGACGGCTACCTGGGCAACTCATACCTCGGGCGGTGGTGCAACCTCGGCGCCGACACCAACACGTCCAACCTGCGCAACGACTACGGCGAGGTCTCGCTCTACGACGCTGTCGAGCGCAAGGACGCCAGGACCGGAAGCCAGTTCGTGGGCCTCGTCATGGGCGACCACTCCAAGTGCGCCATCAACACGGCGTTCAACACCGGCACGGTCGTGGGTGTGGCGTGCAACCTCTTCGGCGCCGAGTTCATGCCGCGCCACGTGCCGTCGTTTAGCTGGGGCGGCGCGGCGCGGCGCGTGGAGTACCGGCCCTCCAAAGCGCTCCGCGTGGCCGAGGCCGTCATGGGCCGCCGCGAGTGGGACCTCACGCCAGAGGCTCGGGCCATGCTGCTGGCCGTCCACGAGGCCACCGCGCCGGACCGCGCGTAAAGCACCGCGCTCGGCCTCTGGCGGCGAAGCCAGTCGGCTTCGGCCGCGCAGGCGTGCGGCCTCTGGCGAGGCGGCCTCATCTGGAGTTTGGCCTCTGGCCGTGGCACGCAGAGTCGACACCCGGCGCGTCCATCGGCGCCAGAGGTGCAGGCGCACGGTCTTGGCCCAGGGCTGAAATCGTGCTCGCATTCGCCAGAGGCTGCCTCTGGCGCCGCGCGCTTTGAGACTCTCTTCTCAGGGTGCGCGCGATGTGCGACGTAGGTTTTCCCACGGCTCTGCTCCACCATGCTCCGCTCCCTTTCTCTCGCTGCCCTCCTTGCGCTCGCGCTGCCCGCAGCGGCGCAAGACGAGACGTTCACGGTCACGCTCACCGAGCGCTCCGATCTGGTCAACGCCCCCGCGATCCACTCCGGCGCCGTCGCCGAGCACGACGGGCTGTGGCTCTTCGTTTCCGGCCGCACCAACGGCCTCCACAGCTTTGGCGCCGACGCGTTTCCGCGTGAGTTCGAGAACGGAGACGTGGTCGTCTACGACCGCGAGACGGACACGCAGTGGAGCGCGAGCCTGGACGGCCTGCCTGCGGCCATCGCGGACCCGCTGCGCAGCACCAACGCGCAGTTTCTCGCCAGAGGCGACTCTCTGATCGTCGTCGGTGGATACGGGCACAGCGAGGCGGCGGAGGGCAAGATCACGTTTGGCACCATGACCGTGATCGACGTGCCGGGCCTGATCGGCGCGGTCATCGCTGCGGGCGATCTCGCGCCGCACATCCGGCAGCCTCTGGCGGAGGCCGAGGCGCTCAAAGTGACGGGTGGGCATCTGGTCAGCGTCGGCTCCGAGCTCACGGTCGTGGGCGGCCACCGCTTCGACGGCGAGTACGGCGTCCAGTTCACCCAGGAGTACACCCAGGCCATCCGCACGCTCGACCTCGACGGCGCGTCGCTTCGCGGCATCAATCAGGTCACCGATGCCCAACTCCACCGGCGCGACGGCAACGTGGCGCCCAGCGTACTCGATGGCGGCGCAATCGGCGTGGGCATCTACGGCGGCGTCTTCCACCCCGAGACGAACGCGGCGTACCTCCGGCCGATGCTCTTCGGCACCGCAGGCCTCACGCAAGAGGACGACTTCGTGCAGCATGTGGGCCACTACACCTCGCCCGTGCTGCCGCTCTACAGCTTGCGGCGCGGCGAGATGAGCACCGTCTTTTTCGGCGGCATCAACGCCTTCACCTGGGACGACCGGACAGACGACTGGATGGCGGTCGGCAACCCGCCGTTTATCCCCTTCACCGACGACATCGGCGTGATCACGCGGCGCGATGGCGTGTGGGGCGAGCGCCGCCTGGACGTTCGGATGCCCGAGGCGTGCGACTCCGGAACCGGGCAGTGCACGACGCTGCGCGGCACCAACGCCGCCTTTTTCCTCGACCCCGCGCTGGAGCACTACGTCGACGGCATCGTGGCCATGGATGCCATCCCCGCGGGCCGAACCCGCATCGGGTGGATTGTGGGCGGCATCGCGGCGAGCTCGGGCAGCTTTGGGCGCACGTGGGCATCGGAGCGCGTGTTCGAGGTCACCCTCGACAAGACCGTGACTTCGAGCACGCAGACCGGCGGGCCTCTGGCGTTCGAACTCAGCGAGCCCATGCCCAACCCGAGCCGCGGAAGCACGCGCATCGACCTCACCGTGGCCTCGCCAGAGGCCGTCCGGGCCGAGGTCTTCAGCGCGACCGGCCGCCGCATCGCCGTGCTCCACGACGGGCCTCTGGCGGCGGGCACGCACGCGCTCACATGGGACGCCAGAGGCGCGGCGCCGGGCCTCTATCTCGTGCGTGTGACCGGCGGAGGCGGCGAGAGCGCCAGCCGACGCGTGGTGCTCGCGCGGTGAGGACGCGCCTCAAGGTGTGCTGCATCGCGAGCGTAGCCGAGGCGCGCCTGGCGATCCGGATGGGCGCGGACGCCGTGGGACTCGTCTCGGCAATGCCCAGCGGTCCGGGCGTGATCTCGGACGAGGCCTGCGCTGCCATCGCGCGCGCCGTCCCGCCGCCCGTCGCGGGCGTGCTGCTCACGAGCCAAACCGATGCCTCTGGCGTGGCAGAGCAAGCCGCGCGCATCCGCCCGAGTGCGGTTCAACTCGTGGACCACACGGCACCGCCAGAGGCTCATGAGGCGCTGCAGCGGTTGGGCGTCAAGGCGATTCAGGTCGTCCACGTCGAGGACGAAACGGCGCTGCCTCTGGCGCGAGAGGCCGCGCGCACGGCCGACGCCATTTTGCTGGACTCCGGCCGCCCATCCGAGCGCGTGCTGGGCGGAACCGGTCAGCGGCACGACTGGAACCTCAGCCGCGAGATTGTAGCGGCGCTGGACGTGCCTGTCTTTCTCGCAGGAGGCCTGGACCCGACCAACGCGCCAGAGGCGATCCGGCGCGTCCGGCCGTTCGCGCTCGACATATGCTCCGGCGTGCGCACGGACGGCGCGCTCGACGCGGCGAAGCTGAGTGCCTTTGTCCGCGCGATGGGCGCGGCGTAGCCTCTGGCGCGGCGTAGCCTCTGGCGCGGCGTAGCCTCTGGCGCGGCGTGAGCCTCTGGCGCCAGAGGCCGAAGCTTACGCCAATCCCGCGGGGCCGTCCTTCTCCGTCCCGCATCCCTCGCCACCCACAGGCGTGCACCGGACCGCGACCAGCGTGAGGTCATCATCAATCTCCTCGGCGTAGTCCAACACCGCACCGCCCAGGCGGTCTACGATGGCTTCGGCGGGCTGGCCCGCGAGATCATCTAGCGCCGCGTCCAGCGCGTGGTCGCCGAACTCCTCGTCGCCCCGGCGCGCTTCGCTGACGCCGTCGGAAAAGAGAACGAGCGCGTCGCCGGGCTCGAAAGGGGTCTCCAGTTGCGCGTACGGCGCGTCCGCGATCACGCCCAGCAGCGGCCCGCCCACATCCAGCCGCGTGATCTCGCCAGAGGCTTTGACGAGCCGCGGCGCCGGGTGACCAGCGGTGACCGATTGCACGACGCCTCTGGCGGGGTCTACGAGCGCCCACGCAAAGGTCACGAACTGGTCGATTTCGGTCCCGTCGCAGAGCAGGCGGTTGAGGCGGCCTGTGGCCCTCGCGAGACCGAATCCGGCCGCGAGGTCGTCGCGCATGGTGTGGATGCTGGCCTGGAGCGTCGCCATGAGCAGCGCCGCCGGAATGCCCTTGCCGACGACATCGGCCACGGCGACGAGCATCTGGCCGCTGGCGAGCGCCGCCACGTCGTACGCGTCGCCGGAGACGCCTTTGCTGGGCCGCCACCGCGCGGCCACGTCCAAGCCGGGGATCGTGGGAAGCTGAGTGGGCAAGAGCGACTCCTGCACCTGCCGCGCGAGCTTCATCTCGCTCTCCATCCGCTCGGCCTCGATGCGCTCCGCGACGCGGTCTACCGTTTCCAGCGCGCCCACCGCCAATGCCGCCAGCGATGCCGCAAACGCCGACGCTGTCCCGTCCAGCCCGTCGCCAGAGGCCCGCGGGCCGAGCAGGATTACGCCTCTGGCGACCTCGCCTGCGCGCAGCGGGACGGCCCACGCCCAGCCGTCGGCGCAGTACGCCTCGGGTGCTGTAAGTGCCAGAAGCCGCGCCGGGACCTCGCCAGAGGCCGAGACGCCCCACGAGCCCGCGACGCTCAGCGAGCCGTCGGGTTGCACCAGCGCGACGGCGGCGCGCGAGACGACGAGCTGGCCCATCAGCGCGAAGCCCAACCGGCGCAGCACGGCGTCGCGGTCGAGCGCGGCGCCAAAGGCCTGCGCGAGTTCGAACAGCGTTGCCAGTTCCTGCGCCCGCCCCGCGAGGCGCTTGTTGGCGTCGGCGAGGGCGCCCGCGGCTTGCGCTGCGCGGATCGACGCCGCGCAGGCACTCGCGAGCGACCGCGCGATCGCGATCTCGCTCGCCTCGTACGCGGTCCCCGTCGCTTTCTCGCCCAGCGCCACCAGCCCGACGGTTTCGTCGCCGTGCCTCAGTGGCAACGCGAGCACGATTCCGTGCCGCTTCAGCGTGCCCGGCCCGCCATCCGCGAGAAGCGCGCCCGCGTCGAGCCCGCTCAAGCCTCTGGCGGCGACGACGCGGAGCCCGCCGCTGTCGTCGGCGAGCGCAGCCAGGCCGCGCGCCGTGAGCAGGCGCGCCATCAGCGAGAGCAGCAGCGCCTGGGCTGCACCCTCAGGGTCGAGCGGGAGGTCGTCGAAGCGGTCGGCGGGCATCGCCAGAAGCTAGCGGAGGGATGGAGGGATGCGCGAGGGAGGGATACGGAACGGCTCGCCTCTGGCGCCAGAGGCCTCCCGGAGGCGGAGGGGCAACCGCGGTGAAAGACAAAGCCTCTGGCGAAACCGCGGCCGCGGCGTGTCCTGCGAGATCCCTCGTCGCAGGCTCCGTCGGGGGTGACGGTCTGGAGGGAAGGGACGACATGGACGGAATCGCGGTGGCCTCTGGCGCCAGAGGCGGGTGACCGGCAGCTTTACCCAGAACCCAGAACCCAGAACCCAGAACCCCTATCCCGCCACGTGCCGCTCGCCCAGGTGAACCACCTCCGCGTCCATCGCCTTGCCGCCTTCCACGCGCAGCCGCAGGCACGTCCGCACTTGGTGGAAGCCCTGGCGGCCCGCCGCACCGGGGTTGATGTAGAGCATCCCGCCGAGGCTGTGCACGCGCTCGACGCGCAGAATGTGGCTGTGGCCGCACACGAAGATGTCGGGCCACTCCGAGCGCAGCGCCGGGCCGATGCCCTTGGCCCACCGCTTCGGGTGGCCGCCGATGTGCGTCATCCAGATCCGCATCCCGCCCGCCTGAAAGCGCGCGTGCTCCTCCGTCCGTTCGCGGATGTAGCGCCCGTCTATGTTGCCCCAGACCGCGTGGACCGGCGCGATCTCCGCCAGACGGTCCAGAATGGTGCCGTCGCCGCCCACGTCGCCCGCGTGCAAAATCAGGTCGCACGGCGCGAGCACGTCGTCCAGTTCGGGGTCGTAGTAGCCGTGGGTGTCCGAGACGATGCCGAGGCGCACGCGAGAGAGGGGGAGAGGGCGCGCAGTCTACGCCAGAGGCGCGCGCGGCGTCCTGGCAGCGGGGCAGCGCATCAGCTTCGTACTCCACCAGAGGCCTCTGGCGTCAGTCCCAGAGCGCCATCGACGTGCTGAACACGACCGCGACAGGCGGCGCGCCCAACGCGACCGTTCCCTCCTGCGTGCTGAGAAACGCGTGGGCCCCCGCGATGAAGACGCCTTGCACCGCCAGAGGCACCAACACTGTGCGCCAGAGCGGGTCTTCCTGACGGCTCGTGAGATGGGCTGCCAGGCCACTCGCGGCGGTGCCGAGGATTGCGATTCCGTAGATCCCCTTTTCTGAAATGAAGAACTCGTCGCCGTCTGTGTTCTCGTCCATTCCCGCGCCCATCTGGTATCCCAAGGCTCCACCCGCGATGTACGCACCGGTCGCCGCCAGCGCGGTGATGAGCACGTTCCTGGCGAGCGGATCTAGATCTTCTACCGCCTCTGGCGAGAGCGCGAAGGCTTCAACCTCCACTTCTGGTGCGGAGCGGACTACGATGACGCTCTGCACAGTCTCTGGCGAGGTCTGCGCCAGAGGCGTGGCGAAGGGAATCGCGAGGAGAAGACTGAGCAGGAGAGCGCGCATACAGCCGGTCTGAAATGGAGAGACATCTTACGCCCTTACGCCGCAAGCCACGCCAGAGGCCTCTGGCGAAAGCGTCCTCTGCCCATCCCCCTTCCCTCATCCCCTATCCTCTCTACCGCAGCATCACGCGGACGCCGAACCGCGTCTTGTCCGGGCGCGGACCGTGGCGCACCGGCTCGCCGCTCACGCTCGCGTACGTCACCATCGGCACGCTCACAAACGGCGCGAGCACGTAGCTCGGCCGGTTGAACTCGATGCCGACGCGTGCCCACGCGATGCCACTGCGGATGCGCTCTGGCGTTGCCCCGTCGTCGTCGCCAGAGGCTGTGCCTTCGCTGCTGGAGCGGACGAGCGTGTAGTCACCGGCCTCGGCCACAAGGGCGCCCGTGATGCGGCTTCCCGCCGGGTCAAAGAGGACGTTGTAGCCCCACGAGCCGCGGATCTCCTGTCCGAAGAGCCGCACGCGGTCGTCCACGGCTTTGAGAAGACTCGTGCTCGGCAGCGGTGCCTGCTCGGGGTCGGTGGCTGTGCCGCCGCCGGTGTAGGCGCGAAGCGCCTGCGCAGCCTCCGCAGTTTCGACGTAGCCGGTGCGGACGCGCCGGATGCCGATGGCAAAGTCTGACGTGACCTCTGGCGAGAGAGCCGTCGAGGAGAGAAATGCGACGTCCGTCTGGCGGAAGCCCAGGCTGCCCTCGCTCACCGGGTCTACGGCGATGCGCACCGCATAGTCTGTGCTCTCGTTGCGCCAGTACGGCTTGACGACGACCCAACTCAGTCCTAGCGGTCCGCGCCGTGAGGCGGCGCCGGATAGGTCTGCGACGGCCGAGACGTTGACCTGCGGCAGCAGCGCGTAGTCGATGCGGGCCGCGACGGCCAGGTCGGCAATTGGGGCTCCCGGCTCCGACACGCCGAGCAGATCGCGCTCACGGTAGGTCACCTCTCCGGAGACCGCGAAGCCGTCGTAGAAGCTCTGCCGCGCGCTTTCGCCGCCATAGAACGGGTCCAGCGTCTCGAAGGAGCCCTGCGCCGAGGCCTCTGGCGCCATCACAACACCCATCGCGATCACCGTGAGCAGGCCCGTGCAACGGGCGAGGCGGGAGCGGGTCAGGCGGTCCATGGCGGCACCGGTGGGCTAGAGTGAGACAAGTACGCCCCTGCGGAGGCAATCCGCAAGGGCGCACGCATTAATTCAGGGTCTCGCTTACGCGACTGTCCGTGCCTCTGGCGAACCTGTCGCGCCAGAGGCCTGTGGCTTACGCCGCGGGCGGTGGTGGCGGCGGCACGGCACCGAAGACGGCGCGCATGGCCTCGACCTCGCCTGCCGTCTTCCAGCCGTCCATGCCCTCGCGCCAGACATGGCTCTCGCGCGTGAGCTCGCCAGAGGCGGCCTGCGATTTGAGCTGCTCCATCGTGAACGGGCCGGCGGTCTGGCCGCCCTTGCTCACGTGGAAGCTGGGAGCCGCTGGCGGAGGAGGAGGGACGGCCCCGCCAGAGGCCATGCCGCCGACCTGCTGGCCGGGCTGGGCCATGCTCTGAGCCATGCCCTGCGCCATCGCCATGCCTGCGCCCATGCCGACGCCAGCGGCGGCGACGCCTCCGCCGGGATTGGAAGCTGCGGCCTCCATCGCCTTCGCGGTCTGAAACTGCGTGTACGCGCCCAGATTGCCGATCACGCCCATGCTGGTGCGCTCGTCCATCGCCTTCTCCACCTCTGGCGGGAGCGAGATGTTCTCCACCATCAGGTCCTTGAGCTCGATGCCGTAGTCCTCCATGGACTCCGTCATCTTGCCGCCGAGCGCGCTCCCCAGTTCGGAGTAGTTGGCCGCGAGATCGAGTGCCGCCAGCTTGGCCTCACCGAGCGCTTCGGTGAAGCGCGAGACGACGAGGTTGCGAATGTGGTCTGCGATCTCGGGCGTGCTCACGTCGCCGCTCGTGCCCACGACCTCGGTCATGAACGTATCAGCATCGGTCACGCGAAACGTGAACGTGCCGAAGGCGCGCAGGCGCGTCGGGCCGAACTCCGGGTCGCGGAGCATGATGGGGTTTTTCGTGCCCCACTTCTGGTTGGTGAAGCGCCGCGTGTTGACGAAGTAGACCTCGGCCTTGAACGGGCTCTCGAAGCCGTACTTCCAGCTTTCGAGCGTCGTCAGGATCGGCATGTTGGCCGTGGTTAGCTCGTAGGTGCCGGGCGTGAACACGTCGGCGAGCTGGCCTTCGTCCACGAACACGGCCGTCTGGCCCTCGCGGACCGTCAGCATCGCGCCGGATTTGATCTCGTTGCCATGGCGTGGAAACCGCCACACGATGGTGTCGCGGCTGTCATCGGTCCATTCGATAACGTCGATAAGCTCATTTTTGAGCCGGTCCATGAGTCCCATGTGTCGGTGCCCGTCTGGGCGGTTGGTTTACGGAGAGGGTACGCCAGAGGCGTCGGAATGCGGCGTTTCGCCAGAGGCCAGGCCTCTGGCGGCGTGCGCCTGTTGGGTGGCTCGGTCGCCTCGGGTGACTTCGGTGACGCGCTCTCGTACGGGCGCGAGCGCGGTTCGGATGCGGTCGACGATGGCGTGCGCGTCCAGCGCGCCGCAGGTGAACACGTCGAGCGTGACGAGCCCAGCTTCGGGCCACGTGTGGAGGCTCGCGTGGGATTCGGCGAGCAGCACGATGCCAGTTACGCCCTCGGGCTCGAACTGGTGGAAGCGCGCGGCCAGAACCGTCGCGCCCGCGTCGCGGCAGGCCTCGGGCAGCAGCGCTTTCCACATCGCGACACGGCGCAGCGGCTCGGGATCGGAGACCCAGAAGTCGGCCAGCAGGTGGTGACCTCCGGCGGGCTGATAGGGGTACACGCTGGCCCCTGGCGAGGCCGAGGTTTCCTGGGAATACCCCCCGCTTTGCTCCCGTTCGGTCTCAAAGCTGTCCCTCTTGTCAAGGGGGACAATCACACCGCGCTCGTCTCCGCTGAAAGCCCGCAGGGTCCGGATCTGGGGTATCCCGATGTGGGACAGATCCAACCGCCGTCACAGGCGCGTTGGATCGAGGGTGTGGTCCGTCGCCAGAGGCCTGGTGTCCGCCAGAGGCCTCTGGCGCCAGAGGCGTGGTAGGGACTGCAACCCGAAACTCGGAGCCGTTAGGCCCGCGAAGCGCACCCGCAACTTGGAACTCACTCATTGCCATCGCGCCCACCCCTTCTGGTAATAGTCGAGCAGGACCGGATCGTCCAGCGAGTTGACCTCCACGCCGTCTGGGCGCGCGATGTCGGGCGAGAACGTCTGCGCGGCGGCAAAGGCCTCTGGCGTGAGAAAGCGCAACGGCGGTCCCGCCAGAGGCTGGAGACGGGCGGCGAGGCGCTCCGGGTTGACCGCGTGCGTCGAGCCCAGGAAAAAGCCCCAGTCGCCGAAGCTGGGAACGTAAACGTGGTACGGGACGGGGTGCAGATCCGCGGCCTCGGCTGTGGCGACGATGCTCCAGAACGCCTCGCGCGCGAAGTACGGCGAGGTGGACTGCACGGCGACCATCGCGCCTGCGCCCAGCCTCTGGCGCAGGAGCGCGTAGAACGGACGGCTGTAGAGCTTGGCGAGCGACTCGTGGTTGGGGTCCGGCAGGTCTACCAGGATCACGTCGAACGCCAGAGGCGAGTCGTCCAGAAAGAGGTAGGCGTCCGTGTTGACGATCTCGACGCGGGGATCGGCGAGTGCGCCTTCGTTAGCGGCGAGCAGGGCAGGGTGGCGCTGCGCGAGGTCGGTTACGGCCGGGTCGAGGTCGACCAGCGTGACGCGTTCGACCTCGGGCCATTTCAGAATCTCGCGGGTGGCGAGGCCGTCGCCACCGCCCAAAAGTAGGATCCTCTGGCGCCGCGGCGCGAGCGCCATCGCGGGGTGCACGAGCGACTCGTGGTAGCGGTACTCGTCGGACGTCGCGAACTGGAGCGCGCCGTCCAGGAACAGGCGCGTGTCGCCCTGGCGCGAGCGCGTGACGACGAGCCGCTGGTACGCCGACTGCTCGGTGAACACGATTGGCGCGCGGTAGAGCTTGGCCTCGAACACGTCGGCCAGCCAGTTCGCGCCCACGGCGCCCGCAGCGAGAGGCACGCCCAGCAGAACGGTCGCGAACGCCAGAGGCCGCCACGCCTTCTGGCGCCGCAGGAGCCTGCGGAACGCCCACAGGCACGCCACGACCACGCCGAGGTTGATGGCGCCGGTCACGAACGCCGTCCTGCAGCACGCCGAGCGTGGGCAGCAGCAGAAGTGGAAACGCGAGCGCCGCGAGCAGCGCGCCGAGGTAGTCCACCGCGAGTACGTTCGCGACCGTGTCGCGCCTCTGGCGCCCGGCCATGTCCAGCACGCGCGCCACGAGCGGAATCTCCAGCCCGACCAGAATGCCGATCACCAGGACGGCCGCGGCCATCACGGCGTGATACGCCAGAGGCGCATAGCTGTAGGCCCAGTAGAGCGCCGCCGCGCTGCTTCCGCCCGCGACGCCGATCGCCAGCTCGACGCCCACGAACCACACCAGCGGATCGCCGTGGATGCGCCGCGAGACCAGCGAGCCCACGCCCATCGCGGTCATGAACCCGCCGATGGTGAGCGAGAAGTGCAGCGTCGAGTTGCCCAGCAGGTACGAGGACAGCGTGCCGACGATGAGCTCGTAGAGCAGCCCGCACGTCGCCACGACGAGCACCGAGGTCAGCAGCACGCGCACCTGCGCGTCGGTCAGCTCGCGCTCGGCCTCTGGCGCGATCTCCAGACCGGGCACGCCGACGCGCGCGCCGTCGCCAGAGGCGGGCGCGAGTTCAGGTTCCGGGTTCCGGGTTTTGAGTTCCGGGTTCAAATCGTTCGAGACATGTTGAGCGGCTCCTGACGCCAGAGGCCGAGGAACGGTGATAGAACCGCAGGCGAGAAACTGCCCCTGTGAGGGGGCTCCCGCGAAGCGGGTAGGGGTGTTGGACGCAGAGTCACGCCACCGAGGACACCCTCCGTCGGCGGAGCCTGCCCTGAGCGTAGCCGAACGGGCCGCCACCTGCCTCAAGGGAGGGGTCGGAGCCCGCCTCTGGCGCCAGAGGCTAGGAGATCATCACCGCCGCGACGACGATGGAGCAGCCGATAAACACGCCCGCCAGCATGATGCCGATGGCGGTGTTCTGGTCCTCCACCAGCTCGCGCTTGAGGTCCAAGCCGACCACTTTGTCGAAGACGAAGTAGCCTGCCAGCGTCAGCAAAATGCCAATCGCGCCGTAGAGGATCGTCGAGATGACGACGGTGACATCGAGGCTGCTGCCGGGCACCTCTTGGACGACCGGCGCGACTTGCGCAAAAGCGGGCGTGGCGGCGAGCGCGAGGGCGAGCGTGGAGAGGAAAGCGCGCATGGGGTGTAGGGTCGAGAGGGAAAGGGACGCCAGAGGCCTCTGGCGCTAGTCGATGCGGCCGAAGCCGCCGCCGAGGAGGAGCACAAAGCCGAGGAGTACCGCGAGGCCACAGGCCACGGCGAAGGGGCCCGCGTCCCACATGCCGGTGCGGACGGTTGTGGTGAAGGTCAGCTGGTCCGGGCTGTTCTCGTCCAGGAACGCGATAAAGGTGTGCGTGCCCGCGATGCTGGGCCGGAAGGCCTGCCTCATTTCGTAGCTGCCGCTCCGGTTGGTCAGCGGCCCCAGGATGAGAACGTCGCCGTCGGGTTCTTCGACGTAGACATCGCCAGAGGGGTAGGGGTACGAGCCGCTGTGGGGCGTCGCGACCGTCACCTCGTGGACCTCGCGCGGTGCGCTGACCTCGACGGTGCCGACCGAGAGCGAGTCTCGGCGCTCGGCGGTGTAGTTGTCGCGCGGCGGCAGCGCGGGAACGGCCGCGAGGTCCGTGACAAACTCCGTGGTGCTGCTGGAGACGACAGAGCCGTCTTTGGCGGAGGCCCAGCCGATGCCCATGAAGTAGACGGCCGCCGCGGCGAAGCAGATCAGCGCCGAGGCGCGAAGCGCTTTGCGCCTCTTGCGGGTGCGCACGGCGCGCTCGTCCATCTCGCGCAGCTTGTCCTGGCGTCCAAATGCGGTCCACAGCTCGCGCTCCGAGACGCGCGGTCCGCCGACGATTTCTAGCTCGTCCGCGGTGAGTTCGGCGCTGTAGTGCTGGTCGTCTTTCTGCGCCTCGATCACCTTGAGCGTGGCGCCGAGCTTGGGGCGGAATGTGAACTCGCCCTGCATAGCCGTAATCTTCGCCGGGCCCTGCTCTGTAACGGTGGCCTTGCCCTCTGGCGCGTCGATCCACATCATGCCCATGAGCCTGCCAATGTTGGGCGTGGGTCGGATGGGCGTCTGGATCGTCCAGCCTTCGTCGGACGAGTGCGAGAGGTAGCGCGGCGTGCCGCTGTCGCTCACCATCTGCCACTCGTCCCACTGCCAGGACTCCTCGCTGTCCCACCCTTTGTAGCGCATCCACCCGATGACGAGGTGGTTCTCGCCGAAAAACGTGGCCTCGTCACCGGGCTTGATGGAGTGCTTGGGTCCCACCTTGGGATTCATCTGCCCGATAATGTCCAACTCGCGTGTGCCCAGGTCGAGCACGCTGCCGCAGTAGGTGCACATCGCGGCTTTGCTACCCCGGTCCGGGTGCACCTCGACGGAGCCTGCGCAGTTGGGGCACTGCAGCGTTTGGGGCCCACCATCGGAGCCTCTGGCGCCAGAGGCTGCAGCCGACGTGGCTCCGCCAGAGGCCTCCAGTTGCTGCGCGGCCCACAGGTTTTGCGGGTTGACGGCGAGCGCGCGCTGGAGAAAGCTCGCGCGCTCCGCGCTGTCGTCGGTGACGCGCGCGCGCCAGAGGAGGGCTTCTTCGTTGGCGGGGTCCGCCGCGAGGATGTCGTCTAGCAGCGTTTGCGCGGCAACGGTGTGCCCGCGGCGGGCGGCGCTCAGCGCGCGGTCCAGGGGGGAGAGGTCCATTATTTGCCGAAGCTGGGGCCGCCGCCGCCCACGCGCGGCCCACGAGTGCTGCCGGTGCGGTTGGAGCGTGGCGGCGGCACGTAGATGGGCACATAGTAGGCGCGAGTAGGCCTTTCCCCGACGGTGCGCGAGTCTGAGAATTGAACCGCGCTCGGGCCTCTGGCGGCCGATTGCATGGCCCAGAACCCGAGGCCGCCCAGAAATACGAGAAGGAGGATGCGTCCCATGGTCAGCTAAAAGGGTCGGGGTCTACGGTGAGAGCGTCGCGCTTGAGGGGGCGGCCGACGAACAGCTTGACTTCGCGCTCGCCGTATTCCAAGCTCACTTCCTCGTCGCCAGAGGCGCCGTCGACATAGGCAATGGTCTCGCCCGGGAGGATCAGCGTGCCCAGTTGACCCTCGGCGCTCACGATCGTCGCCCTGCCGATTTCGTCGACGCGCACGTCCATGCCCGCAAGCGACAACACGTCCGTGGGGCGGATGCCCGCGAACGGAGGCGCCTGGGACAGGCTGCGCGTCTGTAGCAGCGAGAACGCGCCCTCGTCCTCGACGAGCCACGCGCGCCTGTCGTCGCCGATGTCGATGAACCACTCCTGCCACGTGCCGCCGTCGTACTCGTAGACGAGCCGACCGAGCACGCGGAAGGACAGGCCGCCGATGCGCCCGGTGGCGTCGAGATAGAGGGGGCTCTTGAGCTGAGCGAGGGAAGCCGTGCGGCCGGTCGGGTCCAGGCGGACGCCGTCGAAAAGGGCCACGTTCTGGCAGAACTCGCAGGTGACCGCTTTCACGAAGCGGTTTTTGATGCGCAGCGGGGCGCCGCACGTCGGGCAATGGTGTTGGTCGTCCACGCGGGGAGCTGAGGGTCTGCTAGAGGATACAGGAAAGGACGGTCTCTCCGCTCTACCCCTTCACGCGCCGGATCGTTGCGCCAGAGGCCAAATGACGGGAGCGTACGCCGTGCGTGAGGCCGCGCGGCTCAAGCCTCTGGCGCCAGAGGCCGCGGCGTGTCAGACCCTCCGTCCGCCTCTGGCGGGCGCGGCGCGGTTTTCAGCACGAGGCCTCCGGGCGGGCCGACGGGCGGACCCTGGCGGCGCGCCGGTGCCGCAGCGGGGGGAGCGTCGGCCGGGGCCGTCTCGCCTGCGTCGGGGAAATAGGCTTCTTCGTGGAGGTGCGCGGGATCCAGGCCAGCCCGGCGCAAGAGGCCGCCGACGTTTTTGACCATGTTGGGGTTGCCGCAGGCGTAGCCTGCGGTCTGCGCCAGAGGCCAGCCCAGCGCGTCGAGGTGCTTGCGGAGCACGTCTTCCACGCGTCCCGTCTCGCCGGTCCAGCCGGGCGCGTCCCACGGTCGGCTGACCGTGACTGCCGCGTATATGTGCTCGCCTCTGGCGAAGGCCTGGAGTTCGGCTGCGTACGGGCCGAGGTCGGCGAGTGCGCTCGCGCCGTAGAGGACGAGGAAGCGGCCTCTGGCGCCAGAGGCCAGGGCGGCGTAGCGCAGCATGGAGAGAAAGGGCGCGATGCCGGTGACCGTGCAGGCCATGACGTGGTACGTGCAGTCGGCGTCCCGTCGCGAAGGCGCCCGCAGCGCGGCCACGAACGCCGAGGGCGTCACCCACGCTGAGGTCGAACAGGCTCGGCGTCAACTCGCCGCCGTCCACGCGCTCGACGAAGAGTTCGATCTCGGGCTCGTGCGGCGCACTCAGAACCGAGTACGGGCGTTTCACCCATTGGCCGCTGGCGCCGGGCAACGCGAGCGTCACGTACTGGCCGGGCTGGAAGACGACGGGGCGCTCGGGAGCCAGCCAGAACGTGGCGAGATCGTCGGTGTGGTCCTCGCGGCGCGTGATGGTGGCGGCGAGGTACGAAGAAGGAAGACCGTCCATGCCGGAGTGTACGGCGCAGGCCTGTCGCGCAGGCCCTTGGCGCAGACCACGCCTCTGGCGCCCGCGTCTACTCGCGCAGAAATACGCCCAGCCGCACGATGGGACCCGCACCGATCTCCTCGCCGCGCACCAGCCCTTCGGTCTTGGCGCCGATCTCGGCACGCAGGCCTCCGCGCCCGCGCCAGAGGTCTACGTCGGCGCGCGCGCTGAGGGCGCCGCCCCAGTCCATTGAGAACGTGTTGGGGTCGTTGGGGCCGAGCGCGAGGTCGGGCGCGCGCCACACGTCGGCGCGGAGGCCCAGCGCCAGAGGCCCGCGCGTGAGGACCGGAGTGAGTTCGGCGCCGAGTCTGCCACGCCGCGTACGGCCCGCCCACGGTGTGACGCGCGGAGACGCGGGCGAAGCGGCCTCTGGCGGAGCCGAGGAGTACCGCTTCGGCGTGCGTGCCATGCGGGCTCCAGCCCATGCGGACCGACGGCATCACGCGCGCGCCGCGGACCGACACGATGGGCAGCGGGCCGCTGGCGTCACCTTTGGCGAGATAGGACCACGTGACTGTAGCGAGGCTGGCGTAGAGCACGGGGTCCAGGAGAAGAACGCTTGTCGTGCGCTGCGCCGCGCCCAGGCTCAGGCGTTCGCGGTCGTCCCGCTCGGCGCGTTCGTTGAGGAAGAAGCGCCACGCCTCCACGTCGTTGCCGCCTCCCTCGCCTGAGCGTGTGTTCGCGACGTAGTTGGCGACGTCCAGGGCGCCGTGCAAGTAGGCGAGCGCCTCGGCTTGGCGCATCCGCCCGCGGCGGAAGGCGTCCTCGCGCACGCGGTCCGCCACGAGTCCCGTACTGTGCGACCCGTTTAGGCTCAATACCTGTCGCTGATCGAACGTTGCGTCCTCGGTGACTTCAAACCGGGCGAACCCACCACCCAGACCATAGGGGGCCGGCGCGTCGATGGAGTACTCCACCTGCTCGAACCCGAACTCGCGGATGCGCGCGCCGTGGCCGAAGACCTCGTGCTGCGCCACATGGGCGACGTGCGCCAGAGGCTCGTCGACAAGTGCCAGACGCGCGAGGCGATAGACGATCCCACCTGTTTTGCGGAGCACGCCGCGCTCGCGCCAGAGGCGGGCGGGCAGGTAGCGATCCTCGAGTTCGGTCAGCCCGCGGTGCGCTGCGACGAACGCGTCGGCTCCGGCCTCGGCGCTCAAGCTGGGATCCAACGTGAGGGCGATGCGCGGCGCGAGATCGGCCGAGGGCTGGGGCGGTGCGGGCAGCCAGAACAGGCCTCGGCTCGCGCGAACGCTATCGGCCTCTGGCGCGGCGGTGGAATCGGTTTGCGCGCTCGCGCCAGAGGCGAGGAGGAGCGCGAGAAGGGCGAGGAGGCGGAGCATCGGCATACGGCTGGAGCCGCAGGCTAACGCCCGGAGGTCACGGGTGCCTCTGGCGCCAGCGTCTGAGAACCGACGCCACGCAGCCAGATCCCCCCAGAGGCTAGGCCCAAACAGAGCACCGACAACCTGCCCGCGCCAGAGGCTTAGCGCTTCGGCCGCAGCGTGGCGACGGGCAGCAGGATCTCCTCCAGGCTTACGCCGCCGTGCAAAAACGAGTCGCGGTAGCGCTCCTGGTATTTGTTGTAATTCGTCGGGTAGACGAAGTAGTGGTCCTCGGTTGCGAAGACGTAGTTCTCGTTGATGCCCGTGCGCGGCAGGCCGTAGGTCTCGGGCTCTTTGACGAAGATGGCCTCGCGGGATTCCACCTTGAGATTGCGGCCGTGCTTGTATCGCAGGCTCGTGCTCGTCTCGCGGTCGCCGATGACCTTGGTCGCGTTGAGCGAGCGGACCGCGCCGTGGTCGCTCGTGATGACGATGGTGCAGTCGTGCTCAGAGAGCTGCTTGAACGCATCCGCCAGCCACGAGTGCTCGAACCACGTCGTGCTGAGGCCGCGGTAAGCGGGCACGTCGGGCGCGATCTCGCGGAGGATGCGCGAGTCCGAGCGCGAGTGCGCGAGGATGTCCACGAAGTTGACGACGACGGCCGAGAGATCCACTTGGAGCAAATCCGTCACGCGGTCTGCGAAGGTGGCGCCATCGGCCTGGTTGCTGATCTTCTCGTAGCGCATCCGGATGTCCTTGCGGTGGCGCCGGTCGAGCAAGTCGCGGAGGAACGCGTCTTCGTGCGCGTTCAGGCTGGGCTCGTCGTCGTCGCGCACATCGGCCGTAAAGCGGTCCGGGAAGCGCTTGGCGAGGTCAACCGGCAGCAAGCCGCCAAAGATGGCGTTGCGCGAGTACGGCGTGGCGGTCGGCAGGATGGAGTAGTGCCAGTCCGTCTCCACCTCGTAGTGCTGCTGCAGCGTGCGCTCGAAAAGGAGCCACTGGTCGTATCGCAGGCAATCGATGAGGAAGAAAATGACGGGCCGCTCGGGTGTGCCTCCCACGTCTCCCAGCAGCGGCATCACGCTCTGGCCGATGATGTCGTGGCTCATCATGGGGCGCTCGTCGCCCGGCTTTTCGCCTCTGGCGGAGGCTGCGATCCAGTCCGGATACTCGCGCTCGATAAAGCGCGAGAACGCCTCGTTGGCGCCCTTGTACTGGTCGTCCAGGATCTGGCGCACGCTCTCGTCGCCGCCCTGCAGTTCCAGGTCGAAGCGCACGAGCTGGCGGTACACGTCGATCCACTCGTCCGCCGCCAGAGGCCCGCCCAGGCGCGCGGAGATCTGCCCGAAGGTTTGCAGGTAGTCCTGCTGCACCTGCTCGCCGCGGATGCGGTCGCCGTCCAAGAGCCGCTTGCACGTGAGCAAGAGTTGCTTCGGGTGGACGGGCTTAATCAAGTAGTCCGCGATCTTGCGCCCGATGGCATCTTCCATCAGGTGCTCCTCCTCGCTCTTGGTAATCATCACGACGGGCACCTCGGGCCGTCGCTCTTTGATTTGCTCCAGCGCGTCCAGCCCGCCCAGGCCCGGCATCTGCTCGTCCAGAAAGACGACGTCGAAGCGGGCGTTGGCGACGCGGTCCACGGCGTCGGCGCCGTTGGTCACCGTTTCGACGGTGTAGCCTTTGGCTTCGAGGAACAGAACGTGCGGCTTGAGGAGGTCGATCTCGTCGTCGGCCCAGAGAATGCGCGGCATATCGGTAAGGGGAGAGGGAGTACCGAGGTCGGGCGCGTATCGGGGCTGAGTGTCGCCAGAGGCTGCAGGCTGTCGGGCCTCTGGCGGAGGCTGGAAGATCGGGGTGCGGCGTCAACGCCGCCAGAGGCGCGGTGGTGCCCGGGGGCCGGTGCCTCTGGCGCGGTGCCTCTGGCGCGGTGCCTCTGGCGCCAAGCTCCCACCTTGTCATCCCGACAGAGCGACGCGACGAGGGATCTACTCTCAGCGAACGCCAGAGGCCTGTTCAGCGTGCGAGCATCCGGCGAGTGGATCCCTCGTCTGCGCTCGGGATGACAAGGTGGGAGTCTGCGAGTCAACCTCTGGCGCCAGAGGCGAGGGGAGGCAGCTGCCCGGAGCCCGGAGCCCGGAGCCCGCTCACGGAACCGCGCCAAGCGCCAGAGGCTTCGCAGCAATCCCACACACGTCCGAGGCGCCGCGATGCGTTCGAGGACTACACCACTCCCGCACCGATGCGCTTCACGCTCGCTTTCGCCCTCGCTTTTCTCGCGCTGCCTCTGGCGGCCCAACCCGCCGCGCCCGCCGAGGATTGGCACCTCGCCGATCCCGCCAGCGGCACGCCCGGCATCGCGCTCGACGCCGCCTACGAACTCCTGGCGGGCAAGACGCCGCAAGAGGTCGTCGTCGCCATCATCGACTCTGGCGTGGACAGCGCGCACCCGGACCTCGCGCCCATCATGTGGGTCAACGAAGCGGAGATCGCGGGCAACGGCGAGGACGACGACGGCAACGGCTACGCCGACGACATCCACGGGTGGAGCTTTCTCGGCGGGGCTTCTGGCGAGAACGTCGGGGCGGAGCGCCTGGAGATCGCGCGGCTCGTCGCGGCGTGCCGCGCGGCGGCCGTCGCCGACCCCGAGTGCGCGGAGTACGAGACGGCGCTGGAGGAGAAGCTGGGGGAGATCAACGCCCAGGCCGCCAACCTCTTCCCGGTCCACGCGCAGATGCGCGGCGCCGACTCGCTGCTTGCAGCCCGCTTCCCGGACACCTACGACCGCGACGACGTGACCGTGCTCGACGTGGCAGGCGACATCGAAGCCGACCAGGCCAAGCGGATGCTATCGTTTCTCGCCCAGCAGGGTGCCAGCTTTGTCGATCTCGACGGCTATGTGACGTACCTCCGCGGCCAGCTGGACTACAACCTCAACCCGGACTTCGACCCGCGCGGCATCGTCGGCGATGACCCGATGAACATGACCGAGCGTTACTACGGTAACGCCGACGCCAGCGGCCCCGACCCGAGCCACGGAACCGGCGTCGCCGGACTTGTGGCCGCGGTCCGAGGTAATGACTTTGGCATCGACGGCATCGCGCCCAACATGGCCTCTGGCGGGCCGGTGCGCATCATGGCCGTTCGCGCCGTGCCCGACGGCGACGAGTACGACAAGGACATCGCCAACGCGATCCGCTACGCGGTGGACAACGGCGCGCGCATCATCAACATGAGCTTCGGCAAGGCGTACAGCCCTGGCAAGAGCGTCGTCGACGAGGCCGCGCAGTATGCCGCCGCCAGAGGCGTTTTGCTCGTGCACGCAGCGGGCAACGATGGCAAGAACCTGGCCGACGGCATGAACTACCCGACCGACCGCACGATCAACGGCGACATGGTCTCGACGTGGATGGAGATCGGCGCGTCGTCGAGCGACATGGCGGCGCTCGCGGCTGGCTTTTCCAACTACGCTCAGGAGGAGGTGGACCTGTTCGCTCCCGGCGCGGCGGTCAAGTCGCTCGCCCCTGGCGGCGAGACACAGGTCGCCAACGGCACCAGCTTTGCCGCGCCCGTCGTGGCCGGTGTGGCCGCGCTCGTGATGGCCTACTTCCCGGACTTCACAGCCGAGGAAGTGCGCCAGATCCTGCTGGACTCTGCCACGCCCATGGCCGACACGATGACGCCACGCCCCGGTGACGGAGAAGCTGTGTCGTTCGGCACGCTTTCCGCAACGGGCGGCATTGTCAACGCCGAGGCTGCCATCCGCCTAGCGATGGAGCGCAGCGGCTCGTAGCACGCGGCGTCGCCAGAGGCCTCTGGCGAGACAGGGTTCACACTCTGGCGCCAGAGGCGGCACGATCCGGAACGATGCAAAGGGGCACTCGGTAGCGGGTGCCCCTTTCTCCTTTCCCATCCCCGCATCATGGCACAGTTCAGCAAAGGCGACCGCGTACAGTGGAACTGGGGCTCCGGCACCGCCGAGGGCACCGTCCAGGAATCGTTCACCAGCGAGGTGACGCGCACCATCAAGGGCACCGAGGTCACGCGCGACGCGACCGAGGACGAGCCTGCCTACCTCATCGAGCAGGAGGACGGCGACCGCGTGCTCAAGTCCGAGAGCGAGCTCAGCAAGGCGTAGCGCCAGAGGCCTCTGGCGGCCTACTGCGCTACGCCGACGGTGCAGTTCGGCGCCTCTGGCGCCAGAGGCCGCGCGCCAGAGCCAAAAAAACGCGCCCGGCGCCAGAGGAGGCACCGGGCGCGCATGGCGTACGAGACGCGGGAAGGGTCAGTCCTCCTCTCCGTCTCCCTCCTCGCCGGTGATGAACTGGCCCGCGATGGTGTTGACCGTCGTCATGTCAAGCGGCTCGTCGAAGGCGGCCGAGATCTGAGCGGACGTGTAGCCGCCAAAACCAGAAGCCGTCGAGAGGTTGATGCCACCTTGCGTCGCGTTTTCCTCTGCGGGGAACTGCGACGCGGGCGAGCCTGCACCGTACACGGCCTCAATGGCTGTCCCATCGGCATTGGCTTGGCCGCCGTTGATCCAGCCCTGATTGCCGTTGAGCAGGCGGATGGCTGCCGCGTGGCGGGCCTCGACGGAGTGGATCTGAAGGGCAACCGTGAGGTAGTCCTTGTTCGTGATCGCGGCCGCCTGCCCCTTGTAGGCGCGGACGCCCGTGTCTTCGAGGCCTTGCGCGAGCGTGCGGATGTTTGCGTAGCTGCCCAGAAAAGCGTCGAAGGTGAAGTCGCTGTCGGTGTACTGGACGGGCGTTCCGCCGGCGTCGTTGATCGCGCCACGGAGTAGAACCACGTGCTGCTCCTCATCCTCGCGGATGGTGTCGAACAGCGGCGACACGTTGCTCGGGATTAGGCCGGTGTCATTGGCCTGGCGGTAGAACGAGCGCTCCAGGTATTCGAGCGTGAGCGCGTAGTTGAGGATGCCGAAGTCGCCTTCGGTGGACTGCGCCATCGCGCGGCCCGGCTTGAGAAACGGGATGGAGGCAAACGCGGCCGCAAGGCCGATGCCTGCACCCTTGCGGAGGGCGTCGCGGCGCGAGCTTGTCGCGTCGGCCAGTCCGCTGATGTCTTGGAGAAAGTCAGTCATGGTATGGAAGTCGTAGAGTCGTCAGAGCGGTAGCAGCTCGGCTTAGGAGAGATTGCGAACGACGATGGTGTCATCGATGAACGGAGCTGCGAGCTGCAGCACCTCTCGTGGCATCCGCGCTCGGTCCAGGCCAGTGTTCGGATCGATCTGTCCGTCAGACGCAATTGAGTTGGGCGTGATCAGCCCGGCAATAACCGATGCGTGACGAGCCTCAACGGAGACGATCTTGCCCGCGAGCGTGAGGTACGCGTCGCTCTCGATTAGGCGACCGGCGCCGTTGTACGCGCTCACGCCGAGGTCCTCGAACGTCTGCGCCACGGCCAGCACATTGGCGCGGCTAGAGAAATCGACGGTATCGAAGTTGGGCGTGAGGTCCGGAATCGGCGTGCCGTTGGCGCCCATGATGGCGGCCTCGAAAAAGTCGCGGTGGATGGCCTCGTGCGCGGCGAGGTCCCGCATGATGGACTGCTCGCCAGAGGAGAACGTGTTGCCGAAGCCGCTAGCACCGACGACGGCGGCGTAGAATGCGGCTTCGAGTTGCTCTAGCGCATATGCGAAGTTGAGCACGCCGAAGTCGTTGGAGAAGTCCAGGACGACATCGTTGTCATCAACGGGATCGTTGGAGTCGCAGCCTTGAAGCGTGGAGGCGGCGGCGATGGCGCCGAGGCCAAAGCCCGCGCGGCGGAAGAAGTCGCGACGGCTGGTGCCTGTGGGGGCGGCGTCGAGGTCCTCAGTGAGGCGGTCGAGTTGAGACATGGAGCATGAGAAACGGAACAAACAGAGTGGCGCCCGAGGCTGTACCGCGAAGCGCCGCGTAGAGGTGTCCAAACGCGCCTCTGGCGAGTGTTGGTTCTCCCACGTCCCTGAATAGGCGTTTCTCCTACTCGACCTCCCGCTCGTCTCCGTGCGCCAGAGGCTATCTGCTTGCGTTGGATGAGCTTGGCGGTTCGCGAATCGTCGCGCTAATGGAGCGCTGGGTGGCAAGCCGCCGCCGCGGCATGGGGGCATTTTTACATGCCCTTGGCACCAGGGCCTAGCTCAGGCGCAGGTCTTTGGCGCGGAGCTGGAGCGTGGTGCGGCCCTTCCACGTGTTCTCGTCGAGCTGAAACGCGACCTCCATGGGCCTCCCGCGGCGGATGCTCGCCAGCGCCGTCTCGTAGCGCTCGCCCAGGTTGAAGCCGATGACCGGGAACGTGGGCCCGCCGTCGATCTGCGCGACTCTAAAGCGGAGGTGTTGCTTCTCGTGGCCCACCTTGGTCGGTTGGCCCACGACGCGGAGGTTCTGACCCCAGAAGACCGGCCGCAGGTTGTCCGGCCCGTGCGGCCCGAACTGCTGGAGCACGCGCCAGAAGCGGGTGCTCACGTCGCGGAGGTCGAGTGTGGCATCGAGCTCGATCTCGGGCACCAGGCCATCGACGTCGAGCGAACCCTGGACGGCGGGTTGCAGCCTCTGGCGAAGCTCCGGGATCAACTCGACGGGCAGCGCGAGGCCTGCCGCGAAGGCGTGGCCGCCAAAGCGGTCGAGCAAGTCTGAGCACTGCGCGAGGGCGTTGTAGATCGAAATACCTTTGACGCTTCGCGCCGAGCCTTTGGCAGTTTTGCCGTCACGCGAGGTGAGCAGGATCGTCGGGCGGTGGAACTTCTCGGCCACGCGAGAGGCCGTGATGCCGATCACGCCCGGGTGCCAGCCCTCTTTGTAGACCACGAGCGCGACCGGATCGTCTTCCATCAAGCGCTCCGCGATGAGCAGGGCTTCGTCGCGGGTTTCGCGGTCGAGCTCGCGGCGCTGCAGGTTGAGTTCCTCGATCTCGTCCACGAGCCGCTGCGCGTGCGAGGCGTCGCGCGACGCCAGAAGCTCGGCGGCCATCGACGCGTCGGCGATACGCCCGGCGGCGTTGATCCGTGGCCCAAGCTGGAAGACAATCTTGGACGACGTGCAGCACGTCAGGTCCAGGCCTGCGCGCTGCGCCAGCGCCGCGAGACCGAGGCGAGGGTTGTCGCACAGTTGGCGAAGTCCCTCGCGCATCAGGATGCGGTTCTCCCCAATCATCGGCACGATGTCGCTCGCGGTGGAGACCGCGACAAGGTCCAGGTAGCAGTGCGCGTCCTCTGGCGGGAGGCCCATGCGCTCCAGCACGGCCTGGATGAGTTTGTATCCCACGCCGCAACCGCTGAGCCCGTCGAACGGGTAATCGCAGTCGGGGCGCTTGGGGTCCAGGACGGCCGTCGCGACCGGAAGCTCGTCGCCTGCGGTGTGGTGGTCGCAGATGATGAGATCCAGGCCCTGCTGGCGGATGTACGCAGCCTCGGCGTTGGCCGTGATGCCGCAGTCGATGGCGACGATCAGCGAGACGCCTCTGGCGACAGCTTCATCTACGCCGAAGCGGCTCAGGCCGTAGCCGTGCGTAAAGCGGTTGGGAATGAAGAAGGACGACTGGAGCCCGATGGACTCGAAAAACGTGATGAGCATCGCCGTGCTCGTCGTGCCGTCTACGTCGTAGTCGCCGTAGACCATGACGTGCTCTTTGCTCTCGACCGCCTGTAGAATCCGGTCGGCGGCGCTGTCCATGTCGCGCATCTCGAACGGATCGTGCAGGCGCGTGATGTCGGGCCGGAAAAACGTTCTCGCGCCATCGAACGAGTCCACGCCGCGGAGCACGAGCGACCGCGCCAGAGGCACGGGCAGGTCGTTGAGTTGTGTCGCGATGGTTGCGACGTGCGCTTCGTCGTCGACAGGGAGCAGGGTCCAGCGGAAGTCGCTGGCGTCTACATCGGGGGTGGAAGGTGCTGTGTCTAACGCAGGGGCGGTCGTCGCGTCACCTGAGGTGGCGTCCAAGTCCATCGGATAGGGTGGGACCGGGCGCGATCGTAAGTGCCCGGCCGCATTGTTGTTCTGCGGCAAAGATAGCAGACCGCAGCGCGCGCGCAGGTGCCGCCAGAGGCCTCTGGCGGGGTGTGCTTCTGGCAAGGCCGCTACAGCAGCAGAACTCGGGATATTTCTCGTCGCAGGCTCCGTCGGGATGAGGGTCTGGGTGGGCGGCGCTCGTCTCTGACGATTCCACTCAGGCGCGTTCGTGCTGCCGAATCCTTGCCTCTGGCGCCAGAGGCTCAGGCGCGGCGGCCGATAAAGCCGAGCATCCGGCCCGGTGTGCCGCCCTCGGCGCGGTACGAGTAGTAGCGGTCGGTCTCGGTCATCGTGCAGCCCGAGGCGATCTCGGTGCGCGCGTCGGCGACGCCGAGTGCCTGCAACTGCCGCGAGAGCTCTGCCTTCAGATCCACGTGCGGACGCGGCCAGTCCTCGCGGCGCTGCACCACCTCGGGCGCGAACTGCGCCGCGACCTCTTCGCCCACCTCGAAGCGCTCGGCCGAGATGCACGGCGCGACATAGGCGCGCATGCCTCTGGCGTCGGCACCCAGCGCTTCCATCGCGCCGACGGTCTGCGCGACGATTCCTGCGACCGTCCCGCGCCACCCGCTGTGGCACGCGCCAAGTACGCCAGAGGCAGGATCGGCGAACAGCACCAGTGCACAGTCTGCAGCTATTGTCGTGAGAAGCAACCCGGCGCGGTCCGTCACCAGTCCGTCGTGCTCGGGCGTGTGCCCGCCTTCGGCTACGGTCGCCACGTCTGCGCGGTGTACCTGTCCCACGGACGCGACGTGCGCGAAGCCGGTCTGCTCTTGCAGCCTCTGGCGCGTCGCCTCGCGCGGTTCGTCGGCGGGGGAAAAGCTGCGCGTGGTAAAACCCGCGACGATGCCGTCCAAGTCGTTGAAGACGGAGGGCGTGAGGATGGAGTCGGTCATGGCTAGGGCCTCTGGCGCGTTCGGCTGCGCTCAGGGCGGGCCGCCAGAGGCTAGGAGTGAGAGAGAACGTCGAGAGCAGCGCGGCGCGCGATGTCGGTCGGCATATCGCGCCCGGTCCAGAGCTTGTAGGACTCGGCGGCCTGCCCGACGAGCATCGGCAGCCCGCCGATGACCTCGGCGCCGTGCGCGAGCGCGTCGCGCATGAAGCGCGTTTGACTGGGACGGTAGACCAGGTCGTACGCGATCTGCCCTTGTCCCATCGCGCCAGAGGCGTGCGGTGTCAGGTCTTCCATGCCCACCATGCCCAGCGGCGTGCAGTTGACGACGAGCCGCGCGGTCGGGGCCTTCGCCAGAGGCACAGTCTGGAGGACGCCTCTGGCGTCGTGCGGCGCGAGGTCCTGCGCGAGCGCCTCGGCCTGTCCCACGCGGCGGCTCGCGACGGTGAGGCGCGACGGTGCGAACCGCGTGAGCAGCGCGTAAACGACGGCGCGTGCTGCGCCGCCTGCGCCCAGGACCGTCATCTCGGCGCCGCGCAGGTCTGCCTCCGCCAGAGGCGTGAGGAAGCCCGCCACGTCGGTGTTGTGCGCGTGCCAACCCGTCTCCGTCCGCACGAGCGTGTTGGCGGCGCCGACGGCTTCGGCTTCTGGCGACACGCGCTCGGCCATCGCGAGCACGGCCTGCTTGTGCGGGATGGTGACGTTGGCGCCCCGTGCTCCGAGCGCGTGCAGGCCACTCACGGCGCTGGTCAGAGCCTCTGGCGCGACCGAGCACGCGGCGTAGACGAGGTCTAGGCCCTGCGCTCGGAACGCGGCGTTGTGCAACGCGGGGGAAAGGGAGTGCTCGACGCGCGCGCCGAGCAAAACGACAAGGCCTGCCACAGAAACGGAGGGAGGGAGACCGCTTGTACCGATGTGCGCGGAGACGTTCCGCCAGAGGCTTCTGGCGTGGTCGGGGTGTGGCACCAGAGGCGGACACGAGACACGTCTCAGCACCCAAACCTGCCCGCGTTTCAACCTGCGCACCTTTTCACGACACAACCGCCAGAGGCACGCCCGGCCGCCGGTCTTCCAACCGGCGCTCTACCGCTCGTCCTCCGAGAGGCCGGGAAGCCCTGGCAGGTTGCCGCCACGAAGGCTGCCCGCGCGCGGGTCGCGCCAGAGGTCTCGGTAGGCGCGGCGCATCTCGTCGGCGCGCTCGGGGTCGAGCTCGGCGGCACGGTGCAGGGAGCGGGCCGCGCTCTCGCGCTGTCCTACGGCTGCCAGCGCGACGGCCTGGCGGAAGTGCGCCTCTGGCGACGTCGGGTCGAGGCGCAGGACGTGGGCGTAGGCCGCGAGAGCCTCGGCAGACTGGCCTGCTTCGAGACGTGTCTCGGCGAGGTCCATCCAGGCGTCTACGTTGGTCGGCGCGAGGTGGACGGTGCGTGCGTAGGAGCGCAACGATTCTGCGATGCGACCGGCGTTGTATTCGGCGTCGGCGCGGGCATGCCAGTATTCGGCCTCTTTGGGCTGAAGACGGAGGGCCTCTGCAAACGAGGCGAGGGCAGCGTCGTAATCGGCCTGAGCGTCCAGGGCGCACCCCAGGCCGTAGTGAGCGTCGGCGTACGTCGGGTCGTCTGCGATTGCGCGGCGGAAGTAGTCGGAGGCGGTTTTGTGGTCGCCCATCTCGTCGTAGGCGATCCCGAGGTTGTAGTAGGTCGCGGCGTCCCCGTCCTCATACTCCAGCACCTTGAGGTAGCTCTCGATGGCGCCGACCGGGTCGCCTACGTTCGCGAGCGCGTTTCCGCGGTTGTACCACGCCGACGCGAAGTCGTCCACGATGAGCACGGCATAGTCGTACGACGCGACGGATTCCTGGAAACGGCCCAGGCGGTTGAGCACGATCCCGCGGTTGTACCACGCGTTGTGCGCGT
Source organism: Rubricoccaceae bacterium (assembly GCA_963708165.1). GTDB lineage: Bacteria > Bacteroidota > Rhodothermia > Rhodothermales > Rubricoccaceae > Rubricoccus. The sequence continues at coordinate 1,317,174 of OY970187.1, read as the reverse complement.
ACGGGTCGATGTCGATCTGTTTGTCGTACGCCTCGATGGCGTCCTCCAGGCGGTCCAGTTGGTCGTAGCAATACCCGAGTTCGTACCACACCTCGGGGTGCTCCGGGTCGCGCTCGGCGCACGTTTCGAGAGCCTCGGCGGCCAGCTCGAACTGGCTCATCTTCTCGAACGCGATGCCGCGGTTGAAGTGCGCGTCGCCCATCGACGGGTCGACCTCTAGCGCGCGGTCGTAATCGTCCAGCGCCTCATCGGCGCGGCCGAGGGTGTCCAGCGTAATGCCGCGGTTGATGAGCGTTTCGGTGTCGATCGGGTTGAGCGCGAGCGACTGGTTGTAGGCCTCCAGGGCCTCCTCGTGCCGCTCCAGGTGGTTGAGCAGCACGCCGCGCCGCATCCACGTATCAGACGATGGCGCTCCCTGGTCGATCTGGTGATCCACCACGCCCAGCGCATCCTCGAAGCGCGCGGCCTCGAAGTAGTACGTTGCCACACCCTCCAGCGCATCGCTGTCGAAATAGGAAGGCGCCTCGCCGCTGAGCGAGCGCTCATACGCTTCCACGATCTCGCGAAGGCCGTCCTCCCCGATGGGCTCGTCGAAGTCGTCGTAGTCGAACATGCGCTGCGGCTGGTGCTGGGTACTGAACCCCGAGGGATCGGCTGGGGCTAGTATAGGCGGCGCCGCGACCCGAAGGCAATGCCCACGACAGGGCACCGGCGGGTTTCGACGCCTCTTGCGCCCCCGCTCGCGGAGGGTGCACAAACGCAACCCCTCTGCCCTCCGTTCTACTGTGCTGGTCTCCTTTGAAGGCATCGACGGCTCCGGCAAAAGCACGCAGGTTGGCCTGCTGGAAGCGGCGCTTGTCGCCAGAGGCCAGACCGTCCGCCGCGTGCGCGAGCCCGGCGGCGCCGACCTCCCCGAGCGCATCCGCGCGCTCCTGCTCGATCCCACGCTCGCCATCGCGGACCGCGCCGAGCTCCTGCTGTTCTCCGCCGCGCGCGCGCAACTCGTGGAGCAAGTCATCCGCCCCGCCCTGGCCTCTGGCGAGACCGTGATCGCCGACCGGTTCTACGACTCCACGACCGCCTACCAGGGCGGCGGCCGAGGACTCGCCGACGAGGCATGGCTGGACGCCTTCCACGGCTTCGTGACCGGCGGCCTCGCGCCCGCGCGCACCTATTATATAGACGTGCCTCTGGCGGTGGCCTCACAGCGCCGCGCTGGAGAGCAGGCAGACCGCATGGAGGCCTCTGGCGACGCCTTTTACCGCCGCGTGCGGATGGCCTACCTCGCGCTCGCCGCCCGCAGTCCCGAGCGCATCCTCGTCCTCGACGGCACGCTCGCGCCAGAGGCGCTGCACGCGCAGATCCTGGCAGACCTCGATGCCCTTGCATAAGGAGAGGAGTCCGTGGCGCGGCTGGCGTCTCGCCGTCAGGGTCACGCTCGCGCTCGGTGTCGTGCTCGCGCTCTGGGCCTTTGCCTTCGAGCCTGCCTCGCTCCGCGTGCGCGAGACGACACTGACGCTGGAGAAATGGCCGACTCACCTGGACGGCCTGCGCGTCGCCGTCCTGGCTGATCTCCACACCGGCTCGCCGTGGAACGGGCGCCGCAACCTCGAACGCGTCGTTCGCGAAACCAATGCCGCCCGTCCCGATCTCGTCCTCATCGCGGGAGACCTCGTCATTCAGGGCGTCGTCGGCGGGCGCTTCGTCTCGCCAGAGGCCTCGAGCGAGATCCTCTCCGGCCTGGACGCACCGCTCGGCACATTCGCCGTGCTCGGCAACCACGACTGGTGGCTGGACGGCCCGCGCGTGATCCGCGCCTTGGAAGCCTCTGGCGTGACTGTGCTCGAAGACTCCGCCGCCGCGCTCCCTGTACAACGCGACACGCTCTGGCTCGTAGGCGTCAGTGACTTTTGGGAAGCGCCGCACGACATCCGGCGCGCGCTCGCCGCCGTCCCGCCAGCGGCTCGGCCGCTCGTGTTCACGCACAACCCGGACGTATTCGTCGAGATGCCCAACCGCGTCGCGCTTACCATCGCGGGCCACACGCACGGCGGGCAGGTGGCGCTGCCTCTCGTAGGGAGGCCTATCGTTCCTTCGGAGCATGGAGAGCGCTACGCCATCGGCCATGTGCGAGAAGGCGGGCGGGACCTCTTCGTAAGCCCCGGCGTGGGCACGAGCATCCTGCCTGTGCGTTTCCGCGTGCCGCCAGAGGTGCGCGTGCTTACGCTCCGGTCTCCCACGCGCTGACAGCGTCCGGCCTCTGGCGTTGCGAGCGGTCTCCTCCTTGTCCTACACGCACGATGTCTCTTCCCCAATCCCAGCTCGACGAGGTCCGCCAGAGGTTCGGTGCCTTTCTCCAGGAGCGTGGACAGCGCCGCACCCCCGAGCGCTTCGCTGTGCTCGATGCGCTGTACGACACTGCCGATCACGTCGATGCGGACACGCTTTTCCTGCGCTTGAAAACCGACGGCGTTCGGGTAAGCCGCGCGACGGTCTACAACACGCTCGACCTGTTGCTCGAAAGTGACCTTGCCGCCAAGCACCAGTGGGGCCAGAGCCAGGCACGCTATGAGCGCGCATGGGCATACTGGCAGCACGACCACCTGATCTGTCTTGACTGCGGCGAGATCCTGGAATTCTGCGATCCACGCCTTCAGGAGATCCAGGAAAGCGTCGCCGAGGTCTACGGCTTCAATGTCGCGCGTCATGCTCTCACCATTTATGGCCATTGCCGACGTGGGGCTTGCCCTAACCGTAAAACGTCTGGCGAAAACGACACCGTGGACTCCGACTCCTAGCCTCACATCCGCCTCTGGCGGCGTGCTCTCGAATCCGTTTCGCTCAAGTCAGGCTCGCCATCAGAGCCCAAGCCTCCCGCGCGCATGCCTCGGCCCATCTACGTCGTCGACGCCTTCACCAACACAGCCTTTGCAGGCAACCCTGCGGGCGTGTGTCTGCTAGACGAGCCGGCAGACGAGCGCTGGATGCAGCAGGTCGCCGCCGAGATGCGTCACGCGGAGACGGCGTACATCTACAAGGAGACCGATGGCTGGAATCTCCGGTGGTTCACGCCCACCGTCGAGATCGACCTGTGCGGGCACGCTACGCTTGCCAGCGCTCACGTCTTGTTCGAGACCGGCGCGCTCGCGCCAGAGGCCACCGCGACGTTCCACACGCGCTCCGGCCCCCTCCATGTCTCTCGCCACTCCGACGGTCGCCTTGCGATGGACTTCCCCGCGACCCCGCCAGAGGCTGCGGCGCTTCCAGAGGCCTTCGCCAAGGTGTTCGGCTTCGAGCCCATCTGGCAGGGCCGCTCCCGCTTCGACCTCTTCGCCGTCGCCCCCGACGAGGCCAGCGTTCGCGCTCTGGACCCCAATCACGACGCCGTCGCCGCGCTCGGCGCCAGAGGCGTCATCGTCACGGCCAGAGCCTCTGGCGGAGATGTCTCTAGCGGTAGCGACGTCGTGTCGCGCTTCTTCGCTCCGGGCTCTGGCGTACCCGAGGATCCGGTGACCGGCTCGGCCCATTGCGCCATTGGCCCCTACTGGGCAACTGAACTAGGCAAGATGGTGGTTCGCTGCTATCAGGCCTCCGCCAGAGGCGGCCATGTGGATGTACACGTGCAGGGGGACCGCGTCTTGTTGATCGGAGACGCCGTCACGGTCTTGCGTGGCGAGATTGTCGCCTGACCTCTCCTCCACAGAATGGCACGCTCTCAGCTTCTCTCGCCTGCCCGGCTCCAGCGAACGGTCACGCGCCTCGCCTACGAGGTCCGCGAGCAGAACCGCGGAACAGAGTCCCTTCTCGTCTTCGGTCTCAAGACGCGAGGCCGCGCACTCGCTGAGATGCTCGTCCAGGCGCTAGAGGACGTAGAGGGCCGAGCCATCCCCGTCCACTCGCTCGACCTCACCGGCTTCCGAGACGATTCCGACGCCGTGCCTCTTGCGCTCGATGGCCCCGACGTCAGCGGCCGGGACGTTCTCATCGTAGACGATGTGCTGTTTACAGGTCGCACCGTCCGTGCCGCCCTCGATGCTGTCGTAAGCCACGGCCGCCCGCGCTCCATCCAACTCGCTGTCCTCATCGACCGCGGACACCGAGAGGTCCCCATCCAACCCGACTTCGTCGGGCGACGAATCCCGACCAAGCACCGCGAGCGCGTCGTCGTAGATACAGAGGCGTCTGCGGTTTACCTAGAGGAATAGCCTCTGGTGCCAGAGGCTGTATCCATCGCGGTGTCGTAACGCACCGCCAGAGGCTCAGCCACCGCTTGGACTCGTGGAGATGCGTACCTCCTCGCCTTCCTTGAGTGTGGAGCCTTCTTCAGGCTGCTGCGAGCGCACACGCTCGCCAGTGGCACTCGGGGAGTCGACCCACAAGCCAGCACGCCGAATGATCTCCTTCGCCTCCTCTGGCGTGTTGCCGATCACGTTGGGCACGTTCACGCTCGCCGTTCCAGGTCCAGGGCTAAGCCACAGCGTTACACGGGTCCCACTCGGCACCTGACGGCCAGCAGGCGGAGTCTGACGCGTCACGGTATTGCGGAATGGCGTCCGAACGGTATCGCTCTCAACGCGGCCCACGATCAGGCCTGATTCTTCCAGTCGTGTGCGCGCAACACCCTCAGCCATAGAAAGGACGTCTGGAGTAATAGCCAGCTCTTTCGGACTCGCG